>OZ243981.1:0-3826337 GCA_965214825.1 uncultured Pedosphaera sp.
CCGCACAGTGGCGGATCGCCGGGCGTTTTTGAAACGTTATGTAGTGCCCGATAATCCGTCGATTGCTGAACAGTTTCGAGAAGACCGCAACAAGGACGGGATTTTTGACGCCGGAGACCTTGCGGTCGAATCCGAGAAGATTCGCTTGCTCGAAGACCGTGACGGAGACGGGGCGACGGATGCGGCGACTCTATTTGCCGGAGGATTCAACACCGTTGTGTCGGGTGCGGCGTCTGGGGTGTTGCCGTTCGGCGATTCGGTTTGGTTCGCTTGCATCCCAGATTTCTGGCTTTTGCGGGACCGCAATGGCAACGGAGCGGCAGATGAACGCGAAGCGCTTCATTCGGGTTTTGGCGGGCATATTGGTTTGAGCGGGCATGACCTTCACGGCGCGGCGATGGGGCCGGATGGGCGTCTCTATTTTTCGATGGGCGATCGCGGGGCGCACATCGAGAAAGAGGGGAAGGTGCTGGCCGCTTTGCCGGACACGGGGGCAGTGTTTCGGTGCGAGCCGGACGGCAGCCGTTTGGAAGTAGTCGCCGTTGGGTTAAGGAACCCGCAAGGCCTGGCCTTCGACGACTACGGGAATCTGTGGACTGTGGACAATGGCACCAACCAAGGCGACCAAGCAAGATTGATCCACATCGTGGAAGACGGCGATTTTGGATGGCACATCGGCTGGCAATGGCTGCCCGATTTGGGGCCTTGGAACGCGGAGAAACTCTGGCAGGCCGGCGCGGAAAATACCGGTGCCTATCTCCTACCGCCAGCCGGACACGTGGGCAACCGCCCCGCCGGGCTGTCTTACTATCCAGGCACCGGCCTGCCTGAACGCTTTCGCGGCCGCTTCTTTTTGGCAGATTTTGCAGGCGGCGTGCGAGTGTTCACCGTGTCGCCGCAGGGCGCGAGTTTCGCCGTGCCACACTCCCGCGAAGAATTGCAAGACACCAACGCGGACAACATGGCGGGAAAGTTGATCTGGGGCTTATCGCCGGTTGATGTGGGGTTTGCCCCCAAGAGCGGCTTGTATGTGGCCGATTGGGCCGGAGGCGAAGCAAAGAGTGGCAAGGGAAGAATCTTGCGGCTGTTCAATGAGCTGGCAGCAACATCGCCCGAAGCAGCAGAGACCGAACGAATTTTATCCACCGACTTCAAAGACTTTTCAGTCCAGAAACTGGTGGACCTTCTCGAACATGACGACCGGCGGCTGCGCCTGAAGGCGCAGTCCGAATTGGCCGGGCGGTATCAGCCGGCACAAACGGCAGTAGGAGAAACCCTCACCGACGTGCTGGGATGGAATCCTCTGAGCGCACTCCGGCGCGTGGCGCAAAAGAGCAACCACCAACTGGCGCGGCTTCACGCGCTTTGGGGACTGGGGCAAATCCTGGCCAAACACCGCGCCGCCGGCCACCTCCTCCCTTTCCTCAACGATCGCGATCCGGAAGTGCGCGCTCAGACAGCAAAGACATTAGCCGGCCGCGGCGTGGTGGGCTTTCACTCCGCTTACCTGTCGCTGCTAAAAGACCCCGACCCCCGCGTCCGCTTTTACGGAGCCTTGTGGTGGGGCAAGACCGTCCTGCGGGGCTACCACGAAGTCCAGGCATCGGACACAGACAATCAACTGATTTCCCTCCGAGACACCGGGCCGATCTTCGACCTGCTGCGGGAAAATGCCGACGCCGACCCCTATCTCCGGCACGCCGGAGTCATGGCCTTGACTTGGATTCACGACCTGCCAAGCCTGATGCAGGCCCGCTCCGACGCCGCGCGGGCAGCGCGTTTAGGCGCCGTGCTGGCCTTGCGGCGCCTGGAGCGGCCAGAGATCGCCATCTACCTGGAAGACAGCGACCCGCAAATCGTGTTGGAAGCAGCACGAGCCATTCACGACCGAAACATCAAAGAAGCCCTCCCGCAACTGGCTGATTTATCCCGTCGCCCCGCTCTGCTCGCGCCCGTGCTGCGGCGCTCTCTCAACGCCCTGCTTCGCTTGGGCAAAACGGAAAACGCGGCCTTTCTCGTTGCCTTCGCGGCCAACCCCCAAGCCCCCGAACCCCTGCGGGTGGAAGCTCTAGAAGCCTTGGGCGCCTGGGCAAACCCTCCCAAGAGAGACCGCGTCATCGGCCTCTGGCGCCCGGCCGCCGAACGCGACAAACGCTCAGCAATCGTGCCCCTGCGCTTGGCCTTGCCAGACCTGCTCGGCGATCCCTCCAACCGGATACAAGAAGCCGCCCTCAAAGCCATCCTCGCCCTGCGCATGACCACTGAAGGCGAGCGCTTGAAGTCCCTGACGCTGAACCCCGCAGCGGAAGAAAACGTGCGTTTGGCAGCATGGCAAGCCATCGCCCAAACCGGCGGGCCGGACTTTTGGGAAACCCTGCGCGCCCTGCGGCACAACGCGCCCGAAAAGCTGGCAACCCTGGCGCAGCAGGCACAAACGCAGTTACCCGTGGAGGCACAACTTCAACTCTACCGCCTCGACCTCGAAGAAGACTCGACGCCGCTCCGCCGAGCTGCCCTGCAAGGGCTGAGCGAGCTTTCCGACCCTCGCGCCGGCCGGCTGCTGGAGCTCTGGCTAGACCGTCTCCTCTCCGGCGATGTTCCCAAAGCACTCGTCCTGGACATCCTGGAAGCCACCAAAACCTCCCCTCACAAAACCCTGGCAGCCAAAGTGAAAGCCGCCGAACAACAACACCCCGCAAACCGCTTGACCCAATACCGCGGAACCCTTCACGGCGGCGACGCGGAAAAAGGCCGGCAGCTCTTCAAGGAAGGCCAAGGCCTGGCCTGCGCCCGCTGCCACCAAACGGACCAAGGCGGCGGCAATCTTGGCCCCGATTTATCAGGAATTGGCCGCCGGCTTTCCCGCGAAAAATTGCTGGAATCCATCGTGCATCCCGACGACGAAATCACGCCGGGATTCGAATCCGTCCAGGTAAAACTCCACAACTGCCTCTCCCACACAGGCATCGTGCAGGAAGAAACCGAAACCGAACTGACGCTTGCCTCTCTGGAAGAAGGACGTATCAAAGTGGCCAAAGCTGACATCGCCTCGCGCTCCCGGAAACCCTCGCCCATGCGCGACCTAGCAGCCCAACTGTCCAAACGGGAACTGCGAGACTTGATCGCATTCCTGGCCTCCCTGAAATAGCGCGCGTTTGAACCTTGTCTGCCGATCGGTTTCACTTTGAACGTGCCCTGACCGCTGCCGGCAAACAATGCGTCGCCGGAATCGACGAAGCCGGGCGCGGCCCGCTGGCCGGACCAGTGGTGGTTGCAGCGGTGATTCTTCCCCCCTCGTGGATTCGCAGTGGGATGCCGGAAGAATTCCGCGGCCTCAACGACTCAAAAACGCTGGCCGAAAAAAAACGCGAAACCTTCTTCCACCGCTTGACCGCGCAAACCGGAATCGCCCGCGCCGTCGTCGCCGTGGAGCCGCCCGAAATCGACGCACTAAACATCCTGAACGCAACCCACCGGGGAATGGTCCGAGCCTTGCAACAACTGGGACCGCAGGTGGACCACGTCCTCATCGACGGCTTGCCAGTCCAAGCCATCGAAACCCAACAAACCGCTCTAGCAAAAGGCGACGCGAAAAGTTACTCCATCGCCGCCGCCAGCATCCTGGCCAAGACCACACGCGATCAAATCATGCGGCAATACGACCGGAAATTTCCCGGCTACGGTTTTGCCCAACACAAAGGCTACCCAACGCAAGCGCACATCCAAGCCCTGAAAAAACTGGGGCCGTGCCGTATCCATCGGCGCAGCTTCGCCCCCGTGCGCCAATACTACCTCCCGTGAAAAGCCTTCTCTCGAAACTGCGCTCGTGGCTGCGCCCCGGCAAAGAACGCCCCCTCCATCTGCGCCGCGGCCAGCAAGGCGAACAAGCAGCCGCAAAATACCTCAAGAGACAAGGCATGAAACTGCTCGTCCGCAACTTCAAATCCAAACGCCGCGGCGAAATCGACCTCGTGCTGCGGGACGGCGACTGCCTAGTGTTCGCAGAAGTGAAGACGCGCTCCGACGAACGATGGATGCGGCCAGCAGCAGCAATCAACCAACGAAAACGCCGACTCCTCAGCATCGCGGCTCTGGACTACCTCCGCGCCATCAACAATCCCCCCATCAAAATCCGATTCGACATCGTCGAAGTCCTACTCAAAGACGGCCGCATCCACGAAGTGCGGCACCTGCCCCACTGCTTCGAAATGGAACCGCCCTTCCGCTACGGCTGAACCAACGGCAAACGCAATCCGCACCAATGCCCGAACTGCCCGAAGTCGAAATCCTGACGCGCCATCTACAAGAGACCCTTCCCGGCCGGCGCATCGAACAAATCACCATCCACCGCGAACGCTCCATCCGCCCCCACAACCCCGCCGACTTCAAACAAAGCCTATTGCAACACCGCTTCCACCGCATCCGCCGCCGCGCCAAATTCCTCCTCTTCACCCTTTCGGCCAACACCGCCGCAACCCAATTAATCGGCCACCTGGGCATGACCGGGCGAATGTATCTCCAACCCCAAAACGCCCCCTTGCCGAAACACGCCGCCGTCGTGATGAACCTGAACCGCGGACGCTTTGTCTTCGACGACCCCCGCGTCTTCGGCCGAATGACCCTCGACCCCGCCTGTCTCGACCGCTTGGGACCCGAACCCCTATCGGAAACCTTCCAACTGAAAACCTTCCGCCAAGCGCTCCAACGCTCGCGCCGGCCAATCCACACCGCACTCCTGGCGCAAGACCTCGTCGCCGGCCTCGGCAACATCTACGCCTGCGAAACCCTGTTCCAAGCAGGAATCCATCCACAAACCCCCTCATGCCAACTAGCACCCTCGCAAACCCGGCAACTCCGCCGCTGCATCCAAACCACCCTGGCGCAAGCCATCCAGCAAGGCAGCACCCTGCCACTGAACCTCGCCCGCAAAACCGCAGCTTCAGACAACCTCTTCTACTTCGGGCGAAAAAAAGGCGCACAATCCGGCAAAGAACAATGGCTCGTATATGGACGGGAAAGCGACCCTTGCTGCCGCTGTTTAGGAAAAATCCAACGCATCATCCAAACCGCAAGAAGCGCCTACTTCTGCCCCAACTGCCAGCCCCAACAAAAACCCGCAATAAGCATTTATGGGCTTAACAGGGTGACGCGCAGGCACTCGACCCGTTGACCGCCACACGCTTAACAAAAAATCCAATCCTCTGCCTCCTGTCCATCCATTTGTCCCGAACGAAATCGCCCTCCAAAACCCTTAAAGCCCACAAATGCTTATCGCGAAAAAACCGCTTGACACTGCGCCCCTTCTCGCCTAATGTTTCTTTCCCTTTTGGGTTTCCAGAGTAGCTCAATGGTAGAGCAGCTGGCTGTTAACCAGCGGGTTGCAGGTTCAAGTCCTGCCTCTGGAGCCAACTCCCAACAGGCAGACATTCGAGACCGCTACATCATCAACCATGAACGAAGCTGCCGCCCGCATCAAAATCAACAAGCTGCTGGAGAAAGCCGGGTGGCGCTTCTTCGCCGATGGGGATCAGCCTGCCAACGTTTGCCTCGAACGGGGCGTCACAATTCAGACATCCGACATCGACGAACTCGGCGCGGACTTTGAGAAGACGTCCAAAGGGTTTGTCGATTTTCTGCTGCTCGACGACCGGGGATTTCCGCTCATCGTGCTGGAGGCCAAGTCTGAAGACAAAGAACCATTGGCTGGCAAAGAGCAAGCCCGCAAGTACGCCCGTTCGCAGAACTGCCGCTTCGTCATCCTGTCCAACGGAAACTTGCACTACTTTTGGGATCTGGAGCGCGGCAACCCTTACATCATCACTGCGTTCCCGACGCCGGAGTCGGTGGACGGCTACCAAAAGGTCACGCCCAACCCACAGCGCTTGATTGAGGAGCAAGTCGGTGACGACTACATCGTCCTCACCCAGCGACCAAACTATGCATCCGAAGCAGCTTGGAAGAATCGGGCCGAGCGCCCCGGCTTCATACAAACCAACAACCTGCGCTTTCTGCGGGATTACCAACTCAAAGCGATACATGCGTTACAAAATACGGTGAAGAAGGGCAGTGACCGCTTCCTTTTTGAGATGGCCACCGGCACGGGCAAGACACTCGTCTCTGCCGCGGTTATCAAGTTGTTTCTTCGCTCTGGCAATGCCTCCCGTGTGCTGTTTCTTGTGGACCGCCTGGAATTGGAAGAGCAAGCCCGAAGGGCCTTCACGAACTTGCTCCCGATGGATTTCAGCACAGTGATTTACAAAGAAAAGGGCGACAAATGGCGCTCGGCAGAAATTGTGGTTACCACCGTTCAGTCTTTGCTGTTCAACAACAAGTATCAATCGCTATTTTCACCTACCGACTTTGATCTTGTTATATCAGATGAAGCTCACCGCTCTATTAGCGGCAATGCCCGTGCGGTGTTCAATTATTTTGTCGGCTATAAGTTGGGACTGACCGCCACACCAAAGGATTACCTGAAAGGCTTTGACCACACCGACAGCACGACGCGGGACCCACGCGGGACAGAACGCCGACTGTTGCTCGACACCTACCGCACTTTCGGCTGCGAAAGCGGGCAGCCAACCTTCCGCTACTCGCTGCTCAATGGGGTGAAGGACGGATACTTGATCAATCCGACGGTGGTGGATGCCCGCACCGACGTGACCACGCAACTCCTATCCGATCCGGGTTTCCCCGTTTCCTTTCGCGCCTATACCGGCGAGGAGCAAGAGGAAACCTACCAACAGCAGGACGGTAAGGAGCAAGGAAAAACCTATAAGCAGCGCGATTTTGAAAAAACATTCTTCTCAGACAACACCAACCAACTTCTTTGCAAAACGTTCCTGGAGAACGCGCTACGCGATCCCGTCAGCGGTGAAATTGGCAAGTCCATCGTCTTTGCCGTCAGCCAGAAACCACGCCGCCAAACTGACCCAAATACTCAACGAGATGGCCAACTGCATGTTTCCCGGTAAATACCAGTCGGACTTTGCCATCCAGGTCACGTCGCACATACCGGACGCCCAGCAGTTCACCATTAACTTTGCCAACAATAACCTACTTGGCTCAGGTAACTTCCTGCCCGCATACAAGACCAGCAAAGCCCGTGTCTGTGTTACTGTGGGTATGATGACGACCGGATATGACTGTCCGGATATCCTGAACCTCGGACTGTTCCGCCCCATCTTTTCGCCCACCGACTTCATTCAGATCAAGGGGCGCGGCACGCGGAAACACAACTTCCTGGAGCAGCTCCACGACCCCGCGCTCGCGGGTGGTGTCAAAGAACCTGAAAAAACTACATTCAAGCTCTTTGACTTCTTTGCCAACTGCGAATACTTTGAAACTGAGTTCAACTATGACGAAGTGTTGGCATTGCCCCAAAGTCATAAAGAGCACATGTTGCTGACAGAGTCAGCGCCGACCGTTATTGCCGGCACTTACGAACACTCCGGCCCGGACTACATTAATACCATCAAGGAAGATCCTATCGGCCCACAAGGGATGAAGATTGACCGCATGTTCTTTGATCGTTTTGCGGATACCGTGCGCAAAGACGAAATCATAGCCAACGCCGTGGAAACCGGGCAGTGGGACCGCGTGATTGACTACGTCAACCGCGAAGTCTTCGACAAACCCGAAGAATACTATAACCTCAAGAAGCTGCGTGAAGCTGCTGCTGTGGACCGTCGCTTGACTCTGCGTGAAATACTGGAGAAAATCTTTGACATCATCCCGTGTTTCAAATCAAAGGATGAGTTGCTGGAAGAAGAATTCGCCAAGTTCGTCACCGACTACAAACCTGAGGAAGCCGGAGAGATTCTTGCAACCAAGAACTTCTTTAAAGCCTACATCACCAATGGTCAGATTCGTCACATTATAGAAAAAGGTCAATTCACCGATCTCGCCACCAATCCGGTTTTCTCCATCCAGGATTACCGCGCCGTGCCGGAGAAATACCGTTCTCTGATTCCTGAATACGTTAAGGATTACGTTTCCCTGAACCAGTTTGCGGCGTAAAAAGGAACATGGATGAACAGGATAGGCAGGGTGCGAAGGAACTACATCGGGAGTTGACGCGGAGAATTAGTGGTTGTGCTTTCAAGGTGATCAATGATCTGGGAAACAGGTTCTTGGAATCTGCTTATGAAAAAGCCATGAGGGTTGCGCTTGCAGATGAGGGACTATCGGTCGAATGCCAAAAACCGATTGGCGTGCATTTTCGTGGAAAGCCCATTGGCAATTTCTACGCGGATCTGCTTGTGGAGAAGAACGTCATCGTTGAGCTCAAAGCGGTAAAAGCACTACTTCCGGAACACGAGGCGCAGGTTATCAATTATCTGAACGCTACCGGCATCAAAGTCGGATTGCTTTTCAACTTTGGCAACCCGCGGCTTGAATCCAAACGTTTCACCCGAACTTAATTCTATTCATCCTGTGCATCCATGTTAGATACATCTTGCCCATCCTGTAAATCCATGTAACAGAGTCTTTGGACATGGATAGACAGGATATTCAGGATAAAAAATAAAGAAAAAGCATCCTGTGCATCCATGTTAGATACAGAAACCAAACGCCGCATCGACACCGCCCGCGACATCCTCGTGGGCAAGGTGCCCGACCCCAAGAGCCAGGTTGAGCAGATCACCATTGCGCTCATCTACAAGTTCATGGACGACATAGACTCGGAGAGCGAGGAGTTGGGCGGACAGCGCACGTTCTTTGCGGGCGACTTCACGCGCTACGGATGGGCCAAGCTGATGCGCCCCGGTCTCGGCGGCTATGAGACCCTGAACCTCTACGCCGAAGCCATCACCCGGATGCCCGAAAACCCCGGCATCCCCCCGCTGTTCCGCGACATCTTCAACAACGCGTAACTACCCTATCGCGACCCCGAGACGCTGCGCGCGTTCCTGAAAGTCATTGACGAGTTCAGTTACGACCACTCCGAGCGTCTGGGCGACGCCTTTGAGTACCTGCTGTCCGTCTTGAGCGCGCAGGGCGACGCCGGACAGTTCCGCACCCCGCGCCACATCATCGACTTTATCGTCAAGGTGGTGGACCCGAAGAAGAACGAGGTTGTGCTGGACCCCGCGTGCGGCACCGCCGGGTTCCTCATATCGTCGTACAAGCACATCCTGAGAGCGAACATGGATAGACAGGATATTCAGGATGAAAAACAACATTGGCAATCCTGTCCATCCATGTTGACGCCCGACGAAAAAGGTCGCCTCGCCACCAACTTCAAAGGCTACGATATCTCGCCGGACATGGTGCGCCTCTCGCTGGTCAACATGTACCTGCACGGCTTCGTCGCCCCGCGCATCCACGAGTACGACACGCTTACGAGCGATGACCGCTGGAACGAGTACGCCGACGTCATCCTAGCCAACCCGCCGTTCATGTCGCCGAAGGGCGGCATCCGTCCGCACAACCGCTTCTCAGTGAAGTCCAGACGCAGCGAGGTCTTGTTCGTCGATTACATGGCCGAGCACCTGACGCCCGGCGGGCGCGCCGGCATCATCGTGCCGGAGGGCACCATCTTCCAGAGCCAGAACGCGCACAGACAGCTGCGCAAGATGCTGGTCGAGGACTATCTGGTCGCCGTCGTCTCCCTCCCCGCCGGCGTGTTCAACCCCTACTCCGGCGTCAAGACCTCGATTCTGATTCTTGACAAGTCGCTGGCCAAAAAGACGGACCGCATCGCCTTCTTCAAGGTAGAGAACGACGGCTACGACCTCGGCGCGCAGCGCAGGCCAATAGACCGCGATGACCTGCCGCAGGCATGCGCCGAGCTGACGGAGTACTTGCAGCGACTGCGGACTAGGGAGGGAATGTATAGTTTTCAGACGACTCTGGGGCTGGTTGTCGGGAAGGACAGGATTGCGGCGGATGGGAAGTACGATCTGGGCGGGGAGCGGTATCGGGATAACATAACTCTTAGCGATGATTGGCCAATGGTATCCCTAGGCATGATTGCCGATATCGAGAGTGGTTCACGCCAAAAGGGTGGGGGACTTGACTCTGGAATTCCAAGCATAGGCGGTCAGCAAATTGATGATAAAGGAAACATACGGTTCAACAATATGAAATACATATCGGAGAAACATTTCCACAGAATGAAGAAAGGCATTCTCAAACGAAACGATGTATTGATTGTCAAAGACGGCGCCACTACTGGAAAGGTAGGATATTTTCCATATGACATTCCATCCGCTGTCAATGAACATGTCTTTATCCTGAGGGCTAAAGCAACGGTACATCCTTACTATCTCTTCTCCACAATGCAATCCGATGTATTCCAAGAGAATCTCCAGCCCTTCATTAAGGGTGTAATAGGGGGGATAAACCTTGAAATACGTGATATCCAAATTCCTCTACCACCACTGACAGTGCAGAAAAAGATCGTAACTGAACTTGAGATGTACCAGAAGGTGATTGACGGGGCGCGGGCCGTGGTCGACAACTACCGGCCACACATCGCGATTGACCCGGCGTGGCCGGTGGTGGAAAAGGCGAAGATTGCGGAAGGTGGCGAGTATAATTTGAGCGGCGAGCGGTATCGGGAGAAAGAGATAAGGCAGTCCAATTGGCCACTGGTGAAGGTGCGGGATGTGTGTGACGTTATTCTAAGCGGTGGTACGCCTTCAACGAAAAATGAAGTATACTGGAAAGGCAATATTCCGTGGATCACTAGCGCGGATATTGTGGATCTCAAGACGGCAAAACCACGAAAGTACATCACAGAAGAAGCCATTCAAGAGTCGGCAACCAACTTAATCAGGAAAGGGAGTGTCATCGTCGTAACACGAGTCGGACTGGGCAAATTGTTTAGAAATGACTTTGACGTTTGTATCAGTCAGGACTCTCAAGGACTGATAGTAAAAGCGGGCGTCGATGCCGATTATCTCGTGTACGTACTCAAGGACCGGGTTGATAATTTCAAGCAAATTAGTCAAGGTTCCACAATACAAGGAGTTACCAAGAGTCAGTTATCAGAAATTCAAATCCCCCTGCCACCCCTGGAAGTGCAACGGGAAATCGTCGCCGAGATCGAAGCGGAACAGGCCCTCGTGGACGCCAATCGAGAGCTGATCGAGCGTTTTGAGAGGAAGATTCAGGACACCATCGCCCGTGTCTGGGACGAAAATTAAATTGTTGTAACGACAGAAAGTAACGGTTAAGTTCAAGGCATTCGAACGGCAGCGGCTATAGTTTCGATAATTTCAACGCACTCAGTGCAGCAGTGAAGAGTAAAAGCTATGTTGACACAATTACAGATACGGGGTTTTCGCGGCTTCCGCGATCTCACCATTAACCCATTGGGCAGAATCAACTTGTTTGCCGGTAAAAACAACTCTGGCAAGACCAGTTTGCTCGAGACCATTTTTCTTCTAGTCGGAGGCGGGAACCCACAAATGGCAACCAACACCAATGTCATTCGGGGTTTGGAATTGAACATTCCACGTGCCAACCTCTTTTGGAAACAACTCTTTTCCGATCTGAACATGGAACAGTCTATTAAGATTGAGGGGGAGCACAAATCACAGGGCCGGCTAGCTTTGGAAATTGAGCCGGGTCGGCAATCCACCATTAAAATTCCTCTCGACGCTACTAACCAACCTGGCCCTGTTTCAGCAACGAATCTGATTGACGACCATTCGCTCATATTTCGATATAGCATTGGTTCAGAGAAACCTGTTGAAAACCGCATAAGCCTGAATCTGAATAGACAGAGGTTTGAGATCGATCAGCCTGACATTATAAATCTCCCGTTTCAGGCGATAATTCTCCTGCCTCGAAACCGAAATACCCAAGAATATGCCGTAAGGCTTGGAGAATTGAGAAAGCGGAAAAAGGGGGATGTGCTCTTAAAGGCACTACAGATCATCGAACCAAAACTACAAAGCATTGAGGACAATTCCGCCAGCGGGATGCCCATGATCTGGGGAGATATTGGGCTGCCGGAATTGGTGCCCCTGTCCGTAATGGGCGAAGGCATGAACTTGATTGCCTGGATCGTTTTGGCCATCACTTCCATGCCGGATGGCGTCGTTCTGGTAGATGAAGTTGAAACTGGATTTCACCACTCCGCATTGCCCGATATCTGGCGGATCATTGATGAGGTGGCCAAGCAGTTTAACACGCAGGTGTTTGCGACTACGCATAGCTACGAATGTATAGAGGCGGCGTATCAAACCCTTGGCTCTGAGGGCTTTCTCCTGCACCGGATCGAAGTTGATACTGACAAAATGAATCACTGCATCACATATAAATCCGATTCAATTGCTGCATCGTTCCGCCATAATTTTGAAGTTCGCTAAGTATGCAAGATATAAACATCAAATCGGGAATCCAGCTTCTCGTCGAGGGCAATGATCCGCGCAACTTTTTTGAGGCATTCATCAACCACCTATCGCTTGCAGAAGATATTCAAGTCCAAAACTTCGGCGGTGTGAACGAACTGAGTGGCTTCCTACGTGCGCTTGCGAACGCGCCAAAATTTCGAACTGTGCAGAGTATCGGCATCGTTCGTGATGCGGAAACGTCCGCTCAGTCGGCGTTCCAAAGTGTTCAGTCTTTGTTGAGGAATGCCAATCTGCCGGTGCCGTCTTGCCCTGAAGAACGCACGGATACTCATCCAGCAGTCACGGTGCTGATACTGCCAGGCAATAATCGCGAGGGGGTACTTGAGACGTTGCTTTGCAAGAGCTTCGAGGATACACCGGAAAATTGCTGTATTGATGATTTCTTCAAGTGTGTTGAATCGTTGCCAGATAGAGACATCAAACAACCAGACAAAGCTCGCGCCCATGCCTATCTGACAACAAAGCTCAAGGCGCATCATTCAGTAGGCGTGGCAGCGAAGCAGGGATATTGGGATCTAGATCATAAAGCCTTTGATAACATTCGCATTTTTTTAAAAATGATAGCGAAAAATGATAGCGGTATAAATTTCAATCTGTTGGAACGGCATTGGAAGACTGGGCGCGATTTTTCATAGGATACAAAGGCGATGGGTGCAGGCAGTTTTATAGGGAATATTTTGATCTGGGTTGTTTTTGTTGCGGGCGTTTGGCTTGCTGTGTGGAGTGTGCTGCGGTATGGGCGGCCGTTTGTCGCGTTTCTTGCCGATTTGTTTCACAGCGGCGGAACGAAGACTTTTCGGCAGCCGCTTTATGCCATTGCTGAAGCTCGCCGAAAGCGCGGCCGTTATGCTGAAGCGGCGGCGGTAGTTCGTAGACAGCTTGAAGAGTTTCCCGGAGATATCACGGGGATTCTTTTGCTCGTCGATTTATGCGCGAAAGACCTCGGCCAGGTCGGGGAGGCGCAGGCAGTTTTGGAAGAATATCTTCAAAACGGCCCGCATCCTCCAAAAAATATCTTCCGCGCTCTAGCTCATATGGCTGATGTTTATCTGGAGAAGTACGCTGACCGCGAGAATGCTCGAAAATGCCTGGAACGTATCCAGTCTCTATGCCCCGGAACCGAACAGGAAATGATTGCGGCCCAGCGTCTCGCGCATATGGCTTCGGCAGAATTCCTCGAAGCGAAGAAACAGCCGGTTCGTGTGGCCGTCAAAGAGTTCGACCGGCGACTGGGACTCCAAGGAAAGAGATCAGATTTTCAGAGAAACGAAAAGAGGCCGGAAGAATTGGCCGATGAATACATCCGGCAATTGAAAGAGCACCCGCTGGATTTGGAGGCCAGAGAAAACCTGGCCCGCCTTTACGTCAATCATTATCGACGGCTCGATATAGCGATTGAGCAACTGGAAATAATGGTAAACTACAGGAACCAATCGCCGCGCCAAGTCGTCCGCTGGCTTAATCTGATGGCCGATTGGCACATCAAACTTGGCGGCGATATAAAAGAGGCCAAAGAATGCTTGCAACAGATCTCCGAGCGCTTCCCCAACACCGCCCACGCCACTCAAGCCCGAAAACGTATTCACTACCTTCGGATGGAGTTGCGCGGCCGCCGGGTCAACTAAACGCAAATCAAAAGCCGATAACTGAGTTTTCGTCCATAGCTTAGTTTTTGGCGTGGATTACTTTGCGGAACACAAAGGGCGGTGGATTATATTTTTTGCTAGCTTGGCGTCGGTGGCTGGACAATTCGAATCTTCTGCCGTTGCAGTTATTTCGAGAGGCGGAGGGCGATTTGTTTTTCGAGTTCGCTGGAGAGGTCGATGTTGGGGCGACTGAATTTTGTGCGGCTTTGGACGAGGATGCGGCTGACTTTGGGGCCGACGGCTTCGACTTGGACACAGACTGTGGAAGTGTCCACTTTTGCCGTGAGGGATTTGTTAACTCGGTTTTCGCTGACGATGGTGCCGTTGAAGCGCAGCACTTCGAGCGCGGCTCGGTAGAGTTCTTCGACGGGGCGTTGGTAGCGGCCTTCGATAGTGTCTTTCATCCAGGGCAGGCCGGTTTTCCGTCCGCCGTCAACGGTGGAGTAGCAACCGGAAAGACCCAACGCAGCCAAACAAAGCAGTATCGATGTAATCAGTGAAACCTTCATGGCAGATATGCAAGCAATAGAGCTTTTTCCCGTCAAGCCTTAATGCGGCGGCGGCTGGCGTTGTTTTTGGTTGGCGGCAACCGGCGGGTTTTCTTTGACTCGAATTTTTGGACGGCGCGGGACGAATACGGCGGCCAGCAGGAACAGCAAACCCGCAACCACTGCCATCATTCCCGAAGTCGAGGTTTCCGTAAAACCGAACCACGGGGGAATTGTCAAGGCGGCGAGATGGCCAGCAGCGGCGGCAATGGCGGCAAGGGCCAAGCTTAAACCAATCATGGCGCCTAGCCGGTTTGTCAAGAGATGGGCAGTGGCCCCCGGAACGACCAGCATTGCGATGACGATGATGCTCCCCACTGCTTCGAAGGCAGCGACTGCGGTAACGGCCACGGCAATCATCAACAAATAGTGCATGGTTTTGGCACTGAAACCGAGGGCGGTGGCTAGTTCGGGATCGAATGAGCTGAGCCGAAGTTCTTTGAAAAAGAGGAGGACAAATAAAAGGTTGAAGAGAAAAATGCCGCCCAAAACCGCAAAGGACCGCGGCACTTTAATCACGGTCTCTCCCCAGCGCAGCTCCCACAACACATCTAGAGGCGTCAGCTCGATGGCTCCATAGAGCACACAGCCGGGGTCCAAATCCACGTGGTCTGCCGCTTGGGCAATCAGCAACAGCCCTGCCGCGAAGAGCGTTGTAAAGACAATCCCCATAGCTGCGCCGCGGTCCACTTGCCCGAAGTGGCTAATCCACTGGGTGAAGACTGCCGTCAACGCGCCCACCGCCGCCGCACCGAGGAACATGGAGATGCTCGCCCGGCTTCCGGTCAGGAGAAAAGCAACCGCCAGTCCTGGCAGAACGGCATGGGAGATGGCGTCGCCCATCATGCTCATCTGCCGCAGCACCAGAAAGTTGCCGATGAGGGCGCAGGCCATGGCGCACAAGACGCCGGTTGCCACGATCCAGGTGTCAATGGTTTGCCATTCCATCAAACGCCTCTCTTGACCAGCGGATGGGGGCTTCCAGGCATGGGACTGCGTTTCGCGTCATGGAATGCCGGCAGCAGTTCTTCTAGTTTGCGCACGAGTTCTTCTCCCAAGACATGTTCGACAGCGTCCGCGTCGCGGTCCACGTGATTGGGCGCGATGTCTGCGTTCTCGATTAGGTAAAGCTCCCATAAACGGTGGTTTCTCGTCACCTTTGCCGCTTCTCGAAAGCCGGTTTCCGAAAGCAATAAATCGTCCGGCCCGTATCGTTCGATCAAGGCGTCGTTGTAGGCTGATTGGATTTCGTGCTGAAATGATCTCGTTGACCACGAGCGGGAGGCCAAGAGGCTGCGCATCCCGATTGGCTGGTTCGCCGCGCGGTGTTGTTCGAGAAGGCCGGTTTGAGCTTCGAGCCATTCATATGCCGCCCGCAACAGGTGTTGCCGGCCGATTTTTCGTTTGAGTTCGGCCTGCCGCGCCAGCCGAACCAAAACGCCTTTCGCCGCGCCGAAGAACATGCTGCCCAGAAAGAGCGCGGCAGCAATCAGGACGATGACGGCGCCGGCCGGCAAGCGCGGGAATAAACTGCTGACCACCGCGCCGAGCCATCCGCTGAGGCCGCCAATGGCCGCGCCCAAAACCAGCATCGCGCCCAGGTTGTGCGTCCAGAAACGCGCCGCCGCCGCTGGTGTAATCAAAAAGGCAATCACCAAGATCAACCCCACTGCCTGCAGCCCGGCCACCGTCACCATCGTCGCCAAAGTCAGCATCGCGGCATCCAGCGTTCTTGCTGGCCACCCTTGGGCAGCTGTAAACGCCTCGTCAAAGCAGAGCATCTGAAACTCCTTGAACAACAGAATGCAAAAGATAATCGCTATCAGCGCCACGCCAGTAACCGCCAGGAGATCGTGAAACACTATCGAGGCCGCCTTGCCGTAGAGGAACGACTCCAACCCAGCGGCGCTGCCTTCCGGCATTTTTTGAATCATTCCCAGCAACGCAATGCCGAGCCCGAAAAAGACGCTCAGCACAATCCCCATGGCCGCGTCGTCTTTGAGCCGGGTGCCGTTCCGAATGGCCAACACCATGGCGCAACCGAAGACTCCGGCCGCCGCCGCTCCCAGGAGAAGCCCCGGCAGCGCCTTGCCATCGCCGCCGGCAGCCACCATTGCCATGAAGGCGATGCCGATGCCGGGAAGCGTGGCGTGCGAGAGGGTGTCGCTCATCAGCGAACGTTTGCGCAGTAGCAAAAAGCCGCCAACCAAACCACTGGCAATGCCCAGCAGGGAAGCGCTGAGGACGACTAGGCGCGTGTTGTAATCGCGCAGGGAAGCAACGCGCCAAAAATCTGTCATCGAGGGCAACGCGATGGGCGGTTCGGTGCTGGCGGGATGAAGCGGCTCCCCGCCGCGATCGGGAAATGAGGCGCCGGCTGCCGCCGCTGCCCCAGCCAGAAAGAGCCAGAAACCCAAGCCTTTCCAATGCGCTGCTTTCATTCTCCAGCGCGTTGTGCCGCTTCCGCTGCCGCTGAGAGCACGGTCAGCTTGCCGCCGTAGGTCTTCCGCAAATTTTCCTGATGAAAGACTTCTTTGGTCGGCCCGGCTTCGACTACTCGCATGTTGAGCAAGACGGTCCAATCGAAGTATTCGGCGGCTGTGGCTAGGTCATGATGCACGACCAAGCAAGTTTGTCCCCGTTTTTTGAGCTCATGCAGCAGCTCGACGATAGCCTGCTCGGTCGCGGCATCGACTGCGGCAAACGGCTCGTCCATCAAATAAAGCCGGGCCCTTTGCGCCAGGGCCCGTGCCAGAAAAACGCGCTGCTGCTGGCCGCCGGACAATTGGCTGATTTGCCGCCCGGCATAGTCCGCCATTCCCACGCGTTCCAATGACTGCATGGCTTCCGCCCGGCAGCGTTTGTTGACTGGCTTGAACCAGCCCAACCGGCGGTAGCCACCCATGGCCACCACATCCAGGGCGCTCGCCGGAAAATCCCAGTCCACGCTCTCCCTTTGCGGCACGTAACCGACGAGATGCCGCTGCTTGCGGTAGGGTCGGCCGTAGATTTGCACCAGGCCGGAAGCCTTCGGAACCAGTTCAAGGCAGGCTTTGAGCAGGGTGCTTTTGCCGGCGCCGTTGGGGCCGATCAGTCCAACCAATTTCCCTTCCGGGATTTCCAAGTCAACATCCCACACCGCCGGCTTGCGATGGTAGGCGACGGTCAGATCATGGATGGAAAGCGGCGAAGCGGGCGAATGTTCGGGATAGCCAGCTTCACGTTCACCGCTGCCCCCCTGAGCCGCGGCCTGCGTCGCTCGATCCATCTGAAACAAACGAATCATAAATGGCTGTTTTATCCTGCGTCAGGCGGCGGGAGAAGGGATGCTGGAAACGCTGCCCCTCCTCCGCACCAGCAAGCTAGTGCGATGTCTTTCCGCTCAGTTTGCCATTCATCCCGCCTTCCGGGGCTTCCCCGCCCAAGGCGCGGACAATGGTCGTTACATTGTGATCAATCATCCCCAAGTAAGTGCCTTCATAGCTTCCGGGGTTTCCCATGGCGTCCGAAAAAAGGGCACCGCCGATTTGGACCTCATGCCCTTGAGCACGGGCACCTTCTACCAAAGCCCGGACATTCTGCGCCGCGACGGAGGTTTCCACAAAGACGGCCGGAATTTTCCGGGACACTAAAAACGCAACCAATGTTTCGATGTCTTTGACGCCCGCTTCGGATTCCGTGCTCAAGCCTTGAATGCCGCGCACTTCCAGGCCGTAAGCCCGCCCCAGATAGCCGAAAGCGTCGTGCGCCGTTATTAGGACGCGCTGCGGCTGCGGGATCGACGCGATCGCCTCCCGCGCGTAATCGTCCAATAGCCGGAGTTCCTCCAGATAAGATTCGGCGTTCTTCCGGTACGCCTCCGCGTTCCGGGGGTCGAATGCGCTGAGCTCCGCCGCCACTACTTCAGTCGCCCGCATCCACCCTTGGACGTCCATCCACATATGCGGGTCGTAACGGTTCGATTCGTCAATCATCTCGTAATTCCCTTGTCTCAAAATCTCTTCGCTCACGGCGCAAACCGGCTGCCCTTCCTGAGCCGCTAGCTTTAGGACATCCGCCATTTTGCCTTCGAGCATCAGGCCGTTGTAGAAAACGATCTCGGCCCGCTGGATCGCCACCACATCGCTCCGGGTGGGTTTGTATAAGTGCGGGTCCACGCCTTCCCCAATCAAGCTCGTCAACGCGGCCTTGTCTCCCGCAACTTGGCGCACGACATCCGCAATCATCCCCACAGTGGCCGCCGCCTGGTAGGGATAGGCCGCCGGGCCTTGGCCGGCGTTCGCTTCGTTAGGCTTCGCTTCCGCCGGGCGGTTCCCATCCGGCGAACAGCCTAATAAAACGCCGGCCAACAGCACCAGCAACAGAGGACAATTGAATCGCTTCATCTTTCCATCTTTCCGTTCAAAAAATCAAAACCTCCAGGAAATGCCGGCGAAAAAGGCAATGTCTTCAGCCGCATCGTTCAAACCGGCCAAAACCCCGGAATCAAGTTGAATCTCATCCGCCAGCTCCCAAGTCATGCCCCCGCTGAAAAAGGGCTGATAGGAATTCCCAGCAACCCCAAGATATTCGAGGTAAATGCCATATCTCTCGGCAACCTCCCATCCGAAAACCGCCGTGTGGGACACTTGCCAATCCATGTCGCCCGCATGCTCGTCAAAGACGCGGTCCACTTGAAACTGGCCGCCCAGACTCCACTTCTCCCCCGCCTGCCAGGAAAAAGGCGCGATCGCGCCGCCTTCCCATCGGCCATTGCCGACAGCCGTTCCCGTTGGAATTTTCACCGACGGCATCAAACCGAAGGCCGTAGTGCCGCCGTCATTCCCCCAAAGGTTATATTTAAGCCGGACGACAAGATCGCCGAAATCCGCCGCAGCGGTTCTCCCCTCGGCAGAGCGCACCGTCTTGCGAATGTAGGGCGCGACGGCGAGCTGCACTTCCAAACGCTCCGTCAAGCCTCGCCGGATATTGCTCTCGCCGATGCTCAGTGTTTCCGTCCGGATGCCCTCGAAATCATCCCGCGAGAAGTGGAAGAAAGAACTCTCCAGTTGAAAACGCCCCTTTTCCACCGTCGCCGGGCTTTCGGTAACGTCCGGGCGGTCTGTCGCAAACTGGCGGAGATTCCGCGCCGACTCACCGGCTTGAAGGCCGCCTCCCCAGCTGAGGAGCAGCAAAGCGGCAGGGAAGCAGCGGGCTGCCGCGGTTATCAGTTTCATCTCAATTTATTAGTTTCGGCTAGATTTCAAAAACCGAAAGCAATTTAAGGCAATTAATTGACGAGTCAATAACTATTTGGAAAATAAACTTTCTTTTTTCTTGAATAATAAATTTTGTTTAGCCAAACTTCCTCCGTGCCGCCGTCCAAGAATAAAAACAGCGTTTCTGCCGAAGATTACCTCGAAAGAATCCACGAGCTCATCACGGAGAAAGGCTACGCGCGGGCTATCGACATCGCCAACGCCTTGGGCATTAACCAGCCATCTGTCACTTCGATGGTGCAGAAATTGGCGACTGAAGGGCTGCTCAATTACGAGAAGTATCGCGGGATGACTTTGACCAAGGAGGGCAAAAGAGTCGCTCTCGCCATCCATGAGCGGCATGAAATTCTCAAACGTTTTCTGTCCTTGCTCAAGGTTTCGCAGAAAGCGCAGGAGCGGGATATCGAGGGGTTAGAGCATCACATTAGCAACGAAACGGTACAGGCTCTGGCGCGGTTGTCGGATTATTTGGAAACTCGCGCGGGCAAGGGAAAGTTCTAGCCTTCAAAGATGTTGTGGCGGATGGCTTGCGTCGGCTGTGGATGGCGCCGGCTGGTTTTTTGTGGACGGCGTTTCGGGGGTCAACCCCAGATTTGGCGGTCGAGGTTGCGGTATTGGATGGCTTCGGCGATGTGGGGGATGTCGATGTGTTCGGCTTTGGCGAGGTCGGCGATGGTGCGGGCGACTTTGAGGATGCGGTCGTAGGCGCGGGCGCTGAGTTGGAGGTCTTCCATGGCTTGGCGCAGGAGGTCGAGGGTGGAGGGGCTCAGGAGGCAGTGTTGTTTGAGGTGCCGGCTTCTCATGGCGGCGTTGTGGTTGACGGCACGGTGTTGTTGGAAGCGGCGGTGTTGAATGGCGCGGGCGGCGATGACGCGTTGGCGGATGGCGGCGGAGGTTTCGCCGGTTTGTTGGCCGGCTATTTTTTTGAAGGGAATGAGGGGGACTTCGACGTGCATGTCGATGCGGTCGAGGAGCGGCCCGGAGATTCTGCCGAGGTAGCGTTGGATTTCGCGCGGGGAGCATTGGGAGTCGGCGGGCATTTTGCCATCGGGCGAGGGGTTCATGGCGGCGATGAGCATGAAGTTGGCGGGAAAGGTGGTGGAGCCGGCGGCGCGAGAGATGGTAACACGGCCTTCTTCCAGGGGTTGGCGCATGGTTTCGAGGACGCTGCGTTTGAATTCCGGCAGTTCATCTAGGAAGAGCACGCCGTTGTGAGCAATGGAGATTTCGCCGGGGACGGGGTTGGCGCTGCCTCCGAGAAGGCCGGCGTCGCTGGCGGTGTGGTGGGGAGAGCGGAAGGGGCGTTGGGTGACGAGGGACTGGTTGGCAGCGAGGAGGCCGGCAACGCTGTGGATTTTGGTGGTTTCGAGAGCTTCGTCCCGGGTGAGCGGAGGCAGGATGGTGGGGAGCCGTTTGGCCAGCATGGATTTTCCGGTGCCGGGCGGCCCGATGAGGAGGAGGTTGTGCCCGCCGGCGGCGGCGATTTCGAGAGCGCGTTTGACGAGTTCCTGGCCGCGCACTTCGGCGAAGTCCACTTCTGCCACTAGCGCCGCGGCGATCAGCTCGGCCAAATCCGTCCGGACGGGGTTGATGGTTTGCGTGCCATCCAGGAATTCAATGGCTTGTCTGAGGTTTTGCAGGGGGTAGACGTTGATACCGTCCACAATGGCGGCTTCGCTGGCGTTGGCTTGAGGTACCAGCAGGCCTCTCTTGTTTTCGGCTTTCGCTCGAATGGCGATGGGCAGGATGCCTTTGACGGAGCGGATGGCGCCGGTGAGGGCGAGTTCGCCGACCATGACATAGTCGCTGAGGCCATCGGTGGGGCATTGCTCGCTGGCGGCTAACATGCCGATGGCGATGGGAAGGTCGAAGCTGGGGCCTTCTTTCTTGACATCGGCCGGCGCCAGGTTGATGGTAGTCTTGCCCATCGGAAAGCGGTAGCCGCTGTTGACGAGGGCAGTGGTGACGCGATCGCGGGATTCTCGGACGGCGGCATCCGGGAGGCCAACGATGAGTATCTTGGTATCGCCCCAACCGGCGTTGACTTCAACTTCCACCGGATAAGCATGAATGCCGTTCACGGCCGCAGAATATACCTTCGCGAGCATTTGGGACGCTATACAAGAAGGAAACGGTTTTCTAAAAGAATAAATGCGGCGGCGGATTCAAAAAAAGGAGCGCAACCACAAGAAACCCTGTCTGAGCCAATCAAAATGGAAAAAGCCTTCAAAAAGCGCCCAGTGGAAAACAAACAGCGCGGCCGCGCTCAAAGCCCAGTTGCGGCAGAGAGCCTTTTCCTTGGGCTTGGCGGCCAAGGTGAAACAGCCGACCCCGTCCAGCAGAACAACAGCGGCCAGAGCGGCGAGAGTGGCCAATTCCGCTGCGGAACGGGAGATAATCTGAAGGGGACCGAAACGAACGCTGGCAGCGGCAGGCACGCCGATGAGAATGATTGCCAGGCAGCCAATGTTGAAAAGATGGATAGCGCAGCGGCGCATCAGCGGGAAGAATGCCGAGTCGAGGCGCGTTGGCAAGCAGCAAACTTTTGCGTTGCCGCTCTTTGGAGTTCCGGTAGGGTCAGGCTATGGCTTTGGACGCATTGGGCATCATTGCAGGCAGCGGGTCTCTGCCGCAGGAGATCGCCCGCCTGGCGCGAGCCGGGGGCGTGGGCCGATTGGCGGCCGTGGGTTTTGAAGGGGAAACGGACCCGGCCTTGGGCGCGTTGGTGGACGAAATCGCCTATCTCCGCGTCGGCCAACTCTCTAGGATGATCCAGTTTTTCAAGCGGCAAGGCATCGCGCAATGCGTGATGGGCGGACAAGTCGCGCCCGGGAATTTGTTTCGCGTCCGGCCGGATTTGCGGGCGGCGGCACTGTTGCTGCGGTTGAAGGAGCGGAATGCCCACACCATCTTCGGTGGGATTGCCGAAGAGCTGGAGAAGGAAGGCATCCGCTTGGTCGAGGCGACCCCGTGGCTGCGCCCGCTCATGCTTGCGGCGGGGTTTCTCCTTGGTGCCCCTTTGTCCTCGGCACAGAAGGCGGCTCTGGCGTTTGGGCGGCGCATCGCCAAGGAGGTTTCGCGGCTGGAGATCGGCCAAAGCGCCGTGGTTAAGGAAGGGACGGTTTTGGCGGTGGAGGGTTTTGAAGGGACGGATGCCTGCCTGCGGCGCGGCGGGGAATTGGCGGGACGGCGCGGCGGCGCCACAGCAGTGAAGGTGGCCAAGGAGAATCACGATATGCGCTTTGACATCCCTTGCATTGGCGCGGCCACGGTGCAGAACTGTTTGGCTTTTGGCATTGCGGCGCTCGGTTTGGAGGCAGGCCGAGTGATCGTCCTGGAACGCGAGCAGATCGAAACCTTGATTTCAGGCCAGAAGTTTTCGGTGGTTTGTGTCTGACAGCCGCGACGGGCGGTTTATTCGCTGATGGGGATTTTGTAAAAGCAGAGCCAACTGCCGAGTTTTCCTCCCAGGTCAATGGTGTCTCGGGCGTTGTTCACGTCGAAATTGCGCCACTCTACATGCCCGTCCTCAAAGAGGAAATTGCCACCTTCGGGGGAAGCATCACTGGCACGGTGGTTGGCGGTGGGGACTTGTTTGCCGGCGCTTTCGGTGAACCAGTCGACTCTGCCGCTGTTGTTCGAGATGTTCCAACTTCCGAGCCCTTGCAGGCGGTCGATCATAATTGGCGCGTTTTTGTAACGGCCATCCATTTTCTTGCGGGTAACCCATTCTTCGACGCCGTTGACATTGTAAATGCCGTCTGCTTTGCGGTGAGGAAGATGGAAGTAGCCGGTAAGGATGCGGTCGGGGACGGGGGTGTCTTTTGACCAGAGGTCGGCGACGCGATGCCATTTGTCGGTAGGGCAGAAGATGAGGTGAAATTTGCCCTTTTCGGTTTGGGTTCTGCGGGATTCGATGAGGTAGTCTTTCCAGAAGGTTTGACTCGTTTTTCCCATCCAACTCCAATGGACGCCATCGGAATTATCAGGGAAGTAGTTGTCGTTGTCGCCGGCATACATATGGTGGGCGATGCCCCATTGTTTTTCGTTGCTCATGCAAAGGGTGCGGTCGGCCTTGGCCTTGGCTTTGCTGAGCGCGGGCAGCAACATGCCGGCGAGAATGGCGATGATCGCAATGACCACCAAAAGTTCAATCAGGGTGAAGCCGCGCTGAGAGGCAACGTCCGGACGTGGTTTGTCGAGGGAGCTCTCTATCGTTTTCATAGCCGTTTCTTTCAGGGTAGCGCGGAGATACTAAACGAGCGCCGCCGCTGAGTCAATAGCGCAGAGAGCAGCCAAGCCGGGCGGAGTTTGGCGGCCGGGTGTGGCTTGACTGCCCAAACATTTTCCGCCGGTTCAAGCCTGCAAAACGCAGCCCCGGCTGGCCTGGGAAACCAACGCCGCATAACGCAGCAAGCTGGGGTCGATGCCTTCGGGCAGAGGGCGTTTCTCCCATTGTTTTAGACGGGCAGCGACTTCTGCGTCGCGGACGTGCCAATGGATTTCGCCTTTCAGCAAATCGAAGCTGATGCGGTCTCCATCCCGAACAACGGCGATGGGACCGCCAACGGCGGCTTCTGGGGAGCAATGCACGCCAAGGGCGCCGTGAGCCACGCCGGAAACGCGGCCATCGCAAACCAGCGCCACTTTGCCGTTCAGTTGCGGCGTCGAAAGCGCCGAGGAAGCGACCAACAATTCCGGCATCCCGGGCGAGCCAATCGGCCCTTGCCAGCGTAGGACGACAACGTGCCCCGGTTGAATCCGCCCGGCCGCCGCGGCTTCGACCACTGGATCGCTGGCATCAAAGCACAGGGCTTCTCCCACAAACTCTGGCTTTTGGAGGCTCGACACTTTGAAGACGATGCCTTCCGGCGCGAGGTTGCCAAAGCAAACTTGCATGTCGGCATACTTCTTGAACGGATGTTCGATTGGCGCAATCAACTCCTGTTCCGGCGGCAAGGCCGGTGCCCGGGCGTAATTGGCGGCCAGAGTGCCGCCCGTAACAGTAAGGCCGTTGCCGGCGAGAATGCCGGAGTTGAGTAGACGCCGGAACAACGCCGGCGAGCCGCCCAAGCGATGCAAATCAATCATGTTGAACGGGCCGCGCGGCGCAAAGTTGCTCAGCACCGGAGTTTCGCGGGCAATGTGTTGAATGTCCTTCAAGGTGAAGTCGGCACCGGCTTCGCGAGCCAGCGCGAGGAGATGCAGCACGGCGTTGGTAGAGCCGCCGACGGCCGCCACCGTTTTCATCGCGTTCTCGAAGGCAGTTTTTGTGAGGATATCGCGCGGGCGAATGTTCTTCCGCAGAAGGTTTTTCAGCAAAGCGCCGCCGCGTCGAAAATCGCCCGGCTTGGCGGCGTCCTCGGCGGGAATGGACGCGCTGCCCGGTGGCATCAACCCCATCGCCTCGCCCGCCAGCGCCATCGTGTTGAAAGTGGCCATCAAGCCGCAGCCGCCGCGTCCGGGACAAACACTTCGAATAACGGCCTCCGCCTCTGCCGCCGGCATCGCGCCCTGTTGCGCCGCCGCCTGCGCGTCGTAAGCCGAAAGAATGGTGGTAGGCTTGCCCCGATGCTGGCCGGGATAAATGCTGCCGCCGCTGAAAATCAGGCCAGGAAAGTTGCTCCGCGCCAACGCCATAGCCAGGCCGGGAAAGTTCTTGTCGCAGAAGTGAATCCCGATCATCCCGTCAAAACAGTGGGCAGAAGCCATAGCCGCAAAATCGTCGGCAATCGCCTCGCGCGACGGCAACGAATAACGGCCGCCGTCGATGCCCTGCGTGAGGTTGTCGCTAACGCCGGGAAGGCCACACTTGTAAGCCCGCAACCGCTCCGCCTCGCAACCGCCAATCACCGCTTGGGCGGCCTCATGGCTCCCGCGATTGCAAAGGTTGATATCCAACTCCGGCGCGCCCACAGCAACCAACGGGCGGTCGAACTCCTCCCCGCGCCACTGCAACCCGTGCAAAAACGCCGCAATCGCCGCATTCCCCGAAGCCGTCAACCGCCGGCTATTCCAGTTCAATCTCTCCATCATGCCTCTCGAAGTGGAGCAAACATCCCCATCTGCTGCGCTGCTCAACCTTATAGAAGCACAAACAACAAAGCCAAACAAAAGCCCACCGCCGGCAAACACACAAAAAGGATATTACACTGCCGAGCACACAGTGGCGCAGACACTCGTCGAACGGTTAGGGCAATGGGAAACCGGCTTCCTGTCTGTTATGGTCGAGCAGACATCCTGTCTGCTCTATCCGCTGCGCGGTAGGCGAAGGCCGCACCCACAGCTCAACCGTTGAAGCGTTCAGGGCAGCCGTCTGCTCTATCTGCTGCGTGGTAGGCGAAGACCATTGAGACTGCGGACTGAGCCGGTTTCAAAAATTACTTCGCTTCCACTTCCCCCAAATTATACGGCTCCCACTCTTTCGGTGCTACAGGTTGCCAACGCTCTTCATGCGGTTGATTGTCGTAATTCCAGCGGCGCCGTCTCTCCGGCACAGGCAAGGTCCAATGGCGCGAAGTGTCCGTTTCCACATGCCCGTCCGCCAATAGCATGATCGTCTTCCCGCTGTGCCGCCGGCTTAGATATCCGGCGCCCAACTCGCTTGCTATGGGACGATAAAACACATCACCCGGGTGGGTAATGGGCCTGTCGGTATCGAGAGCAAATTGCCAGCCTATCGTATCTCCCATCACGATCATCTCCGAAGTTTTCAGTCCCCTGCCCATTGCTCCAGGAGATGAGGACAACTCTCCCGCGATTCCTAGCGACCACCGACCGTCTTGTTCAAAAAATTTTCTTGCCACACCAAAAACATTCGCAGCGTAGGCGTAATTCCAATATGCCCCCGCATTGGCTTTATAAAGACCAATTCCTCGATCTCCCTGAATGCTTCCCATTCTTGCCCTCTCTTGCTTTGCAGCCCACTGCAATTTCCTATTCGCAGCGCATTGCCACACATTGGTGTTCCGATCCAGATAACCATACCACAAAAAGTGATGCCATCTGACCACCAGAGGAGAACCCGGAGGCAGCAATTCTCTCCATCTCGGATTGACCAGCCTGGCGCAGACACCCAGTTCGGAACTGTTCGGAAGAGTTTGTTGGACCGGCAGCCGATTGAGACTCTCGTCGTCGTTTGCGTAAAGGGCGAAGGCGATCCCGATCTGCCGCTGGTTGTTCATGCAGTCCGCCCGCCAAGCGGCATGCTTGGCCCGATGCAGCGCCGGCAGCAGCAAAGCCGCCAGAATGCCGATAACCGCAATCACCGTCAGCAGCTCGATCAAGGTGAAGCGCGCCGGACGCCGGGCGTCCCCTGCGGAAGACAAGAAACCATTTGCTTTCATCGCCGAAAAATAAACGCCGAACGCCGGGCGTCCCCTGCGGAAGACAAGAAACCATTTGCTTTCATCGCCGAAAAATAAGCAATACTCGTGCCAAAGCAAAGGCCGGCGGTCCCTTTTTCGCAATGAACTGCCGGCGTGTGAACTCTCTCTCTTCCGTGTCTATTTCACCCAATAACGATCTCCCGGATCCCCCGGCGTGTATCCATAGACCGGATAACAGACATAGCCATAGTAATCATCTTCAAGATCATTTTCCTCCTCCTCATCAGGCACTTCATCAGGAAACGATGGGCCAAGGATTATGGTTGTAGCTGATGTCGACATAGTAGTCGTATCCGTGCCGGTTGGAGCAGACGTAAGCCTTGCTCATCCCCAGATAGAATTGAACTCCGGCCACCACTGTGTACTTCTCCTTGTTCCCAGGATCATCCGGGTCCTTCTCCATGATCATGCAGGTGTAGCTGCCGCTGCTGGAATATTCTTCCACATCGAACCAATACCCACCGGACAGCCACCCCGGGCAGGCGGCGATCCCCTCCACGTCCATGTCGGAAGAAGTGTTGTCGTCGCGGTGATCGATGCCGTCGATGCCGGGGCCGTCGAAGCAGTATTTCACCCAAAGATCGTTTGGATTGTCCCAATTGACCGTCATCTTGAGAGAGAGCGCGTCCCGTGTCCAGTTGGTGATGTGGTCGTACCTGTCGCCATCTTCGGACCAGTAAATGTCCACATTGATGGAAGTGATGGGGCGGTCGGGCCAGTCGGCCTGGGCGGCGGGCGACGTTCCGAAGAGCGCCCCGGCAGCCAAAACAGCGCCGGCGGATTGGAAAATCCGCGGCATTCCGAAGAAGAGGAATCCGCGGCCGTCGTGATTGGGCTTCGAGACCGACGCAGAGTCGGGCGTCGAGGCAGTTGTTTGCTTCCCCAAGACCCGGCGCCCTTGTGGGGCCGGGGTTGAGGTTTCCGTGGTCGAACACGCTGGCCAAGGCCAGCACCATTTTGTGGAATGTATTTATGTTTGTATTGAGTCAATTTTTCTCTGTCATCATGGCATATTTCCGGCAACGACCGGGCCGGTGTCATCAATTTCATAGGCAAAAAGCGAGGGAAAAATCCCGCTTATTTGCTCGGCTGCCGGGGAGAATTTCGAACCTCTTCCGACACAGATTAACAGACTGTTCTATTCAGCAGGCGTCCCAATGAAAGAGCGCTATAGAATCAATGACACGCTGTCAACCTAGCCGAATTGAAGGGTGGATCAAGCACTTTTTGAATTTTTTTGCTGAGAGGTTTTGGAAGAGCTTTTGCGGATTGGCGGCGGGTAAGATTTACGGGTTGCTTTCAGTTTCCCTTTTTCAGCAACGGCTGAGTCTCGGTGAAGTTTCAGCGAAGTAGCGGTTCGGGAGATGTGTCGGCAGCGGTGAGCAAGGCTGGGCAACTGTTGGGTTGCGGGTGGACAGTTTATTGATGGGGGTGGTTTTAGATTGCAGGGAAGGTTTTTTGCGAATTTCCGTGCGATAGTGCAGCTGGTTCGGCGTTTGGTTTCAGGATTCGGCGCAGTGGTTATTCGGGATGTCCCCAGGCGCCGCCGCCGGGGGTTTTGATGAGAAGGCTGTCGCCGGGGTTAAGTGCGGGGCTGGCGGTTGGGGGCAAGGTTTCGTGGGAGCCGTCGCGGCGGAGGATGGTTTGGGAGCCGGTTTTTCCCGGTTGGCCGCCAGCGGCGCCGCGGGGTGGATGGACGCGGTGTTGAGTGAGGAGGGAGGCTTGGACGGGTTTGGTGAAGGTGAGTTGCCGGATGAGGCCGTTTCCGCCGGGGTAGCGTCCTTGACCGCCGCTGTGGGCGCGAATTGCGAATTGAACGAGCTGCACGGGAAAGCGGCTTTCAAGGATTTCCGGGTCGGTGATGCCAGTGTTGGTCATATGGGTGTGGATGCCGCTGGCGCCGGGGAAAGTGGGGCCGGCGCCTGCCCCTCCGCCGATGGTTTCGTAGTAGCTGAAGCGGTCGTTGCCGAAGATGAGGTTGTTCATGGTGCCTTGGCTGCCGGCGGCGAGTCCCAGCGCTCGAATCAGGGTGTCAACGAGGCGTTGGCTGGTTTCGACATTGCCGGCAACGACGGCGGGGCAGGCGGCAGGATTGGCGGGAAATTGCGGGTTGAGGAAGCAGCTGGGGAGCTGGATGTCGACGGGTTTGAGAAGGCCTTCGTTGAGTGGCAGGGGTTGGTTGATCAACAGGCGGAGGACGTAGAGGACGGCGCTGCAGACGATGGCGGGGTTGGCGTTGAAGTTGCCCGGATGGCGGGGGGCGGTTCCGGTGAAATCGAGCGCCAGGCGCCGGTCTTTGAGGGTGGCGACGATGGCGATTGGCGTGCCATCGTCGAGATGTTCAGTGACGGCGGTTTGTGATTCTGGCCGTTTGGCGAGCGCGGCGGTGATGGCTCGGTCCGCTCGCTTTTTAAGCCGGCGCATGTGCGAGCAAACGACTTCCGAGCCGTGTTGGTTGCAGAGTGATTGAAGGTTTTGGATGCCTTTGAGGTTGGCGGCGGCTTGGGCGCGGAGGTCGGCGAGGTTATCTTCCAGAGCACGGGTGGGGAAGCGGGCTTTTGTGAGGATGGATTCCATTTGTTGCCAGTCCGCAACGCCGGATTTGAAGAGGCGGGTAGGCGGAATGACAACGCCTTCTTCTTCCAGGCAGACGGCGTCGGGCGGCATGGAGCCGGGGCGGTTGCCTCCCATTTCCGCATGGTGCGCCCGGTTGGCCACATAGCCGATCAAGGCTGATTGGCGGTCGTGGACGGGGCTGATCACGGTTACGTCCGGCAGATGCGACCCGCCGAAGCCCGGATGGTTGGTGATGAGCATGTCGCCCGGCGTCAAGGAAAATTGCCCGGCGATGGCACGCACGCAATGACCTAGAGCACCCAGATGAACGGGGATGTGCGGGGCGTTGGCAACGAGTTCGCCGTTCCGGTCAAGGAGCGCACAGGAGAAGTCGCGGCGTTCTTTCACGTTGGTTGAGACGGATGTGCGCTGCAGTTGGGAGCCCATTTCGGCCACCAGATTTTGAAAGCGGTGTGCGAACAGCTCTTCTTCGATCATGCGGTTGCCGGTGGTTTTTGCCGCTGCCGGCTTGGGCGTTCGGGCGCCGGCGGTTTGGCGGCAGAGGATGAGCGTCTCGCTTGGATGAACGACGGATGTCCAGCCGGTTTCGATGAAGACGGTTGAATACTCGTCCTGGAGGATGGCCGGGCCGGCGATCTGGTCTTGCAGTTTGATTTGACGGCGAAGGAAGACCGGAATGGCCGGCGCATTTGCCGGAAAGAGCGGGGCAAGGCGTTTGGCGGGGGCGGGCGCCCGGCGGGGTTGGCTGGGCAATTCTTGGCGGCGAAGGGATGATTCGCGGACAGCGGCGCTGACGCAGATGGAAACGACTTCGATGGCTTTGCTTTCGGGGTAGTATCCAAAAACGGTTCGATAGCGGTTTTTGAACGCTGCCGAGAGGAAACGGCTGGTCTGAAACTCGATGTCTTCGGTGGTTTCTTGGCCGATTAAGCGCAGTTGCAAAATGCGGCGGGTGATCTCGACGCCCCTTGCAGACGACAGGCCGAGGGCGCCGAGTTTTCGGAAGGCTTCTGCTTCGAGTTCGGCAATTCGGCGTGGCAATTCGCTTTCGAGTTCGGCCAAAGGGCGGAGCACTTGCGCTTCGGCAAATTGCTCCAATCGAGCGTGACGTAAGCCGTGGGCACTGAGGAGACCGGCGTTTTTGGGAAACAGGATGCGCTCGATGCCGAGCCGATCAGCCACTCGGCATGCGTGCTGTCCTCCGGCGCCGCCAAAGGCAACAAGGGTATATCGGGAAGGAGCGTATCCCTCCCGCAAAGAGATTTCGCGGATGGCGTCCGCCATGCGCTCATCGGCGATTTCCAAATAGCCGGCGAGAAGGTTTTCCGGCGTTGGGGCATTTGGGGATGCGGCTTTGATTTGTTCCAAAACTCCGCAAAGAGCCGCCCGTGCTGCCGAAACTCGGATGGGAATGCCGAAATGGCCGGGGTCCATGCGTCCAAGGAGGAGGTTGACATCTGTGAGTGTCAGGGGGCCGCCGGCGCCGTAGCAAGCGGGGCCAGGCGAGGCCCCGGCGCTTTTAGGCCCGACGAAGAAGAGTCCCTGCGCATTGCAACCGCAAATGGAACCGCCTCCTGCCGCCACAGTTTCAATCCGCAACGCCGGCGCCAAGAGGCGGGCGGGGCCGACGCGATGCTCAAACCGGTAATCAAATCGGCCGTCCCAACGAGACACATCCGTGCTGGTGCCGCCCATATCAAAGGCGATGACGCGATCAACGCCGGCTTCTCGACCTGCCGCCGCCGCGCCGACAACTCCCCCGGCAGGGCCGCTGAGAAGGGCGTCTTTGGGACGAAAAGCACCGGCCGAAATCAACCCGCCGGCGCTTGTCATGAGGTGAAGTTGGCCCTGCTCCAACGAGCAAGAGACGGTTTGTAAATAGCGCTCCATCATCGGCGCGAGGTAGGCGTTGACGACGGCAGTTTCCGCCCGGGGAAGAATCTGGATGCGTGGCGACAGCTCGTGCGAAACTGAGACATGGGCAAAGCCGGCCCGCCGCAGGCAATCCCGCAGGGCAATTTCATGCGCGGGGTTCTGGTAGGCGTGCAGGAAGGCAATGGCGGCGGAAGCGATTCCTCCGGCTCGGAGCGCTTTGATTCGGGTTTGAAGGTTGGCCAGGTTGACGGGTGTCAGGATGTCTCCCCGGTGGTTGAGGCGTTCTTCGACTTCGACAACTGCGTCGTAAAGAGGTGCCGGTTTGCGGATGTTCAGATCGAAGAGATTCGGGCGCTGTTGGTTGCCGATGAGCAGGAGGTCTTTGAATCCCCGAGTAACGAAGAAGGCCACGCGGTCGCCCTTCCGTTCTAGTAAAGCGTTCGTGGCCTTGGTGGTGGCCAGGCGCATTTCGATGGCCGGCAAACGGACGCCGCAGGGAGTCTCCGTGGCCAGGCGGGCCGCAACGATGGGCGCTTCCTCGTTGAAGACAATCTCTGCCAACGCGCCAGCCTCAAAATTGGGCAGCGGAAGGTCGAGGGCGATTTCGTGCGGCCGGTTTTGATGCGAGAGAATTTTTCTGGTGGTTTCTGGGTGGTCGATGAGCTGGAGCGAAGTTCCGACGAGGAAATCTGGCGGGGAGTTCCAGGCGGCGGCAAGGCGATAGATGTCCGGCCGTGGGTTGCCGACAATGGTAGCTCGCAACCTTCCGGTGGACAAGACCTTGATTCGTTTGAACTGGCGCTCCTTGCCCAGCGCCAGGCAATCGGTGAAGGTGCCGCCAGTGTCCACCCAAAGTTTCCAACAACTTTCAGACGCCGCAGTTGTCATTCATTCCCGTCGCCGATTGATGGGCTAAATGGCATCGGCTTTTCCCGTGAAATCTGATGTGACTGCCGGCGCGGTGTTGGCAGCATGGTTGAGCTTTGCGGCAATTAGCGATTTTGGCGGCCGGCGGGATCGTTGGGCGGAACGGCTTATTCCTCCCGGAGTCCGAACGGCGGGGGAGGTGGCCATTGGACGCCTTCCAGGTCTGCAGCTGCCTTTTCCATCTGCATCGAGACGACTTGTTGGTTTCGAGTCAGTCTTGGCTGGCTGGGCTGGTTTGGCTGGTTTGACTGAGTTCGGACAGGACGGCGTGTGGAACGGGTTTGCGTGGAGACGATACTTCTTCCGCTTGAGGAAGTTGGGTTGCTGGAACGGATCGCCGTGATCTTGTTGTTGGCTCGATTTTTGGCGACCGGTTCGGTGGAGCGGTTGTTTTTTGACGGCGATTTTTTGGACGGCGCTTTGGTTTTGTTGCCGTGGGTTTCAAAGGTGAGCAGCATGGGTTCTCCTTCATATTCGATGTCGACGTCTCCGTTGCTTTGGATGGTTTTGACGATGATGCCGTGTTGCTCTTCGTTTTCGCGGAAGGAAAAGTATCGTTGCACAGGTTTTTGCTCCGGATGGGATGGTGGAAGGGTCATTGCCAGCCAGGCTCGTTTTTCTCCGTTTCTGCCACTGACGCCGGCTAATACCAGATTCAATTGTTTCAGGGGGACAGTTTCTTTTTTTGGGGTCTCGACTTTCGGCGGCGGCGGGGGCGGGGGCTGGATGTTGAAGGGGTTGCGGTCAATGATCGGCTGATACTTGCCGGCGAGGACGGAAGCGGGGCTTTCTGGCGGCGTTTTCGATTCGGCAGGCTCCACACCTTGGGCTAGGAGAGCGCCCCAGAAGCTCGCCAGAAGAACGATTGGCTTTCGATTATTTTTAGTCTTCATTGTTGTTGGTTCAACACCGGCGGGAATTGGGAGTTGCTCGCAAAGGAATCCGCAGCCCCGCCCAAGCCCAAAGCCGCGCGTGCCACCCTAGTAAGAGGCTTGAATGCCTTTGGTGGAACGTTGCTTCATCCATGGCATCAACCCGCGCAGGCGTTTGCCGACTTTTTCAATGCCGTGTTCCTCGCCGGCCTTGAGCAAGGCCTTGTATTTTTTGTAGCCTGTCTGGTATTCTCGAATCCAGCCTTTGGCGAACTTGCCGGTTTGAATATCTTTCAAAGCGGCCTTCATGCGTTTCTTGACGCCGGCGTCGATGATTTTCGGCCCCACGGCAACATCTCCCCATTTGGCAGTTTCGGAGATGGAAAACCGCATGCCGCTGATGCCGGATTCGTTGATGAGATCGACGATGAGCTTCAACTCGTGCAGGCATTCAAAGTAAGCCATTTCCGGTTGGTAGCCCGCTTCTACCAGCACTTCGTAGCCCGCTTGAATCAGAGCGGAGGCACCGCCGCAAAGAACCGTTTGCTCGCCAAACAAATCCGTCTCCGTCTCTTCCTGAAAGGTGGTTTGGATGACGCCGGCGCGGGTGCTGCCGATTCCCTTGGCCCAAGCAAGGGCAAGTTTCTTCGCCTTGCGGGTGGCGTTTTGATAAACCGCGATCAGCGCGGGAACTCCTTTGCCTTCCGTGTATTGGCGCCGGACGATGTGGCCGGGGCCCTTGGGCGCCACCAGCAGGACATCGACATCCTTCGGTGGGATGACGGTTTTGAAGTGAATCGAAAAACCATGCGAAAACAGCATCGCCTTCCCCTTGCTCAGATTCGGGGCGATGTCGGCCTCATAAACCCCTCCCTGCTTCGTGTCCGGCAAGGCCACGAAGAGAACATCAGCCCGCCGGACAGCTTCCGCAGTCGGATACACCTCGAAGCCCTTCTGCTTAGCAGCGGCAATGGAGCGGCTCCCTTCGTAAAGGCCGACAATGACGCGGCAACCGCTCTCCTTGAGATTCAAAGCGTGTGCATGGCCTTGAGAGCCAAAACCCAGCACCCCCAGCGTCTTCCCTTGAAAAACGCTCAAATCACCATCTTTGTCCGTATAAACTTTCGCCGGCATAGCCTTAAATCAAACAGCCCCCATCATCTTCTCGCAAGAGCCACCTTGCCAGTCCGAGACACAGCCGCCACGCCAAAATTCGCCATCAAACTCAGATACTTCTCCACCTTTCCCTCGTCCCCGGTGATTTCCACTGTCACCGTCTCCGGCTGCACATCCACAATTTTGCCCCGGAAAATATCCGTAATCTGCATAATCTCGGAGCGCGTGTTGGAATTCACCCGAACTTTCAGCAAAACCAGCTCCCGGTCCACATACTCGTGCTCCCGAAAATCCTGCACTGCCAGGACATTAGGCAGCTTGTTCAGCTGCTTGACAATCTGCTCCAGAGTCGCGTCGTCGCCGCTGGTTACAATCGTCATCTGCGATGTGTCCGCATCCTGCGTTGGCGCCACATTCAACGTGTCGATATTGTAGCCCCGCCCGCTGAAGAGACCGGCGATGCGCGTCAAAACCCCAAACTTGTTCTCCACCAAAACCGAGATGGTATGCCGCATATTCAATCGGTCCTTTGGTGCTCCAACCCGATCCTCTCCGAAAACCCTTCCATCCCGCAGGCAAAAAACCGACGCGCAACTTAGCAATCGCCGAGGCCGAAGTCAACCCGCATTTCCGCAATAACTATTTACAGGCTTTTGGGGTTTTGGAGGGCGATTTCGTTCGGAACACATAGATTTACAGGATGCACAGGATTGGATTTTTTGTTAAGCGGGTGGCGGTCAACGGGTCGAGTGCCTGCGCCAACCACCTTAAGCCTACAAATGCTTATTGCGCGCATTTCCATTGGCAATTGCCAGGCGCGGGAGAAGCATCGGAGTGGAAAACTTCAGAGAACCTTCCCCCGGCTGGCGGCAGCCGCAGGCGTTTATTGTGCCTCAACCATGAGGTATCGGCTGCCTTCTTTGCTGCGCCACACTTTGAGTAGGATTTTATCCCCTTCCAAACTGCGGCTGCGCTCGGCAGCGTCGCGGGCATCGGCAACCAGTTTTCGCTCGATGCTTTGAATAACATCTCCCGGGCGGATGCCGGCCCGGTGTCCCGGGGAGGACGGTTCTACATCCACAACCAGCGCTCCGGAAATCCGCGAGGGGATTTCAAAGCGCTGCCGTTGGCGAGGGGTGATGTCCTCAATTTGAATGCCGGCAAGGATATTGTTGCTGGCAACCTCCTCCGGTTCTCTCCACGGTGCTTCAGTGGCGAAGGCTTTCCCTTCCACCACGCCGAGTGTTATCTCGACGCTTTTTTCCCGGCCATTGCGGATGATCAAGAGCTGGATGATTTTTCCGGGAGAGGTGGCGATGTTCGACCGGAATTCCCGCTGGTTCTTCACCTTTTTGCCGTCAAGCTCGACAATGACATCGCCGTCTTGGAGGCTGACTTCTTCCGCCGGTGTGTCAGGATAAATCTGAACCACCAACACGCCGTCCGCTTCGTCCAAGCCGAATTTTTTGGCCAAGTCCGGCGTAATCGATTGTATGCCCACGCCCAGATAGCCCCGCCGCACTTTCCCGTGCGCCGTCAAATCGTTCATCACATTTCGGGCGATGTTGACCGGGACGGCGAACCCAACGCCGTCATAGCCGCCGCTTCGGCTGGCGATTGCCGTGTTGATGCCGATCAACCGGCCGTCGGCGTCCACCAAGGCACCGCCGGAATTGCCCGGATTGATTGCCGCGTCGGTCTGGATGTAGTTTTCAATGAAGCTGCCGTTGGAAGAGTCCTGTATTCCTCGGCCAACCGCGCTGACAATCCCCATGGTGACTGTCTTGCCGACGCCAAAGGGGTTGCCAATGGCAAGAACCACATCGCCTATCTCCAGATTGTCGCTGTTGCCCAAGGTGATTGCCGGCAGCTCGTCCGCATTGATTTTGATGACGGCAATTTCTGTCCAGGGATCGGTTCCCACCACTTCCGCAAGATAAGATTCGTTGCCACCGTTGCCGCCTGAAAGGACAACTTCGATTTCATCGACGCCGGCGATTACATGGTTGTTCGTCAATATGTAGCCGTCTTCGGACACAATCACCCCTGAACCCAACCCGCGCTGCAAAAGATTCTGATCCAATTGCGGCGGGAGGAATCTGCGAAAGAAAGGCTCATCGAGGAGCTCGTTAAAGAAGGGCGCGCTTGGGCGGCGTCGAATCTGCTTCTTCGTATAGATGGAGACAACGCTGGGACCGGCCTTCTTAATCGTCGAGGCAAAGCTCGCGCGGAAACCCCTGTCTTTTGAAACAGGTGCATCGTCAACGCGAACTTTCGGCCGAGTGCCCAGCGATTTGAGCTTCGGCGTCGCCTCCAAAAAAACAAACCCGGCCAGCCCCCCCGCAACCCCGCAGGCAAGAAACCCGGCCCACTTATTTTCCAAAAATCTCATGGCTTAACTTTCGTATAGATTGGTTGACATTTGCTCTGCGGTTTGCCGCTCAATATACAGCCACAAATTCGCAGACTTTTCCTCATCTGACCTCGCAAACCAGCATTTTGCACAAAAAAATTCCCTCAAAAAAATGCCGGCGCCCGGCACAGATAAAAAAGCAGCCCAACAACAAGCGGATGCAACCGCCGCTTCAATTCCAGGACAAGTCTTCCGGGGACTGGGCAAGCAGACGGTGCCGCCAACCTTTCAGCCCCAAAATGCGGCTCCATAATCGGCCGGCGTCAGAGGCAAAAATGAGATCGATCGAAGCCGGATGCGTCAGCCAGGAATCGTTTGCCAACTCAGCGTCCAACTGCCCCGGACTCCAGCCGGCATAACCGGCAAACACGCGCATCTTCTTCGTCGGCGAGAAAGACTCGGCAATCTCGACCAATTCCTCCAGCGAGTGGCCGATGCTCAGATTGTCCATCACATTCCCAGAAGGCAAAAAACTATCGCCGTGGAGATAACTCAACGCGCCGGGCTGCACAGGCCCCCCCAAGTAAAGCGGATGCCGCTTGAGGGCATCGGGGAGGTCTTCGAGAATCATCTCGCCGATGTTTTTCTCCGTCGCCCGGTTCAGCATCAATCCAAAAGCGCCCTCCAGATCGTGCTGGCACACCAACACAACACTCCGGTGAAAAAACGACCCCTGAAGTCTGCCCCCGTCCAGCAGCAACTGGCCTTGCAAGGAAACGTGCGGAATTTTCATGGCCCTGACTTCGCCACCTTACATCAAGCAGGCTAAACGATCAATCCGCATTTCATCCCTCCCCAGCCAAAGGCGGAGTCTTTCCTATTCATCCCAAATGAAGTCTGCTGCGGGATTGCAATGTCTTTCAACGGCGGGCAATGCGTTTGACAGTTTTGTCCATCCATTCCAGCGCCGCTTTGTAAGGGGCAGTGTGCGCTTGCCGCCGGGCGATGCGCTTAACAGTTTCATCGGCCATGACGCCGCACAAGATCACGGCGCCGATGACGGCGTATTCGATATGCGTCGGGATGAATTCGACCAGGTTGATCATATTGCGAAGCACTTGCATCAAGGCCGCTCCAATCACGACACCGATGATTGTCCCCTGCCCTCCCCGAAGACTGCATCCCCCCAGGACGGCGGCGGCAATAGCATAAAGTTCGTAAAAGTTTCCGAAGTCCACCGGCTGCGCAGAATTCACATCCATCACAAAAAGAACGCCGCCCAACCCGGCCGTCAGGGAACAAATCACATATGCCAGGACAACCATCCGGTCTGTGCGAATCCCGCTGTAACGAGCCGCTTCTTCATTGCGTCCCAATGCGAGGAGATAGCGCCCGTAGATGGTTTGATTCAAGAAAATCCCGGCGACAACGGCAACAGCAATTAAAAACAGACAAGGCATTGGCAGGCCAAACTCGATAAACGGCAGGGGAATTTCTTCCTTGGTGGTGATGTTACGAATGCCCTTGTAATCGGAGCCAAATCCTTGGGTTTGATCCGCCGTGAACCCCCGCGTGAGGCCCCGATACATCAGCAAACCGCAAAGGGTAACCACAAAAGGCTGCAGTTTAAGTTTGGTGATGAGCAGCCCATGCAAAAGGCCAATGGTCAAAGACACCAGCAACGCCGCCAACAACGCCGCCGGCAACGGCCACCCCTGCACAGTCAACAGCCAGGGAAGACCGCAGCCGACCAGACACACCACCGACCCGATGGAAAGATCAATGCCTCCGGTGATGATGACGAAAGCAACGCCAATGGAAATAATGCCAAATAACGCCGTCCGGCGAATCAGATTTTTCAAATTGTAGGCGCCCAGAAAACTGTTGTCCTCGCTCAAAAAGATGGTCGCGATGACAACGACAGCGAGAATGCCAAAAATGCCGATATTCTTTTTCATATGCTCCCTTTCGCAGCCGCTTTGAGGGTTTGCCCTGTTGCCAGCCGCATCACGGTTTCTTCGCGGAGCGCCGAGCGCGGCAATTCCCCGGCGATCCGCCCCTCGTGCATCACCAGGGCGCGGTCCGACATCCCGATAATTTCTTCCATCTCGCTGGATGCGAACAGAATGGCGCCTCCGGCTCTAGTCAGCCGTTCCATCAAGGCGTAAATTTCCGCTTTGGCGCCCACGTCGATGCCGCGGGTCGGCTCGTCCAACAGCAGAATCTTCGGGTTTCGCGCCAGCCACTTGCCGAGGACGACTTTTTGCTGGTTCCCGCCTGAGAGCAATCGGACAGTCTGTTCGCTGCTTGCTATCTTCACATTCAGGCTTTTGACCATTTCGGCGCAGATTTCCCGCTCGCGGCGGCGGTTGAGGAAGCCATTTTTTTGGTCCCGCTGCAAGGTGGCCAAGCTCAGATTTCCCCGGACGGCCATTTCCAAGATCAAGCCTTGTTGTTTGCGGTCTTCGGGAACCAGGGCTAAACCAGCGCGGATGGCGTCCCTTGGCGTTTGGATGCGGCGCTTGAGGCCGTCGATTTTCACGGCGCCTCCCAACGCGGGTGTGACGCCAAAGAGGGTTTGGAGCAGTTCCGTCCGTCCGGCGCCCACCAAGCCCGCAATCCCCACCATCTCGCCGCGCCGCAGGGAGAAGGAAAGCGGTTGCGCCGGATGGGCGGGGGTGCGCAGTGCCGCCGCTTCCAAAACCGTTTCGCCCAGCCGATGCGTTTGGCGGGGGTAGAATTGCGAGACTTCCCGCCCGACCATCAGTTGAACCATCCGCTCGTGGCTAATCTCTTGGCGGCGCAGCTCGCCCGCGTTCTTTCCATCGCGGAGAACTACCACGCGGTCGGCCAGTTCCCGCACTTCGCCCAGCCGATGGGAAATATAGAGGATGCAGACGCCTTTGCCCGAAAGGTCCCGGATGACTTGGAATAATTGCTCCGTCTCCCGCTGGCTGAGGCTGGAAGTCGGCTCGTCCATGATCAACACCCGCGCGTTGGCAGAAAGCGCTTTGGCAATTTCCACCATCTGCTGCCGGCCGATGGTCAAACTGCCGACAATGGAACCGGGCGCCACGTCCAAACCCAGCCGTTTTAAATACAAGACCGCCTCTGCTGCAATGCGGCGCTTGTCAATCGCCACGCCCCACAGCCGCGGCTCGCGCCCCAGAAAGATATTCGCCCCCACATCTAAGTTGTCCGCAAGGTTCAGCTCCTGGTGAATTAGGGCGATCCCTTGCCGCAGCGCCTCTTCAACCGAACCAACCGCCACTGCTCGCCCCTCGATTTTAATTTGCCCGGCGTCGGCCGGCTGCGCCCCGGCCAAGATTTTCATCAAGGTGCTTTTTCCGGCGCCGTTCTCTCCCAAAACTGCGACGACTTCACCTCTGTCCGCCCGCATATGGACTTGGTCTAAAGCCAGCACGCCGGGGAAGCGTTTAGAAATTCCGCAAACTTCCAACAAAGGCGGCGGCAGCGATTGGTCGCCATTCGTTGCCGGAGACTTCACGGCTTCGCCGAGGCGCCGGTCTTTTCTTTCAAGTCCGCCCAGAAGGCTTCGACATTGTTCTTTAGGATGTAGCGGGCGGGGATGTCGATAAACTTGTTCTTGGGGATGGCCGATTGGTCGCCGTCAAGAATCCGCTTGAGAATTTCCACTGACCGGTAGCCATACATATAAGGGTCTTGAACGATTGTGCCGTGGACAGTTCCGTCGATAATGCCTTGCAGCGTCGAGGCTTCCTCGTCGAAGGCGATGACTTTCACCTGCCTCAGTTTCCCAGCTTGCTCCAGCACTTCCAGCACCAAAGGCGGATTGTAAGCGAAGAGCCCTACCATCCCATTGATGTTCGGATAACGCGATAAGGTGTCTTCAACGTTTGCTTTGCCTTTCACTAGGTCGAACTGATCGGTCAAAGTGCCCAAAATCTTATAGCCGCCGCCGCTCAAAACCTTTCCGGGCGGGTCGTAATTCTTCGGGTTGTAAGCCCGTCCGAGAAGCTCGTCGATCAATCCCTGCCGGCGCCGGCGCGCGTTGTCCTGCTCCATGCGCCCGATGAAGATCATAATGCTGCCGCCATCGGGCAAGGCCTCCTTCACCAACTCGCCGCACATCCGTCCTGCTTTATAGTTGTCCATTCCAATATAAACCAGCCGGTCGGAATCCGGCGCGTCGGAGTCATGCGTAATCAACTTGGCGTATTGCGCCACTTGATTCAGAATTTCCGTCTGGTTCGACGGGTCGATCGGGCTCACGGCGATGCCGTTCACCCCCCGCGTCACCAAATCTTCAAGAATCCGCTTCTGGTCCGTGATTCCCCCGGCAGGCATGTATGTTCTGGCATTCACGCCAAAATCCGCCCCCGCCTTCTCCACCCCGTGCTGGGCAATCGTCCAAAACGGAGCAACACCATTGCTGACGAAAGCAACCTTCGGCTTTTTCTTCGACTGGCCCTCCACCCAAACGCAACAGCAAACTCCAACCAACAACACGACAAAAACTAAAATACTTCGATTTCTCATAGACATCCATCTGGAATCGCACAATACCCCCCGCTTGTCAAGCCGAGACAGTAAACGCCGCCATCCACGGAGAAGAACTGCTTGATTTGCCGCTGGCAACACGACAAAATGGTCTTCAGCCTTGCCATCCGAACCGCTGAAAAAGAAAAACCATGACACTAGACAGCACCCCGAACTTCGAAATCTTGCAGGCAAAATGGCAAGACACCCCCTGGCGGGAAATCGCAAACCCCCTCAACCTGCGCCTGCGCCGCGCCCTCAGCTGGCTGCAACGCGCCGAAAAAGAAACAAACGACCCCGACGCCGCATTCGTCTTCCACTGGATCGCCTTCAACGCCGCCTACGCCAAAGACGCTCCGATGAGCGAGCGCAACATCTTCGACGACTACTTCGATAAAATCATCCGGCTCGACCGCGACCGGACAATCTACCGCGCCATCTGGAACAAATTCTCCGGCCCCATCAGAACCCTCCTCAACAACCCCTTTGTTTTCCATCCCTTTTGGGAACACCACAACCGCGTGCCGGGATACGAAGATTGGAAAAGCCGGTTCGAGAAGAGCCAAAAAAAATCGCACAGAGCGCTGGCGACCCAAAACACCAAAATCATCCTGAGCACGCTCTTCGACCGCCTCTACGTGCTGCGCAACCAACTGCTTCACGGCGGCGCCACCTGGCAAAGCTCAGTCAATCGAGCCCAAGTCCGCGACGGCGCGAGAATCACAGCCTTCCTCGTGCCGCATTTTATCAACCTGATGATAGACAACCCGGATGACAACTGGGGCACCCCCTGCTACCCTGTCGTGCAAAACTGAGGCGCAGCGCCCGCGTGCAGTCCGGACACGGCTTACATAGAAAAGCTCGGCATCGGTTGTATCATTTGCCCGGCGCTATAATATCGCAACTTCTTATAGAAGACGGCTGAGTGTTTGTATTTTATATTCAAAGTGCCTTACCGGAAAAATCCATTTGCGCCGCGGTCTTCTCTCACGATCACCGCCCAGCCGGAATCTCTCGGCGATTGGCCCTTATTCCTGACGGCGACTTTGGCGAAGGCAGCCAGGGAGCCGCGTTTTGATGCCGAGACGGGGTCGACGAAATCTTCGAGGTAGAAACTCGGCTCGTTGGCGCGGAGGGCCAGCAGCCGTGCCACCAGGTCTTCTGAAAGCCGCGGCCGTTCCCGGTCCCGGCTAGAGTCTTGAACGAGCTCGCCAAGGTTCGGATGATGCAGGATCAATCCTTTGGCCGCTTGCCCGGCCAGCCAGTCTTCCCGCAAGTCGACGAGGATGAGGTGATGTTTTTTGAGCAGGTCTTCGCGCAGGATGCTGAAGCCGCCTAGTTTGACGGACATGCCGATGACGCCGACAAATTGTTCTTCGTCCGAACCGGGATTCACAAAGACGGGCACGGAGTAGGCGACTTTGAGTGAGTTGTCCGAAGTGCTTTGATAGACGACGGAATGATGGGGTCTTTCGATGTAGGGGGGATCGCCGGGCAGCAGTTCCCCGGGCGCGGTTTTGGGAAAATCCCGGCCATTGCCGTGAAAGTAATCTCGGTGGGCGTAGTTCTTCCCGATGGAGCGGCTGAGCGGCGAACGCGCCACTTGCCGCCCCTGGGCGTCGCAGAGGAACCAGGAAGCGGATTTGACTCTGTCGAATGCGTTGCGGTGGTGTTTGATTCGGGCTTGGAGGATGCCCTGCGCGGCGGCAGGATTGTCGGTCGCAAACGATTCCAAAGCTGCCAGCAGGCGGGGGTCCCGCGCGGCGAGGTTCAACGCCTGCCAACGGTTGTTCATCTCCAAGGCCACTGTTTGCGCCGCGAATTTGACAGCGGTTTCGAGAGACTCGCGGGTTTTGCCTTCGGTGGCTTCGGCAGATTGCCATAGAAAAATCGAGCTGAGAATCAAGACCGAGACCAGCATCAATAACAAAATGCCGGCGATTTTCGTGGCGCCCTGGTGACTTCTCTGCCAACGCAGCACTCTTTCAGCGACAGTCTCCGAATGCCCCGCCACGGGTTCTCCCGCTAGGTAGCGTTGAACGTCCTCAGCCACTTCGCTCGCCCGTTCATAACGGCGGGCTTTATCGCCGTCCAAGGCACGCCAACAGATGCTTTCCAAGGCAGCGGGAATGTTTTTATCAGCGGCTCTCGGCTTGGGGATCGCCAGGGCATCGGCGCGGTGGTTTTGGGGCGCCGGGTTTTGTGGGGCGTTGGGAACCCGGTTTGCGAGCAATTTGTAGAGCACTGCGCCGAGACTGTAAATGTCCCAGGCCCGGCGGGGTGGAGATGTTCCGGAAAGTTGATCCGGATGGCCGTAGCCTTGAGTTCCGGCGCCATGAAGGCCGCGCCGCTCGGCTAGGCTGGCAACGTTCCCTTTTGAGGGAGACACGCCCGCCGCCAAGCCCCAATCAATGACGTAAGTCTCGCCAAAGGCGCCGAGCAGGATGTTTTGCGGTTTGAGGTCGCAATGCACGACGCCGCGTTCGTGAGCATAGGCGATGGTGTGTGCCACGGAGGCGAAGTGGGTCAACAATTTCCGCAGCGCCGGCACTTGCTGCCTTTTGGTTTGGTTCTTCCGCTCGCGGTGATAAGCCTCGATCGCTTCTTCAAACGTCGGCCCGGTAACATGGCGCATAGCATAGAAGGGCAGGCCGTCGGATGTCCGTCCGAAGCCGTAGATGGGGAGGATGCCGGGATGCGCCAAACGCCCGGTAACTTTGGCTTCATTCAAAAAATGCTCCTGATTGACGGGGTTGTTGTTGGAGGGCTTGATGAATTTGACGGCCACATCGCGCCGCAGTTTCGAGTCTTTCGCCCGCCCGACGATGCCCATGCCGCCAAAATCAATCAGCGAGAGCTCGCTCAAACGCAAAGTCAACGCCACTTCTTTCTGAGGGATGGATTCCGCAAGCGGGGCTTCATCAGCATCCGAACCGCCTCCTGCTTCTTCCAATAGAAGGCCGACTTTTTCCAGATCGGCGATTTGCTGCGCCACTTCCGCCGCCAGTTCGGGGCAATCCACGCAGAGTTCCCCCGCTTCGGGCGGTTGGCCTGCCTGTTTGCGGTCTTCCCAGCGCTCCAGCAGCGCGTCAATAGCGTCCTGCTGCGATGCCTCGCTGCCGACCAGTTGTTTTTTGCGCATCATGCTGGAGGAGTTGCCGTGTCAAGCTTCATCACTTGCTCAATTCCGCCGCCAAGGCCAGTTTCGCACGGCGCCAACGCCGCCGAACCGTCCGCGCATCCACATTCAAGACTTCCGCGCATTCGAGCTCTTTCAACCCGTGATAGAAGCGCAGGTTGAACATCTCCTGATGCGGGGACGGCAAGCAGTGAATGATGTGGTGAATCTCTCGGCGCATGGCGTTGCGGGCGGGCGTGTCGGTGTCCTCGCCTTCCAACACGGCGACGTGTCGTTCCTCCGCGTTTGGCTTCTCTTGAGCCGCCGCCTCCCGCAACCCCTTGCCGTTCCTTCCGTAGTGCTTCCGCAAAAGGTCGATCAGCACATTTCGAATCAATGCGGCGGAGAAGGCGAAAAAGTGGGCGGAGTCTTTGAAGTCTTTCCTGGCGAGTTCTTTCAACAGCTTGGGCCACACTTCGCCCATCACATCTCCGGTTTGCTCGTAGGCGGCGACGCCGGGGAATTTGCCGAGGAGTTTTTGGCACAAGCCATTCAAACGTTGGAACACAGAGTTCACCAACTCATCCCGCGCCGCAGTGTCCCCGTCTTTGGCAAAGGCCAGAAGCCGGGTAACCCGATGGGCAGCAGATTCAAATGCGGCGGCCTGCCTGTTCATCTTGCCGGTTTGGCTGTGAAGCAGCCAGCAAATATTCGGCAATAATACAACGGAACCGTTCGGAAACGAACCTTTTTCAAATCGGGTTCAGCGGCGCGGGCATTCTCTTCTGACTGCAAAAAAAAAGAGGCTGGCCAGAGCCAACCTCTTTGAAACGCCAAGATGCCTTTCCTCATCGGCAGAGCTTTAATACATGCCGCCGGCACCGGGACCGTGGTGGTCGCCGCCTGGAGCCGGCTTTTCAGGCTCAGGGATTTCGGTGATGAGGCATTCGGTCGTCAGGAGCAAGCCAGCGATTGAGGCCGAGTTTTGCAGCGCAGCTCGCGTCACTTTCTTCGGATCGACGACGCCGGCTTTGACAAGGTCGCCATATTCACCAGTGGTGACGTTGTAACCATCGTTGCCTTTGCGTTTTTTGACTTCCTGCACAATCAGAGAGCCTTCTTCGCCGGCATTTGCAGAAAGCGCCCGCAACGGCTCTTCAACTGCCCGCTTGACGATTTTGATGCCGATTTCTTCGTCATCGTTGGTCAATTCGATCTTGTTGATCGCCGGAATGCAGCGCAGCAGAGCAACTCCGCCTCCGGGAACGATGCCTTCTTCCACGGCGGCGCGAGTGGCGTGCAGGGCGTCTTCTACACGTGCCTTCTTTTCTTTCATTTCGGTTTCGGTCGCCGCGCCAACATTGATGACGGCTACGCCGCCCGCCAGTTTGGCCAAGCGCTCCTGCAGCTTCTCGCGATCGTAATCCGAGGTGGTTTCTTCGATCTGTCGGCGGATCTGCCCCACCCGGCCTTGGATGGCGGAGGATTTGCCGCTGCCTTCGACGATGGTGGTGTTTTCCTTGTCCACGACGATGGATTTGGCTCGGCCAAGGTCTTCGATTTGGATGTTTTCGAGTTTGATGCCGAGGTCCTCGGTGATGCAACGTCCACCGGTGAGAATGGCGATGTCTTCCAGCATGGCCTTGCGCCGGTCGCCAAAGCCGGGGGCTTTGACTGCGCAGATGTTTAGTGTGCCGCGCAGTTTGTTGACCACGAGGGTCGCCAAGGCTTCGCCTTCGACGTCTTCGGCGATGATCATTAGCGGTTTGCCAACTTTGGCCACTTTCTCCAGCAAGGGAAGCAAGTCCTTCAAGTTGGAAATCTTCTTCTCGAAGATCAGGAGGTAGGCATCCGCTAGGCGGGCTTCCATGGACTCGGAGTTGGTGACGAAGTAAGGGGAGAGGTAGCCCTTGTCGAACTGCATCCCCTCAACGACGTCCAGAGTGGTCTCAATCGATTTGGCTTCTTCCACAGTAATGGTGCCATCTTTGCCGACCTTGTCCATCGCGTCAGCAATGATTTCCCCGATGGTCGGGTCCCAATTTGCCGAGACGGTGGCGACTTGCTTGATTTCGTCCTTATCTTTGACTTTTTTGGCGATCTTCGCCAGTTGAGTCACGCCAGTGTCCACCGCCTTTTGAATGCCGCGCTGAATGCCAATGGGGTTGGCGCCGGAAGTGACGTATCTTAGCCCTTCACGGTAGATGGACTCGGCCAAGACGGTTGCCGTGGTGGTTCCGTCGCCGGCGGCGTCGCTGGTTTTGCTGGCCACTTCGCGGACCATCTGGGCACCCATATTCTCATATGGGTTCTCCAGCTCGATTTCCTTGGCAACGGTTACGCCGTCTTTGGTTACCGTTGGTGAGCCGAATTTTTTGTCGAGGACAACATTGCGGCCTTTGGGGCCGAGTGTTGCCGAAACGGCGCGGGCGAGTTTGTTGATGCCCCGCAGTAATGTTTGACGTGCTTTCTCGTCGAATTCCAATTGTTTTGCAGCCATAATCTTTCTCTCTTTGTCAGTGTCTTCTTAGTCAACAATCGCCAGAATATCGTCTGAATTCAGGATTTTGTATTCTTTGCCGTCGAGTTTGATCTCCGTGCCGCCGTATTTGCTGACCAGCACGCGATCTCCTTTCTTTACTTCGAAGGGCACTTTCTTGCCGTTGTCGTCGGTTTTGCCCGTGCCCAAGGCGACGACGATGCTTTCGGTTGGTTTCTCTTTTGCGGAGTCGGGAATAATGATTCCGCCTTCCTTCTGTTCCTTCTCCTCGGCCGGTTCTACAAGAACGCGATCGCCGAGAGGTCTTACCTTTGCTGCCATAGATCAGTGTTTTGTTATATTGCGATGAATGACCGTCTCTGTTTTTCTGCACTCACAGAAATCCAAAAAGACGCTCTGGTTTTAAGTGAAATTCTCAGTCTTTCTTCTCGTCGAGCACTTCTGCGTCGATAACGTTTTTGTCGCTCTCAGCCCCCGTTGCTTTCGCGGAGGCACCGGCCTTCTCTCCGGAAGCCGCTTCGGAATCGCCGGCGGCTTGTTGTTGTGCCGCCGCCGCTTGATAGAGTTCTGCCGAAACAGCCTGACATGTTTCGTTCAACCGGTCCGCTGCTGATTGAACAGCAGCAGGATCCTCGCCTTGCAAGGCCCCTTTGACTTCTTTGACGGCGCTTTCAAGTTTAGCCTTGTTTTCTGCAGAAATTTTGTCGCCGCTTTCCGATAACATCTTTTCCGATTGGTAAACGGCGTTGTCTGCCTTGTTTCGCATTTCGACTTCTTCGCGGCGTTTTTTGTCTTGCTCAGCGTTAGTTTCAGCATCACTCTTCATTCTTTCGATCTCTTCTTTGCTGAGGCCGCTGCTTGCCGTGATGGTGATTTTCTGTTCTTTTCCCGTGCCGAGGTCTTTGGCACTGACATTCAGGATGCCGTTGGCGTCGATGTCAAAGGTGACTTCGATTTGGGGCGTTCCCCGAGGCGCCGGAGGGATATCTGTGAGGTTGAATTTGCCGATCGATTTGTTATCCCGAACGAACTCCCGCTCGCCCTGCAACACGTGCACTTCAACCCCCGGCTGATTGTCGGCTGCGGTCGAGAAGATTTCTGACTTCCGCGTCGGGATGGTTGTGTTACGGCTAATCAATTTCGTGAAGATTCCACCCAAAGTTTCGATTCCCAGGGACAAGGGTGTCACATCCAACAGCAAGACGTCTTTGACGTCGCCTTTCAGGACGCCGCCTTGGATAGTGGCGCCGATGGCCACGACTTCGTCCGGGTTGACTCCTTGATGCGGCTTTTTGCCTACCAGCCCTCGGGCGGTTTCCACGACGCGAGGCATCCGTGTCATCCCGCCGACGAGCACCAGCTCGCTCACCTCGTTCGGCGAAATGCCCGCATCTTTCAAGCAGGCTTTGGTGGGCGTGATGGTCCGCTCGAACAGCGGATCGCAGAGTTGTTCCAGACGGGAACGGGTCAACTTCATGCTGATATGTTTGGGGCCGCTGGCATCAGCGGTGATGAAGGGCAAATTCACCTCGTATTCCTGAGCGCTGGACAAGGCGATCTTGGCCTTTTCGGCTTCTTCTTTGATGCGCTGAATGGCGTCGGATTGGTTGCGCAAGTCAACGCCGGAATCTTTCTTGAACTCGTTGATCACCCAATCGATGATCTGGTTGTCCCAATCATCGCCGCCCAAATGCGTGTCTCCGTTGGTTGCCTTCACTTCGAAGACGCCCTCGCCAAGCTCCAGCACTGAAATGTCGAACGTGCCGCCGCCTAAGTCATAGACAGCAATTTTCTCATCGCTCTTTTTATCCAAGCCGTAAGCCAGAGAAGCCGCTGTCGGTTCGTTGATGATGCGGAGGACTTCCAGCCCGGCGATGCGTCCGGCGTCTTTAGTCGCTTGTCGTTGGGAGTCGTTGAAGTAGGCGGGAACCGTGATCACGGCTTGGGAAATAGCCTCTCCCAAGCGTGTTTCGGCGTCGGCTTTTAATTTGCTCAAAATCATCGCTGAAATTTCGGGCGGGCTGTATCGTTTGGTTTCCCCGGAATCGGTAACTTCCACAGCGACATCACCATTGGCAGCTCTGAGGACTCGATACGGGACGCGCTTGGTTTCTTCTTCGACTTCGTCAAACTTCCGCCCCATAAACCGTTTGATGGAGTAAACGGTATTTTGGGGATTGGTAACTGCCTGTCGTTTGGCGGCGTTTCCCACCAATCGCTCGCCAGTCTTCGTAAAAGCCACAACTGAAGGCGTCGTCCGTTTCCCCTCCGAATTCTCCAAAACCACCGGCTCGCCTCCCTCCATCACCGACATGCAGGAATTGGTCGTACCTAAATCTATGCCGAGCACCTTTGCCATCAGAAACCTTTTCTAACTTCACTCTCTCTTGCTACAAAGCAACTCGAATGCCAACCCGCCATTCAATTGTGTAACTCATTGAATACAAGCATGTTAGAGCATTTTCGTCCGAGTGAAACCTGTCTGCTTGGCATAAAAATTCGGGACATTATGTCATATCCTGTCCCAGCTCTTGGAGACTAAATGTCCCGCTAAAACAACGTCTTGGCAACGCCGGATGCCCTTCGGCTCAAAAAAAGCGTGCATCTTCCCCAGGACGAGCCTATGCTCGCTCCGTGGTTCCCCTGACGGCTACATGATAACTTGCGGCTCCAGCGGGCGAGAGGCATAAACAACAATTCAGCACAAAGAGATATCATGGCCAAGAAAATCGGTTTTGTCGGCGTTGGCAGAATGGGCGCCAACATGGCGCGTCGCCTTCACGAATGCGGTTGCAAAGTAACCGCCGTCTTCGATCTGAACCCTCAAGCCGCCGGCGCGTTGGCGGACGAACTCGGCGCAACCCATTGCGGGCGCCTGGACGAAGTGGCAAAACTCGCAGATGTCATCTTCACGGTCGTCACCGACGACAAAGCAATGGACAACATCTTCGCCGTCAAAAAAATCTGCTCCCGCCACGGCAGCCTGCTCCAAGCCGCCAAAGGCAAAACCTTCATTAACTGCGCCACTGTCTCCCCCAAGACGCACGTCAAAATTGAAGCAAGAGCCAAGAAAATCGGCGCCGCCGTCATCGAAGCCTGCATGGCCTCCAGCATTCCCCAGGCACGGCAAGGCACCCTTTATCTCATGTGCGGCGGAGAGAAAAAAACCTTCCAAAAAGTGAAACCCCTGCTCGACAAGCTCAGCAGCTCCATGCGCTACATCGGCCCGGCGGGTGCCGCCGCTGAAGTCAAAGCCCTTGTCAACATGGTTATGAACATCAACACCGCCGGGTTGGCCGAAGGCTTGGGATTAGGCGCAGCGCTCGGACACGACCTCGACATGCTCCGCGAAGTATTCTCCCAAACCGGCGCCAACTCGCGCGTGCTCGAAACCGACGGCGAAGACATGCAAAACTGCAACCACGACTGCTACTTCTCTGCCGCCCACGCTGCCAAAGACTCCGGCATCGCCCTCGCCCTCGGCAAACAAAAAAAACTGAGCCTGCCCCTAGCTGCAGCCACCAAAGAACAATATGACAAAATGGTGAAACTGGGATTGGGAGAACTCGACAAATCCGGCCTCGCCGAGCTGACCTTCAAAGGTCGCGGCCCCCAAAAAACCAAGAAAAAAGCCAAAAAGGAACAGTCCAGCCCCTGACAGCCGGCCAAACGCCGTCGCTCGCTTCCCAGCCTCTTGCCGTTGCGGTTGGAGTCAAATCTCCAACCGCTGCCAAGCGGCACAATCGACACCGTTCAACCCCTCTCTCCCGTTCGGGCAGAAAATGGCAACAGTCCATGTATTTCAAGGTTTTCAAAAAACCGCAACAAAGGGCGCATGCTCCGGCGTTTCGCTGATGGTTCGAGGGGTGTCAGCTGCTGCGGTTTCGGTTGCTGCCCGTGAAAAAAACCTCCTGCTTATGGTCTGAGATCGGGGTTATCGTATCCGCGTGTTTGTGGTCTGACAATCTCAAACGCAAAAATGGATCAAAAGGCTTTCACCTCACGCCGGGGTAGTGCTCATCTGGCTGCATTGCTGTGATTTCATCCGGCAGTTTTTTTGTGCCGGCTCCGGCGCGCGCGGGCTGGCGCGGTGTTGTTGATCGGCCGGCGATTCTTTTTTCGAGCGGCGCTGCGTTCGAGTCGCAGCTCAGCCGCCGCGTCAAGCGGCTTCTCACCCGATCTGCCGTTTCCCGGATGGAGTGCCGAGACTTCGCTTGGGAAGGCGGTTTTACAAAACTTCGTTTCTGCCACCGAGCCGCCAATGGCGGAGGCCGTTTCCCCGTCTGCCGGATGCGGAGACAGAAGTGAAGCCGATGCCGCCAGCAACAGAGCCGGCAGCCGATGAAACCAATCCCGCGATGCCCACCACCGAGCCGCTCCAATCCAACGCTGAAATCAACAGCAAAACAAAACCGGAAACGCCACCCCTTCTTTTCACGCGGTGATACAGACTGGATGCGGCCCAAGTGGAGCGGATTCTTCGCCGCGAACTTGGCCGGGCAGCGGCTGACAAAGCGGACGTGTCGTCACTGATGCGAACTTTCTTCCAAAGAGTCGGCGTCCGCTTTCCAACGGGAGAAGCCGAAAAGCTGGAACAAGACCAAAAGGCCCTTTTCTTTGACACCGAGAGCGGAGTGTTGTTTGTTCGGGCGACGCTTGCCAGACTTGGACATCATTGAGGGAGCCATCACTCACTATGAGACCAGCTTTTCTTCGGCAAAGCTGGAACAAGTTTTGATCAAAATCCGTTTGGCAGAAGTTTCTGAAGAGGCGATGGTGGCAATCGGCGCCGAGCATTCAGCCTTTGCATCAAAGCTGTCCGACGGAGAGGCAGCGTCCGACCAAGCGATTCTCACCGCCGAACAATACGCAGCTATTTTGGAGACTGCAGAAAAGAACACCGGGGTGGAAATTTCAGCCGCGCCCCGGTTGACAACTTTGTCGGGACGGGAAGCTGTCGTGTCGATAGGCGATTACCAGACCATCGTCATTCCGCCCCATTACGACTTGGATGACACAGGCGTCCTTTCAATCGCAGAGTCGCCCGGCGGGGAGCAGGAGTCCGCGCCCGAAGCGGGAGTATCCGGCGCCGGCCAAATCAAGTTCAGAGCCATGCAGATCGGCTCCAAAATTCGGGTGTTGCCCAAAGTTGTGCATCACAAAGAACAAGCAATTGATTTAGATATTTCCTTCCTCCTGCTGGAGTTCTTGGGTTATGATGATCCGAGGCCGCTTGCCATCGTACAAGGCAACGCCCGTTCAACCGTCGTCCCGGCTCCGGCTGTCCCTTTGCCGAGGATGCGCCACCGCACCGCCAAGGCGAGCGCCCATCTCCTCAATGGGCAGACGCTCATGCTCAAAGGTACGGCAAAGACCGAAGTTCAGAGGCGGATAGCAAAAGTTTTCTTGCTGGGTGACATTCCCCTGATCGGGCAGATGTTCCGGCAGGAGAAGGTTGAAAAGCAGAAAAGTTGCTCTGTTGTTTTTGTAACTGCCAGAATCCTCGGCGAGGCTGAAAACCAGCAGACCCTGATTAAAGTGGCCGAGTAAATGCGGGCAGTTTTCGCCGTCGGTTTTCAATGGCGCTGCCACTTGGCGGCGAGGCCGAGGCGGTTTCGCTGGCGGGCATCGACTCGGATTACAAGTTCGCGGGCACCGGAGGGGATTTCAAAGGTCGTTTCCTCGGCAGTGAGGGGTTGTTGGTCGAGCCAGAATTGCAGGCCGCGGGTGCTGTTGAACTGGATTTTTTCGGTCTTGCCGGCGGCGGCCAATGGAACGCGCAACCAGAATATATCGCCGCTTTCGGTGGTGGCTTGGGCGTCGGCAAGGTCGAGATGCCCGGCGACTCGGCTGGCGACGGGTGCCCAGGAAGCATTCTCCAGGGAGTCGCCGCTGGCGGCTTCCCATTGGCGAATGAACCGGCGGTCGCGGGCGGAGAATTCTCCGGGGCGGCCAAGTTCGGTCAAAAATCGAATGAGGTCGCGCAGTTGGGAGCGTGTGAGTGAGGTGGCGGTTGGCGGCATGATGGAGCCGACGGTTTCCCGCGATTGGATGTCTTTTTGGGCGATGCTGATGCGTTTTCGGGTGCCGAACTCTTCCAGGATGAGTTGATTTTTCCGGCCGCGCTGTTTGCGTTCGTAGCCTTGAATGAGGCGGCCTGATTTGGCGGCGACTTGGATCAAGCTGTAGCCTTCTTTCACTTGGCGGGCGGGCCAGATGACTTCTTCGATCAAACGATGGAGAGGGATGCCGGTGCCTGCGGCGCTGAGGTCGGGGCCGAGCGTTCCGCCGACGCCGGCGATTTGATGGCACGAGTAACAGTTGGCGGATGCGGAGCGGAAAACCTGTTCGCCGGCGCGAGCATCGCCGGATTGCCGGATTTCGGCAGCCAGGTTTTCAATGAACTCCCGGCTGTATTCGGATGTTTCCGAGGTGTTGCCGGCGGCTTCCCTCAGGACGCGGGTGAGTTCGGGGTCGGAGCGGCCTTGCGCGATGAGGAACTGGAGCCAAACCTTGGCTCTCGATGGGGAAAGCGGGGATGCGGCCAGGGCATCGGCTAGGGCACGGCTGCCTTCTGCTCGGGATAAAAAGGCACTAATCAGCGCGGGAGTTTGCCGAGTTGACTCTGACGCGAGGAGGTGTTGGACGGCCAGGGGGGCTGCCTGCATGGCGTCCATGCCCGCGAGTGCGCGGATGGCGGCTTGGCGGAGGGCCAGGGGTTTAGCGGGGGATTGCGCCAGGTTTAGGAGGAGGGTAAGCAAGGCATTGCGGACGGCTGGCGGCGCGATGCGAGGAAGGCTTTCGATGGCGGCGATTCGCAAGGGCAGCGCGTTTATCTCGGCGACGGCGATTGCGCGGATGGGATCGTATAGCGCGGTGGCTTGCCATTGGTCGGCGAGGCGGACGGCCGCTTGGCGAGTCTTGCTTGAGCGGTTGTTGAGAAGCGGCGAGAGATGTGGGAGCATGTTGTCCGCCGGCCGCTGGCGATTGGATTCGAGCAGCGCGTTCAGTATCGGGGCGTGTTCTTTTTCATCATGGACGCCGGGGTTCAGTAGCCAGAGGATATCGTTGTTGTTGCCGGCGACGGCGAGAATCTTTTTTGCTGTCAAACGATTTTCGGGGGCAATGGTTTTTGCCGGGTTGTCTGAATCGGGAGCGCGGGCCAGCTTCGAGACGGTTTCAGCGGTGTTCCGGGCTCCGGCGGCGCGAATCACTTCGAGGAGTTCGTGGTGCCTGTTTCCGAAGTCGAGTTCGCCTGATGCCAGAGCGGGGAGCCATTCGGGTTCGAGGTGGCGGACGGTTTGGGTGAAGGCGTAGTCGATCCAGGCATCGGCGGGGAGGGACATCGCTTGTGCGGCTGTTTTGACGGATTGCGGCCGGGGGATATTGCCGCAGGCGAGAATGGCTTCCATACGGACTTGGGGGTCGGGGTCTTGGACGGCGGCGCTCAACAAGGTCAACGGCTGTGACAAACGGTCGTGCCAGCGGCCTGTGGTGCGTGCGGCGTAAGCTCGAACCCGAGGGTCAGCAGCGGCGAGGCAGGCTTTCAGGAGGGCGGGGTCAACGGCTTCGAGGGTGGCGCTCATCATCAAACCTTGCAGGTGGAGAAAGTCTCGTCGCGAGTCCGATTCGGGAATGGAACGAATCCAGTCTGCCAATGCTTTGCGAACTGGCCGGCGAGCAGCGGGCGGCGGCGTTCCGAGATCGGTTTCCTGCCGGTGCCGCCGGAGTAGTTCGCGTTTTGATTGCTCTCGTTTCCAGCGGTCTTGGGAGCGGAGGTTCCGGACGAGTTGTTCGATGGAGGCTTGCCGCAAGTTTGGCTGGTGTTCTTTGGGCGACGACGTTCCCCGGACAGCAACGCGCCAGATTCTACCGTGGGCTTTATCCCGATCGGGGTGGCGGTAAGAATCGTCTTGATGGCAGATGACGGTGTTGAACCAGTCGCAGATGTAGATCGCTCCGTCCGGTCCCATTTTGACATCCACTGGGCGGAAACGTTTGTCGGACGATACGAGGATGGGTTCTTCCCAGACTGCTTTGAAGCCGGCGCCGTCTCTTTGCAAGGCGAACCGGCTGACGGCGTTCGGTTTGTAATCGCCGATGAGGAAATCGCCCTGAATGGCGGGCGGCAGTAAAGGGCCGGAGGCGACATCAATGCCGCAGTAACCGCCGGAGCGGCCGATGGTCGGGAGGCGCAGGCGGCGGAGTGTGGGAATCATGGCAGGCGTTAGATAAGAAATGCCGCCGGCACCGTCGATGACCACGGCCTGCCCCCAATCATCGAAGGCGATTCCCCACGGGTTTCCTGGCCCCATAAAATCATCCAGCAGGCCTTCCAACTGCAAGCGGTCGGGGCGGAGGCGGAACACGCCGGCCTGGAACAGACGCGAGATGCCCCAAGGGGTTTCCACGCGCGATTCGATGCCGTCGCCTTGGCACCAATAGAGTTCGCCGCCCGGACTCCAGACGAATGAGTTGGAAGTCTGGTGCGTGTCTCCGTTGCCGAACCCGCTGAGGAGCAGGCGTCGCTCGTCGGCTTGATCGTCTCCGTCGAGGTCCCGCAAGAGCAACAGTTCCGTCCCTTGGCCAACGTAGAGGCCGCCGCCAGGAGCGGTCTCTATGCCGGTCGGAATGTCGAGTCCCTCGGCGAAAATCCGGCTTTGGTCGGCTGTGCCGTCGCCGTTTGAATCGGTCAACACCACGATGAAGTCGTTAGGGATTTCTCCCGGCTCCGGCTGCGGATAAGCGGCGGTGCAGGCAACATAAAGTTTCCCGCTCGAATCCCAGCGCATGGCCAGGGGGTTCACCAGCCCTTCGGCTTCTGAGGCGAAAAGATTCGCCTCGAGTCCGTCAAGCAGTTGGAATCGGGAGAGTGCCTCCGCCGGGTCGGATTCGGATTGGCGAATTGCCGACCAACCGGTCAACGATGGCGAGACAACGGTGGCATCGGCCGGAGGAACGCCGGCGACCAGTTGCCGGATTCGGTTTTCGGCTTGTTGGATGAGGGCGGGGTAGCGCCGCCACTCTTCGCGGAAGGCGGGATAAATGCCAGCGGCGCGGCCAAAGACGCGTTCACCATCGTCGCCGAACAAGCATTTCCAATTGGCGGGGCGCCAGTATTCGCGCCAAAGGCGGTGTTTTTCGACGACGGCTTGCCGCCACAGTTCTACTTCCGGCCAATGGGGCACGACAAGTCCCGCCGCCCGGGCGAATAGCCGCGCAAACTCGCGGTGTTGTTCAGGCTCGATATGAAGGCCATTGGCAGTAAGCCGCAAGCCCGATTGGACGCGGCTCAGGCTTGGGCGAAAAAGATTGACGAAGGGCAGGCGGCGACGCTGTGCCAGTTGGCGCGTCGCGGCAACATAGCGTTCCAAGTCCGCGTTGCGGGCAAAGAGGTCCGGTTGCAGAGGGCTGCCAGTCGGCTCGAAAGCAACGGGAGAGACGAGGATGATGCGTTTGGCCTGTTGTCGCCATTCACCGATGAGGCGGTCGTAAGCCTCAACAAAGGCCGGCAATCCGGCTTCGCCCGCCAGCGATTCCATCTTGCCGAATTGGGCGATGACGACATTGGCGTCGGCGTGTGCCAACTGCTGTGGCCAGCCGCCGTATTTGTCCTCGCGCCATCGCGCCGCGATTGTGCTTTGCACAAAGACCGTGTCCCCTTCCCAAGCCAAATCGCGGAATTGCGGCAGCGAAGCCGCGTCGCGGAAGTTGACAGCGAGGAGGGCTTCCAGAAAGCCGGCTTGCTGCGCCCGCGCCATGTTCGCTCCACCGAGGAAGGCGACGACATCGTTCTTTTGAAGCCGAAAAGAAGGAGTTTCCGGTTCCGCGTCATTGCCGGCCAACGGGAAGCCGAAGAAAACGCCCAGCAAGGCCGGAAACAGCATCCCCGCTGCGCGAAATAATATCCACTGTCTTGCCAATGGCATCAGAAAACTTATCATATCATAGACGACGCATCGAAAACAATTTTCCATTAACAAGAGGGTTCTCTGGTTTTAGAGGATGAGGGAAAAACAAACCAATATCCTGTAGACGTTCTTGTGTAGCTCGGTAATAATTCGCATCAACCTCGATGCCGAAGAAACGGCGATTCGCACCTAAGGCAGCTACTCCCGTTGAACCGACTCCCATAAACGGGTCCAAAACCAAGTCGTTCTCATTGCTGGCAATTCTAATGATGTGATTCAAGATACGAACAGGTTTTTGGGTCGGATGCACTGGGTCTTTAATACGTTCTTTTCCCATACAAATCGGGGTTTCAATAAAGTTGTGCATTTCACTTTGTTTCCCAAAATTCCATGTATGGCCTTTGTTCCATATACAAATGATCAATTCGCAACTATTAAGAAAACCTGCTTTGCGGAGTTTGGGCGGAGGATTGATTTTATGCCAGACCATAAATTGAAAAGTGTCGAATTCTGGATCAAATACCTCATGCCATTTACCCAACATATTATAGCTGGTGAAAATAAAAATATTGCCTTTTGGCGCAAGGACTCTTTTGAAATCTGCGAGCCAATCTTTCGGACGAAATTCTTCTTTGTCCCATTTGGCAACGTCGTTATTTAAGGATTTTCGCCAGTTTGCATGAATATTGCCGGTGGAATACATCCCCAAGTTATAGGGAGGGTCTGTCAGAATTAAATCAATTGAATGATCAGGGATGTTCTTGATTCGCTCACGGCTATCACCGTGAATCAGTTGGCATCGAGTTATTGCGCCGCTTTTCATTTTCCTAAGCAAGTTTGTTGGATGGAGCGCAACGCACTTTCAATGAGATGAGCATTTTCCTGTCGCGCTTGAAATCCATTGGCATAAGCTGCAACCGCAGTTTGAGCCAATGGTTTGATCGCGTGCTTTTTCATTATTGAGTCCACAGTTTGGATATTGGAAAAGGTTTATCTTTGTGTCAACATAAAAGGCCTTTTTCAGGGGAGAGGCGCGCACCAGGTTACTATCTCTTACAACAGTCGCAAATCGATTCTACAGGGGTTGGTATCTAATTGCATTGCGCGGATTTGTCCACTTCTTCTTCGGCGCGCTTGGGCGGGGCGTTGCCGGGGATGTCTTTGAGGGCGGCCCAGCATCCGGTTTGGGCGGCGTGAACGATGGCATCGGTGAAGATTTGCGCCCGCCATCCGTCTTCCAGGTTGGGGTGTTCGGTTGCTGAGGTTTTTGAATTTTCGGACAGAGACCGGCGCAAGGCAGGGAACACATATTTTTGGAAGCGGTTGCCAAAGCCTTTGTTGGGGATGTGTTGGATCGCCGCGCAGGAGCCGTCTGGTTTGGCCAACGTGAGTTTGCCGGACAATCGATCAATTCCCAGCGAGGCTTCGACGCCGTGCAACTCTAATTCGGGCGCTAAACCTTTGCGCAAAAAGGTCGCGTGAGACACGAGCAGTGAACCGACCGCGCCGGACTCGAATTCCCAGGCGGCGCAGGCGTAATCGGGCGTGCCGCCTTTTTTTCTAGGCGTTTTGTTCGGTTGATGCGTCTGCCCCCAATTCAGCGCTTCGGCGAGGTTGACAGCGCCAAGTTCTGCTTTAGCGGGGGTGAGGATGCTTGAATGGGCGAGGACACGGGTGGCTTCTTCATCAAGAATCCAACGGACGGTGTCGTAGGCGTGCGAGCCGACATCGGCGATACTGCCTGCTGCGGATAAGTTCGGGTCGTCGCGCCATGTCCAGGGCATCGCGGTGGGCCGGGGATTATGCCAGCGGTAGAAGACGGCCTGAATTGCGCCCAAATCGCCGCGCCGGACCATTTCGCGGGCGCGGGCAAAGACGCCGACGTAGCGCGTCCAAAAGGGGACGAAATGAGCGAGACGGCGGCGAGCGGAGTAGGCGGCGCAGATGCTGCGGGCTTCCAAGGCGTTGACACCAAGGGGTTTTTCGCAAATTAAATGTTTCCCGGCATGGGCGCAGGCTAAGGCTGCTTCATGGTGCAAGGCGTCCGGGGTGGCGATGATTACGAGGTTGACTTTGGGATGCTCGACAATGCGGCGCCAGTCGTCGGTGGCCAGTTGGGCGCCGGCCTCTGCAGCGGCGCGGGTAAGCGGTTCGGGACGGCGGGCGCAAAGCGCGATGATGTCGGCTTGGCCGGACTCGCGGATTTCCCGGCGATAAGGGGAACCAATGTAGCCGGTGGCGCCGAGGATACCGATGCGAAAAGCGGGTGTCCCGGAATTTTCCATAAGCGTTGGCGAGCCAACATATCGGTTTCTTGGGGATGTGCAAGAGCGGCGGCGGTGTTTGGCGGTTTGCATTCACTTTCCCCGGTAAGTGCAGGCGGCGTTGCAAGTCTCCGCCACTGAGACTGCCGTCAGCAGAGGTAGTTCCGGCTTCAGACGGTCCCAAATCCATTTTGCGATGATTTCGCTGGTCGGATTTTCCAAGCCTTCAATCTCGTTCAGATAGCGATGATCGAGTTGTTGCCACAGCGGTTGGAACGCCTCTGAGATTTCCGCGTAGTCTATCAGCCAGCCGAGCCGGGGATCGCATTCTCCGGCGACGGCGATTTCCACCTGGAAGCTGTGCCCGTGCAGGCGGCGGCATTTGTGATCCGCCGATAGCAAGGGCAGCAAGTGCGCTGCTTCAAATTGAAAGCGTTTCCGTAATTCGACTTTCATAATTCCCAATCCGTCCAAGTTATCAAATCGCCCAAGCTCGGTCGGCCGTCGTGGCGCCAGGCGATGGAGGGCTGCTGCATTTTGCCGGGCGGGCAGATGCGCGTTACTCCCCAACGCGCGAGCCGCTTCACCAACGCCGGCGCCTCCTGCGGCGAAGCACACAAGCCCACGCACGACACTTTCCCGCGTACTTCGCCGGCGCCGGCCAAAGCGTCTGCTAACCCATCGACCGCTTTCACATAGAGGAAGCGGTTCTGGCAGCTTTTTTGAAAGCGGGGATCGGGATCGAAAACCACCGTCCAGGCTGTTGAATCTCGGCTAGCCCATATCAGAGTGTCCCGGCTGTTGGCTGCTCGAATTGCGTAAAGCCGCCGCTGGTTGGCAATCATCGCCGCCGTTCGTTCGCTCACTTCGCCACGCGGTTCCGTTCGCTCTCGGCGCTCCATGGCTTCGGCAATAGTCTGTGCCAGGCGATCAGGGCCGGGCCTCGTTCCCTTCTCCGCATAAACCACGTGGGGCGATAGACAGCCGCTCTGGTTCCAATGCGCCACGTCTTCAACGATCCGATCCGCCAAAGCCGCAGGAGAGCAGTCCTCCAACCCGGCTTTGGTGGCGTAGGCGAAGCTGACTCGATGGCCGTAGGGCAGAAACCGCGTCCCGTGCGGCACGCGAGCCTGCAGTGCCTCAATCGTCTCATCGCTGCCCGTCACCGTTACGTAATCCGCCTCCCGCAACAGCGGCCTCTCCAGCGCCTCGTTCCCGCCTTTCCATTCGGCAATCTCCAAACACGAGCCCAGCTTGGGGTCTGTCTCATAAATCGAATGGGCGAACAAATGCGGCAAAAAAGAAGTCCGGCGGGCGCATTTGATGAATTGAGCAGAGCGCGCCAGCAGCCCCAGAACCATGCTCGTGATCGCCGGGTTGGGAATCGCGCCGCCAGTTACATGGGCGATCAACTCCGGCCCCACGGCAAGACTCTTCCGTCCCGTGCGGCTCTCTGCTTCGTTGGCCGCCGGATGATCAAGCCGCCGAACATGCCCCAAATCCTGCAGGACAAGGCGGTTGAGATTCTCCGGTGTCATCTCACGGAACAGTCCCTCCAAACCCTTTTGAATCGTCGGCAGCGGAAAACCGGATTGCCGAACCCCTTGCTCCAAAGCCAGCCGGCGAATCGGGTAATCCGCGTCCAGCCACTTCTCCGCCACCAAGCCCAGCGTCCGCAGCAGACTTTCCGTCGAGCGCTCTTGTAAATACCGCCGGCAATTCCGCCGCAAAGTATCGCACGCCTCGGCAACAATCGACGGCGTCAAGACAGCCTCCGCCGGCAAATCTGCCAAAAAGTAATCCGGCAACGCCTCCAAAGTCATTCCTCAAAAACGATTAAAGCGCCGCCCGCCGCCGCCGAGGCCGGTTGCCGCGCCTTGAAATGCCGCTCTTCATCCCTTCCATCCTCACGCCTCTGGCATTAGAGAACAACCCCGCGCCTCTGCTTCTGACGCCCGTCCCAAAAGCTCTACGCCCCCCGCCGTCCGGCGGCCCATGTCCTCCGTCTGCACAGCCAGGACAGACCAGACATTCGCCAAATCGAACACCCGAATCAACCCCGTCTCGCCCGCCGCCGCTTCCATCCCGGTCTCCGCCGAAACAACCTGGCAACGCGCCCACGGCGGAAACCGAAAAACCCGCGCTCGATCCCCGCCGCCGAGCCGGCCATCGTAAGCCTGCGAAGACAACTCGCTCATCCCGTATTCCGAAATCATCCGGTCGCAACCAATCCCCAACCCCGCCGCCAATCTCCGATAAAGCTCGGCCTTTGCCAACTCGCGAGTCCGCCCCTTATACCCCCCGGTCTCCAGCAAACAACTCCCCGCCGGCAGAGACAAACTCCACCCCGCCCCGTCCAAAGTCTCCAACAACTGGACATAATTGAAAGCCGTCCCTAACAACGCAACCGGCAAACCTCGCCGGCAAGCCCCGCGCAAATCCTCCAACAAACGGCCAGCATCCAAATCCCAACCCCCGTCCGCAAACCCTCGCCCGTAAAAAGCCGCCCCCGAAAAATCGCCCCCGCGCCGCACCGTCTCGAACATGTAAACAAGAGACGAATCCGGCGCTTCAACCGAATCCGGCGTCAAAACAAAAAGCCGCGCCGCCCCTGCCCGCTGAAAATGATGCCAAAACCACCAGCCAAGACTCCTCTCATAAAGAGCCAAAGACTCCCGCGAATGAAAATGCCGGCTCCGCTTCCGCCCCGCCGTCCCGCTCGATCGAAACACCAACAACCGTTCGCCTACTGGCAACGAAGTCATCTCAAACTCCTTGAACGCAGAAACCGAAACACACGGAATCTGCCACCAAGCCCGCGCCCCGCCAACCATGCCCAAAGAATACTCGACAAAGCGCCGATAACACTTATTCGACCGGACTTGCAGTCGGAACAAAGCAAGCGCCAGCCGGCCGAAAACGCCCTCGTCAATCGCCGCCGCATCAAAACCCGCCGCCGCCTCTTGTTCCATCAAGTGGGCCAAATTAGCCGCAAAACCCTGCAGAGAATCCCAATCCCCCCTCATTGCCGGAGAAGCCACTGTTCAACCTCGCGAAGCTGCTCCGGCAAATTCAGCTTGGCCGCCAGGCGCCGCGCCTCCTGCAACGCCGCTGCCCGGCCAGCATAGCCGGGATGCCGGTCCGCCAGTTTCAAATACACCGAAACCGCCCGCCCCGTCGCCCTTTGCCTGAAAGAGCGCCGCCAAGCGCAGGCAAATGCGAATCTCATCAACGGCAAACTGTTTGGCCAGGGCTCGATTCACATTCATCAGCATCAGCCATTCCATCAAACGGCTCTCCTTCCGCCGAAGCTCTTGTCTGAAGCCTGGCCAAAGGCTTGGCAAAAGGCCGGTAAAGCGGATCGCCGACAACCATCGTCTGCCAAGACACCGCCGGTTGAGACGCATATACGGCCTCCCCCAAAACTGAAGCCCGAAAACAACCGGGCAAAGAAAACTTCCAAATTGGGCGACAACCACAAGTAAGGCTCATAAACGCAGCCTATCGTCGCCGCAGCGCCGGCTTCCAACAGCGGGCCGACCCAATGGCTGTTCTTCGAGCGGACAGTCTGCGCGCTGAACGAATGCAGATGATCCGCAACCGCCCCCGGCATAAACTCGACCCCGCTGCTGCAGAAAGGCCCGGAGACATGCGTCTCATACCAACCGGCATGCAAACCTATATGGCTCAACGGCAGCGATTCGGGAAAAGTGCCCGCCTCTCGATCCACATATGTCTCAATGCCAAACTGCCGGCTGAAATTCGCCGCTCGCGCAATCCAATCATCGCCCAATTGATACTCCCCACCCGCAAGCCCCCGAATGTTGACATAAGCCCGCCCCCAAAGTCCGTCCACCTCGGCAGCCATCGCCCGCTCCACCAGCCGTTTGGCAATCTCCGGCGACGGACCGTCCAACCGCCCCACCATCAAAATCCCATTCTCCGGCCGAATCTTCGCCGCATTCGTCGTCCCATAAACCGGATTGGCCAGCGGTCCATACAACCGTGGTAACCCCGGCAACAACGCCAACTCACTGTCCACCGCCGCCTCATCGCGCCATAGCTCAACCCGAATGCCCTCCTTTCCCTCTTCTTCCAACGTCCCGTCTGGTTGAACCCGAAGCGGCACGCCATAACACAGCGCTCGATAACGCACCAAAGATTTTTTGACTTGGCAAATCACCGGCTCAGTCCGCCCGTCTCCCGCGGGATTCGCCTCGGAACCAAACCAGCCCCGCCCTCGAAAAATCTCCGCCAGCGGCTGTTGCAATCTCTCCCGGAAAACCAGACGGCTGATGGTCTCCTCCCCAGGCAAATCCAATCCGAGAACCCGGTCCTTCGGAACCCGGCGTCTGGCCGCATAATGTTCAGCGACCGATTCCAATGCCGGGACATTCCGATTAAAAACAACGACAACCGATTCGCCAGCCAGGACAGAAACGCCTGCGGGCAAAACCGCGCCGCTGCACAACACGGCCGCAATCCCCAACAGCGTCCCCCTCCAATATCTCACAGCAATCATCCCAGTCATTCTGTTCCCGGCAGCGACACCATAAACCCTTCATTCAGACCAGCTGCGCCCGCTCGGTCAAGGAATCTTTCTTCCGCAGAAACAGGAATGCTCCCCCAGATCGAACCGTCCGCAAGCATCAGATAGAAGACAATACAATATAAAATCAAATAGGAAACGGTAGTAGACATTGGCATCATAAAAGCGCATAGCGATAGAATATAATATCTAATATAATATCGAAACTGGCCGATGCGGTTTTATTTCATAACACGCCTGAGGAGTATAAAAGGTTGATGAAGAGCTTTGCCAAAGGCCGCGGCTGAAACTACCGAAAGCGGTGGCATGGGCCGGGCGAGATGTCGATGTGGCTTCCATTCGTTTTTCGGCGGGAAGGAGCGCCAATGGCTGCCGATTGTCCCCATACAACGCAAAGCAGCCAGAAATGATTGCGCAAAGACTCGCAATAAGCATTTATGGGCTTTGAGGGTTATGGAGGGCGATTTCGTTCGGGACATATAGATTTGCAGGAGGCACAGGATTGGATTTCTTGTCAAGGCAGGTGCCGGTCAACCGGTCGAGTGCCTGCGCAAAGGCAGACAGGAAGTTGGATGTCGGTTCCCTTCCGCCCTAACCGCTCTCCGAGTCCCTCCGCCTCAACCGCTCTTCGAGTCCCACTGCCCCAACTGCTCTCCGAGTCCCACTGCCCTAACCACTCTCCACTCTTCGAGTGTCTGCCTCACCTTTACTTCGCTGGTTTCAGGCGGAAGAACTCTGCGCCTTTCCGCTCACGCGGAATCGACAACACCCCCTCCCGCGAAAAACGAGACGGCGCCACGGCTTCCCACTCGCCACTCAAATCAGTCGTGCTTTGCAATGTCCCTTCACGCCAATGAATCTGCACACCCCCGCCCGCAATCCGCACAATCTCCAAAGGGTTGTTGTTGTCGAGTGACAAGCGCCTGAAATTCGTCGAGCTGGAATCCGGCAAGGTGCCTATCGTTGGCTCACAAAATGTCACTGCCGATTTCGGGAAGCCTTGCAGGTTGAGACTCTCAATGTCCATGCCTTCGGGCACACACAAACTCTCCAAAGGATTGCCGTTGAGAATCAACGTTTTCAAGCTCGTCAGGCCAGCGGGCAAGGCCAGGTTGGTCAGGGAATTGTTGCTGAGGTCTAGTGTTATCAAGCTCGTCAAGTCGTCGGGCAAGGTCAGGGAGGTCAGTTGGGTGTCGTTGAGATACAGCACCCACAAGTTCGTTAAACCGTGAGGCAAGGTCAAAGAGGTCAGTTGATTGTCGTTAAAATACAGCCCTCTCGACTTGGCCAAGCCCTCCGGCAAGGTCAGAGAGGGCAAGCGATTGTGATTGAGAAACAGCCATACCAAATTCGTCAAGCCATCGGGCAAAGTCAGGTGGGTCAAGTCATTGTTTCGGAGGTCTACAGACTTCGCGTTTGCATTCACCACCCGGTTAAAAGCACTGCCGTCGCTTGTCGTTCCGGTGATGAGGAGTGCTCCCTCAGTTATGGGCGGCTCTTCAGTTGTGTGTGGCTTTTCGGTTGTCGGAGGTTCTTCGGTTGTGGGCGGCTCTTCAGTTGGCGGGGGCTCTTCAGTTGTGGGCGGCGGCGCAATCGTCTCTCCGTTCGCGGGATCGTAGAAGGTCACTGCTGATTTGGAAAAGCCACGAAGCTCAAGACTTTCAAGGTCCAGGCCTTCGGGCGCACGCACACTTTCCAAAGGATTGCCGAAGAGATACAGCCGTTGCAAGTTCGCCAAACCCTCCGGCAAGGTCAGGTTAGTCAGTTGATTATTAAAAAGATACAAGTGCTGCAAGTTCGTCAGACCCTCCGGCAAAGTTATAGAAGAGAGTTGATTGTCGAAGAGATGCAGCCGCTGCAAGTTCTCCAGGCCAGCGGGCACGGTGAGGGAAGAGAGTTGTGTGTCGGAGAGAGACAGAGACTCCGTGCCGGCATCGACCTCCCGAAAAGCGCCGCCAGTGCTTGTCGTTCCGGTGAGGGTAATGAATGTCCCAGTCGTGGGCGGAAGATTGGTATTCGTTGTCGGGGGCTCTTCGGTTGTGGGCGGTTCTTCAGTTGTTGGGGGTTCTTCGGTTGTGGGGGGGATATTGGTATTGGTTGTCGGCGGGATGTTGGTATTGGTCGTCGGCGGGATATTAGTATTGGTCGTCGGCGGGATATTGGTATTGGTCGTCGGGGGGATGTTAGTATTGGTCGTCGGGGATTCCCCAGTTGTGGGATCGTAAAAGGTCACTGCTGATTTCGAAAAACCTTGAAGATCGAGATTTTCAAGGTTCATGCCCAAAGGCACACGCACACTTTCCAAAGGATTGTCGGTGAGAACCAGCACTCGCAAGCTCGTCAAACCCTCCGGCAAAGTCAGGCTGGTCAGGCGGTTGTTGCTGAGGTCTAGCTCTCTCAAGCTCGTCAAGTCGCCGGGCAAGGTGAGGTGAGTCAGTTGGTTGTTGTGGAGTTCCAGATACTGCAAGTTGGTCAAACCATCGGGCACGGTGAAGGCGGTCAGTTGGTTGTGGTCGAGATACAGATACTCCAAGTTGGTCAAGCCGGCAGGCAAGGTTACGGAAGCCAGATCAAAAAAGGAGTGGAGAGCCAGATGGGTCTCGTTGGCGGCGACTTCTTGGCTGAAGGCATTGCCGTTGCTTGTCGTTCCGGTGATGAGGAGAGTTGGGAGCTCTGGTTCTGTCGGCTCTGTGGGCGGCGGCGTAATCGGCTCTTCGGGCGCGGGATCGTAGAAGGTAACTTCTAGTTTCGAAAAACCTCGCAGGTAGAGACTCTCAATGTCCATGCCCAGAGGCACACGCAAACTCTCCCAAGGATTGTTGCGGAGATCCAGCTCCCGTAAGCTCGCCATGCCGTCGGGCAGGGTCAAGGTGGTCAGTTGGTTGTTGGAGAGACGCAGATCCCGCAAGCTCGCCATGCCGTCGGGCAGGGTAAAGGTGGTCAGGCGGTTGCCGCTGAGAGACAGCAACTGCAATTTGGTTAAGGTGTTGGGCAGGGTGAAGGCGGTCAGGCGGTTGCCGTAGAGCCACAGCGTCTCCAAGCTGGTCAAGTCATCGGGCAGGGTCAAGGCGGTCAGGCGGTTGGCGTAGAGATACAGCGTCTCCAAGCTGGTCAAGCCATCGGGCAGGGTTACGGAAGCCAGGCCATGGGCGCCGAGATCCAGAGATGTCGTGCTGGGATTGACTTGTCGGCTGAAGGCGCTGCCGTCGCTTTTGGTTCCGGTGATGGTGAGAGTTCCCTCAGTTGGCGGGGGCTCTGTTTCGATTGTCTCTCCGGTCGTTGGATCGTAGAAGGTCACTTCTGATTTCGGGAAGCCTTGAATAGCGAGAAATTCAATGTCCATGCCCAGAGGCACACGCAAACTCTCCAAAGGATTACCGTCGAGCCACAGCTCCTGCAAGCTGGTCATGCCGACGGGCAAAGTCAAGGTGGTCAGTTGGTTGCCGTCGAGACGCAGCTCCTGCAAGTTGGTTAAGGTATTGGGCAGGGTCAAGGCGGTCAGTTCGTTGCCGTCGAGACGCAGCCAATTCAATCTGGTCAAGGTATTGGGCAAGGTCAGGTTGGTCAGTTGGTTGTCGTCGAGATCCAGCTCTCCCAAGCTCGTCAAGTCATCGGGCACGGTGAAGGTGGTCAGGCGGTTGTTGGAGAGCCCTAGCCTCGTCAAGCTGTTCAAGCCATCGGGCAGGGTCAAGGCGGTCAGTTGGTTGTTTTGGAGATGTAGCCAATTCAAGCTGGTCAAGCTATTGGGCACGGTCAAGGTGGTCAGGCGGTTGCCGTAGAGATACAGCGTCTTCAAGCTCGCCATGCCGTCCGGCAGGGTCACGTTGGTCAGGCGGTTGTTGACGAGATTCAGCCTCGTCAAGTTGGTCAAGCCATCGGGCACGGTGAAGGTGGTCAGGCGGTTGCCGCCGAGATTCAGCCTCTCCAAGTTGGTCAAGCTGTCGGGCAGGATCAAGGTGGTCAGTTGGTTGTCGTTGAGATGTAGCACCCGCAAGTTGGTCAAGCCATCGGGCAAGGTCACGGTGGTCAGTTGGTTGTCGTCGAGATCCAGCTCTCCCAAGCTCGTCAAGTCATCGGGCACGGTGAAGGTGGTCAGGCGGTTGTCGTCGAGATCCAGCCTCTCCAAGCTGGTCAAGCCATCGGGCAGGGTCAAGGTGGTCAGTTGATTGCCGTAGAGCCACAGCCTCTCCAAGTTGGTCAAGCCATCGGGCAGGGTTACGGAAGCCAGGTCAAGGGAGCCGAGAGACAGAGATGTCGTGCTGGCATTGACTTGCCGGCTGAAGGCGCTGCCGTCGCTTTTAGTTCCGGTGACAGTGAGGGTTTGGGCGGCGGCTGGGAGGGTGATGGCCACGGCGAGGGCCAAAGCCAGGCCGATTCGATGCGGCGATGTTGGCCTGTTTTTGATGAGTTGCGGTTTGGCGGTTTTGTTGGCGGCGGTTGCCGACAGTTTCGGGAGGATAACGGATAATAGTTTCATAGCTGCAGCATCTTTCAGTTTCATTATGGTGGTGCTTTGCTTAGCACAATGTTCCCCATTGTCAAGCATTTTGCCCGCAACAAACGTTGTAGGCTTGATGGGTTTTTCGGAGTGGTGGCGGAACTCGCCTTGCGCATCAACTTGCCCTGATGGACGAGTTGCCGGATTGCCCGTCTTCCATCCAAGATTCTTCAACGATTCGTCAATGTAAGGATAGAGGCGATGTTCACTATCCCGTGCCCGGCTCTTCCGTTTAGGCGATATGAGGGCAGGAGTACTGGCTGGTGGGCTGGTGGGCTGGTGGGCTGGTGGGCTGGTGGGCTGGTGGGCTGGTGGGCTGGTGTTTTTTCATGTTGACAGGTTGTTTGGCCTTTTCAAAGTTTTTTTGATTTTCGTTTCAGCTCGGGGCACAGGCGGCGCAGGCTTGCCGCCTGCAAGCAGACATCCTGTCTGCCCCACATTTCTCCCCCGACAAGGGAGATTTAGCAGCGGATTGGATTTTTTGTCAAGGGGAGATAGCAAAATAAGTATTTACAGGCTTTGGGGGTTTTGGAGGGAGGGTTGATGGCGATTCAGCTGGGGCTGCCGAAAGCCAGGGGATGCGGCGGGTGCCGGTCAACGGGTCGAGTGCCTGCGCATCACCCTGTTAAGCCCGTAAATGCTTATCGCGCAAAGACTTCTTGGCGATTGGTGGGGACTTTTCCATAGTGGGCGGTTTATGAATTCGATGACGGGATATGGCCGGGGGGAGCATTTGCAGCAGAGCTACAAGGCGGTGGCAGAGATTGCCGGGGGTAACCGAAAGCAGTTGGAGGTGCGTGTTTCTCTCCCGCGGGAGTTCGAGCATTTGGAGGGAGAGATTCGGGAACGGTTGCAACGGAAGCTCTCTCGCGGCCGGGTGGCGGTGCGGGTGGCGGTGTGGACGGCGAAGGGGGAGGAGGTCGTCAAGGTAGTTCCCAACGCAGCTTTGGCGAGGGAATGCGCGGTGCAGCTTCGGGAGATTGCTCGGGTGGCCGAGGTTGAGGGGAAGGTTGGGATTGATTCGGTGGCTCGGATTCCGGGCGTGCTGCGGGTGGAAGCGGGCGTGGAGGATACCGAGCGGGCGTGGCCTTCGATTCAGCGTGCTTTGGACAAAGCTTTGGCGGGGATGCTGGCGATGCGCCGGGCGGAGGGCAAGAAGCTCGGCGAAGATTTGCAACGGCGGGTGGCCCGGATGCGCCGGACGGTGGCAAAGGTTCAAAAGCAGGCGCCGAAGGTGTTGGCGCGATATCGGGAGCAATTGTTGGAGCGGGTGCGCCGGGCGGAGATTGAAGTTGCCGATGATGACGACCGCCTGTTGAAGGAAGTCGTGTTGTTCGCCGACCGTTCGGACATTGCCGAGGAGCTGGCGCGTCTGCAGAGCCATTTCGACCAGTTTGAGACCTTGGCGCGTTCCCGGCAGCCGGTGGGCCGGACGCTGGATTTTTTGGCGCAGGAAATTCACCGCGAAGTCAATACAATCGGCGCCAAGGCGAACGACGCCCAAATCTTGAAGGCAGTGCTGACGCTTAAAACGGAACTGGAAAAATTCCGCGAGCAGGCCCAGAATGTGGAGTAGTTTGCTGAATGGATGGGATTCTTTTTTTGCTATCGGCTCCTTCGGGAGCGGGGAAAACAACGGTTTGCCGGCGGCTTTTGGAAGTGAATCGAGAGCTGACTCGAATCGTTACCTGCACAACGCGGCCGCCCCGTGAAGGAGAGACGGATGGCGTCGATTATCATTTTTTGAGCCAGGCCGAGTTTGAAGACCGGGCGGCGGCGGATGCTTTTCTGGAGAGCGCGGAAGTCTACGGGCATCGTTACGGCACGCCCAAAAGCGACGTGTTGCAAAAGTTGGCGGGCGGGCAAGATGTTCTCTTGAACATCGATGTTCAGGGAGCGGCCTTGCTGCGCCGGCGAGCGGCGGACGAGCCTCGGCTCCGGCGGGCTTTGACAACCGTGTTCTTGGCGCCCCTGTCGTTTGCGGAATTGGAGCGGCGCCTCCGAAAGCGCAATTCGGACTCGGAAGCCGCCATCCACAAACGGCTGGCTGCCGCCAAGCGGGAGTTAGCAACTTCGGAAGAGTTCGACTATCTGGTGATCAGCGGCTCGATGGAAGAGGATCTCCGCCGCATGCAAGTCATCCTGGAAGCAGAGAAATTGCGGTGCCGGCGGGCGCGTTTGCCGGAAGCATTCTTCGAGACGGGCAGCACTTGAAGGACAGCGGAAGCAGAAAGGGACTAACAAGGCTCGGAGCATGAGTAAGCAAATTGTTTTGGGCGTCACCGGATCGATCGCTGCTTACAAAGCGGTCGACTTGGCCAGCCAATTGACCAAGAGCGGCTGCGCTGTCGATGTGGTTATGACTACGGACGCCCAACAATTCATCACGCCCCTGGCCTTCAAAACGCTGACCCGCCGCCCAGTTATCACCGATTTGTATGCCGAAGAGGAAGGCTGGAAACCCTCCCACATTCGCTTGGCCGATGAGGCGGACTTGCTGCTAATCGCCCCGGCAACGGCCAACAACCTGGCCAAGCTCGCCCACGGCTTGGCGGACGATGCGCTGACGTGCATCGCCTTGGCTTTGAACCCGAAGGCCAAAGTCCTGGCCGCGCCGGCGATGAACGGGAAAATGTGGCTTCACCCCGCAACGCAAGCCAATGTGAAAACTTTGGGACGGCGGGGTGTCGAATTCATCGGACCGGAAGAAGGGATGCTCTCCTGCGGCTATGAAGGCATCGGCCGCCTCTGGAACACGGGGGAAATTGCGGCAAGGGCGTTGAACATACCGGCGCCAGCGCAAGATTGATGTGACAAAGCTATTCGAACGATTGGGCAACTTTTTCCGCCGCCGATGGCCGCGTTTGGAGTCGGCAGACAGCCCTTACCAACGGCAGATTTTTTTCAGGCTGCTCCACGTGGAGTGCAACTTCGGCCTTCCGGTGAAGGCCGCCGTGATTTTACTGCTGGGCTATTACCTGTTTCTGACAGACTGGATCGACAGCGCGGTTGACAGGCGAGGCATCGCTTTGGCGACCGTGCGCATTTTCTTCGTTCTCTACCTGCTGCTCAACCTCAGCGGCGGCATTATGTTGGCTGGTATTCGCCAGCTTCCGCTGCGGTTTACCCAATTGGTAGTGTGGATACTCGCGCTTCTGGATGTTCTGCTTCTCGCGGCGATGACTTTGGTGACGGGCGGTTTCGACAGCCCGCTCTACTGGGGCTTTGTGCTTTTGATTGTCCGCAACGCCATCAGCCTCCCAGACACCATGCCCCAGATTGCAACCAATATCTCCGCCATCGTCTGCTATCTCCTCGCCGGATTCGCTGACTTGGCCATTCAAGAAACCGAACCGGCCGGCACCTCGATCGAGCCTTTTTTCCTGCGCATTGTCGTGCTGGGGTTGATGTTGTCCTGCAGTTACGGAGTGCAGGCGCTCTTCGACCGCCAAAAAAAAGCTGAAGAAGAAGCCCGCGAACACGCCATCCGGCAGGAACAACTCCAAGCAACCGGGCGCTTGGCGGCCGAGATCGCGCACCAACTGAAAAATCCGCTGGGCATCATCAACAACGCCGCCTACAATCTCCAGCGCACCAAGCAGGAAGGCAAAACCATTACCCAGCAAATCGCCATCATCCGCGAAGAAGTCAACCGTTCTGACCGAATTCTGACCGAACTCATGGGCTTTGCCCAATTGTCGGAAGGCAAAATCGAGCCGATGAACATCCCCGAATATCTGGACCGGGCCATTCAGCAAGTCTTCCCCAAAGCGGCGAATTTTCAAGTGGCGGTGCACCGAGAATACCAACCAGCCCTGCCGCAGATTTTCATGCAGCGGCGGCATCTCTCGGAAATCTTCGTCAACATCCTGCAAAACGCCCGCGAAGCCATGGAAGGCAACGGCAACATCAAAATAGGCGCTTACTACGGAGACCACTACTCCGTCATCGTCCTCATCGAAGACGACGGCCCCGGAATGAACGAAGAACAGATGAAACAACTCTTCGAGCCCTATTACACCACCAAAGAAAAAGGCACGGGGCTCGGCCTGGCCATCGTCAAACACAACGTCGAAATCTACGGCGGCAAAATCGCCGTTGAGTCAGAAATTGGCAGGGGAACCCGGTTTCATTTACAATTCCCCGCCCGAACCTTAATAAAACTGCGCTGATGTCCAGAAACCTCCCGCCGCTGCTCGTTGTGGACGACGAGCGAAACATGCGCCTCTCCCTCAAAACCGTCATGGCAGACGAAGGCTACGAAACCCTCTCTGCCGAGTCCGCAGAAGAAGGGCTCGACCTCCTGAAGGAACAAGAATGCTTCCTGGTGGTAACCGACGCCCGGCTCGGCGGCATGAGCGGCTATGAGTTTCTAAAAGAAATCAAAAGAAACTGGCCCGACATGCCTGTGCTCATGATCACGGCATATGCCACCCCGAAGCTCGCCGTAGAAGCCATCAAAGGCGGCGCCATCGATTACCTCGCCAAACCCTTCGCCCCCGAAGAACTCCTCCACGCCGTCTCCCGCTGCGCCGAACGCCACCAACTGCTGCAAGAAAACGCCGCCCTCAAGAAAAAATCCGCCGAATCATTTGGCCTGGAACGCATTGTCGGCGAATCCGCAAGAATCAAAGAACTGCGCGAATTGATCCGCACCGTAGCGCCGACAGATGCCACCGTCCTCATCCTGGGCGAAAGCGGCACCGGCAAAGAATTAATCGCCGGCGCCATCCATTCGCTCAGCAACCGCCGCAGCCAAAACTACATCCGCATCAACTGCGCCGCCATCCCTGAACAACTCCTGGAAAGCGAACTCTTCGGCCACGAGAAAGGCGCCTTCACCGGCGCCATCCGAAACAAAGCCGGGCGGGTCGAAGAAGCCGACGGAGGCACCATCTTCCTCGATGAAATCGGCGACATGAGCCGCCCCCTCCAGGCCAAACTCCTGCGCTTCCTCGAAGACGGCACCTTCACCCGAGTCGGCGGCAACCAAGAACTCAAAGTCGCCGTCCGGCTCATTGCCGCCACCAACCGAGACATCGTCACCGCCATCAAAACCAACGCCTTCAGGGAAGACCTGTTCCACCGGCTCAACGTCGTCCAATTCACCCCGCCCCCCCTGCGGGAACGCGGCAGCGACGTCGCCCTCCTCGCCAGCTTCTTCCTAAAACAATTCTGCCGCTCAATGAGCAAACCCATCAAAGGATTCCACAAAGACACCGTGCGGCTGCTCGAAATGCACCACTGGCCCGGCAACATCCGCGAACTGCGCAACGCCATCGAACGCTGCGTCATCCTGGAATCCAAACCCGAAATCCAAACCTCAAGCCTGCCCGACTTCAAACTGGAAGCTCGCCTGCGCAAAACAGCCGGCGATGAATCCCACATCGCCCCCTCGCTGGAAAACCTCGTCTCCAACTTCGAGCGCGACTGCATTATGAACGCCCTGGCCGAACACCAATACAACCTCAACCACACAGCCGAACACCTGAAAATCACTAGACACTCGCTGCGATACCGCATGCACCGCCTCAACATCAAATTCGAACACGGCGGAGACAACGATACAGCCGTGCCCAAAAAACAACAAAAATCATAAAGAATGAAGTTCAACATTGTTTGTTTGTCACAAGCAACAACCCCGCATTTAGAATCAGATAAAGAAATTGCGCTCTGGTCGGATGACATGGCCGCTCTCATCGCCCTAGGATTGGCCATCCTCCTCATTCTAGCGTTCTTCGCCAAACAATCATTCGGCCCCGGCAAACGCCGCAAACAAGTAACCGAAAGCCGCTCAGTTCCCACCGCCGCCAGCCTGCCAAAAATCCAAAACCCTCCCAACAACCGCCGTCAGAGAAAACGCCGCCGCCGCCGAGCGCACCGTCCCAGCAACCCCACCCTAGCCGAAACCGGCGGCCTGCCCCCCCAACGAGAAGAGAACACCAACAAACCGCCCAACTCCTAAACTTATATGAAGGTTGGCGAATCCATCACCCGCCGAAGCACCTCCAACCTGGCCTTCGCCTTCATCATGCTGCCCCGAGAAAAACGGCAGAGTATATGTTCCCTATACGCCTTCTGCCGAGAAATCGACGATGTTGCCGACAACCAATCACTGCCGGTAGAAGAGCGCAGAAAACAACTAGCCGCTTGGCGCAACGACCTCCGCCTAGCAACATCCGCAGACCTGCCGGCCTTCCACATCAATCAAGAACTGCAACCCGTTATCCGCCGCTACGGCTTGTCGCATCACCTGTTCGAAGAACTCTTGTCAGGCGTCGAGAGCGACCTGGACAAAACACGTTACGAAACGCACGAAGAACTCCAGAGCTATTGCTATCGAGTCGCCTCAATAGTTGGGCTCCTGAGCATCGAAATCTTCGGCTATAAAAACAGCCAATGCCGCGAATACGCTATTCAGTTAGGCCTGGCCTTGCAATACACTAACATCCTCCGCGACGTCTGGTCGGATTCCAAACGAAATCGAATCTACCTACCTCTGGAAAACCTTCACCAATTTCAAGTTTCCGAAAAGGAAATCCTCGACGGAAACTATAGCAGCCGATATAGCAACCTGGCGCGACACATCGCCTCCCACACCAGGGAATTCTACCGCCAATCCGCCAAGCTCTTGCCCGCAGAAGACCGACGGACCATGGCAGCAGCGGAGACAATGGGGCGCATCTACTGGGCGCTATTAAAACAACTGGAATCCCGATCGTTCAATGTCTTCACTCCGAACAGAATATGCGTTCCCAAATGGCGCAAAATATCCCTATTGCTTTTGACATGGATCCGTTCGAACATCGGCCTGCAGCTCAAAACCTACAACTGAACCCCGCGCTCGTCATCACACGGTTGAATGACCCGATAGATTCTGGAATCCGGCCCTAAAGGCAACACAAACATCAACTGGTTTTTATTGGCAGCAAAGTAGTCATCTGACGCAAACAGCCACTTCCTCGAAGTGAAGTCATCCCGGTACTGTATTTGATAAACTTTCCCCACATTCGCCGACCAACGCGGCATCACAGTGTTGTGTGCCTGCAATGTTATAAATCCAATCCATAACGGCAACTCTGGCGGCACGCCCGCTCCGGCAAGAATGGGAGTGTTCAGCCCCATTTCGTAGGCACACTCGTACGCTCTAAGAAAACGATTCGACGGGAAATCATAGCTAACATTTGGCAGGGGGCTTGGAGACAACCGGGTCGCCGGCGCTTCCATCGCCTTCATCCAGCCATATTGGGTTTCCAAACCAATTTTGAACCGCAACCCAATATATGCCGTCGTATCTATAAATAAACCAGACGCTTGTTATGATTCAAATCAACATCCAGAGAAGCTTAACCTTGTATTGGGCGTTACCCTGACGGATTGGATATGATAACTATATGCTTGATAGTGCGTCGAACAGTAAAGCAAGGCTCATCGAAGAGGGAGCACGGCAGTGTTGGTTCCTACTCCGGCAACTTTCCCCTAACCAAAATGCTCACAGCCAAAAGCTAAAACTGAAGTCTGCTTTTCGCTTTCATTTGGCAATACTTTCCTTTGCCCTGTCTCACCGCACACGACACACCCTGTAGTAACTTTGGTCTTTCCTTGAGTGCAGCCACACGGCCGCATTGGTTCTGGTCGTTACTATCTCTCCAGTTATCAGCTCCCATTTTGCAGTCGTCATGTTGGTCCGGCAATCCACCTGATACACGCCTCCCACCACTGACGGCCAACCAACGGACGTGTAAGCACCCAACTTTCGCAAAGAAAGGTTTGTCAATGACAACTCCGGCTGCGGCACATTCCCTGACACAAACAGCGACACCCATTGATCCGTCATCGGCAGCAGGTTAGTAGACGTCCTTCCGGAAACTATTGAATTCGTCGAAAAAATCAGTTTCCCCGGAGTATACGCGAGTGCCTCGTAAATGCCATTGGTAACCGGATTTTGCACGACAACTTGCTCCACATTGTCCCGACAATTACGCTTACACCAGGAAGCGATGGTGGCGGCGTTTGTGGGATTCGCCGGGTCCAATATCCAAGGATAGAAGCGAGCAGAGCGACGGTTGGTAGAGTTGATGTTTGTATAATAGGTGACAAATAAGTCCACGTTGTTGACCAGCATCCGGTTGGTGGGGTCGAGAGCAGGCGCCGGCAAATTCATCGGTGCCGGATCCGTCCAGCAGACTGTTACTTTAAGCGGCTCGCCGCCTCGCGCCACCACAGGAAATTTGACAAGATTTCTGTCGTTAAGCGGGACTTCCTTGATATGGGCGAGGGTGGTGCCGCTATGGTGGTTATTGGTGATCAGGTTGGCGGCGGCCAGGCCGTTGAAGAGGCCCCAGCCGAAGCGGTCATCGGGGCCGGGATGGTCGCCGGCTTCACCGGCGGTGTGAATGGCCAAGCCGCGCAGGGTCGAGGCGAGCATTGGTTGGACGGTGTTGGTATCGGCTAACCGGCAGTGCAATTGCGTCAGCAGATTCAGCGAGCCGGTCACCGTCGGCGCCGCCATGCTTGTGCCGGAATAATTTGTGTAACTCATATTTAACATGATTAGTCATGGCGCTGTGATCAATATAAGTTGAGTGAACGTCCACTCCGGCGGCGACGATATCGGGTTTGATGCGGCCGTCATCAGTCGGCTCCCAACTGCTAAAGGTACTCACCGCCACGTTAGTATTCACCGTCACATTCGTTAGCAACACCCCGTTAATAATCTTCACATTGGTAATCATGGAGCCATAACCGCCCGGAATTTTATAAACGGCGCCAACAACCAGGTTGTTCTTGGCCACAGTTTGTGCCGCTAATAGATCGTAACCGCCGTCCACATCGTCATCATTCGGCGGTGGTGTATTGGTTGTCAGAATCAGATTCACAGTATCCGGCAGTTTAGCTGCTTGGCTGTTTGTTTGAATAATCCAATATCCGTTGGTTAAAACAGAAGGAAGACGGCCACTAACTCGCTCGTTGCCGGCAGCCCACACCGAAAGATAATAGCGGCTCCACTAGGCAATGTCGTCGATGTTTTGCGAGCAACGATTGTAAAAGCCAAATCGGCAATCCTCCCTCGGACTGATGGCAGGATCACCAAACCAGGCATGGTAGCGATTGTGAATGAGTGTCCAACCGGCAGTTCGGCTATAAGAATGATTCGAAATTCGAAAATGATTGGTGGCATTGGCAAAAGCAGCGGTTATTTCCGTGAAGTCATTATACCAATCGTGCGTCAGCAGAGTAGCGCCGGGCGACATGCCTTTGGCGCGAGCATCCACGCCGGCCGCTACCAAAGTGCTAGCAACATGCGTTGCACGGCCACCGAATCCGTTGGTGCTAGAGCCGTCTCCGTCGCTCACTCAGCTGCTTTTCATGCCCGAACTGTTGGTAATCACAAACTCTTGATTATTAGTCAGGATAGCTCCACCGTTCCATAAAGCCAGTTGAGTGCCTTCTCCATTCAAGTTCAACCCGGAGAGACCTTGGATCATCGCTCGATTGAGATTGATTGACCACAGTTCATCGGTTCCAATTGTATCTGCTGCTCCTGTATTGGCAGTAGCAAGATAAACCGGCTGGCCATGCACAACTTCGACCATAACAGCCAAGGTGAGGGAAACAGATGGCACCACTGGTACACCCGGAAAAGTAGTATTTCCAGTAGAAGGAAGCGAAGAAGGGGGAGTATGAGGGATGCGCCACACCAAGGGCAATCTGGTGCGTTTGGCGAAGGCTTTGGCTTCTTCCATTTCCTGTCGCTGCCATTGGCCCAGTTCGTTGGAGAAGGCGCGGACGCGCTCTTGGCTGCCGGTGAGTTCCGATAGCGCGAAGCCAGACGGCTGGGGCAATCCTTCGACCGTCAGGTTGCTCGGATGCAGCCAGGGGGCGATGTGTCCGTTGAACTCTTTGAGCACTTCCGGGTCGAGGTCCGGTCCGTCTTCGTTGACGCTGCCGGGGTCGGCGGGCGGGTCTTCACCGCCGGGTTCTCAAGGGGGGGTTGCTAGGCAAGTCCAGTGTTGGCGGCTGAAATCAGCAGAGCCTGTAATGGACTTTCGCTTGGTGAGTTTCGGCGTTTCGCGATTTGGTGTCAATGAAAAGTTCGTGATGACAAGTTGCTGGTTTCCATGCAGTGGAAGGGCAGCGGAGGTTTGGCTTGCGTCTTGGGGCGGGGGCATTATTTCAGAAGAGATGTTGTTGTTTCGGGCGAAAGTGCCGCCGGATTGGTGGGAGAAGGTGCGTTCCAATGTGGCTTCGGTTTTGTTGGATCATGCGCATTTGGAGCGGCGGGCGGCGACGACAGCGCTTGCGTTGGAGCGTTATCGGGAGCTTTATGATCGAGTGGAGGAGTTGAATGCGATTGCGATGGAGGAGTTGGCGCATTTTCAGTTGGTGATGAATTTGTTGCGAGGGCGGGGCATTCCTTTTGGACCGGCGTTGCCGAGTCCTTGGATTTCCGGGATGATGCGTTCCATTCGGTCGGGACGGCGGGGGCAGGTGATTGATCATTTGTTGTGTTGTTCTTTGATTGAAGGGAGGAGTTGTGAGAAGTTTCAGTTGTTGGCGGCGGGGTTTCGGGATTTGGATGTGGAACTGGCTGATTTTTACGGCGGTTTGGTGGAGTCTGAAGGGAATCATTATTCGGCTTATTTGTTGATGGCACGGGGGATTGATGAGCGGGAGACGGAGCGGCGGTTGAGTTATTATTTGGATTTGGATGCGGCATTGATGCAGGAGCCAAATCCTCGGGTAGTGTTGCATTGATGGCAGGCGGCATGTTGATGAAGTGGATTGGAGGGCGGCGATTGCTGATTGCCGTTTGCGCTTTGTGGGGCATGGAGGCGGAAGCGGGCAAGCGGGTTCGGCCCAATGTGGTTGTAATTGTCGCCGATGATTTGGGTTTTGGAGACATCGGCGTATATGGACAACGGCGTTTTCGGACGCCGCGGCTGGATCGGTTTGCAGCCGAGGGCATGCGGTTCACCAATTATTACGCGGGCAGCAGCATCGGGCGGGCGTCCCGCGGGGCTTTGTTGACCGGGCGGCATACCGGCCATTCCCGCATTCGCGGTGGCGGCAAACTGGCGCTGGCTTTGGCGGACGCCACTTTGGGCGATCTGGCCAAGAAGGCGGGATACCGAACCGGCGCGATTGGAAAGTGGGGCTTGGGCGGGCCGGGTTCGAGTGGCTTGCCGACTGTGAAGGGATTCGACGAATGGTTCGGTTATCTGGAGGATGCGAGCCTGACCAACCACTTCCCGGCGACGCTTTGGCGGAATCAGACCAAGCTCCTCTTTGCGGAGAACCGCACAAGCCCGCCCAGCCAATACGCGCCTTATCTCTTCACCCAAGCAGCCACGAACTTCATCGCCGGAAAGGCCGTTCCTTTGAACCGGAGGCAGCCCTTCTTCCTCTACCTCGCTTATACACTGCCGCACGCCCCTCTCCAATCACCCACCGACAAGCCCTATCAATCGAAGGATTGGCCGCAACCGCAGAAAACGCTGGCAGCGATGATTTACCGGCTGGACCGCGATGTGGGGAAGATTCTGGACACGCTGAAGCATTGCCGGTTGGACAAGACAACCGTCGTGTTCTTCACCAGCGACAACGGCCCGCACGCAGACGGGGGCGTCCATCCTCGGTTTTTCAATTCAACCGGCGGCTTGAGAGGATACAAAGGCGATTTGTTCGAGGGGGGGATTCGAGTGCCTTTGCTGGCGCGATGGCCGGGACGCATCCGGGCTGGAGCCGTCAGCAGCCACTTCTGCGCCGCCTGGGATTTGTTTCCGACGGCGGCAGCTCTCATGGGGCTTAAAGCTGATGGCGACGGGATTTCATTCCTGCCAGAGTTGTTAGGGCAGCGTCAAAAACGGCCTGTTTATCTCTATTGGGAAGCCCATAGCGCCGGCGGGTTTGCGCAAGCGATCCGCAGCGGCCGCTGGAAAGGCATCCGTGCAGGCATTCATCAGCCTCTTCAACTATTCCATCTGGGACGCGATCCTGCAGAAACCACCGATGTCGCCGGCCGCTATCGCCGAACCGCAAGGCGGCTGGAGCGCTATCTGAACGGCGCCCGAACCGAATCTCCCGATTGGCCCCTTCCGACAAATCACTGAGCCGCCGGTAGCGTAGAACTCGCCGACTTCGCATTCGGTATGCCGGCACTTGACACAAGAGATTCGGTCCATCTTTCTCCAATGCTCCTATCAATTCCATTCGGACACAAGCGCTTTTCCGGCCAGGCCAGCATTTATCGTTCGAAGGTGAAACTCGCGCCATAAATATCTTTCGCTCCATCCGCCGCCGCGCGGCTCGGGCAGAGCAAGCGGTAGCCCTTCTTTATTAAGAAAGATATTGAATCCGCTTCCCTGTGAAAGGATTCCGTCCAAAGGCTTCCAGCGTTTCGGGCGGCAGCTCTTCCAAAGACACCGGGAGAGCGCCGCCATGAACCAGCCGATAACGTTTCACCGCAAGGGCAAGCGCCGCTGTCCGAATCCTGGCCATCCAGGAAAGCTCTTTTTCGAGAAACTTCACGGCACTGGGAACACTCCTATAGAACAATAGATCAACATTGATGACGCCCCGGTTCATTTCGCGAAATTCTTCGTGTTGCCGTGCAAACACTTCCTCTCTCTGATGCGGCGGGAGCTCCAAAGACTGAAACAATGCCTCGAAGGAGTCCAACATCAAGTTGGCGTCCTCAAAAAAACAAAACGACTGCCCATCGCAACGAAGGTATCTCGTCTATGAAACTCTTATTGGAGGGCAAGTCTATGATCTCCGTCACTTCCCTCAACTCGGCTGGGCCTTTGCGGTAAAGGCTGATATAAATGTACAAATCGCCGGCGAGCACTGCCCGGACAGGAGCGGAGTCTTGCAAAGCGGACAGCCATTGCGTCAACACATCAATCTGCTCCATCGACAAGGCGTGTTGGTTCAAAAATCATTCGAGGGCTGTGAATATGAAGCTGGCACTGGAGAATCGAACAAATTGGGATAGTATAAAAGGCTCCACCGAGAGCGATTGAGCGAGTTGGAAGCCGTTGACGATGGCATTATATGCGCCCTCCCAATCGCCGTGCTGTATTCGGGCAATCGCCTCCAAATGCAGCAATTGGCAAGCTGTCCGAATTTTACTGAGATGAGGCGACAAGGTGTTAAAGCCTTCCCAATAATTGATCGGGTAACGGCAGACTCCAATCCGGTTGCCCTCGCGGATCAGCTGCAACGCCTCTTGATTGGCCGACAACAGCTGATTGATTTCCTCAAGCCTTGTGGGCGAAAAGGGCTTCCTGTCCGCATCGTTTAGGTCGTAAAAGATTTCCCTCTGTTTGTCGGTGATCGCGATTTTTGAAAACGCCTTCTATATAAAAAAACGCGACATTTTCGCCATCTGGAGGAGCGAACAATTTCCGATAGGCTTTCATCGTTACGGGAAAACCTTGCGCGGCAAACGCCGCGAGTTTTCTTTCGACGGCTTCTTTAGCGAAATGCCTTTTCGAAATAAAGAGAATCAAAGCGATTGCCACCGAGCCTGCAATAATACCGCGACCAATGAGTATTGCTTTTCGTTTGTTCATTTTTACGAGTTTATATGCAGCTGCTTTATTCTTATATTTTACAAATATTTGCCCTGTTTTACGAGGTGTTGAATGCACAATGCAGACCAATGCTCGTATTGGCTGAGTGCTCCCAGCTTTGTGGGGTGGATGAATTGCGGGTGCTTTAGCTCGGAGCCGGTGATGGTGCCGGGAATATTGGGCATGATGTGGACGATGCCGAAATGCACTTTGCCGACTTCTGTGGAGTTGTCGTTGATGACGGCGACGGGTTTTGCGGCCAAGGGTTCTAGCCCTGTTTCTTCCCGAACTTCCCTAAGCATCCCCTCTTGATAGCTGGCGTCTTGATCGGTTAGGTGGCCGCCGATGCCGATTGAGTAAAGCCCGTGAAGCCGGCTTTCTGTTCCCACGCGCTGGTAACGCAGGATTTTTTGGCCACGAAAAACGAGAACGAACGGAATCAATTGCTTGAAGCGAGGATTCTTTTCTGCCTCATCTCGCTGGATGGCGACCAGATTGTCGGGATGGGTGACCAAGGGAAACCAACGTGTCACCTCCGTGGATAAGCCTTGAACGTTCTCCACCAGGCGGCTCTCAAAGCAAAGCACTTTTTCTCGTGTGGTCATGGCTTTTCCGAGGGAGTAGCTGTGTTTAGGGCCGCCGTTCTCTGAATGCGCACGGCGTTTTTTTGCGTTTCATTGCTTCTGCAGTCTTGCCAAATTGGCGAATTGGGGCAAAATCCTTTTGTCGCTCGCTTTTGTTTCGGGGATGTTGGGCGGAAACGCCGAGTAGATAAAGTCTGAAGCCATCCAGGATCGCCATGCGATTTTTCATAGAACGGCAATGCGGAAACCGGATTCGAGCGGCGCTGGCGTTCGGATTGGCCGTAACGTTCTGGGCGGCGGCGCAAGAAGCCGAAGTGCCCACTTTCTCCGGCCTGGTCAAACCCTTTCTCAAACAATACTGCACCGATTGCCACGGCAGCGAAAAACAAAAGGCTGATCTCAACCTGGAAATGCTCGCGGAATCTTCCGCCCTCTACAAAGAACGCAAACCCTGGGAAGCCGTCCGGGACATGCTCGCTGACCGTGAGATGCCGCCCGCCAAAAGAGCGCAACCCGGCGAAGAAGAGCGCATCCGTGTGGTGCAATTCATCAACGAAGCGCTGGCGCAATTTGATTGCGAGGAAATCCGCCAGCCCGGCCGCGTCACGCTCCGGCGGTTGAATCGCGCCGAATACAACAACACCGTTCGGGACTTGACGGGCGTTGATTTCCAACCTGCTGCGGACTTTCCTTTGGACGAAGTCGGCTACGGATTCGACAATATCGGCGACGTCCTCTCGCTCTCGCCCATTCTCATGGAAAAGTATTTGGCGGCTGCCGCGCAAATCGCCTCCAAAGCCATTTGGTCTGAAATCCCGGAATGGCCGCCCACTGACCCGGAGGCCGGAGACATGGAATCCGCTCGACGCGCCCTTGCGGCCTTTGTTCCCCGCGCCTACCGCCGCCCGGCCGTGCCCGAAGAATTGGAACGATTGCTCGCTCTGGTCGCGGACGCTCTCGAACAAAAAGCCACTTTTGAAGAATCAATCCAAGTGGCTCTGCAGGCCGTTCTGGCGTCGCCCCATTTCCTTTACCGCTGGGAGCTGGACGATGGCGGCGGAGATTCGGAGAACCCGGCGGAAACCAGCGGCGCCGTCCGCTCCCTGAACCCTTACGAGTTCGCCTCCCGCCTCTCCTATTTCCTTTGGAGCAGCATGCCCGACGGCATTCTGTTCGAGTTGGCGGCAACAGGCATCCTCCTAGAACCGGCAACCATCAAAGCGCAAGTCCGTCGGATGCTGGCCGATCCCAAAGCCGACGCCCTAGCCGCCGACTTCGCCGGGCAATGGCTGCAATTCCGCCATCTCGAAACCATCGCACCCGACCCCGCCCTCTTCCCCACTTTCGATGAAGCCTTGCGTGCGGCCATGCGCCGGGAAAGCGAGCTCTTCTTCAAAGCCATCATGCGGGAGGATCGAAACCTCCTCGAACTCCTCGACGCCGACTTCACCTTCGTAAACGACCGCCTCGCTGCGCACTACCGGATAGAAGGCGACTTCGGCCCCGACTTCCAACGCATCCGCTTCCGCCCCCAAAACGTGCGCGGCGGGATTCTGACTCAAGCCAGTACCCTTGCCCTCACTGCCAACCCAACGCGCACCTCGCCCGTCATTCGGGGCAAATGGGTGCTCGAACAAATCCTGGGCACGCCCCCGCCTCCGCCGCCGCCCGACGTTGAAGAATTGGAAGAAAGCCCGAAAGCCGTAGAATCGGCCTCGCTACGGCAGCGCCTGGAACAGCATCGCTCCCATGCCGAGTGCGCCGCTTGTCACGCCAAAATGGACCCCATCGGCTTCGCCTTCGAGAACTTCGACGCCATTGGCGCTTGGCGCGATGACGACGGCTCGTTTCCCATCGACGCCTCCGGAGAACTGCCGGACGGACGTCGCTTCAACGGCCCCAAAGAACTCATTGCCATACTGAAAACCGAAGAAACTTTCCTGCGCACCGTGGTCGAGAAAATGTTGACTTTCGCGCTGGGACGCGGTTTAGAATACTACGACAAATGCGCGACAGATGAAATTTTGGCGGCGTTGTCCGAGGGCGGCTTCCGGTTTTCCGCACTCGTTACCGCCATTGTGATGAGCGATCCTTTTCAAAAAATCAGTTTGCAGCAAAACAAATCCCCATGAGTGCACACAATTCCCTCTCACGTCGAACCTTCCTCCGCGGCCTAGGCATCTCCATGTCGCTGCCGCTTCTGGATGCAATGGTGCCCGTGCGCGGCTGGGCCGCCGCCGAAGCCCGGAGGCCCAGCCGCATGGCCTTCCTGTTCGTCCCCAACGGCATGCATATGCCCGATTGGACACCCCGCCAGGAAGGCCGCCACTTCGATCTGCCCAAGATTCTGCAAACCCTAGCGCCCGTGAAACGAGACATCACCATCTTGACCGGGCTGACCCACGACAAAGCCCGCGGCAACAGCGATGGCCCCGGAGACCACGCCCGCTCTGCCAGCGTTTTCCTCACCGGCGTGCAACCCCTCAAAAGCGAAGGCGCCGAAATCCACGCCGGCATCTCCATCGACCAAGAAGCCGCCAAAGCCATCGGCCATCAAACCCGTTTCCCTTCCCTCGAACTCGGCACCGAAAAAGGCCGGCAATCCGGCAAATGCGACTCCGGCTACGCCTGCTCCTACTCCAATAACATCTCTTGGCGCGACGCCGCCACCCCCATGACCAAAGAAACCAACCCCCGCCTGCTCTTTGAACGCCTCTTCAGCAACAACAACCCCGCAGAAAAAACCGAAAGCGCCCTCCGCAGAAAACGATTCCAAAACAGCATTCTCGACTTCGTCCTTGAAGACGCCAAAGGCCTGAGCCGCAAAGTCAGCAACAAAGACCGCGCCAAACTCGACGAATACCTCACCGCCGTCCGCGAAATCGAACAACGGCTAGAACGCACCGAAAAAGATAACCGTCAACCCCCGCCAACCTTCGCCCCATTCCACAAACCCGAAGGCATCCCCGCCTCCTACGAAGAACACATCCGGCTGATGGGCGACATGCTCATCCTCGCCTTCCAGACCGACGCCACCCGCATCGCCACCTTTATGCTGGCCAACGAAGCCAGCAACAAAAGCTACCGCTTCATCGGCGTCAACGAAGGCCATCACACCCTCTCCCATCATCAGAACGATCCAGAAAAACTGCGGAAAATTAGCGACATCAACACCTTTCACGCCCGCCAAGTCTCCTACATCCTGCAGCGCCTCAAATCCATCCCCGAAGGAAACGGAAGCCTCCTTGACAACTGCATGATCCTCTACGGCGCCGGAATCAGCGACGGCAACCGCCACAACAACGAAAACCTCCCCATCATCATCGCCGGCAAAGCCGGCGGCACCCTCGCCCCCGGTCGGCACATCCGCTACCACTTCGAAACCCCCATGGCCAACCTCTACCTCTCAATGCTCGACCAACTCGGCATCCGCAAAGACCGCTTCGGCGACAGCACCGGGCGCCTGCCCGGACTATTCAGCTAACCCGGCACCAGACCCAAGAACCCAAAAGCGCCGCCCCCTGCCCAGGCCGGTTTCGATCACCATGACCCCCCGAACCCACCGGAGCCGATGGCCAGCGCTCATCCTGGCCACCTGCCTCGGCATCCAACCAGCCGCTCAAGACAACCGCCTCTCCGTCGCCCAGCTCATCGCCGACTTAAAATCCGGCGAAACCCAAAAACGCCGCAACGCCGCCCGCGCCCTCAGCGACATAGGATCGCAAGCCGCCGAAGCCGTCCCGGCCCTCATCCCGGCCCTCGACGACAAAGACGCCCAAGTCTGGTTCCATTCCATCACCGCCCTAGCCCGCATCGGTCCCCCAGCCCAGCCGGCCATCCCGGCGCTGCTGAAAAACCTGGCCAATCCAGACCGCAAAGACGCCGGCGCATGGTACCGCTCCGCCTTCGCCCTCGGCAACATGGGACCCGGTGCCCTCCCCCAACTGCAGCTCGCCCTAAAAAACCCCGACCCTCGCATCCGCTCCGGCGTTGCCAAAGCCCTCGGCTGGCTAGGCAAAGAAGCCGCCCCCGCCATCCCCGAACTCATCGACCTGCTCAGCGATGAAAACAAAAACATCCGCCTCCACACCGCCGAGACGCTGGGGAAAATCGGCCTGCCCGCCATCCCCATGCTCCGGGAACTGCTCCAAGGATGCGACACGCAACTCCGGCTAGCCGCTTTGGCCGCCGCGCAAACCTTGGGCGCTGAAGCTCAACCGCTTGCTGAAACACTCATCCAACTTGCCAGCGACCCGCCCGAACAGCATTTCGAAACCCCGGCAGACGCCGAAGCAGTAACCGCCCAAGCCCTTCGTGCCCTCCGCCAAATCCCGCTGGAACCCGCCGCATTCGCCCCACTGCTTTGGTCGCTCATCCTCCACACTGGCGAAGAAATTCGCCGCGAAACCGCCAACGGCATCCTTGCCCTGCCTGCCGCCCTCAGCGTGACCCGGCTCGCTGAAATGCTGCGCCATCCCGAAGTCGCCGCGCAACGCCGGGCAGCAGACCTCCTCGGAAGAATCGGCCCTCCCGCCGCCGCCACCGCGCCCGAACTCATCCAACACATCGAACAAAACACGGAAACCGCCGAAACCTTCAAAACCGCCCTCGCCGCGATGGGACCCGCCGCCGCCGCCGCCCTGTTTGAACACCTGACCCAAACAAACCCCGACAACCTCAGCGCCACCCATTGGACCATCGAAACACTCGGCAGCTACGGCATCCCCGGCCTGGCCAAACTCACTGACGGACTGCAACACAAAAACCCCGCCGTCCGGCTGGCCTCTACCTACAGCATCCAAACTCTGGGCGCCAACGGCCGCGCCGCCATCCCAAAACTCGAACACACCCTCAGCGACCCCAACGGCCGGATTCGAGCAGCCAGCCTCCTGAGCCTCGTCGCCGTCTCCGGCAACCCAGACCAATACCAAAACAACATCCATCAGCTCCTGGAAGACACCGCCGCGGAAGCCCGTCGAGCCGCCGCCAACTCAGTGCCGACACTCACCACAGTCAACCAACCCATCATCGGCAAACTGGAAACCCTTCTCCGAGACCACGACGCTCAAGTCCGCCTAGCCAGCCTCCGCGCCTTGGGCAAAATCGGCAACTCAGCTGCCGCGCAAACTAGCTCAATTGCTGCGCTGATGGTAGAACCAAACGAAGACATCCAAGCCGCCGCCGTGGAAGCCCTCGGCACCATCGGCAACGCCCCGCCGCTGGCCCTCGCCCAAGTCGCCCACCTCGCCGAACACGCCTCTGACCGCCTCAAACTGGCCGCCCTCCACAGCTTGGGAAAAATTGGCGCGGCAAACGCCCAAACCGCCGCCCTCTACCGCGCTGCCCTCGCCCACCAGAACCATGCCATCCGAGAAGCCGCCTTGGCCGGCTTCGGGAAAACCATTTCAGACAAGTCCGAAATTCTTGCCGTCAACATTGCCGCGCTGGAAGATGAATCAGACGCAGTCAAACTGACAGCTGCCGCAAACCTCGGCAATCTCCGCGAAAACGCTGTCTCCGCGACCAAACCGCTGATGAACCTCCTGGCCAGCCGCGACCACTTCACTCGCTACCTCGACGCACTCAAGCAAATTCCGGCAGACGCCAGCCAACTGGAGACCTACATCGAAGGGCTCAACCACCGCAACCCCGCCGCCCGTGCCTACGCCTGCGAGCGACTGGGAAAATTGAAAGAAAAGGCAATGCCCGCCGTCCACAAGCTCGAACAACTGGCACAACGAGACCGATACAGCGCCGTCAGACGCCGCGCCAAAAACGCTCTCGAAAACATCGCCGGCGGTGACCGCAGCTATTGATCGGACTCTTCCCCCGCTGCCGGTGAGCGGGAAGCATCCGTCGCAGCCTTGTCCAAATCCACCAGATATTTGGCCGGGTCCGCCTTGAAATCGCCAATGCAGTCCTTGCAGCAAAACATCACCAACCGGCCTTCATGGACATACTCCACAGGCTCGCCCATCGAACCCAACTCGGCGCCCTCCACCAGACAAATCTCCAACGGATAAGCCGCCTTCTGAGCTGCCACATCGTCGACAGCCACCGCCGGATCCGTTTCCGCATCCTCCGCTCCGTAGTGCGCCTGGCCGTCTTCGTCCTGTCCATGAGAATGATTTGCATCCTCATCATGATGAGGATGCAAATCGCCGCTCTGGCCACACCCGACCAACCCTGCCACTACCAACCCCGCCGCCGCCAAACTCGCGCCCTTCAAAACTCGTTCAATTACACTTTTCATAACTCGAATCGAATGCCGCATTTAAACGCCGGCAAAACATTAAAGCAAGGCCAAATCCCCAAAGCCCGCTTGTTTGAAAGCCGAGTCGCTGCTATGAGATGCCGCCGGATTTTCCCGGAAGCAGCGGGAATGGTGCTTGATTTAATCCCTATTGCATTGTTTACTCTGGCGGACATTCTCTGGGCATGGTTGTCAGCATGGAAGCTTGGCAATCTCCAAGCCGCAATTCACTCGGCAATTAAAGTTAAAAACACAAAGACAAATGCGTTGTTTCATTCCAAAGATTTTGCTGGGTTTGGCTGCCGGTCTTGCAGCCTTGGGCGCTGAGCCTTCAAAAAAGAATCGGCAACCAGCATTCGGATGGCATTTTGCGGGAACCCGCGCGATTGAAGCTGCCGAAGATGCGCCCACAGTGCAGGACATTTGGCGGCTGCCCGAAAGCAAACGTCTGGGAAAGCTCTTGGTCGAGCGCTTCGCCCAAACGCCGGAGCGCCAGATGTTCGGCCGTCAAGCCCAGGCACCGGCCGTTCGAGCGCAGGCCGCCCAGGCACTGTTGGAACAGCTTCTGACTTTCGAAAGTTTCGGCGAAATCAACGGGCCGGCCGGCGGACATCTTCGGCTTTCCCTAGCAGTAAAATTGGCGCCCCCGCAAGCCGGCGAGTGGGAACAGCACCTTCGCCGCTACCTCGGCTCGCTGAATTGGCTAGAGTTGGAGCCAGACACCGCCAGAGGAAATCTCCGCTGGAGAGCGGCAGACACAAACTCGGCTGCATCAGCCTGCCTGGTGAAAGAAGGAGATTGGCTGTTGTTCGGCGCGGGTTCCGATGCTTTTCCGCGTCTGCTCGAGTGGAAAGCCTCCATTGCCGCCGGCATGTCGCCTGCAGACCTGCCCGAAGGCGCCGTGCTGCAACTGCGCGGCAACGTCGACAAGCTGACCCAATGGTTAGCCGGCGTCCCTCTCCCGCCGCTTGCGGACTTCAAAATCCACTTCAAACCCGAAGAAAACGGCGTGCGAACCGAAGCCGTCATTCACCTCCGCGAAGCCGTTGAATCCCCTCTCCCGGATTGGAACATCCCCACCAATGCCATCCACGAGCCGCTCGTCAGCTTCAGCGGCACCCGCGGGCTAAGCCGGCTCATTGCCAGACTGCCGGCAGCCCAAGACTTGGCGGCGCAAGGCATCCCCCGGCAATTCTTCTCATGGTCTCTAAAGTTCAATCGAAAGTACGCGGACTCCCTACCCATCTTTCCCATCTATCTCGGCTGGCCGATTGCTGCCGAAGAAATCAACGGCGCTCGGCTCATCAAACGCCTTCCCGCCATTCTCGGCCCAAATATCCTCGCGAGCGGCAACGCTCGGCTAGTCTCCATTCCCAACCGCAACGAAATCCTGCTCCAATTGCAGCAGCCGCTCATTCAGCCCTTCATCCGCGGCCTCCCTCATCGCGACGGCGGCGTCCGAATTGCCGGCCTCTTCGCCGGCCCCTTGCCCCTTAGCAAACGACCAGCACCGGACGCCCTGTTTGCGCAGCTCTATAACGCTGAAAACCTGGTCTATTACCAATGGGAAATCGTCCAACAACAAATCGACTTTGCCAAAACCTTTTTGCAACTGCTGGCCTTCCTGTCCGACAAACTGCAGATGAAAACCGACAGCACCGCCTCTCGCTGGCTGACCGCCATCGCGCCCAAAATGGGGAACAACGCCGTTACCATGGCAACCGCCACCTCGCCCAAAACCCTCGAACTAGTGAGAAAATCCTATCTCGGCCTCACCGGAGCCGAACTGGTCGCCATCGCCTTCTGGCTCGAATCTGAATTCTGTCCCTGGATCAACGCAGACCTTCTCTCCGCCTGGAAAAAATCCTCGCCTCCTGCTCCCGATGCTCAAACTGGGCGTTAACATCGACCACATCGCCACAATCCGCCAGGCGCGTTACTGCGGCGCCGAAACCGCCGGCGAACCCGACCCCGTCACCGCCGCCCAAGCCTGCCAAACCGCCGGCTGCCACGGCATCACCGCCCACCTGCGCGAAGACCGCCGGCACATCCAAGACCGCGACATTTGGCGCCTCAAAGAAATCCTCCAAATCCCCTTGAACCTCGAAATGGCCAACACCCCGGAAATGGTCGCCATCGCCGCCAAACTCCGGCCAGCCGCCGTCTGCATCGTCCCCGAAAAACGCGCAGAACTCACCACCGAAGGCGGCCTCGACATCGCCGCTGCCCTGCCTGCTATTACCCAAACAACCCAGCGTCTCCAAAACCTCGGCATCGAAGTCAGTCTCTTCATCAACCCCCAACCCGCCCAAATCATCGCCGCCGCCCAAACCTCTGCGCAAACCATCGAACTCCACACCGGCGCCTTCGCCGAAGCCTTCAAAACCACCCCCCCGGCCAGCCGAGAAATCAACCAGCTCAGCGCTGCCGCAACACAAGGAAACAAACTCGGACTCAAAATCAACGCCGGCCACGGCCTCAACTACCAAAACATCGCCCAAATCCGCAAAGTGCCGCACCTGGCCGAACTCAACATCGGCCACAGCATCATCAGCCGAGCCGTCGCCGTCGGCATCCGCGCCGCCGTCCAACAAATGCTCGCCTTCCTCCGGTCAGGGAATTAAGATGGATTGGCGACATTGGGAGAAATTTACCAGAAACTTTTCCCTGATGGCCAATCTCACTGAAATACTAAGACTCCCTATGCCAGCGTTCGCCGCATTGTGCAGACGAGTGGAGCGGACGAAATGAGTTTTCAGAAGACGCGGAAACTTTAATGACTGTGTTGGAAGAGTTATTCAAGTGGAGACCGGCCAATCAATTGAGCGCATCTGGCGATGTTCTACCGGTTTCGATTCGGTGGTGGTTGAACTGTTCAGTTGCTTAAATGCTTGTTGCCGGCCAGTCGGTTTCTTCTTTTCCAGAAAGCCCTAGTTGTTTTCGCAGTTTGTTGATTTCGACAGTGATGCCTTGTTGGAAGAAGATGGCGTCCGCTTTATGAATGAGCAGGTTGGCGCCCATGGCGATAAACCGCGCTTGTTCTTCTATGGAGAACCATGCATGGATGCCCGCTCCCACGCCCCGGCTTCGTGCTTTTTTGAAGATGGTTTCTGCGGCTTTTAGAAAGTCGGGGTGTTGGTATTGTTCCGGGATGCCGAGGCTGGCGGTGAGGTCGTGTGGGCCGATTAACACGGCGTCGATGTCTTCGACGTCAAGAAGTTCATCCAGCGTGTCCAGTGCCGGGGCGCTTTCGGTGTTGAGGATGAGCAGGTTGTCGTCCGTATTGTGTTTGATATAGTTTTTGAGCGGCGGTTGCAGGGCGGCGCCGTCGAGCGTTTCTGATAGCCGGCGGCCTTTGAGGGGACGAAACTTTGTGGCGCCTTTGAGCGCTCGGACGGTTTCGGCGGTTTCGACATATGGCGCGACGATGCCGGCGGCGCCGTCGTCCAATGCTATTGTTGCTTGATTGGGGTTACGGTCGGGAATGCGCACGAGCGGGGGCAGACCCAAGGCGGTGTAGGCGCGGCACATCCAGGACAATCGTTCGCGGTCAATGGCGATGTGTTCGGTGTCGATGAAGACAAAGTCCAGGCCGCAATCGCGGATGATTTTTGGCCAAAAAGGCGAGGGGGAAACAATGAGGGTGCCTAAGACGATGTCGCCTGTTCTGAGTGCGCTTTGCAATTCTTTGCTGGTCATGTTTGGAGGTTTTGTACGGAAATGACCCGGCCGGTTCGTGCGGATTCCAGAGCCGCCAGGACGGTTGCGGCGATGTTTCTCGCGCTCAAAACGTCCAGTGTTGTGGGTTCGTTTTTTTCGATGGCGCGGGCGAATTCTTCCATCAGGAGGAAGTTGTTGTGGTCGGCGATGCGGCGGTGTTTGAAATCGGCGGGCGGTTGGTTGCGATGATAGACGCTGATTTCGGGGCGGGCTTCGGCGATGACTAAGGCGCCTTGTGTGCCGACGAGGCGGAGTTTGATTTCGCCGATGTCGGGGTGGCTGGAAGCACCGATTCGCCCCAGGCACAGCGAGCCTAGAAGGCCGCCTGGCATTTCGAGGGTAACAGTGGCCAAGTCTTCCACGTCGTTGTCGGCGTGGGCTTGGTGAAAGTGAGCGGTTGTTCGGGCGAAGACGCGTTCAACTTCACGCCCGGCCAGCATTTTGATGTAGGCCAGAGGGTAGATGCCTTCGATTTGCAGCTCGCCCATCGGCCGGATGCCAACGCCGCCGTCCGATCCGTCTATGTGCGCCTCCAGTTGCCGTTCTAGCCAGGAGATCGGCGGGTCTCCCAGTTTTCGGGAGCCTTTGCGCGGCCCAGCGTCTTTAGAGAAGTAAAAGTCGCAGTGAATGGCCGTCAGTTTGCCGATTTTCCCCGCGGCCACCGCCGCTTTTGCCTGAATCAATGCCGGCAAATAGTTCCGATTCCAAACTAGCGAGCGGACGCCACGCCGGCGGACAATTTCGGCCAAGCGGTCGCACTCGGCCAGGACGGGGGAAAGCGGTTTGTCGAGGATAATGTGCAGCCCTGCTTCGGCTGCGCGGGCGCCCAGCTCGCAATGCCGCTCTGCCTCGGAACTGACCACCGCCACATTGGCATCCCATGTTTGCAGGGCTTGTTCCACTTTGCGGAGGTAGGGGATGCTGAGCTCGTCTGCAAAGGCCTGGTTCCGCTCGTGAACCCAATCCGGGCAGGCCGCGTGATCGGCGACTCCGACAAGTTCAAACTTCGGATGGGCGGCCACCGCCCGCGGCAAGTAATCGTGCTTCACGATGCTCAGCGCAATCGCGCGGTGCTTCTTTTCCATGCTATTGGCCCTCCTTCGCCGGGGCGCTTTCTCCCATCGACACGGGGCAAGCGCTTTTCCAAGATTGAATGGCGATGGCAACCAGCCGAAGCGCAGAGCGGGTTTCCTCCAGCGAGACTGTTGCGCCGCATCCGGGAGCGCCCGCAAAAGCGCCTAACATCGCGCTGATTGTTGAATACCCGTTGTCCACTCGCAAGGCCTGCGGCTCCTCCCCTCCATATAACAAGGAGACATTGCGATGATCGTCGGCGTAAGCCGCCCCGTTGTCTCCAATCAAATGCAGCGAGTAGTAGCCTCCCCCCGGCGGCAAGCGCCAAGCAAAGTCGATAATGGCCATCCCGCCATCCGAAAATCCCAAATGAACCAGTAGAACCGAGGCCTCACCCTGCCCGGCCGCATAAACGGTTTTCGGCAACCGGCCGAACAGCCAAAGAGCCAAATCCAACTGGGCAACCAAATCTTCGCGACAATCCGGCTCAGAGAACTTCCCTGCCCGCGGGGAAGCGGGGACATCCGCCGCCATCCAGCAATGAATCCTCAAAAGGCCGGGCCTTCCCAGTTGCCCTGCTTGAAGGCTCTCGTGAACCGCTCGAACCGCAGGCTCGAATCGCCAACGATGCCCCACCGTCCAGCCAGTTTCCGATTCGCCGGCGTCGCTAACTTCAGCCAATTCAGCCAGCGGCCCCAAGTAAAGCGCCCTCTTTCCCGGCTCAAGCAAGCCCAGCCGATCCGCAACTACACCTTCGGCCGCTGCCGGTTCAGACACCCACTCCAGCCCAACCACCGAACGCCCGCCCACCCGACATGCTTCCCGCAACGCCGGCGCCGCATCCAAAAACACCTTCATCCCATCCATCCCTTCCTGCCATTCTAATCCGCATTCAACCGCCCCCTTGCCCGGCAAATAAGGTGGCGCAGACATCTTCTCTGTGCAAGTGCAGGCAAGGTGGCGCAGACACTCGAAGAGCGGTTGGGTCGGTGGGGAAACGATATCTAACTTCCTGTCTGCCTTTGTGCAGGCACTCGACCCGTTGACCGCCGCCCGCCTTGACAAAAAAGAAAAATCAGTGGTAAATTGTCTCTGCGGGGAGAGAAATGTGGGGCAGAGACATCCTGTCTGCCTGCAGGCGGCAAGCCTGCGCCGCCTGTGCCCCGAGCTGAACCGAAAATCAAAAAAACTTTGAAAATGCCAAACAACCTGTCAACATGGAAAAACACCAGCCCACCAGCCCTCGAAATCGCCTAAACGGAAGAGCCGGGCACGGGAAATCGGCTTGGCGCTGGCCCTCGCTCTTGCCCTCACCCTCCCAGCCGCCGCCCAAACCCTCACCATCACCGGAACTAAAAGCAACGGCAGCGCCTTCAGACAGCAAGTCGATGCCAGCGCGACATCTCTGGATCTCGCCTCCCTTAACCTGGCTTCCGTAACCCTGCCCGATGGCTTGACCAGCTTGAAGTATCTGGATACCTCCGGCAACCGCCTGACCGCCTTGACCCTGCCCGATAGCTTGCCTAACTTGGACAGGCTGACTCTCCACGACAACCAACTGACCAACTGGACCGTGCCCGATGGCTTGACCAGCTTGACGAATCTGAATCTCTCCCACAATCAACTGACCGCCTTGACCCTGCCCGATGACTCGACGAGCTTGGAGACGCTGCATCTCAACAACAACCGCCTGACCAAGACCTTGACCCTGCCGGACGGCATGGCGAGCTTGCAGGAGCTGCATCTCCATAACAACCGCCTGACCACCTTGACCCTGCCCGATAGCTTGCCTAACTTGGAAGAGCTGCAGCTCCACGACAACCGCCTGACCACCTTGACCCTGCCCGATAGCTTGCCTAACTTGGAAGAGCTGCAGCTCCACGACAACCGCCTGACCACCTTGACCCTGCCCGATGGCTTGACCAGCTTGCAATATCTGGAACTCCATAACAACCGCCTGACCACCTTGACCCTGCCGGACGGCATGGCGAGCTTGCAGGAGCTGCGTCTCCACAACAACCAACTGACCACCTTGACCCTGCCCGATGGCTTGACCAGCTTGCAATATCTGGAACTCCACAACAACCGCCTGACCACATTGACCTTGCCCGATGGCTTGACCAACTTGCAGGAGCTGCGTCTCTACAACAACCAACTGACCACCTTGACCCTGCCCGATGGCTTGACCAACCTGCAGGAGCTGTATCTCGACGGCAACCAACTGACCACCTTGACCTTGCCCGTCGGCATGACCCGCTTGGAGACGCTGTGGCTCGACGGCAATCCTTTGGAGAGTGTGCGGGTGCCTCTGGGCATGGACATTGAAAGTCTCGATCTTCGAGGCTTCCCGAAATCCGAGGTTACCTTCTACGATCCAACGCCCCCAGAGCCGCCAGAGCCCAAAGAGCCGACAGGACTAGTAGAGCCCCTAACTCTCCTCATCACCGGAACCAGAACCGACGGCAGCGCCTTCAGCCGAGAAGTCGACGTTAACGAGACCTATTTGTCTCTCAGCTCCCTTGACCTAGCTTCCGTAACCTTGCCGGAGGGCTTGAGGAACTTGCAGGATTTGTATCTCGCCAACAATCGCTTGACCTCTCTGACTTTGCCAGAGGGTTTGGCGAACTTGCGCTCGCTGGTTCTCCACAACAACCGCCTGACCAGCCTGACTTTGCCGGAGGGTTTGACGAGCTTGCGAGTGCTGTATCTCAACGACAATCCTTTGAAAAGTTTGCGTGTGCCTGATGGCATGAACCTTGAAAATCTCGATCTTCAAGGTTTTTCGAGATCAGCAGTGACCTTCTATGATCCCACAACCGAAGAGTTCCCGACAACGAATACCAATCTCCCGCCCACGACTGGGACATTCATTACCCTCACCGGAACGACAAGCGCCGGCAGCGCTTTTAGACGAGAGGTCGACGCCGACGCGGAGTCTCTGTCCCTTCCCAGAAATCAGTTGACCGCTCTAAGCTTGCCCACCGGCTTGACGCATTTGGCGTGGCTGTCTCTCTCCGACAATCAACTCTCTTCTATAACTTTGCCCGATGGTTTGACGAACTTGCAGCACTTGTATCTTTTCAACAATCAACTGACCTCTCTGACCTTGCCGGAGGGTTTGGCGAACTTGCAACGGCTGTATCTCTTCGGCAATCCTTTGGAGAGTGTGCGGGCGCCCGAAGGCATGGACCTTGAAAGTCTTGAGCTTCGTGGCTATTCCAAATCAGCAGTGACCTTCTACGATCCCGCGACCAGAGAGACGATTGCGCCGCCGCCCACGGAACCAGCCGAGCCCACGGAGCCCACAGAACCCGAACCGCCTATTAACGAGGGAAACCTCCTCATCACCGGAACTAACAGCGACGGCAGCGCTTTTAGACGAGAGGTCGCCGCCGACACAGAGTCTCTCTCCCTCTCCAGAAAGCAGTTGACCGCCCTAAGCTTGCCCAACGGCTTGACGCATTTGGCGTGGCTGTATCTCGACAACAATCAGTTGCCCTCTCTCTGACTTTGCCGGAGGGTTTGGCCAAGGTGAGAGGGCTGTATCTCAACGACAATCAATTGACCTCTTTGACCTTGCCTCACGGTTTAACGAACTTGTGGGCACTGTATCTCAACAACAACCAACTGACCTCCCTGACCTTGCCCGACGACTTGACGAGCTTGAGAACACTAGACCTCAGCAACAATTCTCTGACCAACCTGGCCTTGCTCGCTGGCCTGACGAGCTTGCGCTCGCTGGTTCTCAACGGCAACAACCTGGAGAGTTTGTGTGTGCCCGAAGGCATGGATATTGAGAGTCTCAACCTGCAGGGTTTCCCGAAATCGGCGGTGACATTTTGTGAGCCAACGATGGGCACCTTGACCTTGCCGGATGCCGGCTCGACGAACTTCAGGAGCTTGTCACTCGACAACAACAACCCTTTGGAGATTGTGCGGATTGCGGGTGGGGGGGTGCAGATTCATTGGCGGGAAGGGACATTGCAAAGCACGACTGATTTGAGGGGCGAGTGGGAAGCCGTGGCGCCGGCACGTTTTTCGCGGGAGGGGGTGTTGTCGATTCCGCGTGATCGGAAAGGCGCAGAGTTCTTCCGCTTGAAACCGGCGAAGTGAAGATGGCTCAGATATTTCTGTCTGCGCAAGGCTTGATTTCGCAATAAGGAGTTACAGGCTTAAGGGGGTTGGCGCAGACACTCGAAGAGTAGTTAGGGCGGTGGGACTCGACAACCGACTTCTTGTCTGCCCGCAGGCTGAGAGCCTGCGCCACCCTGCACTTGCGCAGACAAGATGTCTGTGCCATTCTGCACCACTTTTGCGCCACTTCACGCAGCAGAAAGGAATTTCTGCCTCATATAATGAGGTTCAGACGGCGACGGTTTCGCCCGGCTTCGGCTGCAGGATTTTGATTTTAGAGTAGCAGGTTCTAATTTGCTCGTCAAACCACGCGCGGGAATCCTCTTCGCCATGAGCCAAGATGATGGCGCGGGGCGAGACTCGCCCGACGAAGTCGAGGAGTTCTTCGCGGTTGGCATGGGCGGTCAAGTCGAATTCTCGCAGGTCGCAGCGGCGGGTTAGTTCACCGGCGGATTGGCTGAAGTGAAAGGTTTCTCCGGAGCGCGTGGCGCGGAGTCTTCCGGCCGGAGTTTCCGGCGCGGCATAGCCGACAAAGAAGATGGCCTGGTTTTCGTCCTCGATCATTCGCGTGGCCAGTTCGTGGGCGGGGGTGTGTTCGACCATCATTCCAGAGGTGAGGACAAACAGCCGACCGCCTTTTAGTTTCATGGCATCTTGTTGTTGCCGGTCGAGGACGAGGAGCTGGAGGCTTTCGTGGAGGCTGAGATTGCTGTGATTTCGAGGGGTTCGATAGGCTTCGAGGTCGTAAATTTCGGTAAAGACTCGTCCCAGCCCGCCGATGTAGACCGGTTGTTTTCTCAGATTTCCGCTGCGCATCATTAGAGCCAGGATGGCCAGGATTTCCTGCGTCCGTCCGAGGGCGAAGGAGGGGATGAGGACGCTGCCTCGGCGTTCCATGACTTCTTCGATGGCGGCGGTGAATCGCAGGGTTTCGGTTTGGCGGTTGAAACCGGGAGGAATGGCGCGGTTCCCGCGGGTTGTCTCTAGGATTAACACATCGGCCTTCAGGTCTTCAAAGCGGGCGCCGCGGAGAATGGTCTGGTCGCCGAAGGAAACGTCCCCCGTGTAGAAGAGCGTTTCCCGTTCCCCGCGAACCATGAGCCCGGCCGAGCCGAGGGCATGGCCGGCGTCGCAGAATTCCAAAGTGGGCGAGGTCTGGCTGGTTGCCGTAGGGAAGGCCCATTCAATCTCCCGGTTGTATTTGTAGCCCTGAAAGATGCAGGCGATTTCGTCCAGCTCATGATGGCTGTAAAGGGGATACTCCGCGATGCCCAGCTCGTCCCGCTGGCGTTTCATGACGTTGACGGAGTTGTGCAGCACGCGCTCAACGATGAAGTAGCTGAGTTCTGACATCATCACACGGGCTTCGGGAAAATGGCGGACAGCAAGTGGGAGTGCCCCCACGTGGTCGTGATGGCAATGAGTGATGGCGATGGCATCGACGCGCTTGCCGCTGATGCGGTCGAACAACGGGAGGCTTTCCCGGCCGGTGAGTTTGGGATGAATGCCAGCATCCATCAGCAGGCCGCAGCCGTCCAATTCGACGAGCCAGGCGCTGGCACCAATGTCTTCTTGTGGATTCAGATTGGTGATTCGCATGTAAATGTCCCGGAGCGGCAGCAAAATTGGCGCTGGGCGGCAACGCAAGCCAATGGAGATTTCGACGTCCGCCGGAGTGCGAGCCGCCCTGCCCCGCTGCTTTCCTTGCCGGTCGAGGGAAGATTTAATCCCGGCCGCCGCCGTAAAGCCAGATTTATTGTGAACAGATTACAGTTTTAGGGATAAACTTCAAAAAAATCGCCTCGGCCGGATTTTTTTTTGAACGCAATGAACAGTCCCGCGCTCTCAATGTTGTCGTTTTTATGTTCTCTGTTTGCAGAATGCAGTGGCTCAGGCGCGGTTGGCGCGTCGGGGCGTGATTGGTTTGGTTGTTGGTGTAAGCGGGCATCGGGTATCCGGTGCCCGTTTTTTGTCTTCCGCCCCGTTTTTCCGGCAGGCGTTTTCGGGAAAAATGAGCGGACGCAGGCATTATTTCGCAATAAGTATTTAGGGGCTTCGAAGCAAAATGCTTGGCAACGGAACAGACTGTGTTAAATATTTTGGCTAGGGGAATGAGGTCACTGGACGTGGAAAAAGCAGGATTGCCTGCTGGAGCGTCAATGTAGCCCATAGCTACTTATTCCGCATTATTTCGTTGCTTTGAGAGTTGGGATGCGGAAGAGTTTTGTTGATTTCAGGCGTTATGTTGTCGACATTGAGAAATTATTGGCTGGCGGGGCAGGCTGTGGCTCTTGTGGCTGCCGTCTTGGGGTTTCAATTCGTTGCTTCTGCTGAATGGGGCCGGGCAACAAAGGATTCCTGGCCGATGTTTCGCGGGAACCCGTCGCTTTCCGGCGTGACGCCGGCGCGGCTCCCGGACAAACCGGTTTTGAAATGGACTTTTGAAATCGGGGAGCCAATCAAATCCTCCGCAGCCATCGACGGCGGGGTCGTCTTCATCGGCGCGGACAACGGCGTCTTGTATGCCATCGAGCTGCAAACCGGACGGGCGAAATGGCAACAAAAGACGGACGGGCCGATCGAATCCTCGCCGCTCGTCTGGAAAGACTCCGTGTATGTCGGCTCAGGTGATGGACATCTTTATGCCTTCTCGAAATCTTCGGGAGAGCCGAAATGGAAGCACGAGACCGAAGATCAAATCCTGGGCGCCCCGAACTGGGTGGCCTCCCCAGACAGCTCGGCGGTTTGGATTCTGGCGGGAAGTTACGATTACTTCCTGCACTGCGTGGATTCGGCAACCGGGAAACTGATTTGGAAATACGAAAGCGGCAACTACATCAACGGCGCCCCGGCCGTCTCTCAGGGCAAAACCGTTTTCGGCGGATGCGATGCCCTTCTGCATGTCATCTCCCTGGCAGACGGAACCAAAATGAAAGAAATCGAGGCCGGAGCCTACATCGCCGGTTCCGCGGCCATGGCGGGGAATCGCGTGTATGTCGGCCATTACGAAAGCGAATTTCTGTGCGTCGATCTCGAGGAAGCCCAGATCAAATGGCGCTTCCGCGAACGCAACTTTCCGTATTACTCCTCTCCAGCCATAACCGAAGACCGGGTAATTTTCGGCGGGCGCGACAAATTACTCCACTGTCTCAACCGTGAGACAGGCGAGGAACATTGGAAGTTTGCGGCGCGGGGAAAGATCGACAGCTCCGCTGCAATCTCGGACGGCAAGGTCGTCGTGGGATCGGACGACGGCCGCCTTTACATCGTCTCTTTGGACAAAGGAACAGAACTTTGGTCCTACGAAATCGGAGGCCCCATCACAGCTTCTCCGGCAGTCATTGAGCAATGGATCGTCATTGGCTCCGAAGACGGCTCGGTATATGCCTTCGGGAAGTAATTCGGAAAACCCAACTACAATGAGCGGAAAAACGGACGCGGCGATCGAACCGCCAAAGACCCCGGCCAAAGGGAAAGACACAACGGTCGGGAACTATTTTGTGTCCAACTACCCGCCATTTTCCTTTTGGAAGAAAGAAAATATCCCGGACTTTCAAAAAGCCTTGGCGCGGCCGCCCAATCCCAAAACCCCCTTGGGGCTTTACTTGCATATCCCGTTCTGCCGCAAACGCTGCCACTTCTGTTACTTTCGCGTTTACACGGATAAAAACGCGGCGGCAATCCATGGTTATATCCGGGCGGCAATAAAAGAATTGGAATTATATTGCCGACAACCCTTCATTGGGGATCGCCGGGCGGACTTTGTTTACTTTGGCGGCGGCACTCCCTCCTACTTATCCGTGGATCAATTGGATCAACTGGTCGCCGCAATGAAGCGCCTCTTGCCTTGGGACGCCGTTCGGGAAGTGACCTTCGAATGCGAACCGGGAACACTGACGCCGCATAAATTGAAAGCCATCCGGGAGCTTGGCGTAACGCGGCTCAGTCTGGGTATCGAAAACTTCGACGATCATATTTTGGAAATCAACGGGCGGGCGCACCGCAGCCGTGAAATCCAACGCGCTTACGATTATGCCCGGGAATTGGAATTCCCCCAAATCAACATTGATCTAATTGCCGGCATGGTCGATGAAACAGAAGACAACTGGAAACAGTGCGTCGAAAAAACCCTCAAACTTTCTCCCGACAGCATTACCATCTACCAGATGGAAATTCCCTACAACACTACCATCTATAAAGAGATGAAAGCGCAGGGCAAATTGACGGCACCAGTGGCGGATTGGGAAACAAAGCGGCAGTGGGTGCGGGAGGCGTTTGAATCTTTGGAGGCGGCCGGTTATACAATCGGCAGCGCTTATACCGCCGTAAAAGATAAATCAAAAACGAGGTTTATCTATCGCGATCAATTATGGGCCGGGGCGGACTTGCTGGCGCTCGGCGTCGCTTCATTCGGGCATATCGGCGGGACGCATTACCAGAACCAGCATGACTTCGAGCCTTATATGAAGAATCTTCTTGAAAGCCGCTTGCCGGCATATCGCGCGTTGACGCCCAGCGCGGACGAGCGGTTGATTCGCGAGTTTGTTTTGCAGTTGAAATTAGGGAACGTGAGCTGCCGTTATTTCAATGAGAAGTTTGAAACCGATGTTTTGAAACGGTTTGCCGAGCCGCTGCAACAAATCAAGGCATGGGGTTTTCTATCTGCGGTAGGCGATCACATTCAACTCAACCGGGACGGGTTGCTTCAGGTGGATCGACTTTTACATGAGTTTTTCTTGCCGAAACACCGAAACGCCAGATACGCATAGGGAACCCGCCGGCGCCATGGATGCCCGTCGTCCCAAAGAGCTGTTGGCCGAGGCGTTTGCCCGGCAGGGGGCAGGCTTGCCAGGTCTTCAGCCATTGCCCAGCGAAGCGCTTCCTCAACCTTACCGGAGCTTGCTCGTCCATGATTCGGATATGACCTCAACGCTGAAGCGCCGCCATCAGGACAACCTCTCGCTCAAAGTCCTTCATCTCGAAGTCACCGAAGAAGAAGTACGCCGGGAAGTATTGTTATGCCGTTGCTTGGACGAGAAACCTGTTGAATACGGCGTCATTCGCATTGTCTTGCCGCCTTTTACGCTCCCTGCTCGCGAGGCAATTTTAGCTGGCGCCGTCCCTCTAGGCCAGATACTGGATACGTTCGGAGTCATGTATTTGAGCCGGCCGGAAGAATACTTTCGGATTCGCCATAACGAATACCTCCGGCGGCGGCTGCACGACCGAGGAACGGCGGACCGCTTCGGGCGGGTGAATACTTTAAGGCAACCCGCGGGCAACATCTTGGCGGAAGTTGTGGAAATTCTTCCCGCTGCAGAATTCGATGCCGCGGGCTAACCTGACAAGCTGCGATGTGAAGAACCGAAACCAATACGATGCCATTATTATAGGCGGCGGTCCGGCAGGCTGCAGCGCGGCTGCCGTGCTCGCGGAGGCGGGACGCAATGTTCTCGTGATTGAGCGAGAGAAGTTTCCGCGCTATAAAGTAGGCGAGTCGATGATCCCTTTTACCTATCACCCGCTCAAGCGCTTGGGATTGATCGACCGCATGCGGGCCTCGCATTTTATCAAGAAGTATAGCGTGCAATTTGTCGCCCCATCCGGCAAGGCGTCGCAGCCGTTTTATTTCTCTTCGCGTTATGATGAGAACGTAGCGCAGACTTGGCAGGTGTTGCGTTCCGAGTTCGATCAAATTTTAATGGACAACGCCCGCGAAAAGGGCGCTGCTGTTTGGGAGGGCGTGGTTGTCAAAGGCTTGTTGAGCGAGGGGAATATAACACGGGGCGTGCGCATCGAGCGCCCCGATGGTGTTGAGGAAACGCTGACCGCTCTGATGACGCTGGATGGTTCTGGCAAGGAAGCCTTTGTCGCGACGAAAAAGCGCTGGCGCAAACGCGATCCTCACCTGAATAAAGTGGCCGTTTGGACTTATTACCGGGGCGCGCTGCGGGACAAAGGCATTGACGCGGGAGCTACAACGGTGGCGTTTGTGCCGGAAAAGGGCTGGTTTTGGTATATTCCGCAGCATGAAAACATGGTCAGCGTTGGCGTGGTTGCTGAGGGAAAGTATTTGACGCGCGGCGGGGTAAAAGACCCCGGCACTATTTTTGAGCGTGAGATCGGCCAAAATCTTTGGATTAAAGAGCATTTGGCGCCCGGAAAACAGGTTGGTAAACATTTTGTAACGAGCGAGTATACGTTCCGGTCTGAGTATTGTGCCGAAGAGGGGCTTTTATTGATCGGCGATGCTTTCGGTTTTTTGGACCCGGTGTTTTCTTCAGGGCTGTTATTGGCGTTGAAGAGCGGGGTTCTGGCTGGGGAGACTGTGGACCGCGCGTTGCATGAGGGGAATGTGGCTTCGTCGCAGTTTGAATTATACTCTTTTATAATGAGGCAGGGCATCGAAAATATGAGAAAGCTGGTTTATGCTTTTTACAATCCCGATTTCAGTTTCCGGCGGCTGACTGATGCCTATCCAGATTTGGCAGGAGATGTTACTGATTGTTTGTCCGGCGATGTGAATAAGGACTTTTCCCGTTTATGGAAAGCGGTCGGCGAGTTTGCGCCGCTCCCGGAGGCGCTGCCTTACGGCGTTCCGGCGCCGGACATCCATCAGGCCACTCGGACAGGCAGTTCCATTCGGGAGGCATCAAAGTCTTTTGAAACAGAAGGCCGGCGTTTCGGATGAACATTTTGCAGATTACTCCCGGCGCCGGAGGGATGTATTGCGGGGCTTGTTTCCGAGACAATGCATTGGTCGGCGCGTTTCGAGGCATGGGGCATTCGGTGGTTTTGTTGCCGCTTTATTTGCCGCTCACTTTGGACGAGCCGGACCAGAGCCGCGGCACTCCCATTTTCTTTGGTGGAATCCATGTTTATTTGGAGGAAAAGTCGGCGCTCTTCCGCCGGTTACCGCGCGGGTTGACCCAATGGCTGGGTTCGCCCAGGCTCCTGAAATGGACGAGCCGGTTGGCGAGCCGGACGCGCCCCGAAGATGTGGGCGATTTGGCGGTTTCGATGCTCAAAGGGGAAACCGGCAATCAGGCCAGAGAGTTGGACACCCTGCTGGCCTGGCTGCGGGAACAGCCGAAGCCGGATGTGGTTAATCTCTCCAACGCCCTTTTGATTGGTTTGGCGCGGCGTTTGCGGGAGCTGCAGGTTCCGGTAACAGTCACTTTGCAAGGGGAAGACGCTTTTCTGGACGCCTTGCCCGAAAAGAACCGCGTCGAAGCCTGGCAAGTCCTCGGCGAACGTGCGCGGGACGTGGACCGGTTTATTGCGCCTAGCCAATACTTCGGCGATCTGATGCAGCGCTGGATGGGATTCGACCGAGCCAAACTCCGCGTAGCGCCGAATGGAATCTGCCTGGACGGATACGCCATGACCACCGCTCCCCAAGACCCGCCAGTGTTGGGATACTTTGCCCGGATGTGCCAAGACAAAGGGCTGGACACCTTAGTCCAAAGTTTCCAGCTCCTGAAACAGCGGGAGACGACCAAAACCCTGCGGCTGAAAGTGGGCGGTGGCCTGGGGACGGCGGATAAACCCCTAGTCCGGCAGCTGCAAAAGCAATTGAAACATCAAGGGCTTGCCAACGACGCCGAGTTTTGCCCCAACCTCTCCCGGCAAGAAAAAATCGCCTTCCTGAGGCAATTAACCGTTTTCTCGACGCCCGCACTCTACGGAGAAAGTTTCGGACTCTACATCATCGAAGCCCTGGCCGCAGGCGTCCCCGTCGTCCAACCGCGACACGCCGCCTTCCCAGAAATCATCGAACAAACGCAAGGCGGCATCCTCTGCCGGCCGGGAGACCCGAAAGCCTTGGCCGACAGCATCGAATCCCTGCTGCTCCATCCGAAAAAAGCGCGGGAAATAGGCGAATGCGGCCGCCAGGCCGTCCAGCGGCATTACAGCGTCGAGGCCATGGCCGGGAGGATTATCGGCATTTACGAAAACCTGCGGCAACATCAAGCGCCCGCCCCTCGCACCGCAAGCTAAAGCGCCTCGTCTTCATCTTCACGGCCCAAGTCTGCCTCATTCCAAGTCCACCCCTTCTAGATTGGCACCCTCTAAATTTGCGCCTTCTCTTTTCGCCTCTTGCAAGTCTGCCTCCTGCAAGTTCGTCCCCCGCAAGTCTGCTTCCCGCAAGTCCGCCATCCGCAAGTCCGCCTCCTGCAAGTCTGCCTCCTGCAAGTCTGCCCATCGCAAGTTTGCCTTCTGCAAGTTCGCCTCCTGCAAGTGAGCCTCTTGCAAGTGCGCCCCCTGCAAGTCTGTCTCCTGCAAGTCTGCTCTCCGCAAGTCCGCCTTCTGCAAGTCTGCTCCCCGCAAGTGCGCCTCCTGCAAATGCGCCTCTTCCAAGTTCGTCTCCCGCAAGTTCGCCATCCACAAGTTCGCCTCCTGCAAGTCTGCCTCTTCCAAGTGCGCCCCCTGCAAGTGCGCCCCCTGCAAGTCTGCCTTCTGCAAGTCTGCCTCCTGCAAGTCTGCCCATCGCAAGTTTGCCTTCTGCAAGTGCGCCCCCTGCAAGTGCGCCCCCTGCAAGTGAGCCTCTTGCAAGTGAGCCCCCTGCAAGTCTGTCTCCTGCAAGTCTGCTCTCCGCAAGTCCGCCTTCTGCAAGTCTGCTCTCCGCAAGTCCGCCTTCTGCAAGTCTGCTCCCCGCAAGTTCGCCTCCTGCAAGTTCGCCTCCTGCAAGTCTCGCCTCTTGCAAGTTCGTCCCCCGCAAGTCTCGTGCCCCCTTCTGCAAGTTTGCCTCCGCAAGTTCGCCTCTTGCAAGTTCGCCTCTTGCAAGTCTGCCCCGCAAGTCTGCTCCCCGCAAGTCCGCCCCTTCTGCAAGTCCGCCTTCCGCAAGTGCGCAAGTTCCCCTTCTGCAAGTTCGCCCCCCGCAAGTCTGCCTCCCCCCGCAAGTCTGCATGCCAATCGCAAGTGTGCCCCCCACAAGTTCGTCCCCAGCAAGCAAGTTTGCCCCCTGCGCCTCCTGCAAGTTCGCCCTCCGCAAGTTTGCCTCCTGCAAGTGCACCCCCCGCAAGTTCGTTCCCAGCAAGTTCGCCTCCTGCAAGTTCTGCCTTCTTGCAAGTCTGCCCCCTGCAAGTCTGCCTTCTGCAAGTCTGCCTTCTGCAAGTCTGCATGCTGCAAGCGCGCCTCCTGCAAGTGCGCCCCTGCAAGTTCGCCGCTCAAGTTCGCCTCTTGCAAGTTCGTCCCCCGCAAGTCTGCCCCCTGCAAGTCTGCCTCCCGCAAGTGCGCCTCCTGCAAGTCTGCCTTCTGCAAGTTCGTCTGCTCCCCGCAAGTCCGTCCCCTGCAAGTGCGCAAGTCCCCTGCAAGTGAGCAAGTCCCCCCTGCAAGTGCGCCCCCTGCAAGTCTGCTCCCCGCAAGTCTACCTTCTGCAAGTGCGCCCCCTGCAAGTGCGCCCCTCCTGCAAGTTCGTCGTCTACCCATCGCAAGTTTGCCTTCTGCAAGTTCGCCTCCTGCAAGTCTGCCTTCTGCAAGTTCGCCTCCTGCAAGTTTGCCTCCTGCAAGTTCGTCCCCCGCAAGTCTGCCTCCTGCAAGTCTGCATGCTGCAAGTTCGCCCCCTGCAAGTCCGCCTCCTGCAAGTTCGCCCCCCGCAAGTCTGCTCCCTGTAGAGCTGCTTTATTGCCTGATCGAAAGGCCGCGAGTTTCTCTTGGATTTCGTTTTCGGTCATGGTTTTGTTTGGATTGTTGCGCGATAATAAGTTGCGGCCTTTAAGAATGGGTTTGGGCTATGGCGATGGGGACATGGAGGCACAGGATACACAAGAGGAACCTTCCGGTTGATGGCAAGCCATCAAAAATCCTGTTTATCCTGTCTCTCCATGTTCCTCTTCGCAGCATATAAAGCCCTAACTATTCATCGCGAAATGATTCTGAAGTATAGGAATTCCTTTGCCAACGGGAAGCGGAATTTGCCAAAGTGGGTGTTGCGCTGCCGCGCGGGAGTTTGGCTGCATGATGGCAAGTCGATTTATTTATAGGCGCCGGGTGGAGTTTGCCGATACGGACATGGCGGGGATTATGCACTTTTCCGCCATTTTCCGTTTTATGGAATCGGCGGAACATGCCTTTCTCCGCAGTCTCGGGTATTCGGTAATTCTCCGCGATTGCGATCCGGCAGCAGGGTTTCCTCGCGTTCGGGCGGAGGCGGATTTTCGCCGGCCGTTTCGGTTTGAGGACGAGATCGAGATTGAGCTGAATGTGCGGGAGAAGCGGGAGAAGTCGCTGACTTACGGTTTTGAATTGCGCCTGGCGGGAGACTCCGAGGCGCGGGCAGTCGGCTCGATGACGGTGGTTTGTGTTTGCCGGGGGCCGGACGGAGAGATGGCAGCTATTGAGCTGCCGCCGGTTCTGGCGGCGAAGATCGAAGCGGCCGAGGAAATCAAAGACCGTTGATTTTCGGCGGGCAAGCCGGCTATCTTCTGCCGGGCAAGATTGGAAAATGGCAACGATTATGGGAACGGAAACATCATCGGGAGCGAGCATGGCCTGGCTCTATTTTGCATTGCTTACTGTAGCGTGCTGGGGCTTGTATGGCATCCTGTTGCACAAGGGACAGGTAACAATGGGCGACCCGGAGAACGGGCGTTACAAGGCATTTTTGTTTGTGGGGATTGCTTACTTTTTGGCGGCGGTTTTGGCGCCGCTGGTCTTGTTGTGGTATCGGGGGGCGGCGCTTAGCGGTTACACGGGCGCCGGTATATGGTGGTCTTTGGCAGCGGGCATTGCAGGGGCGGTTGGGGCCTTTGGCGTGTTGCTGGCTTTCGGCGCCAAAGGGACTCCGGCAGTGGTGATGTCAATTATTTTCGCTGGAGCGCCAATTGTGAACGCCGCTGTGTCGCTCCTTCTCCATCCGCCGGCGGGAGGTTTCGGCGCGATTCGGCTGCCGTTTTATTTGGGCATTTTTTTGGCAGCGCTCGGCGGCATGTTAGTGACACTCTTCAAACCCAAGCCGGGACCACCCAAACCCAAGCCCGTGATGGTGAAGACTTTTCCCGCTTATCTGGACAAAGGCGATTGACCCCCCTCGCCGGGGCTTTGCGCGGAGTTTGATGCAGGACGCCGTTCATCCTTCCAGGCAGGATTTAGAAGCCCGGCAACTGGCCTTGTTGAACCGGCTTTTGCAGGAAACGCTCGCCGCCAATCCCTTCTACCGCAACAAGGCTGGCATCGAGCCAGAGCAGGCAGCCTTCTCCTCGCTGGCCGAGTTCAAAAAACGATTCCCGCTGACCACCCGGGCGGAATGGACGGCGGACCAGAAAGCGCACCCCCCTTACGGCACCAATCTCGCCTATCCGCCAAACCGCTACACCCGCTGCCATCAGACGAGCGGCACCTCCGGCTTGCCCATGCGCTGGCTAGACACGCCGGAGAGTTGGGATTGCATCCTGGACGATTGGATCGAAGTGATGCAGGCTGCCGGCTTGTGCCCGGAAGACCGCTTCTTCTTTGCCTTCTCCTTCGGTCCTTTCCTCGGCTTTTGGGCAGCTTTTGAAGCGGCTTTGAAGCGGGGAAGTTTCTGCTTGCCGGGCGGCGGGATGACTACGGAAACCCGCTTGCAAGCAATCGTCAAAAACGCCATCACAGTCTTGGCCTGCACGCCCACCTACGCCCTGCGAATGGGCGAAACCGCCGCTGCCCTGAAAATCAAACGGGAACAACTGCCACTGCGCTGCATCCTGGTCGCCGGTGAACCCGGCGGAAGCCTCCCCGCAATGCGCCGGCGCTTGGCCGAATTGTGGCCTTCGGCTTCGGTCTTCGACCATCACGGCATGACGGAGACAGGCCCCGTTTCCTTCCAATGCCCCGCCCGCCCCGGCACGCTTCACATCATCGACTCCTCCTATCTCGCGGAAGTGCTGAACCCGGAGACCGAATCCGCAGTCACTCCCGGCGAACGCGGGGAGCTAGTCTTGACCACCTTGCGGCGAACCGGCTCTCCGCTGATTCGTTACCGGACAGGGGATTTGGTCCAACTGGCGCCGCCTGAAACTTGCGGCTGCGGCCGGAGCCACACAGCGCTCGACGGCGGCATCATCGGCCGGTGCGACGACATGATCATCGTGCGCGGAGTGAATGTCTACCCCGGCGCGATTGACGAAATTGTTCGGAGCGTCGCCGGCGGCGCCGAATACCAAGTCAACATCAGCGAACGCCGCAGTTTGACAGAACTGGCCATCCGAATCGAAACACCAGGCAGCAAAGCATCGGCAGTGACTCAAAACCTCGAACGCGCATTGAGGCAGCGCTTGGCCCTGCGCATCCCCGTTGAGCCGGTTCCACTCCAAACCCTCCCTCGATTCGAGATGAAAGCCCGCCGCTGGGTAAAAACAGAAAAGACGCAAGGCATCCGAGACTAATTAGCGCCGTCCAGGAAATTGCCAACGCAGAAGTGAGCCTTCACCCTCCCCGCCATCTGCCGCCACTCAGTTTTGTCGGCCTCCAAGCCGACGGAACTGGAGAAGTGAGCCTTCACCCTTCCCGCCACCTGCCGCAGACATCATCCGGCCGGCCAAACGGCTGAGAGGAAGAGATTGCAGCCAGACCTTGCCGGGACCGCGCAAAGTCGCAAAGAAAAGACCTTCCCCACCGAACAAAGCTGACTTGATTTTGCCGACATACTGGATGTCGAAACGAACAGTGGCTTGATAGGCAACTACACAGCCGGTATCCACCCGCAGCATTTCCCCCGGATACAGCTCCTTTTCATAAAGCGTCCCCCCGGCATGAATAAAAGCCCAGCCGTCCCCCTGAAGATGCTGCATAATAAAGCCCTCACCGCCAAACAGCCCCGCCCCGAGCCGCTTCTGAAAAGCGATGCCGACGCTGACGCCCTTGGCGGCACAAAGGAACGAGTCTTTCTGCGCAATCAACTCGCCGCCCAAATCGGCAAGATGGGCAGGGATAATTTTGCCCGGATAAGGAGCGCCAAACGAAACCCGCTGCTTGTTCGCGCCCCGGTTGAGAAAAACCGTCATAAAAAGCGACTCGCCGGTCAGCAAACGTTTGCCGGCGCTCATCAAACTCCCCAAAAAGCCGCTGCTCTGCTGCGAACCGTCGCCAAAGATCGTCTCCATTTCAATGCCGCTCTCCATATACATCATACCGCCGGCCTCGGCGACCACCGCCTCCTGCGGGTCCAGCTCAATCTCGACAAACTGCATCTCCTCCCCGTAAATCCGGTAATCAACTTTGTGCATCTCTGGCATATCCGCGTCCTTCTCTTCTCGTATAATCGTTCGACTAATTGTGCGGCGTCCAGCCTGTTTCAGCACAATCGTTTTTTCCATATCGCTTGACATCCCGGCTTTCTCTCCGGTCTCCAAGCGAATCTCAACCTGCCCCAACCGCAGAATCTTCCCGGGAGGCAGCAGCATTTCCGAGTTCACCTTTTTGCCTGCGATGAAAGTGCCGTTAGTGGAGCCCAAATCCTTGATATAGACCTTCCCTTCCCGGAGGTGAACCTCGCAATGGCGACCGGAAACCGAGCTTTTCGGAATCGGGAAGGCATTGTCCTTCATGCGGCCAATGGTAGTCTTACCCATTTTAAGTTCGCACGTCTTCCCCGCAAATCCCTCGCTTAACACGACAAGTTTGACCATACCGACTGATTAAAGGAACACATTATCCCCGGAGTTTCCCCCTCAAGTCAAACCGTTTTTCCGCAATAAGCATTTGTGGGCTTCGAGGGTTTTGGAGGGCGATTTCGTTCGGGACACGTGGATGGACAGGAGGCAGAGGATTGGATTTTTTGTTAAGCGGGTGGCGGTCAACGGGTCGAGTGCCTGCGCGTCACCCTGTTAAGCCCGTAAATATTTATCGCGCAATTCTTAGCTCTCGCAGCGTTCCGGCGGGAAGGGTTGAACAGAGGTGGGTTCATTTATGGGATTTCGCCGCGAGAGTGTGGATAGAGCGCGGCTAGTCGAGGGATGGTGGTTTGCGCCGCCGTCCAATGGTCGCCTAATTTTTACCCTGTTAGATTGAGCAGACATTCGAGTTCCTTGATGATTGTAAGCGTTGATCGGGCCCTTTGGGAGGGAATATCCGTTGCTCGCAAGATTCGCTGTTTTAGTCGTTTTAAAGCAACAGATATCTGGGAGTCGGTTGTGCTTTCTTGAAATGTTTTTAAGAACTCCCGCCAATAAACCGTCTTCACACCACACAATTGCGCATTGTCGAGTTTCTTAATATAGGTGGCCATCATTCCCGTGCGTGCCAAGCGGCCGAAGTTGCCTCCGCTGTCTGAATTTGGTTTGTCGAGAATTGGATCGATCTTATTAGGATACGGACTGATCCCATCCGGAATTTTAATGTCCGTAGATTGTTTTGTTTTTCGGATATATCGCCAGTGATAGTTGCGATATTCTGCAGCAAAATTCGCTGATTCAACAAATGGTTCAAAGAGAATCGGAGAGCCGCTGATGACGTTTCCTAAAACCCATGGAACTACAACGATCAAATCTTGTTTTGCACAGGCGGCAGCGGTAGTTTGAAATCTTAAACTGGGTTCAGTTTCTTTTGCAAGCAAATACCAACTTTTCAGTTCGATGCCCAGGAGAATTTCACCGTCTGATATTTTACGTAATAGAATATCGGGAAAAGTCTGCGCTTGCCGCATGAAACTGTAGAGGGCATATTTTTCTTCCGGATCCCATGTATTTCGTATCAAGTTCAACGTTCGTACAACCTGCTCTTCAATTGTTGCTCCGAGCACGGTGTTTAGAGTGTGCAGATCCGTGGCCATGATTCCGGAAATATGAGTTTCCGTGCGGAAATAGATCGGCAGAGACGCGAGAGCCTCGCGAATATTTTTATAGAGTTGAAAGTGTTCCCAGTTATTTATGGGGAGTTTTCTTGTTGGAGGAATTGGAACTGCCAGGTTGCTTTTCTGACTTATAAAGCGGCTAACCTTTCCACAGCGGCGTTGTAGAATTCGGGAATTATTTCCGTTGCATAGTATTGACGAGCGGAATGATAGGACACTATCGCGCCTGGGCATAAGCCGCCAAAAGGCTCCCAAACGACGTCGCCTTTGTCCGTCGAAGATCGAATAATCAAATCGATGAATTTCAATGGCTTTTGGCTACCGTGTAAACTGCGGTATTTATATTTCATTTCATTGCGCGACCCCTGAATCCGTTCAGAACCGCTGACTTGTGCTTCGCGCCAAACATTAGTAACGCCTATGTCGCATTTGAATTTTGCACGGAGTTTGGCCCACTGACGACCAGCAACCGGGCATTTACCGTCTACGCTGAAATAGGGCCGGCCGGCCGGATTGCCGCGTTCATTTGCATAATTGGCTAGTTTTACAAAAGTACCCACTGGCGGATAGTACCAAAGATGGTCGGTGGTAAGGTATTTTCGAGTGGCAGCATTGCGAACCCCACACGCTTCATTAGCCAGTCGCAACGGCAATCCTGTACGCTTCCATTCATATCGAAGCCATTGCTGCATTGTTACAGACTTCCCGGTGATTGGAAAACTGGCAGCCTTGACGTAATGCACGCAAACCTCTGTCACTACGGGAAATTTTCTCAAGGTTTGTGTGTTGGCATTGCCGGCGATGTGTCCAAGTCCCTTATCCCAAATATTGCAACAGCGGTACTCCCAACCGTGCGCGAGCAAGACCGGGTGCACAGTTGCCCAGCCTATTTCGGTGCTCCAAAACCACAAGGTTGTCATTGGAGTGGAACGTTCGCTCCATGCCTTGATGTGCGGTTCGTACCAATCCGCCAAGGATGCCACCGTGCGCCGATCTCCGGGAAAGCCATTGATTCCATAAGGACCATCAGAAATAATACACGTTGGAGTTGGCCAGTCTGCGTAGTAGTTTTCGGCACGGTCAAAATAAATGGACGATTGAGCGCGGATGTAGCGCTGATCAACTCGAAGTTTTGTTCGGTGTTGTGGCTCCATCGAAAACATAGAACTTCCTAATATGCTCGTATTATCTCTCATTCCAACGCTATTATGTTGACGACCACTATCACAGAGTTTGCTTTGGCGTCAAGAAATCCCCCGGCGAGTTTTTTCAAAGGGATTGCTGTTTTGCCATTCTTTTTCTCCAAGTTCATAAAATCTTTCGATTCTGCGGATTATGATTTCGGCATAGAGGGGGGTTGATGTCGCAGGTGAAACATTTTCGGTTGTGTTTTGAGGCGACAGAATGGAATGAGTTGTTTTCTGGTTTCGGGATGTTTATCCAGTCTTTCTATCGCGTGGTTCTTCATTGGAGGAGGGTTTGAGCATGCACATCAGTTCTTCTTCGGAGAGGATTTTGATGCCGAGGCGTTGGGCTTTTTCTAGTTTGGAGCCGGCGTTGGTTCCGGCGACGAGGTAAGCGGTTTTTTTGCTCACGCTGCCGGTGGTTTTACCTCCGAGGGACTCGATTTTTGCGGCGGCGTGGGAGCGGGTCCAGTGCGGTAGGGTGCCGGTGAGGACAAAGGTTTTTCCGGCCAGCCGCCCTGTTTCTGCTTCGGGAGTGTAGAGGGATGATGAAAAGTTGAGGCCTGCTTTTTTTAATTCGGCGATCTGCCGGCGGTTTTCGGGATCACCGAACCAGGAAGCCAGGCTTTTGGCGATGGTTTCGCCAATTTCGTCAATGGCGGTGAATTGTTCTTCGGGGGCGTCCATGAGGCGGTTGAGGTTGGGGAAATGCCGGCCGAGGGTTTTGGCGGCGCCGGCGCCGATGTGGAGGATGCCGAGGCCGAAGAGCAGTTGCCAGAGGTCACGGCGTTTGCTGGCCTCTAGTCCGGCCAGGAAGTTTTGGGCGGATTTTTCGGCCATGCGTTCCAGGTTGGCGATTTCTTCTAGTTTGAGTTTGTAGAGGTCGGCGATGTTTTGGGCGAGGCCGTGTTCGACGAGTTTGTGAATTAGGACTTCGCCGCCGCCTTCGATGTTCATGGCGCCGCGGGAGCACCAGTGTTCGAGCCGCCCGCGAATCTGGGCGGGGCAGTCCGGGTTGCCGCAGCGGATGATGACGCCTTCTTTGATGGAATCGTCCCGGGTGGTTGGCATTTTGCATTCTGGGCATTTTTGGGGGAAGGAGAAGGGGATTTCGGCGCCGGATCGTTTTTCGGTGATGACGCGAACGATTGCCGGGATGATTTCGCCGGCTTTTTCGACGAGCACAGTGTCGCCGATGCGGGTGTCTTTGCGTTTCAGTTCGTCTTCGTTGTGAAGGGTAGCTCGGCTGACAGTGCTGCCGCCGATGAAAACGGGCTCTAATTCGGCGACGGGGGTCAACGCGCCGGTGCGCCCGACTTGTATGGTGATGGCGTTCAATCGGGTTTCGGCTTGTTCGGCAGCGTATTTGTAAGCGATGGCCCAGCGGGGGGCTTTGGCGGTGGAACCCGTCCGTTTCTGGAGGGCGATGGAGTTGAGTTTAATGACGGCGCCATCGGTTTCGTAGGGGAAGTCGCCGGCGATTTGTTCAAGTTCGCCGATGCGGGCCAGCAATTCGTCGGCGGTTCGGCAGCGCCACACTTTTTGCGGTGTTTTGAATCCAGCCTGTTTCAGGCAGTGGAGTGTTTCGATCTGGGTTTGAGGCGCTTTTCTGTCTTTTGTTTCGATAGCGACAATGCTGTAAATGATGGCATCCAGCGGGCGATTTGCCACCAGTTTCGGGTCTAGCTGCTTCAGGGAACCGGCGGCTGAATTGCGCGGATTGACGAAGGCCGGCTCGCCAGCGGTTTTGCGTTTGGCATTAAGTTTGGCGAAGCCGGCTTTGGAGATGAAGGCTTCGCCGCGCACTTCGAGGATGTTCGGGACGGGGTTCCAGCCGGTAGAGAGGCGCAGAGGAAGGCTGCGGATGGTGCGGAGGTTTGCCGTGATGTCGTCGCCGCGAAGGCCATCACCGCGTGTGGCGCCCAAGGCAAGTTTGCCGGCTTCGTAGCGCAGGGCGATGGCGACGCCGTCGATCTTGGGTTCGACTGTCCAGTCCAGTTCTTCTCCGGGCAGGAGTTTGTGGACGCGATTGACGAAGTCCCTTACTTCGTTTTGGGAGTAAGTGTTGTCGAGGCTTATCATGGGGACGGCGTGCGGAACGGAAGCGAATCCGCCCAAAGGTTCGCCGCCGACTCGTTGGGTGGGGGATTCCGGCGTGATCAACCGGGGGAAGGCAACTTCTAGTTCGACAAGTTTTTTATAGAGCCGGTCGTATTCCCGGTCTGAAACGGCGGGCTGCGCCAAGACGTAGTAGGCGTGCTCGTGTTGCCGGATTTGTTCGGCGAGCCGCAGGTGTTTTGCCTGGGCGTCCTCGGCCTTCATGCTGGGAACGGTGGCGCGGCTATCGGAAGGGACGGCGAAGCTCCACTTGCGCGGCCTTGCTTTTCTTCCGCAGTTTAAGGTTGAGCAGTTCCACGCCGAAGGAGAAGGCCATGGCGAAGTAGATGTAGCCCTTCGGGATTTCTATGTGCAAGCCTTCGGCGACGAGAACGAAGCCGATGAGGAGCAAAAAGCTGAGCGCCAGCATTTTGAGGGTGGGGTGCTTTTCAATGAACGCGCTGATGGCATCGACAAACGCAAGCATGACGGCCATGGCGATGACGATGGCGGTGACCATGATGGGGATTTGTTTCACCATGCCCACGGCAGTGATGACCGAGTCCAGCGAGAACACAACGTCCAGCAGCATGATTTGAACGATTACGCTGGCGAAGGTCGGCGCGAGTTTGCGGGATTTGCCGCCGTCAACGCCTTCGAGTTTTTCGTGAATCTCATGGGTGGCTTTGACCAGAAGAAAAATGCCGCCCAAAAAGAGAATGAGGTCCTTTCCCGAAACCTTGTGCCCGATCACCTCAAAGAGCGGGTCCACCAGTCTGACTATAAAGGCGAGACCGCAAAGTAGGAGCAGCCGGGTGAGCAGCGCGAGGGCGAGGCCGATTTTTCGAGCCTTGGCTTGTTGCGCTTCGGGGAGTTTAGCGGCGAGGACGGAGATGAAGACGATGTTGTCGATACCGAGGACGATTTCCAAAAAGGTCAGGGTCAGCAGGCTGATCCAAGCGGCGGGTTGGGAGAACAGTTCAAACAGTTGGGAGAGCAGTTCAAACATAATAGGGAGGGGCGGCGGTTAGCTGGATTGTGGCGGCGATCAAAAGAGGCGTCCGATGGCGAGGCCGAGAACGCTGAGCGGCCCTTGGTCTTCGAGGCTTTCGGTGGCTTTTTCGACTTTTTGGAGGGCGGCGGTTGCGTTGTCGATTAGCGAGGCGTCGTTGACGAGGAGGCCGGCGCTGCCGTCGCCGCGGTTGATTTTCTCCAGGATTTCTCTCAGGTGAGTCATGGCGATTTTGGTTTCTTCGTAGAGCGCTTCGTCTGTCGCCAGTTTGCCGAGTGTGCCGCGCCCGGCTCGAAGGTCGCGCAGGGCATCTTGGGCTTCGGCGATAGCGGCGTCGAGTTTTTCCGAAGCTGTGTTCAGGCTGGAAATGGTTTTAGTGGCGTTTTTGTAGAGTGCTTCGTCATGAATGAGCCGGCCGATGGTGCCTTCGCCGGCGGCAATTTGTGCGGCGCTGGTTTGGATGTTTTTGACGATGTCCGAAACGCGGTTTTGGTTGGCTTTCAGGAAATCGGCCAGAGGCCCCAAGACGTCTGAGAATTGGTCGCCGCTGAAGGTGTCTGAAACTTTTTCGATGCCGGCGGCGACGCCGTTGATTCGGGTGATGAGCGCGCTGATGTCCGGTTGCTCGCGTGTGATCAATTCGGCTCCCGGCTGGACGGCGACTCCAGTTTTGCCGAATTCGATCGCCACGAAGTTTTGCCCCGCCAGGCCGGTGAAATGGATGGAGGCGGCGCTGTCTGTTTTGACGGCGGCGGCTTTGTCGGCGGCAATGCGCATGTCCACTTTGACCTGGTTGTCCGCAAAGCCGATGCTTTCGACCTCGCCAATTTGAACACCTCCCATTTTGACGGGGTCGCCTTCTTCGAGGTCTTTGACATTTTGAAATCGAGCGCCGATGGCGACGTTCTTTTGGAAGAAGCGTAAGCCGCCGGCGATTTCAGTGAGCAAAAACAGGCCGAGAAACGCCAGGGCGAAAAACAGGCCAAGCCGAGTTTCAAGAGAATTTTTCATAGCGAGTTGGTTGATTATGGCGAGCAAGACGGCCTGCACCAAGAAAGTCTTTAAGGAAGGGATCGGAATCGGCGCTAAGAGTGGCCGGTGTGCCAATGCGCAGAATGGCGCCGTCCCGAATGACGGCGATTCGATCGGCAAGGCGGAAGGCCAGCTCGCGTTCGTGGGTGACGAGGATCGATGTAACGCCAGTCCGCTGGTTCAATTTTTCGATGGCGTCGCCGACTGTTGCAGCCATCAACGGATCTAACTCGCTCGTGGGCTCGTCATAAAGAATGAGCTGCGGATTGACGACGAGCGACCGCGCAATTGCTGCCCTTTTTTTCATACCTCCTGAAAGTTCGGCAGGGTATTGCTTTTCAACGCCTTGCAGTCCCACGAGAGCGAGGCTTTGGCGGACGATGCGTTCGATTTCCGCCGCTGGTTTGAGCTGGTGCTCGCAGAGATAAAGGCCGACATTTTGGGCAACAGTCAGCGAGTGTAGCAAAGCGCCGGATTGAAAAACCATCGCCAGGCGATACCGATTGCGGACGGCTGGATGCCGAATGCTCTGGTTTTCAATCCGAATCTCCCCGCTGTCAGGCTCTTCGAGGCCAATCAAATGCCTGAGCAAAACGCTCTTTCCGCTGCCGCTAGGCCCCATGATGGCGAAAACTTCGCCGGGTTCGACGTGAAACTCGACATCCCTGAGCACAGGCCGGCCACCGAGGGAACGATGGAGACGAGAAACGTCCAGCCGAACGCTGTCAATCGATTCAGAAACCGCAGTCATCAATCCAAATAAAAAGGAAAATTTATCGGTTTAATTCCACTTTTGAGAACCAAACCACAATTTGACATTTCATCAAGATTGTTACCCTTTCACGTCCGGTTAAACGCCCATCCCTAACGCCAAACCCAATATTGTCCAGTTTCATTTTTAATGTCAAATCACAAATCATTGCCCGGATTAATCAACTCGATAATTCCCTTTTTGTATCATTGCGCCTCTCCGTTACAACGGCTACCCCGTGCTTTAAGCACTGCGACGGTTGGAATCGAAATCGCCGCGTGAATTTAATTCGGTTACAACGGCTACCCCGTGCTTTAAGCACTGCGACACGAAAAAGGGAAGGCGGATTGGGACGGTTATTTATGTTACAACGGCTACCCCGTGCTTTAAGCACTGCGACAGCCACAGTTGACGCTTCTCAGAGACAGTAACCTGTCCCCCACATCTAACGAAGCCTGCAACCAGCTCCGGCCTGTTAAACAGGCAAAATCAGCAATCAAATGGGAATCACATCCCGTTTGATTTTATTTACTCCCAAATCCCTGATGTTCTTAGCTGCGTTGATATCCGCATTATTCTTGTGGCCGCACTGGACACACTCGAATCTCGACTGCGTTTTTCTGTTAAACTTATATGTATGCCCGCACTTGTGGCACGTGCGGCTTGTGTTCTTCGGGTTAATTTTCACAAGTTCAAAGGCTTTGTATTCAAGCATGTTTTGCAATCTGCCCCAGCCTGTGTCCAGGATAACGCGGTTGAGGCCTGCCTTTCCTTTAACATTCTTCCCCGGTTTTTCCGTGTTGCCCTTTGCGCTCTTGGTCATCCTTACAATATTGAGGTCTTCCACGACAACAGTGCTTGCTATGCCTGTGATCCTTTTGCTGGTGTGATGATGCCAGTTATGTCTAGCATTAGCAATCTGATTGCTTACTTTAGCTATCCGTTTCTTTGTCTCCTTTCTTCGATTGCTTCCCTTTGATTGTCGCGCTATTTTCTTTTGCAATTTCTTTAACTTTTTCACCAACGATTTCCAACCCGGCTCCGGTGTGCTTATCTTTTCGCTGTTGCTCAACATCACTTGACCTGCATTCATATCCACGCCAACGGCCCGGCTGTTATCCTTTTTTTCGGAAATGTCTACTTCGTAACAAACAATACAATGCCAGTTGCCGAGTACTCGCTTGATTACGGCTTGCTTCGGCTTCGCTCTCGCGTAAGGGTTGCCGCCGCGCCGTCGGAGTAGCACGGAACCAGTTTTTGGAATGTAAAGCCAAGTGTTTCCGCTCTTTTCTGTAATTCGAACGTTCTGCGGGATAGTGAAAGAATTCCTGTCATCGTGTTTGCGCTTGGGCCACCCTTTCTTTCCGTCTATCGCTCCCTTCAGGGCATCGGCAAGGTATTTTAGCACATAGCGCACTTCGGCACACGGCAACTTTTCGAGCTCCGGTATTTCCTTGCGGAGAGGGGTGAATTGTTCGCAAAATGTTTTAAAGGAAGACGGCGGCTTCCTGGATTCGGCATATTTTCTCGGCACCCAGGGATTGTCCCTTAACTTCTTGTATGCCGTCCATTCCCGCTTGTTTTTGGCGAGGAAATAGTCCCATATAAAGCGGTTCGCTCCGGTAATCTTCCATAGCTCACGCGCTACATGTTTGCTGTTGGGATGCAGTTTGAATGCGATGTTTCGGTTTTTATCCTGCTTCATTTTTAATGAGGATTACAAATTATCGTCCGGTGGAGTCAACTCAATTATTCCAAGTAAAGAAGCATCCGGGTAAGAAAATAATCGAGAATTAGAATCAAGACAATCGAATGGACCACCGCCTTGGTGACAGAGCGCCCGATGCCCCGAGGGCCGCCTCGGGTGGCCAACCCTTGCTGGCAACTGATCAGCCCGATAACAAAGCCGAAGACGCCGCTCTTGAAAAGGGCGTTGAAAACAGCCGCCAAATCCAGCGCCGCCCTGAGATTGGAAAAGTAAAGAGCCATCGGCACATCGATCTCGCGGTTGAAGGCGGCCACCAAAGCCCCCCCCAGCCAGCCAGCAAAAATCGAAAATACCGCCAGCATCGGCAAAGCAATGCTGATGGCCACCAGTCGCGGCAGGACGAGGTAAGCGACCGGGTTGATGTTCATGGTCCGCAGCGCGTCAATCTCTTGATAAACCTGCATCGAACCGATTTCCGCCGCCATGGCCGAGCCGATGCGCCCGGCGATCAAAATCGACATCATCACCGGAGCCAACTCCTTGCACATCGATAGTCCCACCAATTGGCCGATTGCTGAGGCCAGCCCGCGCTCCGCCAAAACGGGGCCCGATTGCAGCGCCAACACACCGCCGATGAAGAGCGAAAGAACGCAGGCCATCAAGAGGCTCGCGTTGCCGATTTCAAACAATTGCTCGGCAATCTTTGCCCGCTGCCGCCATGTTAAACGCCAGCGGCAAAGCGTCCGCCAACCCAGGAGGAGAATCTCGCCGATTTGCTGAAACATGGCTGCGAGTCAAAAAGTCGAAACGCCTTGGCCTTCGCGCCCGCCTGCCTTGGCCGGCAAGCGGGCAGGGTTTAGCGCCGCCTTCCGATTGCGGCGGTAGATGTTGAGTCCCAATATCTTCAACGAGCGGCGGGAATCCGTTCGTTGCCAGCGAATCAAGCCAAACAAGGCGGCGCCGCGAACACCTTCTTTGGCCGCGTCCCGGCGGTAAAGATTCCACAGGAAGGATTGCGAGCTTTCCCCCGTCTCCGCTGACCGGCGCGACGTCCACACCGACCACAAAGGCGAGTAGTGGCGCGGGATGGTTTCGTTGGCGGGAAACAAAGGCTCCAGAAAGGCCAAAGCCTGGAAGTGCCGCTCGCCCGCGCTCGTCGTGCGGCAGGTGAACAGCGGCCACAAATCCCGCCGGCGAACCGAGGCTTGGCCGCGTCTCTGCGTTTTGCATTCCTCCGTGAACAGGAAGAAAAACCAGCGGGTGCGCTGCTCGACAGCATGGCTGGTCTCCAACCGGCGATAACGGTAGATCGGCCAGGCGTAAAAGTTGCTGGTCAAAGCCTTGTTTGACGCCCTCCCGAAAAGCGGCCAAATCCGGCTTGCCGTTTTGCCTTCGCCCCGAGCAAAGACAATGAACGGCCAAGGCAAGCCAATCTCGCGGTATTTCCTTTCCCGATCATGGGTTACAGTGAGGCCGACCGGCCAAGGCGCTGTGAAAGAATCCCGCCCGGGCGATTGCAGCGAACTGAAAAACGGCAGCAAAACATGTTGGTACTGGGGACGGTCCGTGCCCAAACCCGTGCGGTCCCGAAAATAAAAAGGCCAGGCAATCGAGAGCTTTCTGTGGCCGCCGACCAGCGATTCTTCGCCTAAGATGTTCGTCCGCGCTGTCATCCCCTTTTCCTCCCAACCTGCCAGCGGCCAGAGCTGCCAGCCTTTGAGATTCTCCCCGTGCCGCAAGTGAAAAAATGGCGCCAAATAGTTGTCCGTCACCACATCCTTCTTCCGCGTTCGGACATAAAGCGGAAAAGCCGCCGCTTTCACCTCATCGCGCAAAAACCGTCCCTTCACCGTCCCGTAAAAAGGAAAGAGCGCCCAGTAATTCTTCTCCGGATCGGCAGAGACTTGCCGAAAATAAAAAGGAAAAACCGTCGTTCGCTTCGAATCACCCGCCTGGCCGCTCCCGCCGGAAAAACTGACGAGCTGAAAAAACTGTAAACGCCATTCCTTCCCGTAGCGGTCATAACCCGCCAGCGGATAAAGCACATCCCACTCGCGAGAATCCAGCCGCGAATCCCTCTCACTCGAAAAAAGAACAGGAATCGTCATCCTGGACGTGTGCGACTCCGTCTCCGCCGCATAAAATGGACCGAAGACCTTATCCCAGTCGCCGAACCCTGCCTTGCCAGAAGCCGCCTTCGCCACACACAAAACCGTTGCAAAACCCATCGCCAAAAGGAGCCAAACCCTGGACAGCTCCCAGCAAAAATTATCGCGGTTCAAACGCATCTTTATGATGCCGCGATGGTGTCGCAGCGCCAAGGCAACGGTCAAGCCGACAGTGTGGAGCAAACACTCGCAAGAGCGGTTCACGGAACCGACTTCTTGTCTATCCACAAGCTACCGGCAAACATGGACAAAGCGCTCATTTCATGCTACTGTGACGCTCGACAGTTTCGCAGAGAAAGCCAATGATCCACAAAAACCTGAATATGCAGCAATGGAACGTGCCAGTCCCATTTACCTTGGTGGAGAGCAGAAAGTGACCCCTCCCCTCGCAGCTTCAGCAAAGCCCGGAGAAACTTCCGCCAGTCCGCCAATCCATTTTCCCATTGATTTTGCCTGAAAAGCTGGTTGAGTTATTTTACCGTTTGGCAGCAAGCGGTTGTTTGTCTCGGAGATTTTATGTTCGAGAGCCACCACAGCTCAAAGATTTGCCGAGGCGCACAGGAGATTTAACACTGGAAATTGTTAGCCATTGTTGGCGTTATGCGCATCTTTTGGCTTATCAACTGAGTTCGTTAGTATTGTATCCGCCCCAAACTTTGAAAGTGCGCATAACGGTGTTTTACAGTCGAGAGGATCAAGAAACAGTTGACTTGCTGAATACTTTCAATCGGCGCCAGCCTCCTAATGTGGTTTGGAATTGGGCGCCGCTTGAGACGCCTCGCCTGCTTCGGCGAGCTATCGGCCGGAATGCAGCAGCGCTATCCACGAAGGCCGACTGGATTTGGTTCACCGATTGTGATCAGGTTTTTTACAAGGGGTGCCTAGACTGCTTGCACGATCAATTGCAAGGGCGAAACGATTTGCTGCTCTACCCCAAAGTGGTTGCTTGCGGAGCATTGGCGAACAAGAAGGACAACACAAATCGAATCGCTAAAAGCAACTTGAAAATCGTGGAGATACACCCGGATCAATTTGCCAAAGTCGTCTATTCCCGCGCCATTGGCCCCTTGCAAATCACCCATGGCGATGTAGCTCGGAAACTCGGTTATTGCAACGCCATTGGCTTTTATCAAAAGCCTGTCGATAGTTGGCGCAAAGCTTATGAAGACCGCGTGTTTCGCTGGCTGCTAGGCACACAGGGACAGCCGATAGAAGTTCCCGGACTTTATCGGATTGAGCATCTGACAAAAGGTCGGGACGCAGACCGCTCAACAAACAGACTTTCCAGAGAAATAAAGGAATGGATGCGCCGTCGCCGCCGAAACAGAAGACGCAAACCCGAAAGACGGTAGATTTTCACCCCTGATGCAAAAACATGACAAATCAAACATCCGACATTTCTATGGGTTATTCTTTGGTGATCACCAGTTGCGGACGATTCGATCTGCTCCACCGCACCGTTGCTTCTTTCCTCAAGTTTGCGGACATCCCGCCCAAACAATACATCCTCGTGGAAGACTCCGGAGACGAAACGGTCCGGGAAGTTCTCGCTCCCTTTAACACGCCGTTTGAAATCCTCGTCAACCAACCGAGCGTCGGGCAAGCAACCCTCTATCGAAGAACGCTTGCATGCCGTCATCGACCGCGCCTATTCCCAAGTTCAGTTCCCTTATATTTTTCATTGCGAAGACGATTGGGAATTCTTTCGTCCCGGCTTCATCAAGGAATCTTTCATCCTGCTGGACGCCCTGTCCAATGCCTCCACCATCATGCTGCGTGGCAGAGAACGGAACAGGGCACTCATCAAAACTCCATTGAAAGAAATCAACGGCATCCGCTTTTGCCAATTGCAGCCTAATTACCACAAAACGCTTATTGGCTCCAGTTACAATCCCGGATTGCGGCGGCTGGCGGATTACCAAAAACAGGCGCCATTAACAAAAATCAAAGGCGGCGAAGCCGAAGTTTCCTATAAATTTCTTCTACTTGGCTTCACCACAGCGCATCTTGAAATTCCCGCCGTTGCTCATATCGGTTGGGAACAGCAAACTCGCTTGCACATTACCAAAAAGACCTTTGGCCAATCACTAAGAAAGAAATGGATGCGATTGCACATACAAGCGCACTGGCTGGTTGTCAGAGTTAAAAAATCGCTGCCCATTCGCTTTTTCATCAAGGCGTTGCTGTACAATCCGAATATTTTCGCCCGTCAGATGATGCGCCGTTTCTACAGATTCCGCGAGCTTGTTACAGAGTTGTCTGCGGAACGTCCTATCTCCATCTTTCAGGTCGGTGCCAATGACCCGCTCGGCGAGTTGATTCTGAACGGGGTCGAGAAAATTCGAGCACTTTTAATTGAACCGCAGCGCACCGCTTATAGCCGGTTGTCACAGCGCTATAGGCAGTCGCCGCATGTAACATGCCTCAATGCGGCGATTGATAAGGAGCCGGGCAGCCGCACAATGTATTCGATCGAACCGCAGGCCGTAGCTCAAAAAACCGGCCGGATTTTGGACGATAGCATTGGCTCTTTCGACCGCCAATTTGTCGGTCGATATCTCAAAAGAAGGCTGCGAAATGCCAGACCCGCGCTCTCCGACTTCGAGGTTGAGGCGCTGATTACTGAGGAAACAGTTCCGACGATGACATTAAAACAGGCGATGGAAGAGGCCGGCATTCTTCAACCCGACGTGTTTCTGGTGGATACCGAGGGCTTTGACGGCGAAATCTTTTGGATGGCGCTAGATGCTGGATTGCGCCCGACCTTGATTCAATACGAGCATAAACACCTGACTGCCGATGAGCGGCAGAATTTGTCCGAACCTCTGATGCGGGAAGGCTATCAGCTTTGGGCAGATCGTTCGGATGTCTGGGGGCAAAAACATCGGGATTAAAGAACCCAACTCGCGCGGACATTCGACCCTCGATCCGGCAGTCTGAATTCATGAAAGCGTTGATCATCAATCTTGCCGGCGAAACCGGGCGCATGGCCTTCCAACGCAAGCAAATGGCCTCATTAAGGCTCGACTATGAGCGGATTGACGCCATCACGCCTGAAACGCTTTGTCCTGCGGCGGACGATCTGTTCTGGGCTCTCTGGGAACGGCCTTTGAGACCGGGCGAAAAAGCGTTCTTTGCCTCGCATCAAAAGGCTTGGGAGGCGGTTGTCCGGGCCGCAGCTCCCTGTTTGATTCTCGAAGACAACGCCCTCTTGTCGACCGAGACGCCGGCTTTTCTTTCCCAAGTGGAAACGTTTCAAGGGCCGGAACATCTTTCCCTGGAGGTTCGCGTCCGAAAGAAACTCGTTTCGCGAAAACATCTGATTGCCGGCGGCGCTACCTCCCGCCCTGCCCCTGTCCGAAGGCTTTATCAGGACCGCCCTGGATCTGCCGCTTACATTCTTTGGCCTTCTGGAGCATGCAAACTTCTAAAGCGCAGCCGCCGGCATCCCGGTTTGTCCGACGCGGCGATCACCGCCGCATGAAATGGCTTCTTTCCAGGCTGACCCGGCATTGGCCATTCAGCTCGATCAATGCGCCGCTTATGGCATTAGGCAGACTCTGGAAACCTGTTCCAGCTTGAGCAGCAGCCCTATCCCTGCCGCTGCCGATTTTCCCTTCCGGCAGCATTGGGTTTTCCGAAGCCAGCGGCTTGCAGCGCAGCTCTGCATGGGTTGGAGAAGGCTTCGCTGCATCCCGTCCGCCGTTTGGCGGCATATCCCGCCAACTCGTGCATGGCCGTGAAGCCGTGGGCATCTTCTGGGTTGTTTTGCAAGGAAGGCGGCAAATGTCGGCGGTGAAGCTGGTTTTGCCTGGCCATTTTTCAGTAGCTGGCGGTTTCAGGAGAAGGCTTCAATTCCCGGAAGGCATCACACCTTTTTCCATCCGCTCGGCATCCGCCAACTCGTGCGCTCGTCCGCTGGCGCGTTTGTTGCGAATCAAAGGAGGCGCCGTTTCATCGCTCAAGCGCCTTTTCTCCGCTATCTTCTCCATCGTCCACTCAGTCTATTTCGATTCCGCCCGAAAGGCAAACGCCGTTGGCTCCGCTCGATCCACGCGGACGGCGTCTCGACGCCGCGCCGGCTCTCGGCTAGGCTGGCTGTTGCTGATATGAACCCGCGGAAAGATTTGCCGCCGAAGGCTGCCGCTGAGCATCCCTTGGAGTGCAAGGCTCGGCTCTGCAAAATGCTGGCGCTTCTCTGGAGTTTTCCCTCTCTTGGCAGCGTCGCCATCCTGGTGTCCAACGAGCGGGTGGGACTGATCGAGACGGCGGATGATGCGGGCGGCGTTCCGATTCGGATTGAAGTTCTGGTCGCCGTCGCGCTTCTCTTGGCGCACGGCTGCCTGGCTATCCTAGCTCGCTATTTTGACCGGTTGAATCGAAACCGGAAACAGGCTAGTTTGGAGGCATAACGACTGCGATCCGGACATGCCCATTTACGAATACGAACTGGAGGAAGGGGACTGCAAAGTTTGCGGCGGCGAGTTCACGCTTCGCCGGCCTTTGTCCGCCCCGCCGTTGGTCCATTGTCCCTTGTGCAAACGCCCCGTCAAGAAGCGGATTTCTAACTTCCATTCCCCCATCAAGCTCAAACCGCTCTCCATCTCCGACGCGAAAAATGCCGGCTTCACCATCTTGAAGAAAGTCAGCAAAGGCGAATACGAGAAACAGTAGCCAGCCGGATTGAAAAACCCTCGCCCACAAACCGCGGCGATGAAAATGCGCCCGCTGCCTGCCGAAGCCGTCTTGACTTGCCGGCAGAAATTCTTCTATTAGACCCCCCCATGAGCGACACGGAAAAACATGCCTTTCAAGCGGAAATCCGGCAACTGCTGGACATCGTGATTCATTCTCTCTACACCGACAAAGAGATTTTCATCCGCGAGCTGATTTCCAACGCTGCGGATGCCTGCGAGAAATACCGATTCCTGCAAAGCTCAGGCGCGGAAGTCTGTGAACCCGATGTCGCGCCCAAAATCTCGATCGCCACTGACGACATTGCCAAAACCATCGCCATCACAGACACCGGCATCGGAATGACCCGCGCCGAGCTAGTGGAAAACCTCGGCACCATCGCCCATTCCGGCTCAAAAGCCTTTCTCCAGCAAATCTCGCAACAAAAAGAAAAACCAGACGCCAGTCTCATCGGGCAATTCGGCGTCGGATTCTACAGCGCCTTCATGGTGGCCGAAGAAGTCCGAGTCCTCACGCGCTCCTACCGGCCGGACACCCCCGGCTATTCCTGGACATCTGACGGACAAGGTGGATATGAAATTACCAGCGCACCGGATTGGAACCGCGGCACGCGCGTCCTGATCAAACTCAAAGACGACGATAAAAACTTCGCTCAAGCCTCGCGCGTCGAATCCATCATCAAACGCTACTCAAACTTCGTCCCCTTTCCCATCGAACTCAACGGCCAAAGCGTCAACACCATCTCCGCCATCTGGGCACGGCGCCAAAGCGAAATCCAGGACAGCGAATACAAAGAATTTTACCAATTCATCGGCCACGACCAGGAAGCCCCCCTGGGCCGCCTCCATTTCTCCGCCGACGCGCCGCTCGCTATCCAGGCGCTTCTCTTTGTCCCCGCCAAAAACATCGAAAACATTGGGCTGGGCCGCAGCGAATCGGAAGTCAACCTCTATTGCCGAAAAATCCTCATCGAACCCAAAGCTGAAAAACTCTTTCCCGACTGGCTGCGCTTCCTCAAGGGCGTCGTCGACAGCGAGGACCTGCCACTGAACATTTCCCGTGAATCGATGCAGGACAGCGCGCTCATGCAAAAACTCAACAAAGTCCTCACCGTTCGCTTCCTCAAATATCTCAACGAACTCAGCAAAAAGAACGCCGGCCAGTTCAATAAAATATACGACGTATACCAGCGCTTCTTAAAAGAAGGCGTCATCGCCGACTCTACCCATCGGGACGCCCTCGGCAAACTGCTTCGCTATGAAACTTCCACCCTGACCAAAGGAGAAACAACTTCCCTCTCTGATTACGTCAAACGAATGGCCGACAATCAAAAAGAAATTTACTATCTCTTCGCCCCTTCCCGCGAAACTGCTGAAAACAGCCCCTACTACGAAGCCTTCCAAGCGAAAAGTATAGAAACACTCTTCCTCTATGATCCGTGGGATGAAATGGTGATGGAACACTTGCACCGTTTCGAAGAAAGAAACCTCTGTCCTGCCGAGCGAGCCGAGATCAAAATCACCGCGGCGGAGGGCGAAACGCTGACAAAAGAACAAATAGAAGACCTCGGGAAATGGTTGCAAAAAAACCTCGGAGAACAAGTAGACCGAGTCAAAGCATCCGAACGGCTCGTCAACAGCCCCGCCGCCATCGTCAATGCTGACAAAACTATAACCGCCAACATGCGCCGCCTGATGAAAGCTCTCAACCAGGAACCCGGCGCTCCCAAATACGATCTCGAAATCAATCCCCACCACAAAGTGATCCAAAACCTTTACGCAGCCAAATCCACCAACGAAGAACTTGCCAAAGCCGCTGCCGTCCAACTCTTCGACAATGCTCGCATGGCCGCCGGCGTTGTGGAAGATCCCCGCGAATTGGTCAACCGATTGAACTCCCTCCTCGAAAAACTCCTCGACGCCCAATAGCCCTTCAAAAATCGGCAATGATTTATCGAACACTACAAGTTATCCAGCGGCGGGTGGATTCTTATAGCTGGGCCGCGTCGGATTAGTAGCTGTGCGGCGTGAAGGAGACAGGAATCCATACGTCTTGGATTTGGGCAGTTGCTCCAGCTTTTAAAGAACTCGCTACTTGTAATCTTGCCCGGCCAATCAAGATCGACTTCGATGTAGATATGTGAACTGGAGGACCCCGGCTTTACGACGACAGCGCCGAGTTGTTGAAGGCGAGTGCTATCGCGCAGGATCGCCGCATCGACATGTTTGCGAGATGCGCAGTATTTCACAACCTCCATGATAAGCTGCCGCAGTTCGGCTTGGCTGTCTTTTTCCAAGAGATGATTGAGAAGCATGATCTGGCACTTGACGATCACCCGCTTGCGCGTGCTTTCTAATCGCGTGAACAAATCGTTCATAAGATTACGGAACAATTCCTTCTGTACCTCCTTCCGCAATAGCCCTGTCAACCGTGAAACTTCCTTGGCGATCCCTTTCAAAGCAAAGTTCAGGAACGGGGTCAGGTCGTGGTTGTGTCTCCGCACATGGGACAACGCGGCCAAGTAATCATCCTTATTGTCGTAGTAGTAATTCGACATCGGAATGAACAGCATTGTCCTTGAGACCAACACGTTGAAGCATCAACACCTCCAGCACTCGGGCCGTTCGCCCGTTTCCGTCTTTAAACGGGCGCATTGCCGCGAAGTGATAATGGAGGGCCAACGCTTGAATGAGTGGATCGTGTTTCCGGAATGCGGCGGCCGCCTCACGGGTCAGACGTTCCAGAGCCTCCGCGCACGGGTTGCCTCCCTCGACTCCACGATGTCTCGGCATCCCAAAGGTAACGTTTTACCCCCTCTTTCTGGGTATCCCGGAACCGCAGTGATCGTCATCACAACCGAAGACGATCGAGCGATGGATTTCCCGAATCAAATCTACGGCGATTGGACGGCCTTCGGGTATGTTTGCGATTTTTCGATAAGTTCGCACAGCTGCGTTCGCCTGCCGCTGTGACCGCGTCACGAGTTGTTCCGGTGTTTCGGCCTGAAGTGCCACTTCCAATTCGTTCGCGGCGAAATCCGCCCCCTCAATCCGCGACGTTCCCGCGACTTCCATCTTGAGGCGGACAGCCTGGAGTTCGACAGCCCATCGCCATTGAAACGGAATGGCTTGCAATGCCAGGATTGCCGCTTTGGCGTCCATAAGCTGCGGCGACACGGCGTCATAGTCATACTGGATCCATGCCACTGGCGTCGTGTATTGGATAACTTCTGACATGTCCTTATTGTATCTGTTTGCAAATTTTCTCGTAAAAATCTACGCTCCGATACTGCCGCATCCGTTGTACGTGGAATGGCCTCGGGCCCAAGTGTGCGACACGCAATGGATCGGGGTCGAGTCCGAATTGTGGCGGGTCAAGGCAGCGGTTTGGATTGTTCTCTGCCGGGGTGTCGGGTAGGGTTTTGGCGTTTTGAGGTTTGTTATGAGAGTGTGGCAGATGTTGTTTGTTTGTGTTGCGGCTTTGGGTGTTTGGGCTGAATCGATTGAGGATCGTTATTGGCCTAAGTGGCGCGGGCCGGTGGATTCTGGCAGCAATCCGGCTGGACGCTACGCTGTCCAGTGGACGGAGGATTCCAATTTGAAGTGGAAGTTGGCGTTGCCGGGCAAAGGTTGTTCCACGCCGATTGTTCTGGGAGGGCGAATATTCGTTACGGCGCCGGTAAAAGGCGAGGACGCGGTTCTCAATGTGAGTTGGGAGGGCAAGGTTTCCTGGCAGGCGGCGGTGGGGCCGGCACGCGAGGGTAAACATCACAATGGGTCGGGCGCCAATCCTTCGCCGGCGACGGATGGGAAAGGCGTTTATGTCTATTTCAAGAGCGGCAATCTTGCCGGGCTGGATATTGCGGGGAATGTGAAGTGGCGGACGAATTTGCAGCAGCGATTTGGGAGGGATTCGCTTTATTGGGACATCGGCACTTCGCCTGTGTTGACGGAGCGTTTTGTGGTTGTGGCTGTGATGCATGATCGGGAGGGGTATCTCGCGGCGTTTGAAAAGGCGACGGGGGAGTTGGCTTGGAAAGTGGATCGAACCTATACGACGCCGATGGAAGGGGATCATAGTTACGCGACGCCTTTGACAATCGAACACCAAGGGCGCGAGGCTTTGGTGGTTTGGGGAGCGGAGAGGTTAACGGCGCATGATTCGGCGAATGGCAGGGTGCTTTGGTCTTGCGCCGGGTTCAACCGGAATCAGGAGGCGAATTGGGTAGCGGTGGCATCGCCGGTAGTGGTGGGGAATGTGGCGGTAGTGCCTTACGGCCGCGGGGCTAAGCTCGCCGGGATTCGGTTGGGCGGAGCGGGCGATGTGACGAGAACGCATCGGCTTTGGGAGCTTGATGGCGCGGGTTCGTTTGTGCCGACGCCGGCGGTGGTTGGTGGTTTGGTTTATGTTCTGCGGGATCGTGGGGAAGTTGTTGCTGTGGCGCCTGCAACAGGGAAAGTGGTTTGGAAAGGACAACTGCCGAAGCACCGGGCAAGCTATTATGCTTCTCCAGCGGTGGCGGATTCCAAGCTGTATGCGGCTCGCGAGGATGGTGTGGTTTTGGTTGCCGCGCTGAAAGCCGGTCTGCCTGTTTTGGCCGAAAACGATTTGGGAGAGCGGGTCATTGCCTCGCCGGTTCCTGTTGACGGCTGCCTTCTTTTGCGCGGGGAAAAGCATTTGTTTTGCGTGAAGGGCGGCTGAGGGCGGCGGATTGGTTTGGGGCTGTGCGCGGGGAGGGTTATTTCTGCGGGTTTTCGTACCAAGCCACGTTTTTGGAAGCGCGTCCGGCGATGATGAGGTCGAGGTCGCCGTCGCCGTCCATGTCGAGGGCGCGGATGTCGTAGGCTTCCTGGTTGGCGGCGACTCGGTGGTTAGTGAAGGATCCGCGGCCGTTGTTTTCAAACCACCAAGCTTCTTTGGAGCCGAAAGCGCAGGTGGCGGCGTCGGTGTCGCCGTCGCCGTCCATGTCGAGGGCGATTAAGGCATGGGGTTCTTTGAGGGAGGGGTGGATGCCGTGCAGTTCCCAGCCGGGGGCTTCGAACCAGAGAACACCTTTGCCGTGTCCGCGGCTGGCGATGAAATCGGTTTGGCCGTCGCCGTTGACATCGCGGGGGTGAATGTTGGTGGCGCCGATTTGGCCGTCGGCAATGAGGTGTTTTGTCCAGGCGGCGGTTGGGTCTTCCGGCGCTTCCCACCAGGCGAAGTAGTCTCCTGCAGGTGAGGGGCGGCCTTTGGCGGCGGTGGCGATGTCGGGGCGCCCGTCGCCATTGACATCGCCAAAGCCCAGGTAGTGGGTGAGTCCGGGGGCGTCGTTTTTGGCAAAGATATGCGGCGGCCAGGAATCGGCGGTTTGGGGGTTTTGGGGAACGGAGAACCAGGCGAGGGATTCCGGGTGGGGGGTGTTGGCGGCTTGGGCGCTGTTGGCGATGAGATCGGGTTTTCCGTCTTGGTCGATGTCGCCTTGGAGCAGGCCGTGGATGCCGTTGAGTTCTCTACTGACAATTCGCAGGGGCCAAGGTTCGGTGGCGGGTTGGGCGGGCTGCTCCAGCCACACGAGGAGGCCGGGTTGGTAGCGGGCGCCGAGGTAGTCCAGATCGCCGTCGCCGTCCACATCGAAGGTTTCGCTGTGAATGAAGTTGTGGCCTTCGGTTTCGTCGAGGATGATTTCCTCCCAATCTGGGGCGGCGAAGAGCCGGGTTTTCCCGCCGCTGTTAGCGATGATGTCAGGCCGGCCGTCTTTGGTGAAGTCTCCGGCAAGGGCGGTGTTGGTGTGCAATCCGGCGTGGACTTCGTGTTTTTTCCAATCCGCGGGAAGGTTCAGCTGCGCCCATGGCGCTAGGGCGGCGGCACTGAGCAGCAGGCTTTTCGAACGCATAAACCGCAACCGCGGCGTGATGGATTTCATGCTGGAGTTCATGCGCTCAGAAAGCCCTTTTTCCCGGTATTGGTCAATGGAGAAAATGGATGCCGACAGCGCGGGCAATCCGTGCTTGACGCGCTAGGGGCGCTTGGTTAGTTTCTCTCTCCGTCGATGGCGAACAAACCCGCAAGCAATTATCTCGTTCCGATGGTGGTCGAAGAGACCGGTCGGGGCGAACGCGTTCACGACATCTACTCGCGGCTGCTGAAGGACCGGATTATTTTCCTGGGTACACCGATTGACGATCCAGTCGCCAACGTGGTCATCGCCCAACTGCTCTTTTTGCAAATGGCCGACCCTAAAAAGGACATCCACTTGTATATCAACTCACCTGGAGGCTACGTTACCGCCGGCTTGGCGATTTACGACACGATGCAGTTCCTGACTTGCGATGTGAACACCTACTGCATCGGCCAGGCAATGAGTGCAGGCGCCATGCTCCTGTGCGCGGGCGCCAAAGGCAAACGCTTTGCCCTGCCCAACGCCAGCATCATGATCCATCAATCCCAAGGCGGCGGCAGAGGCCAAGCCAGCGACATCGAAATCCAAGTCAAATACCTGATTCGGATGAACGCCCGGACGAACGAAATCTTCTCCCGCCACACCGGGAAAAGCGTTGCCCAAGTCGAGGCGGATTGCGACCGCGACAATTACATGACCGCGCAAGAATCTAAGGAATACGGCCTGGTGGATGATGTCGTCAAATCCCGCAAAGAGATTGCGAGTTTGGAAGAAGCCTCCAGCAAAGACGCCTGAGATGTCCCGGGACAAGCCACTCCCCCGCTGCAGCTTTTGCGGCAAATCGCGCGCCGAAGTCCGCAAACTCATCGCCGGTCCACAGGTCTACATCTGCGACAGCTGCGTGGTCGTCTGCAAAAGCGTTCTGGACAAGGAAAGCAGCCCGGACAACCGGAAAGCCAAAGCCAGCCTCCATCTCCGCCGGCCTGCGGAGATCAAAAAGATTCTGGATGAATTTTGCATCGGCCAAGACAGCACCAAGAAGACCCTGGCCGTTGCCGTGCATAATCATTACAAGCGCCTGCAATTGGAGCCGTCCAACGGCGCGCCCCGGCCGGGTGGAGAGAACTCCGCCTGGGACGATGTGCAAATCGAGAAGAGCAACATCCTGACTATGGGGCCGACCGGTTCCGGGAAGACCCTTCTCGCCAGCACCCTCGCCAAATCCCTCGACGTGCCTTTCGCCATTGTGGATGCTACGGCAATTACCGAGGCCGGCTACGTGGGCGAGGATGTCGAAAACATCATCCTGCGCCTTTTGCAAAACGCCAATTACGACGTCAAACGGGCGGAAATGGGCATTATCTACATCGACGAAATCGACAAAATCGCCAAAACCACAGAAAACATTTCCATCACGCGGGACGTCTCCGGGGAAGGCGTCCAGCAAGCCCTGTTAAAGATCATCGAAGGCACAGTGTGCAATGTGCCGCCCCAAGGCGGGCGGAAGCATCCCCAGCAAGAATATATCCGCATTGACACCACCAACATCCTATTCGTCTGCGGCGGCACCTTCGTCGGCCTCGACAAAATTATCCAACGCCGCCTGGGCCGCCAACTAATCGGATTTGGATGGAGTCAGGACAACGAAACCACCCTCGCCCTGAAAAAACATCAGTCCCTGCAGCACGTGGAGCCGGAAGACCTCGTCGCCTACGGATTCATCCCGGAGTTCATCGGCCGACTGCCCATGGTCACCGTTCTCGAAGAACTCAACGAAACCCAGCTAATCTCCGTCCTGAAAAGCGCCAAAAACTCCCTGGTGAAGCAATACACCAAACTCTTCGCCTACGAAGGAGTCGCCCTTGAATTCACCGATGACGCCCTCCTCGGCCTGGCGAAGAAAGCGATTGAAAAAGGCACTGGCGCGCGCGCGCTTCGGGGAATGCTCGAAAAACTGATGCTGGACATCATGTACGACATCCCCGCTCGCAAAGATATCAAAGGCATCAAACTGACCCGCCAGTTCGTCGATGGCCTTGCCGAACCCGAATTCCTTCTCAAGCCCGGCCAGGCGGCGGCGTAAGCCCTCTTCTAGCCTTGCCTTCCCGCGCCCCGCCGGCAGTGAAACCCCAAGTCCCGGATTCGATTCCGAACAGAAGCCAATGTAATGAACGCCGTTGCCGAACACATCACCCAAATCCCTCGCTCCGGGATTCGCGCTTACTTTGACCTCGTCCAGAACATGGACGAAGTCGTCTCACTAGGCGTCGGTGAGCCGGATTTCGCCGCGCCTTGGCACATTCGGGAGGCGGCGATTTATGCGCTTGAACAGGGGCGCACTTCCTACACTTCCAACTTGGGAATGCCCCGGCTCCGGCGGGCTGTGGCGGATTATGTGGCGAAAAAGTTCCAAATTGCTTATCACCCCGACCGGCAGATACTCATAACAGCAGGCGTCAGCGAAGCCCTCGACCTCGCTCTGCGGGCGCTGGTCAATCCCGGTGACGAAGTCCTCTACCACGAGCCTTGTTATGTGAGTTACCAGCCCGGCATTGCCATGGCCCACGGCGTCCCCAAACCGATTGCCTGCCGGCAGGAAGACGGTTTCGCGCTGTCGCCGGAGGCGGTTCGCGCGGCGATTACGCCCCGGAGCAAAGTTCTGATTTTGAACTTCCCCACCAATCCTACGGGCGGGACTTTGGCGCGGGCTCCATTGGAAGCCGTTGCCGCCATTGTCCGGCAAAATAATCTCGCTGTCATTGCGGACGAAATCTACGCGGAACTCACTTACGAGGGGCGGCACCTCTCGATCGCCGCGCTGCCCGGTATGCAAGAGCGGACGGTGTTCCTTCATGGTCTCTCCAAAACATTTGCCATGACTGGGTTCCGCATCGGCTATGCCTGCGGGCCGGCGCCGATTGTCGAAGCCATGCTGCGCATTCACCAATACGCCATGCTCTGCGCCAGCATCGTCAGCCAGGAAGCCGCGATTGAGGCCTTGACCCACGGCGAATCCGCCGCCCGGGAAATGCGCGATCAATATCGGTTGCGGCGCGATTTTGTCGTCCGTTCCTTCAATTATATGGGGCTGGAATGCTGTTTGCCGCTCGGTTCGTTTTACGCCTTCCCCTCCGTCAAGGGAACTGGCCAAGGCTCGAAAGACTTTGCGCTGGGCCTCCTCCGCCGGGAAAGAGTTGCCTGCGTGCCGGGCGATGTCTTTGGCCGCTCCGGGGAGGGGCACATCCGGTGCTGTTTTGCCACAAGTTTTGAAAAGCTCGAAACCGCCGTGGAACGCCTGAAACGCTACGTCGAAACCGCGCGCCCTTAGCGGCGTTTCCCTTCCGCCGGCGAGGGCTACCGTTGGAACGCTTCGCCGATGATGTCTTCAATCGGCGTCTCTTCGATATTGATGTCCGTAACGGGCAATTGATCCAGCAACTGTTTGCAGGCGGGGACGAGCTGATTCCGAGGCACTTTGAGCTGCACACGGGCGGCTTCGAGTTCGACCACCTCGCCAAAGCCGGAAAACCAGGCCGCCTCCTGCGCCGGCTTGCCGTTCCACTGGATCGTTACGAGTTTGTGATCCGCGAAGCGATCGACCACTTCCGAAAGCTCCCCGTCAAAGGTGATCCGGCCGCAGTCGATGATAATCACCCGTTCGCACAAGGCCTGAACATCCGCCATGTAGTGGCTGGTCAACATCATTGTCGTGCCGCGCCGCAAGTTGTAATCGCCGAGAAATTCGCGAACCGTTTTTTGGGAGATTACATCCAGGCCAATGGTGGGTTCATCGAGCAAGAGGAGCTTCGGATGATGGAGCAAAGAAGCGATCAGCTCAAACTTCATCCGCTCGCCCAGCGACAGCTCTCGAACCATCACCCGCAACTTGGAGCCCACATCCAGAAGGCTGGCAAGTTGATCAACAGTGCGCTCAAAATCGCTCTTCTCCAGTCCGTAAATTTTGGCGTTGAGCTGCAAGGATTCAAAGGCGGGAAGGTCCCACCAAAGTTGGTTCTTCTGGCCAAGGAGCAAAGCGAATTGGCGGCGGTATCCGTCCCGGCGCTCCCAGGGGATGTAGCCCATCACTCGCGCCGAACCGCTTGTCGGGTACAGCAGCCCCGAAAGCATTTTTAACGTGGTTGTTTTTCCGGCGCCGTTGGGCCCCAAGAACCCTACCGATTCGCCCGGCTCAATCGTGAAACTCACGGCGTCCACCGCTTTCGACTCCTCATACTGTCGCCGCACCAAGCCCTTGAGCGACCCCCAAAAACCGGGAGCTTTTTTGAAGATTCGGTAAGACTTCGAGAGACGGTCAACTTGAATCAAGGGCATAGCCAAAGAAACCCGCCGGGTGGAGGGCCGAACGCCTCGGCTCAGGGCTGCAACTGCTTTCCCAGATAGAACACCGCCCTGCGCACATTGGGGTCTGTGTCCATCCGGTCTTGCACCAGACGGCAAGCGTGCAACACCGTGCCATGCCCGCGCCCGCCGAAGGATTCGCCAATATCGCTAAACGACTTCTCCGTCAGCCTGCGGGAAAGAAACATCGCGACCTGGCGCGGGAAGGCGATATTTTCCGGCCGGCGGCGGTTCGACATATCCGCCAAGCGGATGTCGTAATAGCCGGCCACTTGCTTTTGGATTTGCTCGATCGTTACTGTCGACCGGTCTTCTTCCTGAAAGACATCCCGCAGCAAATCCTCGACGCCTTCGGAGGAAAGCTCCCGGTTGCTGAGCCGAATGTAAGAGACGACGCGGATCAAGGCGCCTTCCAGCCGGCGGATGTTGGCGCGAATGCGCTGCGCCAGCAACTCCAGAATCTTGTCGGGTAGCTCAGCACCTAGCGACTTCGCCTTCTTGCGGAGGATGGCCAAGCGGGTTTCGGCATCGGGCGGCTGGAGGTCGGCAGACATGCCCCATTCAAAGCGCGAGCTGAGGCGCTGCTCCAGTCCGATGATTTCGCAAGCCGGAGAGTCGCAAGTGATGACAATCTGTTTGTGGGCATCATGCAGGGCATTGAAGGTGTGGAAAAACTCCTCCTGAATGCGCTCTTTTCCCGACAGGAATTGGACGTCGTCCAGCAACAGGATGTCCGTTTGGCGATATTTTTTTCGAAAGCGCATGAGCTGGTTGTTTTTCAGCCCGTCGATGAACTCGTTGGTGAACTTTTCGCAGGAAAGATAAGCGACTTTCAACGGCCACCGGTCTTCGGAAATATAATGGCCGATGGCGTGAAGAAGATGGGTTTTGCCCAGCCCGACGCCGCCGTAGATGAACACCGGGTTGTAGGCCTTTCCCGGCGTTTGGGCGGCAGCAATCGCCGCACCGTGAGCCATTTTGTTGTTCTCCGAGACGACAAGAGTTTCAAAGGTGTAATTGGGATTGAAAAGCGCGGCGAACTGGCCGGGCGCTTTTTGCGCAAAGGCCCCGGTGCCGTTTGTTTGAACCAGCGGCTCTGTCTTCTTCTGTTCGGCTCGCTCCGAACAGGAAGCCGGCGTCACCATAAATTCAATGGTCAATGGCCGCTTGGCACACTGCGAAATGATGTCCAGGAGCGGTTCCGAATAATTGTCACGAATCCACATCTCGCAGAAGACATCCCTCACCGCCAGGACGAGCTTCCCATGCTTCATCTCGACCGGGCGAATCGGCGCGAACCACATACCGTAAATCTTCTCGGCAAGCCGTGATTTCAATGCCTTTTTGACGGAAATCCATAAATCCTCTGCTTCAGACTGCGCCTCCATTATTCAACCTGTTCCTTCGCTAAACCCAAATTTATTTACCTCGCCCCTTCACCAATTGGTAACATTCGCATTATCAATAACTTGGGCGGAAACCCGCCATTCCGCCTCCGCTTCTTTCGTCAGCCCCGCACTGCGGCGTTTGCCCAACATAATATACACAAGTCTTTGAAAATGAACAACTTACAAATTAAAAACCGCGCACTTAGCCAATCTCGAAAATAATCGAAACCTCTGAAAAAGAGGATAGCCTCAAGCTAATTGCGGATGGTTTTAAGGGATTTTTGGCCGGCTGGCGAGAAGAACTTGTAAAGAGTTGTTGAGAGGTTATTCACAATCTCAAAAAATCCCGAAATGAAGGCAAAAACGCGCATTGACGCCTGAAAAAGGCAATGTGCCACAAAAAGCGGGTTCTTTCAAGCCGGGCTTGCGCAATAAGCATTTATAGGCTTAGCGGGAGTGGCGCAGGCTTTCAGCCTGGGGGCAGACAAGAATGTCGGCCCGACCTTTATGCTGGACAAGGTGAAAAAGCCAGTAACTGCTTATTGCGCGGGCTTGCCGCCTAAACCCTCGCCACCATTGCATCCCGGCCGCTGAAACCGATGATTTTCACCTCAGTCCCCGATTCAATCATCTCCCCTTGGGCGACCACATCCAACACTTCCTCGCCAAAGCGAGCCTTGCCCCCGGGACGCAGCGGAGACAGAACAACGCCCTGCAGTCCCAACCGGGCATCCTTCTCGGACACCGTCCGGCCTTCCGTCCGCATCCCGCTGGCCGTCTGCGAAACCATCTGCCGATAGATGCCGGTCTTCGGGAAGTATTTTCCGGAAAACGCGGCCACAGCGGCGACGCCGAGAAGTGCCAGAAAAAGCGTTTGCATCGAGTTCTCGAACTGGTCGAGCGTCGGCAAGGTATAGGTGGGGAGCGTCGGATCCCAATCCACAAAAGCCATGATGATCGCTCCAATCATCAGCACTCCTCCCACCAAGCCGGCAATGAGGGTCCCCGGAATCAGCAAGATTTCAATTACCAGCAGCAGCAAGCCAAGGAGAAATAGCGCGCCCCACCCAATGCTGGAAAGCCCCGCAATGTAGCCTCCCAGAAAATAGAGCGCAAACGCCGACAGGCCGACGATTCCCGGCAGGCCGAAGCCCGGAGTCTTGAATTCGAGATAAAGGCCGAGAATGCCGATCATCAGAAGGATCGGGCCGATTTTGTTGAGCCAAGTGCCCAACTGCTCTGAGCCGGTGGGTTCGATCTGAACGATTTTGGCGTTTTCGAGCCCGATTGCCGCCAGCAGCTCCCCTTTCAGCGTTTCCACCGTTCCCGCTGAAAGCAGCGGTTTCTCTTGCGGGCCGTAACGCCTTTCGGCCTCTGTGTTGGTCAACGTTAGGATTTGCCCTTTCTCGCAGAGTATTTCTCCGTCCATTTTCAATTCTTTCGACTTGTCGATCATGGCTTCGACAACGGCGGCATTGTGGCCGTAGCGCTCGGCGTTAGCTCGAACCAGAGCGCTCAAGGCCGAAGTCATTTTGACTTCCATTGTACTGGGCATGGTTTCCCCCATGCCGCCGGGAGCCATGAGGATGGGGGCCGCCGCGCCGATCACGCTGCCGGGAGCCATGTAAATCTCTTCGGTCGCTACGGAGATGAAGGCGCCGGCGGAGAAGGCTTTTTTGTTGACATATGTTACCTTTTTGCCTTTGAAGCGTTCGAGGATTTGGATGAGTTCTTCGGTTGTGTTGACGCTTCCGCCGTTGGTTTCCATGTCGAGGATGACGGCATCGGCTTTCTGAGCGATCGCGTCCTTGATGCCGCGGCGAACTACATACAAGACCGGGGGCATGATGTCGTCGCGAATGGAAATCACATAAACGACTTTTGCCGCCACGCCTACAGGGGGCTCCGAATCTTTCTCCGGTTCCGCTCCCGCGCCGGCGGCAGGGCACAACAGACAAAGCAACAAGACAGGCCACAGTTTCTTCATGGCGTTAATCTAGCCCCTTGGCCAAGCCACCGCAAGCGCAAGGTCAACCCGGATTCTGCCGGGGAATGCTTGTCGAGTCGATGCCGCAGCGTGCCAGCATCTCTCGGATGTCTGCCGTGTGGCTTTCCAGTTTGTGCGCTGATTGGAAGAGCGCGTCCAGCCGGACGGGATGCCAATTTACGGCTTCCGGGTTGCTGATGCCGATGACGTCGAACGGTTCGATGGTTTGGCGAATGTCTGCCGCAAGCCGGCTCTGTTGTTCGGGAAGCAGCGACCCGTTAGCCAGCTGATCGCGGATTCGCTCCAGGCAGCGATCCAGCCGGTCTCGAAAAGAAAGATGGCTCCCCAACAAGAAACCGTTGTCGCCGGGAACTCGTCGCAGCCGGCGGTTGGCCTCTTCAAAACTGACGGCGGCAAAATACAGACCAGCCACCGCGTTGAACAGTTTCGGACATCCCATCGCTTGGTAAGCCGCTCCCACCAAACGGCCGACACGGCAAGCCTCATCCCTCGTCGTCTGCGCATATTGCTCCAGACACGCCGGCCATTCGGGCATCTCGAAAAATCGGCCGATCATCCCGGCCAGCCGAACAATGCCCAACAAATTCAAAGGAAAACCGGTCGAGAACAGCGGATCAACAGCTGCCGCAGCCGACGGCAAAAGCGCCCAACGCCGCGAATGGAAAGCACTCGAAAGGAATGAAACGCGCCGTTGATGGAAAAACGGCACCACAGCGGCGGCATCGGCAAAAGCCCGCTGCAAAGAGGGAAACCGGGAAAGAATAGCCGGCCACGCCAACGCCTTCTTCGCAAAGCCCCCGCCGCCCGCAAGATTCTCTAAATCTAACCGCGCTGCCCAATCATCCGTCGCCGCCACGCCGGCACTCGTGAGGCCGTTGTTAAAAGCCAGCACCCAAAACCAGCCGCCGGGGAACAGATGATGCACTGCCGCATCGTCAATAGGATACGGAGGCGTTCCCTCCAATTGAAACGCCTCCAGCTCTTCACAGCGCCGAACATTCCTGAAATGGGCAAACAGCCCTTGCGTTGGCGGCATCCCATCCACCGCTTGTTCGCGCAGGTTGAAGAGCCGAAAGAGTGCTCCGCGAGGACCGGAGGCATCGATCACAAAGCGGGCTTGCAGACAAAGCATTCCGGCCGGACGCTGCACCCACAGTTTCAGGCACTCGGCCTCTTCCTCAACGGCGACAATCCGGCTCTCCTCAAAGTATTCGACGCCGATTTCCACCGCCTTGCGGGCGAGAAAGGCATCGAAATCCGGCCGATACCAATGCGTGTCGGCCAAGGCGGCGCAGGGACTGGCAGCGACCAGGAGTTCGTTGCGATGATCCCGAAACCGCCGGAAACATTCCCCCTCGCGATGGTGAAAGAAGGTGAAGCCCCGCTTCAACCCGCAGGTGATGTTCGGATGCTTCTCTTGCCAGACGCCCCATTTGGCAAACTCGGCAAGAAACGTCAAGTCAAATTGCTCCCCAATCGCTTCCAGCAAAAGATTCGCCAGCGGCGTGGAAGATTCTCCAATGGCAAACCGGGGATGCCTTCCCCGCTCCAGCAGAACGACTGAACGCCCCAGCCGCCGGCAGACCATCGCCATAATGCTCCCGCCGAAGCCCGACCCAACCACAACAATATCCGCCGCGCGGCGTTCAACTTCCATCGCATTGAGCGCAGCGGATTCGCGCCGGGAGTGCTTGTCGATCGTTTATATCTTGCAACCGCCGCCGCCGCGCGGCAAAGCAACAGGGACAGGAACGAAACTGTTCTAAATCCCAAAGATCAGCAAAGACCCGCGCCCGGCCCAACCGGATGCCAACCTCCAACGCGCTTTCCAACTGCTCAAGCTGAGTGCGCTGATAAGCCCCATCCGCAATCAACGCATCAACCGCGCCATTGCCCGGCCGAGTGGGGATCAAGCCAATGACATCCGCCCCGGCCTCCGCCGCCGCCCGGATGGACTTTTCTAACCATTCGGCTTGTTCCGCCAGAGGAACAAACGGCGCGTTCACCAGAAGAAACACCCGTATCGCCACCCCTTCCTCCCGAAGCCACGCGCACGCCTTCAAAAAACCTTCGACGCCAAATCCCTTATTCAACCGCTCCAAAGCAACCGGATGAACCGTTTCCAAGCCAACGGCCACCTCAAGCTCCGCGTCCAACAAATCCCGAAACCGCCGGCACCGATCGCCGATTATCAACGGATGGCACTCCACAACCACCCGCCGGAATCCTGCCAGCAACTGCGCAATCTCGTGGTAATCTTCGACCGGAATCGCCCGCGGATCAAAAAAACTGCCGTTGTTGTAAAGTTTGACCTGCCACGTCGAGCGCTCGCTTGCTGAACAAGGCGCCCCCATTTGCTCGAAAGCAAATGTAATCTGCCGGGGAATTCTTCCTGGCGCCGGCGAAACCTCCAGCGTGTTCTTCCACAAATCGCACATGAAGCACTTCCAGGGACACTCGCGATTGGTTAGAAATACAGTGAGAACATCCACCGCTGAGCCGTCCGCCGCCAACTCCCGCTCTTTCAAAAAGGCGTAAGGCAGTGCTGGATTCAAGACATTGCGAGGGCCACGCCGCGAAACAACCCAGTGATTCCGTTCTTTGGTCGATCGAGGATACATCTCAACCCGCCAATGGCCGGTGCGGCAGCGCCGCTTCCTAGGCAAGGCCCCCTTCACCCCGCTGATAAAGCAGCCAAAGCCTCGCCCGAAACCCGGCAGATTCGCCACTCCTTCAGAACTTCCGCCCCCATTTTCTCGTAGAAGCGGATTGCCGGCCGGTTCCAATCCAAGACAGCCCACTCAAACCGCCCGCATTCGTTCCGAACCGCAACCCCGGCCAGGTAGCGGAGCATCCGTTCGCCATAGCCCCGCCCTCGGAACGCCTCCTTCACGAACAAGTCTTCAAGATACAAACCTCGCCGCGCCAGAAAGGTCGAATAGTTGAAAAAGTAGATCGCCATTCCAACTGGCTCCCCGTCGCACTCCGCCAACACAGCATATGCCTGCGGCTCTTCGCCGAAGAGCGATTCTCGCATTCGTTCCGGAGTCGCCGCCACTGCGTCAGACATCTCCTCGTAAGCCGCAAGCGCCCGCACCATCTCCAGAACTACGGGGATATCCTCCTCCGAAGCCGGGTGAATGTTCAAGGCCAAGGCGTTCACGGCAGTCGCCAAAAGCGTGATCTCATTGCCCGCGTCAGCGTCGAATCCTATTTGTTCGGTTGCGGCGTGTAGCGAAGATAAGGCTTGACGGCACGGTGTCCCTTGGGGAAGAGAGCCGGAATTTGCTCGTCCGCCACCGCTGGCACAATAATGCAATCCTCGCCGTCCTGCCAATTCGCCGGCGTTGCCACCTTGTGGTTGGCCGTCAACTGCAAAGAATCGACCGCCCGCAGGATTTCGTGAAAGTTTCTCCCTGTGGATGCCGGATAGGTGATTGTCAGTTTGATTTTTTTGTCGGGGCTGATAACGAAGACGCTTCGGACAGTTGTCTTGTCGTCGGCATTAGGGTGAATCATGTCGTAAAGCGTCGCCACTTTTTGATCCGGATCGGCAATGATGGGAAAGTTCATCGTGGTTTGCTGCGTCTCGTTGATGTCCTCAATCCAACCCCGATGCGATTCCAGTGGGTCCACGCTCACGGCAATCACCTTGACATTCCGTTTGGTGAACTCCTCTTTGCTTTTTGCCACCGCTCCCAACTCCGTTGTGCAGACCGGCGTAAAATCCGCCGGATGCGAAAACAAAATGCCCCACGAATCTCCCAACCATTCGTGAAAATCAATCGAACCTTCTGTAGTCTCCGCCGAGAAATTCGGCGCCTCGTCGCCAAGTCTCAAAGCCATTTTCTTTACTCCCTTGTGCAATTGTCAGTCTTTCCAAAGTTCAGCCAAACCGCTACTATGGTAACCTTGCCGCTTTCGATGCAACCCCTTTTTTGCGCAAAAAGCATTTATGGGCTTTGATGGTTTTGGAGGGCAATTTCGTTCGGGATATATAGATGGATAGGAGGCACAGGATTGGATTTTTTGTCAAGGCGGGTGCCGGTCAACCGGTCGAGTGCCTGCGCCACACGTGGTTGCGCCACCTTGTTAAGCCCGTAAATGCTTATCGCACGGTTTTATGTTGCGGGTTTCTTTAACGGTTCAGCGGTATTTTGTCCACTGCCTTTTGCAGAAATGTGGGGCAAAGTGTTGTGCAGGCTTTCAGCCTGCCAAAGGCAGACAGGAAGTCGGATGTCGGTTCCCTTCCGCCCTAACCACTCTCCGAGTGTCTGCGCCACCTTCACTCCGCCGGTTTCAGGCGGAAGAATTCCGCGCCTTTCCGCTCACGCGGAATCGACAATACGCCCTCCCGCGAAAAACGAGACGGCGCCACTGATTCCCACTCCCCACTCAAATCAGTCGTGCTTTGCAATGTCCCTTCACGCCAATGAATCTGCACCCCCCCGCCCGCAATCCGCACAATCTCCAAAGGGTTGTTGTTGTCGAGTGACAAGCGCCTGAAGTTCGTCGAGCTGGAATCCGGCAAGGTCAAGGTGCCTATCGTTGGCTCACAAAATGTCACCTCCGATTTCGGGAAACCTTGCAGGTTGAGACTCTCAATGTCCATGCCTTCGGGCACACACAAACTCTCCAAAGGATTGCCGTTGAGAACCAGCGAGCGCAAGCTCGTCAGGCCAGCGGGCAAGGCCAGGTTGGTCAGGGAATTGTTGCTGAGGTCTAGCGTTCTCAAGCTCGTCAAGTCCTCGGGCAAGGTCAGGGAGGTCAGTTGGTTGTCGTTGAGATACAGCACCCACAAGTTCGTTAAACCGTGAGGCAAGGTCAAAGAGGTCAGTTGATTGTCGTTAAAATACAGCCCTCTCGACTTGGCCAAGCCCTCCGGCAATGTCAGAGAGGGCAAGCGATTGTGATTGAGAAACAGCCACACCAAATTCGTCAAGCCATCGGGCAAAGTCAGGTGGGTCAAGTCATTGTTTCGGAGGTCTACAGACTTCGCGTTTGCATTCACCACCCGGTTAAAAGCACTGCCGTCGCTTGTCGTTCCGGTGATGAGGAGTGCTCCCTCAGTTATGGGCGGCTCTTCAGTTGTATGTGGTTTTTCGGTTGTCGGAGGTTCTTCGGTTGTGGGAGGCTCTTCAGTTGGCGGGGGCTCTTTAGTTGGCGGGGGTTCTTCGGTTGTGGGAGGCGGCGCAATCGTCTCTCCGTTCGCAGGATCGTAGAAGGTCACTGCTGATTTGGAATAGCCACGAAGCTCAAGACTTTCAATGTCCATGCCTTCGGGCGCCCGCACACTCTCCAAAGGATTGCCGAAGAGATACAGTCGTTGCAAGTTCGCCAAACCCTCCGGCAAGGTCAGGTTCGTCAGTTGATTATTAAAAAGATACAAGTGCTGCAAGTTCGTCAGACCCTCCGGCAAAGTTATGGAAGAGAGTTGATTGTCGAAGAGGTGCAGCCGCTGCAAGTTCTCCAGGCCAGCGGGCACGGTGAGGGAAGAGAGTTGAGTGTCGGAGAGAGACAGAGACTCCGTGCCGGCATCGACCTCCAAACGAAAAGCGTCGCCAGTGCTTGTCGTTCCGGTGAGGGTAATGAATGTCCCAGTCGTGGGCGGAAGATTGGTATTCGTTGTCGGGGGCTCTTCGGTTGTGGGGGGTTCTTCGGTTGTGGGCGGTTCTTCGGTTGTCGGTGGGATATTGGTATTGGTTGTCGGCGGGATGTTGGTATTGGTCGTCGGCGGGATATTGGTATTGGTTGTCGGGGGCTCTTCGGTTGTTGGGGGTTCTTCGGTTGTTGGGGGGATATTGGTATTGGTCGTCGGGGATTCCCCAGTTGTGGGATCGTAAAAGGTCACTGCTGATTTCGAAAAACCTTGAAGATCGAGATTTTCAAGGTTCATGCCATCAGGCACGCGCACACTCTCCAAAGGATTGCCGGAAAGATTCAGCGTTCTCAAGCTCGTCAGGCCATCGGGCAAGGCCAGATTGGTCAGGGAATTGTTGCTGAGGTCTAGCGTTCTCAAGCTCGTCAGGCCAGCGGGTAAGGCCAGATTGGTCAGGGAATTGTTGCTGAGGTCTAGCTCTCTCAAGCTCGTCAAGTCGCCGGGCAAGGTCAGGGAGGTCAGTTGGTTGTTGGAGAGATCCAGATAATTCAAGTTGGTCAAACCATCGGGCAGGGTGAAGGCGGTCAGTTGGTTGGCGTCGAGATACAGAACCTCCAAGTTGGTCAAGCCGGCAGGCAAGGTTACGGAAGCCAGATCAAAAAAGGAGTGGAGAGCCAGATAGGTCTCGTTGGCGGCGACTTCTTGGCTGAAGGCACTGCCGTTGCTTGTCGTTCCGGTGATGAGGAGAGTTGGGAGCTCTGGTTCTGTCGGCTCTGTGGGAGGCGGCGTAATCGGCTCTTCGGGCGCGGGATCGTAAAAGGTCACTGCTGATTTCGAAAAACCTTGAAGATCGAGATTTTCAAGGTTCATGCCATCAGGCACACGCAAACTCTCCAAAGGATTGCCGTCGAGCCACAGATTCTCCAAGCTGGTCATGCCGACGGGCAGGGTCAAGGTGGTCAGTTGGTTGTTGGAGAGACGCAGCTCCGGCAAGCTCGCCATGCCGTCCGGCAGGGTCAAGGCGGTCAGGCGGTTGCTCCAGAGCTCCAGCAACTGCAAGCTGGTCGAGGTATTGGGCAGGGTCAAGGTGGTCAGTTGGTTGCTATGGAGACGCAGCTCCTTCAAGCTGGTCAAGTCATCGGGCAAGGTCAAGGTGGTCAGTTGGCGGTTGCGTTGGAGATCCAGTCTCATCAAGCTGGTCAAGTCATCGGGCAAGGTCAAGGTGGTCAGTTGGTTACCGGAGAGAAGCAGCGTCTCCAAATTGGTCAAGCCATCGGGCAGGGTCAAGGTGGTCAGGCGGTTGTCACGGAGATCCAGAGATGTCTCCTTGGGATTGACTTGCCAGCTGAAGGCGCTGCCGTCGCTTTTAGTTCCGGTGACGGTGAGAGTTCCCTCAGTTGGCGGAGGCTCTGATTCGATTGTCTCTCCGGTCGTTGGATCGTAGAAGGTCACTTCTGATTTCGGGAAGCCTTGAATAGGGAGAAATTCAATATCCATGCCCAGAGGCACACGCAAACTCTCCAAAGGATTGTTGGAAAGATTCAGCTCCTCCAAGCTGGTCAAGCCGACGGGCAAGGTCAAGGTGGTCAGTTGGTTGTTGTGGAGATGCAGCGTCTCCAAGCTGGTCAAGCCGACGGGCAAGGTCAAGGTGGTCAGTTGGTTGTCGTGGAGATACAGCCACTCCAAGCTGGTCAAGCTGTCGGGCAGGGTCAAGGTGGTCAGTTGGTTGTTGTGGAGATGCAGCGTCTCCAAGCTGGTCAAGCTGTCGGGCAGGGTCAAGGTGGTCAGTTGGTTGTTGTGGAGATGCAGCGTCTCCAAGCTGGTCAAGGTATTGGGCAGGGTAAAGGTGGTCAGTGAATTGTTGTAGAGCTGCAGCTTCTGCAAGCTGGTCAAGTCATCGGGCACGGTGAAGACGGTCAGTTGGTTGTTGTGGAGATACAGAACCTGCAAGTTGGTCAAACCATCGGGCAGGGTGAAGGCGGTCAGTTGGTTGTTGTCGAGTTCCAGAACCTGCAAGTTGGTCAAAGTATTGGGCAGGGTGAATGTGGTTAGTGGGCTGTGGTCGAGATACAGCGACTTCAAGCTCGTCAAGGTATTGGGCAGGGTAAAGGTGGTCAGTTGGTTGTGGCCGAGACTCAGCCACTCCAAGCTGGTCAAGCTATCGGGCAGGGTAAAGGTGGTCAGGCGGTTGGCGGAGATCCACAGCCTCTTCAAGCTGGTCAAGTCATCGGGCAGGGTCAAGGTGGTCAGTTGGTTGTCGGAGAGATACAGAACCTGCAAGTTGGTCAAACCATCGGGCAGGGTAAAGGTGGTCAGGTGGTTGTAGCGGAGATACAGCTCCTTCAAGCTGGTCAAGCTATCGGGCAGGGTCAAGGTGGTTAGTTGGTTGCGTTGGAGTTCCAGCTTCTGCAAGTTGGTCAAACCATCGGGTAGGGTCAAGGTGGTCAGTTGATTGCGTTCGAGATTCAGATGCTGCAAGCTGGTCAAGCCATCGGGCAGGGCCAGATTGGTTAGCTGATTGCGTTCGAGATTCAGATTCGTCAAGCTGGTCAAGCCATCGGGCAAGGTTAGGGAAGCCAGGTCAAGGGAGCGGAGATCCAGAGATGTCTCGTTGGGATTGACTTGCCGGCTGTAGGCGCTGCCGTCAGTTTTGGTTCCGGTGATGGTGAGAGTTCCCTCAGTTGGCGGGGGCTCTGTTTCGATTGTCTCTCCGGTCGTTGGATCGTAGAAGGTCACTTCTGATTTCAGGAAGCCTTGAATAGGGAGAAATTCAATGTCCATGCCCAAAGGCACACGCAAACTCTCCAAAGGATTGCCGTCGAGCCACAGCTCCTCCAAGCTGGTCAAGCCGACGGGCAAGGTCAAGGTGGTCAGTTGGTTGTTGGAGAGAAGCAGCTCCTTCAAGCTCGCCATGCCGTCCGGCAGGGTCAAGGCGGTCAGTTGGTTGTCGTGGATATCCAGCCACTCCAAGCTGGGCAAGCTGTCGGGCAGGGTCAAAGCGGTCAGTTGGTTGTTGTTGAGATCCAGCCACTCCAAGCTGGGCAAGCTGTCGGGCAGGGTCAAGGCGGTCAGTTGGTTGTCGTGGATATCCAGCCACTCCAAGTTGGGCAAGCTGTTGGGCAGGGTCAGGTTGGTCAGCTGATTGCTTTCGAGATTCAGATTCGTCAAGTTGGTCAAGCCATCGGGCACGGTCAAGGTGGTTAGTTGGTTGTTGGAGAGACGCAGCTCCGGCAAGCTCGCCATGCCGTCGGGCAGGGTCAAAGCGGTCAGGCGGTTGCTCCAGAGCTCCAGCAACTGCAAGTTGGTCAAGGTATTGGGCAAGGTCAAGGTGGTCAGTTGGTTGCTGTGGAGACGCAGCTCCTTCAAGTTGGTCAAGGTATTGGGCAAGGTCAAGGTGGTTAGTTGGTTGCGTTGGATATCCAGCCTCTGCAAGTTGGTCAAGTCATCGGGCAGGGTCAAGTTGGTCAAGCGGTTGCCGGAGAGACGCAGGTCCTTCAAGTTGGTCAAGCCATCGGGCAGGGTCAAAGCGGTCAGGCGGTTGCTCCAGAGATACAGCGTCTTCAAGCTCGCCATGCCGTCCGGCAGGGTCACGTTGGTCAGTTGGTTGTTGCGGAGACGCAGCTCCTTCAAGTTGGGCAAGGTATCGGGCAGGGTCAAGGCGGTCAGGCGGTTGAGGGAGAGATTCAGCCACTCCAAGCTGGGCAAGCTGTCGGGCAGGGTCAAGGCGGTTAGTTGGTTGCCGTCGAGACGCAGCAACTCCAATTTGGTCAAGCCATCGGGCAGGGTGTAGGTGGTCAGGTGGTTGCCTGTGAGATACAGCGTTCTCAAGTTGGTCAAGTCATCGGGCAGGGTAAAGGTGGTCAGTTGGTTGTACCAGAGAGAGAGCCAGCTCAAGTTGGTTAAGGTATTGGGCAATGTCAGATTGGTCAGGGAATTGTTGCTGAGGTTTAGCGTTCTCAAGCTGGTCAAGTCATCGGGCACGGTGAAGGAGGTCAGTTGGTTGTCGGGGAGTTCCAGCTTCTCCAATTTGGTCAAGGTATCGGGCAAAGTCAAGGTGGTCAGGCGGTTGTCGTGGAGATACAGCTCCTTCAAGTTGGTCAAGGTATCGGGCAGGGTGAAGACGGTCAGTTGGTTGTGTTGGAGATACAGCCTCTCCAAGTTGGTCAAAGTATTGGGCACGGTCAAGGCGGTCAGTTGGTTGTGTTGGAGTTCCAGCCTCGTTAAGCTGGTCAAGCCAGCAGGCAAGGTTAGGGAAGCCAGGTCAAGGGACTCGAGAGACAGAGATGTCGTGCTGGCATTGACTTGCCGGCTGAAGGCGCTGCCGTCGCTTTTAGTTCCGGTGATGGTGAGGGTTTGAGCGGCAGCTGGGAGGGTGATGGCCACGGCGAGGGCCAGCGCCAAGCCGATTCGATGTGGCGATGTTGGCCTGTTTTTGATGGGTTGCGGTTTGGCGGTTTTGTTGGCGGCGGTTGCCACCAGTTTCGAGTGGATGACGGATAATAGGTTCATATCTGCAGTGTCTTTCAGTTTCATTATGGTGGTGTTTTGCTTAGCACAATTTTCTCCATTACCAAGCATTTTGCCCGCAACAAACGTTGTAGGCTTTATGGGTTTTTCGGAGTGGTGGCGGAACTCGCCTTGCGCATCAACTTGCCCTGATGGACGAGTTGCCGGATTGCCCGTCTTCCATCCAAGATGCTTCAACGATTCTTTAATGTAAGGATAGAGGCGATATTCACTATCCCGCGCCCGGCTCTTCCGTTTAGGCGATTTGGGGGCAGGAGTACTGGCTGGTGGGCTGGTGGGCTGGTGGGCTGGTATTTTTTCATGTTGACAGGTTGTTTGGCCTTTTCAAAGTTTTTTTGATTTTCGGTTCAGCGTGGGGCACAGGCGGCGCAGGCTTGCCGCCTGCAGGCAGAACGGATGTCTGCCCCACATTTCTCTCCCGACAAGGGAGATTTAGCACAGGATTGGATTTTTTGTCAAGGGGAGATGGCGAAATAAGTATTTACAGGCTTTGGGGGTTTTGGAGGGAGGGTTGATGGCGATTCAGCTGGGGCTGCCGAAAGCCAGGGGATGCGGCGGGCAGCGGTCAACGGGTCGAGTGCCTGCGCATCACCCTGTTAAGCCCGTAAATGCTTATCGCGCCAAAGTTTGCCGGGCGCACACGCTGCCGAGAGTGGAACGGCAATCAATCGAGTTGACGCCGACCGTGCCGGCGGGTTTAACATTCGGGGCGTTCATGGGGTTGGCAACGCGCAACAAACCGGGGAGGCTGTGGCTCCGGCGTGGCATGATTTTTCTGGGAACATGCCTTGCCAGTCTGGCGCCTCTTCTCGCCCTGGCGCTCGCTGAGGTCTCCGCGTCTCAGGAGAACCCCAGCGCCGCCCCAGCGGTTTCTTTGGAGGCTCTCCTTCAAGCAGCAGAAAAGGACGACCCGGTAGCGCAATTCAGCCTCGGACTGGCTTGCTACGCCGGTGAGGGTGTCCAGCAAGACTACCGGGAAGCCGCGCATTGGTTTCGGAAATCCGCCGAACAAGGCCATGTCCCCGCTCAATACAACCTCGGCACCCTCTATGTCCAAGGGCTGGGTGTGGAGCCGGATTACGAACAGGCGGCGCATTGGTTCCGGAAAGCGGCCGATGCCGGAGACGCCGCCTCGCAATATAACATGGGCGTTTTCTGCGAGAACGGATTGGGTATGCCTATCAACCTCGAAGAATCCCACCGCTACTACATAAAGGCGGCGAACCGAGGAGACGCCAGAGCCCAATTCCGTCTCGGCATGGTCGCCCTGGCCGGCAACGGCGAGCCCCAAGACTTGTCCAAAGCCTTCGCCTGGTTCAGCAAAGCAGCAGAACAAAACCACAAAGAAGCGGCGCAACAGCGGGCCGATCTGGAGCACTCAATGCCACCCGAACAACTATTCGAGGTCAGGCGTCGCAACGCCGAACGCGGGAACGCAAAAGACCAATTCGCCATCGCCACCGCTTACGCCCAAGGCAAGGGCATCGATCAAGATCTCGCCGCCGCCCGCCTTTGGTTCCAAGCCGCCGCCGAGCAGGACAACACCGCAGCACAATTTAACCTCGCCCTCCTTCTGGAAGCCGGCAAAGGCGGAGACGAAGACCCAAAGAACGCCGCCCGCTGGTATCAAAAAGCAGCCGATGCCGGCGATGCCGGCGCCCAATACCGCCTCGGCCGCCTTTACGCCGCCGGCAAAGGAATCGCCAAGAACGACAGCAAAGCCTTCGATTGGTTTCGCCGGGCGGCAGAACAGGGCGATCCCCGGGCGCAATCCGAACTCGCCACCCGCTTTCTCAACGGGATCGCCGTCCCTCAAGACTTCGCCCAAGCCGTTCACTGGTTCCAAAAAGCCGCCCATTCGGGAGACGTTGTCTCCCTCTACAACCTTGGGGTCATCTTCCAAGCCAGTACCTCGCCCGCAGACCTCACCAAAGCCTTGAAGTGGTACAAAAAAGCCGCCGAACTGGACTTCATCCCCGCAATCCTCCGCTTGGGGCATCTTTACTCCCAAGGAGAAATTGTCCGGCAAGATTACGCCACCTCCCTACAATGGTTCCTCGAAGCGGCCGAACAGGGCAACACCGAAGCCCAATTCAACGCCGGGTTTCTCCTGCAAGGGCAGTTCGGTATCCCAGCCGACCTCCAACAATCCGTCCACTGGTTAGAACTCGCCGCCTCAAAAGGCCGCCGGCAAGCCGTCATGCTCCTCGCTGCCACCCTAGCCTCCGACGACCCCCAAGTCCAAAACTACACCAAAGCGCGGGCCTGGTTCCAAACCGCCGCGGAACAAAATAACCCCATCGCCTGCTACAACCTCGGCGTCCTCTACGAAAACGGCAAAGGCAGTGAAGCTGACCCTGAAACAGCAGCAAAATGGTACAAAAAAGCGGCGATCCAAGGCCACATTCCCGCTCAGCTCTCCCTAGCCCGCATCCTGGACTCCCCGGACATCAACCCCAAACCCAAAGAAGCGTTCCAATGGTACCAGCAAGCCGCCCAAAAAGGAGAACCCGAAGCGCTCGCCGCCTTTGGAACCTATTACGTCCACGGACGCTTCGTCACACAAGACTTCGCCCGCGCCCGATCGCTCTTCCAAGCCGCCGCCCAAAAAGGAAACGAAAAAGGCGCCCTCTTCCTCAAAACCCTCAACGAAACCCTTGCCGCCGACCCCAAATACCAAACACGACGCGAAAACAGCGTAGTCCCGCCGGCAAATTAACAATACAAACCCAATTCAGAAACCGCGCCGGAACACATTCAAAGAAACAAGCGGAATAAACCATGATTAGCAATCCGCCAGCACCTATTGGGCATAATTATTCGCGGCATCTTTTGATGGCATCAGCAACAGTTTTGTTGGCAAGGAGACGATTTCCAGACACGGCTGTTTTTCGAGATAGGCCAAAAGCCGGCTTTCCGTTCGGCACGATCTTCGAGTCTCTCTCTCTCATAACCCAACGCCCAAATACACTCTCGCGCCTCCTCTGCTCCATTTAGGCCTTTGGTCTTAAATTCAAATTCGTGAAAGCGTTTATCTGAAAGCCATTGACTGATCCAGTGGATAACTCCTCCACACGCTCCGTTTTCACGGCAGACTGGTTCCAATGTCAGCATATTTTATCCGCAGGTGCTCCAATAGGATGAAAGTCACTATCATCATGTAAACGAATTCGTAGCCCTGTGACTTTACTATTTTGAATCTCCAGCCAAAGATTCCAGTTCATAGTGGCCCATTCCAATGGAGTTTGAACAAGTATTCCATTGGAAGCAATATCCCGAAGTTTAAGATAGTGAAATTGATTCGTATTAAACAGCGATTTTACATCGCTCTTGAAATCTCCCGGTTGGATTTGAGCATAGACTGCTTTTAATTCTTCACGCGCGGCACTTCTTCTGTGATTGAGAGAAACAAAGACAATCACTAGAATCACCAAAACTACAGCAAGACTTGGAAATACAAAATTCCGCTGAATGCTCAAACAACCTGTTCTAGTTATATGGAATTGTCGTAACGAGCGGGATTGCGATAAGACTGTGGCAAATACTTGCGCTCCGTTTGCCTGACTATATCCCGCCCATTGGACTCATACTGTCAGGCACTGCCTTACTTTGAGGTTCTCCGCTCCCAGCAATTCTTCCGCACAAAGCAGATTCATCAAGGCAATATCTACCTTGGCCAGCTCTACTTCTGGCAGGGCAATCAACTCGGTGTAAGAAGAAGGCTTGCTTTGGCGTGTCGCCTCGGGCGATCTTTTTATCAACAAGAATGCGCTGACGCCAATGGCAAACACCGCGACAACCAGCACAGCAAATTTTTTGAGCGCGGGCAATTTCGTATAACAAGGGCGGAATGATATACAAAGGCTGGCAGGATGATCCAGTTTTAAGTTTCAGACGGCGACCGGAGCGCCTTGCCAGGGTTTTGACTTGGCAGGGCTTTTGTTTTTGTGGGGTTTTCAGCCGTCTTTTTTCGGGGCAGCTTTGAGTTCGAGGTGAAGCTCGCGGAGTTGTTTCGGCTCTACCGGTGCCGGGGATTCTGCGAGCAAGTCGGCGCCTTTGGTTGTCTTGGGGAAAGCGATCACATCGCGGATGCTGGAGGCGTCGCAAAGTAACGCAATCAGGCGGTCGAAGCCTAGGGCGATTCCGCCGTGGGGTGGTGTTCCGTAGCGAAAGGCTTCCAGCAGGTAGCCGAACCGTCGCCGGATTACCTCTTTTGGCAGGCCGATGACTTTTTCAAAAATCGTTCTCTGAACATCCGGTTGGTGGATGCGGATGGAGCCGCCGCCCAGTTCCACTCCGTTGACGACGAGATCGTAATGCTGGCCGCGAACGCGCCGGGGGTCTTCAATGAGAAAAGGGATATCTTCGGGAATGGGAGCGGTGAAGGGGTGATGGCTTGAAGCCCAGCAGTTCATCTCTTTGTCGAACCGCAGCAGCGGGAAGTCCGTCACCCACAAAAAGTCGAAGCGGCCCGCATTCGTTGCCAAGAGGCCGCGTTCTTGAAGAATCTTTGCACAATACAGGCGAATGCGTCCGAGGATTTCGCAGGCGTTGAGCCACTCGTCCGCGGCAAACAAAATGAGATCGCCTTCTTCAACGGCCAGTTTTTCCTGCAGCGCCGCCTTTTCTCTTTCGCTGAAAAATTTGACGATGGGTGATTTCCATTCGCCGTTTTCGGCCTTGATGTATGCCAGCCCTTTGGCGCCGAAACTTTTGGCCAAGGCTGTCATGGTTTCCATCTGGCCCTGAGTCGCATCGGCGAAACCTTTGGCGTTCACAGCTTTGACCGCGCCGCCGGCCGCCACATTGCGGAAGACTTTGAAGGCGCTTTCCTTGAAATCATCGGTGCAATTGACCAACTCCATTCCGAACCGGGTGTCCGGCTTGTCCGTCCCAAACCGCTCGAGGGCTTCTTTGAACGTTAGCCGGCGGAAGGGCGTTTGGATGTCGCACTCCAATGCCGCCCGCCAGACCCGCTGCATCAAGCCCTCCACCAGACGGTAAATGTCTTCCCGGTCGATGAACGACATTTCGATGTCAATCTGGGTGAACTCCGGTTGGCGGTCGGCCCGCAAGTCCTCGTCGCGAAAACACCGGGCCAACTGAAAGTATTTTTCCACGCCGCCCGCCATGAGAATCTGCTTGAACTGCTGCGGCGATTGTGGAAGCGCGTAAAACTCGCCTGGATGAATTCGGCTCGGCACCAAGAACTCACGCGCGCCTTCAGGTGTGGATTTGAACAAAATCGGCGTGTCGATTTCGGAAAAGCCTTGCTCGTCCAAAAAGAGCCGCACCGTCGCCGATGCCTTGCTGCGAAGGCGCAAATTGCGCGCGATTTCAGGCCGGCGCAAATCCAAATACCGATGCTTGAGGCGCAGTTCCTCATGCACCTTGGCCGCTGCTGCTGGGTCGTCTATCAGAAAAGGCAAGACTGCCGCCGGATTGAGCACCGCCATTGCCGAGATCAGAAGTTCCACTTCGCCGGTGAGAATCTTTTCATTGTGCGTCCCCTCCGGCCGTTTTCGCACCTTTCCCGAAACGGCGACGACGCTTTCGTGATGCAATTTGGCCGCTTGCTCGAACAGCTCCCGCGGCACGCTGGCTGGATCGAAAACCGTCTGCGTGCGCCCTTCCCGATCCCGAACATCAATGAACAACACGCCGCCCAAATCCCGCCGGGAATGAACCCAGCCGTTCAAAGTGACGGTTTGGCCGATGTGTTCCGTCCGAATCTCGTTGCAATGATGCGTGCGTTTCATGGGTTTGCCCTCCCCGCCGCTCTTTAGCCGCGCGGAAAAAGGAAGGCGCATCCTTCTTGAAATCCGCCGGAAATTCAAAGAAAAAGTGAGCAATAAGCAGAAAAGGCGGCATCGGCCCGCGGCCTCAAAACGAAGGCCCAACTTTTCGGCGGCGGAGCAGCCGGAAGTTTTACAGGTTTATACGGCGGCTAATTATCGCTAGATGCTATCTACATTGCAGAAATCGCAGTTGCCAAACGCTGCGGCGCCTCTCTAATTTCTCCCAGATATGCCGAATGACGACGATTCTCCATTCATAGTGTTAGTAACAGCTCCAAATGCCGGCACTTCTAAACAACTCGCCCGCCGCGCGTTGTCCAAACATTTGGCGGCCTGCGCGAACATCTTGCCCGCTGTCGAATCCCATTACTGGTGGCAGGGCAAATTGGAGTCGGCCGGCGAATGTCTCATCCTTTTCAAAACTGTGAGGAGGCATCTGGAACTGCTGCAATCACTGGTTGAAAAAGAGCATCCCTACGAAGTGCCGGAGTTCATCTGTCTTAGCATCCACTCCGGGAGCGCGGCTTATCTGGCGTGGATTCGGGAAGAATGCAACCGGCAGCAAGGGCCGGGCTGAGAACGGGCGGCGGCGTTTTATATCGAGGGAAAAGTGCCGGCGCTCGCTGCCGAAGGCGTTGATTGTTTTGGCATTTCTTGTTTGTGTGTTTTGATTTGAGGGGGCAAGCTTCTCCTTTTATGGATTCCGAAGCGGTTATTGGCTTGGAGACGCATGTCCAATTGAAGACGCGGTCGAAGATGTGGTGCGGCTGCGCCAACCGCTATGGTTCGCCGCCCAACACGCATGTTTGTCCTGTGTGCCTTGGTATGCCGGGTGTCCTGCCCGTGGCCAATGAAGAAGCGCTTCGTCTGACTGCTCTGACAGGGATGTTGCTGCATGGAAAGGTTTCCCGTTGCGCGCGCTTTGATCGGAAGAATTATTTTTACCCGGACATGCCCAAGAACTATCAGATCACTCAGATGGCGCATCCATCGGCCGAGGGCGGTTATGTGGAGTTTGAGTTTGAAGGAGGAGTTACCACAGTCCGCATTACGCGCGCGCATTTGGAAGAAGATGTGGGCAAGAGTTTTCATTTTGACCGATATAGCGGGATAGATTTCAACCGCGCCGGTGTACCGTTGTTGGAGATTGTCTCCGAGCCGGACATCCGCAGCGGCGATATGGCATATGCTTATCTCAACGCTCTGGTCGGCATTCTGCGGTGCGGCAAAGTCAGCGATTGCGATTTGGAGAAGGGCATGGTGCGGTGCGATGTGAATGTGAGTATCCGTCCGCGCGGGCAAAGGGTCTTGGGCGCTAAAGTCGAGATCAAAAATATGAACACCTTTAGCGGCATTCGGCGGGCGATTGATTACGAAGTTGCCCGCCAGATTCGCGCCGTTTCCTGCGGGGAAAGCCTTTCGCAAGAAACTCGACGTTGGGACGAGGCGGGCGGCGTTACGGAAACGATGCGGGCCAAGGAAGACGCGCACGATTACCGTTACTTTCCCGATCCCGACCTGATGCCTTTTGAACCGGACAATGACTGGATGAAATCGGCGGCCGCCAAAGTCGTTGAACTGCCGCTCGCCAGAAAGCAGCGATTGATTGCCGAATACGGGCTTCCAGCAGAGGACGCCGAAGTTTTAGTCAACGACCTTGATTTGGGCGAGTATTACGAATCCATCGCCAAGGCCGCCGCCTCGCCCAAAGCCGTTGCCAACTGGCTCATCAACAACCTGCGGGCCAAACTGGTCGAAACCGGCGTTGATCTCGCCGATTTGAAATTCGCGCCTCCAGATATCAACGAACTCATCAGCATCGTTGAAAGCGGAAAGATCAGTTCCAAAATGGCACAGCAAGTTTTCAGCGAGATGTTCGACACTGGCAAGCCGCCCAGCGCCATTGTCGCGGAGAAAGGCTTGTCCCAAGTCAGCGACGCCGGCGCCCTGGCTGCGTTTTGCGACCAAGCCATCGCCGAGCATCCGAAGGTTGCCGCCGACTTCCGCGCCGGAAAGAAAGCGGCGCTCAACTTCCTCAAAGGCCAAGTGATGAAACATAGCAAAGGGACCGCCAGCCCCCAGCTTTCCGGCCAGTTGCTGGAGCAAAAACTTTCCGAAGCGGATTCGCCGCCGGTTTGCAATCCCTGACTCCGCGCCATTTTGCCTCTCCCAGCCATATGATGGAAAAGGTTCGCTCCGTTCACTTTAGCGGCATTTGCGGCACGGCGATGGCGTCCTGCGCCGCTGTTTTGAAGGCGAAAGGTTTTCAAGTAACCGGCTCCGATCAAGGCGTCTATCCGCCGATGTCCGCTTTTCTCGAAGCGCAGGGAATTGCCATTCGCTCGCCATATGCGGAAGAGAATTTGGCTCCCGATCCAGACTTGATTGTCATCGGCAACGCCCTGTCACGGGGGAATCCGGAAGTGGAAGCGGTCTTGGAGCGGAAGCTGCCTTACTGCTCGCTTCCCGAATTGCTGAAAGAAGTTTTCATTCGCGGCAAGCGCTCCATCGTCATTGGAGGCACGCACGGCAAAACCACCACCGCTTCCCTCCTAGCGTGGGTCTTTGAAACCGCCGGCCGCCAGCCGAGTTTTCTCATCGGCGGCGTGCCGGGCAACTTCGGCTGCGGCGCACGCTTTACCGACAGCCTGTGGATCATCCTCGAAGGGGACGAATACGACACGGCGTTCTTCGACAAACGCAGCAAGTTCCTTCACTACCTCCCCGAAATCGCCGTTCTCAACAACCTCGAATTCGATCACGCTGACATTTTCGAGGACTTGGCCGCCATTCAACTCTCATTCCGGCGGTTCATCAACCTCATCCCGCGCAACGGCCTTCTCCTAGCCAACGGAGACGATCCGAACCTGCGCGGCTTGCTCAGTATCCGGCATTGCCCCGTCCGAACATTCGGCCTCGGCCCCGCCAACCAAATGCAGGCAAATCACATCGAACTGCACGCATATGGCTCCACCTTCCAAGCCGCCGGCATTCCCTACACGCTCCCGCTCCTTGGCCGCTTAAACATCCGCAACGCCCTGGCCGTGATCACCTGTGCGCGACACTGCGGCATTGAGCCCGAAACCATCCAAAAAGGACTAGCGACCTTCCGGGGCATCCGCCGGCGGATGGAAGTGCGGGCCATCGTGGACGGCGTCACCATTGTGGACGACTTCGGCCATCACCCCACCGCCATCCGCGAAACCATCCGTGCTTTGCGAGCGGCCCATCCCGGCCGGCGTCTGTGGGTGGCTCTCGAACCACGCAGCAACACCACTCGGCGCAACATCTTTCAAACAGAACTCGCCGAAGCGCTCGCCGCAGCCGACGGCATCGTCTTCTCCCAAATCGACCGCCTCCAGCAACTCGCGCCCGCTCAACGCCTCAACCCCGAACAACTCGTGAAAGACATCCGCCGCCGAGGCAAACCCTGTGAATACTTGGAAAACGCCGACTCCATCTGCCGCTACCTCGCCGGCGAAACCCGCTCGCAAGACATCGTCTGCATCTTCAGCAACGGCGCTTTCGGCAACCTCCACCGCAAACTCGAACAAGCGCTCAAACAACGCCAACCCTGAAAGCTTGCAAGCGGTCGCGCTACTGGCTTCGAGCGTTTCTGCTCGTATTTTCCGGCAATGGCCGGCAAGCTGGCGGGTGTGGATTTCATTGAGAGAACGATACGAGTTTCGTATTGCCATCGTGTGTTTTTCACGCGGGATGTTTTTGGAGCGGGCAACGGGTTGCTGTGTTCGCTGTGTGGTGGGGAGCACAATGGCCGCGCGGCCAAAGTAGTGGTTTTTGTGGACGAGGCGGTGGCCGAAGCAATGCCGGCGTTGACGCCGGCGATAGAGTCTTACTTTGGGCGCTGTTCAGAGACGCTCGATTTGGTTTGTCCGCCGGTTTTACTCGAAGGAGGCGAGCGGGTCAAGAACTCGTATTTTCGCGTCTCCGAAGTGCATTCCCGACTGGACCGGTTTCATATCGATCGCCATTCTTATGTGGTCACCGTTGGCGGCGGAGCCTTGCTGGACATGGTCGGGCTGGCGGCAGCGACGGCGCACCGGGGTGTGCGCCACATTCGCATTCCTACGACGACTTTGAGCCAGGGGGATTCCGGCGTCGGCGTGAAAAACGGAATCAACGCTTTCGGAAAAAAGAACTTCATCGGGACATTTGCGCCGCCTCATGCCGTGATCAACGATTTCCGGTTTTTGGATTCGCTTTCGGCACGCGATAAGCGAGCGGGATTTGCGGAGGCAGTGAAAGTGGCCTTAATCCGCGACCGCTCGTTCTTCGAGGCTTTAGAAGTGGACGCCGAGCAGTTGAAAGCATTGGATGGCGAGGCAGTGGAAAAGCTGGTGCGACGTTGTGCCACGCTGCACGTCGAGCATATTGCGACTTCGGGAGACCCGTTTGAGTTCGGCTCAGCCCGGCCGCTAGATTTCGGGCATTGGGCCGCACACAAGCTCGAACAGATTTCGGATTACCGGATTCGGCACGGCGAAGCTGTCGCTGTCGGCGTGGCGCTGGATACGGTTTATTCGGAGTTGACGGGCTTGCTGGACGAACGTTCGGCGGAGCGTGTGCTGCGTTTGTTGACCGATATTGGATTGGATATTTACACCAGCGAGCTTCACCATACTGATTCGCAAGGCAATCGAATGGTTCTTCGCGGTTTGGAAGAATTCCGCGAACATCTGGGCGGCGAACTGACGATTACGTTGCTCGAATCCATCGGCCGCGGGGTGGAAACGCATACTATAAATCTGCCCCGGATTGTCACTGCGATGGACATCTTGCGCGACCGCTTTCATGCCATAGGGCGGCGGATCGCCCTGGTGTAATAGAGCGCGATGAGCATTGCCGCAAAAATTGCAGATTGGGTTTCCTTCGCTTTTACTGCTTATACCTATGATGCGACTGGCTGTTATTAACGCTGTGGGACTTTGCAACGGCGCCATCGGCTGCGACACGCCGCGCATTGCTTCTTATAGCAGCCAAACGCAGCGGCATATAATTCGGCCGGCCTTTCCCGCTGTTACTTGCACCGCGCAGAGCAATTATTTGACGGGCAAAAGCCCAGAGTCGCACGGGATTGTAGCGAACGGTTGGTACCACCGGGAGTTGGCTGAAGTGCAGTTTTGGAAACAGTCCAACGCGCTGGTCCGCGGGGAGAAGATATGGGAAGCGATGCGTCAAAAGAAAAAGGGATTTACCTGCGCCAAACTTTTTTGGTGGTATAATATGTATTCTACTGCTGACTTCTCGATCACACCGCGCCCTTTATACCCCACCGACGGGCGGAAGATTTTTGATATTTACGCTTATCCTTATACACTCCGCACGGAGATTAAAAGAGCGTTGGGAGAGTTTCCCTTTCCGACTTTTTGGGGACCAGCGGCGGGGCAAAGATCGCCTCAGGGAGAGCCGGACGCAGCTTCGCGCTGGATCGCCGAGGCGGCCAAGTGGATCGAATCTCGGCATCGCCCGGACTTGAGTCTCATCTATCTCCCGCATCTCGATTACAATTTGCAGCGGCTCGGGCCGGACCATCCTGAGATTGGCCGGGATTATCGACGGCTTGACTCTATCGTGAGCGGCCTGCTGGATTTTTTTGCCGCGGCGGGAGTCCGCGTCTGCCTGCTTTCTGAATACGGCATCCATCCCGTCAAAAGGCCGATTTATCTCAACCGCGAATTCCGCAAGAAAGGATGGCTGGCCGTCAAAGAAGAACTCGGACTTGAGATGTTGGACTGCGGTCAAAGCCGGGTGTTTGGTGTGGCGGATCATCAAGTTTGCCATCTTTACGCGAACGACTCTTCGTTGTTGGCGCCTGCCCGCCGGCTCGTGGAGCAGGTGGAAGGCGTTGCCGAAGTGTTGGATATGGCGGGCAAACGGCGGGTGGGAGTGGCTCATAAACGGGCTGGGGACTTGATCGCTGTTGCGGAGGACGATGCTTGGTTCACGTATTACTATTGGTTGGACGACAGACGGGCGCCAGACTTTGCCCGGTGCGTCGATATTCACCACAAACCGGGCTACGATCCCGCCGAGTTGTTTCTAAACCCGGCCATTCGATTCCCGCGGTTGAAGATCGCTTGGCGTTTGCTGCAAAAGAAATTGGGGCTGCGGATGTTGATGGATGTGATCCCGTTGGATGCGGGCTTGGTCCGGGGATCGCACGGAAACCGCCCCAAGAACATCCGGGAATATCCGGTCCTCATCGGACCGGGCGCGGGAGACAGTGGAAGAGAAACCATCGACTCGACCGAAGTCTTCAACCTCCTCATTCGGATGATGACCTGAAAGCGGCGTCAGACAGCCGGCAAATCCTCTCGTTTTGCGGGTTGCCAATCCGCGGTATCCGGTGCATTATCAGGGGAAGGTCATCCCCTTGGGATTGGCGACAGGTGGCCCCTGGATGCTTGGGTTTGCGGCCCGATGGCCGCCATGACATTATGAAAACAAAGAAGATTTCCCGCCGCGGCATTTTGGCAGGCGGAAATTGGATCGTTGACCGAGTCAAACTGATTGATGTGTTTCCCCAGCCGGGAACGCTTTCAAACATCAACGGCGAATCCAGCGGAACCGGCGGTTCGCCTTACAATGTTTTGATTAACTTGGCAAAGCTGGGTGCCAAGTTCCCGCTCGCCGCCGCCGGACTGGTCGGCGCGGACGCATTGGGCAAGGAAATCCTCAAGCATTGCAAACGGCACAAAATCGACACGAAGCAGTTGACAACCGGCAAAGACGCGGCGACTTCCTACACCGATGTGATGACCGAGCAGAGTGCCAGCCGACGCACTTTCTTTCACTTCCGGGGAGCCAACGCTAAGTGGACGGGCGCGGCATTGAACTTCGAGCAAACCAAAGCGCGATTCTTTCACTTAGGATACTTGCTGCTGCTGGACACATTGGATCAACCGGACAAGAAATACGGCACCAAAGCCGCCGCCCTGCTGGCTAGAGCGCAGAAGGCGGGATTAAAAACATCTGTGGACGTCGTCAGCGAAGACAGCGACCGGTTCGCCAAAATCGTGACACCGGCACTGAAACACACCAATTACTGCATCCTGAACGAAGTGGAAGCCAGCAGAACCACCGGCTTTCAAATCCGCGGCAGCAAAGGCGAACTCAACACCGTCGCCGTCAAACACGCGGCGGGGACACTTCTCCAGGCAGGCATCCGGGAAATCGTCGTCATTCATTTCCCGGAAGGCGCCTTCGCCCGCACTCGGGCCGGCACCGACGCTTGGCAATCTTCGCTGAAACTCCCGGCGCACTACATCAAAGGCGCGGCGGGAGCTGGCGACGCTTTTTGCGCAGGCATGTTGTTGGGCTTGCACGAGGGCTGGGATTTGCAGCAATGTTTATTTGCCAGCATATGCGCCGCCGCCGCCTCGCTCTCGAAACCTGCCTGCACCGACGGCATAGCCTCGCTGGAAACTTGCCTGGCTTTGGCCCAAAAATACCGCCCCCGGCCGAAATTGGATAAAGCCCGTCTCCATTAACCCCGCTGCGCCGGGAAATCAGGCGCGTTCCAAGTATTTCCCCGTCCGGGTATCCACGCGGATTCGCTCCCCTGTCTTGATGAAGAGCGGGGCCTGGATGTGGATGCCCGTTTCCAGAGTGATCGTTTTTTGAACATTGTTTGCCGAATCGCCCTTGACGCCTTCCGGCGCTTCCGCAACCGTCAGAGCAACGCTGGCCGGCAACTCAATCGCCACAGCTCGCTCCTCAACGAAAGTAACGGTGCAAGCCGCGTTCTCCACCAGGTAATTCTTGACTTCTCCAACAAGCTCCCGATTAAGCGTTACCGTCTCAAATGTATCGGGATCGGAAAAAACATAATCGCTGCCATCAACATAACTGAACTCCATCTTCTTTGAAAACAGCGGGATAATTTCCACCCGCTCCGTCGAGCTGAACCGAACATCCGAAGAATTGCCCGTGCGCAAATTCCGCAGGCTCATCTGAACAAAAGCGCGTTTGTTTCCCGGAGTGCGATGTTGCGTGTCGAGGACAATACAGATTTCCCCGTTGTATTGGATGGCCATGCCTTTGCGAATGTCGTTTCCCGTCGCCATAAATCTTGTTTTGTGCTTGAGAGTCTGCCGCCAAAAAAATCCTGCCGCTGCGCCCGCCGAACGCTTGAAAAACAGAAGCCGCAACATACCGCCCCCGCCCGCCATGACAAGCCTGAATAAAAGGCTGTCGAGAAGGCGCTGTCATGCCGAGCCGGAGTCGGGCAGTGTGGTATGGCGGTTGCCGGCGATCATTGCCGATTGGAAGATTTCCCGGACGGGCACGCCGCTTCGTTGGGCAAGGGTTTTGCAGGCTTCGTATTCGGGCGAGACTTTGATGGTTTTGCCGCCGAGGAGTCCGATTTTGATGGCAACTGGTCCGTAAGGGGTTTCAACGGTGGCCTGGGTTCGCTGGAGTTTGAAACGTTCGACTTCGTAAGTTCTGAGGCCGAAGGCAGTGGTTTCCCGCAGGATGAGCCGGGCGAAGTGTTGGATGTCTTGCGTGTGGCAGAGAATGGTGAAGAGCGTGCTGGGGCGATGTTTTTTGCTGTGAACGGGTGTGTGGAAAGCGTCGAGGGCGCCTTCTTGAAACGCTTGTTCCAGGGCATGGCCGAGGATTTCTGGGGAGAGGTCGTCGAGGTTGCATTCGATCACGCCGATGGTGTCGGTGTCCCACGGGCTTTCCTGGTGTTCGCCAGCGGGTGTTTCGCCGAGAATGGCCCGCAAGACGTTGGGGCGGGTTGCGAGGTCTCGGGTTCCCAGGCCATAACCGATTTTTGTGGCGGTCAATTGCTGCATGGGGCCGAAGGACTCGGCGAATTGCGCGAGGATGGCGGCGCCCGTGGGGGTGATGAGTTCTTGGGGTTCGCCGCATTGGCTGAGTGCGAGTCCGCGTTCGCCCAGGATGGCTAGAGTCGCCATGGTGGGCACGGGGAAACGTCCGTGAGCGCATTGAACCCAGCCTGTGCCTTCGACTGCCGTTGAAGATTGGACGCGCGGTTTGCCCAGGAGTTCCAAAGCGATGGCGGCACCTGCAATGTCCACGATGGAATCGACCGCGCCGACTTCGTGGAAATGGACTTCTTCCGGTGGCATGCCGTGGATTTTGCCTTCGGCTCGAGCGATGCGGGCGAAAGTTTCCACCGCGTTTTTTTTGACCCAATCGGAGAGCGCACTTTTGTGGATGAGAGACTGGATTTGCGAGAAATTCCGGCTGTGAGCGTGGCTGTGGGCTGTTCCCGCCTCGGCGCTGCTCGCAGGGGTTTTATGGCTGTGCGAATGGCCGTGGTTGTGGGGATGGGCATGGTTGAAGAGTTCGACGTCGAATTTGACGCCCTCGATGTTTGATTTTTGCCGGCGGCGAATCTGAAGCCGGTATTCGTCCAGTTCCAATTTGGCGAGTTCTTTTTGGAGGGCAGTTTCAGGGAGGCCGAGATCGAGCATGGCACCCAAGAACATGTCGCCGCTGATGCCGCTGAAGGTGTCCAGGTAAAGGGTTTTCATTTTTCTGAGGGTGGTTGTTTGGCCGGGGAGTTCTGGAGGCGGTTGATTTGGCTGGCGGAGAAAGCGGCGCCGAAGCCGTTGTCGATGTTGACGGCGGTGACGCCGCTGCCGCAACTGTTGAGCATTCCCAAGAGGGCGGACAGGCCGCCGAAGTTGGCGCCGTAACCGATGCTGGTCGGGACGGCAATGATGGGTTTGTCCACCAGGCCGGCGATTACACTGGGCAAGGCGCCTTCCATCCCGGCGACGACGATGATGGCGTTTGCCCGGCGCAGGGCAGGGAGCCGAGCCAAAACTCGGTGCAGGCCGGCCACGCCGATGTCGTAGATTCTTTCAACGCGATTGCCCATGAAATCGGCGGCAACAGCGGCTTCTTCGGCGACGGGGATGTCGCCGGTGCCGGCAGTCGCAACGGTGATGGTTCCGGGTCTCTTTGGGAGCGGCTGCCGCGCCAGGGTCAGGCAACGCGCTTGTTGGTGGTGCCGGCTTTCAGGGAAGGCTTTTTGAAATTGATCGGCGGCTTCGCGTTCGATTCGGGTGACGAGGATGGGTTGCTGGGCTTTGTGCAAGGCTTTGGCAATGCCCAAAATCTGGTCGGCGGTTTTGCCCGCGCCGAGAATGACTTCGGGAAATCCTTGGCGCCGGGCGCGGCCTAAATCCACTTTGGCGTAATCCAGCTCGGCAAAAGGCTCGGCTTGAAACCGGGCCAAGGTTTCCGATTCCGTGGCGCGGCCTGCTTTGTAGGCTTGGAGACATTTTCGAGCTTCCTTGGCAGTCACAGCGGCAGTTTGCCACAAAACCCCTTCGCCGTCATGCCTTTTGGGAGAGTTGCGGCGGCAAGGACGGCGGCTTACACTGGGCGCAATGGCGAGCGAGAGCGGCGCAGTTTATTTGGTGGGAGCGGGGCCGGGGGACACCGGGCTGCTGACGATGCGGGGCGGCGAGCTGCTGGAGCGGGCGGAGGTCGTGGTCTATGACGCACTGGTGAATCCCGACTTGCTGCGATTGGCTCCGAAGGATGCCGAACGCATTTACGCGGGCAAACGAGCCAACGCGCACGCGATGCCGCAGGCGGAACTGAACCAACTGTTGGCGGAAAAGGCGCGCCAAGGCCGCACAGTTGTCCGGCTCAAGGGCGGAGACCCTTACATTTTCGGACGGGGCGGCGAAGAAGCTGAAGCACTGCGCCTGGCGGGAACGCGCTTTGAAGTGGTGCCTGGCATCCCCTCTATCATCGCCGCTGCCAACTACGCCGGCATCCCCATCACGCATCGGGACTTCTGTTCTGGCTTCGCCGTCATCACTGGCCACGAAGACCCGACAAAGCCGTCTTCGGGAATTGACTGGGAACACTTCGCCAAAATGCCCGGAACAAAAATCATCCTGATGGGCGCAGAACGCATCAGCTTGATTGGAGAGAAGCTCGCTGCCTGTGGGATGGCGCCGGGGACTCCGGTCGGCATGGTTCGCTGGGGAACGACCGGGCGGCAAGAAGTACTCACCGGAACGCTGGAAGACATCGCCGGCAAAGTGGCCCGGGCGGGTTTCAAAGCCCCGGCCGTGACGGTGATTGGCGGAGTGGTCGGTTTGCGCCAGAAGCTGAATTGGTTTGAAGAACGGCCGCTATTTGCCCGGCGGGTAGCAGTTACTCGCATTCGCGAGCAGGCAAGCCGGCTTTCTTCCCGGCTGCTGGAACTCGGCGCCGATGTTCTGGAAATCCCGACAATCAAAATCGGCCCCCCCAAGAGGAAAGAAATTCTAGTCGAAGCCATGGCGTCCCTGGGCGAATATGATTGGTTGGTCTTTACCAGTCCGAACGGCGTGGCGGCATTCTTCAACTATTTTTTCCGCGCCTTCGACGACATTCGTGCCTTGGGCAATCTGCGCATCGCCGCCGTGGGCCCCGCCACCGCCGAGAAAATTGCGGCACTGCATTTACGAGTGGACGTCATGCCGGAAAAGTATTTGGCAGTTGAACTGGCCGCCGCGATGGAGAAAATCGAAAGCATTGAAAACCTCAAAATCATGCTGGCGCGGGCAGAAGCCGCCAACCCGGATTTGCCCCGGGAACTAGTATCCTGCAACGCCATCGTCGATGATGTCCCCGTCTATGCCACGCGGATGGAAGAGGAAGACCACAACGGCGCGGCGGCGCGGCTGTTGGCGGAAGGCGCTGATTGGGTCGCGTTCAGCAGCAGCTCCACCGTCCGCCATTTTCACGAGCGCTTTGGTTTGGCCGCGCTCAAAAAGAAATATCCCGATTTGAAATTCGCCTCGATTGGGCCGGAAACCAGCAAGGCATTGGCTGCGCTAGGAGATCGGCCGGACGCCGAAGCCGCCGAACACACCATTGAGGGACTGGTGGCCGCCCTGCTCCGTCAGGACAAAATATGCCCCAGCAAAAACCGAAACTCCAACTCTTGAACCTTCCGTAGCGCCGCATTTTCTGGGGACTCGGCCTCTCCGATGGCGCGATGGCAGGCGTCCACAAAAGCAAAGGCATCCCAACAGCCGTCGGGGATCAAGAGAGCGGCAAGGCTGGGTTCGGATTCACCGACAGCAGCAGCCAGCGCCGGGAAACTCGCGTGATCGCCAACCTGCCGGAACCAATACTTGGCGTTGCTGTTGTCCGGCTCCCGGCGGTGCATGATGCCGTGAAGGAAACTTCCCTCAGCCGTTGGGATGCCTTGCGAGATTTCGTGCGAGCCGTCGAGATCGTCATGCCATAGCAAGGCGGCGGATTGAAGCAGCGCGCGGGCGGTTTCCGCAAGGCTGTTGGCGTTGCAGAAGGCGCCGGCCAGTTCGAGAAGTTCCGCGCGGCTTTTGACGCCGTTCCGGGCTTCCGGCCCTAGCGAGGGCAGGGTGTCGGTTCGGATCGCTTCAAAGAAGGATTGGGCAAGAGGGGAAAGGGTCGGGTGGCTCATGGTTTGTCTACAAAAAGGAACAGTAAGACGGCTCAATGTCCGCCGGCTTCGTCGTCGATTTCTTCGATATTGGCGGTGCTTCGGAGTTTTGCGATATAGGCATTTAGCTCTTGATTCCGGCATTCGAGGAGAATGTCTTCAATCACTTTGTCTCGGACATCCTCAAACGGTTGGGGCATGGCCGGTTCCTTCCTCGTAACTTTGGCGATGTGAAAGCCGTGGCAGGAAATGAACACAGGGCTGACTTCGCCGACATTCATCGAGAAAGCAACAAACTCAAACTCGTCCATAAGCTCGCCCCGTTTGAACCAACCCAAATCCACTTCTTCCTCTGGTTTATCGGAAAAGCGTTTGGCAACAGCGACAAAATCCGCTCCGTTAGCGAGTTCTTGCCGCACCTTGCAGCATTCCCGGAAAAGGGCTTCCCGGTCCTGGGTTTGGCGCAGCGATTTGTAGATGTGCATGGCTTGGACGCGAGGCTCCGAAGTGTAAAGCTCGGTGTTTTCGCCGTAGTATTTGCGGGCGGCTTCGTTGGACGGCGGGGTTTCCAGGTCGCAAATCTTCTGGACGAGCTTGTCCACCTTGCCGTTGATCGCCACTTGCCGCCGAAGCAGATGTATTTCGTCAGGGCGAACACCAGATTGGGCGTAGAACTGGGCTTCGCCGCCACAGTCCTGCTTCATTTTTTCGATGGCTTGATTGATTTCGGCGTCGCTCGGCTCCTGTATGCGGCTGGTCGCTTCCTGGCTCAAGAGCACGCGGCCGATGATGTTTTCCTTGGCCTGGGCGAGAAATTCGTCGTCGCGTTCGCAGCAACTGACTTGGCTGCGCTGTTCGTGCCAGGACTTGATCTGCGAGAATTCCTGGTGGATCAGTTCGGGATCGATCCGTTCTCCATTCACGACAATGTGCATGAAGGGCAGAGTAGCCGCCCAATGGCGCCCTGTCAAACCTTTGCGAAAGCACTGGATTGATGAACTTTGCCGCAATCAAGAACCTGTTAACAAGATTGACCGAAGCTATTTAAGCTCAATTTGATTGTGGAAACGGAAAAAGAGAATGTCGGCGGATATAGCACTCGATAATGTTACTGCACACGGAACATTTAGAGGGGGAAAACCAACATGAAATAAAAGAACTTCAGCGGATGATTGATGCTCAGGAGAAAGCGGAAGAGACGCTGCGGAGGCTTGAAGATGTACATGGCATTGAATATTCTGGAAACTAACGGGAAACCCAACATTTTGCCGCTGGTAGCTTTTGGGAATTGCCAGCGTTTTTCTGGGGGGGTATTTCGCGCTGGAATGTCTGTGGCCGGACGGGCTTGATCAGGCTGCGTCTGGCGATGTTGGGTGTGTCAAAACGTTTGCCTGCCAGGATGTCCTCAACGGTGAGTCTCCGAATGCAGGGAGATATTTCTGAAGTTTTGTAGAAGCTGTGCGGCCATTTCTTGTTCAAAGTCGTTGGGCTGCTGGCGGTCCGGCGTTTGCTGCTGCCCATCGTCTCCATTGACTGGGAAAGCTGTGAAAGGACGCGAGAATGAACAGGGATGCACAGGATGGTCAACTGCCGGGCAGATTGATTTTTTGGGCAGAAGCCTGCAACTGTTCATTGCGAAAAATGTGGTTGACAGGGGGCGCGAACCTGCATATGAATCTCCTTTGTTTCGAAACTCCGATTAATAAAAAGACAAACTATGGCCATTGCAGTAGGAACCAGAGCTCCTCAATTTTCGTTGAAATCAAAACGCGGCGGCGATGTTGCCGATGTGTCGCTAAGCGATCATACCGGCCAAAAAAACACCGTGCTGCTGTTTTTCCCCCTCGCGTTCACTGGCGTTTGCACTTCGGAATTGTGCAGTGTAACGGCGGGATTGAAACAATACGAAGACCTCAACGCAGCCGTCATCGGCATCAGCGTGGACAGCCCGTTCGCCCAGGAAGCCTGGGCGCAGAAAGAAAATATCGGGATCGTGCTGGCCAGCGACCTCAACAAAAAGACCGCCCAGGATTATGGCGTCCTGCTCGACGACCTGATGGGGTTTGGCGCTGTGAGCGCTCGGGCGGCTTTTGTGATCGACAAGGAAGGCGTCGTTCGATACGTGGAACAAACGCCGACGCCCAAAGACCTCCCGAACTTCGACGCCATCAAATCGACTCTCGAAAGCCTGCAATAACAAGCGCCCACCCGCGTCGCAAAGCGTTTCCATCCCGCCTCTTCGTCGTCTCCATTGAATGAGCGAAAAACCTGCCATTGGATTCATCGGCACCGGCGTGATGGGGCGGAGCATGGCCGGGCATTTGCTCGCAGCCGGCCATCCTGTTTGCGTCCACAACCGCACAAAGGCCAAAGCGCAAAGCCTACTGGCTAAGGGAGCCGCTTGGCGGGACACAGCGGGAGATACCGCTGCCGCTGCCGATGTCGTCATCACCATCGTCGGTTTTCCGCAAGATGTGGAAGCGGTCTATCTGGGCAAAGACGGCATCCTGGCACGGGCGAAATCCGGGGCGACGGCAATCGACATGACCACTTCCAGCCCCGACCTGGCGGTAAAGATTTACCAACAGGCAAAAGCAAAGGGAATCGCCGCCATCGATGCCCCCGTCTCCGGCGGAGACATCGGCGCGCGGGAGGCGCGGCTTTCCATCATGGCGGGCGGCGATGCCGATGCCTTTGAAAAAGCCAACCCCATTCTCGAAATCATGGGCAAAAACATCGTCCTGCAAGGAGGCGCGGGAGCCGGCCAGCACACAAAAATGTGTAATCAAATTGCCATCGCTTCGGGGATGACGGCTATTTGCGAAGCTTTAGCCTACGCGAAAAAATCCGGCTTGAACCCCGACCCCGTCCTGAAGAGCATCGCCAACGGAGCAGCAGGCAGTTGGTCTTTGTCCAACTTGGCACCGCGGATTTTGCAGGGAGATTTTGCGCCCGGTTTCTTTGTGAAACACTTCCTTAAAGACATGCGAATCGCTATCGAATCCGCAGAAAAAATGGGATTGAACTTGCCGGGGTTGCAATTGGCAAAGCAGCTTTACGACAAACTAACGGCCAAAGGTGGCGAAAACGACGGCACCCAAGCTCTCTTCAAGCTGTATCAAGAACAACTCTAACTGCCGCCATCCGGCCAGCCGCCGCAAAATTTTCCACCGGCCGCAAAAAGGATTTGAAAATGCCCGCAACATGGGCTATGCTTTCTGAAAAATTCCCATTGCCAGTATGGAATACGATCGTCGTCAGTTTGGGAGAGTCATCGGGGGCACTCTGGGCAGTTTGATTTTAACCGGTTGGCCCGACGGCATTATCGCTGCAACCGCCAAAGACATCTATCAGGTCAAAAAGGGCGATAATCTTTCGAAAATTGCCCAGAAGTTCGACGTCTCCATCTCCGATCTCAAAAGACACAACTGGCTGAGTTCAGACGTCATCCACCCCAACCAGCGGCTCAAAATTCCTGACGGCCTTTCCCGAATTGCCGCAGCCGTCAAAGACAGCTACCAGGTCAAGAAAGGCGACAACCTTTCGAAAATTGCCCAGAAGTTTAGCGTCTCCATCTCCGATCTCAAAAGACACAACCGGCTGAGTTCGGACGTCATCCACCCCGGCCAGCAACTCAAAATTCCCGACGTCCTCCCTCAAACCCTGCGTTGGCAAATCGGCCACAGAAAAATCAACCGCAGAGGCTGGCAAAAAATCATCGTCCACCACTCTGGCACCGCCCAAGGCAGCGCCCTCATCTTCCATCGCTTCCACGTGAAGCGGGGATGCGAAAATGGCTTGGTCTATCACTTTGTGATCGGCAACGGCACTAGCACAGCCGACGGGAAAATTGAAATCGGAGACCGCTGGAAAAAGCAACTTCACGGAGGGCATGTCCGGAGCACGAAACTGAATGAAATCTCGATCGGGATTTGCCTGGTTGGCAATTTTGAAAAAACGAAACCGACCGCCAAACAACTGGACATGCTCCACAAACTCACGCGCTATTTGCATACCGACCTGCTGCGCGGCCGCCCGAAAGTTTTGGGACACAAAGACGTGCAAAAAACGCTGTGCCCCGGAAAAAAGTTTCCGTTAAGGCAATACCGCGCTCGCTTCGCCTAGCCCGGTGCTGGCCTCCTCCAACAATCAATGCGAAGACGTCCGCTCGCGAACGGCGAAGTACGAAAACCCCGCCTGCCCAATGGAAGCGCGGGAAGGTAACCCGTCTTTCAAGTTTTTGTGCGTCCCGCAGTTCCTTGCCTTTGAGGGGAACAGGCATGTCCGCCCCAGGCTGAAACCCTGCATGTCGGCTTACAATCAAAGTGGCCGATTGTAGGTGAATTCTTTCTCTTGCAACGGCAGGGTTCGGAGTTGCCAGTTACGAATATTTTCCCGATTGTGGGGGATGCCATGCAGGAATTGATCGCTGAAGCGTTTGCGTTGGTGAATTTGCCGTTCACGGTGTTGTTCGGGTTTGTGTTTTTATATTGGTCGCTGGTGATTGTCGGCGCGTTGGATGCGGAGGCGGTTGATTTGGATTTAGATGGGGAGGCTGGCGGCAGCGGGGGGCGGTGGGGATATGCGGTAGCGCACTTTTTTTACGTGGACGAAGGGCCGTTTATGGCGATTGCGAGTTTGCTGGTTATCTTCATGTGGATGTTTGCGATGTTGTTGAATCATTATTTCAATCCGGAGCATTCGTGGTGGATGGCGGGTCTGCTGGCCATTCCTAATTTTGTGGCAAGCGCGGCGACAACCAAGGCTGTTGTGTTGCCGGCGCATCGGTTGTTTCGGCGGTTACGGCGTGGGGAGGAGCCGGCGGAGGTGCCTTTGCTGGGAAAGATTTGCCGGGTGGTTACCTCGCGGGTGGACGCTCAATCGGGGCAGGCGGAGGTGGAGCGGAAGGGGATGCCGATCAAGATCAACGCGCGGACGGTGTCTCAGGCCGAGCCGCTGCGCAAAGGCGATGCGGCGGTGATTTATTCGGAGGACAGAGAGAGAAACTTATACTTTATCAAGAAATTGGAGGATTGATATGGAACCATTGTTCGGGCAGGGGTTTCCCCAGATGGTGGGCGCAGCGGCGATTATTGCGCTGGCGGTTGTTTTGATTGGGGCGGCGCTTTTGGTAGTCAAATGCTATCGGAAGATTGAGCAAGGCAAGGCCATCGTGCGCAACGGCATCGGCGGCACCAAGGTCTCCTTCAGCGGGATTGTAGTGGTACCAGTCATTCACCGCTTCGAGGAGATGGACATTTCCGTCAAGCGCATTGAAATCTATCGGCACGGCGAGGACGGGTTGGTATGCATGGACAATATCCGCGCCGACATCAAAGTGGCCTTCTTCGTGCGGGTTAACAAGACGTCCGACGACGTGCTGCGAGTGGCGCAATCCATCGGCTGTTTGCGGGCTTCTGACCAGAAGGCGCTGATCGAACTGTTCGATGCCAAGTTTTCCGAAGCCTTGAAAACGGCGGGCAAACAGTTCGACTTCACCGACCTTTACAGCGAACGAGAACGCTTTAAGGAAGAAATTCTCAAAGTCGTCGGACCGGACTTGAACGGCTTCGTGCTGGACGACGCAGCCATTGACTACCTCGAACAAACGCCTCTGGGAAAACTGGACGAAAATAACATCCTCGACGCCGAAGGCATCAAAAAAATCACCAAACTAACCGCCGAACAAAAAATCTTGGCCAACGAAATCCAGCAAAACAAAGACAAAACCATCACCAAAGAAAACGTCGAAGCCCGCGAAGCCATCCTCGAAATGGAACGCCAACTGGCTGAAACTGAAGAACGGCAGAGACGTGAAATCGCCAACATTAAAGCGCGGGAAGAAGCCGAAGCTAAAAAAGTCGCCGAAGAAGAACGCCTCAAAGCCGAGCAAGCCCGCATCGCCTCAGACCAGGAAATCGGAATTTCCGAAGAGAACAAAAACCGCCAAATCATCGTGGCGCAAAAGAACAAAGAACGCACCGAAGCCGTCGAAGCCGAGCGACTGGAAAAAGACCGCTTGTTGGAAGCCACCGAACGCGAACGCATCGTCTCCCTAGCACAAATCGAAAAAGAGAAAACCGTCGAAACCGAAAAGAAGAACATTCAGGAAGTCATCCGCGAGCGAGTCGAACTGGAAAAAACCGTCGTGGCCGAACAAGAGGGGATCAAAGACGTAGAAGCCTTTGCCTCCGCCGACCGCGAAAAGAAAGTCGTCGTCACCCGTGCCGAAATGACAGCCGAAGAAGCACTCGTCCGCGACATCAAAGCAGCCGAAGCTGCCAAAAAAGCAGCCGAACTCAAAGCAGAAGAAGAGAAATACCAGCAGCTAGTCGCCGCGCAAGCCGCGCGGGAAGCCAGCGACTTGAAGGCGGGAGAACTCCTGGTCATGGCCGAAGCCGAAGAAAAAGCAGCCGAAAAAGAAGCCAACGCAGTAAAACTCCGCGCCGCTGCTAAAACCGCCGACGAAGCCGCCGCCGGAATGGCGGAAGTAACCGTCACTCAAGCCCGCGCCGAAGCCGTCCGAAAGCAAGGTGAAGCCGAAGCCAACGTTATGCAACTCAAGTTCGCCGCCGAAGCCACAGGAATCAACGAAAAAGCGGAAGCCATGAAAGTGTTCGACGGCGTCGGGCGCGAACATGAAGAGTTCAAACTGCAATTAAACAAAGACAAAGAAATCGAACTGGCCGAAATCAACGTGCAAAAAGGAATCGCTGCCGAACAAGCCAAAATCGTGGGCGAAGCCTTGAAGAGCGCGCGAATCGACATCGTAGGGGGCGAAGGCGCTTTTTTCGACAAAATCATTTCCTCCGTCACACAAGGCAAAGCCGTCGACCGCGCCATGGAAAACAGCCGCGTGCTGACAGACGTCAAAGAAACCTTCTTCAACGGCAACTCCGAGTATTTCCGATTCCAGTTCCAAAAATGGGTCAAGCAATTCGGCCTATCAAGCAAAGACCTCAAAAACATGTCCATATCTGCCCTCTTGCTGCGCATGATCTCAGAAACAACAGACGGGACGGCGAAATCCGCCATGCAGCAAGCCCTTCAACTAGCGAACAACAAAGGACTAGCCGAGAAAACTGCCGCTGAAGTCCTGGGCAAAACACCAGCCAAAACAAAAGCCTAACCTCACAGCCCTGAATCGAGGATAAACCTGTCATGCCGGATTCAAATACTCCCGCTGAGACAGCTTCTGCCTCGGACGCAATCGCCCTGGAAGGCGGAAGCTATGAGATCATTCGCGCCCGCCTGAACGCTCAAGGCAAGGAACTATCGGAACGCTTGACGAAGTTGAACAAGCTACGCCGGCAAGTATTCGGCGCCGTCCCCATGTCGCTGCTCCGAGCCGAACGCATCACAACCGAACACAATTGCGTGCCTCGAGACATGATGCCAGCGGGAAAGAACCGTTTTCTGTTCGGTTACAACGTTCACTTCGGCCTCAAATCCGAAATCCGGCTTTCAGATGTGTTCGCAGTATACGAATACCGCGAGGGAAGTTTCCACGCCGCGGAGTCGAACTTTCTGGAAGGAGGGCCGTTCGAAGCCGATTTTAAAAGCCTTTACAAATACTATAAAAACACAGAGTTCGTCAAATTCTCTTTCGTCGGTCCCTTTCTATTTATGGTCTTCCGCATAGGGAAACAAGTATCGGATATAAAGACATTCAAATGGCTTATGAAAGACGAAGGTTTGACTTACATTGACAACCGAAGCGACCACGAGTTCTTTTTCCCCAAGCAGTACGAATGCGAATGGCGGCGCACGCACCGAGACCTTCACCGGGGCGGCGCTCATCCACATATTTCAATCGAAGACCGCCTTTTCGTATCCTGCGCTGACGGAGTATTCACGGCCAAGGTAGAAGACAACACCGAGAGCGGGAAGGGCATATACTCCGAGCCGGTCGATCATGAAGATCAAACTTTAGACGACGCAGAAATTTTTTATGCGGACATTGGCGGCCTGATTTTGCTAAAGATTCGGCCGTTTCAAGAAAAGCGGTTTCGATACTTTGTTTTCAACAATAAGCTGAAAACATTGGAGAAAATCGACTCTTTGGAGCATTCCTGCGTTCGGCTTCCCGAAGATCAGGGGATTATTTTTTCCGACGGTTACTACCTCCAAACGGGCGTTTTGAAACGGTTTGACACCAATAAAACCGACATGTTGTTCGAGCGGTTGGTTTCCTCGAACAACGGTGAGGATTTCTTTTATGTCTTTTACAATCGGATGTCCGGAGATTATGTGATGATGTCGTATAATCTCATCTCTCAAACGGTGGAGAATCCGATTTTTTGCAACGGCTTTTCGCTTTTCAAAACCGGGGAACTCGCTTATTTCAAATGCGAAGAGGAAATGCAAAAGCATCATACGATTCAAATTTGGCAGACCCCTTACATGGCGGCCGAGCATGAAGAGCAGGCGGATAAGGAATCTTTTCTCTATAAGATCGGCAACCGGGATGTGGCGCGTTGCATGGCGGAATGCCATGACGTTTTGAATCTGATCCGCAAAGAGGAAATTTATGCGGAGTTGTACGTGGATATTGTGCGGGCGGCGGGCGATATAGTGGACACTTATTTCTGGATTGACAGGGGCGAAGCGTTTCATCTCCGCGAGTCGTTGGATCGAATTCGGGAAACGGCCGGCCGGGCGATTGACGAGTTTGACAAGGTCCGCCGTATTCAGAAGGAAACGGATGCTGCGCTTGCCCGTGTGGGCGGCGAGACTGCCACGTTGTTGCGGGAAATTGCTAAGAGCGCTCCGGCTGGCATTGATGCGTTTGTGGGCTATTTGGCGTCGCTGCGAAAGGCGCGAGGGGAAATTTTGTCGTTGAAAGATGTGCGCTACGTCGATTTGCCGGCGGTGGAGGCGCTGGAAGAGCGAGTCGCCGCCCAAATGGATGTCTTGTCGCAGAGTTGTGTACAATTTTTGTTGCGGCCGGAATCGCTGGAGCCTTACCGCAACCGGATTGAAACGCAGTTGGCGCAGGCACAAGCATTGGCGAAGGTTTCCGAGGGGAAGCGTCTTCAGAAAGCGGTTGGGCAATCGGGAAGAGAGTTGGAGATGCTCATCGAGATTGTCAGCAATCTCAAAATCGAGGACGCGACGGAAGCGACGCGGATCATCGACCGGATTACCGGCATTTATTCGACTTTGAACCGGGTCAAAACGGCGCTCAAGAATCGGCTGGGTCGTCTGGAGGCGACGGAAGGCACTGCGCAGTTCAATGCGCAATTGAAGCTGTTGTCGCAGTCGGCGCTTCATTACCTGGACATTTGCGACACGCCGGGTCGGTGCGATGAATATCTGAATAAATTGACTGTGCAGGTTGAGGAGCTGGAGGGGAAGTATTCGGATTTTGACGAGTTCGCAGTGCAGCTTTCGGACAAGCGCACGGAAGTTTACGAGGCTTTTGAATCGAAGAAGCTCCATTTGGTTGAGGCGCGGAATAAAAAAGCCAACGCGCTGTTGGCGTCCGCCGAGCGGATTTTAAAAGTGATTCAGAACCGGTTGGAGGGCATGGCTGGTTTGGATGAAATCAACGGCTATATGGCGTCCGACATGATGGCCGGGAAGGTTCGCGATCTTATTCGGCAACTTCGCGAGTTGGAAGATTCTGTCAAGGCGGAGGAACTGACAGGCCGCTTGAAGACGGTTCAGGAAGATGCCATTCGCCGGTTGCAGGACAGGGAGGAGTTGTTCACGGAGGGAGGGAATTTGATTCGTTTTGGCGAGCATCGGTTTGCCGTCAATGTCCAGCCTTTGGATTTGACGATGATTCGCCGCGATGGGCGCATGCACTTGCACTTGACGGGGACTCGGTTTTTTCAACCGGTGGAGGATCCCGATTTTTTGAAGACTGAGCCGGTTTGGGATCAGGAGAGTTTGGCCGAAAACAAGTCGGTTTATCGGGCCGAGTATCTGGCGCATCGGATGTTGATGGACCTTGTGGAACGCGGGTTAGTGAAGGCCTATCTCCAAGCGTCGACGGACGAACGTTTGGGACGAGTTCAGTCGTTCATGGAGACACGCTATGCGGAGGCTTATCAAAAGGGAGTGCATGATGTAGATGGTGAACGCATCTTGACCGCGCTGGCCGCTTGTTGGCGGGGGCTTGGTTTGGCGCGTTTTCAACCGGCGGCCCGCGTTTGCGCCTGGCTTTACTGGAAGCTGTTGAAAGACGAAGAGCAGCGTGGCCTCTGGGAGGCGCAGCTTCGGAGTTTTGGCGAGAAGAATCAGGCCTTTCCCGGAGATGAAGTGCGGGCGGAATATGTGCAGGCTTTGCAGGCGGGAATGGAAGCCTTCTACCGCGGGCGGCGTTTGTTTCCTCCTGAATGGTTTCCCGAAGCCGCGCTTTATCTCTTTCATCAGCTCTGCTCGAAGGCAGACTTTGTCGTGAGCCGGGAGGCGGCCGATATTCACCGGAGCTTCGAGCAACATCTGCAAGAGCAACGGTTCCGGGATGCCTTTCAAACCGCCCGCGCCGGAGTGAAGTCGGACCCGGCACGCGAGTTCCAATTGGTGCGGGATTGGGTGCGAGGCTTCGTGCGGCACGCTAGCCGGGTGGAGCAGGAACGGTTCATTGACGAAGCGGCCATGGCGCAGTTCATTGTGCCGGTCCATTCTGCGCAAGTGTGCGAGACTCGCGCCGTCACTATGCTGGAAGGGCTTCGTGGAGCGCATCCTTGCATCGACGGCGGGCGGTATCGGCTGGACTTTCCAGAGTTCACCGAGCGTCTGCGCCGGTTTGAAACTGTCGAAGCGGCCTTGTATCGGCAGTATCAGAAGCGGAAACAAATCTTGCTCGAAGACGCCCGTCGGACGATGCGGCTGGAGGAGTTCCAACCCCGGATTCTCGCTTCCTTCGTTCGGAACCAGTTGATAGACCGGGTGTTCCTGCCTTTGATCGGCGACAATCTAGCCAAACAAATCGGCGCCGTCGGCGACCGCAAACGCACCGACCTTATGGGATTGCTGCTGCTCATCAGCCCACCCGGTTACGGCAAAACCACCTTGATGGAATATGTCGCCCACCGCCTAGGCATCACCTTCGCCAAAATCAACGGGCCAGCTCTGGGACATCAAGTCACCTCCCTCGATCCAGCCGAAGCCGCCAACGCCGCCGCGAAAGAGGAACTCCGGCGGCTAAACTTCGCCTTCGAGCTGGGCGACAACGCAATGATCTACCTGGACGATATCCAGCATTGCCGCCCGGAGTTGCTGCAAAAATTCATTTCCCTCTGCGACGGCCAACGCCGCATCGAAGGCGTGTGGAACGGGCACCCCCGCACCTACGACCTGCGCGGGCGCAAAGTGGCCGTTGTGATGGCCGGCAACCCCTATACCGAAAGCGGCGAGAAATTCCACATCCCCGACATGCTGGCCAACCGCGCAGACACCTACAACCTGGGCGACGTGATTGGGCCGCACGAAGCCGCCTTCCATGCCTCCTACCTAGAAAACGCCCTGACATCCAACCCCGTGCTGGCGCCACTGCGCAGTCGGCAAGACACCCAAACCTTCATCCGCATTGCCGCTGGCGGCCAACGCGACAGCGCCGAATTCGAAGGCGATTACTCCGCCGAAAACCTCAACGAAATCTTAAACGTATTCGCCAAACTCGTCCAAGTGCGCAACGTAGTCCTGAAAGTCAACCAGGAATACATCCGCTCCGCCGGCCAGCAAGACGCCTACCGCACCGAACCACCCTTCAAATTGCAAGGCTCCTACCGAAACATGAACCGCCTGGCCGAGAAAATCTTGCCGATTATGAACGACCGGGAAGTGCAAGAGTTGATAATCAACCACTACGAGAACGAAGCCCAAACGCTGACCTCTGGGACGGAAGCAAACTTGCTGAAGTTCCGAGAGATTAACGGATGGCTATCGGACGGTGACCAAATGCGCTGGCAAGAGATCAAAAGAGTCTTCCGCCGCAATCAAATTATGGGGCAAGGAGACCCGGCAGACCCGGCGGGCCGCGTCGTGTCGCAGCTTGCTGTCTTTGCCGAAGGGCTTCGGGAAATTCGGCAAACATTGGAAAAGCAGTTCGACTTTTCAGCCGCGCCGAACCGGGAGACATCCGCAGAAGCATTGTCCCCGGTGTTAGCGGGATTTGGCAGCGCGTTGGAAGGAATTCGCAAAACCTTGGCCGATGAACTGCCAAGGGCGGCAGCGGCTTCCGAAAACTCGGCCGGCCGGCTTCAAGTGGAGATGGCAAACCTCAAACAAGATATTTCCGTCGTCCGCGAAATTCTCAAGCGCTACCAATCCCAGAAAACACAGCCGCCCGCAGAAGCTGAAACAGGAAAGATTGAGGAAGATGTCGACCTCAGCGGCATTACAATCACTCGGCAGACTTTGAATCAAATCTATAAGCTCATTGAGAAAGATGAAAAACACATCGAATTTGTCAAAGCCAACTCGCCGGCCGATTTGAAACAGCAGCGCCGGCTTTGAGTGTATACCAAACCACAAATGAAAAGAGTCAACGCGAATAGAAAGAAACTAAAAAAGAGTATAGAAAACAACCTGGCAATTTGGTTTTTCAGCACGTTCCTTGCGGGCTTTGTAGGCGGGGTTGGCGTCCATAAAGCAATTTTGGCGATCGGACATCATAAAGAGGCTTTGGAAGAGGAGTCTGCTCGCAATCCCAAAAACCCAGAGTATACTCTTTGGTATAGAAACTTTAACACGAGTTTGCGTCCTTTAACGACATTTTCGCTTCCTCAATCGTCGAGTTTTTCCGCCCATAGAGGCACGTTTACAAGCAAGAGAAATTACTTGAAGAAGCTGGAGGACTTGAAGTTGGAGACAGAGAGCCGGCTTGATGAGATGAAGCAGATTTTGATTGTTCTTGTGCATAGCACGCCGACGGATAAAGATTATCCGGATGCTATGGAGCTGACTGCGGATATTCGCGAATTGTTTTCTTCTCTGCAGAAGGCTATCCGGGAGAGGGCGATTGAAGCGGGCGTTGCTATGTGGAAGAGATAGGCGTTGTGGCCGCGCTGAGGGGCAGGAGTTCGAGAATTTTGTTGGGAGGTTAGGGAAGGGGCGTTTTTGCCAGAGAGCGAATTTTTTGCACCATGGAGTTTAGCCCGGTGCTGCGGGTGGGGCTGAGGTGTCGTTCGAGTTCCAAGCGGGCGAAGATGTTTTGGGCATTGAGGGCCAGAATTTCTTGGGGGGTTTTGCCGGAGTAGAGGAGGCGTAGCATGGCGATCAGTCCTTTGACGATTTGAGAGTTGCTGTCGGCGAGGAATTCGATTCGTCGGGGTGGTCCGGGCACGATGGTTTCTTTGAGCCAGACGGTTGCTTGGCAGCCTTTCACGCGGTTTTTTTCGGTTTTGTCGTTTTCGTTCATGGGGGGCATTTTGCGGCCCAGTTCCATTAGGTAGGCGTAGCGGTCGTCCCAGTCTTCCAGTATCTCGAAGTTTTCGATGAGGTTTTCAAAGGTCATGGGAGGCGGGGTTTTTAATTGGCGATGAATGCGGCGGTGGTGGTTCGCGCCCATTGGTCGGCGGCTAGTATTTCCTGAAGGCTGGGGGCGGTGATGGTTGGGTGTTTGTCCATGGTTTGGGCGACGATTGCGGTGATTTCGGGGAAGGAGATGTTCCCTCGGCAGAAGGCGGCGACGGCGATTTCGTTGGCGGCGTTGAGGACGGCGGGGAGCGTGCCGCCGATGGAGCCGGCTTTGCGGGCGAGGTTGAGGGACGGGAATTTTTCTGTGTCCGGTTCTTCGAAGGTTAAGGAGGCGATTTGGGCGAAATTTGTTTGCACGCGTTTGCTGCCGATTCTTTCGGGGTAAGTGAGGGTGTATTGGATGGGTAAGCACATGTCTGGAATGGAGAGTTGGGCGAGGATGGAACCGTCGATGAATTCGACCATAGAGTGAATGACGCTTTGGGGATGAATGATGACTTTGACTCGGGACATTTCTATGTCGAAGAGCCAGCAGGCTTCGATCATTTCGAGACCTTTGTTGAACAGGGTGGCGGAGTCGACGGTGATTTTTGGCCCCATGTCCCATGAAGGGTGTTTGAGGGCTTGGCTCAGTTGAATTTCGGGAAATTCTTCTTTTGGTTTTTCGCGGAAGGGGCCGCCGGATGCGGTGAGCCAGAGGTTGCGGATGGAGGTTTTCGGTTTGGCATCTAGGCATTGAAAGATGGCCGAGTGTTCGCTGTCCACAGCTAGCACGCGCACGCCGTGCGTTTTGGCTTCCTGCATCACGATTTCGCCGGCCATGACCAGGATTTCTTTGGAGGCGAGGGCGATGTCTTTGCCGGCGCGGATGGCGGCCAAGGCCGGTTCGAGTCCCGCTGTGCCAACGATGGCGATGAGGACGATGTCGGCTTCTGGCAAGGTGGCGAGTTTGACGAGCCCTTCGGTGCCACTGACGGCTTTGACTTGGGGGGGAATTTTTGTCTCCAGCTCGGCTTGCAGGTTTTTGTCGCCGATGGAGACCATTTGCGGTTGGAAAGTCCGGGCTTGAGCGCTGAGGGCGTCGAGGCTTTTTCCGGCTGCTAGGCCAATCAATCGGATATGGCGAGGCAGGTCTTCGGCCACTTTGATAGTGCTGGTTCCGATGGACCCGGTGCTCCCGAGTAGGACGACATTTTTCATCGAGTGAAGCGAGTGGAATCTCCGCCAAGTTTATGTTGTCAATGTGAAACGACAGTATAAGTAGAACAAAGGAGCGTTAAACAATAAACTGTCGATGAGGTCCAGACAGCCGCCGATGCCGGGGAGCAGGTTTCCAGCATCTTTGACGTTGGTTTTCCTCTTCAGTAGGGATTCGAGCAAATCGCCGACCACGGCAAATCCGCCCAAGAGAAGGCCCAAAACAATGCAGTGAAGCCCGCGAAAAGGGGCGAGTTCGGCGGCGAAAACCGCAAGGACACTAGCGGTGGTGGAAACCGCCAAAGCGCCGGCAAAGCCTTCCCATGTTTTCCCCGGACTGATGTTCGGCGCCATCTTGTGTCTGCCGCAGAGTGAGCCGGTGGCATAAGCTCCAAGGTCGCTGCCCTTTGTCACCAAGAGGAAATAGAACAGCAGCCACGAGCCGTCGATCTCAGGGAAGTAGTAAATCCTGGCGATAAAGGAGAGGAGCCAGAAAACGTAAAACCAACCGAGCAAACTGACTGCCAAAGAGGACAAAGAGATTCGCTTGGCCGGCCGCAGATTCTGCACTAAGAGCCAGAGCAGGAGCATTGCGGGAAGGACAATTTCGTATTCCAACCGGCTCAAAAAAGCGGATGCAAACGGCATCTGCCACTCGTCGAGACACGAGAGGAGCAGCAACGCGAGGCCGGCGGTTATTGTGGGTGGCAGAGAGACTCGCGTCTCCGTTCGGGAAAACAGACGGGCGTATTCGCGCATTCCGACGATCCCCAAAAACGAAAGAATCGACAGGAAAGCGAGGTTGGCAACTGTGCGGTTCGGGGCAAACAAAGCTAGGAGAACGATGCCCCACAAGCCCAACGTGCTGCCAAGTCTTTGCCAAAAAATTTGAGAGCGGGCGGGGGGGGGCTTTTTCGTGGGCGGCATGGGGAGGGTTGGCAGAGATTACACTTTTCCGAATCTCCGGTGCCGGCGGGTGTATTCTTCTAGGGCGGCGAAGAATTGCGGTTTGCGGAAGTCGGGCCAGAGGGTGGGGGTGATGATGAGTTCGGTGTAGGAGATTTGCCAAAGCAGGAAGTTGCTCACGCGCATTTCGCCGCTGGTTCGGATGAGGAGGTCGGGGTCGGGGATATTTCGGGTGTGAAGGTGCCTGGCGATCATGGTTTCGTCGATTTCTTCGGGGAGGATTTGGCCTGATTTGGCTTTGGCGGCGAGGTTCTGACAGGCTTCGGTGATTTCGGCGCGGCCGCCGTAGCTTAGGGCGAGGACGAGGGTCAGTCCGGTGTTTTTTGCCAGGGCGGTTCGGGTTTGGTCGATTTGTTTTTGCACGAATTTGGGGAGACGATGGATTTGACCGATGACGGCTAATTGGATGTTTTTGCGGTCGAGTTCGGGGCTTTCGGCATTGAGGTAATGCACCAGATATTTCATCAGGGTATTGACTTCGCTCTTGGGGCGGTTCCAGTTTTCCACCGAGAAGGCGTAGAGGGTCAGGTATTGGATGCCTGCTTCGCCGGCGGCGCGGACAACGGCTCTTACGGAGTCGGCGCCTTTTCGGTGGCCTTGGATGCGCGGGAGCTGGCGCTTTTTGGCCCAGCGGCCGTTGCCGTCCATGATGATGGCGACGTGGGTGGGAACGGCTGCTTTGGCCTGGTCGCTGAGCTGGAGGTTCATGGCGCCGGCGAATCAAGGCTGGAGTTCGATGGTCTGGTCCCGCGCCGGGCCGACGGAGACGATTCGGAGCCGGCTTTGGCTGAGTTTGGCGACAGTTTCCAAATACTGCCGGGCATTGGGCGGCAGGTCGGCCCATTGTCGGCATTTTTGGGTGGAACAGAGCCAACCGGGCAATTCGGTGTAGATTGGCCGGCATTTTGAAAGGCTTCCCGTGACGTTGGGGATGTAGTCGATTTTTTTGTTTCCGAGATGGTAACCGACGCCGATTTTGAGGACTGGCATGGCGTCCAACCCGTCCAGGTTGGTGACGGCGATTTCGTCGATGCCGTTCACGATGGAGGCATGCCGGGCAAGCGCCGCATCCCACCAGCCGCAACGCCGGGCACGCCCTGTGGTGGCGCCAAATTCCCGTCCCATCCGATGAAGATGCTCGCCTAGGGAAGCGTCTTCGGTGGGCATGGGGCCTTCGCCCACGCGGGTGGTGTAGGCTTTCATAACGCCGACGACTTTGTCGATGCGGTTGGGCGGCACGCCGGTGCCTGTGCAGGCGCCGCCGGCGGTTGTGGAAGAGGATGTGACGTAGGGATAGGAGCCATGGTCGATGTCAAGGAAAGCGCCTTGAGCGCCTTCAAAGAGGATGTTGTCCTTTTTTTGACAGGCTTCATGGAGGAAGCGGACGGTGTCGATGACGAAAGGTTTGAGTCGGCGGGCGGCAGCCAAGTAGTCGTCGGCGATTTGTTTGAAGGAGAGCGGCTCGGCACCGAGGGCTTTGAGCACTTCGTTGTTGGTTTGGATGCGCTGCTTCAGGAGTCGAAGGAAGCTGTCGGCGTCTATGAGGTCGATGATGCGAATGCCGGTTCTGGCCGCCTTGTCGCTATATGCCGGCCCGATGCCGCGTTTGGTAGTGCCGAGGCGGTTTTTGCCTTTGGCAATCTCCCGGCGTTCGTCCAAAAGCCGGTGGTAAGGGAAGACAAGGTGCGCCGTTTCACTAATGAAAAGGTTTCGGTTGAATTCGACGCCCAACTTCTTGAGAGCTTCCATCTCACTGACAAGGTGAACGGGGTCCACGACAACGCCGTTGCCAATCACACATTTTTTTTCCGGGCGAAGGATGCCCGAAGGGATTAGGTGGAGGACGTATTTTTTCTTGCCGACGAGGACGGTGTGGCCGGCGTTGTTGCCGCCTTGCATGCGGACGACGATGTCGGCCTTCTCGATCAGAACATCGATTATTTTCCCTTTGCCTTCATCGCCCCACTGGGCGCCGACTAAAATTGTGTTGGGCATATTCAGTTGGGTCCTCTGGCACGAAAAAGCCCCGAAGGTCAATTCGGGGCGACGTTCGGTATTTACACGGCAGGAAATTAGTCCATTCCTGCGCCCGTGTCAACTGACTATGGATTCGGCGCCGGCAAGGGGTTGGTGATTTCGTCGATGAGGGCTTCCACATTGTTTGCTTTGCCGGGTTCCGATTCTTCGGCGGGCGGCTCCGGTTTCTTTTCCGATTCCACAGATTCCTCTGAATCAACTGAAATGTCTGGCAACGGTGGCGGGAGGCTTTCCGCTTCGGTTTCTTCTTTCTTTTTGATGAGGTCAGATCGTTTGTTCAGGAGCGTGTCGATCGTCCATTTGGAAACGAGATAAGTCCACTTTTGATACGCTTGCTCGGTTTCCAGTTTCTTTTTCAGTGCCTCGTTCTTTTCTTTGAATTCTTTGTCCAGGCGTTCTTTGTCTTCTTCGCTTTCGTCTTCCGGCACTTCTCGTTTGGTGGGGATTTCAGCGGAGACGGACAGGGTAAGGGGGTAATTGTCGTCGTCATTTGGCTGGCCGATTTTGACAGTGTATTCGAATCTGTCGAAGGTTTTGAGAGTGGCCAAGATGGGTTGGTTGGTTTCGGTGTTGTCTGCAGACGCGGCAGGATCAGCGACATCGTTGAAGCTGGGCGAGGAGAGGAGGTTTTTAAGGCTGTAAGTTTTGGCGGAGTCCAGCTCTTCGTCTTCGGCCAGCCCGGCCAGCGTCATGTCGGCACTGTCTGTGTCTCTGGAGACGGCCCAGGAATCGGCCTCTTCGGGATGGACAACTTCGATGGCTTGGAGTTTTTCAACTTTGAAGAAGTCTTTGTTGAGCCAGGATTTGGCGTCGGTTTCGATGGTGGAGAATGTTTCCGACACCAGAAAAACGGCCTTTCCCTCGCCGCCGGGCAGGACATAGCGGCTGTTGGAAAATCCGCCGCCGAATTGCGACGAGGACGGCGACACGGGATCGTGCGGTTTCCCCAGCAGAAGCTCGGCGATTTTTGATTTGTCTTTGCCGTTGAAAGTGAGAAGGGTTCCGGAGTTTTCGCCTTCGCCGGGGGGAAGCAGGCGGAAGCGTCCGTATTGCTTCGGCCCAGCTTCGAGCCTTTGGGCGATTTTCAAATCCCAAACATCCTGAAGCAGGCCGCTGATTTTGGAGAAATCCGCCGGATAGTGCCAACGTTCGTTGACGGTCCAGATTGCGTCCTGTTTGGCAACGGTGAGTTCATTTTCGGCGTCTTTCAACACGATGGAAGCTACGTCGTTGAGCTGGAAATCGGGGATGACTTTCCCACCCAAGGCACTTTCAGATTGCTTCCACGCTTTTTGCTGTTGGAACGATATCCAGCCTCCCACCCCGCCGACGAGGAGAAGGACGATAATGAGTTTTCTGAATTGCTTTGCATTCATCTTGCTGCAGTTCTTTTTCGTTTGATGAGAGCGATAAATATGCCGGCGAAGGCGACGAATAACGGAATCCCGGCGATGTTGGCCCATTTTAATCCGGTTTCCAGTGCGTTGATGTCTTTGCGGAGATTGCGGCGCACCACCTTGAGCTGCTGGTTAATTTCGGCGTCTTGTTTTCGGTACTTTTCGAGTTCAGCCTGCTGCTCCGGCGAGAGGATAAATTGCTGGTTTTTAGGAACGTCGGTGCGCCGTTGCTGGAGCTGGTTCAGCTTGTTTTGGGTTTCCTGCCGCTTTTCCTCCAGAACGTGGATATTGGATCGATAGGCCTCTTCCGCTTGGGCTCGCATGTCCCCAATCTTTTTGAAGGGGCGTTTCTTCGAAGCCCGGCTGCGAACCTGGATGAGGCGGTTGTCGCCGGCTAGTTGCTCGACGATGTTTTGCGCCAGCGCCAGGTTGCCGTTTATGGTCTCGAAGATGGGGGCGCCAAGAATGTATCGAATGTCGACGGAGAAGTTATCGTGGAGGAAATCCGCGTCGCCAAAGAGAATCACCATGCCGGATTCTTTGGATTCCTGGAGCGATTCCGCTTCGGGTTCGCCGGTGTTCTCCTCTTCGTCTTCCTGGTCGATGTCCTCTGTTCCTTCATTCGAGGCGTCGTCTGTTGCCTGGGGCTTCCCGTCCGGGAAGGCAGTTTTGAATTTCCCGGCAAGCCGCAGAGCAATGGGGCGTTCTATGCCTTCGGCGGCGAATTCTCTGGCGATTTGCTCGCCGGAAAGCCGGGCCATGAATCCTTCGACGAGTTGTGATGCCTCGGTCGTGTGGATGAGTGTGGTCTGTTCCAATCCTTCGGCGGGCGCGCCGCTGAAGGCGCCGGCGAAGAACATCAGCAGTTTATCCAGTTGTGCAGTGGCTATGTCGCTTCGGTTGATGCCTTTGTCGTTGATGCCCAGCACGGCGGGGTGACGTTGCGGTGGGCTTTGGCGGTTGGAGGAGACATTTTCGGCGAAAGACATGTCGGCAACGACTTTGCCGGCGTTGAATTCGAATCCCCAGGCTTTCAGTAGATTTTCGAGGTTCGAGGAACTGGGGGGCGGGGGCATCATGCGGTTTGGGGTTGGTTGTTGATCGACGTACGCCAAGGGGTCCAGAAATGCCAACAGCTTGCCGCCCCGAAGAACGAATTGATCCAGGGCGTATTCGGTCGCCTCACTGAGGTCTTTGGGATGGACGACGATCAAGACGGTGATTTCTTTCTCGATGCTTTCGGCGGTTGTCTCGATTTCTCTGAGGGTGAAGAGCTGCCGTAATCGTTGAATCACTATCCAAGGGGGCTGGCTCTGGGTTGGGTTCATGGGGTTGCTGGGTTGTCCGAAGATGGGGAGGGAGCTCATCACGCCGATGACCGGTTTTTCCACGGCCATGACTTCGGAAATGGCGCGGATGATTTCATATTCGAGTTGTTGTTCTCTGTCGGGGTGCAGAAACGGAATGGCGACGGTGGAGTCCAGCATGTTGACGGCGAGGCCGAGGTAGACTCTTTCCGTGAACGAGAGGGATTGTTGGCTCCCTACGCTTACGGCGTCTACGCCGTCGAGCCGGGCAGAATCTTCGGCGTCGGAGTCGGGTTCGGGGTTGTATTTCGTGATTTTGATTTTGCCGTTGCTGTTTCGCTGGAACTCGCTCAAAAAGTCTTCCACGCGCTGAACGTGGGTTTTTAACCTCGGCGGCATGATTCTGTCATCGCGGGTGGCGTAGAGGCGGATTTCGGCCGGCGTGTCCAGGTCCTGCAGGATTTGCTTGGTGCCATCCGAGAGGGTGAAGAGTTTTTCGGCGGTGAGGTCGAAACGGTGCTTGGCAAAGCCGGCGATGATGTTCAGGCCGACGGCAATTGCCAGGCAGGCAGCGATGCCGAGAGTCGAAAAAAGGAATAGACTGAACTTTTTCATAATCGGATTGGATTTAATGAGTTCTTAAACTGCGCAGAATGACGCCCGTGGTGAACAGGCTGAAGCCGATCAGCGAGAGGAAGAAAACCAGGTCTCTGGTGTCGATCACGCCCCTCTGGAAGCTTAAGAAATGGGTCATCACGCTGAAGGAGGAAACCAGGTTTACCAGCCAGCCGCCCAGCATGTCCGACAACCAGCTCGGCGCCAATTGAACCAGCGTTTCCAACATTTCCGTAACTGGTGGGTAGCCGGCCAAAATGAGAAACAGGCAGATCACCACAGAGAGAATAAAGCTGACCACTTGGTTGCGGGTGATGGCCGAAGTCATGCAGCTAATGGCCAGATAACTGCCAGCCAGCAGAACGCTGCCCAGATAACCACAAAAGATCATGCCCATATCCGGGTCGCCGAGATACTGCACAGTGAGGACGACGGGAAATGTCAAGGCCAAGGCCAAGGCCAGGAATATCCATGAGGCAAAAAACTTTCCCAAAATGGCTTGGGCAGGGGTGATGGGCATGGTGAACAACAATTCGAGGGTGCCTTGTCGCCGCTCTTCGGACCAGAGCCGCATCCCCACCGCCGGCACCAGAAACAGATAAATCCAAGGATGCCAGGTGAAGAAAGGTGTGGCGAGGGAGGCTTCGTCGCGTTCAAAAAACCCTCCTAGGTTGCCGCTGAAGGTGAAGAAGCCGATTAAGATTAGGAATATGACGATGAAAACATAAGCGACCGGCGAAGCGAAGTAACCGGAAAGTTCCCGCTTGGCGATGGTCTTGGTGTTTGAGAAACCGCTGTTCATGCTGCCTCCTCTTGCGCTGTTTCGGATTTTGTGATGGTTCGGAAAACTTCGTCGAGTTTGCCTTCTTCCGTCCGGAGTTCTTCGATGCGCCACCCGGCTTGACTGGCGGAGTCTGCAATGCTGGCGGTTAAGTCTCCCCGGTCGGCAGCGTTCTTTGCTGTGAGCTTCAGCGTCGTGGTGGCGTCATCTTCCAAGACGAGCACTTTGTCGACTGAACCGAGCTGTCTGAGCCGTTCTTTAGCCTCGCCAGCCTTGACACCGCGCAGTTTGATGATGACGGTGCCGGCGTTGGGTGAGCGGAGTTTGAGTTCTTCGGGAGTGCCATCGGCGACGATTTTGCCGCGGTCGACGATGATGGCGCGGCCGCAAACTGCTTCCACTTCTTCCAGGATGTGCGTCGAGAAAATAATCGCTTTTTTTTCTCCCATTCGTTTGATGATGCTTCGAACCTCGTATTTTTGGTTGGGGTCGAGACCGTCCGTCGGTTCGTCGAGGATGAGGATGTCCGGGTCGTGAATAATGGATTGGGCGAAACAAGTGCGGTGCCGGTAGCCTTTGGAGAGTGTGTCAACGCTTTGATGAGCGACGGATTTGAGGAAGCACAAATCCAAGACCCGGTCAATGGCTGCCCGCTGCCGTCGGCCGAAGAGGCCGCGTATTTTTGCGGAAAAGTTGAGGAAACTTTGAACTGTCATGTCCGAGTAAGCCGGGGCGTTTTCCGGCAGATAGCCGATCAACCGCTTGGCCTCGATGGGGTTGGCGGCGACGTCAAATCCCCCCACAGTAACGCGCCCTTCCGTGGGAGGGAAGAAGCCCGTGATCATGCGCATGGTTGTCGATTTTCCGGAGCCGTTCGGCCCGAGGAATCCCAAGACTTGGCCGCGTTCGACGGCAAACGAGATGCCGTTGACGGCCAGCTTGGGGCCGAAAGCTTTTTTCAAGTTTTCTACTTTGATCATTTTAGTGGCAGCAATTGCTTGGCAACCGGCCTGTTGCCCGCCGCCGCAGCAACGGGCAGAAATTCAAAAAGAAAAATTGGAGAATTTGTCAAAGTTTTTTTTCGCCTTTTTTCTTCCTAAAAACAGCATAACCTCTGCGATGTTGCACAAAACTGTCGCCGATTTTGAAAAAAAAAAAACAAAAACGTTCAAAATTCGGGGAAGGGCGGCCTCCAATCCCCGCCTTGACACCAACGTTTTTCCCCGCCACAGCCCTCTACAAACTTGCCCGGCGAATTTTTCCACTTGCTTAAATCTGCTGGAAGGGTTATGTCTAACTGTTTTTCGAAATTGCTGTCAAACAAAAAGATTTGATAAACTCAGAAAAGCCAATCGCTAAAAGCAAAGGCGGACATGCCAGCGGCCCTCGCTGGGTTCGTGCCGGAATCGTTTCGAATTTGCTGCAGTTTCATTTTTCCTCTGGTTTGCACTCGGCCGCCGCTGAGACGGGATGGGCATTTTTAATCCCGCCGCCCTTCAGCCAAGAAAAATGACACATCACATCAATCCATACATAATTTAATATGGCCAAGAGAGCGAAAACGCCGAAAAAGACCGATAGAGATGCCAAAGAATCCGGAACAGCGAACGCTATGTCCAGGAAAAAATCCTCTACAACATCCGCTGGTAAAACCAAACCGCAACCGGAAAAGACTGCCAGCAAGACTGCTTCCAAAAAAACGCCGCCCAAAGCAGCCGCAGAAAAAAAGGCCGGCCGAGCCAAAGCAAAGACAAGCGCAGCGAAGAAAACTAAAGAGAAAAAAGCAGACCGCACTCAAGCCAAACGCGATGGCAGCCGTGCCGCGGCGACAAAGAACAAAGCGGCCGACGGCGAGGCGAGATTGGAAAAACAGAGCGCTTCGGAATCTGCCCTGGACGCCATTCAGTCGCCCAAGGGACGCAGCGGGATTCATCTCAGGAGCCACATCAAGGAACTGCTCTCCATCGCCAGAGATCAGCAGATGCGCCTGACATATGACGACATCAACGAGGCCTTGCCCGAAGGGGTTACGCCCGAAGACGTTGACATGGAGGAAGTGAACGCCCGCTTGCGCAGCTTTGAAGTCGAAATCGTCGATCAGGCCGAAATTGACCGCCTCAAGAAAAACGATCAGGAAGATGATGATGACGCCAGCCGGCTCGACATTCTCGACGATCCGGTTCGCATGTATATGAAACAGATGGGCAAAGTCCCTCTGTTGACCCGCGAACAGGAAGTCGAGATATGCAAACGGATCGAAAGCGCCGAAATCGAGCAGCGGCGCATCATTTACAGCATGGGCTTTGCCGGCAAGGAACACATCGCCCTGGCCGAAAAATTGATCGCCGAACCGCCGAAGGAACGTTTCGACCGCGTGGTGCTCGACAAGAAAATTGACAGCCGCGACAAGCATCTCAAATACTTGAGGCGACACGTCAAAAAAGTCCGGGAGCAAGACCAGCGTGCCGATGAAAAATACGACACCTGGCAAAAATCCGGCGCCAAAACTTCAAAAGACATTCGAGCAATTGGCGCTCATTACAAAACGCTGGGGATCGACTCTACTGCCTCGGCCCGCGAGATCAAAAAGGCTTACAGCAGTCTGGAGCAAAAGCATCGTTCCGCTGCCGCACCGGGAAAAAAAGAAGGGGACGGAAAAATGAAGGCGATCCGCGAAGCCTACGAGGTTTTGAGCCAACCCAAAGAGCGCAAGAAATATGCGGCCGAACTCCAAAAACAGAAACTGGAGACCGAATTTCAAGAGACCAACAAAAAGCTCCAGATCATGTTTTCGCGCTTCTTCTACAAGCAAGTCTTTCTTGAAGACATGATGTTCGCCAAGGACAAGAACGAAAGCAGAGATGAGTTGATGGACGGCCTCACCAACAACATCTACAACAAGATATGCGAGAGCATGGAAGCCATCGAAGCCCTGCTGCGCGGGGAGCATCCAACAGAATCCAATTTATTTGTTCAGGAAATCCGCGAGGCAATTAAGAAAATCGTGGAGCTGCTTAAGTCCGAAGACAAGGAGAAGGAAGAGCTGGGCGAAGTTATCCGAAAGAGTCTCGAAAGAATCGAGAGGTCGCAGCAGGCGCCGCGGCTGCTGCCTAAGGAACAGAAGGAGCTGGAAAAGTTCCGGGAGAGTTTTGAAGCCTGCAAAAAGCTTTTGGCGAAGGAGAAGAACGAGCGGGAGGAAGCCATCCGTAAGGATTGCGACACCGTCGCGCATTTGGAGCTGGAGTTGAGACTTCGGAACCGCCACCGCGAAATCATTCAGGCGTTGGAGGGATTCAAAGAGCTGTTGTCTTCCGAAGATCAAACCAAGCCGCAAAAGGCATCCGTCGAGATGGAATGGCAAAAAATCCACGCCTTGGAAGCGTTTGTGCGCATGCCCTACGACCGCTACATCCAGGCTTACACGCGTCTTGTGGAATATGTGGGGAAGGCGAAAAAAGCGAAAGACGAGATGGTCAAGGCCAACCTCCGCCTCGTGATTTCCATTGCGAAGAAATACACCAACCGCGGCCTTTCCTTTCTCGATCTCATTCAGGAAGGCAACATGGGCTTGATGAAAGGCGTCGAGAAATTTGAATACCGCCGCGGCTACAAGTTTTCCACCTACGCCACTTGGTGGATTCGCCAGGCCATTACCCGTTCGGTGGCGGACCAAGCGCGGACGATTCGGATTCCGGTGCATATGATCGAAATCATCAACAAGTTGATGCGTGTCCAGAAGCAACTGCTGCAAGAATTTGGCCGGGAACCGACGGCGGAAGAAATTGCGGACGAGATGGACATCCCCGTGGAACGCGTGAGCGCCATCCTGAAAATGGCACAGCAGCCGATTTCGCTCGAATCTCCCGTGGGCGACAGCGGCGACGCCAACTTCGGAGATTTCATCGAAGACAAGTCAGCCGAGAATCCGTCGGAGATGACTAGCCAACTGCTCCTAAAAGAACGGCTCAGCGAGGTGCTGGCTACCCTCTCGGAGCGCGAAAGGAAAATTCTGGAGCTCCGCTTCGGTCTTCTCGACGGCTACGCGCGAACGCTGGAAGAGGTGGGCAAGCAGTTCAAAGTAACCCGCGAAAGGATTCGGCAAATCGAAGCCAAGGGACTGCGGAAATTGCGCCATCCGACGCGCATCCGCCAATTGCACGGATTTTTAGAATCTTCGGAGGAGAGCGCCGCCTAGCCGAGCGAGTTTTGCGTTGCCGCAGAAGGAGCGCCCCGGCCGCCCGCTCTTCCATTTCAGTAAAACCTAATCGTTATAGCCGGTTTCGCCGTGGGAGGCGATGTCCAGCCCTTCGCTCTCTTCGGCGTCGGTAACACGCAGGCCGACCACGACATCGACAACTTTGAGGAGGAGCAGACTGACGACCAAGGTGTAGGTAACCGTAAAAACCGCTGCGAATCCCTGGATGCCTAATTGCTTACCGATAGCTAGTGGCCCTTCCTTGCCGCCAAATATTTCGTGGGCGAGAACAGCCACGAGAATCGTTCCAATAAAACCGCCGACGCCGTGAACGCCAAACACATCCAGCGAATCATCGTAACCGAACTTGGCTTTGATGCTAGTCGATGCCCACCAGCAAAGGAACCCGGAGACCACCCCAATGATAAGCGCGCCCGCAGGGCCGACATGGCCGGAAGCCGGCGTGATGGCTGCCAAACCAGCAATGGCGCCCGTGGCAAAGCCGAGCACGCTGGGTTTGCCGTGCTTAAACCATTCGATAAACATCCACATCAGAGCAGCGGCTGAAGCGGAGATTTGCGTAGCCACCAAGGCCATAGCAGCATTTCCATCCGCGGCGAGAGCGCTCCCAGCGTTGAATCCATACCAGCCCACCCAAAGCATCCCAGTTCCGGTAACGGTCATCGGAAGACTGTGGGGCGGCATGGCCCGTTCCCGATAACCGCTCCTCGGTCCAATATAAATGCAGGCGGCCAGGGCAGCAACGCCGGCGGTGATGTGAACCACAATCCCCCCAGCAAAGTCAAAGACGCCTCGCCCCCCAAAAAAGCTGCCTTCTCCCGACCAAACCATATGGCAGATGGGAACATAAACCAAAAGCCCCCAGAGCACCATGAACCAAAGCATGCCGGAGAATTTAATCCGTTCGGGAAAGGCGCCGACAATCAACGCCGGCGTGATGATGAAGAAGGTCATCTGAAAAGCAAAATGCAGCGTCTTTGGAATCGCGCCCTCGACTGCGGAAACATCCACGCCACGAAGAAACGCGAGGTCGAGTCCGCCGATAAACGATTGGAGATTCGTTTGTCCAGCGGCCATTCCGGCTGTGGAAAAGGCCAGAGAATAGCCGCACACCAGCCACAGGAGCGTCATCAGCGCGGCAAGCACGAAACAATGCGCTAGGACGGAAAGAACGTTCCGGGTGTGAACCAGCCCGCCGTAAAAGAGAGCGAGGCCGGGGATCGTCATAAACAAAACCAATGCCGTTGCTGTCAACATCCATGCTGTATTGCCCGCGTCAATCGTTGCTGGCGAGCCCTGTCCCCAAACGGCAAGGGGAAGAAGAAACAGAGCGCCAAGGAGGAGTTGTTTATATCGGTGCAGCTTGTCCATATTCATAATGCTTCGTTTCGTGTACGAATGAAAGAGGGGCAGTTTCTCCTGTTTCCGCTCTGTTGAAAAGAAAAAAAGCGGACTTTGTGGCAGATTCCGCAGGTTGAGCTGTCCGGGCACTGGCGGGCGTTGGGTTGGCAGCGTGTTTGTTTTGGGTTGAAACTTTTCCGGCAGGGGTGTTTTGCTGGCGGCGTGCCCGTTTGTTCGGCGGCTGTCCGGTAAGTGTTTCTTTCCATGACGATGTTTCCAATTGTCGCCCGCGAGCTGCGGGTTTTATCCAAGAAAGGTTGGTCGTATTGGAGCCGGCTGCTCTTTGCGGGATTGGCCATTGGCGGGAGCGCTTTCTTTCTCTTTTCCATGCAGCATATCTCGCCTTCAGAGGTGAGCGGCGGGATGTTTGGTTTTCTGGCGGTGATCACCTTCCTCTTTTGTTGGATGAGCGGCGTTTGGGTCACGTCGGATTGCCTTTCCGGGGAGAAGCGAAACAACACGTTGGGGCTATTGTTCCTGACGGATTTGAAGGGCTACGATGTGGTGTTGGGCAAGATGGCGGCCACTTCGCTGCACAGTGTTTATGGCGTGGCGTCTGTGTTTCCTGTTTTGGCCATTCCGTTGCTGATGGGCGGGGTGGTGTTTGCGGAATTTTGCCGGGTGATGCTGGCGATTTTTTTGACTTTGCTGCTTTCGCTGTCGGTTGGGATTGGGGTTTCGTCCATGAGCCGCTCTTCGGTGCGAGCGGCAGCGGGGGTGTTTTTGACAATGGGGGTTCTTTGCGGGGCGGGGCCGGCTTTGTCGTTGTTTTTGAACATTTCCAGAAAGGTAGGCTTTCTTAATTGGATGGAGCATTGGCTGCTGGTTCCCAGTATCGGTTTTGCTCTCGCAGTCTCCTGGGAACTGCCATATACGCGGTTTTCTGGGGAGTATTGGGTGTCGATTGGCGTGAATGCCGGTTTGGTTGTGGGGGCGCTGGCGTTGGCTTGTGGGGTTGTCCAGCGGACATGGCGCGAGAGTGATTCGGTTTTTGAGCGGTTTTGGCGGCGAAAAATCGGGGAGCGGCGGCGAGGGAAGCAGAAGCGCCAGCGGCAGTTGGCGGACGGCCAGAATCCGGTGTTTTGGCTGGAGTCCCGGCAGGCCGGCAAGCCTTGGTTGGCGATGCTTGTGTTCGTTTCGGGCGGTTTGTATTGGCTTTGGGGCTGCCTATATTTTGGCTGGGATTTTGCGCATGAGGCCAATCTTATGGTGACGGTGTTTATGATGCAGTTGATCATCAAATGCCATCTGGGGGTGGAAGCGGCACGAAGGTTCGGCGAGGACCGGCAGAGCGGCGCGCTGGAGTTGTTGCTGGCTACTCCCGTTCGGGTGCGGGAGATTTTGCGCGGGCAGATGCAGTCCTTTTACTGGCAGTTTTTGGGGCCGGCACTTGTATTGCTGTTTCTTTGGCTCGTGGTTTTGGTGGCGCCGCTTCTCCACTGGGACGGGGACGGATTGTTGGGCGGGACGGGGATGAGTAGGGATTGGGGAAAGATGAGTTTGTGGGGCTTGTTCGTATTGGGGATGATATTCTTTTTATTTTTGGACTCTTACGCCTTGTGTTGGTTGGGTATGTGGAAGGGTTTGAATGCCCGGTTTGTGAGCCGGGGGATTCTTGCCAATCTCCTCACGGTTCTTCTGTTGCCTTCTCTGCTGGTTGTTGTTATTATGTACTTGACGATTCGGTATTCCAGGATAGAGGGATATTTTCTGTGGGCATCGTGGTTTCTGATTGGAATTGTGAGTTCCAGCGGCTGGCTTTATTGGGGACACCGGCAGTTGACGACGAAGTTGCGGGCTGTTGCGGCCGGCGATAAATGGGGTTGATGGGCAGAGGTTCCCGCCGGTTATTCCACAATCCGAGCAATAGTTTTAAGTGTTTCATCGTGTTATTCTGTTGTGTCATTCGCAAGCATTACGTCTGAAACGCCTCAGTTTCTGCAAGAAGTTTTCTTTTTTTCAGCCGGAAACGGCGCGGCGAGGAGGGGCGCTAGTCGAGAAACCAGCGGAGGAAACCGCCGGGGTCGAGGAAGCCCAGCCAGAGGCAGAAGCTGAGGTTGAGGAGAAAAACGGCGAAGCGAATGCCGTAAGCGGCGAGGCTGGGGTAAAGGTGCGCCTGGCTCAGGAGCATGAGCCAGGCGATGGGCGAGAGGCTTAACGCGATGATGCTGAGAAAGGCAAAGACGGAGTGGAAACCGAAGAAGGCGAAGGTTTTTCTCATGTCGTCGATTCGGATTGCTTCGGGGGAAGGCCATTCGCCGGTCAAGAGAGCGGCATGGCACACCAAGGTGTAAAAGGCCAGCGGAGCAATTAATGGAGACCAGGCCGCTAGCCAGTGAAACTGGTCAAACATCGGGAGTTGAAAGAAACGGATTCGTTTCATGGCCGCAAGGGGCGGCGGCGTTGGTGAAACCAGCAGAGGAGCCAAGCGCCCAGGCACAGCAGAAGCCAGGTTTCGGGTTCGGGGATGGCTGGGACTGTGGCTGGGTCAACGGGAGAGAGGCCGGCGCGGTCGAACTGTTCCTTTGTCTCCAGGACAACGGCGCCCGAAACCGAAGTCACGAGTTGCTGTCGACTGGCCATTTGCACGGCTGCATCGGGATCGCCTTTGGCTGCCAGTGTTTCGATTTGAGCGGCAGCCCAGAGGCGGCGGACATGGTCTGTAACATTGGGGACGGTGTGAAGGCCGGCGGCGGACTCGCGGGAAACGGCGCGACGCTGGAAGTACCATGGTCCGGCATCGGCGCCCAGCAGTCGGAGCCAGTCGGCCAAGTCGTTTTCGAGCGAATCGAAGCGGGGAAGGGATTGGACGGCGTTGGCTTCCAGTTGTTCCAAGAGCCGATTGGGGCCGGTGGCGGTTTGCATTTCGAAGAGTTTGGGATGGGCAGGGCTTCGTTCGAGGCGCTGCCGAAGGACTTGGTCTGAGCCGAGCGCGATGGGTTGCGGCCCGTGAATCCAGAGGACGACGCCGTTTTGTCCGCCGGCGGCGATTTCCCAAGCCCGCACGAGGCTGTTCAAGTTGTCTTGGCCACCGAGGGCTTGCAGGTTGGCGATTTGGGCAGCGGCGGCGTCTTTGTCGACGGGCGTGGTGTTGCTGGTTCGGGAGCGCTGGTCGGTGTCTGAGGCGTGGATGAGGAAGAGTTCGATGGAGGGCGGGAGTTGTGCGAGGCTTCGAGCGATTTCCGCATAGAATGGCGCCATGCCGTTGGAGCCGTCGATGACGAGGGCGAGGCGGTCGAAGTTGAGCGGTGGCGCAGGGATCAGTTCTTGCAGGATGATTTTGTCGAGTTCCGGCGCGGCGGTTTGGACGCGCTGGACGGCTTGGGCGCGGACGACGCGGATGGCGGAGCGGGGCGAGAGCAGGTCGGCATCGGCGATCTGGCCGTGAAGTGTCAGGATTTCTCCTGCCAGCGCGTTTTTTCCGCCTTTGGGGTTCTCCGGAAGGACACCCGGATTTAGGCTGTTCAGCGGGCTGGATAGTTCCGATTTCGATTCGATCCAAAGGGCGTGTTTGAGGTCGGGAAGGAGGCCAAAGTTGCGTTCGAGCATTTTGGGGAGGGGGAGTTTGCCGTTGCGCGGGTTGGTCATGGCCAATGGCGCGGTGATGCCTATCCTGGCTTTCATGGCGCCACCGTTGGGCGGGACGGGGAAGCATTGCATGAGGATGCGGTCGGGGCCGGAGGTGGTCACGAGGACGGGGTCTCGCCGCTGGCGCACGGCGACTTCCTGGTAAGCTTGGCGAGTTTGAGCGCGGCCGGCAAAGGCCGCTTCGCGTTCTTCGCCGTTGACCCACAGGGTTAAACGGGAGACGACGGCGCCGGGCGGGAGCAGGATTTGGGCGCGGGCTTCGCGCTGCCGGGTGGATTGGTTGGTGAACTCGAATGTCCATTCCAGATAGGCAAGTCCGGCTTGGGTGTGCACGCGGCCGTCCAGCCGGGAACCGACGAGGTCCAGACCGCGCACACGCCCGGCCACTGCTGTACCGCCCAAGCCTTCGTCCACATCCCAAGCCAACTCGTCCAGCGCTTCCCAGCGGCCTGTCCGGGAATATAGACGGGGCGGGCGGACGGCATTGAACGGCTTCCCCGTCGCTCGAAAGAAGATTCTTCGGGCTTCCTTCTGATAAACAGGGTTGTCGGGCGAGATCAACAAGGCTGCCAGATTGGTGAATTTCCGAGGCCGCTCGTAACAGGCTCGCAGCATCATGGTTTCGCTGCCGAAGTTTCTGAGAAGGGACATACCGCGGGCTTGCACAGCAGGCTCCGGGGAATCCGCCAGTTCCAAGCCAATGCGGGCGGCGATATTCGCAAACTCCAGCACGCCCAGAATCGCAACCGCCACCGCAAAGCCCAACACGCTCTCCCTGCCCGCCTGAAGAGATTTTCCGAAGAACAACTTTAAATGATAACGGCACCGAATCGCCGCAATGAGGGCGAACAAGGGACCCATCGGCAGCAGGCCGAAGCCGAACCAGACCACGGCAAAGAGACCCGGGAAAAGCAGGGTGGCAAAGGCGGCGGCGTAGAATGCGGCGATGACGATGGCGGCGGCATTGGCAGCCATGAAGAGCTTTGGCCAAAGGCGCGTTCCCTGGCGGATTCGATAGATGACCAGGGCATTGATAATCGGCACTGAGGCGACAAGGAGGACATGCCACCAGGTCGGGATTGGATCGAAAAATACGCGGGCGCAGCAGTGTGAGGCCAGCTCGACGAGGAGCGAGACAGCTGGAAGGAAGATGCCGAAAATCATCAACGTGATTCCGGGGGTTGAGGTTGGGAGGGGCGGCGCTGACGGCGCGTCCGATGCCGGGGCAGGGGCCGCCCGCTGCTCTTCCCGTCCCGCCAAAGGGCCTAAGCGCCGCAGGATTTCAGCGACATCTTCTCGGGTAACGACTTGAAGCCCGCGATTTTTGATTTCCTCGTCGATGTGGGAACGGAGGTCTCCGAGGATCTCGTCGATGTCAACCTCCTCGCCGCCGAGGGCGTTTCGTTGGCGCGATAAATAGGCTTCCAGCTCGTTTGCGGCATCTTTCGACCATTGCGTCATTTCAAGGTTCCTTTCTCTTCTACGTTGCTCAAGGTTTGCGACAGGGTTTCAAAATAGGTGTTCATTAGCTTCAGTTGGCGGCGTCCGTGCGCGGTGAGGGAATAGTATTTGCGGGCCGGTCCTTCGGACGATTCGAGCAATCGGGCTTGGAGCAAGCCGCCGGAGCGCAATCTTGAGAGCAGGGGATAGACTGTTCCCTCGGTTGTGTTCAATCCGGGAAGGATGACGAGGGATTTGACCAGGTCGTATCCATAGCGCTCCGTGCGGGCGAGGGATCGGAGGATGCAGAACTCCACGATTCCTTTCCGCATTTGAATGGTCCAATTGTCGAAGAAATCTGGCATGGCGTGCCGTCAATTGTTATGGCTCAAATATCTCATAACAAGATACTTTGTAAAGCATAATAGCTGTTTGCAAGGGGCGCAAGTGTGTTTTTTTCAAAAATTGGATGCCGGGGCGCCGCCGCGAAAATAGGCGACTGTTTTCTGAAGCCCCTTGGCCAAAGGTACTTTCGGTTCCCAGCCGAGCTTGGCTTTTGCCAGCGAAATATCGGGTTTGCGCCGTTGGGGATCGTCTTCCGGCAAGTCTTGAAACGCGATTTTCGACCGGGAGCCGGTCAGTTGAATGATGGCTTTCGCCAGTTCGAGAATCGTTAATTCGGCGGGATTGCCTAGGTTAACGGGGCCGGGGAATGTTTCGTTTTCCATATGGCGCACTATGCCTTCGATCAGGTCGCTTGCGTAGCAGAAGCTGCGGGTCTGCTGGCCGGTGCCGTAGGCGGTGATGTCCCGGCCAGCGAGAGCTTGGATGATGAAGTTGGAGACGACTCGGCCGTCAGTCGCCAGCATCCGCGGGCCGTAGGTGTTGAAGATGCGGACGATGCGCACTTTGAGGCTGTGTTGCCGGCGGTAGTCGAACGCCAAAGTCTCCGCGCAACGTTTGCCTTCGTCGTAGCAGGAGCGGGGGCCGAGGGGGTTGACATTGCCGCGGTACGACTCGGTTTGGGGATGTTCGAGGGGGTCTCCATAGACTTCCGAAGTGCTGGCTTGGAGGATGCGAGCGCCGTGGCGTTTGGCCAGGCCCAGCATGTTGACGGTGCCCAGGATGTTCGTCTTGATTGTTCGAATCGCGTTGTGCTGGTAATGAACAGGGGAAGCCGGGCAAGCCAGATTGTAAATGCGGTCGATTTTGCGATCGTCGAAGAAAAGGGGGCAGATGATGTCGTGTTCCACGAGGGTGAAATGGTCCCGCGAGAGCAGGTGTTTGATGTTGTCCTTCCTGCCCGTGAAGAAGTTGTCGACGCAGATGATGTGATAGCTGTCGATGAGCCGATCGCACAGATGGCTGCCGAGAAAACCCGCCCCGCCGGAAATGACGGCTGTCTTCATTTAACGAGCAGGCCAAACCAAAATCGGGAGGCTTTCGGATTTGCCGGATAGGCCGCCGATAGGAACGGCAGGCGCCCTTCTGCCCAAGTAGCGTTCATTCGGAGATTCCGGGGTCGCGTTGGCTTTCGATAAAGAAAAAGTATTGCTGCGCATAGTTTTGAATAAAGTTGTCGAGGCCGATAATTCCGTTGGGCGGCAGATTTCGCTGGAAAGACCAGTTCGCCAAGTCCGCCGAGAAGAGGACATGGTAGACGTGATTGGCTTTCGTCGTCCAGACGAGAGCCAATCTGTTTTCGGTTCTCGCGATTCGGGCAGGATGCCTGTGGACTGCCGGAAGCGGCGGGCGGACGGCGTTTGGATCAAAAGCGACCGCTTCGGCGCCGACTCGCAGAATGGTTACGGAATGAAGGGGCTGCGGCTCGAGCGGATTCTCAGAGGAATCCGTCGGCACCCTCCCAATGGCAGCAACCGCTTCGGCGCCTTTGACAACTTCGCCGAAAATCGAATGCACATTGTCCAGCCAAGGCGTCGCCGCTAAGGTAATGAAAAATTGGCTCCCGTTGGTGTGCGGATGCGAGAAGTTGGCCATCGACAAAATCCCGGCGCGGCTGTGCTTCAACTCCTGGTGAAACTCATCGCTGAAAGCGTAGCCGGGGCCGTCCGTGCCTCGACCGTTGGGCGAGCCACCCTGAATCACAAAACCCGCGCGCACCCGATGAAAAGTGGTTCGATCATAAAACCGCTCCCGCGAGATCGCGGCCTTTTGGAAGTCCACCCAGGGGCGAGCACCTTCCGCCAAGCCGACAAAGTTTGCCACCGTCCGGGGAGCTCTCTTAAAGTGAAGCCGGCAAGTGAACTCCCCTCTGCCGGTGGCAAACACCGCAAACAAACCTTCCCCCGATGGCGCCTGCCCCCGAATGTCCAGCGCCAGAAGCCACACAGCCGCCAAAAGAAAACAGCCGCCAGACCGAAATCCCAAACGCCGAAGGGATTTTGCGATGGCGGGGAAAGGAATCATAAAATCCGGCGGTGATGCCGAGGTTTTTCCAGCCGGCAAAGGCGCTCAGCCGTTCCTTCCCCTGCCTTCCCCGTTGAAGCCCGGCGCCGGGTGTTTCTTTCCCGAGGGTTTGAATTTCCAAAGGTGACGAAGAGAACGGATGTACATGCGGTCTTTGATGATGGCCGGTGTCGTGTGGCAGGTTTCCTGCAAATCGAAGTTCCCCAGAATGGCAAATTGCCCGGTGCCAGACACAACGAACACTTTCCCCACATCCGCAACGGCGATGAGCTGGTCGCCCACCGAAACGGGTGATCCGAAGAATCTGCCGAGGATTCGTTCCGCCCATCGGACACTGCCTGATTCGGGTTCGACGCAAGAAAGAATGCCGTTGTCACTCCAAAGGAATAGCCAGCCACCGTGAGAGAGGAAGGAGGGAACATATGGAGCCGAGCGGCGGATTTCATATGCGAGTTCGGGAGCAGTTCGCGTGGTGCCGTTTGGCGGGCGCACGGCCACGACAAAGTTGCCGCCCCCGCCGCTGCCGCAACTGCCGAAGACCAAGCCGCCAGCAACCACCGGAGAGCTGCAGCTTCGTTTGTCGAAGGCATTGGCATATTCCCAGAGCGGAGCGCCAGTTTCGGGGTTCAAGGCGCCAATCCCGTGGGCTTGGCTGTTGACCAAAAGAATCGGATTCCCGTTGGCATCCTGCGAAAGGCAGGGAGTGGAGTAAGCCGTTTTGGCGCTTCGCCGAGGAGTCTTCCAACGAGTTTCTCCAGTCACCCGGTCCACCGCAATAATGAAACTTTCTTTCAACTGCTCCTTGGCTATGATGGCCAAATCTCCGAACAATATCGGAGAGATGCCGAGGCCGTGCTGGCTCTCGAAGGCACCGAGGTCGCGTTTCCAATGCAAATCGCCGGCGTGGCTCAAGGCCGCAAGATACAGATGTTCAGGAGTGCCCCAGCTCACATAAACCCGCTCTTCATCCGCCGCCGCAGTTGGCGAGGCAAAACTGTTGAACCGATGGTTTCCTCGAAACGGCCGGTGAGGAAACGCCTTGCGCCACAGAATCCTGCCGCTCTCGGCCTCGACAGCCAGGATGGAAAACTCGCGCTTCCCATCATCGGCAGCCGTCAAAAAGATTTTTCCCCCCCAACCGATAGGCGATGAATGCCCCTTTCCGGGGAGCTTCACTTTCCAGACAAGATTTTGCTCGGAGATTCCCTTGAAACTCGCCTCTCCGGCAGCTCGGCCAGTGCCGTTCGGCCCCCGAAAGCGGGGCCATTCCTGAGCCTTTACAGACAGAACAGCGACAATGAGGGAAGTTATCAATACAGCTTTTGCCATTGGCGATTCCATTTCGGAGTATCGTTGAGACTGCAACCATGAAAGCAAGCATTATTTTCGCAAAAGAAATGACGACCAACAGTGTCTTCGCTTTAGCCGCAACGCAGAATTGGCAACAGGAAGGCAGAGCATCTCCCCAACCCGTCCCCTGTCTGGCAGCAATGCCCCTCGTCAATTAAATAGGCTTTTGGGCAAAAAAAAGCGCGACAAGGAGTTACTGGCTTTTCATATTGTTGAGATGGATGTTCCCAATCGGGGCGCCTGTCAATACAACAGTCTGATTTTGAAAGACATTAAGGGAGCCGATCCACTCCCCGGATGTCAGGTGAATAGGTGGGATGTTCTCGCTTTTTCATCTGTCTGAACGATACCAACGGCCCGGTGCGGGGTGCGTTGAGTGGCGTTTTGACTTGCATCGAGCCTTGACAAAGTTAACGGCACAAAATAATCAGAACGATGAGTAATCCAATCGCAACTCCAAGCCTCCTGTGGCTCATTGCGGCGGCATTCACGCTGCCGTTCATCTTGGGGAATCATCCCTTTTTACTATTGCAACTGCTGAAAGCGCTCCGGCGCAGGATGCAGAAGTCGGTCCGGGCAACGGCAAACACCAGCCGCTTGGCTGGAAAAGCCGCTGTCATCGGAATGGCCCTTGCAGGATTGTTGATCGCACCATTTGGAAATCTAAGGGCACACGATGATCCTGAGCATGAGAATCACAATCACGCCACTTTAGCCGATGGCACGATAATCTCAACGTGTTGGTATCAAATGGATTATTCGCCTGGCAAGAATCAGCATAATTTCGACATAACAACCATGCTTCCCGAATCGGTTTTGGCGATAGGCGGTTGGCAAATCGTTTGGGGAAATCAGGTGTGGGGATATATCCCTTGCGACGGATCGCCAGCTTGGGAGAAGTATGACGACAAATTGAAAAGAATCAACCTTCAATATTTGCAGTGTCTTGCCAGAGCTGAAGGGGCTCACGCAGATTCAATGATAACGGCAGACCACAATCGGAGGATTTGTCTTTTGGCAGCCATTGGTGTTGGCGGTCTCGGAGCAGTGTATTCCGACAGTATCTATGAATTTCTCAAAGAGCTTGGAAAAGAAATTGCGGATGAATGGAAAAAGTCTCCGCACGGCCTCTCTCTGATTCCTTCTCCACCTCCTTTTGTAGATGTAAAGGCACTGGAAGCGGATGGAACGATGGACGCGCTCGCTTCCCTGATGTGGATCCATCCGTGTGCAGCCTATCACGAAGTCGGTGAGGAACACACGCCTTCCTGTCACTGGAAGGAAGCATACAATGTCGGCGGAGTGGCGAGCTGGAGGGAAAAATTTTGTAGTTTCATAATTGGAACGATAGTTTCTGCTGGTGTTTGTCATTATACTTATCGTAATGACGAGGAGGGTGCAGATGCAACATCGAGGATGTACGAGATGTGGTATGAAAGCGACCGGCGAAGAGACGAAAAGAATGCCAGAGAAAGGCGTGATAAAGCCATTGGTAATTTGGAGTGATCCAGAGAGGCACCGGATTAAGAAGGCAGCAACTTAGCTGAACCTTGGCGGCAGTCGTGCTGGCGGCTTCGGAGTCAATTAGGACAGTCTCGGCGAATAACAACTTTCTATAGTTGTCTCTTTCCTAGCAAGTGTTTTAAAAGCGGATGGGCAGGATGGTAGGGTCGTTTTTGGATTTGGCGGGGATGCCGGTGTAGGCTCGGGCATCGGGTTGGTTTTGGCCGATTTTGAGGGTGTATGTTCCGGGCGCGTAGACTGGCGGGCGGAATCGGTTGCCCTGGATGCGAATGGTGTAGAGGATGGTTGCCGTTCCTGTGCTGTCGGCGTTTTTGGGTTTGCTGGTGTTTTCTTGGATGATTTGGATGACGGGGTTGGCGAGGCCGGTGAATTGTAGTTGGGGCAGCCAGTGGGTGGGGCGGCGTCCGTCGTTGTCGGCCATTTGGATGGTGATGGGCCAGCCGGGGAATTGGGCGCGGTCGCCGTCGGCAAGGTTGGCAAAGCGCGGCCAGCATTCGAAGCGGATGGTGCGGTGAGTTTTGTTGAAGCGGACTAGTCCGTAGCCGTCGGCGCGTTTGGTTGGGTCGCTTCGATCTTCGGGGTTGGCATAGGTGTGCATGGTGATGGGGTTGCCCAGGCCGTCTTCGTAATCTCCCGTCCAGGGGTGGGGGCTTTTGGGAATGGGGTTGGCGCCGGTTTTTTCGTTGAGGGGATGCCACCAGCGTCCGTAGATGGTGTTGACGATGGCCGGGCTGGTGAAGCCGAAGGGGCCGTCGCGGTGGGTTTCGATGCCGTGTTGGACGACAACGGCCAGGTGTTGGTCACCGCAGAGGTGGGGGGCCCAGGCGCGGCGGATTTCAGTGAGCGCTTTGTTGCGTCCGGTTTGCGGCCAGGCGTTGCTGTCGAGGTCTGCGAGGAGGCGGTTGTTGGGATTGCCGTGCAGGTGGACAGCGCCGCAGAAGGCTGTCTGGGACAGAGCGGCTTTCATGGAGGCACCTGTCCAGTCTTGCCCCCAGTGGTGGAGGAAGCGCAGTTGGCGGTTGCCCAAGAGTTTGAGTCCGGGGAGATCGACAGCTGCGCGGTCGTAGCTGGGGTTGTTGATGTGGTCGGGCCGCGGTCCCATTTTGGGGATGGCGCCTTGGGGGCCGGTTTTGAATTTGCGGTCTTCGAGAATCGCAAAATCAATGCCGCCAACTTTTAAGCTGGTGTAATAGACGGTGATTCCGCGCTGGATCGGCGTGGGGTCGAAAGGGTCGGGCAGATGCCAAGTCTGGGCGCGCTGCACCATGTTGACATATTTCGCGGGGTAAAAGTAACCGCCATCCGGTCCGGCTGGCGTGGCCGCTTTTTTGCCGCTGGCGCCCCAGATGTTTCCCTGTCCCACATCGTGATCGTCGGGAATGGCAATCATCGGGCGCGTTCGGAACAGCTCGCGGAATTGCAGGCCAAACTCCAGCCAGCCGGCGGTGTGTTGGGTGTGGTGATAAGTCTGGTCGCCGGCGAAGAACAGAAGATCGGGGTCTTGTGCCTGAATGTTCTCGACGATACGCGGTCGCGGGCCGCTGGTGCGGCTGGAGTTGCAGGAAAGCGAGGCGAGAACAATTTCCTCTTTCTCAATCGGGTCGCGCCGAATCAGCCCTTCAAACATCGCCTCCCGCCCATGCCGGGCGCGATAGAGCACATCACGAGTGTTGTCCCAACCGTCGATTCGGAAATGGGCACTCCAGCCGGGGTAGCAGACCAATGCCTCCGCCGCCTGCTGCCATTCGCCGTCCCGGTTGAATTCAAGGCGGACGCGGCGAGGCTCGCCATTGAGCAGCGGGAACAATTGGACACTCATCTTGAGCGTGCCGCGATCATGCGCATAAACCGCGAAAGCAACCACCCCATCGCGCGGCACGTTGACATCGATCAAGTTCTTGGGTGGCCGTCTTCGACCGGGACGCTCAGAGGATTCTCCGCCAAACGCCCACCATTGGCCGGTGGCAGCGCTATCAAGATGGGGAAAATCCGCGCCGAAAGGCAGGCTTTCTTCAGCGGCAGCCAACGAAAACACGGCAATCGCACTGATGGCTTGAATGGCAAAAAGAGATCGAAAACGCATATGAGGCCAAGGATAAAACCTTGCCCCGAAAAATCAACCCCCCAGCAAAAACGGCTTTCAAAAAAACGCTTCCCGCCGTCGATTTATCATTTGCGCGAGCCGCTCGCCTTCGTTAGTGTCGCCACTTTCCGTCAATCAAACATGTAAGGAAACAGCAGCATGAAAAAAACAATTTCAATTTGCCTGATCGGTCTCTCCGGCCTGACCACTTGGTCTCAACCACATTGGCCTCAATTTCGCGGCCCTGGCTCTTTCGGACGTGGCGAAGACGGCAGCGGGCTTCCGTCCGCCTGGAACAAAAACGAAAACATCGCTTGGAAAACCCCCGTGCCGGGCTTGGGCTGGTCGTCGCCGATTGTGTGGGGCAATCGAATTTTCCTGACATCCGTGGCGAGCGAAGGTGAAGTGGAGCCTCCAAAGAAAGGTTTGTATTTCGGCGGCGAACGCCCCGAACCCCCGAAAGCCATCCACCGCTGGCTGGCGTTGTGTTACGATTTCGATTCCGGAAAACTGCTGTGGCAGACAGAACTGCACTCCGGCCCCCCGGCCAGCCCGGTGCATGTAAAAAATACCTTTGCATCAGAAACGCCGACAACCGACGGCAGCCATGTTTATATCTATTTCGGCTATCAAGGCCTCTACTGCCTAAACTACGAAGGGAAAACCGTTTGGAAGAAAACCTGGGCACCCTATAAAACGCGGCTAGGCTGGGGTACATCCGCCTCGCCGGTCTTGCACCAAAACCGCGTTTATATTGTTAACGACAATATGGAAGACAAATCCTACATCGCTGCATTCGACAAAAACACCGGTGAAGAAATCTGGCGGCAGGCGCGGGACGAGCCGAGTAATTTTTCAACACCCTTCGTTTGGGCAAACAATCAGCGCACGGAGATTATTACAACCGGCGTGAACAAAACCCGCTCCTACGATTTGTCAGGCAATTTGCTGTGGGAATTTCCCGGCATGTCCGCCATCTGCATTCCCACCCCGTTCGCCGAAGACGGCCTGCTCTACGTTTGCGCCGGCTATGTAGGCGACCGCCTTCCGGTCAACAAACCCATTTATGCGCTTCGTCCGGGAGCTTCGGGAAACATTGCGCTGGAAAAAGGGCGACGGGAAAGCGAGTTTGTAGCTTGGCGGGAAACGAATGCGGCACCCTATAATCCTTCGCCACTGCTCTATAAAAAGCGCTTCTACGTATTGTGGGATTTCGGGTTTTTGAGCTGTCGCGACGCTGTCACCGGCGTGGAGATTTACGGCAAACAACGAGTCAATCCCCGAGGGCGGACGGCATTCACCTCATCTCCCTGGGCATATAACGATCAAGTGTTCTGCCTAAGCGAAGATGGCGACACTTACGTATTTCAAGCGGGCAACCAGTTCAAGCTTTTGCGCGTCAATCCGCTCGGTGAAATGTGCATGGCGTCGCCGGCAATCGTGCGCGGAAGTTTAATCCTCCGCTCCGATAAACATCTCTACCGAATCAAGAGTCAAATCAAAAACCTTTGAACCTAAAAACAGCCTGAATCCGCTTATTTGTTATGAACGATAAATTACCGAAAATAATCTCCGGCGTGGCGCTGTTTGCTTTGTTCTGGCCGCTAGGATGTTTGGCAGGAGAAACGGGCGATGTGGAAACCGTCCAAGTGATCGACCGATTGGAGCCTGCCGGGCCTTACAATAAAATTTGGGAACCTTATATCGCCAAATGGACAGACGGGCATTTGGTAACCGCCTACGGATTACAAGTTCGGCAGAAGCTGGACATGGGTGATGTTGTGTGCTCCGTGAGCCGAGACGGCGGCAAAACTTGGAGTCCGCGTAAAATTATTTTCGACCATCGCCAACGCAATGGCGCTGTGCAATACGCCTATAATAACTCCGTGCTCTATCGACCTCCCGGCCAGGATGTCCTTTGGTTGTTTGCCATGCGCGCGCCGCTGCATTATCGTGACAGTGAAAACGCTGATCTGTGTGCGGCTTATTCTGCGGACGGCGGCTATTCGTGGCATCCGATGGAGTTGGCGATGGATTACCAAGGCTCCTTGATCATCGTCGCTGGCATCGAAGCTGTCAAACGCGGGGGCATCTGGCATTACCTCCTGCCTGCTCACCGAAACTCGCGGCGCCATGATCCCTTCGGGGATCGGCGACAATTCGTTTTAGAGAGCACCAGTTTATTGCATTGGAAACTGAACGACTATATTGGAATGCCGGCAACCGGCGAAGTGTTTTTACATGAAGGCTGCATCGATCAAGGCGATCGCGAAGGAGAACTCAAGATGGTCATGCGAACGGCGGATATGGAATGGGAACGGCCTTTGAATCCAGCAGTTGCTTATTCATCGGTTAGCCGAGACGGCGGCCGAACCTGGTCCGATGCAGTTGCTGAGCCGGAGCTACCCAACTACCGTGCCAAGAGCTACTACGGACAGAATACCTTGGGACAAAAAATATATGTGTATAACGATTCCGCCGATCGGCGCGGGTTGTATTACAAAACCAAACAGAAAGAAGGCCATTGGTCTGCTCCGCGCGTTTTCTATTTCGACAACAACCGGAACAGTTACCCCACGTTGCTGGAAGACGAAACGGGAAAATGGCTGGCGGTTTGGGATAGTTCCGACTCTCCGAATCGCCGGCGGACGGCAATTCGTTTCGGCAGGTTGAACCCGCAGAGAGCCGGCAGATAAAATTCGGTTTCACCCGGAAGCGAGATGTTGAGGCGGGAATAGGCAGATTCGGAAACAACGGCTTCCACCTTCTCTTGAGCCGCAGGCGGCGCTTCGGTTGCCAGCGGTTTTGGGGCTTTATCAAGAGATTGAAATATTACGACAGCCAACAACAAAGCGCAGATGGCAATCCATAAAGCATTCTTTCGGTTCATAATAGGGAAACGATGAGAGTCTTGGTTGGAATTATAGAAGTTTGTGGCCTTGTTATTCATCAGCACCGGCGATGCTTCTCCAATCTTCGGGGTTTTGGATAGGCCAGTATTCTTCATGGGGCAGGTTGTCGTCGTTCCATCCCACACGTTCGTATCGCCGCCATAATAGTTTAAAAGAAGCATGCTATTCCAAAGATTGTCATTCCAGGGCTTCGTCGGAGAAATTCCATGAAAGGGGAATCCTCCGAATTCGAGTGGGATGACATAATTGTCGTTGTCGTGGGCATGGAGATGGAAGGCGACTTCAATCTGCTTGAGATTGTTGGCACAGTGGATGCGTTTGGCGGCGTGCTTAGCTTGGCTGAGGGCAGGCAAGAGCAGCCCCTGCCAGAATGGCAATAACGGCGATCACAACCAACAATTCGATCAAGGTAGATCCGTTTTGCCGATTCGGTTTCATCATCTTGATAGACAACAGCAATATCCGTGCCAAAAACGGGGACAGGCGGCATTTTTCCTGCCTGTCCCCGGTGTTTTCGGCTTTTGAAGCGGAACTTTCGGATCAATAGGGATAATCCCTCAACGGTTCCAGCGAACTGGTAACCGGCACCCAGTAGCAATCCAGGTAATGCGGGGTGCCGTTTCGGCATTCCTTCGGGTAGGCAACGGCGTGTCCCATCCCGTAGTAAATAAACAAACTCCGTATCCGACTGGTGGGGGGGGGGGGGGGGGGGGGCAGCCGGGTTGTTCGCCGGCGAATCTATTTTTATTGGAGCGGGGACGACATAGCAAAAGCAACACCTGGGCCAAATCGACGAACAACTTGGCCTTCCATTTCATTTTCCCAAAAGACCGTTCAAGTTTTCAGCAACAGCTCAGCATCAGAGCAACATCTCATCGAGGCGCGATGAGCAATGAGCCTGTATGCGGTCGGCGGAGAGTTCAATTCTGTGAGGGGTTCGCCAGGTTAGTTATCGCTGGGAATTCGCAATCGTTCTACTTGGGTTTGGACTTCCACGGGCGGCGGAGGAGTGAAGCGGCTGACGATTATAGTGATGGCGAAATTGAGTGCCATGCCAACCGTGCCAATCCCTTCGGGACTAATGCCCAGCCACCAATCTTCCGGCGTCGATTCCGGCATAATTTTGTTGAAGTAAATGATATAACTCGCCGTGAAAAAAATGCCGGCCAACATGCCGCTGACGGCGCCTTCCCGCGTGGTGCGTTTACTAAAAATACCCAGGATGATCGCAGGGAAAAAACTGCTGGCGGCCAAACCGAACGCAAAGGCGACTGTCTGCGCTACAAACCCCGGCGGATGGATGCCGAAGTAGCCGGCAAAAAGTACTGCGCCGCCGGCGGCAATGCGAGCGCAGATCAATTCGGTCTTCTCGCTCATCCTCGGATATAAAATTCGTTTTCCCAAGTCATGGGACAAGGACGATGAAATCACAAGGAGCAGTCCAGCCGCAGTGGAAAGGGCCGCCGCCAATCCTCCCGCAGCCACCAGCGCCACCACCCAAGCTGGAAGGTTCGCTATCTCCGGATTTGCCAATACTATAATATCTTCATCCACATATAATTCGTTGCTGTTGCTATTGGCTTTGTTCTTCAACAACGGCTCGCCGAAAGCGCCGAGCACCATCTCCCCGGCTGCGTTCAACTCAAAATCAGGCTTTCCGGCAAACGGCTCATTGGGGCCGTATTGAATCACCCCATCGCCATTCTTGTCCATCCAAACAATCAACCCCGTTTGCTCCCAATTTCTGAACCATTCATGGCGCTCGGCATATTCCTTTTCATGCAGCGTCTGGATAAGGTTCGCCCGCGCAAACGCCGCCACTGCCGGCGCGCTGGTATAGAGAAGCCCGATGAATAACAGCGCCCAGAAGACGCTCCATCGCGCCGATCGCACGTTTTTTACTGTGTAAAACCGAATGATAATATGGGGCAATCCCGCCATTCCTACCGTCAACGCAAAGGTGATCGTCAGGACGTCGACCATGCTTTTTTTTCCCGGAACAAAAGCGCCTGTATATTCTGGAAAACCCAAATCTCGATGGATTTGATCGATTGCCTCCAGCAGATAAACCCCCGCGTCCTCGCCTGCCGCAATCCGGGCGCCGAATCCCAACTGCGGAATGGGATTGCCGGTCATCTGAAAGGAAATGGCTGCCGCCGGTATAAGATAAGCGATAATCAGAATTGTATATTGAGCCACTTGATTGTAAGTAACTCCTTTCATGCCTCCCAGAACTGCGTAGAGGAAAACCAGCGTCGTCCCGATAAGAACGCCGATGTTTACATCAACTTCCAGGAAGCGGGAAAACACCACGCCTACGCCGCGCATCTGTCCGGCCACATAAACAAGAGAGATAAACACTGCGCAGACCACCGCTGTTACGCGGGCGAGGTTTGAATAATAACGGTCGCCCACAAAATCCGGCACGGTGAACTTTCCGAACCGCCGCAAATAGGGCGCCACCAGCAAGACCAATAAAACAAAGCCGCTCGTCCATCCGATGAGATATACTGAGCCTGTATATCCCATGAACGAAATCAAACCGGCCATTGAAATGAACGATGCGGCGCTCATCCAGTCCGCGCCGGTTGCCATCCCGTTAAGAACTGCCGGCACTCCTTGTTCCGCTACATAAAAGCCGGACGTGCTCCGGACGCGGGTTGCAATCGCAATTCCAATGTAAAGCGCGAAGGAAAGCCCGACGATAAGATAAGTCCACCCCTGGATATCCATGTTACTTTTTTTCTTTCCGCCCGTGCTTCCGATCCAGGCGATCCATCAGGAGTGCATAGATGAGAATCAATACAATGAAAATGCAGATCGTGCCTTGCTGCGCGAACCAGAAACCCAGCGGAAAACCGCCTATTTGAATCGCGTTGAGTGGTTCGACGAAAACAATGCTCAGTAGAAAACTGGAAACAAACCACGCGACCAACAGAACGGCGACAATCCGCAAGTTGGTCCGCCAATACCCGGCCGTTTCCAGCCGGTTTCGTTTTTTATCGGAGTCGCTCATGATCGTTTTGCCAAAAGCCAAGGCGTAACAGATCGCCGGAAAGATGGCAACGCCGCTGTTCGTTCGGCGGCGGGTCATTGACGTTGTTTTGAAGCGTGGCTCTCCGCTGCTTGATCTGTTTTTGCTTTGGCATTTTGAGGATTTCGGCTAGGATTGTGCCGATTCATGCGGGCTTTATTTTTTTCTTTCCGGTGTTTTTGTTTTCCAGCGGTGTTCATTGCGGTGTTGGCGGCCGGCCGGCCGGGTTTTGCGGCGGAGAATCCTTTTGCCGCTGGGGTGCGCCCCACTGATCCGCTTCCGCCTGGCGAACAGCGGAAAACCTTCCGCCTCCCGCCGGGTTTTGAAATCGAGCTTGTGGCTGCCGAGCCAAAGATCGCCAAGCCTATGAACTTGGCTTTTGACATTCGCGGCCGGCTTTGGGTTACGGATTCATATGAGTATCCCTTTGCCGCGCCGTTGGACCGTTCGGGAAGAGATTCCATCAAAGTCATCGAAGACACCGACGGCGACGGCCGTTACGACAAAGTCGCCGTCTTTGCCGAAGGTCTCAACATCCCCATCGGCCTTTACCCTTACAAGAACGGCGTTGTTGCCTGGAGCATTCCCAACATCTGGTATTTCGAAGACACTGACGGTGACGGCCAATCCGATCAAAAAACCAAACTCTACGGCCCTTTGGGATACGAACGCGACACTCACGGCATGAATTCCTCCTTCACCCGCGGCTTTGACGGCTGGCTTTATATCACTCATGGATTCAACAACAATTCGACGGTGAAAGGCGCCGACGGAAGCGCTATTTCCATGCATTCAGGCAACACTTACCGCGTGCGGCTCGATGGCTCCCGCGCGGAACACTTCACCTTCGGCCAAGTCAATCCCTTCGGCATGGCGCAAGATCCTCTCGGTGATCTCTACACTTCCGACTGCCACAGCATGCCCGCCTACCTGTTAATCCGAGACGCCTACTATCCCAGTTTCGGGAAGCCCCACGATGGTCTGGGATTCTGCCCCAAAATTATGGAACACACCCACGGCTCCACAGCCCTCGACGGCGTAGTTCATTACAGCGGGGATCAATGGCCCGCCGAATTCCGCGACAACCTTTTCATTGGCAACGTCATGACCAGCCGCGTCAACCGCGACGCCCTTTTAGAAACCGGCGCCGGAAAAAAGGCCATCGAAAAAGAAGACTTCATCCGCTCCGACGATCCGTGGTTCCGCCCCGTCAACATGCAGTTCGGCCCCGACGGCTCCCTCTACATCGCCGACTTTTACAACCGAATCATCGGCCACTACGAAGTGCCATTGCAACATCCCGGCCGAGACCGCCACCGTGGACGCATCTGGAAAGTTTCCTTCACCGGCACGCCCGGACAACCCCCGCAAAAACCCAAAACCTTCGACCTGTCAAAACTCTCCCTCTCCGGCCTCTACAAAGAACTCAACAGCCGCATAATCACCCGCCGGCAATTAGCGATGAACTATCTGATCGATGAAATCGGCGTTGCCGCCCTGCCCCACGCGCAAAACATCGCCAACAGCAGCGAACCATCAACCTGGCATCAACGCACCCACGCCTTTTGGATTCTGCACCGGCTGGACGGACTATCCCCCGAAACCCTCGCCGCCGGCGCGGCAGACCCCAGCCGCGAAGTGCGCATTCATATCATGAAAATCCTCTCCGAAACCCATCCCTGGAGCGATGCCCAACGCCACCTCGTCCTCGCTGGCTTGAACGATTTTGACCTTCACGTCCGCCGCGCTGCCGCGATGCCCTGGGACGGCACCCAAGTCCGCGCCACCTCGCCCCCTTGCTGTCGGCTCTGGCCGAAACCACAGACAAGCAGCCTTTCCTGAAACACGCGCTCCGCATCGCCTTGAGAAACCAACTCCGAGAAAACGCCGCCTTCAAAACCATCCGCCAAACCCCACTGTCCCCCCGGGATGCAGCCGCCATTGCCGATGTTGCCATCGCCGTCAAAACACCGGCAGCAGCAAACTTCCTGCTCAGCCACATTGCATCAGGACGCCCGCCAGCAGAAACCATTCGCCGAGCCGCCGGCCACATCGCGAGGCACGCCTCGGCAACCGACCTGGAACACTTGCCGCAGATCATCGAAACCGTCTTCGCCGGCGATCTCGACCAACAACTTGCCGTCCACAAAGCACTCGAAGACGGCAACCAGCAACGCGGCCAAGCGCCCGCCGCTGCCTTCAGAGACTGGGGCATTCGATTGGCCGAACGCCTGCTCAACCGCGCGGCACCATCCTCCCAACCCTGGACACACCGGCCAGTTCCCGGAATGCCGCCGACCCAAATCCCTTGGATTCTCGAATCGCGCCCCAGTGCCGACGGTGACCCCCGCAGCCCCTTCCTCTGCAGCCTCTCCCCCGGCGGCGAAAGTTTCACCGGCATCCTCGCCTCCCCATCCTTTCTCCTGCCCGCCAAGCTATCATTCTTCCTTGCCGGACACGACGGCCGCCCTGACACACCCGCCCAAGGCCGCAACCGCATCAACCTCCGGCTCGCGGACAACAACAAAATCATTGCCCACGCCGCCCCGCCCCGAAACGACATCGCCCAACAAATCACTTGGGGTCTGTCACCCTTCCGCAACCAGCAAGCCTACCTCGAAATCATCGACAGCAACGACGGCGGAGGCTGGGCATGGCTCGCCTTTGGCCGGCTCTCACCCCCTCTTGCCCCCCTGCCCGAACTCTCGCCTCAACACCGCAGCCGTCTCCTAGCCGCCGCCGCAAGAATCATTGCCGACGCCCCGGAAAGCGCGCCCTACCAGAACGCAGTGTCCGCAATCAACAACCCCAAAAACTCACCCGCCACCCGCGCCCAAATGGCACTCGAACTCAGCCAACCCCACTCGCACCCACTAGCCGCAGTTCTAGCCAAACAAATCGCCGATCCCGCACTCACAGAAAACCAACGGCTGAACATTGGACAGCAACTCTTCGCCCCCAACGACTCCCTCCCAACTCTCATCCGCGACCTCCTGAACACCCTCCCCGAACGCAGCCAACAAAGCCTCATTCGAAACCTCAGCATCAATCAAAACGGCGCTCAACTTGCCCTTCGTTTCGCAGAAGAAGGCGCCATCTCCGCAACCCTCCTCAACGACAGCAAAACCAAAGAACAAATTCGCAACCACGGCCCTCAGGCAACTCAACAACTCGAAACCCTCCTCCAAAACCTGCCCTCAACCAACACAAACCGAAGCGAGAAAATCCAACAACTCTCCCGAAACCTCAGCAATCGGAGCGGCAACCGAGAAGAAGGCCGCCGCCTCTTCGCGCAAGCCTGCCAAATCTGCCACCAACTCGCCGGGCAAGGCACCCTCATTGGCCCCCACCTGGACGGAATGGCCAACCGCGGTTTGGAACGACTCCTCGAAGACATCCTCGACCCCAACCGCAACCTCGACAAAGCATTCCAAACCCAGACCTTAACCCTTGCCAACGGCGACGCCCTCACCGGCCTGCATCGCCGAGACGACGGCGCCCTGGCCATATTCGCCAACACCGCCGGACAGGAATTCTCCATCTCCAAACAATCCATCCTCAGCCGCAAAACCAACCCCAAATCCCTCATGCCGGACAACTTCATCGAAATTCTGAACGAAGACCAACTCTCCAACCTGACCACATTCCTGCTATCCCCAGACAATTAGACGTCGCCGCCAGGCAAGAAAGCACAAACCCAAAACAACCCGCCCCTCCCAATGAAGAAAAGAGCGCCTAAAAACCGAACGCTTACCTGCAGCAAAGCCGAAATTAAAGCGCTGGCTGCCAAGCTGATCAAAGTGTCGAAACCGGCAACCTTGCACCAGATTACAGACCGAATCATCTGCGGCAACAGCTTTAAAGTTCTTCCTCATCTCCCAAGCCAATTCGTCAAACTACTGATTTTGGACCCTCCGTATAATCTATCAAAAAACTACAACGGATGCCTCTTCCGGGAAAAAGAAAAAAAAGAATATGCAAACTGGTTTGAAAACTTGCTCTCCTGCGTCAAGTCAATACTCAAACCCAACGCCACTGTCTATGTTTGTTCAGACTGGAAAACATCTCTTCTCATCGCGCCTTTGCTGGAAAAATACTTTTACGTGCAAAACCGAATTACTTGGGAAAGGGAGAAAGGAAGAGGCGCCAAAATGAATTGGAAAAATAATACAGAAGATATTTGGTTCTGCACAACCGGCAATGATTACTACTTTAATGTTGAATCTGTTAAACTGAAAAAAAAGGTAATCGCACCTTATATAGACAACGGCGCCCCAAAAGATTGGCAAGAAGAAACTCTCGGCCGTTTTCGCTTAACTCATCCTTCTAATGTATGGACTGATATAACAATCCCTTTTTGGTCTATGCTGGAGAATACAGGCCATCCCGCGCAGAAACCCGAAAAACTAATTGCAAAACTGATTTTAGCCAGCAGCAGAACAGGCGATTTTGTCTTCGACCCTTTTCTGGGAAGCGGCACAACAGTTGTCGTTTCTCAAAAATTGCAAAGACATTTCTGCGGAATAGAACAGGATCAAGAGTATTGCTGTTGGGGACAGAAGAGATTGGAACAAGCGTACGCTCAATCCGCGATTCAAGGGTATGCCGATGGGGTTTTTTGGGAAAGGAACAGCTTGAACGACCAGCCGAAATCTGCCGCCAGCGCAAACCAGAACGAATTATCTTTATGAAAGCAAACTTCTATTATGGAGGCCGTTATCTGAAAGTAGCAAACAAAATCAAAGAGCATATAAACCATTTGCCGGAATTTCTCTCTCAACAAACTGTTCAAAGCACAAGAGCAGCCGGGGATGCGCTGGACACCCTGACAGCAGAGAAATTTGGCGATTTATTGAGGAACTAGCGTGTTGAGTATTCCAATGACTTTGCACATAGAGCAATGGCCGATCTCGCTTTCACCGACAAAAAGAATTTTTTACTCTGTGGTGGATGTTGGAGTTATGCAATACTATGTTGGAATTTTATCCAAAGGAAATTCTCAAAATTCGTGGTAGGATAAATCGCTTTGATAAGGCAAAAACGTACTGGGAAGCTAAAGAAGGTCTACGGAGTTGAAGGAACGCAGTTTACATTCCTTCGTTCCAATAGATTTTTACATTACGGGTTTTTCTGCCGGCGGCGATGAGGTCCAACCGATCGTCTCCATTGAGATCGGCGGCTTTGAGGTCTTCGCAGGCCATTGTATTGTGATCGACAATAGAGACTTTCCATTGCATTCCTGATTTGTCGGGCGTAAAGAGCTTGATCCCGACCGGAGCGCCGCTGCGCATCGCCCGCCAACCTACCGCCGCTTGGTCCCGGCCGATGTCGGCAAAATCGCCGCATACAATTGCATGGCCATCGCGCAAGGAGTCGTCAATCACGCGGCGATGCCACATTCCTTTCTCACCGACCTTTGGCGTGTAAACGACTACCGAATTGCCATGCATCGGCTCAATGGAGATGATGTAAGGTTTGTCTTCGCCCAGTGAGCCTTTCCGCACTTCACCGGCGCCGCCGCCTTGGTCGTTTCCAATTATCTTCAAGCCTTTTGCACCGTTGATTCCGTCTGATATAAAAACGCCTTCGCGGCTGGCAATTAAGAGCTCTGCAGCGGCATCGTTATCCCATTGTCCCGGATCGAAATTATGCGTCACGTGCAACTCATCGTTGATCACGCGGGTTTCCCAACTGTCCCGAGGATTCTCCGGGACATGGTAGGCAAGCAACTTCACGCCGGCGCCTTTTCCGCCTCGGTTGCCTCTTCCGTGAATGGGTAGCACGGCGAGTTCCCATTGATTGCGCTCGTTTTGTACCCAGTGCATTCGGTGGACTGTCGGTTCATGGTGCAGGGCAATGGGTGTCCATCTTTGTGTTCTGTCTTCGGGCGGGATCAAGTAATGCACGCTTCCGCTGTGATTGGTGTCTCCCGGATTCCAACCGGCGCCCACAGCGATTTCCGCTTTGCCGTCTCCGTTGATGTCTTGGGCAGCCACGCAAACATGGTCCCGCTCGGTCAGATTCTCCGCGACTACGTGCTTGCGCCAGGAAGGGTTTTGATACCAAACGATCTGATTTTTGTCCGCCAAAACAATATCGATCTTGGCGTCTCCGTTGATGTCCGCAATGGCCAAGCCGTAGCCAATCTGAATGGCTGCGTCGATTTCCTGCGGACGGAACTTGGGGGCTGCCGTGGCTTCCGAAGGCATTGCCAACGCAAGAGACAAGAGGAGGACAATTCTAAATGAAGTTTTCATCATGGAACAAGGATTGTTTGTTTTTGTTGCAGCTTTATTTATATGTGGCCAAGATGCGGGTGCCAAACCTGCCGGCCAATCGCTAGAAATTCTCGAGAGATTCATCTGCTTAAGACTGCCGCAGTTTTTTTATTGGATTCAATCTCTTTTTTTGAACGGCCTGCATTTATCCACGAAAATATGCGTTGGCGAGTAAAATCAAAAAACTGGGCAAGATAACGGCAACGAACGGAACTGCGAATTAGAACGAGACAGCAAATCAATAGAGACTAGCGCCAGCCGTCATTTGCCAAGCATTGCGTTTTATGGGGCTGATCTTCGGACAATATCGCGTTACGGGAGTTCATCGACCGAGATAACGGAGATCATGACATCGTTGCTTTCCGATTCTGAGGGCGCATCGGCAAGGTCCGCCGGCTCCGGAAGCACTGGCACCAATAACTGATCGCCCGGCTCCAATACCCTTTCTGCAGAGCCACTGTATAAAAATCCACCCACATCACCATTGGGAAGCGTCTCCACAGGAGGCATTTTGACAAGATTTTCTGAGGGAATTTCGGTCAGCAAGCGATCCCGCATCGCTTGCGCCTTATCCTTGTCCAGCGGCTCTTTGTTCGGCCAACGTCTCTTCGAAACTAGTATGCTTACTATACTTTCACTGTAACCATTGTCCCTGTCTCCCCAGGTTGTTTTTCCATCAATCGGAACCTGAACTGGAATCAGTCGACCCTGCGAATCATTCACCCATTTCTTTTTAGTCACCAACGCTTCCAGATTCGAACGCATGGATTTGTGGTAATCTCTGAGGTTGGCAAAAATAGTCCCTACATTTTTGGGATCATCCGCCCGGTCGATTTCCTGGAGCATGTGATATAACTGCTCAAACTCTGCCGTGAACCGTTGCGGGTTATTGAAGAAGGCCACCATGTAGCCGTGTCGTTTCACTATATCCCCTATTCCCGGCTGGCCCCGATTGTAGGTCAAGGTGGGATGATAGGTTGGTTGATAAGGAAAATTTTTCTCCCAATTTTCCCGGCGTTGACGTTCGGCTTCGGCCGCTTCTGCCTCAGTTTGTCGGAGGCGGTCTGCTTGTTCCCGAGCCTGGCGGTCCGCTTCGATATTGCGGCTCACTTGATCAGAGAAGCGCCGCCATTGCGATTTCTGGTTCGGCGGCGGGGCAGTTGCCGATGGTTTTGTTTTCCCGGCCGTCTCTGCCGCTGGCGGTTCGTCTGTGCTGCGCGTTCCGAACCAAAGGGACAACATCACAATCACCGTGGCGAGAAGGGCAACCCGTGCTTTGAACGGAATCGGTTTCATCGGTCTTCCTTTCATTGTTAATTGTCGTTGCTGTTATTCCCATCCATAGTCGATAGGGAATTCGTGAACGTCCCACTCGGATTCGTTGATCAGCTTGTCAATCAAATCCTGGAGGGAACCCAACGGCGGCAAATCCGCTAAGGTGATGTCGGGCCAAACTCGTTTCCAGACCCGTTTGCATTCTCCGTAGGCTTCGGGCCCCTCGACGATTTCCGTGTCGTCTTCCAGAAGATCAATGTTGGAAATCGTCTGCGCCTGAACCTTGCTGACTTTCTCTTGCCTTTGTTCTACAATGGGCTCTTTCTTAGCGTTAAGTCGTTCAGTGCTAACTAAGCCGTTGGCTGCAGTGTAGTCCAAGTCTGCCAAACGATATTCAATTATCAGGTTGAACTTGTCGGCAGGCCGGCGGAGACCTTGGCCGCCGGACTCGTAGGAATAGTTGGAATGAACGGTGTATTTTGCCTTCCAAGACTCCGTCTTGCCTTCGGCGGCAAAATTTCGAGGCGTCCATATACCAACGGCGTATCCCTTTCTGACAAGACGTCTGTTTATCCCAGTGTACTGCCCCGTTTGGGGATCGATGCCGAGCAAGGTAAAATCGTAATAAGCAAAGCGTCGATTGAGCAGCGGGTCACAACCTCCGTTCCGGCGTTCGGGGTCGCTGCGGTAACCTGCCCTAACAGTCGATTGTTCTGGCTGTTTCCTGCCCGCGTACCATTGTTGGCAATAGGCTTGAGCGGAATCCATTTCGGCGGAACCTGCCGAAACGGCGACTTTCCCCGGTCTGGTCACGAAACCATAGCCGGCGTTCCAAACGGCGCCCTCAATGAGAGCGACCACTTTATTGATGATGTATTGCGGTATGCTTGCCGCTTGCGACTGAAAGGCTGCTCCGAAGGTCAAGGCGCCGACTATCAACACCTTTCCGAAAAAAGTATTGAGATTCACGGGTTTCATGGTCTTGCAATGATAATTGTTCTGATAACCTGATTTATACTGTCTATAATCGGCACGTGGCAATAATACACTGAAATATCCATCTTGTCAAGCGTTCAAAACAAAAAAATTGCATTTTTTCGGTTTTGGAGGCCGTTTTTTACAGTTAACAAGAGTCTTTTTGCCCTGATTTTTCCTGTCAGTCAAGGGGAAAGGGAAGATTCCTTCAAGCAGCTTTCGGCAAAGGAGAGCCGAGGGGCTGGCGCGAGGCGGTTAGATGCCTTGGCGCAACATGTGGCGTAGGAGGTCTCCGACGCGGTTGCTGTAGCCCCATTCGTTGTCATACCAGCTAAGGAGTTTGAAGAATTGACTGTTGAGTTGGATGCCGGCGCCGGCATCGAAGATGGACGAGGCGGGGCAGTGGATGAAGTCTGTGCTGACGACTTCGTCGGCGGTGTATTCGAGGATGTTTTTGAGGTAGGTTTCGCTGGCTTTCTTCATGGCCTCGGCGATTTCGGCATAGGAGGTCTCTTTGACGGTTTTGACGGTCAAGTCCACGCATGAGGAGGTGGGCGTCGGCACGCGAAGGGCCATTCCGGTGAGTTTGCCGCGCACTTCGGGGAGGACGAGGCCGACGGCTTTGGCGGCGCCGGTAGATGAGGGGATGATGTTGATGGCGGCAGAGCGCCCGCCTTTCCAATCTTTTCCGCTGGGGCCGTCCACAGTCTTCTGGGTGGCGGTGTAGGCGTGGACGGTGGTCATCAGGCCCTCGGCGACTCCGAAGCCTTCCTTCAGAAGTACGTGCACCAAGGGGGCGAGGCAGTTGGTGGTGCAGGAAGCGTTGGAAACGAGATGGTGCCGGGCGGGGGTGTAGATTTCGTGGTTGACGCCCATGACGATGGTGGCGATGCCGTCGCCTTTGGCCGGGGCAGAGATGATGACTTTTTTGGCGCCGGCGTGGAGGTGGCCTTCGGCTTTGTCGGCAGCGGTGAAGAGCCCGGTGGATTCGATAACGATTTCGACGCCCATTTCTTTCCAGGGCAGGCCGGAGGGCTGGCGGGCGCTGACAACGCGAATTTCTTTGCTGTCCACGACGAGGACATCGTTGTCAGTTTGATCCGTTGAAGATTTTTTTGAAGAAACAGTGCCTGGGAAACGTCCCTGTGTGGAGTCGTATTTCAGCAGATAAGCCAAGTTGTCCGCCGGGACAATATCGCCGATGGCGGCAATTTCTATTTCGTTGCCCAGAAGTCCCTGTTCTGCCAAGGCCCGGAAAACCAGGCGGCCAATACGTCCAAAACCGTTAATCGCTATTCTCGTTGCCATTTTATTCTCTCAATGTTCTCCAGACTTTTCCGATAAGCCTTGTCTGTTGCGTCGAACGAGCGGCATATATTACCTTTGTTTTGTTGCGTGTCAATCTCGAACGACTCCTTTCCGGACAGGTCTGCCGGTCGTTTTCAAGCGGGGGCGAGGCGGCTTCCCGCGATAAGCATTTACGGGCTTAACAGGGTGACGCGCAGGCACTCGACCCGTTGACCGCCACCCGCCTTGACAAAAAAGAAAAATCAGTGGTACCTTGACAAAAAATCCAATCCGCTGCTAAATCTCCCTTGTCGGGGGAGAAATGTGGGGCAGACAGGATGTCTGCCTGCAGGCGGCAAGCCTGCGCCGCCTGTCCTCCGCGCTGAACCGAAAATCAAAAAAACTTTGAAAATGTCAAAACAACCTGTCAGCATGAAAAAAGACCAGCCAACCAGCCAGTACTCCTGGCCACAAATCGCTTCTATTGGAAGAACCGTGCACGGGATAGTGAATATCGCTTCTATCCTTGCATTGAAGAATCGTTCAATGAATCTTGCTATGAAACCATTCTCTATCCTCCTGAAACTGGCGGCAGCCGCCGCCAACAAAACCGCCAAACCGCAACCCACCAAAAACAGGCCAACATCGCCGCATCGAATCGGCCTGGCTTTGGCCCTCGCCCTCACCCTCCCAGCCGCCGCTCAAACCCTTACCGTCACTGGAACCAAAACCGACGGCAGCGCCTTCAGCCGGCAAGTCAATGCCAGCATAACATCTCTGGTTCTCAGCTCCCTTGACCTGGCTTCCGTAACCCTGCCCAATACCTTGACCAACTTGCAGGAGCTGGATCTCTACAACAATCAACTGACCAACTTGACCCTGCCCGACAGCTTGCCCAACTTGCAGTCGCTGAGTCTCGACAACAACCAACTGACCACCTTGACCTTGCCCGACGACTTGACCAACTTGGCGGCACTGCGTCTCGAACACAACCAACTGACCGCCTTGACCCTGCCCAATACCTTGACCAACTTGCAGTGGCTGAATCTCTACAACAATCAACTGACCACCTTGACCCTGCCCGATGGTTTGCCCAACTTGCAGTGGCTGAATCTCCACAACAATCAACTAACTACCTTGACCCTGCCCGATGGTTTGCCCAACTTGCAGGAGCTGAATCTCTACGGCAATCAGCTGACCACCTTGACCCTGCCCGATGATTTGACCAACTTGCAGTGGCTGCGTCTCTACAACAACCAACTAACCACCTTGACCTTGCCCGTCGGCATGACGAGCTTGGAGAATCTGTCTCTCAACAACAATCCTTTGGAGAGTCTGCGTGTGCCTCTGGGCATGGACATTGAAAATCTCGATCTTGAAGGTTTTTCGAAATCAGAGGTTACCTTCTATGATCCCACGGAGCCGACAGAACCAGAGCCCCCGACAACCGAAGAGCCCCCGACAACCGAAGAGCCGCCCACAACTGAAGAGCCCCCGACAACTGAAGAGCCCCCGACAACTGAGGGAACTCTCCTCATCACCGGAACCAAAAGCGACGGCAGCGCCTTCAGCCGGCAAGTCAATGCCAGCATAACATCTCTGGTTCTCAGCTCCCTTGACCTGGCTTCCGTAACCCTGCCCAACAGCTTGACCAACTTGCAGGAGCTGAGTCTCGACAACAACCAACTGACCACCTTGACCTTGCCCGACGACTTGACCAACTTGCAGGAGCTGAGTCTCGACAACAACCAACTGACCACCTTGACCTTGCCCGACGACTTGACCAACTTGGCGGCACTGCGTCTCGAACACAACCAACTGACCGCCTTTACCCTGCCCAATACCTTGCCCAACTTGCAGTGGCTGAATCTCTACAACAATCAACTGACCACCTTGACCCTGCCCGATGGTTTGCCCAACTTGCAGTGGCTGAATCTCCACAACAATCAACTAACTACCTTGACCCTGCCCGATGGTTTGCCCAACTTGCAGGAGCTGAATCTCTACGGCAATCAGCTGACCACCTTGACCCTGCCCGATGGCTTGACCAACTTGCAGTGGCTGCGTCTCTACAACAACCAACTAACCACCTTGACCTTGCCCGTCGGCATGACGAGCTTGGAGAATCTGTCTCTCAACAACAATCCTTTGGAGAGTTTGCGTGTGCCTCTGGGCATGGACATTGAAAATCTCGATCTTGAAGGTTTTTCGAAATCAGAGGTTACCTTCTATGATCCCACGGAGCCGACAGAACCAGAGCCCCCGACAACCGAAGAGCCCCCGACAACTGAAGAGCCCCCCACAACGAATACCAATCTTCCGCCCACGACTGGGACATTCATTACCCTCACCGGAACGACAAGCACTGGCGACGCTTTTCGTTTGGAGGTCGATGCCGGCACGGAGTCTCTGTCTCTCTCCGACACTCAACTCTCTGCCCTCACCGTGCCCACTGGCCTAGCGAACTTGCAGCGGCTGCACCTCTTCGACAATCAACTCTCTTCCATAACTTTGCCGGAGGGTCTGACGAACTTGCAGCACTTGTATCTTTTTAATAATCAACTGACGAACCTGACCTTGCCGGATGGTCTGGCGAACTTGCAGCGGCTGTATCTTTTCGGCAATCCTTTGGAGAGTGTGCGGGCGCCCGAAGGCATGGACCTTGAAAGTCTTGAGCTTCGTGGCTATTCCAAATCAGCAGTGACCTTCTACGATCCCGCGACCGGAGAGACGATTGCGCCGCCCACAACTGAAGAGCCTCCAACAACCGAAGAACCCCCGCCAACTGAAGAGCCGCCCACAACCGAAGAACCTCCGACAACCGAAAAACCACACACAACCGAAGAGCCGCCCATAACTGAGGGAAACCTCCTCATCACCGGAACTAACAGCGACGGCAGCGCTTTTAGACGAGAGATCGACGCCGACGCGGAGTCTCTGTCCCTCTCCAGAAAGCAGTTGACCGCCCTAAGCTTGCCCGCCGGCTTGACGAATTTGGCGTGGCTGTATCTCGACAACAATCAGTTGCCCTCTCTGACATTGCCGGAGGGTTTGGCCAAGGCGAGAGGGCTGTATCTCGACGGCAATCAGTTGACCTCTTTGACCTTGCCTCACGGTTTAACGAACTTGTGGGCACTGTATCTCAACAACAATCAACTGACTGACCTGACCTTGCCCGAGGACTTGACGAGCTTGAGAACGCTAGACCTCAGCAACAATTCCCTGACCCACCTGGCCTTGCCCACTGGCTTGACGAGCTTGAGAACGCTGGTTCTCAACGGCAACAACCTGGAGAGTTTGTGTGTGCCCGAGGGCATGGACATTGAGAATCTCAACCTGCAAGGTTTCCCGAAATCGGAGGTGACATTTTGTGAGCCAACGATAGGCACCTTGACCTTGCCGGATGCCAGCTCGACGAACTTCAGGCGCCTGTCACTCGACAACAACAACCATTTGGAGATTGTGCCGATTGCGGGCGGGGGGGTGCAGATTCTTTGGCGGGAAGGGACATTGCAAAGCACGACTGATTTGAGTGGGGAGTGGGAAGCCGTGGCGCCGGCACGTTTTTCGCGGGAGGGGGTGTTGCCGATTCCGCCTGAGCGGAAAGGCGCAGAGTTCTTCCGCTTGAAACCGGCGAAGTAAAGGTGAGGCAGACACTCGGAGAGTGGTAGGGCAGTGGGACTCGTAGAGCGGTTGACCGGCACCCGCCTTGACAAAAAATCCAATCCTGTGCCTCCTGTCCATCTATATGTCCCGAACGAAATCGCCCTCCATAACCATCAAAACCCATAGACGCTTTTTGCGCGGCTTCAGCTTGCAAGCGGCAAGGCCGGCGGATAGGATAGAGCGGTTTTGAATTTTTAAGCGGGGCAGCGCATCAAGTATCAGTTTTATGGATTGGGTTCATTTGCATTTGGCCTTGAATCACCTTCCGGTCGTGGGTGTTCTTTTCGTGTTTTTGCTGCTTGTGCTGGGCATTTGCCGGGGCAGCGAGGAGTTGAAGCGCTTGTCTCTTCAGTTGAGCGTGGCACTTTTTGCGGTTGCATATGCGGTAAAGTTCACCGGCGAGCGGGCGTCCGAGAAGTTGTTTGCCGCCGATTCGTCTCCAGAGTTGCAGGCGTTTGTTCAAGCGCATGAAGATAGCGCAGACCAAGCGGTGACGGGACTGTTCCTACTCGGCGTTTTGTCCGTTGCCGGGTTGTTTCGGTCGCGCAAGACGCGCATTCTTCCGGCTTGGGCAACGATTGGCGCAACGGTTCTTTGTTTTGCTACCATGTTGCTCATGGCGCGGTCGGCGAATCTGGGAGGACAAATCGTGCACGAGGAAATCCGGCCGCGGGCATCGGGGCCGTGAGCGACGACGCCGGGAAAAAGGCGGCCGGGCGCGGGGCGCATTTCGGGAAGGCATTGTCCGTTTGCTTCTTGCCAAAAGTGTGTTATCTTTTGGAGTTTGTTTGTATGATGAAAGTTGTAATCAGAAAGACCGCAGATGTTTGGCGGCGGATGTTTGCGAGGCCGCATGAGGGTTTGAATCGCTCGCGTCTGATGGGCATGTATTTGACCCGGACGAATTGCACGAGTCTGTTTTCTTTGGAGTTTTTGCAAACTCGGCAGCGACGCAACGGGAAGTTTCCCATTGATCGGGAGCGCGGCTAATTTTCGGCGCCGGTTGGGGAGCGAAGGGAGGCTCGACAAGCCCGCGTCGGTGTGGCAGGCTTTGCGGAATGGCAGAGGCGAAACTGGAAAGTTTGCGGCGGCTGATGCGTTCTTTGGATTCGTGCGTCGTCGCCTATTCCGGGGGGGTGGATTCCGCGTTCTTGGCTGTGGTAGCTTTTCAGGAACTGGGGCAACGGTCGGTAGCCGTCATTGCGGACTCACCGAGTTTGCCGCGGCATGAGCTGGCGGAAGCGAAGGCGATTGCCGAGACATTCCAGCTTCCTTTGGAAGTCGCGGCGACTGAGGAGTTTAAGAACGGCCATTATGTTGCCAACCCGCCGAACCGGTGTTACTTTTGCAAGGCGGCATTGTTTCAGAAGCTGATTCCCCTTGCCAGGCAGCGCGGTTTTGCAGCGGTTGTTTATGGAGAGAATGCCAGCGATGCGGGGGAAATTCGCCCGGGGCGAGCCGCTGCCGAGGAGTTTGCCGTTCGCGCGCCGTTGCGGGAAGTTGGGTTGACGAAGGCGGAAATCCGCCAGCTCAGTCGAACGATGGGATTGCCCACGGCGGAGAAGCCTGCGCAACCGTGTTTGAGTTCCAGGATTCCATATGGCGAGCGGGTGACACCGGAGAAGTTGCGGATGATTGAGGCCGGCGAACAGGCAATCCGCCGGCTGGGGATTCGATATCTCCGCGTCCGGCTGCACGAACTGGGGAGCGGTTATTTGGCCAGGATAGAAATTCCTCAAGAGGAATGGCACCACTTTTGGGAAGGAGCGCTGGGAGAGAAAGCCGGGAACGTTCTTCGCCAAGTCGGCTTCCAATATGCGGTCTTGGACTTGCTCGGCTACCGGCGGGGAAATCACAACACCGGCGTCACGGCCAAGGCGCGCGAAATCCCTTGAGCTTACTGCCCTCGTGGCGAAAACTTGAACCCGGCGGGAGTGGCAGCAGGCTTCCCGAAACTTTTGCGGGAGGGGATTGTTCGATAAATCAATAAACAGCCATGGCGCAATTCTCTTACAAAGCCCGGCGTCGGTCGGGAGAAATCGTCCAAGGAGTGCTTGACGGGAACGACCGGGGCGCTGTCCTCGTTCAAATCGAGCGCTTGGGATTATTGCCGGTCAGCCTCGAAGCTGCCTCGGGAAGCATAACCGCCAAAGACACCGCTGGCAAAAACAACAGCGGCGGCCGCGCCGTTTCCCTGCCGCCGTTCTTGCGCAGTTTATTGAACCGAAAACGCAAACCGAAGCTGCAAGAGCTGGCCACCTACACACAACAACTGGCCAATCTGCTGCGCTCTGGAATGCCTTTGGCCGTGGCGCTAAACAGCATGAGCCACCTGGAGGCCAAAGGCATTTCCCAAGAAGTCAGCAAGCAATTGCGCCAAGACGTGATGGAAGGCAAAAGCCTCTCAGAATCGATGAGCAAACAGCCCCACATTTTCTCAGAGTTCTATATCAACATGGTCAAAGCCGGGGAGCAGAGCGGCGCGATTGAGGAAGTCTTGCGCCGCCTCGCCGTGCATTTCGAGCGCTTTGCCGAAGTGCAGCAAAAATTCATCTCCGCGCTGACTTATCCCGCCGTCGTGGCCGGAGTTGGAGTGACCATCATCACACTCTTTATGACCGTGATTTTGCCCAAGTTCACCGCCCTCTTCACGGAAATGAACGTGCCTCTCCCCACCTCAACGCAAATGCTCATTTCCATCAGTGACTTTTTCACCACCTGGTGGTGGGCGATTCCCTTGGCCTGCGTGCCGGCGGTCATTTTCTACCGGAGATTCGCTGCAACTGAGTTGGGACGGCGAAGCATCGACAAATGGAAAATCTCGCTGCCTGTGCTGGGAAAAGTAACGAAACTGAACCTCTTCGGCCAATTTGCCCGCACGCTTTCCACCCTGCTGCACAACGGCGTTCCGGTGCTGACGGCACTGCAAATCACCGAAAAAGTCATCCCCAACGTCATCCTGCGGCAAGCAATTGAACAAACACGCGAAGGCGTAACAGATGGGAAGACACTCGCCCAACCCTTGGCAAGAAGCCGGGTCTTCCCCCAACTGATGATTGACCTCATCAAAATCGGCGAAGAGACTGGGGATGTGCCGGGATCGCTGCAAAGCGTAGCCGAAACCTACGAGAACGAGCTGACAATCGCCCTGCGAATTATGACTAACCTCATCGAGCCGGCCATGATCATTCTGATGGCCGTCGGTGTCGGCGGATTGCTCTACAGCATCCTCTCGGCTCTGTTCCAAATCACCTCATCCATCAATCCGGGATGAAGCGCCTCCCCCCTAGGCAAGCAGGCTTCACTCTCATCGAGCTGATGATGGTCATTGCCATCACGCTGCTCGTCATGGGTTGGGCCATGCCGAACATGCTGCGGGCCGTCAAGAAACAGGGCATCAACAAAGCCGCCGCAGACCTCATGGAAGGCTGCAGACAAGCCCGCGCATATGCGATTCTGGCTGGCAAACCGGCAGAGCTTGTGCTCCGCGCCGAAGACGGGCAAATGACCGTCCGCAAAGCCACTGGGCCGCGTTTGATGCGCCAATCCGGCAGCGAAGCAGTCGGCGTCAGCAACGCGGGAAAAACGGCGGAAGGCAAGTTGACCAGCTTCAATCAAAAGCTCGAAGACGACATCGGCGTGGAGTTGTTCGACGTCAACTTCATCCCTCAAACGCAGTTTCCCGAGGGTATTGTCCGTTTTTATCCCAACGGCACGAGCGACGAAATGACTATCGTGCTGTTCCTGCCCATGAGCCATGAACGGCGTAAAATCTCACTCGATCCCATCACCGCCATCGCCTCAATGGAGGCGATATAAAACCATGACCGTTTCGCAACCGCATTCCGAACAACCCTGCCGGCGGGCCTTCAGCTTGCTCGAAGTGATGTTCGCCACCGGCATCTTTTTCACGGCAATCTTCATCATCCTCCAACTCACCACCCAAAACCTCCGCACCGCGCGAGCCTTGCAAAACCTGAATGTGGACACCGGAACCCTGCCCTCGCTCATCGTCATGACCAATCGGCTTGAAGAAGGCCCCCTGCCGACGGAAATCAAAATTGCCTTTGAAGACTCAAATCCGGGCTTCTCTTGCGACGGCATGGTGACGGTATATGCCACCAACGGGCTTTTTCAAGTGGATTACGCCATCTACTGGCAGCACGAAGGGCGCCCCAAAGAGGCCAGAAATAGTATGCTTTTGTGGCGCCCCCTGTCTCGTTAGAGAACTCAACAACTGCGGCAATGAAATTCCCCTCCCCGGCAAAAACCCAATCCTTCACCCTGCTCGAAATCCTCCTGGCGGTCGGGATTTTCTCTGGCGTGCTTGTCGTCATCTACGCCAGTTGGAGCGCGATCTTGCGGAGTTCCCGCGCCAGTTTGGACGCCGCAGGCGGAGCTCATCGAATGCGGACGACCATGCGAGCGATTGAAGAGTCCATCAAGTCCGCGGTGATTTTCGAGTTGAACCTGCACCACTACTCCTTTTTGAACGACACCACATCGGACTTTGTATCCTTCAGCTTAGCCAGCCGTTTGTCGGATTCGTTTCCGGGAAGCGGCTTGTTCCACGACCAGCCCATTCGGCGTGTGTCATTCACCGTTGAAAGCAAAGACCATGGCAACCAACTCATCATGCGGCAACATCCGCTTCTGACTTTCCTGAAAGAGGGGGAAGAAGCCTACCCGCTAGTGTTGCTGGAGGATGTCGACGTTTTTGCCCTGGAGTTTTGGGACGAGCAGTTGAACGACTGGTCGCCCGAGTGGATTCACACCAACCGCTTTCCCGCGATGATTCGCTACACTCTGGCCGCAGCGTCGCCGGACCAGAAAGCAGCTTCAGAGGATTCAATTGTCCAAAGAGTCGTGCATGTGCCGGCAGCAACCGTCCAGGCAAGATGGCAGCGCCCCGCTTTAAACACGCCGCCGGCAAGGTAAAACTCGCCCGACCTGCAGCCTCATTCAAAATGAAAATCAAAGGCGGAAAGAACCTGCAACAACGCGCCATCGCCTTAGTCATGGTAATGCTGATCGTTTTGTCCCTCGGCATCCTCGCGGCCGGCTTTGCTTTCTCGATGAAAGTAGAAATGCGGCTGGCAAGCAACATTACGCGAGACCCCGACATGGAATGGCTTGGGCGTTCCGGTCTGGAACTCGCCCGCTTTGTTTTGGCGGAAAAAATGCGGATACCAGAGGAAGCGCGATTTGACGCCTTAAGCCAGATGTGGGCGGGCGGCCCCTTGGGAACCAACGACGTCCTGATGACCCTTTCGCTGACCGACGTGCCTTTAGGCAACGGAATCATCAACGTGCGGATTCAAGATTTGGAGCGAAAACTCAACATCAATCTCGCCGACAACTTCCTTCTCCACCGAACCATGCAAGCAATGGGCGTAGACTCATTCGCAGCGGGCACCGTCGTAGACTCCATCCTGGACTGGATGGACAGCGATTTGGAACCAAGGCTCAACGGAGCGGACGGAGAAGACTATTTAACAGCCCCCAATCGTCCCTTCCCCCCATACTTGCCAAAGAACGGCCCCATCGACCACATCACCGAATTGCTTCTCATAAGAGGTATCGAACCAAGCCTCTACTACGGTCTCAGTCAAGAAACAACATCCCCATTTTCAAACGGCGGCAACGAGACCTCCAGAACTGCAGGGCTTCGCGATATCTTCACATCGATGGGAGGCCCACGAGTGAATATAAACACCGCCTCACCCGCCGTTCTAAGCCTCATCCCCGGTTTGGACGAAATTCTCGCCTACGACATTGTTGAAACCCGCCGGGGATTTGACGGCATAGATGGAACCCTAGATGACATTCCTTTCAGAAGTCTTCAAAATTTGGAGCGAGTTTACGGAATGACGCCGGAGATTATCAAAACCTTGGGCCGATTCTGTACAGTCAGCAGCAGCATGTTCGAAGTCCTCATCGAATCGCACTTTGGGGATTACACAAAAACGTACATGGCAACGCTGATTCGGCTCAACTCGAGAGATGTGCTAGTCGTGAGCTTCCACCCGATATAAATTGCAGTCCCGCCCAGTAGAACTTCAAAAATACCAACGAGAACAACAACTCTATCATAATGTAAAAAGAGGCAGCCCGAAAGCCGCCTCTTCGCTTGTTTGATACATCCCTCTTACGGATTACGGGAGGAAACCACTCTGGCAAAACCAGCGACACGAGCAGAAGGTGCAACAAGAGCAAGCTCTTCCAGATTAAAGATTACTCTGACTACACCGCCATTGCCTGCAACCGGCTCGCTATAATCAATCCAGTTAACCAAATCTGGAGAAACTTGAACTTGGTAAGCAACTCCCTCAACAGTCATAAAGGAAACTTCAATGCCATTAGCGACAACTGAAACACTCAAAACAACCGGAATCGCCTGGTTGTTGCCAGCAAGGGGGTAATTCGGTTCGCCCCCGCCCGCATTGCTCAGCAAGCCGTTCTCCGACAATATCGTCCACCCGGACGCCCAGTTCTCTTCCCCAAACGCTCCCACAAAACTCACATCATGGAAAAACCCGTCCTCAGGCTCCGCCGTCCTAGACTCCAAAGCCGGACTTCCTTCTCGCGGACGCGGGTCCGTCTGCTCTCCTTCCTCTAGGCTCCCCTCCCGGTTGATCCGCCTCAACAACTGCGGGTCCTCCTCATAATACTGGTTCCCCCGTCCTTCATCCGTAAAGAACACTTGAGCCGGCGCCGTCGAGGCGTGCGTCTTGTTCGACCCAAATCCCCAAAACAAACTCCCCAGTATCTCCAAATCCCCGCTTGCTACCCGCTCTTCCATTTGCTCCGTTTCATCCTCCGAGATGTCCAACGCTTTGTCCTCGAATTCTGTGAAAATGCTGTTCGCATATAATCCCCCGGCGTTCTCCCGCAGCTTCAACGCATCCTGTCCCCCGTCCTGAACTCCGTTGCCGATGTAGGTCGCATTGTAAATCGTCGGCCGGCTCAACGGCTGCGAATCGAAGTTGTCCACATCTCCATCGTGTTCCCCGCCCCGGTCTCCGTCCGATGCTATCGAAAACCAAAATTGCCCCTTCCCTCGATACCCCTGATCGTAGTCGTAGCTGTCGTCCCCGCAATACGCCACTACCGCATGCTTTACTTCCGCCGTTCCTCCAAAAAACTCAATCCCGTCGTCGAGGTTTGCAAACACTTCCACATACTCAATCCGCGTCCCGCGCCCCACGCCTCCCAAGGTCAATCCATTGATCTCGTTATTGTCGGCTATCTTCGTCCCTCCGTGCCGTATCGACACATAACGCAACACTCCAGAACTGTCTTCGTCGTCATCCCCTCCGAACCGCCCCCGCGCGTCTGTCACCGGGATGCCTTCGATGTTGTCGGTGATCGGCATTCCGCTTGCCGCCGGACTGTTCAACCGCGCTCTCCCCAACAGAATCAAGCCTCCCCATTTGCCCCGGTCGCTTGGCCCCAGATCGTAAGGGTCCGACAGATCGTCCTCTGCCGCCGTGAAGATAATCGGCGCAGCCGCCGTCCCTTCGGCAAATATCCGGGCTCCTGGTGACACTACCAACACACTGGCATTCTCCTGCTGCCCAGGCTTCCCCTTGATTACCGTCCCTGCCTCTATCCGCAACGAAACCCCTGGCTCCACAAATATCCGCCCTTCCAATAGATAGGTGTTATCCGCCGTCCACACCGTGTCTTCTGACAGCGACTCCGTTTGAGTGATGACGGCAGCACGCCCTGCGGGCGACAGAACGCCGGGGGCCAACAATGTTCCGCCAATAATCGCCAACCAAAAAGGCAACTTCGATTTGTTAATCATAAAATATAGGTATTATCTGTTTGACTTTTTACATGTGATCAAAAATCACAGCTGAAAAATAGAAATAAATTGTGAACACCAAGTTGCGTGAATGTTACAAAATGGTTAAGCCTTGCGTCCCCAGGAGGCACCGACCGGCGCGTGGAAGCCGTCCGCCTTTGCTCTGCATTTTTATGTATTCGATCTCCCGGCCAAACCAACCAAGAGAAGAGGTTTTAGAATTCATAGCTCAGGGAAAGACTGAATGCCTGACCGCGGCGATACGAGGTGTAGATGGCCTCCTCGTCGCCCAGTTTGCTGATCAGACGGTGTTCGGCGTCGAGAAGATTTTTGGCGGAGAATTTGAGATTCCAGTTTTGCCACAAGCGCTGCGCCAGGGTGAAGTCCAGAGAATGTGTCGGCTGTTCAAGCACTCGGGGCGCGTCCTTCACTGTGAAGGCCACCCGTTCTCCGAAAACGTTGTAAAAGAGACTGGCGGTCGTGCCCCACCGGTTGTTTTGATAGGTCAAATCCAGGTTGGCGATGTATGGCGATTGCCCCACGAGCGGGCGGGTGTCTTCGAAACCGAACTCAAATTCGAAGGGGACTGTGTTGACTTCCGATTCTACATATGTAAAGTTTGCGCCCGTGCTGAAATCGGACAAGGCCTCATGCGCAAATTCCAATCCTTTGCGCGCCTCTATTTCGAACCCCAACAATGTTGCCTCTTCGCGGTTTTCCGGGCGAATTTGGCCGTCCTGCGAGATTTGCCGGAGCTCGATCGGGTTGGCGAGAGCTTTGTAGAAAAAGCTCGCGGCCAGGACTTCGCCGGGGTTTGGAAACCATTCCCAACGAATGTCGTAATTTTGAGCTGTGGTCATTTTGAGGTTCGGATTGCCGATAAACTTCCGCCGGTTGACAAATTCTTCGATGTCCACATCCGCAATTTCCTTGAAGGTGGGGCGAGCGATGGTTTCGCCGTAAGCGAAGCGGATGTTCATGTCTTCGCGCAATTCATAGACCAGGCTTACCGCTGGGAGGAGATGCCATTCGTCGATGTTCGACGGTTTCGGCGGGAGGCCGGCGTTGGCCAGTTTGTTCACGGCGATTTCTAGCCGGGTCGCCTCGGCTCGCGCGCCTGTGATGAAGCGCCACTTTTCAAAGAGTGGCAGATCGATCATGCCGTAGCCGGCTTCAATTGTTTGGACACCCACGTATTCGTTTCGTTGACTTTGCGTCAAGTAATATGAAATCTTATCCCTCGCGAAAATGCCGCTCCCTTCGATTTTCCGGACGTTTTCCGGCGAGGCAAATTGGCTTAGATCAATTTTGGTGATGTCCGTGTTGGCAAAATAGAGATATGAAAACGCGTTTTCTTGAAAATTGCGGTCTGATTGAGAAAGGTAGTATCCGAACTTGAAGGAGGCGTCTAATTCGCTCCATTGCTGGAAGGGCACGGTTGTGTCCCAGCGAAAGTTGATATTGTCTTCGGTGACGTTGCGGAATGTGCGTTTGGGCACATCTTCGGAGGCTTGGGTGATTTTGCGGGAATCGTTCGCGCCGACGACGTAGGCGATGTATCGGAGGTCGGGTTCATTTTGAAAAGTTGAAGAGGTGGACACATTCCACTCCGTTTCAATGTCGCGCCATTGGGGGAATTGATGGCTGCCGTGGCAGTGGTAGAACTGGAGTTCCCGCTCGGTGAAGTGCAGTGTTTGCCGCTCCACGTTGTCTTCGTTTAAGTTGACGCCGTGTTGAAAGGTCGCCGTGTCTTCGGACGTCCGCGTATAAAGAAAGTTGAAATCCAGGATGTGGTTTTCCGACAATTCATATGCGCCGTTGAAGAGCCCGCTCCAGGCGACATCCTCAGTGCCGGTTTGTTCGTCCAGCGAGAGGTTGGCCTTGAACCCGGAGGCTGTCGCCGTGAACCGCCCCTGCCTTTTGTCGTCATTGAAACTGAAGCCGCGGTCATAACCGAAGCTCCCGACGACTCCGAGTTTCCTGCCGCGCAGCTCAATTGTGTCGCCGCTGGATATTGAAAAGCTGCCACCCATTCCAGATCGTTCCCGCTTCACACCCATGGCAGGGGGGAGCAGACTGTTCAGACGCTGGACTTCCGCAACCGCCGCCTTCTTTTCGGCCGGTGACGCGCTTTTGCTTTCCACTACGGCGACGGCGGCTTTCGAGCGTTGGTCCGCGGGCGCGAAGGTCTCCGTCCCTCCCGAATCCCACTCAGCGGGAAGCGCACGGCTCCCGGCAAAGCCGGCCAAACCGACGCCGCCGCTCTTATATGTCACAAAATCGTCCTGGAATGAGGATTGGGTGTTGACCGAGCCGCCGGTGGAGAATTTGAAAAAGAACTCGTCGGGAAATGATTTGGTGACGATGTTGACTGAGCCGCCTGTGAAACTGCCCACCTGGTCCGGAGTGAAGGTCTTGCTGGTCATCACGTTTTCAATGACTTCGGAAGGAAAGATATCGAGCTGAACGGATTTCTTGTCGGGGTCTGCGCTGGGCACGTCGTTGCCGTTCAAGCTCGTGCTGCCGTAGCGCTCGCCCAAGCCGCGAATGAAAACATATTTCCCGCCGACGACTGAAGCGCCTGTCACCTTCGTCATGATCTCCGCCGCGTTCCCGGCGCCGGCTTGCGAGAAGAAATCCGAGCCGATGGCATCGGTCAACGCGGCGGCGCTCTGCCGGTCGCTCAGCAGCATCACGCTTTGATCAAGGAACGGCTCGGAGAAAACCTCGAAGGGTTCCATCTCGTAGAACTCCGGTTTCATTTTGAGGTCGGCATTCGATGTTTGGCCGGCAACCACCCGAATGTTGCCGATGGTCGAGCGGGTATAGCCGGATTTTGAAAAAATCAGGATGTGGTTTCCTCCCAGAACCCCTTCCAAACGGAATCGCCCCGACATATCAGTGGTCGTCCCCAAAGTAGTGCCCCGCAGCACAACCGCCACTCCGGGAACTGGAGTTCCCTCCCAGGAATCCGTCACAACGCCGGCAATCACGCCGCCGCCGGTCTGCGCCGACAACTCGTTTGAAGAGGCGAATGAAGCTAAGCAAACGCCGGCTAGAAACGTCTGCACAGAACACCGGAGCCCAACGGCAATTGCTTGCCTGTCAAAAAAAGTTTTCTTGCGGCGGAAAAACATTCGAATGACTGGGGATGGTCGTTTTCGGGAGGCTGTTTTGGCTTGGCGGGCGGCAATGAGTCGGCGCAACATCCGTCCTTGGCGGCGGTCATCCGGAAACCGCGCGTGCTACCCGCTCCACTGCCTCGAGATACTTCTGCACATTGTCGCGCGGGTCCGCCTTCTGCGCCTTTCGCAACAACTCCAACGCCTGGCTGTATTTCTGCTGCCGCACCAACAACTGTGCATGCTTCAGCCAGGCGTCCGCTTCGTAACCGGAAATTTTGGCAGCCATCTCGTAACGAATGACGGCCTTTGCGCTCTCGCCTTCCTGGGAATAAAATTCGCCTGCCAACAACAAGGCCTCGCCGTCCAGTGGGTTTTTCGAGAGGATTTGCTCCAAAACGGCCAAGGCTTTTTCGCCTTTGTCGTTGGCGATGGCCGCTTTGGATTCCAACCGCAACAGTTTGGCTTCCTCTTCGGCGCTCATCGTCTCCTGATGCTGCTGTTTGATTTTGCCAAACAGCGTCTCGGCTTCCGGCCAAGCGCCGCGGCTGACCAGGATTTCGGCAGCCCGTAACGAACGTCGAATATCGTTCACTCCGTCTTTTTCGATGGCATCGAGATACACCGGCAAGGCTAACTCTAATGTTTCGTCCAACATATAAATGTCTCCGAGAAGCATCAGGTCAGCGAGCGTAGCTTTGCGCATTTTCCGCAGTATTTCGAAATTCACCGCCGCCCGTTGGTTGTCTTCCATCTGCAGGAAGACGTTGGCTTGCAGCGACCACAGTTTGGCACTTCCGGGGTTTGCTGCCAAAATCTCGTCCAGCAATACGACAGCCTGGGAATAGTTCCGGCGGGCGATGTAGCTCTTGGTCAAACCCAGCTTCCAATCTTGGTTCTCTGGGTTTAACAGCAGCGCGTTGAGATAGGCTGCTTCGGCGGAAAGGTTCTTCCCTGTGTTCAAGTAAGAAAGCCCCAGCAATCCATAGACACTGGCATTCCCGGCACCGAGATGCAGTGCTTTGGTCAAGGATTGGGCCGCCTCTTCAAAGAGCTCTTCCTGCGCCAGGGCGAATCCCAGTTGTTGATGAGCACTGCGGTAATCCGGGAATTTAGAAAGTGCCAGCTCGAATAGCGTAATGGCCTTGGCCGGTTCGCCTTCCTGAAAATATAAGGCGCCCAAGGTGTAGGGCAATCTCGCGCTTGAAGAGGGGGTGATCATCTTTTGCAGCCGGCGGATGGCTTCGCCGGGATTCTCGCGAATGACGTCGGCCAGCTCTTTGAAGGCTGCCTGTTCTTCCGGGTTTTCGAAATCCGGCTCGATTTTCGAGTGAACTCCGTAGCTGCCCATGAACTGCTTGACAAATTCCGGGTTGTTCCAGAACTCCAGCCGGGTTTTCTCGTCCAATCCGCTTGCCGGTGTCTGCGCGATGGTTTGATTCGCCAACAGCCCCAGCGCCAAGGGGACGAATTGCTGTTTCAAAAAGTGCCGCCAATTCATGCGATCCATCCAATTTCAGTTTCAACGGAGATTGAACACAATTTGCTGTCGCACATATGAGCGCACGGGTTTTCCCTCCCGCGTGCCGGGTTTGAACCGCCATCGCCGGATGGCGGCCAAGGCCGGTTTTTCAAATTCCGGCCGGCTCGAAGATTCGACGCGGAGGTCTTGCACGCGGCCGTTTTCATTCAACACAAACAAGAGCACCACTGAACCTTCGATCTTCGCCTTCAACAATTCGGGTGGGTGGCGCGGGGCGATTTGTGAGACGGCTCTGGGGCGTTGGTCCAGATCGGCAATGTCGAATATTGCCACATTTTCGAGCGATTGCTCGCCGCCGAAGTTCAGTTTTTGGCCGAAGACGCCTCCGCTGCCGGCGCTGATATCCAAGTCGAGGTCGCTGAGAGACAAGGGCGTGGACTGCTCGTTCAACTCAGGAGGCGGCTCTGTTTCTTCAGGTTCGGGGGGCGGCGGGGTTTCCATCTCGGCAGGCGGCGGTGGCGGCGGCGCGACGGTGTCAATCTGTGTGATTTCCAGTTGCCGCTTCGCCCCGCTGGAGACAAGCTGCGTCAGCGGCAACACCAGAAAAACACAAAGCGTCCCGACCAAGGCGCCCAATACCGTCAAGGGCCAGCTAACGCGGGTCGGTGGGGGTGTATAGACTTTTCGCATCGGTTTCTCCAAAACGCGCATTGTTTCCCGGAAGATGCTCACAAATGGCGGTTGTCAAACAACCGGCTCTCCTTAACGTTCAGAGGCCAAATTCACTTTCATGGCACCGGCGAGTTTGGCTTCGTCCACGATTTGAAGCACAATGCCGTAGTTGGCGTTTTCATCTCCTTGAACGATGACCGGCATCTCCTCAGCCTGTGTCAGGCGCTGGACTAGGGGCCTCACGCCGGCGATGCCGATTTCGCGCCCGCCATAGACGACCTCCCCTTTGCTCGTTACAGCCAAGAGGATGCTGTTCTTTTCCAAGTTCACCGCCGAAGCGGCCTGGGGCTTGTCCACTTCAATCCCCGTTTCTTCGACGAAGACCGTCGTCACGATGAAAAAGATCAGGAGAATGAAGACCATATCGATCAACGGGGAGACGTTGATCTCGGAAATTTCCTCCGATTCGCTGATCGCCCGACGATACTTCATCCGGCTACCGGAGAGAGATCAAGTCCGGAGAGGTCTTGAGGTTCGAGGTCTGTCACGGGATCGCCTGCCGGCCCCGAGGGCGACCCGGGCTTCTTGAATTGCTGCACCGTCCGTGTTTCCAAATGCGCCAGGAAAGCATGGTATTCGTCCCGCTTCCGTTTGAGCATTTGAACCATCATCAAGCCCGGCAGCGCCACGCAAAGCCCCACTTCGGGCGGAAACAACGCGGCGGAAATACCCTTGGCCATCATCCCGGCCATCTCGCCGCTCCCCGCGCCGATGGATTGAAAGGTCAACAACATGCCCATCACGGTGCCGAGCAGGCCAATCAGCGGCGCCGCCGTCACCAAAATGTTGGTAAAGGCGATGTTGCGGTCGATATGGGGAATTTTGGAGGCTGCCACTTCCGCAAAGCGGTTTTGAATTTCGTCCAGCGATTTCACTTTATCTTGGGTATAACGAATGATCTCGCCAATCTCGCCCCGGCCGCGCGAGGGGTCCATCACCCACTGGCTCCAGATCGATTCGGGAATCCGGCCAAAATCCCGCCTGGCAAAATACAGGAACAGCTTCAGGGCTGAGCTGTAAATAAGGATACTCAAAAAGCAGAGGGGCACCATTGTCCATCCGCCGGCAGTCCAAATACTCCAAATGCGGTCGATAAAAAACTCCGTCATCATTCGTTGCTCTCTGTTTTTTCTGCTTCGGGCATCCCGTTGACGAAGCCAACAGTTACCTGTTCCATGCTTCCCAAAATTCCCTTCGCCTTCCGCGAAACAATCGCGTGGCAAATCAGCGCCGGCACGGCGACTACCAAACCGAACTTCGTCGTGATCAACGCCTCCGAAATCCCTGCCGAAAGCATTCGGGGATCGCCGGTGCCAAAAACGGTGATCATGTTGAAGGTATTGATCATCCCCGTCACGGTCCCCAACAGTCCGAGCAGCGGCGCCGTCGCCGCCGTCAAGGCGATGAAAGGCAACATACTTTCCAACGCGGGCTTGGCGCTGAGTATGCGCTCGTAAAGAATCTCTTCGATGTATTCTGCCTTTTCCTGGCAATTCTCGACCGCAGCCGCCAGAATGCCGCCCACAATGCCTTGTATTTTGGCGGCATGATCTTTGGCCTTCTGAATGTTGTTCATCCTAATGTGGCTCAAAACCAACTGCAAATCTTCGGGGGCGACCAAGTGGTTTTGCGACAACTTCACCCACTTGAACAAAGCGATCAGCACAGCTGCAATGCCCAAGCCCACTATGGGAACCATGACCGGGCCGCCCTTCTTCAAATGTTCAAAGAATGTGTCTTCCGTGGCGGCGATCTTCAGCGCGTTTCCTAGGCTGGCATCTACCGGGAGCATTCCCGATGCAGACTGCGCCAAAGCGCGGACTGCGCTTGTCCTTTCGGCGCCCAGGTCGATCACTGAAGGCTCGGGCGAACCGAGTTGGAGCTGCGCCAAACCGCCGCTTTCCGACTCGCTGCTCGAAAAAACGGCAATCGGCCCCACCACCACAAACTTGCCCTGTTCCAAAACGCCGTTCGGAGACAGCGCTTGCCCCTCAAAAGCATCCCCTCCCATCAAGCGCTCCATCCGGTCAAGCGACACGTTCAACAAAGCCACCTGCCGGCGTGCCTGGTCGATGAACGCCAAATCCTGGTTAGCCGCCGCCGCCTTGGCCGCCTCAATGGTCGCCGCATACCGCTTCACCTCGCTGATGTGAATGCGCGTCTCAAAGCCCCGAACATAATCCGAGAACAACTCGGAAACGTAGTTGTGCTCCTCTCTCAAGCCTTTTGCGTTGGACTTCAGCGCGTTCAGCTCCACCAGCTTGTTGTCGGCCGATCGTTGTTTTCGGGACAGCTCTTGGCGTTTCTGCACCACCAGGTTCTCCAGATCATTCAGTTTCTCGGCAATGGGCACCTTTTCCGCAGCAATGGAATTCCGCAAGGACGCCAGCTCTTCCAGCGCCGCCGCCAAATCCCGGGACGCATTGGCGCCGATCTCTTCCAACGACACCGCGCGAGCTGCTCCACAGACAAAAGCCGCAGCGCAAACAAAAACCAGGGATTTCGAGAAAAAGCGCATACCGGGAAAATCAGGCTCCAATGCTACTGAACCCTCACAGGGAGGTCCACAAACACCGCCGGTTCGGAATTTTCATAGATGCTGATTGCCTTGGCGATTGCCGGCCCCATTTCCTTCTGAACGCTCCAAGACCAGCCAGACGGCGAGGAGATGCCGTAGCCGCAGAACTCGCCGGCCTTGTCGATGAAATACGCTTGCCCCAGCCCCACATACAGCACCCGTGTCTGCACTTCAGCGCCGGCTTCATTCTTCCGCAACTCAGAGACGACAGTGAGGCTGCCGTTGAATTTGTCCAACTCGCTCAAAATTCCCAAAATATTCTGCAACCGAAAGGACAAACTCGATTTGGTGTTCTCGGGGTCTTTGGGAATGCGGTTGAACAAGGGGGCGATTTTCTCGGTCACGGGTGCGGGAAATCCCGGCGCCAAGCTCCGCAGTTTGCCCTCCAGCTTGCCGACGGCAAACTTCAGCTCGCTGCCTGCCTGCTCCAAAGCCTCTTTTTCCTGCTGGATGGCCAACAGTTCCTTGTCAGTTTGGCTGCTGCCTGAATCAACTTGTTCCAGTTGTCGCGCCAAAGATTGCAGCTCCCGCTCGAACGCGGCGATGGACTGTTCGAGAATCTCTTTTTCAACCGTCCAATCGCTGCGGGCCTCGGCAATCATTTTCCGAGCTTCCACCCACTTCCCCACCACTGAGCGTGTGGGATCCAGCACGGATTCCCCCAGAACCACACCCAGGCAGCACCAGCCCATGGTAATCAGCCAGAAAAACTTCATTTGTCTAGATAGACTTCACTCCCAATGTAACGAAAAAAACACGGGATTGTTACAATTTGGTTACAGTGCGCACAGCCGAAGAAGCCAAAGCCCAGAGCTCTTTCAAGGGCTCTTGAAGGGAATCTTTACACGCGCCAAAGAAATACTTGTCGATACATTCCCCTATTTGATTATCTGCAGCAGCAAGCGGCACGGATGGCGGCTTTTCCAGAGAGCCAGCCGGACGGAAGTCCAGAAAGCACAGCCAACCGCAGCCTTTGTTAACATCATTAACATCAGGCCGTTGACTCGCGAGCAGCAAGTTTCTTAAATGGACGAATGCGAAGCGAATTGGCCAGGATTCAAGCTTGTCCGACCGGCGCAGCATTCGTGCTGGAAACAAAACAGACTTTGCCATGAGAAACGAACACGGACAGGGATGGCCGCCGTTTTCTGCTGAGAGGCGCCGCTTTTTCAAAACCCTCGCGGCAACATTCGGCACATCTATTGTTTTTGGCAATCGGTTGCCGCTGGCGGTTTCTCGCGTTTGGGCGCAATCGGCTGCCGCCGCCGTGCCGGAATCTAAACGGTTGCTGACTTTGCTGAGCGACCGCCCTCTCAATGCCGAAACGCCGGTTCGCTTGCTAGACGACGACATCACACCAGCGCATCTTCACTTTGTTCGGAACAACGGGCATATCCCCGACCGCGCTCTTCGAGGTAAATTGGGCGATTGGCGGCTCGTTATCGACGGCGAAGTGCGCTGCCCCCGCCGTTGGACGCTGGCCGCGTTGCAACAGGAGTTCGAACATCACAAAGCGCAGATTGTCATTGAATGCGCGGGCAACGGCCGGGCGGGCTATTATCCCCCGGTTGCCGGCAATCAATGGACTTTGGGCGCGGTCGGCTGTGCCCGGTATCGTGGCGTGCGTTTGGCCGATGTCTTGAATGCTGCCGGCGTCAAGGACTCGGCGCGTTACATCGCCTATTACGGTGAAGACCCGCATTTGAGCCGGGACTCGAAACGCGACGCCATCTCCCGCGGCGTCCCCATCGAAAAAGCGCTCGATCCGCATACTTTGCTCGCCTGGGAAATGAACGGGGAGCCGCTTCCTGCCGAACACGGCTTCCCTCTGCGGCTTCTCTGCCCTGGCTGGCTCGGCTCGACCTGCGGCAAATGGCTTCGCCGCATTTGGGTTCGCGATCGCGTCCACGACGGCGCCAAAATGACCGGCTCTTCCTATCGCATGCCCAAGCGTCCTGTCGCTCCTGGAGAAGCCGTTCCCGAAACCGACATGGAGATCATCACCCTCATGCCTGTCAAGTCGTTGATCACCCGTCCGGCAACCGGCGCCACACTGCCCGCTCATTTGCCGCTCGAGCTTCGAGGCAAAGCCTGGAGCGGCACCGGCCAAGTTCGGCGCGTGGACATCAGCTTCGACTTCGGCGCCCGCTGGCACCCAACCCGACTTTTCCCCGCTCCCAACCCATATGCCTGGCAAAGCTGGACAACGCATTGCCAACTCCCCGGTAGGGGCTATTACGAAATATGGGCTCGCGCCGAAGATGACCAAGGAAACGCGCAACCTATGATCGTGCCCGGCTGGAATCCCAAAGGCTACCTCAACAACGCCATGCACCGAATCGCCGTGCGTGCCGTCTGACCCGCCATGTCTGCATGCCGACACCTCCTCGCCATTCTCCTCAGCGCCGCCTGGCTGCTCGCCGGAGACACCGCCCCGACAACCCAAAACAACGCTCTCCAAGGCGGAGCGCTAGTCAATGCCCTGTGCGTCACCTGCCATTCGACAATGCTCATCGACAACGCACGCAAAACCAGTGGCGATTGGAAGAAAACCCTCTTGAAAATGCAAAAACAGGGAATGCCCGAACTGCCTCCAGCACTGCTCGAAACACTGGTTCAATACCTGGCAACCGCCCGCGGCATCCCAACCGACAACAACCGCCAAAACCGGGGGCCTTGGGCAGACTGGCGGAACGCCAACCCACTTTGGTAACCCCACGTTGTCCTCCCGCGCCGCAGTGATGCGGACATCGTTCCTGGGCTTCCTTGTGGAAGCAGTGAAGGGACTTTTTTCGTGCCGGCGTGCCGGAGATCGTGGCAGCATCGGGGCATGAGCAGGATTGTGGGCATTGATCTCGGCACAACCAATTCCTCGGTGGCGGTGGTGGATTCCGGGTTTCCGATTGTCCTTGCCGACCGTTCGGGGCGGCGCGTTACGCCCTCTGTCGTCCGCTACGAAGACGCAGGCGCTGTGGTGGGCAAAGCGGCGAAACGGGGACGAAACGCCGTATCCCAAAGCACTATCTACTCGGTGAAGCGCTTCTTGGGCCGCCGGTTTCGAGAATGTGCAGAAGATGCCCGGTGTATGGATTACGCCATTGCGGCGGACGAACACGGCGGCGTGGCGGTGCGTTCGGGCGGGCGTTCTGTTTCGCCGGAGCAGGTGTCGGCGGAGATTCTCAAACATTTGAAAGCGGTGGCGGAGGAAGCCCTCGGCGAGGCCGTGTCTCGGGCAGTGATCACCGTGCCCGCTTACTTCAACGACGGGCAGCGCCAGGCCACTATCGAAGCCGGAAAACAGGCGGGCTTGACGGTGGAACGCATCCTCAACGAACCGACGGCCGCCGCCTTGGCTTACGGATTGGACAAATTGGAAGACCGGTCGAAAGTGGCGGTATACGACTTCGGCGGCGGCACTTTCGATCTCTCGATTTTGGAGATGACGGAAGGGACGTTCCAAGTGTTGGCCACTAACGGCAACACGCGGCTGGGCGGCGACGACATCGACCGGCAGTTGGCGGATTGGCTGGGCGTCAAAGTGGCAGAAGCAGGCGGACTCTCCCCCGAAACTATATGTTCGGAAGCCAGAGCGCGCATCCGCGAAGCGGCGGAAACAGCGAAAATTCAACTCAGCCAAACGGAAACCTTCGAGGTGTTGCTTCCCTTCCTGACACCGGACTTCAGCTTCCAATGCGCCGTCCAGCGCGACGCCTTGGAAGCGCTTGCCCGGCCAGTGATCGAAAAAACCCGGGCGCATTGCCGACGCGCCTTGGCAGATGCCAAAATAGCCGCCGCCGATTTGGACCGAGTCATCCTCGTGGGCGGGCAAACTCGTATGCCTCTGCTCCGCCGTTTGGTCAGCGAATGGTTTGGATGCGCGGCGGGCGAAGCGGGGCCGAGGACAAAGGTTCGCCGGACAGACGGCCCGGCGTTGGACCTCTCACAACATCCCGACGAAGCCGTTGCCCTGGGCGCAGCGATTCAAGGCGCAATGCTCGCCGGCAATTTTCAAAAAGTTCTCTTGCTGGATGTCACCCCCCTGTCATTGGGCATCGAAACCTTCGGCGGCCTGATGAACGTGATCATTCCCCGCAACTCCACCATCCCAGTCAAAGCCGGCGAAACCTTTACCACCGCAGTCCATCGGCAACGGGAAATGCTCATCCACCTGTTGCAAGGCGAACGGGAAAAAGCCAAAGACAACTGGAGCTTGGGCCGGTTCACCGTCGAGTTCGAAGAAGCCCCGCGCGGCGTGCCTAGAGTGGGGGTGCAATTTGAAATCGACATCAACGGCATCCTTCACGTGCTGGCCAGAGACATCTCAACCGGCAAAGAAAAAAAACTGACCATCCAATCTGCAGTGGATGTCGACGATGCCGACGTCCAGCAAATGGTAGAAGAATCCGTCGAGTTTGCCTTTGAAGACCTAGCCGAACGGCGGTGGATCGAAGGGGCCTTGAAAGCAAAGGAAATCGTCCAGGCCACAATCCAGGCTTTGGAAAATTGCGGCAACGCATTGAACGAAAGCCAGCAGCGGAAAATTCAAGAAGCGCTCGAAACCGTTCAGCAAACCCTCCAAACCGAAAGCAAGACAGAAAACCAAGCCGCAGGCGACTGGAAAACACTGCAAGAACAAGTCCGAGTTTTGAATGAACGAACCCGCGACCTCGCCGAGCTACAAATGCAAAAAGTCATGGAAGAACTCCTGCGTCAAAAAGGCCTCGCATAACGCCCTTTCCTCTCGTCTTCCCCCGGCAACGCCACGGACTCTCACCGCCGCTTCAAGCCTTCCCTCATCCCGTTTTCACCGAAACGGAAGGCGGCCGCCCCGTCCTCAAAACCCGCCGCGGCAGCCCTTCAGCGAATCCCCCAAAAAAGAGAAAAAATTCGCCAAACTTCTTGACACCGATGGCGGCCTATGGTCTGCGCTCTCTTGCAACAATCTAGTGGAGGGATTCCATGTCGGGTCTCCCATTAAATATCACAGTCTAAACGAGGTGATGGGAGAGCCAATTAGCTTCCCCGTCGCTCTGGCAAACGAGCGGGAACTCTCGCATTTCTCTGCTGGATTGTTGCAAACGGCTCGGTCGGGAAGTTGAGTGACTTTCCCGCAATAAGCATTTACGGGCTTAACAGGGTGGCGCAACCACGTGTGGCGCAACCATATATGGCGCAGGCACTCGACCCGTTAACCGCCCGCCTTGACAAAAAAGAAAAATCAGTGGTAAGTTGTCTCTGCGGGGAGAGAAATGGGGGGCAGACATCCTGTCTGCCTGCAGGCGGCAAGCCTGCGCCGCCTGTGCCCCACGCTGAACCGAAAATAAAAAAAACTTTGAAAATGTCAAAACAACCTGTCACCATGAAAAAAGACCAGCCCACCAGCCCACCAGCCCACCAGCCCACCAGCCCACCAGCCCACCAGCCCACCAGCCCACCAGCCCACCAGCCCACCAGCCCACCAGCCCACCAGCCCACCAGCCCACCAGCCCACCAGCCCACCAGCCCACCAGCCCACCAGCCCACCAGCCCACCAGCCCACCAGCCCACCAGCCCACCAGCCCACCAGCCCACCAGCCAGTACTCCTGCCCTCATATCGCCTAAACGGAAAAGCCGGGCACGGGATAGTGAATATCGCCTCTATCCTTGCATTGAAGAATCGTTCAAGAATCTTGGATGGAAGACGGGCAATCCGGTGACTCGTCCATCAGGGCAAGTTGATGCGCAAGGCGAGTTCCGCCACCACTCCGAAAAATTCATCAAGCTTACAACGTTTATTGCGGGCAAAATGCTTGAAAATGGGGAAAATTGTGCTAAGCAAAGCACCACCATAATGAAACTGAAAGACACTGCAGATATGAAACCATTCTCTAGAATCCTCTCGAAATTGGCGGCAACCGCCGCCAACAAAACCGCCATACCGCAACCCATCAAAAACAGGCCAACATCGCCGCATCGAATCGGCCTGGCTTTGGCCCTCGCCCTTGCCCTCACTCTCCCAGCCGCCGCCCAAACCCTCACCATCACCGGAACTAAAAGCGACGGCAGCGCCTACAGCCGGCAAGTCAATGCCAGCACGACATCTCTGTCTCTCAACTCCTTTAATCTGGCTTCCCTAACCTTGCCTGCCGGCTTGACCAGCTTGGAGAATCTGAATCTCTCCGAAAACCAACTAACCAACCTGACCTTGCCCGATGACTTGCCCAACTTGCAGAGGCTGGATCTCTACAACAACCGCCTAACCACCTTGACCCTGCCCGACAGCTTGCCCAACTTGCAGGAGCTGCGTCTCTACGACAACCGCCTGACCACCTTGACCCTGCCCGACAGCTTGCCCAAATTGGAGTGGCTGAATCTCTACTACAACCGCCTGACCACCTTGACCCTACCCGATGGTCTAACCAAATTGGAGTGGCTGCGTCTCCGCTACAACCAACTAACCACCTTGACCCTGCCCGATGGTTTGACCAACTTGGGGTATCTGGATCTCCGCAACAATTCTTTGGAGAGTTTGCGTGTGCCCGAAGGCATGGACATTGAGAGTCTCAACCTGCAAGGTTTTCCGAAATTAGAGGTTACCTTCTACGATCCAACGACCGGAGAGACAATCGAACCAGAGCCCCCGCCAACTGAGGGAACTCTCACCATCACCGGAACCAAAACCGACGGCAGCGCCTACAGTAGAGAATTCGATGCCAACACGACATCTCTGTCTCTCAACTCCTTTAATCTGGCTTCCCTAACCTTGCCTGCCGGCTTGACCAACTTGCAGACGCTGAATCTCTCCGAAAACCAACTAACCAACCTGACCTTGCCCGATGACTTGCCCAACTTGCAGAGGCTGGATCTCTACAACAACCGCCTAACCACCTTGACCCTGCCCGACAGCTTGCCCAACTTGCAGGAGCTGCGTCTCTACGACAACCGCCTGACCACCTTGACCCTGCCCGACAGCTTGCCCAAATTGGAGTGGCTGAATCTCTACTACAACCGCCTGACTACCTTGACCCTGCCCGATGGCTTAACCAAATTGGAGTGGCTGCGTCTCCGCTATAACCGCCTAACCACCTTGACCCTACCCGATGGTTTGACCAACTTGGGGTATCTGGATCTCCGCAACAATTCTTTGGAGAGTTTGCGTGTGCCTGATAGCATGGACATTGAGAGTCTCAACCTGCAAGGCTTCCCGAAATTAGAGGTTACCTTCTACGATCCAACGACCGGAGAGACAATCGAACCAGAGCCCCCGCCAACTGAGGGAACTCTCACCATCACCGGAACCAAAACCGACGGCAGCGCCTACAGTAGAGAATTCGATGCCAACACGACATCTCTGTCTCTCAACTCCTTTAATCTGGCTTCCCTAACCTTGCCTGCCGGCTTGACCAACTTGCAGACGCTGAATCTCTCCGAAAACCAACTAACCAACCTGACCTTGCCCGATGACTTGCCCAACTTGCAGAGGCTGGATCTCTACAACAACCGCCTAACCACCTTGACCCTGCCCGACAGCTTGCCCAACTTGCAGGAGCTGCGTCTCTACGACAACCGCCTGACCACCTTGACCCTGCCCGACAGCTTGCCCAAATTGGAGTGGCTGAATCTCTACTACAACCGCCTGACTACCTTGACCCTGCCCGATGGCTTAACCAAATTGGAGTGGCTGCGTCTCCGCTATAACCGCCTAACCACCTTGACCCTACCCGATGGTTTGACCAACTTGGGGTATCTGGATCTCCGCAACAATTCTTTGGAGAGTTTGCGTGTGCCTGATAGCATGGACATTGAGAGTCTCAACCTGCAAGGCTTCCCGAAATTAGAAGTGACCTTCTACGATCCCGCGCCCGAAGAGACGATTGCGATTGCGCCGCCGTCCATAATTGAGGGAACTCTCACCATCACCGGAACTAAAAGCGACGGCAGCGCCTTCAGCCAAGAAGTCGCCGTCAACGAGACCTATCTGTCTCTCGGCTCCCTTGACCTAGCTTCCGTAACCTTGCCGGAGGGCTTGACCAACTTGCAGGATTTGTATCTCGCCCGCAATCGCTTGACCTCTCTGACTTTGCCAGAGGGTTTGGCGAACTTGCGCTCGCTGGTTCTCGCCAACAACCACCTGACCAGCCTGACTTTGCCGGAGGGTTTGACGAGCTTGCGAGTGCTGTATCTCACCGACAATCCTTTGGAAAGTGTGCGTGTGCCTGATGGCATGGACATTGAAAATCTCGATCTTCAAGGTTTTTCGAGATCAGCAGTAACCTTTTACGATCCCACAACTGGGGAATCCCCGACGACCAATACCAATATCCCGCCGACAACGAATACCAATCTTCCGCCCACGACTGGGACATTCATTACCCTTACCGGAACGACAAGCATTGGCGACGCTTTCCGTTTGGAGGTCGATGCCGGCACGGAGTCTCTGTCTCTCTCCGACACTCAACTCTCTTCCCTCACCGTGCCCGCTGGCTTGGAGAACTTGCAGCGGCTGCACCTCTTCGACAATCAACTCTCTTCTATAACTTTGCCGGAGGGTCTGACGAACTTGCAGCACTTGTATCTTTTTAATAATCAACTGACGAACCTGAGCTTGCCGGATGGTTTGGCGAACTTGCAACGGCTGTATCTCTTCGGCAATCCTTTGGAGAGTGTGCGGGCGCCCGAAGGCCTGGACATTGAAAGTCTTGAGCTTCGTGGCTATTCCAAATCAGAAGTGACCTTCTATGATCCCGCGAACGAAGAGACGATTGCGCCGCCCACAACTGGAGAACCTCCAACAACCGAAGAGCCGCCCATAACTGAGGGAACTCTTCTCATCACCGGAACTAACAGCGACGGCAGCGCTTTTAGACGAGAGGTCGACGCCGACACGGAGTCTCTCTCCCTCTCCAGAAAGCAGTTGACCGCCCTAAGCTTGCCCACCGGCTTGACAAATTTGGCGTGGCTGTATTTCGACAACAATCAGTTGCCCTCTCTGACATTGCCGGAGGGCTTGGCCAAGGCGAGAGGGCTGTATCTCAACGACAATCAGTTGATCTCTTTGACCTTGCCTCACGGTTTAACGAACTTGTGGGCCCTGTATCTCAACAACAACCAACTGACCTCCCTAACCTTACCCGACGACTTGACGAGCTTGAGAACGCTAGACCTCAGCAACAATTCCCTGACCCACCTGGCCTTGCCCGCTGGCCTGACGAGCTTGCGCTCGCTGGTTCTCAACGGCAATCCTTTGGAGAGTTTGTGTGTGCCCGAAGGCATGGATATTGAGAGTCTCAACCTGCAAGGTTTCCCGAAATCGGAGGTGACATTTTGCGAGCCAACGACGGGCACCTTGACCTTGCCGGATTCCAGCTCGACGAACTTTAGGCGCTTGTCACTCGACAACAACAACCATTTGGAGATTATGCGGATTGCGGGCGGGGGGGTGCAGATTCATTGGCGTGAAGGGACATTGCAAAGCGCGACTGATTTGAGGGGCGAGTGGGAAGCCGTGGCGCCGTCTCGTTTTTCTCGGGAGGGTGTGTTGTCGATTCCGCGTGATCGGAAAGGCGCAGAGTTCTTCCGCCTGAAACCGGCGAAGTGAAGGTGGCGCAGACACTTCTGTCTGCGCAAGGCTTGATTTCGCAATAAGGAGTTACAGGCTTAAGGGGGTTGGCGCAGACACTCGAAGAGTGGGTAGGATGGACAGGATAAAGAAAAAGAACAGGGATGGACAGGATCCCCTGTTGGAGCGTCAATCTAGCCTATAACTAGTTATTCCACAATCATTGCCGGCGGAAAATACGGTTTGGGAGTAATAATTATCGCAGGTTCGATGGGTTCCTCGTCGGATTTGGGCTGGGTTTGAGTTTTCGGCTCCACTCTGTGGAAAGAGCTGCCGCCTGAAGAAGCCCGGCCAAGACGGGAGGACGGCTGGCACCCTTTGATAGAAGAGGTGCCGCCCGAAGATATTGTGGAATATACCGAAGCCCGCTTGCAATCTTCGGATGGCGAGCCGCCGGACGAGGAAGCCATGCTGGATTGGGACGCGACCCGCTTGGAGCTGTTGGCCCAGTTCGAAGGTTGGCAGAAAGCGTCTCTGGCTGCGGCCATGTTGGAGGCTGAGGAGTTCATGGAAATTATGAGCGAGCAGGACGCGCGGTGGATTGCAGGGCAGGTTCAGCGGCAGTTTGAGGCCGCGGCGAGTTCGGAACTCGTCGCCGGAGGCGCCGCCTTGTTTCGCAAGACGTTGGAAATGAGCGCGGCCAGCCACTCGAAGCATGGCTTCGGAAGTGGCCGAAGAGATACGTGCTGACATGGCACGAAAAATGAGGAAACTGCATGAAGAGTTGGGAGCCCCCTGCCCGCCGTTCAGACTCCAGTTCGAAGAAGAAGAAGGCCGCTAAGGTTTCGCTTTCTTGCTTGCGCCCGCTCAGAGGAAAACTTCTGGGCGGTTTTTTTTTTTTGTCATTGGCGGGCAACACAGCGGGGATTTCGGTCGGGCGGGGAGGTTTGAGTTAGGGCTTTGTGGAGCTATTGGGGTGTTTGCAGGTTTTGGGGTTTCGCTTTGGGGGCGGTTGTTTGGAGTGGGGGCGGAGTTGTCGGGAGGAAGGTTTTTTTTGTGTCCCGGGTTGAGGGCGCGTTGGTTTCTGGGGAGCGGGCTGATCATTACGATGAGGCCTCGGCCGATTTTCCTGGTGGGGGCGTCTGGGTGTCCCCAGGCACTCAAGTCTTCGATGAATTGCTGCACGACTTCAAAGCCGACTTCCTGGTGGAATTTTTCCCGGCCTTTGAAACGGAGTGTTACTTTGACTTTCATATCTTCGCAAAGGAAGTCGATGGCGTGGCTTTGTTTGATATGGAGGTCATGGGGATCGATGTTGACGCTTAGTTGAACTTCTTTCGTTCGGTTGGCGTGCTGGTTTTTTTTGTTTTCCTTCTTTTTTTTCGATTGCTCGTATTGGTATTTGCCGAAATCGACTAACCGGCATACTGGGGGGTTGGCGTTTTCGGCGATTTCGACGAGGTCGATTTGGCGTTCGCGGGCCATTTTGAGGGCTTCGTGCCGGCTGAAGATGCCGATTTGTTTGCCGCCGGCATCAATGACGCGGACTTCTCGGGCGCGGATTCTTTCGTTGGTGCGGATTCGGGGACCGCGGAAGCGACGGTGACGGGAAAAATGAGGACGGTTCAAGAAACCCCCATGGGCTGAATTAAGCGCGGCAATCGTTCCATTGAACGCGCCTCGACGGTATGCAATTCATCATGTTGAACAATGTCAATTCGCCGTATTGCACCGCAACTGGCGCGATGAATCAAGGTTTTTTTGCTGATTTTTCGGCAGGCATCCCAAATCTTTACGTTGCCGTAACAAACGTTTGACCTATCAGCCGGTCTTTTGTTTGGGTCTTCCGGCAGGATTGGCAATTTTATGGCGACTGTAAAACCATTTCGAGCACTGCGCCCCAAGCCCGATTGGGCAGCGCAGATTTGCGAGCTTCCATATGACACGTTGTCGAGCGAAGAAGCGCGGCAAGCCGCCGCCGGCTGCCCCCGCAGTTTTTTTCGCGTCAGCAAGCCGGAGATTGGTTTACCAGCGGGAACGCATCCCAGCGATGCGGCAGTGTATGCTAAGGGGCGGGAGAATTTCGATCGCTTCATCGACAGCGGGTTTTTGGTTCAAGACAACAGCGCCCGCTATTACCTGTATCGGCAAGTCATGGAGCAACACGCGCAGATGGGGCTCGTTGCCGTGTCGAGCTGTAGCGAATACGATAGCGGCGTCATCAAGAAACACGAATTGACTCGGCCGGACAAAGAGGAGGATAGAGCTAGACACATCGAAGCGCTTGATGCGCAGACGGGGCCGGTGTTTTTGACTTACCCCGCTGAGGCCGGGCTGGACGCGCTTTTTCAAAAAATTGCCGTGGCCGCTCCTGTTACTGATTTCAGAAGCGGCGACGGCGTTCGCCACAGCGCGTGGGTTATTGACCGCCCGGAAGACGCCCGGTTCATCGCAGCGCGGTTTGCGGCAATGCCCAGCCTCTACATTGCGGACGGGCACCATCGCAGCGCGGCGGCTTCCCGAACAGCCAAACGGCGGCGCGGCGCCGAGCACAGCAGCTTTTTTCTTACCGTCCTGTTTCCCCACAACCAAGTGCATATCCTCGCTTACAACCGTTTCGTCCATGATCTCAATGGCTGGGAAGCGGCGGCGTTCGTGAAAAAATTGCAGGAAGCCGCCACCGTCGTCAAGGCGCCTGCAGCCGTCGAACCTGCGGCAAAAAACGAGCTGGGGATGTATCTTGCCGGGCAATGGCATCGGTTCCGGTTTCGCCCGGAAATTTTGCGGGGAGAGGAGAATCCTGCTGAACTTCTCGATGCGGCGCTGCTCCAAAGCCAGGTACTGGCGCCGCTTCTGGCAATCGCAGATCCCCGCAAAAGCCGGCGGATTTCGTTCATCGGCGGCATTCGAGGGACGCAGGAATTGGAAAGGCTGGTGGATGAAACTGGGAGCGGGGTGGCCTTTTCGCTGCATCCCGTCGGCATTGCCGATTTGATGGCCGTTGCCGACCGAAACGGCATCATGCCGCCAAAGAGCACCTGGTTTGAACCCAAGCTGCGGGACGGCATGTTCTGCCATTTGCTCCGGTAATTGCGCTCGGATTCGTGCCGGGTTCGGAATTGTTGCTTCGCAGAATGGGCCTTGCCGAGGGGAAGGCCGGAGGTTAGCGCGAAGTTGATGAATGATTTTTGAGCCAGGCGGCGGTGGCGGCGGCGGCGGCTTCTGGCGCTATTTTTTGGAGTTCGCCGGTTCTGGGTTTGAATTCCACGGCGTTGTCTTTGAGCGAGCGGGGGCCGATGCCGAGGCGGAGAGGAAAGCCGATGAGTTCGGAGTCTTTGAACTTGACTCCGGGGCGCTCGTCGCGGTCGTCGAGGATCACATCAATGTTTCGTGCGACGAGCGCCGCGTAAAGGGACTCGGCAAGCTGCATGGTCGGGCTGCCGGGGGTGATGTCCAGAGCGGTGATGCAGATGGTGTAGGGGGCGATTTCCAAAGGCCAAATGATGCCGGCATTGTCGTGTTCTTGTTCGATGACGGCTTGTAGAGTGCGGGTGACGCCGATGCCGTAGCATCCCATGACGGCGGGTTGTTGCCTGCCTTGGCTGTCGAGGAACAGGGCGCCGAGGCTTTGGCTATATTTTGTGCCAAGTTTGAAAACATGGCCGACTTCAATGGCGGCGCGGATTTGAAGGGGTTTGCCGGTTTGCGGACACGGTTCGCCCGGCTGGACGGTGCGCAAGTCCGCCCAGCGGGTAACTTGGATGTCGCGTTCGACATGGATATTGCTCAGGTGGCGGTCGTCTTCGTTGGCGCCCGTGGTCAAGCCGTAGCCGCCCTGGAGCATGAAGTCTGCGCAGATTTCGAGGCCGGAGATGCCAACGGCGCCGAGGCTGCCGGGAGATGCGCCGAGGGTTTGGCGGATTTCTTCCGGGCTTGCGGGGCGAAAGGCTGTTGTGCCAAGGGCGCCGGCGAGTTTGGCTTCATTGAGCCGGTCAGAGCCGAGCAGCAGGAGGAGAACTGGCCGAGGGGTTGATGCCTCTGTGTCTGCCGGGATTTCAGCAGCGGGTTCTATTGCGGTCTCATTGTTTTCCGAGCCGACGATGTAGACCAGGGTTTTGATTTGTTGTTGGGCGGGGATGTTATAGGGCGCTTTTTCCAAGGCTTCGATGGTTTTGACGCCGGGGGTTTCGAACTTTTCGATTGCTGGGGGAGGAGGGGGGTCATGGCGGTTTTGTTGCGGCTTCGTTGTCTGCCGATCGTGGAATGGCGGTTTCAGGCCGCTGATGGCTTTTTCGATGTTGGCGGTATATGTGCCGGAGGGGTTGCAGACGATGTCGCTTTCGCCGATGGCTGCCGGTGCCATGAATTCATGGGAGTGCTTGCCGCCCATGACGCCGGTGTCCGCTTCTACAGGCAAGGCTTTGAGGCCGCAGCGTTGGAAGATTTTCACGTAGGCGTTGTACATTTTCTGGTAGCTTGCCTGTGCTGCTTTGTCGGAGATGTCAAAGCTGTAGGCGTCTTTCATAATGAATTCGCGCGCCCGCATCAGACCAAAGCGCGGGCGGATTTCGTCGCGGAACTTGGTTTGAATTTGGTAGAAGTTGACTGGGAGTTGGCGGTAGGAGCGGATTTCGCCGGCGACGAGTAGGGTGATGACTTCTTCGTGTGTGGGGCCGAGTATCCATTCCCGTTGGGCACGGTCGCGGGCTTTGAAGAAGACGTCGCTCGCGGTTTCGTAACGGCCGCTTTGTTGCCAGATTTCTGGCGGTTGGAGCGCTGGCATCAGAACTTCGACAGCACTGGCGCGGTTCATTTCTTCGCGCACGATGGTTTCGATTTTTTGCAGAGCGCGGAGTCCTAGTGGGAGGAAGGTGTAAAGGCCACCTGTTAGTTTTCGGATGAGCCCGGCGCGGAGCAGAAGGCGGTGGGAAGGGATTTCCGCTTCGGTCGGGGTTTCTTTCAAGGTGGGGATGAAGGTTTGTGTCCAGCGCATGGTTTGGGTGGTTGGGAAAGGTTTCCGGCGTTGCGGAGTGTTCGGTGTGCGGTCGGGTTCCGCAAGAGAAGAGCCGGGCAAAGGGCTATTTGACGGTGTTGATCAACGGTGTCATTCCTTGGATGCGGACTTCGAGGCGGTCGCCTGGCTTGATGGGGCCGACGCCGCTGGGGGTGCCGGTGAGGATGACATCGCCGGGCAGGAGGGTCATGTTGGTTGAAATAAAGCTAACCAATTGATAGCAGTTGAAGATTAATCGGCTGGTGAGGGAGTTTTGCCGCAGTTGGCCGTTTTGAAAGAGCTGGATGGTGAGTTTGTGGGGGTCGATTTTGGTTTCCACATAGGGGCCGAGGGGCGTGAAGGTGTCATATGATTTGGCTCGTGCCCATTGGCTTTCGGATTTTTGGATGGTGCGGTCGCTGATGTCTTGCGCTGAGGTGTAGCCGAGGATGTAACGGGAGGCTGCCGCCGGGGTCACGTTCCGCATGCGCCGGCCAATCACCACTGCCAGCTCCGCCTCGTAATCGGTTCGATGATTGGCGAAGGGGATTTCGATCTTGTCGCCGTCGGGAATCAACGAGGTTGACGCTTTCAGCCAGAAAAGCGGCTCTTCGGGAAGCGGCGCATTGGATTCTCGCGCATGGTCGGCATAGTTGAGCCCGACGGCGATCACTTTGGAAGGCATAACTGGAACCAAAGTCTTGATGCCTTTGGGGTTCAAAGGCTTTTTCTGAAACGAGGGGGAGCCGAAGACATCACCCTTGAGCTTGAAAAGCTCTCCGTCAACTACTTTGGCGTAGAAAATCTCTTCGCCGCGATGGAATCGTCCAATTGCTGCCATGTTGGAAGGGCGAGAGTAACTCCCAAGGGAAAACGCTGCAAGCATTTATTATCGGCGGAATAAATGGCGCCGTCCCGACCCGCCGCCGGCCGTCGGAAAATTTGCCTGGGGGCGCAACCTTTTGGTAAGAAATGGGTTCCTATTGAGGGCGCGGAGGTCTCGGGCGAGAGATGGCAAGAATTAGCATGTCAAGAATTTGGCGGGCGGTTGTATTGGCCGGCATAGCGGTTTGGGCGTTCCTGGCGGGGGCGGCTTCCGCCGGGAAGTTGAGTTGGCATCCAGAGACCGGGACGGTGGACGCCGCTTTGCGGGATGAGCCGCTCACCAAAGTTCTGTCGGACATCGCGGCGCTCGCTGAATGGGAAGTGCTGGTCGAGCCGGGGCTGCAAACGGCCGTCTCGACCCGCTTCCAGGGACTGCCAGTGAACCAAGCCTTGCGCCGCATCCTGGGAGATTTGAATTTTGCGGTGCTGCCAGGGGAGAAGGGCCGCCAAAAACTCCACATCTACCGCAACTCCATTCGAGCCGCGACAAAGAGGCTGCGGCCAGAGAAAACCAAACAACGTGCTAAAAGTCGCCGGATACAGAACGAACTCATCGTCACACCGGGGGATCATTCACCGGAAACAATTGAAGCGCTGGCCGAACGACTGAACGCGGAAGCAGCCGGGAAAATCGCCGGGCTGAACGCCTATCGCTTCCGTTTCAAAAACGCGGAAGCAGCCGAGCAGGCGCGAAAAGAGCTGGCCAAGCTAGAGGGGCTAGAGCTTGCCAACAACTACGAAGTGGATATTCCCGCCCAGCTTTCCGCTCTCAACTTTGGCAAGGCTGCTGCGCCGAAACTTCGGGCGCAGTCCACCCCGAACCAAGAGTCTTTGATCGTCGCCTTGATCGACACGCCCGTGCAATCAGACGCCCCGGGATTGTCGGAGTTTCTGCTGCCGGCCCTGTCCGTCGCTGGCGAAGGAAGCCTCCCCGCCGACGAGCCCACACACGGCACGACCATGGCCGTCACCTTGCTGCACGGCCTCGAACTGGTGAATGAAGGCGGCGCAAGCTCCAATGTCCGCATCCTGCCGGTGGATGTTTACGGCGGGGAAGAGATCACTTCAACCTTCCAGGTGGCAGCCGGCATTGTGGCGGCGATGCAGTCCGGCGCCCGGCTTTTCAGCCTGAGCCTCGGCGGCCATGAAACCTCGCCCTTTCTCCAGCGCGTCATTCAAGACGCTCATCGAGAAGGCGCCCTGTTCATTGGCGCCGCCGGGAATGAACCAGGGACGCATGACATCTTTCCCGCTGCTTATCCCGAATTCCTCGCCGTTACCTCTTCCGGCCCCAGAGGGGGGGTGGCGCCTTACGCCAACAACGGCGCTTTTGTAGATGTGATGGTGCCCGGCTACTCGCAAGTTTCCTATAAGGGGAAGTCTTATCTGATCAAAGGGACATCAGTTTCTGCGGCCTCCGTTTCGGGGATTGTGGCAGGCATCGCTGCGGCAACTGGCCTCCCGCTGCCGCAAGTGGAACAGGAAGTGCGGACTCTACTGCCCAAGCCGGCCGGCCATTAAACCGCATATTGCATAAAAGAAGAATCGCCTGGTCTTTTAATACGTTGCAATTTAGATAGTATACACCCGCTCTAACAAGGAACTAGACGGCAACAATCAGGCTAACGTTCGATCCAAGGGGCGCTGTTGCAAAGCCGCGCGAGCCGCCGGCCGAGTTTCATCAGTGGGTAGCCGAGCCATGCGGCGGCGCGTGAACTGAACAACAGGTCAGCACCGCCAGCCTGTGCAACGCATCGTCGCCAGTAGCGTCCGTCATCCAGCGTCCGTCATCCATCTTCAGCACCAGGCCCGCGTTCAGATCGTAGTGCCGGCCTGTGATCTCCTCCACTAGAGGACTCCCGTCCCGAGCGTTGACCAGAACCAGCTCCCCGCTGGCGTTTCTGACGTCGATAAGTTGCGAATATCTTGAGCAGAAAGGACATTTACCGCCCTTACACCAACCCACCAGGCTTTCGCCGTTCCCTTCTCGACAGCCGGGCGGCGGCCCATATACGGAAGGGTATGCCGAGCAGGGGCAGCGAGCGTAGCGTCGCCGACAAGGAGAACCTGCGCGGCGCAAACGGTGAGAGGACCAATAACAAAGCCCAGAAAACGATGTTGGGTATGGTGGAAAAACCCAACAGCCACCAACATCCGAAGTGGAAGACAATCAAAACCAGGCCAAAAGGGCGCTGCAGATGCGGTCTGAATAAAGCGAACAGCGCGACGGTTTCGACGTAGACGAACCCGGTGAAGCAGACCCACGCCAAGTAGGGGTGAGAGACGAAAAACGGGACCAGGAGCGGCAGCGGCTTCGTATCCTCCATGGCTCGGCCCAGCAATATCATGACGAAATTGTCCGTTGCGAGGATATCCAATCCATTGACCCACACTTTCCAAAACCCGCTCAAGCTGTAGGCGAGCAGCGCCATGCACTGGGCGAGCCAAAAGGCCGAGTTGCAGGCCATCGCGTCCTTGCGCGACATCCCTGGACGTCCTGTGGCGGCGGGCAGGAACAGCAGGGCGAAGCTGATGTAGACATACAAGTGATAGCCGTGTGAGATGGATCCGTAGGAGTTGTACATCGCAGTAAACAAGAAGATACACAAGAACACGCCAAGCCGCCAGATCAGCATGCCTGGCGATATCACCGCCAGCAAGCCGATGATACAGCCGACGCCCAAAATGATGTCCTTGTTGATCAGCCACTCCAGGCCGAGCTTCTCCAAAACGCTGACCGGCCAAAGCGGGTCCCAGGATGTCGAGCTTCCTCCTCCTTCACCGTAGACAGCCCGGGGTATCCGGGGGAAGAATTCTTGAAACATGGAGTAGAGCACAAACAAGTAGAAGAAACGCACGATCCAGACGACTTCAACGGCTGCCCGGGAGAAATCCGCGGGCGTTCGGTACCCCCCCCCGGTGTCAACGTGCAGAAAGTACTGACGTATTCGCCGCGCCATCCCGTCCTCCTACGGCCCCTCGTCTGTTGACCAGCGGCCGATCACCGTCTGTGGCCGGTAATAGGTTGAACGCTTCGTCCGGCCGCTGGCGAGGTTTGCGATGTTCCGTTGCACCTCACGCAGGTCGATGCGGACGCGGACCACAGAAAACTCGACATTGCTACTACCCGTCCGTTGCTTGACGACCGGAAAGAGAAGCAGCCGCACGACCTCGTCGCAAACTCGCGATTCATTGGAACTGCCGCAGATTATAATCACTCTAGCCAGGAGCTTCATGTCCGCGATTTTGTGGTTCGGAATCAAATACCTCGTGCCGTTAACCGATGCACCATCTATGGAATGGACCACAACCGCCGAAATGTCCTTCTGCGGCGGCGGTATGCTGTAAAACAGCCCCCAGGCGTAGAACGGGAAAATCTCATTCTTCTGCACGTCAATCACTGGCCGCAGCCAAACCATGAAGAGGTAGAAAATTGGAACGAGGACGATCAGGTACTTCACCAAACGATAACGGCTCAAGGTCATCATGCCTCCTGAATATTGACATTGTAATAACCCATATCCGGTTATTCTGCCAACAGCTTGGATTTTGTCAAATCTGTAATCCGCAATAAACGTTTGTAGGCTTTGTAGGTTTTTCGGAGTGGTGGCGGAACTCGCCTTGCGCATCAACTTGCCCTGATGGATGAGTTGCCGGATTGCCCGTCTTCCATCCAAGATTCTTCAATGTAAGGATAGAGGCGACATTCACTATCCCGTGCACGGCTCTTCCGTTTCGGCGCTTTGCGGGCAGGAGTACTGCTGGTAGGCTGGTTGGCTGGTCTTTTTTCATGTTGACAGGTTGTTTGACATTTTCAGAGTTTTTTTTAATTTTCGGTTCAGCGCGGGGCATAGACCGTGCGCGACGTGGAAATGGACGCTATGCACCCTTCCACGCGCTCTCCTTCTTTGGGTCGCGCACTGCCGCACGATCCGTTTGCCGGTGACGATGGCCGGTCAATCAGAATTGGATTGTTTTTGAGATGAGCTCCTGATAACTTCCAAAACAGTTTGTTTGTTCAGTTTATCACCTTTCAGGTCGTTGATCTGTGCACAGATGTGTTTTACTGTATCTTCCCGGCCTTCTTTCCGGCCTTCTTCCCGGCTTTTTTCCCGAATCCTTTTCCGAAATTTCTCTATTGTCATCATAACTGACTCCCATATTTGAATAATTACCCAGACAATGACTATCCATCCAATAATTTCTTTGCCAGTTTCCTTTATTATCTGAATTAAATTTTGAAAGAAAATCTTAGTGCTTACAGATGTTCGCAAAAGCGAAAAGTCATTCAAACAAGCGGTCGCAAGAGTAAATATCCCGCCTACTGCCATCGCAAAACAAAAGAAAGTTTCATATTTTTGAGGGATTGACCATACTGATTGTTTTTCTTCGGGAGATTGATCCATGGTTCGGCAGTTGTTAGAATGGTTCCTGCTCAGCTACTGTCTCTTCTTTTGGCGGCGCGGCATTTTGCGCACTGGCCGTGTCCGCACAAAATCCTGTAGTAGCTCCGGCCAACAGACCAAGGCTGACGGCAGGCAATTTCCAAAACCGCGACCCCTTGACGGCATTCAGAACCGCCCTAAGCAGATTCAAAAACACAGTTTCCCCCATAACTCTGCTCAAATTCTTACTTACTCGTTCATTTTCCGCTGCAAAGAGACTCTAAACCCATCATTCACTGATCTTCCGTGAGCGAAATATTAATCCCCAATTCCAGCCTTGTCAACAAAAAGTCCGCAATAAACCGTTTGTAGGCTTGATGGGGTTTGAGGGTTTTGGAGGGGTGGGGGTGGGGTTTTGAGGGCGATTCAGCTGGGGCTACCGAAGGCCATGGGATGCGGCGGGCAGCGGTCAACCGGCAAAGCAGCAACAAACGTTTATTGCGCGTTTTTGGCTTGGCAGGGTCGGCCATGATCAATCTTCCATCGCCTCGGTTCCCTCTTCGGCATTGCTCAGTACGTCCGTCTCGTCGAGTGTTTCCGCACCCCGGTCTCCTCCGGGGTGCGGCGCCTCGCGTACGGCGAGCTTTCCCGTGACGACATCGGTAATCAAGCGCGTGCGGTATTCCTGCAGCAATTCGATCAGCTTCTGCTTGGCGCGGATGTAGGGGCGGATGCGACGGTCGGCGTGGTCGAGGAAGCGAGCGATGGCGGTTTGTTCAGAGAGGGGTGGGACGGGAAAGGGTGCCACAGTGTAACACGATTTTTCGCACAATATTTCACCAACCAACCCTATCTTCTCGAAAATGTTTCCGCAACAAGGAGTTACTGGCTTTTCGCCTTGTCCAGCATAAAGGTGGGGCAGACATTTCTGTCTGCCCGCAGGCTGGGAGCCTGCTCCCCTCTGCCCTACCCACTCTTCGAGTGCCTGCGCGTCACCCTGTTAAGCCCATAAATATTTACGGGCTGTAATCTCATTACAAGAAACTTCAAATTTTTCGCATTCTTTTGTTCTGCCGATATTGGCGGATTGAAGGCAATCGCGTTTTTTCGGAGCGATATTCGGACTAAACTGCCTGGCGAGGAAGGAGTTGAGTTTTCTGCTCTAGCAAGCCTTCAGAATGGACTGCGGTGAAAGGGCGGTGGGGGCGGGTGAGGCGCACCGCGATGTGGCGTGCGTTGGGGAGGATGAATTTTTTGACTTCCACGGTTACTCGTTTTGCGTTGCTGCGGCGGAGTATCCAGAGGGCGAGGTCGTTGGCGAGGCGTTCCAGCAATTTCCATTCTTTGCCTTCGCCGAATGCGGCCAGTTCGGTGGCAAGGGTTCCGTAGTCGATTGTCTGCGCCAGGTCGTCGGATTGGGCGGCTGTTTGCAGGGGACATTCGATTGCAACGGAGAGGCAGAGCCGTTGGGGGCGGGCGCGTTCTTCATAGGGGACGCCAATCCGAAAATGAACTTCGAGGTCATCAATGATGATTTTGTCTGCTTCGCTGAAGTCCCTGGAAGGTTCTCCGAGCGCGGGAACGGCTGGGACGGTTTTGGGGAAGTTTTGGCGTTCAGCGGCGGCGATCAGCTGGCGTGTCGGGGCGTTGATGTCCATCGCGCGGGCTTCTTGCAAGGCAACCCATTGAAAGGCCTGGGCTTCATGATTCAGCCGGGGCTCTAATGGCGGGACGGCGCGGCAAGTGTAGTTGAGGAGGAGAAAGTGCGCCGGTCGACAGAATTCGGGCGGGCGGATGGCGTCCTGAACCAAGACAAGCCGAATGTTTTCGATTGACAGGTTGGTCTCCTCCAGAACTTCCCGGCGCAGGGCGGCTTCTGCGGTTTCGCCGAAGCGGATTTTGCCGCCGGGAATACCCCACTTGTTCGACCACTTGCGGGTTTGAACCAAGAGGAGGCGCCCGGACGGATCGAAGATCAAAGCGCCCACTGTGGAGACGGGAAACTGCGCTTCGGCAAAACGGGGGGGCAGGAAGCCGCGATGCGATTGCAAGAGGCGCTGCAATTCGCCGAGGTGTTCCACAATCAAATCAGGCTCTCGCTCTTGAAGCTGCTCAAAGGTGTTGAAGCCGGTCAACACTCCGCAGGAGCGGACAGCACCGCATTTGGCGGCATCAATATCGTGCTGCATGTCGCCAACGAAGAGCGTTTCCGAAAGCTTCAACCCATGGGCTTTGAGCACCTCTTCAATCTTGTTCCGCTTGTCGCGGACACCAATATAGGCTTGCCGGAAATAGCCGTCAAAGCCCGTGATTTCAAGATGCCGCGCAAAATGATCTTCGTGGATGGAGCTGAGAATAAACATCGCAATTCCCTGCCGCCGGCAAAACTCCAAAAAGTCCTGTGAATGCGCCAGGGGCGCGATGGCGTCCTGCTCCTGATGCAAGGCTTCGAGAAACCAGGCCTCAAGCTGCGCTTCGGAGATGTGCGGGGTATGCCGTTGGTAAAAGGGCCGAAAAGGCAGCTCGAACTCGCGACGAAACCTCTCTAGGGAAAGCGGGCTGACGCCCGACTTTTCAAAGGTCTTGTTGGTGGCTCTCCAAACTGCTTCAAGATCGTCCACCAAAGTGCCGCACCAATCAAAAATGATATTCCGAATCACGCCCTCAGTTTATGCAGCTCCAATCCTCAGAGCAACCCGCGCCACAAAAGACGGATTCAACGAGCCCTTGCGGCCGAGACTTCGGGACGGCCCTCGCCTCGCCGCCTTGCCTTGCTGGTGAAATCTGCTATTTTCCCAGCCATGTCAGCACTGAAATTGCCGGGCTTGTTTTTGGTTTGCTCTTTTTGTTTGGCCGTCCTTCCCGCCCAAACAGACGACCGCCCTCCGAACTTTGTCGTGATTTTTCTCGACGATTCGGGTTGGAGCGATTTTAGACCCTTCGGCAAGCCGAATTATCGGACGCCGAATGTCGATCAACTCGCCAAAGCTGGTTGCCGCTATCTGAACTTTTACGTGCCACAAGCGATCTGCTCGGCCTCCCGAGCGGCCTTGATGACCGGCTGTTATCCGGGACGGACAAAAGTCTTCGGCGCCCATCCTCCGAAGGCAAGAGGGTTGGGTCGGAAATACGCTACCCTGGCCGAAGTGCTGAAAACACGCGGCTACCGGACGGCCATCTTCGGCAAATGGCACTTGGGCGATCAGCCCGAAACCCGGCCGCACGCAAGGGGATTCGACGAATCCGCCGGGCTCATGTATTCCAACGACATGTGGGAGTTCCACCCGGGAAACCCAAAATACTGGGGAAAGCATCCGCTCCAGTATTGGGAAAACGGCAAAGTCACCATCCAGCGAGTCACCAAAAAACACCAAGCCCGCTTAACAACCTGGTATACTGAAAAAGCCGCCAACTTCATTCAACGGCAGGGTGATGCGCCGTTTTTCCTCTACCTGCCGCATTCCATGCCGCACGTGCCGCTCTTCTGCAGCGAAAAATTTCGAGGCCGATCGGGCGCCGGACTCTACGGCGATGTGATGATGGAACTGGATTGGTCCGTGGGCGAAATTGTCAAAGCCCTGGACACCAAAGGCCTCTCACAAAACACCTTGATTCTGTTCACCTCTGACAACGGCCCCTGGATTGCCTACGGCAATCGAGCCGGCGCCACCCCCTACCGCGAAGCCAAAGGCACCTCCTTCGACGGCGGCATCCGCAGCGCCTGCATCATCAAATATCCCCCCGCTATCCCAGCCGGCGCCTCCTCCTCCCGCACCTTTTGCACACTGGACATCTTGCCCACCTTCGCTGCACTGGCTGGCGCCGCCTTGCCGGAAAACCCGGTGGACGGAAAAAACGTTTGGGATTGGATTCTCAGCCGGCCCGAAGCCAAAAACCCGAACGCCTATTACCCCTTCTCAAATGGCACCGAGTTCCAAGGCGTGCTGAGCGGTGATGGAAAATGGAAACTCCACTTGCCCCACAAGTACCGCACTCTCGCCAGCCCGGGAAAAGACGGCAGGCCCGGCAAATACCGCCAAGCCAAAATCAGTTTGTCCCTCTTCGACATGACAGCCGACCCCCATGAAACCACAAACGCCATTGCTCAACACCCTCGCATCGCCGCCGGGCTCCAAAGCCTGGCGCAGCGCCACCGGCAGCAATTCTACCCGAAACAGAAACCGTAATCTTCCCCCGGCAAACGGGCTCCGTGCCAGCCGCAGCCCTCTACCGTCCTCGAATCTCCCGGATTTTCCCGATATAAGCCGCGGCGTTCCTTTGCAATTGCTCCCAATCGTCATTCGCCAAAATCTCCCGAGAGATCATCGAAGACCCCACGCCAAGAGCAACGCAACCAGCAGTAAGAAAACTCTCCATCGTCTCTAGACTCACGCCGCCCGTCGGCACAATTCGAAGATGGGGAAGCGGCGCGCGAATCGCCCGAATATACCCGGCGCCCAACCCGTCGGCAGGGAAAAGTTTGACAAAATCCCCCCCCGCCTCAAAAGCCGTTTGCGCCTCTGTGGGCGAATAAGCTCCCAACATGGCCGGCTTTCCGGCGGCATGGGCAATGGGAACGATTTCCGGCTTCAGAATCGGCGTCACAACAAACTGCGCTCCCGATTCGATCACCGCCTCGGCGGTTCGCTCGTTCAACACCGTGCCGGCGCCCACCAGTGCGCGTGCGCCCAACGCTTTGGAAGTTTCCCGAATGGCCACCAGTGCATTGGGCGTCGTCATCGTGATTTCCACCGCAACGACCCCCCCCGCCGCCAGGGCCTCCGCCAACGGCAAGGCCTGCGCTTGCGAACGCGCCCGCACTACAGCAATGATCCCCGGTTCCACGAGCTTCTCGATAATGGATTCCTTCGACAATGTCATAATGATTAGGGTCTGAATTGACGAGACGGGTTCGGCGCCTGAGTGGTACGTGTCATATCACTGGGCAATGACAATTTCGATGCTGGCATCCTGGAGTTGTTGCCGAAGATTCGAGGGGATGCTTGCATCGGCAACGATGGCATCGATGGCGGACAACCCGCAAAGGCGGGAAACCGAGCGGCGGCCGAACTTGGTGTGATCGAGGCAGAAGATCACTTTCCGGGCGGCGCGAATCATAGCGCGTTGGATGTCGATCAGCAGGCCATGCGAGTTCATAATGCCGTCCATGGTGATGCCGCCGGCGCCCATGACGGCAACATCGGCGTGCATTTTGGAAAAGGCTTCGACGGCCAAAGGCCCGACGAGAACGCCGAGGCGTGGGTAGATGACGCCGCCGGAGACGAGAACTTCTACCCGGGAGGCAGCGTTGTAGTGGTTGGCAACTGGAAGCGAGTTGGTGATGATTTGCGGGGTTTTGGATTCGAGATGGCGGGCGGCATGGTAGGCCGTGGTGCCGGCGTCGATGATGACACTTTGGTTTGGAGCAATCAACTCGGCACAGACTCTGCCGATGGCTTTTTTTTCGCTGAGCTGATGAGTGTCTCTGGCAGCAAAGGCAAACTCATCGCTTCGCAGCGTCGTCAGGCGAGCCCCGCCGTGAGTGCGTTTTACAGCTCCTTGAAACTCCAAAACTGCGAGGTCCCGGCGAATGGTCGAGAGAGAGGCGTCCACCAACTCAGAGAGCTCGTCAAGGGAGGCAAACTCCACCTTTTGCAAATAGGCTTCAATTCGGCTTTGGCGTTCTTCAGCCTGCATTTGTTGTTTCGCTTAATTTCAGAATATTCCGTTTTTTTCGCTAAATCTTGGCGCATAGTGATTGATTATGAAAAATATTGAAAGAAAAATTTGCAAAGCATGGCCGTTTGTGCCATTTTTAGTTATTGATTGATTTGCAGATGGCAAAGATAGCGCATCGGTCGGTTGTGGAACATTGGGTTCGGCAGGCGGTTTATGCTCGGATGGGGGCGCCGGTGCCGCGCTTGGCCATTGAGCCGAATCCGCTCGTGGTGAACGTGAGCGCCCGGCATTGCCACCTCACGCCGGAAGCTGTGGAGGCTTTGTTCGGCAAGGGACACCAGTTGCAGCCGCTTAAATGGCTGTATCAGGAGGGGCAGTTTGCAGCGAAAGAGACGGTAACGCTGATTGGGCCGCGGAGCCGGGTGATCTCCAACCTCCGCATTCTCGGTCCTTGCCGGATTTTGAATCAAGTGGAGCTGGCTTACACGGATGCCATTGCGCTCGGTTTTGAAATTCCCTTGCGTTGCTCCGGCGAGATTGAAGGGACACCGGGCACCATGTTGATGGGGCCAGCCGGATTCTTTGAGATGGAGCAAGGAGTGATTCGGGCTCTGCGCCATGTCCATATGGGGCCGGAGGACGCGGATTTTTACGGGACGAATGGGGGGGACGAAGTGCGGCTGCGCATTGACGGCCCCTGCGGGTTGACTTTGGAGAAAATGCTTGTTCGGGTGGACTTGAACACCAAGTTGGAAGTGCATATCGACACGGACGAAGGGAACGCCTGCCATCTGCAGCCGGACAGTTTTTGTGAAATTCTCCTTTGATTTCCGGGGCAGGGGGAGCGCTGCTCTTTCCGGGATTTTGAACAAAGAAACAGTAAGCAAAACATATGAGTGAAGCGCTTGGAATGATCGAAACCAAAGGCTATGTTGGCGCTGTGGAAGCCAGCGATGCCATGGTCAAGGCCGCGAATGTGCGGCTCGTCAAATCCGTTCCCATTGGGGGCGGGTTGATAACTGTGTTGGCCCGAGGCGACGTTGGCAGTGTGAAAGCGGCCGTCGATGCCGGGGCCAATGCCGCCAGCCGAGTGGGCGAACTGGTTAGCTCGCACATTTTGGCCAGGCCGCATGAAGACTTGTTGAAACGGTTTGTGGAGACGCCCAAACCAGCCAAAGCAGCGGCCGGCCGGTAATTGTGCGGCGGCTCGGGGGCGGCCGTTGTCAAAGCAAGCGCGGAGGATGTTCCGATCGGGGGAGGGAGGGGTTGGGACGGCAAGATCGAATATAAAATAAGAAAGGTTGATTTATGACACAACAAGCATTGGGCATGATTGAAACGCGCGGCTTGTGCGCGTTGTTGGAGGGCTGCGACGCGGCGCTCAAGGCGGCTGATGTAACAATGAGCGGCTGGGAGAAGGTGGGCAGCGGCTTTGTTACCGGCTTTTTTCGGGGCGATGTGGCGGCCGTGAAGGCGGCGACGGACGCCGGGGCGGCCTCGGCAGCACAGGTCGGCGAAGTTGTGAGTGTGCAGGTGATTCCCCGGCCGCATGAGGAACTCGGCGGGCTGGGCGCATGGCTGCAGTAGTTTGATGGGAGGATTTGCCTGCGCTTGCCGGAATCGCCGCATGAAAATCCTGGTCGCCAATTTGGGGTCTACTTCTCTGAAGTATCGGCTGTTTGATTTCTCCGATGGGGAGAAGTTGGCGGCGCGGGGTGGGTTCGAGAGAGTGGAGGATTTTGGGGAAGCGGTGGACGCTTGCTTGGAGGAATTGGCGTGTGGCGGGCATGTTGGGTCGTCTACCGAGCTTGCGGCGGTTGGTTTCAAGGCGGTGTTGGCCGAGGGTGTGAGCGGTTGCGTGCGGCTGGATGAATTTGTTTTGAGAGCGATGGAGGCGGGGAATGCGGCGGCGCCGGCGCATAATCCGGCGTATCTTGCTGGCATCCGCATTTTTTCAGCGCGTTTGCCGGGGACGCCGTTGGTTGCTTTGTTTGAGACGGCGTTTTATCAGTGGATTTCGGAGCCGGCCAAGTGTTATGGGGTTCCGGCTTTGTGGCATGAGGCGGGCGTGCGGCGTTGGGGGTTTCACGGGGCAAGCCACAAGTTTGTTGCTGAGCGTTCGGCGGAGCTTTTGGGGCGGGGGGATGTGGCGGAACGGGTGCGGCGGTTGTATGCCGGGGAAGGGAAGCCGCCGGGGCAGGAGTTCGGCTCGCCCGGGCTGCGGGTCATTTCCTGTCACTTGGGCGGCAGTTCGTCGGTGGCGGGCATCCGCGACGGCGTGGCGATCGGGAATAGTATGGGCTTCAGTCCGCAGTCCGGTTTGCCGCAAAACAATCGTGTTGGGGATGTTGATGCGTTTGCAGTTTTGCACATTATGCGGAAGGCCGGGTTGACGGTGGAAGAGGCGGAGAGGCAGCTCTGCTCAGAGGCCGGGCTGAAGGGTTTGTCCGGCGGCTGGAAGGATATTCGAGATATTCGGGAGCAGGCGGCGGCGGGGAAGGCATCTGCGCAATTGGCGATTGATTTTTTGGTGTATGAAACGCGGCGTTGGATGGGTTCTTATTACCTGTTGTTGAACGGCGCGGACGCTTTGGCGTTCACGGCGGGCATTGGGGAGAACCGGGCGGAGATTCGGGAAAGCATCTGCACGGGCCTGGATCAGTTGGGGATTCGATTGGACTTGGAAAAGAACCGGGCGCTTCGAGGCGTCGAGGGCGAGATCAGCATGCCGGATTCCAAGGCGAAAGTATTCGTGATCCCCGCCAATGAAGAGTTGGTGGTGGCGCGGGAAGTGAAACGATTTATGGAGAAAAACAAACCTTGAAGAGTATTATGGCAAATCAAGCGATTGGAATGATTGAAACACGCGGTTTAGTGGCGTTGGTGGAAGGCACGGACGCTATGTTGAAAGCGGCGAATGTGAAGTTGGGTGGTCCGATGGAAAAGGTTGGCAGCGCTTTGGTTACCTCAGTGGTCGTGGGCGATGTGGCAGCCGTGAAAGCGGCCACGGACGCCGGCGCGGCGGCAATCAAGGCCATCGGCGGCGAATTGGCGAGCGTTCACGTCATCGCGCGGCCGCACGCCGACACAGACATAGTGCTCCCAAAACGAAAGTGAACCGCCATGTTTCTGGCCCGAGTGGAAGGCGCGGTTGTTTCAACCAAGAAGGATCCGTCGATGAACGGCCGCAAACTGTTGTTGTTGCGGCCTCAGATGATCGACAACCAGAACCCCGCCCGGTTCCAGCCGGGAAAGAACACGATTGTGGCTGTTGACAGCGTCGGCGCAGGAGAGGGCGAGCTGGTGTTGTTCTGCCAGGGGAGCAGCGCCCGCCTAGCGCCCAACATGAAATCCGTCCCAGTGGACGCCGTCATCGTTGGGATCGTGGACGCCGTCGACGTGCTGGGAAAACAAATCTTCAACTCCCGGCAATAGCTGGAGAACAGTCCAACTGAGCAAAGAAGGGAATCCAAAATGTCGAACGCATTAAATGAATCGTTGATTCGCGATGTTGTGGCGGAAGTGTTGGAACGTTTGGAAGGGCAAACCGCCGCGCCGGCCGCCGGCGAACCGCGCCCAAACCGCTCTCCGTCGGGAAACGGCCGCGCCCATGGCGTCTTTGCGACAGCTGCCGAAGCCTGCGAAGCTGCCTATACCGCTTACCTGGAGCTGCAAAAGGAAGGCATCCAGGCCCGCCGCAAAGTGGAGGAAATCATCAAGACTTTATGCGCGGACAATGCGGAACTTTGGGGGCGCCTCGAACTGGAAGAGACTCAAATCGGTAGATTGGACCATAAGATTGAAAAACTCGAAATCATTCGGCTGGTGCCGGGCGTCGAATGGCTGCGGCCGGCGGGGCGGAGCGGTGACCATGGTCTCACCTTGGAAGAATACACTCCCTTCGGGGTCATCGGCGTCGTCACGCCCTCCACCCATTCCATTCCCACCTTGGCAGGCAACGTGGTCAACATCGCCGGCGCGGGAAACGCCGTCGTCTTCAACGCCCATCCTGCCGCCTCCCGATGCGCGGCAACCGCTGTGCGTGCCTTCAACCAAGCCATCGAACGAGAGACTGGCATCCACAACCTCGTCTGCATCATCGAAGAACCCACACTGGAATCGTTCCAGCAAATGTGCGCCCACGAAGCGGTAAGCCTCCTGTGCGTAACTGGCGGTCCAGGCGTGGTAAGAGCCGCCATGCAAAGCGGCAAACGCGCCATCTGCGCCGGGCCGGGCAATCCCCCTGTCCTTGTCGATGACACCGCCTGCATGCAGCGAGCAGCGGAAGCGGTGATCCAGGGAGCCGCTTACGACAACAACCTGTTGTGCATCGGCGAAAAGGAAGTCTTTGTGCTCGACAAAGCCGCCGACGCCTTCATGGCAGCACTTGAAAAAGCCGGCGCCTGCCGGCTACACGGCCCGCAAGTGGAGCGGCTGACCCAAGCAGCCTTCACCTTCCAGAAAGGAAAAGGCGCGGGCTGTGCGGAACCGGCAGTGAACAAAGACTTGATCGGGCGGGACGCCGCCGTACTGGCCGAAGCGGCCGGCATCAACCTCTCAGCAGGAACCCAACTGCTCTTCGCCGAAACTGGAGCCGACCACCCCTTCGTCATGGAAGAACAGATGATGCCCTTCCTGCCCATCGTGCGCGTGCCCAGCGTGGAAGCGGGGATTGAAGCCGGCAAAACAGCAGAGCGCCAATACAAACACACCTCGATGATTCACTCCCAAAACGTGAACCATATGACCGCCATGGCGCGGGCCTTGGACACCACCCTCTTTGTGAAAAACGGCCCATGCATGGCAGGCTTGGGACTGGGCGGCGAAGGCTACCTGAGCTACTCCATCGCCACGCCCACCGGCGAAGGCGTCACTAACCCCCAAACCTTTACCCGCGTGCGCCGCTGCGTGATGGTCGACAACCTGAAGATTTACTGATGCTCCTGGCGCGAGTGGAAGGCAGCCTGGTAGCAACGCACAAGCACAAAAGCCTGCGCGGCTGGCGGCTCATAATCTGCCAACCTCTCGACACCGGCTGCAAGCCCGAAGGGGTGCCAGTCGTAGCCATCGACCCTTGGGGCGCCGGACTGCACCAAAAAGTTATTGTCTCCTCGGACGGCGCCGCCGCCCGCAAAGCCGTGAACGACCCGAAAAGCCCAGCCCGCATGATGATCACCGGTATCGTTGACGAACCCCGCGACACACCAGCGCCATGAAAATCGGAATCGTCATCGGCCGCGTTACGCTCAACAAAACAATGCCCCGGCTGCAAGGCGCGCGCTGGTTGCTTGTCAGTCCTTGCGGGCAGAACGAAATCCAAAAGCAGGGCGGGACGACAAGCGGCGAACCCTCCCTGGTCGTTTTCGACAACCTCGGCGGCGGCACGGGCGACCAAATCGGCTTCATCGAAGGCCGGGAAGCCGCTGCGCCGTTCGACGAACCGATGCCGATTGACGCCATCAACGCCGCCCTGATCGACAAGATTTTCTACACCCCAAAACCATGAAACCGATCATCAGCGCCCGAGACATCGAAGCCCTCTTCGAGAAGGGCGGATCACCGGGAGACTTACCCACAGGCGCCCTCCTGACTCCCCTGGCACAAGACCTCCTCCGCCATCGGCAACCCAACAGCAACCCAACAGCCACTCCCGCCACCTCCGGCCAATCAGTCCAAACAGCGCCAATACCCGCCGCCAAAAAAGTTTCCGCCTCCAGCCCATCAACTGAACTGGAAGCCTTCTTCGGCGCTCCGGCAATCCGTGCCCTCAAAGAGCAGATTTGCGATGCCGGCCGGCGGATGTGGCAGCGAGCCTACGTTGACGGCAACGGCGGGAATATGGCCGTCCGCGTGGCCGAAGACCTGGCGCTCTGCACACCCACCCTTGTCTCCAAAGGCTTTATGCAACCGGAAGACCTCTGCTTGGTGGACTTGGAGGGAAACCAAAAAGCCGGCCCCAAAAAGCGCACCAGCGAAATCCTGATGCACCTCCAAATTATGAAAGCGCAACCCCGCGCCAAAGCCACCGTCCATTGCCATCCGCCGCATGCCACCGCCTACGCCGTCGCCGGCGTCGAACCCCCAACCTGCATGATCCCCGAAATCGAAGTCTTCGTTGGCAAAGTGCCGATTGCCCCCTACCGGACGCCGGGCACCCCGGAAATGGGCAAGCTGGTGGCCGAGCTGGCCGACAGGCACAACACCATCCTGATGGGCAACCACGGCGCCGTCTCCTGGAGCCACCTCAACATGGAAGACGCCTACTTCAAAATGGAAATTCTCGAAGCCTACTGCCGAACCATCTGGGTAGCCTCCCAACTAGGCGCCCCTCTCAAAACCATGAACCCCGAACAACTCCAAGATCTCCTCAAAATTAAGCAAAACCTCGGCATCCCCGACCCTCGCATCGGCCTCAAAGAATGCGAACTCTGCGACAACGACCCCTGGCGGCCCGCAACCACTTGCGCCCTACCGCCCGCAAAAACAAAACCTGCAGACACCCCCTCAACCGCGCCGGATAACGAAATCGAATCCTTCGTGCAAGCTGTCACTGACCAAATCATGTCCCGGCTCAACACCCGGTAGAGCCATCCACAAACCCCTTTTCAAGAAACCCATCAGCATGAAAATAACCATCATCGGCGGCGGCGGCAGAGTGGGATCATGCGCGGCATTCGCCCTCCAAGTCGGGGGAATTGTCTCCGAAATTCAACTGTTGGACGCCAATCAAGAAACCGCCCAAGGCGAGGCATTGGACCTCCTTCACAGCAGCGCATTCACAGCCGACCAGCAGATTTACGCTGGCGGCTACCAACAGGCCGTCGATTCAGATCTCTTTCTCATCACGGCCGGGTTGCGGCGGAAACCCGACGAGTCGCGCCTAGCGCTCATCAACCGAAACGTCGCTCTGTTCGTCCAAATCCTGGAAAGTATCCAAAGTGCTGGCCACTCGAAGGACACCAAAGTATTTGTAGTCTCCAATCCGGTCGACATCCTGACCCACTTGGCGGCAGAGAAACTGGGTCTCCCTTGGCAACAAGTCTTCGGCTTGGGCACTATGCTGGACACGGCACGTTTTTGTTCGCTGATTGCCGAGGGGCTGAAGTTGGCGCCGACACAAGTGCGGGCGTTGATTTTGGGCGAACACGGCGATTCAATGCTGCCCGTTTGGTCGTCCGCAAACGCCGGCGGGTTGCCGTTGACGGAGCTTGCCGGCTGCCATCCCGGTTTTCAAAACGCCGTCTTTGAACGCACTCGCGGGAGCGGGGCCGAAGTCATCCAGCAGAAAGGCGGCGCAGGCTGGGCCGTGGCAGCAGCGATTCGGGAAGTCATTCACGCCATCGCACTGGACCAAGGGCGCCTGCTCCCCGTTTCCTCGCCAATCCAAGGCGCTTACGGCATTCGGGACATCAGCTTGAGCGTGCCCTCGGTGGTGGGACGCGCGGGCGTGCAGCAACAAGTGGAATGGAAACTATGGCCCAAAGAGCAAACTGCCTTGCAGAATTCCGCTCACGCCTTGAAAGCAACCTTGGCCAAGATGCGGCAATAAACGCTGCGCAGCGGGTGTTTCCATGAAATCTCTGGACCGGAAATTAGCCGAAATGCAGTCGAACCCGGACTCGCCGGCCTTCCTCATCGCCGACGCCAAAGACGCCGACATGGCCTTCGGCGTGCAGGCGCTTGGCCCCCGGCATCCCCTCTCGAGCAGCAGACGCAAAGGCCGGAGCGCTTCGCCGGAAGCCTGGACGCGGGAAGAGTTCCGCTATCGCAATCTCCCCGAATTTCTGGACATCATCCGCGAAATTGTCCGGCAAGGCACCATCGACATCATGCTGATGTCAGCATATGTGAACGAGCAGTTGGCCATCAAAGAAAGGCTTTTCGAGCAATCGACAGTTACCCCCGCCGCCCGCGCCAACGACGCCACCGACATCTGGGCGATCCGGCACGGCAGCTACACCCGGCAACCCTCGCAGCCCTTTCGCAGCGCCTCGATAGACACCATCCAATGCGGGCAATTCGCCTGCGCTTCGAGTAGAGGCCGAGTTCCGGGAGCCGACCTCGGCCTCTACTCGCTGACATTCGTCAACGCCCCGGCCCGCGACAAACAGAGCCTGGAAGCCTTCCGCGCCTTCCGTGAAGAAGCGGAACAAAAACGCTTCCGATATTTTTTGGAAGTCTTCGACCCCAATGTCCCCGCCGGGATTCCTGCCGAAAGCTTGGGCGAATTCATCAACGACAACATCATCCGCAGTCTCGCCGGCGTGACTGAAGCCGGCCGACCGCTCTTCCTCAAAATCGCCTACCACGGCCCGCGAGCTTTGGAAGAACTGGCGCAATACGACCCCAAGCTCATCGTCGGCATCCTGGGCGGCAGCGCTGGAACCACCCACGACGCCTTCCGCCTTATCCACGAAGCCCGAAAACACGGCGCCAAGGCAGCGCTCTTCGGACGAAAAATCAACCATGCCGAACATCAACCGGCCTTCATCGAAATGCTCCGCCTCATCGCCGATGGCCGGCTCGACCCACTCGAAGCCGTCCACGCCTACCACAACATTCTCCAGGCAAAAAACCTGCCCCCCCGCCGTTCATTAGAAGAAGACACCCAACTAACCGACCCAGCACTGCAACCCAATCCGAACCGCTCGTTCGCCTGGCCGGCAGACAAAGCCGGGAACCCCGACTTCTCCCGAATGTCAGCTGACGAACGCCGCGCTTACGACCGACAGCGACTCAACCGAACCTTCGAATAACGCCCGAAAACGGAACCGGCAACTGCCCTCTTCCAAGCTGCAGTTCCAGCAAAGGAGAGAGCCATATGCCAATCGTTTTAAATATCCGGAGGATTTGGTTTATAGAATCTGGGGAGGAAATGGATTAGCATTGACATCTCATCCGCGGCGAGCACTTTAGTCAAGCGGAGGATGAAAAAAGATTTAGGCGTGCTGAGTCTGCCCATTCAACACCGAACGGATATCCCATACCGGACCGATTGCGGCAAATTGTCGAATCTCAAGTCCCACAAACACACTTTATTCGGCAAACAGGAAGGTCGATGCAATGGATGCCTAGAAGTGTTTCTATTTCGCAACTTTCATATAGATCACATTGTGCCGAAATCGAAGAACGGACAACATTGAAAATCTGCAACTGCTTTGTGGCGCTTGCAACTCGAAGAAAGGAGCGAAATCCATGGCTGAATTCAGACAACAACTGAAAGATGAAGGAGTTTTGGACAAAAGAGGGCGCCCTCTCCCTCTGTGATAGCAATAGAACAAGAGCGACATGCTCATAATATAAATAATTTACACAACGCGAAAACCGTTTAAGAAAAATGTATTTTGTTCAGCCTGAGTTTTAGGAAGCGATTGACCAAAGGGAGGGAACGAAGATCTCCGGACAATGTTGCGGACGTTCCGCAATAAGCATTTATGGGCTTAACAGGGTGACACGCAGGCACTCGACCCGTTGACCGTCACACGCTTAACAAAAAATCCAATCCTGTGCCTCCTGTCCATCCATTTGTCCCGAACGAAATCGCCCTCCATAACCATCAAAGCCCATAACTCCTTATCGCGGGACGTTCGCTTGACACTCTGGCATTCGGCGTGCTAGAAAGGCGGGGACACGGGTGAAATGGCGGCGGCCGCTGTTTTGCGGAAAGGGAGAATTCGGCGGGAAGAAACCCAAAATGGAAGGGAAGTTATGATTCGGCTCCATCCTGATTGCCTGATTATTAAGATATCTGATGGCGAGCAGTTTCCCTGCCCGGCGGAAGTCGTTACGATGGAATTGATTGGCCAAGCTGTCGCTTGGATGGGGGATGAGACTATCAAGAACATCACGGCAGCCGTGCTGCACTTTTTTCGGGAGGAGCAGGAGCGGGAAGTTGTTTCTGTGGCCGAGTTTTCCGAGGCATTGGAAAATGTGCTGCGGAGCTTCGGCTATTCAGTGGGCGGCGGCGCTTCGATGCAGCGGGGACAGTCGGTTCGGAACGCCGACATTAACGACCTGTTCCGGGAATCCGAAGGAGAACTGGAATTGGAACTGTATCAACGCTTGCGCTCGGAAATGAAACACTTGCTGAAAACCGCGCCGGACGAATTGCAGTTCTGCGGCTTGCGCGGATGCGTCAAGCGGGTTTTGCACGCGCGGCGCTGGAGCCGGCGATGCCAGAGGTTGAGCGATCAAATCGTCGCCTTTATGCGGCAATGTTTGGACACACACGCTGCCTCGGATTGCTTGCTGGTGGTCAAGGGCTAACGATTGGCTTCCATGAGCCAGACTTTATTTGAGAAGATTATTGCCCGCGAAATCCCGGCGGACATCGTCTATGAAGACGAGCAAATCCTAGCTTTTCGCGACATCCGCCCGCAAGCGCCCGTCCATATCCTGATCATTCCCAAGAAACCGATCCCGCGGATTGCTGCCGCTGCTGAGGCGGATCAAGCGCTGCTCGGTCGCCTTCTCCTGCAGGCCCGTTCCTTAGCGGAAGAGTTGGGATTGTCCGGCAACGGCTACCGTTTGGTGATCAACAACGGCCGCGACGGCGGCGAATCCGTGCCGCATCTCCATTGCCATCTCCTTGGCGGCCGGGCACTGGGTTGGCCACCAGGATAAACGCCCGGCTTCTCGATGCGCTGGCAAGCCTCCTGATTCCGCTTTGGCCATCAATCGCCCAGCAAAGTGGTGGCTTCACTGTAAGCGGAAGAAGAGGATAGTTTCAGGGAAATCTTCGAGAGACCAGACGAAGGGCGAGCCGCTGCCTTGGAGGGTGTTGATAGTTTCCCATTGCGCCAGGTCGCTGGATTTTTGAAGTTGAACCGAATGCCCGGCAGTCGCCACCGCCTTCAGCTCGCTCCTGTCAATGGAAAGCGAAAAACCAGTGGGAGATGCCGCCGCACCTACAACCGGGCCGTCCGGATACTCAAAAGTTTCGCTCAAATAAACCGCCGCCGCCAGAAGGCGATCCAGGCCGCAAAACTCTATTGCGGCTGCGGTTGGGATTGCGGTTTGGTTTTCCAGCGGACGAGGTTGGCAGTGTATTGCCCCTCGCCCATTGCGCTGTCGACGATCTCAAACCGAGTGGTTTTGACGACTTTGAAGGTGCGGATGCGCTTGTCGGTTTTGTTGACGAGAGTGAAGTGGAATAAGTAGCTATGGGCTACATTGACGCTCCAGCAGGCAATCCTGCTTTTTCCACGTCCAGTGACCTCATTCCCCTAGCCAAAATATTTAACACAGTCTGTTCCGTTGCCAAGCATTTTGCTTCGAAGCCCCTAAATACTTATTGCGGAGTGAAGAGTTGTTTTTTGAGGTCGATTTTCCCCACGATGTCCCGAAAGGGAAAGGCCTTTGGTTTGGGCTTTTCGGCGGCGGGTTCGGGGGGTGGGCCGCAAGGGGTTGGGCGGTGAATCCGCCGATGGTGATTGCCAGGGCCGGCCAGGCATCCGAATAGTTTGGATGGTTTTATGTTCTGTCCTTCATGTTGTTGATGTGCTGGGAAATGTGTCCGCAGCGTGTCCAAGGAATGCGAGTAAAGCTCGGCGGGAAAAGGAATGCAAGCCGAATGTTCACCATGAACCAGAATGTTCCGTCACATCAGCGCAGATTTCATTGCGGAAAAATGTTGACGATTTTCAAGGCGCATCCGATACTTGTCCGAAATTAGAAACGGCAACTTTTTACAAACAGGCATTTTCAGAAAACAATATGAGACAGAAAACGACCCTCACGGCATCAATCGCATTGGCCGCCGTTGGAATCCTGGTGGCGGAGGATGTGGATATCAGCAAGTTACCGCCGTCCGCCGGCAAGAAAGAAATCGACTTTGTCAGAGACGTCAAACCGCTCTTCGAGCAATCCTGCTTCGGCTGCCACGGCGCCAAACCCCGAGCCAAGAGCAAATACTTTATGAACAAGCGCGACACCGCCATCCAAGGTGGCAGCAGCAAAGAAGCCGCCATTCTCGTTGGGAAAAGCGCCAAAAGTCCACTCGTCCATTACATCGCCGGCCTTGTCGAAGAAATGGAAATGCCGCCGCTCGACAAACGCGAAAAATATCCTCAACTTAGCAGAGAGCAAATCGCCATCATCCGCACTTGGATTGACCAAGGCGCCCAATGGTCCGACGGCGTTCAACTGGCTTTGCCCGACTGAGGCTTTAATGAACCCCCCGCCGGCGTAACATAGCCTCTAAAGATACCAGCGGCAAGCCGACGACATTGCTGAGCGAACCTTCCACTCGGCTCACAATAGTCTCGCCGCCTTCTTGGATGGCGTAAGCGCCGGCCTTGTCCAGCGGCTCGATGCGCCGCAGGTAACCTCGAATCTGCGCTGGCGACAGCGTCCGAAAGCCGACTTGCGTCTCCTCATGCCAAACATCGCACTTAGCCAGCGAACGGCGGAGGAGGCAAAGCCCCGTGCAAACCTGATGTGTTCGTCCCTGCAAAGCGGCGAGCATGTCCTCGGCCTCCTGCAATGAAGCGGGTTTGCCAAACAAACGATCGCCGAGGGCTACGACCGTATCGGCGCCCAATATCCAACGGTCCAGGAACCGGCCGGCAACATCGGATGCCTTGATTTGAGCATTGCGGCACGCCAGATCGCTCGGACTCGATTGCACTTCAGACACCTCCTCGGCGCTGCTGGGAACGACTTCAAATCGCCATCCCAACACCTCCAACAACTCCCGCCGCCGAGGCGAAGCCGACGCCAAAATCATCGGGGCTGGCATGACTCTATCGCTTCGTGGAAACGGGCCGCCTGCCGAGCGAAGTCCGCGTCGGACAATACCGGCGCCAGGCCTTCGGAGGGCATCGGCGGCTCCAGCTCAATCCAAGAGCGGCACCCGCTATACTTCGAGATGAAGGGAATCGACACCGGGCTGCGGAGCCGATAGACTCTGACGACCAACACGAAAACGGCCTTCTTCCGCCCCCACTCAAAACGTTCTTTGATGACGGATTCCCGCCAGACATGTTGACCGCCGAGCTTGGTGATCTGCGTCCAATCCTCCAGTTCGCACGATTCGACAAGCTCCACCATCGCTTGAATGCGGACGCTCTCGCCGGAGTCGCCGTTCGCCCGAATCTCGTCAAACCGCCGTCGAGCAGCATACGTTACTGCCTCCCCCTGTTGATGGAACTGTGTCGGAAAAAGCCAAAAGCGGTCAGCCAACACCCGGAAGCCGGCTTTGCCCTCGCGAATCCCCCCCTTCCTGAGAATGATGATTTGCTCGCCGCGAATCAAGGCATCCACCACAACAGCCCACTCTTTGAAAGCCGTTTGCATCAGCGGCATTTTGGAGATTTTCAGAGAATTGGCAACATGCCAGGCGCCAAAAACTCGGCGGTAAAAGGTTCTTCATTGACTCTGCCGAAGCAAACTGCCATGAACGAAACGACATGACTTCTCAAGAAGCAATGATTGCTCTCAACATGCTCAAGAAGGTCGGGTCAATTGCCGTGCACCGGCTTTTAGAAGCATTGGAAACGCCTGAGAACATTCTCGCTGCTGGCCAACAGCGTCTCCTCAGCATTCCCGGCATTGGGCCGGAAACCGCCGCCGCCATTACCGGTTGGGAAACGCAAATCGACCTGAAGCGAGAACTTTCCCGCTGCGAATCCTTCGGCTGCCGCGTTGTCACGCAACTCGACGCCGCCTACCCGGAATCTCTGCGGCAACTTTACGATCCGCCAATCGCGTTATACATCAAAGGCGAGATTCAAGAACGAGACGCAATGAGCATCGCCATAGTCGGCTCCCGCATGACCAGCAATTACGGGCGGGAAACGGCCCGGAAACTGGCCTATCAACTGGGCATGGCCGGCGTTACCGTCGTGAGCGGCGGCGCCCGAGGCATCGACGCCAGCGCCCATCAAGGCGCTCTCAGTGCCAAAGGCAGAACCCTCTGCATCCTCGGAACCGGTATCAACCAAGTCTATCCCTCGGAACACGGGCAGCTCTTCGAGCAAATCACCCAATGCGGCGCTCTTATCACCCAATTCCCCTTCGACCGGCCTCCAGACCGCCAAACCTTTCCCATCCGCAACCGTATCGTTGCCGGCATGACCCTCGGCACCGTGGTCGTGGAAGCCGGCGCAAACAGCGGCGCCCTCATCACCGCCAACATAGCTAACGACTACGGGCGGCAAGTCTTTGCCGTGCCGGGACCGGTTCACTCCCCGAAGAGCAAGGGCTGCCACAAGCTCATTAAAAACGGCGCCAAACTCTGCGAAACCGCTGAAGACATTCTCACCGAATTCGAATACCTGTTCCCTCAGACTAACGATTCCCTCCTGAATCCATCTACCCTTCAACTTTCCGATTCCGCCCAAAAACTCTACAAAATGATTTGCCAAGAAGAATTGCATATAGACGAACTGGTCCGCCAATCTGGTCTTTCGGTGCCCGTCGTCAGCGTGGCGCTTCTGCAACTGGAAATGAAACGGCTCATCAAACAAAACTCCGGCAACTATTACAGCGTCTTGACGAGACTCCAACCGTAACGGCGCCCCCGTCAAGGAAGCAAAACCACCCGGTAAAACCGCTGGTCTGCCATCCCGGAACGGTCCCTCACCACAATTAGCGAACCGGCTCCCGGCTCCAAAGCCAGCGATTCCAGTTCCTTCCATTCGCCGTCCTCCAGCCGGTCGCTGCGCTGCACGGCATACCACCTTGCATCCGGCAACGCGATTTCAAGCCGGATACCGTCGACCTCTAACGAAATCGAGACAATCGCCGGCAGACGGTTTTCCAACGAGTCTCCCGGCGACGGCGGCCCGGAGAACCAATTGGAAGGGTCACCGCCAAACCAGTTGTTCCGAACCCGCTGCAGGGAGTTAGCAGCGGCCAGCATCGGCCACGGAGCCGAGGCCAGATAGTCGATTTGTTCAACAAGGACGAACGGGATCGCGCCATCCGCCGCCGTCTCGGACAACAGGCCAGAGTCCGGTCTCTCCAATCGAATAGAATCGCCGGCATTTTCCAACCTTCCTCGAAACGGTCCCGCCACAGCAACGGACGCCAGAACTCCCCAACGCTTTCGAAACGCAGCCAGTTGCCCGTCCTCCGCCTGCGGGTCGAAATGAACTGCGAGCAACCGCTCTCCGGCTTCAAGAACCCAATCGGCGGGAAAATCAAAACGAATCCCGCCCCGCAGCCGCCAACCGACATCGCGGCCGCCCGCATCCCGCAAGGCCACAGCAGATCCGCTAATATTGGCAAGCTCCACAAACTCGAAATCCGCTGCCGCGCCAACCGACTCCCTTTGCGGCGCGGCAAAAACTTCCGAGATGACCACCGGCCCCACCAGAGGTTCCGAGTTGGCCGCGCCCAGAGTCGGCGACCGAAACGGCACAACATGCCGCCGCCCATCTGTTCCCGTCCACAGCCCTTGAGTCATCCCCGCCGGAAGCGCGTGAAATCGAAACCCGTGAGCGTAACCGTCAAGCTCGCCGCTGGAAGCAGCAAACAAATAAACTTCCTCTCCAAGCGAGCTCAACCGAAAGCCAGTATTCCCCTTAACGGACTGGCCAAAAGCAGTCTCGTCGATCACCAGAAAATCTCCCGGTTCGATTGTTGTTCCTTCCGGAATGCGGTATTTCCGGGGACTCTGCAAATCATCTGTCAAATACCAACCGCCGATTGCCGCCGCTGCGCCACCGAAATTCACCAACTCGATTCCATCTACTTGCGGCCAGTCGGAGTTGTTGAGCACCTCGCTGATGCGCACCGCGAGCCGATTCTCTCTCAACGAATTCGCCGCTCCGGGGCTGCCGCCCAACTGGGAACTGGCCTCCCAATCCGCCGCGCCGGCGAGTTGCGTGCTGGCCGTGGCCGAGCGCGTCAGGCTAAACCCGTGGCCGTCGGTTGCCGGATGCCATTCGTCGCGATAAGCCGCCCGGAGCAGCTCGCGGCCGGCAGCGTCCACAACCCGGATGGCCTCTGCATCATCATCTAAAGCGCCGCGATATTCGGCAAGCAGCCCGTCCACAAGCCCGTAACGCAGCGCAAATGCTTCCCGGTCCCCAACCAAGACGGCAGCTTGCCCGGAAGCCAAAACAATCAACCGATCCGCCGGAAAAGCAAACGAGACGCCTCCCGCAATTTGCACGCCGGCCAAATCCAGCCGCCGGCCCGTTTGATTGCGCAACTCGATAAACTCGAAGTCCCGCGCCCGGAAATTCGGGTTCGTGGCCAACTCTTCAGGTCCCGGCGGCAAGGGGTTGTAATGCAATTCCGTGAGGCGCAAATCTCCGGGGCGAGGGCGCGCATCCAGGGAATAAACCGCAGACACCGGCCCTGACCACTGGCTCGAAAGCGGCGGATTATTGGCGCCTGTCAAACTTATATGTTCCCGGTGGCGCACTCGGGCGACTACTGCGGCGCTCTCGGCCAAAACAATGGGTTCCGAATATCGCCGCGCCGCTGGGGAAAGGCCGCCGCTGGACTCGCGGGGATCGCTGCCATCCAGCGTATAAAAAATCTCCCCGCCTTCAGGAGACGTCAACCTCACGGTAGTGCCCGGCTCCGCTTGGCCGCCGGTCGGTTTCAAGACTGGAGGATCGACAAACTGGCTTTCTATGAAGGTGATCCTCTCGGTCAACCAATCCTTCATATGATCCACCTCACCCTGATAAGTGCCCCCGTAGCGGCTGCGGGGCTGCTGGTTCCAACGATTCAAGTTTCGCACCTGTGCCTCGCGCAACGCATCGGCCATTTCGTCAATGATTCCATTGAGGTGCGCTGTGCTGAACTGGCCCCGCCGCAAGTCCTGAAACCGGTCGATATATTTTTGGAAAAAGTCGATGTCCCGAAACATTCGATTCCACCAAGGATAGTTGAAAAAATCAGTTCCTCGACCTCCCTGCCAGACATCCGGCACGCTGTCGCGCCCGTCGGTGGAGCCCAAGGCCCGGTCGAAATCCCAAATCGGCCCGAACACCAGCTTGCCATTTCGGGGCAAAGACATGTATCCGCTCAACCGGAGAGCATCGACATTGAAAGCCAAAACATTGAGCAAGTGGTGGTCGATAGCGGCATCGACATCAATGAACTTCGCGTAGCCGCGCTCGGAGTCCCGAAAATTCCTCCCGTTCAAAGCCTGGCTCATGTTGTTGAAAAAACTGCGGAGGAAAGATTCTTGCGCTTGCCTAGCCGGTTGTTCGATGATGATTTCTTTGGGATAGACATAGCGCAGCGTTTGCCCGCCTGCCCGAAACCCCGAATCGCCGGGGTCTGCCCGGTCGATTTTGAGCAGATAGCCTCCGGTAACGTCCGGTTGGCGGTCGTGTTCCGGGAACAGCGCCGCTAAATCCACACGGTCCGCATCACGCTTGATTTTCTCGGTCAGCGCATAAACCCCGTAATAGTCACTGTTTCGAAGCGCCCCCCTGCCGGTATTGAGAAACACCTCCACAAATCGGGTGCGAGGCGCATACCGCCCGATTTGATTGCTCAATTCGTAAATGAACGGGTTGTGCATCAGCGTCAAATCGAAGTTGTAAGGCCCCCAGAGCACCCAATCTGCATCCCGAGGCATCCCCAACGGCGCAATGCCGCGCCCCTGATCGTAAGCGTCCCAAGCTTCCAAAGCTAGCGACGGCTTGGGCCGGCCGACGGTGCTGGACCCGCGCACCTTCAACCCCACGCGAGTGGCGATTGCCGGCACACCAACCAAGGCCGATTGGCCATCTACCCCTCTCTCAATCACCGCCATGAAACCGGGCTGAAAAGCATTCTGCGGCGGGCGGCCGCCCTGAAAATTCTCCAACACAATCAACGGCAAATCCGAGGTGAAATCCGCAACTCCCCAATGCACCTGAACATATGACTCGCCGACGATGGGACTCGCGCTCCCGTCCGCTCCAAACAACCGGGCGCGCAGTTGAGTCGTTTGAGATAACCGCAGTGTTTCGACAAACAGCGGCGATTCCCCGTCCGGCACCGCACCATCCAATGTGTATCGGATGACGGCGTCTTCGGGAGCCGAATCTGGCTTGGCGAGGCTTACTTCTAAACTATCCTCAAAGAGCCGGCTGGAAACGGAAACCGTCGGCGCCGCCAACACGCCGTCAACAGCTGGACGATTCCGCATCCCAGGAGAAGCAGAATACATGAAACCCAGGCGCTGCTCGCCGTTTGCCTTTACCGCAATCAACTCCGGCCGAAACAGAATATCCGAACTGTCCAGCGCTTGATTGAGTCCGTGAATCGCCAAAATGTTCCTCCCCGCACGCAAGAGTTCGCCGGCAGCGGTGATGTCAATGTCAACCGGGGACAGTGCTTCTGTATCGGGACGGTTCGCCGTGGCGCTTGAGCTCCAAGCCAACGCCGCCGGCGCATTGTCCGCTGCAATCCTTTCCCCATTCAAATAGGCCGCAAACCCATCCTCGTAGCGAAAACGCAGAATCAAGCGATCCCAGCCGGGCAAAGCCTCCAGATCAAAAGGAATGCGGACATACACGCTGGCGTTCACCCCCTGCATTGCCCGCGTATTCAACTCCACAAGACCGCCGTAATCATAGCCCACTCCCGTCCTCCCCGAAAGCCACTCGCCATCGTCAAAATCCGCCGCCGTCCACCGCAGCGACAAGCTGCCATCCACAGGAATGAAGGCGCGCGCCGGGGCGCCGGCCGGCAGCAGAACAACCTCCGAATCCGCCAACCGCCCCGTCCCAAAAGACACATCGGGAAATTGGGCCGGATACTGCGGGGCGAACTCGAACACAACCTCCCCCTGCGGATTCACCAAAGCCAAATACTCTCCCTGCGAAGCCAGTCGAAAGTTCGTGTGCAACGGCGCGCCCAGCCTGCGTCGATCCTTGCCCGAAGCAAAGACCACTTTGTGTTCATTGGCCATAAGCGTCACCGAAGGGAAAACCCACTTCCGCAAGTTCTCGCGATCGTCAGTGAGGCTCCAGCCCGCAAGGTCCCAATCCCTTGAATCGGGATTATACAGCTCAATCCAATCGCGCCGCTCGCCGTCATCGTCTCGGAATCCCGTTGTGTTCCGAGCGAGAAACTCGTTAATGACCGGCTCTGGATGCGTCGAAACCAACCCCAACACAAAAAGCAACCCGCCCGCCATCAGCCGGGAAAAACCCGCAAACACCCCGCCCTCCCATCCCTGACAGCGCCTCTTCATCACCTTGCAATCCTGCAGCAGCATCTCTTCCCAACTACAAACAACACCATCGGCTCTCCTCGCGCCGCGCCAAAGCCGCCAAACGCACCGCCTCAAAATCGAACGCGCCGAATGCCTCTTCCGCCCCCCAATGCTCACAAATGGCGGCGATGATCTGTTCCCGACCAAGGGGCAAATTTCGGGTGAAGCGGGAATGTGAACGCCCCAAACGGTAATCCGGCTCGCGGGAAGGAAACAACAAAAGCCGGTCCATCAGCGAAATCTCAAAATCAATCAAAAATGTGCCGTGGAACAGCAAACTCGACTGCCGCCGGCGCTGCGCATTTCCCGAAAACTTGAGATTGTCCACGACGAGATCCGTGCATCCTCGAACAAACACCGGCGCTGATATCAGCTTCTCCATCAGCCCTCGGTGCCGTTCCATAACGAAGGCATTCGCCCCGCCCGCCGTCGACAAAGCCATATGAACCGTCAAAGGCATCACAAGAGAATAGTTGAGGCAACCCTTTCCCTGAAGCACAGCGCCGCCGCCAGAACACCGCCGGAACACCGGAGTCCCCCGCCGAACACAAGCACCGCAGTTCACCTCCGTTTTCAACGTGTTGCCATAACCCAAAACCGCGAAATAATCTTCAGCCTCCCAAAAACGGACGACCGATTCGGCCGCGCCGGCATCGCACCAATCCAGCAAAACCTCGTCGCAAATCAGGTTCTCCAACGGATCGCTGAACTGAGCATCCAGAACTTTCACAGCAACGCCTCTGTCATCCTGCCGGCAATTCCCGCCGCACCGAGCCAGCCACTTCAAAAACCTTCATCCGACGACTCCCCGCAGAGGTAAACAACAACCCGCCGTCGATGGGCAAGGGCGCGATGTTCCCAAAGATAAATGCCCTGCCAAGTTCCCAAGGCAAGCCTCCCTCCCTTGACGGGTATCGTCGTGTTCACACTAGTCAGCGCAGTCCGAACATGAGCCGGCATGTCATCCGGTCCTTCGCAGGTATGGCGGAACAAGCGGTCTCCATCCGGACAAAGCCGGGAAAAGAATCTTTCGAGATCAGCGCGCACTTCCGGGTCCGCATTTTCCTGAATGAGCAAAGACGCCGAGGTGTGTTGAATGTGCAGCACGGCAAATCCCAAAGACAATTCATGCCGCGACAAACAACCTTCCACCTCGCGGGTGATCTCATAAAGTCCCCGTCCATTCGTTCGGACGAGCAATTCTTCCATCGCTTGTTTCACAACATGCCCGGAGGCCGCCATTGCTGCCAAAAATCTCGCGCCATTGGATGCACAGCCAAGGGCGCTCACCGCTCAGTCCTGGCTCAACATCTGCTCGATTCGCGGGACGGCAGGATGCCCGGCGTTGATCGCTTGTTGGTAGTGATACTTGGCCAATTCTTTATAGGACGGACTTTGCGAGGCATAAACAATGGCCAAGTTAATATGAGCGTCTGTGTATCCGCGACGCAGCCGAATAGCCTTCCGCAGGGCCGCTTCTGCAGGGCCGCGATGTCCGGTCTCAGTCAACGCCACGCCCAAGTAATTCTGCGTCTCGGCATCATCCGAATCCAGAACCGCCGCCCGGCTGAGGAAAGTTACTGCCTTCTCGTAACGCCCCTGGCTAATATTCAAAAGCCCCGTGAGAAACAGGGCATATGCATTCTCGGGAGCCGCTTCGAGAGCCGCCTCCAGGTTAACCTCCGCTTCCCCAAACTTCTGCTGTTTCATCTGAGTCAATGCCAGACTCGCCAAAGTCGGGGCATGATTGGGAACCAAATCCAGCAGCTCAACGAACTTGGCTTCCGCTTCGTCAAACCGGCCCTCGCGGGCGGCCGTTCGAGCGGCAGACTCCAACTGCACCACCCCCGGCAAAACCGACGCCTCCCCGTCCCTGCCCAAAGTCGAATTCGCCTTTTCAGAGACAACCACCGCTTCCAAATCAACGCCCTTGAGAAGCGCCAGCTCCTCCGAGTTATAGGGCTCCTTTTCCGCCTCAAACACAGCAAGCCGCGCTTTCAGGAAACTGACTTCCTGCGATCCGCGGCGCCCGATTCTCGGTAGCCAACCCCTGCTTTCTCGAGGCTTAGAGCGGCGAGCCTCGGCCAACTGCGCCTGGAGTTCGCTCTTTTCTTTCTCCAGGGATTGAACCCGAGACACCAACGCAGAAGCCTCCGGCTCGGCAGGACGAAGAGCTTCTGCCGTCGCTGCCTTCAAAACAGCATTCTCCTGAATCAGTCGCTCAATGGCGTCGCGAAGCTCAACGCCCTCCGCCACCGCCAGAAGCCGCCGCAAGGTGTCTCGCTCTTGAGAAAGCGCTTGAACCTGTTCGCCGAGCGAGGCTAGGGACACCGGCGCGCTTTCTGGCTCCCGGATGTATTGGGCCAAGCTCTGCTTGAGAATCTGGTTCTCGTTCTGCAACTGCTCCACTTTATCCGGCGAATCGGGTAGGAAAACCGCCGCGGTTCTTTCCGGCGATTGCCCGCTCTCGGCATCAGGCTGCAACGCCTTCTTCAACTGCAATTCGATCAATTCGTTTTCCTTCTCCAACTCTAGTATCCTGGCTTCGGCCCTCCGCACTTCCGCCGGGTCTGCATCCGCTGGCCGGGCAGACATCGCTTCCCGCAGCTTCGCCAACAGAAGGGCGTTGTCCGCCGTCAACTGGCGCAACTGCTCATTGAGCGCTGCCAACTGTCCCTCAAGCATTTTGACTTCCCCGCCAAGATCGCCGTCCGCCGAGGGAGTTGGAATGCCGTCCGCAGGCAAAGGTGGGGCTTCCGGCAGCGGCAAATCCGCCAGCTTTTCCTCCAAATAGTTGAGCCGATACTGGACGACTGGCCGGTTCCAATTCGGGTGGGCACTCCTGAGGGCAATCAGCTTCCGGCGGGCTTCGCTGTAAAACTCAGCGGCCTCGCTCCGCAAGCTCGATTCCAACATTTCGTCTCCCTGAGCGATGAGGTTGTAAATGGACACATATCCCTCGCTCACTTCTGAAGCCGCTCCTGAGACGCTAAATGCCAGCAGGAGAACAAGCCATAATTTTCGGCAGGAATTCTTCATCTCTTCAAGTCGATGGGTATTCACAGTCTGCGAACCACCAGAGCCTAGAAGTTGGAAAAATCAAAATCGAGAATTTATTTGTTTCAAAACCTTCACAATCGCCGCATTGACACGGCGTGGTAGTTCATGGTAGCAATTTGCCCGTTACAGGTCAATGACGCCTTTCATTCTACTCCAAAACCCGGTGCTGGTGCTGAATCGGCTGTGGCAGGCAGTCAACATCTGCACTGCCAAACGAGCGCTGACCTTGCTCTTCGAAGGCAGAGCCGAAGTCGTCTATCAAGACCCAGAAGGCAGTTTCCAAACTTTCGATTTTAGCCAATGGCGGTCGTTTTCGCAACAAGAAACAGAAGAACACCACATCAACACAGTCTCGTTCCGAATCCGCGTTCCGCGAGTCATTCTCCTGCTTATGTTCGACCGATTTCCCAAAAAGGAAGTCAAATTCACCCGTCACAACATCTTCGAGCGAGACAAAAACACCTGCCAGTATTGCGGCGCCGTTTTCGAGAGAAAAGATCTGAACCTGGACCACGTCATCCCCCGCGAAAAAGGCGGGCCGACCAACTGGGAAAACATCGTCTGCTCCTGTATCCCTTGCAATGCTAAAAAGGCCAACCGAACGCCGCGAGAAGCCGCTATGAAACTCATCCGCAAGCCAAGTCAACCCAAATGGCGGCCCTTCATGCAAGTCAACCTCAAAACCCACAGCCACTCCAGTTGGAAACACTTTCTCGACGTCGCTTACTGGAACGTGGAATTAGGGAAAGAACTCGAATAATCTCCCGCACCGCCCGACCCCACAACACCAGTGCTTTTTTCCTTCAGGAACCCTTCCGCAGCTTTTTGGCCTCGATCAACTCCCAAAACTTCGGATTCTGCGCCAAGGCTTCGTCCTCTCCCGTCGGGAGGCTCGAACGAAACAAAAAATCCTTGAGTGTGTTTCGGTTTAAAATCCGGTGAATCACAATCCCAAGCTCGTTTCGCTCAAAATAAACTCGATAGTCACCCAAGCGATAACGATACAACCGTTTGCCGTTCCGTTCAAGCTCCCCGAACCGATCAATATCGGCCGACCGCATATCCTGGGGAAAACCTCTGAACTCCCCCAAGATGTTCAACTGCAACTCCTTGGGCATCTTGGCGAGTTCTTTGGCGCTCAAAGGATTGAATATGATTTGAAACAGCGTCATCAAAATGAAGCAACTTGGCAGCGCGTACGGGAATCGAACCCGTCTCTCGGCCTTGAGAGGGCCGTGTCCTGACCGATAGACGAACGCGCCACAGAAGAGCAAATTTACCGTCCTTTACAGGTTCCCGTCAACTCACTCATAGAGACAAAAAAAATGGCCACCCTTAAAAAAGGACGGCCGAATGGAAAACGAATTGGCGCTGGTTACTTGCGCCGCCGCCGCAACAGCAAAGCCGCGCCACCGAGAGCTGCCAAAACAACTATCGAAGGCTCCGGAATCGGTGTCACTTGGAAACCTGGCATGCCGAGTGCCGCCGGCTGTGCCGGAGTAAGGCCTGATGCGGGCGAACCCAAGGTCACCGCGAACGGAGCGGACATCCCCGTCAAAGTGGCGTCTGCGTTGCTGGCATAAACCACGAGGTCCACACTTGCTCCGGCAGCAACACCCTCAACAGTGAGAATGCCGCCGACGATTGCACCTGCGACGGGAGTGCCAATAGGCACCGGATCACCGATATTGGTTCCGTCAGCCGTTTGCAACTGGGCCAAGACCCCAGCGTCACTTGATAGAGCAGCTCCGTTCTCGTCGGTGACTAGGGAGCCTGCATCATTCTGGAATTTTATGGTTCCTTGAGCGGCAGCACTTAAAGTAGCTGCAACGCACAATACCGCGAATAGTAGCTTTTTCATATTGCGTTTAATGTATCTGGTTTATTTTGTTGGTGTCTCTTTCGAACTGAATTTTCTTAGTTGATTGTGAAGTTGCGGTCCCATTGACCAGCCGAAGCCTTGTCCACGAAGACTGCGTCGCCAACGCTCAAGGTAGGTTCGCTGGGCGAAAAAGCGCCAAAGCCGACCGTATTTGAGTCCCAACCCGTGCCGTTCCAGACATGGACGGTATCGCCGTCAGCAGCCGGGAATCCAAGGTCCTCTGCCAACGCGCCCGCCTGCGGAACTAGCGAACCTTGAATGCTCAAACCTTCCGGAACCGTTTTGTTGGTTGCGTCTCCCTGCAGCACTTCTCCGATAAAAGTTACTGTGACGGCTTCGGTGCCCGGGTTCTGAAGAAAGAACCCGACGCCCACTGGAAGCTCAAGGTCTGGATTGCTCCATACACCAAAGCCGAAGCTGATATCCATATATCCGTCTCCAGTGAACTTGAAAATCGTAGCCCCCTCCGGAGCATTCGGGATCACTTCGGATACCTTATTTTCGCCGTTGCTCAAAGGATTCGAGATTAAATTGAATCCCGGAGACAACTCTATGTTGACGTAGCCAACAGCGTTGGCCGATGTTACCTGTGCCGAGGTCGTAGCAATGCTTACTGCTCCCAACACAGCTGCGATAAGTAGCGTTTTTGTTCTCATTGTTGTTTATGTCTTTTTCTGATTACCGTGTGCGCGACCGATCTTGATAAAAACGATTCCCCCTGTCAACAGGTTTTTTTCCTTTTTTTCGGAGCCGTTTCATCAACGGGGGGAAGTTAAACTCATCTTCCAGAGCTTTGGCAAGTCTTTTTATGCATTTTTTTTTGTTTTTTTTCGAGGCGGTTTTTCGGTGTCATTTTCGCTTTTTTCCTAAGAAAACAGCCATTTTTCCAGTGTTTTGGGAGAGATGAACGGCTTGAGGCTTTCCAAAAAATGACCGGTTCCGCCGTTTTTCTGTCCGCAAAATCGCAAAAATCACGATTGACGCAGGCAGTGGCGGGATTGAATCTTTGAAGCAGAGTGGAAACGGAAAACAGCTTTATCCGGCTTGAGTCCGACGATTTGAGGTCGGTAATTGCCGATCTCATTGCCAGGGAAGGCTCGATTTCAACGGCTCGATTCATGGAATTGGCACTTTATCATCCTGGGTGCGGCTATTACGAAACCAAGGGTAGGATCGGGAAATCGGGCGATTTTATGACCAATGTCAGCGTCGGCAACCTATTTGGCGGCTTGATTTGCGAACAACTTCGGCAATGGACGGAAGAGCAAACTCATGAATGCCTGCACTGGGTTGAGGCCGGAGCGCACGACGGCCAATTGGCTGGCGACATTTTGGATCACTGCCAAAACCATCACCCGGAAACTTACAAGGCGATAGATTACCGCATCATTGAACCGTCTGAAACCAGAAGACGCTGCCAGGAACACCAGCTCGAACGACACTCATCCAAGGTGCAGTGGAGTTTATCTTGGGAAGCACACCGGCGAAACAGCATTTCAGGCGTCATTTTCTCCAATGAATTGCTGGATGCCTTCCCTGTGGAGCGCCTCTGCTGGGATGCGGCCAAGCGGCAATGGCGGCAATGGGGCGTGTCTCTTCAGGACGGCGATCTTCACTGGTGCCTACTGTCAGAACCCCTGCCTCAATCGGCGCTCGGTTTCAGCCGCCAACTTCCTGCCGCACTTTTCGAGCATCTCCCGGACGGATTTACGACGGAGCTCGGCGCGGCGGCGAATCATTGGTGGCGGCAAGCGGCTGCCCGGCTCGCTGCAGGCTATTTGTTCACCATCGACTACGGACTTTCGGCGCCGGAATTTTTCGCACCTCACCGGCATCAAGGCACACTTAGAGCCTACTCGCGCCATCGCCAGAGTTTGAATCTGCTCGAAAATCCGGGGCAACAAGACTTGACCAGCCATGTGAACTTCACGACGCTTCAGGAAACCGGCGAATCCGAAGGATTGGAAACTGTGGCTCTTCAGTCCCAAGAACAGTTTCTGACGGGCATTTTCAAATGCCTTTTGAAAAACGGAAGGCAGGCGGCAATCTCCGCTCCATCAAGGATTCGCCAATTTCAATCGCTCACGCACCCGGACCATTTCGGCCGATCGTTTTCGGTGTTGATTCAGAGGCGGCCGGCTTTGGAACCCGTTCACAGGATGAGTTGAAATTCAGGCAACATCACGACGGCCCAAAGGAGGTCTTCAACGGCGTTCTGTGTGATGCCTTCGCTCAAAAAAACAGCGCAGGCCTCGGCCTCCGAGCGGGACGGTTCCCGCCCCAAGCCTGCCCAAAACAGGTGTTCCACCGCTTCATCGGGCCGGTCAAGATACTGCATTGCCAAATCGCCCGCGATTTGCGAGAGCCACTCGGCCAGTGTGTTTCCGTTCGTTAGTTCGAGTGCCTGAAGCGTCGTCGCATGAGAATCGCGATCTGTCACCACCTGCTCGCGATTGGGCCGGCCTAGAGCACGAGTCAGAGGGTCCGAAGCCGCCAACGAAGCGCGAATGGCTCCGAGTTGGCCAGCGGCGCTCATCCCGGCAATCAAGCGCGGTTCAATGGCCGCCGGCCCGCTGCGGGCGTCTCCCAGCTCTGCCGCTGGGTTCCAATCGAAAGTTTCGAAAGTTTCGCCCTCCCACCCGGAAGGCGCGCCGGCAAAGCCCATCCAGGTAGCGTCCGAACCCAGGTAGCGCGCTTCCTCTTCGCTGCACCGGTTATTCGCCAGCCGAATCAACGCGAATATCGCCGCTGGCTCTGTTCGGTCTTCTGGCCGGACGGCCTTGAGCGCAATCAGATTCGCTCCTGTTACGAGGCGATCCTGCAAGTCAAACCGGAAGACTTTTGTCCGCCCTTTCCCTTTGCCAACCCGCTTTCCATTGACGAATAAATTGAATGAATCGGCCGCAGCAATATAGGCATCGGCGACGGGCGGGGGGCTGGCTGCTCGAAATCGCTTGCGAAAGACGGCAGTGGTTGCTGCTTCGCCATCGCTTTTTTCCATCGCAATCCAACGTGCTTTGCGGGTCTTTTCCCGCAAGGAATGGATATGCTCGGCCGGGCGGCCGGCGCTCAGATCAATTGTCTCGTTGACGGGTGCCTGGAACCGCCGCCCCGTGAACACGCCCAAAGCGTCCACAAATTGCTCCGCCGTCATCCGTCGGACTAGCGGCCCGCGAAAGGTTGCTTCGCTTTCTAGGCGTTCGGCGGCCGGTTGCGAAGGCAGTTGGTAGGTTCGGGAGGTGATGAGTAAAGACATGGTGTGCTTCAAGTCGTATCTGTGATCGACCAGGTCTGCCGCCAGCCAATCCAACAGGTCGGGATGCCAGGACGGTTGTTCCATGTCGTTCAGTGTTGTCACCAAGCCACGGCCGAAGAACTTTGCCCACAAGCGGTTGACAATGGTTCGGCTCAATCGGCCGTTCTCCCGGCTGGTCATAATGTCCGCCAGCGCTTTTATGCGTTCTCGCCTGGGCGCTTGGGCGTCAATTGCTCCCAGCTTGGGGTGGAGGAATTGCGTCGGGGCTGTTTCTCCGGTCGGCTTGTCGCACTGGAACATCTCCAGCGGCGTTTCCGCAAAAACCCCGGCCATACCGTAGGCGTCGGCCAAGCTCCAATCGTTGATGAAGCTGTCGTGGCAGGAGGCACATTTTAAGTTCACGCCCATGAAGACCTGGCTGACATTTTGAGCCGCCTGCATTTGGGGGGTTTGGCTGGCGTTGACGACGCCGCGCCAGACGATTCCCTTGATGAAGCCTTCCGCTCCGGGCGCTTCGGTGATCAAGCTCCGCACAAATGCATTGTAGGGTTGATTGGTTGCCAGCGCGTGATACAGCCAAGCCGATATCTGCTTGCGCCCGCCATCAATGAAGCCAGTTCCCCGATAGTCGTTTCGCAATAAATCATTCCAAAAAGTCAGCCAGTGTTCGGCATAATTTTGCCGGTCCGCCAGCAATCGCGCGGCCAAACGCTGGCGCTTGTCAAAACGGCGGTCAGCCAGAAAAGCCTTCAAATCCTTCGCCGGCGGGAGCAGGCCGACAGTATCCAGGTAAGCTCGCCGGGCATAAGTCTGGTCATCCACCGGGTCGGGAGGGACAAAACCTTCTCGCTCGAAATACAGCGACATAAACGCATCCACGGGATGCGCCTGGGCCAAGCGGTTTTCAAACCCCGGAATGTCCGGCCGATTGGGTTCTAGATTCAGCGCCGGTTTTTTGGAAAAATGGATGGTTTCCTCCCAAGGCAAGCCCCGGTCGATCCACGCCCGAATCAACCCGATCTCCTCCTTCGTCAAGCGCGAACCCTTCTGTGGCATCACATTATCCGGATCGACCCCCGCCACCAACGCCACCAGATAACTCTCCGCGCTGTTTCCCAACTCTATCGCCGGGCCGGAATCCGACTCCCGCAATATCCTCTCCCGGCTGTCCAGATTGAACCCCCCTTTGCTCTTGCCCTTGCCGTGGCACTTCACACACCGAGACTCCAAAATCGGCGCAATGTCTCGGCCAAAATCAATCTCCTCAGCAAAGGCTTCGGGCAAAGGGGCATTGACAGCCCTGCCGTCCCAAGCTAAGCTCCCCAGCCATCCGGCCAGCGCCAGCCAACCCATCTGAAATCCAAGCCTCATCGCGACACATCCTAATCGCGGGAAAAACAAATAACAGGGGAAAATAACCCTCACCGCCGGACGAACGCCCATCCTGCAATTGCCCTACCCCCGGTAACCCCCTACTATTCTGCGAGGAAACAAGCCGCGTAATCATGCCCCGCCAGGATCAACAGCAAGGCGACACGCCGAACATCGGCAAGCTCAACGGCGCTGAAATCCCTCTTGACTACGGGGCGCCCCGCGCCGAAGCGGAGTGCCTGCGCACGCGAGCGGGCATCCTGAACCTATCTGCCCGAGGGCGAATTTGTTTACTGGGCGGCGACCGCCACCGCTTCCTCAACGGCCAAACAACCAACAACATCATCGAGCTGGCAGAAGGCACCGGCTGCTACACCCTGATGACCAACCGCAAAGGCATCATTCAGGGCGACGCTGCTGTCTATCAGCTGCCGGAGGAAATTCTCCTCGACCTGGAGCCGAGCGGCGCGGCGCCGCTCGCCGAACGCTTGCAGCAATTTATCGTCGCTGACGATGTGGAAATCGTCGATGCCGCCCCCCATTTCGGATTGCTCTCCATCCAGGGGCCGGTAGCGGGCACGCTCCTGGAAGTTCTCGAAATTGCCGGCGGGCAAGAGCCGCAGAAGCCCCACGACATCGTCTCCAAAACAATCCCGCGCTTCGGCGAGTTTTACGTTGCCAAACACCCGCGCACCGGAACTGCTGGCTACGACATCTTCATCCGCCGCGAATCTCTGGAAGAGCTTCAAAAGCGTTTGCTGGACCGAGCCCGCTCCCTCGGCGGCGGCCTTTGCGGTTGGGACAGTTTAGAAACGCTTCGAATCGAGGCAGGTATCCCCCGCTATCCCATCGACATGACCCCTTCTATCCTCGCGCCAGAACTCGGCCGGGAAGCACAAACCATCAGCTACGCGAAAGGCTGCTACCTTGGACAGGAAGTCATCAACCGCATCCGCAGCATTGGGCGCCTCAACCGGCGGCTGGCCGGCATTGTGTTTGGCGCCGGTGATCTCTCCGGCGCCAAAGGCTCGCTATTCGACGCACAAAAGGCCGTCGGTTTCCTGACCAGCACCACCTATTCGCACACCTTAAAACGCAGCATCGGACTGGCATTCATCCGGAGGGATCGCTTGGAACCGGGAACCGCTCTCCAAATCAAATTGGCACCGTGGGGGGCTTGCCACGAAGCGACCGTTTCGAAATTGCCCTTCGAGGTTTGAGTTGGCCGCCGTTTCAGTGGCAGTCCTTGTTGCGGCAGCTTCCCAGCTTCTTCAACTCTTCGCAATTGGCGGTAATTTGAATCCTCTGCGACTTGAGGCTGAAGCCGAGATTATGCGTAATCTCGTCCTCGAGCTTTTCGATCTTCTCACTCTCGAATTCGACAATGCGGTCGCAATCCTGACAAATGATGTGGTTGTGGTTGGGGTGTTCCGCGTAATTGGGATCGTAAAATTTGTAGTCTTTGCCGAAGTCCATCTCCCGCACCAAACCGCTCGCCGTCAGCAACGGAAGCGTCCGATAAACCGTGGCCCGCGAGACTGATCGATCTCTCTCGCGGGACCACTCCAGCAACTGCTCAGCGGTGAAATGCTCTTCGGTGCTGAAGGCCGCGTCGATAATGGCCATCCTTTGCGCCGTCAGCCGAAGCTCCTTAGCCTCGATGAACTCAAGGAACTTTTCCTTCGCCGATTTGCATCCTTCAGAAGACACGAATCCAGCATAAGCGCCGGCCGCCCGGCAAGTCAACGCGCTTCTTCGCCCTATCGAAACCTTGCGCGGCATAACCTTCAAAGAGCCGCCAGCCGGGCCGTCGCCGCCGCCAACTGCTCCTCAGACATCTCTTTTGCCACACTGTCCCGGTTCTTGCCCGCTTTGCGGTCTCCCTGTTCGGCTGCTCGGTAGAACCAAAAATAAGCCTCCACCAAGTTCCGCTCTACGCCGTCCCCTGCCGCGTAACGGGCGCCCAGATTATTCTGTGCCAGGCAATGCCCTTGCCCGGCGGCCAAACGCAGCCATCGCAGCGCCTCGGCATCATTCAGCGGCAACCCCATGCCAACCGCCTGTCGCCAGCCCATTTCGTATTGTGCTTCGGCATCGCCGCTTGCCGCCCTGGCCTTCAGCGATGCCGCCTGTTGTTCGGAAAGTTCCATATGTCAGAATGCAGCAGGCCGGAGAGGGGCTTCCTCCCCCGGCGGCACATCCCTGCGTTCTTCCTTTGAAGCCGAAGGCCGCCGCACAAACTGCCCTGTCCACCGCGTGTTGTATTTCTCTTGCCAGTCATTGTTGACCGTTTCGGGACGGGGTTGTTCGCCGTATCTCTGCCCGTCCATGCCGTGCCAGGGGATCGGCTCGACCGTCCAGCCTCGCGCCACATGCGGGTCGGCATCCTTGTCCCAACCACTGACAAACAGATAGAAATTGCGCCGGAGACCATCAGGTTTCAATGGGAGGGCACCGCCGTCGAAGCGCAAAGTCAGCTCATCGCCGCCATTCAAAATGACCAGGCGATCGTCCTTCGCCGACAACAACGCGTCCACCTCGCCATAGCGAGTGCACCAACCGGACGGCGTGATAAGCCACGGTGCCGTCTCGTTCACCCGCTCATAATCCGGGCTCAAAGGCGCGTGCCAAGGCAAATCCTGATACTCACTGAACCCTCGCCAGTGGAGGTCCGTTGCCTTCGGCCGGAGAAAGCGCCGGACAACGCCCGTCCCTCGATATTTTTCCATCAACGCAATCCGATCCCAATGAATCTCAAATGCCATCGCCAAGCGAAGCCGCCGAACCCCCACCGGAAGCCGCCCTTCCAAATCCACTGCCATCGCCTTAGTCTTCCCTGCCGGGGCGCCCACGGCCAAATCCAGCGTTTCCCACGACCCGTCCGCCAACTCCGCAGACAAGACGGGAAAGGGAAACGGAAGATCCGGGCGATGCGCCGCCGCCATATTCGCCATCCCCCCACCAAAGCGCAGCCATCCATTCAACACCAACACCAAAGGCCGGCCGGAATCGATAGTACCAAAATCCAAATCAAAATGATAAGGCTCCGCCAAACCCCGCAATTGCGGCGCCCGCAACGCCACCGGAGAAGCCATCTTTCCATCCACCTGCAGCAGACTCTCCCGCACATCCAACCCGTCGCTTCGGACGGCGCTCCGAAGCGCACACGGCGCATGGACCGCCATCAAACCCGCCGGCGGAAAAGGCGGCCCCGGCATCAACCGGTTCGTCGGAACCACCTCCACCCCTTCGGGATGATCCACCGCCCACAACACCGCCTCATCCAAATACAACACTTCCCGAAGCTCCTCCGTCACCTGCAACACATAATCCCCGCCTGCCGGGCGGACATTCCCCTCATGCCCCAGCCAGACAAACTCATCCGTATCGGCAGCAATAAATTTGCCCTCAGTCGCCGGCAGACCCAACGGCGACGCCCCCAAAAAATCCGTCACAAACCGAAACCGCTCGCCGTCCCAAACATAAAGATAAGGGCAAGAGCCAGTCGGCAACTCCAGTTCCAGCACGGCTAAAATCTCGCATCCCTCCAACGCAAAATCCGTCGTCGTCACCAAATCGCTCCAATGCGGACGGAGCACATCCACCTTCTGCCGCTGCCCCAACCCGATTTCTATCGGCAGCTCATGCACCGTCCGCACCAGACGCAACCCGCCGGAAGCCACCTCCAGCTTCACACCAAGAGCACTGGGATTGGAGCGGTTCCCTTCAAGCCGGAGCTTGAGCTGCCGGTTCTGATTCCCGCCGTCATTTCTCAAAATGCGCAGAGACTGATCCGCCAAAGTCAACAGCAAATCCGAATCGCAATCTCCGTCCAAATCCGCCGGCTTGACCGCGAGGCAAACCGCCGGCAAAGAATCGCCTGAACCCCAATCGACCCGATCCAACCCCACCGCCCCAGTCGTCTCTGCAAATCCCGCCAACCCGCGATTGCGCCAAATCCGCAGCCCCCCGGTGCCGAAAGCCAGCACATCCAGCCACCCATCGTTATCATAATCCAGCAACAGAAGCCGCTCGATACCGGCCGTGTCCGCCGGCAACGCCACCAGACTCATCCCGCCTTGAAATCTCACTGCCAATCCCTCCTCGCCCGCGACAACAACATCCGCCCGCAGATCATTATTGAGATCGCCCAAAGCCACAGAACGCGCCACCGGCAAACCGTCAAACGCATCGCTCTCCGCCCAGCCCAGCCCCCTCTGCCGCAACCACAGCCGCGGCACCTCGCCGGCACGCAAAAGACAAAAATCCAACAAATCATCGCCATCCCAATCCTCCAACGCCATCTGCTGCACCCCCTCCAAATCCGAAGGCAACTTTGCGCTCGAAACCCGAACAAACGAAGCATTCCCCTGATTGCGCAGATAAACCAACGAGCGGTCAGCCGAATCCAGACCGATGAGATCCAGCTTCCCCGTCAACTCAAAATCCATCAGCGCCGCATCCGCCAGAAAAAATTGCGCCAACTGCGCAAAAAGACTGGTATCGAATAACATACTGCCAGAAGACACACGGAAAACCTGAGCGCCCCGATCGCTCAAAAGAATGACATCTTCTTCCTGCTCGCCCCCCGGAGCATCCGGATGCTGGATGTCGCCGACCAAACACTTCGTATAAGAAGCCTCCGGGATGCCCGGACAAGGAAATCCCTCCGGCACAAAGGCATCCCCGCGCCGCAATAAAAGTTGAAACCCCTCAGCCTTGCGCCGGGCAAAAAGGTCTAACTTTCCATCATGCCCGACATCCAACACGCCCGCCGGCCCCTCAAACTGCCCGGCCAAATCCCCAAGCATCGCAGCCGTCGCCTCCACAAACCGCACCGCAACCCCCTCCGCATCCGGCTGCTCCAACGGGAAAGGCAGGCGGGCTTCAGTGTGAACGCACTGCTCAAAAACGGCGGGATCCGTGATCGTTGCTTCCTGCTGCTCGGCAATTTCCTGATGCCTCGCCAAGGCCTGCTCTGCACCAGCTTCATCGCCCAATCGAGACAGTGCCTGGCTCAAATTGTAATGTGCAGGCCCATGCGCCGCATCAAATTGAATCACTTCCCGGAACTGTTCTGCCGCCGCCTCAAAATGGCTCAAACCTTGGTAAGCGCGGCCCAGTTGAAAACTTACCGCATTCACCGTGCGGTCCAAGCTCTTGGCCGTTTGCAAAGCCTGCGACGCCTCCTCAAAACGCCCCAAGCGCAAATGGCTGCAGCCCAGCAAATAGTGGCCGGCGGCCGAATGCCGATCAATGTCAATCGCCGCCGCTGCCGCCTGCCCCGCCTCTTGGGGACGGTGCGCAGCCAGCAAGGCATTGGCCCAATTCAACGCGGCATCCCGGTCTCCCGGATGCAGTTCCACCGCCCGGCTGAAAGACTCAACCGCCTGCGACGCCTGCCCTTGATCCAGATAGTTCTTGCCTGTCTGCATCGCCTCGGCAAATTCCTCCGGAATCCGCGCTTCCTCTGACGCCGCATCTGCAGGAACTGTCCGCTGACGCAGCCAACCGCTCTGGAAAACAACGAGAGAAACCACCGCAATGACGGCCAACAAACCCAAAACTACAGCCGGCCTGAAAATGCCTTTCTTCTTGGCAATGGACTTCATGCGGACAACTTAACCGAGACTCGACAAACCGCAAGCCTGAGACCGCCAAAACAAACGACGGCATCAATCCGCTGGAAAACCCATCCGCGCCGATTGTGAACGATCCCCAGAATCGCGCCTTTGCGGGAATGGGAAAAAAGCGGGAGAACTGCTGCCGTCCTCTTCAATTTCCGGCCGCGTTTCGGCTTGCCGGTTTCACGCCGGGAGGCAACGGGGGAGTCTTGGGAAGGCGCTTGATATAGTCCGTCCAAAAACTCCGTTCCTGCAGATTCATGTCCTGCCACCGCTCCGCATTCCCGCGAAAGCGAGCTCGCTCTTCCGGGGTCATCTCGGCAAACGCCCGCAAAAAACGAATGCACTTTTGCTTCTGGTCCGGCGGCATTTGCGAAAGTTTGTCCAAGCGAGATTCAAACTCCCGGCGCACGGGAAAGGGCATTTTTTCCAGGGCGGCCTTTTGCTGGGACGCCGGCAGCTCGTAAAACCGCGCATATGCACCGAATATTTCCCGCTGCTTTTCCAAGGGCAGATTTGCCCACGCCGAGGCTGGAGGATTCGCCGGCTTGAGCGGAGGAGGCAAGGGCGCTGACGGCCGCTCTTCGGGCAGGTTGATTTCCAAACGGGCAAAGTAGTGTATCACTTTGATGTTGCCCAGAATATCGTCCCGCAAATTGCCCGGCAGTTCGTCCCACTGCTCCAAGCAGCGTTCAACCAATACACGTTCCGCTGCCGGAATCTGTTCCAGCCGTTTCATCCGCACATCGGCGGAAACGGGAATCAGCAGGGCAAGGTACCAATACAGTTGGGCTGTTTTCAACTGAGCTTGGCGGATGGCTTCCGGGAAGCGCTCATACTCGGCGATCTTCCGCAGCCAAAACGCCTTACTCTTTTCCGCTTGCAAGCCCAACATCCTTTCCCGTTCTTCCGACGGGGCAGCCAGCAAATTCGACAGATATTTCACGGGGGAATCGGCAATGGACGGGATGGGGGGAAGTTCCGGCTGGGAAGGGGCTGTCCTCACAGTCCACTTCGGTTCCGCTCCGTTTAACCCTGCCAGGCTGAAGAGGCTTCCAAGTATCCAACTGAATCCTGTCCGGCGCATCAACGCTGCTTTTACGGCAGGGAATCCATCGCCGCGATGAGTTCCCAATCCACATCCGGCGGCACTTGAGCCAGCATTTGAATAGCTTCAAAATGCTGCAATTCTTCCAAGGTAGGTGCTGTTCCCGATTCCGCAATGACGGCCAGACTCTCCGCCAATCGCGCAGATTCGCCTCGCTTGTGCTGCACGTAAAAACCGGCAATCACCAGAACGACGGCAAAACCTAGGCTCAACCGGGGCGCCCAGCCCAGCTGCTCGAACCAGCTCACCTTCGGCAGCAGCGCTGGCGCGGGAGGGTGTTCGCCCGTCTTGCGGACCAACGCCGCCATAACCCGGCTCGTGAAGTTGGCGGCTACCGGCACATCGGGTAGACGGCCAAGGGCCTTCAAGACCGCCATATCCTCCGCCCAACGCACCTTTTCTTCTGGAGCCGCAGCTAACAACCGTTCCAACCGGGCTTGTTCTCTCTTGTTCAGCTCGCGAATCCACCGGATCGAGAGCAAATCTTCATACTCTGAAGGCTGGTTTAGCATTCGCTAACGGTAGGTAACCCCATTCGCAAGCCAAAGTTTCGGTGGCAGCGCCAAATTCGCGGGAGGCTTCAGGGGGAAGAGTCCTCCCAAGCGCCGCTCGCCAAGTAAGGCTTGATCCGGCTCTTGATGGTTTCCCGGCCCCGATGAATCAGGGATTTCACCGCTGAGAGGGAACAACCCAGAATCCTCGCAATCTCCTCATAAGAAACCCCCTTTTCCCGGATCAGGACGATCGCCGTGCGCTGGTTGGCAGGTAGCTCGGCCAGCACTTGCTCGATTTTCTCCGCCAGCTCCGATTGGAGAGCCGCCTCGGAAGCCAGTGGGACCGTCCGGTCTTCAAACTGCCGGGCGGGCTGTTCCTCGTCCCAATCGGGCGGGGCATCCATGGAAGAGGCCGGATGTCGGGACCGCCGCCGCAGTTCGTTGAGGCTCAAATTGCGCGCGATGGTAAACAGCCAGGTCGAGAACTTGGCCGTCGCCTTGTATCGCCCCGCCGCCTTGTATGCCTGCAAAAAGACGTTCTGGGCCACATCCTCGGCTTCGGTTGGATCGCCGACAATCCGCGCCACGACATTGATGACCGGTTGTTGATACCTGCCCACCAAGGCTTCAAAAGCCGCGTCATTCCCTCCTTGCACCTTCAACATCAACGCCGCGTCGCTGTCGATCTCCTCCGCCATCTGCCGTTCTACTTTCCCGCAACCACCCATGAAAAGCCCCTCCTGCCCCGGCAAAACATTCGATAACCCCCCTTCGCTCCGGCAAAGCCCTCTTCAAGAAAAAGTTTTTTTACCATTGAAGCCTCATGCCGCTACCCTAATCTGCATCTCGATGCCAAGTCTATTGGAAAAAGCCCAAGCCGGCGCGAAAAAACTCCTCCGCCTCAAATCCAGGCCCGCCGCCGTGGAACTCGCCAAATATCGAAACTTTCTCAAAGTGGAATCCCATCGGCTGAAAATCGAACACCGCGCCGGCGGCAAAGGCTTGGCCGTCGCCAAAGCGCGAGCCGAAATTCTCGACTTAGCCGTCCAATACCTCTTCAAAGAAATCCTGCAAGTGCGCCCCAAACCGCCCAAAGACAAAAGCCGCCTTGCCATCGTCGCCTACGGCGGCTATGGACGAAGCGAGCTGAGCCCTTGCAGTGATCTGGACGTCATGGTGCTTCACAACCGCCCCGGCCTCTCCCGCAGCCGGCAGCACCAATGGCTGGTAGACTTCTGCCAAACCTTCTTCCGATCGCTCACAGACATCAAACTCAAAATCCTTCCCGTAACGCGCTCCATCCCCGACTGCGTCAAAATCGCCAACGAAGACATGCAGTCCAAGACCGCCCTGATCGAAACCCGCCTCATCGCCGGCGACCAAATACTCTTCGACCATATGGCACAAACCCTCCTAGCCAAATGCGTCCACCGGCAAGAAAAAGCCTACATCACCGCCCGCCTCAAAGACCAACAATTGCGCCGCGAAAAGTTTGGCAACTCTCCCTACATGCAAGAACCCGATATCAAAAACGGCTGCGGCGGCCTGCGCGATTATCAAAACCTCCTCTGGATGGCCTTCTTCAAAAAAAGATGCCGCACTATAGAGGACTTGCTCCAACACCGCATCATCGACCAAGCGGAATATCGCCAGCTCATCGCAGCCTACGATTACCTCCTCCGCGTCCGAAACGAAATGCACTACCTCACTAACCGCCCAAAAGAAGTTCTCCGCCGCGCCCTCCAGCCCCGCATTGCCCACGCGCTCGGCTTCACAGACCGCTCGCCCTCCCGCCGCCTGGAAGCCTTCATGCACGAAGTCTACACCCACCTGCGGCACATCTATCTTCTCAGCCGCACCCTCGAACAACGCATGGCTCTCTTCCCCGAAAACAGCGGCCTCGAAACCCTCTCCAACTTCCTCAAACGCCGCAAACCCATCCTCATGGACGGCTTCGAATTCAAAAACGGGCAAATCCTCCTGGCTAACCCCAGAGCCTTCAAAGAACAACCCCAGCGCTTGATGCGGGCCTTCCGCCACGCCCAGCAACGCGGCCTCCGCCTCCATCCCGACCTCGCATATGCCATCCGCTCGCACCTCGCCCTAGCCCGCCGCGCCTTCCGCCAAGACGCCAATGTTCAGGAAACTTTCATCGAAATCCTCAGCCAAAAAGGCAATGTCGCCCGCACTCTACGCGCCATGCATGAAGTCGGCCTCCTGGGCAAATACCTCCCCGAATTCGGCAAACTCACCGGCAAAGTGCAGCACGAATTCTACCACGTCTACACCGCCGACGAACACACCATCGTCTGCATCGAACACCTCGACCACATCCTGGAAGCCAGAGAACCACCCCACTCCCGCTACACAAAACTGCTGGAACGCCTAAACCGTCCCCACCTACTCTACCTTGCCCTCATCCTGCACGACACCGGCAAAACCGCCAGCAAACGCTCCAACCACTCAACCGCCGGCGCCGCCATCGCCAAACGAACCGCCAAACGCCTCGGACTCACCGCCGAAGACACCCAAACCCTCACCTTCCTCGTCGAACAACACCTCACCATGGCCCTCATCTCGCAGCGGCGAGACATCGAAGACCCCCAAGTCATCCAATCCTTCGCCGAACTCGCCCAAGAGAGCGAACACATCGACCTCTTGGCCCTGCTCACCTTCAGCGACTCCATGGGAACGAGCCGAGAAATGTGGAACGGCTTCAAAGACAGCCTCCTCCGCAACCTCCACCGCCAAACCTACAAACTCCTCACTGGAGACACCACCCAACGCATCGCCGCCCACAAACTCCGCACCCACCTCCGCCGTAAAATCGAACCCAAACTCTCCCCCAACATCCGCCCCGACGAAATCGCCGCCCACTTCAACACCCTGCCCAGCCGCTACTTCCACACCAACCGGCCGGGAGAAATCCTCGCCGACATCGAGCGCGTCCATCGCTTCATGCACCGGCAAACCCGCCTCAGCGAACACCCCCTCGACCCGGTCGTCTCTTGGCACCAAGACCGCAACCGCGGCTATTCCATCCTGCACATCGCCAATTGGGACTACCCCCACATCTTCGCCAAACTTTCCGGCGCTCTCACTGCCACCGGCATCAACATCCTCAGCGCCAAAATCTTCTCCCGAACTGATGGCATCATCCTGGACACCTTCGCCATCGTCGACGCCGTCTCCGGCTCCCTCGTCGGCTCAGAACGGCGGGACGCCTTCCACGCCAACGCCACTAAAATCCTCATGAACCAAGTCGACCTCGACCGCCTCGTCGCCAAAGCCCCCAAAGCCCCTCCCCTCTACCAATCCCTCGAAGACGAAAAAATCCAAACCCGCATCGAATTCGACAACCAAACCTCCGAACAACACACCATCATCGACATCGACACCGAAGACCACATCGGCTTGCTCTATTTCATCGCCACCGCCTTGGCCGAACTGGGACTCGACCTCTCCGTCGCCAAAATCAGCACCGAACGCGGCGCCGCCATCGACAGCTTCTACGTCAAAAACGCCGCCGGCGAAAAAATCCGAGATACCAAAACCCGGAAACTCGTAGCCCAACAACTCCTGGCCGCCATCGGCAAAGCCGCCAAAACTATCGAACCCTAAAACACCACCGGCCCGCCGGGCAGCATTTCCTTATTGAAAATCGCCGCCGGCTCCGGCATTCACAAGCAGCAGAGAGCTTTATGCCCATATCTCGCCGACATCGAGCGCGTCCATCGCTTCATGCACCGGCAAACCCGCCTCAGCGAACACCCCCTCGACCCGGTCGTCTCTTGGCACCAAGACCGCAACCGCGGCTATTCCATCCTGCACATCGCCAATTGGGACTACCCCCACATCTTCGCCAAACTTTCCGGCGCTCTCACTGCCACCGGCATCAACATCCTCAGCGCCAAAATCTTCTCCCGAACTGATGGCATCATCCTGGACACCTTCGCCATCGTCGACGCCGTCTCCGGCTCCCTCGTCGGCTCAGAACGGCGGGACGCCTTCCACGCCAACGCCACTAAAATCCTCATGAACCAAGTCGACCTCGACCGCCTCGTCGCCAAAGCCCCCAAAGCCCCTCCCCTCTACCAATCCCTCGAAGACGAAAAAATCCAAACCCGCATCGAATTCGACAACCAAACCTCCGAACAACACACCATCATCGACATCGACACCGAAGACCACATCGGCTTGCTCTATTTCATCGCCACCGCCTTGGCCGAACTGGGACTCGACCTCTCCGTCGCCAAAATCAGCACCGAACGCGGCGCCGCCATCGACAGCTTCTACGTCAAAAACGCCGCCGGCGAAAAAATCCGAGACACCAAAACCCGGAAACTCGTAGCCCAATAACTCCTGGCCGCCATCGGCAAAGCCGCCAAAACTATCGAACCCTAAAACACCACCGGCCCGCCGGGCAGCATTTCCTTATTGAAAATCGCCGCCGGCTCCGGCATTCACAAGCAGCAGAGAGCTTTATGCCCATAAACTTCAAAAATCCAAACCTGCGCATCTTCTCCCTCTGCATCCTGATTCTCACCCTGGACCAGACCAGCAAACTGCTGGTGCAAAACTTTCTGCCCTTCAGGGGAGAACACATCCTCATTGACGGCTTCTTCCGCATTGTCCACTGGGGCAACACCGGCGCAGCCTTGAGCCTGTTCCAAGACAACAACACAGCACTCGCCATCGTCGGCATTCTCGCCGCCGTCCTCCTGTATCTCGCCCGAGTCTACTTCGGGATGCTCCACCCCCTCGGCCAAACCGCCTTGGGGCTGATACTGGGCGGCATCCTCGGGAACTTGATCGACCGTTTCCGAGTCCGCCATGTTATCGACTTCCTCTACTTCTACACCTACCAACGCGACGGCGGCGAAATCGGATTCCCCGCTTTCAACCTAGCAGACACAGCCATCTGCACCGGCATCGGCCTGCTCCTCTTCCTCTCTTGGCGGAAAGACCCCCCGGAACCGGAAAAGAAAATCCTGGCCGCCGAGCCACGCTCCCCAACCCCCGGCCTCGGCTCCAACCACCCGCACCCAAAGTGAACGCCATCCCCCCCATCTTCCTGGCAGGGCCCACCGCAGCGGGAAAATCCCGCTTGGCAATTCAACTGGCCCAAGCCACCTGCGGAGAAATCATCTCCGCAGACTCCATGCAAGTCTACCAAGGGCTCGACATCGGCACCGCAAAACCCTCCGCCCAAGAACGCGCGCTCATCCCACACCATCTGATCGACATCGCCGGCCTCCACCAGCCCTTCGACGCCGAACAATTCGTCGCCCAAGCCACCCAAGCCGTCCGCAAAATCACCCAACGCCAAAAACAGCCCATCTTCTGCGGCGGCACCGGATTCTACCTCAAAGCCTACCGCGAAGGCCTCGATAAACTCCCGCCCCGCAACGCCGCCCTGCGCCGCGAACTCCAGCAAACCTCTCCAGAAAAACTCCTCGAAGAACTGCGCCAAAAAGACCCCACGCTCTTCTCACAAATCGATCAGAAAAACCTCCGCCGAGTCATTCGCGCCCTCGAAATCATTCGGCAAACCAACCGACCCGCATCCGTCCAGTGGCAAAAATGGGCAAGCAAAATAACCCCACCCAGCCCCCTCGTCATCCTCTCCCGCCCCCTCGCCAGCCTCCGCAAAAGAATCGACCAACGCGTCGAAGCCATGTTCCAAGCTGGCCTCGTCGATGAAACCAAAACCCTTCTGCAACACGGCATCCAAAACAACCCCGCCGCCACAAGCGCCCTCGGCTACCGGCAAGTCATCGAGTGCCTCGAACACCGACGCCCCCTCGCAGAAACCATCGCCCTGGTGAAAACCAAAACCTGGCAATTCGCCCGGCGTCAACTCACCTGGTTCCGCAAACAAAAACACACCCTTTGGCTCGACCTCGACCCCATCCCACCCGAAGACCAATGCGCCGCCGTCCAAAACGCCCTCAAACAATTTGCCGATCAAAAAGCCGCCTATTCCCTATGCCCATCCAACTCCTAAAATCCCTCATCCTCTTCAGCCGCGAACTCCTCGCCAACCCCGGCGCCACCGGCGCCCTCTGCCCCAGCTCGCCCCGCCTCGGCCGGCGCATGGCCTCCTTCATCCCCAAAAACTATCGAGGACTCGTCGTCGAACTGGGCGCTGGAACCGGAGCCGTCACCCACGCGCTCCTAGCCCGTGGCATCCCGCCCCAAAAACTCCTCTCCATCGAACGATCCGAAAAACTCGCCGCCCATCTGCAAAATCGCTTCCCGGAACTTAACATCATCCAAGGAGACGCCGCCGAACTCCACAACCTGATCCGCCAAACCGCCGGAGAATCCAATGGCCGCATCGACTACATCGTCTCCAGCCTTCCCTTCCGCTCCCTGCCCGACGACATATGCCAAAAAATCGCCCGGCAAATTAGCCATGCGCTCGGCGACACCGGCCGCCTTATCCAATTCACCTACGACCTCCGCCCCAAAAACTTCATCCACTTCCGCCGCTTCATCCGCATGCGCACCGCCATCATCTGGGCCAACATCCCGCCGGCACGCATCGACCTCTTCCAAACCAACGGACAAGAATGAACCACCCCCCCGCCAATCTCCCAACACCCTTGCAGTAAGGCGGTGCAAGCGCTCGCAAGAACGGCTCAACCGACTTTTCGCCGGCACGACGCGCAGAGAAGAAGTCAGTTCCGTGAACCACTCTTGCGAGTCTCTGCACCACTTTCACTCCACCGAGTCCAAGCCTTCAACTCCAGCATCCTGCCCGGCAGCAGGCGCCGGGTCATAGAAGGTAACCTCTGACTCTGAAAAACCGATGAGATGGATATTTTCAACATCCACGCCTTCAGGCACTCGCAAACTCTCCAATGGATTGCCGCGAAGATGCAGACGCTCCAAGCTCACTAAACCAGCAGGCAAAGTTAGGGAGGTGAGACAATTGTTATAGAGTTCCAGCAAAAGCAAGTTCAGCAACCCATCGGGCAAAGTCAGGCTAGTCAGTTGATTATCGGAGATATCCAGAATTTCCAAGTTCGCTAGGCAGGTAAGATTAGTTTAGTCAGTCGATTGCCGAAGAGTTGTAGCTCGATCAAGTTCGTCAAGCCGGCCGGCAAGGTGAGAGAGGCCAAGGCTTTTCTGGAGAGATTCAGAGACTCCGTGTTGGCAGTGGCCTCCTGACTAGAAGCCCTGCCGTTGATTTTCGTTCCGGTGATGGTGAAGGTTTGGGACTGGTCTCGACAAGCCGGAAGGGACAGGGCGGCGGCGAGGGCCATTGCTAGGCCAATCCAAACAGGCAGTTACAGGCTTCGCCGTGGATAAATTGCCACAAAAGGCACAAAAATCGCAGAATTCTTTTGTGTTCCTCGTGGACTTTGCGGATAAAAACCTGTAGCGAATCTGGGTGAAATTCCGCGCGATAAGGGTGGGGGTGGGCTGTCATCAGGCGAGCATTTGTGGGCCTTTGAAGGGTTTTGGAGGGCGATTTTGTTTGAGACACATGGATGGACAGGAGGCACAGGATTGGATTTTTTGTCAAGACGGGTGCCGGTCAACCGGTCGAGTGCCTGCGCGTCACCCTGTTAAGCCCACAAATACTTATTGCGAAATTCCGGCTTGACTAAAACGCAAGACATGCCGAGGATAGCTCTTTAACGCGGCTCGTTTGCTTTGGGGGCGTATTGGTTTCGACTGAGCAGATATGCCGGAGGTTGCATGCCGAGGATGGTTCGTTGGCCTCGTAAAACATCGGACCAAAAAACAACTGCTAACGAAGAATTAGCTCTCGCGGCTTGACCGCCGCGGGCGTTGTCCCGCCGATACCTGCTGAGCGGGAACAACGTGGCAGCAGGTTAGGTCAAGGCCGGAGACTGCGCGGTCTTGGTTGAAACGATTGCATGCAGACTATGCCGCACGCCTCACGTCGGGTTGGCAGCGGGCGGCAGAAATTCTCTACCCGAATAAGCATGTAGAGGCCTGGCGGCAGGTTTGCCCAGGACGCGGGTTCGATTCCCGCCGCCTCCACCATTCACGCGGCGGCTTTAAACGCCTTCACTCGGCCGAAAAGGCAAACACCGTCGCGCTCTGGAAGCGCTCCCCCGGACGCAGCACGGTCGAGGGAAAATGCGGGTGATGGATGGAATCCGGATAATGTTGCGTTTCCAGGCACAGCGCCTCATGTCCCAAATGATTCCCTGTGTAGAGCTGCACTCCCGGCTCTGTAGTGCGCACTTCCAGAACACGGCCGGTGGCGGCATCTTTCAGCCGGCCGGCAAACACCAGTCCCCGGCCGCCGCCGTTGAGGATATAATTATGGTCGTAACCCTTCATGCGCGGCTTCAATAACGCTATCCGCGAGCCGACTTTTTCCGGGCGGGTGAAGTCCAAGGGCGTGCCGCGGACAGAGGCGATCTCACCCGTCGGAATCAACTGCCGGTCGGCCACAGTATAGCGGTCGGCATTCAACAGCAGTTCATGGCCCAAAATGTCGCCGGCGCCAGCCAGATTGAAATAAGCGTGATTCGTCAAGTTCACAATCGTTGCCCGGTCCGTCGTCGCCTCATAATCCAGCCGCAGGCGGTTTTGCCCGTCCAGAGTATAAGTCACCGCAACTTGCAGATTGCCCGGATAACCCTCTTCGCCGTCCTTGCTGAGATAGCGGAACCGGACGGCAACGGCAGAACCTTGAACCGGGAGAATCTCCCCGGACCAGAGAACCTGCGCAAAGCCGCGTTGCCCGCCGTGGATGTGATGCGCCCCGTTATTGGCGGCCAGCTGATACTCCTTTCCATCCAAAGAAAACTGCGCGCCGGCAATGCGGTTGGCCACCCGCCCGATCACCACGGCAGAAGCTCGAAAGCCCTTGCGGTAATCTTCAAACGAGCCGGAACCCAGAATGACATTTCGCAGCCGTCCTGCGCGGTCCGTCGCCAAAATCTCGGTCAAAGTCGCGCCGAGATTCATCACCCGAACCACCATACCGTTTCGGTTTCGCAAGGTATAACGCATCACCGGAGCGCCGGCGTCCGTTTGCCCAAAGACTTCCTCGCGCACTGAGGGCGGCACATCGCCGCAACTATCAAAGGTCGCCGCCGTCCAAAGGATGGCCGCCAAAGCAAATGCCCATCGTTTCATGCCAAACCACAATTCCTTCCGCTTGCAAGCGCGGCCATTCAATAGAGCAGCTCGCGCCGTTCTGCAAGGCTTTTCCGCCGATGCCCCCCGCCGTTCGCCGAAAAGCAGAACGGCAAGACCAGGCTTGACCAACCCAATCCCCCGTGCGTTGATATCCACAACGCGATTGAAACTGCTCGTCACATCGGACCTCCACTACAACCTGCGGCAATTCGACTGGCTGCTTCAAACGGCGGACCGCTACGATTGCCTCATCATCGCCGGAGACCTCTTAAATGTGGCCGGCTACCTTGAATTGGAACTCCAAATCACCGTCATCTCCGAATACTTGCAAAAACTCAGCCGCTCCACCCAAGTCGTCGTCTGCTCCGGCAATCACGACGGCGGAACTAAAAACAGCGCAGGAGAATACACCGCCGCCTGGCTACAAACCATCCGCTCCAAATCGCTCTTCGTTGACGGGCAATGCCTCCAAACCAAAGACGGCTCGCTGCTGTCCGTCTGCCCCTGGTGGGACGGAATGCAATCCCGCGCGGACATGGTCCGCATGTTGGAAGAACACAACCAGCGCCCCCGCTCCAAATGGGTGTGGGCGCATCACGCCCCGCCGGATCGATGCCGCATCTCCTGGACTGGCAAACGTTACGGCGGCGACAAATTCCTCAACCGGCTAATCGAGCGCTTTTCGCCGACTGTCGTCTTCTCCGGCCACATCCACACCGCCCCTTTTTACCAGGCGGGAGGCTGGATCGACCGCGTCCATAACTCCTGGGTCTGCAATCCCGGAAACCAGCCCGGCCCGGTGCCGACCATTATCCAGTTTGACCTGGCAAAGATGACGGCAGTTTTCGACTGCAGCAACGAGCGGGCTAGAGCCGACCTCAATGATCCGGACGGATGGCCGTCCTCTCCGGCGTGAGCGACTTGGGGTTCCGGTGAATCAGCGTGGTTAAAATCTTATCCACCATCGCCAGATGCCCGACCTCGTCGGAAAACTGCCGTCGCACATCCACCAAATAACGCGTAACCGCCGCCAGCCGCTCAGCCACCATCCGGCAAACATAAAGGACCACCTCCGGATGCTCTCGAAAAAACTCCAGCGGCTCCGTTATTTTGACCAGGACAATGGCGGAAGCTGCCCGCACCGTTGCCGGCTGCGGCTCGTCTAAAAGAACCGACAATTCGCCATAAACGCTGCACGGCCGGCTCTCATGATCCACAATCCTCCCGTCTTGGACCACCTCCACGCTCCCCTCCACAAGAAACACCAGAAAGCCCGGATGGCTTCCCTGCTCCAACACCGTCTCCCCCGCCACCGCCGCCAGCCGTGGCAAGCCCTCCAACGCACGCAGAATCCCGCCTGCACCTCCCGTTACCTCCCGCTTTTCACTTTTCCGCATTCCCGCTCCCAAGCAAAAATCTTTGCGGGAATGAGCCGGAAAGATCAATCCCGTAACCGTCGCCAAAGCCACCTTCATCCCGCCGCCGCTTGCAGCTTCGCGGAGAATTCCGCCTCCAGCATGGCCCGCAAACCCTCTTGCAGTGAATACGGCGCGGCAAACCCTGACAGCGCATGGGCCTTGTCCGCGTTGACCACCGTATCGGCGCAAAACTTGCGCACGCGCACAGCGCTCATTGACAAGCTCTTGCCGGCCATCCCGGCAAGCAAATCCAGCCCCCAGCCCCCAGCCAAAGCTATCGGATAGGGAACCGATAGTGCCGGCTTCCCAAGGTCAAGAGCCCCGCGAATCCAGCGCACCATATCCCGCATACTGAAATCCGGCTTGTCCGCATAATTATACAAATGCCGACCGGTGCCCAAGCGCAAGCAATGCGCCAAAAAAGCCGCCACATTCTCAACATATGCAATCGACTTGCGGTTCTCTCCGCTACCGACCATCAAAAAACGCCCGCGGGCAATCTGATCCATCAAGTTGTAAACATTCCCGCGGTTGCCGGGGCCGAAGGTAGCCGCCAGCCGCAGCGTCACTAACTGCCGCGCCGCATCCGCCGCCGCCCATGCATTCAAAATCTCTTCCGCCTGCCACTTTGAACGGCTGTAATCGTTAAACGGCGCCGCGGCATCTGCTTCGAGAACTTCATCGGCATTCAGCCCGTAAACCGCAACCGTGCTGGTGAACAGGATGGTTTGAATCCGATGCGCCTCCGCCGCTTCGACCAAGGCCTCCGCGCCGCCGACATTCACCTCATAGTAACGGCGCTTCGGGCGGACATCATCCCGGTGTTCCGCCGCCAGATGGTAAACCGCATCCGCGCCTTTCAGCGCATCCCGCACAGCCGCCGCCTTGGTAATATCCACCGCGGGAGAGGCGTTGCGGTCCAGCACAATTACCTCGTGCCCCGCCGCTTTCAGCTGCGGAACAAGTCGCGAGCCGATAAATCCGCTGCCGCCGGTAATGCCGATTTTCATGCAACCTTGTCCCGCCTCGGTGCCGCTACCGGCGGTCTTTCTCCAGTACCAGAATCCAGTCAGACATCCTCTTGTAATCTCGATTCTTTTCCCGGCCTTGAACCGGTATGTTGTAAGGGCGCCCGTTAACATCCCACTTGCCAGTTACCAGTTCACAAGTCTGAGTTTCCACAAATCGAAGCGTGTCCGAATGGCCGTCGGCAAAGCTGAAGACGCCGCTGCAATTGTGCCGGGTAGCGGGCGAGTTCTGCCAATGAAATCCCCCGTTCCCCACTGGAATTGCAAAATAGCCGTCTTCAATCGTGCGGGCGCTTTCATCCACGAATACTATGTTCTCCGAAGGTCCCGGCCAGCGAATCTCCGAGAGCTTTTTATAGTCAGGATACTTCGTGGTATGCACAACGGTGACATTGCTGTGGTGCCTGCCTTGAATGGAATAACTGCGGTTCCGCTTGACGAAGGGCGTCTTGTCCAAAGGCCAACGCTTGTCCGAAGGACACTGGTAAATCCCCAGCGAGGTGTTGTATTGAAAGAGTAGCCCTTCGGAGATGACCGCGGTATTGGTCATGTTCGGCAGGACTCTGTCCCCGCCAATAGGCTTTGTGCCGTCAATCCAGGAATGTTTAATGCCCAAAAAATTCGTTACCAGTTTGTCCTCCCAATCGTTAGCGTACATGATCCAGCAAAGTTGGAGCTGTTTAGTGTTGCTGAGGCAACTGATTTGGGACGCCTTGCCCTTGGCTTTAGACAGAGCTGGAAGCAGCATCCCCGCCAGGATGGCAATGATGGCGATGACGACCAAAAGTTCGATCAAAGTGAAACCGCTGTTTCGAGCAGACGCCGCGGGTTCGCGCTTTTGAAGTTCCAATGCGTTCATAAGCTGTTGTGAGTTTCCGCAACACTTAACGAAACCAACAGATTGGGTCAACTCAATTTTAGTGGCCAGTGGTTAGGGTAGGCAAGTGTTCCAGGCGATTATTCTGATGGCAAACGGCGGCGCATCGCGTAGATTGGCACTTGGAGCCAAGCGGCATTGGGGAGCGTCAATGGCAAGCCCCAGCCAGCGGCTCTCCGAACGCCGAGCATGAAAACGCATCTCTTCATCCTTCTTCTGGCGATTTTTTTGGGTGGCTGCGGCGGCTCTGAAAGCGCCAATCCCCTGCTGCCCGGAAAGCCGCCCGCCAGCCTCCAAAGCTGCCGCGTTGCCGACATCCTCTCCCAGCATGGCTGCCGCGACGGCTCGGCCGGGGCGGTTCTCGATGCGGCGCATTTCCTGGTTGCCAACGACGAGGACAGCGTCCTGCGCATCTATTCGAGAGAGGGTTCGCTCCACCCTCTCAAAACAGTTGACTTCCGAAAGTTTCTCGGTTTGAAGCGAAAGGACGCCGAAGCCGACATCGAAGGGCTGGCGCGGATTGGCTCCGTGATATACGCGATCGCCTCGCATTCACGCTCCAAAAACGGCAAGAAACGGAAGGAACGCCGCCAGTTCTTCGCGCTCCGCTACTCCAATCAAAACGGGGAGCTGCGCCTCATCCCGCACGGCCAGCCTTATACCAAATTGCTGGAAGCCCTGGCCAGCAACACCGTCCTGCGGGAGATCGATTTCGCCCGCGCGGCCGGCAAGGCGGGAAACCGAAGGGACGGGCTGAACATCGAAGGCCTGGCCTCAACCCCGGAAAGCGGTTTGCTCATCGGCTTTCGCGCCCCTCTCTTGGAGAACGACGCTCTTCTGGTGCCGTTGCTCAATCCCGCAGAAGTCGTCGCCGGAACAGCGCCGCCGCAGTTCGCCCCGCCCAAACGCGTCTCGCTGGGAGGCGCGGGGATTCGCGGCATCGCGCGGCAAGGCAAAACCTACTTCCTGGCAACAGAAGCGGCTCGGCAAAAAAACGCCCCGCAACTTTTCCATTGGGACGGCACAGCCAAACACCCTGCAAGGATTCTCGTCTCCCTCCCGAAATCCTTGAACCCGGAAGCCGTTCTCCTGTTCCCGAACCCTCCGGAGATTCACTTGCTGAGCGACGACGGCAATGCCTTGCCACAAACCAGTCAGCAACGTTTCCACCGTGTCATCCTGCAATTCCCGGCCGCGCGGGAATGAGAGATGCCCGGCCCAGCCGCAGCCCGCCGCTCAAGCGGGCAGCGTTGCCGGCGGCGCGGCGCGGACTTTCATCGAGAGAGCCGCCGCGCCTTCGTGAGGCAGCGATTCGGCAGCGGATTTCCCGCGGGCCAAAGCCCGGCGCGTGAACTCTTGCTGGCAATGGATTCGCGGTTCGCCGGCAAGGGGCGGCGGGCGGCGGTAGCTTCCGTTGGGTTGCAGCAGCCGGCTCTTGGCATTGTCCGCCAAACATCCAGCGAGGATTTCGTTGATGATTCGGTCTCTCAAAATGCCGTCTTCGATCGGGAACACGGTTTCGATGCGGCTGAAAAAATTCCGGGGCATCCAGTCGGCGCTGCCGAGATAGACCTTCGGGCGGCAGGCATTCTCAAAATAGAAAATCCGGCTGTGTTCGAGGAAGCGCCCCACGATGCTTCGGACGGCGATTCGTTCGCTCAAACCGGGCACGCCGGGCCGCAGGCAGCAGATGCCCCGGACGATGAGCTGCGTTTGGACGCCGGCTTGGGAAGCGCGATAAAGCGCTTCGATCATCCCGCGGTCCACCAAGGCGTTCATCTTGGCGATGATGCGGGCCGGCAATCCTTTGCGGGCATTGGCCGCCTCCGCTTCCACCAAGGCCAACATCTCGCGGTGCAGGTTGAAGGGCGCGGCCAGAAGTTTCCTCATCGGCTGAAACTGGCAAATCCCCGTCAGCAGATTGAACAAACTGCCTACGTCTTCGCCCAAATCCTCGCGGGCGCTCAAGAGGCCGAGGTCGGTATAGAGGCGGGCAGTGGTGGGATTGTAATTGCCCGTGCCCAGATGGACATAGCGCCGGATGCAGTCCTCGTCGCGCCGCACCACCAGGCACATCTTGCTGTGAATCTTGTAGCCCACCATGCCGTAAAGCACATGCACGCCCTCTTCTTCCAGCTTGCGGGCCGAGCGGATGTTGTTGTCCTCGTCGAAACGCGCTTTCAATTCCACCACCACGGTAACTTGTTTACCTTTGCGGGCGGCACGCGTCAGTGCGTTGAAGATGCGTTCGTCCGCGCCAGAGCGATAGAGGGTTTGTTTGATCGCCAACACTCGCGGATCGTCGGCAGCCTGTTCGATGAATTCGATCACGCTTGCAAATGTTTCGTAAGGATGATGCAACAGCACATCGTGTTTGCGGAGCCGCTCGAAAAAATCGCCGCAACCTTCGAGCGCCGGTGCCGCAGCCGCTGCAAAAGGCTCATCCCGCAGTTCGGGCAAGTGCAGGCCGCGCCCGGCCGCCATTAACGGGATGGGGTCTATCGGCCCGCGGACGGGATATACATCGGCATCCGACAACTTCAAATACTCCGCCAGCCTGGCCTGCAAAGAGGCCGGACAGCCGGCCTCAACTTCCAACCGCACCGCCGCCCCCTTGCGCCGATTAAACAACTCCTTCTCAACCGCCTTGAGGAGGTTGGCCGCCGATTCCTCGTCGATATACAACTCGCTGTTGCGGGTTACCCGGAAACACCAATGGCCAAGAATGCGATTTCCGGGAAAGAGGTCTCCCAAGCGTTTGAAGAGCACCTCTTCAAGCAAAACAAAATGCCGCTCCCGCCCTTCCCGCGGCAAACGAACCAGGCGGGACAAAATCCCGGGGACTTGAACGATGGCCAGTCGCCGCTCATCCCGCCCGCCGTTGCTCACCTGCAACTGAACAATGATATTCAAACTCTTGTTCCGCAAATCAGGGAAGGGATGCGCCGGATCAATCCCCAAAGGCGTCAGCACGGAAGAAACCTGCTCAGTGTAAAACCGGTCGATCCAAGCAAGGTCCCCGGCGCCCAGCTCCTCCATCGCCCTGAAACGAATGCCCGCCGCCGTCAACGCCGGCCGGATTTGCCCGCTCCAAGTTTGATACTGCGCGGCTGCCAGCGCCCGCACTCGCGCCGCCACCTCCTGAAACGTTTCGCCCGGTGTGCGGCCATCCGGGCTGCGCCTGGCAATCTCGCTCTCGATTTTCTGCTTCAGCCCGGCCACCCGCACCTCGAAAAACTCATCGAGATTCGAGCTGACAATCCCCAGAAACTTCAGCCGCTCCAGCAAAGGATTGGCCACATCTTGCGCTTCCTCCAGCACGCGGCAGTTGAACTCCAACCAACTCAACTCCCGATTGATGAAATGCTCCGCTGCCGCTTTAGTCATGCCGCCTCCAATCCAACCGCACAAATCAAAACGCCCACCACTATCGCAACACCCCGCCCCCTCTTCAACCCTTCTCTCCGCAATAAATATTTACGGGCTCAACAGGGTGACGCGCAGGCACTCGACCCGTTGACCGCCACACGCTTAACAAAAAATCCAATCCTCTGCCTCCTGTCCATCCATTTGTCCTGAACGAAATCGCCCTCCAAAACCATCAAAGTCCATAAATGCTTTTTGCGCTTCTCTCCGCCAAACCGCATCGCCTGCCCGTGCCTCAATCCCCCGCCTCCGGAAACAGCTCTTCCATCCGCTGCTTGATGCGCCGCACCTCTGCCGCCGTCGCCAAACGGCGATTCGCCCGCCGCTCCACAGCGTCCAAAAGCATCCGCCAATCCTCCAAAGAAGGATGCGCCAGGGGACGCCACGGCTCGAACCGCTTCTCCCGCTCGAAAAACCGCCAGACCCGGCCGACGCACCTAGCATACACCCGGCGCGGCCGCCCATCCGCAAACCGCCCCTTCCAACCAATCTCGCCCTTGCCCATCACTCGCCCCGACAAAACCCTAATGCTCCCCATGCCAACGCAGCCTCCGGCGATTGACATGATACAGACACCCCAACACCCGCATCATTACAACCAAAACATACAGCGACAATAACTCCCCCACCGCAATTCCTACCAAAAACGGCAAATAATTTTCCAACCGCAGGCATGCCCAGCGGACGCCCACAAAAACCGCCAGCATCCCCAAAACCACAAGATAATGCCCGAAAACGCGGATAATAGAAGGAACCATCAACGCCGGATTCAAGCCGGCCGTCGTCGAATCCGCAATCGAAACACCCAGCAAACCCATCGGCAAATAAAACAACCCGCACGCCAAAACCGACCAACCCGCCACATCCTCCGCCAACGCCATCACCACAACCCCAGGTCCCAAACACAAAACCAACAAAGCCACCAACTGAAAAAACGGCTCCAAAACATCCTCCTTAAAATCCGACAAATCCGGCCAATCCGGCATCTCCTCATCCCCATCAGCCGAAGTCGCCACAATGCTCTTCAAATACGAAAACAAATACCCGGCGACAAACACGCCCAACAAAATGGACAAAGCAATCCCATAAAACACAGAGGCCGCCGCCGCCTGCGCCAAACGAACCGCCGAAAAAAACAAAACTCCGCCCGCCAGTAAAGCCGACCCGTCGGCATTCACCGGATACCCGAACGCCTCGCGCACATATGCGCCAAACGTCTTCTCCTTGGCAGACTCTCGCGCCGCTGCCCAATCCGCTGCCGTCTGACACCGCCCGCCGCAATCCGGACAAAACCAGGCCGTCTGTCCCCCCGCCTGAATCGATTTGAGCTCGTCCCGATCAAACTGCAGCCCGCACGAAACGCAAAGAACCGTCTGCCCGCCAAACACCAAGCCCTGCGCTGCTTCGCCGGTCGCCGACGTTTCGCCGCCGGCATTCTCCATCCCATCCCCGCCGCTCAAACGCAACGTTACCTCCCCCAAAACCAAAACCCTGCCCGCATTCAAGCGAGCTTCTTCAACCAAATCCCCGTTCACCGCCGTGCCCGCCGCCGAACCCCGATCACGAACCGTCGCCACCTCCCCGCTCCACTCCACTTCGCAATGAACGCCCGAAACCGAATCATGCGCCAAACAAAAATCATTGCCCGCATCCCGCCCCAACCGGTTCACCCCGAGACGAAGCTCATACACCGCTCCGTGCAATGCTTCTGATACCACTATCAACTTCGCCATGCCTTCGCCTTTTGCTCCGTGATCCTCTCGACAGGGGTACATCCCCCGCTCACCCGCCGCAATTACAATTCAGAACAGCCTCTATACCGCCCCATCCGAAACCGCCGCCGGCCGCAAGACTTTCCGGTTGTCGATTCCGCCGCCGCCTGTTTTCATCAACGCCGAACACACCTGGAAAGCCGATGCAGAAACATTACCTGGCTTGCGACCTCGGCGCGGAAAGCGGGCGCTTGATTCGCGGCACCATCGCCGGCCAGCGCCTGGTGCTCGAAGAAATCCACCGCTTCCCCAACACCCCGATCCGCGTGGGCGATTCCCTCCACTGGAACCTCGACTCGCTCCATCAAAGCCTCCTCGCCGGCCTCAAAAAAGCCGCAGCCCTCGGCCTGCCCTTCCAGAGCATCAGTTGCGACTCCTGGGGAGTCGATTACCTCTTGCTGGACGCCTCCAACCAAATCATCCCCCCAACCTTCCATTACCGAGACCCCCGCACAGCCGCCGGCCTGAAGCGCGTGCTGGCGAAAACCGACTGGCCCGCCATCTTCGCGGAAACCGGCATCCAACTCATGCCAATCAACACCCTCTTCCAACTCGCCGCCGAAAAACCCGAACGCCTGCCCCAAGCAAAAACCATCCTAGGCATCGGCGACGCCTTCAACTTCCTGCTCGGCGGCCGCCCCGTCATCGAAATCTCCATGGCCAGCACCTTCCAACTCTACAACCCAAAAACCCGTGACTGGTCGCAAAAACTATGCGAAGCCGCCGGCGTGCCGCACGCCATCCTGCCCGAAATCGTGCCCTCCGGCTCCCGGATTGGCCGGCTCTCCGACTACTGGAAACAAGCCGCCGGCCTGGGCAACCTCCATATCATCGCCGCCTGCTCCCATGACACCGGAGCCGCTGTCGCCGCCGTCCCCGCCGAAGGCCCCGACTGGGCCTACCTCAGCTCCGGCACTTGGTCCCTCCTCGGCATCGAACTGCCCCAACCCATCCTCTCCGACACTTGCCGAGACCTCAACTTCACCAACGAAATCGGCTGCAACAACACCACCCGCCTCCTCAAAAACATCAGCGGCCTATGGCTGCTGCAAGAATCCCGAAGAACCTGGGCAGCCGGCGGACAAGCATTCGACTACGCCAAACTCGCCACCCTGGCCTCCCAAGCCCCGCCCTTCCAATCACTCATCAACCCCGCCGACCCCCGCTTCACCGCGCCAGCGAACATGCCCGAAGCCATCCGCTCCTTCTGCCGGGAAACCAGCCAACCCCTTCCTCAAACCCCCGGAACCATCACCCGCTGCATCCTCGAAAGCCTCGCCCTCCTCTACCGCAAAACCATCGGCGAACTCGAAACCATCACCCAACGCCCCATCCAAACCCTCCACATCGTCGGCGGCGGCTCCAAAAACCGCCTCCTCAACCAACTCACCGCCAACGCCCTCCAACGCCCCGTCATCGCCGGCCCCGCCGAAGCCACAGCCGCCGGAAACATCGCCATCCAAGCTCTCGCCGCCGGCGACCTCCCCAACTTGCTCGCCGCCCGAAAACTCATCCAACAATCCCACAAACTCCAACACTACCAACCGGAAAACCCCGCAGAATGGACAAATGCCGCCGCCCAATTCACCCAGCTCAACCCCCGCCAATCCTAAGAGCGAACATCCACACCCGCAACCGCCATTGCCGCAATCCCCTCCCCCCGCCCCAAAAAACCAATCCCCTCATTCGTCGTCGCCTTCACCCCCACACAACTTAGCCGCAACTCCAACACCTCGGCAATATTCCGCTTCATCTCCAACACAAACGGACTCAACCGGGGACACTCGGCAATCACCGTCGCATCCACATTCACCAAAACCCCCCGATGAAACTGCACCTGCCGCCGGGCCTCCTCCAAAAACATCCGGCTATTCGCCCCCTTCCACCGCGGATCCGAATCGGGAAAAAACTGGCCGATATCCTTCTCTCCAATCGCACCCAACACCGCATCGCACACCGCATGCATCAAAACATCAGCATCGGAATGCCCGGAAAGCCCCTTAGAATGCGGAATGGCAACCCCCCCCAAAATCAGCGGCTTCCCTGTCGACAAAACATGCACATCATAACCTATGCCCACACGAACCATCCCTCCCAGCAAACCACACACACACCCGCACACAAAGCCCAAACCGCCCGTAATCAATCCACGGTATGAAGATACCGTGCCGCTTTTGCCATTTGGGAAATTCGAGGATCAGTCTCCAGCCTCTCTATCATCCTGCATGTTACTCAATAGCGGCAGTTTGAGCAGAGAGCATAGTCGCGGGCAAGACTATGGGACTGAATTGCAAATTTCAGAGTAGCTTAAAGGTGGTTATTTCCCGTTGCAACGCCCGTATATCAACAACTGCCCCAAACGCACAAAAAACATTCCCAAAATCGTTAATATTGCTGTCCCAAGAAACCATAGCACAAGACATTGGTGCTCCCTTACCTGCATTCTTTCCTTGAACAAGAAAGCGCAGTCTGGTATCGTAGAGGAAACAAATGGCAGCTGCTTGTCCCCATATGTATTTCTTCCAGTGCCCAGTATTCGTGGCAACTGGAACTAACGCTATGATACGTGAGCCGTGCTGTTTATGTGTGTAAGCGCATCGCTTTAACCAATCCTTGATAGTCGTGCGACGTTCTCTGTCCGACCCATAAGGAGGGTTCACGTACACAGTGGGATAATTCCACGTCTCTGAGAGACCGTCTCGTTCAGGGAGTCTGTATTCGGTATCGGCGTCGACGACTGACCATTCATTGGAGCAAGGATCAAGAGCAATGTTTCCACCAAAGACCCGGCGTACAGCATCAACATATTGACATGGCGTACACCAGTCAACATTTTTGGATTTTACATTTCGGCCAGCAGTCATCCCAAAATATCTTCCCATTTTTTTGATACAAGTGTATCTAAGTAGTCGCGTAGCACTGATATGTGTGATCCGATCGGAGATATTACATTGAACCAATGCTCTATTTTAATTAAGTTATTTGCGAAATATTTACGCAATGCTATATCAGCAAAAAGAGACATTTTGACTTTTGTAAATCGATTTCTCCTTACCTTTTCGTTATAGCTCTGGTTAAACGCATCCCTGACGTTCTGGTATTGTTCTTTCGGCTGTATAATTAGTGATTGTATGAATTCTGCAAGCCCTTCATCAGTGAGGAAGAGAAGCCAGTCATAAGATTCTGCGAGGACTTTAAGTTCTTTATTATGATCCTCGGCTGTAAACCAGTTTCCATGATTGCTGACAATGCCAATGGTAAGAGTAAAATCGCCAAGCAATGATTTTTCATCGGATTGAATAACTTGACGTAAAAAACTACTATATGGCTTATATCGCAGCTCTCCTGTATCCAAATGCAAGATACCATAGATAGCGCCATCGTTCATCCTGATTTTTTGGAGCGACGACACCGTCCGTGCAACATATGCTCCTTGCTTTGCCTTTTCAATGGTTTGAGGACCTTTATTTACTCCTTCTTCAACGCCAACACACTTACATTCCATTACAGCGAACGGGTGCGGCGTGAGTTGATGTACTAACAATCTATAGTTATCATCTTTAGTACTGGCTAAGCGGGCAATTATAATTCGAGTATCATCTTCGTGTAATGTACAACCATTGCGGAGGATTTTATCCTTGGAAATCAGCTGATTTGATTTGAACCTGTCATGTGCCCATTCGGGTAGAGTTTTTTCATGTAATATTCGAGTTAATAGCTTATGTATTTTCTTTGCTGACAAAGGTAGATCAGATTCGTTGGCATCAATGGCAGTGATTTCTATTGACGGATGAAAGCTAAATTCAACGTTGTGTGTAATGTCAGGGTTAGCGTACTCGGGCAATTTCCGCTCAATTGCCAGGCTTTTCTCATATCCCCAACTTTTGATGAGATAAAACGTGATAATCTCAACTAGTGTTCCCAAAGCTCGCCCCGCGGCTTTCTTTGGGTCCTTGGCGTAGTTAAACACGTCGTCAGTTAGTTTCCGTTGCAAAGAGTCTATAGATTCGTAAGGCATGTCTGTTCTCATTTTCCTTTTTGTGCCTGACTCATAAAACTTGGCCTAATGGGATATAGCCAGCCTGAAAATCGTCACCATTATGTGCCGCGCCTTCACTATGCTGCGCAGCGGCCGGCCTGGTCTGGTGGTGTTGGCCGTGCCCAAACGCTGCCGGCACCTACGACGAAACCGTTGATCCTTACGCTCCGGTGAAGGGCTGGAAGTCTGCACCCGACTCATCGGATGTGACCACTGCCGCCGACTTGCTGCTGATATGAACTTCCCGAAGTTTGGCATGAGGCGGGCGGAAAGCAAGGGCAAAGCCTTCCAGAGGAGAATGCGCTTTTGCCGGAGATGGGGGTTGGCCGGATGGGGGTTGGCCGGATGGGGGGGGGGTTAGAGTTCGGGAATTTGGAAGAGTTCGGGCTGGGTCCAGGCGGAGGTTCGGTTTGCGGTTTCGTCGCGGATGGCTTTGACTTGTTCTGCCATAACAGGGCCGGCGTTGTTGCCCCATTCGGATTGTCCCCGGATGTAAGTGAGGATGGCGGCCAGTTGTTCGTCGTCGAGTTCGTTCCGCCATGGCAGCATTGCTCCTGAGAAAGTCTTATCGTCGCCGTTCACTTTCAATTGAATGGGGCCAGTGAGCCCATTGAGGACCACGCGGATGATTCGATTGGGGCCTTCGGCATTGACCCAGTCCGAGCCGGCCAAGGGCGGGGATAGGACGGAGCTGCCGGCGCCGTTTTCTTGATGGCAGGGGGAACAGAAGTTCTTGTAAAGGTCACGGCCTTTTTCAAAGTGAGGATCGACATTGTCCTGGGGTTGAATGGCTGCGAGGAGGTCGTGCGAGGTGAAGGGCTCGTAGACTTTGGCATGGAAGCCGCCGGCGGTTTTGTCGAGGTATAAGGTGGACAAATAAAAGAGTCCAAAGAAGGCTACAAGGAAACTAATCGGCACTGGCGCTTGCAAGGCTACGGGTTCGAATTCTGGTAAATCTGGATTGGGAGGTTCTGCCATTTTCAATTACTCTGTTTGCTCTGTTTCGTTTTCGCCGGGATTGGAGTCAGCCTCGGTTTTGTTTGTTTTGGGAAGCCAACTGGGCGCTTCAAAGATTTGGCTGTCCAGCCGCAGGCTCATTAAGTAAGCCGCCAAATCGCTCGCCGCCGCTGTGGGAATGATTTGCCGCCCTTGATCGTCCGTCACTAACTCGCCTTCATGCCGCAGGGCGCGGGGGTCGCCGGCGCCGGCACGGACGGCTCGTCTTTCAAAGAGATAGCTGTAGCTGGGCATGGTCGAGTCTTTGACGAGTTTTCTCGGCTGGAAGAGGTGCAGCAAATGCCAATGGACATCGGGCCGCCGGTTGCCGATGTTGGACAAATCCGGCCCGATGCGCTGGGTTCCCAGCATCACCGGTTGGTCCAGCAAATAGTCCCGACCGACCGTCCGCCGAAAGCCCCAGCCGCGCCGGATGTCGGCATCTATCGGATGCGTTACCCGCCGGACTAAAGCCCCGGCATCGATCAAATTGTCGGAGATGCGTTTTGCTTCGACAAGGTTCAGCCCGCTGTTCACCGTGAACGGCTCCGGCGGCAGGATGTCTCCTTCGTTGAATCGGCGGTTTGCCAAAGCCAAAGCCCGGCTGACTTTCACGATGTTGGTCCCCCAGTCATCGGCCACGACCGAGAGGTTATAGTCTTTTTGCCGAACTTGCTGAGTGTGGCAACTGACGCAACCGTTTTGCCGGTAAATGTCCCGGCCGCGATTGGCCGCGCCGCTTCGAGGCAGGGGAAAGGTTTCGCCGGTCTTCGGGTCCAATTCGGGAAGCTGTTTTCCCAATTGCAACTGCGGGCTGTGAACAAAGCCGAACCACGATGCAAGCATCGCCAGCAGCATCCCAAAGAACAGTAACACTCCGTTGTTCATGATTTTTTCGCAGCCTTCTTCGCTCGCTTTTTTTGGCTGGGGCAGTCTTTCTCTTTGCGGACGTTTTCTTTGCCGCCGCCTTTCTTGCCGGGGGGACGGGAGGACAAGGCAAGCGCCGGCAGTTCTTCCGCAGCTTTTTCCTCTTCTGCACTGAGGAACCAACACAGAATCTCTTTCTCGCCATAGCAGATTGCCCGACAACTAATCCGCCCAACGTTCACGAGGAAGAGGAGGCTGCCGCCAAATAACAGCAACAGACCGAAAATCTCCAACTGTAGGAATCGTGCTGCCATTGCTGAGACTGATGAGAATGGAATCGGATCATCGTTCATCATTTGGCCTTGAATCCAACCACCCACTCCAAGGACGGCAACGGTGAAGCTCAAACCAATGGCCGTGAGCCAGAAGTGCAGGTTTATCAGCTTGCTGCCCGGCCATTCCGCGCCGAGAATTCGCGGCAACAGACAGTAGGCAATTCCAAACATGGCCATCGCAAAAAAACCGACCAGAACCAAGCGATCCAACGCCCGCAGCACCAAAGTAAACTGCGTCCATTCAGCAACCCCGCTAAAAGCGTTGATGGCATTCAAAAGGCCAGCCAGCAGGAACGAAAGCAAACTGACAGCAACAAACCGGAGATCAGGCTGCCACAGACGGCTCATCCGGCCGGCCGCTGTATGATAAAGATTCCATCCGACCATGACCGCGGCAAAACAAACGAAGAAGGCCATGACCGCACTCAAACCGGAAATCCAGGCAGGCACCGTCGTTCCCGAAAGAATCCCCGCCCCGTTGCCGAAAAACAACAACAGCCAAAACGAAAACAAAGCCAGATAACGGCTATGCAGCGGCCGGCGCTGCAACTTGGGGATTAGATAAAAAATAACGGCCAGGCCAACGCCTCCCAACACCAAAGTCTTCAACCCGGCGGCATACCAACCGGCAATCACCGCCTGCGTCACACCGCGAACGGGATAAAAATGCAACAACCAACTCGCCGCGCTGAAAATCCACGGGAACCAAAGCAGCGCCGCAAAAAGAAACCATTGCGACACATAAAGCTCCCGGACCCGCCGCCGCTGAAAAGTGACAAAAGCCAAACCACCGAGAATCAAATAAGCGACAAAAAGAATCGGGCTTGCATACTTTGGCATCTCAAACAACCCATGCGGCATTCCGTCGCCCGCCAAAATTCCCGCGACCCCCGCCAGAACGCCTAGGTTCCAAAAGGCAGCGCCCAGAAAGACATAACCCGGCTGCACGAGAACCGTCCGCCCCGTCCGCGCCAACAACCAAAGAGCCGCAGCCATCGCTGATTGAAGAGCAAACCCATAAACAAACGCCATGCTCGCCGCCGCTTCAATCCGGCCAAAAGTCAACCAGGAATAATAAGCGAGAAAATCAGGCTGATAAAACCGGAAAGAATTCACCAGAGCAAACAACATCCCCAGAAAAAGCCATCCCGCCGCCTTCCAAAACAGAAACAAGACCGGCATCCAACAAGACCGGTCCGATTCCTGCACCGAAACTTCCCGATCCCAATCTGGGTTCGCCGCGTCCAAATCCCTCCCCATGCTGTCCATTCCGCTCATGAGTTTTTCAGACCGCCGCCCTTATTCATACTCACTAGGCTCTTCTTCCGGAGGCGGCGTGGCAGCAAGCGCAGCCCGCTCCGTCATCCTGCGCCGCGCCTCTTCACGTTGCTTCCATTCCTTAATCACCATGGCAACCGCCATATCAATTGGCACTCGATAAATGCCCGCGCCGGCATTCACAATGCCATAGCTCGTCAGCGCCGCCTCTTCCGCAGACCGCGTCTCCGCCAAACTTTCCGCTCGAAAGGCCGCCCGCTCGGCGCCAATCGCCGGCGGCCGCGTTCCTTCCCGCGTTCGCCACAGCATAAAAGCCATGACAAAAAATAAACCGACAGCCAATAGAAAGCGGAGCCAGACACCCCCGCCCTTCAACATAATAGCGGCCGTTCCGCCGGATTGGATTCGCATTCTGTTCACTCTAACCCTTGCTCGACTGTTTTGAAGATGCCGAAAGCGGCTTGACATACACTCCCAACGTTTCGGCGATGCGGGGGTCACGCTGCGGAAATGGCGGATGCTGATTCAACATCTTGATAAAGTATTTGGCAAACAGCCCCCCCATCAATGCCATGCACCCCAGCCCCCAAAACAAGCTGGAAGCAAACAAAACCCCGTCGCCATTCGGATTGTATACTGGATGCACATTGAACGACATATCAGCGTAGTGCATCAACCAAGCCCATAAACACATAGGCACTATTACCGGCAAACAAAGTTTGGCGTCAATCCGCAATAAGAATAGAAAGGGAACAAAGAAGTGGCCGAATATAAGAAGCAAGCCCACGTTCCGCCAAACACCCTGGTCACGCTTCGCATACCAGTAAGTCTCCTCAGGAATCGCCGCGTTCCAGATCAAAAAATACTGAGAAAAATGAATATAGGCATAGAAAACAGTGAAGGCAAAAAAGAGCGTCCCGATGTTTTTGAAAGTGCTCTTCTGAATAACCGGCGCCAAGTGCCCCGTCTTTTGAAGCACAATGGCGATTAAATACGTTGTCGCCAAAGTCGTCCACACACTGCCCGCAAAGTAATAAACGCCGTACATGGTCGAGAACCATTGATATTCCAACGACTTCATCCAATAAACCGCGGCCAAGGTCAATGTGAACGCAAAAAGGAAAATTCCCCCCGCGGCATAGCGGCGCATAATAAACGTGCAGGAAGCCTCGCCGGATTTGTCTTGCGCCAATGATTGCTTGCGCAAGCCGTTGCCCAACCACCACCACACCGCAAACAAAACGCCCGAGACGAAAAAGAACGACAGCGGGTAATAGAAAATCCGTTTCACCTCCAGCGCATGGTCGTGTCTCACGATTCCCCAAGTCGCCCAAGGATAAATGGAACCATTTCCAGCCAACACAACTAGCAAGATCGGTATAAATAACAGCGCTAAGACCGGGACCGCGCAGGCGATATGTTCAAGGAATCGCCGCAGCGGCACTAGCCAACAAGCGTCGAAGAGATGATGAAGTATCACCAGGAATAGTGAGCCCAAAACCAGGCTCAAGAAAAACATATAAACAGTGATATAAGAGGCGGCGAGGGTCTTGTGCAATTTCCAGGCGTCAGGGGCTATAAATCCCGCAAGAAACCCCAGAAGAACGACGGCGCCTCCGGCTGTAATCAACCAATTCGGCAACTTTGTCCATTCTAACAAATCGAGCCGGTTCTCGCTTTTGGATTCTGTTGGCTTGCTCATTTCAATTCTCCTGCAAAATGGCGCGTTCATTTTCAGGAATTTCTTCTATGACCGCCAGTCGGGAGCGTTGGAGAGCTCTGAAATAAGCAATGATCGCCCAGCGGTCGGGGATGTCGATTGCTGCTCCATAAGAACCCATCAAGTTTTTGCCGTGGGTGATTGTATGAAAAATCTTCCCGGCCGGCATGTTGATGAGGTCCGGGTGATGAAAATTGGCGACGGCAACCATCTTGTATTTTGTGATGATTCCCTTACCGTCGCCTGTGGCGCCGTGGCAGGGGGTGCAGTAGATGTTGTAACGTTGCCGACCGCGGTTCAGGAGCGCTTCGTCAATCTCAATCTCCGCAGGAATTGTGTCGACAAAGTTTGTCATGCCACGGCGGCGCCCGGTGTTCACCGGCAGGTCTTGATACGGCTCGCCACGCGCTACCGTGCCGGTCACATATAGCTGGGAGCTGCGTCTGTTTTTGAAGAATTCGTTGCCGGCCTGAGGCCGCAGTTTAAGTTGCCGGTCCATGTCTGGAAATACCTCCCGCGGGGGCTCGGTCGTTTTGGAACCGCGAAAGCCGGCGATGCTGATAACGGCGACAATGGCCAAGATATAAATGGCAAGAAAATATCGCATTGCTTTAACCTTTCACAACTTCCAAATGATGGCTCCCCACTTCCTTCAGCAGCGCATGTGTTTCCTCTTCAGCATATTCCGGGTCAGCGCATTCGATGACAACGTAGAACTTGTCGTGCGTCGCGTTTGCAAAGCGCCGGTTTTTCAAAAGCGGATGGTGCAGGCGCGGCAGATGGTTGACAAACAACATGCCGATGAGAGAGCCGAAAGCGGCTAGCAGAATTGTTAATTCATAGCTCACGGGAAAAGCGGAAAAGGGGCTGAAGAGAGGTTTGCCGCCGACTGCGATTCCATAGTCGAATGCGTTCATAAACCAGATCATCAAGTTGCCGCCGAAGAAGCCGGTTGCGCCGCCGAAAAATGTAAACCAACCGACTGGGGAATTCTTTAACCCCATCGCCTCGTCCATGCCGTGCACCGGAAAGGGAGTGTGAACATCCCATCGCGTATACCCTGCGTCTCGAATCTTCTCCGCCGCCGCCACTGTTGCTGCGGGCGTGTCGAACTCCGCCAAAATGCCGTAAGGTTGTCCTTGCCCGTTCATTAGTGTTTCCCTCCTTTCGCATTGCCCAGTGGATGATGCGGATTGGCTTGAGGCGTCACGCCTTTGACTTCCGAAATCGCCACCAAAGGCAAAAATCGGACGAACAACAAAAACAGAGACATGAAAAAACCCAAGGTGCCGATATAAGTCAACACATCGACGGCGGTCGGCGTATAATGCCCCCAGCTGGCGGGGATAAAATCCCGATGCAGGGAAGTTACCACGATGACAAACCGCTCGAACCACATGCCGATGTTAACAAAAATGGAAAGAATGAAGACCCAAACCATGTTGGTGCGAATCTTCTTGAACCAGAAAAACTGCGGGACTAACACATTGCAGCTAATCATAATCCAGTAAGCCCACCAATAAGTGCCGAAGGCGCGGTTCTTAAACGCATATGCCTCGTAGGGATTCCCGCCATACCAGGCGATGAATACCTCCATGCCGTAGGCGTATCCCACGATGGAACCAGTCGCCAAAGTTACCTTCCCCATCAACTCAATGTGCCGCACGGTGATTACATCTTCCAATTTGAGGAGCGTCCGCAGCGGGATCAACAAGGTCAGCACCATGCCGAAGCCGGAAAAGATGGCGCCCGCTACGAAATAAGGCGGGAAGATTGTGGTGTGCCAGCCGGGCAGTTGCGATACCGCAAAGTCAAAAGAAACGATGCTATGCACCGACAACACCAACGGCGTCGAAAGGCCGGCCAGCAAGAGATACGCCTTCTCATAGTGGCTCCAATGCCGGTTTGATCCTGTCCAGCCCAGCGAAAACAACCCATAGAAAAACTTGCGCGTCGCGGTTTTGGCCCGGTCCCGAATCGTGGCCAAATCGGGAATCAACCCCATATACCAAAACAGCAGCGAAACCGTGAAATAAGTGGACACCGCAAACACATCCCACAAAAGCGGCGAACGGAACTGCGGCCAAACGGGGCCGTTTGCATTGGGCAAAGGAAACAGCCACCAGGCAAACCAAATGCGCCCTACATGAATGGCTGGAAAAATGCCGGCGCACATCACGGCAAAAATCGTCATCGCCTCCGCCGCCCGATTGATGGAAGTCCGCCACCTTTGCCGGAGGAGGAACAGAATGGCCGAGATCAATGTGCCGGCATGGCCGATGCCGATCCACCAAACGAAATTGACAATCGCCCAGCCCCAGGCCACCGGATGATTGACGCCCCACACGCCAACGCCTGTTGCAATGAGGTAGCCGATCATCAGGAAGCAAAGGAGCGCCGTCGGCACGCTGATCCCAAATGCTACCCACCACCAAGCCGGCGTCTCCCCTTCCACAATCCCCGAAATCCGATCGGACAGCCAGCCCAAGGAGCGGTTGTTCGAGACTAGCGGTTCCCGTTCCAGCTCGCGCGGCGACGGCGCCACAATGACGCGCTCTTGTGTTTCCCTTGCCATCTAGTGAGGCCCTCCGCTCTCTCCTCCGGGCGCCGAATGGCCCTCGGCATCATGCCCGCCGAAGGGGTTACCCATGCTCGCTGAGTATTCCATCATGCTCAACGGCGTTCCGAGATAATTCGGCATTTTCGGGTTCGGGTTGCGAATCTTGGCCAGGTAAGTCGTCCTCGGCCGGGTGTCCAGAAAGCCTAAAACCGCATAATTTCTCGGACTCGCCTTATGCTTCGACACCCGGCTTTCCGGCTCTCCAATTGTGTTGCCGAAAACAATCGCCTCTGCGGGACAAGCCTGTTCGCAAGCGGTTTGAATCGTCCCATCTGGAACGGCAATTTTGCCGGAGTCCCGCGCTTGGACTTTTTGTCGAATCTTCGCCTCTTCAATGCGCTGGACGCAAAAGGTGCATTTTTCCATCACGCCGCGCATCCGCACGGAGACATCAGGGTTCTTGGCTAGGGCCGCCAAGTCCAACTCGTCTTTCGGCCGCTCGGCCAAAGGACCGCGGTAAAGTGCTTCGAGCGGTCTTTTGTTGTAATCGAAGAAGTTGAAGCGGCGGACTTTCCAGGCGCAATTGTTTGAACAATAGCGGGTGCCGACGCAGCGGTTGTAGGCCATGACATTCAGCCCTTCGTGGTCGTGAACGGTGGCGTTGACGGGGCAGACGTTTTCGCAAGGGGCGCTTTCGCAGTGCTGGCAGAGCATGGGTTGGCTCGAAACTTCGGGGTCGTCAACGCCACCGCTGTAATAGCGGTCGATACGCAGCCAGTGCATTTCCCGGCTTTTGGCTACTTGTTCCTTGCCCACAATCGGGATGTTGTTTTCGCTTTGGCAGGCCACTACACAGGCCGAGCACCCGATGCAGCGGTTGAGATCAATCGCCATGCCCCATTGATGAATCTCGCTTTTGAGGGATTCCCGCTCCTGATAGGGATGCGGATAGAGGGGGCGTGGTTTGCCATTTTCATCGTGCACAAGATGCTGGCCGTGCGCTTCTAAACCCATCTGCTGGGCAAAATCCGGCTTTTCTTTGAACTGCTCGAGGTTCGCTTCGCGCACAATGGCCCGGCCTTCCATCGACCAATGATCCTGCGTTGCCGCCAACGGATGTTTCCGTCCCGTCGGTGAGATCGAAGCTCCCGAAAGGATGTAAGAGCCTTCACGGTGTCGAAGCGGATAGACGTCGAAGCCAACAGCTTGTCCCTTGAACCGCCCGATGCGCCCTGATCGGGAGCGCCCGTAACCCAAAGCCAGCGCCACGGAATAATCCGCCATGCCGGGCTGGACCAGCACCGGGCCCTGCACGGATGTTCTCCCCACGCGGATTTGGACCAAGTCGCCGTTGGCCACGCCCAGGCCGGCTGCCGTTTGTCGGCTCATTACCGCGGCGTTGTCCCAAGTGAGTTTCGTGACAGGGTCGGGCAGTTCTTGCATCCAGCCGTTGTTGTTGAAGCGCCCGTCATCCATGCTGGCGTCCCGGTGAAGCACCACTTCGAGCGCCTCCAGCTTCGGCCGCGGCGGCGTCTCCGCATTCACAACCGCCGACACAACTTTGAGCCACTGGAACTCCCCGGCTTCGACCGGCGGTGCGGCGCTTTTGGCAATAAAGCCATCATGCAGAAATTGCTTCCACCGCTCCTCGTTGGCACCACGGACTTCGGCATCAAAGGCGGCGCGGACCAAAGTGTGCGGGCGGGCGTCCTCCATCTGGAGCAGCCGCGCCAAGACTTCGATCTCTGCCAGCCCGCCGAACAAGGGCGCAATCAAAGGCTGCACTGCCAATCGAGCGCCGTCGCCACTTTGCGCATCACCCCAGGACTCCAGAAAATGGGCTTCCGGCAAATGCCACGCCGCCCCTTCAGAAGTCTCATCCAAATGGCTGCCCAGCCGAATCACCTCGCCCGCTTTCTTCTGCGCTTCTGCCCAGCGCAGGTTTGCCGGCGCGTCGTAACTTGGATTGCCGCCGAGAACAACCAGCGTTTCCACCAATCCACTTCCGAGCACCTCCTGAAGCTCGCCGATGGTTCCCGCCGCTTTTTCTGCCGGCGCGGCGATGAAGTCCACCGTCCGCCCGATGTTGCCCAGCAGTTGGTTGAGCGCCAGAGCCATCAGATGCACAACCAGCGGTTGGCGGTAGCCAGCCACGACCAATGAGCGCCCGCAATGCGCCGCCAAATCCCGCAGAGCCTCGCTCGCCCATTCCGCCTGCACTTTTGCCTCGGCCGCCAGCCGGCGCAAGGCCTGCAGTAATTCGCTCGCTTCGGCGCCCGCAACCGCCGGCGGGCTCTGCGCCAGTTGCGCCCGCAGCAAGGCCGCCGCCACCCGCCGCACTTCACCCGACGCCACGCGCAGCCGATGGTCCGCGTTCGAGCCGGTCAACGTCATCAAACCCTCCACCACATAAAGGCGGCTCATGGTGTCCCCGGATTTTTCCACCGAGCGGTGACCGGCAAATCCCTGGATGTTGAGATAGGCATCTTCCTCGTCGCCCAGAAAATCGCAATCCAGCGAAAGGATACGTGCCGCCTTTTCAAAGTGAAGCCGGGGAACCAGCGGTCGCCCAAAGACCAGCGAAGCAGCCTCCGCCGGCCGGTGAAAACTCACCGGCTCATACTCATGCCATTTGGCCTGTGGCAGTTTTTCCTCAAGCTGCGTCCGCAAACGCCAGCGGGTCGGTGAACTCGATTGCCGGCACAACAAATGCAGCCCTCGGCCTTGTTTGCGGGCGAACTTCTCCGCAATCTGCGACAGATGCGCCAAGGCTGCTTCTTTTGAAGCGGGCTCGCCGTCTTTGAGGCATTGCCGGGACCGATCCGGGTCGTAAAGATTCAGAAGCGATGCTTGCGCGAAGGCATCCGTGCCGCCACTGGACAGGGGATGCTCCTTGTTGCCTTCGAGCTTCACCGGGCGCCCGTCGGCGGATTTCGCCAGCAAAGGAACGCCCTTGCGCCGGACAGGCATCGCCGTGGCAAAGTATTTCGCCGCCCCATGCACATAGCCCTCCGGCATTTTGGAGAAGGGAACGATGGTTTCCTCCGGCCGGCGGCAGCCGGACAACCCGACGCCAGCTAGAAGGAACGAAGCGGACATCAACTTGACAAAATCGCGCCGGGAAACTTCCCCGGCGGGTTCGCTTGCCTCTTCGGGGAACTCATGCTTCGCTTGACGCCGAAGTTCGGGCGCATCCGCCAACTCCTCCAAACTGCGCCAATGATGCGGCCCCGTTGGCGAGGATCCTTTCAAAACCGTGCTCATCGATGACATGCCGAACAATTCACTAAAGACTCGACCCTCCAATCGTGAACGAACTGCCCGCCCTGTTCGCGCTGGCTGGCGGCCGCTTCTCCCGGATCGTCGCTCCAAGTCCAATCCAAATCCGTAATTTTGTCCAACGGGCGAATCTTTTCAGCAGGATTCCGATGGCACTCCAGACAAAAAGCCATGCTGAGAGGCTTCGCATGATACACCTCGTCCATCCGATGAACCGGCCCATGGCATTCCACGCAACTGACCCCCCGGTTGACGTGAACGGAATGGTTGAAATAGACATAATCCGGCAATTTGTGGACTTGCACCCAAGGCAACGCCGCGCCGGACTGATGGCTCTCCCGCACCAAAGCCAACTGGGGATCGTCCTTGAGCACTTGATTATGGCAATTCATGCAAACCGAAGCGGACGGCACATTGGAAAACCAGGACTTCTCCACAGCGCTATGGCAATAACGGCAGTCCAAACCCAACTGCCCCGAGTGAATCGCGTGTGAAAAAGCGACCGGCTGCACCGGCTGATACCCCACGCGGGTATACTTCGGCGTGAAATAATAAGTCACCCCCACCACCCCCGCGCCGACCACCAAACACAACCCTGCAACCACTTGCCCCGGCAACCGATTCGTCCACTTTGGAAAAATGTCAGACATTCGCAAACAACCTCAAATTAACCGCAAAACCACACCAAAACCACCCGCACAAAGGCCTGTCCCGGACATAACGCCGCCACAAGAGACATTGGAGGCGAGGGTCGGAATCGAACCGACGAATACAGCTTTTGCAGAGCCGTGCCTTACCACTTGGCTACCCCGCCAACTTGAAGCCGCCAGTCTTTTTACAGAGCTAGCATCCATTTTCCCAACGCAAATTTGCATCCAATTTCCGCCTTTGCGCCCAGCGAAATTTTGCGAACCCCCTCGTTTTCCCGTCCAGAAGCGCAAAAACGGAAGGCATTATCCGAGAAAATTTGCTGGTGTCAACAACGCTTGTGAAAAAAATCACAAATGCCGGCAACGCTCAATCCCCCCGTCCCCGGCCGTCGAATCCGCCGGCAACTCGTCGTCACCCCGCCTCCAGCCGAAAATCCGTGCCGATAAAATACTCTTTCCAAGTCCCAATCCAGCAAAACGAAACCGACGACAAAGGATATGGGTTCCGTTTTCATCAATTGCTGACTCGAACGCTGTGCCTTTCCCACACAAGAATTGAGATACCAACTCTCCCCGGCAAAACCCATCGCAGCTTCCAAATACATTCGGGGGGGCTTTCGCCATTATTCTTGAGCTTCCTTTTTCAGAATCGGTTCGGGAATGTTCTCGGTCTCCAATTTGAAGCCGAGACAAGCCCATCTATCTATCCGGTCATCAAAAAACATCATGGCATCCTCTATCGGCTCGCCCTCTTCCGAAACGCCTTTCCAGACATAGATTCCCGATAAAAACATGGACAAGGACAGCACAGGATACTTTAAGTCATTTTCTGCCAAGTAGTCCTTGGGAAGTCGTTCCTTCAACTCCTCAAAAGTCTCGGTGAAATACCAGTAGAAACGTAACACCTCCCCATCCTCGAAACGGTCCACAACCGCGTTGCGACAGTTGTCCAAAAGATTTTTCGCCCATAGTTTATCTTTAATCTCCGGAGTCATAAAACCAATCCCTAGCAGGAGGTTGTCCTTGGACACAATAGGATCATATTCAAAGAAACCCATGTCGGTGAGATCCGTGTAGATACGGTTCAAGTAACGGACAACGCCGCGGCTCGCAATCGTCATTATTACGAATCAGCAAATATTGAGCCATTTTCATCCGTTGCGACATCGGACCATAAAACACTACCTTTTGTATCTGATTCATATTACACTCTCTCTGCCAACGTACGAAATTCAACACAATGTTACTGGAACCCGGCGCCAGATTGTTGCATTCCGCAGCCAGAAGCGTCGCATCAAGAAATATGAAAGCATCATCTTCTCTTATCAAGGCTCTGGCATAATTTTCAAACGCATCAGCATGAACTTCCGAATGGCTGATTCGGAAGTTCGTTCTGGCACCGCCATCGCCGTTGGAGGTCAATTCGCTGCCCGAACTGCTCAGCAGATACCCGTAAGTGTCCGTGTTGTCGGTAGTATAAACTGCCAATGTTCCGGCGCCGGAAACCACGATGCGATACACATCCTCATCGCCCGCAGGATGAATCGAAGCCGATGAAGAGCCATTGGGAGAAAGAGTCGATTCGTAGGAAACCGCCCCTTTCAGTACTGGAGACAGTGCTGAGATACCAGCCAAGGCCAGTCCCCAGAGGACATAACTCGATCGTTGTGAGAAAGCAAAAAATGTGAATTGGCTCATAGTGCGATATCTTTAATCGGGCGCTGGGCGGCTGTCAAAGAGCGGTTTGCCGGGCGAGTTCGATGGAGATTGAGCGGGAAGAGGAGGGGGACGGGATTGGGGGAGAAATTTGGCGTTGGGGCGGGCTTGTGAAAAAAATCACAAATTCGCTTGCCGAGCCATTTTTATCCGAGTAGCTTTTTCCCAACTCTTGATACGCGAGGGATATGATGCCTGAAGCCCAGACTGAAATCGGTTACAACACGAAGCTCGAAGGAGACGCCATTGTGACCCGGACAGATGCCGTTCTCAACTGGTTCCGCAAGAATTCTCTTTGGCCGATGCCGATGGGTTTGGCGTGCTGCGCCATTGAGTTGATGGCGGCAGTGGCCAGCCGTTTTGACATCGCCCGGTTTGGCTCAGAGGTGTTGCGGTTTTCGCCCCGGCAATCGGATTTGATGATTGTCGCCGGCACAGTAACTTACAAGATGGGGCTGGCGGTCAAACGGATTTACGACCAGATGGCCGAGCCTAAATGGGTGATTGCCATGGGCGCCTGCGCTTCGACAGGCGGGATGTATCGCAGTTACGCCGTCATGCAGGGGGTGGATCGCATTCTGCCTGTGGATGTGTATGTGGCCGGCTGCCCGCCCCGGCCCGAGGCTTTGCTGGACGCCCTGATGAAACTGCAGGAAAAGGTGGGCAGGGAACCGGCCATCAAAAGGCAAAAAATTGTTCCAGCCGAGGCGTGAGTGGTCTTTCCCCAGACGAGTGGCAACTTCCGATGAGCACAGCGGCAAAACATTTGGCTCAAAAGCTGAGAAAGGCTTTCCCGGAGGTTGTGTCTGTGGAAACCGAATTTCGAGACGAGTGGACGCTAGAGATTCTGGACAGTGCCCGGATTGCCGAAATCTGCCGCTTTGCCAAGGCGGCGTTGGGCTTTGATTATCTGATCGACATCAGCAGCGTGGACAATTACGGAGAAGACCCCCGCTTCGAGATTGTTTATGAGCTTTACGGTTACGAGAGCCGGGCGCACTTGCGCCTCGTCGCCCGCGTGTCCGAAGAAAAGGCAGAAGCGCCAACAGTAACCGCCGTTTGGCGGGCGGCAGACTGGCACGAACGCGAGATTTACGACATGATGGGCATCCGCTTTTCGGGACACCCCGACCTCCGGCGCATTCTCATGTGGGAAGGATACCCCTACCATCCGCTTCGCAAAGACTTTCCCCTGGCCGGCAAAACGACTGACTTGCCGGAAGTCGCCTTCTCCCACCCAGCACCCTTGGAAGGCGGCCCTTTCGTTACAACAACCGGGCAAAAACATCGGGAGCAACGGGAGCCAAGAGCCAAATAGCGGCCCCTCGATGGACACCGCCCCCAACCATCAAAAACACATCGCAAAAGTGGCCGAAGCGAGAGAGATCGAGATACCGGACACCGCCGGCAAAGCCGCGGCCGCTTTGAAGTCGGCAACTCTCCCTTCCGAACCTTCGGCGGGTTTTGCCGACGAAACGCCCGGCGATCTCGAAGGCGAGAAACTGACCCTGAACATGGGGCCTTCCCACCCGTCCACTCACGGCGTCCTGCGCATCGTGCTCGAACTGGACGGCGAGGCGATCACCAAAGCCACGCCCGAAGTCGGCTACCTCCATCGCGGCGATGAAAAAATCGCCGAGAACATGACCTACACCCAATTCATCCCCTACACCGACCGCCTGGACTACCTGGCACCTTTAGCAAACAATGTCGCTTACGCGCTGGCGGTGGAGAAACTGATGGGCATTGACCGGGCGCTGCCGCTCCGCTGCCAATATATCCGGGTGATTTGCTGTGAACTGGCGCGCATTTCCGCACACTTGCTGGGGCTCGGCGCCTTTGCGTTAGATGTCGGCGCCATGACCGTTTTTTTTCACACCTTCACAGAGCGCGAAAAAATCTACAACCTCATTGAATCCCTCACCGGCGCCCGTTTCACCACCACCTACACCCGAATCGGGGGGCTGTCGCGCGACCTCCCGGAAGGCTGGACCGAGGCCTGCGGGCAGTTTTTGGACGGCGTGATGGCCAACTTCGACGAGACCGAGAAACTGCTCACACGGAACAAGATTTTCGTCGATCGAACCAAAGACATTGGCGTGCTCCCGCTCGATGTGGCGATTGATTACGGCGTGACGGGGCCCAACCTCCGGGCCTCCGGCAGCCATCACGACCTCCGCAAAGCGCATCCCTACCTGATTTACGACCGGCTCGACTTCGACATCCCCGTCGGGCTGGCCGGCGATTGCTACGACCGTTACCTGGTGCGCATCGAAGAAATGCGGCAGAGCGTCCGCATCCTCCGCCAATGTCTCCGCCAATTGCCGGACGGCTCCGTCTCCATTGCGGATGGGAAAACCGTTTTGCCGGCCAAGAGAAAAGTGCTCACCAGCATGGAAGAATTGATCCACCAATTCATGCTGGTAACTCAGGGAATCGACGCGCCCAAAGGCCAAATATACTTTGGCGCGGAGAATCCAAAGGGCGAACTGGGCTTTTACATCAACAGCCGCGGTGGGGGCGCGCCCCACCGCCTCAAGATTCGAGCGCCTTCATTCGTCAACCTGAGCGCCTTGCCCTACCTCCTCAAAGGCGCCATGATGAGCGACACCGTGGCCATTTTGGGTTCGATTGATTTTGTGATGGGAGAAAGCGACCGATGAGCTTTGAAGTCCCAAAACCGTTGGAAACCGAAATCAACAGGAGAATCAAAAATTATCCTGAAAAGCGGAGCGCTTCCCTGATGCTGCTCCACGCCGTCCAAGAGTGCTTCGGCTACATCTCCAACGAAGCCGCCGAATGGATCGCTCGGAAGCTCGATTTGCAGCCGATCAACATCTACGAACTCGTCACCTTCTACCCCATGTTCCGCCAGAAACCTGCCGGCAAGCACGTGATCAAAGTCTGCCGCACACTCAGTTGCGCCCTCGGCGGCGCCGGGGAACTGCACGGCCACCTCTGCCAGCAGTTGGGATTGGACAGCGAAGTTCAAAGCCTGCAAACCACCCGGGACAGCCAATTCTCCGTCGAATGCGCGGAATGCCTTGCCAGTTGCGGCACCGCTCCAGTGATGATGTGTGGCGACGATTTTTTTGAAGGAGTAACCCTGGACAAAGCCGATGAAATTCTGAACAGCAAGAAGGAACGTTAATGGCAGGCAATTTGCAGAACCGAAACATCTGGCTGCCGGACATGGATTCGAACCATGACAAGCAGTTCCAGAGACTGCTGTGCTACCGTTACACCATCCGGCAAAGGCCAAAGCACCTTAACCACGCCACGCCCGGAATCAAGCCAGCATAGCGAAAACCATGCCAGAGGAACACCGACTCATTCTAAAACACGCCGACACTTCGGGATACCGCAACGACCTCGCCTGCTATGTGAAACACGGCGGCTACAAAACTCTCAAGAAAGCCCTCGCGTTGCAGAAAAAGCAAGTGGCGGGCAAAGGCATGATGACGCCCCAAGAATGGCTCCGCGAAGAAGTCAAAAACAGCGGCCTGCGCGGACGTGGAGGCGCCGGCTTCCCTTGCGGGCTGAAATGGTCCTTCGTCGACCGCAGCAGCGGCAAACCCATCTACCTCATCTGCAACGCCGATGAATCTGAACCGGGCACCTTCAAAGACCGCCAAATCCTTTACAAAGACCCCCATCAACTCATTGAAGGCATGATCCTCGCCGCCTACGCCAACGATGTCCACCTCGCCTACATCTACATCCGCGGCGAATTTGTCGAAGGCGCCCGCATTCTCGAAAAAGCACTCGCGGAAGCTCGCAAGAACCGCTTTCTGGGCAAAAACATTTTGAGCAGCGGCTACCATCTGGATATCCACGTGCACCGCGGCGCCGGCGCCTACATCTGCGGCGAGGAAACAGGGCTGATTGAATCGCTGGAAGGCAAACGCGCCTACCCGCGCATCAAGCCGCCATACTTCCCGGCCGTTCTCGGCCTTTACCAATGCCCCACCATCGTCAACAACGTCGAGACCCTCTGCGCAGTCAAACACATCATCGCCGGCGGCAGCAAAGCCTACGCCCGACTGGGCACCCCCAACAACACCGGCACACGCATCGTCTGCATCAGCGGCCAGGTGAACCGCCCCGGCTATTACGAAATCGAAGTCGGCAAAGCCACCATCGGCCAACTCATCCACCACAAAAACTTCGGCGGCGGCCTCCGCCAAGGGCGCGCACTCAAAGCCGTCATCCCCGGCGGCTCCTCAGCCAAAGTCTTCAAAGCCGGCGAAACCTTCCGACTCAAGAGCCAAGACAAAAAAGGAAAAACCGTCGAAAAAGAAGTGGCCCTCTTCGACCTCCCCTACGACTTCGACTCCCTGGCGCAAGCAGGCAGCATGTCCGGCTCCGGCGCCATCATCGTCCTGGACGACTCCGCCGACATCGTGGCCGCCCTGGCCAACATCGCCGACTTCTACGCCCACGAAAGCTGCGGCCAATGCACCCCCTGCCGAGAAGGCTCCCTTTGGATGAGCAAAGCCCTGCGCCGCCTCATCCGAGGCGAAGGCCGCCGGCAAGACGCCGGCTACCTCCTCCACATCGCCCAAAACATCCAAGGCCGGACCGTCTGCGCCTTTGGCGAAGCCTGCGCCTGGCCCGTCCTCAGCTTCGTCAACAAATTCAAAGACGAATTCGAAGCCCGTGGCCGCCGAAACGAAAAACACAAAACCGAAACCGCCGCTCCCTAAAACCCCCTCGCGAACCGCAACCCCAAACAAAAACCCTCTTTCAAACAAATGGCCAAACAGGCAGACAAAACAGCAGCCCCCGTCGAAACCATCCAAATCAAAGTGAACGGGGTGGAAGTCAAAGCCCCCCGAACCACGCCGGACCCCATCACCGGCCAGCCGATACCGACCACCATGATCCAAGCCTGCAAAATAGCCGGCGTGGAAATCCCCCACTACTGCTACCACCCGAAACTCCCCGTGGCCGGAAACTGCCGCATGTGTCTCGTCGAATACGGAATGCCCGCCGTGGGGCGCGACCGAAAACCCCTTCTCAACAAAGACGGCGCCCCGCAAATCCGCAAAGCCACCCTGCCCTACGAGCCGGGCACCCCGCGCGGGGCCATCGCCTGCGCCACGCCCATCGCCCCCGAAATGGAAATCTACCCCAACTCCCCCGCCACCAAACAAATGCGGCAAGCCGTTCTCGAATCCCTGCTCATCAACCACCCACTGGACTGCCCGATATGCGACCAAGCCGGAGAGTGCAAACTGCAAGAATACTCCGTAGAACACGGCCAGGCTGCCAGCCAATTCGCCGAAACCAAAGTGCACAAACCCAAACAAGTGGACCTCGGCCCGCGGATCATGCTCGACGCCGAACGCTGCATCCTCTGCGAACGCTGCATCCGCTTCACCCGCGACATCGCCGGCGACGACGCCCTCGGCTTCATCCAACGCGGCGCGCACAGCGTCCTGACCACCTTCCCCGGCAAACCTTTCGACAACAACTACACGCTCAACACCGCCGACATCTGCCCCGTCGGCGCCCTCACCTCAAAAGACTTCCGCTTCCAAATGCGCGTTTGGTTCCTCAAAGAAACCCCCAGCCTCTGCACCAGCTGCGGCACCGGCTGCAACATCACCATCAGCTCGCGGGAAGAAAAAATCTACCGATACGAACCGCGGGAAAACGACGCCGTCAATGCCTGCTGGATGTGCGACACCGGCCGACTCAACTACAAATGGATCGGCCGCAAAGACCGCCTCACCCGCCCCAAACGAAGCGGGCAATCTGGAATCCCCTGGGAACAATCCCTCGCAGCCATCGCCGAACACCTCCGCGCCGCAGCCCCGAAAACAACTGCCATCATCGCCTCCGCCCGGCAGACCACCGAAGAATTCTACCTCCTCCGCAAACTCGCCGACCACCTAGAAGCTCTCACCGACACCCCCGCAAGAACCGGAGAAGCCGACAAACTCCTGGTCAACGCCGACAAAAACCCCAACTCCAACGGCGCGCGCCTTTCCGGCTTCTGCTTCACCGAAATGGGCATCAACCTGCCCAAAATCGCCGCCGGCATTCGGAGCGGGAAAATCGCCAACCTCATCGTCTTCGGCGAAGACATCACCCATCACGGCATCGACACTGCCCTACTGCAGAAACTCGCCTGCCTCATCGTCTCCGACATCCTGCCCAGCAACACCACCAAAAAAGCCCAATTCCTTTTGCCCGGCTGTGCCCATGCGGAAAAACGCGGCACCTTCGTGAACGTCAAAGGCCGGTTGCAACGCTTTCTCAAAGCCGTCGAAGCCCCCGGCCAAGCCCGCCCCGAAACCGAATTCCTTACCGAACTCCTCGCCCAAATCACCGGCGAACATCACCCGGCAGACATGGAAGGGCTCTTTAACAAAATGGCCTCCGAAGTGAAAGCCTTCGCCGGCATTCAATGGGCGGACATCGGCGAGCGCGGCGTCGACGTCCCGATTTAACCTCCAATGGAAGCGATTCCCGAAACAACAACATTGGCAGAAGCCATGGGCAACAGCTTCCCGGAGATTCTCTGGTTCGGCTTCCTCAAAACGGCTATCGCGCTGGCCGTCCTACTCCCGATAATCGCCTATGCCGTCCTGGCAGAACGGCGGATCGCCGCAGCCATTCAAGACCGCATCGGCCCCAACCGAGTCGGGCCGTGGGGACTTCTGCAACCCTTGGCCGACGGCTTGAAGTTTCTGTTGAAAGAAGACTTCACACCGAGCCACGTCCGCAAAGCCTACTTTTGGCTGGCGCCGGCAATAGCCGTGATTCCCGCGTTTTTGACCATCGCCGTCATCCCCTTCGGCTCCAAACTCGGCTCGCAAAACATGGTGATCGCCAACCTGAACATCGGCATCCTCTACACCTTCAGCATCGTCTCGCTGAGCGTCTATGGAATTGTCCTAGCTGGATACGCCTCCAACTCGAAATATCCGTTCTTGGGCGGCATTCGTGCCAGCGCCCAGATGATTTCATATGAAATTGCCATGGGCATGTCCGTCGTTCCCGTGTTCCTGCTGGTGGGCGATCTCAACCTGGGCAAAGTCATTGAATACCAAGCCGGCGGGGCGTGGCTAATCTTCAAACAACCTCTGGCATTTGGGATTTTCGTCGTGGCCGCCTTTGCCGAAACCAACCGGCTCCCGTTTGATCTACCCGAATCCGAAACGGAACTCGTCTCCGGCTACCACACCGAATACAGCTCGATGAAGTTCGCCCTCTTCTTCCTAGGCGAATACGCCGCCATGATTGCCGTTTCCGCCCTCATGGTTACGTTGTTTTTGGGCGGGTGGACGTTGCCCTTTTGGGGCTTGGCCGAGCCAGCGGCCTCGATTTTCGGCGGGCTTCTCCACATCGGCATCTTTTTGGCCAAGACAGCGCTTTTCATGGCCTTGTTCATTTGGGTGCGGTGGATGCTGCCGCGCTTTCGCTACGACCAGTTGATGGATTTGGGCTGGCGCCGCTTTCTTCCGCTCGCGCTGGCCAATATCGTCCTCACCGCATTTTGGCTTTGGTTCACAAGGTAGAACATTGACCGCAATATGATTGTCCAACGAAAAGAACTTAACTGGTGGGAACGGCTGTACCTGCCTGCCATCGTCAACGGCTTCCGAGTCACCTTGCGCCACTTCTTCCGGCGCAAAGTGACAATGCAATATCCCGAAGAAAAATGGGTCGTCCCGGAAGGCTACCGCGGCGCGCCTTATCTCGTTACCGACCAAGACGGCCGCACAAAATGCGTCTCCTGCCAACTCTGCGAATTCGTCTGCCCGCCGAGGGCAATTTCCATCACGCCGCCCGGCCCGGACATCAACAAAAAGACCGGCAATGTAGAAAAGGAACCAGCCGATTTCGCTATCGACATGCTCCGCTGCATCTTTTGCGGTTACTGCCAGGAAGTCTGCCCTGAAGAAGCCATCTTCCTCCTGAAAGATTACTCGCTGGCCGGCGAATCCCGGGAAGAAATGATTTACCACAAAGACAAACTCTTGAACCTAGGCGGCGCCCATCAGGACGGCATCAAGAAATGGGAAAAGAAGCAGAAAGAAGCCGAAGCGCAGGGTGTCGCCTGAAAGCGCTCCGTTGACACCGAGACTCTCTCAAGATGGCCGACATATTATTCTACCTCCTATCGGGGCTGACTCTGCTCTTTGCGGTTCTGGTGGTCGCCAACCCCTTCAGCCGCAATCCCGTAACAAGCGCCATGTTTCTCGTGTTGGCCATTATGTCGATGGCCGGCCTGTTTGTCCTGCTTCATGCCTTCTTCCTGGCGGCAATTCAAATCATGGTGTACGCCGGCGCGGTGATCGTTCTCTTCCTCTTTGTCATCATGCTCCTCGACCTTCGAGAGGAAGAGAAACGGCAGTTCCGGCTCTGGAGCCTTGTGGCCGGCGCCGCCGGATTGGTTTCCCTCGCGCTGGTGATGATGCGGACAATTGCGGCGTCGAATCCGGGCGCGGGGAAAACCCCCGAATTCGAGGGCAGCGCTTTCAAACTCGGCACCGCCCTATTCACGGATTACGTGCTGCCATTCGAGATAATGGGCGTCCTGCTGCTCGCGGCCATGGTGGGAGTCATTCTTTTAAGCAAAAAAGAGATACCATAAATGCAAGTCGGCCTTGAACACTATTTGATCGTCAGCGCGTTGCTTTTCAGCATCGGCCTTCTCGGAGTGGTGATCCGGCGAAACCTCATTTTGATTTACATGTCGCTCGAACTGATGCTCAACGCCGCCAATCTGGCTCTCGTGGCCTTTTCCCGTTTCAACAACAACGTGGACGGCCAATTAATGGTATTCTTCATCATCACCGTGGCCGCTGCTGAAGTCGCCGTCGGTCTGGCCTTGATTGTCGCCTTGTTCCGCCGCCGCAAAACTACCGATGTAGACGACATTGCCTCTCTGAAACTCTAGATCGAAAGGACTATGCAGCCCCTTCTTTGGATTCTTCTTTTCCTGCCTCTTTCGGCGGCGTTGGGAATTGCGTTTGCGGCCCGGCAAAACCGGAAACTCAGCGCTCGTCTCTCGCTCGGCGCCATCGGAATTGCCTTCCTCATCAGCGTCTGGCTGTTCATTCAGCACTTGCTCAACGGCGGCGCGTCTGTGGAATCTGCGCTGACTTGGCTGGCTGCCGGCCCTTTGCAAATTCGATTCGGCGTGCGGCTCGATTCCCTCAGCGTTCTGATGCTCCTAGTGGTTACCGGCGTGGGCGGTTTGATTCATTGGTATTCCCAAGCCTACATGGCCGGGGACAAGGACTACTCCCGTTACTTTGCCAGCCTGAGCTTCTTCACCTTCTCAATGCTGGGCATTGTTCTGGCTGTTGATTTCATCCAAATGTTCATCTTTTGGGAATTGGTCGGCGTCTCCAGCTACCTGTTGATCGGTTTCTGGTTCGAGAAACCCTCTGCTGCCGACGCCGCCAAAAAAGCATTCCTGACCAATCGCATCGGCGACTTCGGCTTCCTGCTCGGCATCCTCATGATTTGGGGTTTGGCCGGGACTTTGAACTTTGCTCAACTCGAAAGCCTGTTGGCGGCCAACCCCGAAATTCTGGGCAGCATGGCTGCGGTTGTGGGTCTTCTGATTTTCTGCGGTGCTGTCGGCAAATCAGCGCAATTCCCTCTCCACGTCTGGTTGCCGGACGCGATGGAAGGCCCAACACCGGTCAGCGCCTTAATCCACGCGGCCACCATGGTTGCCGCCGGCGTCTATCTGCTGTGCCGCGTCTTTTTCCTCTTCACCCCCGAAGCCCTGGCCGTCATCTCCTGGATTGGCGGCATCACCGCGCTCCTGGCAGCCCTCATGGCGTTGCAGCAGGACGACATCAAACGCATCTTGGCCTACTCCACGCTCTCTCAACTGGGCTACATGGTGATGGCGGTTGGCGTGCAAGCGCCAGCAGCCGCGATGTTTCACCTGACCACCCACGCCTTTTTCAAAGCCCTCTTGTTTCTGGGAGCCGGCTCGCTCATTTACGCCCTTCACCACAAACAAGACATCTGGCAAATGGGTGGCCTCCACACCCGGATGCCGACGACTTATTGGACATTCCTGATAGGGACACTTGCCCTCTGTGGTGTCTTCCCCCTCTCCGGATTTTTCAGCAAAGACGTCATCCTGGCCTCAGCCGCCGATGTCGGACACGGCGGCAACGCCATCCTCTTCGGCATCGGCATCCTCGTCGCCGCATTGACCACCTGTTACATGTTCCGACTCTTTTTCGTCACCTTCCACGGAAGCGCGAGGAGCGCCGCGGCCGCGCAAGCCGTCGAACCGCCCGGCACAATGCGCTGGCCGCTGGTGATTCTGGCGGCGGCTTCAGCGGCGGCGGGATTGGCAGCGTCTCTTGCCGGCATCGAAAGTTTCCTCAGCCGCGATCTGGCCATCGAAACCCCCGGCAGACACGACTACGCTGTGCTGGCGGGCGCCTTCAGTTTCCTGGCCATCATGCTCGGCGTCAGCGCCGCGGCCGGGTTTTATTGGAATGCGGAAAAGGACCCCGTCGAACAGCGCTTCGGGTTCCTGTCGTCGATTCTGCGCCGCCGGTTTTACCTGGACGCGATTTACGAATGCCTCATTCAGACCACGCATGAAGCGCTCTCCCGAATCGCCGCCTGGTTCGACCGTTGGGTGCTTGCCGGGTTCGTGGTTCGAGGAGCGCACGGCTCGGCGGATTGGATCGGACGGGCACTGCGAATGCTGCAAACGGGCAACCTGCAAACCTACGCTTTCCTCTTCGTGATTGGAATTGCGCTAATCCTCTACGTCCTTGTCGGGCGTCAAGTTCTCTAACCGCCATGTCGCTGCTTCTTCTCTTCATCATTGCCGCGCCGTTGATCGCCGCCATCGCCGTGCTGCTGGCGCCACAAAGCCGCCTCTGCCGCCCTCTAGCAGTCGGCGGCGCCGGAACCGCCTTTCTCCTCTCGCTGGCGATGTTTCTGCTTTACCCGCAGATGCCCGACGGCCCCGGCAGCTTCAAGTTCTATCAGAAAATCGCTTGGGTACCATCGCTTGGCATTCACCTCCAAGTCGGGGCGGACGGCATCAACGTCGGGCTAATTTTGATGAGTGCAGCCGTGGCGTTCGCGGCAAGTTTCGCCTGCTGGGAAATCCGCCACCGCGAACGGGAATTCTATTTTCTCTTCCTGTTGATGGCGGGCGGCATCTTGGGCGCCTTTGCTTCTCTCGACATCTTCTTCTTCTACTTTTTCCACGAACTCGCCCTCGTGCCAACCTTCATCATGATCGGCGTTTGGGGACGCGGGGCAAGCCGCCATTACGCAGCCTTCAAAATCACTATCTACCTCACTGCCGGTGCCCTGTTGACCCTCGTCGGACTGGCGGCTCTTTACCTGCAATCGGGAGCGCAAACTTTTGATATGATAGCCTTGGCAAACCACGTGCAGTCCCATCCCATCCCGCCCGCCCAACAGAATCTCATCTTCCCGCTGCTGCTCTTTGGATTCGGCATTCTGGTTTCGCTTTGGCCCTTTCACACTTGGGCACCCATCGGCTATGCCGCCGCTCCGGCGGCAACAGCGATGCTCCACGCTGGAGCACTCAAAAAATTCGGGCTTTACGGACTCATTCGCTTGGCCGTTCCCCTGGTTCCCGAAGGCATGCGCGCCTGGCTGGAAGTGCTTTGCTTCTTGGCTCTTGGGAACATTCTTTACTGCGGCTGGGTAGCGATGCGCCAAAAGAATCTCCATTTCCTGATCGGCAACTCCAGCGTGGCGCACGTGGGTATGGCCTTTCTCGGAATCGCCAGCCTCAGTTTGATTGGCATAACCGGCGCCATCGTCATCATGGTGGCTCACGGCCTGCTTGCCGCGCTCTCCTTCGGGCTAAGCGGCTACCTCCACCATCAAAAGGGCAGCGTCGAAATCCACAAACTCTGCGGCCTGCTTCGGCAGCTCCCCTTCTTAGGAAGCTGCCTGATGATCGCCATGCTGGCGGCTGCCGGCGTGCCCGGATTTGCCAACTTTGCCGGTGAGATTCTCGTCCTGTTCGGCGCCTGGGATTCCCTGCCCTGGTTCGCCGTTGCCGGCGCTTGGGGCGCCCTCATCATCAGCGCCGTCTATTGCCTGCGTGCCGTCCGCAACATCCTGCACGGCACCGCAGCGGAAGAAAACCGGGCGCTTGTCGACGCCGGCGCTCTGTCCAAATTGCCGTTTCTTCTCTTGATCGCCTTGCTGCTCCTCTTCGGCATCTTCCCCCGGCTCTTGACCGACGAAGCCGCCCGAAGCACGAAACCCTGGCTCCAACAGACGGCCAGCGAAGCACAACAGGCAACCCAACCGAACCCAGCCGCCATTGGCAACACCGTTTCAAAAACCGCCGAGGCCACCCCGAAAACGAGAGCTTATGAACCTTTCACTCAGCATCCTTGAGATCGCCGTCGTGATCTTGGGCGTGGCCCTGCTCCTCATCGACCTTTGGACGCCGCCAACCCACAAACCTCGTCTCGGCTATCTTGCCGTTGCCGGGCTGGGTTTGATTTTCGCCAGTTCCTTCTTCCTCAGCTCGCCAGAAATCCCGCAAACCGCCTTTAGCGGCATGTTCATCCACGACCGCCTCGCGCTTTTCTTCAAACAGCTTTTCCTCCTCGCCGCCCTGGCCGTCCTGTCGCTCTCCATTGAGTTTGCGCCGCAAATCGCATCGGGCATCTCCGAGTTTTACACCCTGACGCTCTTCGCGCTGGCCGGGATGATGTTTGCTGCTTCGGCAAACAATTTTGTCATGGTGTTTGTCTCGCTGGAGCTGGTGGCGATCACCTTTTACATTCTCAATGGCTTTCTCCGAAACCGAATGCAATCCCTGGAAGCCGGCGCCAAATACCTGATCCTCGGAGCGCTCTCTTCCGCCTTTCTCGTTTACGGCATCGCCTTGATTTACGGCGCTTCCGGGAGCATGGCCTTTTCGGAAATTGCCGCGACCTCTGAAGCCGTCCACGATTCGCTCCTCTTTCAATTGGGCATGCTCCTCGTGCTGGCCGGACTCGGCTTCAAGATTGCCGCCTTTCCGTATCAAATCTGGGTTCCTGATGTTTATCAAGGCGCCCCGACGCCGGCTGCCGCCTTTCTGGCTGCGGGTTCCAAAGCCGCCGGATTTGTCCTGCTCATGCGCGTGCTATTCTCGGCCGCGCCGCATTTGGTCTTCGAGTGGAAAAATTTATTCATCGTCATCGCCGCCGCAACGATCCTCTACGGCAACCTCTGCGCCCTGCCCCAGCGCAATCTCAAACGGCTGTTGGGTTACTCCAGCATCGCCAACGCCGGTTATCTTCTGCTGGGCATCGCCGTCGGCATTCCGGCCGGCTCCAGCGCCATTCTCTTCTACCTCGGCGGCTACCTCTTTGCTGTCATCGCCGCCTTTGCTGTGATCGTGCTTGTGAGCCGTCAAGCAGGAACTGAAGACATCTCTGGCCTGGCGGGGCTGGGCGAACGGTCGCCGTTCCTTGCCATTGCGATGACCCTTTCCATGGTTTCGTTTGCTGGCATTCCTCCCCTGGCCGGATTCTTCGGCAAGTTCTTGCTCATCCTGGCGGTCATCGAGCAAGCACCTAGCCATGCGCCTTACTATCTGCTGGCCGGGGTTGCTGTTATCGGCGTCGCCATTTCCATTTATTACTACTTCGGCGTCATTCGCGTCATTTACTGGTCCAAACAACCGGCCGGCGCGTCTCCCATCAATCCCAGTCTGCCCATTCGGCTTACCGCTTTGGCCGGCATCGTCGGCATGCTCTATCTCGGCATCTTGCCCGGCAGCGTCTATGACGCCGCCAAACAAGCCGTGTCCGTCCTGTCCTTCCCAACTCCGTAAAATCCGGTGCCATTAAGAACCCAACACAGCGCAAAAGATGAGACTATCCATCGGCAGAACGGCAGCAACCGCGGGGCTTTGGGTCTTGAGCGCCATCGGAGCTTCAGCCGCCGACGCCGTGTGGAATGAGCTGCCTTCGCTGCCGGATAAACACGGATTCGCAGGCGCCTTTGCCGGAGTGTCAGGGGAAAGTTTGATCGTTGCTGGCGGCGCCAATTTCCCGGACGGCCCGCCTTGGGAGAGCGGCGTCAAAGTTTGGCACGACACGGTGTTTGTGCTGGACAATCCGGCGGGAGAATGGCGGGACATCGAAGAACGGTTGCCCCGGCCGTTGGGATACGGTGTCTCCGCCGTCTGGCAAGGAGTCCTCCTTTGTATCGGGGGGAGCGATTCGCTGCAGCATTACGCAGATGTGTTTGCGCTGCATTGGGACGGTCGCCAATTGCAGAAGACTAAGGGCCCCGCCCTGCCGATTCCTTTGGCGAACGCAGCCGGTGTGATCGCCGACAATGTCCTCTATATCGCCGGCGGAAGCGAATCGCCACAAAGCCTCCGAGCTTCGGACAAGTTTTGGAAACTCGACCTCGCCGCCGGCTTGGCGGAGAGCCAATGGACGGAGCTGCCAACTTGGCCGGGACCGGAGCGCATCCTTCCGGCAATGGCAGCTCAGAACGGAAAGATTTTGCTCATCAGCGGAGCGCGTCTCATGTCGGACGGCGCCGGGGGAACGACCCGCGAGTTCTTGAAAGATGCATATGCGTTCGACCCGAAGAGCGGGCATTGGTCAGCCCTCAGCAGCCCGCCGGCACCCCTAGTTGCCGCTCCGAATCCGGGGATTCCGCTCGGACACGCCGACGCGCTCTTCTTGGCGGGAGACGACGGCGAACACTTTTTCCGGCAGGCTGAGCTGCGGGACAATCATCCGGGCTTTCCCGTTTCGTTGTATCGTTACAACACAGTGATAGATCGCTGGACGGAGGCGGGGACCTTCCCCCGGATTGCTGACGCCGCCGGCAATCTGCAAAGCAACGGCGGGACGTTTCCGCCAGTAACAACTCCCGTCGTTTCCTGGCAAGGGCAATATGTGCTGCCGAGCGGCGAGATTCGGCCCGCTGTGCGCACACCCAAAGTCATGAGCGTTTCCTTCACAACGATAAAACCGGCGTTCGGGATGGCCAATTGGATCGTCTTGATCGTCTATTTGCTGGGAGTCGCCATCATCGGGGTGAAATGCTCCCGAAGCGCCGCCGGCACAGACGGGTTCTTCCTGGCCGGCCGCCGGGTTCCCTGGTGGGCCGCCGGCCTGAGCATTTTCAGCACGATGTTAAGCGCCATCACCTATTTGACCATTCCGTCCAAAGCATTTGCGGCAGATTGGACGTTGTTGTTGATCAACCTGACGGTTTTTGCCGCAGCGCCGATCATCGCCTCCCAATACCTGCCGGTTTTTAGGAAACGCCGAATCACGACTGTTTACGAATACCTGGGCACGCGCTTCGACCGCTCAGTGCAAAAGTTCGGGAGCGCGTCCTTCATCCTGTTGCAAACGGGGCGGATGGGCATTGTGCTGTTGCTGCCAGCCCTGGCGTTGTCGGCAGTTACCGGGATGAATCTGTATGGGTGCATTGTGCTGATGGGCGTCCTGGCTACACTTTACACCGTGTTAGGCGGGATTGAAGCGGTTGTGTGGACGGACGTTCTCCAAACGGTTGTGCTGCTCGGTGGCGCTTTGGCGGCTCTGGCAATCATGGCCAGCAATATAGACGGCGGCTTTGCTGGGATTCTTTCCATCGGTAGCGCCGCTGAAAAATTCCGCTGGGTGAATTGGGAGTTCAGCCTCGTGAGGGACTCCGTTCTGGTGGTTCTGGTTGGCGGTTTTTTCACCAACGCCCTGGCGCCCTATTCCTCCGATCAAGCAGTAGTGCAACGCTATTTGACGACTCCCAACGAAGCCGCCGCCCGGCGCTCACTGTGGCTGGGGGCAGCAATGGTGTTGCCGGCGACGCTGCTGTTCCTCATGCTAGGAACCGGACTGTTCGCCTTCTACAGCGCCCATCCCGAATCGCTGGCGCCGCTGGAAACATCCGATCAAATTCTGGCGTGGTTCGTCGCCAACCAAATGCCGGCCGGCCTTGCAGGATTGGTGATCGCCGGCATCTTCGCCGCCTCCATGTCGAGCCTGGACTCCAGCATGCATTCGATCGCAACAACCGTTGTGACAGATTGGTGGAAGCCTTCGGGACAAACAGCCGACGAAGCCGCCTGGCTGCGGCGAGCGCGGCGAGTTACCGGGATTGCCGGCTCGTTCGGAACCGTCTCAGCGCTGGCAATTGCCAGCATGAAAATTATGTTTTTGTGGGACTTCACGCTCCAAATGATGGGGCTGGTTGGCGGCGCGCTCGCCGGGGTAATGGCCGTCGGTGTATTTATACCGAAAGCGACGGCGCGGCATCTGTGGCCGGGAATTGTAGCAGCCATTGCCGCAGTGGTTTGCCTGAAGTTCCTCACACCAATTCACGGCCTGCTATTAGGCTTTGTCGGCGCGATGAGCGTGGTGTTCATTGCAGCAGCTCTTGCTGTTACTGCAACCCTTGGCGCCGGCAAACCCGCGCCGCATTAAGCGCTTACGCTATCCCCAACCGGCCGCAGCAGGTGAAAAAACATCAGCGCGACCGTAACTGCACGTAGAACTCCGCCGGGTTTCTTCCACACGTTTTAATAAAGTGGCAGCTATTGGCAACTATTTGTTGTGCACCTAAACTGGTGTATAAAAACAATCCGTTTTGCAGTCTTTTTGTTAGCAACTTCCCCGTCTCAAGACCCTGTTGTTCTGCATCTTTAAAGAGTTTTCGCAATTCTTCGGGAATATCATTCGGTAATAAAAGTCCTTCAGCAAACAGCCATTCAACAATAAAGATGTAGAATTTTTTCCAGGAATTAATACACTCTTTACTTTTATTTGAGATTTTCAAAGCTAAAGGTTTCCGACCGCTTACAAGAATGGGGTTGTCTAATTCTGACAAGTTGTGCCAATGGCCTTTGACCAAATCTGCCTTTTCATGTTGGTCGGTGCTATCAAGGGATTCAGGCAATAGTTCCATGGCTTTCGCTTCGCGCAGCAACAGTTGCAGCACCTTGTCGCGTGCGCTGTTGAAAATTGCCTGCTTGTCAACCGGCTTGTTTTCCAATTCGTTCAACTCTGCCTTCCAGTTATCCAAATCTTTGCAAAATTTATTTTCCCATTTCACAAACAAGCGACTCCAAGCAGCGTGGCTGGACGGAGTAGGCACGTTGTAATCCTTCATATAATCGTCGAACAGCGCATCCAGTTTGTCATCATTGTTCAATGCCGACTTCCCCTGTTCAATTAGCCGTTGCAGCTCGTCCCTTCGTGTATCGTTGGTACTGGCGACGATTTGCCGCTCCGCTTCCAGCAGCTCTTTGAACAAAAAGGACAGTTGATCTGCCAGTTCGTCCTTAATGTCAATGAGTAGTATGTCAATGTCGTTAGTAGTAGTCATTGTGTCCTCCGAGTGATCACTCAATTCCAATTTATCTAAAGTATCTAATGGCGGGTTAATGGGCAGGTGGGCCTGGATGTGGGCGTCGATGTGGCAATAGTCGCAAACCAACTCGTGAACATTGCCGCAGTGATTTTCGTATTCCCAGCGTTTCCAGGCCCGCCATTTCCCACAGCGGTTGCAGTCTTTGCCGAAAGCGTAGCCACATCCTTGGCAATTGTGGGCGCCTGCTGGAGATACCGTTTCGCACTGCGGACACCAAACCATCGGCGCCTCTCCCGCACTTTGACTGCCGCGCGGTTCCAGAGACCATTTCCGGCCATCCTCCGGCAGCCCGTGCTCTTCCGAGTTGGCCGCTAAGTCCAATATCACACAGTTGCCGCCGTTGGCTTTTGGACGCAGGCCCCGGCCCACCATCTGCAGGTAGAGTGCCAGGCTGAGCGTGGGACGCGCGATGATGACGCAGGAGGCGTCGGGCAAATCAAAGCCTTCGGTGGCGACGATTACGTTGACCAAGACTTTGATGCGGCCGCTTTTGAAACCGTCTATCGCTTCATCGCGCTCCGCTCGGTTAGTGTCGCTGAGGAGAACTGCCGCCGGGATGCCGGCATTGCTAAACACAGACGCTAAGTTGCGGGCGTGGTCAACGGACACGGCGTAGGCGATGGTGGACCGTCCGCCGGCATGTTTTTTCCAAAACTCCAGCGCGCCGGCAGTCATAATGTCCGGGCAGTTGCGGTTGGCCTCTTCAATACCCCTTTCGGTGTAATCTCCGGTGTTGTCAACCGCGCCGCCGGCGATGCGCTGTTCCGGCGGCGGCATAACCACTTGCGCGGTACACAATGCGCGTAGTTCTTGCAGCTCGGCAGCCTGTGGGCCGCAGAGCAGTTCACTAAAGAGATGGGCAAAGCCTTCTTCTTCCGACAGCCGCCAGGGGGTGGCAGTCATCCCAACAACGGGGCCGGGCCATTGCTGTATTGCCCGTTCCCAGCCGGGAGCAGCGGCGTGATGGGCTTCGTCAATGATCATGATGTCATCGGTGTTATAGCGATTCCAGACTTCCCTTTTGGCAGTGCGCCGGCCAACTGTTTGTGCCATCAGGATAACGGCGCGGTCGGCCATTGCCGGTGCGTCCTCTCCCGGCGTCCATTGAACATTGGCAATCGCCAAGATGTCAGCATCGGTCAACATCCGGCAAGTCTGATCGACCAACTCTTTGCGGTGGGTGAGCCAGACAGCCTTGCGCCCGTCCCTGAGCCATTCACTTAGCAGTGCGCCGGCGATGACGGTTTTGCCGCCGCCGGTGGGTAGTTGCATCATTACCCGCGCTTTGGGGTCATCCGCCAGCGCCTCCTGCACTTTCTGCAGCAGGGTTTGTTGATAGAGGCGGAGTTCTATAGCCATGTATGTCCGCGCGCATTGCCCGGCGAGCATATAGCGTATATGTTCTTGATACAAACCTCCGCCGTGGGCGTTTGCGGGAAGGTTTTCCGTTAATTTTCCCGGATGGAAACGTCGTCGATGTAGAAGCCGGGTAATGGGGAGAATTCGTCGGTTTCGAGGACGAATTCGACTTTGATTTTCGCGCCGACTGCGGAGCCGGCAAGCCGAATGGAATGTTGTGTCCAATTGTTGACACTGCCGGCGGCGCGGAAGACTTCTTGGAGGATGTTGTTTGAATTGGCGTCGATGATGTTGACTGCGACACTGTGGTAATCGATCTCGATGTCTACATTGTGGAATTCGACAAAGCTCAGGTTGGCGACGGATACGTTGGTAAGGTCAATTTCGGGCGAGCGCAGGAAGGCACTTGTGTGCGGTTCAAAGTTGCCGTCGAGGTCTGTCCCGTAGACGTTGGCGCCGCTGAACGCCGCGCCGGGGCCGGTGGTTGGAGCGCCCAGTTCCCATTCATCGCTGTCGCCGCCGTGAGTCCATCCCGGAGCGCCGGACTCGAAGTCGTCGAAGAAGAGAGGCGGCGGCGGCAGGGAAACTATTTGATAAAAGCCGATGCCGGCCGCCGGCGCGGGAATGGTGACTTCAAACAAGCCGTCTCCCAGCTCGGAGGGGCTGCTGTCGGCTAAATCGCTCCAATGCGTTTCGGTGAGCGCCGTTTTCGTTCGCACTATGTGGCTGCGGTTGGCGAAGGGCGTAAAGAAGATCAACTGGAGATTGCCGGCCGCTGCTGCAATCGACCGGATGGTGATGGGTTCTAGTCCTTCGGAGAGCGGTTTCCCGTTGAGGCCGTTTTGGTAGATGGAAAAGAGATCGTTGGGAGACAAGGCCCTTTGCCAGATGCCGAGATCATCCATCAATCCCTGATAAGGGCGGTTGATCCAGTTGCCCTCTGCAGGTTCGGCTTGATAGTTGCCGAGGATGAGGGGGCTTGTGTTGCCTTCGCCCAGTTTGCCGCTGAGGGCGGCGCCAACAGCCTCGCCGTTTCGATACCATTGAATGGCGCCGTTCTTGACGACATAAGCGAAGTGTTGCCAGGTCTCGGCAACGACAGTGTCCGGAGGCGAAGCGTAAGGAGTCTTGCTGACGCCGTGCACACGGGCGATGCCGCCGTTGAGGAGGGTGAAGTCGTAGTTGACATCTTTGCGGAAGACGCGGTCAAAATCCGAGCCGCCGGAGAAGAGAACCGGTCGCAGCCAAATAGAAACAGTGGCTTCGGGGCCGAGCGTCAACAAGTCGTTGTGGGGAATGACGATGTAGGAGTCCTCGCCGTCGAACGCAATGGCCCCGCCGATGACTCCCGCTTCGATCGGGTTGCCGGCAAAGTTGCGGAGAACGCCGTGGATCGCATTGTCGCTGGCATCGTTCAGGCCGTGGCCCTCGAGAGCATCGAAGGGGTAGTGGAGCGCCAGGCCGCTGGTGATGGTGTCCAGCCCTTCGATGGTGAGCCTTGCCGCTTCGCTGACGGTTTCGCCCTGGTCGTTGGAGACTTTGACGGAGTAGATGCCGGCGTCGCGCGGAACAAGCCGGGTCAAAGTCAAGCGGCGGGCCGTCGCTCCTTCGATGGGTGCACCGTCCTTCAGCCACTGATAGCTCACGGGGCGTTTGCCGGTAGCCACGATTTGGAAAACAGCGGTGGCGCTTTCGAGCTTTTTCTGGGAAACCGGCTGCACTTCCACCGCGGGTGGCCCGGAAACATCTTTCCCCGCCGCTTCGAGAATCTCCGCTTCCCGAAGGGGACGCGCCCAGATGGACAATTCGTCTAAGGCGCCGTCGAGGTAGCGCAGGGCAGATTCGAGGTCATCATAGTTGCCGATGCTGAGGGTTTCGGCGCCGGCTTCGCCGAGGCCGCCGGCGGCAGGTTCGCCAATGGGGAAGCCGTTTTTGTGGAAGATGACTTGGCCGCCTTTATAGACGATGGCGAAGTGTTGCCACACGCCGAGTTCGACTGAACCTTGCGGCAGGTTGGCTTCCCAGTCCTTGCGCGCCACGGAACCGGGGTCTTCGCCGGCGCCTGCTCGAACGGCCAGGGTTCGAGTAACCGTTCCGGGATCGTTGATGACACGAATGCCGAAGTGGTTGCCTTTGCGCAGCACATAGCTGGCGCTGCGGTCGAAGTTTCCCGCGCTCTCCTCCTCACCGTAAGTATTCAGGCGAATCCAGAACGAAAAGGTCGCCTCGCCGCCGATCTGGTTCCAAGCGGGATTGTCGGCAACGGAGACAACGCTGCCGCCGTCGAAGGCCAGACCGTTGCGGACTTGCCCTGAAATCCACTGGGAATCATCACCCGGGAACCCAAGCAGTTCGCCCGCAAGATTGTTGTCCGAACCGTCAGAAGCGCGGTCGCCGGCGGTTTCGTCAAAAGCCCAGTAGGCAACACGGCCGGTGTCCAGCCCGGCAACGGGAAGGACAGTCAGGGCAGCTGCATTGCTGATCGTTTCGCCGAGATCATTTTGAACCCGCACGGAGTATTCCCCGGCGTCGGCAGCAGAGACATCAGGGATGGCCAGTGTCGGGCCTGTTTCAGCGCGGAGAGGTTCCCCGCCCTTGAACCAAAGGTAGCGCAAGAGGTCGGCGCCGTCAGCCGCAACACTCAGCGCCGCCGTGCCGCCTTCGTAAAGCGTTTGCCCTTCTGGCTGCAAAGTGATCTCCGGCGATCCCGCTTCCGGGAGAAGCTCAAAACTCCCGTCCATCACCACCCGAATTTCCGCAGCGGTAAGGGGGCGTTCCCAAATCAGGACTTGATCCATCAAGCCGTTGAAAAAGCTCCCGGCATCGTCGGAACCGATCCGCAAAGGCAATCCGCTGTTGTCAATTGGACCGGGAACCTCAACGGTGCCTTTGAGCTGCCCGTCAATGTATGTCTTGGCCGTCGCCCCGTCAAAAACGCCTGCAATGTGATACCATCTGTCGGCTTCAAGCGACTCGCCGATGCCGGCAGTGAAGTTCGCTCCCCCGTGCTTGACCAAAAAGTTCATGCCGCCGGGACGGACGCCTTGCAGGAAAAAGTAATTGTTTCCCTTCTCCAACATACGATTGCCGCCGCCCGAAGCGTCCAGAGGGACGCTGGATTTGAACCAGGCCATGACTGTGAGTCCCCCGGTAACATCGGCGCCGATGGCGGGCGCGTCCGGCACTTCAATGTAATTCGAGCCGTCGAAGGCAATCGCTCCGCCGACCTGGCCATCCACCCATTGGGAGTCATCGTCGGCGAAGTTCTCCAAACGCCCGTCGTTGTCGCCCGCGGCATCCGAAGCGGCGAGGCCGCTCGTTTCATCGAAGTTCCATTCGGCAACAAGTCCATCGCGAATGGAAGTTTGCGCCTCGGCCCGTGGCGCAGCGGCGAGTCCAAGCACAAGCAGGCCGGCAATTTGAAAGCTCGCCGGTTTTGATAAGAAGTTTTTCATACAGCTGGTTGATCGGGGTTATTTGAAGAAGTCAAACCGGCGCCAGCCAAAACGTCAACAACGATTTCCGCAAACACTCCTTAAAAAGACGAGACGCCCTCAAACCGACCACTGGCCACTAGCCGCAAGTCAACCCGCGGTGAAACTCCTGCAGGGCATTGACCGAATAGCCGCACTCTTTGATTGTCGAAATTGCGGCAACGGTCGCCCGGGCACTGCTCAAAGTGGTGATGACAGGCACTCCGGTATAAACGGCAGTGGTTCGGATTCGCACTTCATCATCGCGGGGCGTTTGTCCCGAAGGCGTGTTAACCACCAGTTGAATCTCTTTGTTGAGCAAAAGGTCCAGCGCATTTGGCCGCCCTTCGGACACTTTGAAAATCTCCCTGACCTGCAAACCCAAAGCCCGCAGCACCGACGCCGTGCCTGATGTGGAGACCAACTCGAAGCCGAGCTCGCCAAACGCGCGGGCCAGCCCGTCCACCTTCGGCTTGTCATAATCGCTGACGCTGATGAAAACGCTCCCCTCCAAAGGCAGGGAAAGCCCCGCCGCCAGCTGCGACTTGCCAAATGCCTTCCCCAAATCCGCGTCAATGCCCATGACTTCGCCGGTGGACTTCATTTCGGGCGACAACAGGATGTCCTGCCCCTGAAACCGGTTGAACGGAAAAACCGATTCCTTGACTGTCCAATACTTCGGCCGAATCTCCTGCGTGAACCCCAGCGCCGCCAACGTCTTGCCCGCCATGACGCGAGCGGCCAGCTTCGCCAAGGGAACCCCGATGGCCTTGCTCACAAAAGGCACCGTCCGCGAAGCTCTCGGATTCACCTCCAACACATACACCACATCATCCTTCACGGCGTATTGCACATTCATCAACCCGACAATTCTCAAACGCCGGGCCATGGCATGGGTATATTGCCGGATAGTCGCCACTACCGCCTCCGTCAAATTCGGCGGCGGCAAAACCATCGCGGCATCACCGGAATGCACACCAGCAAACTCAATGTGCTCCAACATCCCGCCCACAACCGCCGTGCCTTCCTCCGGCTGCTCGAACAAACCCGCATCCGCAATGCAATCGACATCCACCTCCACCGCGTCCTCCAAAAACTTGTCCACCAACACCGGCCTTTCGGGAGACGCCTCCACCGCGCTTCGCATGTAGCGCTCCAACTCAGCATCCAAAAAAACAATCTGCATCGCCCGCCCCCCAAGCACAAACGACGGACGCACCAACACCGGATAGCCCAACTCCCGCGCCACCGCCAGCGCCCCAGGGACATCCGTCGCCACCCCGTTGCGCGGCTGCGGAATGTCCAAATCGCGGAGCATCCCGGCAAACAACTCGCGATCCTCCGCAACCTCAATACTCTTGGGAGACGTCCCAATAATGTGGACCCCGTTCTCCTCCAGGCCAATTGCCAGATTCAACGGCGTCTGCCCCCCAAACTGAACTATCGCTCCCCAACACTTCTCCCGCTCGTAAATGTGCAAAACATCCTCCAGCGTCAGCGGCTCAAAATACAACCGGTCACTCGTGTCGTAATCCGTGGAAACCGTCTCCGGATTCGAATTCACCATCAGCGTCTCAAAACCGTCCTCCCTCAGCGCGAACGAAGCGTGAACACAGCAATAATCAAACTCAATCCCCTGACCAATGCGATTCGGCCCGCCCCCCAAAATCATCACCTTCCGCGCCTCCGAAGCAACCACTTCATCATCGCCCCGATCCCAAGACGAATAATAATACGGCGTGTAAGCTTCAAACTCTGCCGCGCAAGTGTCCACCAACCGATAACTCGGAACCAACCCCGCCGCCTTCCGCGCCGCCCGAATACCGGCCTCCGTGTGGCCAGTGAGCACCGCCAACTGCCGGTCGGAAAACCCCAACACCTTCGCCCGCTCCAGCAACACCGCGCTCAAACCTTTCTCTCCTTCACTCATCAAAACCCGCAAAGAAATACCCGCACAGACCCAACCCCGGCAAGCAATCGTTTGCCAAAAAGCTCGTTAGATGTCTGTGGCGTAGGCATTCCTGCCCGCCAGTCCCGCTGCCAACAAAAAAGCCAATCCCCGAAAGGATTGGCTTTGCTCGAATAGGCGGTGATAGAAAACAACCAAAATCGGCGATTAAGTTTTGGCTTCTCTGGCGGCTCACTCGGCCAGCACTTCCTCAATAGCATCGATCACCATCTGCTCTTCCGGCGTCAAAAGCCCTGGCGCCGGCTCCGCTTGCGCCGGTGGCGCTGCCTGCTGAGGCATCGGAGGCGGTGTCGGCAAACGGTCGAGCATTTCCGGCGGAGCAGGCTGGATTTCGCCACGCTCCCGCATCACTTCAATTTCCGCAGGCGTTGGCAGGTTGACCGTCCCATCTTCTGCCACAATTACCGGCACGGCCTCCCCTCGCCCGTTAATTAAGCCAACGCTCAGCCCCTCGTGCCATTTCACTGGATCACCGTCCTTATCCACCAAGCGGCCGTTTTTCACATCCACAGGCGGAAACAATTCCGGCGCCGCTTCTTTCAATGATGGATCGCCTTCCTCATAACTAATCCTGAATTGCTTTTGCTGCTCAGCCCAATACATCCGGCTTTTCTCATACCAACCAACATAAGGCACTAACAACTCTTCCTCACCGTTCATCAAGGCTTGTTCATCGGGGACAGAGGGTATATGGAAATCTGGGAAGTCGGGAATATTTTCCATTCCTTTGACTTCGTTGATGAGGCGATTCGCTATACCTTCTGATTCCGCTCGTCCGGCACGTCCCAAGAACTTCGAATTCAACCACTCAGGGTGGGTAAGCGATCCAATGATGCTGTTGTAGCTCGCTTGAGTTTCCTCTCCGTGTGTGACGATTTTTGTTCGAGGGATAATTCCGAGCAGAGAGGACTTCTTCTCTCGTCGTGGTTTTCCATCGCTGCGCATTACTGGTTCATCAGGATCAAACTGCGAATGGTAGTGGTAGCGCCACAAATGACCAAAAATTTCAGCGACCAGCACCGGGTGGTCGCCGCGGTCGTGTTCTTTCATGATGTGATAGAACTGCTCAAACTGTGGGATGAAGCGCATTTCGTCCTGAAAGAATCTTGTGAGGGCAGTATGATATTCCATAGCATAAAAGTCCGCGCCATTCCGGTTCGGGCCTGCATGCAGCACTGAATGTAGCAGAGGATCGAACTTCAGCGCCGGGTCGTGAGTCGGTTTCCAAGGGAAGTTGGCCTTCCAGTTGGCCAGCCGTTTTGCCTCCGCCATCGCCGCTTTTTCCTGAAGCAACTCTGGACTCATCAAGCGCTCGTAAGCGGACTTCGCTTTGTTCTTGAGGGCGAGAGCCTTCACTACCAACGGTGCGCCCGGATCTCGGAGAACCCTGTTCTGTGCTTTCTCTTCTTGGGTTAGTTCACGCGGCTTACCGCCGAGGTTCCAGAACAGCACGGCAGCAAAGCACGCCAATCCGACAATTATTAACCAATATTTCTTCTTCATCGCGGAATCCTCATTCCTCGAATCCACGCGATTCGCCACGCTTGGCGACGGGTTGCAATGGATATTTCAGGGTATCCTAAAGACCACCCAGCGAGTGTCAACCCTTTTTTTCGGAATAAGTAGCTATGGGCTACATTGACGCTCCAGCAGGCAATCCTGCTTTTTCCACGTCCAGTAACCTCATTCCCCTAGCCAAAATATTTAACACAGTCTGTTCCGTTGCCAAGCATTTTGCAATCAAAGCCCGTAAATACTTATTGCGCTTTTTTTATTTTTTCGGCTTGGGCTTTTCTCGAAAAAGGGCTCGAAAAAGTCGCTTTCTGAGTGGAGGAAAAATGCTCTCGGTTCGGGTTTGGAAACAGGGATGAACAGGGTGGGCGCGGGAGGATGGGCATTCTGCATCAAGCGCTCAATGCGGCGAGGGCGGCGTCCAGTTCGGCGGCGATGTTGTGGAAGTGCGGCGAAAAGCGGAGATACTTCCGGCCGCTGCGAACTTCCCACAGGGAAACTCGTATCTTCTTTTGTTCCAATGCGTTGAAGATGCTTGTCAAATCCCGCTGCGGATGTGTGGCCGACAGCATCCCGCCCCATTCGGCAGCGGTTGTTCCGAAGTGATAGAAAACAACCAAAACCGGCGATTAAGTTTTGGCTTCTCTGGCGGCTCACTCGGCCAGCACTTCCTCTATAGCATCGATCACCATCTGCTCTTCCGACGTTAAAGGCCCTGGCGCCGGCTCCGCTTGCGCCGGTGGCACTGCCTGCTGAGGCATCGGAGACGGTGTTGGCAAACGGTCGATCATTTCCGGCGGAGCAGGCTGAATCTCACCTTGTTCACGTAGCGTCTCAATCTCCGCAGGTGTTGGAAACCGAATACCTCCGTCTTCATCCACCATCATTGGCATCGTTTCGCCTTGCGCGTTAATGATGCCGACGTGCATTCCTTCATGATACTTGACCGGATCGCCGTCCTTGTCCACCAAGCGGCCGTTTTTCACATCCACAGGCGGAAACAATTCCGGCGCCGCTTCTTTTAGCGAGGGATCGCCTTCCTCATAGCTGATCTTGAACTGCCGGCGCTCTTCAGCTTCCAAAATCTTCCTTCCCTCATACCAACCAACGTGAGGAACCAACATTTCTGCCTCTCCGTGCATCAAGGCAGTAACGTTTTCATTCACACTGCCGCCACTACCGCAACCCATCGGCTCAGACAAGTTTTCCATCCCTTTGACTTCATTGATCAGACGGTCCACGATTCCGGCAGCTTCGGCCTTGCCTGCATCTGTTAGAAAGTGCGGATTTAGCCATTCATAATCCAGAAGTCTGCCTCGAATACTATTGCGACTGTTTTCAATTGCTCTGCTTCCAGGCAGTTTGCTGCGCCAATCGTTAGCTATTTCATGATACCACCACAAATCCCAAAAGATTCCCCAAGCCAATACGGGATTATGTCCCCGCCCGTGTTCGTTCAGAATGCGGTAACACTCTTCAAACTGTGGTGTGAATCGCATTTCATCCTGAAAAAACCTCGCGAGAGTATTGTGATAATCCGCCGCGAAGTGGTCTGTTGCGCTCCGTTTGCGAGATCTCCATTCTTCAATAGTAGATGCGGACAAGTGCCGTTCGGGATCGAACTTCAGTGCCGGGTCGTGAGTCGGTTTCCAAGGGAAGTTGGCCTTCCAGTTGGCCAGCCGTTTTGCCTCCGCCATCGCCGCCTTTTCCTGAAGCAACTCCGGACTCATCAGTCGCTCATATGCGGACTTCGCCCGACTCTGGATGATCTCAGCTTTTCGATTCAGAGGTACTTCAGAGCTTCGGAGCAGCATATTTTCGACTTCCTCTCTCACAGTCAACTCACGAGGCTGACTGTTACGAATACCCAAGAAAAGCACTGCAACAAAGGCAACCACACCAATGCCAATCAACCATTTTCCTTCCTTATTCATCATCAAATTCTCCTTTCTTGAATTACCAATACCTCACATCCAACCACAGAGAATTGGTGGTCTCGACGCTCCAATCCGCAACCCATTCCTCGGTCTTTTGCAGTACAGTGTCGCTTCGTTTAGTAGATTCAAATAGGATTGCCGTTGGTGTTCATGTCATAAGGATGCGGCAGGGCGCGAGGAGGGATTAGTCGATTTAATCACGGCGCGCGTGCGGGGGGAGGGGGGGCGAATTCGTATTTGACGAGACAATGGCTTAGCTCGCTTGGGTAATGCCTTGGCGGATGTTTGCCGCCAGGCCCACAGGATTGTGGAGAATAATTTCATCATGGTTCCTTTAACATTTTAATGGCTTTTGGCCCTTTTCATTGATTTTCGGTTCAGCTAAAGGGCTCCAAACATCCACGCGATTCGTCACGCTTGGCGCCGGGTCGCAATGGACATTTCAGGGAATTTTAGAGACCACCCAGCGAGTGTCAACCCTTTTTTTCGCGATAAATACTTACGGGCTTAACAGGGTGACGCGCGGGCACTCGACCCGTTGCCCGCCACACGCTTAACAAAAAATCCAACTCTGTGCCTCCTGTCCATCCACGTGTCCCGAATAAATCGCCTTCCAAAACCCTCAAAGCCCCTAAATGGTTATTGCGCTTTTTTTATTTTTTCGGCTTGGGCTTTTCTCGAAAAAGGGCTCGAAAAAGTCGCTTTCTGAGTGGAGGAAAAATGCTCTCGGTTCGGGTTTGGAAACAGGGATGAACAGGATGGGCGGGAGGATGGGCATTCTGCATCAAGCGCTCAATGCGGCGAGGGCGGCATCCAGTTCGGCGTCGGTGTTGTAGAAGTGCGGCGAAAAGCGGAGATACTTCCGGCCGCTGCGAACTTCCCGCAGGGAAACTCGTATCTTCTTTTGTTCCAATGCGTTGAAGATGCTTGTCAAATCCCGCTGCGGATGTGTGGCTGACAGCATCCCGCCCCATTCGGCGGCGGTTGTTCCGTCTCCCAAAAGTTCCCAGTCTGTCTGCCGGAGTCTTTCTATCAGATAGGCTCGTTTGCGCGTCAGCTCCGCCGCAATGGCTGGTAAACCGATTGTCTGAATCAAATCTGCCGCTGCACCCAATCCAACGATGCCGGCCAGATTCGGTGTTCCCGGCTCATACCGCCGGGCGCTCGGACGCCACTCCAGCCGGTCTGCTGCCACAAAGCCCGGCCCTGCCAGATTGTTCCAGCCCCACCCATTTGGTTGCAGGCGTTCCTGCCATTCTCGGCGGACAAAGAGCGCTCCGGCGCCGCACGGTCCCAGCAACCATTTATGGGAACCGGCCGCCATGAAATCCACTTGCCGCAAACTCAGGGGAAAAGCGCCAGCCGATTGAATCCCATCGACACAAAAAGCCACTCCGCGCTCGTGCAAAGCGGAACCGATGGCGTCCAAGTCTAAGCAAAAGCCCGAAAGAAAATGGCAGGAAGACAGCGCCGCCAAGCGAGTGCGCCCATCCACTTGTTTCATAACATTCTCGACGGTGATCTCCCCCAAACGGCGAACTTCTACCGACCGCGCCTCTACGCTCCGGGATGCCAATGCCTGCCACGGATAGACATTCGACGGATAGTCGTCCCGATAGATCACGACATTGTCGCCCGGCTGAAACGGGAACCCCGCCGCGACTAGACTCAGAGCATTGCTGGTCGCTCCCGTTAAAGCGATTTCATCGGGGGACACTTGAAGCAGACCGGCAACCGCCCGCCGCGTCTCCTCAACCACGGTGCCGGCAGCAATCTCTTGACCGCTGGATTGGGCTGCCAACAAATAGGCAGACATCCGCGCCGCCGCCCGCCTCGGCAACGGGCAAACCCCGGCATGTGCCAGATAGATTTGCTCCCGCGCCGCCGGAAACTCGGATAAGCGCAGCGCTTCGTCCGCCAAAAGTTTAGCAATGGAAAACATGGAAGTTTTATTATACGCCGCCAACTGTTAAAACTCTGACAAGTCCAAAATCCCTTCATAGTATTCCACCCACCCCCGAATGACATAGTAAGCAACGACACCAAGAATAAACAAGTAAATCAAGCGCGGCAACCAAACAGCAAATATCGCAAGTTTGCGAAAGCCCTCTTCCTGATAGTAAACGTGCAGCCGATTCAGATTCTCATCCAACCGCCCGCTCGCCTCCCCGCTCTGATACATGCCGACAAACATATCCGGGAAACAACGCAGACCGTCCAAAAGTTCTCCCGGCGCCCGTCCCTCTTCAATCGCTGCCTCAAAAGGACCGACCGCCTTCCAAATCCGGGGAGACCCGCTGGCCTCCCCGGCCAAGGCCCAAGACCGTCCCATCGGCATGCCGGCAGCCAGTAACGCCTCCAAAGCCAAACACAGACGAGACAACGCCAGACACTGCCGCGCCGCCCCCAGCAAAGGCACAAAACCAAAAACCCTTTCCAACAGCGATCTGACCGCAACACCATGCGAACCCTGGGCCATATAAAATACCCCAAAGAAAACCAGATAAATAGGAAGCAACACCGAGCCGACAGACCAAAGATAAGCCCCGATCTCTCCATTCAGAATACGTTGTGGATCACTGGCTGCAGCCAGCGCCAATACCGCAACATGAATAACAAGAGCTGGATAGAGCAACCGCTGGATCACTTCGCGCACTGCGCGCGCGCGCCGGCGATAAAACTCGGACAACAAACGAAAACAAACATCCAGCCGCCCGCTTCTTTCCCCCGAATCCAAAAGCGCCAAATCAAATGCGGGAAGCCATCCCCGGAGGCTCGCCGCGGCTTCGGCAAAAGTTGCGCCCTGCTCCAGTTGGTCGATTAACCGCGAAATGGGCTGGGCAAAAGCCCGGAAGACCCGTCCTCGGTTCAGCGACTCTAGACACTGAAGCAGGCTCAGGCCGGCCTCGGTCATCGTCCCCATTTGGTGATAAAACTCCGCCCGTCTCTCTAACTGCCGCGGCGTGGTGATCATCCGTCCTTCCTTACCGCATGGAGAGGCATACCGATCGGCAGTCAGCAAGTTTCTCCTTCGGATTTTGTAGGCAATCGTTGCTTCGATAAAAGCGATTGATCATATCACTTCTGTAGCCTGGCCGCCTTCCTCTGAAGGAATCCATTTCCGAATTTCCGTCGAGACTTTCTTGAGTGACTTGCGCGAAACCAACCACCGTAAAAGAAAGGTTATCCCGGCAAGGTAGCCGACGACAGCGAGGATGACAAAGACTTGAAATGTGCGATTGTTGGGAAAGTTTCTGGTGGCAAGACTTGTTGTCAAGCCCACGTCTGTCGGTAAAGCGGCGCAGGCAAGATTGAGATAGACGGATTCCGCAGAGCCGCGTTCCAGAGATGCAAGTTCCGCTTCGGAAATTTCGAATATCCGCAATTGTCCAATTGGCACGCGCTCAATTTGCAGTTCGTTCAGCGCTTTTTGGGGGCCGGTCAATAGATTTTCTGGGCCGTTTGATGGGATGTCTGTATGACTCGCGCGGACCCTTGACACATCCGGCTTGACCGCCAAGGTCTATTACAAGATGCCAAGTCCCTGAGTTTGGCACGGAAAGCCGGACAAGGGATTGTTCGGCTCGACGGCCACGATAGCAGTATTGTCTGCCGGTTTTGTAGTTCCGGAAATTTTCTTCGTCGAGCAAGCGGACATTTGCCGGATTGTCGAGAGTCACTTCAAGTATGCCGCCAACGTCGAGATTGAATGCGCGGTGCAGGTAGTTCATTTGCAGCAATACAGTTCTGGCACTATGAATAAACGATCAAGCGAGGGCTGCATCTAGCGCCGCTTGGAGCGCCGGTTTGCCCTTGAGCCCCACATGCTGTTCTTGAACCTCCCCGCCTTTGAAGAGCAGGATCGTGGGGATGGATTGAATGGCATATTTCACCGCAAGTTCTTGGTTGTTGTCGATGTTGACCTTGCCGATTTTGACTTTGCCTGCGTATTCGCCCGCCAGCTCATCGATAATTGGCGCCAGCATTTTGCACGGGCCGCACCATTCGGCCCAAAAATCGACCAGCACTGGTGTTTCCGATTGCAAAACCTCGCGATCAAAGTTTTCCGCAGTAAAATAAATGATATGTTCCGCAGCCATTTTTTTTTGAAATCTGTTGTTACCAATTCAGCTTGAAGTTTCTGTACGCTAATTCCCGAGCCAGAACAACCGCGCCACTATCAGCGCCAGCAAAACGACGGCGGCAATGGCCAACCCTTTGTCAGCGTTGCTGATTGCCGGCACGGAAGAACGAGAAATGCGGGGCGCCATTGCCGGCGCCGGACGAGGCGCAACGGACGGAGCTGCCACCCGGGAAACAGCTGCCGGGGCGGCCGGCAGCTTCTGAGTGGCCGCCGCCGTTGCCGTCGGAATTGGCCGAGCCACTGGAGCGGCCGATGCCGCCGGCGCCGGTTTGGCGCCACCGGCCGGCACTGGAGCGGGTATCTTGACTGTCGGCGCCGCGGTGGGTTTCGGCGGCAGGTTGATTCGAACCGTTTCTTTTTTCGGTTGAACCTTCAACGCATCCGAAGGGCCTTTGCTGGCGCCCTCGGCTTTTCCTAGAGTATTTTCAGCCATGGCTTCTAAGCTTAGGCTGGGGTGGAGGCGGTGTCAATCTTTTCCGGCGCGTTTCCCGAATGCCTTCCGGCTTCCTGAAATTCGGCGAATCAGCGGCGATGGGCGCCCAGCGCCGGCGCATCGGGGTTGACGTCTGGCCCGAAATATCGCAGCACGACCAAAGGCTCGACTTGGCTCGTGTTTTCGAAGACGACGCCGGCTTTGGCGGCGCTTTCGGTGCAGAACACTTCGTCCTCAGTCAACTCGTGAAACCGGATGAGCTTCGGGCAGTCCAAGGCCAGGTTGTTCATTTTGCCTTTGCCTTGCGTGACGATCAGACCGTAGGCGCCCCGGTCTTTGACGGTGCAGCGGCTGCCGGGGGCGAGCGTCAGTTCCTTTGCCGTGAAATACTGTTTGCGGTTGATCTTTCCGTAAACGACCCAACGATCCGCGCAGCCTTCGCACGCTGCAGTGGCTGTTGGCACAGGTTCCAAATAGTGGTTGTCTTTGAAGGCCGGGTCCACATTTGCCGCCCAATCTAGTTGGCCGATGATAAAGTCTAAGTCTTGATGTTTGTCTTTCGGCACATCCTTCACCAAGAGTGACCAGGGAACTTCCCGGCCTTCCACCAGCGATTGGAACATCCCGAACACATCGGAGCCCCACTGCGGTTCGTAGGTGCAGAGGGAACCCGGCGCGTGCAGAATGCCGGGGCCGATCAACCATCCCGTCCCCGGCTTGAGCCGGTAGGCTCGGGACAGGTCGAGTATTCCGTTGTCGCCCCGATTCCAGTGTTGCAGGCAATTTTTGACTTGCTGCTTCGTCGTTCCCGGTTCCAACCCCATGAAGGTGAAGGGGAAGTTGTTGCCGACGTTGTTGTGCTGCGGCGGGAAGTAATAAGATTCGGGCTTGCCTTCCTGCCCCACTAATTCGGCCCATTTTTCGGACTGATGCATATGATGTGGAATCGGCCCCATATTGTCGAAAAACTTCGAGTAAACAGGCCACTTGCCGTATTTGTTCCAAAGGCGCTTGCCGATCAAATCCGCTCTCGACTCCCGGACGGCTTGTTGGAGGGTGAACCGTTCCTTGCCGGCCACCACATAACTCAAGCCCTCATCCGGCGTGCGGTTTTCATTGGCCGCCGGCGTTGTCGAGGCAAACCACCGCTCGTCAATCCCGCCGCGATGCAAACCGTAAGCATAAAGATCATCGGGATGCAGCTTGAGCCGTTTGCCGGGCTGCAAAAAGGAACGCGGCACCCAACAAGGCGCTAGGCGCAAAAGCCCGCCGGTGTCTTCAAGCTGCGCCTCGACAATTTTCTTGACCTTGGACTTGACAGTTTTTAAGTCGGCAATCGTGTTCATAACGCTCCGTTCGCACTGCCGGCTGGAAAAAACCCATCCACAAACGCGCAATGGCCGGCAAGAAAACCGCCGCCACCCTACCCAACCCAATGCCACGTCCGCAAGGCCATTCTCCGCAATGTCCTCTGATCGGCTTTTGCGAAAATTGGCCTTGCCGTTCCCCCGGAAGCCCCGTAGCCTAAACACAGTTTTCGTTTTTTGCCTTTATGTATTTTGGAGTGGATTATCATCCTGAGCATTGGGTCTATCCCTATGCTGGAACTGCGGAGAACCCGGAAGAACGCTGGAAAAAAGACGCCGAGATGATGGCTGCCGCCGAAGTGAACGTCATCCGCGTCGGCGAATATGTGTGGGGACTGTGCGAGCCGGAGGAAGGACAGTTCGACTTTGAATGGCTGTGGCGCCTCATGGACATTATGAAAGGCCACGACATCGACGTCGTCCTGACCACCCCCACCGCCGCGCCGCCCATCTGGTTGACACAGAAACACCCTGAAATCCTCCCCATCGACGAACGCGGGCTTCCCCTTTACGAAGGCACACGGCACGCCGCCTGCTACAACAGCGACCTCTTCTGGGACTACTGCCGAAAAATCGTCAAAGCCATGGCAGCCAAACTGGGAAAACACGACCAACTCATCGCCTGGCAAATCGACTCAGGCATCGGCGGCCACACAACGGAATTCTCCTTCAACGACGAAACCAAAAGAGACTGGCACGCCTGGCTCAGAGCGAAATACTCGCGCGACAGCGACCAAGACGAACAAGAATCCATCGCCCGCCTGAACGAACTCATGGGCGCCCGCTTCTGGGGGCAAACCGTCCGCCAATGGAAAGACGTCCCCATGCCGCGCACCGCGCCCACAGTGCACAACCCCGCCCTCGTCCTCGACTGGATGCGGTTCTCCAGCGACACCATCGTGGCCTTCATTCGAATGCAGACGGCCATCCTCAAAGAGATCACCCCAGACATCCCCGTCACCACAATGATGCGCGCCCTGTCGCGGCACTACGACCACTTCGACGTCGCAGAACAACTCGACTTCGTCTCCCTCGACAGCTACGCCACCATCAAATCCAAAGCCGCCGTCAACGCAATGGACATCGACATCCTCCGCTCGCTGAAAAAAAACAACATCAAAACACCGAACGGCAGCGATTACGGCTTCTGGGTCATGGAACAAAAAGCCGGCAACGTCAACTGGCAAGACGTCAACTCCCTGGTCCGCCCCGGTGTCGTCCGCCTCTTCACCTACCAACTCATCTCCCGCGGCAGCGACGGCGTCCTTTACTTCTTCTGGAGACAACCGCGAATCGGATCAGAAAAATTCTACGGCGGCGTGCTCAACCACCGCGGCGACGGCGACAACCGTACCTACCGGGAAGTGAGCCAAATCGGCGCGGAACTCAAACTCCTCAGCCCCGCCATCCGAGACACAAAAGTCATCGCCGAAACCTGCATCCTCTACACCCACGACAACGCCTGGACACTCAAACAAAAAATGCAGCCCAACCGCCACTTCCAGCTCTGGGACCATATGCTCCGCTTCTACAGCGCCTTTCACGACCGCAACATCCCCGTCGACTTCGCCCGCCCCACTGACGATCTCTCAAAATACAAACTCGTCATCGCCCCCTCGCTCCACCAACTCGCCTGGGGAGAAGCAGACCGCCTGAAACTCTACGTCCAAAACGGCGGCACACTCGTCGGCACCTTCAACACCGGACTCGTTGACGAACACCACATCGCCCCCGATGACGGAATGCCCCTCAACCTGACAGACCTCTTCGGCTTGGAAGTCGTCGAATTCGACCCCATCCCCCTCAAAGAAGAAAACCACCTCAACATAAAAGGCACCTTCCCCACGAGCCACCTCCACCCGGCGCAACTCTGGTGCGACATCATCGAACCCAAGGAATGCAAAGTGTTGGCCACCTTCTCCAAGGACTTCTACGCCGGCAAACCCGCCCTGACCATCAACGACTTCGGCCAAGGCCGCGCCATCTACATCGGCACCATGAGCCACCGCCACTTCTACCTCGACCTCGTCGCCTGGCTACGACAACTCAACGGCCTAACCGGCCTCCTCAAAGTCCCGAAAGGCATCGAAGTCAGCCTGCGCCAAAAAGAAGACATCAAAATCTACTTCCTGCTGAACCACCAAAACTCCTCCGTCCGGCTCCAATTCTACAAACCCGTCCACGACTTCCTCACCGGCAACACCTTTCAAGGCGCCTACGACCTGCCCGCCCATGGCGTCCTCGTCATTGATGAACACCCAGCGTAACCCCTTCCCTCTCACCGCGCCCGATGCCGCATATGCAAACAGCCGATCAAAAATATTGGCGGCCTGGCGGGGCATCGACCTCTCCGCCGCCGAAGCCCTCCGACATTACCGCCCCAAATCAATAGCGGATTTGACGCGCGATTTAGTCAAAAAACTGAAGCTCGAACAACGGCAATCAGAAACCGAAATCCTCCGTGTCTGGGCCGAATCCATCGACCCAAACATCACCGCCCACGCCCAGCCCACCAACCTCTACAACGGCACCCTCTTCGTGAAAGTTGACAGCAACACCTGGCTGCACGAAATCATCCGCTACCGAAGAAAAGAAATACTGGACCGGATGCAACACAGCTTCAGCAGCAAAAAAATCCAACGCATCTCCTTCAAAATCGGGTAACCCCCGATAACTTTCAGACAACGCAAGCCGAAGAGAACGGCGCCGCAGCCGGGAAGCATTCGCTCAACCGCCGCGCCCGAAATGCTGAAAAGATTCACGCCCGCCGTTGCCGCCGTCGCATCCAAAAGAGCGCCACGCCACCCAAAGCGAAAAGCAGAACCGTCCCCGGCTCCGGAACAGCAACAATTGTCATCGCGAAGTTTCCCGAATCGCCCTCAATCGCCTCCAACCTCCACTCGCCATTGCGATTGCTGACCCAGAGGTCATTCGCACTCTGGCCGATATCCGGCGGGTTTCGGGTAAGGATGCCAAACTGCTGGCCGAGATTCAAATCCATGACTTGAACTGTCAGCGTGACGCGGCTGTCCAACCCAACCGCGGCGATGTCGTCTCCGGAGAGAACAACAGTTGCATAGCCGGGAGAGAGTACATCCGGGTTTTGAATGTCCAGCACGACGCCAATCGGAACCGGCACACTCCCGTAAATAATGCTTCCCGGTTTCCTGGTGGACAGCAAGCCTGGGACAACATCACCGTCATTCCGCCGGATTCGGATCACCATAAAACCGGCGGCCTCTGATGTGTCAATACTCCAAACCAATCCCGTTCAGAACGAAATTATCCCTCCATTTTTCAACATCAAACGCGATTTCATCGCCAAATTCCACAGAAGCATCCTCCGGGAGATATCGGGATCCGATGGAATCGGACATGTTTCGATAAATCACCTCGCCCGCTTGCGCGTTCAAGACAAGCCTCACTCCGGCAATGAACACAAAGCTTTCCTGGCTGTGTTTTTCTCATAACATTCCTGGTTTCTCTTTCGCCTTTCCCAATGCTCCGGCGCTTTCGACAATCAGGATTGGCAAAAAAATGTTTGGGGCTTATTTATGCTGCAACAGGGCGGCGGTCGAGGGTTTTCGATTGTTTCAATTTCCTCAGTGCCGCTTGCGAATGGTTTCGCCCAAGCGCTCAATGCCATCCCGGATTTGTTCGAGCGTGGCGCTGCCGAAGCTCAGACGCATTGCCGAGCGCGGTTTAGGGCGGGACGGATCGTCTGCATATGTGTATTCGCCGGGGACATAAAGGACGCCGCGTTCGAGAGCGTTCTGAAAGAAAGCGGTATCGGGTCCCGTTTGGATTTCCGAGGGCAATGCTGCCCAGAAGCATAAACCGCCTTGGGGGGGCGCAGCGGTGGTTTCCGGCGGGAAATGTTCTTGAACGGCGCTGAACATGACCTGCCCTTTTTGGGCGTAGTGTGCGGTGATCTTTTTCAGATGGGCGGCATAGACGCAGGATGCCGGCGCTGCCGAGCGGCTTTTCAAGTCCAGTGCTTCGGCCAGGATTCGCTGCAACAGGTGGGCGGTGCCGAAATCGTGATTGGCTTTGATATTCATGGCGGCCTGGAAAAGTTCCGGGGGGAGAAGGCCAAAGCCGGCTCGAATTCCGGTGGCGAAAGGTTTGCTGTAAGTGCCGGCGTAAATGATGCGTTCCCGAAAGGCCGCGGCCGCGAGCGACGAAGGAGGTGGTTGGAAGTTCGGAAAACCGAGTTCGCGATAGGCGGCGTCTTCCAGGTAATAGACCGGATGGCCGGCCTTTGATTCATAGCGCTGGAGGAGTTCGAGGGCCACCTGTTTCTTTTCAAAGCTGGTGGTGATCCCGGTCGGGTTTTGGAAGTAGGCGACGGAGTAGAGGAGTTTCAACTGCGTCAGCCGTCCTTCGCGGCGCAGGGTTTCGAGAACGCGCTCCAAAGACTCGATGGAAAAGCCGTCGGACTCCATGCGAACGCCCCGCGCTTCAATCCCTCGGCTCTGCAGGATGCCGAGGAAGACGAAATAGGTCGGGTCTTCGACGAGGATGATGTCGCCGGGATCACAGAGCGCTTCGGCGAGGATGTAGAGGAGCTGCTGCGAGCCGTTGACAATAAGGATGGAGTTGGCATCGTAGGCGCCGGCGTTTTGACCGTCTAGGGCAGCCATTCGGTCGGCGGTGAGCTGCCGGAGCCGTTCATCTCCCGCGTTGGCGCCGTATTGAAGGGCGGCTTGCGCTTGGCGGGGGTTGCGGAGAATGCCTTCGAGAATCCGATGGACGGCTTCGACGGGAAGGGTGGCATTGTCTGTGAAGCCAGCCGCCAAGGAGATCAAGCCCGGCTGTTGGAGAGCCTGGCTCATAAGCCGCGCGATGGGCGGCGGTTCCGTGCGCCGGCCCAGGCGCGAGAGGTGTTTGTTTCGGCTTTTGCCTTCAGGCATTAGGAAGGCTAAAATCCGGCTTTCTGCGTCTGCTGTCAAGGAACTTCGCGGCGGCAGCGGCCGCACAAAACATTGACAAAGCACAACAATTGCCGGATTGAATGGCCAAGCCGATGAGCAACGGGAGCAACGCAACGGAAACGACGAGCCTCGATACTTCGCAGAAGGCGTTTCAACTCAATCTCGACAATGCCGTTTATGGCACTTTGGCGGAGATTGGTGCTGGGCTAGAAGTCGCCCGCTGGTTTTTCCGCGTCGGCGGCGCTTCGGGAACCATCGCCAAAACCATGTCGGCCTACGACATGCAGTTTAGCGACGCGATTTACGGGTCGGCTCAACGTTATGTTAGCCGCGAACGCCTTGCCACCATGCTCGATCATGAGTTCAGGCTTCTCATCCAACGACTGGACCAACAGCGGGGCGAGGTTTCCCGTTTCTTCGCCTTTGCCAATACCGTGGCGGCCAAGAGCTTCCGTCGAACATCCGATGCGCACGGCTGGATGGGGGTGCAATTCCAGCACGAACCGCGGGCGGAGCCTTCGCAAGTCATCATCCATGTCCGGCTGTTGGACTCCGAGAACCTTCAGCAGCAAGACGCCCTTGGTTTAGCAGGCGTCAATCTGATCTACGGAGCCGCCAAACTCTTCCTCCGGCCTGATGCCTTGGTCCGCTCCTTGCTGGACGGTCTTACCGGCAAACGCATCGAAATCGACATGATCAAGATGACGGGGCCGGCCTTTCCAGCGATCGACAACCGGCTGATGGCGCTCAAACTCGTCGAGTTCGGCCTCACCCAAGCCGCCATGTTCACCGCCGGCGGCGAAGTCGTGCAACCAGCAGAAGTCCTCTACAAAAAACCCATCCTGCTCGAACGCGGCTCCTTCCGTCCGCCTTCCAAACTCCACATCGACATGCTGGAATGCGGCCGGGCGCGTTTTCAGCAAGAGCCGGCCAATGCGGGCGAAAAGCCGATGATTCTCTTCGAAATGAACATGAAAGACGCCGTCACTTTCGCGCTGGAAAAAGTGGCGCAAACCGAAGAGAACCGCCTGTTAGACAGCTCTACCGGAAGCCTGAACTCGCGCGACTTCCTCGACCGCGCCGACATCCTGGCCTCCTTCGGCCATCCCGTCCTAATCTCCAACTACTTCCGATACTACCGGCTGGCTAGCTACCTCTTCCGTTACACCGACAAAATGGTGGGGTTAGTTCTCGGCCTGCCGAACCTCCGAGAACTGTTCGAGGAAAAATACTACACCGACCTCTCCGGCGGCATCCTCGAATCCTTCGGGCGGATGTTCAAAAACGACTTGAAGATTTACGCCTATCCCGCCCGCAACCCGGCCGGCGGGATCCTCACTGCCGAGCACCTCCAAGTCGCGCCCCACCTGCGCCATCTCTACGCTCACCTCTACGAAAGCCGCCGCATCGAGTGCCTGCGCGATTTTCAAGAAACCTGCGTCGGTATCAACCACCAAGAAGTTCGCACCGGCATTCGGAACGACAACGGCACTTGGGAAGACGCCGTCCCGCTGGGCATCGTCCGGAAAATCAAAGAGCGGAAAGCCTTCGGATTTCGGACCGAAACCGCGCTCTGAACTACCGGATCGGCCACTTTTGGTTTGTCGGCGGCGGTTCCTTTAGGCAATCTCCTCTGCTTCATGCGGCAATTGAATGTGGCCATTTTGGGGGGCGGAACCGTCGGCGGCGGCGTGTTTCGGGCGCTGCGGCGCAACGGCAGCCTTCTCGCCACTCGGACTGGCGTCCGCCTTCGGATCCATCACATCATCGTCCGCCACCGACGCAAACAGCGGCTAATTCGATTCCCCGAACGGTTGATCGGCTCTGATTGGAAATTGGCCGTCGGCGACCCGAAAACCGACATTGTCGTCGAGCTAATTGGGGGCACCAACACCGCCAAAGCGATTGTGGAAACCGCCCTTCAGCTCGGCAAACCCGTCGTCACCGCCAACAAAGCCCTGCTGTCCGAACACGGAGAGACCCTGTTTGCGGCGGCAGCCAACGGTGCCGGACTGTATTACGAAGCGAGCGTCGCCGGCGGAATTCCCATCATCAAGGTTCTGCGAGAGAGCCTGGCTGGCAACCGCTTCCGCCGAATTTACGGCATCCTCAACGGGACTTGCAACTACATCCTCACGCGCATGGAAACGGAAGGAGGAGACTTTGCCGAAGCCTTGGCGGACGCTCAGAAGGCAGGCTATGCCGAAGCCGAAGCGTCCCTCGATGTGGACGGGCAGGATGCCATGCACAAGACGGGGATTCTGGCTTCCCTGGCGCACGGTTTCTGGGTGCCGCCCACGGCGATTCACGTGGAAGGCATTCGGCGGATTACCCGGCTGGACATCGAGTTTGCTGCCAAGCTCGGCTACAAAATCAAACTCCTGGCGTCCATCTGCCCGTTGCCCGCCGTTCGTTCAGCCGTCCCTCGCATCCAGGTGTCCGTCTGCCCCACCCTCATTCCCCGCTCTCACGTGTTGGCCAGCGTCAACGGAATCTTCAACGCCGTTTATATTCACGGCGACGTGGTGGGCGAAACGCTCTACTACGGCCGGGGCGCCGGCCCGGATGCCACCGCCAGCGCCGTGTTGAGTGACATTGCCGACGCAGCGCTTGATCGAGTTCACCAAACCGTCCGCATCAAGCCCTTTGCCGTTCACGCTCCGGAGGGACAGGTCATCCCGCGGGAAAACATCGTCAGCGAATACTACCTGCGACTCACTGTTGTGGACAAACCCGGCACTATGGCACAGATCGCCAACGTGCTGGCCGGCAACCGCATCGGCATCTCCTCCATCATCCAGCCAGAGGGACACCAAGCCGCGGCTGTTCCGTTGATTCTCATGATTCACGACGCCGCCGCCGGCACGATGCAACAGGCACTGGAAGCAATCAGCCGCTTAAAAGTTGTCAAATCCCCCCCTAGGATGATCCGCGTCGAACACTTCCAATAACGATGTCCCTTCCCGCAAAAGCCCCCTCTCAACGGACGGGCGTGATTCAGCGCTACGCGGAATTCCTGCCCGTCTCAGACGCCACGCCGATCATCTCCCTGTGCGAGGGCAACACGCCGCTGATTCCGGCGGACAACTTTGTGGCAGCTCTTGGCGGCAAATGCAAACTCTACCTCAAATACGAAGGGCTGAACCCCACTGCTTCTTTCAAAGACCGCGGCATGACCATGGCCATTAGCAAAGCCCGTGAGAAAGGCGCCGAAATCGTCGCCTGCGCCAGCACAGGCAACACCTCCGCTTCTGCCGCCGCCTACGCCGCCCGCGCCCGGCTGAAATGCGCCGTCATCCTGCCGCACGGAAACATTGCGATGGGCAAACTCTCCCAAGCCCTCATCTACGGCGCCCAAACCATTGCTGTCGACGGCAACTTCGACGATGCCCTGCGCCTCGTCCGGCAATTGGGCGCCACCGGCCGAGTCAAAGTTGTCAACAGCATCAATCCCGCCCGCATCGAAGGCCAAAAAACCGCCGCCTTCGAAATCTGCGACCAACTCGGCCGGGCGCCCGACTTCCACTTCCTGCCCGTCGGCAATGCCGGCAACATCACCGCTTACTGGCAAGGCTTCAAAGAATACTTCGACCGCCGGCGCACCAATCGCAAACCGCGAATGTACGGCTTTCAAGCCGCCGGCGCCGCGCCCTTGGTCGACGGGCGCCCCGTGGAAAAACCGGAAACCGTCGCCACTGCCATCCGAATCGGCAACCCCGCAAGCTGGGACGGCGCCCTCCAGGCCGTTCGAGAATCCGGCGGCGCCATCGCCAAAGTCACCGACAGCGAGATACTTCACGCCTACCAAACCATCGCCCAAACGGACGGCATCTTCGTCGAACCAGCCTCCGCCGCTCCCCTGGCCGGCCTGATCCAAAGCATTCGGAACAGGCGCATCCCCGAAGGCAGCCTGATCACAGCCACCATGACCGGACACGGTCTCAAAGACCCCGACCGAGCGCTGGCCACTTCGGGAAAAGAACCCGAAGTCGTCGAACCGAACACCGCCGCCCTGATGAAAGCCCTCGGCATCTGAACGCCGCCCTTTCCCCGCATGGCACTCATCGTCCAAAAATATGGCGGCACCTCAGTCGCCAACACCGAACGCATCCAAAACGTCGCCCGGCGCATTGCCGGCCGCCATCGCAAAGGCGACCAAATCATCGCCGTCGTCTCAGCCATAAGCGGCGTTACCGACCAACTGACTACCTTCTCCCAAACCCTTTCCGCCGCCCCGCCCGAACGCGAGATGGACATGCTGTTGGCGACGGGCGAACAAGCTACTATCGCCCTCACCGCCATCGCTCTCCACTCCCTGCGCATCCCCGCCGTCTCGCTCACCGGCGCCCAAGCCGGCATCGAAACCGACGGCGTCCACACCAAAGCCAGAATCAAAAACATCACCCCAAAACAAGTGCATCAACTGCTAGACGCCGGCCAAGTCGTCATCGTCGCCGGATTCCAAGGGCAAACGCGGGAAGGCCGCATCACCACCTTGGGGCGCGGTGGCTCCGACCTCACAGCCATCGCCATTGCCGCCGCCGTCAAAGCAGACCTCTGCCAAATCTACACCGACGTCAACGGCGTCTATACCGCCGACCCCCGCCTCGTCCCCGAAGCGCGGAAACTTGCCGAAATCTCCTATGATGAAATGCTGGAACTCGCCAGCTCAGGAGCGAAAGTCATGCAAAGCCGCTCCGTCGAGCTGGCCAAAAAACGCAGAGTCATTTTTGAAGTCCGATCCAGTCTGAACCAAAATCCCGGAACTATCGTGAAAGAAGAAACCGCTGACATGGAACACGTCCTCGTCCGAGGCGTCTCCCTCGACAAAAATCAAGCCAAAGTCACCCTCATTGGCGTCCCCGATCGGCCGGGAATCGCCGCAAAAATCTTCCAGGCCCTCGGCCGGGCAGCTGTCAACGTGGACATGATTGTCCAAAATGTCGGCCGAGGCGCCAATCCCACCACTGACCTGTCCTTCACCGTGGCGCGAACCGACCTGCCCAAATCCCGAACCATCATCGACTCCCTCGCCGCCGAAGTCGGCTTTGCCGAAGTCGTCGCCCAAGAAGAAATGGGCAAACTCTCCATCGTCGGCGTCGGCATGAAGAGCCACTCCAGCATTGCCGCCAAACTCTTCGAAGTCCTGGCCGAACAAGACATCAACATCGACATGATCTCCACCAGCGAAATCAAACTCTCCGTCGTCATCTCCCTAGCCCAAGGCGAACAAGCGCTCCGGGCAGCGCACAAAGCCCTCCTCGGCTAACCCAACTTTCCGGAATAACTAGTTATAGGCTAGATTGACGCTCCAACAGGGGATCCTGTTTATCCATGTTCTTCTTCTTTATCCTGTCCATCCACGTGTCCCGAACGAAATCGCCCTCCAAAACCCTCAAAGCCCACAAATGCTTCTTGCCCCCAAGTTCTCCACGCAATCCCTTGAGCCAACTTCCCCGGCACGCGCCGCACGATCCCAAACAAACCCACAAGACATTCAAGGCCACAACCCGGTCGCACGGCGCAGCCGCAAACCCCCCAGTCAATCTTCACGCGGCTTTTCCACCACCTGAAAATAGCGCCCGGCTGCTGCCTCCCCAAGTCTTTCCCACAAGAGAACGCCGCCAGCCAATCGCAGCGGAGCCGCCTCCCGCCTCCAAGAGCGGAAGTCCGCGGTGGAACGAATCCAAAAGCGCCCTTCATCGCCCGGCCCCATGGCCGAGCCGTCCGAATAGCCAAATGAAAAGACGAGCCCAACTGCCCGATACCCGCTGCGGCAGAAACAGTTTCACCACCGGACGTATGACGGAAATCCCCGAAACCGCAATCCTCAAAGTCCGCCGATAAGCGCTTCCCAAAAGCGGCGCGTTGGCGGTGTCCGTCACCGTGAGCGTTGTCTCCCCGTTGGCCAGGGGATGCAGCTCGATTCGGCGATTGTCCTCCAAAACCGCGATTCGCGCCACGGATGAATCCGCCAACTCCCAAGTGTAGGCCGGCGGGAACGCCGACAATACAGTGAAGGCCTCCGCGAGAAAGGGCGCGTCCCCTGCGATCTCGATGCGCTCGAGCCCGCCCGGATGCACGATGTCCCGATTGACCCGCACGCCGCCCGCCAAGTCGGTGAATTCGCGGCTGTTGAACTCCACCTCCAGCACGGCATCAGAACCGCGATAGGTGTTCCCCTTGATTCCTACGGTCAAGCGGCGGGCGGCGTCCCCGCGTTTCGGACTGGTGTAGTTGAGCCAATAAAAGCTGTTGGCGTCCGCAAGGATTCGTTGTTGGATTGCGGCAAACACTCCCTCTAACTCCTCCGATTGGCTGACGCCGAAAAACCCGGCGTTGCCCAACTGCCGCAAGACGGCAGGATCCATCTCCGCGCCCAGGCCGACGGTGAAGACTTGACGATTCCCTCGCGCCGCCAGCGTTTCCTCTAGCGTGTGCCGCCCGGTCGTGTCGCGTCCGTCCGTCAACACAACCAGAAAGCCGCGCACTACCCCGTCTACTACCCCGTCCAGATTGGTCGAATCCGTCCAGCGAGCGACGCCGGCTTGAATCGCTCCATACAAATCGGTGCTCGCCTGCCCAACGGCGACAGCGTCGACAGCCTCATTCAACAAAGCCGAATCCGCCGTGAAATCCTGCAGCAACCCCACCGCGCTCGAAAAACTATACACCGCAAACTCTTGCCCCGGCGCCGCCTCCGCGATGAGACGCTTGGCCGCCGCCTTGATTGCCGGCAGCTCGTGAACTGTCGAAAAACCATTGTCCAGCATCAGCGCCGTCCGAATCACCGAAGGCACCTCATCGACCTTGGCCGTTTGCAAAAACGATTCGGAAGGAGACAACGCAACCCTATCCTCTCGAACATCGAAAAAACCCTCCTGCTTGACCAACTCCTCGGGGAGATTCAAGCCTACACCCCCCGGATCGAGAATGCGGAATCCGACAGTGACGAAGTTCGGCGGCCGGGTCTCGACACCGCCCGCCGCAAGTTTTGCAGCGATGATGCCATTTCCGCGCAACGTGATGGCGAAAGGATTCTCATCCGGATCATTGCTGAAAAGCCGCAGCAGGGCAGAACGACTGCCAACGCCCACCGGCGAAAAACGCGCCGTCAAATCCAAAGACTCCCCAGGCGCCAACGAGTCAACAGACGGCTCGACAAGCTCGAACTCCGCCGCCTGCTCCCCAGACACAACGAAACGGAGGTTCTCCAAATCAATGTTGCCCCGATTCCGAACCTGTAAAAGCCCCTCTGTCACCGAACTCAAACCAAACGAAACATCACCCAAGTCCCAACTCCCCCCATTCGAGATATCGCTATTACTGGCTCCCTCTACCTCAATCGCAATATCAGCCGCTTGGCCATTCCCTTGCAGCGCAATCGTGAAAGGATTCTCATCCGGATCATTGCTGAAAAGCCGCAACACAGCGGAACGATTCCCGGCGCCTTTCGGCGTGAACCGCGCCGTCAAATCCAAAGACTCCCCAGGCGCCAACGAGACAACGGACGGCTCGACAAGCTCGAACTCCGCCGCCTGCCCCCCTGACACAACGAAGCGGAGGCTCTCCAAATCAGCATCGCCCAAATTCCGAACCTGAAAGTGTCTCTCGCTCGTCGAACCGAACAGAACATCGCCAAAGTCTAAACGTTCGCCGTCGGAGATCGAATCTTCCCCCACGCCAATCGCAATATCAGCCGCTTGGCCATTTCCCTGAAGCGCAATCGTGAAAGGATTCTCATCCGGATCGCTGCTGAAAAGCCGTAGCACGGCGGAACGATTCCCGGCGCCTTTCGGCGTGAACCGCACCGTCAAGTCCGAGACCGCATCGGGAGCCAGCCCGGCAACCGATAGCAGAACAGAAAAGTCGGCTGCCTGCTCGCCGGAAATGGCCGCACGGATGTCTTCCAAATCGATGTTGCCCAGATTGCGGACTTGCAAACGCCGTGCCGCCGTTGAACCGAACAGCACGTTGCCGAAGTCCAAACGTTCGCCGGCCGACATCGGATTGTCTTCGGCATACACCGCAATATCGGCTTGGTCGTCATTCCGAATCACTCCCTCGGTTGTTACGACATTCAATCGGTTCCCGGCGCTGGGGCTGGGAACATGCAGAAGCACAGTGAAGGATTCGTCGGGCTCCGGCTCAAGGTCTCCCTGGACATCGATCGTCAAGGTCTTCGATGTTTCTCCGGGCGCAAATGCCACCGTCCCATCCGCTCGCAAGGCCACTGTATGATCCTTCCCCACCGCTATCGATACGACATTATCCAAACCTGCCGGCACATCTGTTTGTCCAGAGCTATTCCATCCCCAAGCCACGACTGTCCCATTCGCTCGCAAGGCCACTGTATGCCATCCTCTCGCCGCTATCGCTACCACATCAGCCAAACCCGCCGGCACATCCGTTTGCCCCCAACCATTCCAACCCCAAGCCACGACTGTCCCATCCAATCGCAAGGCCACTGTATGAGACCACCCCGGCATGTCTGTTCCATCCACCGCTATCGCTACCACATCAGCCAAACCCACCGGCACATCCGTTTGCCCAAGGATATTGCGGCCCCAAGCCACGACCGTCCCATCCGCTCGCAAGGCCACTGTATAAGACCACCCCACCGCTATCGCTACCACATCAGCCAAACCCACCGGCACATCCGTTTGCCCAGACCAATTCTTGCCCCAAGCCACGACTGTCCCATTCGCTCGCAAGGCCACTATATGATCCTTCCCCACCGCTATCGCTACCACATCAGCCAAACCCGCCGGGACATCCGTTTGCCCATAACGATTGTATCCCCAAGCCACGACTGTCCCATTCGCTCGCAAGGCCACTGTATGATACTCCCCCGCCGCTATCGACACCACATCAGCCAAACCCGCCGGCACATCCGTTTGCCCAAGGATATTGCGGCCCCAAGCCACGACCGTCCCATCCGCTCGCAAGGCCACTGTATGCTCATACCCCGCCGCTATCGAAACCACATTGTCCAAGCCGGCCGGGACATTTGTTTGCCCATAACCATTACAACCCCAAGCCACGACCGTCCCATCCAATCGCAAGGCCACTGTATGACTATTCCCCGCCGCTATCGCTGCCACATTATCCAAACCCGCCGGCACATTCGTTTGTCCATAACGATTATCTCCCCAAGTCACGACTGTCGAATCCACCGTGTCGGAGGAGAAATCGGCTTTGCCAGTCTGGTTATCGCCGCTGCCGCGAACCGAATACATTACCGTGGCGGCTTCCGATGCGTCGCCGCTTCGTTCCACGACGAAGGTGAAAGGGGTTGTCCCGGAATCGCCTTCAGACTTCACGGCATCCAAAGGGCGAATGCTCCATTCCGCAGTTTGTCCTATCGCCGGCGCCGCGATGACAACCGCCGCCAATCCCGCCGTCAGAACCCGGCGTTTCCTCTTCAACCAATCCGTCATTACGATAGTATTCTTTTTTTTGCCATACTGCCCGCAAGGGCGCTGGCTGCCTCATTTTTCAAGCGAAGCCGTTCGCCAAACAATACGCCTCGCCGTCCGAAAAAGGAAGGCGGCAGTTTGGATTAAAGCCGGAATGCGTCATGGCGCCGGACGCGCTTCCCGCAATGAGCTGCCGCCAAACCGCCGGCGGTTTGACTTTGCGGGCGTCTTCCCTCAACCGTTTGGATAAGCGCAAACGGACTGTCCGATAATTCCTCTGTTTGTTCTCCCTTATCGCCGTCAGCCTTTTGCCGCCCCCAACTGCCAAGTATTTTGCTTCGAAGCCCCTAAATACTTATCGCGGAACTTTCCTTTGACGGATCGAGCTTTTGCGCCTACACTCCCCTTGCATATGCTCAAACGACTCGCCCTCGTAACTTTGTTGGGAACAATCCCCGTTCCACCGCCCCGTCGCGCAAAACTCTTCGGAAACCTCAGCAGATCAGGAAGCCGCCCGCCCGGAACCAGCTGGCAAACCCATGTCCCTAAACGACTGCATCCAAACCGCCCTCCAACACAACCTCTCTCTCAAAGTCGAAAAAATAAACCCCGCCATCCGCCGTGCCGATCTCCAAATCGCCTACGCCGGCTGGGAACCCTACTTTACCGCCTCCTATAACCACAACTTCCGGCAGCAGCCCGGCAATGTGGACGAATTCAATCGTTTGATTCCCGGAACCTCCAGCGATACAGACCGCTTCGGCGTGGGAATCAGAGGCAACCTGCCCACCGGCCTGCGCTACGACATCCAGGGCAGCATGGCCAACACCGCCTTCGACTTCATCGACCGGGAAACCCTTCAAACCCTCACCGCAGAAAACGCTGGCGGCGACCTCTCCATCAACATGGCCCAACCCCTGCTTCAAGGCCTGAACATCGACCAAACCCGGCTCAACATCAAACTCTCAAAAACCGCCCTGCAACAATCAGAACTTACCCTCCTTTGGCAAATTATGAACACAGTCTCCCAAGTCGAGCTGGCCTACTTCGACCTCATCGCCGCCAAAGAAAACGTCAACGTGCAAGAAAAAGCCGTCCAACTGGCCGAACGCCTGCTAGAAGACAACCGCAAACGCGTGCAAATCGGCATCATCGCGCCGCTGGACGAAAAACAAGCCGAATCACAACTCCCCAGAGCCCAAGCCGAACTCCTGAGCGCTCAACGCACCTTCGCCCTCCGGCAAAACGCCCTCAAAAACCTCCTCAGCGATGAATACCTCGAATGGCAAGACACCCAAATCCAAACCACCGAACTACTGGAAGCCCTGCCCATCCCCTTCAACCGCCAAGACAGTTGGCACAAAGCCATGGACCTCCGCCCCGACCTCCAGCAACGCCGCCTCGACCTCCAACGCAGCGGAATTCTCATCCAATTCAACAAAAACCAAGTGCTCCCCCAACTCGACATCGTCGGCAGCTTCGGCTACTCCGCCGGCGGTGAAGCCATCGGCTATTCCGGCATCCTCCGCCAATTCCGCCGCCGGGAAAACCCCGCCTGGTCCATTGGCGGGCGTTTGACCATTCCTCTCGGCAACCGCGCCGCCCGAAACAACCTGAAAATCGCTCGCCATCAAAAAAAACAAACCCTCCTCCAACTCAAACAATTCGAGCAAGACATCCTAGTCGCCGTCGAAAACGCCGTCACCCTCGCGGAAATTAACCTGAAACGAGTCGAAGCCACCCGCAAAGAACGCGAATTCGCCGAAGCCGCTTTGGAAGCGGAAGAAACCAAACTGGAAAACGGCAAAAGCACCGTCTTCGTCGTCCTGCAACTACAACGGGACTTAACACAGGCGCGCTCCGGCGAAATCCAAGCGCTGGTCGAATACAACCGCGCGCGCTCCCAACTCTCCTTGGCAGAAGGCGCCACCTTGCAAGACCGCGAAATCACCCTCGAAGCCGAGGAGTAACCTCTTCTTCAGCCGCATCCCACGCGCCCTTTGCAAAAAAACGCTTTCACCAACAAAACAACCTGGCACTACAATGATAACCCTTCTGCGTCTCCTCTTCCGCCTCTTCTTCCGCTTCCGTGTCTACGGAGAAAAAGCGCTCGACATCGAAGGCCCTGTCCTGCTAATCCCCAACCACGTTTCATGGCTTGACTTCCTGTTCATCGGCGTTTGTCTGGACGAGGATTGGCGCTTTGTTACCTCCAACGCGACAGCGGAAACCAGTTGGCTGCACCGGCGCATCATGCGCAGCCGCCGCACCTTCCCCGTCGATATTGCCTCACCCTACGCCGTCAAACGCATTGCCGAGTATCTGAAAACGAAAAAAGGCCGACTCGTCCTCTTCGCCGAAGGCCGAATCTCGACCACCGGCTCGCTGATGAAACTCTTTGAAGGCACTGGGTTTCTGCTTCTCAAAACCGAGGCCAAACTCATCATCGGCTACCTTCAGGGCGCCTGCCGGCTGCGCTGGACCCGGCATCGCGGCTGGAAGCAATGGTTCCCCAAAGTCGCCGTTCACTTCAGAGCCATCCAAACCCCGCCCGTCCGCCAATTCTCCAGCACAACGCAAGGACGCCAGGCGTTGACCGCCTGGCTGCGCGACCAGATGATTGAACAACAGTTTGCCGTTGAACACGAATTCGGCCCGGAGACTGTGCTGCACGCCATCGTCGAGAACCGCCGCTTGCGCCCCAGCTTCCCAGTAATGGAAGACATGAGCCGCGCCAAACTCTCCTACCGCAGGCTGACGGCGGGAATCGAAGCCCTGGTCGGGCACTGGGCCTCACGTCTCCCCCCGGCACAGCAGGCCATCGGCATCCTCCTTCCCAACATCAACGCCACGCCTGTCGTCCTGGCCAGCCTTTGGGCCGCCGGCCGCACCCCGGCTCTCCTCAACTTTTCCACCGGCACAGCCGCAATGCTCAACTGCTGCCAACTGGCCGGCGTCCGAACCATCCTCACCTCCCGGCGTTTTTTGAAACGCGCCAAACTTGACCTGGCGCCGCTGGAGCAAGCCGGCATCCAGCCCCTCTACCTGGAAGACGCGCGAGCGGAAATCAGCCCCTGGACTCGAATCCGCATCCTCGCCCGGCAATCCCTGCGTCGCCCCTTCCGCGACTTCCAACCCAACCCCCAAGAAACCGCCGTCATCCTCTTCACCAGCGGCTCCGAAGGCCTGCCCAAAGGCGTCGAACTCTCCCACGCCAACTTAATGGCCAACATCCAACAAATGCTGGCCGTCATCGACATCACCGATGCCGACCGCCTCTTCAACGCCCTGCCGATGTTTCACAGCTTCGGCCTCACCATCGGCACACTCCTCCCACTCGTGCGCGGCATCTTCGTCTTCCTCTACCCCTCCCCGCTGCACTACCGAATCATCCCAGAAGCCATTTACGACCGCCAATGCACCGTCATGCTTGGGACGAACACCTTCCTCAACGGCTACGCTCGAAAATCACACCCCTACGACTTCTACACCGTCCGCTACCTCTTCGCCGGCGCCGAAAAAACCCAAGCCGCCACCTTCCAAACCTGGGCGCAAAAATATGGCATCCGCATCCTGGAAGGCTACGGCGCCACCGAATGCAGCCCCTGCATCAGCGTGAATACCCTAATGCAAGGAAAAATCGGCACTGCCGGCCGCTTCCTCCCCGCCATCCAACACCGCCTCCAACCCGTGCCCGGCGTCGAAAAAGGCGGGCGGCTGCACGTCCGCGGCCCCAACATTATGAAAGGCTACCTCAACCCCGAACCCAACCGGCAATTCCAAGCCCTTGGCGGCTGGTACGACACCGGCGACATCACCCACATCGACGAAGAAGGCTACGTCCACATCCTCGGCAGACTCAAACGCTTCGCCAAAATCAGCGGCGAAATGATCAGCCTCGCCGCCGTCGAAGAATCCCTTGCCGGCCAATTCAAACACCACGGACTGCGAACCGAAGTTGCCATCCTCTCCCGACCCGACCCGCAAAAAGGCGAACAACTCATCGCCATTGCCAACCACCCCGCCGTCTCCCTGGTCGAAATCCGCCAAACCCTCAAAGCCGCCGGCCATTCCAATCTCAGCATCCCCCGCCAAATCCGCATCGTCAAAGAAATCCCCAAACTCGGCACCGGCAAAGTCGACCATCGCAACCTCCAAAAAACCCTCGAACCCCCGGCCGCAGCCTCCTAACGCCGCCCGCCGCTTAATCAGTCTGTGCCAATTGCCAAAGCTGTCGAACAACAGCGGAATGGGATTTCCAGACTCCGATTGGCGCCGAAAAGTCGCCACCGTTGGTTCTGCCCTGTCTCAGATGAATCGGCACTGGTTTGGCGGATTGGACCCTCCTGACAGCGCGTTGACACTCAGAACAGCCTTACCATTCCACTCCCTCGCCGGCGCCGCGAGAAAAATGTCTTCCTCTTTTTTGACGCCTTTCTCTCCTGCGCAATTGACTCTGAAAAATTTCTTAACTTGCCTTCGTTTCGGGATTGGCTATTCCCACGGGGTGGGACCCATATTTTGGATTTGTTCGAGACAGTTCTAAATGCTGTCAAGATGTCGCGAATCGGAAAATTGGCCGCTTCTGTTGTCGTCAGTCTGCTGGCCGGGTCAATAGTTGAAACGCAAGAGCAAGTTACTGTTGATGATGTCGAGTTGCTGAATATTTTTGATCTGGTTGACGGCTCTGGTCTCCGTTGTCTTCGGTGAGTTACTGGTTGGTGGGAAAAACGCGCATTCACATTGATTGAGTTGTTGGCTGTCGTTGCCGTTATTGGCATTTTAGCGGCTTTGTTGTTGCCTGCATTGAGTCGGGCAAAGGCCGCTGTTAAGCGGATTCACCGCGATAAGCATTTGCGGGCTTGACAGGGTTTCGAGGGCTTGATGCGGTGCGCGGATGAACTTAATCAAAGTCTTTGAACGCTTTCCCGACCAGCAAGCCTGCTTCGACTACTTGGAGACCGTCCGCTGGCACGGCAAACCCCAATGTCCCCTCTGCAACAGCCCTGATGTCGCCAAAAAGAAGGACAAAAACCGCATTGGCCGTTGGAATTGCCATGCCTGCAAGAGCAGTTTCAACGTCCTTTCCGGCACTATCTTCCAGAAAACCAAAATCCCCCTCCAAAAATGGTTCATGGCCATTGCCCTCATTCTCAACGCCAAGAAAAGCCTTTCCAGCTGGCAACTCTCCCGCGATTTGGAGATGACCCAGCCATCGGCGTGGTATCTGCAAGTGCGGGTGCGCCTGGCAATGGGGCAGATGCGCGGCAAGAAACTCTTGCGGGGGATTGTCGAGGCCGATGAAACCTTCATCGGAGGGCGACCACGCAAGCCGAACAAACATTTCGAAAATCGTCCGCCCAGAGACAAATATACCGACAAAACACCGGTGATTGGAGCAGTCGAACGGGGTGGCCAAGTCAAAGCCCAAGTCAAACACCCGCCCGGGACGCCTTTGCGCACCAACATTCGGCGACTGATGGCCACTTGGCTGCACACAAAACGGACTCGCCTGATGACGGATGAAGCCAGGGAGTTCCACAACATTGACGCCATTGGCGTGGAACACAAAGTCGTGCGCCATGCCGTTCGCTACGCGCTGGGGGATGTCCACACCAACACGATTGAAGGCTTTTGGTCTCTGCTCAAACGCGCCTGGTATGGCAGCCACCATCATTATTCCAAAGAAGACATGTAGCTCTACCTCTCCGAAGCCACTTGGAAATACAATTACCGTAACAACCCCAACGCATTTAGCGCCTTCATCACCGGCTGCTTTGCCGGTTGATCGCCGCCTCCCTTGACAAAAAATCCATCAAGCCTACAAACGGTTTATTGCGGACTTTTCGGAATAAGTAGCTATGGGCTACATTGACGCTCCAGCAGGCAATCCTGCTTTTTCCACGTCCAGTGACCTCATTCCCCTAGTCAAAATATCTAACACAGTCTGTTCCGTTGCCAAGCATTTTGCTTCGAAGCCCCTAAATACTTATTGCGGGACTTTTCGCGATAAGTATTTAGGGGCTTCGAGGGTTTTGGAGGGCGATTTCGTTCGGGATACATGGATGGACAGGAGGCACAGGATTGGATTTTTTGTCAAGGCAGGTGCCGGTCAACCGGTCGAGTGCCTGCGCCACATGTGGTTGCGCCACACGTGGTTGCGCCACCCTGTTAAGCCCGTAAATGCTTATCGCGGGACTTTTTGTTGACAAGGCTGAAATTGGGGATTAATATTTTCCGCTTACGGAGAGATCGGTGAATGATGGGTTTAGAGTCTCTTTGCAGCGGAAAATGAACGAGTAAGTAAGAATTTGAGCAGAGTTATGGGGGGAACTGTGTTTTTGAATCTGATTAGGGCGGTTCTGAATGCCGTCAAGGGGTCGCGGTTTTGGAAATTGCCTGCCGTCAGCCTTGGTCTGTTGGCCGGAGCTACTACAGGATTTTGTGCGGACACGGCTAGTGCGCAAAATGCCGCGCCGCCAAAAGAAGAGACAGTAGCTGAGCAGGAACCGTTCTAACAACTGCCGAACCATGGATCAATCTCCCGAAGAAAAACAATCAGTATGGTCAATCCCTCAAAAATATGAAACTTTCTTTTGTTTTGCGATAGCAGTAGGCGGGATATTTATTCTTGTGACCGCTTGTTTGAATGGCTTTTCGCTTTTGCAAGCATCTGTAAGCGTTAAGATTTTATTTCAAAATTCAATTAAGATAATAATAAAGGAAACTGGCAAAGAAATCATTGGATGGATAGTCATTGTCTGGGTAATTATTCAAATACGGGAGTCAGTTATGATGACAATAGAGAAATTTCGGAAAAGGATTCGGGAAAAAAGCCGGGAAGAAGGCCGGAAAGAAGGCCGGGAAGATACAGTGAAACACATCTGTGCACAGATCAACGCCCTTAAAGACGATAAATTAGACAAACAAACCAAACAAACTGTTTTGGAAGTTATCAGGAGCTCATCTCAGAAACAAACCAATTCTGATTGACCGGCCATCGTCACCGGCGAACGGATCGTGCGGCAGGTGCGCGACCCAGAGAAGGCGATCGCGTGGAAGGGTGTATAGCGTCCATTTCCCTGTCGCGTAAGGTCTATGCCCCGATCTGAATCGAAAATCAAAAAAAACTTTGAATAAATGCCAAGCAACCTGTCAACATAAAAAAAGACCAGCTAACCAGCCCACCAGCAGTAATCCTGCCCTCAAATCGCCGAAACGGAAGAGCCGGGCACGGGATAGTGAATATCACCTCAACCCCTATCCCGCCTACAAGCCCTCCGGCGTCGAATGGCTCGGCGACGTGCCAACGCATTGGGAAGTGCGGTGTCTCGGCCGCCTCGGCAGATTCTTCAAGGGAGGCGGTGGCACGAAGGAGGACGAGCGAGAGTTCGGCGTTCCATGCGTGCGCTACGGTGATCTGTACACGCACCATCAGTTCTTCATTACTGCGAGCCGCACGTGTGTTTCACATGAGCTGGCGGCGACTGCCTATACTCCCCTTCGATATGGAGACGTCCTGTTCGCCGGATCCGGCGAGACCATTGACGAAATCGGCAAGTCGGCTGTCAACCTGATTCGCGGCTCGGCGTGCTGCGGGGGCGATGTAATCATCTTACGGCCCTCCATTCGTGTAGACCCCCGGTTCCTTGGGTACGCAAGCGACTGTCCGTTATCCGCCCGTCAGAAGGCGAGTATGGGGCGTGGGTTCACGGTCATGCACATCTATTCACGCGAACTCAAGTACATGGTCGTGGCAATCCCGCCCCTCTCTGAACAAACCGTTATCGTCGAGTATCTTGACAAGGCCACCGCCGAGATCGCCGCTGCCATTGCCCGCGCTCGCCGTCAGGTCGAATTGCTGCAGGAATACTGCACGCGCTTGATTGCCGATGTCGTCACGGGCCGGATACATGTAAAAACCGGCCAACCCTATCCCGAATACAAGCCCTCCGGCGTCGAATGGCTCAGCGACGTGCCAGCGCATTGGGAAGTGCGGCGGATAAAGACTATATTCCGAGAGGCCGATAACCGAGGAGGAAAGGGGCCCCTGCTTTCGCTCACTCGCAAGAGAGGGATAGTCCCCCAAGCTGACATTGCCAACCGTCCTGCGAGCGCGGAAAACACCTCCAAGTATAAGCAATGCTCTCCCGGAAATATCGTGATGAACAGGATGCAAGCGTGGTCGGGGATGTTCGCCGTATCGAATATCGATGGTCACATAAGCCCAGACTACAGCATTTTTGTTCCGGTGGTCCCCTCCATATCCCCCCCATTTTTTGAGAGTTTATTCAGAACCCCCTTGCTGGTGGGCGAGTTCGCAAGACGCTCAAAAGGTATTGGGGACGGCTTCAATCGACTATACACTCCAGACTTCTCAGCTATCAAGGTGGTGACTCCCCCCCTCTCCGAACAAACCGCCATCGTCGAGTATCTTGACAAGGCCACCGCCGACATGGACGCTGCCATTGCCCGCGCTCGCCGTCAGGTCGAATTGCTGCAGGAATACCGCACGCGCTTGATTGCCGATGTCGTCACGGGCAAGCTCGCCGTACGCGAGGCGCCGGCGCCGCACCCCGGAGGAGACCGGGGTGCTGAAGCACTCGACGAGACGGACATACTGAACAATGCCGAAGAGGGAACCGAGGCGATGGAAGATTGATCATGGCCGCCCCTGCCAAGCCAAAAACACGCAATAAACGTTTGTTGCTGCTTTGCCGGTTGACCGCCATCTCCCCTTGACAAAAAAGAAAAATCAGCGGTAAATTGTCTCTGCGGGGAGAGAAATGTGGGGCAGACATCCTGTCTGTCTGCAAGCGGCAAGCCTGCACCGCCTGTCCTCCGCGCTGGACCGAAAATCAAAAAAACTTTGAAAATGTCAAACAACCTGTCAGCATGAAAAAAGACCAGTCAACCAGTCAACCAGTCAACCAGTCAACCAGTCAACCAGCCAGTAATCCTGGCCACAAATCGCTTAATTGGAAGAACCGTGCACGGGATAATGAATATCGCCTCTATCCTTACATTGACGAATCGTTCAAGAATCTTGGATGGAAGACGGGCAATCCGGCGACTCGTCCATCAGGGCAAGTTGATGCGCAAGGCGAGTTCCGCCACCACTCCGAAAAACCCATCAAGCCTACAAACGTTTATTGCGCTTTCACCCTCATCGAGCTCTTGGTCGTCATTGCCATCATCGCCATTCTCGCCGGCATGCTCCTGCCTGCCCTCAGCCAGGCAAAGGAAAAAGCGCAGCGGACCGCCTGCCTCAACAAAATCAAACAAATCCTCCTCGCCACCCATATGTACACATTGGATGCCGAAGACCATCTCCCCTACTCGTCATGGAGTTCCGGCACTTACGACATCCCCAACTGGTGCTACACCCGGCGACGGAATAGAAACCCCGAACACAACGTCGAAGAAGGCCAACTCTGGCAGTACCTCGACGTCCGCAAAATGTTCTTCTGCCCGCTCGACCGCACCAACACGCCGGCATTCAAACAGCGGGAAATGAAAGTCAGCAGCTACGTGATGAACGGCGCCGTAACCGCCTACGGCACCAGCCCGAACGGCAAACAATGGGGCAGCTTCAAAATAAACCAATTCCAGGCCGACTCCATGATCTACTGGGAAGCGGACGAACAGAAACCCTCCAACTACGACAACGTCGCCAGCCGCCCCGACGAAGGCGTCACCCTGCGCCACAGCAAAGGCACCGAACTCGGCATGTTCGGCGGCCACACCGAATACTGGAACTTCGAATCCTACTACAGAGAAGCGGGCGTCGGCGGGTTTGACGGCAGACGCCCCGGAAAATTTTGGTGTAACCCTGCCAGCAGAAACGGTGACTAATCCGCCGCCAAAGAAAAGACATGAACCAACCGCCATTGCAGAAAATCCAGCTAATCGCATTCAGCCTGCTTGCCGCCCTCGCCCTGGCCGGATGCGGGAGTGAGGAGGACGGAAACCTCCGTCGCTCTGACAGCCCCGCCCAAGCCGCCGAACACCTCGCCGATGCCTTCGCCAACGCCAACGACCGGAAGAAGAAAAACGTCAATGACGCTGCGGCAGCCATCGAAAAAGGAGAATACCGAAGAGCCCTGATCGCCATTGAAACCATTAAAACAGAACCCGAAATCACTTACGAGCAAGGCCTCGCCGTCAACGATCTGATGATCAATCTGGAACGCGAACTTATCTCCGGCGTGGACGCCGGCGACCCGCAAGCCATCGCCGCTTACGAATTGCTCAAACGAATCAACCGAAATTAACCAACCCAACCGCCGTGAAAACAACCGCGCAAAACTCCGGCGAGCGCCTCATCGACATCTTCAAACGAGTCCTGACGGGCGATTCGGACTCGGATAACTTGCCCGACGCTTTTGAAACGCAGTTCACGGAAGACCTCGGCTTGCTCTCCGGCCGAGACAACACCGACGCTGCCCCGAACACCCAGTTTTCTCGAATCATCCAACAGTAACCATCAAACCCGGAACCCAAAAGCAACCTCAAACTATGCGCATTCAACTTCACATCGGGGCCGTGTTCGCCGCTTTGCTGGCCACCGCCACCCCATCGTCAATCCATGTTATGGCCGACCATCACGAGAAAAAACCGAAACTCGGCTACACCGACACCCCGCTCCTCCCCGGTCAAAAATGGCGAGTCCACGATGGAACCCGACCGCAACCACCCGTCGTGAAACCCGGCGCCGTCTTCTCCCATATGGCGCCGCCGCCGGGTGACGCCCTGGTTCTCTTCGACGGCCGCGATCTGGCGAACTTCGAGAAAACCGGCAAACAGCCCGCCGGTTGGAAAGTGGAAAACGGCTACATGGAAGTCGTCCCCGGCACCGGCTCCATCCAAACCAAAGAACATTTCACTGACTTCCAACTCCACCTCGAATTCGCCACACCGCTCAAAATCAAAGGCCATTCGCAAGGGCGAGGCAACAGCGGCGTCATCATCTTCGGCGATTACGAAATCCAAATCCTCGACTCCTTCGACAACCCCACCTACCCCGACGGACAAGCCGGCGCCATGTATGGCCAGCAACCGCCCAGAGTCAACGCCAGCAAACCGCCCGGCGCCTGGCAAAGCTACGACATCATCTTTGAAAACGCCCGTTGGGAAGGCCAAACACTCCTCAAAAAAGCGAACGTAACCGTCATCCACAATGGCGTTGTGCTCCACCACAAACAGAACTTCAACGGCCCCTCCCTCCACCGCCGCATCGGGCGATACACCGCACCCAAAACACACGGCCCGATCCACCTCCAAGACCACGGCAACCCAATGCGCTTCCGCAACATTTGGATTCGAGAACTCAGCGATTACGACCAATAACCCGGAGAACCCGCCTCTCCAGACAAAGCGGCAAAGTCCGCTGGCAAGAACCGGCAAAACCAGCGGCCTCTCTCGGAAAGCATGACCGAATTCTACACCATCGGCGGCACGCTTCCTCCCAACTCGCCCGCATATGTGGAACGCCGAGCCGATCGCGAACTCAAAAATGCCTTGGCCGCTGGCGAGTTCGCCTACGTGCTGACCTCACGGCAAATGGGCAAATCCTCCCTGATGGTCCGAACCGCCCAAAGACTCCGCAAAGAAGGCCTCCGCGTCATCGTTCTCGATTGCGCGGCCGTCGGGCAAAACCTCAGCCCCGAACAATGGTATGATGGCCTGCTCTTGGGCGTCGGCCGGCAGTTGGACCTCGAAGACGAACTGGACAACTACTGGATGCGCCACCAACGCCTCAGCCCCGTCCAACGCTGGTTCGGCGCCATCCAAACCCTCGCCCTCCCGAAAACAACGCAGGGCCTAGTCGTCTTCATCGACGAAATCGACGCCGTCAAAAGCCTGCCCTTCCGCTCCGACGAATTCTTCGCAGCCATCCGCGAATGCTACAACCGCCGCATTCACGACCCCGCCTGCCGCCGCCTCGCCTTCTGCCTCCTCGGCGTCGCCACCCCGGCCCAACTAATCGCCAACCCCCACACCACGCCCTTCAACATCGGCCGCCGCATCCAACTCGACGACTTCACAAAAGACGAAGCCCAGCCCCTTTCCCAAGGCATGACCGCGCCCAACCACAGCGATGCCCTCGCCCCGGCCCTGCTCAAACGAATCCTCCACTGGACACACGGCCACCCCTACCTCACCCAAAAACTCTGCCGAACAATCGCCGAACAAATCCGACAACACAATCGCTCCCTTCCCGCCCCAGCCTCCCTCGTTGACACCGCCTGCGAAACGCTCTTCCTCTCCCCAAGAGCCCGGGAACAAGACGACAACCTCCTCTTCGTCCGCGAGAGACTCCTGCGCAACACCCCAGACCTGAGCGCCGCCCTCGAACGCTACTCCCAAATCTGGCAAGGCAAAACCATCCCCGACGACGAAACCAACGAAACCGCCAACCGCCTCCTCCTCTCCGGCATCGTCCGCGCCGCAGACAACCGCCTCCTCATCCGCAACCGCATCTACCGCATCGTCTTCAACCACGAATGGATCGCCAAAGTCAACCCCACCGCCGAAGTGGAACTGCCCAACGGAACACGAGTGCGCATCCAACACGCCTGCACCATCGGCAGAACCCAAAACAACGACATCGCCCTGCCCAACCCCCGAGTCTCCCGCCGCCACGCCATCATCCAAAGCCAATCCCCAGACGACGCCCTTTGTCTCATCGACACCGGCAGCCGCAACGGCGTCTTCCTCAACGGAAAACGCATCTCCCAACCCGCCCCCTTGCGCGACCGCGACCGCATCGACATCGGCCCCTTCCAACTTACCTTCATCCAACCCAACGCCCCCCAACCCTGCAGCGCCGACACCCAATCCACCCTCGACCGAACCGTCATCGACTGACAGCAACCCTTAAAAGAAAGGTAGCGTAGACAGTGTGGCGCAGACATCCTTGTCTGCGCAATCGCGGGCTAGAGTCGGTCTCCACAGCCCCAACCACTCCGAGTGCCTGCCCCACGCTTGCCGCATTCTCCGCCCGCAAAATGAGTGGCGAGTTCACAATCGCCAACCACCAATCACTTGCCACTTTTTTGGCGATGTTCGGGATGATGCCGGAGGGCAATGGGCTTCGCCTTGCCAACGACCAAAAACTCTTCAAGCCCGCAAAGATTCATAGCGGGATTCACTGCGTCAACAATGTGCGGCAATTAGCTTTGGTCGCGCATTTGTACGCAGATGATAACGCGGATCGGTTGCCTCCGGGTCCGAGTTCAGGTTTGATGAGTCCGTTTAAAATATCGGATGAGCGTATATGGGTATTATAGTGAACAATGATCGAACTCCTTCTGTGGGAAATCTTTCTCCTCTTTCAAGTTCCGGAGGAATTTTTGCTCCTCGCTATACTTTCTATTTGACGCGGCGGCATTCTGGTGAAGCGAACATTGCGTTTATGGATGGGCATATTGAGGTGTTGACTCTTCGGGAATTGACGTTGCCGGTGGAATCGGTTCAGCGCCGTTGGCATCCTGACAATAAGGCGCATTGGAATCGCTTGCGTGCTTGGGATACAGATAATTGGGCGCCTTTTCGCAGCATTGATGAAGAATTTCGGAATGATTGATTCCGCGCATTGTGTGGTTCGGTTCTGTGCTATTGGTCTCTCCACCGATCCTGCTGTTTTTCGCTTGTTACTTTTTGGGTTTTCGTTCGGCTGTTTCGTTCGTTCTGAAGCCGTTGTTTCTCAAACGTTGAGTAGCCAGCAGATGATGCCTTTTTGGGCGTGCAGGCGGTTTTCAGCTTGGTCGAAGACGGTTTGTTGGTGGGTTTCCAGAACCGGTTCTGTAATCTCCTTTCCTCGGTAGGCGGGCAGGCAGTGCATCACTAATGCGGATTGTTTGGCTTTAGCAACCACTTCGCCGTTGATTTGGAATCTCTGGAAACGTTTTACGCGGTCTGCCGCTTCGGATTCCATGCCCATGGAGACCCATACATCGGTGTAAAGGACGTCGGCGCCACAAGCGGCTTTCAGGACATCGCCCATTACGTGGATGTTCCCGCCCGCCCGCTGCAAGAGATCGGCGTTCGGCCTGAAGCCTTCGGGCGAAGCGAGGCGCAATTCAAATCCGAATTTGCCGGCGGCGAAAATCCAGGAGGTGGCCACGTTGCAGGCGCCATCGCCGATGAAGACAATCACGCGGTCTCCGATTGTTCCCAGTTTCTCTTGAATCGTGAGCAGGTCGGCCATGATCTGGCAGGGATGGGCGTAATCGGTCAAGGCATTGATTGTGGGAATCCGGCTGAAGGCGGCAAAGTCGAGGAGTTCTCGATGCTCGAAGGTTCGAATCGCCGCGCCGTGAACCATCCGCCCCAAGACGCGTGCCGTGTCTCGAATCGGTTCGCCCCGTCCCAATTGCAGATCGCCGGCGCTCAGGAAAAGGGCGCTCCCGCCCAGCTCTCGAATACCGACTTCAAAGGAGACTCGCGTGCGGGTGGAGGATTTGGCGAAGATTAAGGCCCATGTCTGTCCTGCCAGCGGGCGATGGCTCTCATCATTTCGAGCGGCCTTGAGCTGCGCGGCTCGGTCGAGAATGGCTTGCAGCACGGCCCGTGAATGGTCTTCAAGGCTTAAAAAGTGTTTCATGGCATCATGCTTTTGACGGCTTTTTCCAAAATAGCGGCGGCCTCCTCAGCCTCTTCCCGTTTGAGATTCAAAGGCGGCAGGAAACGGACAACTTCTTGCCCCGCGGGAATGGCCAACATCCCTTCCCGGTGCAAGGCCTCCGTCATTTGCAGCGACACGGGGCGCTCTTTGGCAAGCTTTTTTGAAAAGCCCTCGTGAAATTCGACGCCGATCATCAATCCAAGACCTCGAACTGCACCGATGGCGTCCGGGAATCGTCCTTGCAACTCGACAAGCCGGGACTTCAAATACTTCCCCACTTCTCGCACGTTTTGTTCGAGATTCGCCGCTTCGACTTCTGCCAAAACCGCCAAGCCCGCCGCACAGGCCAGCGGCGACCCGCCGAAGGTGCTGCCATGCGTTCCCGGCCTCAAAACATCGGCATAGCGCTCGGCCGCCCAGACGGCTCCCAGAGGAAAGCCGCCGCCCAGTGATTTTGCCATTGAGAGCGCGTCCGGCAAGAAGCCCGCCTCGGAAGAGGCCAGGATACGCTGAAAACTTTGAAACTGGCCTGTCCGAAAATGGCCGCATTGAACGCCGTCGTAAAGGAGCAGCAAATCGCGCTCGTCGCACAAAGCCCGCAGGCCGATCAGAAATTCGGGGCTCGCAGGGTGAATTCCGCCTTCGCCCTGGATGCCTTCGATCATGACGGCCACCGTCGCCGGGCTGATGGCCGCCTCGACTGCCGGGAGGTCATTGAAAGGCAGATGGCGGAACCCCGGCATTAAAGGCTCGAAACCGGCCTTCACTTTGGCTTGTCCGGTGGCCGCAATGCTCGCCAGAGTCCGCCCGTGAAACGAGTTTTCGCAGGTCAGAATCTCGAAGCGCCCGGATTCCCTGCCCACTTTTCTGGCCAGCTTGAAGAGGGCTTCGTTCGCCTCGGCGCCACTGTTGCAGAAGAAGCACTTCCCGCGGCCGATCTGGCCCGCCAACTGCTCGGCAAACTGGCCTTGAAGCTCGTGGTAATACAGATTGGAAACGTGAATCAACCGCCGCGCTTGGCGGGAAACCGCCTCCGCCAGAGCCGGATGGCAATGGCCCAAAGCGCACACGGCGATGCCCGCGCCGACATCCAAATAACGGCGGCCTTGATCGTCCCAAACGCAAGCGCCCTCGCCGCGCGTCAAAACGATGTCGAACCGCCCGTAAGTCGGGATCAGATGCCGCTCGAACTGCCGTTGAACGGCACCTTTGGGTTTTGAGTCCGGCTTCATGGAACGACTTGAGTGCCGACGCCTCGGTCGGTAAAAATCTCTAACAACACAGCGTGGGGAACTCGACCGTCCACCAGCGACACTTTGTTCACGCCCGCCCGGATGGACTCCACGGCGCTGTCAACCTTCGGAATCATCCCCGCACCGATGACTGAGCCGGCCTTGAGCTGCCGAATTTCCGCCGCTGAAACCCGGCTGATCAAACTGGCGGGGTCGGCAGAATTCCGCAGCAGCCCCGGCACATCGCTCATAAACACAAGCCGCCGCGCTTGCAGAGCCGCTGCCAGCGCCGCCGCAACCAAATCGGCATTACAGTTGAAAAGACACCCATCTTGCCCGCGCGCCGTTGGGCTGACAACCGGAATGCCGCCGCTCTCAACAGCTCCCAAAATAGACGCCGCATCCACAGAGGTCACCTCGCCAACAAAGCCCAAATGATAGCTCCCGCCTTCGGGCGATTCAAAGACCTTCTGCCGGCAACGCAGAATGTCGCGCCCCGGCACTCCTACAGCCTTCCCGCCTTGCTTGTGGATTCTCGCCACGATTTCGGGATTGATTTCGCCGGAAAGCACTTGATCCACCAACCGAGCCGATGCCTCGTCGGTAACGCGATGTCCCTGGACGAATTGCGGCAACAAGCCAGCCTGCCGCATCGCCCGGTTGATCGCCTTCCCGCCGCCGTGAACAATCACCGGACGAATGCCCACGGCCGCAAGAAACACAATGTCCCGAGCCGCGCTGCTTCGCACAGCAGGATTGGGAGAATCCATGAAACTGCCGCCGTATTTGATCACGAAAATCGCGCCGTCAAACCGCTGGATATAGGGCAGAGCCTCCAGAAGTGTCGCCGCTTTGTCGATGAGTTCCTGCACAGTTCAGCCTCCCAAAGCCGCGGGGTTGGAGATGTCGCCCTGGTTGTAGCGGACATAGGCCTCAGTCAGATCGCAGGTGTGAACGACAGCAGCGCCCATCCCCAGATTCAAGCGGATGTGCAAGTCGAATGCCTCCCGAGCCACTTCAGCGCAGAGTTTTTCAAACGAGACTTTGGCGGGGCGTCCACATTTCAACGCATAAACCAGCCGTTTGGATTCCGGCGCACTGTAAGCGATGTCCACCCGCTCTTCCGCCACCCGCGCCGAAGAATACCCCAAAGCATCCAGAACGCGCCCCCAGTTCGGGTCGCCACCGCTCCAACTCGTCTTCACCAACAAACTGTTCGCCACCGAGCGAGCCGCCGCCGCCGCCTCTTCGGCATTCCGGGCGCCAGCCACGCGCACGGCCACGAACTTGGAAGCTCCCTCGCCATCGTGAGCCATCATCTTGGCGAGCGTCGCGCATACATGAGTCAGGGCTTCCCGAAACGCTCGAAACAGCGGAGACTTGGCCGAACGCACCAGGGCGTTCCCCACCCGCCCGCTCGCCAAGAGAATCACCGAATCATTCGTGCTCATATCCCCATCCACCGTCACCGCATTGAAGCTCCGCGCCCCGGCAGCTGTCAGAGCTTGCTGCAGGAGAGGCTGCGTCATCGCCACGTCTGTGGTGAGAAAAGCGAGCATCGTCGCCTGCCGCTCGCCTGGCCTCGGCTTGCCATCCGGCGTCATGCGCGGCGCAATCATGCCGGCGCCTTTGGCGATACCGCCAATCCGAATCGCTCCTCGGCGGCGGGGGATTTCCACCGCGCATTCCTTCGGGCAAGTGTCGCTAGTCATAATCGCCTGCGCTGCCGCCCGTGCCGGCGTTTCGCCGCCCGCTAATGATTGCGCCGCCAAGCGAATCCCCCTTCGGATATTCACCATCGGCAACGGCAGACCAATCCGCCCGGTCGAAGCGACGAGGACATGCTGCGCTTCCAGCTTCAAAATACGAGCCGTCTCCGAGGCCATCGCCGCGGCATCCCGCATCCCTCGCTCACCTGTGCAGGCATTGGCGTTGCCGGAATTTGCGACGATGGCCTGCCCCTCACCCCCTTTTATATGTTGGAGACACCACTTGACCGGAGCTGCTCGCACCTGATTAGTCGTGAACAACCCGGCAATTGGCCCCGGCGCATCGGCAACAATCAACGCCAAATCCAACCCGGCGCCTTTCCTTTCCAAACCCTGCACCCCGCAAAACACCCCAGCCGTGCGAAATCCTTGGGGAGACGCCACCGAACCGGGAATCGATCGAAACGAAAAAGCCATCTGAAATACCGGGAGAAAATGAGAAACCAACGGATGCCGCAGAGTTCAACCCAGAAACTCTGCGCAGAAACGCCCTATCCACCTTGCCGCCGAAGCTCGCGTCATGCCAACCGAAAGAACCAATTCTCCCCCGTTTTGTCAAACCTCTTCCGCGCAATGAGCATTTGAGGTTAGCGGCCAGTGGTTGGCGATTGCGAACGCGCCGGCAAGGTGGAACAGACATCTTGCCTGCCCATTCGCAGGCTGAAGTTGGTTGTCGGTTCTCCCCACCGCCCTAACCGCTCTTCAAGTGCCTGCGCTAATCTGTCGGTGCCACATGGCCGCCTTTGACCCCGCCCCGCGATTGTGTTAGCTTCGCCCATGTCGCGCGGCCAGGCCATGAAAGAAAATGACAACACCCAAAGCCAATCCGCTCCTTCGTCTCAACCGTCCCTCCGGCGGCGCCTACTCTACGGCAGCAAGCCCGCGCGCACCCGCCTCCGAATCCTCGGCCTAGCCATCGGCGCTTTTCTCCTCTTCCAATTCTGCCTCGTGCCCATCAAGATCGTCGGCTTCAGCATGTTCCCCACCTACCGGCCGGGAGAAATCAATTACATCAACCGCTATGCCTTTGCCGGAAAAACGCCGCAGCGAAAAGACGTCGTCTCCATCGCCACAACCGGCCAACAAGTGACCATCCTCAAACGCGTCCTCGGCCTGCCCGGCGAAACGATACAAATGCGCAACGGAATTGTTTTCGTGAACGGAAAACCCATCGACGAATCCTACGCCTTGACAAAAAACGGGCGCTCAACAAACAAACCCATCCACCTGAAAGAGGGCGAGTATTGGGTCGTGGGCGACAACCGGATGATCTCCGAATTCCAAAAAATCCGCGCCCGCCACATCATCGGAAAACCCTTGTTTTGACGGCAACAAAAGCCATCATCCCAGCCCTTCTTCTCATCGGCCTCGGCATCTGGGGTTGGACACGGCTCTTTCCTTCGCCGGAAAAACAGATCGAACAAACCCTCAAAAAACTGGCCGCCGCCGCTTCATTCGACGGCAAAAAACCACTCGCCCGCCTCGCCGCCATCAACGCCATCCCCACCTTCTTCCACACCAACGCCCTCATCCAAATTATCGGCAGCCCTTACGCCGCCACCCTCCAGGGCAAAACGCAAATCCGAGAAGCCGCTGCCGGATTGCAAACCGTCAAACATTCCCTAAAAGTGCGACTCACCGACCCGCAAATCAACCTCGACGACAAAAACCGGGCCACCGTGCTAGTTACCGGCACAATCTACCTGGAAAACGACCCCGCGCCGCAACTGCAAATCTTCAAACTTCAATTGGAAAAAACCGCGGGAAAATGGCTGATTCGACAAGTCGAAACTGCTAAGGTGGGAGCAGGCTTTTAGCCTGCCCGTGCGCAGACAAGAATTTCTGCGCCACCTTAACGCACCGCCAATGCAAGGGAGCCGGGCATAAAAAAGGGAATTATAAAGAAGTGTTGACAAAATCCAGCGCTTAGTCGACAATTACTCAACAAATCAGCTGGGGATCACGATGACCGCGAAACGCAAAGCCAACACACTTAGCCTGTTTGACCTGATGCAGCACTATCCCACCAAGCAGTCTGCCGTGGAGTATCTGGAGCGCATCCGCTGGGGCGACAAGCCTTATTGCACCAAGTGCGTCGGCGATTCCAAGATCAAGGCGCAGGCCAAGCATCCTGGGCGGTATTGGTGCGGCGAATGCCGAAGCTATTTCACGGCATGGACGGGCACCCCGCTGGAGGACGCCAAGGTTGATCCGCGCAAATGGCTGTTTGCCGCCTATCTGCTGATGACCGCTCGCAAGGGCATCAGCGCACTGCAATTGCAGCATGAATTGTCCGTATCCTACCCAACCGCTTGGTACATGCTGCACCGGCTGCGGTTGGGCTGCGGCGGAAACCTGGAGGCGATGGGCGGAACGGTGGAGGTCGACGAGACCTACATCGGCGGAAAGGAAGGCAACAAGCACGAATCCAAACAGCTGAAGAAGGGACGCGGCGCAGTGGGCAAGACGCCGGTTGCCAGCATTCGGGAGCGTGGCGGGAAAGTGAAGGCCAAGCCGGTTGCCCGCACCAATGCAGCCAGCTTGGTCGGCTTCGTTGGGGAAACCGTGGAGGCGGGATCAACTGTCTACACCGACGATTCAACCGCCTACTCTTCACTGTCGGACTCATCGAGCAAATACCCGCATGGCACAGTTTCCCACAGCAATGGCGAGTACGTCCGGGGCGATGTGCACACAAACGGCATCGAATCTGTTTGGGCTGTTCTCAAGCGCGGCTACCACGGCATCTATCACGGATGGAGCAAGAAGCACATGCGGGCTTACGTCGACGAATACACCTTCAGACTCAACGAGGGAAGCTGTGAGATCGATACGTCGGAACACTTGGATGCTTTGTTTCGCGGCTTGGTCGGCAAGACCGTCACCTATAGGGAGCTCACGGCATGACGGATGCGCAATTGGATCAAGCGGCGAGGCTGCTGATGCGGCCGGCCACAAAGGTGAAGCTCTATCCAGGCGACTGCCGAGACGTGTTGGCGGACATGGAGAGCGACCACATTCATTTGGTCGTCACGGACCCGCCCTATTTCCTGGATGGTTTGGACGGCAATTGGGGAAAGGGAAAGGGCGGCCCTAGAGGGACGGGTTCCGTCGGCGGCTTGCCTGTCGGCATGAAGTTTGACGCTGCCCAAGGCAAGGACCTGCAGAAGTTCATGGAACCCGTAGCCAAGCAATTGTTGCGCGTGCTGAAGCCCGGCGCATTCGCCTTGGTGTTCTCGGCGCCGCGCTTGGTGCACCGAATGGCGACGGCGTTTGAGGATTCAGGATTTGAGGTGCGTGACGTCTATGCTTGGAGATTCACGCGCCGCGCCCAGTTCAAGGCGTTCTCAATGGATCATTTCGTAGCCAAGCGCACCGACATGACGCCTGACGAGAAAAACGACGCCATCAAGCGGATGCGAGGAAGAAAGTCACCCCAACTTCGCCCGCAGTTCGAAGCCGTTCTGTGTGCGCAAAAACCCCGCATGGGAACCTTCGTGGACAACTGGATGCAGCATGGAACGGGACTCATTGACGCAACCCAGACCATGGATGGGAAAGTGCCATCAACGGTGATGACAATCGAAAAGGACGTCAAATCTCGATTCAACTGCCATTTGACGCCTAAGCCAATCCGAATTTGCGAGCACCTAATACGATTGTTCAGCCAACGCGACCAAGTGGTGCTTGATCCATTCCTGGGAAGCGGAACGACGTGTGTGGCCGCGCAGAAGGCGGGAAGGCATAGCATAGGCATTGACGTAAACCCCCAGTACATCCAAATCGCCAAGCAACGTGTGGAGGAAATGAGACGATGATAAGGCCAAAACAGAACGCAAGATTGGGCGAGTTTCATTTAGGAGGAGGCGGTTTTGGACGTGCTGTTGGAAGCACGGCACGAAGCCCAATGCCTCGGCGCAGCCCGAAATAAGTCGCCGTGCGGGAATATTCCGTAGTCGGGGCGACGTGAACATCATGAACGACGCCATAGTCCACGGGGTTTTGGTCAAGCTGCACAACGAGAAGAGGGTTCAGCGTTGCGAACAGTCGAAAGGCCGAGGGGGATGGGAGTTGACTGCCGACGAATTCGAAAGACGCCGCGACGACGTCTCTATCAGCTAGGCTTTGTCAACGCTTCTTTATAATTCCCTTTAATTCCTAGCCACTCACCCCGACGAGCTCTCTGTGTCTGATGAGCCGCCAGCGCCGCTGGCATCTTCTTCTTCGCCTTCGCAGAGGCTCCCTTCTATCGTTCCGAGATTGCTTCCAGCCAGGCAGCCCAATCGGTCTGTCCCGCCAGATACGGCGCTCTCAGATGCGCTCAACCGGATGAAGCCGAAGTTGTAGCCCACCAAGCCCCCAGCCAACGATTGCCCTCTCACGGTGCCCGCGCTCTGCCCCCCAGACACTGTCCCTGAGTTCCAACCCACTAGGCCGCCAACAACTCGATCCCCCTCAACCGTCAGTCTCTCTATCCTGCTGTCTCTCACCGTGCCGAAGTTGTGTCCCGTCAACCCCCCGATGCTGCTGTGCCCTTCCACTCGTCCCCCTTCAACCGCGCTCCCTTCTATCTCTCCCCAGTTGATCCCGGCCAAGGCCCCAGCCCAGTGAACTCCGCTCACTCGAACTTCTCGCAGCTCCAAACCCACAATCTCCCCAGAATAGCCTAACGCTCCGAACAAGCCCAAAGAAGACGCCCCCGCGGAGCGCCTCTGATACAGCCCAGTCAAAGCCAAGTCGTTCCCCGCAAAGCGGGCGTTGAAAGGCTGACTCTGATCTCCTATCGGCGCCCAGCCCGCCCCTTCGTCCCAATAGGCATCTGCCGCATTCAACAGCCCGTCTCCGTTGGTGTCGAAGCTCAAGGCCACCGCCAATTCATACCCGACGCAGCCGTCCGCGCAGCCCATCGACTCAATCGCGTTGGGGAAGGCCGCCGCGTAATGCGCTTCCTCTTCTGCTTCATCGGCTTCGCCGTTGCCGTCCAAGTCCCATCGCACGGCGTTGAGCTGCGCCAATGTGCGAATCTCTATCAAGCCGTCTCCATCCGCATCGTAATCGGTCGGCAGCGCAGCAATGCGCAATTCGCCCGCCATCTGCCCGCCCAGGGTGTAGGTGCCTGGATGGAAGAAGCTGCCGTAGGTTGACTGCCGTTCGCCGTTGAGCGCCAAAGTGCTGCTGTCGCCTTGAACATAGGTGAAGACGGTGCCAGCTGGCCAACCAACGCCGGCATCCTCCACGCTGGTGACGAGGGCGAACTTGTCCTTGCCCACCGCGCTGCGCAGGAAGTCGTTCAGGAACAGGCCAATGATGGTGAACTCAGTGGCTGGCCCTCGGTCGGCCTGCATGAAGAGGGGCGTCTCCAAAGGCACATATTGGGCGTCGTCCCAAAGGGTGTTTCGCTGGCCGGTGAAGGGGTTGCCGTTCACGCTGTTGTCGTAAAGCATCAGTTTGTTGGTGTTTTCCAAGCTGGCGTGGCTACTGGCGGCGATGCGCGCGCTGCCGTGCTGGAGGGCGCGGCTCCAAGAAGAAGCGGCGTTGGGGGCCGTCCATTGGCGTTCGGTGCTACGCTGTGCGGTTTCGCCGAGGGAGAGCCGCATTCCGGCGGCATTGGCGCTTTCGGTGGCGCTCAGGGTCAGGATCAGGCCAGTGGCCGGTGGCTCGAGCGGGTTGATTGGCTCGGTTGGCTCGGGCGTCGGGCTATAAGCGCCGGTGTCGGTGACGGTCACGCGGACGAGTTCGCTCTCGCCGGAATCTTCGACAGTATGGCGGATGAGGATGTTTTCATCGGCGGTGTCTGCGTCTCGGAGGGCGGTGACGGAAACGGTTTGGAACTCGTTCCAGTTCTGCGGCGTGAAGGTCAGCTCCGAGGGGCGGATGAAGATATTGGTGCTGCTGCTGGTCAGGAGGATTGACACGTTTTGTCGGCTGAGGGAGGCCCGGCGCACGCGGTAAATCTTGGTGGCGCCTTCGTCCAAGGAGAAGCGGGTGCGGCTGAAGGCCAGCGGCGGCGCGTCGATATTCGTCGGGGGTATGTTGGGATTTGTCGGCAGGACGTGGCGATCATCGTTTTGGATGGTGATCATGGCCGTGATGGTGTTGGTGGTGGTGCCTTCTTCGTTTTCGCCGTTGTAGGTGACGCGCAGGCCGAATCGTTCGTCCTTCTCCAATTTCCGGTCGCCTTTGATGAGGATGGAGATGACTCGCCGGATCGGTGTTTCTCCGTCGGCGGCGAATAGTTCATTCCCCTCGGCGTCGATGGGCACCCCGTCGCGGGAGTATCGGAACTTGCCTCTGGTCGGGAAGTAATCTTCCCCAGCAGTCGCCCTGGCTATCGAAGAGTTGCCGAAGTTGACATTTGCCAGGTAGTCGAAGGTTTCGTAATTCGCCACGATGGGGACCTGGGTGCTTCTGGAGCCGCTCACCACATTGAGAGCCAAGCCGATGATGGTGTTGACCCCGTTGCCTTCTTGGACAATGCGATTCACTGAGGTGAATTCCAGCCGCAGCGGGCCGTCATCGTCGATGACTGTGTCCACAATCCTCACCGGCAAGTTCGTGGTATAGGCATTGCTCCCAATGCGGTAGGCGTGGCGGATGGTTGTTGTGCTGTCGTCAAAGCCGTCGGGTCTTTTGGCGGTGACGGTGACGGTTTGCGGCGTGTTCCAGTCGCTGGCGGTGAAGGTCACGCGGCTTTTGTTGAGGGTGAGGAGGTCGGGGTCCGCCACAGTGAGGGCAACAGTGGTGGTGAGGGCGTTGGAGGGGAGCTCACCGTCCAGCACCAAGTTGTAGTCCTTGCTGGCGCCTTCGTTGACGGTCAGGCTTTCGGGGATGTTCAGTTGGGCGTCTGGGATGACTCCTCCGAAGGTGAGGGACCAACTCGCCAGCGAGCCGGTGCCATCGCTCAAAGAGTCTGAATCATCACTAATATACAGCCTCCATTCGCCAGTGGCGGCCCGGCCGTTAAAGCCGGCGAGCGAATTGCTTAAGGAAAGGTAAGACGGCAAGCGGCCTAGTTCCGTTGTTATATCTGTGTGGGACAAGTTGTGTAGGGTGACGTTGACGTCGGTAATGGCGCCGGTGATAGTGCCCGGCACGGTGAGTGTGAGGGGAAAGGGATCGGTGTCGCCCTTATCGCCGGAGGCGGGGATGCGCCAGGTTTGCCCTGTGGCGGGGGTCGCGGTGAAGGTTGCGGCGGGTAGCCTCTGAGGCGGTCAAAAGGCCGGCCAAGGCCAAAAGAGCGCTTTTCAACAGGGCGGCGATTTGGTTTTTGCGGGTTGGTGTGCGATCGATTTTCATGGTCGTTTGCATTTTTCAACAGAAAATTTCGAGATAAGCATTTACGGGCTTAACAGGGTGGCGCAGGCACTCGACCGGTTGACCGGCACCTGCTTTGACAAAAAATCCAATCCTGTGCCTCCTGCAAATCCATGTATCCCGAACGAAATCGCCCTCCAAAACCCTCAAAGCCCATAAATGCTTATTGCGGAAAATTTTGGGAAACTCTAACGCTGGGAGCCCGCGTTGTCAATAACACACGTCTCGGAAAAGGCCGAGTGGGCCAGTAGCTAGTGGGGCAGGCTTTTAGCCGGCCTTGGCGCAGACAGGAAGTCGATTCCCCTCCGCTCTAACCACTCTTCGAGGTCTGCCCCACCTTACCACTTTGGCGGCTTGGCGCCACTTTGGGCGATTTTTTTGCGGCGTTTGAGGTAGCGGTAGCGGCGTTTGCGTTTTTGGACTTTGTTGTGTTGCTGTCCCATAATGTGGCTTCGGATAGAGGTCCGAAAGGGGGGGAGGTTACCCGCCGGAGGCAGGGGAGGCGAGTTTTTTTTGATGGCTTGCGGGGGCGGGGGTGTGGGGCATGATGGGGGGATGCGAATGTTGATGGCCGGGTTTTGTTTGTTGGGTTTGGGGTGCGCTTCGACTTTGGAGAGGGAGGAGGCGAGTTACAGTTCGTTGCGGGTGTATGTGGGGGTGAGTCCGGATCAGACGGGGCGGTTTCAGATGGCGCCGATTTATGGGCGGTCGGAGATTCGGATTGCGGTGTCGTTGGAGCCGTTTTTGGATGAGGGTTCGGTGGAAGAGGCTCGCGTGGTGGCAGCGCCGGGTGGGTTTCAGTTGCGGGTTCAATTTGACCGGCGAGGGCAGGGTTTGCTGGAGAATATGACGGAGCGTTTTCGCGGCCGGCATTTGGCGATTTTGAGCCATTTTCCCGAAGCGCGTTGGCTGGGGGCGCCGTTCGTCAAAGAGCCGATTCGGGACGGTGTGCTGTTTTTCACGCCGGACGCAACGCGGGAGGAGGCGGAGCGCATCGCGCAAGGGCTGAATCGCGTGGCCGCGAAGCTGAGGGGGGAGGGCTAGGGGGAGTGGAGAATGCGCCACCTTGTCCCCACTTTCGGCTTGCCTTTCGGCTGGGATTGCGCCAAGATGGGGGCGCAGGTGTTGAAACGCGGCTTGCTGTTTAACCGTTTGGAGAAGGGCTGGACCGGAAAGCAGCGAAGATGTATGGAACGCGATAACTTACAAAGCCAGCGATTTGAATGCAAATACCTTATCAGCGAGGCGGTTGCCGGCGCTATTCGGGACTTTGTGCAAAGCTATTTGGTGATTGACGAATACGGCGCGACTCTGCCCAACTTGTCATACCCTGTGCACAGCCTCTATTTGGATTCGCCGGATTTGAAACTCTATCAGTCCACGATCAACGGCGACCGCAACCGCTTCAAGCTGCGGCTGCGATTTTACGAGGATCGCCCTTTGGTGCCGGTTTATTTCGAGATCAAACGCCGAGTCGATAACACGATCACCAAACGGCGGGGCAACGCAAGGCCGGAGGACGTGGACACCATCTTGGCCGGGCAAATGCCTCCCCCGGAGCAAATCATGTCCCAACAGCCGAAACGACAGCAGGCCATCCGCGAATTCTGCCGTTTGGTTTCTGAGTTGAACGCCCGGCCAGTGGCACACGTGGCCTACCTGCGGGAGGCATGGATGAGCGAACACAACAACGCCATCCGCATCACGATCGACCGGGAGACTCGCTGCGAGCCAGAGTTCTCGGCTTCTCTTTCGATGGCGATGCGGCGCCCCGTGCGTGTGTTCGGCAATTTCGCTGTGCTGGAGTTGAAGTTCACCGACCGCTTCCCGGATTGGTTCAAAGAACTGGTGCGCGTCTACAATCTCACCCAATGCGGCGCGGCGAAATATGTGGACGGCGCCACGTTGATTGGCCCTGACCGCCTGGGCGCGGGAAGCCGGTTTTTCTCCTTGCCGCCGGCTTTCCCCGCGAACACATCGGACCCGAAACATTCCCATCTGACTCGCCGCGAGCAGGTTCTCTCGGCATTTCCTGATCATTCTTGAGGGCGTTTGTGGACAAGCTGGTACAAGGAGATTTTGGCGCGTTTCCGACAGACATTGCTTTGACGGCGTTGGGGCTGCTGCTGGCTTTCCTGTGCGGGCATGGGATTGCTTGGATTTACATTCTGACGCACAGCGGGATTTCCTATTCGCGTTCGTTCGTCAGCTCTTTGATTCTGATGCCGGTCATCGTGGCCTTAGTGATGATGGTTCTTTCCAACAACTTGGTTACTGCCTTCGGGCTGATGGCGGTCTTTGCCATTGTGCGTTTTCGCAACATCTTGCGCGACACATTGGACACAACATATGTGTTGGCGGTGATTGTCATCGGGATGGCTTGCGGGACGATGAAGTTTGCGACAGCGGTGATTGGCTGCATTTTGGCGGCGCTGATTATGCTCTACCTTTATTACACTTCGTTCGGCTCGCGCCACCGCTACGATGTGATTCTCAACCTCCATTGGGGGCGGCCTTTGTCGCAGACTCACGAAGTGGACGCCTTGCTCGGTCTCTACACGCTCCAACAGGCGCGGGCCAATCAACGGGCTTTGGACGGACAGGAGGGCGCCGATCTTTCCTATCGCTTGCTGATGCGGGACCCGGCCGCTTTGGATGCGCTCTTGGTGGAGTTGCGGAAGATTCCGGGAGTCTCGCGTGTTACAGGGCTGACGGCGGATTCCGAATCTGAAGTCTGAAATGGAAGGCCGAAAACCCATTCCGATTCCGGCGCGGCTTCGTTGGCGAGAGTTCCGCTGCCGTCAACTGCCGCCGATCATTTTCACCGTCACCTTGCTCGGCGTCGTTGGCCTTTGGCTGGCGACCGTCGAGCCGCCCGCCATTGTCGGCCAAGCCATTGCGCGGAAGGCCGATGTCATCGCCCCGGCCGCCGGCTCGCTGCTTTCCCTCAACGTCGTCCAATACCAATCGGTTGAAAAAGGCGACATCCTCGCGCGGATTCAACCCGACGGGATGCGGGTGCAGCTCGATACCTTCCGCCTGCGGATGGACTTCCTGCGGAACCAGTCCGAGCCGATGACGGAAAAGAAACGCAACGCGGTGAATTACTACCGCCTGCGCTTGGAATGGTTTGAACAACGGGTAGCCCTGGCCGCCGCCAAAGTCAACCTCCAACGGGCAGAGAACGAACTCTCCCGCGACCGCCGGCTCTTCGATGAGAAACTCATCTCCGCTGACCAATTCGACCTCTCGCAGAAAAACGTCCAAGCGCTCGCCGCCGAAACTGCGGAAACCGCCAAGCTGGTCTCCGAACTGGGCGCCGCGTTGGAAGGTTTGCAAGACTTGGACGCCGCCGAATCCGAAGACATCGCCGCGCCTCTACAAGCCGCCATGCAAGCCCAGGAACGCCATCTGAAACGCATTGAACAACTCTCCGAACCTACAATTCTGCAAGCGCCGATTGCCGGGAAAATTGCCAAAATTCATCGGTTGCCCGGCGAAAACATCCTGCGAGGAGACCGCGTGCTGGCCATCACTGCCGAAACCCCCGCTCAAATCCTCGCCTACCTCAAAACTCCTGTCTCCGTCTCCATCGAACCCGGGGCGCCCGTCAAGCTGCAAACCCGAGGCCTCGTCCGAAAAGAAGCCGCCGCCTTCATCGAAAGCATCGGCCCGGAATGGCAAACCCTCACTCCCGGCAGCGAGTTCGCCGGGTTGCGAACCGCCCCCGAACGCGGCCTCCCCATTCTCGTCAACCTGCCGCCAGAACTCGAAGTCCGCCCCGGCGAGCTGGTCAATGTGTTTCTCGCTCCTCAGTGATCGCGCAAACCCAGCCGCAAGCGACCACTATCCACACGCCGGATTACTTTACACCGCTTCCCCTCGCCTGCCTCTTCCCCACGTCCGCGCCTGTTGAGGTGGACATCGGCTGCGGGAGCGGCTCCTTTCTCGCCGCCTGCGCTGTGCGGCAGCCGGAGACGAATTTCTTGGGCATCGAACGTCTCCTCGGTAGGATTCGCAAGCTCGACCGCAAAGCCTTGCGCCTCGGCATTCGCAATCTTCGCCTCATCCGCGTCGAAGCTGCCTATTGCGTGCAATACCTGCTGCCACCGCAATCCGTCAGTGCCTGCCACATTTGCTTTCCCGATCCGTGGCCAAAAAAGAAGCACTGGAAGCGGCGGCTGGTCGCGCCGCCATTCGTCGAAAACTTGGCCGCTGTGTTGGCGCCGGCAGGCCGCGTCTTCCTCCGCACCGACAACACATCCTACTTCGAGCAAATGCTCGCCGCCTTCGCCGAAAGCCGCCGATTTCGCGCCATTGCCGCACCGGCCAAATTGCTCGCCCTCCCCACCGATTTTGAAAAAAACTTCACCGCACAAGGCATCCCCATCTTCCATGCCCAATATCGTTTGCTCCCGCCGGGCTAGGCTTCAGCGAATCTCCGCCGCCGTTTCCCGCCGCAGCCGCTCGACCACTTTGGCGTGAGCAGCGGCAGCTTCTTCATCCGTCAACGTCCGCTCGCGAGCGCGATAGACAAAGGCATAGGCGACACTCTTCTTGCCCGCTGGAATCCCTTTTCCCCGAAAGACATCGAATAGCTCGACCGTTTGCAGGAAGTCCGGTTTGGCTTTTTTCACCGCCCGCAAGATGTCGCTGTGCGAGACCGCTTCCTTCACCAGCATCGCCACATCGCGGCGCACGGACGGAAACAAGGGCAGAGGCTGGAACGCTTTCCGGCCGCCGCGCCGTTGGAGGAGGCCGTTCAAATCCAGCTCGGCCAGGAACACGGCTTTTTTCAAATCGAGCCGAGCGGCCAAGACGGGCTGCATTTGCCCGAACCGGCCAAAGGCTTGCTTGCCGATAGAGAGCCGCCCTTCCTCGACGAAAAGCGCTTCCGGCGGCGCCGTTCGCTGCCACTGAATTCCTCGAACGCCCAGCGCCTCCAACAACGCCTCCAACCGCCCCTTCAAATCGAACAAATCCAAATCGCCGGCCTCTGCCGCCTTCGCCCAAAACAAAGGGAACCGGCGGCCGGTCAAGGCCAGCGCCAACCGCCTCTCCTCGACAGGCCGCTCCTCCCGCCAACAAAACACTTTCCCCACTTCGAACAAAGCCGCATCCCCAACGCCACGATTCGCATTGTGCTGGAGCGCTGCCAATAGCCCCGGCAACAAACTCGGCCGCAACACATTCATCTCCGCGCTCAATGGCCGATCCAGCGCCACCGGCTCTGCGTCAACCGGAATCCCCGCCGCGCCAGCAGAAATCAGCGTCTGCCCCTGAATCTCGTGCAAACCCTGGCCGACCAGTATCTGCCGCGCCGAAGCCAAAACATCATGCACGCCATCGTGTATATGCGTCCCGACCGCCCCGCGAGGCGTCGTCGCCGGAATCCGGTCCACGCCATACAACCGCGCCACTTCCTCAATCAAATCCACCTCCCGTTTCAGATCGCCTCGAAAACTGGGAATCCAAAAATCGCAGGCGTCTGCCGCGCCCTCACCCCGGCGCAAGCCGAGCCGTTCCAGCAGAGAGGCTTGCTCCTCTGCGGGAATCTTGACTCCTAGCAGGCGGCTGGTTTTCTCAAACCGCAAGGCGATGCGGACAGGCGGCGGCGGCTTTGCATACGCATCCACCGCTCCCGCTGGCAGAACGCCGCCCGCCGAGTCGCCAATCAGCCCGGCTGCCCGCCGGCTCGCCCAATCGACCATCGCCGCGTCCACACCCCGTTCAAAGCGATAGGACGCATCCGTCCGTAGCCCCAACTTCTTTGAAGCCGCGCGGATGCTCTGCGGCAGAAAGCAGGCACTCTCCAGCAACACATCCCGAGTTGCCCGGTTGATTTCGGAGTTCAACCCGCCCATGATGCCGCCCAGCGCAATCGCCTTTTCCCCGTCCGCAATCACCGCCGCCTCGCGAGGCAGCCGATATTCTTGCCCGTCCAACGCAGTGAACGATTCGCCCTCCCGCGCTCGCCGCGCTATCACCGTTGCCGTCCCGCCGTCTTCCCCGGCCAAGCGATGATAGTCGAAGGCATGAAGCGGTTGTCCTGTCTCCATCATCACAAAGTTAGTGGCGTCCACCACGTTGTTGATGCTGCGGATGCCGACTTTTTCCAAAAGGCTCTTCAACCAGGAAGGGCTGGGGCCGATGTTCACGCCGCAAATCAGCCGGGCGGAATAGCGAGGACACAAGGCGGCGTCTTCAATGCGCACGCGCACACGTTCGGACGCCGGCTCGCTTGTTTCCACCAGCTCAACCGAGGGCAATTTCAGAGCGCCGCCCGTCAAAGCAGCCACTTCGCGAGCAATGCCAATAGCGCTGTTCCAATCCGGCCGATTGGGCGTTACTTCCAAATCCAAAAGGCAATCAGCCGCTTCCGCTCCCAAATAGGCTGCAAATGGTTGGCCGGGCGATGCCCCGGAATCCAAAATCATCAACCCATCCCCATCCTCCGAAAGCCCCAGCTCCCGGCCGGAACACAACATGCCTTCAGAGACCACCCCGCGAATCTTGCCCGTTTTGATGACCGGAGGCTTCCCCGCTTCAGAAGTCGGCAGCGCATTCCCCGGAAGGATCAATGGCACTTTGTCGCCGGCCTTGAAGTTGACAGCGCCGCAAACAATCTGCCGATGGCCCGCGCCATCGTGCACTCGGCAAACGGAAAGCCGGTCGGCATTGGGATGTGCTTCGCGGGACAGCACCTCGGCCACAACCACTCCCTCATACCCGCCTCCCGTGCGCTCCAGCCCTTCGACTTCCAGGCCGAGCATCGTGAGCCGCTCACTCAACTCTTCCGGCGGCCAATCGAAATCGACATACCGCGCCAGCCAGTTGTAAGTGATCTTCATAGCAAACCGCCTCAAAATTGGCCCAGAAAGCGCAAATCATTCTCATAAAACAACCGAATGTCCTCAATCCCGTAACGAATCATCGCAATCCGCTCAATGCCGAAACCGAAGGCCCAACCGCTCCAAACCTCCGGGTCATAGCCCGCGTTTTCAAAAACCTGGGGATGCACCATGCCGCAGCCGGCAATTTCAAGCCATTCCTTGCCCATCCGGCGCGTCAGCGGGCTGGAAAAATCAATCTCCAAACTCGGCTCGGTGTAGGCGAAATAGTGCGGCCGAAACCGCAGCTTCACCTCCTTGCCCAGCAGCTCCCGAAAGACAAACGCCACTGTGCCTTTCAAATCGCCCACCGTGACCTCCCGATCGACATACAAGCCTTCAATCTGATGAAAAGTCGGGTTGTGCGTCGCGTCCGCTGTGTCGCGCCGATACACCCGGCCGGGGACGATAATGCGAACCGGCGGCGGCTGGCGCTCCATCACTCGAATCTGCACCGAAGAGGTATGCGTGCGCAGTAGCAGCCGCTCCTTGCCCGCCAGATAAAAGGTGTCTTGCGCATCGCGGGCCGGATGATCCGCCGGCGTATTCAACGCGTCAAAACAGTGATGCTCATCCTCAATCTCCGGCCCGGCCGCCACCGCAAAGCCCAAGCGCCGGAAACTCCGCACAATATCCTCAGTGACCTGCGTCAGCGGATGCAGACGCCCCAAACCGAGGCGGCGTCCCGGCAAGCTGAAATCGGCCGGGATTTTCGGCTTCGCCGCCGCCTTCTCCAAGGCCTCCCGCCGTTGATCGATCTGCCGGACAACGGCGGCCTTGACTTGATGAATCCGCTTGCCGGCCGCCGGCCGCTCCGCCTGCGGCAAACCGCCCAACTGCCTCAGCCAACCAGGGATCGCTCCCTTCGAGCCGAGATACTTCGCCCGAAGCTCCTGCAGCTGGGGCAAATCCGCCGCTGCTTCAATCTCCTGCCGGCTGTTTTCAATCCATGTTTCCGGGTCTTTGACCAATTCCGCCACTGTTCTCTCTTTTGAATTCTCTCCTGAAAACTTTCCCGGTTCGCCTCCCGCTCGCGCTTCAAAAAGAACCCGGACGCCCCTCATTTGCCTGGCCGTCCGGGTTTTTCGCTGCAATCGGAATTGTTAGGATTGCGGCGCGGATTCGGCGGCCCTGGCGGGAGCGGGAACTGCGGCGGCCTTGGCTTGCAACGCCTCTTTGGCCGCTTTCACGAACTCGCCGAAAGCGGCTTCGTCTGCGGCCGCGAGATGCGCCAACAACTTGCGATTAACTTCGATCTTCGCAGCCTTCAGCCCTTCGATGAAGCGGCTGTAATTCAAGCCCGCCGCGCGTGCTGCCGCATTGATGCGGATTTGCCAAAGCGCTCGGAAAGTGCGCTTCCGATTCTTCCGGTCTCGATAGGCATATTGCCGCCCGTGATCCAGGGCATCGGCGGCATATCGGTAAAGTTTGGAACGGCGGAATCGAAAGCCCTTGGCGGCCAACAAGGTTCGCCGCCGGCGCTTTCGGGAAGCTGGCGCATTAGTGACTCTCATGTCTGGGATTGTGAATTTGGCGTTGGACGCGATTTTGTCCGGCGGCTGAATGGCAAATTTCGGAAAACCCGCCCTTCATCAGATCGATCCAACTGGGCAGCCGTCCCCAACCGCCGCCGCCGACGTGGACTCTTGCAGCTCAACAAGTGCCGCTTCCCGGGGCGATTGCGGATGACCTTCCCGGTAGCCGTGATCTTGAACCGTTTGGCAACCGATTTCCTCGTCTTTTGGCTTCTGGCGCGTCGCATGGCTGACTCTCTTCTCGTCAAAAGAGCGGAAAATATAGGGAGGCGAAATGGCCGGCGCAAGCATTATTCTGCCCCTCCCGCAACATTTTCATCGGAAAAAAGAAGCCGCCGCCCGCAGACCGGACGGCGGCGCTTTCCGATTCAATGGCCGGTTAAGCCACGGCGATTTCAATCGCCTCCGACTTTGCCTCCGCAACCTTCGGCAAGGCCACCCGGAGGATGCCCTCCTTGAACTGAGCCGTCACCTTCGATGCCTCGGCATTTTCCGGCACTTGGAAAGAGCGGACAAACTTCCCGTAGGCTCGCTCCACCCGATGGAGCTTCTTCTCGTTCTTCACGGTTTCCGCCTTTCGCTCGCCGGAAATCAAGAGGACGCCGTCCTCCACCCGAACCGAGATGTCTTCCCGGGCCACTTCGGGAAGCTCTACCTTTAACAAGTATTCGGCGTCGTTCTCAGTGATGTCCACCAAAGGCGACCAATCCCGAAGCCGGACTTCAGGCGTCGCTCCGGCATCCAAAGCGCAATCGCCGAAAAACACCTGATGCCAACGGCGATTCAGCTCATCTATCCCCTGAAACGGATTCCATTTCTGATTATTTAACAATGTCAATGCGTTCATCTTGTTGCCTTTCTTTTGATCGTTTCATTTCTTCCGCAGACTCGCGGTCCCCAAGTCCAAGCCTCTTCGTGCCCGAACCCGGAGATTCAACACACCTTTCTTCTAACATAAAGAATGCCAAGTCGAATAGAATCTGATAACTCATTTGTTATCAACATGTTACGAAAATTATCCACAAAAAGATTTATTTCAAAAAGAGACATAATGTCCCTGGTTAAACGCCATAATGTCCCGATGAGACACTGCCGCCGCCGTGTCCGCAAGGCAACAGCGCGGAATAAGTATCTATGGGCTACATTGACGCTCCAGCAGGCAATCCTGCTTTTTCCACGTCCAGTAACCTCATTCCCCTAGCCAAAATATTTAACACAGTCTGTTCCGTTGCCAAGCATTTTGCTTCAAAGCCCCTAAATACTTATTGCGCAACAGCGGCTTGACGGCCTGGCCGGTGGTTTCCCATATTGACGGGGCACGGCAGAGGCCGAGAACGGCCGGAACACAACAGACCATGCAAATCAAAATTCAATTCGGAAAACGCTTCGGGCGGTGGCAGAGCGGTTGGGGAAAGCGGACACCGACGATTGCTCGATTCAGAAACTTTTGGTTCGGTATGGCCCTTGCGGCTTCGGCCTGGGCCAAACCGCTTGCCCCGTCCGCCGCCCCGGAGGTTCTCAATGCCGTGGCGGCTGTGGTTTTTGAGACGCCGATCACAATTGACGACATCAAAATCCAGACGACGCCTTTGGAAGAAGAGTTATTTCAGCAATTCGGTCGCAGCCCGATCCGCTTGCAACAAGAGATCAACAAACTGCGCCAGGAAACTCTCGAACGGCTGATCGACCGGCAACTCATCATCCACGAATTCAAAACCGAAGGCTATTCCATCCCCGAAAGCGTCATCGACGATCAAGTCCAGGACAGAATCCGCCGGCAGTTCGGCGACCGTCTCACCTTGACAAAAACGCTGCAAGCCCGCGGGATGACACACGAATCCTTCCGCAAAGAAATCCGCCAACAGGTGATCGTGGACGCGCTGACCGCCCGCAAAGTCAACTCGGCCGTTCTCGTCTCGCCGTTTGAAATCGAGCGTTACTATCGGGAGAATCTCGACAAGTATCAGCAGGAAGACCGTGTCAGGCTGCGGATGATTCTCCTGCAACACCAACCCGGCGCCCCGGAAGCCGCCCGCCAATTGCTAGAAGAGATTCGCGCGAAGATCGTCGCCGGCGCCCCTTTCGCCGACATGGCCTCCATCTACGACACCAGCATGCGGCAATCCAAAGGAGGCGATTGGGGCTGGGTGGAAAAATCAGTTCTCCGCGAAGACCTTGCCGAAACCGCCTTCTCCCTGCAACCCAAGGAAATCAGCGAAGTGCACTGCAAAGAAGAAGGCTGCTACCTGATGTATGTCGAAGCCCGCCGCAGTGCCGCACCACAGCCCTTGGCTGAAGTGCGGCAAGACATCGAAGAGACGCTTTTGCGCGAAGAACGCAACCGGTTGCAGCAACAGTGGATTTCCACCCTGCGCAAGAAGGGGTTCATCCGCTACTACTGATCCCGGCCGCCGCCGCGCTCCGGCCGGGTCAAGGCCGCCCAAAGCGCATGCATTCGGGCTTCCACCTCTGCGTCCATTCGGATTAAAGACGGCCATTCGCGGACTCGGCCTTCTCCCGGAAGTTTCCGCGTGGCGTCGATGCCCATTTTGGAGCCGCTGCCGACTGTCTCCGTGGCGTGGTCCAACACATCCGCCGGCCCCCTTGTGAAGAGGGCGTCCCGATTCGGATCGGTGTTGGCGCCGAGGTGAAACAACACTTGGCTTGTATCATGCACATTTATATCCTCGTCCACCACTATCAGATACTTTGTAAACATCATCTGCCCCATGCCCCATAGCCCGTGCATGATCTTGTAGGCTTGCATCGGATAAGACTTCCGAATGCTGACAAATACCAAGTTGTGAAAGACGCCTTCGGCCGGCAGCGCAATATCGACAATTTCGGGAAAGTTCATCTGGAAAACCGGCAAGAACAATTTCACGCTTGCCGAGCCGATATAAAAATCCTCCATCGGCGGAATCCCCACAATCGTTGCCGGATACACCGCGTCCTTTCGGTGGGTAATCGCCGTGATATGGAAGACCGGATACGGCTCCGGCAAGGTATAAAAACCAGTATGATCGCCGAACGGCCCTTCGGGCCGCAGCGGCTCTGTCGGGTCCACGTAGCCCTCGATCACAAAGTCCGCATTCGCCGGCACTTCGAGATCGTTGGTGAGGCACTTGACTAGCTCCACCGAGCGCTTTCTCAAATAACCCGCCAACAAAAACTCATCCAACCCGTCCGGCAAAGGCGCCGTCGCGCAAAACGGATACACCGGGTCGCCGCCCAGGAAAACGCTCACCGGCATTCGGACGCCGGAGGCATAATACTGGCGCCCATGCCGTGCGCCGACCTTCTGCAACTGCCAGTGCATGCCCGCGCTTTGGGAATCGTAAATCTGCATCCGATACATCCCCACATTCCGCTCGCCGCTGGCCGGATCCTTTGTCACCACGCAGGGAAGCGTGATGAACCGCCCGCCATCTTCCGGCCAACATTTGAGGATCGGCAAATCTAGCAACGTCGGGCACTCGGCGGGCGTTGAAACCGAACCGCCCGGCGCCTCGAACCGATGAACCACCTCTTGACAAGAGCCGCTTTTTACCAACCGGGGCTTCGCATGACGCAACTCCAAAGCCGTGGACAAAAGCCGCATCGCCTCCCGCATCCCCGTCGGCGGTTTGGCCTTCACCAAGGCCCCCAACGCCGCCGCCGTCGCTTCCACCGAAGGCGCCTGAAAACTCAAAGCCATCCTCCGATACGACCCCAAAGTATTGATCGCCACAGGAAACGGAGACACCCGGCCGTTCACCGTGGGGCGCTCAATCAACAAAGCCAACCCCCCGTCCGGCTGCTTCATCTCCCGATCCGCCAGCGCGGCAATCTCCAACTCTGTCGCCACCGGAGCCGCCACGCGAACCAACTCCCCTTCGCGCTCCAGCACATCAAGAAACTTTCCGAAAGACGCGTAAGCCATGCGGCAGGAACTCTACCCAAGCCCAACCCAAAAGCAAAGCAAACGCCCCGGCACCCGTCTACTTTTTATACCACACCCTGATGAACCGAAACCAAAGGCCATATCTGTTCGGCCAAACCACTGTCTCTATATTCAGAACATCGATCGATTTTGTTCCCCGCGATCCATTTGTTGGCGGCAGCCAATGACTCTTCATATGATTCGTATTCATTCTTAAAAAAAGCCTTCCTTGACAACCTGCGGTATAAAGTATTCAAAATGATACATGGCTTTCCTTTCATGCAGGGAACCGGATGGAATACCATCCTGTCTCTTCGGTTTATTTTTGTTCCAATGCCCTCTTGACTTCATCAATGAGTTCCATCATCCGGCGGCCGTAGCGGATGTAGCTGTCGTAGATTTCCTGGTCAGAGGCAGTTTTGGAATCGTCATGGAAGACGACGGCCAGATGTGGTTCGATGGAAATTCCTGCGTTGTAGCCGCCGGCAAAGGCATCTTTGAGGATGCGTTTGACGGCGGCGTTGCCGTCGCCGGGCAGGGTGTAATCGGCATCGTTTTTTGCCGGCACCCAAACGGCGTCTTTGATGTGAATGTGCGCGACGTGTTTTTTGATATGGGTCCAAAACTCCCAGGGGTTCTGTTTGGGATGGGGGGCGGGGCGGCTGCGGTCGTCGTTGAAGACGGGGTTGGCGGTGTCGAAGACCCATTTGAGGCCGGGGACGTTTTCCAGCAGTTTTTGCGCGTGCTGCCAGCTCATGCCGCCGTAGTTCATGCAGTTTTCATGGAGGGGGGTGAGGCCGGCGTTGAGGAAACGTTTGGTGATTTCCCGGACCCGCCGGAAACGTTCCGCTTCCATTTGGTCTCCGTCTTTGCAGACGGCGTAGCTCATAATGCGCACGAATTGCGTTCCCAGCCGCTGCATTCGGGGGATGGCCCGCTCTACTTCCGAAAGGTCGAAGGGCTCGTCCACTTTTTTGCTCCAATTGGCGATGGTCGAGCCGAAGGCATAGACTTTGATTCCGGCCTCTGCCAGTTTCCGCTCGACGATGTCAAAGGCGGCGTTGGGGATATCGTGGAGGTTGGCTTTGGGGAATCCTTCCACTTGCACGGAGCGGGCTTCGATGTGTTCCCATCCTAATTCTTTCGTTGCCTGAATCTGCGCGTCGATGGATGCGCCGGCTTCATCTGCAATTCCGGTCAGTATCATAAAATCAACGAGGTTGGTGTTTCAGCGGCGGGGGAGCGGTCAACCCGCTGTGGTTGGCGTCGCGGTAGGGCTGATGGCCGTGTTGCCGTAAATCTCGGACAAGGGCAGTTGGCATTTGACGGAAACGAGTTGTAAGGCGCCTTCTTTGCCTTCCACCGTTTTCAACATCCAGACGCCGCTGGATTGCTTCACGTAGTGGTCCACCAGCCAGGCGCGATGCGAAACCAGCAAATACTCCGTCAGGGAGTCGAGATGCCGGTAATGCCAAAACTTGCCGCCATGGTCCCAGGCCGCCGAGTTGTCCGAGAGAACCTCCACAATCGCTTTAGGATTGAGCAGCGTGTCGTTTGTTTCATCCGCAAACTCCGGCGTGCCCGACACCACTTGAACATCGGGATAGGCATATAGCCCGCTGCCTTTGACCAAGAGCCGCATATCGCAATTCAGCACCTGATAATCCCCGCCCTTCAACCGCTGGCGGAGCTCGCCGGAAATATTCGTCGCCAACAGCGTGTGCAGATGGCTCCCGGAAATCACCATATGTGTTTGACCGTCGTAAAACTCGGAACGCCCGGCCTTTGCCCGATCCTTCGCCAAGTATTCCTGCGACGCTTTCTTCCCTAAAATCATGGTCTCTCTCTTTTCCTGCCGTTCAACTGCTGAAAAAACGCAGCATAAAGCCGGAAGCCCGGCCATGGCAACCCTCCCGTTGATTTCGGGAAGGGGCATCTCGGCACCGTGGGTGGGCTTCACGGCGCGGGCGGCGGCGTCCCTTGCAAGAACTCCGCCGCATTTTTGTAGAGACCGCCCATCTTCCCGGCCAGTTGGTAAATCCCCGCGCTGGCCATCAGAAGGCAAGCCGCCCAGAGGCACAACATCCAGACCCTTCCGGGTTTGAGAGCGCTTGCCGCAGCATCTGGCGGTTCCACAACATCAGCATCGGCATAGCGGAACCAAAGCACGGCAAAGCAGAGCGGCGGCAGCATCAAGGCTTGCGCCACCGCCCCGATGAGTATTAATGTGACCGGTTTGCCGACAGCGACGAAATGGAGAAGGAAGTAGATTGCCGGCAACGCCACACAGGCAATTTTAATCCAATGCTGCTTCTGCGCCTCGGCATCCGCAGGGACGAGCTTCCCCACGCGCAACAAATCCGCAGACAACCGGGCATTGGACGCCGTGGAAATAAAAAGAGTCGAATACAGCACCACAAAAGCGCCGATTAAAAACACAACCAATCCCAAAGAGCCGAACGAAGCCTGGTAAAGATTCGACAAAGTGGCGATCATCTCCTCGTCCTCCACCGACTGCCCGGTGCGGTTTAAGACGGCAGCGCCCAGCAGGTAGAAGGCCACCGTCGCGCCGGTATAAATCACCATCGACAGCCAGGCGTCCCATTGCAGCACTCGAACCCATCCGGCCGCCCGTTTTCGCCAAGCCGCCGTGCCGTCATCGGGGCCGACATGCCGGGCGTATCCCTTCTCCAAACACCAGTAAGGATAGTAAATCAACTCCGAAGCGCCCACGCCAACCACGCCAAAAGCCCCAAACGCCGTGCTGAAATCCTCCGGCAAACGGAACCGCAACCCCTTGGCCAAATCACCGCCCGTGATGCCGTACTTCGTCCAGTAAAGCGAAAAAACAGCGGCAATTGTGAACAAGGTAAATCCGGCCACCATCCCAGTCGAAAATTTTTCGATGAACCTGTAACGCCCAATGAACAACAGCCCGGCGCACGAAGCCGTAATCAGCAAAGCCCAAACCCCTTTCGAAAGAGCCGCGCCGCCTACCTGAAACACCTCGGCAATGCTGACCACCATCCCCGAAAGCTGGAAAATCGTCGCCGCAAACATCAACAGCCAACACCAGACCAGCCAAGACACCCAAAGTTTGGGCCCCGGCACAGCGTTCAACACCTCCAAAGTGGAGACACCCTTGACGATTGTGCGGCGGCCAAGCTCCACCTGAAGGAACACCTTGATCATGCAGCCTAAAATGATGAACCACAAAAGCGCAAATCCCACTTCGGCGCCGAGCTTGGTGGTGACAATCAACTCCCCAGAGCCGACGATATTGGCCGAGATGATGAGGCCGGGGCCCGACTGCTTGAGGGTGCCTTTCCAATCGGATGGAGGAGAAGCGGTCCGGGACATCGAGCGAGACTACAAAGCGCCCGAAATCTTGAAAAGCCCTTTCTCCCCAGCCGAAAGCAGAGGCCCGCCAGGAGGCATCAGAGATGGCATTGCGCCTGCTGCCGCATCGCATGATCCACTAGAACAAGCGCCGCCATCGCCTCGACCATTGGCACTGCCCGCGGCAAGACGCAGGGATCATGCCGTCCCCGACCTTGCAAAGTGGTGTTCTTGTAACTCGTGTCCACCGTCTGCTGCGGATGCATCACCGTGGCCGTCGGCTTAAAAGCCACCCGAAAATAAATCGTCGCGCCGTTGGAAATGCCGCCCTGGACGCCCCCGGAGCGGTTGGCCGTGAACCGAACTTTCGGTGAATGGCGTGAAGCCGATTGCCGGCCAGCTGCCCGTATCGGGTCGTTGTGCTCCAAACCGGTGAGTCGGACACCCTCGAAACCGGAACCCACATCAAACCCCTTGCTCGCCGGCAAGCTGAGCATCGCCTTGGCCAAATCCGCTTCGAGCCGATCAAACACCGGAGACCCCCAGCCGGCAGGCACCCCGCGAGCCGCCCCGCCGACAATCCCGCCCACGCTGTCCCCCGCCTGCCTCGTGCGCTCAATCAGCCGGATCATCTCCGCGGCCGCGGCGGGATCAGGACAACGCACGATATTGCTCTCCACCTCCTCCAGCTTCACACGCTCGGGAACCACCGCCGCCCGGATGCGTTGCACTTGCTGCACATATCCGACAATGTCCACAGCAAACCGGCTTTTGAGAATCTTCTTGGCCACGGCGCCAGCAGCCACACGGCCAATCGTCTCGCGGGCGCTGCTCCGCCCGCCACCCTGCCAATTCCGAATGCCATACTTCGCCGTATAGGTGTAATCCGCATGCGAAGGACGAAACTTGCTCGCCATCTCCGCGTAAGCCTCCGGCCGAGCGTCCCGATTGCGGACGCACATCAAAATCGGCGTGCCCAAAGTCAACCCCTCGAACGTGCCGGAAAGAATCTCCACCGTGTCCGGCTCATCCCGCGGCGAGACAATTTTGGACTGCCCCGGCCGCCGCCGATCCAGCTCCGGTTGAATATCCGCCGCCGTCAACGGCAGCCTCGGCGGGCAACCGTCCACAACCACCCCCACACTTCCCCCGTGCGACTCGCCCCAGGTCGCAATGCGAAACATTTCTCCAAACACATTGCCCATCGCCGAAAGACTGCGGGAAAACACCCGCCCGGTCAAACGGATGCGTCCGCGTCCGCAACAGCTCCAACCGTGCCCATACCCAGCCCTTGCCCAGCCGATACACAACCGTCGCCAAGCCATTTTTCAGGGAATTTCCGAGAAAAGCCCGAACCGAAAAAATCAAAAAAAGCGCAAAAAGCAGTTATGGGCTTTGATGGTTTTGGAGGGCGATTTCGTTCGGGACATATAGATGGACAGGAGGCACAGGATTGGATTTTTTGTCAAGGCGGGTGCCGGTCAACGGGTCGAGTGCCTGCACAAAGGCAGACAGGAAGTTTGGATGTCGGTTCCCCTCCGCCCTAACTACTCTTCGAGTGTCTGCGCCATCTTTACTTCGCCGGTTTCAGGCGAAAGAACTCTGCGCCTTTCCGCTCACGCGGAATCGACAACACACCCTCCCGCGAAAAACGTGCCGGCGCCACGGCTTCCCACTCGCCACTCAAATCAGTCGCGCTTTGCAATGTCCCTCCCCGCCAAAAAATCTGCACCCCCCCGCCCGCAATCGGCACAATCTCCAAATGGTTGTTGTTGTCGAGTGACAAGCCAGTCGCGGGATCGTAGAAGGTCACTTCTGATTTTGGGAAACCAACGAGAAGGATATTTTCAATGTCCAATCCTTGAGGCGCCCGCACACTCTCCAAAGGATTGCCGTTGAGAACCAGCACTCGCAAGTTCATTAAACCCTCGGGCAAGGTCAGATTGGTCAACTGATTGTCGAAGAGATACAGCCGCTGCAAATCTTCCAGGCCCTCCGGCAAAGTCAGGTTGGTCAGTTGGTTGCCAAAGAGATACAGATGCTGCAAGTTCGTCAAACCATCGGGCAAAGTTATGAAAGAGAGTTGATTGTCGAAGAGGTGCAGCCGCTGCAAGTCCTCCAGGCCAGCGGGCACAGTGAGGGAAGAGAGTTGAGTGTCGGAGAGAGACAAAAACTCCGTGTCGGCATCGACCTCCAAACGAAAATCGCTGCCAGCGCTTGTCGTTCCGGTGAGGGTAATGAATGTCCCAGTCGTGGGCGGTTCTCCGGTTGGCGGCGGTGCAATCGTCTCTCCAGTCGCGGGATCGTAGAAGGTCACTTCTGATTTTGGGAAACCAACGAGAAGGATATTTTCAATGTCCAATCCTTGAGGCGCCTGCACACTCTCCAAAGGATTGTCGTTGAGAACCAGCACTCGCAAGTTCATTAAACCATCGGGCAAGGTCAGATTGGTCAACTGATTGTCGAAGAGATACAGCCGCTGCAAATTTTCCAAGCCCTCCGGCAAGGCCAAGTTAGTCAGTTGGTTGCCAAAGAGATACAGATGCTGCAAGTTCGTCAAACCATCGGGCAAAGTTATGAAAGAGAGTTGATTGTCGAAGAGGTGCAGCCGCTGCAAGTCCTCCAGGCCAGCGGGCACAGTGAGGGAAGAGAGTTGAGTGTCGGAGAGAGACAAAAACTCCGTGTCGGCATCGACCTCCAAACGAAAATCGCTGCCAGCGCTTTTCGTTCCGGTGAGGGTAATGAATGTCCCAGTCGTGGGCGGTTCTCCGGTTGGCGGCGGCGCAATCGTCTCTCCAGTCGCCGGGTCGTAGAAGGTCACTTCTGATTTTGGGAAACCAACGAGAAGGATATTTTCAATGTCCAATCCTTGAGGCGCCCGCACACTCTCCAAAGGATTGTCGTTGAGAACCAGCACTCGCAAGTTCATTAAACCCTCGGGCAAGGTCAGATTAGTCAGTTGGTTGTTGTTGAGAACGAGCGTCCGCAAGTTTGCCAAACCCTCTGGCAGGTTCAGAGAGGTCAAGCGATTGTCGGCGAGATACAACTCCCGCAAGTTCGTCAAGCCCTCCGGCAAAGTCAGGTTGGTCAGTTGGTTGTTGAAAAGAACGAGCTCCTGCAGATGCGCCAGGTTGTCCGGCAGAGTCAGTGAGGTTAGGCGATTGCCTTGGGCTTCCAACTTCCGCAGGTTCGCCGAATTCTCCGGCAAGGCCAGGTTGGTCAGAGCATTGTTGTTGAGAACCAGCTCCTGCAAGCTCGTTAAGTCCTCCGGCAAAGCCAAACTCGTCAGGCCATTGTTGTTGAGTGTCAACCCTCTCAAGTTGGTCAAGCCGTCCGGCAAGGCCAGACTCGTCAGGCGATTGTCGGCAAGATTCAGCTCCTGCAAATTTGCCAAACCGTCCGGCAAAGTTAGGCTGGTCAAGCCATTGTCGGCGAGATTTAAAGAGGCGGCGCTGGTGGCGACTTCCCGGCGGAAATCGCTGCCGTCACTGTGGGTTCCCGTGAGGGCAGGAGGTTTCTCGGTTGCCGGGTCATAGAATGTAACCTGTGATTTCGAAAAACCGCTAAGAACGAGAAATTCAATGTCCATGCCCAGAGGCATACGCAAACTCTCCAAAGGATTGTTGTAGAGCCACAGATTCTCCAAGCTGGTCATGCCGACGGGCAAGGTCAAGGTGGTTAGTTGGTTGTGTTGGAGTTCCAGCCTCTCCAAGTTGGGCAAGCTGTTGGGCACGGTCAAGGTGGTCAGGCGGTTGTTGTTGAGACGCAGCTCCTGCAAGTTGGGCAAGCTGTCGGGCAAGGTCAAGGTGGTTAGTTGGTTGTGTTGGAGTTCCAGCCTCTCCAAGTTGGGCAAGCTGTTGGGCAGGGTCAAGGTGGTCAGGCGGTTGTTGTAGAGAACCAGCTTCTGCAAGTTGGTCAAGGTGTTGGGCAGGATCAGGTTGGTCAGCTGATTGCCGTAGAGCCACAGCTCCGTCAAGTTGGTCAAAGTGTTGGGCAGGGTCAAGGTGGTCAGGCGGTTGTTGTAGAGAACCAGCTTCTGCAAGTTGGTCAAGCTGTCGGGCACGGTGAAGGCGGTCAGGCGGTTGTTGTAGAGATACAGCTCCTCCAAGTTGGTTAAGGTATTGGGCAGGGTCAAGGCAGTCAGTTGGTTGTTGCCGAGATTCAGATACTCCAAGCTGGTCAAGCCATCGGGCAGGGTCAAGGTGGTCAGTTGATTGTCGCGGAGAGACAGCTTCGTCAAGCTGGTCAAGCCATCGGGCACGGTGAAGGCGGTCAGGCGGTTGCCGTAGAGCCACAGCTCCGTCAAGTTGGGCAAGGTGTTGGGCAGGGTCAAGGTGGTCAGGCGGTTGTTGTAGAGAACCAGCTTCTGCAAGTTGGTCAAGGTGTTGGGCAGGATCAGGTTGGTCAGCTGATTGCCGTAGAGCCACAGCTCCGTCAAGTTGGTCAAAGTGTTGGGCAGGGTCAAGGTGGTCAGGCGGTTGTTGTGGAGAACCAGCGTTTGCAAGCTCGTCAAGCCATCGGGCAGGGTCAAAGTGGTCAGGCGGTTGTCGTCGAGTTCCAGCCACTTCAAGTTGGCCAAAGTATTGGGCAGGGTCAAGGTGGTTAGTGGGTTGTGGTCGAGAACCAGCGTTTGCAAGCTCGTCAAGCCATCGGGCAGGGTGAAGGCGGTCAGTTGGTTGTGGCCGAGATTCAGCCTCTCCAATTTGGTCAAACCATCGGGCAAGGTTAGGGAAACCAGGTTAAGATATCTGAGATCCAGAGATGTCGTGTTGGGATTGACTTGCAGGCTGAAGACGCTGCCGTCGGTTTTGGTTCCGGTGATGGTGAGGGTTTGGGCGGCAGCTGGGAGGGTGAGGGCGAGGGCCAAAGCCAAGCCGATTCGATGTGGCGATGTTGGCCTGTTTTTGGTGGGTTGCGGTTTGGCGGTTTTGTTGGCGGCGGTTGCCACCAGCTTCGGGAGGATAACGGATAATAGTTTCATAACTGCAGTGTCTTTCAGTTTCATTATGGCGGTGCTTTGCTTAGCACAATTTTCCCCATTTTCAAGCATTTTGCCCGCAATAAACGTTGTAGGCTTGATGAGTTTTTCGGAGTAGTGGCGGAACTCGCCTTGCGCATCAACTTGCCCTGATGGACGAGTCGCCGGATTGCCTGCCTTCCATCCAAGATTCTTGAACGATTCGTCAATGTAAGGATAGAGGCCGATATTCACTATCCCGCGCCCGGCTCTTCCAATTAAGCGATTTGAGGGCAGGAGTACTGGCTGGTGGGCTGGTGGGCTGGTGGGCTGGTGTTTCTTCATATTTTTTTTGATTTTCGGTTCAGCGCGGGGCACAGGCGGCGCAGGCTTGTCGCCTGCAGACAAACATCCTGTCTGCCCCACATTTCTCTCCCCCGAAAAGGGAGATTTAGCACAGGATTGGATTTTTTGTCAAGGTACCGCTGATTTTTCTTTTTTGTCAAGGCGGGTGCCGGTCAACCAGTCGAGTGCCTGCACAAAGGCAAACAGGAAGTTTGGATGTCGGTTCCCCTCCGCTCTACGAGTCCCTCTGCCCTACTCGCTCTTCGAGTGTCTGCGCCAACCCCCTTAAGCCTGTAACTCCTTATTGCGAAATCAAGCCTTGCGCAGACAGAAGTGTCTGCGCCATTTTTACTTCGCCGGTTTCAGGCGGAAGAACTCTGCGCCTTTCCGCTCATTTGGAATTAGCAACATGCCCTCCCGCGAAAAACGAGACGGCGCCACGGCTTCCCACTCGCCACTCAAATCAGTCGTGCTTTGCAATGTCCCTTCACGCCAAAGAATCTGCACCCCCCCGCCCGCAATCCGCACAATCTCCAAAGGGTTGTTGTTGTCGAGTGACAAGCGCCTAAAGTTCGTCGAGCTGGCATCCGGCAAGGTCAAGGTGCCCATCGTTGGCTCACAAAATGTCACCGCCGATTTCGGGAAACCTTGCAGGTTGAGACTCTCTATGTCCATGCCTTCGGGCACACACAAACTCTCCAAAGGATTGCCGTTGAGAACCAGCGAGCGCAAGCTCGTCAGGCCAGCGGGCAAGGCCAGGTGGGTCAGAGAATTGTTGCTGAGGTCTAGTGTTCTCAAGTTGGTCAAGCCTGTGGGCAAAGTCAGGGAAGCCAGACGATTGCCGCCGATATTCAACGTCCTCAAGTTGGTTAAGGTGTTGGGCACGGAGAAGGCATTCAGGCGGTTGTAGCTGAGATACAGCGTCTCCAAGCTGGTCAAGTCGTTTGGCAAAGTCAGGGATGTGAGTTGATTGTTGGCAAGATACAATGACCTCAAGCTGGTCAAGCCGGCAGGCAAAGTCAGATCGGTCAACTGATTTCTGGAGAGGGGCAGAGACTCTGTGTCGGCGTCAACTTCCCGTCTAAAAGCGCTGCCGTCAGTTTTGGTTCCGGTGATGAGGACAGTTTCCTCAGTTGGCAGTTCTGGTTCTATCGGCTCTGTGGACGGCGGTGCAATCGTCTCTCCGGTCGCCGGGTCGTAGAAGGTCACTTCTGATTTTGGGAAACCTTGAAGAGGGAGAAATTCAAGGTTCATGCCCAGAGGCACACGCACACTCTTCAAAGGATTACCGCGGAGATCCAGCGTCTCCAAATTCTCCAAGCCGGCGGGCAAGGCCAAATTAGTCAGTTGATTGCTGCGGAGATCCAGCCTCTCTAAGTTCTCCAGGCTGGTGGGTAAAATCAGGGAGGTCAGTTGATTGCCGTCGAGCCGCAGCGTCTCCAAATTCTCCAAGCTGGCGGGCAAGGTCATATTAGTTAGTTGATTATTGTAGAGATCCAGACTCGTCAAGTTGGTCAAGGTATGGGGCAGGGTGAAGGTGGTCAGCTGATTGTTCCAGAGACTCAGATTCGTCAAGTTAGTCAAGCTGTCAGGCAAGGTGAAGGCGGTCAGCTGATTGCCGAAGAGATCCAGACTCGTCAAGTTGGTCAAGGTATGGGACAGGGCGAAGGCGGTCAGCTGATTGTTCCAGAGACTCAGATTCGTCAAGTTAGTCAAGCTGTCAGGCAAGGTGAAAGCGGTCAGCTGATTGCCGAAGAGATCCAGACTCGTCAAGTTGGTCAAGGTATGGGGCAGGGCAAAGGCGGTCAGCTGATTGTTGCCGAGATGTAGCTCCTGCAAGTTGGTTAAGGTATTGGGTAGGGTGAAGGTAGTCAGGCGATTGTTCCAGAGACCCAGAGACTGCAAGCTAATCAAGCTGTTAGGCAAGGTGAAGGCGGTCAGCTGATTGCCGAAGAGATCCAGATTCGTCAAGTTGGTCAAGGTATGGGACAGGGCGAAGGCGGTCAGCTGATTGCCGAAGAGATCTAGACTCGTCAAGTTGGTCAAGGTATGGGGTAGGGCAAAGGCGGTCAGCTGATTGTTGCCGAGATGTAGCTCCTGCAAGTTGGTTAAGGTATTGGGTAGGGTGAAGGTAGTCAAGCGATTGTTCCAGAGACCCAGAGACTGCAAGCTGATCAAGCTGTTAGGCAAGGTAAAGGCTGTCAGGCGGTTGTGGTAGAGACCCAACCGCTGTAATTTCGTCAAGCCTTCGGGCAAGATTACAGAAGCCAGGTCATTGCCGGAGAGACCCAAAGACGTCGCCTTTGCAGTAACCTCCCGTCTAAAAGCGCTGCCGTCGGTTTTGGTTCCGGTGATGAGGAGAGTTTCCTCAGTTGGCGGTTCTGGTTCTATCGGCTCCGTGGGCTCTGTTGGCTCTGTGGGTTCTGTTGGCTCTGTGGGTTCTGTTGGCGGCGGCGCAATCGTCTCTCCGGTCGCGGGATCGTAGAAGGTCACTTCTGATTTTGGGAAACCAACGAGAAGGATATTTTCAATGTCCAATCCTTGAGGCGCCCGCACACTCTCCAGAGGATTGTCGTTGAGAACCAGCACTCGCAAGTTCATTAAACCCTCGGGCAAGGTCAGATTGGTCAACTGATTGTCGAAGAGATACAGCCGTTGCAAATCTTCCAGGCCCTCCGGCAAGGCCAAGTTAGTCAGTTGATTGCCAAAGAGATACAGATGCTGCAAGTTCGTCAAACCATCGGGCAAAGTTATGAAAGAGAGTTGATTGTCGAAGAGGTGCAGCCGCTGCAAGTTCTCCAGGCCAGCGGGCACAGTGAGGGAAGTCAGTAGATTGTCGGAGAGAGACAAAAACTCCGTGTCGGCATCGATCTCCAAACGAAAATCGCTGCCAGCGCTTGTCATTCCGGTGAGGGTAATGAATGTCCCAGTCGTGGGCGGTTCTCCGGTTGGCGGCGGCGCAATCGTCTCTCCGGTCGCGGGATCGTAGAAGGTCACTTCTGATTTTGGGAAACCTCCAAGCACAAGATTTTCAATATCCATGTCTAGCGGTATATGCAAACTCTCCAAAGGATTGTCGTAGAGAAACAAAGTCTGCAGGTTCTCTAAGTCGGCGGGTAAGGTCAAGGAAGTTAAGCGATTTTTAGAGAGGTAGAGAGACTTCAAGTTCTCCAAGCCGCTAGGCAAGATCAAGGAGGTCAGTTGATTGTTGTCGAGAGAGAGAGACTCTGCGTCGGCAGGAACCTGCCGGCTGAAAGGCTTGCCGCCGCTTATGGCACCGGTGACCGTCAGAGTTTGGCCGGTTGGCGGCGGCGCGATCGTCTCTCCAGTCGCGGGATCGTAGAAGGTCACTTCTGATTTGGAGAAACCAACGAGAAGGATATTTTCAATGTCCAATCCTTGAGGCGCCCGCACACTCTCCAAAGGATTGCCGTTGAGAACCAGCACCTGCAAGTTTGTCAACCCCTCGGGCAAGGTCAGATTGGTCAACTGATTGTCGAAGAGATACAGCCGCTGCAAATCTTCCAGGCCCTCCGGCAAGGCCAAGTTAGTCAGTTGATTGCCAAAGAGATACAGGTCCTGCAAGTTCGTCAAACCATCGGGCAAAGTTATAGAAGAGAGTTGATTGTCGAAGAGGTGCAGCCGCTGCAAGTTCTCCAGGCCAGCGGGCACGGTGAGGGAAGAGAGTTGATTGTCGGAGAGAGACAAAAACTCCGTGTCGGCATCGACCTCCAAACGAAAATCGCTGCCAGCGCTTGTCGTTCCGGTGAGGGTAATGAATGTTCCAGTCGTGGGCGGTTCTCCGGTTGGCGGCGGCGCAATCATTTCTCCGGTCGCGGGATCGTAGAAGGTCACTCCTGATTTTGGGAAACCAACGAGAAGGATATTTTCAATGTCCAATCCTTGAGGCGCCCGCACACTCTCCAAAGGATTGTCGTTGAGAACCAGCACTCGCAAGTTTGTCAACCCTTCGGGCAAGGTCAGATTGGTCAGAGCATTGTTGTTGAGAACCAGCTCCTGCAAGCTCGTTAAGTCCTCCGGCAAGGCCAGACTCGTCAGGCGATTGTCGGCGAGATTCAGCTCCTGCAAATTGGGCAAGGTGTTGGGCAAGGTCAAGGTGGTTAGTTGGTTGTTTTGGAGACGCAGCTCCTGCAAGTTGAGCAAGGTGTCGGGCACGGTGAAGGCAGTTAGGCGGTTGTCGCGGAGATACAGCGTCTCCAAGTTGGTTAAGGTATTGGGCAGGGTAAAAGCGGTTAGACGGTTGTTGGAGAGATCCAGATATGTCTCGTTGGCATTGACTTGTCGGCTGAAGGTGCTGCCGTCGGTTTTGGTTCCGGTGAGGGTAATGAATGTCCCAGTCGTGTGCGGTTCTCCGGCCACGGTGAAGGTCCATGATCGGCTCTCTGCCGTTCCGCCGTGGGTGAACCCAAGCTCAACGGACTGTGTTGAACCTGCCGGGTAGATAGATATACCATCGGGCGTGTATGTGACGGTCGTGTCCCCGCCCGATGTGCTGACTTCGGGCGTGACGGTTTGGCCGTTCAACATCAAGGTGATGGAGTCGGCGTCCACGCTGGTTGTGCCGTTGCGGATGACTGCTGTAATCGAGCTGTCCGCGGCGACTCCGGTGGCGTTCGGAAGCACATTCCGCGTCTCGCGAGTCGCTCCTGTCCGTATCGGAGTGAACCAGACAACAGAGGCCGGGTCTTCGGGGATGTTGTTCCGGTAGGTCTTCAAGCCGCCATTCTCACTGTCATTCAACAGCGCAATGGGGTTTCCGTCCAAATCCGCCGTCCACCATTCCAGATTGGCGCCGCCGCTGCCCTCATACCAAATGTTGCGCAACTTGTAGAAACCGGCCTCTTCAAACAGAACCTTGTAGAAGGTGGAGCTGGCGCCGCGGCCGTCACTGAAGACGCCCAACTCGACTGCCTCCAAAATATCACTGGTCTGCCCCACTGTCGTGCGGAAGCCATCGTCGGAGTTGAACACAAAGTTGTAGAGTCCCGCTTCAGGAATCTCGACCACTGCGAGAATTTCCGCCGTGATTTGGTCGGTCGAGCCGCTGGTGCCGGGGATGCCAGGGATGAGGTCATCAGGCACATCGGTCGCCTCATTGTTGCCAGAGCCGCCCTCGCGGAAAACGCCTTGAGCTCCCGCATCTTGGTCGAAGTTGATCACGCCCGTGATATCCACATATCCATTGGCGTCCGGTTCATGATCGACATGATCCACTAAGTTCTCGATCGGATTGCCGGCGTTGTCAGTAATCTGTCCGGCCAAGTGTTGTTCGTGCCGGTGAGTTTGATTGACCAGCCCCGACTGCGCCTGCAGCACGCGCATCTTGAAGCCGCGCTGACTGAAGTTCCCCTCCAGATTGTGGGCCGCGCTGACTTTTACGAATTGAGGCACGGTAAAAGAAGTAGTCTGCTCGATTTGGCCGCCATCGGTATCCCTGGCAGTAATCCCCACTTCGTGAGTGGATTCCGACTCGAAGAAGGTCGGATGCGTATAAGTCGCCGTTGTGATTTCGCCATCCTTGGAAACCGAAACATTGGCGGCATCCACTGCCGTGCCGTCCAGCGTGAGCGCTACGGAGTCTTGCGCGATGCGGCTGCTGCCGACATCCCGGAAGCTGACGGTAAAGCCATTGGCGGTGCTGAGGGCAGGAGGTTTCTCGGTTGCCGGGTCATAGAATGTAACCTGTGATTTCGAAAAACCGCTAAGAACGAGAAATTCAATGTCCATGCCCAGAGGCACACGCACACTCTCCAAAGGATTGCTCCAGAGACTCAGATGCTCCAAGTTATCCAGGCCGACGGGCAAGGTCAGGGAGGTCAGTTGGTTGTCGCGGAGATTCAGTCTGCTCCTCCAAGTTGGTCAAGGTATTGGGCACGGTGAAGGTGGTCAGGTAGTTGTTGGTCAGGTAGTTGTTGTTGAGTCCCAGATACTGCAAGTTGGGCAAGCTGTTGGGCAGGGTCAAGGTGGTTAGGCGGTTGTTGCCGAGATACAGACTCTGCAAGTTGGGCAAGCTGTCGGGCAGGGTCAAGGCGGTCAGGCGGTTGTTTTGGAGAGACAGACTCTTCAAGTTGGGCAAGCTGTCGGGCAGGGTCAAGGCGGTCAGGCGGTTGTTTTGGAGTTCCAGCCTTCTCAAGCTTGTCAAGTCATCGGGCAGGGTCAAGGTGGCCAGGCGGTTGTTGCCGAGATACAGATTCTCCAAGTTGGTCAAGCTATCGGGCAGGGTCAAGGTGGTCAGGCGGTTGTCGTAGAGACGCAGCTCCTGCAAGTTGGTCAAGCCGGCAGGCAAGGTTACGGAAGCCAGGTCACGGTCGGAGAGAGACAGAGATGTCGTGTTGGCATTGACTTGCCGGCTGAAGGCGCTGCCGTCGGTTTTGGTTCCGGTGATGGTGAGGGTTTGGGCAGCGGCTGGGAGGGCGAGGGCGAGGGCCAGCGCCAAGCCGATTCGATGCGGCGATGTTGGCCTGTTTTTGGTGGGTTGCGGTTTGGCGGTTTTGTTGGCGGCGGTTGCCACCAGCTTCGAGAGGATAGAGAATGGTTTCATAGCTGTATGGTAGTTTTCTGTTGCGGGTTTGTCTTAACGGTTTCGGCGGTGTTTTGTCCATAGTTTTTTGCAGAAATGTGCAAGTAGTCCTCGCGTAGCTCCAAGTTAATCGACGCCACCTTCCGCATCAGAGATATCCTCAACTCCGGGTCCAAACCAACTCCAAATCGCTTTTTCATCGCAAAAGACCAAAATACCGACACAAAAAAATCCTTGTCAACCCCTAATTCAAAAAAAATTTCCAACCTCTTTCTGGAAGCAACCCGCAAAATTTACCCGTAAGATGTGTTAGAAATCAACCCAAAAGCATCTATTCCTTGTAATGCCTGTAATATTACAGCCCCAAAACCCCGATTTATCTGTAATGCCTGTAATATTACAGGCAAAATCACCGATTTTCTGTAATATGTGTTAGGTGTTTATCCGTTATTTTATGTTCTCTTCTAAAAAAAATGGCTGAACTCCCTCCATTTCCCGGCAAAACCACTCCATTTTGTTACATTTTGCCAAAACCATAACAGGAAACCTAACAAAAAATCCAACAAGCCAACCGCCACTCCTCGCCCCCTTATATATATATATATATATTGTATTTATTAAGTACTTTAAAAAATAAAATAAATACGTATAGGCCAGGTGTGTAAGGTCTGTAATGTCTGTAATGCGTATAAATGCGTATCGTCACGTGCAAATGTTAATCCAAGCGTATTCTCGTAGCTGGATTCTCTCTCTTCACGAGTATTAGAGTTAAGAGACCCAGGAAAACGCATTACAACATTACAAGCATTACAAACTTTCATAAGTCCTTTATTATCAACAACTTAAGCCGTGTTATGGATTTCGAGGTGTTGCCATCAGTTTTTCATACTCCTTCATAACTCCTTTATTCTCAACAACTTACGATGTTACAACTTTTTCTTCGCACAATATTTCCGCAAATCCCCTTCTTTTCCTCCAAAAAGCTCTTTCCCTCCCTTGTGCTTGCCCCACGCCGCTTGATTTGCCCGCCCAACCACGGCTGTGTTCGCCAGCCCCAGCCCAGAGGCACCGCCCGCCCAACCGCGGCTATCCGCAGAGACCCGTCCTCACCACCTCAAAAGCGCCCTCAGCGCCCAACCACGGCTATGGCGTCAGCCCCCGCCGCCTAAAAGCCCGGCCTCGTCAGTCGCCCCCCCCCAACCCTCCGCTGAACAGTTGCTCCATTCCCAAGGCAATTTCCGCCAGCAAACCAGCCCACGCCTCACCACGCCCACGAACCGCTCAGAGCAGAACCACATCGCTTGCATCGCTTCAAAGCAGCAGCGTCACTGGCTACGCATCGCCTCAAAAGCGGCTGTGCCACCCATCGCGACTGAAAAGCACCCGCGGCACCTAACCGCGGCTGTGGCACCAGCCACAGCCGCCTTCAAAGACGCCCTCGGCGTCCTGCCTCGCCGGGCGCTCCCTCAACACACCCCCTCGAGCGGCTGCACCACCTGCAAGGCAATTTCAAGCCCGTCAAGGGTAGTGCTTCCAAGCCACAATCCCTCTAAAACGCACAGAACACCGCCTACAACGCATCCTAACCCTTCCTCCTCAATTCACACTACCTACGCACTCAACGCGCTCACAACACCCTATACGGCTCTCTAAACGCCATCCGCCCCGTCGCCAATTCCCAACGCAAGGCATCCCTTTCGGCCAACCCGTCTATCCCAAACCCCTCGGTTCGCCTCCAAAGCGCCTATGAGCCTCGGCTCTGCACGGCCATTGCCGCCTCAAACAGCAGCCACGCCGCCCAACCAAGTCTCCCTGCGCAGCGTCATCCAGCCGTAAAAAGAGAAAAAATCGCGGCTCCCCCTTGCAGCAACAACCACTTGCGGATAGCAATTTCCCAACACTCACACACTACACGCCCTCAAAAAGCCTCGCAGCAAATCTCTCCCACATGCGCTCTGAACCCACAATGCCTCTAAAACGAACAGAATGCCGCCTACAACGCATCCTAATCCTTCCTCCGCAAACATCTCCCCACCTACGCGCTAGGAGCGCCCACAACGCCCTATACGGCTCTCTAAACGCCATCTCCCCAACCCCCGCCAAAACCGCAACATCACCCAACATCCACTCAATCAACTCAACCTCAACCCGCAAATCCAACTCCATTCCAACCCGCAAACCCTGCGTGTCCGGTCTGCCAAAATGTTCCACGCGCATCCCTTGCCAACTCTCCACCACGAAAAAGGAGAAAAAAACCGCGGCCCTCACCTCGCATTGACATTCTTTCCGAAGCGCAATTTCCCACTGCCGATTCAGCTTTTTCGACAACCTTGCTGCATCAACACCGTCAGAAGGGGTAAAAATCGCGGCACTCCCCTCGCATTGACAACCCTTTCGGATAGCAATTTCCCAACACTCACACACTACACGCCCTCAAGAAGCCTCGCAGCAAATCTCTCCCACATGCGCTCTGAACCCACAATGCCTCTAAAACGCACAGAACACCCCCTAAAACGCATCCTAACCCTTCCTCCGCCTCACCTTTACCTACGCGCTAGGAGCGCCCACAACGCCCTCTACGGCTCTCTACGCGCCATCTACGCACCCTTCATCCAAACCTCACCGCCATCCACAAATTCAGCAAAATCAGCCGGATTTTAACATTTCACCAAAAAGTGTTACAGGCCACAGAGCGCGAAAAAACCACCTCTCTATCTATTTTTGTTTAAGCACTTATTTTATTTAATTGAACCCATCTTCTCCAAAATGTTCCCGCAATAAGGAGTTCCTGGCTTTTCGCCTTGTCCAGCATAAAGGTGGGGCAGACACTCGCAGGGCGGTTGGGGCGCAGGCACTCCCGTTAAGCTCCTAAATCCTTATTGCGAAAGAAAGGCTGACACTTGCTGGGGAGTCTCTTTAAGATGCCTCGAAATATCCATTTCGGCCCGGCACCAAACTATAACACAATAACATGTAACACGAAAATTATGCTGAAGATTGTTAATCGCGGCAGGGCTGCTCGTCAGTCTGGCGCCGTGGAGCGATTACGCGCAAACGCCGGAAATCGCCGAAGCAGAGGAAGAAGCTCGTCCCTCAAAGCCGGAGGAACCCGCCCAAACGCCGCCGCTCCCCAAAGCTCGGGAACGGGAGGATTTTTGGGCGCATTTTCAAAGCGCTGTGGTGATCGCTGCCAGGGACGAACCCGACAAGAAAAAGGCCGCGCGGATTTTGAGTTACGGGGAGAAACTCATCGAGTTGAACTCGTCTAACTCTAAGTTCGCCTGCTTGGCTGCCAACCGGTTGGTGGTGAGATTCTACTTGCTCGGAAGGTTCACCGACTCATTGCGTTTGGCCGACTTAGCTTTGTCGCTGCCGGAAACATTTCCCGGCAACCATAAAAATGCCTGGTATCACAAGTCCTTGTGCTACGAGAAGTTAGGGGACTTCCAGGCGGCGGAGAAAGCGTCGGAACAGGCTTTGCGGAGCGACGGCCCCGGTGTGTTGAAGAATAGCCTTCGCAAAAAGGTAGAGCGGCAAAAGATCAGCAGGGCCGCCCAGCTGTTGCGGTCTGCGGATGGCACTAAAGCGGAGAGAGTGGCGGCGGAGACAATATTGGCTTCTGCGATCGAGACGCCGGAGCTCTTCGAGGGGCCGGAAATTCCCGAAGGAGTTTACAACGGATATAGAAGCCAACTCATGTACATGCTGGTTAAGGAGATGAAGAAGACCGGTCGAGGGGATGAGGCTCGGGTTCTAGCGAAGGATTTTATCGAGTCGAACCCTTGCGCTGCCTGGCCGCCGACCATTGCGAGGCATATTTGCGAATTTGAGGGCAGCGACTTTATCTCTTCAAAGATTGATTGGGAAAAATATTCAAAGGAGCTGGAGCGTTGGATTGTGTTCTTTGAAGAGCAGGGATGTGGGGAATCCGCTGCGATAGCCAATCTTCGATTTAGCCTCAGGAACGCCTACACGCATATCGCGGATGGTCTTAAGAGAGGCTCCGAGGAGCAGAAGGAAATGTATCAGAAAGCGTTGGTGTTGGGAGAAAAACTGATGAAGTTCAAAAAGGCGAAGGATGATCCGGTGCCTCAGTGGGGACGCGGTAAAGTTATGGCGGATACCACTGAATACTTGAAGGAATGAGCCAAAGAGAATGGAATCCTTGGTATCGGCGCAATAAATCCAGCTCGTTGAATGAACTTATTAAGGTCGTCGTCGTTGCGACTTCCAATGCAGACGGAACTCATACTCTCAAATTGAAGTTTTTTTCGGCTGAAAAGCCAGAATGCGACTGCGACGACGACCAACCATCCGAAGGCGGAATACAATCGAATGACGGAATGTCCGGCTGAACTTGCGGAACAAAAGAAAAGCAAATCTCAAACTATGAAAACCCTTTTTTGGCGATTGTTGCCGGCATTTCCATCTGTATCGTCTTGCAGACTGCTTTCGCGCAAACGCCGGCGCTCCCCGAAGCCCGGCAGCGGGAGGACTTTGAGGAGCATTTTCAGAGTTTCGTAATGGATGCCTTCCCTTTCCCGGAGATTCTCTCCAAAGAAGCGGCCATCAGGATATTCTGGGCTACGGGGAGAATCTCACTGAGTTAAACTCAACCTATAAAGAGGCCAGCCACGCCGCCGAAAATTTGGGATCGAAGTTCCGCGAGTATGGCATTATATACAAGGCCAGCGAAATGCAGACCAACGCTTTGAGACTCTATGACAGAGCCTTGTCGCTACTGCAAACCAACCCTTTTGTTCGCAACGGCGAAATGTCAATGGAAGAGTCTCCTCGACTTCATACTCTTGTCGCCACCAAGAATTGACTATACCGCACGGCTGGATATATGGCGTGGACAGTTTGAAGTCCACAGCACTTGGGGCGATCATCGGTCTGCAACGGGCGTACTGGATCGCATCTTGCAGTTCAAAGTCAGTGATGTGCCCTAAATGGCACAGGCAGCCAATAGAATTTAGTCACAAACTCGCGTGGAGCCGGAAGGTTAGCATGGCCGAAAGGATTTTGATTGAAGCGACCGAAGGACAGGGCAACGCTGCCAAAGCTATTGAGAGTGAAAAAGTTATTACAAGGGGCAACTTGTGCTCACGCTTATGGAGGAGAGATGAAGAAAACCGGTCGGATAGACGAGGCGCGTGAAAGAGCAACGAGATTTGTCCAAGCGAACCCTTGCAATCAAAGGTCTCCGGGGATTGCGTTGGAGATATGTGAGCTCGAGCGCGAGGACGCAAGCGCGGCGGATTTGGAGCGTTGGCTTCCATTCTTTCGGGAGAAAGGCTGCAAAGAGGCCGAATGAGGCTATCTTCAGTTGTACTTGATGGATGCCTACATTTCGGCGGAGAGGCATAAGGAAGCGGTGGCGTTGGACGAGAAGCTCAAGCAATTGGATAAAACCATACCGGGCATGGCGAAGCCACCCGAGAACTCATCGAACGGAAAGAAAAACGTAAAAAGCAACGGGAGCGAATGCGGATCATCGGAATTGCGATTTTTGCGGCGGCGTTGATCGGGCCTTTTGCGGCAGCGTTATGGCAAAGGCGCCGTTTGAAGAGCTAGAATTATCCGAAATAAAGGGCGCTCTTGAATCGGCAACGACTTTCTCGCCGGGCATGGTTTCGGCGGGGAAGTTTTTTGCGAGTGGAGGGAAATCTTCAGGGGCGGTGCTTGAAGGGAGGGGGCGGGTTTGGTAGTTTCCGGGGGATGCGGATTCTTTCGGGCATTCAGCCTTCCGGCGCGTTGCATTTGGGGAATTATTTTGGGATGATGCGCCCGGCTATCGAGCTGCAAGAGCGGGGCGAGGCGTTTTATTTTATTGCGGATTATCATTCGATGACTTCGGTGTTCGATGCTGGCGAACGGCGGGGGAACACTTTAAACGCGGCGTTGGATTTTCTGGCTTGCGGGTTGGAGCCGGGGCGCTGTGTTTTGTTCAAGCAATCGGATGTGCCGGAGCATACCGAGTTGGCCTGGTTGTTGAGCACGGTCGCGCCGATGGGTTTGCTGGAGCGCTGCCACAGTTACAAGGACAAATTCGCCAAGGGTCTCTCGCTGAACCACGGTTTGTTCGCTTACCCGGTGTTAATGGCTGCCGACATTTTGATTTACGATGCCAATGCAGTGCCGGTGGGCAAGGACCAAAAGCAGCATGTGGAGGTAACGCGGGATTTGGCCATGAAGTTTAATCAGCTTTACGGCGAATGCTTTGTCCTGCCGGAGCCGTTGATGCCGGAAGCCCGCCACTCCGACAGCGCCGTGAATGGGGATGATGCCGGCGCGGTGCCGGGGGTTGACGGGCAGAAGATGAGTAAAAGTTACGGCAACACTATCGAAATCTTCGGCGAAGAGAAACGGCTCCGGAAACGCATCATGGGCTTGATGATGGACAGCCGCTCGGTGGAGGAACCGAAACCGGATGCGGGCGAGAATATCGCCGTCCGGTTGCTGCGCCTAGTGGCGCCGCCGGAAGCGGCTCGGGAGTGCGAGGAAAAGCTGCGGGCCGGCGGTTACGGCTACGGCGCGTTGAAGCAGGCGCTCTTCGAGCATTATTGGGATTACTTTCGCGGGATGCGGGAGAAGCGGGCGGCGCTGGCGGATAATCTCGATTATGTGCGGGAAGTTTTGAGCCAAGGCGCTGAGAAAGCGCGGGGTGTTGCTCGTCTGACGTTGCGGCGCGCGCGCGCGGCTTGCGGTTTGGAGTGAGCGGTTTATTCCTGCAGCCGTAACGCCCGGCGGTGTTCCATCAGCTGTTTGGGTTCGAGGATGCCGGCGGGAGTAATGATGCCGGCGATGAGTTCCGGCGGGGTGATGTCGAAGCCGGGGTTGAGGGCGCCGCTGCTGGGGTTGGCCACGCGAACATAGGCGCGGCGGCCGGAAGCTGTCTTCCCCCAAGCGCCGCAAACTTCTTCGGCGCCGCGGTCTTCAATCGGAATGTCGGCGCCGCGTTCGTTGTCCCAATCGAGTGTGGAGCGGGGGAGCGCCACGTAGAAGGGGATGCCGTGGCGTTTGGCGAGCACGGCTTTGGTGTAGGTGCCGATCTTGTTCGCTGCCTCGCCGGTCTTGGCCAAAGTGCGATCGCTGCCCACGATGACCAAATCCACTAGGCCGCGCTGCATGAGGTAGCCGGCGGCGTTATCCGCAATTACTTGGTGGGAGATGCCTTGTTGAGCCAGCTCCCAAGCCGTAAGCGCCGCGCCTTGGGAACGCGGCCGCGTTTCGCTGCAGAAGACGTGGAATTGCCTGCCTTGTTCCCGCGCGGCATACATGGGCGCTGTGGCAGAGCCGTAATCCACAAAAGCCAGCCAACCCGCGTTGCAATGGGTCAGCAATCGGGAGCCTTGCCGAATCAGCCCGGCGCCGTGCGCTCCGAGAGCGCGGCATTCTTCGACGCTGGCGCGGGCAAACTCCCGAGCGACGGCAACGGCGGCGGCTTGTTTATCCTCAACGGCCGATTGGCAGGAAAGTCGCCGGCGAATCCATTGCATGGCATTGACCGGGTCTGCCGCTGTGGGGCGGGCCTTGGCCAGCGCGTCGAACACACAGCGCTCGTGCCGATTGAAAGCGGCTCGGTTTTCGCCAGGGAACTCCCGCAATCCCTGGGCGTAGCCGTAGGCAGCAGCGGCACCGATAGCGCCGGCGCCACGAACTACCATGTCGGCAATGGCTTGGGCAGTGTCCCGAAAGCTGCGGGGGCGAATGATTTGGAACCGGTGCGGCAGCAGTCTCTGCTCAATCAAAACCACTCGATTGGCCTTTTCATCGAACGCAACAGTTTGGTAATGGCGATAACGCTTGCCGATCCCGACTTTCATCAGCCAGCGGTTTGGCCCAAGGTTCTTGTCATCACGGCGGCATTTTAGAATCTTGATCGGGATGAAGCAAGGTTGCCGTCAAAGGCCGCAATGAACCCGCTGTTTCCCGCGTGCTTTTCGGCGGGGCAGCGGCAAGTCGGGCATTTCATAGCAAAAACAACTTGATTTGTGTCTGAATGATGACATTCAACATGCTGGGGCAGTGACGGCCGGATTTGCCGGAAGGCTTCGAATACACTGTGATGTCGAAGACCAGCGACTGCACCTTTGTAGGCTCCTACGGATTGATGAACGAGCTGACGGCCAAAGTGCCGGAGGGAAAACTCTACGACACGGGCAAAGGCAACCGACCGCCGCTGGGCGGCACAACGAACTTCGTCTACCATCTCAAACACCGAACCGTGAAATCGCATTTCCTGAGCCTGGCCGGAACAGTTCGAAACTGCGCCGGCGCCCCGAGACTCCCCATCGGCCAGCCGCTGGAAGCCACCTGGCTGCCCATCGAAGACATCGAAAACCTGAAAGGCAAACTACGGGAAAACACCTTCAAAGCCGGCGCCGCCATCTTCGCCCGCGGGAAACGCAATATGGCATGGCTCCGTGAAAATCTACTTCGCCTGCACCAGCGGCGGCATCGCCAAATCGTAGCGCCTTGGGGAGACGTCATCCTGTGCGAGGACAGCGCCGAGGACCAATACGTGAGAGGCATCACGCCAGAACACTCGGCGATTTTCGTCAACATCCAAGTCCCCGGAATCCCTTTGGCTATAACGGGGCCTTGGGAAAAGATGTCCCGAATACAAACGCATTCCTCTCTATAAATCCCTCCATTATAGAGAAGGGTCTTTTGCTCTTTGGCCACCTCACCTCTCTACATAAAACTCTTTCAAAACGCCCCTCTGCATAACGGATGTCTTATGATCTTCCGGCGGGCATTTTTTATAGAAGACTTTATCGGCTTAGGTTTAGCTGCCATTCATCATCCGTGGTTTAAGACGGGGTTTTGCCGGCGCCTCCGAATGGTCTCTCGGAATTGGCTGGGGAGGTTCTCGTTGCTGGACGCAATTTTCGGCTTTGTGCGGGGAGCGATATTTGTATGGACTTGCGGGAATGAACCGGATAGGGTTATGTGTTGTTTTTCCGGATTGTCCGTTATGTTCCGTCAATCCGCCGGTGATGCGGAGTTGAAACTCAAACGAGCCATGTTTCATCGAACGATTGCCATTTCTAGCCTTTCGGTTGCCTTTTGGTGTCCGGCACTCGGCGCGGCGATTGCGGCGGAAGTTTCGATTGACTTCAACCACGACATCCGCCCGATTCTTGCGGAGAATTGTTTTCAATGCCACGGCCCGGACGCGGCTCAGCGCAAGGCAGGGTTGCGGTTGGATACGGAAGCTGGGGCGCCGGGCGGCTTCGGCGAGCGGGCTGTTGTCGTCCCTGGAAAGCCCCTCGCCAGTGAACTGATTCGTCGCATTCGGCATCCTGACCCGGAGGAACGCATGCCGCCGCCGGCAAAGAAACCGCTCGCGGCAGCCGAAATCCGGCGTTTGGTTCGGTGGGTGGAGGAAGGGGCGCCTTGGCAACAGCACTGGGCTTTCGTCACTCCCCGGCGGCCGGAAGCGCCGGCAGTTGCCGACAATTCGTGGGCGCGGAATGAAATCGACCGGTTCGTTCTGCATCGGTTGGAGCAGGCAGGGCTTTCGCCATCGCCGGAAGCGTCGCGGGAGACTTTTATCCGGCGGGCGAGCTTGGACTTCACCGGGCTGCCTCCGACGCTAGACGAAGCGGAAAGATTCGCTGCCGACAACCGCCCCGACGCTTACGAACGGTTGCTGGACCGTTTGTTGCAATCCCCCCGCTACGGCGAACAGATGGCCTGGCAGTGGCTTGAGGCCGCGCGTTATGCCGATACCGACGGTTACCAGAACGACGGCCCCCGGAACATGTGGCGCTGGCGTGATTGGGTCATCGAAGCCTACAACCGGAACTTGCCCTTCGACCGTTTCACCATCGAGCAGCTTGCCGGCGATCTGCTCCCCTCGCCCGCCGCCGAACAAATCATCGCCACCGGCTTCAACCGCAACCACCGCTACAACTCCGAGTCCGGCCTAGTCTTCGAGGAATTCCTCCTGGAAAACGCCGTGGACCGGGTGGACACAACCGCAACGGTATGGATGGGATTGACGGCGGGTTGCGCCCGCTGCCACGATCACAAATACGATCCCATCTCCCAGAAGGAATACTACCAGATGATCGCTTACTTCAACAACGTGCCCGAATCCGGCCGAGCAATCAAATACGGCAATTCAGAACCGTGGATCCAAGCGCCGACTCCACGGCAACAATCGCGCCTGCGCGTTCTGCAAGACCGGGAAAAGGCAGCTCTTGAAAAAGCCGAACCGAAAATCGCCTCCGCCCAACACCGCTGGGAAGCAAGCGCCCCAAGCGGCCGCTTTGACAAACCCGTGCTTCCCGCCGGCCTGAGCCACCGCTTTGCCTTCGAGATGCCCCTGGCAACAGACGGGCAAAGGGGCGTTGCTCTGGAGAAGATTCCCCGCCTCATCTGCAATGGGCGTTTTTCCATCGCCTTTGAGATGACGCCCCAAGCAGTCGATCAAGGCGCTGTCCTCTCCAACGAATTGAAAGCAGCAACACGAAGCGGCATTCTCGTGCAATTCAACCAGGGGCGCCTTCAGTTTCACATCATCACTCGCTGGATCGCCGGCGTGGCGACGCTGGAAACGGCGGAAACGCTCGCACCGGGCAAAACCGTTCACGTAGCTCTGACCAATGACGGCACCCAACGCGCGAAAGGAATGCGCATCTATCTCGACGGCGTCCGGGCGGAAACCCGCGCCTTGCACAACAGCAACAGTAACAAATCGGGAGAGAACTTTGGGGGCGTGATGCAAATCGGCGCCAGCCATCACGTCCCCGGCTGGAAAGGGACGATTCAAGACCTCCGCTTCTACAACCAGCATACCCTGACACCGGAAGAAGTCCGCCTCTTGGCCGAGCCGGCCGCCATCCCCGCCATTCTTGCCCGACAACCGGGCGACCGCACCAAACGGCAAGCGGCCAAACTCAGAGACTACTACCTCAACCACGAAGCCCCCGAATCCATCGCCCGATTGGCCGTCAACCTCCGCCAAGCCCAGGCCGAGCGCCTCGCCTACTTCGATTCGCTGCCAACAACAATGGTCATGGAAGAAGCGCCGACTCCCAAACGCACTCACATCCGAATCCGAGGCCTCTACCATCAAAAAGGCGAACCGGTGGAGCGGGGTGTGCCGGCCGCCCTCCCCCCGATGCCTGAGCATTTTCCCAAGAACCGCCTCGGCTTCGCCCGCTGGCTGGTGAACGGTGAGCATCCTCTGACGGCGCGAGTCGCCGTCAATCGCTATTGGCAGCAACTTTTCAGGCGCGGCCTCGTCAAAACCCCGGAAGACTTCGGCGCCCAAGGCAGCTTTCCTTCCCATCCCGAATTGCTAGACTGGCTGGCGGTCGAATTCATGGAAAGCGGCTGGGACACGCGCCATCTGCTGAAAACCATCGCCCAAAGCGCCGCCTACCGGCAATCCTCCGCAGCCTCCCGCCAAGCCCTTGCCAAAGACCCGGACAACCACCTTCTCTCACGGGCGCCGCGCCGCCGCTTGCCGGGCAACGTGTTGCGCGACCAAGCCCTGTTCCTCGGCGGCCTGCTCGTCGAACAACAAGGTGGCCCCTCGGTGAAACCCCTCCAACCGGAGGGACTTTGGCGGGAAGCCAGCAACTTCACCTACCAAGCCGGCACAGGCCAGGACCTCTACCGCCGCAGCCTCTACACCTACTGGAAACGAACCCTCGCCCCGCCGGCGATGGCGATTTTGGATGCGGCAGACCGCGAATGGTGCTCCGTCCGCCCTCGCCAAACCAACACCCCCCTGCAAGCCCTCACACTCCTGAACGAACCCGCCTTTTTCGAATCCGCAGCCGGACTGGGATGGCGAACCCTCCAACATCCGGGCAACAGACAAGAAAAACTCCGCTTCGCCTTCGCCGCCGTTACAGCCCGGCAACCCACTCCCCAGGAAAACGCCGCCCTCAAACGCGCCTTTCAATCCTACCGCCAGGAATTCATCAGCCATCCCGCTGCCGCCGCCGAGCTGCTCAAGAAACCAGCCAAAACCAACGGCACAAAACCGAGCATCGAATGGGCGGCATACACCGCGCTGGCCAACATGCTCCTCAACCTCGATGAAACCACTGCCAGAGAATGAAGTACTTCCCCGGGAAACGCCCGATGCGGACAAGGAAGAGCCAGAATCTGCAGAAGAATGGTACACCAATATGTGGTGCCATAAATTCCGATTCGGAGGCGTTGTTGATACCCCCGCCGACCTGGAAGACATCCGGCGGCGAAACCAATCCCGTTGACCTGCGCAAATTTTCAATCCCCGCCAGAACCCTTTGTCAGAAAAGAATGCCATGAAACCTTCCGCACTTTCCACTCGCCCTTCGAGTTCTGACCTCGCCCGCTGGACGCGCTGTCTTTCGCGGCGGCAATTCCTGCGCCAATCCGCCGGTGGTTTGGGCGCTCTTGCTTTGGCGTCCCTGTTCGGCGCGATTCCCGGCCAAGCTGCCCGCCGAGTGTCCCATCACGCGCCCAGAGCCAAGCGCATCATCTATCTCTTCCAATCCGGCGGGCCGCCACAGATGGATTTGTTTGATTACAAACCCCATCTGGAGCGCGTTCACGGACAGGAGATTCCCGACTCGGTTTTCAACGGCCAACGGCTCACGGGTATGACTGCTGGCCAAGCTTCCTTTCCGGCAGCGCGTTCGATTTTCTCCTTCCATCGGCACGGGCAAAGCGGCCTTTGGCTTTCCGAAGTTTTTCAACACCTGCCGGCGATTGCCGACGAACTCTGCGTGATCCAGTCTCTGTTCACGGAGGCCATCAACCACGACCCCGCGATCACTTTCTTGCAGACCGGCTTTCCCCTCGCCGGACGCCCCAGCATCGGCGCCTGGACGAGTTACGGCCTGGGCAGCGAAAACCGGAACCTGCCCGCCTTTGTCGCCATGATTTCAGGCAAAGGCGGCCAACCGCTCTACGACCGGCTTTGGGGCGCCGGCTTCCTGCCGTCCGAGCATCAAGGCGTGCGCTTCCGCAGCAGCGGCAGTCCGGCGCTCTATTTGAACAACCCGGCCGGCTTCTCCCGCAACCTGCGCCGAAAAACCTTGGACGATCTCGAAACGCTCAACCGGCTCCGGCTCGATGCCGTCGGCGACCCGGAAATTGAAACCCGCATCGCGCAATACGAAATGGCCTACCGCATGCAAATGTCCGTCCCGGAACTGGCCGATGTGTCCTCCGAACCGGAGAGCATTTTCGACCTCTACGGCCCGGACGCCCGCAAACCCGGCACCTACGCCTACAACGCGCTTCTGGCCCGCCGGCTCAGCGAACGCGGCGTCCGGTTCATCCAACTCTTTCACCGCGGCTGGGACACACACGGCAACCTGCCCAGCCAACTCCGGGCGCGTTGCCAGGACACCGACCAAGCCACCACCGCCCTGATTCAAGACCTCAAACAACGCGGCCTTCTCAACGAAACTCTAGTCATCTGGGGCGGCGAATTCGGCCGAACCGCCTATTGCCAAGGCAACCTCAGCCCGAAGAACTATGGACGCGACCACCACCCCCGCTGCTTCACCGTCTGGATGGCCGGCGGCGGCGTCCAACCCGGCCTCAGCTACGGCAAGACCGACGATTACAGCTACAACATCGCCCAAAACCCGGTCAGCGTGCACGACCTCCACGCCACCATCCAGCACCTCCTCGGCATCGACCACACCGCCCTCACCTTCAAATTCCAAGGCCGCGATTACCGCCTGACCGATGTCCACGGCCAAGTCATCCAATCCCTGCTGGCTTGACGCGGCAAACCGCACGCCGAAAAACGTTCCTGAAGAATTGACCGCAAACACGCGGAGAAGAGACCCAATCGGTTTTTGGAGAAGCATTCACGGATGAACACACCGGATGACACTGGATTTATCGGAACTTGCGGGTGGTTTTCCGCCATGAACGGAGAATTCGCGGCGCCATTTGACAGCTAGGTTGCAGACAGCTCGGCAGGATGCGATTGGGGAAGCCCCTGCAAGTTGCCAAAACGGCGCGGTCGAGCACAGCGCGGGCGTTGTCCCAGCCGGCAAGACAGGCAGGCAAGACAGGCAGGCAGGAATTCCAGACGACGAAAGGCATCGAAGCAGTGCTCGGCTGTTGCGTGTCCGTCAAAAAACAACAACGGAATGTCAATAAGAAATTGTTGATCTTGATTGATTGAAGGCTGATTTTGCGTTTTGATGGTTTTTGGTGTCTCCAAAAGGGGAAGCAGCCAAACGAAAAAAGTAACCAAACACAGCAAAAAGATACGATCATGGCAACAAAAGTTCTGAATACTCCGGCGGCAAAGCTGTTGTTTTCTCGTCCCTTAAGGAGTTGCCTTTGGGAAGCGGTCATTCTCGCGGGCTAGTGAATATCGCCGCACTTCCCAACGCGCCGCTCAAGCCCTCCGGTGTCGAATGGCTCGGCGACCTGCCGGCACATTGGGAGATGTATCGGCTTCGCAATGTGGTCGACATGCGGGTGAGCAATGTGGACAAACACGTGAATGACAACGAAATTTCCATTCGCCTTTGCAACTACGTTGATGTCTACAAGAATGATTACATCAACGAGCGGATGGACTTCATGCGGGCGACCGCTACCAATGAGGAAATTGAGCGTTTCCGGCTTGAGAAAGATGACGTCCTCATTACCAAGGACTCCGAGACCTGGGATGACATTGGGGTGCCCGCGCTGGTAAGGGAGGCGGCAGACGACCTTATTGCAGGCTATCACTTGGCCTTGTTACGTCCACAATCTGACAAAATTGTGGGCGCCTATTTGCTTCGTGCTTTGCAGAGCACGGGGCTGGCTTATCAGTTCCATATCGCGGCGAAGGGCGTAACCCGATATGGACTCTCCCATGCCGGTATCAAGTCGGTATGGCTCCCTCTGCCCTCCCTCCCCGAACAAACCGCCATCGCCCGATTCCTCGACCACGCCGATCGGCGCATCCGGCGCTACATCCGCGCCAAGGAGAAGCTGATCGCACTGCTGGAGGAGGAGCGGCAGGCCGTCATCAGCGAGGCCGTCACGGGCCGGATAGATGTAAGAACCGGCCAACCCTATCCCGCCTACAAGCCCTCCGGCGTCGAATGGCTCGGCGACGTGCCAGCGCATTGGGAGGTCCGGCGGCTGGCTTCATGTATTGACCAAATACAGAGCGGCGCTCGTGAACAAAGTGAGGTAGGTTTTAATAATGGTGTGCCGAACTTGGGCGGCGAACATATTGGAGCGGATAACCAACTCCTCCTGAGAAATATGCGATATGTGTCCTGTCAATTTTTCGAGAACCTTCGCAAAGGAGTAGTACAGCAGGACGACATTCTGCTCGTTAAAGATGGGGCCACAATTGGGAAAGTCGCATTTGTACGCGAGATGCCTTACGAGAAATGTTCGATAAATGAGCATGTTTATATCATCCGGCCAACTCACAACATCCTGTCGCCACTTCTGTTTTACAACATCCGCAGCTCTGGCATTCAAGATGGTCTATGGCAAGAAGTTACGGGATCTGCTCAACCTGGATTGAACTCCTCGTTTACCAAATCTCTTTCAGTGGCCCTTCCACCCCTCCCCGAACAAACCGCCATCGTCGAGTATCTTGACAAGGCCACCGCCGAGATCGCCGCCGCCATCACCCGCGCTCGCCGTCAGGTCGAATTGCTGCAGGAATACCGCACGCGCTTGATTGCCGATGTCGTCACGGGCAAGCTCGCCGTGCGCGAGGCGCCGGCGCAGTTCCCGGAGAAGACCGGAGTGCGGAAACCCTCGACGAGACGGACGTACTGAACAATGCCGAAGAGGGAACCGAGGCGATGGAAGATTGATCATGGCCGCCCTTGCCAAGCCAAAAACACGCAATAAACATTTGTTGCTGCTTTGCCGGTTGACCGCCGCCCGCCGCATCTCATGGCCTTCGGTAGCCCCAGCTGAAGTTCGCCCTCAAAACCCCACCCCTTCAAAACTCTCAAACCCCATCAAGCCTACAAACGTTTATCGCGATTTTTTGATTTGATTTTCGGGTTGGGCATCAATAGGTTTTTCCTTTCTATGAAACGATTGCAATTTCTCGTTTGGTTGTTGGCGGCTATTGTGTTCGCGCCGGTGTTGCGGGCGGGGCCGCCGAACATCGTCATCATTTTTTGCGATGATTTGGGCTGGGGCGATTTGAGTTGCTTCGGCAACCCGTTGATCCGGACGCCGCATTTGGACCGCATGGCGGCCGAGGGGCAACGGTGGACGCAGTTTTATGTGGCGGCGCCAGTGTGCACGCCCAGCCGAGCCGCTCTTTTGACGGGGCGATACCCGATTCGCAACGGGATGACTTCTGCCAAGCGCGTGGTGCTCTTCCCGAACTCCGGCGGCGGCTTGCCGGCTTCGGAGGTGACTTTGGCAGAGTTGCTGCAGCAAAAAGGTTATGCCACGGGCTGCTTCGGGAAATGGCATCTCGGACATCTCCCGCAATTCTTGCCGACCGCTCACGGTTTCGACACTTACTACGGCATCCCCTATTCGAATGATATGGATTTCGTCAAAGGCTCTCCCAACTACCGGCGGGCTGCTCATGACGATCCCAACTACTTCTCTGCTTCGGCGCATTACAACGTCCCCTTGATGCGGGAGGCAATCATTGTCGAACGCCCTGCAGAGCAAAAGACCGTCACCCGGCGATACACGGAAAAGGCTGTTGAGTTCATCAAAGCCCATCGCAACCAACCTTTCTTCGTCTATCTGCCGCACTCGATGCCTCATATCCCTCTCTTCGCTTCGGACGCATTTCGGGGGAGCAGCGCCCGCGGGCTTTACGGGGATGTGATTCAGGAAATTGACTGGAGCGTCGGCCAAATTTTGCAGACGCTCCGGGAACTCGGTCTGGCTGAAAGCACCCTGGTCATGTTTAGTTCGGACAACGGCCCTTGGCTCGCTTTCCACACTCACGGCGGCTCCGCAGGCCCTCTGCGGGCGGGAAAAGGAACCACCTTCGAAGGCGGCCAACGCGTGCCGACGATCTTCTGGTGGCCCGGCAAAATCCAACCCGGCTCCACAGTGACAGACATGGGTTCTACAATGGACATGATGGCCACCATCGCCGGCCTCGTTGGTGCTTCCATGCCGGCAGACCGCAAGCTCGATTCCCACGACCTCAGCCCCGCTCTCCTCGGCGGCGGCAAAAGCCCCCGCACCACCATGGCTTATTGGACACGGGCGGAACTTCACGCCTACCGAGAAGGCCCTTGGAAACTGCACATCAAACAACGGGAACCTGTCCATTACGGCCGGGTCGTTTCGCTCGAAACACCCGAACTCTACCATTTGGAACACGACATCTCCGAAAAATACAACGTGGCGGAAAAGCATCCCGAAATCGTCCGGCGCCTGCTCCAGGCAATCGAGAAACACCGGGCAGACATCGAACCCGCCGTCGATCAACTTGCCGTGCCTCTGGCCGCCAGCCGCTAAACTCTCGCTGTTTGCAAAGCTGGTTCGCCGGAAAATTCGGCCGCGTTCATCCGCCGAAAACCCACCTCAAAAAGAGATGAACAAACCACTCAAATCGGCGCGCCCGCCGGAGCTGAAGGAAAGAGCTTGACGGGTTTGAAACAGCGCCAAATGGGACTCAGAAACAAGCCGTAAAAATCATTCAGCCGCTTCCGAAATCTCGTCAGCGGGCGCGTCAGGCAGATTTTGGCTCACTTTTTCCAGCTCTCTTCTTTTCCATGCTGGCTTGCGCAGCAATCCCCAAAAGGGCGAGAACCAATCCGGCAACGATAAGCGGGATGCCTTCTAACGAAAGTCGCACAACGATAAGCGCCGTGCCGGACAGGGAAGAAAGAACAATCAGCGCCCAGTCAAAAAGCCGCATCACTAACCAAAATCCGAAAAGGCACCCCAACGCCAATCCAACCAAAGGCCACGGTTTGGCAAGAAAAGCCGCCACCAAAACATATCCGAGAAATCCCCCTGTGATCAGCCCCGCCAGCCGCAGGGCGAGACGCTGGAGGCAAATGCTCAGAATCACAGTCACAATCCCCAGCAAGAGCGCCGCCGCCACAGCCAGCCACTTCGGCTCCGGCGGTAAAACTTCATGCCCCGCCCACGCGCCGGCGAGAAAACCGGCCATAATCACCACGCCCCAATAAAGCCGCCGCCCAAACAACAGTAAAATGCCCCCGGCCAGTATAAAGGGAATATCGCCCATCTCCCCGGGACTGGCGGCTATCTCTGCAAACTGCTCCACCCATTTCCGCAAGGTTTCCACAATAGATTCCATCGCCTGACTCTCCGCTGCCGCCCCCTGCTTTTACACACCCAGCACGGTGACGGCAACCTCCCGCGAACGTGGGCGAGTATCGTAATCAATGAGAACAACCTGCTGCCAAACACCGAGAGGCACCCGCCCTCTGATGACAGGCAGAGAGAGCGACGGGCCGGTGAGAGTCGCCCGGACATGGCTGTGGCCGTTGTCGTCGTGCCAGGCGGCCTCGTGCTGGTAACAGCCTTTGGCGGGAGCGAGCCGTTCCAAAGCCGCCGCCACATCCACATTCACCAGCCCAGGCTCAAACTCGATTGTGGACAAAGCCGCCGTTGAACCGACCGCCAGCGCGCTCAACTGCCCTGTTTGCACCCCGCTCTCGGCCACCAGAGCTTGCAAGTCTTCCGTGATGTCGAGGATGTGGCAATTCCCCTGAGTTGAACGTGCGATGGCGCCGTTGAATGCTTTCACTGGGCGGACTTTACCAAGCGCCGAAGCATCCGCCAACGGCGAAACCCGCCGCCAGCGCGCGCGCATTTTCCGGTTCCAAGCGCCCTCATTCCCGGTATAACCGGCTGATGCCGAAAGCCGAATTCGTCCATCTTCATCTGCACACCGAGTTTTCCATTTTGGACGGCGCTTGCCGCATCGAGCCCTTGATGCAGCGGGCAAAGGAGTTGGGCTTCCCGTCAATCGCGCTCACGGATCACGGCGTCCTGTATGGCGCCATCGATTTTTATCAGGCGGCCAAGCGGCACGGCTTGAAGCCGATCATCGGCTGCGAAGTCTACATTGCGACCGGAAGCCGATTGGAAAAAAAGTCCGACATCGGCGGCAAAGCGGTCTATCACCATTTGGTCTTGCTGGCCCGAAACGAGACGGGCTACCGCAACCTGATGCGGCTCGTCTCCGCCGCCCACTTGGAGGGCTACTACTACAAACCGCGGATCGACAAGGAGATTCTCGAAGCGCACAAAGACGGCTTGGCGGTGTTGTCCGGTTGTTTGGCGAGCGAGATCCCCCGGCTGATTATCCGCGGTCAATTGCCGGAAGCCCGGGCGTCGATCGACTGGTTTCGGCAAGTCTTCGGGCGGGAAAACTTTTTCCTCGAATTGCAGAATCACGGCATCTCTGAACAAGCAACCGTCAACCGGCATCTCCTCGAATGGGCCCGGGACTTCGGTTTGCAGCTGGTGGCGACGAACGACGTGCACTACGTGAACCGCGAGCACTCCCAGGCGCACGACTCGCTGATTTGCATTGGCACGCAATCGCGGCTCGCCGAGACACAACGCATGTCCTACGCGCAGGAGCAATTCTACCTGCGCTCCGCCGAGGAGATGGCGGCGCTCTTCAGCGAGACGCCGCAAGCTGTGCAGAACACCCTAGCCGTGGCGGAGATGTGCGATCTTGAAATCGAGTTTGGCCGGCTCCGCTACCCTGTCTATGCCCCGCCGGCGGGGTTTTCCCAAGAGAGCTATCTGACGCATCTGCTGGCCGAAGGGCTGGAGAAGCGCTACGGCATGAAAGCGCATTCGGAAAACGAATTGATCTTGATCGAATCGATTGCCGACCCCGGCTGCCTTCCGACTTACAAGGCGGAGTCAGCGGAGGGGCTTTCAAACCATCATCGGGATGAAGCAGTCAACTACGCCGCCAACCCCTCGGTGGAGAAAGTGAAGGAGCCGGCGGCGGCGCGGGCAGCGCTGGACATCCTCGACCGCATCGACGAAGAGATGGATGTGATCCAGAAAACCGGCTTCGCCAGCTACTTCCTCATCGTCGGCGACCTTGTGAAACATGGCCGCTCGCAGGGGATTTCCTGCGTGGCCCGAGGTTCCGCCGCCGGCTCGATTGTTACTTACCTGTTGGAAATCTCCAATGTGGACCCGCTGCGATACGGCCTGCTCTTCGAGAGGTTTTTGAACCCGGAACGCGTGAACCCGCCGGACATCGACATCGATTTTGCCGACGACCGCCGCGCCGATGTGATCCGTTACGTCCGGAAAAAATACGGAGTGGAATGCGTGGCGCAAATCATCACCTTCGGCACCATGGGCGCCAAGTCCGTGATTCGAGATGTGGGGCGGGTGATGGGGTTGGACTACGGCAATTGTGACCGCTTGGCCAAAATGGTACCCAACGAACTGAAGATGTCCCTGCAAAATGCCCTGAAACAATCGCCCGACTTGAAAGCAGCCTACGACACCGAAGAGACCACACGGGAACTGATCGACACCGCCTTCATTCTGGAGGACTTGACCCGCAACGCCTCGGTTCACGCCGCCGGCGTTGTGATCGGCAGCGAACCGCTTCACAACCTCCTGCCGCTGAAACGCGACGACAGCGGTGGCATCGTCACCCAATACGCCATGGGACCTGTGGGCGATCTAGGGCTTCTCAAAATGGACTTGCTGGGGCTGAAGACGCTCACAGTAATTCGCAACACCTGCGAGATGGCGCAACAGACAAAAGGCATCGAAATCGACCTCGACCGCCTCCCGCTGGATGATGCGCGGACATATGACCTCCTGAACCGAGGCAACACAGTTGGCGTGTTTCAATTGGAATCCGGCGGCATGAGGGAACTCTGCCGGCGCTTTCAACTAAGCTCCATCGAACACATCACCGCCCTCGTCGCCCTCTACCGCCCCGGCCCCATGGAACTGATCGACAACTTCGTCCAACGGCGGCACGGCCATATCAACATCACCTACGAACACCCGCTCCTGGAGCCAATTTCCCGGGAAACCTACGGCGTCCTCATTTACCAAGAACAAGTCATGCAAGCCGTCCAAATCCTGGCCGGCTACACCTTGGGAAGCGCAGACATCCTCCGGCGGGCAATGGGAAAGAAAAAAGTCGAAGAAATGCGCCAACAACGGCAAACCTTCGTCGATGGCTGCCGGCGCGAAAACAACATCAGCCCGGCCAAAGCCAACAAAATCTTCGACCGGCTCGAAAAGTTTGCCGGCTACGGATTCAACAAATCCCACGCCGCCGCTTACGCCATCGTCGCCTACCAAACCGCCTACCTCAAAACACACCATCCAGTGGAATTCCTCAGCGCCATGATGACCAACGACAGCGGCGACACCGCAAAACTTTCCATCCTGATCGAAGAAGCCAAAACCCTGGGAGTGGATGTGCTGCCGCCCGACTTAAACGAAAGCCAAGTCGCCTTTGCTCCCGCGCAAAACGGCAAAGTCATCCGATACGGAATGGCCGCCATCAAAGGCGTGGGCGAAGCCGCCGTCAACGCCGTCCTCGAAGCCCGCAAAACCGGCGGCAGCTTTCAATCACTCCACGACCTGTGCGAACGCACGGATGGACGCACCGTCAACCGCAAAGTCTTAGAAGGCCTGATCAAATCGGGAACATGCGACTCGCTGCGACTCTCCAGAGCCACCCTCATGTCGCAAGTTGACGGTGCCCTCTCGCGGGCCGCCAGCTTGGCCGCAGACCGGGCGCAAGGACAATGCTCCCTCTTCGACCTCATGGAAGAACCCCAAGAACTGCCAAAAAACCCAACCGCAGCGCTCCCAGAATGGCCAATCAACAAACGATTGGCAGAAGAAAAAGAACTGCTGGGATTCTACGTAAGCGGACACCCACTCGAACCTCTCCGCTCCATCCTAGAACGCTACTGCCTCGCCAACTCGGAAACCATCCGAACCTTGGAAAACCGGACGATGACCCGAATCGGCGGGATGGTAGCAGCAGTCCAACAAGGCTCCTCCAGAAAAAACGGCAACCCCTACGCATTGCTCACCGTCGAAGACATGGCCGGAACCTTCCAAACGCTCTGCACAAAAGACACCCTCGAACACAGCCAACACCTCCTCAAGCCAAACATCCCAATCCTGATCATCGGCCAAATTAACAACATCGAAGACAAAACCAAAATCTTCCCGCAGGAAATCATGCGGCTGGAAGACGCCCCCCGGCGCCTGACACTTCAAGTCCACCTCCGGCTGCAACACAAAACCGCCACCCGGCAACAGCTATCCCAACTCCGGCAACTCACCGAAAACCATAAAGGCACCTGCCCGCTATTCCTCTGCTTTCAAATGCCGCAGGGCAGACCCGTCATCATCGAAACTCACACACGATATTACGTCAAACCCTCGCTCAAACTGGAAGCAGACGCCAACCAACTCCTCGGCCCAGGCGGCTACTACGTCCGAACCGACAAATCACTGCCGGCGTCAGGGCGCCGCCGAACCAATGGTAAACGGTGGCAATGAAGACTCGAGACAAAACTGACGAACCTCGCCAAAAGGACTAGAACAATGACCGAGCTTCCCTCCGGGCAAACCCCAAGCCCGTCAATCCGGCAGCCAGCCCGAAACAGCGATTGGGACGGAGGGGCCCTGACTTTTCATTTTTTTCATTTCCCGGAAGAGGGAGGGACTTTGGCGGCAATTGCTTCGGAGAGGAGGCCGAGGGCTTCGCTGCGGACGACGACTCCGATCAGTTTTCTTTCGCCGGGATGGTTCACAACGGGCACATTCCGCGCTTCGCTGGAAAGCAGCATGGTCAAGGCTTCGTCGAGGCGCTGGTTGGGCGTCAGCACAGGCGGCGGCGGGCGCATGACATCCATTGCAATGACGCTCATCAGTTGGTCGCCTTTCGTCAGGTATTCCTTCAAATCTTGCAAGGCCACTGTGCCGACTAATGTTTGGCCGGCATTGACCACTGGCAAGAAGTGATGTGTGCTTTTGAGAAAACGCTCGGAGATTTTGTCGAACGAGTCCGCTTCCTGCAGTGGGGGAATGGGCGCCAACATCAAATCCCCAATGCGCCGCCGAGAAGCCGCTCCAATCCGCTCCGTTTCCCAAGCCGTTGCCAGCCCTTTCAATTCCAGGCCTTCCGAATAGACATTCAGCCGGTGCAACCCTCGGGCAATCAAGGTTGCCAACACACAAGTCAGCATCAGCGGCGGCATCAAGGTGTAATTGAGCGTCAACTCCAAAATCATAATCATCGCCAACAGCGGCGCATGCGTCGTGCCTGCCAACAACCCGCCCATCCCCGCCAGAACAAAAGCGCCAATGGGCAGAGACGGCGTCCCCCAAAGATGCTCAATCCCATAAAAATACAGCCCGCCGACGCCTGCCCCCAAAAATAGCGTGGGCGTGAAAATCCCCCCTAAAGTGCCGGCGCCCACCACGCAAACTGTGGCGGTGAACCGCGCCAGCGTCAGCCCCAACAGATGCCCCGAATCCGTGTTTCCCTGGAGCGCTTCGCTGGCCGCTTGATAGCCATTGCCGGTTACCCCCGGAAATTGAACCGCCAGCAGCCCGACAATCAACCCGCCCAGCGCCAAACGCGCATAAATCGGCAGCCGCAACTTGCCGAAGAAAGATTCGCTCAACCGCAGCGACTTCTGAAACCCCGCCGCCGCAACGCCACACAAAACCCCCAAAAACAGAACCAGAAATAAAAACCAGGCAAGCTGATCATGGGCAAACTCGAACGAAGGCACATCGTAAAGCGGCGCCAGCCCAAAAAAACTGCGCGACATCATCACCGCAACCACTGACGCAAACACTAGCGGCGCAAACAGGTTCATCGCAAAATTCCCCAGCACAATTTGCGCCGCAAACACCGCGCCGGCAATCGGCGCATTATAGGCCGCCGCCATTCCCGCCGCCGCCCCGCAAGCCACCAACAACCGCAACCGATACGGCGGCCAGCCGAACAACTGCCCCCACTTCGAGGCGAAAGTTGCCGCCAGTTGCGTGATGGAACCCTCGCGACCGATCGAAGCGCCGGACGCAATGCTCATCAACGAAGAAAGCCCCTTCACCAAAGCCGTCCGAAAAGGCAGCCGCCCGTCGCCAAGAAACACCGCCTCCAAAAAATTACCGTCCCCCTGCCGGCGCACATAACGCAGGCCGAAGTGAAGCGCCAACCCCGCCAAAAGACCGCCGCCTGCTGTCACCGCAATGAACCCCCAATCCCCCCGCCCGGCAGCGCCTGGTTCGCCGAAAAAAGAGAACCTCACACCTAGCCAATCGATCAAAACGCCCAGCCAATCAATCAGGGAAATGAATATAAGATTCACCCCCCCGCCAATCAACCCAACGCCGCCCGCTAACACCAAATGCCACGCCTCCTGGCTAATCCGAACCCTCCCGCGCCAGCCCAAAAGACGACGATAAAACGGCCGAACAAACCGGCGAACCGCCCCCTTCCGCACTTTAGAATTGGGGTTTCGCATCGACACGATTGGCGCTCCAGTCTCTCCCGCGAAGACACTGCCCCAAAAATCTACTTCAAACCGCACCACACCGCAAACCCGCATTCGGCAACTCTACAGGCGCTAAAAAACTGCGGCTACCAGATGCGGACGCGCTTGTTTTTGGGGCGCCACATTCGGTCGTTGGGGGTGAGTTTGAAGACGTTGTAGAAGGGTTGGAAATTACTGAGGGGGCCGATGACGCGGAATTTGGGCGGGGAGTGGGTGTCGGTTTTGAGGCGGCGCATGGTCATTTCCGGGCGGGTGTTGATGCGCCAAATTTGGGCGAAGGAGAGAAAGAACCGTTCTTCGCCGGAGTAGCCGCCGATGGCGGGGGGTGTTTGGCCATTGAGCGATTTTTTCCAAGCGCGCCAGGCGAGGGTGAGGCCGCCCAGGTCGCCGATGTTTTCGCCCAGTGTGAGTTGGCCGTTGATGGTTTGGCCTTCGAGGGGCTGGTATTGTCCGTATTGTTCCACGAGTTGGCGAGTTCTTTGGATGTAGGCTTTCGCGTCGTCTTTGGTCCACCAGTCGCGGAGGTTGCCGTCGCCGTCGGATTTACGTCCCTGGTCGTCGAAGCCGTGGCCGATTTCATGGCCGATGACCATGCCGATGCCGCCGTAGTTGACTGCGTTATCAGCTTTCAAATGGAAGAAGGGCGGTTGGAGGATGGCCGCGGGGAAGACGATTTCGTTCATCTGGGGGTTGTAGTAGGCGTTGACGGTTTGGGGGTTCATAAACCATTCGCTGCGGTCGATAGGTTTGCCGAGTTTGGCGACTTCCCGGTTGTGGAGGAATTCGCTGGCGCGGCGGAGGTTGCCGAGGAGGTCGTCGGGTTGGATGTGGAGTTTGGTATAGTCCTTCCATTGGTCGGGGTAGCCGATTTTGGCAGTGAACTTGGCGAGTTTTTTGCGAGCTTCGGCTTTGGTGGCGGCGTCCATCCATTCCAAGTTGTCGATGCTTTCGGCCATGGCTTTTTTCAGGTTGCCGACGAGGTCGAGCATTCGCGATTTGGCTTCGGGCGGGAAATGGCGTTGGACGTATTCTTTGCCGACGGCTTCGCCTAGGAGGTTGTTGACAAGGTGGACGCCTCGTTCGGCGCGGGGTTCTGGTTCTTGCTGGCCACCGAGGGTTTTGGAATAGAAATCGAAGTGCGTTTGGAAGAAGGGGTTGCTGAGGTAGGGGGCGGTGTCAATGAGGAGGCGGGCGCGGTAGTAGTGTTTCCAGTCTTCGAGCGGAATGGTTTAGAAGACGTGCCGCATCCCTTCGAGGAAGGAGGGCTGCCGAATAACGAAGTGGGCGGCGGGTGCTTCGGCGGCGGTTTGCGAGCGGTGGGCAATGCCGCTGATACCGAGGTAATCGTTCCAATGGAATCCGGGCAGCAGGGCGCGAAGTTCGGCCAGGGATTTTTTGTTGTAGGTTTTGATGCGGTCGCGGTTTTCGACGCGGGTCCAATGGTGTTTGGCAATGGATTTTTCGAGGCGATAGACTCGTTCTGCGGCAGTTTCGCCGTTGGGGAGGCCGGCGAGGGTGAAGAGTTTGGCGAGCATTTCCCGGTATTTTTGCTGGATGGTTTTGAAGCGTTGGTCTTCCTGAAAGTAGTAGTCTCTGTCCGGCAAGCCTAGGCCGCTTTGGGTGAAGTAGACGGCGTAGCGGGTGGATTCTTTTGAGTCTTGATCGACCCAAAAGGAGAGGGGGCGGCGGAGGCCGAGGCGTTTGGCGGCGGCCCATTCTCGGCCGAAGTGGTTTTTGTCTTGGATCGCGGCGATGGCTTTGAGATCGGCGGCTATGGGCGCCGGGCCGAGGGCGTTGGCGCGGTCTTCGTCCAGGTAGCTGCGGTAGAGGTCGCGGAGTTTTTGCCCGTCGGAGCCGTAAGGTAAATCTGCGTTGCGGCGCAATTCATCTAGGATGGCTTGCACGGCGGCGCGGCTTTCTTCAGCCAGAATGACGAACGACCCCCAGCGCGTTTTGTCCGCCGGAATGGGTGTGTTTTTCAACCACCCGCCGTTGACGAAATCGAAAAAATCATCCTGTGGGCGGACGGCGCGGTCAAAGCCGGAGAAATCAATGATGGGTTTTTCAGCGGCTTGAATCATCGGCACCAGCAACAGGATGGCTAAAAAACAACGACCGAGGAAAGGCATAAAGACAACGCGGCTTGCATTCTGCATCGGAGCATTCAATGGGAATGTCGGGGGGCTTGTCCAGCTTCAAATTCGGTTTTGCCGGAGGCGGTTTGCCGCGTTTGGGGCGGGGCGTCTGCCGGAGGAGTTGGCGTCTGCCGCCCGTAAAACAGCATCGTCAAGGTGATCCCGATGAGTGCGAGGGAAAACAGGGCGGTGTTGGGCGTGCGCCCTGTCCATTCCTCGAAAGGCGCCCAAGGCCAGGCGAATTCGAAGAAGGCGAGGTTCAGGCAAAAAAACACCCAGGCCGAGCAGAGCAAAGCCCAGCGGGCGAAGTTGCGTCCCGTTTGCCCGCGCCCCCCGGCGAAGCAGAGAACCAACGCAACGGCGAGGGACACAGCGACGGGGAGGACGCCGTAGAGAATCCAGCCAAGCCATTCGTCGATTTGCGGAGTTTCATAAACCAGCTGGCGAACAGTTTTGCCGGCGATGGGAACTGTCACGACGGGCAGGGCGAGGAGATAAGGCCAAAGCCGGCCGGCGACAATACCGAAGATGGGCAGCAAGCCCATTGGAATCGCGTGGCCAGCGAATGGATCGAAGGCGGGATAGTCGAAGAACTCCCAAACAATCAAAGCGGCAAGATGGACGAGGAGGAGCAGCCATTCTTGGCCGGCCGACATTTCCCCTCGCTCACCGGTCTCCAATGAGATCAAGTCGCGGTTCAGCCAAACGCCCAAGCCGAGAACTGCACCGAAGACCGCGCCAAAAACGGTCTCCATCATGTTGTGCCAGTTGACATGCTGCAGAACCAGCGCGGCGGAGCCCTCGGCAAAGAAGCCGGTCTGAAACATCTCCGGATTCCAAGCGCGGTAAGCCTGAACGCTTTGGCCGAGGACAAAGCCGAAACCGCCGGCCAGAAAGCCAAAGCAGGCGAGGAGCTGGGCCAGCTTGTCGCGTTTGATCGAAACGAAAACAAGCACCCCGGCGAGAGTCAACAATAGGCCGCCCCAGCATTCCTGCCGGGGAGATAGCGCAGCGTCCGGCTCCCAATACCAACTGTCGGAGAAGAAGACTGCTGGCAGGATTTTGTTTGCCGGATCAAAGGGGCGGTTGATTAGCAAAACGCCGAAGAAGAGAAGAAAGAGCATAAGCAGGAGCAGGGAAATGGTCTCCGCCGGGCGATACGGCACCCGGCTGAGGCCGATGCCGAAGAAAAGGCCAGCCAGGGCGATCCAAATGCCGCCTTTGAGAAACAGCCCAATGAAGCCCCAAAGAAGCGCCTCGGTGTTGCCGATAAGCTCGCGGTCTTGAGTCAAACCGAGCGTTTGGCCGTAAGTCATGGAACCGCCGAAGCCAATGGCAACCGCCATCAAGGCAACTGCTCGGGCCGCGATCAGAGAACTCGTTTGCCGACAAAAAAAGAAGGCCAGCACGAGTCCCACTAGGACGCCGGCAATCATCGCGCCGGTCTCGTGCCCGTATTGTCCCCGAATGCCCCAGCCCATGCCGCCGGCCATCGCGCCCAAGAGCATCACGAAAAACAGAGGCGGCGCGGTGTCCGAATCGCGCGGGGAAGAGATTGCCCGGGGGTGGGGTTTTCGCTCTTCAGCCTTTGCCGGAATGTCGCTTGTCGGCTCGCCCTTCATGGAATCGCTTGCCTCATTCCTGCGGTTTGCCGGCAGCGGATTGGGTTCAGGGCGTCTGGCCAGGGCGAGTGCGCGGTTTCCTCAGAAACCGCACGAGGAGCGCCGCCGCCAGAAGCCCGCCCGCCAGGACGCCGGCGCCGATCCATCCGTAGCCTTCGGCCTCAGTTTCAATTTTTTGATTGATGACGAACAGACTGGCAAAAGTGGCGACGCCGGCGGCAATGAACAAAAGCAGGTTCCAAACAATCCGCGCCATCCCAGAAGGCAGGTGCTCTTTGAGGAGCGACTTTTGATTGAACAACAGGAAGAAGGAAATGTAGGCGATGGGCAAAAGCGCCATGCCGAAGACGGATGTCGGCACCACCAGATAAACGGACGCTTTGCTCCAAAAAAACGGCCCCAGGACGCCCGTGCCGGCGGCCAGGCAACCGAGCTTGAACGGCCAGCCCGAATGGGGAAGATGGAACATTTCGCAGATAACAAACCCGGAGATCAACATGAGAATCGTGATCGTGGAGAGCGCCATCCCCAACACACCGAGGCCAAAAACCCAATGGGCAAAGCCTTTGCCGGTCAACGGCTCCAGCGAGAAAGCCAATTCAAAAACATCGCGGTGGATCAACGTAGCAGCCAACTTCTTCTCGGCATCCGCAATCTCACCCGAATCTTTTTTCGACTGAACCAGCGCGGCCAGCGCGTCGGCGTCCTGAGCGTTTTGCCTTTCCGTTTCGGTCAAGGTGTTTTTGAACCGCGCTTCAATCAATTGATCGAACTCTTTCGCGGCCTTGGCGCCGGGGTCAACGCGCTCGCCGGCTGCGTTGACTTCGCCGAGAAAGCCCGGAGCCGGTTGGAGATGAAACTGGCTGGCAGCAGCAATCACAACACAACTGGTGGCCAACACAAACGGCACCAACATGCCGGTGGATAAATCAAAAACTGCCAACCCGCGGAAACTCTTGTCCCAACCTTTGGCCAAAAGCGAGTAGCCCAGCAGAAAGGTCATGTTGATGCCCACGGCCGTGGCGGCGGCGCTGATCATCACATCCCGCTGCTTGGACACGATTTGCTCCGACCAAAAACTCCGGGCGCCTTCGGGAATTGCTTCCAGCAGCGGCATAAAGCCTTCGGCAGGCGTGTGGATGCGGCCAAAGTCAGGGACGAAACCACTGAGTATCCGGCTCCAAGGCAAACCCGATTCCGAGAAACCCATCTTGAGAACCACGCCGATGAAGCTGAGCACGATCATTGCCACCATGAGCTTCAAAATCGTCTCGTAAATTTTGATGCCGCGGCTGCCGTTGCCGTAGCTCCAAGTGATGCCGACGGTGAGCACCAAAACCGCCAGACAAACGATCCACCGGCCGATATCATTCCCAAGCAGGTTCGGAGCGAGGTTCTGCTGCACTACGCTGTTGGCCAAGGCAAATTGCGGCAGGCTCCACACCATGTTGGCCAGGAGCGCGGCAATCGCCCATGCCCAACCGAGGACGGGGCTGACATGTTGGTTGATGGCCCGGAAGGGGCGTTCGCTCGTGGAAAGCGTCACATATGCAATGCAGCTCAACATGATGATGCCCAGAACTATCGCCAATGGCTGCACCCAAAGCATGCCGTAGCCCGCCAAAATACCGAGGTAGAGACTGCTGCCGAGCGATCCGCCGCCCAATGTAATGGCGCTTTGAAGCCACCCCGGACCGGAAAGCCGGGTGTATGTTTTTATCGTTTCAACGAACCCTTTGCCTTGAGCCGTCCGAATCATCCGGCGGTCTTGATCCAGTTGATCTTTATTATCGCGCATATCGTTTCCTCTCCTGCGGCATCTGGAGTAGAGGCCATCTCAAAGGCCCCGCAACGCCCGGGGAAATCCAGATGATGAGCAAACGGCTGCTGTTGAAAAGCCTTTTCTTTGAAGGCGAGCCGGGACATGGGCGGGGCGCTCACGGTTGGCGCCGGGATTTTTCGATGGCCTTTTCGACTCTCTCCTGGAGTGTTCTGAAGTATCTCCTGCAGGCTGGATACTGGGCGACGTAGCCTTCCAATATGGCTTGGGCTTCTTTCGGGTTGCCTTCTTTGAGGCACTGGACTATTTCAGCCTTCGCTGCGCTCGAGGAGCTCGGAAACAGCTCTCTTGCTTTTCGGATCCGCTCCCCGGCCAAGGCGAGGTAACGGGGATCGAGGCTCGCCGCCTGATGCCAATAGATGATAGCAGCGAAAAGACGAACTTCCCAGTTCTCAGGCTCGCTCCGGAGAACTGCCGCCTCGGCTTTCTCGACAAAGCGCAGGGTTCGGGCGGCGTCTTTCGGTGTGAGTTTTTCCAATTCGTCCTTAATTTCCTCGAGCATGATGATTCGCTGTTCATTCGCCCTGTAAGGAAACTTAGCGAAAGCCTGCTCGAAGAGGTCCAGGCGATCTTCCCACATCAACAAATTGTGGGGGATTGCATATGCTTGACACATCAGAACAGAGCTCGTGAACGGGCGTCCCACAAAAAAGTGGATGGCCAAAGCGACGACCAGCACAACCGCTGCTGCCACGCCGCCATAGGCCATTTTTGACCGGAAGATCATGGAGAGCCGGACGAGCGGAGCCGGAGTCTGGAGAGGCCGGGGCGGCTTCGTTTGAACGCCGGCAATCAGATGTTCCGTCGCGGTTTCGAGGTACGCTGCGTATCCGATTAGAACCAGGAACCAGACCACCGTGCTCGGCGTATCGAACAAGAACAGGTTCTGCACAAAGTAGCCGAACAGAGCGGCCCCGATGAGCATTGTATGAAGCTGCTCCCTTGGCATCTGGCGCTTCGCCCGACGCCACACCTTCGCAAAGACGAATGCCCAGACCGCCAAGTAGGCCGCAAGCCCCACGGCGCCATTGGTGACGAGTTCTTCGATCAACTTGTTGTGCGCTTGGTCGAAGGTATCAAACACCGTGTTCACTGTTTCCACAGTGACATGCCGGTTATAGGCAACCTGATAGTTTTCGGGTCCCCACCCGAAGACCGGCCTGTCGGCAAAGCCGCGAAGCCCGGTCTGTATCGAAGTGACCCGCCCCTTAGAGCCAAAATCGCTCGGGTTGATTTGCAACAGGCGCTTTACTAGGACGCTGGAGGACGCCCACGATCGGACTAGGGGTGTGTTCCGCCCGGCAAAGACCAGTAGACCCATGAGCAGCAGAACGCCGACGAATCCGACCGCCGCCAAGCAGACCCATTTTTTCACCTGGCCCATCAGGGCGTAAGCAACCACAAACGCAACCCCGGCGCAGGCGAGCGTGAAGAACGGGCTTCTAGTCCCGCTCAAGAACATGGCATAGAGGCAGAACGCTATGGCGGCGATCCAAAATGCTCTCCACCAAGATTCCCGCTGCGCCCCGGCGAGGAAGCAGTAACTGCCCCCAAAGGCCGCCAGCACAATAACAAACAAAGCGTAGGCGGACGTAGATCCCTGGATCAGCACTTGCAGGAACGACAGCCCCACGGGAATCAGTAAGGCGACAAGCCAGAAGTTTGGGGAGAGCGGATGGCGGGGCTTCGCACGCCTTGCCTTTCCTTTCGCCCCGCCACTCTTTCCGGTTCGCTTCCGATTCGCCTGTCCGGTCGGTGGCGGGGTTTGGCCATTGTTTTTCAGGAAGGAGCGGGCGAGGAAGGCCGTAGCGACGAGCGTGCCCATGAGCATGTAGCTGCCAACATATGTAGCGTTGCCCAATGTGATTTCGAGTCGTTGGTCATCCTCTTGTATTTTTGCCTGTTCGTTCTGTAGTTTCGGAGGGGTGATCTTCAGCCCGAAATTCTGCCCCACCCCCAGCACGGCAACAATCACGGCGCCGGCCAGAACGGTATTCAACAAAGCCCGCCAGTCGGACCAAGTCTTGTTGACCGAGACGAGCACCCATATAAAGACCAGCCCGTGCGCTAGAGAGACAAACCCTTGCATGCGCTCGTAGTTCGACCAGAGGGAGCGTTGCGGCGAAACGCCCAGCAGTGAAGAAACGAGGTTGACGAGAACATAGACAGCGAAGGCAATCAGAATGGCCGACCTCGGAACCCTGTAAGACGGATTCCTGAGGAAGAGAAGCAGCCACAAGCCAAACGCTACTTGCGCCAAGAGCTGAAAGTAGAGGGCCTTGCCAACCACAAACGGGTAGAGGGTGGGAGGCAACAGCCAGCTGAACCCGTGCCAATCAGGCAGCAGCTTCGTCGTGACTATCAGAGGCGTGAGCGCCACCAGCGCCAGCACGACCTTGATAGCTTTGACCAAAACACCCTCGAACGGCAAGCCAGACGCCGCGCGGGGAGAACTCATCACAGATACCCCTCCTCCCCGCGTTCTCTTTAACGGACGCCCCATGGCTGCCATTTTGATGAATTTGTTGCAGAAGCGCAAAGCACAAATTGCGGCCCGTTTCGCAAATTGCGCTATTGCCAAACCGCGCCAGTGAGTTAAGGTGAAGTGCGTTGCCCAATGAGATCGTTTTCATATTTTCGGTTCTTTTGCGTCCGAACAGTTTTCCGAACGGCCGGCGCAGCAGCGTTGACGGCGGCCATGCTGGCTGCAGATTCGCTCCCTCCCGAACAAATCGAGTTTTTCGAATCGCGCATTCGGCCGATTTTGGCGCAAGATTGCTACGAATGCCACAGTGTCGGCGGCAAGCGGAAGGGCGGCCTGCTTCTGGACCATCGAGCGGGTTGGCAGGCGGGCGGCAACGGCGGCCCCATCATCGTGCCGGGCAAACCGGAGGAAAGCCGCCTCATCCATGCCATCCGGCACCTCGATGAAGACCTCGCCATGCCGAAAGCCGGCGCAAAGCTGGACAACGCCATCATCGCCGACTTCGTCCAATGGATTCGAATGGGCGCTCCCGACCCCCGCGATGAACCGCCCGCGCCCGAACAATTGCAGCAAGACCAAAATTGGGCAGCCGTCCTGCAACGCCGCAAAAGCTGGTGGAGCTTCCAACCGATTGCCAACCCCACTCCCCCCGAAAGCGACTGGTCAAACCACCCGGTGGACCGATTCCTGGAAGCGCGTTGGAAAACCGAAGGGCTGGAACCCGCCGGCCTCGCTGACGCCAACACCTTGGCGCGGCGCCTCTACTTCGCCCTTATCGGCTTGCCGCCCACCAGTGAACAAGTCCATGCCTTCCGACAAGCACACGCGGAAAACGCCACCCGAGCCGTGGAATCACTGGCAGACAAACTCCTGGCCAGCCCGCACTTTGGCGAGCGCTGGGCGCGGCACTGGATGGACTGGATTCGCTACGCCGAATCCCACGGCTCCGAAGGCGACCCACAAATCGGCAACGCGCACCTGTATCGCGACTACCTCATCCGGGCACTCAACAGCGACATCCCCTACGACCAATTAGTCCGCGAACACATCGCCGGAGACCAACTGGCCCCCCCGCGCATTAACAAAACCCTGGCCATTAACGAATCCCTCATCGGCACCGCCCACTGGCGCATGGTCTTCCACGGCTTCGCCCCCACGGACGCATTGGATGAAAAAGTCCGCTTCACTGACGACCAAATCAACGTCTTCTCCAAAGCATTCCTTGGGCTCACCGTCTCCTGCGCCCGCTGCCACAACCACAAGTTCGACCCCATCAGCCAGAAAGACTACTACGCCCTATTCGGCATTCTGGGCTCGACGCGCCCCGGCCGCAAAGCCATCGACCTCCCGGAAAAACAAAACCTGCACCGCACCGAACTGACCGCCCTGAAACCTCAAATCCGTGCAGCCATCGCCGGCGGCTGGCTCCAATCCCTGCCCGAACTCCGGCAAACGCTCACCGCAGAATCCGCGCCGGTAAAAGCCGCCAAAGAAAACAACGCCCTGCTGCATCCTCTCCACGCCATTGACCAAGACACCGCCGCCGACAACGCATTTACAGAAACCTGGGCAGCCCTGCGGCAATCCTGGCAGGAAAACCGTCGGCAATGGCAGGCGCATCTGGAACGTGGCTACCTCCACCGCTGGCGCCTCAATCAGGAGAAAGACTGCGCCAAATGGTTCGCCGAGGGTCCCGGACTGTCGGCAGGCGCCGCCCCGGCCGGAGACTTCAGCATCGCTTCCGAAGGCGACACTGTGTTGACCGGCATTTATCCCGGTGGCATTTTCACGCATCTGCTATCAACCAAGCACGGCGGCCGGTTAACCTCGCCAGATTTCCACTTGGATGACGACTGCGAAGTTTGGATGCGCGTCTGCGGCGACAACCGCTCCATGACCCGCTATGTCGTTCAAAACTACCCCCGCAGCGGCACCGTCTATCCCGTCCGCGAACTGCGCGGCGACAAAGGCGCCAAATGGCATTGGGAACGCTACCCGGTCGATTACTGGAAAGGCGACGACATCCACCTAGAAATCACCACTGCCGGCGACGCGCCCCTATTGGTCAAAAACGAACCGCGCTCCTGGTTCGGCATCCGCGAAGCCCTCATCCTCAAGCAAGGCAGCCCCGCCCCGCCCGCCAACCCCGGCAACTATTTGAACCCCGTCTTCCAAGCAGCAGAAAAACCGGCGCCAACCAACCGACAACAAGTCGTCAACGCCTACTTGGCAGCCATCAAAAAAGCAGTGAACGACTGGAAAACCGGACAACCCTCAGACGATCAAGCCGAACTGCTCCACCGCTGCCTCCGCCTCGGCCTATTGCCCAACTCCCCCGCCAAACTGCCCGCCGCCAAACCCCTCCTGGCCGCCTGGCGGCAATTGGAAAACGCCATCCCCGTCCCCGTCCGCATCCCCACCGTCTCCGAATGGGCAGCCCAAGACCACCCCCTGTTCGACCGCGGCAACCACAAAAAACCCCTCGAAAAAGTGCCGCGCCGCTTCCTGGAAGCCATCGACCCCACACCCTACCAAACCCCACTGAGCGGCCGACACCGCCTCGCCGAAGACCTGCTCCGAGACGACAACCCGCTCCCGCGCCGAGTCATCGTCAACCGCATCTGGCATCACCTCTTCGGCAAAGGCCTCGTGCGCACGCCGGACAACTTCGGCCGACTCGGCGCCCCCCCCACCCATCCGCAACTGCTCGACCACCTGGCCATCCGCTTCGTCGAGCCCGGCCAATGGTCCCTCAAACACCTCATCCGCTACCTGGTGACCACCCGCGCCTGGCAATTAGCCGGCGAACCCACAAAAGCCGCCCGACTGCAAGACCCGGCCAACGACCTGCTCACCCACGCCAACATCCGCCGGCTCGAAGCCGAAGCCATCCGCGACAACCTGCTGCACGTTTCAGGAATGCTTGACCCCTCGCCCGCCGCCAAACCAGTCGCCGGCAGCCAGCCCAAACGCTCCGTCTACGTGAACGTCATCCGCAACCGCATGGACCCCTTCCTCAGCCACTTCGACGCCCCAGTGCCTTTCTCCGCTCAAGGCCGCCGCGCCACCACCACTGTCCCCGGCCAATCCCTGGCCATGATGAATAGCGACTTCGTGATCGGAATCGCCGAACAATGGGGACGCCAACTCCGCCACCAAGCCGAAACCACCGGCGCCAACGAACAAATCGACGCCCTCTGGCAACGCGCCTTCGCCCGCCCGCCTTCACCCGCCGAGCGCCAACAAACCGCCGCCTTCATCACTCGCCAACAAACCGCTTACCAAAACCTGGCCATCGCGCTCCACAAACAAAAACAAACCCTCGAAGACCTGCAGACCAGACAAGAACACCTGCGCCAAACCGCGCAAAAACGCCTGCGCAACAGCCAACCCGCCGCCGAAAACAACCCCGCCTTCCTCAAACCGATCTCACAATGGCTCTTCGATGAAAACAGCCGGGACACCATCGGCTCCCTCCACGCCACATTAGAAGGCAACGCACACATCGAAGACGGCGCCCTCGTGCTGGACGGCGAAACTGCCTTCGCCCGAAGCGCCCCATTAACAGCGGACCTCTCGGCCAAAACCCTGGAAGCCTGGGTTCAACTGGACAACCTAGAACAACGCGGCGGTAGCGCCCTCTCCGTCCAAACGCGCAACGGTGCCGTCTTCGACGCCATCGTCTTCGCCGAACGCCAACCCCGCCGGTGGATATCCGGAAGCGATGGCTTCAGCCGCACCCAAGACTTCGGCGCTCCGCGCGAAAAACAAGCCCACGAAACACCCATTCACCTCGCCATCACCTACGCCACAGACGGCACAATCACCGGCTACCGAAACGGCCTGCCTTACGGAAAACCCTTCCGCGTCGCCGGGCTGCCAGCCTTTCGCGCTCAGCAAGCCGAAATCCTCTTCGGCCTCCGCCACGGCAAGCCCGACAGCCGCCGGCTCTTGAAAGGCAAAATCCTCGAAGCCCGCCTCTACAACCGCGCTCTGGACGCCGAAGAAATTGCCGCTGCTGCCAGCCGAAACACCCATTTCGTCTCCGAACAAGGCCTCCTCGCCGTCTTGTCGGCAACGGAACAAAACCAATGGCACCAATGGAAACAAGAACTTGCCGTCCTGGAAAAAACCTTGTCCCAAACAGAAGCTGCCGCCCCGCAACCGGGCGGAGACGACGTTTGGACGGACCTCGCACTCGCCATTTTTAACATGAAGGAGTTCATCTATGTTCGATAACCGCCCCCCCATCTCGCGAAGAAAAATGCTCGAAAAATGCTCGAGCGGTTTTGGTTTGCTGGCACTTGCCGGCCTCTTGAACGACAACCGAACCGGCCAGCGACTCGCCGCCGCCGAAGCTCCCCCGCCAAGAGGAGGCCATCGCGCCCGCAAACACCCGCCGAAAGCCAAAAACGTCATCCTCTGCTACATGTCCGGCGGCATCTCGCACATCGATTCCTTCGACCCCAAACCACGCCTCAAAAAAGAAGCCGGTCAACCCATGCCCGTCAAAATCGAACGCACCCAATTCAACAACAACGGCAAAATCTTCCCCTGCCCCTTTGAATTCCAACAACATGGCCAAAGCGGCCTCGACATCAGCAGCCTCTTCCCCTACCTGAGCCATTGCGCCGACGACCTCGCCGTCATCCGCTCCATGACCAGCCCCGTCAACGAACACGCCCAAGGGAACTTCGCCATACACACCGGCTTCCCCTTCCTCGGACATCCCAGCGCCGGCGCCTGGGTCAGCTACGGCCTCGGCAGCGCCAACAAAAACCTGCCCAGCTATGTCGTCCTCGAAAGCGGCCACGCCGTTCCCCCGCACGGAGGCATTGGCCTATACAGCAGCGGCTTCCTCCCCGCCCAGCACCAAGCCTCCATCCTCCAAGCCGATAGCCCAGAAGCCGTCGCCAACATCCGCCCCCGCCAAGCCCGCGCCCTGCAACGCTCGCGCCTCGACTTCGTCAACCAAATCGACCGCGGCTTCACCGCCGCCATCCAAGGCCACGACAACATTGAAGCCGCCATCCAAAACTACGAAACCGCTTACCGCATGCAATCCGTCATCCCCGAAATCTGCGACATCAGCAACGAAACAGAAACCACCCGCAAACTCTACGGCCTCGACGATGCCGACGCCGAAAAAGTCGCCTACGGACGCCAAGCCCTCCTCGCCCGCCGGCTCGTCGAGCAGGGTGTCCGTTTCATCGAACTCTCCTGCCTCACCAAACGCATCGGCGCCGGCGGCGCCGCCAACCCCTGGGACCAACACGGCGAACTCGAAAAAGGCCACCGCAACATGGCCTACCAAGTCGACCAACCCATCGCCGGCCTCATCAAAGACCTCAAATCCCGCGGCCTCCTCGACCAAACCCTCATCGTCTTCACCGGCGAATTCGGACGAACCCCCTTCTCCCAAGGCGCCAACGGACGCGACCACAACCCCTTCGGTTTCTCCCTCTGGCTGGCCGGAGGCGGCATCCGCGGAGGCAGCATCCGCGGCGCCACCGACGAATACGGCTACCATGCCGTCCACCAAATCACCACCATCTACGACCTCTGGGCCACCGTCCTCCACCAACTCGGCATCGACCACCAACTCCTCACTTACCGCTACGCCGGCCGCGACGTTCGCCTCACCGATGTCCACGGCAACGTCCTCCACGACATCCTCGCCTGACCGCACCCAAAAACCCGCAAAACGCGCCCGGCAATCCCAACGGAGCCTCCGCCTCTTCGGAAACTCCAACATGCAAAAACAGAAAACCACTAACACCCCGAACAAACATCAGCACCTCGCCGCAACATTCGGCCTGAAGGAACATATCGTCGTCCATCAAGGAGACTGCATGGACATCCTCAAAACAATCCCCGACGGCTGCATTCAACTGGTAGCAACATCCCCTCCCTACAATATCGGAAAGGATTACGAAAAAAAACTAAACCTCGACAAATACCTCGCTCAACAAACAAAGATCATCTCGGAATGCTCCCGCGCCTTGGCAGCCAACGGAAGCATCTGTTGGCAAGTGGGGAACTACGTGGACAAAGGGGCCATTATCCCGTTAGACTCTGTTCTCTACCCGATATTTTCCGGTCTCGGTTTCAAACTGCGCAACCGCATTATCTGGCACTTCGAACACGGCCTCCACTGTGCCAAACGATTCTCAGGCCGTTACGAAACCATTCTCTGGTTCACAAAATCCAGCAACTACATATTCAACCTCGACCCGGTCCGCATCCCGCAAAAATATCCCGGAAAAAAATACTTCAAAGGCCCCAAAGCAGGCCAATACTCCTGCAACCCGCTTGGCAAAAATCCCGGCGACATATGGAACATCCCAAACGTCAAAAACAACCACGTAGAGAAAACAGAACACCCGTGCCAATTTCCAGTGGAACTGGTTGAAAGACTGGTCCTTTCCCTTTCCAACGAAGGAAGCCGCGTATTGGACCCTTTTTTAGGAACTGGAACATCCATCATCGCGGCTGCCCGACATGGACGCATAGGCATCGGAGCCGAATCCCATCCCAAGTATGCAAAAATCGCCCGTCAAAGAATCCGCCAGGAATTAGACGGCTCCTTGCGCACACGGCCAATGGGCAAACCAATTTATGACCCTGTTCAAGCAGGCAATCATCTCATTACGCATCCACAGGAAAACGACGTTCGCCAACCAAATTTGTTGAAAAGCAACAAACAGTTATATTAAAATGTCCTTTAGAGACAAATACAGAGAAATCAAGGAGAATTTATGCAGTCTTTATGTCGATGATAATCGTCCATGGTTGATTGGCTTTAGTGGCGGCAAAGACAGCACGATGGTAACCAGTCTTATTGTCGATGGGATTATTTCCTTACCGCATGAACAACGCACGAAACCTGTTGCTATCCTTTGCACAGATACACTTGTGGAGATGCCTGCTGTAGTAGAAAAAATCGAATCTACTCTGGATATAATCGACAGATTCTCGCAAGCCGAAAAACTAAACATCGAGGTTCAGCTTTTGCGCCCACTGTTTGAACAAAGTTTTTGGGTAAATATCATTGGGCGAGGCTATCCACCACCTAATAGGGTTTTTCGATGGTGCACGCAACGCATGAAGATCGATCCGGTAAATGAATTTGTTAAAGAGCGGTTGGGACACTGGGGCGAAGCAATTCTTCACTTGGGGGCTAGACGGCAGGAAAGCAACACACGCGCCCAGACCTTGTCCCGGCGAACGCGAAGAAAAGGACTAACCAGACACACTAACCTGCCGAAAGTTTGGGTCTCCAACCCGATTGAGTTTCTAACGACTGACGAAGTTTGGGATTACCTTCTGGAAAAACCTAATCCTTGGGGCACGACTAATCATCTTCTTTACAAATTGTATGATGATGCTGGAGGAGGTGAATGCGCAGTCCACATTGATACCAGCACGCCAAGCTGTGGTAACTCGCGATTCGGTTGCTGGACATGCACCGTTGTCGAGCGCGACAAATCTGGAGAAGGCTTGTTAAAAACGGGAGACAAGCGCATGGCCGGACTTCTTAAATTCAGAGAGTTGCTACTGGAGGTCCAAAACCCTGAAAACGGATGGCGTGATGATCGGCGAAAAAATGGAGACAAAGGGCCGGGGCCGATAACCATGCGTGGCAGACGCCACCTCTTGACAGAGCTGCTCAAACTGGAGCAGAATATGGGCTTGTCTTTGATTGACAGCGAAGAATTGAGGCTCATCCAACAGTTTTGGAAATCAGCAAGAAATCCCGATGACGGAATCGGAGTTGGAAGAATCATCAATAAAATACGAGGTGGCAATATGGAACATAATACACGCGATCAATTATCGAGATTGCAAGAAATGCAAGACAGCATATGCGAATCGATGGATTTGTCCAGCAAAACGATAAGCCGGCTTCTGTCAGTGGTTGAGCAGCATTCGGAAAAACATCGCGCCCATGGCTTGCCGGCACAATTGATTGATATTTTGAACGATGAAGTTTTCACCGAAAATAAATAGAAGGAAAACGGATGGCGGAAATTGTAATTGACGAACTTACGGTCGAAAACTTCGGGCCGTATTATGGCTCGACGACGTTTGATTTCACACCTGACTCAGAGAACGGCAAATGTAGCATTCTTATCGGCGGCAAGAACGGTGCGGGAAAAACCCATCTCTTGCGGGCTCTTTATCTTGCTATAGTCGGCGATCCTGGAGTTAATGACTTGAAGAAAATGGAGGGGAAGTCCGGTATCAATAAATTTGATTTTGGACATGCCCTTAACCGCAAAGCCGCCGCAGAAGGGCAGGACATCTGTCGATTTGAAATCAAGCTGACGAAACGTGAGGTATCCGGAGCGGAAACGCTTACACTGGTTCGCGAAGTTCATCAGCGCCCGAAAAGTCAGCCAGCCTGGAAATCGCATGTGATTACTTCCGAAGGTAAAAAAATGACTCCTGAAGATAAAGAAGAAGGAGAAGGTGCCGTCATTCGAAAACTCCGTGATGCCTTTCTTCCCCGCTATTTGGCGCGATTTTTCTTCTTCGATGCAGAGGGGAGTCAAAACTTGAGTCTTACAGAAAAAGATGTTATTGAAGGCATCGCTCGCATTTTGGGACTTTGGACTTTCAAGGAACTTGAAGAACATCTTCGCAGTTTGATCAAAATAAAAGTACCAAAAGATTTTGGATCAAATCTCCTTGGAAAAGAAACAAGAACACTTTCGGATATTAATGCTAAAATTCAGAAAATCGAGGAAGAGATTGAATCGTACAAGAGTGAAAAGCAAGAAAAAGAGACAGAATTAGCTGATTTAGAGTTGGCAATTGTGGATGTTGAAGAAAAGTTGAAAGCCACGGGGACGGTCGAACCGAAAGAGATAGAGAAAGAGGAAGAAAACCGCGACCGCATTAAAGAGGAAAAGACTCGGTTGACAGAAAAACTCAAGGGCGCTTGGGAAAAAGAATTGCCGTTGTCATTGTTGGGTGCGTTTCGCGGAGAGCTGAACACTTATCTAAAGAAGGAAGAAGAGCGCAGTCGATGGGAGCAAAAGAAGGAAACGGTGGAGCCCGAGATTCCCGAAATTGAAAGAAAGGTTTTTGAAGGGCCTGCCGAAGAATTTGAGCTTTCTCAAGAATGCCGCAATCATTACTGCTCTCGATTGCGCCAGGCGCTGAAAGGACTTTTCAACCCGCCGCCGGCGGGGATGTCCGAGAGTGTATATGTTTGCGATCGGATGGCTGTCAGTGCTCAGGTTCGATGGCAACTTTGCGCCAATCTGCCATCGGTTGATGACATTCGAAATGCCTTTGAACGCCTGGATAGGCTCTCCGCTGACCTTCTGGAAAGCTGCGGTAAATTGAAAGACTATCAACAAGACAAGGAGGCGATTAAACAAGGCAACCAACTTCGGGAGAAGAGGGGACAGCTGATTAATGAGAAAAGCAATATCGAAAGGGAAATCGATAACATCGGAAAAGAGATTAAGCAATTGAAACTTCAACTTCCTGAGTTGAAACGCGAAGAATCGAACCAGTTAAAGAAAGTTCGAAAAGCCGAGAAGGGAAAGAGCTTGATTTTATTAGCAGGTCAGTATCAACAAGCTGTCGGGAAAATTCAGAAAAAAGCAGCCGATGAAATGCGGGGTTATATTTCGGAAACAGTCGGGAACTTGTGGATTCCAATTGTCGGCCGGAAGTGCGAGTTTCAAGGGATGCACTTTGACGAGCAATGGAGCTGCTTTCTTGAGTGTCAACACACTCGCGACCGAGTGCCTTGGGGCGAAGCACATCTTTCCGCCGGGCAGAAGCAAGTCCGGGTGCTGGCTTTTTATGAAGCGTTGCGCCGGCTTGCCCAACGTGTGCCGCCCTTGGTAGTAGACACTCCGCTGGGGCGGTTGGATCAAGAAGTGCGCCAAGCCGTTCTCGAAAAAATCTATTTGCAAGGGCATCAATCGATCATTTTGGCGACCAATTCGGAAATCGATCCTGAAGGTCCCTTGTTTGATTTGATGAAGGACTCCTGCGCCCGTGTTTACACTCTGGAACCTCGCGACCAACCGGATAGTCCATACTATAAAGTTTGCCTCGAAAAGGACACTTATTTCGGCCAAAGTATATGATATTCAAACCAAGCAAAGACGTAGACGAATTTATTGAGAAGGCCTTTTGGCGCGTGGAGGCGCGAATCAAAGCGGTCTTAGGCAGAGCCGGGCTTTTTCTCGCGCTGGGACAGGGGATTCCTCCAGACTTTCGACCGCCTGATTCCAAGGGGAAGGATTTGAATGATGAGACGGTGATTGGCGATGAGTTGAAGGACGTGGTTCGCGCGGCGTTGAATTATCGCACGGGAAAGGGAAAGGCGCTTGAGGACAAGGCGTATCGGGAACAGTTTCGGCGGCATTTCGATTATGGCTGCCGGCAGTTGAAGAAACTTTGGGAGGACAGCGGCAAGGATCAAGTAGCGTTCGTCGCCGAGTTGCTGGAACTTTGCCGCTTGGACACCCTTCCGGGACAAGCCGCCGGCTCGGCGCTGCCCGCGCAAGCCTTGCCCATCGTTTCGGAGCCGGTGAACCTCAAGCTGCTCGTCGAGGGCGAACCGTGGATGATGAATGAAGCCGGGCAAAATTCGCTGCTTGTCGTTTCCGGCAAACCGGGAACCGGCAAAAGTCAACTGGCCCTTGACCTCCTGTCGCAAATTGCGCGGCAAGGCGTGCGTTTTATTTTCTTCGACTTGAAAGGCGAGCTGGAGGACAATCCGCAGAATCTGCGGCAGCGCGAGAACCGTGACAAGTTCTTTGAGTTGACGGGCGCCAAGTCTGTGCGTTTGATTGAGGAGAGTCTGCCGATCAATCCGTTGCTCCGCGACGAGAACCCTAAACTAAATCCGAAAATCGCATATGAAATGGCAGAACTGATTCGGTGTTTTGCGCCGCAGTTGGGCGCCAAGCAGGAGAGAGCCATTGCCGAGGCGTATCGGGCCTTGCCCGCGCCGGATTTTGCCGGCTTGGCCGAGGCGCTTGAAGGCCGGGGCGCGAATGGTGTCGAGCTGTCGTTGATTAAAAAGATTGCCGATTTCAATTTGTTTGCTCCTGACCGCGACGCGATTGCCCCAAGCGGCTGGCTCCAATCTTCCCTGGTAGTTGATTTCAAGGAATTCGGCAACGACAGCGATACCAAGAGCTTGGCGGTTGCCCTGATTCTCAACTTTTTGATGAAGCGGTTGAATCAAAACATCGGCATTGAAAACGGCGTGCAGCCGCTGAAGTGCGTTCTGTTTGTCGATGAGGCGCATTTGCTTTTGCCAAAGGAAGGCAAGGCGGGGTTGCTGGGTTCACTGGCGAGGCAAGGGCGCTCGTGGGGCTTTCCGGTTTGGTTGGCTTCACAGGACGCTGAGGCCTTCATCACTACTGGAGCCAACGCGACGAACTTCGCAGAGTTGGCCGCTCGCGGCATTTATTTTTCGCCCGAAACGTTGAACGCGGCCAAGCAACGCCAACTCTTCGGCAACACAATCTCGATGCTGCCCGCAGGCGAGGCGTTGCTGCGGAACCCGCAGGGACAGCAAACTGGCAAGCCGCGTCAATTCTGGCGCGACGAAGGAAAGTAAGCGTCGCAGCTGCCCGTGCTCAAAAACCGGGCAGCGCGGCCGGATGTTGAGGATGCAACGGAACGCGGTTGTGTCAGAGTTTTCTGCGCAACAGCAATTGGCGAATCGCGTTGGCCGCATTAGTGATGCCCAGATAGTCGCTCGGCTTGGCTTCTTGTGGTAGGAAGCCGATAACCACCACGGTTTTACCATCGCAAAGATCGTCACCTGAATTGTAGGCATGATGTCCAACGTTTGTGATGGCTTCGGATAGCCCGGCAAACAGCGTCTTGTGGCTTGGAAGTTTTCTTCCAACAACTGCTTCAATGGTTTCCGGTATCGCCGGGGGAAAAGCGGGTTAGGGATTTGTCGGCTGGATGGATTGTAGGACGCGTTCAAGGGCGGCGGGGGGATCGGGGGCGGCACAGATGGGGCGGCCAATGACCAAGTAATCCGCGCCGGCTTGCAGGGCTTGCGCAGGTGTCATGGTTCGTTTTTGATCGTTAGGGCGGTTGTCGTCCATGCGGATGCCGGGGCAGGCCAGTTTAATTTCTGGCGGGAGAGTTTGCCGTAGCCGTGCCGTTTCTTGCGGGGAGCAGACGAATCCTTGAAGACCGGCGTCCATGCCCAGCGCGATGAGTTGCCGAACTTGAACGGCAACGGGGCGGTGGATGCCGAGAGATTGGATGTCTTTGTCGTCCATGCTGGTGAGGACGGAGACACCAAGCAGCAGGGGCGGGGAAAGGCCAAGTTGGGCGGCGGTTTCCTTGGCGGCAATGGCGGCGGAGCGCATCATGTTGAGTCCGCCGGAGGTGTGGATGGTCAGCATTTGCGTGTCGAGGCGGATGGCGGCGCGGACGGCGGCGGCGACGGTGTTGGGGATGTCGTGGTATTTCAGGTCGAGGCAAACGGGGATGCCGCGTTTGCGGATGTGGCGGATGATTTCAGGGCCGGCGGCGGTAAAGAGTTCGAGGCCGATTTTGAAGGCGCCTGTTTGATCGCCGAGGCAATCGACCAAGGTATTGGCTTGTTTGATGGTGGGTACGTCGATGGCGGTGATGATGGGATTGCGCATTTTGATGGTGGTCAGAAAGAATAGGTGTTGAGCGAAGTGGGCGGCGGCAGGAGTGGTTATCGGGGATGGCTTTGTATGGAGTCGAGCAGTTGACGGGCCGGCGTGTACTCTGGGTGGATGGTCAGGGTGCGTCCGGCAGCTTGTTCCGCTTCGAACAGGCGGCCGAGTTGGTAGAGGATGGTGGCGCGGGCGTAGGGGATGTCTGGGTCGTCGGGCGCGGCGGTTTCGCCTTGTGCCAGCGCGTCGAGGGCGCCTTCGGGGTTGCCTTGTGTGTTTCTTGCTAGGCCGAGGTTATACCAAGCGCGGGAGTGTGCAGGGTTTGATTGAACGGCGTTTTCGAGAGCGGCAATGGTTTGGTCGAGGTTGCCCAATTCGTTCCAGGCGAGGGCGAGTTTGTATTGGTATTCGGCTTCGCTGGGGGCGAGGCGGCAGGCGGTTTGGAGTTCTTCGAGGGCTTTTTGGTGGTTGTCGAGGCGGCTGTGGATGATGGCGAGTTCGTGGCGGATGGGGGGGGAGTTAGGGTCCCAGTTTGCAGCCTTGGTGTAGTGGCGGAGGGCGTCCTGGAGTTTCTGCTGGGCGAGGGCCAGGGCGCCGAGTTGCATTTGGCCGGCGGGTTGGTCGCTGTTGTGTTGCAGGTAGTGGCGGAGTTCTTGCCCTGCTGGGTTGGAGGTGTCGAGGCGGTGACGCAGGGCCCAAGCGGCGTTGATGCGGACGTTCCGGCGCGGGTCTTTCAGGAGGCGGTCAAAGGCGCGGGTGATTTCTGTGTGATGGTTTTCTGCCAGGGGGGCAGCGGCGGCGGCGGCATGGGCGCGAACTAGGGCGTTGGTATGGTTGAGGGCGGTGTGGAGGGCGCTTTGCACTTCGGAGCGGTGGAGCCATGGGGTGAGCAGGCGGGCGGCGCTGGCTTGCCAAAGTGGGGAGGTTTCTGTTGCCACTTTTTCGGGGTTTTCTGAGTCCGCAGTGCGGAGCATTTGGAGCAAGGGTTCCCGCGCGGATTCGTGGCCTTGCCGGGCGGCGGCGATCCATTGGGTGCGGCGGCGGGTGTGACGGTTCATGCGGTCTCCATACCAGGCTTCGACGGCGCGGAGGGTCCATTCCACGTCCTGGTCTTGGTGGCAGCGGTTGCAGGCGTTGGGGATGCCGTGGCGTTGGGTCATCAAGGGGTCAGGGATGGTGAAGCCGTGGTCGCGGCGCGGGTGGCGCTGCATGTAGGTGGTTTGCGGCATATGGCAGTTGACGCAGAGGTTGCCTTCGCTGCCTTCGGGATGGCGGGAATGGGCGAGTGGTTCGATCTTCGGGCTGCCGGGGTAGGAACCGTTGTGGCAGCGGATGCAGAGGGCGTTGCCGGGTAGGATGGTTTGGGCGGAGTGTGGTTGGTGGCAGTCCAGGCAGTGGACACCTGCTTCGTGCATCCGGCTGCCGAGAAAGGAGGTGAAGACATAGTCTTCGTCGCGGACTTGGCCGTCGGGATAGAAGAGATCGGATTCGTCCGGGACGGTGAGGTTGTAGTGGTCGAGGTAAAACTCTCCGGGGCGGAAGTCTCCGGTGAGTTCGGCGCGGCGGGAGTGGCAACTGCCACAGGTGTCGAGAATCTGCGCGTGGTTCAGCTTCCGGATTGTGGGGTCTGGAGCTTGCGAAGCCGGGTTCTCTTTTTGCCACTGGACATGGTCTTTCATCGGGCCGTGGCAGGCTTCGCAGCCCACGGAGATTTCCGCCATCGCCGTTTGATAGGCATCGGCAACGGGGTCGTAATTTTTGCGGAGCCGCGTGTTGTGGCAGGAAGCGCACATACTGTTCCAATTCATGCCGCGTCCCGTCCAATGCCCCCATTCGCCGGGGCGCCTGTCCTCTTCGCCATAGACGCAGAACCAGCTCCTTTCCGCCGGATCAAAGGCGGCGTCAACCGCCTGCAACCTGCCGCCTTCATGCGAGACGAGAAACTGGCGGAGCGGGGCGTGGCCGATGACGCGATTGACGCCGTAGGTGGCAATTCTGTTGCTGAAACCAAGCGTGGTAATCTGCGGGCGGCCGTTGGCAAGCGTCGGGCGCGTCTCCGTGCCGCCGTGGGAAAAAGGACGATCATCGCGGAAAGCGGGATCGTCCAAGGCTTCGCTCGGCAAACGCTCAGCCAACCCGTGGTTCGAGCTCGACCACGCCTCGAAAGCGGCCGGATGGCATTCCCGGCAGCTTTCCGATCCGGCATATCGCGCGAAGACAATCTCCTCCGGCTCCAGAATGGAGGCGGAGGGGTTCGGTGTCGCTGGCTTCCGAGTCGAGCGCCTCTGCTCAACGAAAACAATCCCGGCGCCAACAGCCAAAACAAAACCAACCGCCGCCGGCCATCTCAACCTAGCAGCCAGCCCCGGCTTCGAGCGTTTCCGTTTCTTGCCCATGAGCGAGACAGTTTGAGGGGCAAACGCCGATTGCGCAATGAAACAACCGCCGCGCCGGCACGAACTCCCCCCGAACTGCCGACCGTTCAAAAGAATCTCCGAAAAACAGACAGAACCAGACGACGCGATCCGAAGAAAAACAAAACCCCACGGAATCAGCAATCAACCATCCGGCGGTTCTTCATCCAAACCGAGAAGAGGCTCCCAGTTGTCCGCATCCCGAAAAGACAAATGATCCAAACGTGCCTTATTGTCAGGATACCAACGGCGATGAACCGATTAAGGAGAAAGAACAAGAGAATGCACCCAATAAAAAGAAGAACTGGCAGAAAGAATATCTGCAGCCACATAACCACCGGAAGAATTAAACGAACGCCTTCCATAAACCGTCACTCCTGAAGCCTCTCCAAGAACAATACCATCCGAAGGAGAAACTACAGAATCAAGCCGCCCGGAATAACGAAGAGGAACAAATACACCCTTAGCATAAAGATCAGGCTCAACTAAAATATCATTCAAAGTTATAAGCAAAATTAAACTGAGAAGAAACACTGCCAAAATTACCAAAAAGGAGATGAACACCGCCGCCAATTATTTTACTTTGGAAAATACTGTGACTAGACGCCGATTGCAAATGGGAGTTTCCAACACATTGAAAGACATTCGTATCTCCATTCAAATAACCATCCCTAAAAAGCCAATCCCAATTATATCTAGGAAGCCGATCCTTATTGTCATCAGCATATAAATGAACCGTCAAAGCCAATTGCCGAATATTATTGGCGCAGTGAACCCGCTTGGCGACCGCCTTCGCCCGCCCCAACGCCGGCAACAACAAAGCCGCCAGAATGCCGATAACGGCATTAACAACCAGCAACTCAACTAATGTGAATAATAATTGCCATCACTGTCATAAACCCACGCTTCAGGCCATGAAAAAGGATGCCAAGGGATCGCTCCCGACCCAAACCAAACCCAAAGTTCAAACCATTCATCTTCATTTACAGTACCAATCCCTTTAAGAAAACCCAGATATTCCGGCGAATACTTCAAAATAACATACTGCCATCCAAAAAGAATGGGGGAAACTGGCCCAAGAGGAGTTAATTTCTTTTCTGGTCCCTGTTTGTGCGGCAATCTTGGTCGAATACAAGTTCGGGAAGCCTTCCACCGCCAGTTTTTGAAAATCGCCTCCCGCAAGGTCGCCCCCTGCAAGTTTGCCCTCTTTAAAGCTGCCTTACCGACTAATTGAAAGGCCTCGAGTTTCTCTTGGAGTTCGTTTTCAGTGTTCCAGCGCGCTATTGTGCACGATGACAAGTGCAAGAAGTTCGCCCCCTCCAAGTCTGCATCCTGTAAGTTTGCCCTCTTTAAAGCTGCCTTATAGCCTAATTGAAAGGCTTTGAGTTATTTCTCTTGGAGTTCGTTTTGGTCATGGTTTTGTTTGGATTGTTGCGCGATATTTGGAGGACTTTTGGATTGATCGACGCAACTCCCCTCTCCTGCTATCTTCCCTTTACAGGCGGCGCGTAAGCGCCTTATCTTTCCGCCTCCTGCAAATCCGCCTCCTGCAAGTCTGCCCCCCACAAGTCTGCCTTCCGCAAGTTTGCCCCCCGCAAGTCCGCCTCCTGCAAGTTCGCCTTCCGCAAGTCTGCCTTCCGCAAGTCTGCTCCCCGCAAGTCTGCCCACTGCAAGTTCGCCCCCCGCAAGTCTGCCTCCTGCAAGTTTGCCCCCCGCAAGTCTACCCACTCCAAGTTCGCCACTCGCAAGTTTGCCCACTCCAAGTTTGCCCCCTCCAATTTCGCCTCCTGCAAGTTCGCCCCTTGCAAGTTCGCCCCTTGCAAGTTTGCCAAATATAAGCTTGCCAAATATAAGTCCGCCTCCCGCAAGTTTGCCCCCTGCAAGGTCGCCCCTTCCAAGTACGCCTCCTGCAAGTTCGCCCCCCGCAAGTCCGCCCCCCGCAAGTTTGCCAAATATAAGCTTGCCAAATATAAGTCCGCCTCCCGCAAGTTTGCCTCCTGCAAGTTCGCCTTCTGCAAGTCTGCCTCCTGCAAGTCCGCCCCTCGCAAGTTCGCCCCTCGCAAGTTCGCCCCCAACAGGTCTGCCCACGGCAAGTTCGCCTTCCACAAGTCTGCCTCCTGCAGGTTTGCTCCCTGTAAGTTTGCCCCCCGCAAATCTGCCTTATAGCCTAATTGAAAGGCCTTGAGTCTCGCTTGGAGTTCGTTTTCAGTGTTCCAGCGCGCTATTGTGCACGATGACAAGTGCAAGAAGTTCGCCCTCCGCAAGTTTGCCCCCCGCAAATCTGCCCCCTCCAAGTCTGCCCACGGCAAGTTCGCCTTCCGCAAGTCTGCATCCTGTAAGTTTGCCCCCTTTAAAGCTGCCTTATCGCCTAATTGAAAGGCTTTGAGTTTCTCTTGGATTTCGTTTTCGGTCATGGTTTTGTTTGGATTGTTGCGCGATAACAAGTATTTGACAACTCTAGCGTTATTAAATATGCTCTAGCGCTATGAAGCATCATACTCAACCTGCTTCAGGCGAGAAGAACCAGGCCAAAGACGTGGGTTCAAATCAAAAGTTAACTTAGGCATTGGATAGTTAGGATCATACTTGGGATCATCAGTAACCGAAGGCTTGGCAAGCAAATGTTCTAAATATTTTTCACAGATTATTTTATCGATTAAACAGCGGCGGGCGGTAGGGTTGGATTGTCATGGACGAATGGGAGAAGTTGCTGGAGGCGGCGCGGTCCGTTGATCGGCCTGTTGTTGAAGCGATCGTTCGGAAGATGGAGAGTGTGGAGTTGCCGGCGCCGGCAATCCGCGCTTTTCTGCGGGCCGCGTTGCGGACGTTTTCGGGGGATTCGGGTTGGATTCGGGAGGCGGAAATTGAACCGGCCGCAGCATTGGCGAGAGCCGAGGATTTGCCGGCCAGAAGCGGTTCGGCTGCGTTGCTGCCGCAATTGGCGGTGATCAAGCTGAACGGCGGCTTGGGCACGAGCATGGGATTGAACGCCCCGAAATCTCTCCTGAAGGTGAAGGGCGAGCAGACGTTTCTTGACATCATCGCTCGGCAGATTCTCGGCTGCCGCGAACGATGCGGAGCGCCTTTCCCGGCCTTTTACCTGATGAACAGCTTCCACACGCAAAAGGACACGCTCGCCTTTTTGAGGAAGTATCCCGGCTTGCCTGACCCTGACGGGCGGCTGGATTTTTTGCAAAGCAAAGCGCCGAAGCTGGACGCCGAAACGCGGTTGCCGGTGGATTGGCCGGCGGATGCGTCTCTGGAATGGTGCCCGCCGGGGCATGGCGATCTTTACCCCGCTTTGGCCGGGAGCGGGCTGTTGGACTGCTTGTTGGATTGCGGCGTTCGCTACCTGTTCGTCTCCAACGCCGACAATTTGGGCGCTGCCATTGACTGGACATTGCTGGAGCATTTTGCCGGCTCGGACGCCGGCTTGATGATGGAAGTCGCCCGGCGAATGCCCGCCGACCGCAAAGGCGGCCACTTGGCCCGGCGGAAGGCGGACGGGCGGCTCATCTTGCGGGAACTGGCTCAATGCGCCCCGGAAGAGCAAGACTGGTTTCAGGATGTCGCCCGTTACAGTCATTTCAACACTAACAACCTCTGGCTCCGGCTTGACCGGCTGAAGGCAGCGTTGGAACGCGGCGGGGGAGCCCTGCCCCTGCCCATCATCCAAAACCGAAAAACGCTCGACCCGCAGAACCCCGCCTCGCCGCCCGTTCTGCAACTCGAATCGGCAATGGGCGCCGCCATCGAATGTTTCGACCGGGCTATCGCTATCGAAGTGCCCCGCGCGCGATTCGCCCCGGTCAAAACTGCAGCAGATTTGTTGGCGCTCCGCTCAGATGCCTACACGCTCACGGGAGATTGTCGATTGCAGCTCGCCGAGATTCGAGGCGGCCGGCCGCCAATCGTATCGCTCGACACGAACCACTTCAAACTCCTGGCCGATTTTGAAAAGCGCTTCCCCGCCGGCGTGCCCTCGCTCATCCAATGCGACTGCTTGGAAGTGTCGGGCGACATCGCATTCGACAAAGGCGTGATCTGCTGCGGCTCGGTGCGCTTCGTCAACCCCAGAGCCCAACACATCACCGTGCCGGCGGGCGAATACCGCAATGAAACACTAACCTTCTGACACTCCGCAAAACCTTGTGGACAAACCCCACCCTGGTCGGCATTCTCTCTCTGTGCAGCTTGAAGACCACGCCGGAGACATCCTCCGCAAGACGCGCATGGGGCGCAATATTCCGAGCGAACAAGTTGCGGCCGCCGCCCAGATTCGCCCGGAACAACTCACGCAATTTGAAGAACGTGGCGAACCGCCGGATAGAATCGACCTTGAAGCCGCGGCGAAACTGCTCAACCTCGACGGCGCCAAACTCCGCCGCATCGCCGAGGGCTGGCTCCCGGACGCGCATGACCTCTCCCAATGGCGTCACCTCCGGCAAATCGAAAGCGACCACGGCGGGATGGCCGTCAACTGTTTTCTCCTCTGGGATCGCTCCTCCGGCGAAGCCGCCCTCTTCGACACCGGCTGGACTGCCAGGCCAATCGCAGAACTGCTGGAACAATTCCGCCTCGTCCTGAAACACATCTTCATCACCCACTCCCACCACGACCACATCGAAGCCCTCGGCGAAGTGCGAAAACAAGCCCCTGCCGCCGCCGTCCACTCCAACGCCACCCATGCCCCCAAAAACCAAAAACTCGCGGCAGGCGAACACTTCTCGCTCGGAAAACTGCAAATCACCTGGCGCCAGACCCCCGGCCATGCCACCGATGGAGCAACCTACATCATCAACGCCTTTCCCGGCAAAACGCCTCCCGTTGCCATCGTCGGCGACGCCATCTTCGCCGGCTCCATTGGCGGCACTCGCAACCACTTCGAAATCGCCCGGCAACACATCCGCGAAAAAATACTTACCCTCCCCGAAGCAACCTTGATCTGCCCCGGCCACGGCCCCGTCACCACCGTAAAAGAACAACAAGACCACAACCCCTTCTTCCCTGCCTCCCTCCAACCCGCCGCCGCAAAACCCGGCCCGGCAGACAAATAAAACACATCCACCCAACCCCGAACACAACCCGCTCAAAAATGGCCTCCCCTACAAAACGCTCCTCAAAATGGCGACGGATTGGAAAGTGGACTTTCTGGATCGCCAACATCCTCTGCCTCATCATTGCCATCCCCCTCATCAAAGCCGCCTGGCCTCTGTTAGAAGTCTGGTGGACAACACGATCCGACTCGGCTGTGGCATCCAACGCCACCTTCCACACCAACCAATCCATCCCCTCCCTAGCGAACAGCGAAATCGCCGCTCTGCAATCACTATCCGACCAAATCCCGCACATAGAACGGCAAGAAATCGACCGGATGCTCCCTGCAATTGCCGCACGTTTTGGTTCCCCGGAACCTCCCGCAGCTGACCCCGAAACCTTCGACGAAAATTCGGCCGTATTCGACGACATCAACAAAGCAATCCGTGAAATCAACGGCGTCCGCCAACACATTTACACCCTCGAAATGAAAGACCGCAACGGCAATCGAGCGACATGGCACGATGCATTCGAAAAACCAAATGCAGACTACGAGCGCAGCATGCAAACGATAAAACTCGTTCGGAAAAACCCCCAACTCAAACACATCTACGACGCCTTCTCCCTTTTCCTAGCCGGCAAAGCGAACCAACAAAAAGAGCCTGCAGAAGACGAAAACCTGGAAGCAGACTTGGAAACAACCTCTCCGGCAAACCGCTCATATTAAATCTGCTAGAAGAAATTCTCTGCAGGCAATTATATCAACATCCTACAAAGCCGGCAAAACACCGCCGCTTATACAAACGCATAAAACAAATTTGCAAGCCAACTGTCCTCAAGAAGATTTTACTATTTACAATCATTCTTGCGCCGGAGCGAGAGTTTCCGATGCGGCAGCGTCTTTTATATCAGCGATGAGAGTTTCCGATGTCCAAGTGTTGCCGCGGTATATCTTATAGATTTTTCCCCGCGGATCGACAATGATCGTCCGCAGGTTGTGGTCCCAATCGGTGACGGATTCCCGGATGCGGCTGAAGTGCATTCCGAATTGTTCGGTGAGGGCGTCAATGTCGATCCTCTTGCCGGTTAGGAAGTCCCATTGTTTGGAATTATCGGAAAATGCCTGGGCGTAATCTTTCAGCACTTCCGGGGTGTCGAATACGGGATCGAAGGTGATGGTCAGAAAATGCCAGTTGGCAGGAGCTTGGGGATCGTTTTTCAGCGTCTTATAGGCTGTATTGAAGCGTAACGACATCCGCGGGCAGTAGTCGGGGATGGGGCAGCGGGTATAGATGAAAGTGAAGATGAGTACTTTCCCTTTAAAGTCTTTCAATTGGACGGTTTCATTTTCCTGGTTGATGAAGGGGTAGTTCGGCAAGAGGTCACCAAGCTCCAGGGGTTCGATTTCGCGCAATTGGCGAAAGGTGTTGACAGGTTGTTCGGGGGATGGGGCGTTTTGTACTTCTTTTATAGGCTGAATTTGATCGATCCAGCTTTCCGTCTCGGCAACGTGGAAGGTGAAGGCGACGGTGTCTCCGACTTGGATATTGGCGAGTTCTGCTCTGTCTTTGACGGAGAAGGGCATGGTCATTGCTGGCATATAGTCCGGTATGTCTTCATGTTGGATACGCAGGCGGGTTCCGGTTTTGGGCAGTTCTTTGACGATGCCACGAACTTGAAAGACGCGGGGTAGTTGAGCAGCCGGCACGACGGGTTCCGTCTGAGGGTTCGGTTTTTCGGAGGGGGCGCAGCCGGTTGCCGAAAGGATGGCGCCAAGGGCTAGGAGGTTGATGAAGCAGCGGTTCATTTTTTTGGAAGAAGAGTAGTGCAGGGGCGCGGCGGATCAAAGGGAATTTTGGGGATGGTTTTTTTGGCATTTTGAGCGGCTGTCGGATAAGCTGGAAGCTATGCGGAGGGTTTGCGTGCCTTTGGGTTCGAGAAGTTATGATATTCTTGTTGGGACAAAACTTTTGTCGGCGTTGGGGCGGCATTGCCGGCGGCTCGGTTTGGGGTCTCGGTGTGTGGTGGTGACGGATGAGGCGGTGGGCGCCTTGTATGGGGAGGCGGTGTTGGCGGCGTTGGAGAACGCGGGGTTGGCGGCTTTTCTTTATGCTGTGCCGTCGGGCGAATCTTCGAAGAGTTTGCAGCAGGCGCGTGCGGGTTGGGAGTGTTTTGCCCGGCTGCGGTTGGAGCGGGGGTCGTTTGTGGTGGCTTTGGGCGGGGGAGTGGTTGGAGATTTGGCAGGTTTTTTGGCGGCGAGTTATTTGCGGGGGATTGATTTTGTGCAGGTGCCGACATCTTTGCTGGCGCAGGTGGATAGTTCGGTGGGCGGCAAAGTGGGCGTGAATTTGAAGGCGGGGAAGAATCTTGTGGGCGCCTTTCATCAACCGCGGCTGGTGGTGTGTGACCTCGAAGTGTTGGCGTCTTTGCCGCAGCGGGAGTTTCGGGCAGGGATGGCTGAAGTCGTCAAATACGGCATCATTCAGGATGCGCCGTTGTTTTCTTTGATTGAGAGGGAATATCCGAAAATTCTGGCACAAGACGCGCGGCTGCTGGCGAGGGTTATTGCGCGGAGCTGCCAGATTAAGGCGGACATCGTGGCGCAGGACGAGCGGGAAGGCGGAGTGCGGGCCATTCTGAACTTCGGGCATACGGTCGGCCATGCCTTGGAAGCGATGACACATTATGGAGAATACTTGCACGGGGAGGCAATTGCAATTGGGCAGGTGGCGGCGGCGATGTTGTCGGCGCGGCAATTGGATCTTGACGGGGAGGCGATGCAGCGGATTCGCCGTCTGTTTCAATCTATCGGCTTGCCGGTGTCGGTTGCCTTGAACAAGCGGCGGCAAGGGAAGTTGTTGGAGGCAATGCAGCTGGACAAGAAGGCGAGCGGGGGGAGTGTGCGGTTTGTGTTGGCAGAGCGGATTGGCCGGGCGCGGCCGGGGCAGGTTGTTGAGGATGAGGCTTTGCAGTCGGTTTTGGCAGCGTTGTCCGCGGGATAAAGATATTGCCAGTTGCGGGATTGGCGGGGAGGGGGAGCGGCATCCGCGCGGCAATCGGTTGATGACTTGCTCGATTTATCCATTGATTTCTGCCCTGTCTGCGGTTACCGGCGGCAACGGTTGAGTTTGATTCTGCAGGCTATGGCCATGTTACGGACGGATTCGAAGCAACGGCGTCGGCGGCAAATGTGGGCAACGATGCGCTCGGCGGCGATTTGGTTGTAACGGCTCCAGGAACGGACGGTTCGGCGGAAGTCTGGTCGGCGGCGTCGCTGTTGTCTCTGCTGTTGTTCGGTTGCCTCCCTGCCCTTTTCTGCGCTCTCCTTGCCGTTCTCGTGCGTCTTCTCCGGTCTGCCTAACCTGTTGTTGTGTTGAGTTTTTGGGCGTCTAGAATGGCCTGTTTTGGCCTTTGGTTGGCCTTGTGTGCTTCGAGTTCTAGTTGCTTGATGGCAATGATTCGCTTCTCTTCGTTGGGTATCCCTGCAAGCGCGGCCTGCTGCTCCGGTGATAACAGCAACCAAGGCATGGCGGCTTTGATGAGCGTGGCGTTCGCGGTGTTGGTCTGCGGTTCGCGGCTCTCTTGTCTGCTGCTGGTGGTTTCGGTGGTGGTGTTGGCGGTTTCAATTCTTCCCGCCGTCCGTAAAGAGATGTCTTGTATGGTTCGTGACATCCGTTCATTCTGCCTCTGCGTTTGGTTCGTGACAAGTTCTAAATGCTTCCCGGTTCGGCTGTGGTGGTTTTCTGCTGTCGTGTCGGTTCTTCCCGTCGGATGGTGGCTTCTCATCGTTCGGCGGGATTCTTCTTTTCAGTTGTTCTGGTGGCACCTTGGTCGGAACGGCTGAATCTCCGCTTCCCGTTTGGCAGTGTCGCTGGGGAAGCGGCCCCATTGAAGTGAAGAAGTCGAGTTCGCTCAATTAAACCTTGTGTTCCCTCGGCGGCGTCGTCGTCGGGGGAGCGGCTTCCTTTTTTGGCTTTTTCTCCTTGCTTTCGGTCTTGGAACGGTTACCCTCGTGGGCATGAAAGCAACTTTTTTGAACCCGTTCGGAGTGGTTTTGAATGCTCTTAAGGCGTCGTGGATTGTGAAATTGGCTGCCGTTTTTGCTGTTGGTGTGCCGGTTTCTGTTGCTGTTGCTCCTCTTCAACCTAGGCCTGTTCCTTATGAATGTGTTTCTGATGGTTATGTTTCTTCTGCGTCCTATCGGCTTGGGTACAACTCCGATACCAATATAGCTATGCCTGGTGAGAATACAATGAAGCTTGTCAAGGTCGGCTTGAGGAGGTGGAAAGCTTCTTGGCCTGATTTTACGCAAGATATGTCCATTAGAGATCCATTTTGTGGATTTTCTAGGATTCCTTATTCTGAATGAAGAAGTCGAGTTTCTTTTGTGTTTTTGGTTTGTTGGTTGTGTTGTCGCTTTTTGTGATTTACTGGCCTAGGGAGAGTGTTGATTCTGTGGTGGACTCTCCGGCGCCGGTTCAGTCTTCAGAACGAGACGATAATCATAACGCTAAGGTAGATGCTTTTAAGGATAGGGTTCAGCAAGTGATTCAAGCGCGTCCTGCTGCTCCGGTTTCTAGAGAGCCAAACACTTATTTTGATCCTGGTAATCGTGATCCTGTTTATCGTAAAAATTATGAGCGTCATCGTCAGATCGTTGATTTTGTTAATTCTCCTCATCGTGATCATCCTGAGAATCGGAGGTTGATGGTTTTGTTGCTTGAGAATGGGTTTGATATTTCGGATTGGTCGAGAGTGGCTACAGCGGTTTCTTGGATTAATCGGCGAGTTGTTGCAACTCGTGAGAAGGTTGAAAAGTCTAGTTTGTCTCGTGCTGAAATGGATGAAGAGATGGCTGTTGCCTATAAGTTTCGGAGGAGTGGTTTGAGTGGTTTTTCGAAATTGATTTATCAAAGAGGTATTGAGCCTGGTTCGGATTTGTTTGAGAGTTTGGTTTCGATTGAGCTTCCTTATTTTGGGAAAGCTGTGTTTAGTGATGTTGTTATTCGTGGGGATACCTTTTTGACTGATGAAGATTGGATGGATGAAGAGTTTCAGGCGGCAAAAGATCGCTACCGCGGGCCGGTTCGTGATGTTAGTGCTGCGGCTCATAAGCGTCGGAAGGATGAATGGTATGCTAGGGATAGGGAACAGCGTGCGGAACGGAGACGGGAACGGCAACAGCGGAATGCGGAAACTCGTCGGTTGCTGGGAATGGAATGAGTGTTCTCTCTCTACAGGCAGCGCGTAAGCGCTAAAATGGACAATCCTGCGCGTTCTTGGGTGTTGTGATTACGCTCTGCCAACTGTGGCTTCCCTTACCCTACAGGCGGCGCTTAAGCGCCTTGGGAGGGTTCTTCGGAGATGCCCTGAACGGTTGGATATGTCTGCTTTCGACAGCTCTCCCTCCCAAAAAGTGTGTTTTTCCTGATTCTATTGTTGCCAAATGTGTCCTTTGGTAGTGTCTTTGGTGTTTTCTTCTGGCCAGATGTGTCCCTTTTTAGGTTCTGATTTTAGGGTTGATTGTTGTCAAATGTGTCCTTTTTGCAGAAATTTTGAGGGAATCGAAAAAAAAGGGGTTGACAAGAAGATTATCTGTTGACATCCTCGCGCGGAAAGCGGTTTTGTGTACATGGCACATAATGGTAGCTGAGGGCTTGTCTGCTACCATTGTGTCTACAATTTTCAATGGTAATGGCGGTTTCAATGGCCGTTGAATTGTTAGCTTCCCTCTGAACGGGGGGATTTTTCTATTCCATTTCTGAGAATTCAAAAGCCTCTTCTTTTCCGTCGTTTGAGTAATTGATTCATCTTTCTCCATAGCCTGATTTGTTCTGGGTTTTCCATTATCTCTTTGAGTTTTCTGTGTCGCTGGCGTTTTTTTAATGCTTGGCGGCTGGCTTTTGTTGCTGCTTTGCTGTTGGTATGTTCGAGGCGTATGAATCCTGCCTGCGTTGTCAGGATGCGGTCAGCTCGTATCGCTGTTCTCCTGCTGGTTCCTGTTCGTTCGGCAATCTCGGTATGGCTTAACTCTGGATGTTTCAGAATTTCTACGGCGGCGACGAATACTTTTGCCGGTAGGTTGTTGTCGATTTTGTCGATTCTTTCGGTGTATTCTTTTGGGAATTGCCATGGCTTTGGGTTTTGGATAGTGTGATTTGCTGTGATGATTCCGTCTCCGGTCAGTTTCTTGATGGCGTTGCGCGTGGTCTTCGGGCTGATTTTGCAAGCTTTGGCAAGGTTTCGGATTGGTTTCCGTTGTTCGGAACGGGCTAACTCGTAGAGAATTCTTCGTTCTGCGGCGCTCATAGATAGACTTCTTCCGCTGTTGTTGCTGATTTGCTCTGTTTCGGCGGTTTTGAGGTTAAGTTTTGGCGGTTTTGCGCTCCTCAATGACCTGTAGGAGGGCATTGAAGTCGAAATTCTTCCCGCTGATGGCCTTGACGCGCTCCCAAATGGCCTTTCCTTTGGACTCCATTTCCTCTTTTAGCCTCTTCATGTGGGCTTTTGACTGCCTTTTGAGTCGAATTTCGCAAAGCCTTTCTTCGGAATTCCTTAAGTGGGTCCTTTTTTGGGACAGTGCAAATGCCCTTTTTGGGACACTCCCTTTAAACATCTTCAAGACGGCTTTTGAGAACAGATATTGGCTCGTTCTGCCTTTGATTTTGTGTGCTGTGATGGTCTTTGCCTGTTCCAATCGTTGAATGGCTGCCTGTGCTGTGTTCTTGGAAACGCGGGCAAATTTGGCGGCTTCTCGGATAGAGATGATTCCGAAACGAAGCAGGATACGGGCAACACTCATTTGCCTGGGCGTCAGGCCTAAGTCGTCGAGAACGGCGGGCATGATCATTTGATTTCCCTTGGCAACGGTGTAGATGGTCGTTTGGTGTTGGCGGTGTTCGGCTTCAAGGATTCCGTTGTTCACAAGCCAAAGGAGTAACTTTCTCGGCATGGCTTGCTGTGATTTTGCGTTGATCTGTCGTCGCGTAATCGGTTTCTATGTAAGTTGGCATGGTCTTCTTATTCTTCTGTTTTTGTTGGTCGTGTTGCCTGTGTGTCTTTGGCCGCTATTTTCAAGAGATACGCAAACAAATCGGGAAGTTGCTGATGATTCCTTGATCGGTGGCGCCGGCAGTGTGGCACTGGTTAAAACGCAAATCATCACATCGCCAGTTGTTTCCCATGTTGAGAAAGGGGATTATATCGCGTTTGGATATTACGCTGGAGACTCTCCTGTTCCGGGTCTCCCTTTGAAAGAAGCGCGGGATGAAGAAGAAGGGCTCGTTTTTTATAGACAAGTTGGGATAAAACCGAATGTCGGATTTGAAGGGCAAAAAGATATTTCTGCGCTTTTTGGTGGTCGTTTTAAGATTCGCGGACACTATACATTTAAATCGAAACGGTTGTTTTCTTTAACAGTATATTGCCGTTTGAATGAAATTTATTACTTGGATTTGATGGCAAAAGTAGACTCATTTTGCAAACTCATTGGGGAGAAACGGAGCGTTGAGTTTGGTGAAAGAGAAAGAAGAGGTCGTCTGCTTGAAGAAGTAATATTTCCAAGTCGTTTTGGTAGAGAACATGATTTGGTTGATTATGTTTTTTTTGAGGGCAGATGGGCGGAAACTCCGGAAGTCTATATACAGGTAGGAGGGCATTGGGTGGTTGAGATAGGTTTCAATCGGCAGTATGTCCCTATACTGGGTCAGTATGTCCCTATAAGTCGAGCGCAACGCCCATCAAAGATTAAAGAGTCGGCGGTTTTGATTCAATACACTCATAAAAGCGGATTGGTTCAAGCTTTGCAAGAAGTGAAGGAAATAACGAATCTGATTTCTGATGGATTTTGAGAACAGGATAAAAATTCCGTCGCCGGTTGTTTCGCCGTGTTCTTCGTTTGCTTTTCGGCTTCCTGCTCTGCAGGCTCCCCTTTTCCAGAAGGAACGGGCTTGGCCAGTTTAGCATAATGGGCGCGCGCATTAAAACGGCTGTCTGTCTCGGCGTCATTTCCAAATCATTTTTCGGCCGGCACGTTTGGGTGGCCGGGTTATTTTCCCAGACAGAATTGGCTGAAGATTTTGTCGAGGAGGTCGTCGGTTGAAGTTTTGCCGACGATTTCTCCGATGGCGTTGGCGGCGATGTGGAGGTCGAGGGCGACGAGTTCGAGGGTGCGACTGGCTTGGAGGGCTTGCAGGGCGGTTTGGGCGGCTTGTTGGGCTCGTTGGAGGGCGTTTTGGTGGCGGGCATTGATCATGGCGTCGAATCTTTCCCCGCTTGTCTGTTTTTTCCAAACCGCCTTTTTGATGGCGTCTTTGAGTGTTTCCAATCCTTCGCCTGTCCGGCAACTGATGCGGATAGCAATTTCTTTCTGCCACAGCTGCTCTTCGGGTGTTGCGGCTGCGCGGCTGCGGGGGAGGAGGTCGCTTTTGTTGAGGAGGATCAGGCGGGTTTTGGAGCGGAGCGATTCCGGCAAAACGGCTTTTTGAGTTTCCGCATCGGCCGGGGTCGGCTGGGAGATGTCGAGGACATGGAGGAGGAGGTCGGCTTGTTGGGCGCTTTCGCGGCTGCGGCGAATGCCTTCTTGTTCGATGGCGTCTTCCGAAGTTCGGAGGCCGGCGGTGTCGGTGAAAACGACGGGAATCCCGCGGATGTTGGCGGTTTCTTCGATGGTGTCTCGGGTAGTGCCAGCGGTGGGGGAGACGATGGCGCGGTCTCTCTCCAAAAGGCAATTGAGCAAGGAGGATTTGCCGACGTTGGGGCGGCCGATGATAGCGGCGTGGAGTCCATGCCGAAGGATGCGGCCTTCGGGAGCTGAGGCGATCAGTTGCTGGATGAAGGCAATGGCGCTGTGGAGTTTTTCGATGAGAGCGGATTGGGTGTCTGGGGCGATGTCTTCTTCGGGGAAGTCGATGTGTGCTTCCACGTGGGCGAGGATGGAGAGCATGTTGTGGCGGAGGCGGTCGATTTGTTGCGAGAGTTTGCCGGCTAATTGTTGGTTGGCGGCGTGCAGTGCCAAGCGGGTTTTGGCGTGGATGATGTCTGCGACGGCTTCGGCTTGGGTCAAGTCGATTCGCCCGTTGAGGAAGGCGCGGCGGGTGAACTCTCCCGGCTCGGCCGGCCGGGCGCCTTGGCTGAGGAGGGTGTCAAGAATTGCGCGGGTTGGCGTGGGGCCGCCGTGGCAGGAGATTTCGACGATGTCTTCTTTGGTGAAGGTTCGCGGCGCCCGCAGGACGGTAAGCAGGACTTCGTCAACGGGGTTGTGCGGGCGGGAGGCGTCCGCGCCGTCGTGCCCGCCGGGTTCCACAAATTTTCCGTAGTGAACGGTGTGCGTGGGCGCGTTTGCCGGCGATTGGGCGCGGGGGCCGACGGGTTGAAAACAGCGGCCAGCAATGGCGCAGGCTTCTGGCCCGGAAAGGCGAATCACGGAGAGGGCGGACTCGCCGGCGGCAGTGGCGATGGCAGCGATGGTATCGTTGCACATCGGGGCTAACGAACGCAGTTTCCGGCCTCGTTTTCCGCGTCTCTCCCTTGCAGCAGTAGGCGGGCTTTTTGGTAGCTTTTGCGGCGGAGGTAATGGCGGAGGGCTGGGTCGGCGGATTGCGGCAAGCGGCCGGCCAGGGCGTCGATTTCTCCGAACAAGCGCATGAAGTCGGGTTTGGGCTTGGCGGCGGCGGGCGTCTTTGCGGCGGTTTCCAGTTTGAGGAGTTTGTCGAGCAAGGTTTGTTCCAACGGTTCCATACCGCGAAGTGTGGCAGGGAGCCAGGAAAACTCAAACCCTCTTCGGCATTTAGACTTTGCTTCTCGAAAGCGGCGGGAAGAATGGCCAAAGAAGATGAAACGTGAAACATCCAATCAGTCTTACGCGCTCGGCATTGAATGCGGCGGCACGCGAACCACAGCGGCGCGTTTGCAGGAAGACGGCAAGGCCGGTCCGAAGCGGGAATATCCGGCGGCGAATCTGCGTTTGGTGGACGATGCTCAGCTCGGAGAGCTATTCCGGCAGATCGCCGCGCGGCATGCGAATCCGGCGAATGTCGGCGTTGGCATGGCCGGCGTGCGGACAAGAGAAGACCGCGACCGCCTCCACCAGCAAGTCCGCCTGGCATGGCCATCCGCAAAAATCTATGTTACCGATGATTTAGAGACGGCCTTGGCAGGAGCTCCCGCCGGTGCCTCGCCGCACAGCGCCCAAATTCTGATCGTCTCCGGCACGGGTTCTTCCTGTCTTGGACAAGGGGAGGACGGCCGGCAAGTGCGGGTCAGCGGTTGGGGGCATCTTTTGGGCGACGAAGGCGGCGGCTACGGCATCGGGTTGGCCGGGCTTCGGATGATGGCACGGGAGGCGGACCGGAACGGCAAGCCGCCCCGGTTGTTGCGGCCATTGCTCAAACGGCACGGGCTCTCTTCCCTAAACGAGTTGACTTCCTGGTGCCAGAACGCTTCCAAAGCGGAAATCGCCGCTGTCGCCGTCCCGGTATTCTCCGCCTGGAAACGCGGGCATCCCGAATGCTGCCGCATTATCGACCGAGCTGTCGATCTTTTAGTGGAAGACGCGGAGATGTGCTTCCAACGGCTGGGCAAGCCGGCGGCTGTGCGATTCATTTTGAGCGGCGGCTGCTTCGCGCGGCAGAAGCGTTTTCGGGAGGCAGTCGCCGCCGCCTTGCGGCGGCGACTGCCGGGATGTGCGGTGGCGCGGGGCGTCTCTGCCGGAGCAATCGGCGCTGCCATTCTGGCTTGGAAACACGGCCAAACCGAGACGCAGCCGCTGGAGGAAAACTCAAACGGCAACGAGCAGCAAATCCTCCCGACCGCAACGGCCATGTCGCCGACGGAGTGCCGCCACCCGGCGTCGATGGATTTGGATCGACTTTCGATCCGAGCGGGAATCGAATTGATGGCAGCTGAGGACGCACGCTTGCCGGCGGCGATTCTCGCGCAGGCAGCGCCGATTGAAAAAGCCGTTCGGTGGGCAGCGCAAAGCCTGAAAACAGGAGGGCGGTTGTTCTACTTCGGGGCGGGCACCAGCGGGCGTTTGGGTGTGCTGGACGCCAGCGAATGCCCGCCAACCTTCAGTGCCGACCCGCAGCAAGTGCAAGGCATCATTGCCGGCGGCGCGAGTGCATTGTGGCGCTCCGTCGAAGGGGCCGAAGACAGCACGGCGGCGGGAGCTTCAGAAACACAACGGCGGGGCGTCTCCAGGAAAGACACCGTTATCGGCATCGCCGCCGGCGGCAGAACCCCTTTCGTCTGGGGTAGCCTAATGGCGGCCAAGCAAGCGCAGGCAAAAACCGTTCTGCTGTGCTTCAATCCGCATCTGAATTTCGCGCCGGGCGGCAAACCCGATCTCGTCATCTGCCCCGAAGTGGGGCCGGAAGTGCTCACAGGCTCCACCCGTCTCAAATCAGGAACGGCAACCAAGATGATTTTGAACATGGTAACCACCCTTTCTATGGTGCGGCTCGGAAAAGTGTTTCAAAACCTGATGATCGATCTCGACCCTAGCAATGCTAAATTGCGGGACCGAGCCGTCCGCATTCTGATGGAACTGACGGGATGCCGTTCAGAGACGGCGCAAGAAGCATTAGAGGCGAACGGCTGGCAAGTCAAAAAAGCCCGCTTGCAATTGCAACGCTCTGCTCGAAAAGCAAAGAGACAAAGTTGAACTTTCGCTGAGCCACAGCTTGGACAACAAAATGAGCCAACCCCGCCACCAAAACCAACATCAAAGAACAAATCAAATACAACCCGAAACCGATGCTGGGGTCCGGCTCCAGCACAAGCGCGACGCCGTGATACAAAACATAAAAAATCCCGGCGGCGCCAATCGCAAAACACACCCAAGTCGGAACAGCGGGCGCTCCGTCCAAAATCCGCAGCCAAAAAAGCGGCGTGATCCCATAAGCCGTCAAGGTAAATGCCTGCGAGTAAGTAGCGGGCGAGCGGAAGCCTTCCTCGCATATCCACAGAACTAATTGCGTTCCCAAGAAGAGAATCAGCAGACTGGCCGCCAATTGAACCACCTGAAACAGAAGGACATCTTCTCTTTGGTGGGCTTCCACTGTGCGGCCGTAATTCGTAACACTCACGCCCAAATGCCATATCCCCATCCCCTCGACCGCGGAGCTGAGCAGAAGAAACGGCAAAAACGAAAAAACAAAAACCATCCAGCCGCTCCGCCGCTTGGAAGCAATGCGCTCTCAAGCACTATGCGGAGTCAACAGTAATGTCAGAGCTCGAATCATTCGCGCGGAGTTTATCGGCGCCGGCAAGTTACACAACGGAATTTAGCTTTTTAGTTATAGAGGGCACCCGGCGGGTTGCATTCAGACAAATCGATTGCCCAGCCAAAGCCGAGTTCCGGTCCGCGTCGGCAACAATAATGCGGATTTTTGTGTTGTCATTCGATTCAGCAGACTCTACGATGCTAGAAAATTGAAAAGAGAAAGATGAAAACGACTTGTTCGGCAGCGCAATGGCTGGGTCTTTGTGGCCTGCTGTTGGGGGCACTTCTAGGATGGAAACCGGCGGCGGCTCCGCCGGATTTGGAGGACGCGGCAAAACCGCAAATTGTCTCCATCCGATTGGATGGAGAAGACATTGTGGTGGAGGTCAACGTGCCGAAAGGTTTGCGGCGCGTCACGCTGGAATCGCGGGCTCGCTTGGGGCGGGGCAGTTGGGTGCCTCGACAAGTTCAGAGACTCGACGGAACCGGCGGCGCTTTCACCTTCCGTCTCAAACAGGAAGCCTCGCTCGAAGTGCTGCGGGTGACGGCAACCGAACAGGAACCGTTGCCGGCCAGCTTCTACCAAGGCTCTCGATTCTTTCCGGGACCGGCAGCGCGATCGGCAAATCATCTGCGGATGCCCGCCCTCTTTCTCGAAGATTCCGCCATAGAAGTCGCGCCTGACGCAGCCCGCAACGCTGTGTCTTCCCCAACCCGCGAAGTGGTTGAATCTGACATCTGGAAAATTGACGGAGACCGCTTGTATTTCTTCAATCAACTGCGCGGCTTACAAATCATTGACATCAGCAACGCCGACTCGCCCAGACTCATCAGCACCCTGGAAATGCCGGCTGCCGGAGAACAAATGTATTTGCTAGACAGCGAACATGTCGCGCTTCTTGTCCGCGACACTTGCCACTACTTCAGCGGCGACGCTGAGAGCCGGATCGTCATTGTAAAACTTGCCGACGGCTCGCCCTCTGTATTATCCAGCATTCCCGTCAACGGCACGATTCGGGAAAGCCGCCTGGTCGGAACAGCGCTCTATCTCGCCGCACAATCCTACCATCGCCGGGAAATTATAGTAGACAAGGAAACCGGCGCGGCGGAGGACTATTGGGCGTGGGGAACCATGATATCGTCTTACGACCTTCAATCACCCGCCGCGCCGGTCGCCCGAAAAGAACATTGGATTCCTGGATCGGGACACGCCATTTATGCGACGGCCGATTACCTGTTCGTCGCTACCCAAGGTGTTGAAAATCGCTGGTGGCGCTCGCAAGTGGAGATGATCGACATATCCTCGCCCGACGGCGCTTTAATTCCGCTGTCTCAAATCCGGCCGGCAGGGAGAGTATTAGACAAATTCAAAATGCACGCCGACGGCAGCGTCTTTACCGTTATATCTGAAACCAGCCGGCAAACACGGGCGACTCGGCTGGAGACATATGACATTTCAAACCCAACGCAGCCGAGGAAGCTGGGATCAGTAGAAGTCGGCCGCAACGAAAGTTTATACGCCACTCGATTCGACAGCGACAAGGCCTATATTGTAACCTTTTTGCGAATTGATCCCCTATGGATAGTCGATTTGTCTGATCCGGCCAACCCAACTATTTCAGGAGAGTTGGAAGTCCCCGGATGGTCGACATACATTCAACCGCTGGGCGACCGGCTGCTGTCAATCGGGATTGACAACGTCGAAGGTTTTCGTGTGGCAGTTTCGTTGTTTGATGTAAAGGACCCCGCAAAACCCGGGTTGTTAAGCCGAGTGCCCCTAGGCATCAATAATTCGTGGAGTGAGGCCAACCGCGATGAAAAAGCCTTGGGCTTTGTTCCCGAAGCCGGACTGGTTATGATTCCTTTCAGCTCTTACAATCGGAATGACAACCGCACGGGTGTTCAATTGGTAGAGTTAGTGGGAGACGAATTAGTCTTGCGGGGAACGATTGAGGATGATGTAACGCCCAGGAGAGCGACACTGCGCCAGGATCGCATTCTTTCTTTGTCGGGCAAGTCGCTGTTAACCGTAGATGCGTCGGACTATAACAACCCGCGAGTATTAAGCGACTTTCCGCTTTCTTGGGCAGTCGACCGAGTGTTCGCTGCAGGCAATTACTTGATCGAGTTAACCAGAGGCAACTCGTGGAGTGGCGAAGCACCGGCAATCCGAACTGCCGCTCAATCTAAACCGCATGAAATTCTTGCGCAGTTGAATTTGCCTCCGCTCAGCATTGTCGGTTCGACGATGCGGGACGGACGGCTTTATATTGTCCAAGCCGCATCTGTGCCGGCGGCGCCGTTTTGGGAAGGGACTAATGATGGCGAAGACGATTCGCCGGAAGAGCCCGCTCCCCCCGACAATTTCCGCCTTTCCGTATACGATGTCAGCGGTTTGCCCGCTATTTCTCTGCTGGGAAGCAGGGAGCTTTATATGGAAGGCGCCACAGGTGTTAACGCAACGCTTCATTTCCCGCTTGACGATGTTCTGACAATATCCATGAATCAAAACTATTACTATTTCGATATCATTCGTGTGGATATCTTTTTCGGTTTCCCATACTATGCAACCGGTCCGCGCCGATTAGTGACGTTCAACGTAGATCGGCCAGAGGCCATGTCTTTACTGTCTGACTATACGATGGAGACGGAGAATGCTTGGAACCATAGCGAGGTTTTCGTTTCGGGAACGAGGCTTTATATGAGCCGCCAAACATCGCGTTTCATCGGCGATATTTTGCCGCGACCGGCTCCCGATGATTCTTGGATGCAGCAATACTTTTTGGATGTGATTGATTTCGCGGATCCAGAAAATCCCACGGCGCGGGAGCCTGTTAACATTCCCGGATCGCTGGTCGGCATTGGCCGCGGCGGCGAGATTCTTTACACCAAGGCGCCGCATTGGAATGAAGAAACTTTGGAAACGGATTGGTTGGAATGGCTGGATGCCAGCGCATATGACGGAGTTTCGGCGAGTTTGGTGGATTCGATCCCGCTTTCTTCTCGCTGGCCACATCCTGTGGCGGTGGACAAGGATGTGGTTTATATCGGAATCCCGGCAACCAACGGCCGTTTGCGAGAGGGGGAAGAACGGCGCGAGGTGAGCACTTTGGCGGCTCATCGAGTGGCGGATACGGGCGACTTTGAATTGATTTCCGAAGTGTTGCTGCCGTTCCCAGTGCGGGAGCTACAGGTCAAGCGTGGGCTGCTTTCGGGACAGATGAATCAGGAACTGTGGTTCTATAACTTGGAGCCGCCCGGGGAATTGGCCGCCGTCGGTGTCGGCACACAGTCGAATTGTTTCGGGTTCCATTTTGCCGATGCTGACGGCTCAGCGGAGAGCGGTTTTTGGGTGCCGGCCGGCGATTACGGCCTTTCGCATGTTTCTCTGGAAACGAATTCGGAGCGAGTGGTTGCCGTTCACTGGGGCGTGTTCAGAGGCGCTGACTGCGCCAAAAATTGTGCCATCCGCCTAGAAGTGCGTCCGGGGCAAATCTCTCTGATTGGAGGCTTCAACGGTTTTTCTCATCACAACCGAAACCTGTCTTCGGAGGAATGGCAAGCGCTCCTAGATTCTTTGGATGTGGAAGCTATGCGCGATTTGTCGGGGAGGATTGAATGCCCGAATTGCGGCGATGAAGGCAGCGAATGGCTGCAAGTGTTCACACCTCAAAGCAGCGTGCGGATTGTTTTTCCGAGGGGCACTGAAGAGGGCAGAATCCTTTCGCCGCTCGCTGGGGAAGCGGCTCCTTTGGCGGAAAAGATGCGGGCGTTTCTTTCCAGCAAATTTCATTGGCAGGGATGGACGGGCGGGCGCAGGAGTGAGCAACCGACGCCTTGATTTGTCGGCGGGTGGCGGGTTTTTGGTGGTGTCCGGTTTTCCGAATCAGGTGTTTGTTGGGATGGGCTGGTGAACGCCGATTGCGTTCTTCAAGCAGTAGGCGGCATTGGCCACGTATTTCTCGGCCCATTGGCGAAGGCCTTGGCGTTCGTCAAGCGTCAAGGCGCGTTTGACTTTGGCCGGATTCCCAAGAACCATCGAGCCGGGCGGGATTTTCGCGCCGCCGATGACAAGGGTATTGGCGCCGATAAGCGATTGCTCTCCCACTTCGGCGTCGTCCAAAACGGTGGCGCCCATTCCGATGAGGCATTCATTGCCGATGGCGCAGGCATGAAGAATGGCGCTGTGTCCTACAGTGGTCCAATCGCCGATGGTGCAGGCATAATTTTCGGCAACATGGAGAATGGCATTGTCCTGGACATTAGCAAAATCGCCGATGGAGATGCGGTTGATATCTCCCCGGGCAACGGCGTTATACCAGATGCTTGATTGCCGTCCCAGGGTAACGTCGCCGATCACAACGGCGCCTTGAGCGATATAAGCTCCTTCGCCGAGCGCGGGTTGTTTGCGCAGATGCGTGTTGAGCAGCGTTTCAATAGTAGTCATGCGGTCAGCATGGAAACGAAGCGGGGAGAGAAGCAATCAAATTCGTCGGGCAGCTTGTTATGTTGCTTCCCATCCGCCGGCTCGCTATTTTTTCCGGTTGCATGATGGATGATGAAGCAACGCTGAAGGTTGGGGGACGCCGGAAGCATTGGTTCCCCCGTTCCTTTAAGGAACTCACGCCGACGCGGGCATTCGATCCCCGGACTTTCTTTTATGAGATGGTTTGGAAAACCTTGATGACGCGGCGGCAGGGCGCTTATCAAAAGCCCGATTACCCGGATTTGCGGGACGGCCAGCTTGCGTTGACCTGGATTGGACATGCCTCTTTTTTGATTCAGTTTACGGACCTCAACGCCTTGATCGATCCGAACTTTGCCAACTGGCTGTTCTTTCAGAAGCGGGTCAAGAAAGCCGGGATGCGTCTTCGCGATTTGCCGCTCATTGATTTCGTGTTGCTGACGCACGCCCACTTCGACCATTTTCATCGGCCGACGCTGCGAAAACTTCCTTCACCGCGAATTGTCGTGGTGCCGTGGGGCGTCGGCGATCTGGCGCGGGGGCTGGGCTTCTCGCGGATTGTCGAGCTGGAATGGTGGGAGAGTTTTTCCCATAGGGATTGGACGGTGACTTTTACCCCGGCAAAGCACTGGGGCGCCCGTGTGTTGCATGATAGACACCGGGGCTTCGGCGGTTTCGTCCTGGCGCATCAAGGCCGCCGGATTTATCATGCCGGAGACACCGCATACTTCAATGGCTTCCAAGCCATTGGCAAACGCTGCCGGCCGGAAATCGCCCTCTTGCCCATTGGCGCTTATTATCCCGACTCCTTCCGCAAAACACATATGGGACCGGACGAAGCGCACCGGAGCTTCCTGAACCTGGGCGCGCAGTGGATGATCCCGATGCATTTCGGCTCCTTCAAACTCTCCTTTGAAGACATGGACGAGCCGCCGCGTTGGCTACGGGAAATCGCCGCCGCAAACGGCCTCAGCGACCGTATTCAAATTTTGGAAGAAGGCCGCCCGAAGGTGTTCTAAAAGCGGCCGGCAATGGAGCAGAGCGCAGCAACAGGCGCCAGTGCGGAAGAGTCTACGGACCTCAAGGTTTTGCAGGATTTGTTGTTCCCCATCGAGACGAACACAAGCATCACGAATTCGGAGAGTTGGATATTGACGGCCTTCGGCTGCGGGGAGGCGGATTCAGTCTATCGGGAGCGTGTCTTCTTAGAAACCGCCTGGCGCGGCTCATGGTAGCGACTCTTGGGGAGGCTTGTTGTTGTTCGACGAATTGGAGTATGAGAGGTTCGTAAGAGGCGCCCCGCCCATATTTTCTAAATTCATCGATGACCTTGCCCGCTAGAATCCACTGGCATTTGGGTTTGCGGAAGGAGTGGTCGGCCTGGATGAGTTGTTCTGTGACTCGTTTGGCCATGCGCGGCCGGCGTCTGGCAATGCGGCCGAGGCTTTTGATGGCGTTAGCTGCGGTTACCATGGAATCGTCTTGGAGCAGTTTGAGTATTTTCGGGAGGAATCTGCGGGTTTGTTCGGGCGTGGACACAGCGGAGAGGTGGCTCAAGGTGAGAGCGGTGTTCCAGAGGACAATTTTGTCGGGCGAGGCGAGGTGTTCGACCAGTTGGGGGATGGCAAAGGCGGCGGCGGCGGGGTCGGCTTTTGCGGCTCGGACAAGGAATTTTGCGGCGCGATTTTTGACGTTTACCACACGCGCATCAAGGAGGCGGATGGCGGCTTCGAGGAGTTCTTGTTTGTTGCCCGGCCATTTTTCCAGAGCACCGATGAGGGGCTGTTTTTGGTCTTTCAGGTATTCGGCGAGTGGTTCGTCGATGGTGATTGTTTCTTTTGAAGGCACTTGGGTTGGGTGCTTGATGGGTTGTTAAAATTTGTCAAAGCTGTTTTTGCCGCCTTGTTGGATGAAGCGGTCGTACCAAGGCTGGTTGTGCGGCAGGGGATGGCCGCGGCGTGTCCAACCATCCGGGCGGCGTTCTTTGGGCATGGTGTCGCGGGTCGCAGCGCGCCAGTTGTCCAAGTCCGCCCGGAGTTTGTCCACAAGGCGCCGGTAGTGGGGGTTGTTGATGAGGTTCACGAGTTCGAAGGGGTCTGCGTCGAGGTCATAGAATTCTTCAAACGGGCGTTCGGGGCGGAATAGAAAGGATTGGGCTGCGGTCAGTTTGCCGGCGCTTCGGGTTTCGAGCATGCCGCGCCAAGTGATGCTGTTGATGGAGTCGACGGAGTTCCACAGGGGCGTATCCCAGTAGTAATTTCGGATGAGTTTGAATTGAGGGGTGCGGATAGCTCGGGTGAATTTTTCGAAGTCGTGCCAATTGGCTTCGGCGAAGATTGTGTTGCGGAGTCGGGCGTTGGGGTCGCGCAGCATGGGGGTGATGTCGATGCCTTCCATTGTGTTTTGAGGGAGGTTGGCGATTGAGAGTAGCGTGGGCGCCAGGTCGATGCTACTCACCAGGCCGGATTGGACACCGGCTTTGGGGACGATGCCAGGCCAGCGGATGATGAGGGGGGTGTGGATGCCGGAGTCGTAGAGGGTGCATTTGGCTCGCGGGAAGGGCATGCCGTTGTCGCTCAGGTAGAGGATGACGGTGTTGTCCATGGCGCCTTGGCGTTCCAGTTCTTCGCGGATGAGGCCGATATGCCGGTCGAAGCGGGAGACTTCGTCGTAGTAAAGGGCGAGTTCTTTCCGAATGTCGGGGTGGTCGGGGAGGTAGGGCGGCAGGCGAACGGCGTTGGGTGAATGGGGCGGATCGGCGGCGCCGGGGGAGTAACTGCGGTGAGGATCGACTGAGGCTAGCCAGAAGAAGAACGGTTTGGCGGGGTCGCGTTGGCGGAGGGCTTGGATGGAGCGTTTGGCCATGGCTTCTGCCTGGCATTCATCGACTTGGTGCCAATGTCGTTTTTCGGCAGCGCCGAGGTGCCATTTGCCAACTGCGGCGCAGTAATAGCCGGCGGCTTTCAAGTATCGGGCCAAGGTGTGTTGCTCGGCCGGCAGCGGTGTATGGAGGTCTTCAGCGCCTGTGTTGTGAGGCCAACGCCCGGTCAAGATGCTGGAGCGACTGGGGGAGCATGAGGAGATGGAGAGGAAGGCTTGGGTGAACCGCATTCCTTCGGCGGCTAGGCGGTCGATGTTGGGGGTTCGAATGCGGGAGTTGCCGTAGCAGCCGAGGTCGTTTTCTCCGTGATCGTCAGCGATGAAGATGACGAAGTTCGGCCTGCCGGCGGGTTGCGCCTGGTTGCGAGATCTGCCGTCGAGGGCGTTTTGAATCGCTTGGGTGACTTGCCGGGCCAGTTGCTCGGAACCGGCAGGCGTGAAGTGGACGTTCTCCGGTTTTTGGATGGCGGCGAGGCGTTCACGGGCGAAGGTGTGGAGATCGTTCATGGCGACTTGACGCAAACGCATGATCCGCTCGGCAGCGAGGTTGTAGATGGCGCTGTCGCCGGGTTTTCTCAAGGGCCGGAGCTTTCCGTGCGGCACGGGTGTGGTGTGGGCCCAAATGAGCGAGGCGCCGGTTTGTTGGAGTTTGGAGGCTAGTTCGGCGAGATTCCGCTCATATGTATCCAGGGAGACTTGGCGCTTGCCGTCTTCCATGAACTTGAGATCGTGCAAGCCCCAGTTGAAGTGAATCACATCCCACTCCCGGCCGCCCAGCCATTGGTCCAGCTTCTCCAGTCCGCGCGTCGTGGGACCGCCGTTTTCGGGAATCCGATGGACATTGGCTTTGCCGGCAAGGAGACGGCGGACGGGCAGGGTATAGCCGATGGAAATTGAATCGCCGATCAAAAGCACGCGCGGCAGCCGGGGATCGTTTTGAATGGGCGCCAGCGGCGAGGGCTCGGGTTGCGAGAGAACGCTGGCCGCCAGGAGAATTCCCGGCATCCCGATGACGAAGGTTTTCCATAGCGAGTGCATGGGCAAAAAATAGGCGCTTGCCTTCCCCGAAGCAATTTTTCTTTGCCCGCGGGTTTTTGGCATTGCGTCGCGCGAGGCAATCGGCTAGGGAAGTGTTGCCGGTTGCCCCGCGTTCCAGCCGGCCCTCGGGTGCTTGGGTTCGAGAACTTGTGATGAAGACAAAAACTGGCGATACTTTGGCAGCCGCCTTTCGGAAGTTCGACCGCTTCAGCGGCGCGCGCGGCCGGAGAATGGATTCCGCCGCTGCTCTCCGCCAAGTCTTAGATTTGCCGGAGTCTCAATGGTTTGCCACTCGCGCGCCCGTCGATGCCTTTCGGATAGACGCGCCGTTTTTGAATCATCTGGATGCTGACCGAGACGGGCACCTGAGACCGACGGAAGTCAAATCCGCTATTCGCTGGCTCTTCCGGGTATTCGAGCGATTTGACGACGAGGCGGCGGGTCAACGCTCTCTGGAACTTTCCCGGATTCGCCAAGACGACGAGGACGGCCAACACATCCTGGCGGCAGCAGAAAATGTCCTGCAACTGCGCGGCAAAAGCGGCTCGGCGCGGGTGGACTTGAGTGATGTCCGGCAGGTTCGCAAGCAAATGGAATCAGATGGCTGGGGGCAGCCAGAGTGCATCGCCGAATCTGCCGATTGCAGCGCGTCTTGCCGCCAATTGATTCGGGACATTTTGAGTTGCGCCGGCGAACCAGGCGCCGGCGAGCACGGAGAACGTTCCCTCTCAGAAGCAGACTTCCGGGAATTTCAGAGACAGATTCAACAACTGGCCGATTGGGAAGAGACGGCACCGGCAGAGTATCCGCCTTTTGGCGAGGAAATCGAAACGCAGTATCAGCTTTACACCGAACTGCGCAGCCGGATCGAAAGTTTTTTCGCGCTTTGTCAGCTTGCCAAAGTGAATCCTCAAATCAAGGCGATGATGGCCAACGCAGAAGCGCCGGGGGAGGCCCCTAACTGGAGAAACTGGGAAACAGTTGAATCCTTGGCGCGGCGTTCGCCCGTCGCAACGGTGAATTCGGACGGCGTGTTGAAATTTAACGGGCCGCTCAATCCCCTGGACGCACGAAAGCTGAAGGCTTTTCAGAAGCGCATCTTTGCCCCGATGTTTGGAGAGTCGTCGAACACGCTCAAACGGGAACAATGGGAAGCCGTCAAGCAGGGGTTCTCCCGTTACGATTCGTGGGCGCGGCGGGCGCCGAAAACAGCGGCGAGCGGGGTAGCGGCGCCGCGGCGGCGGGCGTATCTCGCGCCAGACTCAGCAGCTGTTGAACTGGATCGCTTGTTTCGGGAAGCCCGCGAAAACGCTGCCCAATTCGAGAAGGTGATGCTGTTGGAAAAAGCGATTCTGTTTCAAGCCCACTTGCTGGCGTTTGCAAACAACTTTGCGAGCTGCCCAGATTTGCATTCGCTGGCAAAGCGCGCGTTGTTCGAGATGGGCACTTTGATATTCGCTGGGCGGGAATTGAATTTTTGCATCCGCGTGGCCGACCGGGAAAAACACATCCAACGCTGCCGGGGAGAAAATGTATTTGTGGTCTATGCCGAGATTCACAGCGCCGACGGCACCGTTGAGTGCGAGGCGGCAGCGCCAGTGACAGACGGGGAAAGCGGGCAGCTCCGCGCCGGGCAATGGGGACTCTTTCTGGACACACAAGGACGAGAATTCAGCGCGGCAATCACCCAAGTCATCGAATGCCCCGTCAATCTTCGGGAAGGCATGGCAGCGTCTTTCAAGCGACTGGGAAAGTTTGCGGCCGGGCTCCCGGAAGTGGCTTCGCCCGAGGCGCAGGCCAAAGCCTCGGATGGACGGATGCGGAATGCTCTCGCCGGCGGAGGTTTGGTCTTGGCCGCGCTGGGCTTGGCGGGCGCCTTCATCTTGCGAACCCTGGCCGATGCCGAGCTCTTGAGGCTGCTTGCGGTAGGAGTGGGATTGGCCGCCGCTGTTTTGATTCCCCCGGCAGCGGCAACGGCAATCCGCCTTCGCAATCGGGATTTGCGCTGTTTGTTGGAAGGCGCTGGCTGGGGCGTTAATCTGAAGATGCGTCTCACGCCGGGATTGGCCCGTGCCTTCACCCGGCGGCGCGAGTAGAGGGAAACGGTTCGGGCAGCGGGGAAGTTTGGTCCATGCGCATTGAATTGATCAACACGGGTTCGGAATTACTTTTGGGCCGCGTTTTGAACACGCACCAACAATGGATTGGCCGACAGTTGGCGGATTTGGGTTATGAATTGGCCCGCCAAACGTCCGTCCCGGACATCGGCGACGCCATTCAACAAGCGGTTGCCGAAGCGCTTTCTCGATCGGAACTGGCGATCACCACTGGAGGATTGGGGCCGACATCTGACGACCGCACACGGGAGTTGATTGCCCGTCTTCTAAACCGGCCGCTCGTGGAAAACGCGGCGGTGGTGCGGCATATCGAGAGTTTTTTCAAGCAGCGCAACCGCTACATGCCGGAGTCGGCGAAAGCTCAGGCGCGAATTCCGCAAGGCGCGCAGGTTCTGATGAACCGGATGGGCACGGCTCCGGGCCTGGCGCTGGTAGATTTAGCCGGCGAGCGAAAGCGTTTTCTGCTGATGCTGCCCGGCCCGCCGCGGGAGCTTCGCCCGATGTTCCTTCATCAAGGCTTGCCGTGGTTGCAATCGGCGGCGGCGCCTCCGGCTGCATTTGCTTGCCGAACTTTGCGTGCCGCGGGAATCCGCGAATCGCAGGTAGAAGAGCAGTTGCGGCGACGGCTGCAGCCGCTGGTCGAACGGGGACTGGAGATCGGTTACTGCGCTCGCTTGGGTGAAGTGGATATTCGGTTCACCGCCCGCGGGGATGGCGCCAAGACCTTGGCGACAGAAGCGGCAGCGACAGCGAAGGAATTATTGGGAACGTTCATTTACGGGGAAGACGGCGACTACCTAGAAGCGGCGGTTGTGAAGCTGCTGGCGGCGGCCGGAAAAACTTTGGCCGTCGCAGAGTCCTGCACCGGCGGCTACGTGGCGCACCGTCTGACCAATGTTCCCGGCGCGTCGCAGGTTTTCGATTCCGGGCTGGCGACATACAGCAACAAAGCCAAAGTGCAGTTGTTGGGCGTTTCCCCGTCAACACTGGAAGTATATGGCGCCGTGAGCCAAGCCGCCGCCGAAGAAATGGTGGTTGGCGCCCGGCAACACGCGGGAACTGATTATGCGCTCGCCCTCACCGGAATTGCCGGCCCAACAGGGGGAACTGCTGAAAAACCGGCGGGGACGGTTTTTATTGCCGTAGCTGATGCGCAATCAACGACAACAATCCGGCGTTTCCATCCCGCGGAACGCGAGTCCTTCAAACACTTCGCCTCGCAGCAGGCTTTCGAGATGCTGCGGCGCAAACTGCTGCCGACACCCTCTGTCGGGACGCGCGAGGAAGCCTGATGATTTTTGTCGGCTGCATCACTCTCTTTCTAGTCGCAGGCGTGGTGGCCCTTCAAGTGAAGGCATTGCTGCTGATCTCTGACCTCTTGCCGCGGTTTCCATTCCGCCATCTGTTCAAGGTCAGCGCCGGATTGATCGGCGTCATCACAGCCCACGCGGTGTCTATCGTTCTTTTCGGCACAACGACCTTCCTTTTGGTGAAGGCGGACCGGGAAAGATTTGGGCACTTGGAGGGCGGCGAGAACCACACTCTCCACGACTTCATCTACTTTTCGTTCACCACCTACACGACTGTGGGCTACGGCGATTACACGCCGGTGGGGCCGATCCGGCTGATTTCTCAAATCGAAGCGCTGGTCGGGCTGGTGTTGATCGCTTGCTCGGCTTCGTACATCTTCATCATCATGCAGGACTACTGGAGAATGCACACGCGGCGGTTCCGCAGCGCAGCAGCGGAGTCGGCTACTTCAAAGAGACCGCGCCGCAAAGATGCACTTTGAGGCCAAGCGCTGATAGCATGGCCGCCTTGATTCTGCAGGCGCGATGGGCTTGCTCCTCGCTCGGCACATAAACGACCTGGATGTGGTTGGATTTGTGGCGGGCCATCATTTGATCCCGGGACACGCCCTTGAGAACCGCGTGCATAATCGGCCATTGCGGCGTCGTTTCCCGCCATCGCCGCTGGGTCTCCCGCTCTGGAAGTTTGACGACCTGTGCGACGCCAAGATCGCAGTGAAGCCGCCGTTCCATAATGAAAATGCGGCTCCACACAATATGTCCCGGTTTGGAGATTCCCTTCAAAGTGCCGCCGCCCAAACGAAAATACATGGGCGGTTGGCGTTCGCTGGAAGCGCCCTTGAAACCGCCGATGAAATGAGCAGGCGGCGCGGCGCCGGAAATCAAAAACACCCAGACATAATCGTCCACCTCATCGCCCCGGTAGCACTGTCCCCAGCGGAGATCATGCAACGTGTTCTCCGGCGCAAAACCAAGCTGCCGCCAAAGACGGCAAGTCGCCAAGCCATCCAAACCGGCGCACTCATCCACTTCGTTGAAATGCGGAATCGGCTCGCCATCAAAGAGAACCTCCGAAGAGCGAGCCCCCTTGACCGGCGGACGGACGGCATTGTTGAGGAGACCCTCAACCAAATCGCTGGCCGGCAGGAGGTCCTTGAGCCCTTGCTGATACTGAATGCCGATGGCGGCGCAGCCAAAATCAGCGGCCAAACGCACAGCGGCGACATACATCTTGCACTGCTGCAGCACCTGCCGCTCAGTGAGGTCCGCTTCTTCATTGGAGCCAAGCCGGAACACAACGCCTTTCCGCCTGAGCCAAGCATAGACCGCCGCCGCTTCCCCGTCGGCAACCGCCATCGCAGCGGCATAAAGGGCCGACTGGCTCAACCGCTCCTTGAAGACGCCCGTCGGATTCAACAACTCGTCCGGGATGATGGCGTTGTGCATCCCCATGCAGCCCTCATCAAACACTCCCATGATGGGCTGGGAACGCCGAAACGCCGCCGCCGCCGCTCGCCCCATCTGCTCATCTTCAAAGGGAAGTTTGAGCAAATCGAAATCCCGGACATGGCCTTGGTCGTGCGTAACGGCGCCGGTGGACAACCACTGCTTCATGGCGTCCAAAAAATAGGCATCCCTGAAAGACTCACTCCAAATCGTGCTGTAAGGAATCCCCATCTTCGTGAGGGAGCCGTTGAGATTCAGCATCCCAACTAGGCCGGGCCAAGTGCCGCTCCAATTAGCTGCGGTCAAAATCGGGCCTTGGTGCGAGGCAAGTCCGGGCAAGAGATGTTGGCTGTATTGCCAGACGGCTTCGGCAACAATCAAGGGCCGGGTGGGAGCAATCGTCCGAAACACTTCGATGCCCCTCTTCTGCGAATCAATGAACCCATGCTTCTTGGCCGGGTCGTAACCGTGCGCTCGAGACACCCGCCCACCAAGTTTTTCAACGGCCTTAACGAGCGCCGCTTCCATCTTCTTCTGCTCCGGCCAACAGGTTTGATTGGCGGAAAGCCTCAAATCCCCATTGGCAACAAGAGCGATGGACGGTTCGGTTGTTTGGCGTTGGCTCATAGAGACAGAATATCACAAAAAGTGGATTCCCTTCCAGCGCCTTTCCCGCGATAAATATTTACGGGCTTAACAGGGTGACGCGCAGGCACTCGGCCCGTTGAACGCCACACGCTTAACAAAAAATCCAATCCTGTGCCTCCTGTCCATCCATTTGTCCCGAACTTGTCCCAAACGAAATCGCCCTCCATAACCATCAAAGCCCATAAATGCTTTTTGCGGCCTTTCCTGCTCCGCATTGCTAAAATCCGGCCGGCATCCAGGACACTGCTGGCACAAAAATCGACAAAAAAGCCCGGCTGGGCATGCAGGCGCAACCGGGCAATGACAAAACGCAGGCCGAACTCAATTCCCGCCGCTGGGCGGCGATTTAGGCAGATTGGGCGAAATGAAGAAGTCAAACGGACTCACCGGCGGTGGCGGCGCAGTCGTCAACGCCGGCGGCGGGGCATCTTCATCGCTTACCATTTGCAGCAAGCTGTCTCTCTCCCCGGTCGGGATAGAGGTCACCTCGTTCGTAATCGGATTGAAACTCTGGCCCAGTTGAACCCTTTGGGCAACGATATTGGGGGCTTCCTCCGTCCCTCGATTGAGGACGATGTCCGCAGAACCTTCAACAATCAGCGTCTGGCCGTTGGCGGAAACATCGAAGATTACCCATCCTTTGCTAGCGTCAAGGGTTACTTGGCCTTTGGGGATTTTGATGACAAACTTCGAGAGCGAGGAAAATCTCTCCACTCGGCCGTAAATCCGCCCCGCCGAGAGACTCAACTGCACGTTGGAAACCTTTTCGATCCCTGTTTCTTCAATGTCCAATTGGCCGATGGCCAATGCCGTGTTCTCGGTTACGACGACCAAATCGCCGTCAATGTCCAAAACAACTTTTGCGCCGGCTCCCGTGGTGATTACAGCACCGACCCCCAGCGAATCGCCGGCTGATGCACCGGTGGCCGCTCCTTCAACGCTCGTAACGGTTGCCTTGGCGGGTGCCGCATGGATGGATGCGCTGAAGGCCGACAGACCGGCAACGATTGCCAACGCAAAAACCCTCGATTGAATTCCTAGTATTTTCATTGATGAATGCTCCTGATGACGATAAAACTCTTCCAAAACGGAGGCACAATAGCAACAACAATCCCCCCTGTCAACCCCTTATTTCGCAATAAGCAGTTACTGGCTTTTTTCGCCTTGTCCAGCATCAAGGTCGGGCAGACATTCTTGTCTGCCCGCAGGCTGAGAGCCTGCGCCACTCCCGCTAAGCCTATAAATGCTTATTGCGCCTTATTTAATTGTCCGGAGGTCGGGAAAACCTCGGTTGTTGCCGTCCTGCCAGTATCCGCACAAGCCAACCCTTACAGCGGGTGGGGCGGGGTGTCAAAGGATTTTTTCGGAATAAGTAGCTATGGGCTAAATTGACGCTCCAGCAGGCAATCCTGCTTTTTCCACGTCCAGTGACCTCATTCCCCTAGCCAAAATATTTAACACAGTCTGTTCCGTTGCCAAGCATTTTGCTTCGAAGCCCCTAAATACTTATTGCGGATTTTTTTCCGCAAATTTTAACAAAGCCTCGCGAAAATTGGTTTGAAAAGAGAGCGGGGAATCTTTAGGCTGTTTGCCTAGGAAATTGCTGATGAGACAAGTAGCCACCATAGCGGGCAATGCCTTTGTGGAGATGCTCCGGCAGCCCATTTTTCTTTTGTTGATGACGGCGTCGGCGGTCTTCTCGATTTTTCTGGCAAGCACTCCCTACTTTGGTTTCGGCGAGGACGACAAGTTGGTGAAGGACAGCGTGCTGGCGATGATGTTGATCGTTGGTTTATTTGCGTCGGTGATAAGCGCTTCTTCCTCGCTGGCTCGCGAGGTGCAGACGGGCACGGCACTGGCGGTGCTTTCCAAGCCGGTGGGCCGGATTCAATTTCTTTTGGCCAAGTATCTGGGCTTGGCCGGGGCGTTGACGGTGCTGACATATGTCAACCTGGTCAGCGCGCTGATGGCCAGCCGGATGGCCTTCACCGCGTACGGCGACGCGGACAAGCGGTCGTTTTTCATTTACACGGGGGCGGTTTTATTGGCATATGTGGCAGGCGGGTTCACGAATTATTTTTTGCGACGGCCGTTTGTTTCGGATGCGACTTTTTTTCTTGTTGTCTTTTCGACTCTGGCGTTCGTCATTGCGGTTCAATTGCCTCGGCCAGAGTCCATGTTCGAGGAGCATATTAAAATTGACTGGCGTCTGGTGCCGGCGGCGGTTTTGATTTTATTTGCCTTTTTGCTGTTGGCCGGTTTGGCTTTGACCTGCTCCACTCGTTTTGATTTGATGGCGACTTTGTCCATTTGTTCCGGTTTGTTTTTGGTGGGGTTGATGTCGGATTATTTGTTGGGGAGACCAGCGGCAGAGGGGGCTTGGTGGGCTTCGGTGTTGTATTCTGCGGTGCCTAATTGGCAGTTGTTTTGGATGGCCGATGCGCTGGAGAACGAGAAGACGATCCCTTGGTCTTATGTGGGGCGCGTGTTTTTGTATGTGCTGTTGTATCTCGGTGCGCTTTTGGCTTTGGCGTTGGCTTTGTTTGAAGATCGCGAGTTGAGTTAGGAATTGGGTTCATGGAGCGGAATGTTCAACGAAACGGGTTTGTCAATCTGGCGGTCCTTTTAACCGCTGCCGCCGTCGCGTTTGTCCTGGCAGATTACGCGGGTTCGGCGACGGCTTTGGTGAGCGCGGTTTGCTTGGGGTTTGGGGCTTTGATTGCGGCCATCAGCTGCTTTCAAATGCGCCTGGAAAGCCGGGAGGTGCTGGAGCGGTTGGAGTATGATGAGATGATGCGCGAGCGGAAGGATGCCGCTCTGTTTGCCGACACGGGGGAGGACACCTTTATCGCCAAACGTGCCCGCGAACAGTTCGAGCGGTTTTTTGTTCCCGCTTTTACTGTGATTTTCTTCATAGCTCAGGCCACCGCCGTTTACTTTCTCTGGCAATGGCTTCCGAAGGCCGAAGCACCGGAGTTGGGAAAGGCCGCCGTCGTTATGGTGGCGTTTGCGAGCTTTTCGCTGATTCTCTTTCTATTGGGCAAGTATGCCTCTGGCGTAGCCCATATGAAGGGAAGGCGTTTGCTGCGGCCGGGCGGGGCGTATTTGTTGCTGGGCTCGATGATTTGTTTGCTGGTTGTCTTGACCGAGGCGGGAGTTTGGTTCGGCTTCGAGCGGCTTGATTTGCAGGCGGCACGGGTGTTGGTTGTCCTCCTGGGTTTGGCGGCAGCCGAGTCGCTGGTCAATCTCGTGCTCGCCATTTACCGCCCCCGAGGTAAAGGCAAAGAAGACCGCCCGCTTTACGAGAGCCGGCTTGTGGGTTTGCTGGGGCAACCAGCCGGTTTGGTGGCGACAGCGGCGCAAGCGCTGGATTACCAGTTCGGCTTCAAGGTCTCCGAAACCTGGTTCTACAAATTCCTCGAAAAAGCTCTGGCGTGGCTCGTTCTCCTCCAGCTCGGAATTTTGACGCTCTCCACCACCTTCGTGACTTTGGAACCGCACGAGCTTGGCCTGCTCGAACGTTTCGGGCGGCCGGTGGCCGGGCGGGGCGTCTTGCAACCGGGGCTTCATTTCAAACTGCCATGGCCGGTGGACCGCCTCTACCGCTACCCAGCCAATGAAATTCAGAGCTTCCACGTCGGTTACACTGTGGACGAGGAACGGCAAGAAGAACGAACCTTGCTTTGGACGGTGAGCCATTACCAGGAAGAAGTGAACTTCCTGGTGGCCAGCCGGGAGCAGGACGATGAACAAACCGTGCCGGTCAACCTGCTGACAGCCGCCATCCCAGTGCAATACCGCATCCGCAACCTGCAGCACTGGGTCGCCAACCACAGCCAACCGGAAAAGCTGATGGAGAAAATCGGCTATCAAGAAGTCGTGCGCTACCTCGTCAATGTCGACATTTTGGACTTCATGTCCACCGGCCGCCTGGACGCTGCCAAAGTTTTGACCGAGAGGATTCAAAAAGCCGCCGACGGCGCCGGGCTGGGAGTGGAAATTATATTCGTCGGGCTGCAAGACATCCACCCGCCCATCGGCAATCAACAAGTGCCAGTCGCGGGCGCCTTTGAAGAAGTTATCGGCGCCATCCAGGAAAAAGAAGCTGCCATCCTGAAAGCGAAGGCCGAAGCTGCCGAAATCATCCCCATGGCCAAGGCCGAAGCCGCCGAAATCATCAGCGAAGCAGAGGCTTACTGCAAGGAGCGGATCGAACGAGCCCAAGCAACGGCGACGCAGTTCAGGCATCAGATGGCCGCCATGAGCGCTTCACCGGATGTCTTTCGCAACCGGAAGTATTTTGAAATTTTGATCCACTCTCTCACCAATATCCGAAAATATGTCATCATCCCAAAATCGGATGAAGAAGTCTTCACCATAAACTTGGAAGACAAGATTTCCGGCGACTTGGGCGACGCCCGCCCGGAAGGAGAACGCTCCAAAGAAGAACGTTGACAGAAAATCTTTTGCCCATCACAAAATGACACCCATTTTATGAAAAAACACCCTGTTTCCCTCATTGCCGGCAGCATCCTGCTTTTCATCTTCGCAATGATTCTGTTTGCCTTCCAAGTCAGGCAAACCGAAGTGGCTTTTGTAACCACCTTTGGACGCTACTCCGATTCTTCGACGAAAACGGAGCCAGGGCTCTACTTCCGCCTGCCGTGGCCGATTCAAAAGGTCTATAAATTCGACAAGCGCATTCGGAACTTCGAGCGAAAGTTCGAACAAACGACGACGAGCGACGGCCGCACCCTGCTAATCATGATTTACATCGGCTGGCAAATTGAAAATCCGGAAATCTTCCTGAAACGGTTCAACGGCGATGTGAACAAGGCAAAACAGCACTTGGAGGGACTCGTCCGCGATGCCAAGAACAGCGTGATCGGGCAACACCCGTTCAGCGATTTGATTTCCCCCCAACAAGACCAGCTGAAGTTCGACGACATCCAAGACGAAATGCTCGCTACCATCCAATCCAAAGCCAGGGAAAACTACGGCATCCGCGTAAGCCTGTGCGGGATCAATCATCTTGGGCTGCCCGAAGCCATCACCGGCAAAGTCTTCGAGCGGATGCGGGAAGAACGTCAGCGCCTGGTCAAAACATATCAAGGAGAAGGAGCAGGAGCCACAAGAGAAATCCGCGCACAAGCGGACAACCAACGCCGCCAGATACTGGCCGAAGCCAAGGCCCAGGCAACCGTTATGATGGGACAAGCCGACGCCGAAGCAGCCCAGTATTATCAAGAGTTCGAAAAATCCCCCGAATTGGCGATATTCCTCCAAGAACTGGAAGCATTGAAAGCGGCGACCGTTGACAAAACCACACTGATTCTCGGACCGGACACCCGCCCCTTCAACCTCTTGCGCGGGTTGGAGAACGGCGAACCGGGCGCGGTACGGCTCCCTCCCAGCCTCCTGAGCGGATTGGAGAACGGCGAACCGGGCGTTCAGGAATAAGCCACAATGATGGGCTGAAAGCGCTTATGAACGAGAACGACAAAAAAGATTTGCCGCACTTGCCGGAAAAGATTCTCGCCAAGCCGGCTGAACCCCAGGACGATTCTACGCCGGCGCCGCCAATGGAGGACGCTGGCACTAAGGCCCTGGCCGATGCGCTGGCGAGCAGCTTTCAGTTTATCCGGGTCTTGATGGTTATCCTGATCGTCGTCTTCCTGGGGTCCGGGATTTTCACGGTGAACCCCAACGAAGTGGTCGTGCTCTTGCGGTTGGGCAAGCCAGCGGGTTCCGCTCCGGGGCAAACTCTGTCCCAAGGACTTCACTGGTCGTTCCCCGCGCCGATTGATGAAATCGTCCGCATCCCCGTTGGTGAAAGCCACACAGTCGAAGCGACGAACTGTTGGTATCAAGTTACTCCCGAAATGGAAGTATCCGGCGAGCTGCCGATGTCCCTGCCCAGCCTGCAACCAGGAGTCGACGGCTATGCCTTGACTTCGGATGGGAACATCATCCATGCGCGGGCAACGGCGAAATATCGCATCACGGACCCTTTGCGCTACACCTTCGAGTTTCTTAATGCCACCGACATTTTGGAAAACGCCTTGAACAACGCCATCCTGTACGCCGCAGCTCGCTACACTGCCGACGCCGCTTTGTACAAAGACAAGACCGGGTTCCGGGACGCCGTGCGGGAGCGATTTTTGCAAACCATCCAGAAAGCTAATCTGGGGATTGAATTGGAACCAATCCAAGTCCAAACCTTCCCGCCGATGTATGTCAAGGAAGCCTTCGACCAGGTGTTGGAAGCGGAGCAAGCGCTCAGCCAAGCGCAACACAAAGCCGAAGGCGAGGCTCGCGAAATCACCCGAGAAGCCGAAGGCGAAAAGCTGGCTTTGATTAGCGACGGCATCACCCAAAGTAACAAGCTCTTCAGAACCGTGCGGGCAGATGCTGATTTTTTTTCAGACCAGCTCGTGTCTTACCAACGAAACCCCCGACTGTTCAAGGAACGCCTCCTGCTGGAAACCATGTCCCAAGTCTTAACCAATGTGAACGACAAATGGATCTTGCCCGATGCGGCGGACGGCAGGCAACAGCTCCGTCTGCAGTTAAACCGGGAACCCTCGAAATACTACGGCCCCGAGGAGGAGGAACAAAAATAAGGCGGCTTGGGAAACGCGGGGCGTTTGAAAGGCCGATATTGATTCGTCAACGAAACAAAACTCCATTCGCGCTATGCAAGTTACATCATTACTCAGTCGGAAAGAAGGCAAACAGCCGGGTGTGGCGCCCCATCACGATCATGAATACACGCCGATCAAGCTGCATCAGACCTTGATCGGCTTGTCGTTCGTGCTCAATTCGTTTGTCATCGCTTATCTGTTTGCCGGCGGCCAAATCGTCGGCGATATCGTCGCGATGATCGGGGCAGTTTTGCTCGGTTGCCCCATTATGATCACGGCGTTCCGGGATTTGCGAAAAGGGAAATTGAGCACCAATGAATTGGTGGCAATTGCAGTGCTCGCGTCCTTTGCCAGCGGCAATTATCAGGAGGCGGGGCTGGTTGCCTTCTTCATGCTCTTGGGCGAAATTATTGAAACGCAAACGGCGGAAGGCGCGCGCCACTCAATCGAGTCGCTGATCAAATTGACGCCGACCAAAGCGCGGCGCGTGAAGGGAAACGAAGAGGAAGAGGTGGAAGCCGCCTCGTTGAAAGCGGGCGACGTCATCCGCGTGCGGCCGGGGGACAATGTGGCTGCTGACGGAGTGATTGTTTCTGGCCAAGGCTCGTTTAATCAGGCGAACATCACCGGAGAGTCGCTGCCGGCCGACAAGAAGCCCGGAGACGAAGTTTTCGCCGGCACGCAGAGCCTCACCGGCGTGTTAGAAATCCGGGTGAGCCGGGCGGGGGAAGACACCACTTTGGGCCGGGTTCATGAACTCATTCTTGCGGCGGAGAAAACCAAGCTACCGATTATGCGGATTGTCGATCAATACATGGGCTTCTACACGCCTTTGGTGGTTTTGATCAGCTGTTTGGTGTGGGCGTTCACGGCGGACTTGAGCCGGGTGATCGCGGTCTTCATCATCGCTTGCCCCTGCGCCTTCATTCTCGCAACCCCCACGGCTATGGTGGCGGCCCTCTCTGCGGCGGCGCGGCTGGGCATCCTGATCAAAAACGTGGGCGACATCGAGCTTTCAGCAAAGATTAATGCCTTCATCTTCGACAAAACCGGCACATTGACAACGGGGCAGCTCACCGTTAACCGGCTCTCTCCTTGGGGCGGCATCAAGCCCGCGGAATTACTGCACTTGGCGGCTTCCGCCGAAAAATACAGCAATCACCCCGCCGCCCGAGCCTTGGCGGACTTGGCCGCTGAAGCGGGGCTGGATTTGGAAGAACCCGCCGACTTCGAGGAAGCTGCCGGCCGGGGCATTAAAGCGAAAATCGGCGGGGCAGAAGTTATCGCCGGGCGGGCGCAATGGTTGAAGGACAACGGCGCTGCCGAAGGATTTGCCGAGAAAGTGGACTTGTCCGAAACCGAGGGATACAGCCTCCTCTATGTCGCGAAAAACGGGAAGTTTGCTGGTTGGATTGGTTTGCAAGATCGCACGCGCTCGGAGGCCAAAGAAGCGCTGAGCGGCCTGGCCGACGCGAACATCCGCCGTGTCGCCATGGTGTCCGGCGACCTGCGACCAGTCGCTGCTCGGGTTGCCAAAGAAATCGGCTGCGGAGAAGTCCTCGCCGAGTGTTTGCCGCAGAACAAAGTAGAGTTTGTCCGCAAGATGAAAGCCAAAGGCTATCGGGTGGCCGTGGTGGGAGACGGCGTGAACGACGCGCCGGCTCTGGCGGCCGGCGACTTGGGAATCGCCATGGGAGCGGCGGGGAGCGAAGTCGCAATTCACAGCGCGACGATTGCCTTGATGAACAACGATCTGCGGCGGCTGCCTTTCCTGGTTCGCCTGTCGCGCAGGACGCGGTCCGTGATCAACCAAAACCTTTTGTTCGGCGTTCTGTTCGTCATCGGCGGCTTCACCCTGGCAGCAATGAATTTCATCAACCCGATTCTGGCGGCTGTGCTGCATACGCTCGGCTCGCTTCTGGTCGTATTCAACAGTTTTAGATTAGTGCGCCAGGGGGAAGAGTTGGAACTGCTGGCAACGCCAAATCCCGCCGAGGCGCCGGCGGCAGCCGCTCCGAGCTGGCAGCCGAAATCCGCTTAACCGAGCCGGCAACCAGGTTCCGCCTCGAACAAACAACCATATGGCCGATCCAACTGCTTCAGCCCAAGACTCGAAGGAAACCGCTGGCGCCGAGAATGTCGTCTCGGTCAAAGGCCTGACAAAAGTATTCAAAGACTTCTGGGGGCGGGCAAAGGCCAAAGCGGTGAGCAACGTCCATTTTGACGTGCGCCGCGGCGAAGTCTTCGGCCTGCTAGGCCCCAACGGCTCCGGCAAATCAACCACCATTAAAATGCTGCTCGGCCTGCTCTATCCCACGAAGGGGCACATCGAAGTCTTCGGCCATTCCCCGCGCCACGTGGCCACCAAGTCACGAATCGGCTATCTTCCAGAAGAGTCCTACCTATACAAGTATTTGGATTCTGCCGAAACGTTGCACTTCTTCGGCAATCTCTTCAACCTCAACAGGCTCGAACGGAGCAAGCGCACAGAGCAGTTGATCGAGATGGTAGGCCTAAAAAACGCCGCCCGCCGGCAAGTCGGCGAGTTCTCCAAAGGGATGCAACGCCGCATCGGGCTGGCACAAGTGCTGATCAACGATCCCGACTTGGTGATTCTGGATGAGCCAACTTCCGGCCTAGACCCAATCGGCTGCCGGGAGATCAAAGACCTAATCGCAGCATTGGCCAAACGGGGAAAAACCGTGATCTTAAGCAGCCATCTCCTGTCGGACGTCGAAGACGTCTGCGACCGAGTCGTGATCTACTATGGCGGCCGGATACAAGCCCTGGGCGCCCTGCGCGATCTGCTGGCTGCCCCAGACACCACACGAATCACCACCCCGGCGCTGTCGCGAGCCGCCACAGAACAAGTCCTGCAAATCATCCGGCAAGATGTGGGCAAAGCCAAAATCTCGATCGACACCCCAACGCAGAACCTGGAAAGCTACTTCCTGGGCGTGGTGGAAAAAGCCCGCCAGGCCGAAGCTGCCACTTCAGGAGCCGTCTCCGGCAACCGCGTCGCAGCCTACTTGAAAGGCGATGCGGAAGAAGGCAACTCGCCCGATCAATTTTTGGAACGCTGGACAGTGCCCGACTCTCAACCCGCCGGCGCGGCCGAACCGACCGTTCATCAACCGGAATCAAAACTGGACGAGGCCATGCTGGAAAAACTTTCCCGACCGGACGCCGCAGCAGAACCAAAGGTGGAGACGGCGCCAAAACCAGCGGCAACCTTCGAAAAAGCCGACGAGAAACTTTCCTCGCTGCTGGCCGACTCCAGCTCTGAGCCGAAGGCAAAACAATCGGACTGATGCAAGCGATTCTGGCCATCGCCCTGCTCACGCTCAAAGCCGCCGTTCGATTCCGCTTGCTAATCGTCCTGAGCGTTCTGCTGCTTTTGACCGTCATCGGCCTGCCCCTCATCATTAAGGACGACGGCACCGCCCAAGGCTTCACCCAAATCCTGCTCACCTACACCCTTAGCCTGATTACAGGGCTTCTGGGTTTGGCCACCCTGTGGATTGCCTGCGGCACCTTGGCGCGGGACATCGAGGAATATCAAATGCAAATCGTCGCCGTGAAACCCGTCGCCCGATGGCAAATTTGGTCGGGCAAATGGCTCGGCATCATGGTGCTCAACGGCATCTTGCTGAGCCTTTCGGGAATAGCAGTCTTCTTCCTGATGAAACATCGCTCCCAAAACTTGCCCGAAGCACAGCAGACCCTCTTGCGCAATGAAATCTTCGTGGCGCGAGGCGCCGCCAGAGAAGAAACGCCGGACTTTGAGCCGCTGGTGGATCAGTATATGGCGGAGGCTTTGGAGGAAAACCCCGGATTGACGGAGCGGGAAATTCGATCCCATCGCGAATTCATCAAACAGCGGGTGATCGAAAGCCAGCAGGTCGTCCCACCCAATCCGGGCATCCGGCGCCGTTGGCAAATGAAAGTGGCGCCGCCCGAAGTCATCAAAGACCAGCCGCTCTACCTGCGTGTGAAGTTCTTCACCGGAAGCGCCTACGACACTGCCACCTACAAGGGCTTTTGGGTAATCGGGCCGCCCGAAGGCGCCCAGCGGTTTCTCATCGAAAACAGCCTATCTCCCGACGCGCCCATTCAATTCGAAATCCCGCCGAACCTGGTCGATGCCGACGGCATTCTGACGGTGGACTTTGCGAACGGGAACGACAAACCGCTCATGTTCCCCTTGGGCGAAGGCCTGGAAGTGCTCTATAAAAAAGGCACCTTCGCGCCGAACTTCGCGCGGGGCATGATCTTGATTTATTGCTGGCTGGGCTTCTTATGCGCCTTAGGGTTGATGGCGGCCAGCTTTCTTTCATTCCCGGTTGCGGCCTTCTTCTCTTTGGCCCTGCTGCTCATCGGTTTTTGCCACGGCACGCTCTCGCAGATTGTCGATGAACAAGGCATTACCGGCGTGAACCCCAACACTGGGAAAACCCTCAATCCGGCCTTGTTGGACCAGCTGGCAGTTGTTACGGCCAAAGGCCTGTTGAGCACCGTCAACAGGCTACGCGGCTTCTCTCCGGTGGACAACCTGAGCACCGGCCGGATGATTACCTGGGGGCAAGTCGGCAAAGGCATCTTTCAAATCGTGATCCTAACAGGCGGAATTTTCGCCCTCTCCGGGATCGTCATCTTCACCAAACGGGAACTGGCAACAGCAAAGAGCTTCTGATGAATCCGCTGCGAGCCAAATACTTCAAACCGCTGATGGGCACTGTGGCGGCGGTCTGTTTATTTGGAGTTTCCTTCGTTCAAAAATCGTTGAACCAGGCGCGTTCGGACATGGGGCTTACCCGCATGGACCCCTTGGAAAATGCGCCGCCGGTATTAGCCTTTACCACAGTAGCGCTGGGCGGCTTCCGCGGGTTGATTGCCAACCTGCTCTGGATTCGGGCAAGTCAACTGCAAGACGACGGCCAGTATTTCGAGATGGTGCAACTGGCCGATTGGATTACAAAACTTCAGCCGCATTTCGTCACCGTCTGGGTGCATCAAGCCTGGAACCTCTCCTACAACATCTCCGTCAAATTTCCCGACCACGCTGACCGCTGGCAATGGGTGCAGCGTGGCATCGAGCTGCTGCGCGACCAAGGCATCCCCAGGAATCCGCAAGAGGCGATGCTTTACCGCGAGTTGGCCTGGCACTTTCAGCATAAAATGGGCGCGAACATGGACGACGCCCATATGTTATACAAAAACGAATGGGCCAAAGAGATGGACACGCTCTTCGGCGGCCGCGTGCCCAACTTCAATACTTTCACAACCCCCCAAACGGACGAAGATAAAGAACGCGCCCGAAGCCTGCGCGAAGACTATAAAATGGACATCACCGTGATCCAACAAGTGGAAGAAGAATACGGGCCTTTGGAATGGCGCTTGCCGGAAGCTCATGCGATTTACTGGGCCTACCTGGGATTGCAGAACTCAACCCGCGAGAAAGACTATATTAACCTCCGGCGGGTCATCTTCCAAAGCATGCAAACCGCTTTCCACCGGGGGCGTTTGATCCAATTCCCCGGCGCAAAGGAACGGAAAGAAGACGGTTACAGCTTGATCTACGATTTCGGCCCCAATGTGGACATCGCGCAAAAGGCGGTGGAGGTTTACGAACAGATGATGGAAGAGGACGAAGAGCAAAGGAAACATATCTCGACCGCCCATAAAAATTTCCTAAGAACGGTCATCTATTTCTTATACACGCACCACCGTGTCAATCAGGCGCAGGAATACTATGATAAAGTCCGGGAACTCTACCCAGAGAGCATTGATAAAGAGGTGAGCCTGGAAGAGTATGTTTTTCAGCGGGTGGAAGAAGAATTCGGAAGCACATCCCAAGACCGCTTGAAGGCCGTGCTGCTGGGTTATCTTGTAAGGTCATATTACTATCTGGCGCAAGGCGAAGAAGACCGCGCGCTAGGCCATGAGCTTCTAGTGCGCAAGATGTGGCAGCGGTTTCACAACGAAATCGGCGAGAAACAGGACGTGCGCGTGGGGTTGCCGACTATCCGGGAGTTGAAGCGGGACGCGCTGCTGCAATTGCTGGATGAGGATAAGGGCTTACATCCGATTTTGGCCGACCAATTGCGAACCCGCCTCGGCCCGGCATTGGAAAACCTCCTGCCCCCAGCCCCTGCCCCCCCAAAAAACAACCCCTGAAAAACAGACTAACTTATTATGACTCAGGCTACCCTATTTTCTTAAACGTCGATACCACAAAATTGTTTTCTATCCGTACAGAGTAGAGATATTCCCTTTTTTCATTATAGCATCCTATAATACAAACACTGGCCCGGTGTAGAACATCTACCCAATTTCTACCTGCAATGTTTATCGTCTCTGTCATGTCGTCTTTCGGTTGATTCATAAGCATATTTTGTTTCTAACGAGTTGTGTGTGATCTATTTCAAATTTTCACTTCAATCCCCAAAACCAAAACGGGATATGATCCTTTTCCCCCCGCTCTAGCTCAGCGAAGATTTTTATTAAAGATTCCTTGTTTGGTGGCTTATCTCTAAAATCGTCCCAGCTCTTATATCCAGCGGCTTCTTTTATAGCATCTTCTATTTTTTCCACTTCTCTTCATTTTTATCGTAATATGTAACAAGTCTAATTTTTGCTTCGTAAATATTAGCCTCAGTGGTTTCGCTTTGTAGTACACTCGCCGCCTCCTTGTCCACACTGCCCTGATTGTCTCTGATGAAAAGTGCTGTCGCTGCTGAACTTTTGACAGCCTTGGGGCCGATTGCCAGTCGTTGATAGATTCTGCCATGGAAGAGACTTGTCTATCAAATGGTGCCTCTGAATTCCATCAAAACATCCGCCACATCCTTGGCGCCATTGTGATTGGCCATGCTGGTCGGGTTTTGTTGTAGTTGCACTCCGATAGAGGTGCCTGTATGCGCAATGACATGATGTTGGCGGTGTTTCAGCCGCAAAGGAATGCGCTAGCGACGATTAGTATTGAACTGACCAAAATGAGTTGACTTTTCATTGCTGTGTTTTACGGGGTTATTTTTGGATGGTTTCTTTTTCCATTTCTGCGGGCGCGGGCAACGTCTGCGCCTGGACTGTCAGTTGCCTAAATGGTCGCTTTTCGACATTCACCAAGGCGTTTTTCGATGGGCTGACTGGCGCCGTTGTTACTACGGCGCTTTTTGTATCCAATTCCCGCAGATGTCGGCGGATTGTCGGTGAATCAGGCTCCAATTGTGGTTTGGTCGGGGATGAGCATTGCTGATTCGTTGTCCGGTTTTGTCAGTGATATCCAGACAAAGCCAAAGACAAGCACTTTTGCCTGCTTGGGAGAATTTTCAACCGGTATGGCCATTCCGCCCACTTTAGCGAGCCGGGCGTTTGGGACGCTGCTGTACCCTATCGCAAACTGACAACACATTGCGCTGAAGCGGTTGTTCAGCTTTGTGCGAAGTTGTCAGGCGGGGATTTGTTTTTTGAGAATGAAGTCGGAGCAGTGTTTGGCGCTGAGGAACATTTTGTGGGGGTTGCATCGTTGTTGGGGGTCGAAGACTACGCGCAGGCGTTTCATGGTGTCGAGGTCTGCTTTTGAGAATTGTTTGGCCATAAAGTCGATTTTTTCGACGCCGATCCCGTGTTCGCCGGAGACGCTGCCGCCCAGTTCGATACATTTATTCAGAATGTCGCGGCTGGCGGCGAGAGCGCGTTGAACTTGTTTGGGGTCGCGCTCGTCGTATAGCGCCAAGGGATGGATGTTGCCGTCGCCGGCATGGAAGACGTTGGGGATTCGCAGGCTGTAGCGGCGGCTGGTGGCGGCGTTGAGGCCGTCCAGCTCCACGATTAACACGGCGCCGGCGTTGAGGGGGAAGCCGAAGTGATAGGCGGCTTCGACGACCTGGATGATGAGTTGGTCCATCATCTCCATCGCGCCGGGGATGATGCCCGCCTCGATGATGTCGGAAACGGTTTGGGAGGCGTCGTTGACGGTTTCAAAGACGGCCAAGAAAGTTTTGCAGGTTTCCGGCACCGGCAGTAGGCGCACTAATACTTGCGTGACGATGCCGAACATGCCTTCGCAACCGATGACGGCGCCGCGAAGGTCGTAGCCGCCGTCCTCTTCGCCGCCATCGGGGTGGGTTTCAAGCCAAAGACGTTCGCCTTCGACGGTGATCAATTCCAATCTGAGGACGTGGTTGGCGGTGACGCCTTGTTTGAGGGTGTGCGGGCCGCCTGAGTTGGTGGCGACATTGCCGCCGATGGTGCAGGCGGATTGGCTGGTCGAGGTTCAGGATGCGGTTCATCCGGCTCAATCCGATGATCACGCCGCCATCGACCGCCAGGGTGGAACCGCTGAGGCTGGTTCCGGCGCCTCTGGGAATGAGGGGCGCGTTGTGTTTTTTGCATGTTTGCACCACCACTTCCACTTCGGCGGCGTTGGCGGGAAGAACGGCAATTTGCGGCAGGTTTTTTTCTAGGGTGAAGGCATCGCATTCATAAACCAGCAGCTCGCGCGGGTCTGAGAGGACGGCGGCGTCTCCGGCGATGGCGATGAGATCGGCCTTAAGCTGCCGGGCGGATTGGGCGGATTGGGCGGATATTCGGCTCATCGGTTGACTTGATACACGCGCAGAGGAAATTCTTCGGCTTGCTGTTCGTCGGGAAAAAGGACGGCGTCCAAATCGCGGAAGGCGGGGTTGAACTCCATGTCGGAATTCACGCGGTGCCAGCGGCAAACGATGATAATCTCCGCGCCGCATGACAGATAATCCGCTCCGGCGGCTTCTGGCAAATCGCCGAACCAAGGTTTATTGAGCAGGCAGGCAATGTATAAGCCCGTCCGGCTGCCCATCAGCATGGCTTTCCCGGCAACGGTGCCGCTGATTCTAGCCGCCTGCATGCGCTCAACCAATTCAAGAGCAAAGTAACCGCCGGGATGAGGCCGGCCTTCCAGCGCAACCGCCAATCTCGGCACCAACGGCAGCGCGAACAATATAGCGGCGACGAAAATCGAAAAACCTTTCGGAAATCTCCGCAGCGCAAAATGCTGCGGCAACCATTCCAAAAAGCCGAAAGCCGCTGTCAGCATGAGAGGATAACAGCTGTAAAAATAGCGCACATCAACCTCCGTCACCGCCAGCGGGAGAAAAGCCAGCACCGCGCCGCCAACCGGAAAAACTATCCAACGCCAGAGGTCCGAAAACAAGGAACGATTCAACGGCGGGCGGAAAACGAAACAAGCAGCCAACGCCAAAATCCCAACGCCCAAAGCGCCGAAACCGAGAAAAATTTTGAGCATCGACCGAAGATTCACCTTCAATAAATTCCACTGGTGGGACCAATTCGCAGCATCGGTGAAAAGCGGCCAGGAAACATAGTCGCCCCGCGCGGGATTTTCCCAATCGGCCAGCCGGCCTTCGGCGGGCGGATGCAATCGGCCGAAACAGGGATGATATCGTTCGACATCCGACGGCCCCGCCACGGCGCGGTCAATCGCCCACACCGAACCGATAATGGGATAGCCGTTATGCAACGACAAAACTCCCCACCAAGGCAGCATGACCGCTAAGGCGACGCCTCCTTGCAAAGCAACAAACCGATGATCGCCCCTTGCCTTGCGATCCGGCCGGCACTTGGCAGCCAAAGCAAACCCTGCCAGTGACACCATCGCAACGGGAAAGAACGGAGCATACACGTAATAAACTACCCCAAAAAGCACTCCGGCAGCAATCGCCGCCTTCGTTGACTTAAAGCGAACTGCCGCGAATGTTCCCGCTGTTCCCAGCAACAGCAGCGCGGCGCCCAAAAGGTCAGGACTGATATGCTCCACAGACCAAGACACCGCGGCAAACGCAGCCAGCCAGATGCCGACGAGAAACAACCGTGCGGGCAGCCTGGAAAGAAACAACAAGGCCGCAGACCCCACCCAAAAAAGTGCTCCGGATAATCCCATGACAACACGAGCAGCAACCAAATCGCTCCAACCCGCTTTCAAACCCGGAGCGATAAGCCAACTCAGCAGCGGGCTCCAGTAACTCGAAACCGCCAATCCAAAATCGCCCGCGACGTAATGTTTGGCGAGCAAGATGTAAGCGATCCCTTGTGTGTTGACCTGATAAAGATTCCGTGCCCCGGCAACCAAAAGCCCGAGCGCAAGAAATGCAAAAGCTCCGAGCAGCGCGAGCCGGCGTTTGGGGCGAGCCAAGATGGATTCGACCTGCGCCGTTAATTCAAGCCGGGCAGCTTCTTCGAGAGACCCCAAAACAATGTCTTCTTTTGGAATTTTTGGCTTGGGCATGGAATCGTTTTCGGCAATCCCACATTGAAGCGCAAAAACACTCCAATGAAAAGAGTTGGAATGTCTCACTTTGTGGCGCGGCCGGGTTCGCAATCCATGCCTCCTCCCATTTCGGCGGGAAGTTTGTGTTTTTACACTTCCTGTTTTTGTTGAGGGAGTTGCGCGGTGATTCGCTCCCGCAATAGGCCGAGACGGCGAGGGTTTGCGGGCGCGGAGAAATCCGCCGTTCGCAGGCTGGCGCGGTTTTCTTGTGAGAGACAGTCCAGTGCCTGGAGAAGGACGCCGATTTCTTCTTCAGGGAGTTCGAGTGAGACCGATTGGCTGCGGTCGAGTTTGAAGCTGCGGCGGGCCAGTTCGAGGAGGAGCGGGCAAGGTTCCAAACAAACGAGCGCGGGTTCTTTCAGGTCGCGGGTTTGGCTGCTGGGGTTTTCCGTTGTGCTCCAGAGTCTTTGTTTGAGGCAATGGCGGTCGGCGCAGCAGGCATTGGCGGCGCGTTGGGCTTGGCTGTCGCTCAGCCGGGCGGCGATGCGGAACATGCCTGATTGCCGGACAGCAAAGTCGCGGTAATTGACGATGGTTTGTTGCCTTTGGCGGGCAGCGTGCCAATCGCCGATGCCGCCTGGGTAGAGGATGTTCAGAATGTCCCAGAGAGCGGAGGCGGAGGCGGCTAGGCAGCGCCAGCCGGGGCAGAGGTCGGGGGCGGAGTGCAGGGGACGAAAGCGCCCGCTGCCGTCTTTCGCCACCCAGTCGCGCAGTTCTTTGGGCGGGAGGAGTTTGAGTTGGCCAGCGGGGGTTTCCGCGTCTTGGCAGTGGCGGAGTTCAAATGATTCCGTGCGGCGGGAAACGGTGATTTGCGCGAATGTCCGAGCGGGAGCGAGGGATTCGATGAAAGCGGCGATGGCGGGGTTGGGGGTGTCCATGGAGTTTATCGGCGGGCGGCGGTCGATTCATTCACGGGAAGTCTTGGAGGAACGACGCGGGGTAGAGGTTAGGCGGTTTCGACAGTTTCAATGGCAAGTTCTTCGGTGTTGCGCTCCGGCGGGTTGGGTTGTACCGGCGGGGCGTTTTGTTCTTGACGGAACTTGACGCTTACCAAGCGGCTGATTCCGCGCTCTTGCATGGTGATTCCGTAGAGGATGTCGGCGGTGCTGATGGTTCGTTTGTTGTGGGTGATGATGATGAATTGGGAGTATTCGAGGAAACGTTTGAGGACTTTGAGAAAGCGGTCGATGTTGGATTCGTCCAAGGGGGCGTCGAGTTCGTCGAGGACGCAGAAGGGGCTGGGTTTGACTTGGTAGATGGAGAAGAGGAGGGCAACGGCAGTCATGGTTTGTTCGCCGCCGGAGAGGAGGCTGATGTTTTGGAGGCGTTTGCCGGGGGGACGAGCGACGATGTCGATGCCGCTTTCGAGCACGTCGGCTTCGTCGGTCATGCGCAAATCTGCGTTGCCGCCGCCGAAGAGTTCCTGGAACATGGTGCGGAAGTTGTCGCGGATGCGGTTGAAGGTCTGGAGGAACATCTCGCGGGTTTGGATGTTGATGCGGTTGAGGACTTCGTGCAGCTCGTCTTTGGCTTTCACCAAGTCGTCATGTTGCCCGGTGAGGAACTGGAAACGTTGTTCGGTTTCTTCGTATTCTTCGATGGCGACAAGGTTGACGGGGCCGATGGATTCGACTTTTTGCTGCAAGGCGCGGACTTGTTCGGCGGCGGCGTCCCAATCGGGAGCAAGGCCGGCACGGGACATTTCTTCCGGCGAAAGGGTTTCGGCTTTGGTTTGGCCTTCGACGGTTTCGGTGATGGTGATGCTTTCGCTTCGGATGTCTTGGAGGGCGATTTGGTATTTCTCTTCGATACGCTGGCAAATGTTTTCGGCTTTCAGGGTGTCTTGAGCAAGGGACACTTCTAACTCGTGTTTTTGTTGCCGGTCTTTTTCAATTTGAGTGTGCCTGTTTTGGAGGTCGGCTTCGCGTTGGTCGATTTCGGTTTTCTGCCCGGTTTTTTCTTGGAGGAGGCGGCTGGTTTTTTCGTCGTTGAGGTTCTGTTGACGGGTGAGAGATTGGACTTGTTGTTGGCTTTCGGCGATTTCTGATTCGCTTTGGGTTTTTTTGGAGAGGACGGTTTGGGTTTCGGAGCGGCGCCGGGCGATGAATTGGGACTGCTCTTCGAGCCGTTGTTCGAGGGGGGAAATCTGCCGCTTTAGGGCGGCAAAGGATTCTTGCTCGGCGGCGAAGGCGACTTTGTGTTCGGTGAGGGCGGCGTTGGCTTGGTCTCGTTGGCTCTGCGTTTCTTCGAGTTTCTCGGCAAGGTTTTGGACGGTGTGTTCGGCGGTTTTGGCTTGCGATTCGAGACGGGCGGCGTCTTCAACCAGTTGGTCTTGTTTGGCGCGGCTCTCTTTTTGTTGGCCGGCAAGGGATTGGATTTCGTAGATGACGGTTTCGATTTTTTGGTTGAGGACGGATTGGGAGTTGCGCAGGACGGTGTGTTCGCCTTCGTCGGCGGCAATAGCGACTTCTGCGGCTTTTAAGTCGGATTGAGCTTTTTGCAGGCTGGCCTGGAGGGTTTTTTGTTCGTCCGCCAGGCTGTCTTTTTCGTGGCTTTTGGCGTCGATGGTTTTTTGAAGGCGGCGGGCGGTTTCTGCCAGTTTGCGGATTTCGTTTTTGCGTCCGAGGATGGAGCTGGAAGTTGAGTTGCCGCCGCTTTTACGTCCGCTTGCATAGACGCCTTGGCGGGTGAGGATTTCGCCGCCCGGGGTAACGAAATCGTATTGACCTGGGGTTTGCTTCCACAAGCGGGTCGCGCGGGCGAGGTCGGAAACGATGAGAGTGCCGTCAAGTAAGGATTGGATGACGGGGGCGGCTTCGGGCGAAGCGGAAACGAGGCGAGCGGCGGGGAGGGCATCGGCCGGCAAAGGGGCGTCGGCAGTGGGGGGGCGGCTGGTATTGGCAGCGAGGAGTTGAAGCGAGACGAGGCGGGCTTGGCCTTTGCCGGCGTCTCGCAGTTGGTGGATGATGTCGGCAGCAGCGTTTTCGGAACGGGTCAGGACGATTTGCAGATGGTGGCCCAAGGCGGCCTCGACGGCAGTTAAATGTTCATCGGGCACGCGGATGAAGTCGGCCAGGGAGCCGAGGACTTTGCCGGGGCGCTTTAAGGCGGCCACTGTGCCTTCACTGAAGCCTTCGCGGTTGGCGTCGAGTTGTTTGAGGACGGCAAGCCGGGAGCGTTTTTCCGTCTGTTGTTGGAGCAGCGCGTTGAGTTGGCTGGCCAGTTCAGTGCCTTCGCTTTGCAGAGTTTCCCAGCGCGTCTGATGTTCTTCGACGGCGGCGCGGCAGCGGTCGGCATCCAAGCGCTTGGCCGCGATGCCGGCGGCGAATTGTTCGAGTGTTTGGCCAAGCTGCACCCGTTCTTCTTCAAGCTGAATTTTTTCGGAGGAGAGTTTTTCGAGGCGGGCGTCGTTGCTTTTTTTGAGGAAGTCGAAGGCGTTGATTTCGTTGCGGCTTTTGGCCAAGGTCTGCGCGGCAGCAAAGGCGGCGGCTTGGGCTTGCTGGTGGTTTTCTTGCGTTTGGCGGATGGTGTTTTCGATTTCTTTGACGCGGTCTTGGCTTTCTTCGACGCGGCTTTTTCCGGTGGCTAATGAGCAGTCGGCTTCTTGCAGTTTCGCTTGAAGAGCTTCGAGTTCTTGCCGGGTTTCAAGGTGCCGTTCTTCGGCAATTTGGATTTCGGAGAGTGCGCGGGTGTTTTGCGATTCGAGTTCCCGGAGGCGTTCTTGATGGAAGCCAATGCGGTTGGCGTTTTGTTCCATCTGGTTTTTGAGGGACAAGCCTGCTTGTTGGGTTTGGTTGATTTGCTGGTCCAACTCGGCGGAGGTGTTGCGGAGCTGCCGGACTTCTTCTTCTGTTTGGACGAGTTGTTCGGCTCGCGATTCCATTGCGGCACGGAGGCGGTCGGATTGGTTCTTTTTTTCGCTGATGCGCGCTTGGAGGGTGTCGTGTTCGTGCCGGGCGAGCTGGGTTTCGAGGTGTTGCAGTTCGGCGCGGAGGCGTTGGTAGCGGCGGGCTTTGCCGGCTTGCCGTTGTAGGGATCCGATCTGCCGTTTGACTTCTTGGATAAGGTCTTCGACGCGCCGGAGGTTTTGCTCGGTGTAGTCCAGCTTACGGAGGGCTTCGCGTTTTTGGGCTTTGAACTTGGTGATGCCAGCGGCTTCTTCGAAGATGGTGCGGCGGTCTTCGGGTTTGCTGGAGAGGATTTGTGTGATGTTGCCCTGCGCCATGATACTGTAGCTGGCGCGGCCAACGCCGGTTCCCATGAAGAGTTGCTGGAGGTCTCTGAGGCGGCTGGGGGTTTTGTTGAGGAAGTATTCGCTGCCGCCGTCGCGGAAGACGCGGCGTGTGAGGGTAACTTCGTTGTATTCAATCGGCACGCCAGCAGCGCGGAGTTGTTCTTCGTCAACATCGCTAATCGTCAGCGAGACTTCCGCCATGCCGAGCGCTTTCCGTTTATCAGTGCCGTTGAAGATGACATCGGCCATCTCGCCGCCCCGGAGCGCTTTGGCCGACTGCTCTCCCAAAACCCAGCGGACAGCATCCGCCACATTCGACTTCCCACAACCGTTGGGGCCGACGATTGCCGTGATGCCCGGCTCAAAATCGAGAGAAGTTCGATCCGCAAAGGACTTAAACCCGATGACTGTCAGGTTCTTGAGACGCATTTGCAGGCAAAGTGCCAAGAATCGCAGGCCGGATAAAGGCAAAAACCGCACCGAAGGAAAGCAACCCCACTCAAAGGCCAACCCGGAGAGCAGCGAAGGCCAATCGCAGCCGCCGGGCTGAAATTTCGCTTTGTTTTTCCGGTCCGGTTGGATAAAGGCTTCGGATTGCGGCAGCCGAGTTTGGTTGCCGGGTTGTTTCTACTTATGCCGCAAATCAATGTTTTTATTGACGGTTCCTGGCTGTTCAAAGTGGCTGCCTCAGGCCACGTTCTGGCAGCAAATACCGAGCGCCCGGACACTTCAGTTCGACTGGACTTTGCGCGTCTTGATCAATCTCTCTTGCGGCATGTTCGCGCTTGCGGCGCCACCTGTGACGGTTTGGGCGTTCGATACTTGGCGACTTCCATTTTTAACCTGCCGGATGATTTGGACAATTGGCCCGCCCTGGACAACAACATTCGCCCCAAACACCTGGAGCAATTCCGCCGCACCATCCACGCCCGCAATCAGTTTGTGGAGGCGGCGCTCAAATCTGGATACTCCAATTCTGCCGTGTTGCGTCCCGCCTTGCGTCCGTGGATTCTCCAGAAACTGATCATTGAAAAAGCCTATCACGAAAAGCAAGTGGACACGACGGTTGTCGCGCTTCTCGTTCGCTTCGCCATCACGCAGCCAGACGATTACCATTGCCTCATCACCGGCGATGCCGACATCTTGCCCGCCATCCGGATCGCGCATTCCGAATACACCCGAAATGTTTTCGTCGCCACAACCCATCCCGACGAACAGCAAGCCGATCACCGGCACACGGCTTTCTCGCTGGCTCACTTCGAGTTTTGCATTCCGCCGTTTTATCTTCAGGATCGCCTCGCAGAAATCATCGCCGGCAACCACGTTTACACCTGCGTTTACTGCTCGCGCATCTTCACCCGCCCAAACCCGATCCCCATGAACACACGGCATCCCCGCTGCTCCACTTGCCATACCAAGCGAACCTAACGGCCCAACCAAAATTTTGCCGTCGTTTTCATTACGGGCATATTCCGGGGAAACGTCGTCCTGCCCTCAAACCCAAAATCCGAATCTTTAATCGACGAGTCGCGATGAAGAACCACAAGGCAAAACCATAGCCGAATGTGTTTTGTTGAAAGACATTTCTCGCTTTTGCGTCGTTTGTTTTGCAGGAACACCGGTTCCCTGAAATTGTGCTCCGCAGGACTTTCCGCAATAAGTATTTAGGAGCTTCGAAGCAAAATGCTTGGCAACGGAACAGACTGTGTTAAATATTTTGGCTAGGGGAATGAGGTCACTGGACGTGGAAAAAGTAGGATTGCCTGCTGGAGCGTCAATGTAGCCCATAGCTACTTATTCCGGGACTTTCCATTGCCAGCGAGCGTTTTATCAGGCAATTTGAGCGCGGGAATGCGGCAGTGTATCCTCCAGATGAATCCGTTGCGGGCCGAGTTGTCCTGGCTCTCGGCTTTCGGCCTTTCTGTGGGCATTCATGTTTTGCTGCTAGCAGTGCTGCATTGGCTGCTCCCGTCCGGTGAGGCCGCGACGTCGCCCCGCCGCGAGCATCCGGTCGAGGCCGCAGAGATCACTATTCAGTTGGAGCCGGAGCCAACAATCTTTGTCGATGCGCCGCCGTCCCAAGCCTCTGAAGAGAAACCGGAAGAAACGCCCTATTATTCCACGATTGACGCGCTTGCCGGCGACAACAGCTCGGAAGATTCGATGGAACAGCCGGCGATTGACGGCAACCAAGACAAGGTGTTGAAAACAGCAGACACGCCGCCTTCTGTCGCAGTGGCGGCCACTGTGTCGGCAGCCGGCGAAGAAGCCCCGCAAACTCAATCCCTCCGCCCCGCCGCGGCCAGCCAGCCGATACGAGAAGAAGGCAGCACAGCCTTGGCGATTCGCAAGGAGGACGGCGAAGCGCCACCGCAGGAACTCATGGACTTGCTTCCGAACTTTCCGCTGGTTCCCGCTGCCTTCCCGCCTGTCGAGCCGGAGTCTCCCCTCAAGCGGGAACGCCCGCGGACGGTGGCGCAGGCGCGCGAACAACAATCGGCGTTGGTTGGAGAGAAGATGCGACAGGAGGGCGGCACAAAGCGGTTCACATTAGAACCGACGCTCGACTTGTTGAAAACGCCGTTCGGGGATTACGACGCCGCTTTCATTCGCACGGTGGATTATCGTTGGAGAACGCTCCTGGACAGGTCGCCCACTATCCGCAACGCCCGGGGGAAGGTAGTGTTGAAGTTTCAGATGAAGGCGGACGGGAGCATTGCCAACTTGGAAGTCATCGAAGACACGGCGGGCGCCCTCCAGTCTCATGCCTGCCGGCAGGCGGTGCGCGAACCAGCGCCTTACAGGCAATGGCCGGAGGACATGCGCCGCCTTATCGGGAAAGACCGCCGCGAAGTTCAATTCAGTTTCTTTTACAACTGAGGATTGCGGATGAATTGTTCGGCAGCAGCAAGGTCTCTTTTTAAGCCGTTTCACTCTTGTAAATGATCGAGTTTATCCAATCCGGCGGGCCGATTATGGGGCTTCTGCTCGCGGCTTCAGTGGTCTCCCTGGCCTTCATTATCGAACGGACGGTGGCGCTGCGGTGGCAGCGGGTGATTCCAAAGGCCGTGGAAGATGCCGTGGAAGGTTGCCGGACGGCCGAAGAGGCGGAGGCGCTCCAGCGGCTTTGCAAGTGGGAAGATTCGCCGGCCGCCCGGCTGCTGCTCTTGGTCATCAACCGACGGCATTGGCCCAAAGCGGAAAACGCCGACGCCCTGCAAACTTGCGCCCGGAAGGAAATTGCGGGGTTGGAGCGGGGGCTGGCGATGATCGAAGTGATTGTGGGTGTGGCGCCGCTGCTGGGTTTGGCGGGGACGCTTCACGGCTTGATCGCTTTGTTTGGAGACTTCAGCGAGGCCAGTTCGGGAGACAATGCCGTGTTGGCCAAAGGAATTTCCATCGTGCTGAATACGACTTTGACGGGATTGCTGATCGCCATTCCGTCCTTGATCGCCTGGAGCTACTTCACCCGAAAAGTGGAGGCATTGTCCATCGAAATGGAAACTCTGTGCGATCTGCTGCTCCAGCGTTTTTATGCGCCCGAGTCTTCCCGGCCAGCAGCGGGCAAAATCGAAGACTATCAAATCCAGTAGCAAGGATGAAGTTTTCAGAGCGCAAAAAACACAAACCGCCAGCGATTATCATCATCTCGTTGATCGACATCCTTATCGTCCTGCTGATCTTTCTTATGGTAACCACCACCTTTCGCCGGGCGCCCGTGTTGAACTTGACTTTGCCGGCCGCCAACACAGCAAGTTCTGAAAAAGGAACCAAACCGCCATTCGTGGTAACAATCGCCAAGGAAGCGCCGCACCTGTATCTCGGCCTCCGGCCAATCGCCGCCGAAGACTTGGCCGACGAGCTGACCTCTCTGGCGGCCGGCAACACAGACAGCTGGTTGCACATCCGATCCGACGAAGCCGCGCCCTACGGGATGGCGGTGAAAGTGCTTGACGCAGCAAGAGCGGCAAACATCTTCAACATCAACCTGCTAACGAACGACGAGACGAAAGAATAATGCCCGGCAGCTTTGGCAAGAGGGCGCATTGACGCAGCATGAAGGCGAAAGAAAACCCACTCGGAAAACACGGCAAGCGCAGCAGCAGCAGCTTCCTGGCAAAGGCACTGGCATTGGCAACGCTCGCTTCGACATGGGGATGCGGAACGCTCCGGGAAAAAGCGCCCGAAGACAGCGCTCCCCCCGTGAAACCCGCCCCTCTTAGCGAAAAATCTCCAGAGATTCCTGCCGCCGTGTTCCCCCCATATCCCACGCCGAACGCTTACGAAACACTGCTTCGAGCCGCGGCCGACATTCAGCCAGCAAGTGCCCCCGTGCAGACCATGAGCCGGGGCGCGTTCATCGCCTACCTCACCCCTCGCCGGGAAGCTCTGCAACTCGCCCGCGCGGCCTTCCGCCATGAGTCCCGAGTCGTGTTGGAGACAGGTTCTGAGTTTTGGCAACGGCACGCAGAAGAACTGACGGCACTGGAACGCCTGGCCGATTTGTTTCTCGCAGACGGCTTATATGCGGAGAAAACCATGCAGATTCAATCCGCCTTGTCGGCCTACCTGGAAACCATGCGGTTGGGACAATACACAGCCAACGGCGGCACGCTCATCGATCGCCTCGCCGGCATTGCCATCGAGGAAAAAGGAGCGGCTGCCTTGCGAGGTCTCCTTCAAAAACTTTCGCGGGAAAACACCGGCAACGCTCTCGCCTCCCTGAAGAAGCTCGAAGCAGAGCGCGCCACTCCTGCGGCGATTCGAGAATGGGAAGCGCTCCTGTCGCAAACGCTCTTCGCCGGAGCGCCGCTGATCCCAAACGAGGCCGACCGCGAACAAGCCTTCGCTGAAATCACCCAACACATCCGCAACATGCGAATCCTGCTACTCCAAATGGCTGGGCGAAAGTTCAGACTCCTGCACAGCAAAACGCCGGAATCCCTCTCCCAACTAACGCCCAGCCTGCTCGACTCCATCCCCTTGGACCCCCTTTCCGGCAAGCCCTTCAGCCGTAGCGCCCTTATCAAAAAGCCTTGAGACCCGCCCTTTTCGTTCGGCAAAAAATCTATCGAACAAATGATGATGGAGGCTTTTTTGGCATTGGAAGACGGGACGGTTTATCGGGGCCGGGGGTTTGGCGCTCCCGGCATTGTTTGCGGCGAGGTTTGTTTCAATACGTCGATGACGGGCTATCAGGAGATTTTGACGGACCCGTCTTACCGGGCGCAGATTGTGGCCATGACGTATCCGTTGATCGGCAATTACGGAGTGAACGAGGCAGATGCGGAATCGTGGCGGGCGCATTTGGCGGGCTTTGTCGTTCGAGAGTTGTCTCCGGTGGCGAGTAATTGGCGAGCGAGCCAGTCATTGGAAGATTATCTGAAGGAACAGGGAATTGCCGGGCTGCAGGGCATCGACACGCGGGCTTTGACGAAGAGGCTGCGGGTTGCGGGAGCCATGAAGGGTTGTCTGGTTTGCGGGGCGGCTGAATCGGAAGCGGTAGCTTTGGCGCGGGCCAACGCCTGGCCAGGGTTGAGCGGCGCGGATTATGTGCGGGAAGTGACACACGCAGAGGCGTTTGAGTGGGATGCGTTGTCGGCGGAGAGCGGCGAGTTTTGCCTGGTTTCGGGGGCGAGCACTTCGGGAGAAACCCGCGGTTTCCGCCAGCCGCTTCCCACGGCGGACCTCCCGATTGTCGCTTTGGATTTGGGGATAAAGTATAATATCTTCCGGCGATTGCGGCAGCATGGGTTTCGCCCTTATCTGATGCCAGCGGGGGTTTCGGCAGCGGATATCCTGGCGCGAAAGCCGGCGGGCGTTTTCTTGTCCAATGGTCCGGGCGACCCGGCAGCGGTGGGTTACGCGGTCGAAACGGTGAAGCAACTGGCGGATTATGGCGTGCCGATGTTTGGCATTTGTTTGGGACATCAAATGCTGGGTTTGGCGCTAGGCGGGAAGACTTACAAATTGAAATTCGGCCATCGGGGAGCGAATCAACCGGTGAAGGATTTAGCCACGGGACGCATCGAAATCACCTCGCAGAATCATGGCTTTGCGTTGGAGTTGGACTCTTTGCCCAGCGGCGTTGAGGCGGACAGAATCAACCTCAACGACGGCACGGTGGAGGGGCTCCGGCACAAGAGCAAGCCGCTTTTCAGCGTTCAGTATCATCCCGAAGCGTCGCCGGGGCCGCACGATTCGACCCGCTTGTTTCAGGAATTCCGTTCGATGATTGAGATCGCGTGAAAGGCCAATGGAAAAACGCGCGATAAATATTTACGGGCTTAACAGGGTGACGCGCAGGCACTCGACCGGTTGACTGGCACCCGCCTTGACAAAAAATCCAATCCTGTGCCTCCTGTCCATCTATATGTCCCGAACGAAATCGCCCTCCAAAACCCTCAAAGCCCATAACTGCTTATTGCGAAGAGATGTCTTGCGTATTCCGTGACATCCGTTCATTCTGCCTCTGCGTTTGTTCCGTGACAAGTTCAAATGTTTTCCGGTTCGGCTGTGGTGGTTTTCTGCCGTCGTGTCGGTTCTTCCCGTCGGATGGTGGTTTGTCGCTTCACTTGCGCTTTCCATCGTTCGGCGGGATTCTTTTTGCGCGAAGCTGTTCTGGTGGCGTTGTGGTCGGAACGGCTACTCTCGCGGGTATGAAATCAAACTTTTTGAACCCATTCGGAGTGGTTTTGAACGCTCTTAAGGCGTCGTGGATTGTGAAATTGGCTGCCGTTTTTGTTGGAATCGGTGGGTTGATTGGCGATGCTAAAGCCTCTTCTGATTGCGATCCGCCTGTTTATGATGTCTGTTTTCATAAGGAAGACGGTGATTGGACAACGGTTAGTACGGCTGCGATGCTCGTTAAATTCAGTAGAATTCCGGGGAGAGATTACGTCTATCGGTTTCAAGGGCTGATGCAGAATTTTTCCGGTTCTGGCGATTGGTGGATTGCTAGAGGTTCAGATAAGGGCTCTTTTTCTGGTTCCTTTAGTTTGGAGTGTAATAGGTTCTGGTGGGATCCAGATCGTGGTGGAACGGGTGGCACTCTTTCAATTCATGAAGCGGGAGATTCTTCTTCTTGGACAAGGGACGGTCCAAGAGTTCTTGGAAAGTGGGTTGCTTTGGTGCATTTTTATCCTTATCAGGAGGCGGCGCTGGTGTATTTAAATACTTCGGCGGTTCCCGGTTCTTTTGATCATGATATGTATTACTGTACGATTGATTGGGATGGTCCTATTCAGCTGCGGCATGGTTATACTGAAGGCTATTGGGCTCATTCGATTGCGTGGGATCCTAGGTGGCCTTGGTATCGCCCTTGGCTTTATCATGGCGATCCTGGTACGCCTCGTCAACCTTATAATCAGAGGTGTTTGATAGCGGTTTATCCGCCTGCTCGTACACCTGGGAATACTCGCCCATAAGTATTCCCAGGTTGATTTTTTTGCTATTTTTTAAGGGATGGAAAAGAGCAAAAACCAGGCTTTTACTTTGATTGAATTGCTGGTGGTCGTTGCAATTATTGCTATTTTAGCTTCTCTTTTGTTGCCGGCTCTGGGCCGCGCAAAATCGGTTGCTAAGCGCACTTATTGTTCAAATAACCTTCGGCAAATTGCTTTGGCGTCTTATATGTACGCTGATGATTATGGGGATTTTCTTCCGCCTGTTTTAGTTTATAGTTCTTCAGGCTTTGTTGTTTCTTGGAATCGTTTGCTTTGGTACAATTATTTGGGAAAAAACACGAACGTCTTTCAATGCTCCGGGAATTCCAAATCCAAATTGTCTCAAGCGGTTCGCCGATCTAATCTTCCTAGGGAGTTGTCTTCGGTTTTCAATTTTGCTTATGGCGCGAATGAGCAAGCGTTCACTGCGGTTGAGAGACCGCTTTCCGGGATTCGTCGCGTTAGGTCTCACTATCCACCGGCTGAATATTATTCTCGTAAGGTTCAAGAGATTGTTTCGCCTTCTGATTGTGTTGGTTATGGGGATCGAGTTGGTTGGCAACGGTCTATTCCTGTAGGAAGGGTTGCAATTCCTTCTGATGTATCTTCTCAAGTGGTTAGTCAGCGTCCATGGCCGGTTTCTCCTCTGAATCCAAAGTATACTTTTGGGATTAGTCGGCGGCATGCTGGCCGGGTGAACATGGCTTTTTTGGATGGTCACGTGGAGCATGGTTCTCTTCGGGATTGGACTTTGCCGGTGTCTGCGGTTTGGGATCGTTGGCATTATCGTAACCGTTGGCCGTCCGATCTTGAAAATGAAAATCCTCGACTAGTGGATTTTCAAGATCTTCCTGCGGATAATTGGGCACCTTTGTATGGGGCTGATGAGCATGTGGAATTTTGATTTTCTCCTGTTATTCTCCCTCTACAGGCGGCGCGTAAGCGCCTTGGGAGGGTTCTTCGGAGATGCCCTGAACGGTTGGATACGTCTGCTTTCGACAGCTCTCCCCTCTTTTAAGTCTGCTTCCTGTAAAGATGCCTCATCGCCTGAACGGAAGGTTTTCGCTTTCTTTTTGAGTTCGTTTTTGGTCATTGGATTGCTGGTTCTATTGTTGCCAAATGTGTCCTTTGGTAGTGTTTTTGGTGTTTTCTTCTGACCAGATGTGTCCCTTTTTAGGTTCTGATTTTAGGGTTGATTGTTGTCAAATGTGTCCTTTTTTCAGAAATCGAAAAAAGAAACGCATTTAACCATTTGCTGAAATCGAAAAAAAACGCAATAAGTATTTGTGGGCTTAACAGGGTGACGCGTAGGCACTCGACCGGTTGACCGGCACCCGTCTTGACAAAAAATCCAATCCTGTGCCTCCTGTCCATCCATGTGTCTCAAACAAAATCGCCCTCCAAAACCCTCAAAGCCCACAAATGCTTATCGCGGAAAAACGGTTTGACTTGAGGGGGAAACTCCGGGGATAATGTGTTCCTTTAATCAGCCGGTATGGTCAAACTTGTCGTGTTAAGCGAGGGATTTGCGGGGGAGACGTGCGAACTTAAAGTGGGTAAGACTACCATTGGCCGCATGGAGGACAATGCCTTCCCGATTCCGGAAGGCTCGGTTTCCGGTCGCCATTGCGAGGTTCACCTCCGGGAAGGGAAGGTCTATATCAAGGATTTGGGCTCCACTAACGGCACTTTCATCGCAGGCAAAAAGGTGAACTCGGAAACGCTGCTGCCCCCCGGGAAGATTCTGCGGTTGGGGCAGGTTGAGATTCGCTTGGAGACCGGAGAGAAAGCCGGGACGTCAAGCGATATGGAAAAAACGATTGTGCTGAAACAGGGCGGCATCAAACTCGGCGAGTTGGAAATGCCTACTCAGACAGTGAGCTTTGGCAAAGACCGGCCGTTTTCCAAAAAATCGGACAATATCAACAAAATCTTCATTGTCGTGGGGATCGTGCTCGTTTCCGTGTTCATCGTCCTTCTTGTGCTGGCTGTCATGCAGATGATGGGCAACTGAACGTTGGCGGCTCAATCTTGGCCAACTCGTTTTTTTCGCCGGCGATTTTCTTGAACTTGAGCCGCCACTTTGAGGCGGAGCGCATTGAGCCGGATGAATCCGGCGGCGTCGTTTTGATGGTAAGCATCGGTCGAGTCTCCTTCCATAGTGGCGATTTCCGGGCGGTATAAGCTGAACGGCGATTTGCGTCCGGCGGGAATGATGTTCCCTTTGTAAAGTTTGAGACGGACGGTTCCGGAGATGTTGGTTTGGCTTTCGGTGATGAGGGCTTGCAAGGCGGTTCTTTCTGGCGCGAACCAGAATCCGTAGTAGACTAACTCGGCGTATTTCGGCATCAGGGAATCGCGAAGGTGCATGACTTCGCGGTCCATGGTGAGGCTTTCGATTTGCCGGTGCGCGAAGTTCAGGATGGCGCCGCCAGGGGTTTCATAGACGCCGCGGGATTTCATGCCAACAAAGCGATTTTCCACCAGGTCCGCCCGGCCGATGCCGTGTTTGCCGCCCAGTTGGTTGAGGCGTTTCATAATGCCCAGCGGCGAGGAGGCTCGCCCGTTGACGGCAACGCAGTTGCCGCTGTCAAAATTGAGCCGGAGGTATTGGGGTTTGTCGGGCGCTTCTTCCGGGGAAACGCTGAGTTTATACATGTCGCGGCAGGCGGGCGCTGAGGTGTCGAGCCACGGGTCTTCCAAAATGCCGGCTTCGTAGGAAATGTGTAGGAGGTTGCGGTCCATAGAGTAGGGTTTTTGGGCGCTGGCTTCGACGGGAATCTTTTTTTCGCGGCAGTATCGAATCATTTCTGCCCGGCCGGGGAACCGGGTTCGGAATGCCGCATCCCGCCAGGGAGCGATGACCTGGATGTCCGGCGCCAGCGCGGCGGCGGCCAGCTCGAAACGCACTTGGTCGTTGCCTTTGCCAGTGGCACCGTGCGCGATGGCTTGGGCGTTTTCTTCGCGGGCGATTTCCACCATTCGTTTGGCGATCAACGGCCGGGCGATGCTGGTTCCCAACAAGTATTGCCCTTCGTAAACCGCTCCGGCCTGCATCATGGGAAAGATGAAGTCTCTGGCGAATTCCTCCCGGAGATCGTCGATGTAAACCTTTCCGGCGCCGGTGGCTTTTGCTTTTTTGTCGAGTCCTTTGAGTTCTTCTTCCTGGCCGATGTTGGCACAGAAGGCGATGATTTCAGCTCGATACTTTTCTTTGAGCCAGGAGACGAGCACTGAGGTGTCTAACCCGCCTGAATATGCGAGGACAATTTTCATCGGCTTTGGCTTACAGGAGTTTTCGGCTCTCGTCCAAGCGGAAAACGGTTTGGGACGCGCGGGATTTGCCGTTGATGGTTTCGGTAAAGTGGGAGCAGTTGGGCGAGAGTTCGGGGCGTTTGCTCCCGGCCTCCGACGCGTTCCAAGAGGCGGGGCTCCGCAGCCGCCATTGCCGCCGGGATTTTTGGGTAATGAGCGGCGGAAACCCAGTTCAAGAACTTCATGCACCGAAAGCCGTCGAACCACCGCCAGAATCGTCTTTGGAACTGCGGCAGGGAACCGACGTTGGCGCTGATTTCCCGGATCGCGCTTCCGCAGCGGTTCGCTTCGAGGAATTCAGCTGCCGGCGCCGGGAGCCCTGCCGGGAAACATTCCTCGAGAGAGCGCGGGGTTTGCTCCAGAGACTGAATGGCGGCGGCGAGGGCCTGGAGGTCGAGAAATGCTTGCAGGGCGTAGGTTGTCTGCGGTTCGCCGGCGAGAATCCGGCGGATGGCTTTGCCGGTGCCGAAGGGAACGCGATGCGAAGGTCTTGCCGAAGGATAGACGGTGGTTGTGTTGAGTTCAATGGCCCCGGCGTCGCGCATCAATTTTTGAAAAAAGTAAAAGTCCTCACCAGCCTTCCGCCGGTTCATGCCGCCCAGGCGGAGATAAGCTGAGCCTCTCACGGACATTGCTGAGCCGACTGTGTGGTACGCATATGGATAGCCGGCCCATCGCAGTGCTTCGACATAGTATCGCAAGTGAAGCTCGTAAGCGGCCGCAGCCTGGCAAAGCGCCGGATATTCAGAGCCGTCCAGAGGATGCTCAAAATAAGTGCTGCACCCGGCAATGCCCAGATGTTCTGCAAAATGGCGGTAGTTCTCGATCAAGAAGTTTTTCGCGCACAGGCAATCGGCGTCGAAGCAAATGATGACGCCCGTCTCCAGTTGCCCGGCTCGGCAAAACCTCGCCGCTGCTTCGTCCATGCCGATCTTTCGGGCCAGCCCCACCCCGGCATGTTTCGCGGGCAAGTCGGGAAAATTCAAAACATGGCAGTGAAACTGCGGGTCTGAATGTGCTTCAATCCATTGAACGGCGCTTTGCCGCGTCCGTTGGTTCCGAAGGCGAACGGCTTCAGCGTCGTTTTCGGAGTTGTTGAAAACCAGGAGGACTTCCACGGCGGAAGGCGGGGGTTCGCAATCCCGGAGGCTTTGGAGGCTTCGTTCAAGGCGCGGTTCGTCATAAACCGGGATGACCACCGCCAAGCCGAGGTTCGGGGGAGGTGCCGCCGCGATTTGAGGCGAAACAAAAGCGAACCGCTTTTGATAGCCGTCGAAAATCTTTTGAGCGCCGGCGGCCATTGATCGTCGTGGGCACTTTCGCCCGCTGAAGCGGTTGGGCGCAGCGGCCTTCAGATTAGGCCTCTCTCAGCCCGATGAGTTCCATGAGTCTCGCCGTTTTTTGATACGCTTCTTCGACCCAGGAGACGATGCGTTTGGGGTCTGGTGAATACTCAAGTTCGATGGAGACAACTCCGTCGATTTTGAGTTCTTTGACGGCTTGCAGGTAGGGAACGAACTTCACGATGCCGCGTCCCGGCGGCAGATCGCCGTGCACTTTGCCGTCGCAATCGCTGATGTGAACGTGAATCGCCTTGCCTTTGAGCGCTTGCAGGTCAGCGGGCGCAGTGTCGGCGAGCACCAGATGGCTGATGTCGATGTTGGCCTTGACGCGGGGGTGGCCGCAGGCTTTGACAAAGGCTGCCATGGAGGACACGTTGTTGAGCAGGCTGAGGCGGAACGGTTCTAGCTCCAAAGCAATGTCGATTTTTTTCTTGTCCGCATAATCGCCGAGGCGGCGGCAGGTTTCGACCGCCCAATCCCACTGGCTTTGCGGCGGGATGACTTCTCGTTGCCAGATGTATTCGCCCAGCACCAGAAGGATGTTGCTGGCATTCCATTGCCGGGCCAAGTCGATGAACTTCTTGCAACGTTCAACGTGGAACTCGCGGACGGGCTCATTGAAATCAATCAGGCCGACAGCCACTACGGGCAGGGATACAATCGGCAATTGCAAACGTTCGCAGGTTTTGGCCACCAAGCTTGTTTCCTTTTCGGAAATGTTGGCGGCTTCGGTGAAGATGTCCACACAATCAAAGCCGATGCGGGCAATGTGTTTCAGTCCGGTTGCGGTGTCGACTCCTGCCTGTGAAAAAGCACTGTTGATAATCCCCAGTTTCATGGTTCGTCCGGATGTTTGGACAGAATCTCATCGAGACGCACGAGCCGGTTCTCTTCGGCGCTCTTGTATGCGGCGTCCACCAAGGCCATCGTTCGCAAATTATCCCGGCCGCTAATTTCCGGGTCGTCGCCTGACTCCATGGCACAAAGCAACTGCGCCATGGTGCCGATAAAGGCATCCGGGAACCAGCTCTCCGGCCACTTCGGTTGATGAAAAGCCGCATCGCCGATTTGCGCAAACTTTATCGAAGAGGGGGTGGTGTAAGGGTCTTGGCACCAGCCGATGTTCCCGATTGCCAATCCGTTCCGCCCTTCGATGCGCCATTCGATGCGGATGTCTCCGGGGCAGCCTTCCCGGGCGGGGCCAGTCCAGGTATCGTCCAAACCGACGCAGCGCAGCCCGTCGGCATAGGAGAGGATGTAAGCGCAGATGCCGTCCAGATGGGGAAAGGGCGTGCGGGGATCGGAGCGCACACTGCAAAAGACACCTTCGGGATCGCCGAACCAATAGCGGAAACAATCCAGATGATGGATGGACATAATCCGCAAGGTGACCCAGCCCATTTCCCGCTGCCAAGGCATCCAATGGGGAATGCCTCGCATGTCGATCGTTGCTAGCACCGGCGTGCCGATTGTGCCGTTGTCAAGCAGCGTTTTCCCCGCCCGAACCGATTGGTCGTAGCGCATGTTTTGGTTGACCGCCAATGCAATGCCCGCCGAGCGGCAGAGAGCCACTGCTTCCGCAGCCTCGCCGAAGTGCATCCCCAAAGGCTTCTGCGCGAGGATGCCCTTCACGCGCCCTCTCTCGCAGGCGGCGCGGATCAAAGGCAGTTGCGCATTCGGCGGCACTGCGATGTCGAGAATCTCGATGCTGGCGTCGTCCAGGAGCTGCTCGTAAGAATCGCAAACCCGTTCGATGCCGTGTTTGGCGGCGGCCCCTGCCGCATGAGCTCGCGTGCGGGAAGCAATCGCGGCAGGATTGAATCCGGCCTTGCGGTAGGCGGGCAGGTGGCAATCGGAAACGATGAAACCGCTGCCCAAAATGCCGATTCGGAAATCGCGGCGTTCTGGCAAGGTTGGGTGAATATGCAGGTTCATCGGTTCACGGTTTGGACGAGAAGCAATCAACCGCAAAAACGCGTCCCCGTCAAGAACAACCCGCCAGGCGCGGCATCAGAGAAAGCGTCGCGCCAGGGCGGTTTTGATGCGTGGCGATCAAGTTCAAAGGCGACGCGCCGATGGCGCGAAGGCGTTCAGCAACCGCTTGATGCGCCCGTTCGGGTGAATTGCAGTCGCGGCTCAGATGCGCCAGGAACACATGCTCAAGCCGGTCGGACACAATGGCCTCCATCGCCGCCGCTGCCGCGTCGTTGCTCAAATGGCCGTGCCGGCTGAGGATGCGCTGCTTGATACTCCACGGGCGTTTGGTGTCTTCCTGCAGCATTTTCCGGTCGTAATTGGTTTCCAAAACCAACACGGTAACGCCCCGAACGCGGTCTGTTACCAGCCGCGTGGCGTGACCCAAATCCGTCAAAAAACCCACCTTGCCGGCATCCGTATGCACCACAAACCCCACCGGGTCCAGAGCATCGTGGGAAATGGAAAACGATTCCACCGACACGCCCCCCGCTTCAAAACTCTCCCCGGTCTGAAACACTCTCGCATCGAACTTGCACTCGACCTGCGATTCGACTTCTTCCAGCGTCAAACGATTGCAATAAACCGGGATGCCCAACTTTACGGCAATGACTTTAAGCCCCTTCGTGTGATCGCTGTGCTCGTGAGTCAACAGAATGCCGGAGAGCATTTCCGGAGTTCTGCCGATGGACGCCAGCCGCTCCCGAATCTGCCTGCCACTGAACCCCGCATCCACCAGCAAGCGCGTCTCTCCGGCCTCAAGATAGGCGCAGTTTCCCCCGGAGCCGCTTCCTAAAACCGTCAATGTTACCGCGCCCGCAGCGCTCGCCAAATCAACCGACACACCGCCAAACTAAATCCTCCCTGCCCAACCCGCAATCCAATAACGGACTTTTCGCCGCTGAGCGAAGCTCGTGCAGCCAACGCCCGAAAACAATTTTGCAAAAAGCGCAGTAAGGAGTTATAGGCTTAACGGGGTGGCTATATTGAGTCAAAATCGCAGAAAATGAGTTTTCACCCGCATTTGTCGTTGCCCCCCGCACCAAGAGCGTTTTCAGAGTTCGTTGCGTCAGTTCCCTGCGGCGAGACGCCTCGCGCTTGCTTGGTCTCGCCTGGTTTCTGTACAACCTCTACAAAAGCTATCTCAACGAAGTGGACCGTCGCCGCTCTTTGCCAGAGGGCGTGTCGCCGGCTATTCCTTCGAGGCAGTTCCGGGAAACTTGGCACGATCGATTTGAAGATGCCTTGGTCCGCGCGGAAGACGACGATCCCGGAAGGCTTCAGATTATGTACGAATTGAGGGGCATCAAGAATGTTTTGGGGCGCTACGCCGAATCCAAGAACATTTCGGAATAAGTAGCTATGGGCTACATTGACGCTCCAGCAGGCAATCCTGCTTTTTCCACGTCCAGTAACCCCATTCCCCTAGCCAAAATATTTAACACAGTCTGTTCCGTTGCCAAGCATTTTGCAATCAAAGCCCGTAAATACTTATTGCGGAACATTTCCTTGACTCTGCTCAAACAGTCAAAACGCCCTGATGATCGGTTCGATATTATGACGAGCATTGTCTCAATCACCCGCTTACTGCATCTAGAGAATCCCCATTCTGTGGATGCCGAACAGGTCGCTCGCGCATATGACGAAGCGCTGGCCAACCTGCCCCCTTCCTCAAAGCTTCCCTTTCACAGCATCCTTAATTTTCATCACAGTTGCGCGAGTGTCGCCGGCGGCCTCGGAGACCACGACAAAGCCAAAAAACTCTACCTGAAAAGTCTTCAACTACTGCAGAATGCCTCCGAAGCCCAGCGGCTTGACTTGTAGCGAGCAGTCGGAAATTCTGAAGACCTCTCTTCTTACAGCGAGGAGTGGATGCTTCAAGCCGCTATGCAAGAGGCATTTAAAGCGAATCAAAAAGAAGAAGGAATGCAACTCTTTTCTCCGCGATAAATATTTACGGGCTTAACAGGGTGACGCGCAGGCACTCGACCCGTTGACCGCCACCCGCTTAACAAAAAATCCAATCCTCTGCCTCCTGTCCATCCATTTGTCCCGAACGAAATCGCCTTCCAAAACCATCAAAGCCCATAAATGCTTTTTGCGGTTTTTCTTCAATTTTCCGATTCTTGAAGCAGAGTTGATTCGCAATGCGCTTTTCTTTCTTGGCCGCCAGGAATCCGGTGTTTCGCTTTGAATCTGTCCAGCCCACCGTATTGACCACCGTTTTGGGAAGCATTTTTTAGGGGCGATGTGGAAATCTCGGTCTGTGTTGAAGCAAACATTGTGCCAATTGGAACTTGCGCAGCAGTTTATTTTCGCTTAAGCTGGTAGGCAAATGGCGCAGGGTTTACATTTGTCGCAGAAGATGGCGTTGTCGCAGACTTTGGCGCCGCAGATGCAGCAATCCCTGGCCTTGCTTCAAGCACCCATCCTCGAACTCCATGCGTTGGTCGAACAAGAACTGCAGCAGAACCCCATGCTGGAAGAACAAACCGAAGCCGATGACGAGAAAGCCAAAAGCGAAGAGGCCGCTCAAGACAGCCTCGACCCGGCCGAGCCGCCGGCCGATGTTGGCTACAATCCCGCTGAAGAGAAGAATAACGATGAACCGGTCGATGATTGGCAAGCCGAAGTGGAGCGTCTCGCGCAGTTGGACCAAGAATGGCGCGACTATTTCTCTCAAACCAACCTGCCCGCTCGCTCTAATCCTGATGACGAAGAAAAACGCCAGTTCTTGCTAGACTCTGTGGCCGTCGCCACCTCCCTGCAAGAGACCCTGCGCGAGCAAGTCCGCCTGTCAGAGCTGACCAAGGCGCAACGGCCGGCCGCGGACCTTCTGATCGGAAACATCGACGAACACGGCTACCTCAAAGCATCCATTGAGGAATTGGCCTTCTCGACGAACCTGGCGCCCGAAGTCATTAAAGAAATCCTCGAAGTTCTCCAATCGTTCGATCCTCCGGGCATTGCCACTCGGGACTTGCGCGAGTGTTTGATGAAACAACTTGAACGGGCCGACAAAACAGACAGCTTGGAGCATCGAATCCTCGACCGATGCTTCAAGCTGCTCGGCAAACGCCGCATCCCTGAAATCGCCCGGCGCTTGGGTGTCTCCGTCAAGAAAGTCCGGGATGCCGTCGAACGAATCCGCCATCTCGATCCTAAGCCGGGAAGCAGCCTCCGCTCCGAGAACCAGCAATACATTGTTCCCGAAGTTTTCGTCGACAAGGACGACAACGGCGAGTTTGACGTTTCCATGAACAACGACCACATTCCCCGGTTGCGGATTAATAACACTTACAAAGACCTGCTCTCCAAAGCCGAAAGCTCGGCCGAGCTGCGCGAATACATCCGGGAAAAAATCCGCTCCGGCAAATTCCTCATCCGGAGCATTCACCACCGCCAGCAAACGATTGCGAATATCGCTGCCGAAATTGTCAAACGGCAGCGGGCTTTCTTCGAGCAAGGCCCCGCCCATTTGAAACCGATGATTATGTCGCAAATTGCCGAAGCCGTTGGCATTCACGAAACCACTGTCAGCCGGGCGGTTGCGGGCAAATACATGCAATCTCCCCAAGGGATTTTTGAAATGAGATACTTTTTCACACCGGCCATTTCGACGGCTTCTGGCGCCAACATCTCCAAAACCGCCGTCAAAGGCATCATCGGCGAGATGATTCGCAACGAAGACCTCGCTGCCCCCTTCTCCGACGAAGAGATCGTGAAAAAACTCGCGCAGAAAGAAATCGTCGTCGCCCGCCGAACCGTGGCCAAATACCGCGCCGAACTCAACATCCTCCCCTCCCACCTGCGCAAGATGTATTGAGTCGCCAGGCCGAGCAAGGCGAACCGGAATCAGAGAGCGAACCCTTGGGGAACCGCTGCCAAAATTGTCAGCCGCTTGCGAGGGTCTGCTGCCGAAGCGTGATCGAACGAATAAGCCTGTTCCCCAAACACCTGCGCCAAAGCGTCGGCGAATTGCGGCAACAAGCGGCCATATGTCTCTCGGTCATTGGGAGCCAACAGCCGGTCGTTCACGACGAATTGCAAACGATTCGCAGCCACTTTGAACTTCCCCTCAAACGCTTCTTCTTCGGCCAAGAGGCGGCAAACGCCCAGCCCCACGCGAACTGCTATCGCAATGGGCTCAGCGCCGGACGCCGCAACAGGCGTCTTCCGATTGTAAAGCACGCCGAGCCTGCCCTCTGCATTGTCGAAGGAATACTGCGCGTTGTGGCCGATCAAAATCACTCCCGGCCCCGAAGGCACATGCCGGTAATCGGCCACATCAATCAACAAGTCGTCCAGTTTTTGCTCCTGTATCCAGGAGTGAAACACGTTGATGGCGACTTCGAGATCAATGGTTTCGGCATTCTCAAGGAAGAGTTTGACGTTTATGTGCTGCAAACCAACAGAACCAGACATAAGCAGAAATGAATTCGGAGAGCGCCCGCTTTTTGCTCATCAGATCAAGCCAGCTGGCGGCCAGCCGCTGGCTGCTGCTCGGACATCCGGCCGCGACAACTGTGGCAGGCTTCGACGAAGAGACTGGCTTCCTCGATCTGGCGATGCGCCGAATCGCGGTCCTGCGGCCGGTTGCGGTTCACTGCGGCGTCCAAAAAGTATTGGCCGAATTTGCCTTTGGCGAAGGGATCGAAGAAGACTTCCGTGTCGAAGAACTCGGCGCGGAATTGCCGGACAACGGCCGGGATGTCGCGGCCGACATTGGGCAGTTTCAGGCGGAGTAAGCCTTTTGTTGCGGTTACCATCGCTTCAAATGCCTGGTCTGCCGCTTCTTGAAAAAGGTTTTTCTCCAGCTTGAGTTGCGCCTCGAAGAGCATCCGTTCGGCGGAGGTCATGTCGAAAGTGAAGGCTGTTACCACCTCGCCGGCGCACTCGCCGATGCCAATGTCGTCCTTTGTGAACTCCCGCGGGTCGCCCCAATCGCTGTAATAAAAGCGGTCTTCTTCGTAGGGCGGCACGGCAGTCAAATCTTGTATCATCGACTTGATTTCCGCTTTGCCGAGGCGGGCGACGAAGTTCTGGAACGATTCCCCTTTTCTCTGTTTTTCGAGGTAGGCCTCAGTCAGGCGGTCAACCGTTTCGGGGATTCGTTTGGAAGGAATGGCGCCCATGGGCAATCCGTAGGCGCCGGCATTTTGAGACCATTGCCCGCCCAAGACGACTTGGAAGTGGGGCACGGAGCGCTTGTTGATGCTGCGGCTTACGCCGTAGAAGCCCAGGTCGGCGACGTGATGCCCACCGCATGAGTTGAAGCAGCCGCTGACTTTGATGACCAAATCCTTCACTGATCGGTCCATTTGCGCGCTCTTTTCGATCAACTGATCCCTCAACCGCGCCGCCAAGCCGCGGGATGAGGAGATGCCCAGCTTGCAGGTATCCGTTCCCGGGCAGGAGGTCACATCGACGATGGTGCCTGCTCCGGAGGTTGATAGCTCGGCGGCTTTCAAGTCTTCATACACTGCGGCGGTGTCAGCCTGGCTGATCCATCGAAGGATGATGTTCTGCTCGACGGTGGATCGGACGGTTTCGCGGGTATACTTCCGGGCGATATCTGCCAGCGAGCGCAGTTGATCCGCGGTAATGTCTCCTAAGGGCAGCGAGAGGATGACGGCGAGGTAACCCGCCTGCTTCTGATGGTAAAGGTTCGTTTCCCGCCATTTGGAAAAATCGGAGTCGTTGGAGACGGACAACACCTCTCCCGCCTCCCGCAGAGGCTGCTCAGCCCGGCCGTGAAGGTCTTTAAGATAAGCGGTCCAGGATTCCTCCGGCTCCATGACGGCGCGTTCTTCCTTCACCAAACGGCGGAATTCTTCAATGCCCAGTTTGTCCACCAAGAATTTGATCCGCGCCTTGCCGCGATTTTTCTTTTCGCCCAAGCGGCCGAACACCCGCGCGACCGCTTGGGTCAGCGGCAGAATTTCTTCCTCAGAAACGAAATCGCTCAACAACTTGGCTTGCCGGGGAACGGCGCCCAGCCCGCCGCCGACATACATCTCAAAGCCGCGCTTTTCTTCACCGCCGATTTTCCGAGTCGTCGCAATATAGCCCACATCATGCATCTTCACCAACCCGCACGGCTGGTCTTTGCAGCCCGAGAAAGCAGGTTTGAACTTGCGGCCGAAGTTTTGGCAGTCCGGGTGCCCCAGCAAATGATAGGCCAGCGCGTGCGCATATGGAGTTACATCGAAAGCCTCTTCAGAGCAAATCCCGGAGAAAGGGCAAGCGGTTACATTGCGCACGGAATTGCCGCAGGCTTCGCGGGTGGTGATGCCCACAGCAGCCAGACGCCGCATGATCGTCGGCGTGTCGTCTATATGGATGAAATGCAACTGGATGCACTGGCGAGTGGTTACGTGGGCAATGCCATCGGAATACTCTTCGGCCATTTCTCCCAACACTTCCAATTGCCGCGCGTTCAATCCGCCATATGGGATTTTGATGCGCAGCATTCCGGGAGCGTCCCAAACGGTTTCCGGGCCCTTGGTCATCGCGCCGCTGGGGTATTCGAGGCGCTGAGGCTTCCGGCCGTCATGGCGCCGCCCGTTGTCGTATCGCTGCCCGTAAGCGCCGCGTCGCAGCCGGGTTTCCGCAAAAACTCGATCGTCAATCTTCCCCTGCTTTTTCAGATCAATCTCCGTCTCGAATTGATCCAGCTCTTCCGCCAATCGGGGAGGCATCTGCTCCGCCACTCGCTCTCGCCAATATGGATTGCTCGCTTTCATGCTCCTACAAACCTCAACTCGCCAAGAGCGCCAGCTAAACGCACTCTCCCGGTAAAGACAAGCCGTTTTGCGAATCGGCAGGCAGCGCGGCCTTGATGCCGTAGTGGAGAGACATGATGCCGCCAAGAAAATTGCGGACACCGAGGCCAACCATGCCGAGAGATTTCATGGCCTCGGCGACGCCTTCCTGGGCGGGATAGCATTTGAGGCTCTCCAGAATGTAACTGTAAGCGGCGGCATCGCCGCAGAACACCCGGCCAAACAAAGGGGTAATCCAACGCAGATAGGCGAAATAACACCGCCGCCAAACGGCGAGCGGCGGTTTGCCGAAATCGAGAACCAGCAGCCGCCCGCCGGGGCGCAGCACGCGAACGAGTTCCGCCAGGCCGGCGCCGAAGTCCGGCAAATTCCTCAACCCGTAAGCAATCGTCGCCAAGTCAAAAGTTTCGGACGGGATGGGCAGCGCCGCCGCATCGCCTTCCAGATAATCGAGGCGCGACTCGCCCTGGCCACGCGCGCGGGCTTTGTCCAGCATTTTGGCGGAGAAGTCCACCCCCGTGACTTGGGCACCCCGGGCGGCCAAAGCAAGGGCGATGTCGCCAGTGCCGCAGCAGGCATCCAAAGCCCGCTCCCCTGGCCGGACGGCGGCTTGCGCGATCAAACGCCGTTTCCAAAGCCGGTGCAGGCCGAAACTTTGGAGATCGTTCACCAAATCATAGCGCGGCGCGATCCGGTCAAAGAGCCTTTTGACCCGGGCAGCACGGCCGATAGAATCTTGGCCGTAGTATGGATTGACTTTGGGCATGGCGACTTCCATCCCGCAGCACTCATCGTAAAAACAGATTGGCAGATTGCGAGGGGAATTGCTAGGAACTTGCGGCGATGTTGCAGATCGAAGAAGCGCTAAAAAAAATCCTCGGCCAAGTTCCCCGGATGCGGGCGGAATCCGTTCCCTTGTCAGAACTCAATGGGCGTGTCCTGGCCGAAGCCATTTCTTCTGACATCGACCTGCCTGTGGCAGACAACTCATCTGTGGACGGCTACGCCTTGCAAGCAGCGGACATCGAGGCGGCCGGGCGCGGGCATCCCGTCTCCCTTCGCTTGCAGGGAATCCTTCCCGCCGGCCAGCCACCCGTTGACCCAGTCGAGTCGGGCGCTTGCGTGCGACTGTTCACCGGCTCCTTCCTCCCCAAAGGCGCTGACGCTGTCATCATGCAGGAAGAAACTGAAAAAACCGACGCCAGCGAAATCCGCTGTTTGAACCGGGTGCAGCCTTGGGAAAATGTTCGATTCAAAGGGGAAGATGTCCGAAAAGGCGTTTTGCTCTTCGAGTCGGGAAGCAGATTGCACACCCGGCACCTGGGCGTGCTGGCCGCAACAGGCCGCGCCGCAGCAAAAGTTGCCCGTCGGCCGCAGCTCGCCATTTTGGCAACGGGCCGCGAATTGCAGGCGCCGGGCGAGAACTTGCGGCCAGGCGCGATTTACGAGAGCAACCGCATTGTGTTGGGGGAAATGGCCCGGACCGGAGGCGCGGTACCGAAGATTTACCCGCTGGTTGAAGACAATCTGGAAGCCACCCGGAAAGCGCTGCAAACGGCCGCGGCGGAAAACGACGCCCTGCTGACCAATGGCGGCGTCTCCGTCGGCGATTACGATTGGGTGCGTCCGGCCATCAAAGCGCTGGGCGGGCGCATTGATTTTTGGCGCGTCCGGCTTCGCCCCGGCAAGCCTTTCCTGTTCGGCGAAGCACTGGGCAAACCGATTTTCGGCCTTCCGGGAAATCCAGTTTCAGCAATCACGGCCTTCATGGTCTTCGTGCGCCCAGCCTTGCTGCAGATGCAAGGCACGACGGATTTGAAGGCACCGAGGCGAAACGGTCGGCTCACTGAACCCATCGCAAATCGAGAGGACCGGCCTCATTTTATGCGGGTTCATCTGAACGAAGACCAGGAAGTGTCGCTGGCCGGATTGCAAGACTCCCACGCCCTACACGGCCTGTCGAAGGCGAACGGCTGGCTGCGTGTCGAGCCGGGGCAAACCCTCTCAGCCGGACAAACGGCGTCCGTCATGGTGTGGGATTCCTGAACCGCCAAAGTTGCGGAATCTTTGCCGCTTGCTCTTTTGAGCTAAAAGGAGCGCTTCGGCAATTTGAATATGGCCGGCTGGTTGCGGACCGAAGGCGCGGCCGATGGGTTGCCGGAAACGCCGAAGCGGCCGATTGCGGATTGGCCGATCGCAGTGCCGATGGGTTCGATTGCCGACCGCGGCGGAATGGCCGGGTTGATTGCGGGCAGCGTTCCTTCCGTCATGCCGGATTGAAGCTCGGAGACGCGAAAGCGAGAAATGTTCGGCTGCGCCGCAACGCCCGGATGCTCCCAAACAGCAAGGCCGGTCGGCTGCTGGTTGGCGGCGCCAGCTGTCGGAGCCAATGTATTGGAAAGCGGCTCGAAGGCTTGCAAAGTGGTTTGGGTCACCGTGTCTGCTCGGGCTTCAAAAGTCCCGAAGGCATCGTCAGATTCCTCAGACAGCTCTTGGGCGACGACGGATTTTAGAAAGTTCCCGGCCGACTCCGACAGCCTCTCAGCTCTCCTATCTTCCATCCAGCCCGGCTGGTTGAAGATGCTGTCGATTTGCATCTCGAAATCCTTTGCGGTGGCAAGGGCGCCGAAGAAATTTTCTTCTTTCTCGCCGGCAGACTCTTCGTCCGTGAGGGCATCTTGGATTGAGCTATAATCCCTGCGAAAGCGCAAATCTTTTGAATCGCGGCGCTCGGCGGAATTGTGTTCGGCGTAGTATTGCTCGAAAATGGTGTCTTGCGGGTGCCCGAAACGTCGCAGTTCGCCGCCATTTTCAATTTTCTCCAGCTCGATGTCGAAGGGCGATGCGTTGAGATCGGCCGGCGCGTCGAGGTCTTGCATGCCCCAATTCTTCTTGCGGTCCAAGGCATCGAGAAGACGTCGCCTTTGCTGGGGGCTAAATCTGTGTTTGGGCTGAATCGGCCCTTCCCAAGGCGCCAGCACGCCTTCCACTGAACTGCTCCCTTTGTTAAACCCCGGCGTGTGGGGTCTCAAAACGTTCAGGTCGAGTTTCTCCCGCGGGATGCGGCTTTTGCTGTTGGCATCTCGGAAAATGACGGGTTCGCCGGCGGGCACTCGTTCACTCGCCGCCGCAAAAAGCAGCGCCATCAGAGCGAAAAAACCGAAGTTTCGGAGGAAAGGCTTCATCTTGCTTAACTGGTCTCGTTGCGTATTTGAGCCGCCCAAAAGACGGCCCGTTCAATCTTCTCGCTCAAAAACCGGCCTTTGTCAAAAGTATTTCTGCAAAATAAGCGTTTACGGGCTTAACAGGGTGGCGCAACCACGTGTGGCGCAACCATATATGGCGCAGGCACTCGACCCGTTGACCGCCGCCCGCCTTGACAAAAAAAATCAGTGGTACCTTGACAAAAAATCCAATCCGCTGCTAAATCTCCCTTGTCGGGGGAGAGATGCGGGGCAGACAGGATGTCTGCCTGCAGGCGGCAAGCCTGTGTCCCGAGCTGAACCGAAAATTAAAAATAACCTTTGAAAAAGCGAAACAACCTGTCAGCATGAAAAAAGACCAGCCCACCAGCCCACCAGCCCACCAGCCCACCAGCCCACCAGCCCACCAGCCCACCAGCCCACCAGCCCACCAGCCCACCAGCCCACCAGCCCACCAGCCCACCAGCCCACCAGCCCACCAGCCAGTACTCCTGCCCTCATATCGCCTAAACGGAAGAGCCGGGCACGGGATAGTGAATATCGCCTCTATCTTTGCATTGAAGAATCGTTGAAGAATCTTGGATGGAAGACGGGCAATCCGGCAACTCGTCCATCAGGGCAAGTTGATGCGCAAGGCGAGTTCCGCCACCACTCCGAAAAACTCATCAAGCCTACAACGTTTATTGCGGGCAAAATGCTCGACAATGGGGAAAATTGTGCTAAGCAAAGCACCACCATAATGAAATTGAAAAACACTGCAGCTATGAAACTATTATCCGTTATCCTTTCGAAACTGGCGGCAACCGCCGCCAACAAAACCGCCAAACCGCAACCCATCAAAAACAAGCCAGTATCGCCGCATCGAATCGGCCTGGCTTTGGCCCTCGCCGTAGCCCTCACCCTCCCAGCCGCTGCCCAAACCCTCACCGTCACCGGAACTAAAAGCGACGGCAGCGCCTTCAGCCGGCAAGTCAATGCCAGCACGACATCTCTGTCTCTCAACTCCTTTAATCTGGCTTCCCTAACCTTGCCTGCCGGCTTGACCAGCTTGACGAATCTGAATCTCGTACGCAATCAGCTAACCAACCTGACCTTGCCCGATGACTTGACCAACTTGCAGAGGCTGTATCTCGACTATAATCAGCTGACCAACCTGACCCTGCCAGATGGCTTGACCAGCTTGCAGTGGCTGTATCTCCGCGAGAACCGCCAACTAACCACCTTGACCCTGCCCGACAGCTTGACCAGCTTGCAGTGGCTGGAACTCGACTACAACCGCCTAACCACCTTGACCCTGCCCGACAGCTTGACCAGCTTGCAGTGGCTGGAACTCGACTACAACCAACTAACCACCTTGACCCTGCCCGATGGCATGGCGAGCTTGACGAGGCTGGAGCTCCAAAACAACCAACTGACCACCTTGACCTTGCCCGTCGGCATGACCAGCTTGCAGTATCTGGATATCCGCAACAATCCTTTGGAGAGTTTGCGTGTGCCTCTGGGCATGGACATTGAGAGTCTCTCCCTGTCAGGCTTCCCGAAATTAGAGGTTACCTTCTACGATCCAACGACCGGAGAAACAATCGAAACAGAGCCCCCGCCAACTGAGGGAACTCTCACCATCACCGGAACCAAAACCGACGGCAGCGCCTACAGTAGAGAAGTCGATGCCAGCACGACATCTCTGTCACTCAACTCCTTTAATCTGGCTTCCCTAACCTTGCCTGCCGGCTTGACCAGCTTGACGAATCTGAATCTCGAACGCAATCAGCTAACCAACCTGACCTTGCCCGATGACTTGCCCAACTTGCAGAGGCTGTATCTCTACGACAACCGCCTGACCACCTTGACCCTGCCCGACAGCTTGCCCAACTTGCAGACGCTGTATCTCCAACGCAACCGCCTAACCACCTTGACCCTGCCCAACAGCTTGCCCAGCTTGAAGTGGCTGGATCTCTACAACAACCGTCTAACCACCTTGACCCTGCCCGATGACTTGCCCAACTTGCAGAGGCTGTATCTCTACAACAACCAACTGACCACCTTGACCCTGCCCGACAGCTTGCCCAGCTTGCAGACGCTGTATCTCGACTACAATCAACTGACCAACCTGACCTTGCCCGATGACTTGACCAAATTGGAGAGGCTGTGGCTCTCCGACAACCAACTGACCACCTTGACCCTGCCCGACGGCATGGCGAGCTTACGGGAGCTGCATCTCCGCAACAATCCTTTGGAGAGTTTGCGTGTGCCTGATGGCATGGACATTGAGAGTCTCAACCTGCAAGGTTTCCCGAAATTAGAGGTTACCTTCTACGATCCAACGACCGGAGAGACAATCGAAACAGAGCCCCCGCCAACTGAGGGAACTCTCACCATCACCGGAACCAAAACCGACGGCAGCGCCTACAGTAGAGAAGTCGATGCCAGCACGACATCTCTGTCACTCAACTCCTTTAATCTGGCTTCCCTAACCTTGCCTGCCGGCTTGACCAGCTTGACGAATCTGAATCTCGAACGCAATCAGCTAACCAACCTGACCTTGCCCGATGACTTGCCCAACTTGCAGAGGCTGTATCTCTACGACAACCGCCTGACCACCTTGACCCTGCCCGACAGCTTGCCCAACTTGCAGACGCTGTATCTCCAACGCAACCGCCTAACCACCTTGACCCTGCCCAACAGCTTGCCCAGCTTGAAGTGGCTGGATCTCTACAACAACCGTCTAACCACCTTGACCCTGCCCGATGACTTGCCCAACTTGCAGAGGCTGTATCTCTACAACAACCAACTGACCACCTTGACCCTGCCCGACAGCTTGCCCAGCTTGCAGACGCTGTATCTCGACTACAATCAACTGACCAACCTGACCTTGCCCGATGACTTGACCAAATTGGAGAGGCTGTGGCTCTCCGACAACCAACTGACCACCTTGACCCTGCCCGACGGCATGGCGAGCTTACGGGAGCTGCATCTCCGCAACAATCCTTTGGAGAGTTTGCGTGTGCCTGATGGCATGGACATTGAGAGTCTCAACCTGCAAGGTTTCCCGAAATTAGAGGTTACCTTCTACGATCCAACGACCGGAGAGACAATCGAAACAGAGCCCCCGCCAACTGAGGGAACTCTCACCATCACCGGAACCAAAACCGACGGCAGCGCCTACAGTAGAGAAGTCGATGCCAGCACGACATCTCTGTCACTCAACTCCTTTAATCTGGCTTCCCTAACCTTGCCTGCCGGCTTGACCAGCTTGACGAATCTGAATCTCGAACGCAATCAGCTAACCAACCTGACCTTGCCCGATGACTTGCCCAACTTGCAGAGGCTGTATCTCTACGACAACCGCCTGACCACCTTGACCCTGCCCGACAGCTTGCCCAACTTGCAGACGCTGTATCTCCAACGCAACCGCCTAACCACCTTGACCCTGCCCAACAGCTTGCCCAGCTTGAAGTGGCTGGATCTCTACAACAACCGTCTAACCACCTTGACCCTGCCCGATGACTTGCCCAACTTGCAGAGGCTGTATCTCTACAACAACCAACTGACCACCTTGACCCTGCCCGACAGCTTGCCCAGCTTGCAGACGCTGTATCTCGACTACAATCAACTGACCAACCTGACCTTGCCCGATGACTTGACCAAATTGGAGAGGCTGTGGCTCTCCGACAACCAACTGACCACCTTGACCCTGCCCGACGGCATGGCGAGCTTACGGGAGCTGCATCTCCGCAACAATCCTTTGGAGAGTTTGCGTGTGCCTGATGGCATGGACATTGAGAGTCTCAACCTGCAAGGCTTCCCGAAATTAGAAGTTACCTTCTACGATCCAACGCCCGAAGAGCCGATTACGCCGCCCACAGAGCCGACAGAACCAGAGATCCCAACTCTCCTCATCACCGGAACCAAAACCGACGGCAGTGCCTTCAGCCAAGAAGTCGCCGCCAACGAGACACATCTGGCTCTCCACTCCTTTTTTGATCTGGCTTCCGTAACCTTGCCTGCCGGCTTGACCAACTTGGAGTATCTGTATCTCGACCACAACCAACTGACCGCCTTCACCGTGCCCGATGGTTTGACCAACTTGCGGTATCTGGAACTCCACAACAACCAACTGACTCACCTCACCTTGCCCGGCGACTTGACGAGCTTGAGAGAGCTAGACCTCAGCAACAATGCCCTGACCCACCTGGCCTTGCCCGCTGGCCTGACGAGCTTGAGAACGCTGAATCTTTCCGGCAATCCTTTGGAAAGTGTGCGTGTGCCTGTTGGCATGGACCTTGAAAATCTCGATCTTCAAGGTTTTTCGAGATCAGCAGTGACCTTCTATGATCCCACAACCGGGGAATCCCCGACGACCAATACCAACATCCCCCCGACGACCAATACCAATATCCCCCCAACAACCGAAAAACCGCCCACAACCGAAGAGCCTCCGACAACGAATACCAATCTTTCGCCCACGACTGGGACATTCATTACCCTTACCGGAACGACAAGCACTGGCGGCGCTTTCCGTTTGGAGGTCGATGCCGGCACGGAGTCTCTGTCTCTCTCCGACACTCAACTCTCTTCCTTCACCGTGCCCGCTGGCCTGGAGAACTTGCAGCGGCTGCATCTCTTCGACAATCAACTCTCTTCTATAACCTTGCCCGAGGGTCTGACGAACTTGCAGCACTTGTATCTTTTTAATAATCAACTGACGAACCTGACCTTGCCGGAGGGTTTGGCGAACTTGCAACGGCTGTATCTCTTCGGCAATCCTTTGGAGAGTGTGCTGGCGCCCGAAGGCCTGGACCTTGAAAGTCTTGAGCTTCGTGGCTATTCCAAATCAGCAGTGACCTTCTACGATGCCGCGAACGAAGAGACGATTGCGCCGCCTACAACTGAAGAGCCTCCAACAACCGAAGAGCCGCCCATAACTGAGGGATCTCTCCTCATCACCGGAACTAACAGCGACGGCAGCGCTTTTAGACGAGAGGTCGACGCCGACACGGAGTCTCTCTCCCTCTCCAGAAAGCAGTTGACCGCTCTAAGTTTGCCCGATGGCTTGACGCATTTGGCGTGGCTGTATCTCGACAACAATCAGTTGCCCTCTCTGACATTGCCGGAGGGTTTGGCCAAGGCGAGAGGGCTGTATCTCAACGACAATCAACTGACCTCTTTGACCTTGCCTCACGGTTTAACGAACTTGTGGGTGCTGTATCTCAACGACAACCAACTGACCTCCCTGACCTTGCCCGACGACTTGACGAGCTTGAGAACGCTAGACCTCAGCAACAATTCTCTGACCAACCTGGCCTTGCCCGCTGGCCTGACGAGCTTGCGCTCGCTGGTTCTTAACGGCAACAACCATCTGGAGAGTTTGTGTGTGCCCGAAGGCATGGATATTGAGAGTCTCAACCTGCAAGGTTTCCCGAAATCGGCGGTGACCTTTTGCGAGCCAACGACGGGCACCTTGACCTTGCCGGATGCCAGCTCGACAAACTTCAGGAGCTTGTCTCTCGACAACAACAACCATTTGGAGATTGTGCGGATTGCGGGGGGCGGGGTGCAGATTCATTGGCGAGAAGGGACATTGCAAAGCACGACTGATTTGAGGGGCGAGTGGGAAGCCGTGGCCCCGGCTCGTTTTTCGCGGGAGGGCGTGTTGCCGATTCCGCCTGAGCGGAAAGGCGCAGAGTTCTTCCGCCTGAAACCGGCGAAGTAAAAGTGGCGCTGAAGGTGGCGCCACGTTGCGCCATTTTAGGAATCCTCTTGATTTTGCGGCGGCTTTCCGTTTTTTTGTGGGGATGTTGCATTGGAACTGGAATCGTTGCTGGGCAGGTTTTTTGGGTGTTGTCTTCGCGCTTCATGTCTTGCCGAATGTTCACGGCGAAGCGGAGGAAGAGTCAGGCGCGGCAACCATTTTGCCGGTGGCGCCGAGAGGTTTTTATGACATCCGTTCTCCACAAGCCGCTGCTCTGCTCAAGACATATCCCAATGTGGTTATTCTCGACATCCGCACGCCGAAAGAATTCAAAGCGGGACATCTGCGGGGGGCGAAAAACTTGGATTACTTCGCCGATGATTTTGAAGCAAAACTCGATGCGTTGAGCAAAACGAAGACCTATCTCGTGCATTGCGCTTCGGGCGGCCGGTCGGGGAAGGCGCTGAAAGTGTTGAAGCGCAAAAAGTTCGCCGCCGTTTATCACTTGAAGGACGGCTACAAAGGCTGGGTGGCCGCGAAGTTCCCAGTGATTCGAGATTGAGCCCGTCAGCTTCCTAGTTTGATTGGCGAGATTGCTTGCAAGTCCGGCGGCAGATTATTTGGCGCGAAGGTCTCGATGTTGAGCCGAACCAGGCTTTTCAAAGGATATTTGAACGGCAGCACTCCATTGGAACGATCCACCAAAACCACAATGCCCACAACAATTGCCCCGGCAGATTCCACAATAGCAATGGTTTCTTGCACACGACCGCCTTGGGTAACGACATCTTCCGCAATAAGCACTCGCTCGCCCTCAGCCAACTGAAACCCACGCCGCAGACGCAACGCGCCGTTGACTTTCTCGGCAAAGAGGAACCGCAGCCGGAGTTGCCTGGCGATTTCCTGCCCGATGACTAGCCCGCCCATTGCCGGCGCCAGCACAGTGTCTGCGCCAAACTCACGAGAAGCCAAAGCGTGACCCAACCGCTCAAGAATGGCCGCCTCTTGCAGAGCCAAGGCGCATTGAAAGAATTGGCGGCTGTGCCGTCCACTGCGAAGAATGAAATGGCCTTTCAGCAACGCGCCGGTTTGTTGAAACAACTTTAAGGCTTCATCACTTGTCATCACTGGCGCAAGGTGGCGCAGACTTTCAGTCTGCGCAATGCTTGATTTCGCGGGTGGAGGGACTCGACGAGAGCGGTTGGGGCGGGGGGGAACCGACAACTGACATCCAACTTCAGTCTGCCCATTCGATAGCGGCAAAAATATCCGCAACAAGCAGTTACTGGCTTTTTTCGCCTTGTCCAGCATAAAGGTCGGGCAGACATTCTTGTCTGCCCGCAGGCTGAGAGCCTGCGCCACTCCCGCTAAGCCTATAAATGCTTATTGCGAAAATATCTTGCAACATTTTCCAAAATCAGGTGTCTATATCCGAAACGCCTCGAAACAGGGGTGGTCTCGATAACCGATTATCTAAGTAAAACCATGACAAAATTCGTAAAATACCTAGCCGCGATTGCGTTGGCGACCTCCATCACCGGTATTGCCGGTGGAACCGCTCAATGCGCCAATCAGAAACAACTAACTCTAAAAATCGACAGTGCCGCTTGTGAAGCCACTTGCACAGCGTTGGACAAGGCGTTGACCCGTTTGGCCGGCGTGAAGGCGGAGAGCTGCTCCAAGTCTCACCTGACCAAAGTGACTTACGACTCCACGAAAGTAAAACCCAGCCAGGTGTTTGCCGCTATCAAGAAGGCCGGGGTGAAGCTCGAAGGGCAACAAATCGAGCTGGCCGTCAACGGCATGGCCTGCGGCGCTTGTTCGGCGAAAGTCAACAAAGTCTTGACCAAGCTGGGCGGCGTTCTCAAAGGCTCGGCTTGCCACAAGAGCAATAAAGCCACAGTGCTCTTCAACCCCACCAAAGTGAAGTCCAAACAGATTGTCGCAGCGATCAACAAAACTGGCTTCACCGTCGTTCCCGCGCGGCCAGCTGACAACTCGCCGGCGTCTGAAGACGCTGCGCCCGCAGCCAACTGATCGACAGTTTCCATTTGCGGTTTGTTGCCGGCCTTCCTTCTGAGGATGGCCGGTTTTTTGTGTTGCGGCGGCCGCCTGGCCACGGCAGGTTGCCGTCGCAACGCAAAGGAGGATTGGCTTTCGGGAGGTTTCATGGGATAAATCGTTCTGGCTCGATCCAGCATTGAAGATAAATGAATCGGTTTGACCAGCAATTGCAACGACATGCGGCGGCTTTGTTTCGAGACTCCCTGGCAGTTTTGCAACTGAATATCGGACGAAAGTGTAATCAAACCTGCCGGCATTGCCATGTAGATGCCGCTCCTTGGCGGACGGAAATGATAGACAAGGAGACGGCGTATCGGATTGGGGATTGGATTGAAACCCATTGCCCTCAAGTGGTGGACATCACTGGTGGGGCACCTGAGATTAGCGAGTTCTTCCGGTATTTTGTCGTCTTGGCTCGGCGCAGCGGCGCCCGGGTGATGGACCGCAATAATCTAACCATCATCGAGGAGCCGGGGTACGAGTATTTGCCCGCTTTTTTGGCATCCCATGAAGTCGAGATCATCGCTTCCCTGCCTTGTTATTCCGCAAAGAATGTGAGCCGACAACGCGGGAACGGGGTTTTCGAGAAGAGCATTCGGGCGTTGCGGAAGCTCAACGCCGAGGGCTACGGATCGCATTTGACATTGAATCTGGTCTATAATCCGCTGGGAGCGCAACTGCCGGGACCGCAAGCCGAATTAGAAGCCGATTACAAAGCGGTTCTGCGTCGCGAGTTTGGTATTGAGTTCAATCGCTTGTTGACCATGACGAACCAGCCAATCGCGCGATTTGCCGAATTCCTGCGAAAACAGGGCGCCTGGGAGAGCTATATGGAGCTCTTGGCCAACAGCTTCAATCCGGCAACCTTGCCGGGCTTGATGTGCCGGCATACTTTGAGCGTGGATTACAGGGGGAGATTGTTTGATTGCGATTTCAATCAAATGCTGGGGATGCGTCTCTGCCGGGACGGCAAAAGGCTTTCTCTCTGGGATGTGGCACCGAAATCCCTGGCCGGGCGGAAAATCACGACCGGGGAACATTGTCTGGCGTGCACGGCGGGAGCGGGCAGCAGTTGCGAGGGAACTTTGGCTTGACCGCCGCCGCTTTCTTCGGAATAAAGGGGCAGCGGGCAGTTTGAAAGACATTATATGACGGCAAAACAAAAAATGATGCGGTTGGGGCTGGCAGCATTGGTGGGCATGGGTTTGGTTTCGTTGTTGCAGGCAGGCGAATTAAAAATCGGCACCCAGGCTCCAGCCTGGACATTGAAGGGGCTGGACGGCAAAACAATCCAATCCTCCGCTTACGACGGGAAGGTTGTGGTGCTCAATTTCTGGGCTACTTGGTGCCGTCCCTGCGTGAAGGAAATTCCGGACTTCATCGAAATCCAGAAGGAACTTGGCGGCAAAGGCCTGGTCTTCGTTGGCGTGTCTATGGACACGCCAACGGATTCGGCGAAGACAGTAAAGAAGGTGCAGAAGTTCGTTGAGAAAACAAACATCAACTATCCCGTGGTGATGGGCAACGCCAAGGTCAACAAAGATTACGGGAGCATTCCGGGCCTACCGCACACATATATCATCGACAAAGACGGCAAGATTCGCATGAGCAGGAAGGGCTCCATTTCAAAGCAGGCACTTCTGGCGAGCGTGAAGCCGCTGCTCTGACACCGGGAAACTTCGCGTCCCGAAGTTTATTCCTCTGCTGTTTCCGGCTCTTCCGAGGGTTCTTCTTCTCCTTTTGCGGGTGGGTCTTCCTCCGAGGAGGCATCGCTTTCCTCGTCCGCATCTTGTGCTGCTTTTTCCGCTGCGGCCTTCTCCGCCGCCGCTGCTTTTTCCGCCTCTCTCTTTCGGTAGGCGTCTATTTCGTCGCGCTTGATGATTTCCACTTTGGCGCCTTTTTTCATGTCTTCGGCGGAGGGAACTTTGATGATGTCGCTGGATATCGGTTTTCTCGCCGCGGGTTTTTGGATTGCCGGAGGCGTGGTAATGCCCAACAGCTCGACATCGAAGATGAGGGTTGAGTTGGGACCGATCTCTGCCCCGGTGCCGCGGGTTCCGTAAGCCAGCTCCGAGGGGATGAAGAGTTGCCATTTTGAGCCGACTTTCATCTGTTGCAAGGCTTCGGTCCATCCCTTGATAACGCCCTGCACGGAGAATTCCACCGGGGCGTTGGCGGGGGATTTGTCGAAAACTGTCCCGTCGATCAAGGTGCCTTGGTAATGCACTTTGACTTTGTCCGTCGCTTTCGGCATGGCACCATCTCCTTCTCGAATCACTTTGTATTGCAGGCCGCTTTCGAGCGCTACCACGCCTTCCTTTTCCCGGTTGACCGCCAGAAAATCTTCCCCGGCCTTTTTGTTTTTTGCGGCGAGCTCTTCCCGTTGTTGAGCTTGTCGCGCCCGGATTTCCGCATTGACGGCGGCGATCACTTCTTGAATTTCTGTGTCCGAGAGCAGCGGCTTGCCGGCGAGCCCGTCTCTCAGCCCATCCAGGAAACTGTTGATGTCGATTTCGAGGGAGGCGCGTTGCAGCGAGCTGCCGTATCTCGCTCCCAAGCCGTAACTGCGTTTAACGGCCGCATCCTCCAAATCCGCTTTTTCAACCGCCAGCCCGCTCAGCGAACTGCACAAACCCAACACTAACGATAATCGGTATTTCATTGCTTCTTGCTTACGATTTGACCCGTCTAATCCTTCTAACAACGGCCTCTTGCCTAACAGCAAATTCCGGAGAAGTCCAGAGAGATTTTTGCTTATCAGAACCGATCGGGAGTTGCGGGACGCAACGGCTCGGCAGGCTCTTCCACAATCCACTCATTGGCCGGACCGCGCAGGGCGACTTCGCTCTGCCCGCCGTTGGGCCAGTGGACGATCAAGACCTGCTCTTCTTGCCGAGCAGGCCACAGCGTCACCGGGCTGTCCTGTGACCAGTATCCCGCGCTGCTGCGGATTTCTCGCGCCGGTCCGATTTCAGATTTCCGCCGAAGTCTGGCGCCCACTGCGTCCCGGTTTCCGGGTTTCCCGATCAATTTGACTCGATGGGCCGGCCGGGCTTTTTGGTTTCGGAACAGCTTGGTTGTCGCGCCGTTTTGTCCAATGGCAATGTCCAGGCGTCCATCCTGATCAAAATCCGCCGCTGCCGCCCCGCGCTGTTCGCCCCAAACTCGAATCCCGCTCTGGTCCGCCGGCCAAGCGGCAAAACTTCCGTCCCCCCGTCCCTCAAGGAGAAGCCCCCGCCCGGCGTCATAGCGAGGCGTTTTCGGCTGGGTGGCGAAGAAATTCTGGGCGAGAAGCAAGTCCTCATGGCCATCCCCGGTAAAGTCCCCCGCCGCCACGCCGAACACCGGCGCGAATTGAGCTTCCAGCGGCAGTGCCTGGGCAGCAAAACGCCCGCCGCGGTTCAAAAAAACCGTCGTCTCTAGCCAGTTGACTTCGCGCATCTGCAGCGCCTCGAATGCCGGGCCGAAGAAACTGTCCAGTCCCTGCTCGGCATATCGGCGATGCGAATGGACGACATTTTGAAGCGCAGGAATCGCTGTCCCCAATGTGATGAGGTCGCGGATGGCCGCCCAGCGCGACCGCGCCTTGTCATAAACCATTTCAAACACTTCAACAGCTCCGTTGCCATCCACATCGCCGAAATGTAGTCGAATGGGATGCGCCCGATAACGTTCATATTTGGTGTTGCGCCCCCAATTGGCAGCCGCCAGGTCCATGCGCCCGTCCTCGTCGAAATCCCCGAAGGCAACGCCGTTCCACCAGCCTTTGAAGCGATCCAATCCAAACCTCCGAGATGCCTCCCGAAACTGGCCCGCCTCGTTCAACCACAATTGCAAATGGCCCCATTCCACCGCGAGGACGAGATCGCCATCACCATCGCCGTCCAAGTCAGACACTCCCGCACCGTTCACCAATCCAGCACTGGCGAACTGCCGGCTGTTCTCCAAATCCAACCGAAACCGCCCCCCTTCGTTTCGGTAAAGCCGCGAGATTGCCGGCTCGGGGTAACGGCCGGGAACCACCCGCCCGCAAACAAATAAATCCAAATCGCCGTCCCGGTCATAATCGAAGGCCGTCAACGCGCCCACCGTTGTCCGCTGTCCTGGCAACGCCGGCGCCGCCTCTCCTTTGCCGCCGCTCAAATCGTGAAAACGGACGGAAGGCACCGAACGGGAACCCGATCGATAATTGGATTCGCCCAAAGCCAAACCGAAAGCATCCCCCCGCAGATTCATCCAAACAGCCCCTTGCTGATCTGCACCGGCAACGGCGTACTCGCGGCGGCGAAACCCCTTGCCCTTCAGATTCTCCAAAACAGCCAATCGGCCACCAACGCCAGCAGGCACAATCAGGTCCTCAAAACCGTCCCGATCGACATCCGCCCAATTCACTCCCGGCCCTAATTGGCTGAAAAGATTCGGCAACAGAGCCTGCCGCTGGAGATCGTTGAAGAGAACATCCCGGTGAACGTGGTTGAGCATGGAGCTCACGTCGGCGAACAGCGGTTCCTTCGCCGGCGGCTTGGTAGCGGCGGCGAAAACCGCGCTCGACGCTTCGGCAAGGCGATAGACCCGGTTCGGCTGGGCTTCTTCGACGATGCTCTGCTTGCCGCCCGGCCAAAGTACTTCCAACCGAAAGCGGCGCCCCGGCCCTCCTGCGGCGAAGACCAATCCGGGTTCGTCAGAAGACAAATAACGGCCGCCCACAACCATCTCCCGCCTTTGGGCCGGCGCCTTCTCAAGCGAATGCAAGGAGACCAAAGCCCCTGCGCCGGCGGTGTTCGGCGGGCGGCCTTGAAGCTGCACCCGGATTCTCGGCGCCGCGCCGATGTTTTCAAACACGGCCGCCTCCGATTGCAAGCGGTTGACTGCCACATCCCAATCGCCGTCATTGTCCAAGTCCGCCCGGCAAAGCCCTTGGGAAACGCCCGACAGATTGAACCCCCAATCATCGCCCACTTCCTCGAATGTCAAATCGCCGCGGTTGCGAAAGGCTGTGTCCGGCAAATCCAGCCGAGGATACATCAGCAAAGTTCGCGGCGTCTGCCCCCGAGGCGCCGCACGCATTGCCACCATCGCTTCAATGGTGATATCGCCGTCCAGCAGATCATGGGCATTCCCGTTCCCGACCAGAATGTCCTCATACCCGTCCAGGTCTGCGTCGAGAAACACAACGCTCCAAGACCATTCGGAGGCCTCGACACCAGCCAAAAGCGCAATTTCCGTATATGTGCCGTCGCCCCGGTTCAGGAACAAAGTGTTGCGCTGCTGCTGCGGCCGGTCAAAAATCTCCCCCGCCTCCCGCAATTTGATCCCTGTTGCGTAATTCGCCCGCTGCGTCAAGCGCCGAACCAAATCTTGGCTGAGCATATCGACGACAAAGAAATCGAAATGGCCATCCCGGTTGATATCCGCCACATCCACCGCCATCGAAGACCAGCTCGAATGCCGCAACGCCTCACGCGGAATTCGCCGAAACACGCCCGCGCCGGTGTTCAAAAAGAAATCGTCGTTGCCATAGAGAAAGTCGTTGCAGACGTACAAATCCGGGAGGTGGTCCCCGTTGAAATCCCGAAACGCCACAGACAGCCCCCAATGCCTCGGCGGCTCCGCCAGCGGCCGCCCGTCCTCATCGAGAAAACGCCCGCCCGTCCATTCCGCCAACCGAAACCTGCCCCTGCCTTCGTTGAGGTAAAATCCATCCGGTTGGCCGATTTCGGTAATCGCCACGCCCCCGTCTTCCTGCAATGTCCCCACAAACCGGTCGCTCGGCTCCACAATCGGCCGGCCGTTCACGCGACTCACCCGCAGCTTCACCCCTGGCGGAAAATCCTTCCAGGTCACCGTTTGATAATTGGCCACATACAAATCCAAATCCCCGTCGCCATCCGCATCTGCCAACGCCATCGACATGCTCCCTGCCGTCCGGTCCAGCCCGCTTTTGGCCACTTCGTCGAACTTTCCCGTCGAATCGTTGAGAAAACACCGCGTCCCCGCCCCCAAGCCTGTCACCAACAAATCCGAATCTCCATCGCCATCGATATCCACCAAAACCGCCCCCGTCGAAGACTGACCAGCACACGCTGCCCCCGAAGCCGCCGTAACATCCTCAAACCGAAACCCGCCCAAATTCCGGTAAAGCACATTGCCTCCTTCCAGCCGGCAAAAATAGAGATCGCACCAACCGTCCCCATCGACATCCCCAGCAGCAACCCCCGATCCATTCTCCAAAATCCGATTCAACTCCGCGCTGCTCTCCGCCAAATGATTGGTAAAATCAATCCCCGTCCTCCCGCTCAGCAAGCGGCGAAACCCAACCGCCCCAGACTCGGACTTTGGAACCGCCAAGGCCCGCCAAGCGACCCCCGGCCCCGCTTCCGTCCACCCGCCGCTCCAACCCGCCTTCTCCGCCGCGGTGCCGGAAACAACCCAACACAAAAGCAGACCCAAACCCGACAAAACTGAAAACGCCGGAGCAAACACAGGAAAGGCAGCAGATTAAACCCTTGGCGCCCTAATGCAACGCAGAAGGCGCGGCAGCGCGTTAATCCCTTGACCTGGGGGAAGGAAGCCGCTTATTTTCCCCTTTTTTCAGGTTGTAATTCATGTTGACCCAGCTCAAAGGCCTGTTCTCGAATGATATCGGGATTGATCTTGGGACGGCGAATTCCTTGGTTTTCGTTCGGGACCAAGGCATCGTCCTGCGCGAGCCTTCTGTAGTGGCAATCCAAGCGGGGACGACGAATGTGCTGGCTGTGGGAAACGAGGCCAAAAAGATGCTGGGGCGGACGCCAAGCAACATCGTCGCCATTCGCCCGATGAAGGACGGCGTGATCGCTGATTTCGAGATCACCGAGTCCATGCTGCGGCATTTTATTCAAAAGGTTCATTTTCGAAAGCTGATCATGCCGCGGGTTGTCGTGGCCGTTCCTTCGGGGATTACCGAGGTGGAGAAGCGGGCGGTCAAAGATTCGGCGTCTCATGCGGGCGCCAGAGAAGTCTATCTGATTGAACAACCGATGGCCTCGGCCATTGGCGTCGGGCTGCCCGTCCATGAGCCTGCGGGCAACATGATCGTGGATATCGGAGGCGGGACTTGCGAAATTGCCATCATTTCCCTGGCGGGAATTGTTTTTGCCCGGAGTCTCCGGGTTGGCGGAGACGAGTTTGACGAGACGATCGTGGCCCATATGAAACGTGCTTACAATTTGATGATCGGGGAACGCACTGCGGAGGAAATAAAAATCCGCATCGGTTCGGCCTTCTCGCTGGACGAGGAGTTGACTATGGAAGTTAAAGGGCGCGACTTAAGTTCCGGTTTGCCCAAGACGTTGACCATTTGTTCGGAAGAAATTCGGGAAGCACTGAAGGAGCCGTTGACGAGTATTTTGGAATCGATTCGCATCACGTTGGAACGCTGTCCGCCCGAATTGGCTTCCGACCTGGTGGACCGGGGAATTGTGATTGCCGGCGGCGGCGCCTTGCTGCAAGGCATCGACCGCCTGGTGGCAGACGAAACCGGCTTGCCTGTGCATATCGGCGATGACCCGCTGACAGCGGTGGCCGAAGGCACCGGGCGCGTCCTTCAGGAATTGCAATTTCTCAAACGTGTGGCTTCTTCCAGCCGAACCTGACCGTGCGTTCCCTTCGGATGAATACGCTGCTCCTCCGGGCGCAGTGTGTTAAGATTGGAGCGGAATGTTGTGTCGACCAAAGATTGTATTGATTGCGGCCGTTGTGGGGCTGGGGCTAATTTTAGCCTTGTTGCCATCGCGGCTTAACGACCAGTTAAAGCGGCTGATCGGCTTTGTCTATCTGCCGTTTGTCGGGGTTTCCGAAGGCGCCAGCCAATTGGCGCAGCGATCGCGCGCGTTGACTTCCCGGACGCTCCTCCTTGAAGAAATTGACCACCTGCGGCATGAGAACCGCAAGCATCGGCTGCGGGCGTTTCAGATGGACGAGGCGCTCCGCGAAAACGCCCGGCTGCGAGCCTTGGTTCAATGGAAGTCCCGGCAAGTTTGGGACCTCCGGCTGGCGCGGGTGATTGTGGAGGATCCGGCGAATTGGTGGCGGAGCGTTGGCCTGGACATCGGCGCCAAGCAGGGCGTTTCGGTGGATGACCCTGTGTTGACGGAGCAAGGTTTGATCGGGAAAGTCGTTTCCGTCTCGAAGCACCGGTCACGGGCGGCACTTTTGGGGGATCCCCAGTGCCGCGTGGCGGCGATGCTTGTCAAATCAAAGGATAAGGGAATTATCGGGCCGAGTCCCCGCGGTGTGATCAACCGCCGGATTGTCGCGCTGGAACATTTGCGGAGCGACGCTTCTTTGGAGCCGGGGCTTTTGGTAGCAACCAGCGGCGAGAGCAGCATTTTTCCTGAAGGGATTCCGATCGGCCGGCTTATCGACAGCCAGTCATATGACTTCGGGCTCCACTCCGGAGCGCGGGTTCGCTTGCGGGTAGATTTGGACCGTTTGAAGGAGGTTTGGGTCATCGTCAATGCAGGCGGCAGCAGGGAGGAGGGGCAGCCTTGAGCCGAATTACGTTCATTCTGTTGCTGGCACTGGCGGCTCTCTTGGCTTTTGTTGAGGGGCGCGGGTGGACGCGGGAAGGGATTTTGGGAACGCGGATTGATGTGCTGCCGGTGCTGGTGGTTTATGCGGCGTTGCGCGGGGATTTTCTCGGCGCTGTGGGGCTGGCGGCATTTGCCGGTCTCTTATTGGATTCTTTGTCAGCGAGCCCACTGGGGGTGAGTTTGCTGTCGTTGACTTTTGCGGCGCTTTTGGTGGTTCGGTTGCGGAGCGTCGTCTTGCGCGACCAAGCCTTGGCTCAGGCAGTTTTGGGCGGGGCGGTGTCTGTGGTCAATCCAGCGGTTCACCTGGGCATTCTGTGGGTGCTGGGACATCGTCCGGCAGCGGGGTGGGGAACTGTGGCGCAAGTCGGCGTTTTGGGGCTTTGCGGAGCAGTGTTGTCGCCTTGCGTTTTTTGGCTGCTGGATCGGTTGGAAGCAGGTCTGACTTACGAAAGGAAACCTTTTTCGCGGTTTCGCTCGGAAGTGGAAATCAAAAGGGGGCGGGGCTGAGGCGATGTATTCGGTTGATTCATCCATGGGCTATAACGGCAGAATGCGCTGGCTGGCTTTTCTTTTTGCCGCCGGTTTTCTCATCCTGATAGGCGGCCTCTGGTATGTGCAGGTGGTTTCGTTTGAGAAATATGAGCGCTTTCGGGAAGTGCAGTCGTATCGAACTATTCGGGAGCCGGCCATTCGGGGCAAAATTATGGATCGGAATGGCCGGCTCTTGGCGGACAATCAGGCCAACTACGGCATCGTTCTTTATTTGGAGGAGCTGCGCCCGTTGTTTCAGAAAACCTACAAGAAGGCGCGGGCAAAGCGGGCTTACACCCGGACGGAACTGGGCGAGTTGCAATTGCTTTGCCGCTACTCAGTCGCCAGCAATATCTGGTCCCAAGTGACGGCTTTGATGGGCTGCCCTTCGCCGTTGGACCGGCAAAAATTTGAGCGCCATTACCGGCAGAAGCTGTATGTGCCCTTCCCGATTGTCCGCAACTTGACCCCCGGCCAAGTGGCCCGATTTGCGGAGAAGGGCACCCATATTCCAGGCGTGGATTTGGAGCTGCAGTCCTTGAGGCATTACCCGATGGGCTCCCTGGCTGCCCACTTAATCGGCTACCTGCAACGGGCAGATTCCCGCGAAGCGGAGGAGGAATTTCGGTTCAGCTACTATCAGCCAGACTACCAGGGTCGGCACGGCATCGAATTGATCTACGACGACGTATTGCGGGGAAAGCCTGGCGGGAAATCAGTGCTCATCAATAACCTCATGTATCGGCAATCCGAGACGAATTGGTTCCCCTCCATTCCGGGAGACAATCTTTACCTGACTTTGGACAGCCGCATTCAACAAGCGGCGGAGTCGGCCTTGCAGAACGCGGGAACGGACACGATGGGAGCCGTCGTCGTCATGGACGTTCGCAACGGCGATGTGCTGGCCATGGCCTCGGCGCCGACTTATGACCCGAACGAGTTCATCGGGCGTTTGTCTCATGCGCGTTGGGAGGCATTGACTCAGAAACCTCAGCGCCCGCTGTTGAATCGTGCCTCTTATGGCATCTACGCCCCCGGCTCCATCTTCAAGATTGTCGTGTCCCTGGCGCTCCTCGAGGAAGGGGGGTTGGATCCGGAGAAGCCTTTCAAGAGCCTCGGCTACATTCGAGTTAGGGGGCGATTGATTGACGATACCGCCGGCGCAGGCATTTTTGATTTCAAGCGGGCCTTGGCCAAATCGAGCAACCCCTATTTCATCCATCACGGGCTAGAAGTGGGGATTGAGCCGCTGGTCCGCTGGGGGAACCAATTTTTCCTCGGCCAAGCAACCGGGCTTTTGCCCTATCAGGAATTGGCGGGGCACTTCCCTTCCATCGAAAGGATTCGAGCAGGCTGGCATCCGGGAGAGACGGCCAACCTCTGCATCGGACAGGGCGGGATCGCGGTAACGCCCCTGCAAATGGCCGTGATGATGTCTGCGGTGGCAAACGGGGGAACGGTCTATAAACCCAGAATCGTCGCCCGCCGGGAGCCGCAGGGATTGTTGTCCGGCCGCAAGCCCCGGGACTTGCCCCAAGGCATCGTCCGCGGGCGGTTGCGAGCCTCGCGCGAGGCCTTCCGGGCAATTCACGAAGCGATGCTGGCCGATGTCGCGGAGGCGGAAGGAACAGGGCATCAGGCACGCGTGAACGGCTTCAACATCGGCGGCAAGACAGGCACTGCGGAAACCAGCAAGCGCATCCACGGCCGGCGGATCAACGACACTTGGTTCGTATCCTTCGCGCCGGTCGAGAACCCGCTTTATGCCGTAGTGGTGCTGGTGGTGGACGGCGAGTCTGGAGGGGCTAATTGCGCTCCGGTTGCTCGAAAGATTTATCAATTTCTAAAAGGCCTCGAAATTTCGGCGGCGGTCAACCGGCGGGCGGGGGCTTTGCGGGAGCTTTGTTTCATCGAGTGAGCACTTCAACAAAAGTCTGGACAAAGCTCGAATGGGGGATGCCGATTGCGGCCTTCGGGCTGGTGCTGGTCGGTGCAGCGTTCATCCACAGCGCGACATCCGGCCGGTTGGTGATTGATTCTCCGAGCTGGTATCAGGAGCGGTTTGTGAAGCAATTGTTTGCCGCCGGGCTGGGAGCGGGCTTGGCAGCGGCTGTTTGCCTGGTGGATTACCGGGTGATTGCCCGATGGTCCTTGATTCTTTATTGGATTGCTGTCGGCTTTTTGCTGCTGGTCTTTTTTTTGGAGCCGGTTGCCGGCGTCCAGCGGTGGATTCCCCTAGGGGTTTTTAATTTCCAGCCGTCGGAGTTTGCCAAGTTGGCGCTCATCTGTTTATTGGCGAATTTCCTGAGTCGGCCGCTGGATGAGCTTCGGTTGCCGGCAGTTTTTGCCAAGGCGCTGGCGATGACTTTTCTCCCGTTTGCATTGGTGTTGCTGGAACCTGATTTGGGCTCGGCGATTGTGCTTTTGCCCGTCGGTTTTGCAATGATGTATGTGTCTGGAATCCCTTGGTATTACTTGTTGCGGGTGTTTGGCATCGGCGTGGCGGCCGTTGGGCTGACGGTTGCCGATGTTCTCTTTGCCCCCAAAAGCCTCCAGTTCATCCAGTTGGAGGAATACCAGAAAAACCGGTTGCGGGTTTATTTCGGGCTTAGCTTTGCCCCTGCCGGCGCGACCGAGGAGGAGAGGCAACAGGCGGAACGGGAGCGGAAAAAGTATTCGTATAACATCGAACAGGCGCTAATTTCCGTCGGCTCGGGTGGGTTGACGGGCAAGGGTTGGCGCCGGGGGACGCAGAACGCTTTGGGCTATTTGCCCCGGGGCGTCGCCCATAACGACTTCATCTTCTCTGTGATTGCCGAGGAGAAGGGATTCGCGGGCAGCGTCGGCGTCCTCGCCCTTTACGGGCTTTTAATCCTTGGCGGGTTGCGCGTGGCTAGCGCGGCGCGAGACCGGTTGGGGAAGGCTATGGCGGCCGGAGTGGTAACACTTTGGTTCAGCCACGTGTTTATCAACATCGGCATGAACATCAGAATTGTGCCCGTGACAGGGCTTCCGCTGCCTCTTCTCAGCGATGGAGGCTCATCGGTTTTATGTTTTCTCCTGTCAATCGGGCTGTTGGAAAATATCTATATTCATCGCAGAAGCTATTGAACATCGAGTGCACCATGAGTGAAAGAAAATCTTTAAGCAAACGGCGCGGAGGAATGCGCTTCCGCCCCAGCAGAGGCTTAGCTAACCAGAAACGGCGGCCGAATCGAGCCGCGGCACAAGCCCGGGCAATCGCCGTCGGAAAAGAAGAACCTAACGACGAACCCATATTCGATCAAAGCCGCCATGCCCGGGAAATCCAGCGAGCGGAAAATATCGCCGCGGGAATGCCGCCCGACGCCAAAGAAAACGCGCCGGAGTCGAAACCCCGGCGGCGCAACCAACGAACTAAGAAAAAAAATCGAAAGGCGACAGAAGAAAAAACCTTTGCCCCCGTGCCGGTTCAGGACGAGCGGCCAAAAGGAATCGTCGGCTCCCTGCGGGCCGCCACGGACGCGATGATCTCCACAGTCAAACAAATCATCCGCCCGGTGCGGCGTTCCCACAAAGAGTTGGTGGTCAACTCGGAATCCCTCGAAACACGGGTGGCGATCTTAGTGGAAGGACGGCTCGAAGACTTCAACATCGAGCGAACTAGCGACAACCGGCTGGTGGGAAGCATCTACAAAGGACAAGTCAAAAACCTCGAAGACGGGCTCAAAGCCGCGTTTATCGACATCGGTTTCGGCAAGAACGCCTTCCTGCACTATTGGGACATCGCGCCGAATAATTTTGACAGCAGCGTGGAAATTGTCGAGCGCGGACCGAAGAAACGCCAGCAACCCAAAATCACCCCCGAAGACATCTCCCGCCTCTACCCCGTCGATTCGGAAATCGTGGTTCAAGCTACCAAAGGGGCAATTGGAACCAAAGGCCCCCGCGTCACGACCAACCTCGCAATTCCGGGACGATACCTCGTCCTCCTGCCCACATCCGACCAAAGTGGTGTCTCGCGCAAAATCGAATCGCGAGAAGAACGACAAAGACTCAAGCGCATCGTGCAAAAACTCACGTTGCCCGAAGGCATGGGTGTTATTATTCGGACAGCGGGGCAAGGGCAAAAAGCCCGTTACTTTGTGCGAGACTTGGCCCTCCTCCTCGAAGAATGGGAACAAGTCCAGGAAATCATCCGCACACAGCCCGCCCCAAAATGCGTGTACCAAGAGCCGGACCTCCTAGAGAGAACCGTCCGCGATTTCTTGACCGAGGACATCGAACGAATCGTTGTTGACACCCCCACCGAATACAAACGGATTCGAAACAAGATTGGCAAAATCTCCGAACGGGCGGCGCAGAAAGTCAAACTCTACCGGGAGCCGCGCCCGATTTTCAACCGCTTCGGCATCTCGCGGCAAATCGAAAGTGCCTTCTCCCGGCAAGTCAAACTGAAGAGCGGCGGCCATATCGTCATCGACGAAACCGAAGCCCTGGTCGCCATTGACGTCAACACCGGTCGCCACAAAAGCTCCGCCGAAGACTCGGACTCAACCATCTACAAAGTAAACCTGGAAGCGGCCGAGGAGATTTGCCGCCAACTGCGGCTGCGGAACATGGGCGGCCTGATCATCTTGGACTTCATCGACATGAAGTCGCGAAAAAAACAGCAAAGCATCTACCAGCGAGTCAAGGAATGCCTCCGGGAAGACAAGGCCAAAACACATGTCTTGCCCATCTCTCAACTCGGTTTGATGGAGATGACCCGCCAGCGGACTTCGGAAAGCATGAAGTCGGTGGCCTATGACGATTGCCCCTATTGCCAAGGCCGGGGGCATGTGAAAAGCTCCCTCACCATGAGCGTCGAAATCCAGCGAAAAGTGGGCGAGATACTCAAACAACGCGAACGCCATGCCGCCGATTACCAATTGATGATCGTCGTCAACCCAACCATCTATCGACGTCTGCGCCACGAAGACGAAGAGTTTATCGTCAACCTCGAAAAACAATACTTCGGCAAACTCCTCTTCCGCTCCAACCCCGATTTCCACGCCGAGGAATTCAAAATCGTGGACTTGACAACAGATAGCGAATTGGCCAGCCAAAAACAATCTTGACCACTGCCGCAAGGGTCAAAGCAGGAGAAGAAAAGAACCAGCCACGAGGAGGCCGTGGAAAAGCCAAAGCAAACCCACGGCTTGGCACTCGGTGAACCCCCTCTGGACCAAGCGATGCGAGAGATGATTCATGTCGCCAATATAAATGGGCTTCTTGCGCCTCAGCCGGTAGAATGTCACCCAAACCATATCGACCAAGGCAAACCCTGCAATTAGTACAGGCGCAATGAAGACGAATTGGCTACTTTGCTCGCCTTCGCCGTGAAAGAGAGTCAAGATGGACAAAACCGCAATCAGATACCCCACCAAGTGAGTCCCCGAATCGCCCAAAAACGCCTTCGCCTTTGGAAAATTGAACGGCAAAAAACCGATCAAAGCGCCGGCGACGAGAAAACCCAAAGACGCGACATGGGTATGTTCCGATATCATCGAATGAAAAGCAAGCGAAGCCGCGCTGATAGAGGCGATGCCGGTGCAAAGCCCATTCATCCCGTCAACAATGTTGAAGGCGTTGACCAGCATCAATATCCAGAGAACGGTGATCGCGCAGCTCCAAATAGGATCGGGAGTGAAGACGATGATGCGCGTCCCCGTCGCCGCAACCATCGAGGCCAGGAGAAATTGAACCCCCAACTTCGACCCGGCCGAGAGGTTCCTGAAATCGTCAACAACACCCAAAACCAACATCCCCAACACGCCGCAGACAAGAGCGCCTACCTGGGTAGTATGCTGTTCCAAAGCCTTAGCGGAATAGCCCACAAGCGAATCGTCCAGAAGCGCCAGCTCGACAAGAACAATGGCTGTCAAGAGCGGAACCAGCATCCCCGTCCCGACAATCAGTCCGCCAGACAGAGGAATGGAGCCGGTGTGAATCTTTCGCTGCCCCGGATGGTCCAGCAGCCCCCACGCCTTCACCCGCTTGGTCCAGAACCGAAAACTCCCGGCACTGGTGAGGGTTGCGCTGGCAAAAATGACCCAACAAATCCATTTGGGGTTGCTGTAGAAGATGGTCTCCACCGCCGCTTAAATCAAAAGCCGCTCTCCCGATTGCCTTCAAACAAATGGTTCGCCGCTCCTCCAAACTCCGCAGACGAGTGCTGCTCCTTCCAGCAGGACGACTTCTCTGTTATCAATGCAATCAACCGCATCGTTGCGTCCGAAGTTTTTAGGCTTTCCATCCCCCAGAAACAAGTTTGATTATTGTTGTTGAGATGGGCAGAATCGAAATGAGCGGGAAACCAAGACACTTTGCCAGCGATAATTGCGCCGGGATTTGCCCCGAAGCCTGGGCAGCTTTGGAGGCGGCCAACTCCGGCCACGCGGCAGGTTACGGCGACGACGAATGGACCCGGCAAGCAGCGGACAAAATCCGCGAGCTCTTCGAAACCTCTTGCGAAGTCTTCTTCGTCTTCAACGGAACCGCAGCTAACTCGCTGGCCCTGGCCTCCCTGTGCCAATCCTATCACAGCATCCTCTGCCACGAATACGCCCATCTGGAACGCGACGAATGCGGCGCGCCCGAATTCTTCTCCAACGGAACAAAAGTCCTCCTGATGCCGGGAGAAAACAGCAAAATTTCTCCCAACACAATCGCAGAATGCGTGAACAGAAGGACGGACATCCATTACCCAAAACCCAAAGCGGTAAGCCTCACCCAATCCACGGAGTTGGGCACCGTATACACCGCGGACGAACTGCAGGCCATCGCAGAACAAACTAGGCGCTTGAACCTTAAACTGCACATGGACGGCGCGCGGTTTGCCAACGCCGTTGCCTCGCTCCAAACGGCGCCCAAAGAAATCACCTGGCAAGCAGGAGTGGATGTCCTCTGCTTCGGCGGCACAAAAAACGGAACCCCCGTCGGCGACGCAGTAGTGTTTTTCGATCGCGCCCTGGCCGCCGAGTTCGACTACCGCTGCAAACAATCCGGCCAGCTCGCCTCCAAAATGCGCTACCTGGCCGCGCCGTGGGTCGGAATGCTTGACAACGGCGTTTGGCTGCGACACGCCAGCCACGCCAATGCAATGGCCAAACAACTGCACAATACCCTGCGCCAATTACCCGGATTAAAAGTGTTGTTTCCCCCACAAGCCAACGCCGTCTTCGTCGAAATGCCCCAGCCAGTCATCCAAGCAATGCACCAAAAAGGATGGCAATTCTACACCTTCATCGGCGAGAGCGGCTGCCGCTTAATGTGCTCCTGGGACACCACAGAAGAAGACATTCAAGACTTTGTCCGTGACTTACGCGCCGCAATAGCCATGAGTTAACTCCCTACCGGTAATACCCTAAAAGATTTCGAACAACACAAAATTAACATAGATACCCAATGCAGGAAGATCTCTTCAACCAAGACAACTCGAATGCCGGCAAAACCGCTTTTGATAGCCGTAGCTTGGAGACACTCATCCAAGAAGCAACAAAGGAAGAAGCCGATCTGACAAAGGAAATCGAGGACGCGCAGACAAAACGGAATGAGGTGGGGAAACTCAAGAAATTTCTTGAAAACCTTGATCGCTACAGGAATAAAGATTGGTGCATTCACATCAAGCAACACTGCGAAAAAAAGAAAGATTTTCTGTCAGGTCTTCGCAAGCAGTCGCATCCATCAATTTCCGACATTGAGGGTCTGTATCGGGACGCCAAAGCCAGGGCTGATGAGCTTGTTAAGGCTCTCCCCGGTAATATCGATCGGTTGGCGCAGGAAGTTGGTCTTCAGTTGGACCGGAGCCGGAGCCGGCATCCGCGGTATTACTTTGGGAATCACGGGTTCGTCGAGGTGCAAGTGAACGACAATCAACAAATGGCTCGCATCTCTACCCGTGAAGGGCGTCTGGATGAGATACCGGCGGATGCACAAGCCATCATTATGGCCGTACAGAAAGAGGTGAAACGCTTGTTTGAGCGGAAGTTTTCCGACGGACAACTCCTCAAAGATCTTTATTCAACATACAAGGAGGTACTCAAAAAAACAAAGGCTCGCGAAGGTGACCCAACGCGCATCCGTGACGTTTTTGACGCCATGACAAACCGTAAGCGATACCGGAAATATAGAAGGGATGAGTTTCTCGTTGACCTGTCACGGTTGATCGAAAAGGGACTAGGGACAACCGGAGGCTATCAATTCAATTTGCAGCAAACCAGAGATACGGAAAGTGGCGTGCTCCTTCTCGGTGCAGCGGGACAGGGCATGGTGAATTTACTCACTTTCAGAAAACAGGAAGCGAACACATCATGAACATCTCGACATCTAGCGCCAATCAGATCATCGAATCACTGCGTAAGGGGCAGCCACCTCAACGCGGGACGAGACATTACGCCGTGGGACACGACAATCTGCTACAAGGCATCCGCAGGTTTCATCTCAATGGGATTAAAGACAAAGGCATCATCCGTTTCGTCAGTGGTCACTGGGGCGCCGGCAAGACTCATTTCTTTCGTCTCATACGGGAGGAGGCATTCGATGCTGGTTGCCTGGTTTCTGCGGTGGAACTGAATGTCAATGAAGCGCCGTTCAACAAATTTGAGAGAGTATTTTTCTCGATCGTTCGGAATATAATGACACCCAACTACTTCGCCAGTGAATCACAGATGTCGGCCGCGCCGTTCGGGGTCGTACTGCGGGAAGCCCTGGCATTCCTATCCAGCGGTAGGCATGGTCAACCGCTGGAGGTGACCCACGAAAATGTCTCAATCGCCACGGAGAAGCTGATGGCCTATAACGCCATCGACATTGATTTCCGAAAGATCGTCAAACAGTATTGGGAGACGTTTCTTCCAGAGGCACCCGAGCCGGCGGTCTTGGAACAGAGGCGAGACGAAATCCTTCAATGGTTCAGCGGGGAAGGCACGGTCGGCCAATGGCGCAAGAATTTCGGAATCAACAAACTGGTCAGCAAGGACAATGCAAAGCTAATGCTCCAATCGTTGTCGGCCTGCATTCAGCTTATGGGCTACAAAGGATTGGTGATCCTTTTTGACGAAGCAGAGATGTCTTACTCGACTATGCGAAAGAGCGTCCTTAAGGATGCACACAATAATCTGCTTCACCTAATCAACAACGTGTCCGATCTGTCCGGCCTCTTCTTGCTATATGCAACTACTCCTGAATTTTATGACGACCCGAAATATGGGATCGTGATATACGGCGCGTTGGAAGGGCGCATTGGCCAGCCGATCGACCGGCCTCCCAAGGCATTGGACAACGTGTGGAACCTTGACGCCATTGATTTTTCTCTGGACCAATACCAAAAGGTGGCAGAAAAGATCCGCAAGATTTACCTGACTGCCTACCCGGAGGCCGAGGGAGTTCTGCCAGACTTGACGACCTTGAACGAATTCGTCACCGAATGGAACAAAAACCACCCAAGTCTTTCTCCTGCTCGATTCTGGCGGGCATTGAGCAAAGCAACCGTAGAAGTCATGGACGATGCCATGGAAGGTGTGGAACGTGCGCCGTTAGAGGTATACAACGACGTGATGGACGATCTGCGTGAATATTGACCAAAGCAATCGTACAGAAGTTGGACGATGCCATGGAAGGTGTGGAACGTGCGCCGTCAGAGGTATACAACGACGTGACGGACGATCTGCGTGAAAAAAGTTGAGACATTCGCATCGTTGAAACCGAAGCAGGCAGAACAGTTGCTTGAAAAGCTTCGTATGGGCATTCCACCGGCAGAGTTCATGGAGGAATTCACGGTGGGGAGAAAGGAAGAAATCGAGTGGTTGGATAGTCACCTGACTGATGATGAAACATACTCTCTTCTACTCAAAGCGAACTACGGCGCGGGCAAGTCGCATTTGCTTCAGCTCATCCAAGAGAAAGCGCTCCGAAAACGGTTTGCAGCGAGTCTGGCAACGTTGGATGCCAAGTCAGGTGTCCGTTTCAATCGGATGGATCAGATGTTCGGCACCATTCTGCGGAATATCCAAATTTCCCTGCCGGACAGCACTCAGGGGAATCTTGAGCGAACGTTGGATTTACTCGCCAAGGCCGCGGAACGGGCACGAAACGACAATGACGCTCCCGGTCGCAGATTCTGGGTCAAGGTTACGAACAACTGGCGATGGGATTACTCCGAGGAACTCAAATCACCGCCGTTTTATATTGCATTTCGTGCGTGGGTATTCAGTAATTCAAACGAAATCCGGCAGATGGTCATTGATTGGCTTACATCTCCGGGCGATTACAAAAACAAAAGGAAAGACATCTATCTGACATTGGTAGAACGGCTACGGCGGCATTTCCGCGACCCTCGTCCAAAACGGCGATTCTACAAGGAAGAGGCACTGGTCTTCCATCCTAGTTCCTATCGTAACTGCTGGAACGCGCTCGAAGACATGCACCGGATGTTGGTCGCCTCCGGCATGGCCGGACTGGCTATCCTTTTTGACGAATTCGAGGACGTTCTTACCAATCTGAGCAACATCAACCACCAAGAGGACGCCTTCTGGAATCTGTTTCGATTTATGTCGGGTGACCGCTTTGCCGGCAAGACATTCTTCGCCGTCACGCCAGCCTTTACCAAGAAGTGCAAGGAGCGTCTTATAGAAAAGGATCGTTGGGATTTCGATTACAGTCAGTTCGACGAACTGAAAACTTTTTCCATGAGTCCGCTGGCGGCGCGAGACTTGCTCACACTGGCCGAGCGCATCGTCTGGGTGCATGAAATTGCCTACGACTATACATCTCCGGCAAGCGCGATTGCGGCAATGAAGCAAGCTGTTGACGCCGAGGCTCGCAGTGCCGTAGAGGATCGGGCACGGCGAGCAATCAGACGAGCCGTGCAGGTGCTGGACAGCCCCTTGGAGTGATGATGTCGTCAGCTGCAGCACCTTTATTGCAACAGGTTGGGCAAGCTTTTTTCGGAAACTTTTCCACCTTGAGACCCGTTCAGGAAGCGGCCATTCATTCCCTATGCGCTGGCCGAAATGCCATCATTTCCGCGGGCACTGGCTCCGGTAAAACAGAGGCAGCGGTTGCGCCGTTGGTAAGCCGCTTTTTCGGGCGAGCCTTGCAAGAGGATGTCACTGTCCTGATTTATATCTGCCCGACCAAAGCATTGATCAATGATGTGGCACGACGATTACGGCCGCCTCTGTATCGTTTGGGTTTGCGCCTGGCTGTTCGGCACGGCGACCGCAACGAATTGGTCGGTTCCCGCGCTGCTCATGTTGTCGTAACAACGCCTGAATCCCTCGGCATCCTGCTTCTGCAGAAGCATTCATGCCTGAACAAGGTAGTTGCCGTCGTGTTCGACGAGGTTCATTTGCTTTACAACAATCAGCGAGGACAGATGGCTGCTATTTTGTTGCACCGCTTGCGGCGCTTACTTGGCGATTCGATACAGATTGTGGCGTTGTCGGCGACTATTAGCTGCCCGGAAGATATCCGGGCGTTTTTGTTTGGCGAAGGGGTAAAGGCGGATTTGCTTCAGTCTCCTGCTACCAGACGCATCGATGGCGACATCCGAACATGCGATTCCGCAAAGAAGGCGGCACAGTTGTTGGAGTGTTTAATGCAAGCGCCGAACCGGAAGTTGCTGGTTTTTGTAAACTCCCGCAATGAAGCGGAGAGCTTGACGGCAGCATTGCAGTCTCGGCCGGGTTTGGTGAAAGCGGTTCGGACGCATCACTCCTCTTTGTCCAATGAGATGCGGGAAGAGGTGGAGCACTGGTTCGGTTCCGCCGCCCGGGCGGTTTGTGTCTCAACCAGCACCCTTGAGATGGGGATCGATATTGGAGACATCGACGCGGTCGTTTTGTACGGGCCGCCGTTGTCGGTTGAGTCATTGTTACAACGTATCGGTCGCGGAAACCGAAGGACACAGAAGACAAACGTGATCTGTATTTCACGTGACGGCGCCGGTTCATTCCACGAGTCTGCAATCTTTTCGACACTTCTCCGTTTGGCAGCCAGATGCCAGATGCCAGCGCAGCAACCCTTCGACCTGTTTGGTGCAGTCGGCCAACAGGCGCTATCAGTCATTTTGCGGGAGGAGGGGGCCTTCACACGCATCGCCGACATCTGCGACGAAGTCGGTTACCGCCCCGACCTGACCCGGAAATCTATTGAAAGGATTTTGGCCGAACTGGAAGCACATGACCTCATCCAGCGCCACGGATTCAAGAACCGCTACGGAGCAGCGGAAGCGCTGTGGAAACTCAAAGACCAGAACCTCATCTGGGGTAACTTTCCACTTGGAAACCAACTGATTGACTTGGTCTGCGACGGACAATTGTTGGGGGCGATTCCCCGCGGCAATCTGCTCAAGTTGGACAAGGGAGACCGGTTCCGGTTCGGTGGCAACCGTTATGAAGCACTTGGGGTGATTGACTGGCAGCTCCGAGTCCAACCAGCCGGCAGGAGCGGCACGGATGTTCGGCTGGTTTTTTCCGAGGACGGGTTGAGGGGTTTGGACACTTTCACCACCAACGCGCTCTGGTATTGGCTGTTTGAAGTGGCCGAAGAGACCAGCTTTATGGCACCCGAAAATTGGCGGCCGATTGATCGGTTCGTGTCGGCAGTTCGGGAAGCGGCTGGTGTAGATACCATTCCATATGCGGATATAGCGGCCGGCCGGCGATATTTCACCTTTGCCGGCACGGTGGTGAATCGCGTGATTCAGCATTGGCTGGGATTGGAAGGGAACCGGGCGGATGCCTTCTCGATTGAGACTAGGAAGCCGGTTGACTGGGACAAGATACCGACTGCAGCAGATCTGACGGAGGCTGCGCGGGCATCTTTCACCCCATCGGACAGGCAGACGATCTTTCAGCAACGACTCCCAATGGCGTTTCAGAAGCGGGAGTGGATGGAGATATGGTTAAAAGACCGGGAAGTTGCAAAAGTGCTCGCCCGGCTTCAAGCGGGCAAGCTGGTTGCCGTGCCGAGCGGCCTGTTCGCGCCTTTGTGCGGATGATTGCCAACTGTCTGCGGACTCGGTAGGTTCGCTTTTTTGGCTATGGTTGAAGAACCGGATTGCGGATGTGGTGAGACGCCTTCCAAGCGGTTGCCATCGTTTTTTGTCTGGGCAATTTTGTTTGAAGGTTTGTTGCTAGGCATTGCCTGGGTGTTGGCTTGGTGGCTGGGCGTTCCTTTGTTTGCTGATTTTCGGTGGGAGGCGGAGGGTGTTTTGTTGGGGATTTTTTCTGCTCTTCCTTTGCTGGCTCTGTTCTTCTGGATTCTTGGGTCGGCATATCCGCCTTTTGTCGAGATTCGCAATTGTGTTGATTCGCTGGTTGAGGAATGGTTTGGAAAGGGTTCGTTGTTTTCCATCGCCCTTTTGTCGTTGGCGGCCGGTGTTGGCGAAGAGGTTTTGTTTCGGGCAACGCTGCAGGGCGGGCTTTCGGTTCATTTTTCTCCTGCGCTTGGGATTTTGGTTGCAAGTTTTCTTTTCGCCGTTTGTCATGCGATGACTAAGGCTTACTTTGTCATTGCATTTGTTTTTGGCATTTATTTTAGCGTGGTTTGGCAGGTCGCCGGTAATCTTCTAGCTCCGATTGTCGCTCATGCTGCATATGATTTTGCGGCGCTTTGGTGTCTTGTGCTTCGGGCGAAGCGCCGTTGAACGGCGAAACTTAGGAGGCGAGTTGCCGCAAGACATATGGCAGAATACCGCCGTGCCGGAAATAATCGACTTCGATAGGGGTGTCGATGCGGCAGCGGATGGAGATGTCCAAAGCCTCGCAGTTGACGCGTTGGATTTTTAGCGTCAAGTCTTGCCGAGGTTGCAAAGAATCGCTCAGCCCCGCCACTGTATAAGCCTCCGTCCCGTCCAGCCGGAGTGTTTGGATGCTGGTTCCGGGCGGGAATTGCAAGGGCAGGACGCCCATGCCCACGAGATTGGAGCGGTGAATGCGTTCAAAGCTTTCGGCGATGACGGCTTTGACTCCTAGCAGCCGGGTTCCTTTTGCCGCCCAATCGCGGGAGCTTCCGACGCCGTATTCCTGCCCGGCAATGACGACGAGGGGCGTTTTTGTTTCGGCGTATTTCATTGCTGCCTGGTAGATGCTCATTTGCTCGCCGTTCGGTTGATGCCGCGTAACGCCGCCTTCGGTTCCCGGCGCCATCAGGTTTTGGATGCGCACATTGGCAAAGGTTCCGCGAGTCATGATTTGGTCGTTCCCCCGGCGGGAGCCGTAGCTGTTGAAATCGGCAAAGGCGACGCCTCTGTTTTTCAAAAACCGACCGGCAGGCGAGTCCTTTTTGATGGCGCCGGCCGGCGAAATGTGATCCGTCGTCACTGAATTGCCGAAAATTCCCAGCGCCCGCGCTCCCGCAATCCCGGCGATGGGTTCGGGTTTCAAACGGAAATCGGCAAAAAAAGGCGGTTCCCGGATATAAGAGCTTGCGGTGTCCCAATCGTATAGAGCGCCGGTGGCGGCCGGGATTTTGTTCCATTGGGGGTTTTGATCGGCAAAATCGCGGTATAATTGGCGGAAGGTTTCAGGGTCGAGCGCGGATTCGAGATGACTTCGGATTTCCTCCAGCGAGGGCCAAATATCTTTGAGAAAGACCGGCCGCCCTTCCGAATCGCCGCCCAAAGGTTCTTCTTCCAGGTTGATATCGACTCGCCCCGCCAGAGCAAAGGCCACCACCAGGGGCGGAGACATCAGGAAATTGGCCTTGATGTTTGGATGCACCCGCGCTTCAAAGTTTCGGTTGCCGGAGAGCACGGATGCGACCACAAGGTCGTTTTCGACAACTGCTTTTTCGACTGGTTCGGACAGAGGGCCGCTGTTTCCGATGCAGGTTGTGCAGCCGTATCCCACGAGGTGAAAGCCCAATCGGTCCAAATACGGCTGCAGCCCTGTCTTCTTTAAGTAATCACTCACCACTCTCGAACCCGGCGCCAGCGAAGACTTCACGGCTGGATTCTTCTCCAAGCCCTTGGCTGCCGCCTTCTTCGCTAACAGCCCGGCAGCCAGCATGACGCTCGGATTCGAGGTATTTGTGCAAGAGGTGATCGCCGCAATCAAAACGCTGCCGTGTCTAATTTCGGCACTGCCGCCGTTGTTAGAAGCCGCCACTGCTTCGGCTACTGACAATTCCCCGGCGTTCCTGCCGAATCCGCCTTCGCCAACGGATCGAGTGAACGCGGCATTGAAAGACTCGCCCAGCCGCCCTAAAGCAATGCGATCCTGCGGCCTTCTCGGCCCGGCAACCGAGGGTCTGACATCAGCCAGATCGAGTTCCAACTCGACGGAATACTCGATGGCGCCTCGTCGAGGAATGCCCCAAAGATTCTGCGCTCGATAGTAGTTTTCATACAACCGGCAGTGCTCTTCGCTCCGGCCGGTGGCGCGGAAATAGCGCGCCGTTTCTTCGTCGATCGGGAAGAAACCCATCGTCGCGCCATACTCTGGCGCCATGTTTGCAATGGTGGCTCGATCCACCGCCGGCAAGGCGCGAGCTCCGGGGCCAAAGAACTCCACGAACTTGCCGACAACTTTGGCTTTGCGGAGCATTTCGGTGATGGTCAGCGCCAGGTCGGTTGCTGTGGCGCCTTCACTCAAACACCCGGTCAGGTGAACGCCCGCCACATCCGGCGTCAAAAAATAGACGGGTTGCCCCAGCATTCCGGCTTCTGCTTCGATGCCGCCGACGCCCCATCCGACGATTCCCAGCCCGTTGATCATAGTGGTGTGTGAGTCGGTGCCTACCAAAGTATCAGGGTAATAGATGCCGCCGGTTTCCAGCACGCCTTTGGCCAGGTATTCCAAATTCACTTGATGGACGATCCCGATTCCCGGAGGGATCACCTTGAAGGTGTCGAAGGCTTGCGTTCCCCATTTCAAGAACTGATACCGCTCCCGATTGCGCTGAAACTCCCTCTCCAAATTCTTCTGCATGGCATCCGCGCTGCCGGCAAAGTCCACTTGAATCGAGTGGTCGACGACCAGATCAACGGGAACCAAAGGTTCGATGAGTTTCGGGTCCTTGCCTAGCCGGTTTGCGGCGGAACGCATGGCTGCCAAATCAACGAGGAGCGGCACTCCGGTAAAGTCTTGAAGGACGATCCGCGCGGCCACGAAGGGAATCTCGGCTTGGCGCTCGGCTTTCGGTTTCCAATTCACCAGCGCCCGGACGCTTTCCTCAGACACGCGCCGCCCATCGCAATTGCGCAATACCGATTCCAGCACCAAACGAATGCAGACAGGCAGCCGCGAGATGGGACCGAGGCCGGCCTCTTCCAACGCGGGGAGTGAGTAGAGCCGCCCTGCGCCACCGTTCCCCAAATCCAATTCCCGCAGGTTTCCAAAGAGATTATGTGGTTGGTCCATCTGCCGATCTGAACGCATTGTTTTCGGTTCCAATCGAATTTCTGATCGTGCGGTTTTTGCGCCGGCTTGTCAATTCAGAGATGCGCAATAAGTATTTAGGGGCTTCGAAGCGAAATGCTTGGCAACGGAACAGACTGTGTTAAATATATTTTGGCTAGGGGAATGAGGTCACTGGACGTGGAAAAAGCAGGATTGCCTGCTGGAGCGTCAATGTAGCCCATAGCTACTTATTGCGTTTTTTCATGTTGACAGGTTGTTTGGCATTTTCAAAGTTTTTTTTAATTTTCGTTTCAGCTCGGGGCACAGGCTTGCCGCCTGCAGGCAGACAGGATGTCTGCCTCACATTTCTCTCCCCGCAGAGACAACTTACCACTGATTTTTCTTTTTTGTCAAGGCGGATGCCGGTCAACCGGTCGAGTGCCTGCACAAAGGCAAACAGGAAGTTTGGATGTCGGTTCCCCTCCGCTCTACGAGTCCCTCTGCCCTACTCGCTCTTCGAGTGTCTGCGCCAACCTCCTTAAGCCTGTAACTCCTTATTGCGAAATCAAGCCTTGCGCAGACAGAAAAATATCTGAGCCATCTTTACTTCGCCGGTTTCAAGCGGAAAAACTCTGCGCCTTTCCGCTCAGGCGGAATCGGCAACACACCCTCCCGCGAAAAACGAGACGGCGCCACGGCTTCCCACTCGCCACTCAAATCAGTCGTGCTTTGCAATGTCCCTTCACGCCAATGAATCTGCACCCCCCCGCCCGCAATCCGCACAATCTCCAAATGGTTGTTGTTGTCGAGTGACAAGCGCCTGATGTTCGTCGAGCTGGAATCCGGCAGGGTCAAGGTGCCCATCGTTGGCTCGCAAAATGTCACCGCCGATTTCGGGAAACCTTGCAGGTTGAGACTCTCAATGTCCATGCCTTCGGGAACACACAAACTCTCCAAAGGATTGCCGTTGAGAACCAACGTTTTCAAGCTCGTCAGGCCAACGGGCAAGGCCAGGTTGGTCAGGGAATTGTTGTTGAGAGTCAGTGTTCTCAAGTTGGTCAAGCCTGTGGGCAAAGTCAGGGAAGCCAGACGATTGCCGCCGATATTCAACGTCCTCAAGTTGGTTAAGGTGTTGGGCACGGAGAAGGTATTCAGGCGGTTGTAGTTGAGATACAGCGTCTCCAAGCTGGTCAAGTCGTTTGGCAAAATCAGGGATGTGAGTTGATTGTTGGCAAGATATAATGACCTCAAGCTGGTCAAGCCGGCGGGCAAAGTCAGATTGGTTAACTGATTTCCGGAGAGGGGCAGAGACTCCGTGTCGGCGTCGACCTCCCGTCTAAAAGCGCTGCCGTCGCTTGTCATTCCGGTGATGAGGAGAGTTTCCTCAGTTGGCGGTTCTGGTTCTATCGGCTCTGTGGGTTCTGTTGGCTCCGTAGGTTCTGTTGGCTCCGTGGGTTCTGTTGGCTCCGTGGGTTCTGTTGGCTCCGTGGGTTCTGTTGGCTCCGTGGGTTCTGTTGGTGGTGGTGCGATCGTCTCTCCGGTCGCGGGATCGTAGAAGGTCACTTCTGATTTTGGGAAACCAACGAGAAGGATATTTTCAATGTCCATGTCTAGCGGTATATGCAAACTCTCCAAAGGATTGTCGTTGAGAACCAGCACTCGCAAGTTTGTCAACCCCTCGGGCAAGGTCAGATTGGTCAGTTGGTTGTTGTGGAGAACCAGCACCCGTAAGTTCGCCAAGCCCTCTGGCAAAGTCAGAGAGGTTAAGCGATTGTCGGCGAGATACAACTCCCGCAAGTTCGCCAAGCCCTCCGGCAAAGTCAGGTTGGTCAGTTGGTTGTTGAAAAGAACGAGATCCTGCAAATGCGCCAGGTTGTCCGGTAGAGTCAGTGAGGTTAGGCGATTGCCTTGGGCTTCCAACTTCCGCAGGTTCGCCGAATTCTCCGGCAAGGCTAGGTGGGTCAGGCCATTGTTGTTGAGAACCAGCTCCTGCAAGCTCGTTAAGTCCTCCGGCAAAGCCAAACTCGTCAGGCCATTGTTGTTGAGTGTCAACCCTCTCAAGTTGGTCAAGCCGTCCGGCAAGGTCAGATTGGTCAGTTGGTTGTTGTTGAGAACCAGCGTCCGTAAGTTCGCCAAACCCTCTGGCAGGTTCAGAGCGGTCAAGCGATTGTCGGCGAGATACAACTCCCGCAAGCTCGTCAAGCCCTCCGGCAAGGCCAGGTTGGTCAGTTGGTTGTTGAAAAGAACGAGCTCCTGCAGATGCGCCAGGTTGTCCGGCAGAGTCAGTGAGGTTAGGCGATTGTCGGCGAGATTCAGCTCCTGCAAATTTGCCAAACCGTCCGGCAAAATTAGGCTAGTCAAGCCATTGTCGGCGAGATTTAGGCTGCGCGTGCGGAAGGCCTTGATGCCGCCCTCAGAATTCACCAAGCGCCGGGTGCCGTCGGGAGCAATCGTGAACCACTCCACATTGGCGCCGCCGCCGCCCTCATACCAGAGGAGCCGCATCGGATAAACGCCGGCTACAGGAACCGTAAAACCGAAAAGCGTGTCTGCCGCGGGGCGGCCGCCGTTGAAGCCTCCCAGCGCACCTTCAACCGCTTCATTCACATCCGGCGTTCCGGGGTCGTCTAGGAACGAACCAGACTCGGCGTTGCGCACCGTAAAGCCGTCGTCGCTATTCACGCCCATCCTGTAATAGCCCGCTTCGGGAAACTCCAGATAGGTGGTGAACTCCGACACGATGTTATCGGTTGGATTCTCGCCCTCGGTGCCCGGGATGCCGGGAATGTAATCATCCGGATTATCAAGTGTTGAATCATCGCCGCGGTCCCGAAAGTTCCCTTGGGATTCAGGTTCGCCGTCGCTATTGTTGGCTGCAAAGTTGATGACACCGTCGATTGTGCCGGACGCCGGGTCTGCACCATTGGTAACGTTGTCTCTGTCAACGAGCCGTTGTTCGGCACCTTGGATAGTCTTCCCATGGCCGGTTGCCGCCTGATGCGTGAAGAAGTTGAATCCGCGGGTGGTGCCGGAGCCTAAGGCCATTCCCGTCGCGTAATCTAACGTATCATAATCGGCCACGGTGAAGGTCCATGATCGGCTCTCTGCCGTTCCTTCGTGGGTGAACCCAAGCTCAACGGACTGTGTTGAGCCTGCCGGGTAGATACCATCGGGCATGTATGTGACGGTCGTGTCCCCGCCCGATGTGTTGACTTCGGGCGTGACGGTTTGGCCGTTCAACATCAAGGTGATGGAGTCGGCGTCCACGCTGGTTGTGCCGTTGCGGATGACTGCTGTAATCGAGCTGTCCGCGGCGACTCCGGTGGCGTTCGGAAGCACATTCCGCGTCTCGCGAGTCGCTCCTGTCCGTATCGGAGTGAACCAGACAACAGAGGCCGGGTCTTCGGGGATGTTGTTCCGGTAGGTCTTCAAGCCGCCATTCTCACTGTCATTCAACAGCGCAATGGGGTTTCCGTCCAAATCCGCCGTCCACCATTCCAGGTCGCCGCCGCCGCCGCCCTCATACCAGATATTGCGCAATTTGTAGAAACCGGCCTCTTCAAACAGAACCTTGTAGAAGGTGGAGCTGGTGCTGCGGGTTTCACTAAAGACGCCCAACTCGACTGCCTCCAAAATATCACTGGTCTGCCCCGCTGTCGTGCGGAAGCCATCGTCGGAGTTGAACACAAAATTGTAGAGTCCCGCTTCGGGAATCTCGACCACTGCGAGAATTTCCGCCGTGATTTGGTCGGTCGAGCCGCTGGTGCCGGGGATGCCAGGAATGAGGTCGTCAGGCACATCGGTCGCCTCATTGTTGCCAGAGCCGCCCTCGCGGAAAACGCCTTGAGCTCCCGCGTCTTGGTCGAAGTTGATCACGCCCGTGATATCCACATATCCATTGGCGTCCGGTTCATGATCGACATGATCCACTAAGTTCTCGATCGGATTGCCGGCGTTGTCAGTAATCTGTCCGGCCAAGTGTTGTTCGTGCCGGTGAGTTTGATTGACCAGCCCCGACTGCGCCTGCAGCACCCGCATCTTGAAGCCGCGCTGACTGAAGTTCCCCTCCAGATTGTGGGCCGCGCTAACTTTTACGAATTGAGGCACGGTAAAAGAAGTGGTCTGCTCGATTTGACCGCCATCGGTATCCCTGGCAGTAATCCCCACTTCGTGAGTGGATTCCGACTCGAAGAAGGTCGGATGCGTATAAGTCGCCGTTGTGATTTCGCCATCCTTGGAAACCGAAACATTGGCGGCATCCACTGCCGTGCCGTCCAGCGTGAGCGCTACGGAGTCTTGCGCGATGCGACTGCTGCCGACATCCCGAAAGCTGACGGTAAAGCCATTGGCGGTGCTGGTCAGTACGGTTGTATCGAATTGAGGCACGGTAAAAGAAGTGGTCCGCTCGATTTGGCCGCCATCGGTATCCCTAGCAGTAATCCCCACTTCGTGAGTGGATTCCGACTCGAAGAAGGTCGGATGCGTATAAGTCGCCGTTGTGATTTCGCCATCCTTGGAAACCGAAACATTGGCGGCATCCACTGCCGTGCCGTCCAGCGTGAGCGCTACGGAGTCTTGCGCGATGCGACTGCTGCCGACATCCCGAAAGCTGACGGTAAAGCCATTGGCGGTGCTGGTCAGGCCGGAGAGCAGCGCCTTGTCCGCCAATACGGTTGTCAGTTTGATGTTGTCGAAGTGAACGATGGCGTTGGCACCGCCGGTGCGCCCGGCCAGCACCAATTGACCGGGGCTAGGGAAGTAGCTGGTTTGGAAGTCGTCCAGCACAGTGTTGTTCTTCCACTTTACCGTCAGCAGGCCAGTCTCTGTCATGCTCACTTCCAAAGGCTGCCAGCAAAGCGAGTCGGGATTGCCGCCCAAATCTCCCAAAAGGGGATATTTGTCTTTCACATCGTCATCGTTGCTGGTTTGCGGGCCGGTCTGAAGGCTGGTGATGTCCTCGCACGCCCCGTTGCGAGTCAGCAATTCCACTCCGCCGATCGTCGTGCCGTCCACCTGCACGATGATCCCTTCGTGATCTCCTGAGCCGTCGTTTAAGGCGTTGCCGTCCCAAGTGTCGAAGCTGACCGAGACGCCGGTTCTTGTGCCGTTTTCCGCCGGGCCGGGCAAGCTGTAGCTGCCGTCCAATACGGGATCGTCGGCGCGGACATAGTTGACCGAGAAACCGTCCGCCGCTCGCCCGGAGCTGTGCGAGCCGTTGCCGGTTCGGACATCTGCCGTCAGGGTGAAGGCTTTGACCAACTTCCCGTTGTCAATGTCCGGGAAGATGGCCACTGTCGTTTGGTAGTTGACCGTATTGTTGAGGATGAAGAACTCTCCCGGATTTCCCGTCCCTGTGTATTCGAAGTCGGAAGCTTTGCTCCACGTTTCGAGAGGACTACTGATGTCAAAGGCATCCAAAGGGTCCTCGTCTTCAAAATCAAAAGTGCGCTCGCCAGCGTTCACAGCCGTGAAGGTCATTGCTGCGGCAACGACCGCGAGCCACTTCCAATTTGTTGCGGCCTTCCCTCGGGGGGGGGGGGCTGGTAGCTGCAATGACTGCGGCCACTTCCAGTAAAACAGTTTTGATGATGTGTATAGTCGATTTCATGTCTTATAAGTATAATTTACGGTGAGGGCCAGGGCCAAGCCGATTCGATGCGGCGATGTTGGCCTGTTTTTGGTGGGTTGCGGTTTGGCGGTTTTGTTGGCGGCGGTTGCCGCCAGTTTCGGGAAGATAACGGATAATAGTTTCATAGCTGCAGTGTCTTTCAGTTTCATTATGACGGTTTTCTGTTGCGGGTTTGTCTTAACGGTTCGGCGATGTTTTGTCCACAGTTTTTTGCGCGATAAATATTTACAGGCTTGACAGGGTGACGCGCATGCACTCGACTCGTTGACCGCCACCCGCTTAACAAAAAATCCAATCCTGTGCATCCATGTTACGTTTTCGCCCGCAAAGCCTATAACTCCTTATTGCGCAGAGATGGGAACAAACGGCGGAGCTTCAGCGGGCCGCTCATTGCTTGGCGTCCGCATTCGAGGGATCGACGGCGAAGTCTGGAGCAGCGGCTGAGGCTTCTTTCCATTTTTTGAAGTGTTCCACCGCCTCGTCTAGCAGAGCTTTGACACCTCCAGGCGGCAGATTGGGCGGCTCGTCAATCCAATAGGGTTTTGCATGAATTCCGTTCCAGGCGGTTTCATGGACTTCAACGATCATATGGGGTTTCCGTAGATGAACCACCAACTGCTTCGTCTCGTCAACAGCGCCTTCTTTGGTCATCATGCCCCATTTTGGCAGGCGGGCTAACTCCCCGACCGTTTCGCAATAGAGAACATTCCGCAGCCACGGCCAAAAGCCGATTGCGGCGGCCAGGATGCCGAGCGCCAAACACATTAGCACTTGGGGCAGCGTCATCGGTTGCTTTTCGAGCATTTTTAAGACGATCATCCAAACGGCCGCCGACATGAGCGCCAAATCGCCGAGGTAGAAAATCCAATCGGGTACGCGAGCAGGTGTCGAGTCTGCAACGAGCGCTGAGGTGAATGGCCGGGAGGGAGCAGCGGGGCGAGGGACTTCAGTCTCCGGCTGGCCGCTCCCGCGAATCAGCCGATCCACCCCGGCAGCAGGCTTGGCCAAGACATCTTCCGCAGAACCTGTGAAGCGTCCGCCGGAAGCGTCTTCCGGCAGATCGGACGTCATCAAGTTCTTTAAATTTCGTCCCAATGGCTGCTTCATAAACCGTCAACTTGTCCCAAGACCGGCTCAAAGGCAAATGTTTTTTGAGCGAAAAACGATATTTGCCTCGCGCGAGCGCGGCGCAGCTTGCTTTTGCTCGAAACAAACAATATGCTGTCGGGACGTCGTGCCTAGAGTCCACTAGTTCCGTGCCGCCCTCAAGGTCGGCGTTCACGATAGATATGTCGATCGCAAAAGGGTTCACTGCCGGCGAAGCCCAAGAATCGCCAACCGACGCCTCCGGGGAGAAGGTCTTCCTGGTTGGCGCTGCGCTCAAATCGCGGCCGCAATCGGACTTCAAAGAATCGTTGGCAGAATTGGCCAACCTGGCCCAAACCGCCGGTGGCGAAGTGGTCGGTGAAGGAATCCAAAAGTTGGAACGGCCGGTTTCCGGCACGTTCATCGGCCGGGGAAAGGCGCAGCAGTTTGCCGCCGAATGCCATGAGAAAGGCGCCGAAACCGTCATCTTCAACGACGAGTTGACGCCGGGGCAGGGCAGAAATCTCGAGCAGGTTTTCAATCGGAAGATACTCGACCGCACCGCACTCATTCTCGACATTTTCGCGCAGCGAGCTTGGACGAAGGAAGGCAAATTGCAGGTCGAACTCGCCCAGTTGCAGCATCTCTTGCCCCGGCTCACCCGATTTTGGACTCACCTTTCCCGGCAAAAGGGAGGCATCGGTATGCGGGGCGACGGCGAATCCCAGCTCGAAACAGACCGCCGGCGCATTCAAGAGCGGATTGGCCGTTTGACGGCGGACCTCGAACAAGTCCGCAAACATCGCGCCGTGCAACGCCGGGGGCGCCGCCGCAAACCCTGGCCGCTGGCCTCCATCGTCGGCTACACTAACGCCGGAAAATCCACTCTGTTGAACCGGCTCACCGGCGCAGGCGTGCGGGCAGAAGACCAACTCTTTGCCACCTTGGATCCGAAAACTCGGAAGCTGGAACTGGACACCAACCAAAAGGTTCTGCTCTCCGACACAGTCGGCTTCATTCGGAAACTGCCCCACCAATTGGTCGAAGCCTTCAAAGCCACGCTCGAAGAAGTTGCCGAAGCCGATTTCCTCCTGCACGTTGTCGATATCAGCCATCCGCAAGCCGAACTGCACATTGAAGTCGTCAACCAAGTCCTGGCCGAAATTGGCGCCCGTGAAAAACCCGCCCTGACCGTCTTCAACAAAATCGACCGGCTGGAAACCCCTGGCCTGTTGGAACAATACAACAACCGCTACGCTCCGGCCGCGGGCGTCTCCGCCGCAACGGGTCTCGGACTGGACACGCTGAAAGCCCGCCTATCCCATTGCCTCCGCCCCGCCAGAGCGGCCATGAAACTCACCGTTCCTGTGGACCGAGCAGCGGTCATCGCCAGACTTCACGAAGTCGGCCAAGTCCTCCATCTGGATTACAAAGAGAACTGCGCCGAAATCAAAGCGCGGATTCCCCCCCACCGCTTGAGAGAGTTTCAACCCTACGCCAGTTGAAGACGCATAACAGCTTGCGATTTGGCGGGCTCTTCCTAAAACAAAGGGATGCGGATCAAGGACCTCCCCGTCGAAGTCCGTCCCCGGGAACGGCTTGTCTCCCGCGGGGCGGAAGCACTGAACAATGCCGACTTGATCGCCATCCTCCTCCGAACCGGAACTCAAGGCATGTCCGCCATGCGGATTGCCGAAGACCTCCTGACCCGATTCGGTTCCCTGGGCGCCCTCGCCAATGCTGACCTTCCCGAAATCCGAAAAACCAAAGGCATCGGCCGAGACAAAGCCATCGCCCTGAAAAGCGCCTTCACCCTCGCCAAAAGAATGGCCCGGGAAATCCGCTCCGAATCCCCGCTGTTGGACACGCCCGAAAAAATCGCCAACCTCCTCCGCGAGGAACTTCACGACTTCAAAGTGGAATCCTGCCACGTTATCCTGCTGAATAGCCGCAACCGCTTGATCCGGATGGAACACATTGGCACTGGGACACTGAACACCCTCCTCATTCACCCCCGCGAAGTCTTTCGCCTCGCCATCCTGCACCAAGCTGCCAGCCTCGTCCTAGCGCACAACCATCCCAGCGGCGACCCCTCCCCCTCTGAGGCGGACATCCGCGTTACACGAGACCTCGTGCGGGCGGGGCAATTGCTCAAAATCGAAGTCCTGGATCACGTCATCATGGGGAGCCGCAGCGAGGAAAGAACCGTTGACTTCAGCTCCTTGCGAAAGCTGGGGCATTTTTACGTGTGAGACGCCACTCCACAGCCATCATCGCCCCCACAGCCGAACTTGGCGAAAACGTCACCGTTGCTCCATATGCCGTGATCGACGGCGAAGTCAAAATCGGCGACCGCTGCCGGATCGGCCCTCATGCCCACCTCACTGGGAAAACAGAACTGGGAACCGACAACATCCTCCACTCAGGATGCGTCATCGGCGACTCGCCCCAAGACGCCAGCTACTACGGAGCGCCCTCAAAAACAATTATCGGCCCGCGTAACACCTTCCGAGAACACGTCACCGTTCACCGCTCCAACACCGAGCAAGAAGCCACAACCATCGGCGCCGACAACCTCTTTATGACCGGCAGCCACATCGGCCACAACGCCACCATCGGCAACCGGAACATTTTGGCCAACGGCGCTCTGATCGGCGGGCATGCAGTCCTCGAAGACAACATCTTCATCGGCGGCAATGCCGGCGTTCACCAATTCGTCCGCATCGGGCGCCTAGCCTTCCTGCAAGGCAACGCCGGCCTTAGCCAAGACCTGCCGCCCTTTCTCATCGCCTGCCAAATCAACAAACTCGGCGGCCTCAACACCATCGGACTGCGAAAAGCGGAAATCCCGACCCAAGTCCGGCTCGAACTGAAAAAACTCTACCGCGCGTTATTCCGCAGAGACCTGCCCCTTTTCGCAGCCGTCGCCAACGCGGAAGAAGAATTCACCGAACCGCTCTGCCGGGAACTCCTCACCTTCATCCGCAGCAGCCGGCGCGGCATTTGCTCGAAACCCCGCCGGTGACTAAACTGCCCTTTCGGGTTTCGCGCCGCTGATTGTCTCGTTCGTCGAGCTTTTTCACTCCGTAAAAGGCGCCAGCCAAAACGGCGATCGCTTGCAGAAACGGGCTTTCAATTCTGTGCCCACCCGCTTTCCGCTCGACGCAGGCAATTGGTCAATAATAGAGATCAAAATGCATATGCTCAAATCGGCCTCTTTGGGATTGCAAGACTTTTTCCCCTTTCCACGATTCGATATGAGTGTCGATGAAGCCTATGTTGATTTTCCCGCTGTGCGTGATAAATTTTCCGTTCTTTGCCGTGCCCCATGGATGGAAACTCGCATTTCTCATGGTGGCGGGGTCTTCATTGAGCAGAAGGAACTTTTGGCTAGGGGACGAGACGGTGCTCATCTTCACGCCTTTGTCGCCGGTGTTGCGCCCATTTTTCAGCTTTCGCTCCTTGTCGAGATTCGCATTCATTGAAAAGTTGACCCGCTGGGCTTTGCCGATGCGTCCGGTGCTGGGGCAGCGATAGACTTTGTATTCGCTGGTGTGTGACGGGTTCAATCGTGTCCGCCGCGCCTTGCCGGTTACATGCTGAAAAACCGAGCCACATTCGGGATGGAACCCATAACTCCTTCTCGCCCAAGCGCTCGGATCATCCGGCTTCGTATCTTCTTGCCCACCCCAAACCCAATCCGGTTCGAGATTGCGATCCACCGCGCCCGCCCAAGGCAGGTAATCCTTGTTGTCGTCCGCATAAAACACCATGCCAAACATAATCTGGCGCATATTGCTCTTGCACACCGTCGAACGCGCCGCCTCCTTCGCCCTAGACAAAGCAGGCAACAACAAACCGGCCAAAATGGCGATAATGGCAATGACCACCAGCAATTCGATCAGAGTGAAGGCTCTCCACTGCCGGAACCTCAAAGAAACAAAACGCATAAAGGGAAGCTATGACAGCTCCGCCGGCAGTCAAGAAAAATCCCCCGCAATTGGAACTTAGGGGCTTTTGCTTTGTTTGAGCAGCGATGGACGAGCGCTGAATCTCCAACACAATCACCGCACAAAAAAACCCCTCCCGATTGACAGGGAGGGGCGTTTGAAACGAATCGGACGGGCCAGAGACCAGCGAGCCTAGAACCGATAAACGGCGTTCAGTGCAAGAGTCGCAATGTCGTCTTTGCCCGCCTCTCCGAGCAGATTGTCATAATCGCTCTCCAGCGAATGATCCCAACGAAACTCCAAACGGGTGAGCACATTCTCCCACAGGTCGTAGTCCAACGTCCCGGTAAAGCTCACGAACTCGGCATCATTCGGCAAAACAGCCGCCTTGACTCGGGCGTAATCCACACGGGCGTTGAAGGTTGTCTTCGGGTCGATTTGATACGACAGGTAACCCGCCAAAGCCCAAGCATCCACAGAAGGCGAAAGCTGCCCCAAAGTGCGACTCCGGGCAAAATCGCCTATGCCGATTGCATCAAGACTCTCCAAAGTGGTCCCATTTAAAGCATCCTCCAACTCCCCTAAAGTAGTTTCAGGCGATAATTCAAGAGTTTCCAAAAGAGGTTTCAATTCCTCTAACTCTTTTTCTTTGGTAATGTCTCCCAAGGTGAGTTTAGGTGGGAGATTCAGCCGATCCTTAGGGGAAAGCCTGATAACACCTAACGGGACTCCGGCAGAGCCGAGCTGTTTAACGGTGGTGTCCTGGGCGTAGTCGAAGGCGAATCCAATGGCGAGACTTTCACTCAGCGGCACGGTGGCGCCGACGAAGTAGCTGGTCTTGTCGAAGTCCTCATAGCCCGCTACCAGGCCATCCACGAAGCCCAAGTAAAGCGCACCACCGGCCATGGCGCCCGCGGATTCGGGCAGCTCGTAGCTGAGCGAGGCCATGTAGGTCTTCTGCGATTCAGAGCCTTGTCCAGTTCCCTGCTCGGCATCCACGCGGTCGTTGATGCCGAAGCCGTAGGTGTTGGCGACGCCGCCGGAGATGCTGAGATCCTCGGTCAAATTGTAGCTGGCGAGGATGCCAGTGTGCTGGAACGGCTCGATGAAGAAGCCGTAGGAGCGGCTGAAGTTGGGGTTCGCATGGGAAGCACCGACTTCGTAGCCGATGATGGTGTCGAAATGGCCCATTTTGATTTCGAGGCCGGTGCCGACGGGCGCCCGCAGATTGACGTAAGCCTGCTTGATGCCCAGATCATCACCGCCACTGCCGCCGCCGAAGGTGTCGCTGCCCAGCCATCCGGCGTCCGGCCCTAGCCACAGGTCCACCTGGTAGCCGGCGGCCCACTCGCTTTCGTCGAGCGGTTTGGCCAGGCTTAGCTCCACGACGTTGAGGTTGAAGCCGTCGACGCGTCCTGTGCCGTCGTTTGTCCGGGCGGGAAAGTTTGCATTCCCGCCTTCCCCGATAGCCCATATTGCCGAAGTATCGACGTATCCACTGAGGGTCGTCTTAGATACCTGTGTGAGCACACTGTTTGCCATATGCTCGTCGGCCTGAGCGATTGAACCCAAGCTGACTATCCCTGCGGAAGCCAGTGCCAATGTCCATTGATTAAACTTCATGTTCAGTTTCTTTTGCAGTTTGTTTGTACTTATCAACAAGCGACAATCGACGCCAAATGGAACTGCCCATTTTCGCAAAAAGCCGCGTAATTCCCGAAGACTGGGACAAGCCCGGCTCTTTGGCAACCTTTTTTTCAAGAAATTTTCAAGTTGAAATTGGCCGCCGCAGTTTCACAGCAAAGGGCGCAAAAGGCCGTTTTTCTGCGAGTTTCGCCACTAAATCTCCATTCCTTTTGCAGAGGAAACGAGAACGCAACAGGGCGCATTTCGCGCAATAAACGGTTGCGGGCTTGTTCAGTAGGCAAGGTGGCGCAGACACTCTTGTCTGCGCAAGTGCAGGCTCAAGTCGGTTCCCCACCGTCCTAACCGTTTTTCGAGTGCCTGCACCACATTTCTGCCAAACGAGATGCTATCCTAAAGATAAAAGCCCACAACTATTCGTCGCGGCATTTCGGGTTGCAATCCAAAAAAAATTGGCTTATTCTCAACGGCCTTTATGAAGCCAACTGCACACATTCAACTCTTGTTGTCGATATCTCCCTTGCTCTCCACTATCTGGGCTCAAGAGAACGAATCAGAAAACTCAACACCTGACATGCCCCCCCCGGCGGCAGCCGAAGAAGAAAACGAAAACATGGCGACAATCTCGGAAGCTGTCATCGTCGGCTCCCGCCGCCAAGGCCGCTCCGTCGCCGATTCGCCCGTGCCGGTCGATGTCATCCGCAGAGAAAATCTTGTCCATCAGGGCTATACGGACATGCATTCGATGCTTTCTGTCATCGTCCCCTCTTACAACGTCAACGCCCAACCCGTCAGCGGCAGTCCGTCACTGGTTCGCCCGGCCTATCTGCGCGGGTTGCCAGGAGACTCCACACTGGTGCTCATCAACGGCAAACGCCGTCATCGCGCTTCCGTCATCAACGTCTTCGGCGCCGGTATAACCGACGGTTCACACGGCCCCGACCTCGCTGCCATTCCAGCCATCGCCATCAAGCGCGTCGAAGTGCTGCGCGATGGCTCCTCCGCTCAATACGGCTCTGATGCTGTCGCCGGCGTGATGAACTTAGTCCTCAGAGACGCCGCCCAAGGCGGCACCGTAGAAACTCGCTGGGGACAATACTACGCCGGCGACGGCGACACACATACCATCGCAGGCAACATCGGCATGCCGCTAACGAAAAACGGCTTTGCCAATTTCAGCTTCGAATACACAAAAGCGGCGCCCACCAGCCGAAGCGTCCAACGCAGTAACGCGCAAGGCTACATCGACCGCGCCAACGAATTGAAAGCCGACCCCGCCGCCGTGCTCACAAAAGCCGAAATGGACAGCGGCTTGACACGGGAGAACTTAATCGCCCGAGGCGAACGCACACCCGTGCCTGCCCAGCATTGGGGCATCCCGGAAATCAATTACGACTTCAAATTCTTCGGCAACATGGGACTCAACCTCAGCGACTCTGCCCAACTCTACTTCTTCCCCAGCTTTGCCCAGCGCGAGATGGAACAAGGCTTCTGGTACCGCCCCCCGGAAGGCGGGCGATTGTTCAGCGAACCGGCCCAGTTGAGCGACGGTTCTGTCTTTGATCCCAGAATCGACCTTTTCCCCGGCGGTTTCACCCCGCAATTCGCTGGCGTGGTGACCGACTGGGGACTCGCTTCCGGCATCCGGGGCGAACTGGAGAACGACTGGTCTTATGACTTCAGCGGCGTCTTGGGGCGGCACCGCACAAAGTTCTCCATTTGGAACACCGTTAACCCACAGCTCATTCACCTGAAAGAAGACATCCCCACAAGCTACAAACCCGGCGGCTACACGGAAACAGATTACACGGTGAATCTGGACATCTCCCGCCCTTTTGATTGGGAAGCTCTCTATTCGCCGCTACACGTCGCCCTCGGCCTGGAGTATCGCGTAGAGCAATACGCCATTAACCCCGGCGAAAAAAATTCCTGGTTTAGCCACAGAGGCAAAGACCCGCCGAAACTTCTCAACTGGGAAAAGTTCGGCATCGGCTCCGACGGCTTCCCGGGTTTCAACCCGGCATTTGCCGGGAAGACAGATCGGAGCAGCTACGCCGCCTGGCTCGACTTGGAAGCGGACGTAACGGAAGCAGTGCTCTTGGGCGCCGCCGTTCGATACGAGGATTATGAAGACTTCGACAACACCATCAACGGCAAGCTGGCATCCCGCTGGCAAATCTGGGATCGCATCGCCCTGCGTGGCTCGTTGAGTAGCGGGTTCAGAGTTCCCACAGTAGGGCAAGCCAACTTGGTCGACGTCACCTCCGCCTACAACGACAAGGGCGAACTGGTGAACAATGCCACCCTCCCGCCGACCCATCCAGCCTCAAACACCTTGGGCGCCAAGTCGTTGGAACCCGAAACCTCCGTCAACGCCACCCTCGGCACAGCGATCAACATCGGCCGCTTCGACATTACCATCGACTACTACCACATCAAAATGCGGGACCGCATCGCCCTGACCCGCCAAGTCGATTTAACAGCCGCCCAAATAGCCGACTTGGTGGAGCAGCGCGCCCCGGGAGCGGACGCCCTCCGCACTGTCCGCTACTTCGCCAACGCCTTCGATACCACCACGCAAGGAATTGACATTGTGGCCAACTACCCCATCGAACACTTGAACAACAGCATCACCGCCCTGACATTCGCCCTCAACGCAAACAACACCGAAGTGGAAAAAATCAAATCGACCGGTGTCGATGCGAAACGCAAACAACAAGTGGAAGAAAACCTGCCGGAAGTCCGATTCTCATTGGAAGCCAACCATACCCAAGGGCCTTGGCGGCTGATGACCCGGCTGCGCTATTATCACGATTTCCACGAATTCCAATCCGACTACGTTGGCTGGCCGATTGAAGCGCAAAGCCGCCTGCTGGCCGATGCTGAAATCGGCTACCTCTTCGACAACGGCATCCAACTCACCGCAGGTGCGCAAAACCTCTTCGACACCTACCCGACCGAAAATTCGTGGGCGGGCGGTTCGGGTGCGAGATATCCCGATTCTTCCCCCTACGGCTTCAGCGGCGGCTTTTACTACTTCAAAGCTGCCTACAACTTCTGACTCGGTTCGGCGTGAAATTGGTTGAGATTCAATGGTCGCCTTCGGTGCGGCAATTGCGGCAATTTGGGTGCCTGTGTTTGGTCGTCTTTCCGTTGTTGGGCTGGATTTGGTCCGGGAATCCGCGTATCCTCGCTGGGTTGTTCGGCATCGGCGCGGGGATGGCTTTGGCGGGATTCCTCATGCCCAGGGCCTTGAAGCCGATATTTGTCGGGCTGATGTTGCTGGCCTTGCCTATTGGGATTGTCGTGGGCGAAGCGTTGATGCTCTTGATTTATTTCGGCGTGTTTCTGCCCATCGGCCTTTGCTTTCGGCTGGCGAACCGGGACGCGCTGAAGCGATCCTTCGAGAAAAATAGAGAGTCGTATTGGGAAGAGAAACCACCACCGAAGGGAGCGGCCAGTTACTACCGCCAATGGTGAGCGGGCGCTTGGCGAACCCGCTGAAGAAAGGAAAGTCATGGCACAAGATTCTGAAGATCAAAAGAGCGAATTTGAAAAAGCCGGGGAAGGGAAGCCGGACTCGTTGTTGCGGGAGTTCATCGACTTTGTGTTTGAGAACAAAGCGTGGTGGTTGGTGCCGATTTTGCTGGTGTTATCCTTGATGGGTTTAGTGGCGGTTTTGGGGACGAGCGGCGCAGCACCGTTCATCTATACACTTTTTTGATTGGATTTGAGGGTTTGCGGCGTCTTGCCAGATGGCGCTGCTAAGGTTTTCGGTGAGCCATGCCAAAGGCAGAGTTGTGGATGTCCTTGTGCCGGCGGCACGAGCCGCGGACGAATCGAGCCAACAGGCAGCCATTGCCGAGCGGTTGGGAATCGCGGCGGAGCGCATTGCCGAGTTTCGATTGATTAAGAGATCGCTCGACGCCCGCCAGCGCGTCGTCCAGGCACGGTTACGCTTTGAGGTTGCCATTGAGGCGCCGTTGCCAGAGGCCAAGCTGCCAGCGGTTTCTTACCCTTCTGTTCGACAATCGGCCCGGCGCATTCTCATTGTCGGTTGCGGTCCTGCGGGGATGTTTGCGGCGTTGCGATGTTTGGAACGCGGCTGCCGGCCCATCATCATGGAACGCGGCAAAGAGGTCGTGGCCCGGCGGTTCGATTTGGCGCCGCTTCTGCGACAAGGAACGGTTGTTCAAGATTCCAATTACTGCTTCGGCGAAGGCGGTGCCGGAACGTTTTCTGACGGCAAACTTTATACCCGGATCAAAAAACGAGGCTCGGCAGCGGCAGTTTATCGGACGTTGGCAGCACACGGTGCACCGGAACGCATCCTGATCGACGCCCGCCCGCACATCGGCTCGAACCTCCTCCCCAAAGTGGTCGCGGCAATGCGGCAAAGCATCCTCAAGGCCGGCGGCGAAGTGCACTTCGAAACCAAGGTGACGAATCTGATTCTGCAGCGCGGTGCGGCGCGAGGTGTTGTTACAGCCGACGGCAACGAGACGTTCGGCGATGCGGTCATTCTGGCTGCCGGGCATTCCGCAAGAGACATCTACCAATGCCTGCGCCGCAGCGGGATTGCTTTGCAACAAAAGCCCTTTGCCATGGGAATCCGCATCGAGCATCCGCAAGAGCTGATCGACAGCCTCCAATACCACTATCCAAAGGGAGGGAAAAGACCCGAATACTTGCCGGCGGCCAGCTACGCTCTGGCAGCGACGGTGAACGGCCGAGGCGTGCATTCTTTTTGCATGTGTCCGGGCGGGTTCATCGTGCCTGCCGCTACAGCAAATGACGAAGTCGCCGTCAACGGGATGAGCTTATCCAAGCGGGATTCCGCCTTCGCTAACAGCGGCCTGGTCGTCGTCGTCAAGCCGGAAGACACAGCGCCGTTCATCTCTGAACACGGCGTCTTCGCTGGAATGGCATTTCAAAAACAGCTCGAAACGGCTGCCAAAAAAGCCGGCGGGCAAGGGCAAATAGCCCCTGCTCAACGCTTGACGGACTTTCTGGCCGGTCGGGGTTCTGCTGACTTGCCCAAAACCAGCTACTTTCCCGGAGTGCGGCCGGCTCGCCTAGATCGCTTGATGCCCGATTGGATGACCCGCCGCCTGCAGAAAGGTTTCGCCCACTTTGGCCGGCAAAAGCGCGGTTATGTGACGCACGAAGCCTTGCTCGTCGGCTTTGAAACCCGAACCAGCGCTCCCCTGCGGATTCCAAGAGACAGTGCCACCCTGCAACATCCCAATGCGCGGGGACTGTTCCCCTGCGGCGAAGGCGCCGGCTATGCGGGCGGCATCGTCAGCGCCGCGCTCGACGGCATCCGCTGCGCTGAAGCCGCCGCCGAAATGAGCCAGTGAAGAAAGTGCCTAGCAAAAATCAAGCCGTGCTTTTAAAAAAGCGCATCCGCCCCTGCGGCAGCGGTATCAACCGAACAGCTCAAGGCTCCCGCCGTCCGACGTCGGAAAACAGCCAGCTCGTTCAACTTCCATTCTTTTGCTCTTCGTCTTTCCGCTTGGCAAGGCGGGACAGCCATTCAGAATCCTTACCGTGTTGATCCTCGGCAGGCCGCGGCATGTTGTCGATTTCCCTTTTCAGATGCCTGAAGCCTCGCCAAGCCAATTTTATATTCCTCAAACTCGCGCCGTCTTCTTTGTTGGGCTTTCAACTGGGCGATGTATTGCGCTTCCAGCTTGTCAATTTTGGGTGTGAGACTTGAAGTCGCGGATCGGCGGGGTAATGGCGACGGGACCGACGGATTGGATTTCGCGCCTCTTAATAATATCAAAAAGAGAATGGACGAAAGAATAAACAAAAACAGGAAGTTTGATCTTAAAAACACTCCTACTGACCGACTAACAAAAAGAGAGAGCCCTACGATACCCGCTACTAAACTCACTAGCCTTTTCATTTGCTTGCTTTCTATTGGGCAGATTCATTCCCAACCTGCAAACAAAATCCTTTTAGTTTTGTCGGGGGAACTCTTCTTTTTGAATCGGGCTTCCGCTTTTGCTCAAACGGTTCCGCTGGCGCACCGGGAGGGATTCGAACCCCCAACCCTCTGATCCGAAGTCAGATGCTCTATCCAATTGAGCTACCAGTGCTTGCGGTAAAAAAGCGAAGAGGATTTTCGGCAGCCGGGGTGGTTTCGTCAAGTCCGGCGGCGGGAGGTGGCAGCCAGCGGCGGGGGAAGAATTCTTTTGCAGTTTGTCCGGAGAACAGTAGCTTATTCCGCAATGTTCTCTCGAACGCCTCGAATTAAGAAGTGGCCTTTTGTGGTAAAGGATTTTTTGTTTCTGGCCTTGGCCGGCGGGCTTTTTGCCGTCAGCGGCTTTTCTCTCGAAGGTTGGAATCTGGCGATCCTTGTGGCTTGCGTGGGATTGGGCGCTTGTTTCGGCGTGTTCCCGTTTTTGGCGGAGTATCGGGTAGAGTCGCGCCGATTTGACGCTTATGAATTTCGCGCGACGTTGGAGCAGGTGCGGCAATTGGAAAACGTCGGCGAACTTGTGTCCGCCGCCGCAAAGCAATGGCGGGATATGCAAGATCACGGCGAATCCGCAGCAAAGGCGGCGGAAGAGATGGCGGCGCAAGTCCAAGCGGAAGGGAAACGGTTTCGAGAGATCATAGAAAAAGTGGACACGCGGGAGCATGAACACCTGCGGATCGAGGCGGAGAAACTGCGGCGCAATGAGCGGGAGTGGCTGGAAGTGCTGGTGGGTGTCATGGACCATGTTTTCGCTTTGCATCGAGCCGCCAACCGTTCCGGCCAGGCGCAGTTGATTCAGCAACTGAACGGATTCCAAAACGCTTGTCTGGACATTTGCCGGCGAGTTGGTCTCAGCCAACACACGGCGAAGGCGGGAGAGCCGTTCAATCCCAAGCTTCACAAAATCATTGAAGAACGCCCAATGCCAGAGAATCCGACGGTTCAGGAAACTTTGGCGCCCGGATTTTCGTTTCAAGGCAGGCCGATTCGTTTGCCGATGGTTGCCGTAAAAGCGGCGGAACCCAAAGAGACAACTCCCGAGGAGGAGAGCAAAAACAACATTTCGTGAGGAAAGTTCTGGACTTGGACTCGAACCGGTGGCAGGATTCCCGCTTTCTGATGAGAAAACATGGGTTAGCTGGTATTCAGATGAGGCCAGAGGGGGGGCACAACACATACAACTTGGATACGACCGTAAAAAAGAGCTACAACTTTCTCTAGCTGACAAAACCAAGTTTGTCTACCAGCTAACCCATTGCTTCTCTTATCTCTGATTTTTTCTGTTTTGGGAAGATAAACTTATTGACAACTTATTGACAACAAATTCGCCCCTGCAGGAGCCGGGCAAATGAGACCCATCAAAGAAACCAAACGCGCCTCTGTCCATGTCGGCTACGACGGCCGAGTGCACAAGCGCTTTCTCGGCCCCTTCGCCGTTCAGCGTTATCAGAATGAAGTTCGCGTTTTGCGTTATCTGGAAACCAAAGGCTGCCCTTTTGTTCCCCGCCTTCTGGTTGAATCGCCGAAAGACCTCCGTATCGTTACCTCCAACTGTGGCTTCATCATCAACAGCATCAGCAACCACCGCCTCAAATCCCTCTTCGCCGAGCTGGAAACCTACGGCGTGCGGCATGGCGACTCCTCCGCCCGCAACGTCACTTACAACAGCCACTTGGGACGTTTCTGCATCATCGACTTCGAATTCGCCACCATCCTGGAAACAGGTGAAGGCTTGACCATAGCCGACCTCGAACATCCGACCCAAAAGCCATGAACGCAGCAGACCCTGCCCTCCTTCAACTCGCTTGGTCCGCCCAAACCCATCAAGGTCGTGTCCGCCAAAACAACGAAGACGCCTTCCTCGGCTTGCGGTTTGACCACCAGGAACTAACCTTCTTAGGGAAAGAAGGCGCCGTCGCCATCGACCCGCACGAATTTATCTTCGCGGTCAGCGACGGCATGGGCGGCGAAAAAGCCGGCGAGTTCGCTAGCAAAATCGTCCTGGAAACCGTAACCGAACTTGTCTCCAGAGAATTCCATCAAAAAACACAAGAACGGCGTCAAGCGCCCAAAACCCTCCTTCGCAACTTCTGCCAACGCATCCACGAACGCGCACGGCACGTCTCGCAATACTACGCGGAATGCCGCGGGATGGGCGCTACCCTAAGCTTATGCTGGCTGCAAAAAAACCGCGCCCACATCATCCACATCGGCGACAGCAGAATCTACCACCTCCCCAAAAACGGCCCCATGCAGCAACTGACCGAGGACCACACCATCCCCGGAAGCCTGATGCGAGCGGGACAAATCACCGAACGGGAAGCCCGAAACCATCCCTACCGCCATCAACTGGAACGCTCCATCGGATGCCAACCGGGCGCCGTGGAACCGCAAATCACCGCCCAAACCTTCGACGCCGGAGACTGCTTTGTCCTCTGCTCCGACGGCATTACCGACGGCGTTTGGGACCGCGGCATCGAAAAATTCGTTTGCCAGCCGCCGCCCTATCTGAGTGAACTGCCGCCGGCCCAAAGACTGGTGAAAGAAGCGCTGGACGCCTCCGGCCGGGATAACCTCACCGCTATGGTATTGGAAATCCGCCGATAATCCTTCCCGCAACCCAATCCGCTCGTACGATTATGCGGCGCATTTTGTGCGCGACAAGCATTTACGGGCTTAACAGGGTGGCGCACGCACTCGACCGGTTGACCGGCACCCACCTTGACAAAAAATCCAATCCTGTGCCTCCTGCAAATCTATATGTCCAGAACGAAATCGCCCTCCATAACCATCAAAGCCCTTAAATTGTTATTGCGATTTTGTGGCTTGACATTCAACCTTCGGGCGTCCAGTATCAGCGAAAACTTTTGTCCCATAATGATTATGAAACCCTCATTTGTATTTCTCGCCGCTATCCGCCGCCGCCCTTTACCGTTCGCCGCCTTGCTGCTCGCCGCGCTTCTACCGCCGGCAGGCGCAGCGGAAAAGAAAGCCGTTCCAGCCGCCGATTCTATTCCTGCCCTGAAAATTTCCAAGCCGTCGCAAAATCGGAAACCGGCCGAACACTTTTTCGAATTCCTCTTTTCTCCCGTCGCTCGCGCCATCGGCCTTCCGCAAAACCTGGCGGCGCCTCCGGCACAACAGCCGCAAAAGCAGCCCGCTCACTCATTGCTGGACAAAGCGGCGCCGGGGTTCGAGCTGGAATTGCTCGACGGTGGAAAGCTCAACTTAGCTGAACATCAAGGCAAGCACATCGTCATCCTCGACTTTTGGGCAACCTGGTGCCCCCCCTGTGTGGCGGCCTTGCCCGCCCTCTCCAAAACGGCCGAAGATTATCGCTCCAAGGGCGTGCGCCTCTATGCCGTTAATCAAAAAGAAAGCTCGCAAGTGATCAAACGATTCCTCAAGCAGAGGAAGCTCAACCTAATCGTCGCGCTAGACGCTAAAGGCGAAGTCGGGAACCTTTACAAAGTTACCGGCATTCCCCAAACCGTCATCATCGGCAAGAGCGGCCAAGTGGAAGCTGTGCACATCGGATACGGCCCCGGCTCGGAACAGCAATGGCGGAGCGAGCTTGACGACTTGTTGGCCGGCAAAAAAGAGTAATATAATAAGGCGTTTTTCCATCTCTTTGGCCGGGCACGCGGACATTCATCCAGCCGGATGTCTGAAACCGTATCTTGCTCGGATTCTGTAGCAACGGCTTCCGATCATTCTGATGTTTGCATTGTCGCATCAGACTCAAAGCAGGTCGGATACTCGGCGAGCGGTTGCCAACCGACCTACAATCAAGCTGTCAAAGCCGTTGTGCTCGGCTTGACTCTTCCCGACATAATACCGCCGAATTGTCGTAATGAAATGAAAAAGATGCACCTGTTCCGAAGTTCACAGCTGCCGCTTGTATTACTGGCATTTGCGATAAATCCGTCCCTCTGTGCTCAGAATGGCTTGCTGCGCGAGGTCTGGCGTAATGTGGAAAGAACGCGATCCATTGACGCCTTGCTGCAGCATCCCGACTTCCCGGACCAACCCGCCAGTCGTTCTATTCTCCAAGATTTCAATGCGCCGGAGAATTTTGCGGATCGCTACGGCCAGCGGATTCGCGGCTTCATCGTGCCGCCGCAAACCGGCAACTATACCTTTTGGATTTCGAGCAACAATGAGGGTGCGCTGTTTTTGAGCGCGGACGAATCGCCTGCCAACAAGCGGAAAATCGCCTCAGTGCCGGACACACGATGGATACATCCGCCCCGACAATGGGACAGATATTCCGAACAGCAGGCCGCGGCGATTCGCCTGGTGAGCGGGCGGCGTTACTACATTGAAGCAATAATGAAGGACGGAAGCGGCAGGGATCATCTCACCGTTCAGTGGCAGTTGCCCGATGGAACTGTGGAATCCCCCATCCCCAATGCCCGCTTGCGGCAGCCGGACAGTCTCGATGATTCGGACGTCGGGGAAATTGATCTGCAAAGGCACGGTTTGTTACGGGAGGTCTTTTCGGACATCGGTGGGCAACAAGTTGCTAATCTGACCGGGCATCCCAGTTTTCCGTCGCAGCCTTCCGACGAATCCTTTCTCCGCGACTTCGAGGCGCCGACCAATGTGGCGGAAAATTACGGGCAGCGGGTTCGGGGCTTTGTCGTGCCGCCACAAACCGGCAATTACATTTTTTGGCTTGCGAGCGACGATGGCGGAGCGCTGTTTTTGAGCGCGGACAATTCGCCCGCCAACAAGAGAGAAATTGCGTCGGTTCCGGGTTGGGCAAGTGCCCAGCAATGGGATAAATATCCCGAACAGCAGTCCGCGCCAATTCGCTTGGAGAGCGGGCAGCATTACTACATTGAAGCGCTAATGAAAGAGGGCGGCGGGGGCGATAATCTGGCTGTCCGCTGGCAATTGCCTAACGCGGCCATTGAGTCACCGATCCCCAATGGCCGCTTGCATCCGGTAAGCCTCGGTCCGCCCAAGATTGTCGAACAGCCGGCGAGTTTGACGGTGACTGAAGGCGAGTCGGCAATGTTTTCTGTGGCGCTAGCGCGGATGTTAGGAGCGTCTCTCCGATGGCAGCGCAATGGGACAAACATTCCGGGCGCGAACGCAACAGCTTTCAAAATTGAATCCGCGAGCATTGCGGACAATGGCTCCACCTATCAAGTGGTGATCACCAACATGGCAGGCACGACAACCAGTCAAGCCGCCCGCTTGAGAGTGCTAAGGGATGTGGAGCGGCCCGCGCTGGCGGAGGTAGTGAATTTGGGGCAAGCTGATTTGTTGACGGTTACCTTTTCCGAGCCGGTGGCCCCGGCAACCGCCGTCAATGCCGGGAATTACACGATCGACGGCGGGATTTCCATCCTGAACGCGCGATTGACGGGAGAGGGCAACACAGTGGCGCTGCGAACCACGCCAATGATGCCCGGAACCGACTATCGGCTCTCCGTCAGAAATGTCCGAGACCGGGCGGACATCCCTAATGTCATTGCGCCGGGTTCGACCCTGGTGTTTTCGTGGGATTTCGATCCGCTGCCAATGGAAGCTCTCGCCGGCAGACCGGAACCGCCGGGGCCTTCTTCGCGGACAACGGGACTCGCCATTTCAGAGATTCACTATCACCCTGCGGCGCGAGAGGACGCGTTCAACCTCGAATTCATCGAGTTGCACAACAGCCAGCAATGGGCGGAAGAATTGGACGGGTTTCGCTTGTCCGGCGCGGTTGATTTTACTTTTCCGGCTGGTGTGAAAATCGAGGCAGACGGGTATCTGGTCGTCGCGGCGGCGCCGGAAGATGTCGCGCAGCATTACGGCATTCAAGGGGTTCTGGGGCCTTGGACGGAGGCGCTGCCCAATCGGGAGGGAACCGTCCGCCTGTACCACCGCGCCGGCGCGCTTTTGCTGGAAGTCGAATACGAAGACCGGGAGGCATGGCCGGCGGCAGCGGATGGTTTCGGCCATTCTTTGGTGTTGGCGAAGCCATCATTTGGGGAAGGCCATGCGGAGGCTTGGGCCGCGAGTTTTCTGCCGGGCGGCTCGCCGGGAAAGGCGGAACCGACTGGGAACAGCCGGAGCGATCCTTACAAAAGCGTGATGATCAACGAGTTTCTGGCGCATACTGATGATCCGGTTTTGGACTTCGTGGAGCTTTATAACTACTCCAGCCAAAGTGTGGATTTGTCAGGATGCCGCTTGAGCGACGGCTCGGGGGAAACTGATTACACTTTTCCAGAGGGGACGGTGATTTCGGCTCGCGGCTTTCTAGCCTTGGACCAGAACGCGCTCGGATTTTCGCTGCTCTCCAAAGGCGAGTGGATTGTCTTGCAAGCTCCTGAAAGCGGCCGGGTAGTGGATGCAATTCGTTTCTCTGGCCAAGCCAACGGCATTTCAACCGGGCGTTTCCCCGACGGTGCCCGGCACTGGAGCCCATTGATTGCCTTCACCCCCGGCTCGGCCAACACGCCGCCGGCCATGCCCGACATTGTCATCAACGAACTTATGTACCACCCCTTGGACAGCGAGACAAACGGCGAATATGTCGAGCTGCATAATCTATCGGACGAAACCGTCGATTTGAGCGGCTGGCGTTTGGCGGATGAAATTGAATTTCGCTTCCCGGAGGGGAGCGCGATTACGGCAGGCGGCTTCTTGGCAGTGGCAAAAGACGCGGCGCATTTGATCGAAAATTACCCCAACCTCACCGCAACCAACACGCTGGGCGATTTCAACGGCTCCCTATCCGACAAGCGGGGGCGAGTAGCGCTCGAACGCCCCGATGCAATTGAAATCCAGACCGAAACCGGACAAACGATGCAGGACACCATCTGGATCACGGTGGATGAAGTGGCCTATCACGATGGCGGACGATGGGGCGATTGGTCTGACGGTGGCGGCAGCAGCCTCGAATTGATCGATCCCCGAAGCGACAACCGGTTTGCCTCGAACTGGGCGGACAGCGACGAGACGGGAAAATCGGAATGGACGACGATTGAGCACAGCGGGCGTCTCGACAACGGGCGTGGCGCATTTGATGAATTGCAAATCCTCCTGCTGGGCAGCGGCGAATGCCTGGTGGACGATTTGTTCGTGGCCGAAGCCGGTAATGGCAGCAACAACAACCGCTTGAGCAACGCCGACTTTGAAGATGGCCTGGACGGCTGGATCCTCCAAGGCAACCATGTCCGTTCGAGCTGGAGCGAGCCGGGAGAGGGCTTTCGCAGCGAGCGGAGCTTGCATATTCGGGCAACCAGCGGCGGCGACAACGGCGCCAACCGGGTGGAATCTGATCTCAGCGCCAATTTTTCCAACAGGCAAAATGCCGTCATCCGCGCCAAAGTGCGTTGGCTGCGCGGGCATCCCGACATTCTTTTGCGGATTCACGGGAACCCGCTGGAGCTTTCGGGGCGCATGTCAGTGCCGGCAAACCTAGGCACGCCCGGAGTCGCCAACAGCCAAGTGCAGACCAACGCAGGCCCGGCAATTGTCGCCGTGTCCCATGAGCCGATCCTCCCCCGCGCAAACCAGCCGGTGCAGGTGAGAGCGCAAATTTTCGACCCGGACGGCCTGGTGAATCTCGTGTTGCGCTACCGTTCGGATCGGGAAGAAGAGTATCAAACCGTGCCGATGGCCTATCGCGGAGCCGGGGCTTATACCGCCACGATTCCCGGCCAAGCCCACCGGCGGATGATTGCTTTCTTTGTCGAGGCCAGCGACGCGCACGAACATTCCGCAACCGCGCAATTTCCTAAAAACCCCCGAAACCGGGAGTGTTTGGTTCGCGTCGGCGAGACGGCAATTCGGAGCCAATTCGGAACTTATCGGCTATGGGTTGGGCGGCGGAATCTCCTGACTTGGTCCCGGCGGGAAAAGTTGAGCAACGAATTGATCGACGCGACATTTGTGTACGGCGATTTTCGCGTGATATACAATGCGCGCGGCCGATTTCGCGGCAGCCCTTTTGTCCGCCCGGGATACGGTAGCCCGGTTTCAAGCCAACCAACGGCGATGATTGTCGTTTTCCCGGAAGACAATCTCTTCCTGGACGCCAACAAGGTAAACCTGGACGGCTTGGAACAGCCGGGGCGCGACAATACCTTACAACGCGAGCGGGCGGCCTATTGGATCGCCGACCAGATGAACCTGCCCTTCAGCCATCAGCGCTACGTGCAGTTCCTCGTGAATGGCGTGCGCAAGGGGCAAGTCTTCACCGATTCACAGCATCCGAGTTCCGAGTATGTTTCAGCCTGGTTTCCCCGTCAACGGGAGGGGGATTTGTTCAAGGTTGACGATTGGTTCGAGTTCAACGACTCCGTAGGACGCGAGTTCAACGAGAACGCGAAGCTGCGCCGCTATGTGTCCGAAGGCGAGTTGAAGTTGGCCCGCTACCGCTGGAGCTGGGAGAAGAAGCCTAACGGGGGATTGGATGACGACCATAGCAGCCTGTTCGAGCTGGTCGAAGCATTAAACACGCGGGGCACCGGATACGAGCAAGCCGTTGATTCGATTGTGGATGTCGAACAGTGGATGCGTATCTTCGCCGTGCGGCATATTGTGGGTGATTGGGACGGCTACGGCTACAACCGCGGCAAGAATATGTCCGCTTACAAACCTAGGGACGGGAAGTGGAAGATGATCTTGTGGGATTTGGATTTTTCTTTGGGCGGCGGCAGCCACGGCACCTCGCATTCGATGTTTGATGTCAACGATTCGACCATCAGCCGGATGTATAACCATCCCGCTTTTCGTCGAGCCTACCTGCGAGCTTGGCAAGACGCCATTGACGGACCGCTCTCCGCCGAAAAAAGCAGCCCTATGCTGGATGCGGTTTACGCCGCTTTCCGAGCCAACAGAGTGAGCGCCGCCAACCCCAACAGCACGAAAAATTGGATCCGCAACCGCAGGAACTACTTGATGCGCGAGCTGGCTAGGGAGAACGCAGATTTCGAGATCACCACCAATTCGGGGAACAGTTTTTCAAGCCAGAACAATGTGGCCGTCCTGGCAGGCACAGCGCCAATAGCGGTCAAAATCATCCGCGTCAACGGTGCCAACTACCCGGTCAAGTGGACCAGCGCGCAGCGTTGGCGCCTGCAAATCCCCTTGCAAAACGGCGCCAATGCGCTCCGCATCGAGGGCTTCGATTTGAGGGGCAACAAAGTAGCGGGAAGCGAGGATGCCATCGACGTGACCTTCACAGGCGAGCGCCAAAACCCGGAAAACCATCTGACGATTAACGAGCTGATGTATCATCCATCGATTCCCGGGGCGGGATTCATCGAGATACACAACACCTCCGAAACGCACGCCTTCGACTTGTCGAACTACATCCTGAAAGGTGTGGATTACTGCTTCGACGCCGGCTTTGTGATCGCCGCCGGGGGATACGCCGTCGTCGTGAACGATCGCTCGATCTTTTCAACCGCTTACGGCACTTCGATCCCGATAGCGGGCGAGTTCGCCGGACGCTTGTCGAACAAGGGAGAAACGATCAGTTTGATAGCGGAAGCCGTGGACGAGGCGAATGCCGTGTTGATCGACCAAGTCTCCTACGAAGACGCGCCGCCGTGGCCGTCTCTGGCGGATGGGCAAGGCTCCTCGCTGCAGCTCATCGATCCTTCAGCGGACAACCGCCGCGTTGCCCATTGGACGGCGGTAAGGAAATCGGCACCAAGCGCGGAGTCGCAGACATTGGTCTCCATGACCGACAGTTGGCGCTACGACCAATCGGGGACTGACCGAGGAACCCGCTGGCGAATGCCGAACTTTGACGACAGCGACTGGCCGTCCGGCAAGGCTTTGCTTTACGTCGAAAACGACAGTTTGCCGGCAGAGAAAAACACCCGGCTGAGTCTCGGAAAACCAACCTATTACTTCCGAAAAACCTTTACGGCAGAGAACATTGCCGGCATGGAGCTTGAAACCTCTCTCATCGTGGACGATGGCGCCATTGTCTATCTCAACGGGACGGAAGTGCTCCGACTGCGGATGAGCGGCGGCGACATATCGTTCGGCGACTTCTCTTCTGCAACCGTTGGTAACGCCGAACTGAACGGCCCCTTTCCCCTTTCAGCTGAAGCACTGGCAGAAGGAGAAAACGTCCTGGCCGTAGCCGTGCATCAAACCAGTGCCGGCAGCAGTGACATCGTCTTCGGCATGTCTCTGGTCGGCGAAATCAGAGGCGATGAAGCAGCGACTCCGGGACAGCAAAACACCGACACGCGCGAGGCAACAACCCTGCCCTTGCTATGGCTCAACGAAGCACAAGCCGCCAACCGCACAGGGGGCATCGCCGATGGACAGGGAGAAACAGAATCTTGGGTGGAAATCCACAACTCAAGCGAGCAAACCTTGTCCCTCGGTGAACTCTATTTGACAATCAATTACCAAGAGCCAACGCAGTGGAAGTTCCCGGACACAGCGACCATCGCGCCCGGCGAGTATCGAATCGTTTGGTGCGACGGAGAAGCGGAGGCATCAACTGCAGAGGAATGGCACACGAATTTCCGGTTGCCTGTCGAGAACGGCTCGGTGGCAATGAACATGCGCTCCGCCGCCGGCATCGAGACTGTTGACTACCTCAACTACGGCGATTTGCGTCCCGGCCGCAGCTTCGGCGCCTTCCCCAACGGCTCGCCCAACCAACGCCAACTCTTCTTGACACCAACCCCCGGCGCAGCCAACGAAGACCGCGTCCCGGCCCTATCGATCTTCATCAACGAGTGGATGGCAGACAACGCGGATTTCTTCGCAAACCCTTCCAACAGCGCCTTTGACGATTGGTTCGAGCTTTACAACGCCGGCGATGAACCGGTCGACCTTTCAGGCTTCTTCTTGTCGGACGATCCCTCGGCGCTCGATCAGTCGCCAATTCCAAACGGAACAGTGATCGCGCCGAAGTCCCACCTGCTCGTCTGGGCCGACGGGGAAACACCAACGATGGAAGGCGGAGAAGTTGTGCACACCGCGTTTCGCTTGAGTCGAAGCGGGGAAGCTCTGTTTCTCTCGGCTCCAAACGGAACCATCATCGACCAAATTGAATTCGCAAGCCAGGAGACCAACACCAGCGGCGGCCGCCTGCCGGATGGAACCTCGAATCTAATGGCGGCCTTGCAATCGCCCACACCCGGATCGGCCAATACCAACCAAAGCTCCAATCTCCCGCCCACATTGTTATCGCTTCCGGATTTGCTCGTGGACGAGGGAGCCGTTTTCACTTTTGACGCAAGCGCTTTTGCTTCGGACCCGGACGGCGACGAGAGTTTCCTGCGTTACGCGCTCAGCCCTAACCACCCGGAAGGCGCCCGAATCGACTCGAATACGGGAGCGATCACCTGGACAACCTCAGAGGAAGACGGCCCCGGCCAGTTTGCCTTTGAAGTATCGGTGACCGACTCCGGCAATCCGCCTCAAACAACAACCGTCACCTACAACCTGCAAGTTCAGGAAGTGAACCAAGTGCCCGTCTTAAGCCGCATTGAAAATCAAGCACTGCCGTTGAACTCGACCCTCAACATTTCCTTGCGGACAACCGATGCCGATGTGCCAGCTCAGAGACTGCGTTTTGCCTTGGGCGGCCAAACACCGGCAGACGCCACCATTGATCCGCAGACAAACGCCATCACCTGGACGCCAACCGAACTCGGCACTTTTGTGTTCGAGGTAACCGTCACCGATGATGGGACGCCGCCCTTGTCCTCCACACGGTCTTTCGAAGTGGCAATTGTCTCCGCAAGCGATTGGTTTGTGTTTCCAAAACCAGTCGGCAGCGCGAGCCTAGCTCTCGAAGACAACACGGCGAACACCGCAAGCAACAGAATGGAGCTGATTCTGTTGCCGGCCGACGGTGCGAACATCGCCTTTGGATGGGCGGCTGTGGTCGACGCCCGATACAGCGTCGAGAGCCGCGACGATTTGCAATCCGGCGAGTGGCAGGCACTTGAGGTGATCGTCGCCGAGGAAGCATGGGCGAGATTTTCCGAGCCGATTGCCGATGGGCAAGGACGCTTTTACCGCGTGCGGCGCCTGGTAGATTAAAAATGCGGAAAGGTTTGTTGCGGTCGCAGACGGGAATGTCTGCGTCACTTTGCCGAAAAACTTTGTTCCTTCGATGGTGTAGAACAAAAGAATAGTCGCGTCTTCCAGCGGAAGACGCGGCGCATAAAAGAAAAACAACTTCAGAAAGCTATGCAAATCAAAACATACAGAGGCCGAGCGGCGTTCACGCTCTTTGAAATTATGATTGTGGTGGCCATCATTGGCTTATTAGCAGCGGTTGCGGTACCCAATTTCATGCGGGCAAGGGAAAAGACGCAGCTAAGCAACATCCGCAGCAACTTGAGACTCATTGACAATTTCAAAGAGCAATGGGCGTTGGAGAATGGAAAACCCAACACAGCCACGCCTTCCCAAGAGGATTTGGCGCCTTACTTCAAGCGCAACCAATTCCCGAAACCGGTGATGGGAGAAACTTACGAGCTGAGGGCAGTGCATGAGTCGGCGAGGGCAGTCCTGCCATCGAATGTAACTCTCGATGGGAAGGCGGGGCCGTTCACCTCGGATGGGGCAGCGGATTCTGGACCTTGACAAGCCTTCCATCGCTTTGGCAGACATCGCGTTTTCCAAAACCAAAAGCCAAGCCTTTCCGGTTCGGTTTTTGGTTTTGGGGAGGGGTTCATCGACTTTCTGCAAAGCTCGACGCCTGGAGGAGGACTGGCCGGGGATGGCTGGTCCAATGTGAAAATCCCTTGAGGCGAAATTGGTAATCGGGATTCAACTCTTCGAGCAAACTGGCAATGGCTTCGGCGTGTTCATCGGCGTGGTAGGTGGTAACGGCGATTTGTGGGCGGTCGCGGGCAATGGTTTTGGCGGCACCTTGAATCACTGCAAGGTCCGCGCCTTCAGCGTCCACTTTGATCAAATCCTGCCGTCCCAGCCGAATCTTGTGATTGCTGAGATAATCATCGAGGCGGACGGCATAGGCACTGGCCGCTGATTCGTTTTCCGCAGTGTTTTCCGAATCATCACAGGCTTCGATGCGGCAGGCGTCGGGGTTATCAGTTGCTGTCAATTTTACAGGCCCCGAAAACTCGGCTGCCGCTGCAGGTTCCACTTGGAGACGACCGGCAACGCCGTTTTCCACAGCTCCCCGCCAGATTAATGTGGCCATGACTTGCCCGGGCTCGAAACAGATGACTTCCCGGCAGGCGTTCTGCTTCAACAGGCGGTAGGCAAAAAGTCCCTCGCAGGCGCCGACATCAATAACACGGCTCGCCGCCATCAGGCAAATGGGAGCCGTTGTGTAGTAATGCGGGTTGTTGGGGTTGAGTTCCTGTTCGATGAGGAAGTAGAGGTTGTTGTCCGCAGTACCGTGCCAGTAGAAGCGCAAATCATGTTGCAGAAGCTCCACCCGAACCACTTGTTCGTCCAGAGAAGTGATCCTGGCCATGCGCTTGAGCTCCCGCCCGGCCTTCTGATAGGCGAATCGGGCAGGGAAAAGCACACGCCCCATCTGCAGCCGCGCATCGGCCCAGCAGAAATATCCCTTCGGCCGGAGATGTTTCCACCACCGCCAACAATGCAAAAACTGTGCGGCGGGGTTTTTCATGCCGGTGCCGAAGTAGGCAGTTTGAGTCGAAGGAAAACCGCCGCACAAGCGAGAAAAAGCAACAGCTCGCCGCAGGCATACAACCAGCCGGCCGCCACGAACCCATGCTTCGGGACAAACACAAAATGAAGAGCGAACGTTACGAAGACGGAGAAGAAGCAACAACGGACAGCGCGCCAATCCTTGTGTTCCGCCAAAAGCCCCCACGCTATGAACCCGCTGGCCATGCCGATGAACTTGGCCATAACCATCACCGGAAAGATAGCAATGCCGGAAGAGTCCTTGTAAATGAGAAGAAAGAGCGGCTCGGCCAGCCAAAACATCAAGAGACTGCCGAGACTGCCGGCGGCCAAAACGCCCAAGACAAGGCCGAAAACGCGCGGGCGGAAAACAGCCGGCTTTTCGTTCCGCCAAGCCACAATTTTGGGATAGAAGATGTAGCTGATATAAGTCAGCACAAACTGCAAAGCCAGGCACAGTTGATGGCTGTCGCGAAAGTAACCACTCTGAGGATCGCCTTCTTTCTTGCCCATCAGAATGGGCAAGAGAAGCAGCCCCATAATCGCCAGGCCATTGTAAGCCACATTAAACAACCAGTAAGCCCGGCCCTCCAGGGCGAGCTTTCGGATTCCGCGCCAGAAAGACAGCGTCCACAATATGTGCGTTTTGGATTCCCGCCGGACTCGCGCCCAAACCCATATAGTGGCCCCGCCGTGAGCCAAAGCCAGGATGAGGATGTCGCTGCCGGCGGCTTGTCCGGGTCGAAAAAACAGAAAAAAGCAGAAACTCACGGCAAAAGTCGTCAGCGTTTGGATGCGCGAGAGGGCAGCCACACGTTCCGTCGCCTGGTAATACCATTGAAAATTCATTCCAATCACCAAAAAGTAAATCCCGCCGAAAAGCCAAGCAGAGGTCTCGACTCGCGCCATCGGCGCAAGGAGAACCGCCACCGCCCAAACCACTGCCAACCCCAAGTGCAAAACCAGCCGCGAAGTGAAGATGACAGGGAGCAGTTCTTCAAGCCTCTGGGACTTGGCCGCGACATGGCGGACGGCGACCATGTCGATCCCCAACGTGAGCACGACTTGAAGCAACACAGCCGTGTTCATCACTTGACCGGAGATGCCCCAGTTCGCTTCCCCGAAGCAATGGCGGGCATGTCCGAAGCCGAAAACTTGAACGATTTTCCCGGCGATTTGCCAGAAACCGATGGAGCCGATGGTCAAGAGAATCTGATGCGCCACCTTCGGCAGCCGAAGACCTTGCTTTGAATCTCGCCACGCCTTCATCGCGCCCGGATTTGGCTGCTTCCCCTTCGGTCCCAAACCGGAGGGAGACATTCGGAGATGCCGGTTTCTTGGACAAAGCGCATTTTATTGGCGGCCGTTGGCGGGATGTTGCGGAGAGGTTGTGCGGAGAGAGCGGTCAACCCGGCGTGCCGTTCCGCAGCTTGTCGTGGAGAGATTCGTCCCAGTCTCTGGTGAGGTAACGGTAAATCCATTTTTGCTTAGCCTGAATCCGCTGGTAAGCGGACTTGAGGTCCAGAACCATTGTGATCCGGCGATTGGGGCAGTTGAGTTCCCCGACTTCGTGAGTGGCGACGGGTTGGAATCCCATCACTCTGGTGTGGAAGTCGTAAGGGCTGTGGACTTCGCCCTCGAAAATATCCGTCACGTAGTGGGTATAATCATTGGCAACGGTCTCCCGGCTGGCTTCGCGCATCAGCGCCGCAGCGACAAGGATATATTTGCGGTATCCCGGAACGACGGCAAAGCGGCCGATTTCGGCAATCCGGTTGTTCTTAACAAATGCCTCCACATCCAGGCCACTGTCCAGCGTCTGCAGGCCGTATTCCCGATACAACTCTAAAGGCGGGTTATACATGACGCGCAGAACGCCGATGGGTTGGCCGCCAGCGGAAGCCACAAACCACGAAATGTCGCGAGCTTCCAAATCCGAGACGGGAAAAAACTCCTCTTCGTCCTGAATCCAATGCTTCTCGTTGACGTAAGTGGAGAGCAACACTTGAATCGCCAAGCGGCGGTCCCCAGCGCTGGCGGCTCGAATGACTTGGATTTGTTTCGCCAACGACATGGCTATTTCCTTCGGTTCCGCAACGGCCACTGCCACGACTTCCCCGACAACTCGGCAATGGTCTCCATAATGCGGCAGTGCCAGCCGCGGATTTCTTCGAGCTTCGGCTTCCCGGCGACGGGCCGAGGCCGCAGGGGTGTGCCCACTTTAAGGGAGGCCGGAATGCACTCGGTAATCGGTGACGAAGGGTCGTGGCGGGGGAAGCGAATGCCGGCGGGGAGAATGGGAACTTGCGTTTGCAGGGAAAGCTGCGCCGCTCCATTGAACCCTCGAAGGAGTGTTTTCGGGTTTCGATTCGTCGTGCCTTCGGGAAAAATGCCGACGGAATGCCCCGCTTCAAGGGCGTGCCGAGCACGGGCAAACCCGGATTCCCGGCGAACAAACAATGGCTTGAAGACGTTCAAAAAACGCGGCTTTGCGGGTTTGCGGGCAATGGTGATGACTTGGCCGAAATGGTAAAAAAACCACACGCCGGGAACCAGACAAAAATTCCAGTCCCCCAAAAAATGGATTATCTTCCCGGCTCGCAAATGCATCAGAACGCCGGGCAGATACAGCGCTTCGAGCTTTTGGTTGTGGTTGAGAACGATGATGAAGGGATCGTTTTCGGCACAGAGGTTTTCCTCTCCCTCAATATCAACCACCAAGCGAGCGCCCAGCGAAGCGCATACTTTGACAGCAAAAGCTGCAAGGCAATTGGGCGATTGCCGGTAAGGCGTCTTCCAAACCTCGCCGAGAGAAACGGCGCGTTCTTCAATCCCTTCGGCAGGGTTTGAAGAATCTGTGGTTGTCTTGGTAATCGCCATGACTTGCGCCTATTCTATTGCTTCTCCGTTCAAAGGCCAAATGTTTGGCAGTAACATCACCACTCCGGCTAATATACTCAATCCTTATTTTCGAGTCCATTCTCCGCCGACCAAACGAGATCTACAATCAGAGACTTATGATCGGAGCCTAGGCTCGGACCGATTCGTTTCCGCACAATTCGAACTTCGGGAGTCGCCAGACAATGATCCAACGGAATGGCTAAAGGCGGAAAGGTTGCGGGCCAAGTTGGGGAAAAACCGGACGGATGGCTGCGTAACCGGCTGTTGCCGACCAGCCGCTTGAAGGCGTGGTTCCAAGGCGTCGTGTTCAGGTCGCCAACAATCACCGCCGGCCGGTTCATCCGATTGACATGCCGGGACAGCCAAATCAACTGCTGGTTTCTCGCCCGAGTGCGTCTATATCCCGCAGGAGGGAGAGGATGAACGGCGAGGAGGCAGAGGACGCGGCCATCGAACATGATCTCCGCCTGGAGCATTGGCACCCCATTTGGCTCATGCCTCAAAGTTTGCCCGCTGCGCAAAGGCCGCCGCGCGTAAAGAGCCATGCCGAAGTTGTCTTCCCTCGCCTCGACGCGGCAGTAAGGGTAGGACTCTTGCAAAACGGCCAAAGAGCACTGCCAATCGGCATTGACTTCCGCCAAAGCGATCAAGTCGGGAGACTCCTCGCCAACCAAATCGAGAAAGCTCCGAACGTTTTCGTTGCTGGAATGAACATTCCACCACAGAACCCTGAGCTTGGCCTGGTCGCCAAATGTCGGCGCTTGTGGGTTTGGCGCCAACAAGTGAGGCAAAACAACCAAAAAATTGATCAGAGCGCCAGCCGCCGCCAAACCCGACTTGGTCTTCTCCCGCCGGAAGCCGAAGAAAATGCCAATGGCAAGAAATCCGAAAAAGTATTGCACGCGAAAGTGAGAGCAGGCATCAAACCCCCACCACCAAGCGCCAAGGAAGCCGGCCGCTGCTGCCGCTCCCATCAGAACCCCAACTACATCGAAAATGCCCCGAAGAGAGAGCGCCTTAGCAGACTTGCTTCGTTGGGATTCGCTCGCCATAGATTCCCGTTTCCTTAAATCGAATTCGATTGGAGATTGACTATTACCTGTCCGTCGAATATCCCTTGCTTTCGGGATTCCGCCAATCAAATCATGCCGCTTCTGGAAATTCAGCAATTGAAAAAAGCCTTTGCTTCGCCGGATGAAAAAAAACGGCTGGTGGTGGATGTCCCAGCTTTCTCCCTAGCGGAAGGCGAGCAGGCAGCATTGAGCGGGGAAAGCGGCTCCGGCAAAACGACCTTTCTGAACTTGATTGCCGGAATCATCCCTGCCGACAGCGGAACAGTCCGCATCAGCGGCCGGGAAATGACTGCGTTGAGCGAAGCCCAAAGAGACCGCTTGCGCGCTTCCGAAGTGGGCTATATTTTTCAAACCTTCAACCTCCTGCAAGGCTTCACCTGCTTGGAAAATGTCCTCCTGGGAATGGCGTTCGGCGGAAAATTCGACAGGCATCTGGCCAAGCGGCTTTTAGAGCGGGTGGGGCTGAGCCGGCGGATGCAATACTATCCGCGCCAGCTTTCCACCGGACAACAACAGCGAGTTGCAGCAGCGCGGGCATTGGCAGGCTGTCCCCGTTTAGTGCTGGCCGATGAGCCGACGGGCAATCTGGACCGCGCAAACGCCAGGGAAGCATTGTCTTTGATTCGGGAGACTTGCACAGAGAATAGTGCCGCGCTGTTGCTAGTCAGCCACGATCCGGCCGTGCTGGAACAATTCAATCCGTGCCAAGACTTTTCCGAAATCAATCACGCTGGACGAAAGGACAACGGCATATGACCCTTTGGCTGCTCGTGCGTCGCAACCTGCGGCAGCACCTCTTATCTACAGTCGTCACCTCGCTCTCCATCGCCTTGGCAGGCGGTTTGTGGCTGTCTGTTTGGGCGATCAAGGACCAAGCCAACGCCGCCTTCACCGAAGTCCACTCAGGTTTCGACGCCGTCCTGGGCGCTCGAAGCTCCAAATTGCAACTAGTGCTCAACGCCATCTTCCACGTAGAAGCCTCGCCGGGAAACTTGGCTTGGGAAGACTTCCAAGACATTCGCTCCAATCCGCGCGTCGTTGCGGCAATTCCCATCGCCGTGGGAGACAACTACCGCGGCTACCGACTGGTGGGCGTTTCCACCAATTTATTCACGGAAATCGAGTATCGGCCAGGGCAACGACTCGAAGTGTTCCCAAGCGGACGCCTTTTCGATCCTGAACAACGGGAAGCTGTGGCGGGGAGTTTTGCCGCGCAAAAACTCGGCCTCAAAGTCGGCGACACCTTCCATCCTTATCACGGGCTGACTTTCAACGAGGAGAGCCGGCATAAAGAAACTTACCACGTGGTTGGCATCCTCAAACCCTCCAACACACCTGCCGACCGCGTCATCTGGATTCCACTGGCCGGATTGCAGCGCATGAGCGGACACGATCCCAAAGCCGCGACGGATTTGAGCGCCGTCTTGGTGAAATTGCGATCTCCACGGGCGGGAATTTTGTTGGACACGCTCTACAACAAACAGGGCAACCGCTTGACGCTGGCATGGCCCATCGGACAAATCATGGCGCAATTGTTTTCCAAAATCCGCTGGTTCGACCGAGTGCTGGAATTGATCGCCTACCTGGTCGCGGCAGTTGCGGTGGGTTCAGTGTTAGCCAGCATCCACAACTCGATGAACGAACGCCGCCGGGACATTGCGCTTCTGCGTGCCTTGGGCGCTCGGCGGCGGACGATTTTCGGAACAATCCTTTTGGAAGCCGTGGCCATTTCCCTGCTTGGCATGGCCATCGCATTCGCCGTCTATTTCGGCATTTTCACAACTGTGGCGGCAATCCTCCGGTCAGAGTTAGGAGTCGTATTATCGGCGGCGCAGTGGCACGGAGTCATGTTGTGGGCACCGGGAGTGATGATAGGCATGAGCGCCCTGGCCGGGTTGGCGCCGGCCGCCAAGGCATACCGAACAAACATAGTGGAACATCTGGCGCCCATCTCATAAGCTCCTTCCGACGCAAACAGCGCTCGCAACGCCCCGTAGCGAAATAAGAAAGATTGCCGATCGCCAGCCATTTAAGTAGGTTAACCACCACGTGCCCTTGAGATTAAAAAAATCATTCCTCGGATTGGCAGCGCTGGGGCTGCTGGCAGCTTGTGGCATTGAAAACAACGACCAAGCCCCCTTGCCCATCTCCTTTGAATGGCTGGCCTCGTTCCAATACGATCTCCCCGAAGACTTGACCGAAGAAATTCCGGGAGAAGCTGCAGGCACTTCCAGCCGAATCCCCGAAGAAATTCGAAGCCTCAATAGAACAAAAATTGCGCTCAAAGGATTCATGCTGCCGCTCAAAGTGGAAGAAGGACTTGTCACCGAGCTGCTGATTATGCGCGATCAATCCATGTGCTGCTACGGAACAGTGCCTGAAATCAATGAATGGGTGAGCGTCAAAATGGAAGGAAAAGGTGTGAAAGCCGTGATGGACCAAGCAGTTACAATGTTCGGCAAACTTCACGTTGGCGAAATCCGAGAACAAGGCTACCTCGTTGGAATCTACGAAATGGACGGATACCGAATGGACGGACCGGAGGACACTCCGAACCCGCCCTTAAACCAAGCCAAGCAGAAAGGCGAAACACAATAACTCCAGCAACACCACAACGCCGACAGCAAACCAAACGGAAACATCAAGCCAACCGAGATTCCTCAATCGAACAGGCGACGAACTGAAACGCAGAATAACCGAGCCCATACCAATCAAGTCTCCACTGCGCAGCCTGGACGAATCTACAGGATCGGCATTGACGCTTACCATGCCGCCGCTCAACCGCTTGAGACACGGCTCGCCGCCGGCTTCAAGCTCTATCGCAACGTGATTGCCCCACACACCGAGGTCCGGCATTCGTAAATTTGCTTCAACATCTCTTCCGACAACAAAAGGATACGAGGCAATATCAAAATGTTGCCCCTTCCTCTTGCCCTCCAGAACAGTGAGGCGAAACATTAAAGACTCCGCTTCGGAATAAAGATCATGTCCTTGGGATACAGCGGTATATTATATTTCTGGTTGTTGCGAGCCTTGTCGTAATCAAACTTTACTTTGGTTCCATCGGCGCGAATCACTTGTATCCGCTTTTTGGCCGCATAATTATTCAATCCGCGGGCAGAAGCAATGCCCTCAAGAACAGTCATGCTTCCTAAGTACTGATAGCGTCCTGGAACATTGACCTCGCCGTCCACAGCAAAGAAACGTTCCCCCGTATTAATTGTCAACGTCAAAGATTCAATATATATACCCGGAGTGTAAAGATCGTAAAGCTTCTTCTGAAGTTCCCTTATAGAGAGACCCGCAGCTTTCACCCCTTTCTTCAAATGAGGCGGATAAATGTTGCCGTCTGGTTGAATCTTCTCACTGTGCGGCGGCGGTGGAATTGCTATCCCGGAATAAGTGATGACGATATAGTCGCCAACCGAGAGAATATCGGTATTTGGCGTTTGCCCATTGGACACGGCAAACGATTTATTTGTTCCGCTTCCGCTGTATCCGTCAAACATTTGACATCCTGAACTGAAGCAGATTGTTGCCGCCAACAGCAAAAACAAAGCTTCCCGTAAACAACTAAAACCGTTCTTCATGAATTCTCTGGCTTCTCTTAAAGGAAGTTTTCACACTCAGTACTTCTTCTTCAAATCCAACTTCTGCCGTCCCGCCGTCTTGCCAGTTTTGGGGTTTCCATTCTTGTCATCCTTCTTTACAGAATCTGAGCTGTCGGATTTTGTGTAGTAATCGTAGTAGTAACCGCTGTAGTAGTAGTAGTAGGAATCCTGAGAAATGTTGATGTTGTTGAGGACAACGCCCAACAAATTTCCACCAACATTTTCGACCATTTGCTTTGCCCGTATCGTCATGGCTTGCGGATATTTTCGATATTGAATGACTAGCAGAGACATGTCCACTTCGCTTGCAAGGATCGAGGCATCGCTGACTCCCATAATAGGAGGCGAGTCAAAGAAAACAAAGTCGTATCGGTTCTTCACATCTCGCACAAATGTTTTCATCTGAGCGGAATTGAGGATGCCGAGAGAACTACTGGGAAGTTTTCCGCTGGGCAAGAAATCTAGGGTGGAAAGGCTGGTGGTCTGTATCACTTCATCCAGCCGAGCATTATTCATCAAGTAACTAGTCAGCCCGTTTGCATTGGAGACACCGATGATTTTATGAAGACTGGGGCGCCTCAAATCCGAATCGACGACAAGCACTTTGTTGTTGTTTTGCGCAAATACCGTGGCAAGATTGAAGATTGTAGTGGACTTTCCTTCTCCCGCTCCGCCGCTGACAACCGTTATCGTCGTAATATCGTCGCTCTTTCTTGAAAAGAGAACATTGGTGCGAAGAACACGATAGGCTTCCGCATGAGGACTGTCCGGGCCTTCCTCAAGCAAAGAACTCACGTTTTGAGGAATCACACCCAATACAGGCGCTCCAAGAGCCTGCTCCACATCATCAATAGTTTTCACGCTGGTATCGAGATACTCAATAAAGAACGCCAATCCGACGCCGACAACAAGACCAATAAGAATGCCCAACGCGATGTTCAAACTGAAGTTCGGTCGCACCGGCTTGACAGCCGCTTCCGCCTCATCAAGAAATTCCACAATCGAGGTCTTCGGCAAATTGACCTTCGCTCTCTCCTGAAGGATTCGCAGTCTGATTATTTCACGAAACCTCTGAAGGCTCTCCAATTTGCGCTTGGCAACAAAGTAAGGCCGGAATCTTCCTGTATCTCTCGATTCCTTTTCTTCGGCTTTCTTTATAGTCACATCAAGTGCTGTTAATATTTTCTCGTATTTATCAACAGATTGTTTTACCGCGAGCCTTATCCCTTCAATTTCCTCTTCAATTAGATTGTTTAAGAGTTTTTTTTGTTCTTCCAGAGTAACTGTATTTGGATTTTCCGGTCCGCCGGTGTGCGTCGTATAACTGGCAATCTCTTGAACTACCGAGTCGTATTTGGCAATCAAGTTCGCCAACCGGGGATTCCCGGGCATGGTATTCGGCGCCGACTGTCGAAACTCGGCATCGCTAAGGGCCGCTATACTATCATGAAGGGCTTTATAGTTAATATGGGATACTTCCGCATCCGTTCTTTCCTGTTTCAGTTTGGATATAATTTGAGGACCGGGAGTTGCAGTCATCGGTTGACCTTCGGGAGCGGAGATATCCGGGACTCCAAGGTTGCTTCTGAGCGTATCGACTTGATGTTGCTGGTTTGTAATACTTTGGGTCTGCATTACAAGTTCTTCCTCTAACGCCTTCACCCCTTTTAGGGATATATTCGTCAAATGAGCCTCTCGGCGGTCTCTGTACACTTCTGCAATTTTGTTGGCGATTTCTGCGGCCCTTTCCCTGTTTTCGTTGTAGACGGTGATTTCGATAATGCTGGTGTTTCGATGCTGTTTGAGATTGACCGAGTCCTTGAGCCATAGATAGGTTTCATTGGTGGTTACCGAGTTCACTTTATAGCGTTTAGCCAAATCTTTATCCAATTCCAGCGCGACGAGGACTGGATGCAGCACGCTTCGGGATTGAATTCTCTCAAACTCCGTTTGAATCCAATAAGGATCGAACTGCATCGCCGGTTGGAGTTCTAATACCGGACTAATGTCGTAATTGTCCTTTTTGATGGAGATTCGAGCGGTGCTTGCAAATATCTCTTTGAGAAAAAAGGTGACTCCGGTCGTTGTCAGCACTACCAGTAGAAAGACAGTGAGAATGACCGTTTTTCGAATGCGAATGATGCGCCAATAGTCAAGAAAATGTAACTTGGCGTCCTGCGCTTTTTTAGAGTCGTAGCCTGTTTGCATATCGTCAAAAAAAAGAGGCCAGAATGTTGGTTCCAGCCTCCCAAACGCTGTTTTTAGATCGTGAAAAAATTAGTAGCTGGCCCGAAGCCCGATGTAAACACGATTGCGGTCGTAGCTCCGAAATTCTGGAAGAACTCCAGATTTATAATCATCAAAGTTGTATCCTGCTTCTGCCGCAAGGTATTGGCTGACGGCGTAGTCCAAACTGATCCCGAAGGCCCAGTATCTGTCGTTGTCACCGTCAATATTCAGACCGCCTCCTTCGTATTTGCCATTCATATAGTGGCCGACCAAAGAGGCGTTCAATCTCGGCGTTAGTTGATGATTGGCGGCGGCATAGACAACCGTTTGTTCCTGGTCCAAAATCAGGGGGCTGTCGTCGGCATAATATGCCAAATCGTGCCGATTGCGCTCATGCTTGATGCCAATTTGAAAATTGCTTCCTTCCGCGTAACCATAGGAAAGGTTGGCATCAGCAAAGGGGCTGACGGCGCTGTCGTCGAGACCGGCCGGGGCATTGACGAATTTAGTGAATTGAGCGCCCAGCCGAACCGAACCTTGCACCGTCGGGGTGAAGGTATGATCCAAACCGCCGTAAACGTAGTGGGAATCGCTGTCGCGAATGTCCGGCGGGAAATCGCCAGGGAGCGGATCATCAGCGGTGTAATCGACGGCTTTGAAGCGGTAGCCGATCAAGCCGACGGTGTCATCGCTCAACTGGGCTTTGAGGTGGACGAGCGGGGTATGTTCCATCCGATCCAAGTGAGCCGAGAAGTTCCTATCGTCGTATTTGAACAACGTGTTGGCGTAACCGGCGTAGAGGGAGTGGACGTCGGACAGGGCTTTCGTCACATAAATGCTCGCCTGGTTATGGCGGTAATCCTGGTCGCCGCGAATTGGAACGCGTCTCACCGTCCCAACGGTGATTTCGGGTTCCTGGGCGATTCTGAAGGTGTCGGCCAGTTCAAAGGAGAGTGTCGGGTCAACGGAGTGGGCAATCCTTGCGGATACCGTGTGGGATTTGTCCGAGCTGTCCGGTTCTCGGTCTTCGTACCATTTCAAACCAAAGGTGTATCCCAAAACGATCTCGGTTTGCTCATGGCCGGCGTTGAAGTTGACGGAAGGGCTGACGGCGATGCCGAAACTGTCCTGTTTGGGAATTACTCCCTGATAGACATCCGGCAAGGTGGTGATGTTGTCGTCGTAGAATCCTCGGAACGATGCGGAGATGCTCCACGGTTTTTCTCTTGGATCGGAACCGATTTGCGGTGCTGATTGAAGGCTGGCGACACCTACGGCGACTACGCCGGCGGAAGCAATTATTTTTTTCATACCGTGCAAAAAAATCTTGTTAAAACGAGTTTCCCGGGTCGAATCTCTCTAATACGTCAGGCGGTTTTACGGGTTGGACAAGCGGTTGTCAACAGAAATTCAATTAAAATTGTGGCAAGAAACGATTTTTTTTCAGAATCCATCATTCATCGAGGTTCCATCGCTGCCAATCCGTCAAAAACAGTTGATCGGGTAAAAATCCTTTGTCGGCAGCATATTGAAGCGGAAATCCTTTGGGAAGCGGATCGGAACGCCTTTTTCTGCGAGAATCGAGATAAACGTCCATGTAGAGACGCCCCCAAACACCGGTCGCTGTTGAGTTTAGAATCACTTCCTCCAAGAAATTACTGTTTGTTGTGATCGGTGTCAAGTAAAGTCCATTGATTGATTTGTGAACGTCATGGATGGCATAAAAATCCGAAAAATCATCATCATCATCAAGGGAATCAGGGCTTTGGGTCAGCCACAAACATTTTCTGCCGCCGTACCATCCGACCGCCCATGGCATGTCGCTCATAATCAGTTCGTCCGCTTCAAACCAGTGGCCAATCTGCTGAATGTGATGCGGGCTGTATGGCGGATAAACGATGGGATTGTCTCTCGGCGGCAGGAATCGAAAGATCAAGGGCAAACAGGCCAGAAAGGCGACTAGAAAACTCGCATAATACTGGGCGCCGAAGAAGGAAAGCTTCAGCCGGTCCAACAGCAGGAAGAAAAGCCCGGCACCGAAGACATAGACCAACGGCAACAGGAGAATCACGAGGTTTTGGCTGTTGATCTCCGGCGAATGGCGGCTGAGATGCGTCTGCCCCAAGGCTTGGGCAACTGTCAAAGTGATGAGGGCCAGAACCGCAAAGATGCGCAGACGGTTGAGCCTTCTATTTTCAAAAGGAACTAAAAGCCCAACCCAAAAAAAAGCGCTTAGCAAACTGCCGCCCAATTTCGGGAGTTCATTCTCGATAATCTCCCCGGAGTTTGCAAGCAGCTTCTGTATCTTCCCCCGCAGAGACACACTGCTCAGCTCCCCCTGCAAAGTGCGCTCCAGATGCGTATCCGGGTAACGCGCTGAATCCTGCCAATGCGCGTAACCGGCCGTGCCCCAAAAGTGGCCGCTCAACTGGTAATTGCGCCCCAGCCAAGGCATGACGACAATGCCGAAAACAAGTAGAGCGACGCCGATTGTCAGCAACCGTTTCCCCGGCAAATAAAAGACGAAGAAGCCGGCCACCGGGATAGCCAGCCAGCCGAGAGAGTAACGAGTCAGCATCAGACATCCCAATAGCAAACCGCAGACGACAGACATGCCGAAGTAGAAATAAAAATTGCGCGCCGAGTCGGTCGCCCCCTCCTTTGTGCCTTCGGCCTCCCGACGGCTCTCCATCTTCACTAGACAACTAACTAGCAGGAGCAGCAGCAAAATCGCCAGATTCGTCGAAAGCCCTGAAAAACAGAACCGCCACAGAATGTCCGTCCCCAGAAAAACCACCACCGCAAAACACGCCACTGGCGCATCAAAAAGCCGTTTGGCCAGCCGAAAAAGCACGACGGCCGATAAGATGAAGAAAATCTGATTGACCGCGCCAATAAGAACTTCGGGTTGAAAACGCCGAAACCTCTCGGCTTGAAACGGCGAAATCTTGAAATCGAAAGGGAGCACCTTCATCGCCGCCGATAACAGACAAGGATAGAGCGGCGCATTGGCGAGGTCGGGATGATCCCCATCAAGCATCATAGGGTCTTCCCTCACTTCCTTTCTTCTTTCCCCGACGATTTTGAGGCTTAACGGGCGCAGAAAATAAGTGGAGAACCCCCGGCCCTCGGCCAAGTTGCGGGCCACTTGGGCGTTGTCCATAGCCTCAATCGACGCAAAACCCGATGCTTCCCGCAGGTTATACAACGCCAGCACGCCCAGAAAAATCAGAATGCCGGCCGTAATGGCGACATACCGTCGGCCTTCGCCCACTTCGAGCTTGTGAATGAGGTTTTGAAGACTCTGCATTTCCGATCAATTGCCGATTCCCTGTTTCGCGATTCTGCGGTGCAACGTTCGGCGGCTGATGCCCAACAATCGAGCCGCTTCCGTTTTGTTGCCGTCTGCCTTCTTCAACGCTCGAAGGATCAATTGCTTCTCATTTTGCGCGACTGAAAACGGGGTGTCCCATTCCTCAGTAAAATTTTCGTCTGGCGGGAGCCTCCGCAAGGTATCGGGCAAATCGTCCACCGTAATCTGCTTGCCGCAGGCAAATACAACAGCGTGTTCCACGGCAGCCCGCAGCTCGCGCACATTGCCCGGCCATTCAAATCGGGTTAACCGCTGCAGAGCTTCGGGCATGAACTCGCTTACCTTTTTTCCATTCTGCCGAGCGAATTCATGCAGAAACTTCAAAGCCAGAGCAGGAATATCCGTCGGCCTCTCCCGAAGCGGCGGCAACGGAATTTCAACCACTCGCAGGCGGTAATACAAATCTTCCCGAAAACTCTCTTCGGCAACCAATTGCCTCAAATCCTTGTTCGTCGCTGCAATGAAACGCACATCCGCCCTTAGAGTTCGGTTGGAACCGACCCGTTCAAAACTTCGCTCGCCAAGGACGCGTAACAACTTAATTTGAGTCGAGCCGTCAATCTCGCCGATCTCATCCAAAAAGATGGTGCCTCCATTGGCCTGCTCAAAGCGGCCGATGCGGCGTTCATGCGCCCCCGTGAACGCGCCCTTCTCATGCCCGAAAAGTTCACTCTCCAAAAGATTGGGCGACAACCCGGCGCAATGCACCGCCACTAAAGCATTGCTCGCCCGTGTGCTCAGTTGGTGAATGGCCTTCGCAATCAATTCCTTGCCCGTACCACTTTCCCCGGTAATCAGAATACTTGCGGACGACGGCGCTACCTGGTTCACGATTTCGAGAACTCGCTGCATTGCCGGGGATTCTCCCACAATGCTCTCCAACCGAAACTTCTCGTCGAGCCGCTGTCGCAAATCGACATTCTCCGCTTCAAGAGTCTGTATCTTCAACGCCCGGGAAATCTTCTTCTCTAGGTCTTCCAACAACATCCCGCCCTTCGATATGTAATCATCCGCTCCATGTTTCATCGCTTCCACCGCGATGTCCTCCGAGCCGTAAGCCGTCATCAAAATACAGACTGGTGGCTTCGGAAGATTCTTGGCTCGGACAATCAACACCAACCCATCTTCCTTAGGCATTTTGTAATCAGTCAGCAACACATCAAAAGGTTCCGCCTCCATCAAACCAATGGCCGATTCAGCATCCTCCGCTATATAAACATCATATTGATCCTCCAAGATCGTCCGCAAACCTTCGCGTTGCGTCTTCTCGTCATCGACAACAAGCAGCAGGGGTTTTCTCTTCGCCGTCACCTTTGCCTTACAAGCGTCTCCCAAAGTTAAAAATCACATAACTCACTTATTATCAATAAGTTACAAAAGATAAAACCGCACCCAACAGAAACTCAACTGCCGGATTTGAGGGGATTGGCTACCCTCTCCTCCGCAGTGGCAAGCAAGCGGGGACCTCTCGGCACACACGGCAACCAGATGCGGAACCGAGTGCCGCATTGCTTCCCCGGCTCTACTAGTATCTGCCCCGCATGTTGCCCGACAATCCGATGAACAATCATCAGCCCCAAGCCGACTCCCTTTTTCTTCGTCGTGAAATAAGGCTCGAAAATTCGGTAAATCTTCTCTTTTGAAATACCCGTTCCTGTGTCTTCAACACTCAACCAAATCCCATCTCCCTCGTTGGATGTTCGGATGGTCAGTTGGCCACCGCGCGTCATTGACTGTATAGCATTCTTGATCAAATTGACCAACACTTGTTTGATTTGATTGGCATCAATCAGCGCCTTTGCCGGTTTTTCGCAAAGCTCAACAACCGTCGAAAGCCCCCGATTCTCAATCTCTGGAGCCAATAACTTGACGGTTTCTTCAACAACCCGATTCAAATCATCAAGCCGAAGCACCGGCTCTACCGGCCGAATCGCTTGGAGAAACTGCCGCACGATGTAATCCAGCCGGGTGATTTCTCCATTGGCAACTCGCAGATAATCTTGAAGTTTGCCGATGCTCGATGCCGCATCCTCACTGAGCAGAGACGTCTCTTCGGTTTTCCAATTGGGCTCCGAACCGACAACAGCATTTTTGGTGTTGTTAGTTTTCAAGAGTTTGTTCACTTCTCTACCCAAAAGTTGCAGGTGTAACTGCAAGGCATGCAACGGGTTACCGATTTCGTGGGCAACACTCGCCGCTAATGAAGTGACTGCCTGCACGCGTTCACTCTCGATGGCTTCAAAAGTCTCTCTTCTTGCCTCCGTTGCGTCGTGAAAGATCAGGGCGATTCCAGATTCGCCTTCCACTTCAAGTGGCGCCGCTACAACTTGCAAAAAACTTTCTTTGGGATAACGAATTTCGAGCTCGAACTGGAAAACGTCCTGCTGTTCATTCCAGTTCATCTCGGTAATCGTTTCCCAATCCAAATCCGGGAGAAATCGAGCAGCGCTTTCGTCCAACACACCTTCGGCAGGCAACCCCAAAAGAGTTTCGGCAGCTTGATTGAAATACTGCATCTTGCCTTGCTTGTCAACAAACACAACGCCGTCGCGAATCGTGTTGAAGAGCGTTTCCAAGAACTTGTTCTCTCCCTTGTATTTTTGGACGGTCTGCCCAATGACTGTATGAATGCTGTCAGCGTCCAGACGATCAATGCGCTTAAACGCTTTTTCAAAAAAGTTGGATTTTTTCTTGACCATGAGAATCGCGCTTGTTGCCATGCAATCGGAATTTTACCTTCCGAACTACAACCATTTTTTCCGCTTGAAAAACCAATATGTTGCTGCCGTGGACAATGCCGTAACTGCCAGAGCCACTTTGTAACCCCACTGAGATTCTAATTCCCGCATCCCAGTAAAATTCATTCCGTACCAAGTTCCAACCATCATCATGGGCGTTGTGATCAAGGTAATCATCGTCAAAAGTTTGACAACTTCTCCCGTCTGATTCGAGGAAAGATTCAAATAAACCTGCAATATCCCGGTAACTGAGTCGGTATAGGTCTGCGCTCGCTCATAGATGCGGAAGAGTCCATCATAAACATCCCGATAGTAAGGCACCATCCGGGGACGAATCAGCTTGAACTCACCATGTGCCAGGCGGGAGAGGACTTGGCGCTGCGGTTCCATAATCTGCCTTAGATGAAATACCTCCTTTTTGACCTGGATGATCCGATTGAGAATTTCCTTCGGCGCCCCGTTCAACACCCGGTCTTCAATCTTGGAGATTTCAAGCGCGAGTTCCTCCAGGGCAGGACGATAATTGTCCACCAATGCGTCCAAGAGCATATGGGCCACACGGTCCGGCGCCTTGGCGATATTCGACTTCTTGCGGGCAGCAAGCTCCCCGGCGTGTTCAATGCTTCGGAGAGCTTTCTCATGGAAGGTCACCAAAAACTTTCGCCCCAGGAAAAAGTTCAATTCGCTGGTGGCAAAAACCCCATCCTCGCGACTGTAATCCACGGCATGAATGACCATGAAAAGATAGGGCGAAAACAAATCTTCATCCTTGGGCATATACTCCTCAACCTTGGGAATGGAGCTTTCTTTGATGCAATCCTCTATCGACAAAGGATGAAACTTGAACACATCCTGAAGCACCATCCTGACTTCCTTCTGCGTTGGATTTTCCAAATCAACCCACAGAAACAACTGCGTGTCGGCCAGGATCGTCGGCATTAAGAACGACTCGATGTCCTGGCTAGTGAGACGCCCCTGCGTCGAGAATGTATATGAACGTATCATGGGGAATTCAATTTGCCATCAGCGCAAACCTCTAAATGTTCCATGTGAAACATCTTCTTATGATTGCGTTCAAAAAAGCAATTCGGCATTGCTCCTCACCGCTCGACGAGTCCCCCGCTTCAGGTAAACCATCAGTAAGCCGATATCGGACGGCGATATGCCTGATATTCGCGCCGCTTGCCCCAGTGTCCTCGGTCGAATGTTTTGCAGCTTCTGCCTAGCTTCGTTTCGCAGACTCCGGATTTCAAAATAATCCACCCAATCGGGAATCCGCTTCTCTTCGAGGTTCTTGAACTTTTGAATCTCCGCCTCCTGTCGTGCAACATATCCCTCATACTTCAATGCAATCTCAACCTGCTCAATCACCTCGGCAGGCAAACTTGAATCGCGGTTGGGTAAATCGGCATAGTGAATATTCGGCCGTTTCAACAGTTGAGACAAGTTGTCTGAGCCGTCTTTTGTGTGTCGCAAGCGCTGGATTTCTACAGCAATTTGGCGGCGTTTTTCCGAAAATCGCTCGTATCTCGACTTACGGAGCAATCCCGCCTCATATGCAATATCGCAGAGCCGCAGGTCGGCATTGTCCTGTCGAAGAATCAATCGGTATTCTGCTCGCGAGGTGAACATTCGATAAGGCTCAGCAACTCCTTTCGTAACCAAGTCATCAATGAGAACGCCGATATAGGCATCGCTTCGTTTCAGCACAATCGGTGCTCTTTCCTGAATCCGCCGTGCTGCATTGGCTCCGGCAATCAACCCTTGAGCGCCAGCTTCTTCGTATCCCGATGTTCCGTTAATCTGTCCGGCAAGGAAGAGATTGCGGCACGTCTTGATCTCCAATGAAGCATCGAGTTGTGTGGGAAGCACAAAATCGTATTCGACCGCGTAAGCAGGTCGGAGAATTTCGGCCTGTTCGCATCCGGCAATCGTTCGAATCAATTCGGTTTGCAATTCATATGGGAGGCAGGTGGAAAAGCCGTTCACATAGAACTCGTCCGTTTTGATGCCTTCCGGTTCCAGAAAAATTTGATGGGTTGCCTTGTCGCTGAATCGGACAATTTTATCCTCGATAGAGGGGCAATACCGCGGACCGATGCTTTCAATTTTCCCGTTGTACATGGGGGATCGATGAAGGTTTTCCTCGACGAGCTTCTTTGTCGCGGCAGAAGTCGCGGTGATATAACAAGGCAGTTGGCTGCCAATCTCCTCCAGGATAGAACCCTTTGGGTAAAGATTCGCCTCTGGATGGCAATCTGATCGGATGGCGCCGGGGTGATGTTCCACATGGAACAATTCCTCCTTCCAATAACTGAAATAGGGAACGGGATCATCGCCCGGTTGTGTTTCAGTGACGGAAAAATCAATGGACTTCCGTAGCAGGCGGGGCGGAGTGCCTGTCTTCAATCGACCCAATTCCAAACCCAGTTCCGTCAAAGAAGCGGACAAACCCGTTGATGCGGATTCTCCCGCGCGGCCGCCTTTTGCCTGAGCAGAGCCAATGTGCATCAGTCCCCGTAAAAAGGTGCCTGTCGTCAACACCACTGCGCGCCCATGATATTGGACGCCCATGTTAGTTTGCACGCCATAGACGGCACTGTCCCGAAAGAGCAATTGGGAGGCTTCCCCCTGAATCATGGTCAAATTGGCTTGCCGTTCGCAAACCCACTTGAGCCGGAATTGATATGCTTTCTTGTCGCATTGCGCTCGCGGCGCTTGCACAGAAGGCCCTTTCCGGGTGTTCAGCATCCGGAATTGTAACCCGGAAAGGTCGGTGTTGATTCCCATTTCACCGCCCAAAGCGTCAATTTCCCGAGCCAAATGCCCTTTCGCCAAACCGCCGATGGCAGGATTGCAGGACATCTGACCAACCGCATCCATGTTGATGGCCAACATTAAAGTGTCCGCGCCCATTCGGGCAGCAGCCAGCGCTGCTTCAATGCCTGCGTGCCCGGCACCGACGACGATAATCTCGAATGATCGCGGATAAACAAACATGGCTGGCAAACGCTTCAATCCATCTGATACCGGCAGGAAAAGGGATCGTCAGATTCAAACCGGCGAAATTGATTCGAACGATTGATAGCCAGATGTTCGCAGATTCGAAAGATTCTCTCTAGCGGGTGGGCATTCTCGAATTCATCGCCAATCTCTAACACAGAGAAATCCCGGCCGGGACGACTCCGAAGCAATCCCAGTATCTTTTGCTGTAAAAGGATTACCTCACCCGCCGCCTTTTTTCCTGCTTCAACGCCAGGTTGATTGTAGGCATTGACATCAATCAGGGAAGCGTAAAAGCCCACGGCTCGTTCAAAAACGGCAATCAAGGCGCCGATAGTTTGGGGATTGACTTCGGGTATCGCGATCGTCATTGATTCCCGGCCATTTTCGGACAAAGCCTCCTGAGTGCCGACAAGAAAACCGAAGAGATAATCACCGATTGTAACATCGTCTTCCACCGCCAAGTCCGCCCCCGAACGCTCTTTCAGCACTTGGATGAAGGTCACAAAAAAATCGTTCCGCCCGTCTCGGAGTTGCTGTATATAGGCGTGTTGATCTGTCGAACCTTTGTTGCCAAAGACGCTGATCCCTTGGTTCACCAACTCGCCTTTCCGGTTTTCGGCCTTGCCGAGAGATTCCATGACCAGTTGCTGAAAATATCTCGATAGCAACTCCAAGCGGTCTTTGTAAGGCACAATCACCATCTGCTTTTCGCCCTGGCCTCCGCCAGCGAGATACCAAAGAGCTGACATCATGGCCGCAGGATTCTTGGTCAAATCAGGGACACGACTGGTGCAATCCATCAATCGAGCGCCTTCGAGAAGGCCGTCAATATCAATGCCCTGAAGAGCGGCCGGGAGAAGCCCAACCGCAGACAACTCGCTCGTTCGGCCTCCAATCCAGTCCCACATTGGGAATCGGCGCAACCACTGTTGGTTCGCGGCTATTTTGTCCAACTGGCTCCCTTCGCCCGTTACGGCGATTGCGTGTTGGGCAAACTTCAGGCCTGCGGACTCGTAAGCTCGTGCCGCTTCGAGCATCCCGTTTCGGGTCTCTTTGGTGCTGCCGGATTTCGAGATCACAACCGTCAGCGTCTGACCCAGTTGCTCGCTCAAGGATTCGAGGGTTGTTTCCATTCCGTCGGGGTCTGTGTTGTCAAAGAAACAAAACCGGAGGCGGTCTGCCTTCACGGAGCCTAATGCTTTGCTGACGAACTGCGGCCCCAGCGCAGAACCGCCGATGCCGACAATCAAAAGATTTCGGAAAGGCCCCGAATGGCCGCTCACTTTCCCTTCATGCACATTTGCTGTGAAGTTTTTTATATCCTGAACTGTCCGAGTGATGGCCATCGAGATTCCCGAATGGGGGGCAAGTTCGGGCGCTCTCAACCAGTAATGCCCCACCATTTGTTTTTCATCAGGGTTAGCTTCGCTGCCTTGTTCGAGTGCCGCCATCTCTTTGAAAGCGGTTGCGAACTTCGGCTCCAATGAATCTAAATCAGACTCGTTGAAATGCATTCGACTGAAATCGAAGGCGAAGCCCAAGCGTGGCATCGGCAGATACCAGCGTTTATATCGGTCCCAACTGTTCAATGTATCTCCTTTCATCGACAGAACTTCAGCTTGGCAGACCACATCCAAACACAGCCAGCACAAGCGTCAAATTAGAAACCATAATACTTCTTAAAAAATCATCGCCCCAAAAACGGAACCCCGCAATTAAATCCAGTTGCCGAAGTAATTTAAAGGAGTTTAGGCAGCTTTTCGCGCTGAAGGCCGGCAAAAGAGTTCATGCCTTTCGCAAACGTTGAAGAATTTTTCTGGAGGAAAACCGGCGAAACGGTTAGCTTGGCCGCTTGGAGAGGAATAACCGCAAACGCGTCTCTGACTCGGCATTAGGCAACAAGAATCCATTCAAGAAACGGCAGCCGCTTTTTAAACGATCCTCCCGCTGATTCTCGCAGGAAAATGGGCGAAAACATCAAACAGGTCATCTTTATTTGCACTGCCAACTATTACCGCAGCCGTTTGGCAGAAGAGCTTTTCAATCACTATGTTAGCGAAACGAACCTGTCTTGGGAGGCCATTTCCCGAGGCGTATTCGACGGGAGTGGCCTCAAAGGGATTTCTCCAGTGGCCTTCGAGTATCTCGAAAATCGCGAGCTTTCATCATATGTCGACTCGACCCGTAGCCCAATTGCCTTGAAAGTGTCCGATATTGAAAGAGCCAAACTGCTTGTTGCCATGAATCGCGAAGAACACGAACCGATGTTGCACGAAAAATTCGGCCAAATCCCGCGGATTCTTGTGCAAAAAAAACGGCTGCGCTATTGGAATGTGTGCGATTTGCCGGAAGAAACAACCCGCCTTTCCTTCTTCGGCGGCCGCGAGAGAAAACTCTCCCAATCCCCGGAAAGCGGAACCGAACACATCGATTTCGCCGTCCGCGTCCTGCTTCAAGAGCTTGGGCAATAATCGCCGTCAACTGCTGCCGGCCGCCTTCCGGCGCTCTCTGGAATTGCAACATGATTGAAGATACAGACGACCTCAGAATTAACTCTCTCCATCCGCTCCTGCCGCCAGCGATTCTCATGGAAGAGCTGCCCATCACGGAGAAGGCTTCGAATGTGGTGACCGAGGCGCGACGGAAAGCGGAACGAATCGTCGGCGGTGAAGACGATAGGCTCCTGGTCGTCGTCGGCCCCTGCTCTATCCACGACACCAAAGCCGCGCTCGAATACGGAGAAAAACTCGCTCCCGCAGCGCTGGAGCTCGGCGAAGACTTAGTCGTCATCATGCGAGTCTACTTTGAAAAACCCCGAACAACCGTCGGTTGGAAAGGGCTGATCAACGATCCCGACATCGACGGCAGTTTTCGCATCAATCAAGGACTCCGGCTCGCCAGAAAACTCCTGCTGGATATTTTGGAAATAGGTCTTCCGGCCGGCAGCGAGTTTTTGGACACCATTGTGCCTCAATTCACGGCTGATCTCATTTCCTGGGGAAGTATCGGCGCCAGAACTACAGAAAGCCAGGTGCACCGCGAACTGGCTTCCGGCCTGTCGATGCCTGTCGGCTTCAAGAACGGAACCGACGGCAACATCCAAATTGCCATTGATGCCGTCGGTGCTTCCCGCCAAAAACACCGCTTCCTCTCCGTCACCAAACAAGGCTTGGCGGCCATCGTCGAAACCAAAGGCAACCACTGCTGCCATCTGATTTTGCGCGGCTCCAATAAAGGACCGAACTTCGACAAGACTTCCATCGCTGCAGTCGAACAACAACTGATTCAACGCCAGCTCCGTCCCAGCGTCATGGTGGATTGCAGCCACGGTAACAGCAACAAAGACCATCGAAAACAGCCGGAAGCAGCCGCCTGCCTCGCTCAACAAATCCGCAGCGGCTCGACCACCATCTTTGGCGTCATGCTAGAAAGTCACCTGGTGGAAGGAAAACAACGATTCGAATCCCGCCAAAACGCCAACTACGGACAAAGCATCACTGACGCCTGCCTATCCTGGGAACAAACCCGCCCCATCCTTGAAGAACTCGCCGCCGCCGTCCGCGCAAAACGCGCCAAAAACAAAACCGCCGTGTCTTAAATCAGGATCACGCCGCGCTTCGGCCGGACAAGCACATAGGAAGCAGGACAAAGACGGAAACCAAAGCTAATCCAAAAGCCAAGGCGCTCAAACTCCCGAAGTGTTGCACAGGGGGAAACGAAGTCGCCGACAGCAACGCAAAAATCCCACCCAAAATTAGACTGGTCCAAACGATGGGCCGCGCTTTGATCCCGATCGCCCGATTCGCCGCTTCCAGCCCATCGCAACCGGAACGCCGCGCCTCTAGCCATTGAGTCACAAAATGCACCGTATCATCGACGGCTATCCCGAAAGCAATCGCCGCCGTCATTATCGTGATGGAATTAAGCGGAATATCCAACAGCGCCGCAACCGCGATCACAAGGCCGACCGGCAGGGCGTTGATGCAGACAGCCAACACCGCCAACCTCCAAGAACGCCAAAGCACAACCAACAACCCAAACACCGCTAACAACGCCGTCCCCGCGCTTCTCATCTGGCTGCTGACAATCTGCCGATCCGCCTCAAGAATCGAATGCAACCCTCGCTCAGCGCTCAAACGAACGCCCTCAGGCAGCCTGGATTCTGCATAACGAATGATGTCTTTGACGACTGCCAAGTATTCATCCGACGGCAAATCTGGCGTTCTGACAACGAGATTCGCCGTTCGATACTCCGCATCGCAAAGCGCCTTGAAGAATGGAAACTCTTGGCTCTTCAACACCATCGAGAACATCCCCAACAAGAGGGGATTGCTCGGTAAGGCAAAACTCCCCGGCCGTTCCTGCTCCCAAACCTGGTTCATCATCGCCAACACTTGGGGATAGGAATACGCCCCGGAGACTTGCGATTTCGCTGCCGCATACCTTTGCACCTCATCGAGATACTCTAAGAAAGGCAATTGGTTGACGCCATTGGTCGCGCCCGAATCAAACCGCATTTGAAAAATGTTGAACCCGCCGTAACTCGTGTTGAACAACTCCCCGGCCGACCGAGTGAGACTGTCTTTCGGCAAGAACTCAATAGGCTGAACCCCTGTGCGCAGCCGAGACGCCAACACAGCCGCTCCCAAAACCGCCAGCCCAGTCAAAAACCAAACCGCCCAATTCCAACGTCGCAATCCCTTCAACCAGTTGTTAGACACTCCGCCGGCGGCATTCACCTTCGGCGACACGGATGATGCCGAAAGTGCAGACACCGAACGGCAGTTCCGCAAGAACTTCACCGGCATGGAGGCTGCAAAATAAAACGCCAGAATCCCAACGCCCGGCCCAAAAGTCATCAAAAACACGATGCCAACCCCATATGCGCCAACCCATCCCGCCTCCCTAACTTGAGAAATTTCCGCCAGCCCTAGCGACAGCAAACCGGCCAACGTGGTCAATATGGCAAAACAGCATGACTTCCCGACTTGCCTCAGCGCAAAAGGAACCACCTCCTGCCCCGGCCGATGTTGCGCTGCCCGTTGGCACGCCGTGCCGAGATGCACCAACAAAGTCAAGTGAACACCCGCCCACAAGGGAAACAACAGCAAAGTAAAGACCGTGAACGGATACCCCATTAATTGAAGGCTGCCCGCAATCAACCCCAAAGTAGCCGCTTGATTGCCCAGCAGAAACAACACAAACCCAAGCGACCGAAAAGCCAAACTCAGGATAACCGTCAGAAACAAAAACACCGCAGGCGTGAAACGAGACAAATCCTTCATAATCCGCGAATGCACCTCCTCTTCAACCAACGACAATCCAATCGCCTGGAATACAAGCCCTTCTGCCTTCAGCCCGGCGAGCGCCGATTCGAGATTCGTCCGCAAAGCTTGCTTCGACTTCAAATCCGGAAATGACTTCTCAAAGGTTAGCGTCAATGTAGCATGCCTGCCGTCTGGAGAAACCATGACATTGCGAATCAGCGGATTGCTCAAGCAATACTCGCGCAACCGCGCCCAATCCGCCGGAGACTCTATGGAGGCCAACGGCACCATTTCAAACGAGAAGCCTTTCCGAACCGGCTTATATGAGTGCGTCAGGCTCTTCACATCCCGCACACCGTCAACCGCCATCAAGGCATCGCTTGCCCGGCCAATCGCCGATAGCCCCTCGGCAGTGAAGACATCAGGACACTCAAGATCGACAATGACAATCTCTTGATCCCGAAACACAGACACCACCTTGTCCAAAGTCGCCTTCTGGCTCGGATTGCTCTCCAACAAAACATCCGCATCGGAGCGAATCCGCAAATGCCGCAACTCCCAAAGCAACGGAAGCATCAGAGCCGTTAATGCGCAGAAACTGGCCCTCGGAAAGCGCGTGAACGGGTTCCAATTTTTCATTGGAATGCGGCCAAACTATGCCTCTTCCCCGGCGTCCGATGCCTTGATTCCTTCCACCAAATGGCAGGCGACCTGCCGCCCGGCCGCAACAGGTTTGAGCAGAGGGCGTTCTTCACGGCATCGGCTCTCGACGAGGGGACATCGCGAATGAAACGGGCAGCCCGCCGGAACATCCAACGGCGAGGGGACATCGCCCTGTATGGTCTGGGAACTCTGCAAACGCCGCCGGCTTCCGGGAATCGACGCCACTAGCATCTGGCTGTAAGGATGCAACGGGTTGCCGATCACTTCGGACGCCGGCCCTTGCTCCATAATCTGCCCCAAATACATCACCATCACCCGGCGGCTGATATGCTCAACCACCGCAAGATCGTGCGTAATGAAAAGATAGGACAAGCCCGAACCCGCCTGCAACTCACGCAAAAGATTGATCACCTGTGCTTGCACCGACACATCCAAAGCGCTCACCGGCTCATCGCAAATCACCAACTCCGGCCGCACCGCCAAAGCCCGCGCGATGCCGATCCGCTGCCGTTGCCCTCCGCTAAACTCGCGCGGATAGCGATCGGCCGTGGCAGCGTCCAAGCCCACCTTCGCCAACAAACGGACGACTTCCTCCCGGATTTCCTCCGGCTGCAGCAGCAGTCCCTGAACCCGGATACCCTCCGCAATACTTGCCCCCGCCTTCAGTTTCGGGTTCAGCGAGCCATATGGATCCTGAAAAACCATTTGCACAGACCGCCGATACATTTTCCGCGCCGCCGCCTTCAGACTCCAAATGTCCCGCCCCTTAAATCGAATCTGCCCGCCGGTCGGCTCTTCGAGAAGCACCAGACTCCTGGCAATGGAACTTTTGCCGCAACCACTCTCGCCGACCAACCCAAGCGTCTCGCCAGCGTCAATGTGAAAACCCGTCCTGTCCACAGCCCGCAACATCTGCCGACTAACCCAACCACGCCGCCGGACCGGATACTGAATTTCGAGATTCTGAACCTCCAACAACCTCATGGCGACCTCCGAACAGGACACCGAACTTGCCGATTCTCGCCAACAAGTTCAAGCGGCGGAACCGATTGCGAACAAGCCTCCTGCACCCAAGAACAGCGCGGATGAAAACGGCAACCCGAAGGAAAAACGCCCGCCGCCGGCACCTGCCCCGGAATCGCGTTCAACTCCCCGCCCCCACCAAGACGCGGCGCCGCCCGCAACAACGCCTCTGTATAAGGATGTTTTGGCGCCGTCAAAACTTCGGAAGCCGGACCGCACTCCACCACCTGGCCGGCATACATCACAGCAACCCGATCCGCAAAGTCCTCCACCACACCCAGATCATGGCTGATCAACAAAACCGCCATGCCCAACTGCCGCCTGAGCTTGCCCAGCAACGCCAAAATCTGCGCCTGAACCGTCACATCCAGTGCCGTCGTCGGCTCGTCCGCCACCAACAACCGAGGCTCCGCCGCCAACGCCATCGCAATCATCACCCGCTGCAACATACCGCCGGACATCTGATGCGGATAATCCCTCATCCGAACCTCTGGCGCCGGAATCCCGACCAGCTGAAGCAACTCCAAAATGCGGCCATCATGCGCCTTCTCCGGCCGATGTAACGCCAGCATCTCTCGAATCTGCGTTCTCACCTGATGAATCGGATTCAAATAAGCCCCCGGATCCTGAAAAATATAACTAACCTTGCCACCCCGAATACGGCGAAGCTCCCTCCCGCTCATATCCCAAACACTCTCCCCCTCCACCAACACCCGGCCGCCAGTATACAGAAAAGGCGGCGATGAAAGAAGCCGCGTCAACGCAAGTGCCGTCACACTCTTCCCACACCCGCTCTCCCCAATCAGACAAAAAGCCTCCCCCGGCGCCACACACACAGACACACCGTCCACCAGCCGCCGCCGCTCCTGTGAGTCCGCCAAATCAATCGAAAGATCCTTTACTTCCAGTAATGCCACAAGCAGGAAAAGATTGAGCGCATCCCCCGAATGACTTCAAGCAGGAAGATCAAAAATCGCCTGTTTCTGAGAGCCGGCGATTGAATCAATTTCTTTTGGAATGTGGCGCAGAACGCATACTGCGCTTGATAGCAAGCATCCCCTCTCAGGATTGCCATACAGCAACCTAATACTCGACGGGATCCATCCTGGAAATACCATGCACCCCACTTCAACTCTAAACTATGCGCCCTGCGTAGAAGAAATACAGGTAAAGGTTCTTTTGACTGCAAGTACTTCCTCGTGCTTTCCATAATCTTTTCAATGTCCCAAACTTCGCTCATTTTTCTTTCATTAGGGGGCAGTCTTATTACTCTTTAGTCCACGGCCTTCAATTTTCGATCTTCACCGCTCGGCATAATACACACTACATCACCACTTTCAAAAAAGATCAGAATCAGATTGCGAAATCTTTTTTCAGAAAGCTCTACGAAGATATACCACTTCGCTTCGTTTACTTGCTTCATATTGTCTCTATGATTTTCCTTGCCTAATAGAATTTCATCAATGGTTTGATCATCAGTGGAGTATTGCCCCCCCTTCCGCTGTTGTCAAATTCCCTCCCCTATTTCTTTGAAGCACAGAGCAAGGGAACTGGCGGCAACCATGTCCGATTGATCTCGACACTGCATTCCCGCGCAATAAGCATTTATAGGCTTTGAGGGTTTTTGGGGGGGCGATTTCGTTCGGGATACATGGATGGACAGGAGGCACACAGGATTGGATTTTTTGTCAAGGCGGGTGCCGGTCAACCGGCCGAGTGCCTGCGCCACATGTGGTTGCGCCACCTTGTTAAGCCCGTAAATGCTTATCGCGCATTCCCGGCTTGAACTCGCCACATCGGTTTTGTTCACTTGCAGGCAACGGCTCGGTAGCTGGAGGTCTTTGCTGCCGGTTGTCTTGTTATGTCTGATACTCTTTCTTCCTCGGCCGCAGAGGTTTTTGCCCCGGCCGTGTTGCTTGTCGAGGCACAGGAACGCGCGCGCGCTGTCGGTTCCCGGCTTGAACTTCCCTGTTTCGAGACGGACCCCGATTCGCTGAAAACTTCCTTTGAGGAAGCGATCCGAACCGCCAACGAACGGCTCGATGCCTTGGCCACCCGCTCGCCGGATTTGCTGACTTTTGAAAACACCATCCGCGCATTGGACGACTTGCTGCACCCGGCCAACCTGACGGCCAACCGCATTTACCTCATCAAAGAAACCAGTCCCGACGCCGCCATGCGAGAACAGGCCGAGAAACTCGTCAAAGAGTTTCAAACCTGGGCCGTCAGTCTCGATTATCGAGAGAATGTTTATCGAACCATCCGCGCATATGCCGACACTGCGCCCGACTTGGAAGGCGAGCACAAGCGACTCTTCGACGATACCCTCCGAGATTACCGCCGCGCCGGCCTCCACCTCCCGCAGGCAGAAAAGCTTGAAGTCGAGCGCCTCCGAAAGGAACTCTCGCGAACAGCCGCCGATTTCGACGCCAACATCACCCACGCCGCTGTTGCGCTCGAATTCACCAAGGCCGACCTCTACGGTTTGCCGCAAGACTTTCTGGAACAGGAAAGCCTCTTGAACGAAAACCGAAACTACGAACTCCAGGCGGACATCACCTGGCACTTCATCACGGTGATGGAAAATGCCAAATCGGAGGTGACTCGCCGGCGCATGAAACAGGCCCGCTATTCATTGGCCGCCGATAAAAACGTTGAACTCTTGCAAAAAATGCTCCGTTTGCGTGCCGCAATTGCCTGCAAACTAGGCTACGCATCTTGGGCCGATTACAAAACCGAAACCAAGATGGCCGGCAACGCCGCCGCCGCTGTCCGATTCCTGAAGGAACTCAACGAAGGATTGAAAAGCAAATTCGCCGCCGAACTAGAGTCCTACCGCTCGCTCAAAGTTGCCGAGACCGGCGACGCCAATGCCCGCATCCATATATGGGATTGGCGCTACTATGCCAACCAACTCAAAAAGCAACATTACGCCGTCAATGCCGAACAACTTCGCGTCTACTTCCCTTACGAGCGCGTCTTGAAAGGAATGTTCCAAACCTGCGGATGCCTCTTCGGATTATCCTTCGCCCGGCTCAAAGCCCCGTATCAATGGATTGACAGCCTCGAACTCTACCTGGTCTCCGATACCAAAACCCGCGCTCCCCTGGGAACCCTCTACCTCGACATGTTTCCCCGCAAAGGCAAATTCCGCCACTTCGCCCAATTCAGCCTCATCGACGGCAAACGCCTGCCTTCCGGCGAATACCAATGCCCCTGCGCTGCTCTGGTCTGCAACTTCCCGCCGCCCACCGATGGCAAACCATCCCTGCTCTCCCACAACGAAGCGGAAACCCTCTTTCACGAATTCGGCCATGCGCTGCATTCGCTGCTCACACAGGCGGAAACCTCGCGCTTCTCCGGCACCAACGTCCCCCGCGACTTCGTCGAAGCGCCCTCCCAAATGCTCGAAAACTGGATTTGGGACCGGCAAGTCCTCGACACCTTCGCCGTCGATTACTGCGACGAATCCAAAAAAATTCCCGCAAACATCATCGACCGGCTCAAGGCAGCCCGGCTGGCAACCATCGGCTCCTTCTACCGCCGCCAAATCAGTTTCGGCCTGCTCGACCTCGAACTCCATTCCGCCTCCAATCCCGAAACAGTTCCCGACGCCCGTGAAGTTTCCGAGCGCATCGCCGCCGACATTTTCCTGGCGCACCCCAAAAGCGCCGCCTTCGTTGCCAGTTTTGGCCATCTCACCGGCTACGACGCCGGCTACTACGGCTACGCCTGGGCGGATGCCATCGCTGCCGACATGGCCACCGTCTTTGAAAAATCGCCTCATCGCTACTTTGACGCTGCCATTGGCAAACGCCTGCGAGAGGAGATTTACGCGCCGGGAAACTCCCGCGATGTCAACGAGTCCATCGAAAAATTCCTCGGCCGCTCCCACTCCATCCAACCCTTCCTCCAATCCATCGGCCTCGCCGCCAAAGAACCCGCCCGATCAGACTCCCCATAAGCCGCCGCCCAATAGAAAACCAGCAGATTGCAGCTTTTAGCTTCGGGAGCAAGCCCAAGTCGTCGAGAACGGCGGGCATAATCATTTTAGCCACCTGATGTAACAGTGTAAATGGCGGCTTGCTTGCGCTTTTCGTTATTCGGCAGGATTATTTTTTCCGCCAGGATGGCCTGATCAGGGCGTTGATGCTCAGAATGGCTTTAATTTTTTTGCTTTCTTCTCTTGCGTTCGGTTTAGAATCGCTATTTTCGTGGGAATGAAAGCCCAATTTTTCGAACTTGTTCGGGACGGCTTTCAATGCCATTAAGGTATCGCGGATCGGGAAAACGGCTGCCAGCGTTGCCGTTGGTTTCGGCTTGTTGGTTGGGTCAACAGTGGAGACACAAGCGCAAACGAGTCCGTTCTATTATTGAGCGGATGTTACTAAGGTTACAATACAACCGTTTTTGAAAAAGCTATCGAACGGAAAGCTTTACCGATTGCCGGATAGTTTGGTTGAAGTTTATTTTGATGTGACCATTGATATTGATCGGGAAAACGGCTCAGGTTGATCTTGGGATTGGAATTATGGATCTTTTGGTAATAGTGATGATGGTCCTCCATTGATGGGCGCTACTATTGAGGTTGATTTTCCCCCTCTTCCCGTGTGATGAAATAAAGCCTGAATTTGAGGGAGATGATTTTGTTGATCATGGTTCTTATGTCGAAGAAGATTCCGCGGGGGACTACTTTATTGTGGAAGTGGAAGCAAGCAACGGAGGGTCAGATGATTGGATCAATCTCTGGATTTATTTCGATTCCAAAGGCTCTCTTTGGGAAAGCGATCGTTATGACGTTGATGTTACAGTTGAGTATCTTGAATATCGGGATACGTTTGAGAATCCCGTATATCGGAAACGATAGTTTTATTGCGGAATCGAGCGTTTACATTGATCGAATTACTGGTGGTCGTTGTGATCATCGGCATTCTGGCGGCTTTGTTGTTGCAGGCGTTGGGTCGGGCAAAAGCAACTGACAAGCGCATTCACTGTGTTAACAACGTTCGGCAATTGGCTCTTATGGTTCATTCGTATGCAGATGACAATGGGGATAAGGGTTCTTCCTACTAATAAGGAGCGGTACTTTTCTATGAATCTGCAGTGGTATCGGTTGCTTTTAGACAACGGGTATTTGAATAAGGAATGCTTTCAATGCGCTGGAATCAACAGGTTTCCTCCTGGTTTCGCCTTCGAATTGTATTGTTCTGGGCGATTCTCCAGGCTGGGCATTTTACACTGATGGCCTAAGCCGTCTTTCTAGTCATATTGAAAGTTATCCGGCAAGATTTTATCAGCCTCCTTATGGTTTTCAGCTGACACGGCGGTATTTCGGTAAAGGGAATATTGCGTTTTTGGATGGGCATGTTGAGGCGTTGACTCTTCGGGAATTAACCTTGCCGATGGAATCGGTTCAGCGCCGGTGGCTTCACAACAATAAACCGCGTTCGGGTACTTGGAAAGATAAAGCGGATAAACTGGGCGCCTCTTCGCGGCATTGATGAAGAACCCTCGGATGATAATTGATTCTTCAGATTGTTCGTTCGGTCCGTTCTGTGTTCTTGGAAACACGGCCGAATTGGGCGGAATTGGGCGGAACTGGGCAGCTTTGTGGATGGAGATGATGTTGAAACGGAGCGGGATGCGGGCACCGTTCATTTTTTGTAAATGAGGTAGCGTTTCCGGCGTTCTTTGAATTGTTGGGTTTCGGCTTCCCAACTTTTGGCGATGCGGGATACGGCACAGCCAGCTTGCAAATCTCGCCGTGTGGCGTCGGTGCCGTTGACTTTGTCAAACATCCCCCAATTTTTGCCGCGATTGAGGGCGGCTTGAAACAAGTCCCGGTCGCTGGCGTGTTTTATGGCGTCGAGCAGGTAGAAATTGACCGCGCTCAGGGGGGCGTTGGACGGATCGCGAAAGATGATTTCCACTGCTGGCATGGGACGCCCTTTTGAGCGGCCGCGCCGGGAAAGGATGGTGCCAGGGCGGAACAGGATTCCGGGCAAGGCCTGGCGGTTTAGGTAGGCGGCTGTTTGTGGCGCTTTCAGCCAGTCTTCCGCTATGTATTCAAAGGGGCGTTCGGAGCCGATGCCGATGTCTAGCCCGCCGATTTCGCCTAGCATTCCGGTGGCCACTTGATACATTGGGGAGCGGCCGTGGGGAACATTGGGGGAGGTGGGCGTCCATTTGAGCCCTGTGTCTTTCCACACCATGGACCGCCGCCAGCCTTTCATGGTGACCACTATCAGGTAGCAGGTGTGGTCGTTCATACGCTCGCCTTGAATCATGCGGGCCAGCTCGCCGCAAGTCATGCCATAGACATAGGGTATCGGCCAGTAACCGACCAGGGAACGGAATTGCGAACGGTAGTGCGGGCCTTCCACTCTCAATCCTCCCAGAGGGTTGGGCCGGTCCAGCACCATGAAATCGACTCCCGCCTTGCCGCATTCTGCCATCGCAATGCCCATTGTGGCAATGAAGGTGTAGGAACGGGCGCCGGTGTCCTGAAGATCGTAAACCAGCACGTCGATATGTTGGAGCATCTTCGGCGTTGGCTTTCGGACGGGACCGGGGCCGTAGAGAGAGAAGACGGGCAAGCCTGTCTTCGGATCGACGGCATCGGGAAACTCCTTTCCGGCCGGAATGTCGCCATAGACGCCGTGCTCCGCTCCGAACAACGCTACCAGGTTCACATTCGGCGCCCGGTGCAGCAGCTCAACCGTGGAGATGCCTGCTCGATTTGCGCCGCTGGGATTCGTCAACAACCCGACACGCTTCCCCGCCAAATCCCGAAATCCCCGGGCGGCCAGCACATCACTCCCCAGTTTGACTTGCGCAGAGACGGGCGGAACCGCAACGGCAAGGCTCGGAAGGAGCGTCAAAACAGCAAAGCACCTTTTCATTTTCAGTATCGGCAACATTTCCCTTTCGCCCACATTCAGCTTTTGGCCAGTATTAACAGGCACCGCTCCCAGTGCAAGCCGAAGTTCCGCAATAAGCATTTATGGGCTTTGATGGTTTTGGAGGGCAATTTCGTTCGGGACATATAGATGGACAGGAGGCACAGGATTGGATTTTTTGTCAAGGCGGGTGCCGGTCAACCGGTCGAGTGCCTGCACAAAGGCAGACAGGAAGTTGGTTGTCGGTTCCCTTCCGCCCTAACCGCTCTTCGAGTCCCTCTGCCCTACCCACTCTTCGAGTGTCTGCGCCAACCCTCTTAAGCCTGTAACTCCTTATTGCGAAATCAAGCCTTGCGCAGACAGAAATGTCTGCGCCACCTTCACTTCGCCGGTTTCAGGCGGAAGAACTCTGCGCCTTTCCGCTCAGGCGGAATCGGCAACACCCCCTCCCGCGAAAAACGAGACGGCGACACGGCTTCCCACTCGCCCCTCAAATCAGTCGTGCTTTGCAATGTCCCTTCACGCCAATGAATCTGCACCCCCCCGCCCGCAATCCGCACAATCTCCAAATGGTTGTTGTTGTTGAGAGACAAGCGCCTGAAGTTCGTCGAGCTGGCATCCGGCAAGGTCAAGGTGCCTATCGTTGGCTCGCAAAAGGTCACCTCCGATTTCGGGAAACCTTGCAGGTTGAGATTCTCAATGTCCATGCCTTCGGGCACACACAAACTCTCCAAAGGATTGCCGTTGAGAATCAACGTTTTCAAGCTCGTCAGGCCAGCGGGCAAGACCAGGTTGGTCAGGGAATTGTTGCTGAGGTCTAGCGTTATCAAGCTCGTCAAGTCCTCGGGCAAGGTCAGATGAGTCAGTTGGTTGTCGTTGAGATACAGCACCCACAAGTTCGTTAAACCGTGAGGCAAGGTCAAAGAGGTCAGTTGATTGTCGTTGAAATACAGCCCTCTCGACTTGGCCAAGCCCTCCGGCAATGTCAGAGAGGGCAAGCGATTGTGATTGAGAAACAGCCACACCAAATTCGTCAAGCCATCGGGCAAAGTCAGGTGGGTCAAGTCATTGTTTCGGAGGTCTACAGACTTCGCGTTTGCATTCACCACCCGGTTAAAAGCACTGCCGTCGCTTGTCGTTCCGGTGATGAGGAGTGCTCCCTCAGTTATGGGCGGCTCTTCAGTTGTGTGTGGCTTTTCGGTTGTCGGAGGTTCTTCGGTTGTGGGAGGCTCTTCAGTTGGCGGGGGTTCTTCAGTTGTGGGCGGCGCAATCGTCTCTTCGTTCGCGGGATCGTAAAAGGTCACTGCTGATTTGGAATAGCCACGAAGCTCAAGACTTTCAAGGTCCAGGCCTTCGGGCGCCCGCACACTCTCCAAAGGATTGCCGAAGAGATACAGCCGTTGCAAGTTCGCCAAACCCTCCGGCAAGGTCAGGTTCGTCAGTTGATTATTAAAAAGATACAAGTGTTGCAAGTTCGTCAGACCCTCGGGCAAAGTTATAGAAGAGAGTTGATTGTCGAAGAGATGCAGCCGCTGCAAGTTCTCCAGGCCAGCGGGCACGGTAAGGGAAGAGAGTTGATTGTCGGCGAGAGACAGAGACTCCGTGCCTGTATCGACCTCCAAACGAAAAGTGTCGCCAGTGCTTGTCGTTCCGGTGAGGGTAATGAATGTCCCAGTCGTGGGCGGAAGATTGGTATTCGTTGTCGGGGGCTCTTCGGTTGTGGGCGGTTCTTCGGTTGTTGGGGGTTCTTCGGTTGTGGGGGGTTCTTCGGTTGTCGGGGGGATATTGGTATTGGTTGTCGGCGGGATGTTGGTATTGGTCGTCGGTGGGATGTTGGTATTGGTCGTCGGTGGGATATTGGTATTGGTTGTCGGGGATTCCCCGGTTGTGGGATCGTAAAAGGTCACTGCTGATGTCGAAAAACCTTGAAGATCGAGATTTTCAAGGTTCATGCCCAAAGGCACACGCACACTTTCCAAAGGATTGCCGGAAAGATTCAGCGTTCTCAAGCTCGTCAGGCCAGTGGGCAAGGTCAGGTTGGTCAGGGAATTGTTGCTGAGGTCTAGCGTTCTCAAGCTCGTCAAGCCAGCGGGCAAGGTCAGGTGGGTCAGGGAATTGTTGCTGAGGTCTAGGGTTCTCAAGCTCGTCAAGTCGCCGGGCAAGGTCAGGTCAGTCAGTTGGTTGTTGTGGAGTTCCAGATATTGCAAGCTGGTCAAACCATCGGGCACGGTGAAGGCGGTCAGGTGGTTGTGGTCGAGATACAGCGTCTCCAAGTTGGTCAAGCCGGCAGGCAAGGTTACGGAAGCCAGATCAAAAAAGGAGTGGAGAGCCAGATGTGTCTCGTTGGCGGCGACTTCTTGGCTGAAGGCACTGCCGTTGCTTGTGGTTCCGGTGATGAGGAGAGTTGGGATCTCTGGTTCTGTCGGCTCTGTGGGCGGCGGCGTAATTGGCTCTTCGGGCGCGGGATCGTAGAAGGTAACCTCTAATTTCGGGAAGCCTTGCAGGTTGAGACTCTCAATGTCCATGCCCATCAGGCACACGCACACTCTCCAAAGGATTGCCGAAGAGATACAGCGTCTCCAATTTGGTCAAACCATCGGGCAGGGTCAAGGTAGTTAGTTGGTTGGAGTAGAGTTTCAGCTCCTGCAAGTTGGTCAAGGTATCGGGCAGGGTCAAGGCGGTCAGGCGGTTGTAGCTGAGATTCAGCCTCGTCAAGTTGGTCAAGCCATCAGGCAGGGTCAGGTTGGTTAGTTGGTTGTCAGAGAGATACAGATTCGTCAAGTTGGTCAAGCCGGCAGGCAAGGTTAGGGAAGCCAGATTAAAGGAGTTGAGAGGCAGATATGTCGTGCTGGCATCGACTCGCCGGCTGTAGGCGCTGCCGTCGCTCTTGGTTCCGGTGATGGTGAGGGTTCCCTCAGTCGGGCGGGGGCTCTGTTTCGATTGTCTCTCCGGTCGTTGGATCGTAGAAGGTAACCTCTAATTTCGGGAAGCCTCCCAGGGCGAGACTCTCAATGTCCATGCCCAGAGGCACACGCAAACTCTCCAAAGGATTGTTGTCGACATACAGCCTCTCCAAGTTTGTCAAGGTATCGGGCACGGTGAAGGTGGTCAGTTGGTTGTTTTGGAGCCACAGCGTCGTCAAGCTGGTCAAGCCATCGGGCAGGGTCACGGAAGCCAGGTCAAGGGAGCTGAGAACCAGAGACGTCGTGCTGGCATTGACTTGTCGGCTGAAGGCGCTGCCGTCGGTTTTGGTTCCAGTGATGGTGAGGGTTCCCTCAGTTGGCGGGGGCTCTGTTTCGATTGTCTCTCCGGTCGTTGGATCGTAGAATGTGACCTCTAATTTCGGGAAGCCTGACAGGGAGAGACTCTCAATGTCCATGCCCAGAGGCACACGCAAACTCTCCAAAGGATTGTTGTTGAGCCGCAGATTCTCCAAGCTGGTCATGCCGACGGGCACGGTGAAGGAGGTCAGTTGGTTGTCGCCGAGCCTCAGATCCTCTAAGCTCGTCAAGTCATCGGGCAAGGTCAGGTTGGTTAGTTGGTTGCCGTAGAGATTCAGCGTCTTCAAGCTGGTCAAGCCATCGGGCAGGGTCAAGGTGGTCAAGCGGTTGTAGGAGAGATACAGAGTCTCCAAGCTGGGCAAGCTGTTAGGCAGGGTCAAGGTGGTCAGTTGGTTTTGGGAGAGATTCAGCGTCTTCAAGCTGGTCAAGCCATCGGGCAGGGTCAAGGGGGTCAGGCGGTTGTAGGAGAGATACAGAGTCTCCAAGCTGGTCAAGTCATCGGGCAAGGTCAGGTTGGTTAGTTGATTGTCGTGGAGATTCAGATTCGTCAAGCTGGTCAAGCCGGCAGGCAAGGTTAGGGAAGCCAGATTAAAGGAGTTGAGAGCCAGAGATGTCGTGTTGGCAGCATTGACTCGCCGGCTATAGGCGCTGCCGTCGGTTTTGGTTCCAGTGATGGTGAGGGTTCCCTCAGTTGGCGGGGGCTCTGTTTCGATTGTCTCTCCGGTCGTTGGATCGTAGAAGGTCACTTCTGATTTCGGGAAGCCTGTCAGGTTGAGACTCTCAATGTCCATGCCCAGAGGCACACGCAAACTCTCCAAAGGATTGTTGTTGAGCCGCAGATTCTCCAAGCTGGTCATGCCGACGGGCACGGTGAAGGAGGTCAGTTGGTTGTCGCCGAGCCTCAGATCCTCTAAGCTCGTCAAGTCATCGGGCAAGGTCAGGTTGGTTAGTTGGTTGCCGTAGAGATTCAGCGTCTTCAAGCTGGTCAAGCCATCGGGCAGGGTCAAGGTGGTCAAGCGGTTGTAGGAGAGATACAGAGTCTCCAAGCTGGGCAAGCTGTTAGGCAGGGTCAAGGCGGTCAGTTGGTTTTGGGAGAGATTCAGCGTCTTCAAGCTGGTCAAGCCATCGGGCAGGGTCAAGGGGGTCAGGCGGTTGTAGGAGAGATACAGAGTCTCCAAGCTGGGCAAGTCATCGGGCAAGGTCAGGTTGGTTAGTTGATTGTCGTGGAGATTCAGATTCGTCAAGCTGGTCAAGCCGGCAGGCAAGGTTAGGGAAGCTAGATTAAAGGAGTTGAGAGCCAGAGATGTTGTGCTAGCATTGACTTGTCGGCTGAAGACGCTGCCGTCGGTTTTAGTTCCGGTGATGGTGAGGGTTTGAGCGGCGGCTGGGAGGGCAAGGGCAAGAGCGAGGGCTAGCGCCAAGCCGATTCGATGCGGCGATGTTGGCCTATTTTTGATGGGTTGCGGTTTGGCGGTTTTGTTGGCGGCGGTTGCCGCCAATTTCAAGAAGATAACGGATAATAGTTTCATAACTGCAGTGTTTTTCAGTTTCATTATGGCGGTGCTTTGCTTAGCACAATTTTCCCCATTATCAAGCATTTTGCCCGCAATAAACGTTTGTAGGCTTGATGAGTTTTTCGGAGTGGTGGCGGAACTCGCCTTGCGCATCAACTTGCCCTGATGGACGAGTCGCCGGATTGCCCATCTTCCATCCAAGATTCTTCAACGATTCTTCAATGTAAGGATAGAAGCGATATTCACTATCCCGCGCCCGGCTCTTCCGTTTAGGCGATATGAAGGCAGGAGTACTGGCTGGTAGGCTGGTGGGCTGGCCTTTTTTTCATGATGACAGGTTGTTTCGCTTTTTCAAAGGTTATTTTTAATTTTCGGTTCAGCTCGGGACACAGGCTTGCCGCCTGCAGGCAGACAGGATGTCTGCCTCACATTTTTCTCCCGACAAGGGAGATTTAGCACAGGATTGGATTTTTTGTCAAGGGGAGATGGCGAAATAAGTATTTACAGGCTTTGGAGGTTTTGGAGAGAGGATTGATGGCGATTCAGCTGGGGCTGCCGAAAGCCAAGGGATGCGGCGGGCGGCGGTCAACGGGTCGAGTGCCTGCGCGTCACCCTGTTAAGCCCGTAAATGCTTATCGCGCGAAGTTCGCTCAAACGCCGGCGCCAAATCCGCTCATAATCGGCCGGACGCTCTTTTCAACCGATCCCAAATGCCCTCCCACGCCGCGCCTTCGGGGGGAGACTCGACGAGAATTAGTTCACAGCCGGCAGCGTCGCAAGCATGAAGCTCGGCAAACAAAGCGCGCGCATATCCTTCGGCATCGCGAGGCGCCGTCGAAACACGCGCAAACCCAGCCGCTGCCGGAATCACATTGCGGGCGACGATGCTGATGGCGCTCCGAGCTTGCCCTGTTCGCCGCACAATCTGTTCAAACGCGGCCCGGTCTGCCCATCGTTTGACAATCAGTTGCGCTTTCGGCGCATAGTGCCGCGCTGCCATTCCCGGACTTCGGGCAATTGCCGCGCCACCCGATTTTCCCGCCGTGCTTTTCTTTTCGACTAGGACGCCGGCGGCTTGAAGCGCAGCCATATGCACCATTCCCGGACGCAGAACTCTCGCTGGTCGGTTCACCAAATCAACCACTGTGGACTCGATGCCGACCGCCGCGTCGCCGCCGTCCACCACCAATGGGATGGCCCCGTTCAGTTGCACCAAAACATGCTCAGCCCGGGTCGGAGACAACTCGTTCGAGCGGTTGGCGCTCGGCGCCGCCAACGGAAACCCGCACTTTTGAATCACAGCCTGCATGAATGGATGACGGGGCCAACGCACAGCCACCGTATCGCCACCCGCTGTAATCTCGTCGGGAATCAACGCCGCCCGCCGCACCACCAACGTCAACGGCCCCGGCCAAAAAGATTGAGCCAGCCGCGCCGCCGCCTCATCCCATTCCCGAACACACCGTTGAAGCATCGCCCAACCGACAACATGTACAATCAAAGGATTGCTTTGCGGCCGCCCCTTGACCGCATAAATGCGGCGGACGGATTCCGGCGCCAAGGCATTCCCCGCCAAACCATAAACGGTCTCCGTCGGCAGCGCCGCCACTTCGCCCGCCAGCAGGATTTCAGAGGCCTTTCTAGTGGCTTGTTCAAAATCCGCTTTCGATTGCGCCGAAAGAACCTGGGTGGCGAATCTGTTCATTGACGGTTTAAACTTTCCGCATCAGACTAGGTGCTGCTACGCTTCCGCCATGCTCACTTCTCTGACGGCGCAACTCAAACAATCCCGCAACCTTTCCCCGGAACAAGTCGCTGAGGCCACCGAGCTTCTCTTCTCCGGCGACATCGCCCCGCCACTCAAAGCGGAGTTCATGACCGCCTTGGCTCAAAAAGGGGAAACCATCGACGAAATTGCCGCGTTTGCCAAGATTCTGCGCAGCCAAGCCGTTCGCATCCCCCTCTCAGCCGAATGCCACCGCCGGGAAATTCTGGACGTTTGCGGCACTGGCGGCGACCACCAGAACACCTTCAACATCTCGACCACAGCGGCCATCATCGCCGCCGCTGCCGGCGCAACAGTGGCTAAACACGGCAACCGAGCGGTTACTTCCCAATCCGGCAGCGCCGATGTTTTGGAAGCTCTGGGCATCCCTATCGACCTCGACCCGGAAGTAAGTGCCGCCGCTCTCGAAGAACACGGTTTCGCCTTCTTCTTCGCCCCCAAATGCCACCCCGCATTCAAAAACATTGCCCCGGCCAGAAAACTCTGCGCCGAACAAGGGCAACGCACCATTTTCAACTTCCTCGGCCCCCTACTCAACCCAGCCGGCCCCACCGCCCAACTCATCGGCGTGCCCACCCCTAACCTCTGCAAACCCATCGCCAAAGCGCTCCAATCCATCGGCATCAGACGGGGCATGGTTGTCTCCGGCAGCGCCGGCGTCAGTTACTTGGATGAATTATCGACTCTCGGCACTAACACAATCGCTGAATTTTACCAAGACCGGGGTTTCAGCATCGGCGAACTCGACACCCAAAACCTGCCTGTTCAAGCCGCCCGGCTCAATGACCTCAGAGGAGGCAGCAGCAAAACCAACGCCCGGATCATCCGGGACATCCTCGACGGCAAAGACCGAGGCCCCAAACGAGACATTGTCTTGCTCAACGCCGGCGCCGCCCTCTTCGTCGCCGGAAAGAGCCGAGCACTCAACGAAGGCTGGGACTTGGCCGCCCGTCTGCTCGACGAGGGAACCGCCGCCGACAAACTTGCCAGCCTCAGCAGATGAATCCGCTCCCTCAAATTATTGACAAAGTCATGTTTGGTATTGACACCAACGGCGGCAACGGGTAATTTCCGCGAAATGCCTTTGAAATTTTCAGTGTGAAACAAATAAAAAATGTAATCTCGACCATGAAAAAGCAATCCCACAACCCGGCGAACAGCGGTGAAACTCGTCGGAAATTTATCAAGAGAGCGGGCGCCGCTGCCGCTGTCGTCGCCTCCTCAAACATCATCAAAACCCCGGTCTACGGCCAAAGCCAAGCGCCGGCCTCGGGACGCGTGATCGGCGCCAACGACCGCATCCGCATCGGCTACATCGGCGTCGGCGGACAAGGCCAAGCCCACGTCCGCAACATGAAAAAATACGCGGGCGAAAACAACATCGAACAAGTCGCCGTCTGCGACGTTTCCAACACCCGAATGGAGCAAGCTCGAAAGGGAATCGGCCGCAACGTCCCCGGCTACAAAGACCACCGCCAATTGCTGGAACGCAAAGACATCGACGCCGTCTGCATCGCCACAGTGGACCACTGGCACACCCAAACCGCCATCGACTCCATGGACTCTGGCCGCGATGTTTACGTTGAGAAGCCGTTAACTCGCTACCTCAACGAAGCCTTCGCCATTTACGACACCGTCAAGCGAACTGGTCGCGTGCTTCAAGTCGGCTCTCAAGGTTGCAGCGCGAAAAAATACCACAAAGCCGCCGAACTTATCCAAAACAACGCCATCGGCCCCCTGGTCTTGGGGCAAACATCCTACATGCGCAACAATCCCAAAGGCGAATGGAACTACGCCATCAAAGAATGGGCGACGTCGGCCGACATCAACTGGGACCGCTGGATGGGGCGTGTGAACAAGAAAATCCCCTTCAACCCCGACCACTACTTCCGCTGGCGCAAATACTTCCCTTATTGCGCCGGGCTCTTGGGCGACCTCCTGCCCCACTTGGCCCATCCCTTCATCCTGGCCACCGGCAATCCTGAATTCCCAAGCCGCGTCGTCAGCTTAGGCTCCAAAGCCTGGAAAACCGACCGCAAAACCCCCGGCACTTACGAGCGCGATGTGGATGAAAGCGTTCAAGTTATTGCCGAGTTTCCCAGCGGCTTTAACCTCATGCTCGCTAGCGCAACCGTCAATGAAAACGGCATGGTGGAAATCATCCGCGGCCATCACGGATCGCTGGAAATGGGCGGATTAAGCAGCACACGCATCAAACTTGTCCCCGAACGAAAGTTTGCCGATGAAATCGACGTGGAAATCTTCGACAGCCTCCTCCCCGCAGAAGGCATCCACCACCACGAAAAAAACTGGTTCGACTGCATCCGCACTCGCAAAGAGCCGAACGCCGGCATTGACCTCGCCGTGAAAGTCCAAACCGTCATCTCCTTGGCGGAAATGTCAGATCGGCTCAACATCATGTGCCTCTTCGACGAAAAAACCCGCACCGTCACCACTGGCGACGGACAGAAAGTTGAAGAGCTGGATTACGGCGTCGCTGAGCTGTCCTAAAAACTCGCCCGAACAGCGCGGTTCCGCCAGCCCTGCCGCTGGCGGAACCTTTTTTGTGCCGTCAAGAGCGGCTGCCGCGCTTCCCTGCCGAACCTCTTCAGGCAATGCACACTGTAAAACTTGCCCGAGAGGCAATGGCCGCTCGCTTCGAAATCGTTCTCTACGGAGAGAACCCCGTCTCGATCCGCGCCGCCGGAGAAGAAGCCTTGGAGGAAATTGACCGAGTGGAAGCACAACTCAGCATCTACCGCCCCGACAGCCAAATCAATCGCGCTAACCACCGCGCTGCCATCGAACCCGTGCGGCTGGAGCCAACCGTCTTCGAACTTTTACAACGGTGCGAAATCCTGTCCCAGTGGACCGAGGGCGCCTTCGACATCACACTTGGTCCACTGATGCGTTGCTGGGGATTCATGGGAGACACCGGAGACATCCCGGCGGACGAATCCATCCAAAAAGCCCGCGAATTGGTTGGAATGCGCCGCATCCAATTGGATCCCGACCGCGCTACAATCCAATTCGACCGAGAAGGCGCGATGCTCGACCTCGGCTCCATCGGCAAGGGATACGCACTCGACCGCGCCAAGGAGATTTTGGAAGCCAACGGCGTCCAAAGCGCCCTGCTTCACGGAGGCACCAGCACCGTGGCCACCATCAGCGCCCCGCCAGATCAAGATGCCTGGAAAATAGCCCTCGCCCCACCCCGCAAAGAAACCCCGGCATCGCCCCTCGGCGTCGCCAACCTGCGAGGAGAAAGCCTCTCCGTCTCCGCTGTGTGGGGGAAATCCTTTCGAAGCGTCGGGAAAGAATACGGCCATGTCATTGACGGACGCACCGGCGCTCCCTCAACCGGGGCCACGCTTGCCGCAGTGCAAATGGACTCCGCCACAGACGCAGACGCCATCTCAACCGCCTTGCTGGTTGACGGGAAAGCAGGGAAAACCTGGCTGAAAAAACATTTCCCCAACCATCGTTCTTTCCTGCTGACGCCGGAAGCCCACCAAGGCTTCCGAGTGGAAAACGACGGCTTCGAGCATTTGCCATAACGGAACTCCTCCGCCGGCGGTATCTTACGCAATCAACTCGTGCGCTACTTTGCCGTGCACATCCGTCAGCCGAAAATCGCGGCCGGAGTAATGATAGGTCAAAGCCGTGTGATCCAAGCCCATCAGATGGAGCAAGGTGGCGTGAAAATCATGTATATGCATCGGTTGCTCGACGACGTTCATCCCAAACTCATCCGACTGCCCATATGAGAAGCCCCGCTTGACACCGCCACCTGCCAAGAGCATGGAAAACGCCGTGTGATGGTGATCGCGCCCCGGCGCTTTCTTGCTCCGAATCTCCGAATACGGCGTCCGGCCAAACTCCCCGCCCCAAATGACCAAGGTGTCGTCCAACATGCCTCGCGATTTCAAATCGCGAATCAAGGCAGCGGCAGCCTTGTCGCTGTCCGTGCAAAGCGTCTTGTGGCCTGCATTGTGATTCGTGTGGGTATCCCAAGGTTGATTGCTCTTCATGGTGTAATAAACCGTCACACAGCGAACTCCCGCCTCCGCCAAACGGCGGGCTACAAGACAGGATTGCGCAAAGGGCGTCGAACCGTAACTTTCCCGGATGTGCTGCGGCTCTCTTTGGACATCGAGTGCGTCCGTCGCGGCGATTTGCATCCGGTAAGCGGTCTCCATCGCCTCAATCTCGGCTTCCAACGCGGCGTCTTCCGCCCGCTCTTTTCGATGCAACTGGTTCAACCGCCGCGACAAATCCACCTGTTCGCGCTGTTGCCCTAGGCTAAACCGCGGATTCTTGAGGTAGGTCAACATGGCATCAATCCGCAAATTCGAGGTGTCAATGCTCGTTGCTTGATACTTTGCCGGGAGAAAGCCATTGCTCCAAAGCGCCGGCCCGACAACGATCTTCGGCGACGGACGCAGAACCACATAGCCCGGAAGATTCTTGTTGGCCGTCCCCAAGCCATACATCAGCCAGGAGCCGAAGGACGGGCGAATGGGCTGGATGTTGCCGGTGTGCATTTGCAACAACGCCGGCTCGTGGTTCGGAATATCCGTTTTCATCGACTTGACGATGCAGCAATCGTCGATCACACCAGCCAGTTCAGGGAGTGTCTCGCTCACCTCCAGACCGCTTTGGCCATGCCGTCTGAAGGCAAACGGCGAGGGCATGAACCCCGTCGCTTTGGATGCCTTGTAGAGCTTGCCCTCCGGATGTCGGCCTTCGACCCGCTGCAAAGCCGGCTTCGGATCAAATGTGTCCAACTGCGAAGGCCCGCCGTTCATAAAAAGAAAAATCACCCGCTGGGCTCTCGGCGGCAGGCGGTTCGCCGAGCCGACGGAAAACGGTCTCCCCAAAAGTTTGGCATTCCCCAACGCGCTCATCAACCCCAATAGGCCAAAGCCGGCAGCAGACCGACCCAACATCTGCCGGCGGCTCATATGGGGAAAATTGCGGAAGTCTTCTCTAAACTGCATTTGCGTTTTCATCGCCAAAGTTTAATCCAAATACAACGCCTCATTGGCAGTCATCAACGCCTGGGCATACAAATCCCATCGCGTCTGCGGCTCGCTCCCTCCCTTCAAAAAATCAAGGCCGAGCTTCAACTCCTCCTCGCCGGGCTCCCGGAAATACAAGCATTGGTAAGCTCTCTGGATGCGTTCCCGGTCGTCCGCCACTTCGCGCTGCAACCGCCGGGCAAAGCTCCGGGCTTGCTCAATCACAAAGCGGCTGTTCAGTGAAAAAAGTTTTTGCAGCGGCGTCGTGGTTACAGACCGCTTGGCACTGTGGACATTCGGGTCCGGATAATCATAATGCTGCAACAGAGGATTCAACTTCAGCCGGCTCACCCGCCCGTAAAGCGTTCGGCGATGATTTTCGGGAGCGTCCAGTTCTATAGAGCGCCCGCCCGCATAATCCAAATTCCCCGCAACAAAGAGCAAACTGTCCCGCCACATTTCCACCGTCAACCGCCGGCGATTCATCCGCCACAGATAGCGGTTTTCCGAATCGACTTTGGCAAAAGCCGCGTTGTGTCGCGAACTCTGCCGGTAAGCTGCCGAAAGCACTATCTCCCGAACCAACCACTTTGTTGACCAACCCCGCTCCACAAAACGCGCGGCCAAATGCTCCAGCAATTCGGGATGAGACGGCGCCTCGCCCAACGCACCGAAATTGCTCGCCGTCCGAACCAACCCGCTGCCGAAAAACATTTGCCAAATCCGGTTGACAAACACCTTCGCCGTCAGCGGATTTTCCGGCGAAGCGATCGCCTCCGCCAACTCCCGCCGCCCGCTGCCCTCGGTAAACCTCGGCGGTTTTCCATCGTAGAACAGACTCAAAAATCGACGCGGCACCGCCGGCCCCTTCCGCTCGACATCACCACGCACAAAAACATTCAAATCCCTCGGCTCCGCTTCCCGAACGATGTGAACCGTATAAAGTGCTCGCCGCTTGTCCTCCGCCGTCAACCCCTCCGGCACCTCGCCGTAAGGCGCATTGACCAATTCCGTGCTCGCAAACACGCCGGCCAAAGCATGATAATCCTCAGTCGAAATCGGATCGAATTTGTGATCATGGCAACGCGCGCAAGCCACCGTCAACCCCAAAAAACCCCGCGTTACCGTGTCCACCCGATCCTCCCACTCATCGGCCATCACCTCCAACCGGTTGCGCTGGTAATACTTCGGCCCCAAACCCATAAACCCCAAAGCCGGCAAATCTTCTTTGCGGGCAAAATCATAAAGATCGGCCGCCAACTGCAACTTGACAAACCGATCAAACGGCATGTCGGCATTGAACGCATCCACCACCCACTGCCGATACAAATAAGCGTTAGGATAAAACGTCTCCACCTTGGCATCCACCAAATGCGCCTGATCCTCGGCATACCGCGCCACATTCATCCACATACTCGCCATCCGCACCCCAAAATGAGGCGACCCCAACAGCGCATCCACAACCCTTTCGACAGACCTGTCCTCCCCGCGCCAGCATTCCCCCGGCGGCAGTCCCGTCAAATCAAACGACAAACGCCGAAGCAACACCCGCCGCTTTGCCTCAGGCGCCAGTGCCACCCCACGCTCCTCGGCGGCAGCCTCCACAAACTGGTCAATAACATTCCCCCGCAGCACAGCCGCTTCGCCCCAACCGCCAACCGCAAAGCCAACCAAAACCAACCACCGCCCGGCGAAACATTCGCCTCCCCAGCATCGCCGAAACCACTTCAGCAAAAACACAAGCAACGCAGCCATAACGCGTAATTTTACCAAGCAAACCGCAACTTTGACAAGCAGCAACTCCGCAATAACCTTCTTAGGGCTTGATACGGTGCGCGCAGGCTGTCCCTGTGCATTCGTTGGCGATGTCTCCGTCCGCAATAACCTTCTTAGGGCTTGATACGGTGCGCAGATGAACTTAATCAAAGTCTTTGAACGCTTTCCCGACCAGCAATCCTGCTTTGACTATTTGGAGACCGTCCGCTGGCACGGCAAACCCCAATGCCCCCTCTGCAACAGCCATGATGTCGCCAAAAAGAAGGATAAAAACCGCATTGGCCGGTGGAATTGCCATGCTTGTAAGAGCAGTTTCAATGTCCTTTCCGGCACCATTTTTCAGGGCACACGCATCCCTCTGCAAAAATGGTTTCTGGCCATTGCTCTCATCCTCAATGCCAAGAAAAGCCTTTCCAGCTGGCAACTCTCCCGCGATTTGGAGATGAACCAGCCCTCGGCGTGGTATCTGCAAGTGCGGGTGCGCCTGGCAATGGGGCAGATGCGCAGCAAGAAACTCTTGCGGGGGATTGTCGAGGCCGACGAAACCTTTATCGGAGGGCGCCCCCGCAAACCGAACAAACATTTCGAAAATCGTCCGCCCAGAGACAAATATACCGACAAAACACCGGTGATTGGAGCAGTCGAACGGGGTGGCCAAGTCAGAGCCCAAGTCAAACACCCGCCCGGGACGCCTTTGCGCACCAACATTCGGCACCTGATGGCCACTTGGCTGCACAAAAAACGGACTCGCCTGATGACGGATGAAGCCAGGGAGTTCCACAACATTGACGCCATTGGCGTGGAACACAAAGTCGTGCGCCATGCCGTTCGCTACGCGCTGGGGGATGTCCCCACCAACACGATTGAAGGGTTTTGGTCTCTGCTCAAACGCGCTTGGTATGGCAGCCACCATCATTAATTCCAAGGAAGACATGCAGCTCGACCTCTCCGAAGCCACTTGGAAATACAATTACCGCCACAATCCCAACGCCTTCAGCGCCTTCATCACCGGCTGCTTTAACGATTGACCGACCACCAAAAAAACTCAAAACCCCAAAAGCCTGTAAATAGTTATTGCGAACTCGAGACTTGCCAGACGCCCTTCTTGCCAGCAACCTCCTGTCCATTGAGCGCCGATGTGGCGGAATTGGCAGACGCGCCAGACTCAAAATCTGGTGGCCGCAAGGCCGTGTGGGTTCGACCCCCTCCATCGGTACCACTCAACACCCCATCCCACAGCTCAAGCAACTTAAACCTTGAGCGGCTTTCGCAAACCCGATTCAATCTGGCAAAAAGTGAACCTGCACTTAAAAAGCTCCCCTAAACCGCAACCTCCGCAAACATACACCTGGCTCAACTGCTTCAACTCGCTGACAGGATACTTGATATACCTCTCCATCATTTTCGGTCCCTGGGCTTTTGGAACAGTTCACACACTTGCCGTCTGGATGATGAAAAGAAACCAATCCATCAGCAAAACTATACTGGACAGCTTCAAAAACCAACTGCCAACAATCCGCATCCTCATGCTCGCCACAGTGGGCGCGCTTTCCTACATTTTCATTCCCGCCCTTAATGCACGGGCTATTTTCGACCCACAGGCACTCAGATTTATCTACTCCGATTCCTATATCCCTTGGCTGCCCCACAGCTATAACACCCCGAAGTCTTGGTAAACTTTTTGGCAATGCCTGGCCCTCTCGTGCAGCTTCTGAGCGGTCCGCTCATGGTTGCTCACGGCGCGAAAACCTGAACAACAAAAAAGGTTCCCACTGATATCATTACAAAAAGCCGGTTTTCCCAAAAACTCCAAACCATTCTTTATTTACTATCGATAAAAGCTGTCTTGATCGGTTTTATAGGACTGCTCCAAAGACTTGACGAATTGCAGCAATTGCTTTGGATATACGAACCCGTCTTTTACAAAACATTTACCCAACATTACGGACCGTTTAATTATAGAGGCAATGCCGCTGCCTACTTTAATTTAATCTGGCCCGCTTGCCTCTTCCTACTCGCCAACCTCAGGGAAACCCGTAACACCAGCAAATCATCGGTGCGCATCGGCTCAGGACACCATCTCCTGCTCTACCCCGCTCTGACATATCGCAAACCCTCCCTGAACGCTTTCCCTCAGCAGCAAACCGATCAAATTACAGCATGGGCGGCTTGGGATCATTGCGACCCTGCCGAATTTTGATCACTTATGGGCTAGTAGGAACCCATTTGGCTGTTCTATTTTTCACCAGGGTTGTTTACCGTCTACAGCCTTTTTGTTATCGTTTGCGCTGTTCTGACATCTACAAGACACCGCTTTTCAAATTGAACGTCTTGTTCTACTCTCTCAACGAACAGCCAAAGAAAAAACTTTATGAATCGTCTCACATGTCAAATCCATTTCCTCGTTGGTCAGAGAAGGGTGCACTAGAAAGAGAAGGCTTGTTTCTCCGAGTTCCTTGGCGATAGGCAATCGTTTTTGGGGCTTGAACCGGCTGCCATCGAATGCCTTCTCCAAGTAAACCTCGGAGCATGTCCCCGTGAAACAGGGGACACCCCGGGCAGTAACTTCATTCATAATGCGATCCCGGCTCCAACCCGAACGCAAACTCTCTGGCCGCACGAAAACATAACACTTATACCATGCGTGTTCCACATAGCGAGGCGGGCGGGGAGGACGAACCACTGAAGGAAAGCCAGCACAGATATCCAATATCCGGTTTGCATTGCGGGTTCGGGCTTCGTGCCATGCCGGCATAAACTTGATTTGCTGATGCCCGATAGCGGCTTGCAATTCCGTCATTCGCCGATTGGTTCCGAAGGACTCATGCAGCCATTGAAATCCCGGAGGACGCTCTCTTTTATACACAGCCTTCCAAGATTTTCCATGATCTTTGTAAGACCAAGCTTTCTCCCATATATCGCAATCGTTGGTAGTGAGCATCCCTCCTTCTCCACCCGTGGTCATAATTTTGTCATGGCAAAACGACCAAGCCGCAGCATGGCCGAAGGAACCCACGGACTGACCGCGATATTTCGCTCCATGTGCTTGAGCGCAATCTTCGATCACTTTCAACCCGCGCCGTTTGGCAAACGCCAAAAGCTCGTTCATCTCGCAAGGCCATCCTGCTAGATGAACTGCTATTACAGCCCGTGTTCGCTCCGTCGTTGCCGCTGCTATTGCATCCATTCGAATATTCTGGGAATCGCGGTCAACATCCACAAACACTGGATCCGCGCCCACAAGGACAATCGCCGATGCAGATGCTATATAAGTTTTCGACGCAACCAACACTTTATCGCCGGCGCCGATGCCTGTCGCGATCAGAGCTAATTCAAGCGCCGCAGTTCCGCTGCTGAGGCCGACCGCATAATCAACTCCAGCAAACGCGGCAAACTCTCTTTCGAACTTCCGCCCTACATCTCCCGTCCAGTAATTGACTTTATTGGTTGCCATTACGGAACAGACAGCTTCCATCTCTTCGGTGCTATAACAAGGCCAGGGAGACTTTACCTTTCTCATTGCCAAACCGGGATTCACTTTTTAATTGGAGTATCTATGAGTTGTGTTCACAGCCTTAAGTCCATGGTTCGAAGCGGTATAACTCAAGTAAAATACTCTGACAAGATTTCCTAAAACGGCCAGTGCCGTCCCGGTCAGAAGCAGCGCGCACCGAGAAACCCATCGTTTTAATGTCAAAAAAACCGATAAACAAGATCGCCATTACAGCAGATTGCAAACTCCGGATGCCGCTACATGCCTCATCGATGCCCACAGTGCCTGTCGGCAAATGAACAAGACTCCCCTGCACCACAGCCGGAATCCCAGCCAACATAAGAACTTCCACTGATACCTTTGCCACAAAACTTTGCAATCCGGCAATGATACCGGATTGCATGACTGAAGGTAGAGGAAGAACAATTAACAGGAAAGCAAAACCGAAGCCGAAAACTTTCAACCCCGAAACGCCGTATAAATATATCAAGTAACTATAAACAACTAAGATATATCCGACTCCTAAACCGCTCATGCTCGACACCGTGAGGCCGTAGGCAGCTTGATAAATTTGTGTGATAAAAAGGCAAGCTATTCCAAAAGCCAATCCTGCCGCATTCCAGAAATGCCATTGGGTATAAAGCTTTGTTCGATTTTCCCAGCCTTCAAATAACAAATAACCCGTCAGGACAGGCGCAGACCAACCAGAAGACTGCTGCATGTCGGGATTATTGGCCCAAAACCAACTGGCCTTCTCTATCAGCCAAACAACCACGACGATGATTAGCACCCAGACAAGCAATTCACTCGATAGCTTCGTCTGTTCGTTACTTTTGCTCATCACTCCTCGTTTGAAATTGAACCCACTCTTCTCGATAAGATATGGGAACCAACCACTTCTCAAGTATTTCTTTCAACCGCACTTCAGCGGAGTCTAGCTCCTTGCTCACTGGCGTCGACACCCGGATCATATGCTGCGGACCAGCTAAGCGTGTCCGATTCGAAAAGGATTCGAACGCCCAACTCCATATGCGGGCATTCGCCAGCCTTCCGACAGTTCCCGCTACATCGCCAGAATCCTTCCGACCCAGCCCGGAGTCCAGAAACTGATCCAACCGATACGGAAGAGGCTTCCCCCCGACTATAGCGCCGAAATACATCAACTCGCGCTTCGGCCCGAAGGCAAAAAAAGCGTCGCTCAAAAATGAAGTGAACTCCATGCAGCTCCATCTCGATAGAAAACGGCCTCTTCGGGAGAATCTTCATTCCGACATCAGTCCAGCATCGATCCGGGAGGATGAGAAAATAAACCAATCTGGTTCCGTTTCTCAACAAATCGTTTGGCAGAAAAAACGTGAACAACCGCTCCTTCAACATCGTGAAACTCATCGTTTACCATTTTATCTGCAACCAAAACTGCTTCGGCAGCGTCACCCACCGACAAACTTTTATACTCTCATCCAGTCACTTTTTCCTGTTCACCAAACCACAAATAATGATCGTCCAATTCTCCCAAAGCATACCTGTTAATCGGAAAAACGCCACAATACCACCAAAATCAACGCCAACACAATCGCCGGCAGTGTTTTAACTCAAACCCGCAGCATATCATATAAATCAATTATTTCGCGTCTGCATCTGTTACACGTTGACGGCCGCTCCCTAAAAACTTCTGTGTTGTAGCATGTTCAGACTGATTGACACCCCTGCGTGACAACGATTCCCAAACCGTCGCCCACAGAATTTTGATATCCAGCCAAAAGCTGGCATGATCCACATACCACACATCAAGCTTAAAACGTTTCTCTCAAGCTATGTGATTGCGTCCGTTAACCTGTGCCCACCCGGTAATCCCCGGCCGAACTTCATGCCTTCTCGCCTGTTCTTTCGAGTAATCATTCAAGTATTCCGTCAGCAACGGACGCGGTCTCACCAGACTCATTTCTCCCTTCAAGACATTCCATAACTGGGGCAATTCATCTAAACATAGTAGCGCCCGCAAAATTTTCCCAAACCCCGTCAACCGTAACTTATCAGCCAGCAACATTCCGCTTTCATCCCGCCGATTGTTCATTGTCCTGAATTTAACCAACTTGAAGAGCCTGCCGCTTTGCCCCGGCCGGTCTTGAAAAAAAGCACTGGCGAACCGAGCTTGATGCGGACCAAGAAAAAAAGCTAGTAACATAGGTGTCAACAACACAAGTAAACAGCAACTGGCTGCAACGGCCATAAACCGTTTTCCAAATTTTGAATACCAATCGTTTCGATTCACGCCGGATGTTCTTCTTGTGTCGGACAATTGTTCGCTGATTCAGGCAGGGGCGCGCCCACTTTTCGGAAATAAATCTGCTCTCCAATCGGATCCGAAAACCTTTTGATAATCGAACAACACTCTAAATATGAAGCCTTCAATAAATCGCAATTACTATCGCTCAATAACGGAATTTTTTCTTCCCGATTCAATTCCACAAAAAACACTCTATTCACAAAACGACTGCCCTTGAGCCTTTGTACAAGGCATGCACTTCCTAAATGGCGCAAAGTTACAGCAACCGTCTTTCCTAAAGTGGACAGTAGCAGATTTCTTGCCTGGACAGATTCGTTGAGTCTTTCTTTCTTGACTCTGTCAAAGTCAAACCTGGAGGTTTGGCAGAGTGAGGACAAGCATTCCAGAAACACTTCCGGTTTTTGAGTAAGCACAGGGAAACAGACAATCAAAACATCCACCTCTAGTTGAAATAGACTCAACAAATGCGCCGGCATCAACCGATCTCGCACAACGGCCTCTTCCAAATGCTTCCTACCCAAAAGCGTGGAAAACTCTCCTCGGCTTTTCCTAAACCGAATCGCAGAAATAGCCCTGTCATAATGATCCCTAAGAGACAAGATTATCAGAACTTTGTATCCGTTATCCTTTATCGCTTTGACGTTTTGAATCAATAAAGGATCGCAGTAAGCGCGGTTTGATATATCCGCTAAAATAACCCCTTTGCTCACCCGTTTCCAAATTCTTCCAAAATGCTCTAAGGATCGGTAATAGTATCCTTCCTTGATTCCCAGAAATTCAACCGCAGGGTGCTGCTTCAAGTTTTCATATAAAAAACTAGTTCCGGACCGACCCGGTCCTACAGCAAGTAAATAATCATATCTCATCGGCTGTTTCAAGTTTGAAAGCTGCAGCGACATAAAATACACAAATGCACAATAAGAGCGCCAAATGTAGTACGAAACACAAAATGAACGAAAGACCTGTCAAATCAACTCTCGATTGAACTGCACCAAGCATCGACAAGTTCTTGAAATTTCCTGACAGGATGAAAAGCGTATACACTAAATCGTATCCTCACAAACACGCCAAAACACGTCCAAACTTTTGCATGTTACCTCTTTGAGTTTCCACATTTTCCCAATAGTCAGGAATTGTTATTCGTGTTTGCATTTCAAAGCATTTCTCACTGCCTCAATTACACGGCACTGGTCGGACTCTTTCAAAAAGGGATGTATTGGTAGACTGAGGACTTCTTTGCTTGCTTTCTCCGCTTCAGGAAAATCGCCAGATTGATAACCCAATTTTTGAAATATAGGTTGTTCATGTAAGCATTTGGGATAGTACACTACGGAGGGAATTCCTTCACCTTGTAACTTCTTTCGTAAAGCATCCCGATGAGGGACACGTACGGTATATTGCCCGTACACATGCGTGTTTCCCTTTTCTATTTCAGGAACTTTGCAGATGTCTTTCAATGCTTCATTATATCGATTGCCAACATCCGCACGCCTTTGAATCTCTTTATGGAAGTGCGGCAATTTGGCCAATAAGATCGCCGCCTGAACTGTGTCCAACCGGCCGTTCATTCCCACTAAAGTATGGCGTTGGTGCTGTTCCTTTCCGTGAACACGGATCCTTCTCATTTTTTCTCCCAGTATTATATTGTTTGTAAATAGCGCGCCTCCGTCGCCGTAGCATCCCAACGGCTTTGCCGGAAAGAAACTTGTGCTTCCCACAGCGGAGACACCGCAGCTTCGCTGGCCGTTGCGAGCGGCCCCAAAACTTTGTGCCCCGTCTTCTATCACAGCTAATTCGTGTTCGGTAGCCAATCGGTTTGCCGCTTCAAGGTCAGGCATCTGACCAAACAAACTCACGGGAATTATAGCTTTAGTTGCCGGTGTAATCGCTTCCTCAATCCGATTCATATCCATATTGAAAGAGCGCGGCTCAATATCTACAAAAACCGGTTTTGCTCCGACTAGTTCAACCGCTTCCGCTGGGCTGATCCACGTAAATGGAACGGTGATTACTTCATCACCGGGACCGACGTCTAGCGCCCGTAAGGCAATTTCCAAGCTATCTGTTCCGCTCGCTGTAGTGATGCAGCAGGAAACTCCCACATATTTCGCCAACGTTTTCTCAAGCTTGGCTATTTCGGGGCCCATGATAAACTGGCTATGCTTCAAAACTCCAGCAATAGCAGCATCTATATCACTTTGATATGCTTGATACTGCGTTTTAAGATCTATGAATTGCATTCCCGCCTTTCATAACGTCATATCTGCCAACCATTCTCGATTTTCCATATGCCAATCCACCGTCTTGTAAAGACCATCCTTTACAGACACTTTAGGCTGCCAATCTAGCAGACTTGAAGCTTTTGATATATCCGCCCAAGTGTCTGTCAAATCCGCTTGGTGCGAAGGTTTTCGATGGATGATCGCCCGTTTTTTCAAACGATTTTCGATCCATTGAATTATTGTATTCAAACTGACAGGGTTTTTGCCTCCGCCGATGTTTACAATCTCATATCCAACCTCTCTCAAGGCGGCGATTGTTCCCTGGGCAACATCGTCAACATATGTAAAATCCCGGCTTTGGGTCCCATCTCCAAACAACTCGACCGGAGCCATTTTTTCAACCCATTCAATAAATCGAAATACAGACATATCCGGCCTGCCGCATGGCCCATACACAGTAAAATATCGCAACACCGAAATATCCAATCCATAAAGAGAATGGTACGAGTAAGCCATTGCTTCTGCGCCTTTTTTCGAGGCGGCATATGGCGAAATCGGTTCGTTCACAGGAGCGCTTTCTACAAACGGCATTTCTTGCCCTGCGTATAATGAAGAAGTTGATGCCAGAACCATCTTGTTTACATCGTTTTGCACCATGCATTCGAGAAGATTCAACGTCCCGAGAATATTGGCATTCACATAGGCAGCAGGCATCTTCAAGCTGCGGCGAACTCCCACTTGAGCAGCCAAATTTAAAACGGCACGGATATCTGCAAGCTTAAAAACCTCTTCCAAGTCTTTTATGCTCTCCACGTTAATCTTTCGAAACATGAAGGAAGGGCTCTTGCACAAACTCTCCAGACGAAATCTCTTGAGTCTCACATCATAGTATTCGCTCAGATTATCCACTCCAACCACTCGATGCCCCTGTTGTATCAGCAGATCGGATACTCGGGAACCGATGAACCCTGCCGCGCCTGTAACCAAATAGTTTGCCATCCCTTCGCGTTCTCCCTTTATGCCTTGGTCAACTGGCCTTCTCTCATCTTTTGCGCATCCATCACATTTCTTGTATCCACAATACAGTCGGCCCATGCGCTTAGTTCGCCATAATTAACCTTTCGGTGAGCAGTGGATATAATGACGGCATCATATTGCACTATTGTTTCTCGATTCCAACAAATCGATTCCTTGCCCGACAAGCGATTGCTCTCGCGGCGAGGCTGAATTACTGGAATATAAGGGTCGTAATAGTCCACAACCGCCGACATTTCAGAAAACATCTCCATCAATTTGTAAGAGGGAGACTCTCGATCGTCATTCACATCTTCTTTATAGGCAAGCCCTATAATCAATATCTTCGTCCCTTTCAGCGCTTTTCCTCTCCGGTTGAGAGCGCTCGCTGTTCTCTGAAACACATAGTTAGGCATGGAGATATTCACTTCGCCGGCCAACTCAACGAAACGAGTTGAAATGCCGTATTGACGAGCTTTCCACGTCAAATAAAAAGGGTCGATAGGGATGCAATGCCCCCCATAACCGGGACCGGGATAGAATGCCTTATATCCAAAGGGCTTGGTTTTTGCTGCTGCGATAACCTCCCAAATATCGATCCCCATTTGATTATAGATAATTTTCAGCTCGTTTACCAATGCTATATTGACACTGCGGAATATGTTTTCCAGCAATTTGGTCGCCTCAGCGGCGCGGCAGCTGGAGACAGGGACAATGGTTTCCACAACAGATTTGTAGACCTCTGCGGCTTTCTCTCGACAGAGGGGAGTATACCCGCCGACCACTTTTGGAATTTCGGCCAGTCGCCTGTTCGAATTGCCCGGATTCTCGCGTTCCGGCGAATAGGCAAGATAGAAATCCTTTCCCGCTGTCTTGCCTGAACCTTTCTCCAAAACCCTGCGCAAATCATCTTCAGTCGCCCCGGGGTAAATAGTCGATTCCAGAACGATCGTCATGCCGTCGGCAATAAACGGCGCCAGGGACTTGCCCGTCGAGAATATATATTTCAGATCCGGCTCTCGATGTTTGTTAAGGGGTGTTGGAACACAAATTAAAACCGCTTCACAACCAGCTGTTTCCGCCATGTTGTTCGTTGCCCGGAAATCTTTGTTGTTTACCAGCGCGGAAATGTCCGATGACTTGATATGCCGGATAAAGCTCTTCCCTCGGTTGATAGAATCGACCTTTTTTTTATCAACATCGATGCCGAGCACGTCCGCCCCAGATTTGCCAAACCGCAAGCATAGTGGCAAACCGACATAACCCAAACCAATAATTCCTACTTTCACTTCTTATTTGATCGCCCGTGTGTTTTTCACCCTTCGGCTCGTTGCACAATGCCTTGGTAGACATCGTCGTAAATTTGATCCATAGTGTACGTTAAGTTCCAATTCGGATAATCCTGCGTAAAGCTCTTTGTCTCTGAAATATACCACTGATGGTCACCCGATCTGTTTCCATCAACGTAAGCGACTCTTAGTTTCTTTCCGGCTCGCGACTCACTAGCCGTTATCGCTTCAAGCATTGAACAATTCGACTCCCTGCTTCCACCGATATTGTACACTCTCCCAGATTTGGGGTTTTTTATAAACTCATGGAATGCCCTCACGAGATCGTGGCTGTGGATATTGTCTCGCACTTGCTTCCCCTTATAGCCGAAAATGCGATATTCCTTTTCGTTGATCAAGCAATGCATGAGATAGCTCAAAAACCCATGCAGCTCGGCGCCGCTGTGCTCTCCACCTGTTAAACAGCCGCCGCGAAAACAAACCGTATTCAATTTGAAATATCGGCCATACTCCTGAACTAACAAATCCGCTGATAACTTACTGACGCCAAACAAGCTGTGTAGAGATTGATCGACAGGCATGGATTCGTCTATACCGGGATGGGGACTTCCGTCATCTTGATAGACTTCATACCTTGTTCCTTCTTCGACAAACGGAAACATGTTGGGCCGGTCGCCATAGACTTTGTTCGTCGATGTGAAGATGAAAGCCGCTTGCGGAGCATAATTCCGAAAAGCCTCTAAAAGGTTCAAGGTGCCGTTTGCGTTGATTTCAAAATCAGTGAGAGGGGACTTTGCTGCCCAATCGTGCGAAGGCTGCGCAGCGGTATGTATAATGGCAGTGATGTCCTCTTTTCTCTCGCGGAACACCTGAGCAAGCGCTGTCTTGTCTCGGATATCGATTGTTTTGTGCGAGTAATTTTTCAACTCATCTTTAAGTTTTGCTGCAGACCATTTTGTGGAGGCTTCTTTGCCAAAGAAAGACGCGCGCATGTCGTTGTCGATCCCGACGACCTCATAACTTTTAGCAGAGAAATAGCGAGACGCTTCTGATCCGATCAACCCTGCCGAGCCTGTTATAATAATCGTCTTCGGCATTCTCTTATCCAATGATAAATACCCGAAACTCGTTCCACTCTGTTGCTGGCACCTATGCCGGCAACTAGCAGTCCAGCATCGCCAAATCCGATTCCACCATAAGTATCACAAGCTCTTCAAAGCCGGTTTTAGACTCCCAACCCAGTTGTTGCTTTGCTTTGGTGGGGTTGCCCACTAAGACATCCACCTCGGCAGGTCTTTTATAACGCGGATCTGTGCGAACAAAGTCTTGCCAACGAAGCCCGGCATGGCTGAAAGCAATCTCGAGAAACTCTCTTACAGAATGCGTTTTTCCGGTAGCAATGACAAAATCCCCGCTTTGTTCCGCTTGCGTCATAAGCCACATGGCTTCGACATATTCTTTGGCGTATCCCCAATCTCTCCGCGCGTCCAGATTGCCGAGAACCAGTTCTTTTTCCAAGCCTTTTTTTATTTTTGCTACAGTTCGTGTAATTTTTCGTGTAACAAAATTCTCTCCCCGGCGCGGGGATTCATGGTTGAAGAGAATGCCATTGCTTGCATGAAGGCCATATGCTTCTCGGTAATTCACTGTCATCCAGTAACCCAACGCTTTAGCCACTCCGTAAGGACTACGCGGATAGAAGGGTGTGTGTTCATCTTGAGGAACAGCCTGAACCTTCCCGTACATTTCACTGGATGAGGCCTGATAAAAGCGGGCATCCGGCTTGATTTGCCGAATCGCCTCCAACAAACGCAAAGCTCCCATCCCAACAACATCCGCTGTGTATTCCGGGTTCTCAAAACTTACTTGAACATGGCTCTGCGCGGCTAAATTATATATTTCATCGGGCTGAATTTCCCTTAGAAGACTGCGAAGAGCCGAGCCGTCCAACAAGTCTCCATATCGGAGAAAAAGGCGTTTTCTTTCCCGATTACACATTTCTCCGATAGGATCAATGCGGCCTCGATTGAAAGTGCTGGTCCTTCTAACAATTCCATGAACTTGATACCCCTTATCAAGAAGAAATTCCGCCAGATAGGATCCATCCTGCCCCGTAATTCCTGTTATGAGTGCTTTTTTCAAAATGATGGCGTCTTCTAGCTTTAGTTTAGCAGACAATCCGTCAGGTTTTCCCTATTCCCTTAATCTGAAAGCCTATCTTTTGCATGTCTCCGGTATCGAGAATGTTCCGGCCGTCAAAGAGAAACGCTGGCTTCTTCATAGAATCAAAAATTCGTCGGTAGTTTAATTCCCGGAATTCGTCCCATTCTGTTAAGATGGCTACAGCATGGCTGCCGGAACAGGCATCATAGGGGTCGCTATAAATTTTCAATTGCCGATCCCGCTCATCCTCCCGATTTAATTCTTTTCGGATTTGTGCTTCTTTCACCTCTGGATCGTAAACTCCGATATTCGCTTGTTCTTCCAATAAATCTAAACAGACTTTAATTGCCGGGGATTCCCTTGTGTCATTTGTATCTTTTTTGAAAGCAAAACCGAAGACGGCGATTTTCTTTCCGGACACTGTGTTGAATAGCGCTTTGACAATGTTTCTCGCAAACCGTCGCTTTTGAAACTCGTTCATTGTCACAACTTTTTCCCAATAGTCCGCGATTTCATGCAGACCGAAATGTTCGCAGAGATAAACCAGGTTCAGCACATCTTTTTGAAAGCAGGAGCCTCCAAAACCCACAGACGCTTTTAGGAATTCAGGGCCTATTCGGCGGTCGAGGCCTAGCGATTGGGCAACTTCTTCCACATTCGCTTGGGTGGCTTCGCAAAGAGCGGAGATGGCGTTGATTGATGAAATTCTTTGTGCTAAGAATGCGTTAGCTGTCAGTTTTGAAAGTTCTGACGACCAAAGGTTTGTCTTGATAATTTTATTTGGTGGCACCCAGTTTTCGTATATCATTGACAATGTTTCCATGGCACCGCCTCCAGCTTCTGTTTCTTCCCCTCCGATAAGAATTCGGTCGGGGTAGCAAAGATTTTGGATTGCAGTTCCTTCAGCGAGAAATTCAGGATTAGAAAGGACTTGCACATCGTTTTCCGAATGGTTCTCTCGCAGGATGCGTTTGATAATGTCCGCTGTGCGCACTGGCACTGTAGATTTTTCGACGACGATTTTTTTTCCTTTGGAGACTGCGGCAATTCTTCGGGCGCATCGTTCGACGAATTTCAGGTCGGCAGCTTTTCCTGCGCCTTCTCCATATGTTTTTGTGGGCGTGTTAACGCTAATAAAAATGATTTCTGATTTTTCGATTGCCGCGTCGATGTCCGCGCTAAAGAAAAGGTTTCTTCCTCTGATTTCTCTGATAATTTCATTCAGGCCGCGCTCGTAAACGGGAAGTTTACCTGAATTCCAGTCGGCGATTCGTTGAGCGTCGATGTCCACAACGGTCACTTCGGTTTGCGGGCATTTTTGTGCAATGACCGCCATTGTCGGCCCGCCTACGTAGCCTGCCCCGATGCAACAGATTTTCTCCGGCAATTTTCTTTTTTCTGCCATTTGGGTTGTCTTTTCGGGAACTCCCGTTTTAATTGACACTTCGTGCCCGTCGGTTCGTCCGGCTTTTTTCGTTTCGGCCAAATCTGCTTCTATTTCGTTTCGGACTTTTCAACCTTTTCCCGGCTTCGTTGTCAAGGAAAGACTCGTTGTCTCCGGCGTTTTTCTCTATTCTTGTTTCGGGAATGTTTTGCCACCATGAAGCCGTTTTGTTCGGAGCTTTCGCTTCCTCATCGCCCGCCGAAGTGCCTGACGATCGCCGGGTTTGACCCTTTTTCCTTTGCTGGGGTGACTGCGGATCTTCGGACTTTTTCGTCTTTGGGTGTGTTTGGAGTGTCTGTGATTACGGCGCTCACAGTGCAGTCTCCCCTTCGGTTCGACCGCTGTTCCTTCGTGGATGCGGAACTTTTCTCTCAACAGATTGAGTCGATTTTGGAGCAATTCGGGCCTTTGCCAACCAAAATTGGCATTGTGGCTTCTCCGGAGCTTGCCGGAGTTCTCGTAGAGCGGCTTTGTTCTTCGCCGTCGGCTTTCATCGTTTTAGACCCGGTTCTTTCGCCTTCTGCCGGGGCTGGTTTTTCTTTCTCTTCGTTCTACTCGGTGACAATGGAGCGCCTGTTTCCTTTGATTTCTGTGGTCACGCCGAACATTCCCGAAGCAGAGGCCATTCTCGGCCGTTCGATACGGGATTCCGATTCCATGTCCGCTGCTGCCACTGAGATACATGGTCGTTTCGGCTGTTCTGTTCTTATTAAAGGCGGCCATCTCCCTGTTGAAAGCGATCCTTGCGATCTTCTTTGTCATGACCGCCGGATTTACCGATTTGATTCTCCGCGGGCGGCAGTGGGTTCCGTGCACGGTTCTGGCTGTTTTCTTTCGGCTTCCATCGTGGCTTTTTCGGCACTTGGCCAAGATATTCCCCAAGCCATCGGAAGTGCCAAGAAGCACATTTCCAAGGCATTTTCGGCTCCGGTTGACATTGGAGGCTTTCCGCTGCTGCATTCTTCTCCCTGAGCATTATGCGAAATATCTATCTTGATTACAATGCCACAACGCCGCTGGATTCGGTTGTCCTTGAAGCGATGACTTCAGCTTTGGCCGAATACGGCAATCCTTCCAGCGTTCACCGTGTTGGGCGGGCGGCTCGCGCTGTTTTGGATGACTGCCGCTACCGAGTTGCCGCTCTCTGGCAGTGCAAGCCTTCCGAGGTCATCTTCACTTCCGGCGGCACGGAAAGCAACAACCTTGCAGTTTTCGGTGCCGCCCGGGCCTTGGCCTCTCAGAGGAAGCACTTAATCACTTCGGCTGTTGAGCACCCCGCTGTCCTCCATGCCTTCCGGCATTTGGCGGCTTCTGACGACTTTGAACTCAGCATTCTTCCGGTTGATTCCGAAGGACTGGTTCAACCTGAAGACCTTTCAGCGGCAATTCGGCCTGACACCATTTTGGTCTCTGTGATGGCAGCCAATAATGAGACGGGTGCGATCCAGCCTTACTCAGAGCTTTCGCTCATTTGCAGGGAGCGGGAGGTTCTTTTTCATTGCGACGCTGTTCAAGCTATCGGCAAGCTTGAATTTCAGTCGATTCATCAATTTGGCGCGGATCTTGTGTCGGTTTGCTCGCACAAGCTGCACGGACCCAAAGGCATTGGCGCTCTTTTTTCCCGGTCTCCTCTCCGCCTCGTTCCACTCCTTCACGGCGGCGCCCATGAGAGTGAGACCCGCGCTGGAACGGAAAATCTTGCCGCCATTGTCGGGTTCACCCTTGCTCTGGAGCGGTTTTCCCGGAATCCAGTCTTCGATCCTTTCCTTCTCCGCCCGCTTTCAGAATCTCTGATTGCTTCTCTTTCCTCGCTGCCGGGCATTTCCTTTCAAGGCGCGAGAAATCGCCGCCTGGCCAACACGGCTGCATTCACGGTTGACGGCTGGGACAGCATCTCCTTGCTGGCCGCTTTGGACCTCGAAGGCATTTGCGCTTCCAGCGGTTCAGCTTGCTCGGCGGGTTCGCTTGAGCCATCCCACGTGCTCTCAGCAATGGGGCTTCCGCGGAGCCGGGCGAATTCGCTGATTCGCTTGTCTCTTGGCCAAGAAACCACTGAAGAGGAGATTCATCGCACCGTTGAGGTTTTCCAGTCCATTTTGACAGCCACACCGGCTTCCTGACACTGTCAACAACTCACCGCTGGCCGCAGGATTCAATTGCCAATAACCTGTCCAAAGATTTGCTGACGTCTTTTTGACATACTTTTCAACGGTCTTGATGCTGCGTTTTTCTCTGCGATAATCTTGACATTGGGACTTGGATGCCTTATTCACAGGATTTATTATTAAGCTCTTTTTATTCAAAAACGCTTTATTAAGCCCATCAAATGAAAATACAGATTGACAAAGAACAGCTGGTTGCCGGTTTGCAATCGGTGCAGAATGTTATTTCCAGCCGAACAACCCTTCCAATTCTGTCCAACGTTTTACTGCAGGCAGCCGACGGCAAGTTGGTTCTGACGGCGACTGATTTAGACATGACGATATCCCGAAGCGTCGATGTGATCGTCAAAAAGGGCGGCTCCACAACCTTCCCAGCAAAGAAACTGTTCGGCATTGTCCGGGAACTGACGACTCCGGTAATCGATTTGGAGATCGACGCTAGGAATGTCTGCACCATTGAAGCGGGCGCGTCGTTTTTCAAGATTCATGGATTGTCGGCGGATGAGTTCCCCCAGTTGCCCAAGATTGATGATGAGAAAGAAATCACTCTCGAACAGGGCAAGCTATTGTCGATACTGCGGCGGACATCTTACGCGGCGTCCACGGAGGAGACCCGCTATGTTCTAAACGGCGTCTTCTTCTGCTTAGAAGGCGGGAAAGTCACGACAGTGGCTACAGATGGGCGGCGATTGGCGATGGTGGAGGAGGAGTCCGAAGTGGACGAAAAGAACCAGGGGAAGTTCATCGTGCCGACCAAAGCCATCCACGAGCTAAGCCGTTTGTTGGGAACGAAGGCTAAGGTGAAACTGCGGCATTCCGAAAATCAGGCCTTGTTCACCTTGATTCAGGAGGACGGGGAGGAAGTCTTTCTCATAACAAAGTTGATTGAGGGCAAATACCCCAACTACCAGCAAGTTGTCCCGAAGCAGAGCAAGGAGAGAATCACGCTCGAGAGGGAGGAATTCCTGCAAGCGTTGAGGCGGGCGGCAATCATGACGAGTGAGAAAGCGAATTCAGTGAAGCTGGAGATTGGCAAAAACAGTCTCCTGATTAAGGCCAATACGCCGGAAGTCGGCGAGGCTAGGGAAAGTCTTACCATTAACCACGAAGGCGGCGAGCTGGCGATTGCGTTTAATCCGCAGTATTTGATGGACGCCTTGAAGGCGTTGGAAGAGGACAAGGTTTATTTTGAGCTTTCAGACGAGCTCAGCCCCGGTGTTTTGAAGGTGGACAGTCCTTTTCTCTATGTGATTATGCCAATGCGGATGAGTTGAGGTGCTTACCAGGATTGAATGGATTCTGATTTGAAGAGGGCTTCAACAGTTGCATGGAAGTGGGGATCCTCATCTGAATCCATTTCGACAACTGAGGCCGAGTGTTCAAGCCGGGCAGCGAGGAATGAGGCCAGCGAGTCGAATCGGGAGGCTTGAAAAAAGCAGATTTTGGGGGAGGTGTCCAAGGGTCAAAAGAGTTCGCTGGCCTTGAAAAAACGGCGGAGTTCAGCGGCGGCAGCTTCGGGGGAATCAGAGGCATGAGCGATGTTTTTCATTTTGTCTGTCCCATAATCGCCGCGGATGGAGCCTTTGGGCGCCGCGGTGGAGTCTGTGGGGCCAAGGTGGGCGCGGACAGTTTCGATGCAGTTGGCGCCTTCCAGTGCAAGGGCGATTATGGGTGTTGATTGCATAAAGGCGAGTATCTCGGAGAAAAAGGGTTTGTCCGCTAAGTGGGCGTAATGCTCCTTGAGAAGAGCGTCGGAAGGCGCCAGCATTTTGCACCCCCTGATGCGCAGTCCGAGAGCTTCGAACCGCCGAATCCCTTCGCCGACGAGTTTTTTTTCGACGCAGTCGGGTTTCAATAGGACAACCGTCGTCTCCATATAGTGAAAAGGGAACCTAACGTTTTGGCGAAGCAGGGCAAGGATTTTTGCTTGTTTGGAGGGAGCGGTTGAAGGCGACTGCGTCAGCGTAACGGATGCCGGAACCACCGAAGATGTCGAGGGCGGAGCCGATGGTGAGATCAACGCGGCCGTTGCTTCGTTGGTGGACGAGGCAAAGGTCGTCGAGTGATTTAGCGCCGCCGGCGTAGGTGACAGGCAAAGGGCTGGCCTGCGTCAGAATATCCACCAGCTCCCAGTCAATCCCTTGGCAAAGCCCTTCGACATCGACAGCGTGGACGAGAAACTCCGAGCAGTAATCCCCGATGTTTTTTAGGGATTCAGCGGTGATTTCCAAGGAAGTGACGGTTTGCCAACGATTAGCTGTGACGAAATAGCGGCTGCCCTGTGGGCGGCAACTGAGATCCATAACCAAGCGGTTTTGGCCAATTAGAGTCGAGAGGACTGTGAGTTTTTCGAAGTTGAATTGCCCCTCATCGAACAGCCAGGAGGTGGCGATGATTTGGGAAGCGCCGGCATCGAGGAAGGCAAAGGCGTTGTCGGGAGTGATGCCGCCTCCAATCTGAAGACCGCCGGGAAAGGCTCGGAGAGCGGAACAAGCTGCGACTTCGTTTCCGGGTCCGAGCATGATGACATGGCCGCCGAACAGTGAATCTTGCCGGTAAAGGCCAGCGAACCAGGAACTCGGACGCTCGGAGACGAAATTGGTTTGCAAGCCAGCTTCATCGGCGGAGAAGGTGCTGCCGACAATCTGTTTCACTTTGCCTCGGTGCAAGTCAATGCAAGGTCGGAACATGGCAATCGGCCGGGCGGGCCGTTGGCGACAAATTACCGCCAAAAACCGTTGGGTCAAAAGAAAAGATTGCCTGGAAGAGAGCGGCACCAATCACCTGGAGAAAATCCGGCGTTAAAGGATTTGACAGCTCGACTTAAAGCGTTACTCTCCTCCCGGTTCAGCTATGAGACTTGGAATTAATACCTTTTTGTTCACCTCGCCCTTCACTACCCGGAGCGTCAGGCTGTTTCCCACCTTTAAGAGTTGGGGCTTTGAAACAGTCGAAATTCCGGTGGAAGTTCCGGCGCATATCCAGCCCGGAAAAGTCAAGGCTGCCTTAGACGCAAATGGATTGGTTTGCGGTTCGGTTTGCGCCTGCATGGGACCGGACCGAGACCTGCGAGGGACGGTGGAGCAGCAGAAGACCGGGCTGGATTACATGACGGCTTTGATGGATCAAATGGTGATGCTGGATTGCCCGTCGCTGATCGGCCCGGTTTATTCCGCCGTTGGAAGAGCCGACGCCGTCCCAGCGAGAGAAGCTCGGACGCAATGGAAAACCGTTGTGAAAAATCTTAAACAACTGGCGGCATATGCGGAAGGAAAGGGCCGGACCATCTGCCTGGAGCCGTTGAATCGCTTTGAGACGGACTTCATCAACACCTGCGAGCAGGGACTGAAAATGATTGAGGAGGTTGGCAGCCCGGCGCTTAAACTCCACTTGGACACCTTCCATATGAACATTGAAGAAAAGAACCAGGCGAAGGCCATCAAAAAAGCCGGGAGGGCGCTGGGGCATTTTCATGCCTGCGGCAGCGATCGCGGCACACCCGGCGGCGATCATATCGATTGGAAATCTATTGCCGCGGCGCTGAAATCCATTCGATACAAAGGTGACGTTGTGATCGAATCCTTCACGACCGATGTGAAAGTCATCGCCCGCGCGGCGGCCATCTGGCGGCGGATTGAACCCACTCGGGACGAAATCGCCGTGAAAGGCTTGAAGTTTCTCAAGAAGACATTGAAGTAACAAACGCAACCAGAAAAAAACACTATGAACCTGTTGATAAAAAAAACTCTTGGCACGCTGCTTCTGTTGCCGTTGGCCGTCACTCTGGTGGATGAAGCAGCCTCACAAGAAAAAGGCTTTTTCCCTCTGTTTGACGGCAAGACTTTGGACAACTGGGATGGAAACCCGGAATTCTGGTCGGTGGAGGACGGCGCATTGACCGGAACCACCACTAGGGAAAATCCCGTCAAAGGGAATACCTTTCTTATATGGCGCGGCGGCGAAGTGGACGACTTCGAGTTGCGCTTGAAGGTCAAAATTATTGGGGGCAATACAGGAATCCAATACCGGAGCGAAGACCGAGGCCAGTGGGTTGTGGCTGGTTATCAAGCGGATTTCGAGGCTGGCATCACATTTTCGGGGATTCTCTACCACGAGAGAGGCCGGGGGATTTTGGCTCGAAGAGGGCAAAAAACCATGGTGACGAATGAAAACGGCAAACACAAAGTAACTGTCGTCAAATCCTTAGGCGAATCCGCCGACATCCAGGCAGTCATCAAGCCAGAGCAATGGAATGACTACACCATCATCGCCAAAGGCTACGAGTTTACCCATCTCATCAACGGAAGAATCACTGTGGAAGTTACCGATTTGGATGAGAAAAGCCGGAAATCCAGTGGGATTTTGGCCCTGCAATTGCACGCCGGCCCCCCGATGCGCGTTCAATACAAAGACATCCGCATCAACCCCTTCAAAGGCATCAATGTGAGCGGCAAGTGGCAATTTCGAGTGGCTTCCGATTGGGGGACAGGCGAGCCGGCTTTTGATCTGAAGCAGGAAGGGGAACAGGTGACGGGGACATACACGGGCTTGTTTGGCACGCTGCCCGTGACGGGGTCGGTGAAAGGCAATCGCCTGTCGATACAAATCAAAGGCGACTACAACGGACAAACTGTCGTCTCAAAATACGAAGGCAGCATCACCGGGTTCCATTCCATGGAGGGAACTGTGAATTTCAACGAACAATTTGAAGCGACATGGACAGCAAAGAAGCATTAGAGCAAAGGAAAGGTCTCCGACTGGGAGATTGGAGAGGCATTGAGGGCGCAGAAGTGGTGGCGATGTTTACCGCAAAATGGGGCTTGTTTCTGCTGTTTTTGGCGGCACTGGCGGCCGGAGATTCTTTGGAGGCGGCGTCCAAACGAATCGTCATCGTTGCCGGGAAGCCCAGCCACGGCATTTTGCAGCACGAACACAACGCCGGTAGCCTCTTGTTGAAGCGCTGCTTAGCTTCTATCCCCGATTTGGAGGTCAAGGTTTATCAAAATGGCTGGCCGCAAATTGATAATCCCTTTGCCGGCGCCAATGCCATTGTCTTTTTTGTTACCGGCGGCAGAGCGCATCCGGCGATTCAAGGCGACCGCCTTGGCCAGTTGAAGCCTTTGATGGACGAAGGAGTTGGGTTTGGCTGCATTCACTACGGTGTGGAAGTCCCGGCCAAGAAGGGAGGCGCGGAGTTTCTGGACTGGATGGGCGGCTATTTCGAGGTCAACTGGTCAGTCAATCCCCATTGGGACGCCGATTTCAAGCAGATTCCAAAGCATCCGATTACGCGCGGCGTTCAACCCTTCAAAATACGCGATGAATGGTATTTTCATATGCGCTTTTCGCCAGGGATGAAAGGCGTTGTTCCGATTCTGTCGGCTATCCCGCCGGCAGAAACCATGAACCGGCCCGACGGGCATCACAGTGGCAATCCCGCCGTCAGAAAAGCAGTCGCCGCCGGCCGCCGGCAACACGTCGCCTGGGCCTACACCCGGCCGAACGGCGGACGGGGTTTCGGCTTCACCGGAGCGCACAATCACTTGAACTGGGGCGATTCCAACTTCCGAAAAGTCGTGTTAAACGCGCTGTTATGGCTGACGAAATGCGAAGTGCCCCCAAACGGCGTCGAATGCGAAGTGACAGAGGAGGATTTAATGGAGAATCTGGACCCGAAAAGGGGCCGAAAGCCGCCAATACGAGTACAGCAACGGTAAAAATGAAAAGAGAGTGTCTGTATATGCAGAAAATTTTCAATAATGTGATGCTGCCGGCGGCGCTTGTTTTGGCAGCGGGAGAGGTTTTGGCGATGAACCCCCGAGGCATCGGCCGGGAGGCAGCGCTGAAGCAGCTCAAAGACCTCAAAGCGGCCGAAGGCTTGGAAGTCACGCTGTTCGCCTCAGAGCCTTTGGTGGTCAACCCGACCAATATCGACATCGACGCCCGCGGGAGAGTTTGGGTTGCGGAAGGCGCCAACTATCGGTTGTGGCAAAAATGGGGCAAGCTACGGCCGGGCGGCGATCGGATTGTGATTCTGGAGGACACGGACTTGGACGGAGCCGCTGACAAACAAACGGTTTACTACCAGGGCGACGACGTCAACGCCGCGCTGGGGATTTGCGTTTTGGGAAACCGGGTCATTGTCTCCTGCTCGCCGCAGGTGCTCCTGTTCACAGACACGGACGGCGATGACCAGCCGGACAAGAAAGAGACACTCTTCTCAAAAATCAAAGGCGTCGATCACGACCATGGTGTTCACGCCTTCGTTTTCGGTCCCGACGGCCGCCTCTACTTCAACTTCGGGAATGACGGCAAACAAATCGCCGACAAAAACGGCGTCCTTCTCGCTGATCCTCAAGGCAACATTATCGCCGACAACCGAAAACCTTACCAACAAGGCATGGTGTTCCGATGCTATCCCGATTTAAGCGGCTTCGAAGTCCTGGGACACAACTTCCGTAACAATTACGAAGTCTGCATCGATTCCTTTGGAACCCTTTGGCAGTCAGACAATGACGACGACGGCAACCGAAGCGTGCGCATCAATTATGTCATGGAATACGGCAACTACGGTTACCGGGATGAAAAAACGGGCGCCGGTTGGCGGAAAGAACGGACGGGCTGGGCGGAGACTGTCCCCGAAAGACACTGGCATCTCAACGATCCCGGTGTGGTGCCCAACTTGCTGCAGACCGGCATGGGATCTCCCACAGGCATCCTGTTCTACGAAGGCAAGCTGTTGCCGAAGAAATACCGCAACCAGATCATCCATTGCGATGCCGGCCCCCGTGTCGTCCGCGCCTATCTCGTGGAGCGATCGGGCGCAGGCTACCGCGCAACCTCGGCCAATATCCTGACCAGCGAGGACACCTGGTTTCGCCCCTCGGACGTGTGCACAGCCCCGGACGGCGCCCTGTTTGTTGCGGATTGGAACGATGCCGGTGTTGGCGGGCACAACATGGCCGACCACACGCTGGAAGGAATGAGCGGCAGAATCTACCGAGTGGCGCCCAAGGGCAACAAGCCTCAAACCCCCGCATACCGCCTGCAGCATCCCCGGGGAGCCGTCCGCGCACTCAAATCTCCGAACCTGGCTGCCCGCTATCTCGGCTGGACGGCATTGCGCGAAATGCAGGGCGAAGCGGAGGCTGCGCTGTTGGAAATGTGGCGGGGAAAAAGCCCAAAGTTTCGGGCCAGAGCGCTGCCCCTTCTCGCTCGAATCCGGGGCAAAACCGGCCACTATGTCCAACTCGGTGTCGAGGACAAGAACCCGAATATCCGAATCGCCGCCCTGCGAATTGCCAGAGAACGCAAGTTGGATTTAATCGAGTGGGTTGCCAAACTCGTTCGCGATCCCTCCCCTCAAGTGCGGCGGGAATGTGCCATTGCGCTGCGTTATGAGCCATCGAAACAGGCGGCGGTTTTGTGGGCAGAGCTCGCGCGGCAACACAACGGCCGCGACCGCTGGTATTTGGAAGCGTTGGGGATTGGCGCGCACGGCCAGGAAGACCGCTATTTTTCGGCGTGGATGAAGAAGGCCGGCAGCGATTGGAACACCAAGGCCGGCCGGGACATTATCTGGCGGTCGCGGGCCAAGGAGACGCCGGCACTGTTAGTGCAGTTGATCCGGGATGCCTCTCTGCCGCAGGCGGAAAAGCTGCGTTACTTCCGGGCGATGGATTTCCTCGAAGGCCCGGAGAAGGATGCCGCTCTGGTTGAACTGTTGGCGGAAGAGAATGCTGGCGGCGCCGAATAACCGTCTCCGATTGTGCCGGCTTGCTTCCAAGGGCCGGTCGCCTGATGTTCGCGCTGTTCTTCGCCGTTTGCGCGTTATCAACATTCAGTCCGCCGGAAAGAGTTGCCCCCATGAGCGGCGAGTTGGAACAAGTTGAAAAAGGCGGTTGGTGGCGGTCGGCACTTGTGATCCTGGCGGCGTTTGGGGCAGGCTATTGGCTCTTCAAAACAGGCCCTGAAACGGCGACTGAGGAAGAGACACGGCCGCCGAAAATTGTCAAGACGGTGTCTCCCGTGCCGGCTGCGCAGCGCATTTCGGTGGTGGCTTACGGTTCGGTAGTGCCGGCGCGGCGGGTGGTGGTGAAGCCGTTGGTGAGTGGGCAGATTTTGGAGCAGCATCCGGAGCTAATTCCCGGGGGATTTGTGCCGGAAGGGGCGGAGCTGTTCAAGTTGGATGCGCGTTTGCTGCGCTTGGACGTTCAAGAAGCATCTGCGGCAGTGGATCGGGCCGAGGCTTTGTTGAAAGAGGCGCAACGCAAGCGGGAGGAAGCCTTGCTGCTGGCTCAGGTGCAAGTCATTGCCAGCACGGAATTGGCCGCTCTCGAATCGCAGGTGGAGATGCAATCGGCCGAGCTGCGGCGCTTGCAGGCCGTTCGGGAGCGGAATGAGGAGTTGCTGCGCCGGCATGTTCTGCGGGCACCATTCAATGCGGTGGTGCTGGAAGAGGCGGTCGAGGTGGGGCAGCATGTCGAGCCCGGATTTGCCGCCGCCACCTTGGCGGGCGCGGATGCGTTTTGGGCGCGGGTTTCCTTATCGGCGGAGAAGTTACGTTGGATTCAACTGCCAAAGGAGGGACAAGAAGGCGCACGGGTAACGGTTTATCTGGATACGGGCGGCGGGCGAACAGTTCGCCGCGCCGGGCGGGTGGTGCGGCTCTTGAGCGATCTTGAACAGGAAGGGCGCATGGCGCGGATATTGGTGCGCATCCCGGACCCGATGAGGTTGAACGGGCGGAGGGACGATCCCCCTTTGCTGCTCGGCAGTTATGTCCGGGCGGAGATTGACGCCGGCGTGTTAGAGGGCGTGCTGGAGGTGCGGCGGGAAGCGCTGCGGGAAGGCGGCCAAATCTGGATCAGCGACTCGAACGGCGAGTTGCAGATTCGCCGTGTGCAGGTGTTGTGGCGCCGCGATGAAAAGGTTTATTTGAACAATGTTCTCGAACCGGGCGAATCCATCATCATCAGTCCACTGCGGGCGGCTTTGCCGGGGATGAAGCTCAATCCGCAGCCGGCGGACGGCGAGCCGCCGGGCGAATTCCAAGAGTGAGGTTCAGATGGCGCGTTCCTGGCAACAATTTGAAAAGGCAGGACTCTTAGGCTGGTTTGCCCGCAACCCTGTAGCGGCAAATTTGTTGATGATCGCCGTGGTTGCCGCCGGGCTTTTGGCTGCCCACCACATCCGCCAGGAGATTTACCCGACTTACACCTTGGATATTGTGCAAATTGAGGTGCGGTATCGGGGGGCAAGTCCGGCGGAGGTGGAGCAAGCGATCCTCCTGCCGATTGAATCGGAGCTGCGGGGGATGGAAATCCTCCGCGAGATTCGCTCGCGTGCGAGCGAAGGGCGGGCATCGGTCTCGGCTGAGTTGATTCCGGGCACGGACCGGAATCGCGGGCTGCAGGAAGTAACGGCGGCGGTGCAGCGCATTGATCTTTTTCCTGAAGGAGCGGAGCCGCCAGTTGTTTCTTTGGACGGGGCGCGACGGCGGGGCGTGTTGTATCTCTCGATTTACGGCGACTTGGACGAGCACGGATTGTTGGCGTTTGCCCGGCAAATCGAGGAGGGGCTGCTTTCGAGGCCGGAAGTCTCTCTGGTCGAGTTACGCGGTGTGCGAAGCCCGGAGATTCGCATTGAGATTCCGCCAGAGAAGCTGCGGTCGCTGCGGCTGCGGCTGGAGGATATTTCGCGGGCAGTGGATGCTTCGGCTCTCGATGTGCCTGCCGGCTCGATCAAGACTCCGAGCGGCGATTTTCTTTTGAAGACGAGCGAGCGGCGAGATTTTGCCAAGGAGTTTGGAGAGATTGCGATTCTCAGCAAAGCTGATGGAACCAAGGTGCTTTTGCGGGACATTGCTGAAATTACTGACGATTTTGAAGAGTCGGACGCTGAAAGCTACTTCAACGGGCGGCCGTCTATCTGGCTGGCGGTTTACAGTTCTGAGACGCAGTCGCCGCTTGCCGTGGCCCGCGCCGTGCGGGAGCACATCGAACGCGAGAAGCCGCATCTGCCGCCGAGTGTGGGCATGGCAGTAACCTATGATCGGTCGCACAGTTACGCCGAGCGCATGGACATGCTGCTGAAGAATGGTGCTTTGGGTCTGCTGTTGGTTCTTCTTGCCTTGGGGTTGTTTTTGGAATTGCGGGTGGCTTTTTGGACGGCGGCGGGAATCCCGGTGTCGATTTTGGGTTCTCTTTTTTTGCTGCCGGCGATGGATGCCAGCATCAACATGCTTTCGCTGTTTGGGTTCATCGTCACTTTGGGGATTGTGGTGGATGATGCGGTGGTGGTCGGCGAGGATATCTTTCACAAGATGTGTTTGGGGATGAGCCGGTTGGAGGCGGCGATTGAGGGCGTGAAAGAGATGGCAGTGCCGGTGGTGTTTGCGGTCTCCACCAACATCATTGCTTTCTTGCCTTTGTTGTTTGTTCCGGGGGCGACGGGGCGGTTCTTTTTTGTGTTGCCGGCTGTGGTGATTGCTGTGTTTTCGGTGTCGTTGATCGAATGTCTGCTGATTTTGCCGGCGCATTTGGCGCATCGAAGCGGGCGTCAGGGGACGAAGTGGTTTCAACTTTTCCATGTTTGGCAAACGGCGCTGCGGTTGCGCATCGACAGGGCCATTGACCAATGGTATGGCCCTGTGGTTCGATTAGTGGCGCGGCATCGGCTGTTCACCTGCGCGGTATTTCTAGCGGGGCTTTGCGTGTCGGCGGGATACACCTTCAGCGGCCGGGTGAACTTTGCCTTTCGGCCTTCGATCGAAACGCCGTTTATTCAAGCCGAAGTCGAAACGCCAGCGGGCACTCCGGTGTCCCGCATCCGGGAGATTTGCTTTCAAGTCGAAGCGGCGGCGCGGGAGGCACTCCGGCAAAACGGCGAGCCAGGCATCCTGGTTGGAATCACCGTCGGGTTGAAATACCGCGGGTTCAACGGCGGCGAAGTCTCCGTCCGCTTGGTTCCCCAAAGCGGTCGGCGCATCACAGCCGAGCAATTCGCCAACCTCTGGCGGAAAACCATTCCAGACATCCCCGACGTCGAATCCATCTTTTTCGACTATCTAATCGGCCCAGGCGGTTCCGCGGAAATTGACATTCAAATCGCGCATCCGGAAGTGGCCGTGCTACGGCAAGCGGCAGCAGAAGTGGCGGCGGCCATCGGCAAGTATCCCGGAGTTGAAGACGTCAAAAAAGGATTTGGGCGCGAAATGCCGCAATTTAACTTCGAGATCAAGCCGGAGGGACGCAGCCTGGGCCTCACCACGCGAGAACTCGGCCAGCAGATTCGCCATGCGTTCTACGGCGCTGAAGCCTTGCGCCAACCGCGCGACCGGGAAGAACTTCGCGTCATGATTAAATACCCTCAAACGGAGCGAAAGTCCTTGAGCGGCCTGGAGAATCTGCTGATTCGAACGCCCGGCGGCGGCGAAATCCCCCTGCGCCAAGCAGCGAAAGTCATCCCCGCCTCGGCGCCCACTCGAATCGAACGAGTCAACGGTTCGCGCGTGCACAACATCACCGCCAACGTAACGCCCGGCATCACGACCGGAAACAAGGCGCTTGCCGCTTTTGCCCGAACCGAACTCCCGGCCATCCTGGCCAAATATCCCGGACTGCAATACAGCTTCGAAGGCGAACAACGTGAACAGCGCGATTCCATGGCCAATTTATACTGGGGCTTGCTGTTCTCCTTATTCGCCATTTATGCATTGATGGCGGCGCTCCTGCGAAGCTACATCCAAGCGATCATCGTCCTTCTGATGATCCCCTGGAGCCTATCGGGAGCCGTGCTCGGGCATGTCATCATGGGGTTTGACCTGAGTGTGTTCAGCATCTTCGGAATGCTTGCCTTGTGCGGGATGGTGGTCAACGGCGCCTTTGTCCTGGCTGTGACGCGGAACCAGTATCTGCGCGAAGGAAAGAGCCCGGCCGAGTCCGTCCTCTTGGCGGCACAGCGGCGCTTTCGCCCGATTCTCTTGACGGCGCTGACAACATTCCTAGGCTTGCTGCCGATGATTTTCGAAACCAGCATACAAGCGCTCTTTCTCGTGCCGATGGCCATTGCTTTGGGCGCCGGCACGCTGGTTTCCGCCGCAGTGGTCCTAACTCTCATCCCCGCCTTGATGCTGATAGCCGAAGACCTCGGCTTGGAAACCTTGTCCGAGCGATTGCAACAAGAAGGCAGGATGTTTCCCCCAACCTATCCCTGACCCGGCAGCGACGCCCTTTCCCGCTGCGGGAAAAGTGGAGAAATTCTTTCGCAAAAAGCATTTACGGGCTTAACAGGGTGACGCGCAGGCACATGTGGCGCAGGCACTTGACCGGTTGACCGGCACCTGCCTTGACAAAAAATCCAATCCTGTGCCTCCTGCAAATCTATATGTCCCGAACTAAATCGCCCTCCATAACCATTAAAGCCCATAAATGCTTATTGCGAAAAAAACTGTGGACAAAACACCGCCGAACCGTTAAGACAAACCCGCAACAGAAAACCGCCAATAATGAAACTGAAAGACACTGCAGCTATGAAACCATTATCCGTTATCCTCTCGAAACTGGTGGCAACCGCCGCCAACAAAACCGCCAAACCGCAACCCATCAAAAACAGGCCAACATCGCCGCATCGAATCGGCTTGGCTTTGGCCCTCGCCCTCACCCTCCCAGCCGCCGCCCAAACCCTCACCATCACCGGAACCAAAACCGACGGCAGCGCCTTCAGCCGGCAAGTCAATCCCAACACGACATCTCTGGATCTCAGATATCTTAACCTGGTTTCCCTAACCCTGCCCGATGGCTTGACCAGCTTGCAGAGGCTGGATCTCTACAAAAACCTCCTGACCACCTTGACCCTGCCCGATGGCTTGACCAGCTTGACGAGGCTGGATATCCGCCACAACCGCCTAACCACCTTGACCCTGCCCGATGGCTTGGCAAACTTGCAGGGTCTGGGTCTCAGCCACAACCGACTGAGCACCTTGACCCTGCCCGATGGCTTGGCAAACTTGCAGGACCTGTCTCTCCACAACAACCGCCTAACCACCTTGACCCTGCCCGATGGCTTGGCAAACTTGCAGAGTCTGAGTCTCGGCGACAACCGACTGAGCACCTTGACCCTGCCCGATGACTTGACCAACTTGGAGGACCTGAGTCTCCCCCGCAACCGCCTAACCGCCTTGACCCTGCCCGACAGCTTGACCAACTTGCAGGGTCTGTATCTCCGCGACAACCAACTGACCTCCCTGACCTTGCCCGTCGGCCTGGATAGCTTGAAGGATCTTGAACTCTGGGGCAATCCTTTGGAGAGTTTGCGTATGCCTCTGGGCATGGACATTGAATTTCTCGATCTTCAAGGCTTCCCGAAATCCGAGGTTACATTCTATGACCCGGCAACCGAGAAACCTCCTGCCCTCACGGGAACCCACAGTGACGGCAGCGATTTCCGCCGGGAAGTCGCCACCAGCGCCGCCTCTCTAAATCTTGCCGACAATGGCTTGACCAGCTTAACTTTGCCGGACGGTTTGGCAAATTTGCAGGAGCTGAATCTCGCCGACAATGGCCTGACGAGTCTGGCCTTGCCGGAGGACTTAACGAGCTTGCAGGAGCTGGTTCTTTTCAACAACCAACTGACCAACCTGACTTTGCCGGAGAATTCGGCGAACCTGCGGGAGTTGTATCTCGCCGACAATGGCTTGACCGCTCTGAACCTGCCAGAGGGTTTGGCAAACTTGCGGACGCTGGTTCTCAAAGACAACCAACTGACCAATCTGACCTTGCCCGAAGGGTTGACAAACTTGCGAGTGCTGGTTCTCAACGACAATCCTTTGGAGAGTGTGCGGGTGCCTCAAGGATTGGACATTGAAAATATCCTTCTCGTTGGTTTCCCAAAATCAGAAGTGACCTTCTACGATCCCGCGACCGGAGAAATGATTGCGCCGCCGCCAACCGGAGAACCGCCCACGACTGGGACATTCATTACCCTCACCGGAACGACAAGCGCTGGCAGCGATTTTCGTTTGGAGGTCGATGCCGACACGGAGTTTTTGTCTCTCTCCGACAATCTACTGATTTCCCTCACCGTGCCCAATGGCCTAGAGAACTTGCAGCAGCTGCACCTCTTCGACAATCAACTCTCTTTCATAACTTTGCCCGATGGTTTGACGAACTTGCAGCACCTGTATCTCTTTGGCAATCAACTAACTAACTTGGCCTTGCCGGAGGGCTTGGAAAATTTGCAGCGGCTGTATCTCTTCGACAATCAGTTGACCAATCTGACCTTGCCCGAGGGTTTAATGAACTTGCGAGTGCTGGTTCTCAACGACAATCCTTTGGAGAGTGTGCGGGCGCCTCAAGGATTGGACATTGAAAATATCCTTCTCGTTGGTTTCTCCAAATCAGAAGTGACCTTCTACGATCCCGCGACCGGAGAGACGATTGCGCCGCCGCCAACCGGCCAAACTCTGACGGTCACCGGTGCCATAAGCGGCGGCAAGCCTTTCAGCCGGCAGGTTCCTGCCGACGCAGAGTCTCTCTCTCTCGACAACAATCAACTGACCTCCTTGATCTTGCCTAGCGGCTTGGAGAACTTGAAGTCTCTCTACCTCTCCAAAAATCGCTTCACTTCCTTGACCTTACCCGCCGACTTAAAGAACCTGCAGACTTTGTTTCTCTACGACAATCCTTTGGAGAGTTTGCATATACCGCTAGACATGGATATTGAAAATCTTGTGCTTGGAGGTTTCCCAAAATCAGAAGTGACCTTCTACGATCCCGCGACCGGAGAGACGATTGCGCCGCCGCCAACCGGAGAACCGCCCACGACTGGGACATTCATTACCCTCACCGGGACGACAAGCGCTGGCAGCGATTTTCGTTTGGAGGTCGATGCCGACACGGAGTTTTTGTCTCTCTCCGACAATCTACTGACTTCCCTCACCGTGCCCGCTGGCCTGGAGAACTTGCAGCGGTTGCACCTCTTCGACAATCAACTCTCTTTCATAACTTTGCCCGATGGTTTGACGAACTTGCAGCATCTGTATCTCTTTGGCAATCAACTGACTAACTTGGCCTTGCCGGAGGGCCTGGAAGATTTGCAGCGGCTGTATCTCTTCGACAATCAGTTGACCAATCTGACTTTGCCCGAGGGTTTAATGAACTTGCGAGTGCTGGTTCTCTACGACAATCCTTTGGAGAGTTTGCATATACCGCTAGACATGGACATTGAAAATATTCTTCTCGTTGGTTTCCCAAAATCAGAAGTGACCTTCTACGATCCCGCGACTGGAGAGACGATTGCGCCGCCGCCAACCGGCCAAACTCTGACGGTCACTGGTGCCATAAGCGGCGGCAAGCCTTTCAGCCGGCGGGTTCCTGCCGACGCAGAGTCTCTCTCTCTCGACAACAATCAACTGACCTCCTTGACCTTGCCTAGCGGCTTGGAGAACTTGAAGTCTCTCTACCTCTCCAAAAATCGCTTCACTTCCTTGACCTTACCCGCCGACTTAAAGAACCTGCAGACTTTGTTTCTCTACGACAATCCTTTGGAGAGTTTGCATATACCGCTAGACATGGATATTGCAAATCTTGTGCTTGGAGGTTTCCCAAAATCAGAAGTGACCTTCTATGATCCCGCGACCGGAGAGACGATTGCACCGCCGCCAACCGGAGAACCGCCCACGACTGGGACATTCATTACCCTCACCGGAACGACAAGCGCTGGCAGCGATTTTCGTTTGGAGATCGATGCCGACACGGAGTTTTTGTCTCTCTCTGACAATCTACTGACTTCCCTCACCGTGCCCGCTGGCCTGGAGAACTTGCAGCGGCTGCACCTCTTCGACAATCAACTCTCTTTCATAACTTTGCCCGATGGTTTGACGAACTTGCAGCATCTGTATCTCTTTGGCAATCAACTGACTAACTTGGCCTTGCCGGAGGGCCTGGAAGATTTGCAGCGGCTGTATCTTTTCGACAATCAGTTGACCAATCTGACCTTGCCCGAGGGTTTAATGAACTTGCGAGTGCTGGTTCTCAACGACAATCCTTTGGAGAGTGTGCGGGCGCCTCAAGGATTGGACATTGAAAATATCCTTCTCGTTGGTTTCCCAAAATCAGAAGTGACCTTCTACGACCCGGCGACTGGAGAGACGATTGCGCCGCCACCCACAGAACCCACAGAGCCAGCAGAGCCCATGGAACCATCAGAGCCCACGGAGCCAACAGAACCAGAACCGCCAATTGAGGAAACTGTCCTCATCACCGGAACGACAAGCGCCGGCAGCGCTTTTAGACGGGAGGTTACTGCAAAGGTGACGTCTTTGGGTCTCTCCGGCAATGACCTGACTTCTGTAATCTTGCCCGAAGGCTTGGAGAAATTACAGCGGTTGGGTCTCTACCACAACCGCCTGACAGCCTTTACCTTGCCTAACAGCTTGATTAGCTTGCAGTCTCTGGGTCTCTGGAACAATCGCCTGACTACCTTCACCCTACCCAATACCTTAACCAACTTGCAGGAGCTACATCTCGGCAACAATCAGCTGACCGCCTTTGCCCTGCCCCATACCTTGACCAACTTGACGAGTCTGAATCTCTTCGGCAATCAGCTGACCGCTTTCACCTTGCCTGACAGCTTAACCAACTTGACGAATCTGAGTCTCTGGAACAATCAGCTGACCGCCTTCGCCCTGTCCCATACCTTGACCAACTTGACGAGTCTGGATCTCTTCGGCAATCAGCTGACCGCCTTCACCTTGCCTGACAGCTTGACTAACTTGACGAATCTGAGTCTCTGGAACAATCGCCTAACCACCTTCACTCTGCCCCATACCTTGACCAACTTGACGAGTCTGGATCTCTACAATAATCAACTAACTAATATGACCTTGCCCGTCGGCTTGGAGAATTTGGAGACGCTGCGGCTCGACGGCAATCAACTGACCTCCCTGATTTTACCCACCAGCCTGGAGAACTTAGAGAGGCTGGATCTCCGCAGCAATCAACTGACTAATTTGACCTTGCCCGCCGGCTTGGAGAATTTGGAGACGCTGGATCTCCGCGGTAATCCTTTGGAGAGTGTGCGTGTGCCTCTGGGCATGAACCTTGAATTTCTCCCTCTTCAAGGTTTCCCAAAATCAGAAGTGACCTTCTACGATCCCGCGACCGGAGAGACGATTGCACCGCCGTCCACAGAGCCGATAGAACCAGAACCGCCAACTGAGGAAACTCTCCTCATCACCGGGACGACAAGCGACGGCAGCGCTTTTAGACGGGAGGTCGACGCCGACACAGAGTCTCTGCCCCTCTCCAGAAATCAGTTGACCAATCTGACTTTGCCCGCCGGCTTGACCAGCTTGAGGTCATTGTATCTTGCCAACAATCAACTCACATCCCTGATTTTGCCAAACGACTTGACCAGCTTGGAGACGCTGTATCTCAGCTACAACCGCCTGAATGCCTTCTCCGTGCCCAATACCTTAACCAACTTGAGGACGTTGAATATCGGCGGCAATCGTCTGGCTTCGCTGACTTTGCCCACAGGCTTGACCAACTTGAGAACACTGACTCTCAACAACAATTCCCTGACCCACCTGGCCTTGCCCGCTGGCCTGACGAGCTTGCGCTCGCTGGTTCTCAACGGCAATCCTTTGGAGAGTTTGTGTGTGCCCGAAGGCATGGACATTGAGAGTCTCAACCTGCAAGGTTTCCCGAAATCGGCGGTGACCTTTTGTGAGCCAACGATGGGCACCTTGACCTTGCCGGAAGCCAGCTCGGCGAACTTCAGGCGCTTGTCACTCGACAACAACAACCCTTTGGAGATTGTGCGGATTGCGGGGGGCGGGGTGCAGATTCTTTGGCAGGGAGGGACATTGCAAAGCACGACTGATTTGAGGGGCGAGTGGGAAGCCGTGGCGCCGTCTCGTTTTTCTCGGGAGGGGGTGTTGTCGATTCCGCCTAAGCGGAAAGGCGCAGAGTTCTTCCGCCTGAAACCGGCGAAGTAAAAGTGAGGCAGACACTCGAAGAGCAGTTAGGGCGGAGGGGAACCGACATCCAACTTCCTGTCTGCCCGACCTTTATGCTGGACAAGGTGAAAAAGCCAGTAACTGCTTGTTGCGAATTCTTTTGTTGACATTCTTGAAAAAGGAGAGTACACTTTTCCTAAATTGTTTTTAGACCCAATTAAACAGTGGAGTAGATTATGTTCTCAAGATGGTTGATTGTTGTTGGGATTGCGGTGGGGATGGCGGGCTTCCATTGGGAAGCGACAGCGCAGTTGGTAGTGTTCAGCTTTAATGATGCGGCCAGGGATGAGACTTCGTTCAGTCCGGATTCTCAGACAGCGAACGGCTTGGCCGGCAACATGACGCGCGGTTCCGGGCTAATCGCAACCAAGGCAGGCGGCACCTTCAGCGCAAAAGGATGGTCAACCGAGGGCATCGACCTGAATAACTATTACAGTTTTTCCTTCGGCGCCAGCTCTGGCTTTCAAGCAGCCTTATCCTCATTGGAGTTGAGCGGACGGCGTTCGGGAACCGGCATCCGCAATTGGTCGGTCCGCAGCAGCCTAGACAATTTCTCCTCCGATCTGTCCCCCTCGCCCTTCTCAGTGTGCTCAACAACACAGACACTCACTCGGGGCAGGTTCCCTTCAGCAGCGAGAGTTTTTCCGGCCTAACAAGAGATCAGTGGAATTTCGGATTTACGACTACAATGCGGAAGCGAGTTCCGGAACATGGCGCATCGACAATGTGAAACTCGCCGGCCAAATTACTGTGGTTCCCGAACCTGCCGGGTGTTTGGTTGGGGGGAACATGGTGCTGCTTGCATTGGGATTTTGTTGGTATCGCCGCCGGCATCGTCAAGGTCGCCCGAACACTGTCGGGGAAGCTGCCCTCTGAATCCGGCAGCCGGGCAAAGTTGCTTCAAGCCGGGTTCAAAATTAGCCAATGGCAAAACGTTGCCATCACTGCGGGTGGGAATGGATGCTCAGCGAGCAACCTGGACGAAGCGAGACTTGCTTTCAATGCCGGATGGACCTGCGGGTTTGTTTGAATTGCGAACACTTTGATCAACGAGCAGCCTATCAATGCCGTGAACGGAGAGCCGAGCCGGTGATGGAAAAAGAGCGAGCCAACTTCTGCGAGTATTTCGAAATGACCGAACGTCCCTTCAACAACCAGCCGAAACAATCAAATGCGGCCGAAAAACTGAAAAAACTTCTCGGCGGCTGAACCTCTTGTGCGGGCATCCTTGCGCCGGAGACGGACGCAATTAGGATGCCGGCCGTTTGTTTAGCGCCCAAAGAAACCCATTCTGAAATTTGAAACACTGAATATCGACGCTATATGCCCCAGAAAACTACTGAGAAAGGACGAAAACCGGTCTCGACTTCAACCGCCAACGCCTCCGAAAAAAGCCGCAATTTGCAAACCGCCATCCACACCATCACCAAAACATTCGGGGAAGGCAGCATCATGCGTCTCGGAGACGCCAGACTGAAATCCCAAATAGAAGCCATTCCCACGGGCGCCATGTCGCTCGACATAGCCTTGGGCGTAGGCGGTTTGCCGAAGGGGAGAATCATCGAGATCTACGGGCCGGAATCTTCCGGCAAGACCACAGTCATGCTGCATGTCATCGCCAACGCCCAAAAGGTCGGTGGCACCGCGGCATTCATCGACGCCGAACATGCCTTGGACCCGGTGTATGCCAAGAGACTGGGGGTCAATTTGGACAACCTGTTGGTATCCCAGCCCGACAGCGGCGAGGAAGCGCTGACCATTTGCGAAACCCTTGCCCGGTCGGGAGCCGTTGATGCCATCGTGGTTGATTCCGTGGCGGCCTTGGTGCCGAAGGCTGAGTTGGACGGGGAGATGGGCATGGCAACAATGGGCATGCAAGCCCGGTTGATGAGCCAAGCTTTGCGCAAACTCACCTCCATCCTGAGCAAAGGGAAAACCACCTGTCTGTTCACCAACCAATTGAGAGAAAAAGTGGGCGTCATATTCGGCAGCCCCGAAACGACACCGGGCGGGAAAGCCTTGAAGTTCTACGCCAGTGTGAGAATGGATATCCGCCGGAGAGAAACCCTGAAAAATGCTGCCGGCGCCGCGATTGGCAACCATGTCAAAGTGAAAATCGTGAAGAACAAAGTCGCGCCCCCGTTTGCGGAAGCTGAGTTCGACATCATATATAACCAAGGTATCAACAAAGAAGGCAGCATTCTCGAACTCGGCGTCAAGGACGGCGTTGTCGAGAAAAAGGGAGCCTGGTTTCAATTTGACGGAGAATTGATCGGCCAGGGCAAGGAAGCAGCGCGGTTAGCGTTGCGGGACAACCCGGCCTTGGCCGAACGCATCCAGGCCGCGATTCTGGACAAACGGAATCCCTCCAAAACCGAACCGGAATCCAAGCAGACGAAGGCTTGAACCGCCTTGGCGAATTGCAGCCGGGATTCACTCGCGTCTTGCATCCGGATCGGCTGGCCGGCAAGGAGAAAGCGGTGGTTGGGCGTTTTCTGAGAGAGTATCCGCTGCTGCTTCAACTTCAGCAGGAGGGGCATCCCACGCCTGTCTTTGCGGCCGGCTGCTTTCGGTGGTTCCCAAAGATTCCCGTTCGTGTCTGCCATTTCCTCGCATGGGCCTGAGGCCATGCCCGGAGCGCATCCCGCGCCGGCGAAAGACTTCGTTGAACTGGGCCATCTGTTCTTCGGATAGGAGCGCTTGAATTTGCTCTCGCATGGCTTTTCCTTCAGCTTCGATCTGCGGGCGCACTTTGTCCATGAGCGAGCGCATCCGCTCTTGTCTGGCTTTGAGAATGGCGCTCACTTTTTCCCGCTGCTCGGCGCTGAGTTTGAGGCGCGATTCCATTCGCCGCATGATGTCGCGCATGGGCGGACGCTGCTTTTCATGGACGTCGTGACTTTTTTTTGTCTGGGAATCCGCGGCAAAAAAGCCGGTAACGATGCCGGCAAGGTAGAGGACAAAAGCGGCGAGTATGACCTTCCAGAGATTCACCAAAGCTCCTCGATGTCCAATTCGTCAAACGGCTGCATCATGGTCAACTCGATGTCGGTGGCAAGCGGGTCCATCGTTGGCGGGTGTTCGTTGACGAGAAGGCTCCACGCGCCGATGGCAAATATCATCAAGGCGAGGCACGGCACGGTTGCCTGCCACAAGCCTCGGGACCACAAGGCCAAGGAGTCAGGCGGGCTGGCGGCGGAGGCAGCGAGGTGGGCCGTGATTCGCTTTTCAAACAAGTAAGGGACGCAGGCATCTTCCGGCAATTTCCGGGCGGCCCGCAGGATGGTTTCATGCAGACGGCGGTTCTTCATAAAACTTTAAAAATTAGACGCAGCGGTTTCATCATAGGTTACAAATACTGGCTTTTGTCAATTTTTTCAAGCAGTTTCCGCATCTCTTTGCGGGCGCGAAACGCGCGGACTTTCACTAGCGAAACAGACCACCCGGTCAGCGCGGCTATTTCCTTGATGGATTTCCCTTCGATTTCTTGCAGTGTGATCACCATCCGCGCCGGGGCGGAGAGTTGTCTGAGGATTTGATGGACGAGCGTTTTGGCGGCGTCCGCGCAATCTGCGGTTGGATAGGGGTCGCTGATGTATCGATCCAGAAAGGAAACGTCATCGTCGGTAATTTCCGAGAAATTGGATTCCCGATTTTTTTGGTGCGCTCTCAGGAAGTCGTAACAAGTGCGGACAGCCAGCCGCATCAGCCAGTGCTCAAAGGGCGCTTCAGCGCGGTAAGTGTGGAGTTTCTGAAATGCCTTGATGAAGATTTCTTGAACGATGTCTTCGATTTCGCTTTCCCGGCGGGCGTATTTTCGCGCGGTGGCGAAAACTTTCGGCTGGTATTTCTCGATCAGGATTTCAAAGCGGTCGGTTTGCCCGTCTTTGACTTGCTGGATGATTTGGCTTTCCTCGGGGTCGATTCGAGGCGTCTGCTTGCTTTTGCTCATCGCAATGGATCGGAAGGCGGGGCGGAAGCCGCCGGGTATCACGGCATTGGCCATTGGACATTGAAGGGCTGCCCTCCGTTCATCCGGCCATAGAACAATTTCCAGTTGGGTTCAGCAACACATATCTTCGCAATAACAATTTAAGGGCTTTTGGGGTTTTGAGTTTTTATGGTGGTCGGTCAATCGTTAAAGCAGCCGGTGATGAAGGCGCTGAATGGATTGGGATTGTTGCGGTAATTGTATTTCCAAGTGGCTTCGGAGAGATAAAGCTGCATGTCTTCTTTGGAATAATGGTGATGACTGCCATACCAAGCGCGTTTGAGCAGAGACCAAAACCCTTCAATCGTGTTGGTGTGGACATCCCCCAGCGCGTAGCGAACGGCATGGCGCACGACTTCGTGTTCCACGCCAATGGCGTCAATGTTGTGGAACTCCCTGGCTTCATCCGTCATCAGGCGAGTCCGTTTTTTGTGCAGCCAAGTGGCCATCAGGTGCCTAATGTTGGTGCGCAAAGGCGTCCCGGGCGGGTGTTTGACTTGGGCTCTGACTTGGCCACCCCGTTCCACCGCGCCAATCACCGGTGTTTTGTCGGAATATTTGTCTCTGGGCGGACGATTTTCGAAATGTTTGTTCGGTTTGCGTGGTCGCCCTCCGATAAAGGTTTCGTCGGCCTCGACAATCCCCCGCAAGAGTTTCTTGCTGCGCATCTGCCCCATCGCCAGGCGCACCCGCACTTGCAGATACCACGCCGATGGCTGGGTCATCTCCAAATCGCGGGAGAGTTGCCAGCTGGAAAGGCTTTTCTTGGCGTTGAGGATGAGGGCAATGGCCAAGAACCATTTTTGGAGGGGGATTTTGGTTTTCTGGAAGATGGTGCCGGAAAGGACGTTGAAACTGCTCTTGCAAGCATGGCAATTCCACCGGCCAATGCGGTTTTTGTCCTTCTTTTTGGCGACATCATGGCTGTTGCAGAGGGGGCACTGGGGTTTGCCGTGCCAGCGGACGGCTTCCAAGTAGTCGAAGCAGGCTTGCTGGTCAGGAAAGCGTTCAAAGACTTTGATTAAGTTCATCCGCGCACCTTACCAAGCCCTCGAAATCTTGTCAAGCCCTTAAATTGTTATTGCGCATATCTTCCGATTGGTCTTTCCGGTGGACAACTCATGCAGGCGATTCGAGGAATGCGCTTTCAAAAAGAATCTCTGTTCTTTGCCGGCGCCTTGTTTTCCGTTACATCTCCGGTTGCCGGGCGGTCTTTTGACATGACACAGTTCGAACAATTACTGGAAGCGGCCATCGGCCAGGTCGAAAGGCTGCGTCGGCGGCAAGTGCGGTATCTTCCCCTTGACCGGGAGTTGATCAAAAGCCTCGGCCGGCCGTCACCCCGCCGCCGCTCGCCGGGAGAAATGTTCCCGAGTGCTTCGCGGAAAACCGAGACTAGTCCCGCACCGCCGGCGCCATTAGTTGCCGCGGAGCAATTCGCTGCAAAACCTTTGGCGCCTACAGAAAAAGCCACCTCAATGGCCCGCTTGCGCCAACGGGCTTTAGCCTGCGTCCAATGCGTTCACTTGGCAGAAAGCCGCCGGACCGTCGTTTTTGGAGTTGGCAATGCCAACGCGGAACTGATGTTTGTGGGCGAAGCCCCCGGAATAGATGAAGACGCCCAGGGCGAGCCTTTCGTCGGCAAAGCCGGACAACTGCTGACCCGCATCATCCAGACAATGGGGTTGAGCCGCGACACCGTTTACATCGCCAACGTGCTCAAATGCCGCCCAAACACGCCGGGACGAAAATTCGGCAACCGCAAACCGACACCGCAAGAAATGGCCGATTGCCGTCCCTACTTGATTGAGCAAATCCGCGCCATCCAACCTAAAGTCATCGTCGCCTTAGGCGCCACGGCAGTCGAAGGGCTGATGGAACTCTCCTCCATAGCAATCACCAAATACCGAGGCCAATTTCGAAACTTCGGCGGCATTCCCCTCATGCCCACCTACCACCCCGCCTACGTCTTGCGGAACCAAAGTCACCCCATCAAACGGCAAATCTGGGAAGACATGCTCCAAGTAATGGCAAGCCTCAACCTACCCATCTCCGACAAACAGCGGGCCTACTTTGCCAAAGCCACAAATTAGATTCCCGCAACCCCACCGCTTCAACAGCCCCCATCCCCATCCAAAAAACCTCTGGCAATAAATCGCCGCAGACCAGCGCACCGGCAAAAAAAATTGCCAACCCTCTTGACACAGGTGGCAGCTTGTGGTCTGCCCGCCCTTAAAACAGTCCATTAGGGGATCTCCATTGGGTCGCCTATCGGAATAGAAAAGTCCGCAATAAGCAGTTACTGGCTTTTTTCGCCTTGTCCAGCATAAAGGTCGGGCAGACATTCTTGTCTGCCCGCAGGCTGAAAGCCTGCGCTACTCCCGCTAAGCCTATAAATGCTTATTGCGGAAAAGTCTGTCAGAACAGCACCGGGGAGAGATGGCAAGGAACATTACGCCGACGTCTATTCCTCTGACGGAGACTCCTACAAGGTGGCTGTAACTCTCGTTTTTCATCCTTAATCGGAGAAAAAGGCGTGGAGAATGGTTTAACTGAGGCGGCTTGGCACGGGTACTGCTCTTGCTAAGTCGCCGTTTTTGATTTATTTATGGAGCGAGTCGTGAAAAAGCGAACTGGATTTACGTTAATCGAATTGTTGGTGGTGATTGCGATTATCGCTATTTTGGCCGGCCTGTTGTTGCCGGCCTTGAGCCAAGCGAAGCAATCGGCCCATCGCATTGTTTGCGTCAACCATCTCAAACAAATCGGGCTGGCCGTCCATTTCTACGGCGCGGACAACAAAGGCTATCTGCCGTCTGTCGCGAAAGCAGATCACCGTCCAGAATGGCTGGCGATCACCCACCAGAACCGGCGGGGTTTCTTAAACACGCACTGGGACATGCTATTGTGGGACAAGTATCTCAGCCGGGAAACGAACATCTTCAAATGTCCTTCCCAAACCAAACTGCGGTGGGCAATAGAGGAATTTCGGAAAACCGCGATGCCCTCGATCATTTACGTTCAAAATGAGTGGAGTCACAGTTACGGCCTGAATGCCGGAGGTACCAGAGTGCCGTATGGCAGTGGCCCTTTACACGCGAGTGAGATTGGCCAAAATTGGACTGGTTTGAACACGGGAAAGTTTTATCAACGTCAATCCATGCTAAACGACCGCAACTTTGTGATTCCATATAAGGACAGCGATATTCGGGCGCCTTCAGACATGGTGGTGGTAGGAGACCGATCGGCCTATGAGGTGGATTATTTATCTAAAGGAAGAGTCGTCTTTGTCGAGAGAGGGCATAATCCGTCCGTTCGGGTTCGTCCAAATGTCTCCCAACGTTCGATTATCAGTCGGCGGCACAACGGGAAGTCGAACATGGTGTTGTTGGACGGCCACGTGGAAGCGAAAACTTTGCGGGATTGGACGTTGCCGACGGCCGAGAAGAGGCGGCGGTGGAATTATGACAACCAGCCGCATGCAGAGCATTGGCAGCATCGGGAGAGTCCGGACAATTGGAATCCGACCAGCATTGACGAGGGTTTTTGAAGCGGGAATCCGTTGACCTTGCCGCAGCGGGAGAACATGTGGCGGTGGAATTACGATCACCAGCCGCATGAGGAAGATTGGGACCCTGTGCCTCCGAGCGAATGGGAGCCCTATAGTTGGGAAGAAGTGGAAGCGAAGTGATTTTTGAGATCGGCTCAATCTGCGGTCTCTTGCAGCCTTTACCCGCCTTGCAGCAGATAGAGCAGACAGGATGTCTGCTCCACTGACAGAAAACACCTACCGAAGTCCTTAAAGATCTTGTGAATCTGTCACTTGTGGCCCAATTTTCCGAACGGGTTTGGCAAGAGAAAAGTTGTTAGATATGGAAGGCTCTGAAAAAGAAAAATCATTGTAAGAAGAATTGTTTTCATTGCTTGAATTTTTTGAGGAATTGAGGTAGGTAACGTTATCGTAGATGATCGAATGAAACGCAAGTGTCTCTACTTGGCCAGTCCGTACGGCTTTTCCGATCAGCAGCGGGTTGGGCCGCTTGCCGAGCTAGTCGAGGCACTCTCGAAGGTGGGGGCCGAGGTGTGGGAGCCCTTCGCTCGCAATAGCCAAATCGATCGTGCGCAGCCAGGATGGGCATACCAAATCGGGCAGGCGGATTTGCGCGACGTGCGCGATGCGGACGGGCTGTTCGCGGTGGTCAACGGCTGTCCACCAGATGAAGGTGTGATGGTCGAGCTGGGGCTGGCGATCGCCTGGGAGAAGCCGGTGTTTCTATTCCGCGACGACTTCCGCCGCTGCACCGACAGCGAAGCCTATCCACTCAACTTAATGCTGTTCACCAGCCTGCCGGAAGTGGGCTGGGAAGCGCACTGGTATCGTTCGGTGGTGGAGATCGCCGATCCGAACAAGGCGCTGGCTCGTTGGCTGTGCTCGCACCACGAGTGAAACACCTCGTGCGGGGTGAGGTTCTCCGGCTCGGTCTATACGGAGCCTATTGCTCCATGCCTGAAGGACAGCCTGGCTTGCTGCCGTCCCTTTTCTGTTGAAGGCGCGGGAAGCAGTGGGTTGGGGCGTTTTCCGTCTTTGAGAGGGTATGCTTGGGTTGCAATTATGCGCTCGGCAAGGTAAGTTGCGTCCGAAGTTTTTGTTGGCCAAACGATTTCCTTTCATGGCATCTATTGAGTTTCCTCCGTTCAGTTTGACTCGGTTGTTGCGGACGGTTTTCGGTTCGGGTTCGGGCGAGAGGGCGGTTCTTTTGATTGATTTGGAGAATCCCGGCTGCATGGCGGGTTTTGAGTTTTTGAAAGATGGACGCCTTTCGATTCAGCGGCTGGCGCACGATGTTTTTTACCGGGGGCTGCGGGAGGGGGGGCTGGAGGCGTTGGGCTGGGTTGGAGGCGATCTTTACGCTTACGGGCTGACTGGTGGGAGCAATCTGGATTTGCCAGATTGGGCGGTTGATGCCAGGGGAAAGCGCCGGAGTTTTGCTGCGGATATTTATCCTTACTGCGACATCGTGCTTTGCATTTCGACTTATTCGGCAACGGCGCCTTTGACGGCAGCGGCCAAGCGGTACGGTTTTCGCGGGGCAACGCTTCACGGCGTGAACGAGATCATCCTCTCTTCCGGCTTGGCGGTGGATTATGATGTGGTGAGCCGGCAAACGGAGAAGCTGCGGCGGGCGTTGACGACTCCGGATTTTTTTGAGGTGGATTTTGTGGTTGGCGGGAAAGGCACCCCCGCATTCCGGCCGCTCTCCAAGCCGAAGAGCTCTGCAATCGGAGAGGCGGCGACTGATACTTTGAAGATTGACTGTAGCCGGCAGGAAGCGCAGAAGAGCCACGGCTTATGCCGCGGCCCCGAACCAGACGTGGCAAATTTACCGGCGGGGGAAGTTTATTTTGTGCCGACCAGCGCCGAGGGAACATTCCCAATGAAATATGCCGATGGAACGATCGGAAGGATGGTGGTATCTGCCGGAAGAATCACGGAAGCACGTTTGATTCGCGGCGATCCAAGCACGGTGGATGCGCACAATCGGAAGCTGGCGGCCGATCCTGCAACGGGAGAGTTGGGGGAGCTGGGTTTTGGAACGCAGGCGCTGCCCGTTTCCGGCCAAGACATTCAGGACGAAAAAATCCTAGGCACGATGCACGTTGCCACAGGCCGAAGCGATCATTTGGGAGGGAGCCTGACGCCGGAACGGTTTGCCGAAGCGCAGAACGCGACTCACGATGACCTTCTCTTCTCGCCCAGCAAGACGCCGGAAATTCGCGTGGCGCAAGTCCGCATGATGCGCGATGGCCGACAAATTTCCGTGATCGAAGATTTTGAGCCGACGGAATATCTGCTGGCGGCGTTGCGGGATTGACAACCTGCGCGGCTTGCCAAAACGCCGCAAGAGTCCGAAACCATGTCCACTTTTTACGAAACCGACCGCGCCGTCAGCGAGTATCTGCTGTTCCACTACGGGACGCCGGAGGAGACTTTGCCTTACGGCGGCGGACCGGCGGCGGCCTTGAATTATCCGGCGCGTTGCGTCTCTTGCTTTTCGGAAACCATCGCTTATTCTGCAGGGATGCGGGCGTTGGATTTGGGGTGCGCAGTGGGGCGGGCGACCTTCGAGCTGGCTCGTTACTGCGGGGAAGCCGTCGGCGTGGATTGTTCGGAGCGGTTCATTGATTGCGCTAGCTGGCTTCGCGCCGAAGGAAAAGTTGTTTATCGCCGTTTAGAGCAAGGGGAGTTGACTCAAGCGGCTGTGGCCAGAGTCCCTGCGGAAATCGACCGCTGCCGCGTCCGCTTTGAACAGGGCAACGCGATGTTTCCCCGCGAAGGCCTGGGGACTTTCGATGTGGTTTTGCTGGCAAACTTGCTGGATCGATTAGTGGAGCCTGCCCGTTGTCTGGAGGCGTTGGCCGGGCTAGTGAAACCGGGCGGATTTGCCGTCATCACCTCGCCCTACACCTGGCTGGAAGAATTCACGCCGCGGGAACATTGGTTGGGCGCCAAGATGACCTCGGCCGGCGAGACGACGACTTTTGACGCCTTGCGCCAACGGTTGCGCCCGAACTTTGAACTGCGGCAAACCGCCGACCTCCCCTTCCTGCTTCGGGAACACGCGCGAAAGTACCAATGGAGCGTGGCGCAAGGCACCCTTTGGTTGCGGCGGGAATGAACCCCTCAGCCAAACAACCGTTCGCCGCCGCATCAAAAGCAGCAAAACCCGCGGAATAAGTAGCTATGGGCTACATTGACGCTCCAGCAGGCAATCCTGCTTTTTCCACGTCCAGTAACCCCATTCCCCTAGCCAAAATATTTAACACAGTCTGTTCCGTTGCCAAGCATTTTGCAATCAAAGCCCGTAAATACTTATTGCGAAAACCCGGCTTGCCAAAACGCCCCTCGGAAAGCTAATCTCGGCAGCTATGAAAATGCTCCGAACATTGCCAGAACATATCGACTCCGGCCGCCGCTTTCCCCGGCTTCTGACCTTTTCCTTGTCCGGCCTTCTCCTCCTGGCGCCGAAAGGCTCCCTGTCAGGAGAAGCGCTCCCCAATGTGCGCTTGGAAAATTTCGCCGAAGGATTCACCTCCCCCGTTGCGATGGTTCCGTTTCCCGACGGCAAGGGAAGCTTTTTGGTGGCGGACCAAGTGGGGATTATCTCGGTCGTCTCCAAATCCGGCCTCTTGAAAGGACAGCCCTTTCTGACGCTTTCTGATCGGATGGCCAAGTTGAACCAAGGCTTCGACGAGCGAGGGCTGTTGGGACTGGCATTGCATCCGAACTTTGAAAAGAACGGCAAAGTGTTCGTTTATTACAGCGTCCCCTTGAGTTCGCAAGCCGCCGCCGATTGGGACCACACCTCGAGAATTTCCGAATTCACGGTAAGAGCCGACGATCCCCAACGGGCAGACCCGGCATCGGAGCGCGTGCTTCTTGAATTCGATCAACCCTACTTCAACCACAACGGCGGCTGCATCGTCTTCGGCCCAGATCGCTACCTTTATATCGCCACGGGTGACGGCGGAAACGCCAACGGAGTCGGACGCGGCCATTCCGCAATCGGAAACAGCCAAGACCTCGCCAACCTGTTGGGCAAGATCCTCCGCATCGACATCAACAGCGGCGCCCCCTACGCCATCCCCAAAGACAACCCCTTCTCCGGCGAAGGAGTCCGTCCGGAAATCTACGCATTGGGACTGAGAAACCCTTGGCGAATTGCCTTCGACCGCAGCGGGAACCAAAACCTCATCGCCGCCGACATCGGCCAAACACTCTATGAAGAAATCAACATCATCAAAAAAGGAGGCAACTACGGATGGAACCTTCGAGAAGGCCACCATTGTTTCGACCCCGAAAAACCGAACGTGTCGCCGGAAAACTGCGCGGAACAAGACCTCCGAGGGAATCCTCTAATCGGCCCCGTCCTCGAATATAAGAATGCCAACGGCTTCCGCAGAGACCCGGACGCCAAAGGCATTAGCATCACCGGCGGCTACATCTATCGAGGCAAAGCCATTCCCTCTCTGCAAGGCTTGTATATTTTTGCCGACTGGACAGTGAATTGGGCCACCCCAACGGGAGCGCTATACTATGCAAAACCGGCTGCCGACGGCGCCTCCTGGAGCATGGGGTCGCTTCCTTTGCAAAACAGTGCCGCCGGAAAAATTCGATCTTATATCACAGCCTTCGGTGAAGGAGAAGACGGCGAACTCTATATTCTGACCAATGATTTTAACGGTTTAATCAACCGCCAAGGCAAGGTATACAAGCTGGTTCCTCTATAAGACCTCGTGCCAGTGACTTCCTGGCGAGCGATGCAAAAAAGGTTCTACAATGGCGGCGGGCATCGTGAAGTTTTATATCCTCTCAATTGACGGGCGGCAGCGGGTTGTTTCCGCACAAGCCTTTACCGATTGAGTAGAAGCCGCATGGTGTTTTGTTATGGAGCGCATTTATCTTGACCATCAGACGACAACGCCTGCGCTCCCTGAGGTAGTGGATGCGATGGCGCCATATTGGAACAAAGATTACGCTTCTCCGTCCGGTCTTCACGCAGGCGCCAAGCGGGTTCGAAACGCCGTTGATCTTGCCCGCAGTCAAGTATCTTCTTTGTTGGGGCAGCCGGACGGCGGGGAGTGCGTGTTTTTTACCGGCAGCGGGGCGGAGGCGATTGCTTTGGCGGTCAGGGGTTTTGCGCGGGCGAATCGACGGTTCGGGAATCGTATCGTCTGTTCCTCCATCGAGCATCCGGCTGTTTTGGATTCGCTGGTGGCACTGGAACGGGAGGGATTTTGCAAAAGCGTTATTCCGGTCGATGCCGAGGGGTTTTTAGCTTTTGAGGCCGTTGCCGATTTTTTAGCAGGCGAGACGATTCTTGTTTGTTGCCAGTTGGCGAACCCGGAAGCAGGAACGGTGCAGTCCCTAAAACGAATCGGCGAGTTTGTTCGGGGGCGCGGCGCGGTTTTTTTTGTGGATGCCACGGCGGCGGCTGGCCGGATGGAAGTGGATGTCGCGGGCATGGGCGCTGATATGATTGCCGTCTCGCCGCATCGATTCGGCGGCCCGAAGGGTGTGGGATGTTTGTTCAAAAACCGGCGAACGGTCATCGAGCCGTTGTATGGCGGTGGGCAAGAAGGTGAGTTGCGAGCGGGGATGGAAAATGTGCCGGCGATTGTAGGGGGCGGTGTGGCGGCAGAGCTGGCCCGGCGGCGGCTTCGGGAAAATTGTCTGCAGTTGGGCCGGTGGCAAAAACGGTTGCTGGATGGCATTGTGGACAGAATCTCCGGGGTTCGGCTCAACGGTCCTGGGCTCGGCTCGAATCGGCTGTGTTATCAGTTGAGCCTCACTTTGGACGGTGTCGAGGCAGAGGGGTTGGCACTGTTTGCGGACATGCGGGGGTTGGCGATTGCGCCGAGCAGCGGGTGTTGGAGCCGGGCGTTGGAGCCGCATCATGTTCTCTTGGCTCTTGGATTGTCTCCGGCGCAGGCAAAGCAGACAATCGCTCTCGGAATCGGTGTGGAAACAACGGCGGACGAGATCGATGCAGCGGTGGAGATTCTGAAGGCCGGGGTTGAGCGGTTACGGTCAATGGCGCCAAGACGTTCTCTTTGACGGCGGGGGCTTGGGGGGGGGGGTTAGTTGGCGTCTTCGTCAAGCGCCGGTTCGCGGGTGGTTCTAGCGAGAGATTTCAAGAGCGCGTCGGAAATTTTGTCGATCCGGTTCACCAGGAATTTTTTGCTGCCGTGTTGTTCGAGGACAATTTCGTCTCCCGGTTTGTGGTTGAGCAATTCTTGGGCTAAGGGGGAGAGATAGCTGATAATGCCTTGGTCGGGATCGGAATCCCAAGCGCCGAGTATGGTGAAGTTTTCCTGGGTTTGCCGGTCGAGGTCAGTGACGTTGACGACGGTTCCGATGCAGACGGAGGCCGGGTCGCTGTCCGAGAAATCGGTGGCTCTCGCCTTGGCCAAGTCGGTTTCCAGCTCGGCTTTTCGAGTCATCAGGATTTTCTGCATTTCCTTGGCCGCTTTGTATTCGTGGTTTTCGCGGAGGTCGCCGTAGCTTCTGGCGATGGCGATTTCTTTGGAGTTTGCCGGGATTTTTTTGCGGACGAGTTGGTCGTATTCGTCGCGTCGCCGTTCCAAGCTGGCCCATGAGACGACCAGCCCTTTTTCTTGTGTTTCTTGTTCGCCGGAGAGCAAGCTCTGGACAGCAGGGTAGGACTTGACGATGCGGGCCAGCAGGGAGCGTTTGTCCATGTCGTCGAAACAGGACGCCAATTGTAGGGAGCGGGTCAGGTCTTTGACGACTTCCAAATCGGCGGTTTCGATCAATTCGACGAGGAGGTCCTTGTCGCTCAGCAGGCAATCGTTGAGACGGCTGGATTTTTTCTCGTTGAATTGATCCCGTTCCATAGCCGTGATCATGGCGCGGAACACTTCCGGGCCGAGGATGTCGGCAAAGGAGTCAGACCGGGATTTGGCCAACCAGAAGAGCAGTTCGCTGCTTGCCTGATGCTGGTTGATGAGCCGGGAGAGGGCTACTTTCAGAAGGTCGAGGCAATCGGATTCGATGAGCACACTCGCGCACTCGCCAGCCAGCCGGAAGTTGACGATGTTGATGACTCCCTGACTTTCTAGGACGGCTTCAGTCCAGCTATCCGGCCAAGCCTCTTTGTAGGAAAGCAAGGCACGTTTGTGTTTGGCCGCCGGCAGTTGTTCGAGAATTCCGGCTACACGTCGGCTTTCGGCTTGCTGGGCGGCCGAGTGTTGTTCGAGGAGTTCTGCCGCCGTCTTTTCATCGCCGGCCTGTCGGGCAGCCGCAAGTTTCTCACGGAGTTCGACCAAACGCTCGGTCCCCGCTTTCCAGATCGAAGTTGATCCAACCGCCCCGGGCGAGGCTTCTATCCCTGCAAGTTTGCTCAGTTCGTCGCGAATGAAGACGCCGCGCAGAGCAAGGGCAGCCTGGTTTTTTTGGTGCTTGGCGATTTCCTCATCAAGGAGGCCGACAGCTTCTTTGAAGATGGCCGCCTTGTCGTCCAAATCTTCATGACTCGCCATCTCATCAGCGACGAGGATACGCGCCTTGAGTCCCCGGGCAGCCCGAAAATCACCGAGCAATCTCTCCCCGATGGAGACGGACTCGGCGTTGTAAAGAATAGGTTCACTCTTTTTGAGCGGCACGCGGAAGTGGCCGTCTTTTTTGAGCTCTTTTCGGACGCCCTCCCACCACTTTCGCCAATCATCGGCGATCACATCAGGCACCAGCACTTCTTGAATCTGAGCAACGGTGGCAGCCCCGCCAAAGCTCTCCAACACAAGTTTGATGAGGTCAATATGATGAAGCGCGGCCATCTGGCGCAAACCTTGCAAATCCTTGGCCTTCTTGACGAAGATATGCTCGACGGGGATCGGTTTCAGCGTTTCAGCCCCAAAACCGAGGTCCATCGAATGGCCGGGCTTTTTCTCGACCTTGCCGTCGGGGGACTTTCTTTCAAAATCAATCAAGAAACGGGAGAACACGGTATCCACAGTGGTGATCTTGCCAAACCCCCAACTGCGGTGAGTGCAATAACCGCACTCCGTCAACTTGACCAAGGCCTCAATTTGCTTCGGCTGGATTTTCCCAGCAGCGGCCAGTTTTTCGAACTCTTCTCTCATATCGGCGCTTCCCGTCTCTTGCTCGAACTCGATTGTCGAACGACGATTATTAGAACGCAACGATCGAAAAACCAAGAGAAATCGCCCGGCAACTCTCCTGGTGCCCGCCGATGCAAGCGACTTCACTGGCAGGGAGACGGTTTATTCGGCCGACTTCTCCTCAGCAAAGCACGTTTCACCTTGCCGCCGGCATGGGTTCCCTGACGGTTACTTTTTCCGAATCGAGAGAACAACCAGTGTCCAGCGGCGAGGCGCCTTGGATAAAGGTATTTTGACGGCTATAGAGTAAACTGACGATGACAATTGCCGGGTTGCATGATCAAGTCTTCCACTTTATGAATAAGAATATGTCAATGTGTATCTTCACGTCTACAGCAAGTACTCAAACTGCTCCAGCGAGTGCCTGCTGCGCCGCATTGAGTCTGCGGAATGTTATACGGAGCCGATGGATATTTACCATCGAACCAAATAGTCCAGGATGAATTTTGTAACTGTCTCCGGCCACAATCGGATTAACGGGGCACTTGAAAGCAAGTTGTTCCGCCGGCTGTTGGAGCCAGCGCCGGCCGCGCGGACGGCTTCACTCAGGCAGCGTGTGAGAAACGGTGTGCACGGTCTTTTTTGGCGTTTGAAGGGAGTGTAGACGGAGTGAGGATATCTATATTCCGGTGGGGGATTTGAAAATTTTTTAGAACGGCTCCAATTTAGAACGGCTCCAAGATAGCTTTTCTATCCTTTCTCTGTTTGAGTTCTTCACATTGTCGCGGAGGGACTGGTCGGCTGAGCGGCGTGTCGGTAGTGCCTGACAAACCGCGTTCCGTTCACGATGTTCTATCACACGCAGTTCCCCCAGTATTTGAATGAACCTGTCTGAAACGAAGATTGTTGTAGGCAACGGCCTGATGATGCCGTTGCTGAAATGCCGGTTTCCCGATGCTATATGGCTAGGTTTTCAGTAGGGCGAGAAGCTGGCGGAAAACTATCGGTCGGCTGGGAACTCTGCTCTTTCTGCCTCCTGCGTTTGGTGCTCAAGTCGAGCGATGCCACAGCGTTCGGGCGGTGTTTTGCTTGGAGACGGATCGCCGATTTGTTTCTGAAAGCCGTGTCGAGGCTTCCCGGTTCGGTGGTTCCGAGCTCGCGCGATCCCGGCGTGGTGTCCTGCACAACAACCTGGACTCGGCGCGGGCGGGTCTGCTACTCTCTTCACCATTGTTCGCCGCCTTCGTTTGGGTAGGCCGCATGTCCAAACGCGCCAACTTGTCTCGCGGTTTCGGTTGGCGTCTGTCTGAACGCGGCGTGGGAAAGTTGCCGCAACTTGCGCCCCAATTGCGCTTGTTCAAGTGAACACGGTTCTGGACTTGTCGGCATCGGCAGCGCGAAACGCCCCTGCCTCCATCCATGAGATTCGAAGAATTTCCAAGCGCTTGCGGGCTCTTTGGCATTTGGTTCGCCCGGTGGCGGGGAAAAAAATATTGCGGCAGGCGGACAAAGCATTGCTCGACACTTCCCGTCTCTGTCTCGGCAGCGCGACGCTCATGTAGTGCGGATAAACCATCCAGCGCCTCGCGCGACAAGCGGAGACGGATGCCGAGAAGCAAGCCATCAAGCAAATGGCCGAGGCGTTGCAATCCGTGGCGGATCAACAAGTGGCGCCGCGCCACCTGCCTGCTGCCCAGTGGAAACGCATCATGGTAGAACTGTGGCAGGAAGCCGAACGTTAGGAAACTTTTGAAGCGCAGGAAGACCGGAACGATTGGATTGAAGGCGTTGTCCAAACCTACCGCAAAGGCCGCCGCCAGGCCGCTCGTGCATTCGCCGACACTCGGCCAGAAACCGTTCCACGATTGGCGGAAGTGGGTCAAATACCTCTCACTCCAACTCGCCGCGCTGGCCGAAAACGGCTTTGCGGTGGATGCGGTGCTGCAGGAAAAATCCGCGCAATTAGCGGAGCGCCTGGGCAACTATCACGATTTGGATAACCTGCGGCGGCTGGCGTAGGAGCACCTGGAAACCGTCGTCGATTTCCGGACAATGATCTGCTTCTACCAAGTCATTCGGTGTGTAGAATCCAAGGCGGTGCAGCGTTTCCGAAAGGACGGCAAAGCCATCTTTTCTTCCAACCCAAAGCCTTCGCCGCTAAATGGGTCCGAAGAGCTGCCACTCGGTGAAGTTCAGTGCTCCGAAGGCGCCTTCACATGCCCATGATTTGGTAGCCGGAATCGACGTAAATGACTTGCCCGGTAATGGACGCGGCGCCGTCGCTGGCCAAGAAGACGCCGGCTGCTCCCAGCTCGGCCGGGTCGATGTTCCGTTTCAAAGGGGCATGCGCTTCGTAATGTTTGAGCACCGAAGTGAAGCCCGAAATGCCGCGGGCGGCCAAGGTGTTCACTGGCCCGGCACTGATGCCGTTCAAGCGGATTTTTTGCGGTCCCAAGTCAAAGGCGAGATATCGAATCGAGGCTTCCAAAGCTGCCTTGGCAACGCCCATGACATTGTAATGAGGAACCACTTTGACCGCGCCGTAGTAGGACATGGCAATCACACTGCCGCCGTCGGCCATCAGAGGAGCCGCTTCACGAACAACCGCCACCAAAGAATAAGCGGAAATGTCCAGGGCAACGCGGAATGATTCGCGGTCTGTATCGATAAAATTGCCTTCGAGGGACTTTCGGGGAGCGAACGCGACAGAGTGAAGCAAGAGGTCTAATCTGCCAAACCGGGCTTTGACCGCAGAGAAAACCTGGGCAATCTCCTCGTCCGAAGCGACATCGCAGGGAAGCAGCAAAACATCCTTGCCAAAAGTGGCAGCAAGTTGCTCCACATTGTCCTTCACCCGGTCGCCTTGGTAGGTGAACGCCAACGTGGCGCCGGCCTTGTGCCAGGCTTGCGCGATTGCCCAAGCGATGGATCTCTTGTTGGCGACTCCAAATACCAGTCCTAGTTTCCCCTGAAGCATCGACATTGGCTCAACTTAAACCAGCGGGTGGTCCTGATCAATCCAATCTTCAACCGGCAATCCGCCTACTCAAACGCCTCCAAACTAAAACTCCCGCGGACAAAAATCGCTGTCATTGACGATCCGAACAAACCCTTGATCCAGCCGCAAAACAAACAAACCACGCCGATAGGCATACTTGTCGGAACTGGATTCAACCCGCAGCGCAGCCACTCCGCCCAATAGCCTCTTCTCCCGATACTCCGGAAAGACCGAACGAAATTCCTTCAGCCGCTCTTCATGCGCCGCCACATCATCGACCTTCAACGTGGTCTTGACCTCGATGGCGACTGCTTCTTCGCCGTTGACAAGCAGCACGTTGATCTCCATCTGGCGCCCTCTCCCATCAATCCCTTCAACCCGCTGCATGGATCGGGAAATGGGGATGCCGCGCCTCTAGAACTGTTCCACACAACTCAGCTCAACAAGCGTTTCCACGAGCTTGCTCCACTGCGTCGTAAACACCCCTGCCATCTCCTTAATCGCCTGATCCGTTTCCTCCTTCGACCGCCGCAAGACACGGTCTGTCTCCTTCCGGCTTTCCCGCAATTCCTCGATGCTGCGAACCAATGCCTGCAATCCGGTTTGACTCATGGCCGGCATTGTAGACATGCGCTGCCCAATAAATAACCGCAAGAGCGGCTTTTCCCGGCGAACTTGACGAGAGAAGCGGCGTTACCAAACCACCCCGTAATCATCGCCGTGATCGCTGGCGCCGCCTTGAAAGGTGCCAAGTTTTTGGTCGAATTGGATCGCGGTAATGGGTCCCGAAGTCTTGTGTTGATAGCCCAGCCGATAGCCCATGCCAATGAGTTCATTTCGAACCCAAAGCGGCATGTCTTCGTGAACGATCAGTTTCCCGGGGTTTCTTCGATGGTCGCCGAATGAGGAGCGCATTTGTTGGCTGTTGAAGTTGGGCGCTTCGCAAGCCTCCTGCACATTCATCCCGAACTCCACAATGTTAAGGAAAAATTGCAGGAGATTTTGATCTTGCGTATCGCCTCCTTGAACAGCGAAGGAGAGAAAGGGTTTTCCGTTTTTCAGCGCCAGGCTTGGCGTGAGCGTTACCCGTGGTCTCTTGCCGGGTGCGACGACGTTGAAGGGGTTTTCCTCTGGGCGGAGCACGAAGCTCTGCATGCGCTGGCTCATGCCGATGCCGGTTTTGCCGGCGATGCAGACCGGAAGCCAACCGCCGCTGGGCGTCATCGAGACGACCCAGCCGCTGGCATCGGCCGCTTGGATGGTGGTGGTGCCGGCCAGAAAACTGCGCTGGAAGGCAGCGGCGGTTTCGGGCGACGGCGACGAAGGGAGGTTCCAGGCAGTTTGATTCCATTTGGCGAGGATGTCTTTGTAGGGGTTGGTTCGCTCTTCGTAAGGGTAGGGGTTGCCGGGAGGGGTGGCGGGATTGTTTTTATTCCATTGGATCATGGCCGTCCGTGCCTTGGCGTATTCTTTGGAGAGGAGTCCTGCGATGGGTTCTGCCGGTGGATGATACGGATCGCCATAGTAGAAATCTCGATCGGCAAAGGCCAGATTCATCGCCTGATAGAGCGTGTGGATGTAACGGGCGCTGTTAAAGCCGAGCGCGGGCAAGTCGAAATCTTCGAGAATGTTTAGCGTCTGGAGCAGCACGGGGCCTTGCGTCCAGCAAGTCAGTTTGTAGACCTCGATGCCTCTGTAGGAGACGCTGGCTGGCGTTTCGATATGGACTTGCCAGGAGGCGAGGTCTTCGAGGGTGTGCAGGCCGCCTTGCTCCTGCGAGCTGCGGACGAATTCCTCGGCAATGCCGCCGCGATAGAAACAATCGTAAGCAGCCAGGATTGCCTCTTTCCGGGATTTGCCGGCGGTTTTGGCTTTGGCTTCCGCTTCCACAAGTTGTTGAAGCGTCTTCAAAAGGTCCTCTTGCCGGAAAATTTCGCCGGGAAACGGGGCTTCTCTGGCTTTGCCCAAGTGAGGGAGAAAGACTTTTTTGGAATAGGGCCATCGCTTTAGTTGTGTTTTGTCACGTTCAATCCGGTTGGCTATGGCGGCCTCCATGGGGTAGCCGGCTGCCAGTTCCATCGCCGGTTCGAGCACTTGGGCGAGGGACAGGGTGCCGAACTCCGCGAGCATGACCATTAGGCCGCCCGGAGTGCCCGGAGTAACGGCCGCCTTCGGGCCGTCGTCCGGCGGGTAGCGGTATCTTCTTTTGAGGAAGAACTCCGGTGTCGCTCCGGTGGGGGCCACGCCGAGTGCGTTGATGCCGCGAACTTCGCCGGAGCGCGGGTCATAAATCAGCGCCTGGGTTTCGCCGCCCCAACTGAGATCGTCGTAAATCGTGCACACCGCCGCCAGCATGGCGCAGGCCGCATCGACTGCGTTTCCGCCCCGGTCGAAGATTTTGGCGCCCGCCGTGGCGCCGAGCGGTTTGCCGGCGATGGCGATCCAATGCTGCCCCTGCAAGGCAGGTTTATCGGTTTTGGCGTCCACCCAGGCGGCAGTTGAGAACAGGAGAATCAACGACAGGGTGCAGGCTTTCATATCAATCCCGAAATTAGAGGCAACCGGCCGGCGTGGATTCAAGGAAGAAGAACGATTTTTCCGTGCAGGCTGCCGGCGGCACGCAGCGTGTTTTCTTCCTGGAGTTGGTGGGCAGCGGCAGTCTCCGCAAGCGGGAAGCACTGCCCAATGTTGGCTTTCAATTTGCCGCTTGCGAGCCAGCGGCAAATATCGCGGGCGCATTGCTGCTGCACTTCCGGCGGGGCGTCAAACATGACGAATCCCAAAAGCGAACAGCTCTTCACATAAAAGGAGCCGACAGGAAAAACCGGGCGGGCTTCCCGGCCGGCCATAACAATTATACGGCCGTTTTTGCGCAGCACTGCGACACTCTTCTCAAAATCCGGCTGGCGAGAAGTCTCCCAATACACATCAACTCCGGATTCGGTGTGTTCCCGAATGGCGGCGAGAACATCCTCCCGGCAGCGGTTGATGGCAATGTCAGCGCCCAACTGCCGACAGATTTGCGCCCGCGCCTCCGAACCCGCAGAGGCGATGACCCGCGCCCCTTTGGCTTTGGCCATTTGAACGACCATGGAGCCGACCCCGCCCGCGCCGCCCGACACAAAAACCGTTTCCCCGCTGGCAAGTCGGGCTCTTTGGCAAAGGCCCAAATGCGCGGTGATGCCGACCAGGGCAATCGAAGCGGCCTCTTCGTCCGAAACGCCGTCGGGTACAGGATAGGCAAAGGCTTCTTTCACAGCGATGAATTCGGCGAAAGTGCCTTGCCGCCCGAGCAGCCCCTGGTTGGAGCCCCAAACCCGATCGCCGGGTTTGAACCTTGCGGCGCCGGCGCCCATGGCCTCCACCGTGCCGGCAAAATCGCAGCCAACAATAAACGGATTGAGGAGAGACATGGGGATCAAACCGCCGCGAATGTAAGTGTCGATCGGATTGACGGATACAGCGCCGACGCGAACCAGCAATTCGCCGTCCCGAAGAGCAGGTGCCGGCAAATCGCCCCAGCGAATGTTCGCCGGAGCGCCGATTTCTGTAAAATAAGCTGCTTTCATCAAAACATCCAGAAGCCGGGCAACGCGGTTTGTTGCATAGCAGCTTGGCTGAATGGCATTTTTGCACGGCAAATGTCAATCTCAAACGCAATCAAAGCCGGTCCATAAAACGCTGCATCGCTTCCTCTTGTTCGGCAATGGATTCAACAAGTTTGAATTGCGCCCGCGCGCGGTCGAGATTGTGGCCGGGGCGGTGGACTCTGAAGTAGCGATCCCCTTCCAGGTAATCGGTGAGGAAACGGAGGCCGATTGTCAACGCGATGAGCTTGCCCGAAAAAGCTAGGCGGGATTTTTCCGCTTGGGTGAGGAAGGATCCCGCCGCCTGCAGATAGCCTTTGGCCAGTTGTTGAAACGTCGGCAGATGCACGGCGACACGAGAAAGATCTCGTTCGTCTTCGAGCGTAGGGCTGGTGGTTGTCCGCACCATGTCCCCAAAATCATACAGCACGGAGCCGGGCATGACCGTATCGAGGTCCACGACACACATGGCCTGGCCGGTCTTTTTGTCCAGCAGGACGTTGTTGAATTTGGTGTCGTTATGCGTCACGCGCTCCGGCAATCCCCCGGATTGAAGCTGGTCGATGACAACATCCACAATCCCTTCGTGCCGAAGGCAAAAGTTGATTTCGCGCTGCGCGCTCTTGGCTCGGTTCGCCCGGTCGTCCTCCGCCGCTTTCAGGCAGGCATCGAAGCGGGCGCGGGAGTGGTGAAAGCGGGGGATGGTTTCGTGAAGCTGCCGGCCGGGAAGATCCGAAAGAAGACTTTGGAACTGGCCAAACGCGAATCCGGCCTGGTAGGCTTGGCTTTCCGACACAACAAATTCGAAGCTTTCAACTCCCTCGATAAAAACAAACGACCGCCAATAATCACCACTCCGGCTGACGAAATAGAAATCCCCTCTTCGAGTCGGCACAAGAATCAACACCTTTCGGGTGATATCGGCAACGCGTTGCGCTTCCAGTCGGCGCCGGATGTGGGTGGTAACCCGGTTCAAATTATCCATCAGCTTTTCGGGCGACGGGAAAACATGGCGATTGATCTTTTGGTGAATGTAGCGGACATTCACCCCGCCTTGGGCGTAGGTTGCGGTGTATGTCTCGTTGATATGGCCGATCTTGCACGGCTCCGCATGCAGAATTTCCCCGTAGATTTGAAAGTGACTCGAAATTTCCCGGAGCTGCTTTTCTCGATATCTCGACATAGTTTGCGTAGCCTCCGTTCTGCCGAGGCGAATCGCGCCAAAGGCTAACGGAAAACGTGCGGTGTCTGCCAGCAATTATATTTCGATATGAAAGGGGCCGGCTTGGAGAGCGTCTGCCACCATGGTTGAAGAAGAACATCGGACGAGAAAGACATTCCCGGCCGCCGGAAACCCCGCGCCGCTGCGCCCGGAAACCTTATACATGGTGTCCACGCCAATCGGCAATCTGGAGGACATCACGCTCCGCGCGCTTCGCGTCCTGCGCGAGGCGGACATCCTTCTCTGCGAAGACACCCGACGCACGGGGCGATTGCTAGAAAGCTACGGCATTGGAAAACCGCTCCTCAGTTGCCACCGGTTCAATGAACGGGGACGGGAGGCGGCGGTAATTGAACGCCTCCGAAGCGGCCGCATTGTGGCGCTGGTCAGCGATGCCGGCACGCCAGGAATCAGCGACCCCGGAGACCGGCTCGCCCGGGCAGTTTGGGAAGCAGGCTATCGCGTCGAAGTCGTCCCCGGCCCCTGCGCGGCAATTGCAGCGTTAGCAAGCAGCGGACTGCCGGCCAGTGAATTTCACTTCGTCGGCTTCCTGCCGGCAAAGCCAGGACAACGGGCAAAGACTTTGGAACGTTTCAGCCGACTCGAAAGCGTCATCGTCATCTACGAATCGCCCCATCGAATCCAAAAACTGGCCGGAGAGTTGAAACAATGGGTCGCCGGACGGGAACTGGTCGTCTGCCGCGAGATGACCAAAAAGTTCGAGGAAGTGATTCGCGGAACTGCCGCCGAAATCGAACGTGAACTCGGCAAACGAAAACCAAAAGGCGAATACGTTGTCGTGATAGGAAAACCAACCGGCCGCACCGCTCCCGCCCTGAAGGTCTTGCCGAGCGAGCGGGAATCCTCTAATCTCTCCTCCCGTATCAAAGAATAAAATGACCCCAAACCCAACCGACGCCCAAGCAAAACTGCCCCGTCTCAAACGCGCATTTGTCGCCGACTCCCTCTCGGTGAAAGTGTTTCAAGACCAGGAGTCCATGGCCGCCGCCGCCGCTGTTGAAACAGCCGCCTACCTAAAAGACCTCCTGGATAGCCAACCCTCGGCGCGGTTGATTTTGGCCACAGGCAACTCGCAAATCCTCTTCCTCTCCCGCTTGATTGCATCGGCACCAATCGACTGGTCCCGAATCGAGCTCTTCCATATGGACGAATACCTCGGCATCTCAGCAGACCATCCCGCCAGCTTTCGGCGTTACATGAAAGAGCGAGTCGAATCCACGGCAAAACCCAAAACATTCCACTACCTCCACGGCGACGCCTTGCAACCGCTAGACGAATGCAGCCGATATGAAAACCTGCTGGCCCAAGCGCCGATCGACCTCTGCTGCCTGGGCGTGGGCGAAAACGGCCACCTTGCCTTCAACGACCCGCCCGTCGCCGACTTCAACGACCCGCGCCGCGTGAAAATCGTCAAGCTCGACGCCACCTGCAAACAACAACAAGTCGGCGAAGGCCACTTCCCCTCCCTCGACACTGTTCCCGCCTACGCCCTCACCCTCACCCTTCCCGCCCTGTGTGCGGCAAAGAAAATCATCTGCCTCGCCCCTGAACAACGAAAAAGCCGGGCCATTCGAACCGCGCTGCAAGACCCCGTCTCCACAAACTGCCCGGCCTCAATCCTCCGCCGCCAAAAACACGCCACCCTGTTCCTCGATGCCGACTCTGCCGCTCGGCTCTAATTGCATTCGCAACCCGCAATGCCTCCCATCACAAGACATGACCGCATGAACAAGAAAACTCTCAGCGAACAAGATATTCGCACCAAGTTCATCACGCCTCATCTTATGGCGGCCGGGTGGGACATCTGTAACCAAGTACGCGAAGCAGTCAATTTCACCGATGGGCGGATCTGCGTCCGAGGAAAGCTCCACACACGCGGAAAACAAAAACAAGCTGACTATATTCTGTACCACAAGCCGAATATTCCCATCGCCGTCATTGAGGCAAAGAAGAACACACACTCGGTCGGCGCAGGCATACAACAAGCTTCACGGCCTTGAAGTACAGGACTGGCACTACCGCGACAGCCTCAAGACCGAATACAACACCATCGGCTCCAAGCAACAGGTAGATGTCATCCTGGCCAATCCGCCCTTCGGGGCCAGCATCGCCGACGGGATAGAGACGAACTTTCCATGGTCCTTCCGCTGCCGAGAATCCGCTGACCTCTTCGTCATCCTTATGATACAACTTCTCAAGCCTGGCGGTCGGTGCGCCATTGTCCTGCCCGACGGCTGCATTACCGGCGACGGCTACAAGGAACGCATCCGCGAAAAGCTCCTGACCGACTGCAACCTGCACACCATTGTCCGCCTGCCACAATCCACTTTCCACCCCGCCACGGTCTCCACCAACCTGCTCTTCTTCCAAAAAAACACGCCGACCAAGGAAATCTGGTATTACGAACACCGCCTGCCGGAAGGCCAGAAAAGTTACTCCAAGACCAAGCCCATCCATTTCGACGAATTCGCGCCCATGATCAAGTGGTGGAATAAGCGCCAGGAAAACGAGGTCGCGTAGCGGATAAAGGTGCAGGATTTGAAAGAGGGGCTTGATCTGGATGTGAAGAATCCGTATCGAGAAGAAGGGGAAAGGGCACTGTCCGCAGCAGAAGTTCTTGTTCGGCTCAACACTTCAGTGAAGGTAACTCGAAAACTTCTTGCTGAACTCCAAAAAGAAATTAGATGAACTCGCAACTCACCAAACTTTCCGACTTTTTAATAGAGCGAGAAGAGCGGATTAAACACGAAGCGGCCAACAAGCTCAGATTGAAACGTATCAAGAAAATTGATTTCTCTGGAACAATTCATTTAGATGACCAAACAGTTACCAAGACAGACATGGTCCGCGTGAAGAGCGGTAACTTGGTAATTTCCGGAATCAATGCCGCTAAGGGAGCAGTTGGCGTTTATCGGGGAGATGAAGACGTGTTAGCAACGATCCATTACTCGTCTTACAAGTTCGATCCTGATCGGATATCAATTGAATTCTTAAAGTGGTTCTTTAAGAGCGCAGAGTTCAGCGATTTGCTAAAAGCGCAAGTTCCTGGTGGAATTAAAACCGAGCTGAAACCCAAGCATATTTTGCCGCTTCAGGTGAAAATCCCTAAACTGTCAGAGCAGAAAATAATCGCTGATAAGCTAAATCGATTTGAACGTAAACAGGCTACTCTCGAAGCCGAGATTACTCACCAGCGGTCCCTCCTCGCCAAGCTCAAGCAAGCCATCCTTCAAGAAGCGATTCAGGGCAAGCTGACTGCTGACTGGCGGGCTGCCAACCCGGACGTGGAACCGACAAGCCAACTCCTCCATCGCATCCGGGCCGAAAAAACCCGTCTCATTGCCGAAAAGAAATTCCGCAAAGAAAAGCCTCTCCCTGCAATCGCTCCCGAAGAAATTCCTTTCCAGATTCCCAAAACCTGGCAATGGTGCCGATTTGCCTCTCTTGGAATAGTTAATCCAAAAAACCTTGCACCAGATGATCGAGAAGTTTCATTTGTGCGGATGTCTGCAATCCCTTCCGAATTCTCAGGAAAAATAACCCCGGAGAGGAGACTCTGGCGGGATGTTAAGTTCGGCTATACTCACATAGCAAACGGTGATGTTGCCTTAGCGAAGATCACTCCATGTTTTGAAAATGGTAAGGCAACTCTATTTAGGAATTTAACTAATTCGATCGGGGCAGGAACTACTGAATTACACGTGTTGCGTCCTATCTTAGTTATAGCTGATTATTTGCTCGTTTTTCTGAAAAGTCCATCATTCGTAAAAGCCGGCATCCCAAAAATGACTGGAACAGCAGGTCAAAAGCGTGTTCCAACTGAATATTTCACAAACGCACTGACACCATTAGCTCCCTTAACTGAACAATCTGCTATTGTAGAACGGGTAGAGTCGCTGATGAAGATGTGTTCCGCATTGGAAGCCGAGATCGAGCATTCTCGTGCTCAAGGAGCTCACCTTCTCCAAGCAGTCCTGAAAGAGGCGTTTAATTCGGCTTGAGCAACAAGCAAAAGTTATCTTGAAAGCGGAGTTTGCGAGCGGCAATGAAGCGGTTCGCAAGAGTGCTGAGTCTGTCCGGGAAATGATGATGAAGGGCTTACTTCAGGCTGGAATGAAGGGTTACCGGTTGTATTAGGAAAAGGCGCAATAAGGATTTATAGGCTTAACGGGGGTGGCACAGGCTTTCAACCTGCGGGCAGACAAGAAGTTGGTTCCCCTCCGCCCTAACCGCTCTTCGAGTGTCTGCCCCACCTTTATGCTGGACAAGGCGAAAAGCCAGTAACTCCTTATCGCGGGAAAAGGTCTTGGGTTTTGACGGGTCGGGTTGTAAGGTAGTGCTTTGGTTTGAGTTTGTTAGTTTCGATTTGGCGATATGGTTCCTCTTTTGATAGCGCTTTTGGCGGGGGCGGGTTTTGTGGTAGCTTATCATACTTACGGGCGATGGTTGGGCGGCAAGATTTTTGTTTTGTCGGCCAAGGTGGTTTGCCCTTCGTATCGGCTTGAGGACGGGAATGATTATGTGCCGACGGATCGAGGGATTGTTTTTGGGCATCATTTTACTTCGATTGCGGGGACGGGGCCGATAGTGGGACCGGCGATTGCGATTATGTGGGGCTGGCTGCCGGCGTTGCTTTGGGTGGTGTTGGGGTCGATTTTCATTGGGGCGGTGCATGATTTCGGGGCTTTGGCGGTGAGTTTGCGGAATAACGGGCAAACGGTGGGCGATATTGCGGGGCGGGTGTTGAATCGCCGGGTGCGCTGGCTGTTTTTGTTGATTTTGGCGATGGCGTTGACGATTGTGCTGGCGATTTTCGGGTTGGTGATTGCGAGTGTGTTTCGTTTCTACCCGGCGGCGATTTTTCCTTGTGTGGTTCAGATTCCGTTGGCGATCGGGATTGGGGTTTGGTTGCATCGCAAGGGGGCAAGTCTTTTTTTGCCGTCGTTGTTGGTTTTGGGGGCAATGTATTTGGCGGTGTTTTTTGGGGATCGGGGTTTTTTGGGCGAGTTTAACGAGGCATTGGCGGGCTGGCCGGTTTGGATTTGGGTGTTGGTGTTGTTGTGTTATTCCTATATGGCTTCGGTGTTGCCGGTGTGGATGTTGTTGCAGCCGCGGGATTATATTAATTCTTTGCAGTTGATTTCGGCGTTGGGGTTGATGGTTCTGGGGCTGGTGGTGTCGGCTTTTTTAGGGGGGAGTCCACTGGCGGATGGCGCGCGGCCGGTTTTGCAGATGGCGGCGCCGGTGGTTAATTGGTCTCCTGAAGGCGCGCCGGCAATTTTTCCGTTTTTGTTTATCACGATCGCTTGCGGGGCGATTAGCGGGTTTCATTGTCTGGTGTCGAGTGGGACGAGCAGTAAGCAGTTGAAGCGGGAGCCGGATGCTCGGTTTGTTGGCTACGGGGGGATGTTGGCGGAAGGATTTTTGGCGTCTTTAGTGATATTGGCTTGTGGCGCCGGTTTGGGGATGGGTTTGGTGATGGAAGGCGGGGTGTTGACGGGGGAGGAGGCGTGGCAGAATCGCTATGGTTCCTGGGGCGCCGCCGGGTCTTTGGAGGCCAAGGTGTCTGCTTTTGTGATTGGTGCGGCAAATTTTTTGCAAGCGCTGGGTTTGTCGCGCGAGGCAGCCATTGCTTTGATGGGGGTTTTGGTGGCGTCTTTTGCGGGAACGACGTTGGATACGGCTTGCCGGCTGCAACGTTATGTGGTTCAGGAGTTGGCAACGGCGGGGAGGCCGCGAGTTTCCGGCGGTGGAAGGGGCGGGAGGCTGCTGGCCTGGCTGAGGAATAAGCATGGCGCGGCGATTATTGCTGTGGCGGCGGCGGTGGGGATTGCGTGTCTGCCGCCGTCTGATGCGGAGTGGTCGTTGGCGAATGCGGGCAAGGGTGGGCTTATTTTGTGGCCGTTGTTCGGGGCGACGAATCAACTTTTGGCGGGGGCGGCTTTTTTGGTGATTGCCTTTTATCTCTGGCGGCGGGGGCGGCCGGTTTGGTTTATCACGCTGCCGACGGTTTTTATGCTGGTCATGCCTTTGTGGGCGATGGTTTGGAAGCTTTTTATTGGATCGAGCGATCATCCCAGTTGGGTGGGTGAGGGCAAGGTGTTGTTGAGCGCGATTGGTTTGGCGACGATTTTTTTGGAGTTATGGATGGTGGTTGAGGCGGTTCGAATGTTTCCAAAGGTCAAGGGTGTGATCGAAGAGGGGTTAGCTTCTCGCCACTCCAACCGCTCGGGGAGCGCTTTGGATTGGGAGGAGGGCGCGGCGGAACGGGCGGAGTTGTGAAGCGGATTGGGCTTTACGGCGGGTCGTTTGATCCGATTCATCTGGGGCACTTGTTGGCGGCCCAAGCTGCTTATGAGGAGCTGGCGCTCGACCGGGTGGTATTCATTCCCGCCGCGCGTTCTCCGTTCAAGCCGGCTCGGGAACCTCTAGCGGCCGCGAGCCGTGTCCGGCTTCTGCGTTTGGCTCTGGCGGGGCGGGCGGAGTTTGCCGTTTGCGAGAGCGAGCTGCGGCGGGGGGGTGTTTCGTTCACGATCGACACGGTCAAGTGGATTGCCGCCGAACATTCCGCGGCGCGGCTGACTTATCTGATTGGCGCGGATCACCTCGGGACGTTGCCTCAATGGAAAGAGGCCGAGACTTTGGCGGCGAAGGTTGATTTCGCTGTGCTGCCAAGGCCCGGCCAACGATGGGAAGCGCCGCCGGGAGGATTCAATTGCCGGCGCTTGCGGGGTTGGCCCATTGAAGTATCCTCTTCGGCAATTCGAGAGCGCATCCGCTCAGGGCAGTCCGTAGAGTGGCTAGTGCCGGCGGCGGTGGCCGAGGCGATTCGCCGCGACGGACTCTACCTGGAGCGTTGAACGCGCCCGGTTCCCAATCTTGCCGGCAGGGGCTTGGCGGTTGATTTTGAATGGCGAATGGACTCGAAGCGATTGGTTCAATACTGCTACGCATTTGCAGACGACCGGAAGGCGGCGTCTCCGGCGATTCTCGATGTGCGAGGGTTGTCTTCGGTGACGGATTTCTTTTTCATCGTTACCGGCACGAGCACGCCGCATTTGCGGGCGATTTACGAGGCGGTTGTGGAACGTTTCAAAAAGGAGCACGGCATCCGCCCACGGTCGATTGACGGCAAATTAACGGCCGCCTGGATTGTGATTGATTACGACGATGTAATCGTCCACATCATGGCCGGCGAGATGCGGGAACGATACGCCCTGGAAGAGTTGTGGGGAGACGCCCCCCGGCTGAAGCCGCGCCGGCCGCGGGGAATGGGCAAGCGAAAAACTCCTCCGGCCCAGGCGAGCGACCCCTCGGCGGGAGAGCCGGGTTACGGCCCGCCTTCGTCTTTGGGAAGCGCCGAGTAGGTTTGGAGCATGTCGTCAAGCACCTGCTTGAACTCGGCAATCCCGGTGGCGGGGAGGATGATGGTATCCCGACGTCCGCCGACATCTTCGGTGATTCGGAGGAACCGCCCGCGGGGATTCTCCTTGAGGGTGAAGATGAAGGTTTTACGTTCGACCTGTATCCTTTCAGTTCTCAGTGTGTCTTCGCTGGCATGAGATTTGCCGGAATGTTCTGAGTAGTGATTTCCGTTGTAGGCATGTTCTCTTGAGATCATATTCTGTGTCGCCCTTCCACCGCGTCCGACGGCTTGAACACGTTTGCGCTTACAAGTCCGCCAATTGAATGCGTTTGTCAACCCTTCATTTCGCAATAAGTAGTTATGGGCTACATTGACGCTCTAGCAGGTAATCCTGCTTTTTCCACGCCCAGTGACCTCATTCCCCTGGCCAAAATAGTTTTGTTTTCGCTCTTTTTCTCCCCCATCGTCATCAGCTTAACACAGTCTTTTCCGTTGTCAAGAATTTTGCTGTCGAAGCCCCTAAATACTCATTGCGCTTCATTTTTCCGGGCGCCGCTCGGCTATCGACGGTTCTCTCCATCCCCGCTAGACTGTGCCACGTCCGGGCCGCGCCCGTCGGCGGGTTGCCGTGATGAAAACTGTGGATGAAATCGCGATACGGCTGAGGGATGAGGACAATGTCGCCGTGCTCAAGTCCACCCTCAAAACCGGCGCAGCCTTCCGTTTTCAAGGGGAGACCATCGTTTGCCATCAGACCATTCCAGCCGGACATAAAATCGCGCTGGCGGCGATTGAACACGGGCAGGCTCTAGTGAAGTACGGGCAGAAAATCGGCTTCGCAAAGGAGGCCATTCCGCAAGGCGGGCACGTTCACACCCAAAATGCGGCTGCGGAGAATTTCGGCCGAGATTGCCGTTTCTGCGTCGATTACAAGCCGGTGAAAATAGCCGCCCCCGCCGAACGCTTGACTTTTCAGGGCTTCGCCCCCGCCGGCGGCACAGCCGGAACACGGAATTACCTTGCCGTGATTTCGAGTGTGAACTGCTCGGCCTCGGTCTCTAAATACGTGGCGGAGGCTTTTCAAATACCGGAATTGCGGCACGATTACCCGAATGTGGACGGCGTCATCGCCTTTACCCACAAGAGCGGATGCAGCCTGCTTCCCTCCGAACCGTTGGCTCTGTTGCAGCGTGTTCTGGCAGGAATGGCCCGGCACCCGAATGTGGGCGGTTGCCTCATGATCGGCTTGGGATGCGAAGTCAATCAAATCCCGCACCTCATCCAAAAACAAGGCCTCGACCAAGCTGCCCTCGGCAGCGCCCCGGTCTCTCTGAACATTCAGACGCAAGGCGGCGTGCGAAAAACAACAGAAGCCGGAATCCGAGCCGTCGCCGGCATCCTCAAGCAAGTCAACGCCCGCAAGCGAACCACCCAGACTGCCGACCAATTGATTTTGGCGATGAACTGCGGCGGCTCCGATGGCAACAGCGGCATCACTGCCAACCCCGCCCTGGGATGCGCCTCAGACCGACTCATCCGGCAAGGCGCCGCCTCTGTGCTGGCAGAGACTCCGGAAATCTACGGCGCAGAACACTTGCTCACCCGGCGGGCAGCATCAAAAGCAGTGGGGCGGAAACTGCTCGACCGAGTCCGTTGGTGGGAAAAACACGTCCAACTGCACGGCGCATCCATTGACAACAATCCCTCCTACGGAAACAAAGAAGGCGGGCTGACAACCATTTACGAAAAGAGCCTGGGCGCCATCGCCAAAGCCGGTCAATCCCCCCTGGCAGAAGTTTACCGCTACGCAGAACCCATCCAGGCCAAAGGGCTCTGCTTCATGGACACGCCCGGAAACGACCCTGTGAGCATGACCGGCCTGGTCAGCGGCGGTTGCAACATCGCCGCCTTCACCACCGGGCGCGGCAGCGTCTACGGCTGCAAACCTTCCCCCTGCATCAAAATCGCCGCCAGCACCCCGCTCTACCAGTGGATGGAAGAAGACATGGACATCAACGCCGGCACAATCCTCGACGGAACAGAAACTGTCGAAGAAGTTGGACAACGCATCTTCGACAAAATCCTGGCCGTCGCCAGCGGCGAAAAAACCAAAAGTGAACAGGCCGGACTAGGAGACGAAGAATTCGCCCCTTGGCAACTTGGGCCGGTATTGTAGCCGCCAACCAATCCGCCTCACACCATCGTTCGCCGGCGCAATGGCTTGCAGCCGCCCGATAACCTACTCCTCCCCATCTTCCAACGGAAACGGCTTGTCGGGTTGAATATTCCAAAGGGGATTATTTGCGTTTTCGCCGGAAACATCTTTCTTGCCGTCTTTGTCGATGGAGCCAAGCCGAAAGCCGGCCCTCTCCAGCCGCTCGTATTCCCAAGGTTTGCCAGTCATGGGGTCGCTGAGAGGAACGGAGAGCCAGCGGGGGGAAAAGGTCGGCGAGGTCTTCCGGATAGGCTTGATGGGCGATATAAAAGCGTTCCAGTGCCGCGGCTACCTTGGCCCTCTCCACCTGATGTTGAATCTGCAATAATTTTTAAACACTTCCTCGAATACATGCATCGACATTCGGGCAAAGTGGCCGTGCGGCGGCGCCAGCTTTTTTTATATCCGGCGTCTTATATTGATTCCACGGAACGGTGCGGGATGCGGCTAAGTCTCCTTCAGCGTTTGCGATTAGCTCTTCGTAGGCTGCCATCTCCCTTTGCCTGTTGTGCGCGACGAAAGCCTAGACGCTACTGTGAAGATGTCTGTCCAAAACAAATCGGACACTTTGAGTTGAAAACCAAGCCGGAGCATTCGGAAAGTTTCATCGGCATTGCCGCTCATGGCGGCAGCACGGCAAAAGGTCGATTGAGTGAAGAATACCAGTTGGCCAAAAGCCATCGGAAAATGAAAATTCTCCGGATCGCCGTCCCAAAAGAAAGGAAACCGCTCGTATTCCCGATAAATCGCTTCCTCAAGTTGCCGGGTGTCTTCCGCTGCAGGCTGATAGTGATCCAAAATGATCTTGGCAACTTCTGCCCAGGAACGCGGTGTGTTGACATCGGTAACAGCGCCGTCTCTCTTGAAAAGCGCGCCCAAAGCGCAGGCATGAACGCGATTCAACGGCTGCATTTATACCCAAGCGAGGCAATGGAAAAATCTCCCGTAAAATCATCGGCATAACGAAGGCCATCGACCTCCGGAATCCGCAGCCTTTTGTAAGGATGCGTGTCATCGCTTCCGTACATTTGCTTTCGAGCTTCTTCCCCTTCGACTTGGCTGGCAGTGGCAAGCAGTTTCAAAAAGGGATGCGTCCAAACGTTCGCTTCGTCGGGGACGGTCTGTGATGGGAAGAAGTCTTCAATTTGGAGCATCTCTCCTCGGCTTTGCAGTTCTGCTTCGTATTGGCGGAGTTTGCCGATCTCGCAGTGTCGCATGATGGCCCGCCCAAGGGAACGAGCAAAAGAAGAGCGGCCAAAAGCGTAAAAAGGATTAGGAAAAGATTATACATATGCAACTTCAACGGCGCTTAGATAAAGAAAAAGCCTACACAATCACAGGGAAAATGTAAACGTTTCAGCAAGAGAAAAATCCGTCGGCACGGCACAGCTTGCTCCTTGACGATCCCAACGAAGCGATATCTCTTCATGCTTGCAACTCTTAGCGTGCCTTTACTGCAGAAGATAAAGCACTGCTGGGAGCGTCAGCAGACTGCCGATGGTTGAATAGAACACGGCTTGGGTCAATGACTCCGTGTTCCCTCCGAACATCCGCGCATAGACGACTGGGGCCATGGCGCTAGGCATACCAGCCAGCAGGATCAATACCGACTGCAACAGGCCATCAATGCCCAAGACACGGGTCAGCCCGAACGCAACCAGGGGCGCAACGCACAAGCGAAGAGCAATAATGCCCATGAGTTGAAAGCTGCACTTCCGAACGGGGATGTCAGCCAATTCCATGCCGACGCAGAGAAGAATAAAAGGAATGCCGGCTTCTCCCAGTGTTTCGATAGGCGTGAGAAGAAACTGCGGCAAAGCAACACCGGCCAGCCGGAAAGCAACGGCGACAGGAATAACGTAAAGCATAGGCATTCGCGCCAGCGCCAGGATTGCCTCTTTGCGCGACATTCGGCTCCGTGCAGCAACGTAAATACCAAAGCCGTTGTGGGGTGCCGCGTTCACAGCAACTAAAAGACCGGCATAGAATAAACCGTCTTCTCCGAAGGCGAATAGGGAAACCGGGAAACCAAGATTCACCGCGTTGAAGAAGGTAACGGAGAGAACGGCGCTGCTTGTGGCCGGAACATCAAACCGAAGCAGAAAGGCATAAATTCGTCCGAGGATTGCCATGCCTCCGAGAGTGAAAAAACCGAAAAGCATCACCCGAAAAACCTCGTCGGCACCAACTTGAACTTTCATCAGATTTACAAATAGGAGGGGCGGCAACAGAACGTAAACCGAAAAACGGCTTAGAGTTCGACGGTCCAAATTGAGATAGCGGAAGACCGCCGCGCCAAGGCCACAATAAAAAACCAGAGGAAACAATGCGTTGACGTAAATCGAACCTAGTCCAGTAATGAAATTCATAAATCCATCAAAATGTTCCAGCCGAGCTGCCAGTCCATTCAGAGAATGCCGCGGGCGCGAAGGCAGGAATTTCCTTTCAAATGACAATAGACTAACACACCGAAAATCAACAAATCGAACCCTTTTATCGAATCGCTGGATCTTTGCTGTGGCAAGCAAAACATCCGCGCCTCCATCAAGATGCAGCAGTAAACGGAAGAAGTTCTCTCTTCACCCCGCCCCGAGTGGCAGAAATTTGAGAAGCCAAAATCCCCTATGATTCGGTATTTTTCGCAAATTGCTATGACACGCGCAACAGTTCGGCTGTCTGCTCGAATTTTTTCAGAATTTCTTTGAAAAACCGTTGACACCAGAAACTATATGAGCGAACCGGATAGGGTTTTGATTGTCGCTTTGTATCCTCCAGATTTGACAATCGAACGGATCGGCAACGCTGGCGTCTTGGTGACATGGCATAATGGAATTTCGCAGACCGCACCCGCTTCTGACGGAACATGGGAAGCCATCGACTCAGCGAGCATCATTCCCAAGACTATCACTGTTGGCACGGCCGGCGCTGCTACTCTTATCGACTTTGATGAGCGTTCAAAGCGCCGGTGATGGAACGGCAGCCATTAGACTTATCCGGGGAAACGTTGAGAAAATTCGACTGCGGTTAAATGTCATTTCCGGGTTTTTCCAAATGTTTCTATAGATGGCTTTTCGGCTCGGCTGGTTGACACCATTGTTTTCTTTCTATAAACTGGCGCGGATGTTTGAGTTTATTGCGCCTTACGGACCTGCGGGCGGCCAGCCGGAAGCTATCGACCGATTGATTCGGGGCATCCGACGGGGCGAGTCTCATCAAACGTTGCTGGGGGTAACCGGTTCGGGAAAAACTTTCACGGTTGCCAATGTCGTCGCCAACGCCCAACGCCCGACTTTGGTAATCTCGCATAACAAGACTCTTGCTGCGCAACTTTATGCCGAGTTCAAAAGTTTTTTTCCTCACAATGCAGTGGAGTATTTTGTCAGTTACTTTGATTACTATCAACCGGAGGCTTATATTCCGCAGACGGATACGTTTATCGAGAAGGATTCCTCCGTAAACGACGAGATCGAGCGCATGCGGCTTTCTTCTATGAGTTCTTTGTTTTCGCGGCGAGATGTTATTATCATCGCGAGTGTTTCTTGCATTTACGGGATTGGGAGTAAAGAAGATTATGAGGCCATGTTGGTTTCTATCAAAACGGGGGATGAGCTGCGACGCGAGCAGTTTTTGGAAAAATTGGTTGAGATGATGTATGAGCGCAACGACGCGGTGTTGAAACGCGGCGTCTTTCGTGTGCGGGGCGACACGGTGGAGTTGATACCGGGCTATTTGGAAGAAGGTCTTCGGATCGAGTTTTTCGGAGATGAAATCGACCGCATCACACGCTTCGACCCATTGACAGGAGACCCTTTGGAGTCGCTGGCTTACGTTACCGTTTATCCAAGCAAACAGTTCGTCACTTCGAGAGACAAGATGAAGCGAGCCATCCTTACGATTCGAGAAGAACTCGCTGACCGAATCGCCTGGTTCGAGAAAAAACAAAAACTACTAGAAGCGCAGCGGATCAAAATGCGGACGGAGTATGATTTGGAAATGATGGAGGAGATGGGGTTTTGCTCCGGGATTGAAAATTACAGCCGGCACATCAGCGGCCGGCCGCCGGGCTCGCGCCCGCATACCTTGCTGGATTTTTTTCCGAAAGATTACTTGCTGATCATCGACGAATCGCACGTGACCGTGCCGCAAATCGGCGGCATGTATGCAGGCGATCGCTCGCGGAAAATGACCTTGGTAGAGCATGGATTCCGACTCCCAAGCGCCCTGGACAACCGGCCTTTAAACTTCAAAGAGTTTCAAGCCTTTCAACACCAAACCATTTACGTTAGCGCAACGCCATCCTCCCGCGAGATCGAGTGGAGCCGCGGGAAAGTGATCGAGCAAATCGTGCGCCCCACCGGATTGCTGGACCCCGAAGTTACCGTCAAACCGCTCCAGGGACAGATCGACGACCTGATTGCCGAAGCGCGGCAGCGAGCCGATGCCAAAGAGCGCGTTTTGGTTACTACTTTGACCAAGCGAACCGCCGAAGAACTGACGGATTATCTAAGAGACATCGGCATCAACGTCCGCTATCTCCACAGCGAAATCGACACCATCGAAAGAGTGGAAATCCTGCGAGCGCTGCGAAAAGGAGAGTTTGACGTCCTCGTCGGGATCAATCTGCTGCGAGAAGGACTGGACCTGCCGGAAGTCTCGCTAGTCGCGATTCTCGATGCAGATAAGGAAGGCTATCTGCGATCCACAACGAGCCTAGTGCAAACAGCGGGACGAGCCGCCCGGCATGTAGCGGGCAAAGTCATTCTCTACGCGGATATAGAAACCAAAAGCATTAGAGAGTTCCTGGCCACTTCACGCTACCGGCGGCAAAAGCAAACGGAATATAACAAAGCCAACAACATTACCCCCCGGCAAGTTACTCGGCCGGTCGAAAACAGTTTGTCCTGGCGTACTCAAGACCGCGCCAAAACAACCACCGTGATGAAAGACGCGCCGGCAGGCCTCGGCCTTCAAGAAAACATTCGGGAGCTTGAAGAGGAAATGATCCTAGCGTCGAATAACCTGGAATTTGAAAAGGCCGCCTTGCTCCGGGACCAAATCCGCGAGCTTAAAAAAACAGCCGGCCAACCGGCATCTAAAACGGCCGCCCAGTCAACAAAATATCTTAAGAAGAAACGCCGGCGGCGCCGTGTTTAACGCTGAGCGATTCTGCTGTGGCCGCTTTTTTCTACAACCGACCATGAGGCTTCAGCAAAGGAAAGGTTCACAATAACAACTTGCAGGCTTGGCAAGATTCCGGAATTTTGTCAAGTGAGCAGATGAACTTGATCGAAGTCTTTGAGTGTTCCTCTATCAGCACTATTGGGAGGCCGCCCGCCGGTGCGTTCCCGCCGCCGCGCTAACCACTGACCCCTACGGCAGCACCGTTCCGGCAGAGCCGCCGGCTACCTTCCGCACGTTCCCGCCCACCGTATAGTACACCGCCGCCTCCAACCTTTTGCCCACATCCGCCGCCACCGGCGTGTACTCGTTGTCAGCCCCGGCTCTTCCGTAGGGCGTCAGCCGGTAAACTGAACGCTCGTCAGGGTGACATCAACGCCCGCTTAGGCCTAAGTGTACGCATTTACCACCGGCTTACTGGCGGCGGTGTAGTAGTTGCGCTCGGTGGCCGATGCCCCGGAACCGACGGTAATCGGCACATAGGCCCGCAGGTACTTGCCCGCATCGGTGGCGCCCGCGTATAGACATAGGAGCACAGCGAGCGGTGGGTGTTGCTGCCCGTGGTGGAAATATCCGCCCACCCGTCGATGCCGTTGTTGGAACGCTGCCACTTCCAGGGCTTGTAGTCCAAGGTGGAGTCGGTCAGGGAGGTGGCGCAGCCGTGTCGGTGTCGCCTGCGCCTACGATTAAGGTGGCCCGTTCGCTCTTTTCAGAGGCGGGAAGGTCCGCCATCACCGCCAGCCACTTCACCGGCGTGGCGGTCCCGTTGGCCGATGCCATCGGCGCCGCATTACGAATCGCCAGCTCCCGGTTGCTGAGGACGGTGCAGCCCACAGATGGTTCGGCGGATACATTGTAGCACTTCCCCTGCTGCCGGCAGTGTTCTGGATAATGTAGGTAAAGGTAGGCAGTCAGCACGGGGTATTCGCGAAACTGGTAGCCGAACCCCTGCTAGGTGGTGGAGGTGTTGCTATCCACATTCGCCTTCAGCGCTGGGTATTGGCTGGCTGTGCCGAAATCCCACTTGCTCGTATCCCAGCCGGAATAGATGCCGGTGGCCCCGGTGGGCGCCTGCAACTGCGTAGTGGTCCGGGCGCGATTGTTGTCGGGGATTTCGGCGATGACGGAGTCGTAGTACACTCTGCTCATGGTAGTGCCCGAGGTGGCGGAGCCGATTGCGCTGCCAGACGCGCTGCCTCCGGCGAGCCCTTTGGCGTAGGCATCGCTGATACTGGGGTTGTCGCCGTTGCCCATCTGCCCCGCCAAAAGCCCGGTGGCCAAAGCCGCCGTCGTGCGCGTGTCAGTTCCCGCAACGGCGGATGCCCAGGAGGAGGTAATCTGGGAGAAGCCGTCCATCAACCCGACGATGCCGCCGATAATGGCGCCGGACGTCGAGCTGGAGATATTCCCAGCCACGGCGGATGCGGTGATCCGGCCGTGCAGCGTATTGGCGATGATGCCGGCTGGATTGGCGGAAGTCTCTATAAATGAATCTATGATTAAGTTACGCACCCGGGCGCTGGCGGAAAGAGTGCCGAAGATCGGGTCGTCGTCGATGAGATTGTCGTTGCCCTCGAAGGTCGCGGAGTAGTTGGGAATGGTGGTCCAGCTGTCGGTGTTGACGCCGGCGCTGATGGGAACGGTGATGTCCGCCATCAGTTGTTCATAGCCCTGGCAGATAGCGGCGGTAGCGCCGTTGGCGCAGCCCATATGGGCTTGCCCACCAGTGACGGCAACAGAGTGACAGGATTGGGAAAGGCCGTCGCGCCGCTGCTGGTCGGGTCCTGCTGGACGGCTTGCAGTTGGGCTAGGGTTCTAATTTCAATCAGCCGGTTGTTGTCGGTGTCGTAGTCCATCCCCTGCGCTACGGCCGGAGACGGGGGGCAGCGCACCGCCCAGCACGCCCAGCAGCAACAGTGCCGCAGCGGGACGAAAGGGTAGGCCGGCCAGCCGTTTAACGGACCCGATGAATCTATGGGGCCAGGGCGTCCGCAGACAACCAATCTGTTCGGGCGAAGAGGTTGATGAAACGTTTGACCGAGGCGGCACGAGAGACGAATTTGCGAAAAATATCTCTGATATGCTTGTTTTTTACGACACGCATACTGATTGGTGGCAGCCATTTCCCGCAAGGCAAGTGCTGTCAACAAAAATTTTCGGAATAAGCACTTACGGTTCTTTCCGGCGCCAAAACACCGGAACGTTTTCAGTTTCTTACGAGCTGAATGCGAAGATATCCCGTCTGCTCAACTCAGCATCGGGAGAGATTGCAATCTCTCCTGACACCTTGACTAGGTCTCTGGCATTTAGCGGGCGTCCCGATTTGGAGACGCTCGTGAAAAACTGACGAGCGCAATCCTGCAGGAGAAAATACCGAATGGCGACACTCTTTTTCGCAATAGGGATTTAAGATTTAAGGGCTTAACAGGGCGGCGCAGGCTTCCAGCCTTCGGGCAGACAAGAAGTTGGATGTCGGTTGTCGGTTCCCCTCCGCCCCAACTGCTCTTCGAGTGTCTGCCCCACCTTTATGCTGGACGATGCGAAAAGCCAGTAACTCCTTATCGCGCTTTTTTATCTGCCCGAATTGGCTGGATTTTTGCTGGTTGCCGGATGGGGGCAGTCTTTTCGGGGGAAGAGTGGTTGGGGTTTTCCGGTTTGGTGGCCTTTTGGGAGGCACCCCCATATGGCGTCGGCGAGGCGGTTGGGTTTTCCGGCGATTTTGAGTTGGGCGAAGATGCGTTCGGCTGTGGTGGGGAGTGTTGGCCAGATGAGAATGGCGAGGATGCGGACGGTTTCAGCTAGGTTGTAGAGGATGGTGTCGAGGCGGCTGGCTTGGCCGGGTTGTTTGGCTAGTTTGAAGGGGGCGGTTTGGTCGATGTATTGGTTGGTTTTTGCGATGAGCGACCAGGTGGTTTGAAGGGCAGATTGCAGTTGGTGTCGCTGTAGATGGTTTTTGACGGCGGCGGTGGTTTGGGAGACTTCGGCTATCAAGGCTGTGGTTTCGGTATCCGCGGCGCTTTCCGAATTCGGGGCAGTGTGGGGCAGGATGCCGCTGCGGTATCGGCCGAGCATGGAGAGGGAGCGGTTGACGAGGTTGCCCAGTCCGTTGGCGAGTTCTGCCGAATAGCGGGCTTGAAATCCGGCGTCTGTCCAGTTGCCGTCCGGTCCGATGTCGAGTTCGCGGATGAGGTGGAAACGGAAGGCATCGAGTCCCCATGCGTCGATGACGGCGAGGGGGTTGATGCTGTTGCCGGTGGATTTGCTCATCTTTTCCCCGTCTTTTTGCCACCAGCCGTGGACGCAAATTTGGCGGGGCAGCGGGAGGCCGGCGGCTTTGAGCATGATGGGCCAATAAACGGCGTGGAATTTCAGAATGTCCTTTCCAATGACGTGGATATCCGCCGGCCAGAGGGAGAGGGCCGGCACGGCGGCGGCTTGGGAGGGGCGCAGTTTGCCGAGAGCCGGATCGCCCAAGGCGGCGGGGATGCTGGCGTAGTTTGCCAGGGCGTCAAACCAGACATATGTGATGAAGTCGGGATCGAAGGGGAGAGGGATGCCCCATTCCAGACGGGACTTGGGGCGCGTGATGCAAAGGTCTTCGAGTGGGCGGTTGTTCAGGAATCCCAAAACTTCGTTGCGGCGGTAATCGGGAAAGACGAAGCCGGGGTTTGCCGCGATGTAGTCGATGAGCCATTGTTGGTGCTGTCCCAGTTTGAAGTAATAGTTCTCTTCCGCGAGTTCGACGACTTCTCCGTAGAGGGGATCGAACCGGCCGTCGGGTCCGCGGTCTTTGTCGGTCAGGAAGGTTTCTTGTCTGGCGGAGTAGTAGCCCCGGTAGGCGTCTTTGTAAAAATGGCCTTCGTTGTGAAGGCGGTTGAGGAGAGCGGCGACGGCTTCCTTGTGTCGCGAATCGCTGGTGCGCACGAAGTCATTGTTGGCCAAGCCGAGCCGTCTGGCAAAGTCCCGCCAGGTTCCGGCCAGTTGATTGCAGTAAATTTGCGGGTCCAGCCCGGCCGCCTTCGCCGCTTGTTGCACCTTTTGACCGTGCTCGTCGAGTCCCGTGAGAAAGAAAACTTCCTCGCCAAGGCTTTGATGGGCACGGGCGATTACATCGGCGAGAATCTTCTCATAGGCATGTCCCAAGTGAGGCTCTCCATTGACATAGTCAATTGCCGTGGTGATGTAAAATCGTTTGCTCATCCGCTGCTCAGTTTGGAAAAAGAAACCGCGCGATCAAACAAAATCCCCCGGAGCATCCTTTCGGAGGCCGCCGTTTCAGCGGTGTTTGAAGGTTTGCCAACTACCCACCGCCGCCTCGCAAAGCGCGTTGTTGCTTTTTCAGCAACGGTCCAGTATGTTTTTAGGAAAGACAAAATCTCGCAAGAAAGGCGCCAAAATGCTGCATACCAACATACCGCAAAAAAAGACAACCAAAGCCCACCCGGCGGCGGGATTCACCCTGATCGAGCTTCTCGTCGTCATTGCGATCATCGCTATCTTGGCAGGTATGTTATTGCCCGCTTTGAGCAAGGCGAAGAGCAAAGCGCAGGGCCTCGTCTGTTTGAACAACAACCGGCAAATGATGCTGGCTTGGCGGTTCTACTCGGATGACAACGAAGGCGAGTTGGTGGGCGCTCACAGTTGGCCGCAGGGGAGTCCATATAACAAGATACCGAACTGGACTGGCGGTTCGCAGTTAACACTGAATAATCCTAGAGACCCCAACAATTGGGACCACGAGCGCTTTACCAAGAAGAGTCCCCTTTGGAATTATACCGGCGGGTCACTGGCGATTTGGAATTGCCCGGCAGACAAATCATTCGGCATCAACCAGCAGGGCGAACGCGTGCCCCGCATCCGCAGCATGTCCATGAACAATTGGGTGGGCGGGCCGCCTTGGGGACAATCCGGCAGCGGCTGGCGAACTTACCGCAAGGATTCCCATTTGATCAATCCCGGCCCTGCCCAAACCTTTGTGCTGGTGGACGAGCGCAATGAAAGCATCAACGACGGCTACTTCGTCGTCGATATGCAAGGCTACCCCAACCGCCCGGCCGCCTATTACATTGTAGACTATCCGGGACGATACCATAACAATGCCGCTACTTTGGCCTTTGCCGACGGACATTCGGAGATTCACCGATGGGCGGATGCCCGGACACTGCTGTCGTTTCAAAAGAAAAACCTTCCTTTGAATCGGCCTTCCCCGAACAATGAGGATGTTCGCTGGATGCAGGAACGCAGCACACGCCGGACCAATGCTCGGTAAAGACCGCGGTTTCAAGCGCCACTTGCTGGAGCCTTCTCCCATTTTGTCGTTTGCAAACGGCGGGGGAAAGGCCATTCTCTTTGGGCAGAGGGCGCGTGAATTCGTTGAACGGGAAGGCGCGTCTGTTGTCTGAAGACTCAGAGACTTTTAATGGAGATTCGGAACGATGTTTGGTTTTATTCTCATCATGTTGGCGGCGGGCGGGATCAGCCTTCTGGCGCAAGGTTATGTGAAAAGCATGTTCGCCCGGTTCAGCCGGATGGCAGTGCAAGGCGGGCTTTCCGGTGCGGAGGCGGCCGCCCGGATTTTGCAGTCATCGGGAATTCGCGATGTGACGATTCACGAGCAACAAGGTTTTTTGGGTGACCATTACGATCCACTCCGCAAACGCTTGGTGCTTTCGTCCGAGAATTACCGTGGCAGGTCGTTGGCCGCCGTCAGCGTGGCCGCGCACGAATGCGGCCATGCGATTCAGCAGCAGCAGGCTTACGCGCCTTTGAAGCTGCGCCTGGCCGCGGTGGGGATCACAGCTTTTGCCAATCAAGCGATTACCTACCTCCTTATTTTTGGAATGTTCAGCGGGTTTTTAGCAACTTACACCGGAATAGCGGCGATGGCGGTTTGCTGGGGCGTGATTCTGTTGTTCAATCTCATCACCTTGCCGGTCGAGTATGATGCCTCGCGCCGGGCCAAAATCGCCTTGAAGCAGCTTGGAATCATTGCAACACCAGGCGAAAACGCGGCGGCAGCGAAGGTTCTGAACGCGGCCGCCTTGACATATGTCGCTGCCTTCCTCACTTCGCTGCTCTTTTTTCTCTACTTCCTGTTGCCGCTGCTGACGGGGCAAGACGACGATTAGAGCCAAGCCCAAAGTGGCAGGAGCGGCAGCTTCGCCGAAATCTTGCCTCTCCGGGAAAAATGGGCAAGATGCAGCTATGGCCTTGCCTTGCGATTACCACATTCACACTTACCTGTGCCATCATGCCACAGGAGAACCCGTCGAACTGGCAGCACGGGCGGCAGTAGCAGGCCTCCCGGAAATCGGGTTTTCTGAGCATAACCCGATGATTCGGAGGGATTGGGACAACTGGCACATGGAGATCGAAAACTTGGAACTCTATTGCCGGCAGATTCGCCAAGCCCAGGAAGCCCACCCGCAGCTCGCCATCAAATACGGTTTGGAAGTCGATTACATTCCCGGCCATGAGGCGTGGATTCGCGAGCTTGCCGAGCGCTACCCGTGGGATTACTTCATCGGCTCCGTGCATTATATCTCCGATTCCTTCGACATCGACAACCCGGAGAAAATCGACCAATGGAAACGGCGCGACCCTGACGCTGTGTGGACGGCTTACATCGAACGTTTGACTCAAGCCGCCGCTTCGGGGCTGTTCCAAATTATCGGGCACGCGGACTTGTGCAAAAAGTTTTGCTTCTATCCCAAGGGGGATGTCTTGCCCTTGTTCCGCCGATTTCTCGAAACCGCCCGCGACCACGAAGTAGCCATCGAAATCAACACCGCCGGCTTGCGCAAAGACTGCCGCGAAATCTATCCCAGCCCGGAAATCCTGAACACTGCCGCAGAATTGGGCATCCCGATAACCTTTGGCTCTGACGCCCACACGCCCGGCGAAGTCGGGATGGACTTCAAAGTAGCAGTCGCCCTCGCCAAATCCGCAGGCTACCGAGAAAGCTGCCGCTTCACCAAACGCCGGCGAGAAAGGATCCCGCTACCCTAGAGAACTCTGCCCAAGCTATGAGCATCGCCACCATCATAGCCAGGGAACTGCGAGTGTTAAGCCGCCGGCCGACCGCATATGGGTCCCGGCTGGCTTTTGTCGGATTGCCCTTCGTCATCTGGTGCCTGATGGTTTGGATTGAAGGCCCCGATAACGGCAGGAACATCCTCATTGCCATAAGCTTGATGGCGACGATTGTGTTCGGCTTCGGCGGCGCTTTTGCCGTGGCCGACGTCATCAGCGCCGAACGGCGGGAGCGAACGCTTGGCCTGTTGCTGTTGACGCCGCTTCGGCCAAGCGCTGTGTTGTTGGGCAAGTTCATCTCCAGCGGGATGCAGTTCGCCCTGTGTCTGCTAGCCGTTTTTCCGGTGATAGCGCTTCCGCTGTTGAGCGGCGGGGTAACCTGGCAGGAGGTGGCGCGGCAATGTTTGAACCTGGTAGGGTTGGCCTTTTGGGGGATGGCGGTGGGCTTTTTCTGGTCGACGGTCTGCCGGGAAGTGAAGACATCAGCCAGCCTCAGTTTTTTCACCTTGCTGTCGCTTCTCATCCTCCCGGCGGTGACCGTATTCATTATGGAGAACATGAATCCCAGACCCGGGCCGTTGCTGTCGCCAATGCTCGCTGTTTTGGCAGGGCCGGGTCTTGCATTCCTATTTGCGATGGAGCCTACGTTTCAGACGGTAACGATTTGGGGTTATGCTGCGAACATTGGGCAAGCGTTCGGGCTGGGGCTGTTGTTTTTGGGAATGGCGTTGATTGCCTTTCGCATCGTTTGGGCGCGGGAGAGGAATCCGAAGGCCGCCCCGTCGAAACGCCGCCAGGCATCGACGGCTTTCCAAACTGCATCGGCCTCCACCCGCCGTTTGCGGTTTGGCGATTGGGACAACCCCTATCAGCAACTGACTCTGGCACGCGGGCGGGATTCGCTGTTTGCAAAATTGTTCTGCGGGTTTTTGGCAGGGGCGTTTCTTTTCTCTGTGTTGTCTGTGACAGCGTTTTTCCATGTTTTCCATTATGACTTATTTCTCCATGTTTGCGTTTTGATGCTGCTGGAGGTAACGGTTCGCTGGCTGGTAGCCTCGGAAGCGCCTCGGCAGATTCACGGAGATCGAGAGTCGGGGATGCTGGAGTTGATGCTGACGACGCCGATTCCAAGCTGGGTTGTGGTTTCCGGCCTGCGGTCAGCGTTGCGGCAGGCGTTGCGGAACAAAGTGCAGCTGCTGGTTTCCTGCCATATGCTGATGTTCCTTCTAGGGACTCTGACTTTGGGAAATGCTCCTCCAACACGCTTCGTATTGCTTCTTTTGGGTTTTGCGATTACGGCGTTTTTCGAGCTGCACTGGATTCAGGTTGTCGGCATTTGGTGGGGGTTGTGGTGGAAGAGCCAGTTGAAGGTTTCGGTGTGGTTGTTTATGAACTTTTGCCTGTTGCCGGCGCTGATTCTTATTATTATTTTTGCAATACTCGATGCGCATCCCGGTTGGCTGATCTTTTGGCTTTGCGGCCGGTTTTTGTGGGTGGGGGTGTTTGCGTGGCGTGCGGGGAGGAAGTTGCGTTCTTTGCGGCAGGTTGCGGCCAAGGTTTCGGCCGGGTTGTAAGCGCCTGTTTTTTGTGGCTTTGGGTGTTTGGAGAAGGGTTACAGTGTTTCGGGTTGTTCCATGAGTTCGGCGATTTTGGAGAGGAGGCGTCCGGCGGCGCCGCCATCGATGACGCGGTGGTCGAAGCTGAGGGTGAGGCAGGCTTCGGTTTTGGGGAGGAAGGTTGCGGTTGTTTCGTCCCAGGTGGGTTGTTTGCGGCCGGCGCCCATTCCTAGGACGAGCGATTGTTCGGGGAGGGGGATGGGCGTGGCCCAAGTGAGGCCGAAGGTTCCGAAGTTGGTGACGGTGGCTACGGAGTTGCCGATGGCTTGGGGAGGCAGGCGTCGTTCTCTTGCCTGGACGACGAGTTGCTGGTAGCGGGGGACCATTTTGGCCAGGGGTTGGCGGTCGGCATGGCGAAGGACGGGAACCAGGACGCCGTCTTCGGCTTCGACGGCGAAGCCGATGTCGATGGCGGATGGATGGGCGATGTTGCGGCCGATGAGCCGGCCGGCTGGCGTGCTGTTTTCGCCCAAAGCCAAAGCCAAGGCGCGGATGGCGTAGAGGGCGGGACCGGGTTTTGGGGAGAGGGTTTTGCGGTGTTGGAGGAGGGCGTCGATCGAGACGGGCAGGCCGGCGTTGGCAAGCGGCCGGGTCCAACTGCGGCGCATCGCGTCGGCAACGGCAACGCGCATGGAAGAGGCTTTGCTGAGTTTGGTTTGATCCAGTTCGGCGATGAATTTTTCAAAGTCTTGAATGGTAACTCGGCCGCCGGCGCCGGAGCCGGCAATGCCGGCGAGGTCGGCGCTGCGCAGCCCCAGTTCTTGCATGCGGGCTTTGAGCCGGGGAGAGATGTAGGAGACACCAAGACTTTCGGCGGGCACGGGGAGGTTGCCGACGGTGGGTTTGACTGCCTGGGGGTTTTCTTGGCTGCTGCTCAGCGGCGGTTTTGATGCCAGCGCCGATACGCGGCTGGGTGGGAGGGGTTGGGCTGTGCCGACGCCGGAAGGTTGCCGGGCGGTTTCGATGTAGCCGAGGACAGCGCCAACGGCGTAGCTTTCGTCGATGGCCACTGTGTATTCTTCGACGATGCCCGCCGCCGGCGCGGTAACGTTCATGGCGGCTTTGTTGGTTTCGACTTCGATGATGTCTTGGCCGGTTTCGACGGCGTCGCCTTCGTTGGCCAGGAAGTCGATGATGGTGGCTTCGGCGATGGATTCGCCGAGTTGCGGCATAACAATGGGGACGCGCGGCATGGATGGTTGTTGGGGTTAGATTCGCAGGAGGTCTCGGACGGCGACAAGGATGCTTTGAGCGGTGGGGCGGTGGACAGACCAGAGGTCCGGGTGGTAGGGGATGGGGGTGTCTTTGGCGTTTACTCTTTTGGGTGGCGCGTCGAGGAGATGGAAGCCTTCAGCAGCGATGCGGGCGATGACTTCAGCAGTGGCGCCCCCCCAAGGCCACGCTTCCGCTGCGCAGAGGAGCCGCCCGGTGCGCGCGACAGACGCCATTACGGTGTCGGTGTCCAAGGGCTTGACGGTGCGCAGGTCGATGACTTCTAGTTCGATATCTTCGTTGGTCAGCTCGGCGGCCACTTCGAGGACTTCGTGTAGCATGGCGCTGTAAGTGACGACGGTCATGTCGCGGCCAACGCGGGCGATGCGGGCCTTTCCAGCTGGCAGAGATTTAGAAGGTAGGGCATCCGCTTTCAAATGGTAGTAAAGATACTTGTGTTCGCAGAAGATCACTGGGTCTTCGATTTTCACTGCTTCCAGCAGCATGGTGTAGGCGTCTTCGACTGTGGCCGGCGTCATCACAATCAACCCCGGATAATGGGCGTAAATGGCTTCCAGACTTTGGGAGTGGAAGGGGCCGCCGCCGGAGGTGCCGCCGCTCGGCAGTCGCACGGTGATTGGCACGGGGACTTCTGTCCGCCAGAAAAAGGCGCCGGCGTGGTTCACGATTTGATTGAAACCGACTGTTGAAAAGTCTGCAAACTGCATCTCGATGATCGGACGCAACCCGCCGATGGCTGCGCCGATGGCGGTGCCCACAATAGCGTCCTCGCTGATCGGCGCGTCGAGGACGCGGTTGGGAAAGGACTCAGCCAGGCCTTTAGTGGCCTTGAACGCGCCGCCGAACTGGCCGACATCCTGGCCGTAAATCAGCACGCGCGGGTCTGTTTCCAACAGATGACATTGCGCCTCGCGAATAGCATTGAGGTAGGTGAGCGGCATAGCGTTCGGGCTGAAGCGGCGGGGGATTCGGAAATCACAAGGGAGGATCGGCAAACCGACGCGTGGTCAGAGCGCACCAATCATGGGAAAAAGGGTCCGGCCCGCCTTCCCCGGTGACGAGCTGAACGGCGGTTTCAATTTCCCGGGCAATCGCCGCTTTGAATTCGCAAACGGTGTCCGCCTCAATCAACCTCATCGCCCGGAGTTTTTGTTCGGCAACTTCAAGACAATCCCGGCCGGCGAGAGATTTCTTCAACCGTTCTTCGATGTAGCTGGCGTCGTCATGTTCTCCGTGCCCGCAAAGGCGGAGGAGTTCACCCACAACCAGTTGCGGCCCGGCGCCGATGCGGGCTCGATGAACCGCGCGGCGGACGACTTGGCAGCAGGCAACGAGATCGGTGCCGTCAACCGAATGGCCTTCGACACCGTAACCGACGGCTTTGTCAGCCAAAGATTCGCCGGCGAACTGCTTCTCGATGGGCGTTGAGTAAGCGTAGTGATTGTTGGCAACCACCACGACCAACGGCAACTTCTCGACGGCAGCCAGATTCACCGCCTCGTGAAAGGCGCCGGTGGATACGCCGCCATCGCCGATGCAGGTCGCGCCCACGACATTCTTTTCCCCTTGGATGCGCTTCGCCAGCAACATGCCGCCGACCACTGAAATCATGGCGCCGAGATGGCTAATCATGGGCAGGTAACCCTCTCGAGGGCGACCGCGATGGACATTGCCATCCCGGGCACGCATGGGGCCTCGCGGAGACCCCAAACAATTGCGAAGCGCCTCCGCAATGGTCTCTCCGAATGCTAACCGCCCAGCGCCGTCACGAATGAGTGGCGCATAAACATCCGTCGGACGAAGCGCTTGGCCGAGCGCCACGCTAAGCGCCTCTTGCCCTTTGCCGAGAAACACGCCGCCGTGAATCTTACCGGCGCGATACATCGCCGCCAGCTTCTCATCCAGCAACCGCGCCGCCAGCATCCAGCGAAAAGCCTCCAGCAGCCGGCGAGACACCGCAGCCGGCGGCGGGCCACCTTCGGTGGGGACTGCTTTTTGCGAAACCATCGGCATCTTTCAGGCAGTTGTCGAGAAACGGCACAAACGCCTGCGCAAACGCCTCTTGCCTGCCAACGGTTTATACTCCATCATTCGACGGGATGCGAGAGTGGATTTCTTTTGCTCCCTCGCCCGTGAGTTTTTTTTGGCAAAGCGGCGAAAAATTGTTCGATAACAAAAAATGCGTTTTAGCGGAATCCTTGGAACTATGGCAACCCCCGAAATCCCGCAGCGGTTTCCCGTTGTTCTTCAAACAGAACCCGGTGTCTATTGGTGGTGTACTTGCGGCCGATCCGCCAGCCAGCCCTTCTGCGACGGCTCGCATAAAGGAACTGACTTTGTGCCGAAAAAAGTGGTCATCGACGAAAGACGCTCCTGCACCTGGTGCGCTTGCAAGCACTCTAAAAAAGTGCCCTTCTGCGACGGTTCGCACAGCTTGCTGATGCGTTGACGCCGCCGCTTCCCACGAAAGAGAGCCGAGAACAGTTCAGGTGCTGTACATGCCGACAAGGAGTTGGCTTCGGGCGCTTTCAAGCGCCATGATGAATTCGCCGTAGCTGGGATAGCGTTGGGCGGGGTCTTTCGCCATGGCGCGGTAGATGGCGTCGCTGGTGTTTTGGGTGATGGCAGGGACGACGTGGTTGGGCGGGGTGAGAGGGGTGTGGATTTGGGCGGCAACGACTTCTTCGATGGTCGAGGCGTCGAAGGGGACATGGCCGGTGAGCCCGTGGTAGAGGGTGCCGGCGAGGCTGTACATGTCGGAGAGAAAGGTTTCGGTTTCTCGATTGACTTTTTCGGGGGCGATGTAGTAGGGCGTGCCCCAGATGACGTCATGGTAGTTGGTGTCTTTGAGGGAATAGACGGCCAGGCCGAAGTCGACGAGTTTGGGTTCGCCTTCCTGGTTGAAGAGAATGTTGCCCGGTTTGATGTCGCGGTGCAGGAGGTTTTTTTGCAGGGCGGAGTCGAGCGCGGCGGCGACTTTGGTGCCGATGTCCAGGATGGCAAGTTCGGGGAGGAGGTGTTCTTCTTCGATGCGGCTGTCCAGGCTTCCGTTGTCGGCAATTTCCATTACGAGGTAGCGTTTGCCTTGGTGTTCGTCGAAGGTGTAGATGTGGATGATGTTGGTGTGGTTGAGGGAGGCGCAGGCGCGGGCTTCGAGGTTGAAGCTGTCGACGGCTTCGCGGTCGTTTTGATGCTCGTCTTTCATCAGTTTGACGGCGACTTCGCGGTGGAGGCTGGTGTCAAGCGCCCGATAGACTGTGCCCATGCCGCCGGAGGCAATCGGCCGGAGCAGTTTGAATTGCCGCAGCATGAGGGGCATCATAATATCCGCCCGGCATTTTGAGCATGGGGTCGAGTCCAGAGGGGGAACATCGGATGGAATGAACACCTTCGCGCCGCAGTTGCTGCAATCCACCATGGTCAGCGATTTTTTTGGGGCGGATGGTTTCATCGTCACAACGGGGAAAGTAGCATGTTTCGTTCCATAAAATCACGGCGAAAATAGATTTTCCGGGGCCGGGTGCAGCGCGGCTAGCGTTGGTTCGGCGGCGGCGGCACGGTAACATCCGTCCTGCGATTTGCTGTTGACTTGACTTGCTTGGCGGCTTTAGGTATCCGATTTTATGTTTGTTTATGTTTGGCGCAGTCGGTGATCCTAATCCGTGGATGATCCTCCCGTTCGGGCTGTTGTTGGCGATGATTGCCTTGGCCCCGTTGTTTTTTCTGCATTGGTGGGAGAGGCATTATCCGAAGGTGGCTTATGTCTTGGGCAGCATTACCCTGGCGTATTATCTCTTTGGGATTCGCGATTATCACGAGGTGATGCACACGGCTGAGCATTATGTGAGTTTTATCTGCCTGGTCGGCTCGCTTTTTGTGGTGTCGGGGGGCATTCATATCAAAATCAAAGGCGAGGCGACACCTTTGGCGAATGTGATGTTCCTACTATTCGGGGCAGTCATTGCCAATGTGTTGGGGACGACGGGGGCGTCGATGCTGTTGATCCGCCCGTGGATTCGCATGAACAAATACCGAATCACGACACACCACATTGTCTTTTTCATCTTCATCGTCTCCAATGCGGGCGGCTGCCTGACGCCGATTGGAGACCCGCCGCTTTTTTTAGGCTATCTGGAGGGGATTCCTTTCTGGTGGGTATTGGAAAACTGCTGGCTAATTTGGCTGACGGGGATTATTCTTCTGCTCGGGATTTTTTACGGATTGGACACCCTCAACTACCGCAAGGCGCCGAAGCAGGTTCGGGAAAGACTGGCCGAGCCGCCGGATGAGTGGCATTTCGAGGGCTGGGCAAATCTGCTCTTCCTAGGGATGATTTTGGGAGCGGTCTTCATCACGAAACCCCCGTTCCTGCGGGAATTGATAATGATCGCTGCCGCCGTCGGTTCTTACTTCACCACCCAACGCCATATCCACAAAGCCAACCACTTCAACTTCGAACCCATTCGGGAAGTGGCAATTTTGTTTAGCGGGATTTTTGCGACGATGATACCGGCTCTGGCGTGGCTGGAGACCAACGCCGGAGGCATGGGAGAGATGACGTCCAGTTTCTTTTACTGGGGAACCGGCCTGCTTTCTGGGGCGTTGGACAATGCGCCCACTTATTTGAGCTTCCTCAGCGCTAGTCTCGGCATGTTTGCGGAAGACAAGGGGGTAGCGCTGAATCAGATTCAGGTGACGATGCTTTTGGAAGACCCGGAGTTCAACCGCCACATCGTCGCCATCAGCGTAGCAGCAGTATTCTTTGGCGCAAACACTTATATCGGAAACGGACCGAACTTTATGGTAAAGTTCATCGCTGACCAGCAAAAAGTCCATGTGCCGACTTTTTTGGGCTACATCTTCAAGTTCACCCTGCCAGTGATGATTCCGGTCGTTGCCGTGCTCTGGTGGATTTTCTTTCGTTGACGCCGCCGCAGCACGAGCATTGCGAGTTTCTCATTCGAGACGGAATGCGACTTTTATATAATATCGTCTTCGCGGTTTTCTTTCTTTTATCCCTGCCTTACTACGGGTTTCAGCTTTGGCGGCGAGGCAACTGGAAGGCCGGCTTCCGCCAGCGTTTCGGGCTCTATTCTGCAGAGCTGGCGGAACGCCTTCGGGGTGGCCGCGTGATCTGGCTCCACGCCGTTAGCGTCGGAGAAGCCAACCTATGCGCCTTGCTGACTCAAAGGTTAAGCGGGCGGCTTAAAGGTTGGACGATTGTGGCCTCAACCACCACAACCACAGGAATGGGTGAACTGCAGCGCAAGCTCCCCGATGGAATCGTCAAGGTCTATTATCCAGTCGATTTTTCATGGACTGTCAACCGGGCGCTGCGGGCGATCCATCCAAAGCTGGTAGTGTTGATCGAAGCGGAGATATGGCCAAATTTCTTGTGGCGCTTGGCAGAAATGCAAGTGCCGGCCTTCCTCGTCAATGCGCGATTATCGGATCGTTCGGCCAAGGGCTACCGGTATTTCCGCCCGCTCTTTCAACCCATCTTTGCCAACCTGGCCGGCGTGGGAGTTCAAGACAAGCAAGACGCACGAATTTTAGAGTCAGCAGGATGCAGCGCGGCGCGAATCCAAGTAACCGGCAACCTGAAGTTCGACGCGGCACACCTGGCAACCGGCTGCGCGATGGATACCCGGCCTCTGATTCGGCGAGCCGGGGCGAAGGCAAACGCTCTGATTTTGCTGGGAAGCAGCACGCACGCCGGAGAAGAACGTTTGCTGGGAGAGATTTTCCTGCGCCTGCGCCGCGATTTTCGAGACCTGTTCATGGTCATCGTACCGCGGCATTTTGAACGAAGCGCCGAAGTCCACAACGAACTGGCCGCCTTGGGAATCCAAACAAAACTGCGCTCCGGCTTTGAACCAGACTCGAAAGCGCCGCCCAGCAATCCTCCCGCGTCCGGCGATTGTTTAATCGTCGATTCAACAGGCGAGTTGCGCTTCTTTTACCGCGCCGCTTCGGTGGTGGTTATCGGCAAGAGTTTCCTGGCCCGCGGGGGACAGAATCCCATCGAAGCCGCTGCCGTGGGCTGCCCGATTGTGGTCGGGCCTTTCATGGAGAATTTCCGGGCGATCGTGCAGACGTTTTTGGCGAAGGGAGGCATCGTCCAAACGCACGATGCGGCTGGGTTGGGATCGGCGCTGCGCTCGCTGTTGGCCGACGAGTCCCGGCGGCGAGAGCTGGGGCGGCGGGCGCAGGCTGTCGTCCGTGAAAATCAGGGAGCGGTTGAGCGGAGCATTGCCATGATGGCGCCGTGTTTGGAGGAACTTTCTGGGTAGGCAATCCATTTCCCGCTGGCAGGTTTTGGCGACGGCGTCCGGTTTTGGCAAGCAAAGTCAAAGGCTCGGCAATCGGAAGGCGCAGGCTTCGCTGCCGTTTCGGACGAGGAGCAGGGAGTTGCCAATGGCGGGGTGGTTCCATGTTTTCCCGTTCAGCGCCCGGAACTTGGAAACTTCACGGAAGTGTTCAGGGTTGGCTTCGACGAGGACGAGGTGGCCGGATTCCGCCAGAATCAGCAAGAGGTCTCCCACCAGCAGGAGTTGCCCGAAACCGTATCGGCCGTCTTTCCACTTTCTTTTCCCATTCTTGAGGTCGATGCATGTCAGGATGCCTTCGTCGGCGCCGTAGGCGTAACCATCTTTGACAACGATATTGTTGAACTTGGGTTTGAGCCGTTTGCTCTGCCACACGGGTTTTGCCGTCCATTTCCCGTCTGAAGCCACCGCTAAATCCAGCAATGTAGTGCCGACGGTGTATCCGGTCGGGAGAAGAATGCGAGCGGCTGTCTTTCCGCTTGTGAAGTTTTCCGGCTCAAGGGATGAGGGCAGCAGAGGGAAGCCGGCAGCGCTCAACGGAATGGGTTGCGCAACGTTGATTTTGGGAGAGTTCGTGTATTCGTATTGCCACAAGACCGCACCGTCCGCCGGATGGTGGGCAAAAAGCCCCTCGCCGTTGAAGATCAGGATTTGATCGTTCCCTTGGACGCGGTGGAGCATCGGCGAGCTGTAACTTGCCTGGCTGTTGCCGCCCCCCCAAACCCACTCGCCGGAATGTTTGTCGTAAGCGACCAGGCTCGATTGGCGGCTCCCTCCGGGGCTGACAATTACCAGCCGGCCGTGGATGAGCGGCGAGCCGGCCATCCCCCAAGGGATATTGGCCGTCCCGGCGTCTTTCAGGATGTTTCTTGACCAGCGAAGCCGGCCAGTCCGCGCCTCCAGACAATCCAAAATGCCCGTCGCGCCCAGGACATAGAGGTGCCCTTCGTCAAAGGTCGGCGTGGCTCGCGGGCCGACGCCGCCCATTGCTTCAGAAAACTTGGCGGCATTTTTATGAAACCAACGCTGTGTGCCAGTTTCGGCGGCGTAACACACAACCGTTTCAAAATCTCCCCGCTGCTCCTGCGTGAACGCACAATCGCCCACGATGGCAAACGACGACCAGCCCAGCCCCACTGGCCGTCTCCAAAGAGGTTCTCCCGGAGACCAGTCCGGGGGAATGCTGGCGCCTCGGACGATGCCATCCCGGTTGGGTCCCCGGAACTGCGGCCAATCGCCTTCCCCCACTTTCAGCAACGATTCCGTTGAGCCGTCCGCCAGCGCCACCACAGAACTCTCCGAATCCAGCAGTGCCGCCGACCGCTCCTCGGCAGTTTCACTCCAGCGAAAAACCAACTTCGGAAACATCTCGCCAGAAACACCGTCCACTCGAAACACCACCACCGCCGTCACAACAGGAACAAGCCCGGCAAGAGGCCACAACCACTGGGCTCGGCTGAACCACAGCCACCAAACGAGCAGTAGAATAACCGTCAGACCGGCAGCGCTCATCAACGAAAGCGCTTGAAACGTCTTCTCGTCCATCACCGTCCCCAGGACGTAAAAGGCAACCGCCTCAATCGCCCCGACCCCAGCAACAATGGCAACCGCTGGCCACCAGCGGATTTTTTGATTCAACTGCTTCATCCCCACACCTTCCCCGAATTTGCCAAGTCCAGCAAGACTCGAAGAGCCGTCCAAACGCTGAGGAAGCCGACACCGAACTACTCAGGAATCGGCCACGCCCAACCAGCCGTGAAACCGCCGTCCACATAAAGAACCTGCCCCGTCACAAACGCAGAAGCCGGGCTGGCAAGAAACAACGCCGTGCCAATCAAATCGTCCGGCTGACCGAGACGGCCCAGAGGTGTATTGCGCTGCCCCCATTCCTGCATCGCAGAATCCGCCCAGAGCTTTTGAGTAAGGTCCTTGAGAATAAACCCCGGCGCCAGCGCATTCACCCGAACGCCGCGCCGCCCCCACTCCAGTGCCAACGCACGCGTCATCTGCCCCAACGCTGCCTTGCTCATCGCATATGGCAGGACATTTTTCAAAGGGCGATCCGCGTTTAGCGAAACAACATTGATTTGGCAACCGCAACCGCGAGCAATCATCCGCCGCCCAACCTCCCGGCTCAACCAGAATGCCCCCTTCAAGTTAATGTCCAGAACGAAATCGTAATCCTCCTCCGTAACCGCTTCCGCCGGTTTGCGCCGATTGACCCCGGCCACATTGATCAAAGTATCAACTCGGCCGAACCGCGACACAACCGATTCTACAAGCGCATTCGTATCAGCCGGCACCGCCACATCACACCGAATAGGCGCCGCCGGCAAAGCCGCTCCGCCCATCTCGCCCGCCGCCCGCTCCAAAGAACGAATATCCCGTCCAGTGATAACCACTTGAGCGCCCCGCTCGGCAAAAGCCCGGGCAATCGCCTCCCCAATCCCCCGGCTCGCCCCGGACACCAGAACCACCTGATCCCTCACCGAAAACAAAGCGTCATTCATACAAGCAATAAAAACAAATTTCCTCCGCGAGAATGACAACCTCAACCGGCGAACGTCAACTGCATTCTCCACCCGCCGGCCAACTCGAAATATAATACCGCAATAGAAATGCTCCCGCATCTGCAGCGTTCTGCAAATCGCGGCTAATAAGAGATTAAAATACAGAGAGTGGGTCTTTTTCAGAGGATAGTTCGCCGTATACAAAACAACCCATCACGAAAAATATAAAAAACTTTACCACCAAGCAGAAGCTGCATCCGGCTCGGTTTCCTTCTGCCGCTCTTCCTTGCCCGGAAAAGCAAACCATTCCACATGCCTATCCGCAAAAAGCATATTGCTCTTGCCCTTTTTCCCATGCCAAGGATTTGACAAAGTCTCTTGAAAATCAGATATCCATGGCCAGTCGCCCAAGATAATTTTGGTGGAGGGCGCTCGGGAAACTTCCGATGAATCAATAGGGACTTCTCCTCCCGAGGCACTCGGTTTATCGGTGCCGGTGACATGCCGGACACCCCACATATCAAACGCATGAATGGCGAGATAACTGTTGCCGTAGGCAATATAACAGCTCTTTGGAATAGTCCCATCGGCATTGGTAAAACTCGCGAAAGTCCAATGAGGCCCTTTGTCTCCCGGGCAGGCAAACACCTTGGGATTCTTCAAGTAAGCATTAAGCGGGCGGTTATTATCGGGATCGGTGGAAATGTTGGCACGACCGCCTAATTCATGCCACGCTCGGTAAGCAGGATACTGTTGGCCGTTGTCCTGAAGATATAATTCGAGAGCTACTCCCAGCTGCCGTTGATTATTAACGCACACCGCTTTGCTCGTACTCTTCTTTGAGCTAAATAGAGCGGGGAGCAATAGAGCAGCCAAAATGCCGATAATAGCAATGACCATCAAAAGTTCCACCAATGTAAAACCGCTTGTCCAGTTGGTGTTTTTTACCTGCTTGTCTTCCATGTCTTTGCATTGGTTTCCAGAAAATAACTGAACAAACACTTCGCTATAAAAATTAGAGTTTGCGGGAGCGGCGGTTTCGCCAAACCAAAAGGATTGCAACGAGGAATACGGTGATCGCTAATAGGAACATCCATCTCAAACGAATTCCCGATTTGTCGGGGAGAACCCAAACTTGCTGTATGCCTCGGTCATTGAGGATGTAATTCACGCCGTTGGATTGGACCAAAACTATGGGTGGCAGTTTTTGGTCTTTCAGAAATTGGGATGGCGTAAAACCGTTCGGGCCAGGATCAAAGTACGAGAAATCTACTGAATGGATAATCTTGCTCTGCCTATAGGTAGCAAATCCCAACGGAGCGACAACCATGATTTTCGTTGGAAACCATCTCGGTTCTCGACTCCCGTATTCGTAGTAAACTCCTCCTTGACCACTCAAAATTTTGGAAATATCTTTACTGATATCAGCATCGGGTTCTCTGCAAATAATTCGTGTCGGACGCCCGTGTTTGTCTCGGGAGATCACATGTCCTTTCAGGGGACGTTCTTCTATAATCTGCCAGCCGTTATCTTCCCAGGGCAGTCTCTTCATGGTGAATGTCTTGTCATCTATCCACTTGATACTTCCGGGAACGGCGGCAATTAGACCTAAGGTGCGAATGCCACCGACACGGAATTCAGTAGACGGTCCCATGCTACTGGCAGGATTGATATTTTCTTTGAGCGGCACTTCTTTGGGGGCGGCGGAGACGTGGCCGCCGGGGGTGGACCATCTTAGATACCAATACATCTGGTTGGTGAGGGTTAGTCCGATGATTCCGCCGCCGTGACTATAGTTTTTCGGATGTCCCGGATAGTTGGTGAGGTTGCGACGAAAGAAGGTATTGCCCTTCACCGCCAGATCGTAGGTCAGGATGCCTTCCAACGGTTTGCCCTTGAACGACACATTTTCCGCCGATTCCGAGTAGATTAGCCGTTTGATTGGCGGCATCTCCACTAGGTAATCGCGAAAGGCTTGTCCTAGGTCTTGTTCTTCCTGAGCGGCGGCAGGAAGCAGCGCCATGGCGAAGGCTGCAAAGAGGAGGGAACCTTGGCAAAGCGACGCTCGGAAAACTGCGCTGGCGGAGGCGACCGGCGGTTGATTTCCGATGGAATCAACCGAGACGCGGGGGGGGGGGGGGGGGACAAATTCGTAATGCCATCCCCACCGGAAGCGTCCTCCGGGGCGGTTTTGCTCTGCTTTCGCTGGGCAATTGTTGGCATCGCTGGCGCAAAAGATAGGTCGTTTTTTTATGGCATGCAAGTTTTTTTTCGAAGATCGAAAAAAGTTTTGAGTTGCTGAGACTCGCGGGGCGGGTGGTGTTCACAGGGGTTGAATGCGGACGGGGCAGACTTTGAGTTCGGCGGTCTCGGTGACGGGGTCGTAGCCGGAGCCAGTGAGGATGTTGATGGGGACGTTGCTGAAGCTGAAGCTGGCGAAGACGGTGCCGCGGGGAGAGCGGTCGGTGATTTTGGTTTTGATGCGCACTTGGCCGCGGGCGCTGGCGAGTTGACACCATTGGCCGTCGGCGAGGTTCCATTCGCGTGCGTCCTGGGGATGGATTTCGAGGGTTTCTTCGGCGAGGAGGTAGTCGATGCCTTGGGCGCGGCCGGTTTGGGTTCGGGTGTGGTAGGCTTGGAGGCGGCGGCCGGTGGTGAGCCAAACGGGGAAGGCGTCGGAGAGGGTTTCGGCGGGGTCGCGGTAGTGGATGCGGCGGAAGAGGCCGCGTCCGTTTTTGAATTGGCCTTGGTGGAGGATGGGGGTTCCGGGGTGGTTTTTGTGGGGAACGGGCCAGTGGTATAGGCCTTGGTGGATGCGTTCCCAGTCGAGGCCGGCGTAGATGGGGGAGAGGCGGCAAAGTTCGTTGAAGACTTCCCGCGGGGAGTTGAAGGCGAAGCCGTCGAGGTTGAGGCGTTGGGCGATTTGGCTGATGATCCACCAGTCGGGTTTGGCTTGGCCGGGCGGGGGAACGGCGGCACGGAGGCGTTGGACGCGGCGTTCGGTGTTGGTGCAGACGCCGTCGGTTTCGGCCCAAGCGGTTGCGGGGAGGACGACGTGGGCTAGGGCAGCGGTTTCGGTGGGGAAGATGTCGATGACGACGAGGTGGTCTAATGATTTGAGGGCTTTTTCGCAGTGGGCTCTGTCGGGGTCGGAGATGAGGGTGTTTTCGCCGTCGATGAGCATGGCTCTGATGTTTTGGCCGCATTGGTTGAGGGCGGCGACTTTGGTGATGCCTTTTTCGGGGTCGAGGGGTCTGCCGTATAGTTTCTCGAACTTTGCCTGGGCGGCGGGGTCGGTGACGGGCTGGAATCCGGGGTAGTTGGCTGGAACGGCGCCGGCGTCGCCCGCGCCCTGGATGTTGTTTTGTCCGCGCATGGGATTGATGCCGGTGCCTTCGCGGCCAAGGTTGCCTGTCATCAGGGCGAGGTTGCCTAGGCTTTGAACGTTGTCGACGCCGCAGATGTGTTCGGTGATGCCGAGGGTGTAGTAAATGGCGGCTCGGTCAGCTTGGCCGTACCAGAGGGCGGCTTTTTCGATGTTGGCGGCCGGGATTTCGGTGATGTCGGCGGCCCACTCTGGGGGGAAGGATTGGATGTGTTTAAGGAATTCTGGGCCGTCGGCGGTGCGGTTTTCGATGAAGGCGAGATCGATCAGGTTCTCGCGGGCAATGACATGAGCCATGGCCAGAAGGAGGGCGACATCGGAGCCGACGCGAATGGGTAGATAAAGGTCGGCAAGATTGGCGAGGGGGATTTTGCGCGGGTCGGCGACGATCATTTTGGCGCCGCGCCGGAGGGCTTTTTTGATTCCGGCGGCGGCAACCGGGTGGCATTCGGTCATATTAGTGCCGATGCAAAAGATCAGGTCAGGTTTTTGCATGTCGGCCAAGGGGTTGGACATGGCTCCTCGGCCGATGGTGGCGGCCAGACCGGCCACCGTGGGTGCGTGTCAAGCGCGGCTGCAGTTGTCAATCTGATGGGTGCCGAAGCCGGCGCGGATGAACTTCTGCATCAGGTAGTCGGCTTCCGAGGGCGTGCGCCCGGAAGCGACGCCGTAGATGCTACGCCGGCCGTGATTGGCCGCGGCTTTTCGGAAGCCGTCGGCGGCGCGGTCTAGCGCTTCTTCCCAAGTGGTTTCGTGGAGCTCGCCGTCCCCGCACCGAACCATCGGCGCTTTCAAGCGGTCCGGGTGTTGGACGAAGTCGAAGGCGAATTGGCCTTTGACACAGAGGGCGCCGTGGTTGGCGGGGCCGTCCATGGCGGGTTGCACGCCTGCCAATCGGCCGCCTTTGGCGAGGAGATCGACGGAGCAACCCACGCCGCAATAAGGGCACACGGTTCGGGTTTTTTTGATGTCTCCGGAAATCGTTTCCGCCCGCAGTGCTTTTTTGTCGGCCAACGCTCCGGTGGGGCAGGTTTGCACGCATTGACCGCAGAATGTGCAGGAAGAGTCTTTCAAGTTGCCTGAAAATTCGGTGGTGATTTGGGTGTTAAATCCGCGGCGGCGAATGTTGATGGCGTGGTCGCCCGCTTGTTCGGCGCAAATGCGCACGCAGCGGTAGCAGGAAATGCAGCGGTCGTAATCGCGCAGGATGAACGGATTTTCGTCTTCCGGACAGGAGCGCCCCGATTGCCGCCCTTGGAAACGCCCCGAGTCCGCATGATATTTGTTGACCAAGTTCGAGAGTTCCTGGGAGGCGTAGCCCCGGAGCGGATCGACGGCGATGTCCGGGTTTTCCGAGGTCACCATTTCCAAGAGAGTTTTGCGGTGTTTTTCGATAGCGGCTGTGGCAGTGCGAACGACCATGCCCGGCGCGGCTTTTGCGGTGCAGGAAGCAACGGGGTTTCGGACGCCGGCAACTTCGACCAAGCAAAGGCGGCAGCTACCAAAGGCTTCGAGCCGGGGATCATAGCAGAGAGTGGGGATGGTCTTCCCGCAGCGTTGCGCGATTTCGTAAAGGGTTTCGCCCGAAGCAAAGGCGGTGGTTTCTCCGTCGAGTGTGATGTGCTTTGTTTGGGTGCTGCCCATATGCGCTGCGGGTTTATAGCGGTTTAGCGGCGGTTTTGCACATGTTTTGTGATTTGCTCCGGGAAATACTTGCTCAGGCTTTTAGTGATGTTGGGCGCGGCCAGGCCGAGGCCGCAGGCACTCGTCGCCATCATGGTTGTCCCGATGTCGTCCACTTCGAGGTTCCAGGCTTCCGGGTCTCGGGGGCCGGCTCTGCCGGCGAGGCGTTCGGCGAGGCGCTCGGTGCCAATACGGCAGGGGAAGCATTTGCCGCAGGATTCATCGGCAAAGAAGGTCATGGCTTGGCGGGCAGCATCGATCATGTCACGGGTGTGGTCGTAGATGATGATGCCGCCGGCACCGAGGAAGGAGCCTTTGCTGCGAATGGCGGGGTCGTCGAGGGTGATGTCGAGGTCTTCGCCAGCCAGGTAGCCTCCCGAAAGGCCGGCCATGGTGACGGCTTGAATGGCGCGGCCGGCTGGCGGGCCACCTGCCCATTCGCAGAGCAGGGTTTTGAGCGGCAAACCAATTGGAACTTCATAGTTGCCCGGTTTTTGAATGTCGCCCGAAAGGCTGATGATTTTGGTTCCGGCGTGGGCGCCGAGTCCCAGGTTGCGATACCAGCCGGCGCCGTTGAGAATGATGGGCGGCACGGCGGCGAGTGTTTCCACGTTGTTCACGACGGTGGGGCGGTTGTTGTAGCCGTGAGTAACCGGGAAGGGCGGCCGGTTGCGGGGAAAGGGGTGTTTGCCTTCCAGCGAATTGAGCAGTGAACCTTCTTCGCCGCAGATGTAAGCGCCGGCGCCGCGGCGCAGGCAGAGATGGAAATGAAAATCTTTCCCGCTGATCTGGTCGCCCAAATAGCCTGCCGCCATGGCTTCGTCAGCGGCTTTTTGGAGCCGGTCGAAGGTTTGCGGATATTCGTAGCGGAGGTAGAGGAAGCCTTGCGTTGCGCCGGCTGCATAGGCCGCAATGAGCATTCCCTCGATCACGACGTGGGGATCGTAATCGAGAATCGCCCGGTCTTTGAAGCAGCCGGGTTCTCCTTCGTCGGCGTTGCAAACGACGGTTTTCGGCTCGCCGGGAGCTTCTGCAACGGCTTTCCATTTGGTTCCCGTCGGGAAACCCGCCCCGCCCCGCCCCGTCAGTTGGCTCTCGGAAATTAGGTCGATGACTTCGGCCGGTGTTCGGGAAGAGAGGATTTGCTCCAGCGCCGTATAGCCGCCGCCGGCGCGGTAGCCCGAAATGGCGGCCCGATTTGGCTCGCGGATTTTGGCAAAAATGCACTCTTCGAAATTCCCCGGATTGGAGGCGGGCAAAGGGGATGGCCGCTCTTCCAGCGAACCGTCAGAGGCGCCCACCAAAGCGCGGCGGCCTTGCAAAACAGGGATCGGATCATCGCAACGACCGGCGCAGGCCATGGCGCAGCTGCCACTGTCGGCAAGGGAAGTCAGCAGCCGGCTGCTTCCCTTGAGGCAACAGACGGGACCGGTGCAAACACGCGGCGCGGATTGGCCGGGGGGCTCTTGGGCGAGATGATGATAAAATGTGATCGTGCCGTAGAGTTCCGCAAGCGGAATCTTCAACCCGTCTGCAATGTCGCGAATCACCGGTTCACCGAGATAGCCGTCGCGGTCGTGGAAAGCGTGGAGAACTGCCAGCAGCGGAGCAGGCTCTCCTTTCCACCGATCAATAATTGTCTTATTGCTTGCCGAAGAATCCACCGGGCATTTTTAGATAGCGCCAGAGAGAATAGCCGCCGGGCGGTCATCGCGCAAACTCAATCTGCTCGCGCCAGGAATCTTCTCCCATAGCAAGAGCCGACAAGCGGTGGTTGCTGTCATTGTCCTGATACTGTTGCCCGCCCCCCAGGATTTGCCCACCGCCGCGCCGGTAAAGAATAAACGGGGGCCGGCGCAGTTAGGGATGACAGCTTCTGACCTTGCACCACCAAGCAAGGGGAAAGGAGGAGCGCCCCCGAAACCGCATCCCTTTATAGCGACTGCCGCCGTGCCAATCAACGAGGAAATTGCCGGCAGTTTTGCGGCCGGAGCACGCGCCCTTGACAGAGGCAAGGCAGAACCTTGAGAATACGGCCGTTGGCAGGATGACGGCTATTTTGGGAATCTCCGCGTTTTATCATGATTCGGCGGCGGCGCTGATTGTTGACGGCAACATTGCTGCGGCGGCTCAAGAAGAACGTTTCACCCGCAAGAAACACGACCACTGCTTTCCTCAGAACGCGGTGGACTTCTGTTTGCAGGAGGCGGAAATCTCCCCAGAGCGCCTCAACTACGTGGTTTTTTACGACAAGCCGTTGAACAAATTCGAGCGGCTGTTGGAGACGTATCTGGCATATGTGCCTGCCGGGTATCGCTCCTTCCGCCAAGCCATGCCGCTGTGGTTGAAGCAAAAGCTCCATCTCCCCCGGGAAATGGCGCAGGGACTGCGCGGAAAATACTCGGGGCGATTCGTCTTTGCTGACCACCACGAATCGCACGCCGCAAGCGCCTTCTTCCCCTCGCCGTTTGCTGAGGCCGCTTTGTTGACTCTGGACGGCGTGGGTGAATGGACAACAGCTTGCTACGGCACAGGACAGGGAAACTGGATCAAACTCCAGCGCGAGATTCGATTTCCCCACTCCCTCGGCCTGCTCTACTCGGCTTTCACCTATTACACCGGATTCCGGGTGAACAGCGGAGAGTATAAAGTGATGGGATTGGCGCCTTACGGCCGGCCGATTTACCAAGAGCGGATACAAAACAAATTGATGGATTTGAAGGCGGACGGATCCTTCCGGATGGACATGTCCTACTTCAACTACTGCCAGGGGTTGACGATGACCTCGGCCAAGTTCGAACGGCTCTTCGGCGGGCCGCCGCGCACGCCGGAAACCCAGCTCACTCAACGGGAGATGGACCTGGCCGCATCCGTACAAGCCGCCACCGAAGAAATCATGCTCCGCATGACGCGCCACATCCACAAAGAAACCGGAATGCAATATCTGGCCCTGGCGGGCGGCGTGGCGCTCAACTGCGTCGGCAACGGACGCATTCTGCGCGAAGGCCCCTTTGATCAAGTGTGGATTCAACCAGCGGCCGGCGACGCCGGCGGGGCTTTGGGTGCCGCCCTCTTTGTCTGGCACCAACTACTGGAAAACAAGCGAACCGTCCAACAGCCAGACGGGCAAGCTGCCTCGCTGCTCGGCCCCAGCTTCTCGGACACCGCCATCAAAGCGATGCTGAAAGAAAAGGGTGCCACCTTCACCACCTGCTCCTCAGACGCCGAACTATGCCGCCGAGTGGCCCGCCTTCTCGCCGATGAAAAAGTCGTCGGCTGGTTTCAAGGCCGCATGGAATTCGGGCCAAGAGCACTGGGCGGGCGGAGCATCCTGGGCGATGCCCGCAGCAAGAAAATGCAGTCGGCTATGAATCTCAAAATCAAGTTCCGGGAATCGTTTCGCCCATTTGCGCCTTTGGTTCTGCAGGAGAACGCCGCCGATTACTTCGAGATGCGGGAGACGGACGAAAGTCCCTACATGCTGCTAACGGCTCCCGTCCGGGAATCGCGCCGATGCGCCCCGCCAGCAGGCGGCGAAGCGCTTTTCGGATTGGAAAAACTAAAGCGCCGGCGATCCGAAATCCCTGCCGTCACCCACGTCGATTACTCCGCAAGAGTGCAGACAGTGGACGCCAGCCGCAACCCCTTATTATACCGACTGGTGAAAGCCTTCCAACAGCAAACCGGCTGCCCGGTCTTGATCAACACCAGCTTCAACGTGAGAAGCGAACCCATCGTCTGCTCGCCGGAAGACGCCTGGCGCTGCTTTCTGATGACGGACATGGACGCGCTGGCTCTCGGCCGTCACCTCCTGCTCAAAAAAGACCAGCCGCAACAGATGAGCGAAGCCGACCGGCAAAAACACTTGGCCCAATTCCAACCCGACTAACGCCAAAGTTCGCCTTCCGCAACTCACGGCTTAAAGTGCCCGCCTTTGAAAAAGAGCTTTCGGAAGTGAGACGGCAACGCCTCGACAACCAACCCGGCCACGCTTTCCGCGCCCTTTTCCGACAGATGATGGGCGTCATATGCCCCCAAGCTTTCGCGTTCTTCGGGACTCAAGGAGAGGAAGAAATCGTCAACAATTCGATGAAGATCCACTAAGTAAGCGCCTGTCTCCTCGGCCAACTTGTGGACGACTGCGCTCCTTCTGGCCTGTCTTGCTTTATCCTCCTCTGAAATTGGCCGGCCGTTTGTTGGCCACGCTTCCGCCCAGCGACCGGATGGCCGAAAAGGCAGCAGGGTGACTAGGACAGGCGCGCCGTTCCATCCTCTTACCAAGTCGATGATTCGATTGAGATTTGCCCGATATTCTTCGATCGTGGTCGCTTGCAATTCCACGAGCGGCGAGAATTCATCGCTCTGCCCTAGCTGAATCAAAACTATCTCCGGCTCGAACTGGGCGAGAATTGCGGCTGGACGAGGGGAACTGAAAAAGGTTTTCGTGCCGAGACCCGGTTCAGCGGCCGCCATCAGAATCCGCGTCTCCGAGTTGGCGAAAGGCATCAACGCGTTGCCCCAGCCGAAAACCCGAGGCGGGTCTTGCTCCGGGAAATCTCCGGCCGCAGTGGAATCGCCGACCACAGCAACCACAAACGGTCCGGTTGGCTCCGGAAAACCGCGCGCCCGATAAAAGGCAACATCGCTTCCCGGACGGACGACGGCAACCTCCGCCAAGCCGGCAACAGAATCCCTGGCAATCCGCCAATCCCGCAAATCGGAACTCCACTCCAACCGAAACCACTGTCCCGGTTGCTCCGGAATGCGCGCGGCGAGTCCCCTCTCTGCCGTGCGGATCAAAGAAATTTCCTGCGCGGCCGCCTTCTCTGCTGAAACCGCGAAAAAGGCCAAGAGCATCGCAAGAGCTCGAGAACCCAAAACCATTCGACTACAAGCAGGGAAGCCGCCCCCGCGGACAGTTACCAACTGCTCTGCCTGTTGTTGAAGCCTAGCATTCATAATGCGCATCCACCTTCTTTACCACAATCTGCCGAACCTACCCAAATCATCGCATTGCCGCAATCAAAATCTTTAACCCGCTGCAGGCAAACCTCATTCCATCGCAGAGGCAGCAAGCAGCTCGCGACACAACCGTTCAGTGAAGCTCCCAACCGACTGCGGTCTGAGATGCGTCTTCGTGGCGAACTGTTTATCGGGAAGCATCGGCGGCAAACCGGTTAGCGGAATCGCGCCGGGAAAGGCAGCCGCCCACTCGGACAAGAGCACTTTGTATCGGGAAACATATCCTTCGCCAGGAAAGGATTCGGGAAGCGGTGTCAAACCGACAAACAATCGAGTCCCAGACGGGACGGCTGCCGCAAACGTTGCCGCCTCTTTCAAATACGACTTGTCTACCAAATAATCGCTGCTGCCGCTCAAGTCTTCTTCATTCAAAATGTTCGGATCCGCAGCTGAACCTTGATGCTTGTCCATATAATGATATAATTCCGAAGTAAATCCATAAAAAGCGCCGAAGCGTTTTGGCAGAGGAAGCGGCAGACGCCCCACCAACCGCCCCTCGGCGATGTGGATGCCCAGCATTCTCCTCAAGCCCCAAGCCTTCGCCGTACCGTAGTCATAATCACGTCCGGCAAGATAATGCTCGAAAGCAGCAACGTGGACTTTCGAAGGCGAATTTTTGCGGACAAAATTCGGATTCACCAACAGCACGATTTTCCCCGGTTTGTTGGATTTCAAATGGTTGGCCAGCAAAGTGGAGTAAGCATTCAAACCCAGAACCTTCACGGAGCCAAGATTCAAAACCTCGATGCCGATCAATTGCGAAAGCTGCGCCGCATCCACATTCATCATGCAAGACGAATCACCGATCAACAGAACCTTTGCCTCGGAAGGCTCCCGGCTGGCGTCTGCTTGATGCACAATAACCGTGCGGTCTGCGTCGAGCATTGGACGAGGCGGCGGCAAAAGTTCCAGCCACGCACCCAGCTGGACACCAACACCTATCAGCGCCGCTACCACCAAAGGATAGACAAAACTCCTGACCGCATCGGAAAATTGGAACTTATAAATATGGCTAATCATTGCATTAGATTTAACATGCAGGCGCAGATTTTCAAAACTGAAAATAAATGAACGGCGTCCCCTTGGCCTCCCCAAAAAGCAGTATCGCAAACAGCAACAACCCATGCAGAGCGCTGCGCCACAGTAGAGGCAAACGCAGCGAAGGCGTTAAATCATTCGTCATCTTCTGCCACAATTCCACTGCTATCAGCGGAATTAGAAACACTGCCAGCAACAACGCGTAACTTGAGAACCATATAGGAAACACCGGAAGCCATGCGTTCAGAGAGTAACTATAAATCTGCTCCAGCGATTGCGCCCGAAACAACAGCCAACCATAGAAAACAATCCCCATCGTCAACGCCCAACCCATTGCAATCTGCGCAGGATTTTTCGGTGAATACTTTCTAAATATCCCTAACATCACTCCGTGCCAAACTCCCCAGAGAATAAAGTTCCAACCCGCGCCATGCCAGATGCCGGCCAATAACATCGTTAATAAAAGATTCCAATTGTTCTTGAAAGTCGAGCATCGATTCCCCCCCAAAGGAATATAGATATAATCCCTGAACCAAGAAGAAAGACTGATATGCCACCGCCGCCAAAAATTGCCCGGCACCACCGCAAAGTAGGGCAAATTGAAATTCAACATCAATTGAAAACCCAACAAAGAAGCCACACCACGCGCGATATCCGAATAACCCGAAAAATCGCAGTATATTTGGAAACCAAAGGCAATAGTAGCCAACAAGATTATAGGACCTTTTATCGAAGGATCGGAATAAACCATATCCACCAAAAGCCCGAGATTATCGGCAATCACCACCTTTTTGAACATACCCCAGAGAACCAGCCACGCCCCCGTCTCTAACCCACGCGCTGTCAGCGGCCGGATAGAAGTAAACTGCGGCAACAAATTGGCGGCTCTCTCGATTGGGCCGGCGACTAACTGCGGAAAAAAAGAAACATAAGCCAAAAAGGCTGCTATATCTCGCGTTGCTTTGACATGCCCTCGGTAAACATCAATTGTATAGCCGAGGCTTTGAAATGTATAAAATGAAATTCCGACAGGCAAGATGACATTCATCAGCGGCAGGTTTGTCTGCATCCCCAACACGCCCAAGACGTGAATGAAGTTCTCCAGAAAAAAGTCGAAATACTTGAAGAAACCTAACACGCCGAGATTGACGGATAAACTCAGGAACAGCAGCAAACGCCGCCGGTTTCGAGCGGCATCTTTCATCAACAATCCGGCGTAAAAATCAACTAAACTGGAAAGTAACAACAGCGACAGAAACCGCCAGTCCCACCAGCCGTAGAAGAAATAACTGGCAGCCACAATCAAACGATTCCGGCCCCTTAAACTGCCGCGCAGCAAGTAATGCAGCAGAAAAAAAACTGCGAGGAACCAGAAAAATGCCGAAGAATTGAAATACACAACTAGACTGAAAAGCCCCTAAACTGGCCATATTTCCAGCGTATTTGCAAGAGAAAAATCCGCTAAAACGAGAAACTTTCTCGAAACAGCGGTCACGCCGCCGGGGATATTCGAGTGTTATGAGTCGACATCCCTGAAACCAAGCTGGGATACCACTCGGTTGCCCGAAAATCTCCAAACCGGAGCGTTTGAGCACCCCCTTCCGCTTTCCGAATTTCCGTCAGATTCATGATTGACAAACCGGCAGCAGCATTTAACATTCTCGACATGATGTTTTGGGAACAACTGCGCCTTTTCGAATGGCTGGAAAAGCGCCGGACTGTTTTTTGCCGGGCGTTCACGCTAATAGAACTGTTGGTGGTAATCGCCATTATCGCCATCCTTGCCGGCATGCTGTTGCCGGCCCTCGCCAAGGCCAAGGAAAAGGCTAAGCAAATTCAATGTATCGGCAATCTCAAACAAGCGGGTTTGGCGACGCTCTTGTATGCGGAAGATCACGAGGGTTTGATGCAGATTGATAATCTTTGGCTGGAGGGAAGATTCACTTGGGGCGGCATTCTTAGCTCCAATCAAAACCTGGGGGAATCGAAGATTTTTCTGTGTCCTTCCTACCCGCCGCGCTTTTTCACCAACTGGTTTCAAACTTATGGCGTTTGGGCGGATCCCCCGACTAATTCTCTGGTCAAGCGGGGCGAACACGGAGAATTTGTCCATGTCAACTTCAATACCGTCCGGCAACCCACCGAATACGCCCATCTGGCGGACAGCACAAGCCAGGGCCGGGGCGGGGTAAGCGCTGTGCAATTTTATAAATTTAACAAAGTGCCTACTAATAGAGACCAGCCGGAAGTTCATGCCCGGCATAACGGTAAAGCCGACGCCTGGTTTGCCGACGGCCACGCCGAAAGTCTCTCACCCTCCCGCCTCGACGAGCTCGGCATCAACGCGCTGCTCGGCAAAGACACCGCGCCGCCCTATTTTCGATGAGCAAAATCAAGCATTGGCTGGCTGGCGGTCTGCTTCTAATTGCCGTGCTGCTTTTCTTCAGGCTCTATCTGAAGTCCCGCGAGGAAATGGGACAGGCTCTGGACTCGCGCCAAAGCGTCTTGCAAGCCCTTGGCAAACACCTTTCCCTGCAGCATGCCCCCGATTGCGTCCTGGTGCTGTCCAATCCTTTCGCACAGAAACACGGCCAGCAGAGAGAAACCCGGCAATTCGACGATGCCGGCATCGAAGGTTTGAAAAAAGGATTGGCAAAAACAACGCGGCTTGAAGTCGCCCGCCCGAAAATCAAACCTGAATACTGGGACAATCCGCAAAGTGCTCCTATCCCGCCAAACGCCAAAAACCCTCTCAGTTTCCTGATGGAGGCATCGTCCATTGACGCCATCAGCAAAAACCATCCGGACTGCGAGGTCATCGTCAGTCTTATCGGCCTGCCGGTGGGAGCGAACAAACTCAAAGTTTGGCAAAAGCGCAGTCCCGTAAAATTCGCTTTCCTTCTGCCGGATTTGCGTGTTGTCGGCTCTAAGGCCGAGGTGTTGCGAGCCTTTCAAAGCGGCAAAATCATTGCTGCCGCGGTGAGGGATTTGAATTCTGGAGAGCCGCTGATTATTGATGCTGACAACATCCAGGCCGCGCTCGCATCGCATCCCGGACTTCTCGGCTTCCACAAAAAGCGTTGAGCGGCGGCAGCCGGGAGGATGGAGCGGGTGAAGGGAATCGAACCCTCGTAGCCAGCTTGGAAGGCTGGAGCTTTGCCACTAAGCTACACCCGCGCCACACCAGCCATCCTCACCGAAGGATGCTTGCGTTGTCAATTCCCAAACCGCTACGGTCTGGCCGGACATGAGCGCACTTTTGCTTCTCAACGGGCGCCTGATTGACCCGGCAAACGGCATCGACGCCCAAAACGATCTCCTCCTGCTCAGCGGCAAAGTGGCGGCAGTTGGAGAATCGGCCAAAGAGACCGCGCCGCCAACTGCCCGCGCCATCGACCTTACCGGGCTGGTTGTTTGCCCGGGACTCATTGATTGCCATGTTCACTTTCGCGAGCCCGGCCAAAGCGCCAAGGAAACTATCGGCACCGGAAGCGCCGCTGCTGCTCGAGGCGGTTTCACCACAACTGTCTGCATGCCCAACACCGCGCCCGCCATCGACACCGCCGGGACTGTGGCGCTGATTCAGAACAAAATCGAACGCCAGTCCAGTATCAACGTCTTGATTGCGGGCGCCATCACCAAAGGATTGGCGGGCGAAGAATTGGCGCCCATTGGGTCGCTCAAAGGCGCCGGCGTCGTTGCCATCACTGACGATGGCCGGTGCATTCAAAACAACGAACTCATGCGCCGCGCCTTGGAATACGCTAACATGTTCGCGCTGCCCGTCCTGGACCACTGCCGGGATGACCGGCTCGTGGGCGACGGCGTGATGCACGAAGGTTATTGGAGTATGGTGCTTGGACTCCCCGGCTGGCCTGCTTCAGGAGAAGAGGTCATCGTGGCCCGTAACATCCACCTTGCCGAGCTGACAAAAACCCATGTCCATTGCCAAAACATCAGCACCGCCGGCAGTGTCCGGCTCCTCCGAGAAGCGCAACATCGGGGAGTCCCCATCAGCGGAGAGTCTTGCCCCCATTACTTCACACTGACTGATGCGGCCATCGCCGGCAGCGCTGCCTTTTGGGAAACGGACGGCAAGCAGCACCTTCACTTGACAGCGCCCGACCAAGAACTGCCCCAATGGCCGTCTTATGACACCGGCTTCAAAACGACCCCGCCCCTTCGCTCAGCCGGCGACCGCCAGGCCGTTCTCAACGGAATTGCCGACGGTTCTTTGGAAATCATCTGCAGCGACCACGCCCCCCGCTGCAACTACGAAAAAGAAGTCGAGTTTGACGCCGCCCCCTTCGGCATCACCGGATTGGAAACAGAGCTTTCCCTGAGCTTGAGCGCGCTCTATCACACCGACCGCCTCGCCCTGCCCAAACTGATCGAACGGTTCACAGTCGGCCCCAACAAATTGCTGCGCCTCGACAAAGGCAGCCTCGCCCCCGGCAAAGCCGCCGACGCCACCATCTTCGACCCGGAACAAAAATGGGTCTTCAATCGAAACGACAGCCAAAGCAAAGGAAAAAACACTCCCTTCCACGGCTGGCCCATGCGGGGACGCAACCTGATGACCATCGTCGGCGGGGAAATCGTTTGGCAAGACCAAACCCGATTCGGCAAATGACCCAACCGACGGACTGGGAATCTTGCTATCAACGCAGCGAATGCCCTTGGGACAAGGGAGCGCCTTCGCCCGGATTGGTGGACTTCCTCGAAGCGGAGAAAAGCCTCGTCCCCGGCACCGTTTGCGTGCCCGGCTGTGGCTTCGGCCACGATGTGCGCGAATGGGCCAAACATCGTTTCCGCGCCACCGGCATCGACATCTCACCAACCGCTGTCCGGCTGGCAAAAGAAAAAACCGCCCGGACAACCATCGAAGCCGATTTTCAAATCGCTGACTTTTTGACTGAGCAGCCCGCCGCTCCTTTCGATTGGATTTTCGAACACACCTTCTTTTGCGCCATCCAACCGGAACAGCGGACGCGATATGTCGAAGCCATTCTCCGTTGGCTCAAACCTGAAGGCCATTATCTGGCGGTCTATTATCTCCTCCAAGACGACGGCGGCCCGCCCTTCCCCTCCACCCGCGGCGAAATCATGCAGCGCTTCGCCCCAAAGTTTCGCCTCAAACGGAAATGGACGCCACGTTCCTACCCCAACCGGACGAACCTCGAACTCATGGTTTGGTGGACACCAAAACCGCCAAACCAACGGCCCCGACACGGTGCAGTTTGAGACATCAACAAGGCGGGGCAGGATGCAGCGCGGCGTGATACAACCGCTCGAAATCCGACGCGCCAACATTTCGCGGGTTGAATCCGGCAGTCCATTGCTCGGCCGCTTCCTGTGCCAGACGGGAGAGCTGCGCAGCTTCGATGCCCAGCGCGGCCAAATGGTCCGGCAATCCAGCGGCAGTCAAGGCGCGTTGCAAGAAATGAACCAGCGTTTGAGCTGCTGTTGCCTCATCCGCGCCGGGTTCGGCCAAATTACCCACCGCCGCTAACGCGGCATAAATCGCCCGAGCGCCCGGCTCGGCGGCGTTGTAAGCCACGACGCGCGGCAACATGATGCCCACGGCTTGCCCGTGAATCACGCCGAAGTGCGCGGTAAGCGGATTGGCGGCCGCATGTGCCGCGCCCAACATGCTGTTTTCGATGGCCATGCCGGCCAAGGCGGCGCCCAGCAACATGTCTCCCCGCGGTGCCAAATCATGCGCGTCGGCCAGGATTTTCGGGAAAGCGCCGGCGAGTAGGCAAAAGGCTTCTCGGGAATAAATTGCCGAGACGGGGGTTCGCTTTTTCGTGACGGCTGATTCAACAGCGTGCGCCAAGGCATCCACTCCCGTGCAAGCGGCCACGCATCGGGGTTGGGACAAGGTGAGTTCCGGGTCCAAAAGCGCGGCTTTGGCAGCGGCTTTCGCGTCGCCGCAAGCCATTTTCTGATGCGTCGCTTCGTCCGCAATTAGGGCAAAGGATTGGCATTCGCTTCCGGTTCCGGCGGTGGTGGGAATGGCGATCAAGGGGCGCATGGGTTTTGTCGCCTTGCCGATGCCCCAATAATTTTTCATCTCTCCGCCGTTGGTCAGAATGAAGTTGCAGCCTTTGGCGGTGTCCATGCTGCTTCCCCCACCCAGGCCGATGAGGAAGTCGATCCGCTCTTTTTGCGCGGCGGCAACGCAGCGGCTAACATCGCGGGTGGTGGGATTTTCCCGCACTTGGTCAAACACGGAAAAGGCAATTCCCGTAGCGGCGAGCGCTTGTTCGACTCGGCCAACATGTCCGGCTTCGACGATGCCTGGGTCAGTAACGAGTAGAGCTTTTGTCCCGCCCAGTTCGCCAACGAGCCGGCCGATTTTTTCCACCGAACCATTGCCGAACACCAAGCGCGTTGACGAAGGCGATTCGAAATCAGCGGGCTTGCCGGCTGGTCTTGCCGCCGTTGTTTGGAGCGGATTTGCCGTTTCAAGAGACGTTCCCATTTTCGCGGGTCAGGTTGTCATCATGGTTGCCGCCGTTTCAATGGAGCGCCGCCGGTAGAGGAATTCGAACAAGTTCCCTTCGTGCGGTTGGTCCCAGGAAATCTTCATCGTAGTTATCGGCCCCAAGTTCAGACGTTCAATCAGCGAGGAGTTCAGCAGCGCTTCAGTGAAGGCTTTGTCTTTGGTGATGGCGCTGACAACTAGTGATGGGCCAATGCGGTTCAACATCTCTGCCTGCGGTACTTCGACGATGCTGGCGTAAGGGCAGAGGAACTCGCGGTTGTAGAGCGGGTGGCCGGTTGTCTCACAATAGACGATGGTCGGCCTGAGATAAGCGCTGCCGTCGAATTCGACTTTGCGGCCGCCTTGCCGGTAGCGGGCCGTCATGTCTTCGGCTCCCGGCGTTTTCAAACCGTCATCAATCGCCCGGTCAATGTGCTCGGCCATTTTGGGATTGGCAAAACCGGAGAGGCGCGCGCGCGCGTCGTCCGCTGCCGCCGGTTGCAGCGGCCCCAAAACTTTGCCCAAGGCCTCGGCAATTGCCCTGCCATGCCGGGGCGCCACAATGGCCGAGGCGTTAATGCAGCTCCGCCCGCCGTTTTCAGCAATACTGGAAGCCATCAAATCTAGGTGTTCTCCCCAGTTATCGGCCTCGTCTTCACCCAAGAGGATTTTGCTGAATCCCGGACCGTGAATTTGAATGGCGGGGTTACCAGCATACCGCTCCGTTGTCGTTTGGCCTCCAAAGATCAACGCCCGCTCGCAGTGTTGCAAAACCGCTTCCGCGCCTTCGTGATCGGTGGGATAAAACCCGAAAGCCTCAGGTGGGCAGCCGGCGGCAATGAAGGCTTGAATCAACCGATACGGTGTCCAAGGCTCTTCCCGTCCCGGTTTGATGACGACAGGGATTTTCAAGGCAATCGCCGGCAACCACAACGAATTCACTGCTGGAGAATTGCTCGGCATGACCAGTCCAAGAGCGTTTGCGGCAGGAAAGAAACTAATCCGCGTGCCAAATTGCTCGCCGAAACCCCGGTCGATAATTTTGAAATCCAACCCTCGAGTAAGCCCGGTGAGAATTGTCCGCATATTGGCAAGAGCATAGTAGATTTTCTGCATGTTCCGCCGCACCATCACATGCGGCAGGCCGCTAGTGGCAGAAAGGGTTGAGACATAATCGTCTGGAGATTGTTGATGCCCTCGATCGCCCAGCGGTAAAACGCCGTTCAAAAAGCGCTCGCCGGCCTCGGCCGAAATCGCCATCAACGCCTCCACAGTATGCTCCCGCAAAGCAGCGCGTGCTGCCTCCGCCTGCCGCAAATCGCGCCGGATGACGCCTGCATTGACTTGGCTCATTTCAGCCAGTGGCTGGCGGCTGCGATAGTCGGCGACGCTGTTCCGATTCAAGCTGGCATAAGGAACGCCCCAGCGTAGGCAAGGAATGTGCGGGAATTCCATCGTTTAATAGACTCCTTCCACAATGTTTTTCTCCATCGCGCCAAAAGGCCGGACTTCTGCCACACCGTCCCAGGCGTAAGGCATCCGAGGCGCCCGGCGAATCGCCTCATCGCGTTCCAGGAAGCGGGGCATGAAGAACTCCTTCGTCAATGTCGTGAGCTCGACCCGTCCCCACTCCCCGTACCCCATCACCTGCGTTGTCCGTTCGGAATCGACCACCCGCAGAACGGCACGTGGTTGCGGCGCGTAATATGTAATGGAAAAATTGTCTTCAGGACGCAAAGGGACGCTGGCTGCCAAGCCCATCAACGTATTGCCGTAAGTGGGATAGAAACCGATCTTCCCTTCCAAAATTTCCTCTGTGAGAAAACGCGCATATTGCGGGTCCATCGTCGTTCCACCACAGAAAACGCCACGAAGCCCGACCTTCCAAAGGTCAATGCGTTCAGACAACGCCTCTAACAACTTCGGCGTTGTAAACAAAGCGCTGACCCGGCGATGCTTGAATATCAGCGCCGCCTGAGACACAACATGATCCATATAAGACCGAGCCACGTCGAACTTGCGCTCGCCGATCATCTTCTTCACAAAGCGAGGATCCAAATCAATAAAGTAACATGAACAACCCCGCAGATTCGCCAGATGCTCAATCGCCAACCGCAACCGCCGAGGTCCCGTCGGCCCCATCATCAGCCAATAATGATTTCGCGGAAAGTGCTCGTCAGCAATTTTGTCCGAAAACTCACTGTAATCGACTTTGTAATCATTCCAACCAATGCGCTGCTTGGGCATCCCGGTCGTCCCGCCGGTTTCAAAAATGTTGAAGGGCTTCCCGGCAAAAGCCTTCGGCACCCACAACTCGGGCTGCAAATCGCGTAGCCACTCATCCCGAAAGTGAGGAAACCGCTCGATAATATCGCCGAAAGACTGTATCTCTGCCGCTGGATTCCAGCCGGCCTTCTCCGCCCACTTCAGCCAGAACGCGCATCCCGTTTCCGGCGAAAAATGCCACCGCACAATCTCCCGAACATGGGCGTCCAACAACTCACCGGCCTGTTGGATGACGTCTTGCGATATAGTTTGGTCGTTCATATGATTTTCATAAAAGAGTGCGCCCTTTTGGAAAAAACTTTGCCAAAGTTTCAGCGCTTGGCGGTTGTGTCAACAAAGAAACGATTACCAAAGCCGCAGCGGCAGCAGGAACGCAGATGGCCGCCGGAATGATTCCGGGACCGATTGTATACTCGCCACCGTAACCGGACGCTCGGAAAAAATAAAACAGCGTCAATACCGCAACTGCAATTGAAGCATAAGCGCCTGCCAACGTCGTCCGCCGCCAATAAATGCTGGCGATTACAAGCGGCGTCAATGCGGAAAACCCGGTAAAACACCAGACCGCCAGATTGAAGATATTTTGCGGAGCAGCCAGCGACAGCAAGTAGGCCACCGCAACTACGCCAACTACGAAACTGCGAGCGATCCGAATGATCTGCCGGTCCGAAAACCGGCGCGGCCCGCCGGCCTGCAGTACAATGTCATTGGTGAACATAGTGCCCAGACTAAGGAATTGCGAATCCAGCGAAGACATAATCGCTGCCAAAATGCCGGCGGTCAACAGACCGGAAAGGAGAGGGCTGTCTACCAACATACTCACTATAGTTCCCAAGACGGCGCTAACTTTGCTGGATTCCAAAGGTGGGAGAATTCCCGTTGCCCACGTTCCGATAAGAACGCACGGCGCCCACACCGCCAAAATACACAGCGGATGGGCGACAAGGGTTAAACGAAAAGCACCCGCGCTCCGAGCCGTCAACCAATGTTGAAACAGATGGGGGAACATGCCCGCGCTCAGCGGAATAAACAAATAGGTAAAAAACATCCACGCCCCAATTCCATACTGCCGTGAAAACGTAATCTCTCCACCAGTCGCTGCCTCCTTGGGATAAAGTTTGACTAGAGTCGGCGTCCGCGCCAAAAGCGGACGTCTGCCGGCTACCTCCTCCGGATCGCCTGCATATTTTCCGATAACTTTTGGCGGATCATTTTCCAACAAAACGCTCGCTTTGGGATCGTAACGATGGCTTTGCACCAGAAACCCCTGCTCATCAAACTTGGCGGACAACTCCGTTGCCTGCCGAAAGCCGCCCAAACTTCGAGCGATAAAAATAAACGCCAACACGCCCATCGCCATAAACACTAATGTCTGAAAAGTATTGGCCCACGCCGCGCCCCGTGACCCGCCCATAAAAACATACATCAGCACCACCCCGCAAACGGCCAAACCAGTAAGCCAAACCGGAATGCCGCCCGCCCACTGCGGAGTATCCGGATTAGGAAATAAATCGGGAAAGGCGCCCGCAGTAACCGGTAGCAAAGTTTTCCCCGCGCCAATAATACCAATCAACATATAAGGAATCACCAAAACCACAAGCAAAGGAAACAAAACATAACCGAGGCTAGTGGAATCAAACCGCGCCCGAAAAAACTGAATCTGCGTTACAAAACCATTCTGCTTTCCCATCGCCCAAAGCCGAACACCGATAAAAAAGAAAACTGCAACATGAACCAACCCGCTTATCGACGCCATCAAACCATAAACGCCAATCCCCCGTTCAAAAGCTTTCCCCGTCGAACCCACCAAGGCAAAAGCCGTCATCGTCGTCCCAAAAACGCTCATTAAAAGCAGAAACGGCCCAATAGAATGGCTGGCCACAAAAAAATCGCGGCTCGTACCCCGGAACCAGCGGCTGCTCAAAACCCCAAGCCCCAGCAATAAACCGAGGTAAAGAATGACCACAATCAACGGTGTCATCATTCAACTAGATTGCGAATCCTCCAAGGAAGCCTCGGCCGGCAATTCCAAACCCTTAGGCCAGGCAAACCACGATGCCCACCACCAAAAAACCGCGATGCCAATCGAGTAAACCATATGATACGCCAATCCCACCGGAAGACATCCCAGAAAGAGCGTCTTATCGTCATCCCAAAACCAAATATCCTGATGCAGAGTGAGAAGCACAAAAAGACAGGCGAGGACAATGACAGATCGTGACATATCAATACAGCACTTCGGGCGGCGAATTCCGCGCATTAGAACGCCAATTTTATATTGTTCCCAGCAAGAGAAACAAACAGAACGGGAAGGCGCAGAGAAAGCCCGATATGAATTGCCCGTTCAACAAATGCCCCAGCTTAAACTTCATTGTTATTTCCCCGGCTCAGCAATCGCGTAAAGATGCGTCTGCGTTCCCACATAAAGAACCCCATTGGCCACAATAGGCGATGAATAAATCGGCGCGCCGAAATTCACTTCGGCCAGCGTTTTCATCTTCTTCGAGGCTTCGAGAATGGTAAAGTCGCCGTCCTCGTCTCCCAAAAACACTTTACCGTCAGCTACCAAAGTGGAGCTCCACATATGCGCTTTCATATCGTAAATCCAGTGTTCTTTTCCCGTGTTTGCGTCCAGGCAATAGAGAAAACCGGAGTAATCACAGAGAAAGAGCAAGTCTGTCTCCGGATCGATTGAGACGGTGGAAATTGTTCGGTTGATTTTGTCGTAAGTCCAGAGGGCGCCGTTTGCGGAGATGTCGCCTTCTTTGGTAGCGTCAATGCAAGAAAGCATGCCTGCGCCTTCGCCGTGTTCCGGATCCTGGCCGATGGCAACATAGACTCTGTTTTTATAGAAGACCGGCGTGCTGATAATTTCGCTGGGGCCGTCCGCATGTGGGTATTTTATAGGTTTGCCGTCTTTCTCTTTGTACTTTTGTGGAACCCCGTCGTACTTCCAAATCTCTTTGAGTATCATATAACCATCTTCGCCGGCGACCGGTTTGGGATCGAAAGCGTAGGTGAATCCATCTCCCGCGCCGAAAAACACCATCTTCCGGTGATTCACAACGCCGAATCCCGGTGAAGACCAATTGCAGTGCATGAGGTTTTTGCTAATTCCTGAAGCTTCCTCGCCCAAGAGTGCGCCCGTGTTTTTGTCCAAGGCCACCAAGCAGGGAGCGAACGGAGAGGGGATGTTGAGGTGTCCCCAATCCTGTCCGTTGGACGTGGTCGCAAACACGGTGTCTCCTGCAATCACGACGGAGCTACTAGCAATGTTGTGCGGAAACACTCCTAGTTCTTCCCGCATGTCGAATACCCAGATAATGTCGGCATCGGTCGCTCCCGGCTGGATTGGGGGTTTTCCTTCGCCCGCCATATATTTGGCTTCGTCTTTGAAGGGGCCGTCGTTGCCGTTGTGAAGACCTTCGCTGTCCAAACAAAGGACTTCACACTTGTTGGAAACAAGGTAAACACGGTCACCTTCCACAGTGGGGGAGGAGCAGATTCCCAAATACTCCCAATCGCTGACTTTGCCGGCGCCCAATTTGGGCACGACTAATTGCCAGAGGAATTTCCCGGTCTTTTCATCAAAACAATAGACGATTCCACGGTCGCCTTTATGTTTAGGGTCTCGCGGCGATTCGTTATTGGTGCCGATATAAACTTTGCCGCCGGCCACTGTGGTATTGCCGTAAGCCTGTGAGCCCAGTTTGGCAACCCATTTTATATTCTTAGTTGTCGACATATCGACTTCTTCCGTGCCGGGTTTGAATTCGCCCGGATTGAATTCGTGCGAGATGTCCTTTTCGGGGGAGTAAAGGTTTTTGCTTTGGTTGCGTCCCCATTGCGGCCAGTCTTCGGCTGCGGCAAACGGTAAAGCGCATCCTGCTAAGATTGGGAGAAGCTGTTGTTGTATTTTCATATCGTTGTATAATTCGAATTGATTTTCAGTCGGTGTTGGGGTAAACGGAGATATTATCCACGTACACGCTATAGCGGCTTTGCGGGGAAAAGCCGCGTATTCCCGGCGCGCCTCGGTTGTGGGCTGTTTTGTGCGGCACTTCGATTGTCCAAGCGCCGGGTTCTGGGTCGCTGCGTTTCCAGGCTTTCGCCCGAACGATTCCCGAGCCGTCGCCGGCCACGTCTACGCGCGACTTCAGCCGATACCATGTTCCGGTATTCCATCGGAAAGGAACTGAAACTTTGATGCGGTCGTGGTTGGAGCTGATTTCCAGCTGCTGCCAGTTTCCGACTAATTCGATGACATAGCGTTGGTTGATCAACCCCACGTTAGATTTCATTCGGCGGTTCCCGTCGGTCATAACATCTGCCTCGATGGTATAGTTGGACATTTCCGGGTCGCCGAAGAAAGTTGTCGCGCGTTGAAATAGCACACGGTCTAAGGTTTTGACTAAAACATTGTTGCCGTTGCGGTTTCGAATGTCCCATTTGAATCTGGCGCCGATCCAGGGAAGTGGTGGGTAGGCAAATTGGATGCCTTCATGGGGGTGGCCGGCGGGATAGGTTTCGGTGATGGAAAAACTTTCAAAATCTTCCGTGAACCGCCGGCCGGGCAAGACCCGCCCTCTGCCGAAACCGGCCAGGTTGCTGAGCGTTGCTCGAAAGGCACCCGCTGAGGCTTTTGTGGCGTTGCCGGCTGTAATGGTTTTGCTGTCAAACTCGGCGTCGATTTCTGTCCGCACTTTCGCCGCGGGGGGGATGTATTTTTCAAAACGCGCTGGCACGTTTTGGCGCAGGACTTGGCCGGCAGCATCCAACGTCCGGACTTGTAGGGAGGTTTGCTCGCCGGGGTTTAGCAGAATATCGGCAGGAACAATCTGCAAACGGGCTGGCTGGCCGCGTTGCCGGCGTTCCGGGGACATATGGTTGGCCCACGGTTTCCCTTGTCTGGAGCCGCCGGCTTTGCCGAAGCAGTAGAGTTTCTCCTGGCTGTGCAGGTAAATTTTCCCGTTCCACACAGTTGGCGCTCCCAGGAGGCCGCCGTCTACTGCTACCTTGTCCAATTGTTCCACACCGTCGTCTTTGACTTTGAGGATGTAGAAATTGCCGTTAGCCATCGGGATGTAGAGCTTGCCATCAGCATACAGCGGCGAGGCATGGAGCTGCCCGTTTTCGAGTTTGTGGTGCCAGAGGATTTCGCCGTTTTCGGCGTTCAAGCATTCCAGTTCTCCCGTGTGGGAGACTTGATAGACGCGGTTGCCTGCCAAGACCGGCGAGCTGGTAAACATGACCAGCGGTTGCCGCCAGAGCTCGGCGGATTGGTCGAGCACAACCGGCCCTTTTTGCCCGGCCGCTGGTTCTGCACCGATTCGAATTGCGGCTATTCGACCCACTTCGGAGGTGTCGAGATTTTCTTTCCCGTGGATGGCGATCAGTTTGTTTTTGGCGTGCAGGAGAACGGATGCGTTCACGCCGCCATATGAAAAATGATAGCGCCACAGCGGGTCGCCGGTCAGCGCATTGATGGCCACCAGATTTCCGCAGCCGGTGCCGCAGTAAAGCACTCGTTTGCCGCGGATGGAGGCAATGACCGGAGAAGAGAAGGAGCTATCTTTGGGCGGTGTTCCCGGGGTTGCGCTCCAGACCAGTTTGCCGGTTTTTTTCTGGAACGCAAAGAACCGGTCGCGGGCTGGTCCGTCCGCTCCCCAGTAGGAGGTGATTGCGTGGTGAATGACGAGTTCGCCTTCGATTACCGCTGCGCCGCGCCGGCCGTTAGGAAAAGTCAGCAGCCCGAAACGCTCCATCATCGAATGGCGCCAAAGGATTTTCCCGGCCGGGTTCACGCAGACCATCTCACCGGCCGTTGTCATCAAATAGATGTTGCCCGTTTCGCTGTCCACAGTGGGCGCTCCGATGGCGTAGCGCTCATAGACGATGTCGCTTAAAAAATCGTTGAAGCCCTGTTGCCAGATGACTTTCCCGGTGTCAGCCTCCAAGCAGGTCAAATACTCGCGCAAGTCCGCTCCCTCGCCGGCGTAACCGAAGGCATAAACGCGGTCTTCGGCAATTACCGCTTCCCCTCGCCCGGCCATTTCGAAGGTCCACAAATGGTTCTTGCCGCCGAGCTCGATGTCCTCCGGCAGACCCGTTTCCTCTGAGGCGCCGTTTTGATGCGGCCCCCGCCAATGAAGCCAACCGGAAACCGGCGCCGCTTCGAGCCACGACACCGCCAAGCCGCCGAGAATGGAACATAATGCGAACTGAAGTCTCATCATATTATGCAATTTGCGCACGTTACCAACTGCCAAATTTCTCGCCCAAAGAAGGAGCGCATTCGCTTTTCCCCCGTGAAGGCAAGAGGAGTATTCGTCCCCGGGAACGGCATGGCAACAAAATAATCCGCAATAAGCATTTATAGGCTTAGCGGGAGTGGCGCAGGCTGGACAAGGTGAAAAGCCAGTAACTGCTTGTTGCGAAATAATCTATTTCTCTTCCGGCGGATTATCGGCATCTTTGCCGGCGATGGCCATCGACAGCCAAGTGGTTTTGAAGTTTGAGGCACCGAATCTTTTGCGCGTTCACAGCGGGAAAGTGCGTGAGCTGTTCGACTTGGGCGATTGCCTTTTGATTGTGGCCACAGACCGCCTCTCCGCATTCGATGTTATCCTTCCCAACGGCATCCCTAAAAAGGGAGAAGTGTTGACCCGAATGTCCAATTTTTGGTTTGAGCAAACGCAATCTATCGTCCGCAATCATTGCCAAGGGATTAACGGCGCCATGCCGTTAGAATGTTGCGGGGAGGAATTAAAAGGCAGGGCAATGCTAGTTAAGAAAGCAAAGCCTTTGCCAATTGAATGTGTCGTTCGCGGGTTTATGGCGGGTTCAGGTTGGAAGGAATACAAGGCGACAGGAGCTATCTGCGGGAATATTTTGCCGTCTGGCATTCAAGAATGGTCTCGGCTTCCGACGCCACTATTCACGCCGGCAATCAAGTCCATCACAGGCCGGGATGCAAACATTACATTTAGCCAAGCCGCTGAAATTGTTGGGCAGGAAACCGCTGTCCAAGTTCGAGACCTTAGCTTGGCTCTCTACGCAAAGGCACAAGACTTTGCCTTGAAAAGGGGTTTTCACATTGCCGATACCAAGTTTGAATTTGGGTATGCTGGGGATGATTTGCTGCTGATTGACGAGTTGCTCACGCCAGATTCGTCGCGGTTTTGGTTAGCAAAAGACCAACGGCCTAGCTGTAGACCAGAAAGCTTTGACAAACAAATAGTGCGAGATTGGCTTGAATCTACCGGTTGGGACAAGGTATCCCTGCCGCCGAAACTGCCTGAAAATGTTGTCGAGAAAACCCGTTCCAGATACATCGAAGTGTGCGAACGGCTAACAGGAGAACGATTCGCGTAAGCATCCGGTGAATGAAAAAATCGCCAGCATCAAACGCGACGTCAGCTTCGGGGATGAAAGCGCCGGTGGACGTCTTGCAGACGGGACGGCTTCACGTGAGTGTAAATTTCTGTGGTCGCGATGCTGGCATGTCCGAGCATTTCCTGAATCGCCCGCAAATCGGCGCCGTTCTCCAACAAATGGGTGGCAAAGCTGTGGCGTAGCATATGCGGGGTAACATTCCTTTTGATGCCCGCCCGTTTAACCCGCTTCTTGATTCGCAGCCAAAGCGTTGCCGCCGCAAAGGCCCGCCCCCGCTGATTTAAAAACACATTAGCCGGAGACTTCCGAATCACCAGTGCCGGCCGCCCCGTCGCCAAATAACGTTCCAGCACTTCGCCAGCTATCTTGCCGACAGGCACTACCCGCTCCTTGTCTCCTTTACCGATGACAGTGACAAATCCAGCATCCAGATGAAGCTGCTCCAGGCGAAGACACCGCAGCTCTGCCAGCCGAAGCCCCGAAGCATAGCCCAACTCCAACACTGCCCGGTCGCACAGCGATTTGGGCGTTTCCGGCGTTTCAGGGGACAAAAGACGCCGGATTTCCCCGGCATTCAAACACTTCGGTAGCCGCCGCCAACGGCGGGGCAGCGAAAGGATTTCGGCCAAGTTGCGCGGCAAGTGGTTTTCGCTCTCGCAAAACTTGTAGAACGATTTCAAGGCCGCAATTTCCAGATACAGGCTTTCCGGGCTGAGCCGGCGGGTAGATTCCTTTGGCTCATGGGCCAAAGGACGTTGGCGCTCCCATTGCAAGAACCTCAGCAAATGCTCCAAAGCCACGCTTTCCCACTGGTCGATGCCCTGCCCTTTGGCCCAAGTGACGAACTTGCCCAACAAGGCGGCATATATGCGCTGCGTCTTTTCCGAATGCCCCCGCTCAAGCCGCAGAAAAGCCACAAAATCCTCGACCATCGCTTCCATAACCCAACAGAGAAACATAACACGGTCAGGGCGGCCGCGCGAAAAAAAGTTTTGGCCTCCATGCGGGAGCTTGAAACAGAACTGAAAATGCCCGAATCTTTCGCCTGATAAATGAACGCCGCCGAAGTTTCGAGCCAACCGCCGCCGGGCGGACGCCTTTGATATGTTGCCCACACCCGACCCCGCTGTGAAAAAAAAACTCCTCCAATGCGCCCAGTGCGAAGGCTTGCCCGAACCCTCCCCTGCATCCACACCGTCCACCGATACCGAAGCAAAACCGTGTCCTTCCAAAAACCGCTCTTCCCCGGCTACCTCTTTCTCCAACTCGAAGAACACCAATGGCAAAAAATCTACCAAAACCGCTACCTCGCCCGCTTGCTCGCCGTGACCGACCAAAGCGAATTCCAGCGGCAACTCAAATACATCCTGGCCGCCGTCGAACGAGGGATGGACATCCGCCTCGCGCCACAAATCACTGAAGGCGCCCAAGTCGCCATCAAAAAAGGGCCACTCCAAAGGCTGACCGCCCAAGTCGAAAAACGCACAGGCACCTACGAAGTCTTGCTGCGCCTGGACTTCATCGGGCAAGCCGCCGCGGTCAAAATCGCCGCTACCGACCTCGAACCCATCTGACCATTCATGGCCTTCCCCCACCGAATTGCGGTCTTGATTTACTGCTTCAACACAGCCGGCGAAGCTCTCTTAATGCGCCGCCGCAAACCGCCCAATGAAGGCCTTTGGAGCCCCTGCGGCGGAAAACTGGACACGGCAACCGGCGAATCCCCTCACGGCTGCGCCGCTCGGGAAACGCGCGAAGAACTGGCCCTCCCGCTTGCCCCGGCCGACTTTCACCTTGCTGGCCTCATCAGCGAACACGGATATGCCGGAGAAGCCAACTGGCTGCTCTTTCTCTTCGAGTGCCTTCCCCGCCTCACAGAACTCCCCGCCTCCATCGACGAGGGCGATTTCGGCTTCTTTTCCCGCAACCAAATTCAGAACCTGGCCATCCCCGTAACCGACCGGGAACAGATTTGGCCTCTCTTCTGGAAATATCGCGCCGGCTTCTTCGCGGCCCATTGCCAATGCACCCCGAACGGCAACCGCTGGGCACTCGAACAAGCCGCCGCCCCATAATCCCCCCGCCCAATAGATGGAACAGCCTCCCGCCATCCAACTCTCCGGCGACAGCCACTTCATGGGCGAAGCCCTCCGTTGCGCTCTCCGGGCGCTCCAAGCGGAGGAAGTCCCCATCGGAGCAGTCATCGTGCGGGAAAACCAAATCATCGCCCGCGCCTACAACCAAGTGGAGTTGCTAAAAGACGCGACCGCTCACGCCGAAATTTTGGCCATCACCCAAGCCGAAGCAGCATTGCGCGACTGGCGCCTGAACGATTGCACCCTCTACGTAACTAAAGAACCTTGCGCCATGTGCGCCGGCGCCATGGTGCAAGCCCGCCTCCGGCGAGTGGTCTTTGGCGCCTGGGACGCCAAGAGCGGGGCGGCAGGCAGCGCCCTAAACCTGCTCCAATTCCCGGCTTTCAACCACCGCTGCCAAAGGGAAGCCGGCGTGCGCGAGGCGGAATGCGCCCGACTACTCAAACAATTCTTCCAAAAAAAGAGAGCCGCCAGCGGCGGGAAAGACTAACTTACCGACAACAGCGAAGCCTTGCCACCATCGTCCAGCTTCACAACACCGATCGCCTGCGGGTCCAAATGCGGCACGCCGTCGATAAGAAACTGATATCGATGATGCCCGCTATGCACCGGGAAACTGGATTGCCAGGAGCCGTCTGGATGTCGCTTCATTCGGTTGGCCGCCGGGTCCCACTCGTTGAAATCGCCGACGACGGAAACATTCCTGGCATCCGGCGCCGCGCATATAAAACTCACTGGAACCCGCGTATTCTTCGCCGAGTAACGCTGCCCCTCGTCATTCCTCTGTTCACTCTGCATCCTGACTCTGTCTCTTGCAACCAATGCCCCTGCGTCTGGCCGGCGCTCCTTGACTCGGTTTCCCGTCGGTCCGCTCTGGCGGCAGATAAATTACAGATTCAAACCCTCCACTCAAGAGCATTTTAGCAACCTGCCATCTCAAAAACCGGGGCAGTTCTATTCAAGATTGCAGGCGGAAACGCCCGGCAGGCTCTCATGCCGGGCGGCACAAGGTAGCCATCATTTGAGCACTTTTATCCAAAGGTCTTTGAACTGCACAATCATTCCCGGATCATGCAGTTGCAGTTGAATCATGCCCTTGTCCAATCGCTTTTCTTTGGGGAGATGCTCGATAAACTCTGCGGCGGGTTTCCCGTTGATGAAGAATTGAAAGCGGTTTCCCCGGACGACGATGTGCGCGTCGTTCCAATCGCCTTTGCGGATGTCTGCCGCCTGCACTGCCCCGACAATTGGCCTTACCGTCGGTTGGTCATTCTCGTCGATTGTCAGCCTGTCCCCGCGGAAACAGGCATGTTCCCGCCGACCAGGAGTATGAAAATCCCACGCGCCGAGCACTTGCTTGCCGATGCCGACATGCCCGAGGTCCGCATGATAACTTTGAAAATCCCGTTTGCCGGTGCGATCCTTCCTTGCCCGAACATTCACGCCGCTGTTCCCCTTTCCCGGAAACCGGTAGCGGAACTTCATTTCGAAATCCGCGATCTCCCGCAGGTCGTAAACCAAATAACCCAGGCCAAAGTCTCCGTTGCCGACGATCACCCCGTCCTTCACGTGCCATGCTTCTGCCGCCGCCTCTTTTCTCATCATCGGTGTCCACCCCTTCAGGCTTTGCCCGTCAAACATGGAAACAAAGGCCGCTTGCCCTTCCTCGGCGGCGGCATTCGGGCTATTGAAAACCGCCAACACGGCGGCTTGGACAAATAATGCGCACAATCTCTTCATAATGCTTGGCTAATCGCTGTGGACTGAGGCATTAGACTAAAGGCCGCGCCGGAGCTTGTCAAATTCATCCGCGCAAAAGTTTTGCAATATTTGCAATATAAAACCTTTACAAGGTATAGACAAAGCGATAAGTTCTCCCGCGTATGAAATCCGATTCATTGAAACAATACGTTCCACTTCTCGAAGCACTTCTTAAAGAGAAGGCGGAATTGGAAGAGCGTCTGGTTCAAATCAACCAGATTTTAGGATCCCTGCAACTGAGAGGCTCGGCGCCGTCGCCGGCCGCTGGCGCCCCGGAAGTTCAGCAAGCGCCTGCAGCCAAAAAACGGGCGAAATTCAAGCGGGCAAAAAACAAATTGTCCCTGCGCGCGGCCGTCAAACAGGTAACTACCAAGAAACCTATGACCAAAGCGGAAATCTTGGAGGCCGTTCAAAACAAGCTGGGCTACAAGTTCGCTTCGAGCAATCCGGTGAATTCGTTGAACGCCGTGCTTTACGCCAAGAATCAGTTCAAAAATGTTGAGGGGCGTTTCGGTCCGGTATAATCATCAATTTGCCGGCGCCCATTGATTCGGACGGACCGCATCCGTCCCGAAATCAACCCGCCTGCCTGCCCCGGCAAGCCGCCCTGTGAAACGAAGGTTTTCCGGGCGGGCAGGTTTTGTTTGCGCGTCCTTGTCAAAGAAGGGCGCTTCTTTTTGGGTTCCATGCTTGCAAAACGCGTCATCCCTTGCCTTGATGTGCATGATGGACGAGTCACCCGCGGCATCCAATTTGGGAAAGCCGAAGCTGGCGAACTGCGCAATGTCGGCGATCCAGTCGAGCTGGCCGTCCGGTATAACGAACAGGGTGCCGATGAAATGGTCTTCTTCGACATCACTGCCAGCGCCCACGACCGGCAAACTATGGTGGACGTCATCGAACGCTCAGCGGACCAGTGCTTCATGCCGCTCACCGTCGGCGGCGGGATTCGCACTCTCGAAGACATGCACCTGATGTTAAAAGCGGGGGCCGACAAAGTGAGCGTCAACTCAGCCGCCATTATCGCGCCTGAACTGATTACCAAAGGAGCCGGGAAGTTTGGCAGCCAATGTATCGTCGCCTCGATTGACGCCAAACGCACCGGCGCCAACCAGTGGCGGGTTTTCTCGCATGGGGGCAGAAAAGACACCGGCATGGACGCTCTCGAATGGGCTCGCCAAGCCGTGCAATTGGGAGCGGGAGAAATTGTCCTCAACAGCATAGATGCCGACGGCACCAAGGCCGGCTATGATATTGAAATCACCCGCCGAGTCAGCGAATCAGTGCCCGTGCCGGTAGTGGCGAGCGGCGGCGCAGGCAATTTGGAACACCTGGCCGAGGTGTTGATCGACGGCAAGGCGGATGCCGTCTTGGCGGCGAGCATCTTTCATTTCGGCGAATATACCGTCGCTGAAGTCAAGAAGTATCTCGCAAACAAAAAGCTGCCCATTCGGAAAATTTGACCAATGAATGCAAACCAGCAAGAGGATTTTTTCGACAAGCTGAAGTTCAACGCTGACGGTTTGATACCAGCCATTATTCAGGAGCATCGATCGGGGCGGGTTTTGATGATGGCTTGGATGAACGCGGCCTCGATACGCCAAAGCATGGAAACCGGAAAGACCCACTTCTGGAGCCGCTCCCGCCGGAAGCTCTGGATGAAAGGAGAGACCAGCGGGCACACCCAAACAATCAAACAAATTACGTTCGACTGCGACGGTGACACACTGCTCGTTCAGGTAGAACAAACCGGTGCCGCCTGCCACAAAGGCTACTTGTCGTGCTTCTATCGGACGGTGGATTCCCGCAACCAGATTGCCGTTATCGAAACGCGCTTGCAGACGCCGGAAGCGATTTACGGCGAGAAGTCTCTTGCCAATGCCCGCCAACCAGACACAGGATAAAAGGCCGGCCGGAGCGGAAGCCTTGCTGCCGCCGGTTCGCATCCGTCGGACATGAAACCAACCCGTCGATCTCGATTGCCGTCAATTCTCGGCAGTCTGTTCCTGGCCGGCGCTCTGCCGGAGGCGCCGATGCCCGCGGCGCAAACCGTTCCCGGCAAAATCTCCGGCGGCTGGCATATGCCGCTGATGGAAGACGGGCGGCTCAAAACTCTGCTCACCGGCGAGGGCGTGGAAGCTTTGGCGGCCGGCAGACTCAGAATTTCCAAAGTGGCCATTCAGATTTACGACGGCCAAACCCCACCTCAGCCCCGGCTGATTATCAACGCTCCCGAATGTTTCTTCGACATGTCCCAAAAACAGGCCGCCGCCGCCGGCCCGATCGCTTTGCGAGCAGCCAACGGAAGATACTCCATTCAAGGCCGAGGCTTTTCTTGGTCGCAGACGGCTGCCACTCTGTCCATCTCCAACGATGTCCGCACGATCATTTCCCGGCCGGTGGCCAGGCAAAAGCCCGGCAAACCCGCTGATTCTCCGCCGATTAAAGTGCGGGCGGACCGTTTCGATTACAATAGAACTTCCAATATCGGCACCTACCGCGGCAGAGTCAAAGCAACGCAAGGCAGCCGCTTCCAACTGCGTTGCGGCCAATTGACCGTCCTGCTGCCCGAAGAAGGGCAAGACGCCCGGACGATTGCGGCGCGGGGGGACATCCAAATCGAAGTTCAATCCGGCCAACGGACAGCTGTCCTAACCGGCGAGACAGCGCATTATCAACCCGCCGACTCAGGCCAAATGCTGCTGCAACTTCGCGGCTCGCCCTCATGGCGTTCGGACGATTACGAAGGCCGGGGAGAGGCAATCGACATCGAGAGGCTAGACACCGAACCCATCTTCACTGTCCGGGAAAACGCCCGGATGACCATGCCCGCCCCGGACCAATCCAAGTCCGAGCCATCCGCTCCGTCAAAAATCCGCTTGCAGGCCGGCAGCTACATCTACACAGTGGCAGAATCCAAAATCCAATTCCGCGGTGATGTGCAGGCGCAATCGGACAGCGGATGGACCATTGCGAGCCGGCGATTGACAGCGTTCATCAAACCGGAAAACCGGACCATCCGGCGAATTGCCGCCGAAGGGCAAGTTCAAATTACACAAACCGCCGGGAACAGAGCGATGCAAGCCGCCGGTTCTGCCATCGCCTTCACACCCTTGGATCCGAACCAATCGGACATGCTCATAGAAGGCGAGGCTTCCATTGCCAGTCGGGACTTCAATGCCCGAGGCGACCGCATTCATCTCCGCCAAAACGGCGCAGAAACCGCCGTCTTTGCCGACGGCAACGTCCAAGTCGAGCTGCTGCGCTTCGCCGCTCCCGACGGCAGTCTCCTGAGCTTGGCTCAAGCACCCAAGCCGGAATCTGCGCAGCAATCGCCAATCCGCATTGCTGCCGACAAAGGTCACCTCGAAGCCGGCAAAGGCCGCTTCCAAGGGAACGTAACTGTAAAGGACGCCAAAGGAACCATGCAGAGCCAGACCTTGGACATCGGGTTCGGGAAGACGTTGCGCTCGATCCAAAACCTGAAAGTCTCCGGCAATGTTCGCGTGATCCATCCCGACGGCAAACTCGCCTGCCGGCAATTGATCGGCGACTTTTCCGAGTCCAATGTGCTGCGCCGCTTGACCACAAACGGCAATGTCGAGATTCGAAACATCAACGGCGTTGCCACAGGCCGGCAAGCTGTCTATCGGGCGGACAAAGGCTCAATCGAACTGTCCGAAGCTGAGCTGCGCACCAAAATCGCAGGCCGCCGCACCATCACCACCGCGGGATTGTTGCTCTGGTATCCAGCCAAGAACACCTTCACTGCCCGGGGAAAGTTCCGAAGCCGAACGTTGCCCTAACCAAGTTTGGCCCGCATATGCCGCCTTCCCGCCGCCGCAATCCCGCTCCACTGCCCGCGCCCGTCCCGGAAGCTACCAAGCCATCCGCCCCTCTACTGGCGACCGACGGATTGGAAAAAAGTTTCAAGCAGCGCAAGGTCGTTGACGGCGTCAGCATTGAAGTCCGTCCGGGAGAGATTGTCGGTCTCTTGGGACCGAACGGCGCCGGAAAAACCACATCGTTCAACCTCGCCGTCGGCCTCCTGAAACCGAACCGAGGCAGCGTCCTTTTTGAAGAGAAGCCAATCACCCATTTGCCGATGCACCGCCGAGCCCAACTCGGCATCGGCTATCTGACCCAAGCGCCGTCGGTCTTCCGCAAGCTGACTGTCGCCCAAAACATCATGGCAATTCTGGAAATCTGCCGGTTGACGAAACAAGAACGCCGAACAAAGCTCCAATTTCTCCTGGAAGAGTTGGACCTCGGCCGCTTGGCCAAAAGCAAAGCCTACACCCTCAGCGGCGGCGAAAAACGGCGACTAGAAATCACCCGAGCCTTGGTGACAAACCCCAAACTTCTGCTCCTCGACGAACCGTTCAGCGGCATCGACCCCATCGCCGTCTACGAAGTGCAGAAAATCCTCCGGCGCCTCAAAGAACGGAATCTCGGCGTGCTCATCACTGACCACAACGTCCGGGAGACATTGAAGCTGGTGGACCGTGCCTACCTGATCCATCAAGGCAAAGTGGTGTGCCAAGGTAGCGCCGAGTTTCTCGTCAACGATGCCCACGCCCGCGATATTTACCTTGGACCGGACTTCAACCTTTGAAACCTTATCCCATGAAACGCCCCTCTGTAACCGACGAAGAATTCTACACCCAGCACGCCGGCGAATTGCAGCTCAACCTGATCGCCGGCGCCGAAGGCCTCAAAAAACTCATCCGAGAACCCACTGTTAACCGCCCCGGCCTGGCTATTGCCGGGTTCACGCGCTACTTTGCCAGCAAACGCATCCAGGCCTTGGGCAGCGCTGAAACTGCCTACCTCAAATCGCTCAAACCAGCCGAACGCCTCGCACGCTACGACCAGCTCTTTTCCCACCGCATCCCCTGCGTTGTCTTTTCCCGAAACCTCAACCCCGACCAGGCCTTCCTTGCGGCGGCGGAGAAGGCAAAAGTGCCTATCTTCAAAACCCCGATGATCACCATGAAGTTCATCAACCTGGCGACCTTGGCCCTGGAAATGATGTTCGCCCCCCGCGGCACCGAAATCGGGAGCATGGTCGATATCCTAGGCGTGGGCGTCATCATCCGCGGAGAAAGCGGCATCGGCAAATCCGAATGCGTCCTGGCCCTCATCGAAAGAGGCTACAGCTTGGTTGCCGACGACATCACCAAAGTCTCGCTGATCGACAACCACTACGTCATGGGAACCAGCATCGAACACACCCGCAATCTCATGGAAGTGCGGGGCATCGGTGTCATCAACGTCGCGGCCATGTTCGGCATCAAAAGCATCCGCCACCAAAAACAGGCCGACCTCGTCGTCAACCTTCAACCGTGGGAAAAAAATCAGGACATCGACCGCCTGGGCATGGATGAAAAGCATGTGGAAATTCTCGGCGTCAAAATCCCGCACATCACCATCCCCGTTCGCCCGGGAAGAGACCTGGCGCGGCTCATCGAAGTGGCGGCCTTCCAAACCAAATTGAAATCATCGGGATACAATCCCGCCCGAGAACTGAACGAACGCCTCCTCTCCAAAATGGCCTCCGCCCAAAACCGCTAAGGCTTTGGCGACAAACGGCCAACCGCCACCACTGCTTCCCGCCCGCCAAAATTGCGTTGCTTTTCGGGCAGTTTTCCCCATCATTGGCACTTTATGGCTGAAGTTGGCAACCCATCCGCAAAGACGAGAGACTTCAAGGTGGCCAATAAACTGGGCATCCATGCCCGCCCCGCAGCGCTCTTCGTCAAAGTGGCCAACCAATTTGAAGCGGACGTCTTCGTCGAGAAAGACGGCGAACGCATCAACGGAAAAAGCATCATGGGGCTGATGATGCTGGCTGCCGGACCAGGTTCCATCCTCAAAGTGGAAGCCTCAGGGCCGGACGCCGAAGCGGCCCTGGACAAACTGGAAGCATTGGTCGCCAACAACTTCAACGAGGATTAACCCCCCGGCAGACCCTGGCCCCGCTCCAAAGCAATTTTACGAATCGTCGCCGAAGTCGACTTCCCCACCGAAAAAGGCAAAATCACAATACCGCCGCCGCCGCGCTCCACCGCCGCCCGCTCGCCCTTATCCAGCGTTTCCAGTGTGTAATCGCCTCCCTTGACATATTGATCCGGACAAGCAACCTCCAAAAAACGAACCGCCCGCGTTTCCGGGAACACGCAAACCGCATCCACACAAGTCAAAGCGCCCAAGACAAGCGCCCGATCCGCCGCGCTGTGAACCGGTCTGCCCGGCCCCTTCAACGCCCGCACGCTTGCATCACCGTTCAGCCCCACCAAAAGCGCGTCCCCCAGACCCCGCGCCCCCTCCAGATACCGAACATGCCCAGCATGCAGCAGATCAAAACACCCATTGGTGACAATCAAACACTTCCCCGACCGGCGCAAAGACTCTCGCCATCCGGCCAACGACTCCAACGAAACGACCTTCCCCTGAGCCTTAAACATCTATCAACACTTCCGCCAAAGCTAAACCTCGCGCAATAAAAAACAACACTGGCAAAACTTTCACCCAAAGATTTTGGCGCAATAAGTATTTGTGGGCTTAACAGGGTGACGCGCAGGCACTCGACCGGTTGACCGGCACCCGCCTTGACAAAAAATCCAATCCTGTGCCTCCTATAAATCCATGTGTTCCGAACGAAATCGCCCTCCAAAACCCTCAAAGCCCACAAATACTTATTGCGGAATAAATGAATTTTTTTTGATTTTTTTGAGAAGTTTCTGAGTTGCGGGAAGCGTTTGCCAGGGGAAGCAGCGGGAATGAGCGGTTGCTTCGGGGAACTCGCCGCTTTGCGTTTGGCTGGGCGCAAAGAAGGCTGCCCAACCCGTCAGCATGAGAAGGACACCTTGCGCAATCCGCTGGCCGCCTCCGCGCCGGTGTTCGTTTTCATTTGCCGGTTGGGAAAATCGAGAAAGTTCGAGTAACAAAGCATTCATGCGTTTGTTTCAGACCAAATTTTGCTTTATGGAAAAGCATTGAAGCTGCAGAAAGCATAGAGTATCTGCGCCGTTTTTGGCAAGCCAGTTGTTGCAAAAAAGGGGAGATCGGAAAACCGATCTCCCCGCAATTGCCGAGATTAAACGATCCAGCGGTTACCGAGCCGAATAGAACTTCTGCGTTGCATCCGGCGTTACCACATAAGGCGAACTGGCGCCGTCAACCGGTGTGAACGTCCCGTCCACAGTGTCGCTGCTATGCAAAGTTCCGGTGTATTCAATCACAATCGCACCCTCTGCATTCCACACGATCATAATTTCACCGCCGGGCGATGGCGGCACAAACGGCTCATCTGGCACAATAGGCATGATCTCACGGATTTCATCCGGACGCATCCCCTCAGCCAACTTCTGAATGTCCTCTTCGCTTAGGGCATTGGCGAAAACGGCGAAGTCATCCACTAAACCGCCATGACTTTCACTGCCGTTCTGGTTCGAACCGATAACCAGCCGGGTGAAGTCATTTGGCAACGGCGAGGTGTTTTCGCCTTCGTGAAAAAACTCGCCGTTGATATAGATGTATTTCCAATCAGCGTCTTTGATAAAAGCAAGGTGCGTCCATTCCTGCCAATTGTGTTCGGGAAAAACGCCTTCGACACCGCGGTCGATTCGGGTACTGCTTGGGTTATTGCAACAACCGGCCGTATCGAAAACGATCGTGCCGAGTCCACTGCCCCACGGAGTATGCGCTGCTATCCCGCGAGATCCACCACTGCTGGATGGCGAGACTGCCCAAAAGCTCGACTGATTGCCTGTGGGAACTGTCCATTTCTGCCAGAAGGCGATGGTGACGGAATTATTGACGCTGGCGAAATTGAGCCACTCTGCATCGGCTACATTGACGTTTTGTCGGTTGTTGTGAGTGCCGAAGTCCGCAGCACGGTCGCCGGCATTGCCGGTTCTGCCTTCGCCATCGGCTGTGAGAACTGCGTCCTCCCTAAGCTCACCGACGGCGCTGCGCGCCTTGTCCAGCGTGTAGCCCTCATACTGGGCGTCGTCAAAGTCCCAGTAGGCGAGGATGTCGCCTCCGACTTTTGTGGCGTCAGTGCTGGTGATGGCGTTACCGACGAAATCTTCCACACCGACGGCACTTACAGTGAAGCCTGCCGCCGGAGTGTCTGAAAGAGCAAGCACGACGATTTTGCCTTCGTTGCCAAAGGTTTCCGCTGAAGAAACCGAAACGCCGCTGACTTTGTAATTGCCCGCTCTTGTGGCCGAAGATTCTTTCAACCGTTCGTCAAACTGCACGGCCGCTTGGTCTCCCAGCGGGATTACGGCGACAATCTTTGGCGGAATGGTGTCCTCGGTAACGGTCAGAGTTGCTGGGTTGCTGGGAACTGCAAGCACTTGAAGTGCCGGCGCGCCGATGACAACGCGGTATCGCCGACCGTTGTCGTTGGCAGCCAGCACTGCCGGGGTGGTGTAAGAAGCAGAGATAGCTCCTGCAATATCAGTGAAGTTGTCGCTCCCCGCATCGGCACTTTGCCACTGGTAAGCAATTGTATTGCCATAGGCTGATGTGCCTTCTGCTCTTACCGTGAAGGTAACTTCTCTGCCTTCGAGAACAGAAGTATCTTGCGGGTGTTGGGTGATGGTTGCTTCGGCGCCGTTGGGGTTGAGGTAGGTGCCGATTAAATCGCCCGTCAGAACGGGAGGGGTTCCATTAGTTGGGATGTCCTCGTCAACGGTGTAGAAGGTGACGGCTAAGTTGTCCCCGCCGGTGCCTTCGCGATGAACCGATTCCATGTAGTAGCGTTGGCCTGCTTGCAGGGTAATGGCGCCGTCGCCGGTGTAACCGTCTTCGGGGTAGAGGTCTTCCTCCTCGCCTTCGTAGGCGAAGTGGAACTCGTCGGATCGTTTGATTGCCTCGCCGCCGTTCCAATCTCGGATGCCGGACCAGCTGATTTGCTGGGCAATGAGGAATTTGTTGGCAGGATCGTCGTCGGGGCTGAGGTAGAGGTTGGAGGGATCATCGCTAGCAGTGATGAAGATGTAATCGTCGGTTTCCGCGGGGATGAACCAGCCGACGATTTGAGAAGCGTACTCGTGGGCGACATTCACAGGCCCTTCCCAAAGTAAATTGAGAGATTCTACATCGGGATTGTCGGGGAAGGCGGCCAAGGTTTCGAGTTCTCGGAAAGTTTCATCAGGGTCTCCGTGGGGCCCGATGCCGGGGACTCTGGTGTTGATGTTGTTCCATCTCTTGTGCAGCACGACGCCGGGCTGCCAGACGTAGGTTCTGAAGTCGATGGTGGAGTTGGCTGCAATGCTGACGCCGTTGGCATCTTCGACATTGCTGACGGTCAGGGTTAAGTCAGTGCCTTCGGCTTGTCTGCTAGTGGTGAGGACGACGATGTGATCGCCGTCAGTGCCTGCTTCTGCGGCCAAAGCGGCGCCAGAAACGGTAACGCCGCCAGAGAGGGTGTAATTGGCGGCGGTCTCGGCACTGGTTTGGTCCAGCGGTTCGGAGAAGACAACCCGCACGGTGGTGAAGGCTGCACTCCCCGAAGCGCTCACGAGCGTGGGCGGGACGTCATCGGCAGTGACGGTGAGCGTGGCTTCATCGCTGGTGGTTGTGCCGGCCGAGTTGGTGACTTTCACGGCGATTTTGGCGCCGTTGTCTGCGGCAGCGGCGCGGTCGATATATAAGGTTGCACCGGTGGCGTCGGCGATGTTCTGGCCGTTTTTGGTCCATTGAAAGGTAGGCGGCGGGCTGGCATCGAGGGCGATTGCAACGGAGAAACTTGCCGAGGCGCCGGCAACAACGGTTTGATCGGCGGGTTGTGTCGCGATGGTGGGTGCCGTAGGTGCCGTAGGTTCAAGAAGTTGGAAGTCTTGAAAGACAGCGGTCGCTTCTGAATTCACATCGTGGGAGGTAACGGCCAGGCCGACATGAAGTTTACTGCCGTCGCCGAAGTCCACGCCGTTACCCCATGTTCCGCCTTGACCGATAACATCAAAATCCGGGTCGGAGGTATCGGCTTCGTACATTTTTGTCCACTCGCTGCCGTCTTCGCTGAAATAGCCGGAGATGACACTGCCGGATTTGACAAGTCGAAACCACACGTTGGGGTAGGGGACTGGTCTGACAACATTGCCGCTATTCCAGCCGGAACCGCCGCCTGGCTCCTTCCGCCATTGGGGCGAAATTAGATTTTGCCCGCCGGTGCGTGTGGCCATCATCGAAATGTGGGGATTGCTGCCAAAAGGTTCTTCCTCGCCTTCGTCATAACGGCACATCAACTCGGCCTTGGCCCAAGAGTGAGTGCCTTCCAGACTTTCCACCCGGACCACGGCGTCGAAGTCTCCGTCCACTGTGGTGTAATGGAACTGGAACTGGTCTGAATTGTTCCAGATATCGTTGCCGGCACCAACAACGGTAATTTGGGAGCCGTCTATTGTGGTGGAACCTTCGATGGCAGGTTCGCCGACATCATGGCTATCAAAAGTTTGCCCCTGTGCTACTGGAAGAGCGACTGCCAGGACAATCAAGCATGTTGATAATGAGAGTTTTTTCATATGACTAGATTACTAATTTTACGGTTAATCCTAACGCTCCGCTACCTCTGCTGTGTCTCTTGTAGCGGCATTTTCTGACCGGAAACAAGCATTGCAGCTGCCTTTTGAAACGGAACACGGGAGGCAGACTAGGAGAAAAAAGTGGGCTGTCAACAGAATAAATCGCAATAAGTATTTGTGGGCTTAACAGGGTGACGCGCAGGCACTCGACCGGTTGACCGGCACCCGCCTTGACAAAAAATCCAATCCTGTGCCTCCTATAAATCCATGTGTTCCGAACGAAATCGCCCTCCAAAACCCTCAAAGCCCACAAATACTTATTGCGGATTTTGGTTTTGACAAGTAAGGTTCTTCCTTGTAACCGCTCACACAGTGGGGCAGACACTCGTCGAGCAGTTAGGGTGATGGGAAACCGGCTTCCTGTCTGTTATGGTGGAGCAGACATCCTGTCTGCTTTATCTGTTACACCGCAGTTGAAAACCGCAGAGACCGCAGATTGAGCCGGTTTCAAAAATTACTCCGCTTCCACTTCTTCCCAACTATAGGGCTCCCACTCGCTCAGAGGCACAGGGGAGGTCCACCAATACCAATCCTCCTCATGTGGCTGGTGATCGTAATTCCATCGCCGCATGTTCTCCCGCTGCGGCAAGGTCAATGTCTTCAATGTCTCCGATGCTACATGCCCGTCCGCAAACAGCACATTCACCTTCCCGCTATGCCGCCGACTCATATTTGAAAGCTTGCTCCTTGGCTCAATCAACGTCCGAGCTGCTGGGTCGCTGTCAAAGAAGATATTGTAGCGTCTATCGCTTGGGTTTCTTCTCCCGTAGCTGGCCAGGTCGGCTACGTGAATCATTTTCGAAGGCACCTTCACCTCACTCGCTCGCATTGGAATCCAGGAGGCCGTCCAGTTGTTCCTGCCATGAGGCGTTGCTGTTATTCCTCGACCAGGCGTCATCCCTCTCGGCATCCTCCCGTTCAAGCCGTAACTGAAATTCCACTGCTGCCGAATGAGCCGCGCGTTTAGCGGCTCCCACTCGGCGTATTCCTGCAGCGCCTGCGGCACTTTCCGGTTCTCGGGACATTCCCACACATTGGTGTTGCGTCCCATATACAGGTCGCAGACTACATAATGCCAGGGAACATTCCAGGCCCAATACGGTGGTTCTTCCGGCCAAAAGCGATGGCCGCCCCTGCCTCTGGCTTGGATGAGAGGCGGATGATAGCCTTCGTGATCGGCGACATATAGCGCCCAGGCAATCCCGATCTGTCGCTCATTGTTCACACAAGCAATCCGTCGTCCTGCCGCTTTCGCCCGGCTTAGGGCGGGCAAGAGCAGGCCGGCCAGGATGGCGATAATGGCAATCACTATTAACAGTTCAATCAGTGTGAAGGCCCACCGGGCGCTGTCCCGTCCGGCAGTTGTCGAAGAAAGTCGGTTCATTGTCATCAGCCGTTTTTACAGCAAATTTTGTGCCAAAAGAAAAGAGCGGGGGCCGTTTTTCCCTGAGGCCAGATGAGTTTTTGGTCGGCGTGCCGGCAGGGGAGCAGGCTCAGGTGCCGATGAGGGGAGATTTGCCGACGCTGGTCTCGCCCGTCAAGATGGTGAAGCTCAGCTCAAATTCGAGTTTGATGTTGTCTGCCAGGCCGAAGTTTTTGATGTGGAACGCAGGGAGCGTGGGAAAAGGGATGGAGCTGGTGGGGCGTCTGTGCTAAGTTCGCGCCGGTTTGCCGGCGGGTTTCTATCAATCCGAATGCGGCCGCCGGCAGCCGAAAATCGTCCCATGGCATTCCGATTCATTTTCCTGGGGAGCGGCACTTCCCAAGGCGTGCCTCTTATCGGCGCGGATTATCCGCCGGAGTTCTTGGCTAATCCGAAGAACCATCGAATGCGGCCGTCGATTTATGTGGAAACAGATGCCGTCCGGCTGGTGGTGGACACTGCCCCGGAGTTTCGCTTGCAGATGCTCCGCGAAGGGATTCGGAGGGTGGACGCTGTGCTGATTACCCACGCGCATGCTGACCACATTATGGGAATGGACGACTGCCGGCGGTTCTGCGCTTTGCAAAATTGCCGCATGCCCGTTTATGCCAGCGCGGAATCCATGCAAACCATCAAGCGGGTCTTCGCCTACGCATTTGAGGACGGCCCCATGTGGGAAGGGTATTTCTATCCCGACCCGCGAATTGTTGACGGCGCGTTTACATTGGGCGATTTGTCCATCACCCCTATCCCACTCCCGCACGGAAAGTGGACTTCTTTGGGCTATCTATTCCGCCAGCAAGGACAGCCCAAACTGGCTTACCTGACCGATTGCAAAGAGATTCCCGAAGCGGCTATTTTGCAAATCGAAGGCCTCCCCGCAGCAGTGTTGGACGCCCTGCGCAAAGAGCCGCACCCCACGCATATGTCGTTGGATGAAGCCTTGGCGGCCGCCCGCAGAATCCGGGCAGGGCAAACCTGGCTCACCCATCTCACGCATGATTACGATCATGACGCGGACCAAGCGGAACTGCCGGCAACTGTCGGGTTAGCCTACGATGGACTCCGCGTCGAACTGCTTTGAAGCTTCCGGCGCGCGCAATGCTTTTATACAAACTTTTACATAGAGGAACCTCTCTATTATAGAACACAAACATCACAAATTGCTATTGTGTCTTATGCGCATTAAATGATCTAAAAGATCATTTAACAAAGCATTGCGGAAACCGATTGGGCCACCGGCAATCCGCCCGCGCGAACGCGCAAAACAAATCCGCAAATGGGGAAACGTCCAATCGGCGGGGCGTTGTTGACGGCCGGCGAAAAGGCCGTTGCGGGCAGCGTCGCGCCTCTAACCGCAGCCAAAGGTTCTGGGCGGCGGTGGGGTTCGGGCTTGCGCAAGGCGCGGGACTCGGGCAAAATCCTGCCGTTTGAGTTCATGGCGGCATTCGTGATTCAGAGAGGCGGAGCGTATCCGGTTTCCGGGCGGGCGATAGCGTGGTTTCCTTTTGTTTGGCGGCGGCTGGCCGGGATGTTTTTGATCGGATTCTTTAGGGGTCTTTGTCGCCGCGCTGCTTGTAGGGGTTTCCGAATCAGCGCCGATTGACGAGCCGCGTGCGGTTGTCGGTGTCTCCCTGCATTGCCGCTGGCGCATCCCGCGGCGAACCGTTATCCAAACATCAACATGCCAAAGCAAAATTGCGGAATTGAAATTTACGACACGACTTTGCGGGATGGAACGCAAGGGGAGAGGGTTAATTTTTCCGTTGCCGACAAGATTCGTCTGGCTGAGCGATTCGACCATTTCGGCATTCACTATATTGAAGGCGGTTGGCCGGGGTCTAATCCGCGGGATATCGAGTTTTTTCGGCAAACAAAGACGCGGAAGTGGAAACATGCCCGGATTGCAGCTTTCGGCTCGACGCGGCGCAAGGGCGTTAAAGTGCATCAGGACGAGCAAGTGAACTTGCTGCTCGGAGCAGGAACGCCGGTCGTCACCATCTTCGGGAAGGCCTGGCTGCTTCATGTGAAAGAAGTTCTCAAGGCGTCCGCTGAGGAAAATATCCAGATGATTGCCGACACGGTTCGCCACCTCAAGAAACATGGGCGCCGGGTAATTTACGATGCGGAACACGCTTTTGATGGATTCAAGGACAGCCCCGAATACGCCCTCAAAACCTGGCGGGCGGCGGCGGAAGCCGGTGCCGACACAGTTACGCTTTGCGACACGAACGGCGGTTCTTTGCCGGGAGAGATTCAGAAAATCACGGCACAGGCGGTGGCTGAGTTGAGCGGCTGCCCCGTCGGCATCCACACGCATGACGACATCGGCTTGGGGGTTGCCAATGCGCTGGTGGCCGTCGAGGCCGGGGCCGGCCAGATTCAGGGGACTTTCAACGGCTATGGCGAGCGCACCGGTAATTGCAGCCTCACCTCCGTGATTCCCAATGTCGCGCTCAAGTTGAACCGGCCCTGCGTTCCGAAGAAATCCCTCCGGTCTTTGGCGGAGCTTTCGCAGTTTGTCGATGAGATTGCGAACTTGGCGCATGACAGCCGGCGGCCTTGGGTCGGCATTTCCGCCTTCGCTCATAAAGGCGGCATGCATGTCAACGCCATCCAAAAAGTGGCTCACAGTTTCGAGCACAGCCAGCCGGAGACAGTCGGCAACCGCCGGCGCATCTTGATGAGCGATCTAGCTGGGCGCAGCAACATCGTCCTGAAAGCCAGGGAACTGGGCTTTGCGATGGACAACCAAACGCCCGAAATCAAAGACATCCTCAAGGACATCAAGCGGCTGGAACATGAGGGCTACGAATTTGAAGCGGCAGAGGCCTCGCTGGCGCTCCTCATCCGCAAGCGGCTGGAGCATGTCCCCCCGCTTTTTCGTGTGGCAGGCTACCATGTTTCAATGCGGCGGGACGGCAACGCTTCAGTCTGCCAGGCAACGGTCAAAGTGAGCGTCGGCGAGGCGGAAGCCCATATGGTGGCCGAGGGCGATGGCCCGGTCAACGCCCTGGACGGGGCGCTTCGTTTAGCGCTGCGGCAGTTCTTCCCTAGGCAACTGCGCCCGGTTCGCCTCACGGATTACAAAGTGCGCATTCTGGATTCTGCGAGCGGCACAGCGGCCAAGACCCGCGTGTTTATTGAGTCGTCCGACGGCAAGCGGAACTGGTGCACCGTCGCCGCCCACAGCAACATCATCGAAGCGAGTTTGCAGGCATTGATTGACAGTTTTGAATACCGCTTGCTGATGCAAAGCACCGCGCTGCCGAAAGCGAAGAAGCATCCCTCGAACCGGCAAACGGCCGGTTGAACACGCCAAAGCCAAAGTTATGTCGGAGATTCCCAAAGCCTACGAACCCCGGAAGGTCGAGCCGAAGTGGTATCAACGCTGGTTGGAGCAGGATTGTTTCCGAGCGGACGCCGCCTCTGCCCGGCCGCCCTATTCCATTGTCATCCCCCCGCCGAATGTTACCGGTGTCCTCCACATCGGACACGTCCTCAACAACACCATTCAGGATATTTTGGCCCGCAAGGCCCGCATGGCAGGCTTTGAAGTGCTTTGGCTTCCGGGGACGGATCACGCGGGCATCGCCACCCAAGTCGTCGTCGAAAAACAACTCAAAAAAGAGCAGGGCATCTTCCGCCACGCCCTCGGCCGCGAAGCCTTTGTCGAGAAAGTCTGGCAATGGAAAAAGAGGCACGGGGGCATCATCATCGAGCAGCTCAAGAAGCTGGGCTGTTCCTGCGATTGGTCGCGGGAACGGTTCACGATGGACGCCGGCTATTCCCGCACAGTGGCCGAGACCTTTGTCGATCTTTACCACAAGGGACTGATCTACCGCGGCCGGCGCATGGTCAACTGGTGCCCGGTGTCCCGCACGGCGCTTTCGGACGAAGAAGTGGTGATGAAAGAGCAGAAGGGCCGGCTTTACTACTTCAAAGTCGAAATCGAAGACGAACCCGGCGTTTTCCTCTCCATCGCCACCACACGCCCTGAAACCATTCCGGGAGACTCGGCCATTGCCGTCAACCCCAACGACCCGCGATACGCCCGGCTCATCGGCAAGCACGCGCTGCGGCCGCTCCCGCAGGAATTGCCCCAGAAAGAAAAACGTCTCCCCATCGTTGCTGACGAACATGTCGATTTCGAGTTCGGAACCGGGGTGCTCAAAGTTACCCCCGCCCACGACAAAGCCGATTTTGAAATCGGCCGGCGGCATTCGCTCCCCGTCATCGAAGTCATTGACGAAAGAGGAATGATGAACGCCGGCGCCGGCAAAGACTTGCAGGGAATGGAACGGTTCCAGGCCCGCAAAGCCGCCGTCAAACTGTTGGACAACATGGGGCTGCTCGAAAAAGAGGAGCCTTACACCAACAAGGTTGGCTTCAGCGAACGGGCAGACGTGCCCATCGAGCCCCGGCTTTCCGAACAGTGGTTTATAAAATACCCCAGCGCCGCAAAAGCCAGGGAAATCGTCGCTACCGGCCAGCTCGAGTTTTACCCCGAACGCTGGAAAAAAGTCTACAACCACTGGATGGAAAACCTTCAAGACTGGTGCATCAGCCGCCAGCTTTGGTGGGGGCATCGCATCCCGGTTTGGTATCGCGGCCAAGAGACAAAATGTCAGGTGGATTCCCCCGGCGAAGGTTGGACGCAAGACCCGGATGTTCTCGACACTTGGTGTTCGTCTTGGCTCTGGCCGTTTGCGACGATGGACGAGCCGACGCTCAAGAAGTTCTACCCCACCGCCGTCCTAGTAACCGCTCCCGAAATTCTCTTCTTCTGGGTGGCGCGGATGATCATGGCCGGCCTCGAATACACAGGCGAAAAACCCTTCCGCGCCGTCTGCCTCCACGGCATCGTCCGCGACCGGCAGGGACGCAAAATGTCGAAGAGCCTCGGCAATTCGCCCGACCCGCTCGACCTCATCGCCAAACACGGAGCCGACGCCCTCCGCTTCGGCATCATGCGCTCTACCCCCCGCGGCCAGGATACCTTGTTCGACGAACAGAACGTCGCCCTCGGCCGCCACTTCTGCAACAAGCTCTGGAACGCTTGCCGATTCCGCCAGATGCAAGACATCCCGGCAGCACACACCCTAAATCCCGCGCTCCTCTCCTCGGACGATCGGTGGATACTCCTCAAACTCGACCGCGCCATCAACGAAACCACCGAAGCCATCAAAACCTTCAAACTCAACGAAGCCACCAACACCCTCTACCGCTTCTTCTGGAGCGAATACTGCGACTGGTATCTCGAAGCCTCCAAAGCCGTCTTTCAAAACAAAGACGAACCCCGCAAAGCCAATACCCTGGCCGTCATGGATTTCGTCCTCAGCAACACCCTGCGGCTCTTGCATCCTTTCTTACCCTTCATCACGGAAGAACTCTGGCAAGGGATGAGCTTTGCCGCCGGACAACCAACAAAACAAGGCGGCATCACCATTATGAATGCCCCCTGGCCGCAGAAACTGGACCCGGATTTCCGCAAGCATTATCAACTCGATAACCGCTGCCTGACTTTTGTCGAAGCCAAATATACCCTCGTCCGCGAAGGCAGAAACCTCCGCGCCAAAGAGGGCATTCCCTCAAACAAAAAAACCGAATTCCAAATCAAACCCTCCCAAAAACTCCGGGAACTGAAACCCGAAGAGCAAAAGCATGAACGCGAAATCCTCCGCATCCTCCTCCGCGCCGAGCCCCTGAACTTCACCGAAGACGGCGCAGAACTTCCTCAAGGCGCCCCTTCCGTTCACTCCGAACTCGGCAACCTATGCCTCCTGAAAACCCCCAGCGATTTCGAAGCTGGCCTTGCCCGTGACATCGAAAAAATCCGACAAAAAGAAGAGATCATCCGGCTCGACAAAGACATCGAAAAAATCCAACAGGAAATCTGCAAAGTCGAAGCGAAACTGAACAACCCCAACTTCCTCGCCAAAGCACCAGCAAAAATCATCGAAGAACACCAAAAAAGACGTCAGGAGTGGACTGAAAAACTCGCCCATACCGAAAAGAACCGGCAAGCCGCTGCCGCTCTCTTGAAGCCCTGAAATAGTTGAAGCAGACACTCGAAGAGCGGTTGCAGAGACCGACTTCCTGTCTGCCCTTCTGAAAACTCCCGCACCAAACTTCAAAAAATTCCGCAAAAGCGATTTTTGTGTCAGAGGGCGCGATAAATATTTACGGGCTTAACAGGGTGGCGCAACCATATATGGCGCAGGCACTCGACCCGTTGACCGCCGCCCGCCTTGACAAAAAAGAAAAATCAGTGGTACCTTGACAAAAAATCCAATCCGCTGCCAAGTTTCCCTTTTCGGGGGAGAAATGTGGGGCAGACAGGATGTCTGCTTGCAGGCGGCAAGCCTGCGCCGCCTGTGCCCCGAGCTGAACCGAAAATTAAAAATAACCTTTGAAAAAGCGAAACAACCTGTCAGCATGAAAGTACTCCTGCCCTCATATCGCCTCTATCCTTACATTGACGAATTGTTGAAGAATCTTGGATGGAAGATGGGCAACCCGGCGACTCGTCCATCAGGGCAAGTTGAGGCGCAAGGCGAGTTCCACCACCACTCCGAAAAACTCATCAAGCCTACAACGTTTATTGCGGGCAAAATGCTTGACAACGGGGAAAATTGTGCTAAGCAAAACACCATCATAATGAAATTGAAAGACACTGAAGCTATGAACCTATTATCCGTTATCCTCTTGAAACTGGCGGCAACCGCCGCCAACAAAACCGCCAAACCGCAACCCACCAAAAACAGGCCAACATCGCCGCATCGAATCGGCTTGGCGCTGGCCCTCGCCGTGGCCCTCACCCTCCCAGCTGCCGCCCAAACACTCACCGTCACCGGAACTAAAAGCAACGGCAGCGCCTTCAGCCGGCAAGTCAATGTCAACACGACATCTCTGTCTCTCAACTCCCTTAATCTGGCTTCCCTAACCCTGCCCGATGGCTTGACCAGCTTGACGCATCTGTATCTCTACAACAACCAACTGACCACATTGACCTTGCCCGATGGCTTGACCAGCTTGAAGGAGCTGAATCTCTACGGCAATCAGCTGACCAACCTGACCCTGCCCGATGACTTGACCAGCTTGCAGTATCTGAATCTCTACCGCAACCAACTAACCACCTTGACCCTGCCCAACAGCTTGACCAACTTGGAGGAGCTGTATCTCAACGAGAACCAACTAACCACCTTGACCCTGCCCGATGGCTTGACCAACTTGCAGGGGCTGTATCTCAACGAGAACCGCCTAACCACCTTGACCCTGCCCGATGGCTTGACCAACTTGGAGAGTCTGCGTCTCGACAACAACCGCCTAACCACCTTGACCCTGCCCAATACCTTGACCAACTTGGAGGAGCTGTATCTCAACGAGAACCAACTAACCACCTTGACCCTGCCCGATGGCTTGACCAACTTGCAGGGGCTGTATCTCAACGAGAACCGCCTAACCACCTTGACCCTGCCCAATACTTTGACCAACTTGCAGAGGCTGTATCTCGACAACAACCGCCTAACCACCTTGACCCTGCCCAACAGCTTGACCAACTTGGAGGAGCTGTATCTCAACGAGAACCAACTAACCACCTTGACCCTGCCAGATGACTTAACCAAATTGCAGAGGCTGCAGCTCTACGGCAACCGCCTGACCGCCTTGACCCTGCCCGACAGCTTGACCAACTTGGAGTATCTGTCTCTCCAAAACAACCAACTAACCACCTTGACCCTGCCCAACAGCTTGCCCAACTTGCAGACGCTGAGTCTCGGCAACAACCGCCTGACCACCTTGACCCTGCCCGACAGCTTGCCCAACTTGCAGACGCTGAGTCTCGGCAACAACCGCCTGACCACCTTGACCCTGCCCGACAGCTTGACCAACTTGGAGTATCTGTTTCTCCACGACAATCAACTGACCGCCTTGACCCTGCCCGACAGCTTGACCAACTTGGAGTATCTGTCTCTCCACGACAATCAACTAACCACCTTGACCCTGCCCGACAGCTTGACCAACTTGGAGGGGCTGGATCTCTACAACAATCAACTAACCACCTTTACCCTGCCCAACAGCTTGACCAGCTTGACGAGGCTGTGGCTCTACAACAACCAACTGACCACCTTGACCCTGCCCAATACCTTAACCAACTTGGAGGAGCTGAATCTCGACCGCAACCCACTAACCACCTTGACCCTGCCCGTCGGCCTGGATGACTTGGAGAATCTGAGTCTCTGGAGCAATCCTTTGGAGAGTTTGCGTGTGCCTCTGGGCATGGACATTGAATTTCTCAATCTTTCTGGTTTTTCGAAATCACAGGTTACATTCTATGACCCGGCAACCGAGAAACCTCCTGCCCTCACGGGAACCCACAGTGACGGCAGCGATTTCCGCCGGGAAGTCGCCACCAGCGCCGCCTCTCTAAATCTCGCCGACAATGGCTTGACCAGCTTAACTTTGCCGGACGGTTTGGCAAATTTGCAGGAGCTGAATCTCGCCGACAATGGCTTGACGAGTCTGGCCTTGCCGGACGGCTTGACCAACTTGAGAGGGTTGACACTCAACAACAATGGCCTGACGAGTTTGGCCTTGCCGGAGGACTTAACGAGCTTGCAGGAGCTGGTTCTCAACAACAATGCTCTGACCAACCTGGCCTTGCCGAAGAATTCGGCGAACCTGCGGAAGTTGGAAGCCCAAGGCAATCGTCTAACCTCTCTGACTTTGCCGGACAACCTGGCGCACCTGCAGGAGCTCGTTCTTTTCAACAACCAACTGACCAACCTGACTTTGCCGGAGGGCTTGACGAACTTGCGGGAGTTGTATCTCGCCGACAATCGCTTGACCTCTCTGAACCTGCCAGAGGGTTTGGCGAACTTGCGGACGCTGGTTCTTCACAACAACCAACTGACCAATCTGACCTTGCCCGAGGGTTTAATGAACTTGCGAGTGCTGGTTCTCAACGACAATTCTTTGGAGAGTTTGCATATACCGCTAGACATGGACATTGAAAATATCCTTCTCGTTGGTTTCCCAAAATCAGAAGTGACCTTCTACGACCCGGCGACCGGAGAGACGATTGCGCCGCCGCCAACCGGAGAACCGCCCACGACTGGAACATTCATTACCCTCACCGGAACGACAAGCGCTGGCAGCGATTTTCGTTTGGAGGTCGATGCCGACACGGAGTTTTTGTCTCTCTCCGACAATCTACTGACTTCCCTCACTGTGCCCGCTGGCCTGGAGAACTTGCAGCGGCTGCACCTCTTCGACAATCAACTCTCTTTCATAACTTTGCCCGATGGTTTGACGAACTTGCAGCATCTGTATCTCTTTGACAATCAACTGACCAACCTGACTTTGCCGGAGGGCTTGGCGAACTTGCGGGAGTTGTATCTCGCCGACAATCGCTTGACCTCTCTGAACCTGCCAGAGGGTTTGGCAAACTTGCGGACGCTGGTTCTCAACAACAACCAACTGACCAATCTGACCTTGCCCGAGGGTTTAATGAACTTGCGAGTGCTGGTTCTCAACGACAATCCTTTGGAGAGTTTGCATATACCGCTAGACATGGACATTGAAAATATCCTTCTCGTTGGTTTCTCCAAATCAGCAGTGACCTTCTACGATCCCGCGACTGGAGAGACGATTGCGCCGCCGCCAACCGGCCAAACTCTGACGGTCACCGGTGCCATAAGCGGCGGCAAGCCTTTCAGCCGGCGGGTTCCTGCCGACGCAGAGTCTCTCTCTCTCGACAACAATCAACTGACCTCCTTGACCTTGCCTAGCGGCTTGGAGAACTTGAAGTCTCTCTACCTCTCCAAAAATCGCTTCACTTCCTTGACCTTACCCGCCGACTTAAAGAACCTGCAGACTTTGTTTCTCTACGACAATCCTTTGGAGAGTTTGCATATACCGCTAGACATGGATATTGAAAATCTTGTGCTTGGAGGTTTCCCAAAATCAGAAGTGACCTTCTACGATCCCGCGACCGGAGAGACGATTGCGCCGCCGCCAACCGGAGAATCGCCCACGACTGGGACATTCATTACCCTCACCGGAACAACAAGCGCTGGCAGCGATTTTCGTTTGGAGGTCGATGCCGACACGGAGTTTTTGTCTCTCTCCGACAATCTACTGACTTCCCTTACCGTGCCCGCTGGCCTGGAGAACTTGCAGCGGCTGCACCTCTTCGACAATCAACTCTCTTTCATAACTTTGCCCGATGGTTTGACGAATTTGCAGCACCTGTATCTCTTTGGCAATCAACTGACCAACTTGGCCTTGCCGGAGGGCCTGAAAGATTTGCAGCGGCTGTATCTCTTCGACAATCAGTTGACCAATCTGACCTTGCCCGAGGGTTTAATGAACTTGCGAGTGCTGGTTCTCAACGACAATCCTTTGGAGAGTGTGCGGGCGCCTCAAGGATTGGACATTGAAAATATCCTTCTCGTTGGTTTCCCAAAATCAGAAGTGACCTTCTACGATCCTGCGACTGGAGAGACGATTGCACCGCCATCAACAGAACCCACAGAGCCAGCAGAGCCCATGGAACCAACAGAACCCATGGAGCCAACAGAACCCATGGAGCCAACAGAACCCACAGAGCCAACAGAACCCACAGAGCCAACAGAACCCACAGGGCCGATAGAACCAGAACCGCCAACTGAGGGAACTCTCCTCATCACCGGAATGACAAGAGACGGCAGCGCTTTTAGACGGGAGGTCGACGCCGACACGGAGTCTCTGCCTCTCTCCAGAAATCAGTTGACCAATCTGACTTTGCCCGCCGGCTTGACCAGCTTGAGGTCATTGTATCTTGCCAATAATCAACTCACATCCCTGACTTTGCCAAACGACTTGACCAGCTTGGAGACGCTGTATCTCAGCTACAACCGCCTGAATGCCTTCTCCGTGCCCAACACCTTAACCAACTTGAGGACGTTGGATATCGGCGGCAATCGTCTGGCTTCGCTGACTTTGCCCACAGGCTTGACGAGCTTGAGAACACTGACTCTCAACAACAATTCCCTGACCAACCTAGCCTTGCCCGCTGGCCTGACGAGCTTGAAAACGTTGGTTCTCAACGGCAATCCTTTGGAGAGTTTGTGTGTGCCCGAAGGCATGGATATTAAGAGTCTCAACCTGCAAGGTTTCCCGAAATCGGAGGTGACATTTTGCGAGCCAACGATGGGCACCTTGACCTTGCCGGAAGCCAGCTCGACGAACATCAGGCGCTTGTCACTCGACAACAACAACCATTTGGAGATTGTGCGGATTGCGGGGGGCGGGGTGCAGATTCATTGGCGTGAAGGGACATTGCAAAGCACGACTGATTTGAATGGTGAGTGGGAAGCCGTGGCGCCGTCTCGTTTTTCTCGGGAGGGGTTGTTGTCAATTCCGCCTGAGCGGAAAGGCGCAGAGTTCTTCCGCCTGAAACCGGCGAAGTAAAGGTGGCGCAACCACATGTGGCGCAGACACTCGGAGAGTGGGTAGGGCGGAGGGACTCGGAGAGCGGTTGGGGCGGTGGGGAACCGACATCCAACTTCTTGTCTGCCCGCAGGCTGAGAGCCTGCATCACACTTTGCCCCACATTTCTAACGGGCTTAACAGGGTGACGCGCAGGCACTCGACCGGTTGACAGGCACCCGCTTAACAAAAAATCCAATCCTGTGTCTCCTGTCCATCCATGTGTCCCGGACGAAATCGCTCTCCAAAACCATCAAAGCCCATAAGTGCTTATTCCGTCAGAGGGTCTTGACAAGGCGCCAGATTTTGTCCAAGCTGAGTGCTGAGTACAATCAGCGAGTGCGTAAACCGGGACGCTTGCTGAACAGAACAGCCGAATTCAAAGCGTCCGGAGAGATGGCAAGCTCCCCCGATGCTTTGGGCAAACAGGCGGGAACTCTCGCATACCACTTTCTGATTGTCTTCAACGGCTCGGTTTGGTTCAGCCGGAGTCGTTGGACAATAAATAACCGACCTGACCAGTCACCAAGCTAAATACACAGTATGCCAAAACATACACGAAGTCAAGAAACACCGGTCTATCTACAGCCCGCAATCGCAGCGCTGCTCGCCGTCTTTAGACACTCTGAGCAGGAAATGGCAGAGACGCCCTTGATTCGGGGGATCGGCAAGGCTCTGGTTATAGGCACCATCATTTCGGGAATGCTCTTGGCGCCCTTCCCCGCCCCGACGGTCGAGGCACAACCCAGCAACGACGGCGCCTTGCCGCCGCCGCTTGTGCCAACAGCAGATGTCCGGGGAGCCCTGCAAGGGGATGTGAAAGTGTTCGGCAGTCCCGAAGTCGTCACGCAAGACCACAAAAAGAAGCTGCCCTTGCCGCCGGCGCCCATCGTGGATTCGGTTGGGATTGACGTTCACGCCGCTCAATGGCCTCATCCCGGTCAAACTGCCGATCTGGGAATATCGGTCGGCCACGACGACCTGCGACGATCTAACGACTGCTACTACTTCACCGGACCGGTAAGTGAGGTAGGAACGGATTACAGTGAATGCTGGGAGACAATTCACAGGGAATTCAACGATTGGTTCGATTTTTTCTTGTGCGGGTCGACCTGCTACAGCCTGTACGGGAACAACTACTACTTCTGCAAAATTGAGCGTTTCGGAGACGGTGTGGCAAAATACGACGACAGCAGGCCTTCCCACACGACGGTTTCATACCAAGAGGGAGAATATTACGCCGACGTCTATCCCTCTGACGGAGACCCCTACAAGGTGGCTGTAACTCTCGTTTTTCATCCTTAATCGGAGAAAAAGGCGTGGAGAGTGGTTTAACCGAGGCGGCTTGGCACGGGTACTGCTCTTGCTAAGTCGCCGTTTTTAATTTATTTATGGAGCGAGTCGTGAAAAAGCGAACTGGATTTACGTTAATCGAATTGTTGGTGGTGATTGCGATTATCGCTATTTTGGCCGGCCTGTTGTTGCCGGCCTTGAGCCAAGCGAAGCAATCGGCCCATCGCATTGTTTGCGTCAACCATCTCAAACAAATCGGGCTGGCCGTCCATTTCTACGGCGCGGACAACAAAGGCTATCTGCCGCCTGTCACGAAAGCGGACAAGCGCCCGGAATGGTTAGCCATTACGAAACAGTTCACGGGAGATTTCCTGAACACGCACTGGGACAAGCTATTGTGGGACAAGTATCTCAGCCGAGAAACGAACATCTTCAAATGTCCTTCCCAAACCAAACTGCGGTGGGCAATAGAGGAATTTCGGAAAACCGCGATGCCCTCGATCATTTACGTTCAAAATGAGTGGAGTCACAGTTACGGCCTGAATGCCGGAGGTACCAGAGTGCCATATGGCAGTGGCCCTTTACACGCGAGTGAGATTGGCAAAAATTGGACTGGTTTGAACACGGGAAAGTTTTATCAACGTCAATCCATGCTAAACGACCGCAACTTTGTGATTCCATATAAGGACAGCGATATTCGGGCGCCTTCAGACATGGTGGTGGTAGGAGACCGATCGGCCTATGAGGTAGATTATTTATCTAAAGGAAGAGTCGTCTTTGTCGAGAGAGGGCATAATCCGTCCGTTCGGGTTCGTCCAAATGTCTCCCAACGTTCGATTATCAGTCGGCGGCACAACGGGAAGTCGAACATGGTGTTGTTGGACGGCCACGTGGAAGCGAAAACTTTGCGGGATTGGACGTTGCCGACGGCCGAGAAGAGGCGGCGGTGGAATTATGACAACCAGCCGCATGCAGAGCATTGGCAGCATCGGGAGAGTCCGGACAATTGGAATCCGACCAGCATTGACGAGGGTTCTTGAAGCGGGAATCCGTTGACCTTGCCGCAGCGGGAGAACATGCGGCGGTGGAATTACGATCACCAGCCACATGAGGAGGATTGGTGGACCTCCCCTGTGCCTCTGAGCGAGTGGGAGCCGTTTAGTTGGGAAGAAGTGGAAGCGGAGTAATTTTTGAAACCGGCTCAATCTGCGGTCTCGGCAACCTTCGCCTACCGCTCAGCAGACAGAGCAGACGGCTGCCCCGAACGCTTCAACGGTTGAGCTGTGGATGCGGCCTTCGACTGCGGTGTAACAGACAAAGCAAACAGGAATATCTGCTCCACCATAATAGACAGGAAGCCGGTTTCCCATCACTCTAACCGTTCGACGAGTGCCTGCGCCACTGTGCTGGAGTCATTTTAATGTGTCGACATGGCCATCGGCGAACACGGCGTTTCTGTAACCATGCCAGGGTTCAGAGTCGGCGATTAAGTAGGGTTGCGGCGCGGATTTTACTGCGTCGATGAGACGTCCGTTCATTTGTCGGTTCCATTGGTAACTGGAGCCTTCGCGTTCGAATCGCTGACGGTCGGCGCGGCATTTGAAAATTTTGCTGCTTCCTTTCACATATGGGGAAAGGATGATGCGGATTTGGTTGGTCGCGCCTTTGGGGACGGGGTGGATGACGGGGAACTGTTCGGAATGGTCGTCCGCATATGTGCGCGCGGCGATGCCGAGCTGCCGCAAGTTGCTTTTGCAGTGGGTAGCCCGGGCTTTCTCTTTTGCCTTGGACAATGTCGGCAGGAGAAAGCTGACAAGGATGCCGATGATGGCGATGACGACGAGCAGTTCAACGAGAGTGAAGGCGCCGGCTTTGCGGCCAGGCTTTTGGAATGGATGAGACATAACGATGAGATGCTGCGTTTGCCGGGAAAATCCCGCAAGGTTTTTAGGCAGCGGGGGCTGAAGAAAGCGCTTGTTTGTTTCTTTGGGGGCGGGGTAGGTTGGAGAGTGGTCTATGGGTGTGGATAGCAGTGTTTTTCGGGGGTGCATTCCGGCATTGATGACGCCTTGCACGGGGGAGGGGGAGCCGGATTACGAGGTGTTGGTGACGACGGCGGTTTCTTTGATCGAGGCGGGGATGCGGGCAGTGGTGTATTGTGGGTCGATGGGGGATTGGCCTTTGTTGACGGATGCGCAGCGGCAGGAGGGGGTGCGGTTGTTGGCGGCAGTGGGGGTGCCAGTGATTGTCGGGACGGGAGCGCAGAATTCGAAGACGGCGGCGGCACATGCGGCTCACGCGCGAAAGGCGGGGGCGAAGGGGTTGATGCTGATTCCGCGCGTGTTATCGCGGGGGACTTCACCAGCGGCGCAACGGGCGCATTTTGCGGGGATTCTCGCGGCGGGGGAGGGGTTGCCGGCGATTATTTACAATAGCCCGTACTATGGTTTTGAGACGCGGGCGGCGTTGTTTTTTGATTTGCGGGCGGCGTTTCCTTCGCTGGTGGGGTTCAAGGAGTTTGGCGGGGCGGAGGCGTTGAGTTATGCGGCGGAGCATATCACGCACGGGGAGGCGGGGTTGGTGTTGTTGGCTGGGGTGGACACGCAGGTGTTTCACGGGTTTGTGCATTGCGGGGCGGCGGGGGCGATTACGGGGGTTGGGAATGTGTTGCCTGGGGAGGTGTTGCGTTTGGTGTCGTTGTGCGAGCAGGCAGCGGCTGGGGATGCGGGGGCGCGGCAACGGGCTTGGGAGTTGGACCGGGCGTTGGCAGTGTTAGCGCAGTTCGACGAGGGACCGGATTTGGTTTTATACTATAAACATTTGATGATGGAGCGCGGCCATAGCGGTTTTAAATGGCATTTTAACGAGTCGGATGTTTTGAGTCCGAGCCAGCGGGCTTTTGCTTCTGCTCAGTTGCGGTTGTTCGAGGCTTGGTGGTCGGCCTGGCCGGGAAAGGGGGAGGCGGATGCGGGTAATTGACTCTCATACGGCGGGGGAGCCGACTCGGTTGATTGTGGAGGGGGGGCCGGATTTGGGCAGGGGTTCTCTGGCGGCGCGGCGGGAGCGGTTTGCGCGGGAGTTTGACGGGTATCGGCGGACGGCGATTTTGGAGCCGCGGGGATCGGATGTTTTGGTCGGGGCTTTGTTGTGCGAGCCGGAGGATGCATCATGCGCGGCGGGTGTGGTGTTTTTCAACAATGTCGGCTATCTCGGCATGTGCGGGCATGGGACGATTGGCGTGGCGGTATCGTTAGCGCATCTGGGGCGGATTCAGCCGGGCAGTCATCGTTTGGAAACACCGGTGGGAGTGGTGACGGTGGAGCTTGCGAGTCCCAATGAGGCGACTGTCGAGAATGTGCCCAGTTACCGGTATCAAGAGAAGCGGGCGGTGACGGTTCCCGGAATAGGCGCGGTGCGGGGGGATGTGGCCTGGGGCGGGAACTGGTTTTACTTGGTGGAGAAGCCTCCTTGCTCGTTGCAAAGGGCAAACATTGGGCGGTTGACGGAGGCGGGGCGGCGCATCCGGGAGGCGTTGCGGGAGCAGGGAATCACCGGAGAGGGCGGCAGCGAGATTGATCATATCGAGTTTTTCGGGCCGCCGGAATCGCCGGAGGCGCACAGCCGCAACTTCGTTTTGTGTCCGGGGAATGTGTATGACCGCTCGCCCTGCGGCACCGGAACCAGCGCGAAGCTGGCGTGTTTAGCGGCAGCGGGGAAGCTGCAGCCGGGAGAGGCCTGGGTGCAGGAAAGCATCGTGGGGAGCCGCTTTGAAGGCCGTTACCGTTGGGGTGAGTCAGGGCGGGTGATCCCGCGCATTACCGGCCGGGCATACATTTGCGGCGAGGCTGTTCTGTTGCAGCATCCCGAGGATCCGTTTCGGGAGGGGATCATTCTGCAAGATTCTCATGGGCGGTGAAACAGTGTTGATCCTCGGCGGCGGCGTGGTGGGGATTGCCTGTGCGCATTATCTTTCGCGGGCCGGTTATCGGGTGACGGTCATCGACAAGGGTTCGCTGGGAGGCGCCTGTTCCCATGCGAATTGCGGTTTTGTTTGCCCGAGCCACGTGCTGCCGCTGACGGAGCCGGGAGCCGTTCGCCTGGCCGTGCAATCCCTTCTGAAGCCGAATGCGCCTTTTCGCGTGCGTCTGCAATGTCGCCCGGCATTGTGGCATTGGCTGTGGCAATTCGCCCGGCGTTGCCGGCGTCGGACGATGTTGGCTGCTGCTGTGCATTTGAAGGCAATTTTGGATGCGTCAATGGCGGAGTATCGGCGATTGGCACGGGAGGAGAGACTTGCTTGCGAATGGCAGGAGAAGGGGCTGCTTTATGTGTTGCAGACGGAAAAGGGGGTGGCCTGTTTTGGAGAGACCGACGAGTTGCTGGCGCGGGAGTTCGGCGTGGCGGCACAGAGGATCGAGGGGAAAGATTTGCCAGCATTTGAACCGGCGCTGCGGGCGGACTTGGCCGGAGGGTTCTTTTATCCGGGCGACGCGCATTTGCGGCCGGACATGCTGAATCGGAATTGGATCGACCGCCTGCGTCGGGAAGGCGTGACCTTCCTCGCCCGGTGCGAATTGCAGCAGGTGCGCAAGCAAGGCAATCGAATCATCGCCGCGCAAACCTCCTGCGGGGAGATGTCGGCAGACCAATACGTCTTTGCGCTCGGAGCGTGGAGCGCCGCCCTCAGCCGGGAATTGCGATGCCCCATTCCGGTTGAGCCGGGCAAGGGCTATTCGCTAACCATGCAACGGCCTTCACTTTGTCCGACGCATCCGTTGCTGTTCCCCGAACACAAAGTGGCAGCAACACCCTTTGCCAACGGATACCGTTTGGGCTCGATGATGGAGTTTGCCGGATTCGACGCAACCATCCCGGCCAATCGCATCCAGCAACTGCGGGCTTCGGCAGAGCCTTACCTTCTGGAGCCGCACACCGAGCTGATTCAAGAGGAATGGTACGGATGGCGGCCGATGACTTGGGACAGCTTGCCAATTATCGGGCGGACGCCGAAGCTGGAGAATGCCTTTCTAGCCGCCGGGCACAACATGCTCGGCCTAAGCCTGGCGCCGGCCACCGGGCGTTTGTTGGCGGAACTCATGCGCGGGCAGCCGACGCACATCGACGTTACCGCCTTCTGTCCCGGCCGGTTCTCAGCCTCCTAATGACTGGGCGCGGTCAATCTGCGCCGTGATTTCGACGGCGAGATCCAAGGCTTGCTTGGCGGATTCTCCTGAGACGACGGGCTTTCGGCTGGCTTGCACGCATTGGATGAAACTTTCGAGTTCGAGTTTGAGCGGCTGGTCTTTTTTGACGGGGATAGGTTCGCGAATAATTCGGCGTCCGGCAAACGCGCTCACGACGCTCAGCTTTTTTTTCCGGGCGGCCAACAGTTTGCGGAAGAAGGATGATTCTTTCTCATCTTCCCGGGCGACGCGGCAGAGGTAGCCTTCTTGTTTCTGGTAGTCCAACGACACGTAACTGGCCGGGTTGCCGGCGCTGAAAACGCGGATTTTGCGCATACGCTCTGGGCTGACCCGGCTGGCGGTGAGGTTGGCGATGCAGCCGTTTTGGAAGCGGAGCCGGGCGTTGGCGATGTCTTCCGAGGCGCTGAGGACGGAGACACCGGCGCCTTCAACGGAAACGACGGGAGAGCGAACGCAGGCAAGCACAATGTCCAGGTCGTGAATCATCAGATCGAGAACAACGCCGATGTCTGTGCTGCGGGCGGGAAAGGGGGAGAGCCGGTGGGCTTCGATGAAGCGGGGTTGAGCGGCCGCTTTTTGGAGGGATTGAAAAACCGGATTGAACCGTTCGACATGGCCGACTTGAAGGACTCTACGCCGTTTTTGGCTGAGGGCAACCAGCTCGGCGGCTTGGGCTGGCGTTTCGGTCATCGGTTTTTCAACTAGGACATGTTTGTCTTGTTCCAGCAGGCGTTTGGCGAGATCGAAGTGAGTGGCAGTGGGAGTGGCGATGGTCAAGGCGTCGGCGTCGGCGATGAGTTCATCAAGCGTTTGAACGGCGCGGATGTGGTGCCGTTTCTCCAAAGCGTCGGCAGCGGCGGGGTTTTGATCGTAAATCCCGCAGAGATCCACGGTGCCGGCACGGGCCATTTCGACGTAAAGCCGGGCATGTTGGCTGCCCAAGGTGCCGACGCCGATGACAGCCACTTTGATGGGTTTGGCCATGCGGCCTCAGTATATGTGGATTTCCCGTTTTAGCGATGCTATTCGCAAGGCGGCATGTCGGGGGCGCCAGTTTAGCGGAATAAGTAGCTATGGGCTACATTGACGCCCCAGCAGGCAATCCTGCTTTTTCCACGTCCAGTAACCTCATTCCCCTAGCCAAAATATTTAACACAGTCTGTTCCGTTACCAAGCATTTTGCTTCGAAGCCCCTAAATACTTATTGCGCAGTTTAGTCTTGCAGGGGGGATGCCTGCCGGCTTAGTTTTCCGGACTTCTGATGGTTTTCGCAGTGGCAATCGCGTCGGGCTATCTGCTGGGGTCTGTTCCTTTCGGCTATTTGCTGGGGCGGTTGAAAGGGATCAATTTGCGCCGGGAAGGGAGCGGCAACATCGGGGCGGCGAATGCCTTGCGGGTGTTGGGCCGGCCGGTCGGGATAGTGGTGTTGGCGCTGGATGTGTCGAAGGGGGTATTAGCTTGCTGGCTGGCGAGTTCTGTAATTTTGCCGATGCTGCCGCCGGAGGGGGTGGAGCCGAATGCGGCAGCCCGGCGTTTATCGATCGCAGCGGGCTTTGCGGCAGTCTTGGGACATAATTATCCCTGCTGGCTGCGGCTTCGGGGCGGGAAAGGGATTGCAACTTCGGCCGGGGTGCTGCTGCTGTTGGTGCCGTGGGGTTTACTCATTGCTGTGGGAGCCTTTCTGCTGTTGACGGCGGGGACTCGCATCGTCTCGGTCGGCTCGCTGGGTGCGGCAGCGGTTTTGCCGTTTGGCGTTTGGCTTGCCGGCGGGCGGGGAGAACTTCTGGCGATGTCGGCCTTGATGGGGCTGCTGGCGATTTATCAACACCGCGCGAATATCCAACGGCTGCTGGCGGGAACAGAACCGCGACTCGGTCAGAACAAGAAAGGGGAAGAATCATGCGGGTAACCGTGCTCGGCGCCGGCGCTTGGGGAACTGCCTTGGCCAAATTGGCCGCCGACAATGGACACCGGACAACCCTTTGGGCGCGGGACGCAGCCTTGCTGCGGGCGATTGCCCAAGAGCGCGAAAACAAACGCCACCTGCCCAATGTGCCGTTACCCGAAACCCTGCAAACCGAGCCAGAATTGCGCCGCTCCTGTCGGGACGCCGAAGTGCTGGTGGCGGCCATTCCATCCAAAGGCTTCCGCCAAGTGCTGCGGCAAGTGGGCGCCTTTGAAGGGCCGGTTGCGACCGCAACCAAAGGCATCGAATACAATTCCGGGCTGACAATGAGCGGCATCCTGGAATCAGAGCTGGCGGCAGCTGTTCCCGTGGCCTTTTCCGGGCCGACCATCGCCCAGGAAATCGCCGCCGGAATGCCCGCTGCCGGCGTGGCTGCCAGCTGCCAACCCGCCGCCGCCGCCGCCATTAAAGCCCTGTTCCACCGCTCCACCTTTCGCGTCTATTCTTCCACTGACATCTTGGGCGTTGAACTCGGCGGCGCATTGAAGAATGTCATCGCCATCGCCGCCGGCGTGGGAGACGGCCTGGGCTTCGGCGACAACAGCAAAGCCGCTCTAATCACCCGCGGCGTTGCGGAAATTCGCCGGCTCGGCACCGCCGCCGGTGCCAAGGCCGAAACCTTTGCCGGGCTTTCCGGCCTGGGAGATTTAACGGTAACTTGTTTCTCCCCCTTGAGCCGCAACCGCACCTTCGGCGAGCAACTCGGACGCGGCGGCATGGTAAGCGAGCTTCTCGCTGCCAGCCGCTCCGTCGTCGAAGGCGCCGCCACCGCCCCTTCCGCCCGCCAACTGGCGCGCCGCCTGCAAGTCGAAACCCCCATCATCGACGAAGTCTGCGCCATGCTGCACCAAGGCAAACCCGCCAAATCTGCCCTCCAATCGCTCCTCCTCCGCAAAACCAAACACGAAGACTGAGACCCCGCCGCTCCTCCCCGCTAAACCTCAGCCGCCGAACGAATCCGCTCTAACAGCGCCCAGTAATCGTCAAAGGCCAGAAATTGCGGAAACTGCGCCCGGATGCCCTCCGGCGCCCGGAACAAAAAACCGGCATCCGCTGCCCCCAACATCTCAATGTCATTGAACGAATCCCCCGCCGCCGCCACTCGGTAATTCAACGACCGAAACGCCGCCACCGCCTTCTGCTTCTGATTAGCCTGCCGCAGCCGATAACGCACAATCCGGTCATTCTCCACCTCCAAGCGGTGGCATAAAATCGTCGGCCAACCCAACTGCCGCATCAACGGCCGGGCAAACTCCTCGAACGTGTCCGAAAGAATCACCACCTGCGCGAAGCCACGAAGCGCATCCAGAAACGCCTGGGCGCCCTCCAGTGGCGCGAGTGTCCCGATCACTTCCTGAATGGCCGAAAGCCTCAGCCCGTGAGCGGCCAAAACTTCCAGCCGCCCTTGCATCAACTCATCATAATCGGGAATGTCGCGCGTGGTGAGCTTCAGCTTCTCGATGCCGGTCTTCTCCGCGACAGCGATCCAAATCTCCGGCGCCAAAACCCCCTCCAAATCCAAAGTGACAATCGTCTGCTTGGCCTTCATAGCGGTTCGTGATTTTCAAGTAGCCACCCGCAATGCCGCAGCCCGGTTTTGCCCTTCGGCCCGCTGCTCGGCGGCTTGACGGAACCATTTCCCGGTTTCGGCTATTTCTTCCAGCCGTTTGACTGCTTCTGCATTTCGGCGGGTTTTCTCAAATTGATTGGCGCTCACGGGTGGTTGGAATTGTCGGGAAATGGTGTCTGTTGTCAATGGTTCCGGCGGGGTCAGCGCAGGCGGAAGGCGGCGAGGTATTTGGGGCTGCGGGCGTAGAGGATGCCATTGGCGAAGGCGGGATGGGCGCGGACGCCGGCGGGAAGGATTTGAGCGCGGTCGAGTTCTTGGAAGCGTTGGGGATCGGCGGCGGCGAGGATGAGTTCGCCGTTTTCTTGCAGGATGAGGAGGCGGTTGCCGATGAGGGCGATGCTGCCGTTGCGGATTTCGGGTTGGCTCCATTGAACTTGGCCGGTGTTCCAAGAGACGCAGTTGAGGATGGCGCCGTGTTCTTGCCGTCCGTGGAAGCCGTAGAGGAAGCTGCGGTGGAGGACGGGAGTGGCATAGTGGCAGGAGATGGAGGCGTCGTTGCTCCAGAGTTTTTTTGGTTCGGCTTCGGCGAGGTCGAGGAGAACGGCGCCGGCGCCATAGCTGGCGGTGAGCAGGACTTGGTTGCCGTCAACCAGAGGGCTGGCGGCGTTGACGGAGGCGCGGAGGCGTGGCCGCCAAGGATAAGCGGAGCGGATTTTGCCGGTGCGAATGTCAACGGCCTTGAACCCTTCACGGTCGAAGCAGAGTGCGAGCCGGCTTCCGGCAATGTCGGCGACGATAGGGGAGGCATAGCTGGCGGGGTCGCGGGAAGTTTTCCAACGGACGGCGCCGGTGATGCGGTCGAAGGCGATAATGCCTCCGTGCTGGGGGCTGCCGATGTTGAGGATGAGGAGGCCGCCTTCGATCAAGGGCGAACAGGCGATGCCGAAGAACCCTTTGGGCACCTGAAAGCGGCTATGGGTGTCGAGGTTCCAAAGAAGCCGGCCGGATTGAAGGTCGAGGCAATGCAGTTTGCCCAAGGCGCCGAGGGTGTAAAGGCAACCCTGATGGGCGGCAGGCGTGGCTCGGGGCCCGTTGTCGAAGCCGAAGTCATCCCGATAAGCGGCGGGATAGGTAAAGCGCCATTGTCTCTTGCCGGTTGTGGGGTCAAGGCTCCAAACTTGCTCTTCATCGCCGAGGCGGTGATGGAGAATCACACGGGCAGCCAAAGCAATGGGACCACTGAACCCGCTCCCGACAGCAATCTGCCAAAGTTTCTCCGGCCCGGCGGCCGGCCAAGAATCTGGCAAGGTTTCCTCCGGCAAAGCCCCGTTTTGATGCGGGCCGAGAAAGCGCGGCCATTCGCTGGAACGAGCCGCCGGCAAAGCCATCAGAAGCGCCGCCAACAGAACGCCGCCGGCCGCTCGAACTGCTTGGAGATTCCGAAAGTTCACAGAAGCATTCGAGACTATCCGACCAGCGCCAAAACCCCCTCCAAATCCAAAGTGACAATCGTCTGCTTGGCCTTCATAGCAGTTCGTGATTTTCAAGTAGCCACCCGCAATGCCGCAGCCCGGTTTTGCCCTTCGGCCCGCTGCTCGGCTGTTAAAAACGTCTCCATAGATTGGATCGACTTTTCTGCTGCTTCATAGCCTTGCGCTTGAGCCAAAAGCAGCCAGGCACAGCCTTCCGCAGCGGCTTGGCGAAACTATTTCACCGCTACGGCTGCGTCTTCCTCAACGTTCAGGCCGAAATAATGCATCTCGCCAAGACGGTATTGTGCCCTCGTAAAGCCTTCCGCAGCAGCTCGATGGAACCATTTGACTGCTTCGGCTTTGTCTTTCTCAACACCATCGCCGAAATAATGCGTCTTGCCAAGCCAGTATTGCGCAATAACCTTTTAAGGGCTTGACAAGGTTTCGAGGGCTTGATACGGTGTGCGGATGAACTTAATCAAAGTCTTTGAACGCTTTCCCGACCAGCAAGCCTGCTTTGACCATTTGGAGACCGTCCGCTGGCACGGCAAACCCCAATGCCCTCTCTGCAACAGCCATGATGTCGCCAAAAAGAAGGACAAAAACCGCATTGGCCGTTGGAATTGCCATGATTGCAAGAGCAGTTTCAATGTCCTTTCCGGCACCATTTTTCAGGGAACCAAAATCCCGCTGCAAAAATGGTTTCTGGCCATTGCTCTCATCCTCAACGCCAAGAAAAGCCTTTCCAGCTGGCAACTCTCCCGCGATTTGGAGATGACCCAGCCCTCGGCGTGGTATCTGCAAGTGCGGGTGCGCCTGGCGATGGGACAGATGCGCGGCAAGAAACTCTTGCGAGGGATTGTGGAAGCCGACGAAACCTTTATTGGCAGTCGCCCCCGCAAACCGAACAAACATTTCGAAAATCGTCCGCCCAGAGACAAATATACCGACAAAACACCGGTGATTGGCGCGGTGGAACGGGGTGGCCAAGTCAGAGCCCAAGTCAAACACCCGCCCGGGACGCCTTTGCGCACCAACATTCGGCACCTGATGGCCACTTGGCTGCACACAAAACGGACTCGCCTGATGACGGATGAAGCCAGGGAGTTCCACAACATTGACGCCATTGGCGTGGAACACAAAGTCGTGCGTCATGCCGTTCGCTACGCGCTGGGGGATGTCCACACCAACAGGATTGAAGGGTTTTGGTCTTTGCTCAAACGCGCTTGGTATGGCAGGCACCATCATTATTCCAAAGAAGACATGCAGCTCTACCTCTCCGAAGCCACTTGGAAATACAATTACCGCAACAATCCCAACGCCTTCAGCGCCTTCATCACCGGCTGCTTTGCCGGTTGACCGCTGCCGCCCTTGACAAAAACGAAAAAACCAGCGGTAAATTTCCCTTTTCGTGGGAGAAAATGTGGGGCAGACATCCTGTCTGCCTACAGGCGGCAAGCCTGCGCCGCCTGTGCCCCGCGCTGAAACGAAAATTAAAAAAACCTTTGAAAAAAAGACTCGCAAACCCGCCAAAGCCCCTAAATGGTTATTGCGAAAAATAACGCCGCACCGAAACACAGCGCTGGGCCTCCAGTGCATGGCACCATCAATGGAAGCCATTTCGCGGGCCAGTATTACCCACCTTTCCCCACCCAGCGCATCTTGCCTTACTTGACAGAGGGAACAAATCGGCGCCACGGCCGCCACCTCGTTTCATCCTCCCTCTGCAGTCGGAACTCGTAGACGACGCATGCCCCCGGGGGAGGCGCATCCCAGGTCAACGCCATGCTGCCATTGCCGTCCGGCGTTCCGAATACTTCCTCGCTATAGGCAACTTTTCCATTGGCGGCGCGACTACGTATCTGTGCCTTGTATTTTTTTCCGGGCGTTATATGGCGGATCCGATAGTTCATGTCTGAGCCGTCGGGATTATAGGCTAATTTGGTGAAACCGGTGATGGTATCAGGACCGCCACCGATCAACTCTACGATCAGCCGCGCTTCTTCTTCAGTGAGGCTCGAGAAGTTCTTAGATGTGCCGGGCGCGAACTCTTGCGGGTCGCGGATGAATCGCTCCATGTCAGCGGGGGTCCAAATCCGATCCAGCGATTGTAAAGCGGGCGAGAAACCGCCATAGCCTTCCACTGTGCCCGCCCTCCGGCCGAGAGCGCCCACAAGGTGAGGCCCGATGCCGTGCACTTCCTCGTCCAAACGATGACAGCGGCCACAATGCGTATAGAACAACCGTTCCGATTCGCAGGCGAGTTTCCGCTCGTGGTCCCTGTCAGTAGGACGCAAGACTTTCACCCAATCACTTGTGTCCGGCAATAGCGCCAGACGGCCGTCCGACAAAAACGCCATATCCCTGATACGAGAGCCGATCTCGATCCGTTCGACATACTGAATTTCCGTGCCGTGCCGGCGAACCCGGAATATCGAGCGGCCCGGCGGCGGTTCTTTGGCATATGAAGACCCATCCAGCGAAGCGACCAACAGATCATCCCCCCACAAGGGGAATGCCTGTTCATCGTTCACAACTAGGCTGGAAATCCCTATTGACGGCACCCAAGCGAAGGCAGGCCGCATAAAGCCGTCGTGCCGGCCTATCTCACCCTTGTTGTTTAATCTACGACCGTCATATTTGGTGCCGTAGCTGACTATAGGCCAGCCATAATTGCCGCCCGGCACAAGCAGGTTGAGTTCGTCTCCGCCCCGCGGCCCATGTTCTGTTGCCCACAAATTGCCGTCTTTGTCCCGCGCAAGTCCTTGCGGATTGCGATGCCCCAGAGTCAGCACTTCCGACTCGCCAGTTTCGATGTCAACGCGAACGAGTTTGCCCATTTGAGAAACGGGGTCGTCAGCAAGGGATGGGGCCGATGCGAAGAGTCCATCTTTCCCATGGTCCCCAATGATGACCAGCAGGTGATCCGAGCCATCCATCAGCATCTTTCCCCCTGCTTGCGGCAATTCGTATGGAGGTGGTAGACATGGCTTCGCGTCGAATATTGTTTTCCAGGAAGGCGAGATGGTGATGTTTCCCTCTTCCCGAAGCAGTGTTGTGGATGACAATCTGAACAGCACGCACTCTCCGGTGAAATAGTGATGGGTAACAAACAATGTGAAGCGATTGGGTGAATGTTGTTTCAACAGAATGTCTGCGACTCGAGAGTGCTTTGGTTCGTACTTGGGGTGCCCACGGGATTGCAAACCCGGTTCATCCATTGGAACACGCTCTTGGAGACGCTCCACCTGGGCGGTCCGATCCGGGTGAATCAGGAAGAACCTTCCACGCTGTGTTGCGAACAGGAGGCTGCCTCCGAGACTTTCGATGGCGCCGCCTCGTAGCCGGTCAAATTGCGGTGCGCCTGTGATCGTGCGCATTTCCAGTGAATAAAGCTGCGTTATGATCAACTCGACACCCGCTTCCACTGGCCCCGCTTCACGTGCCGTGCCAAGAGAGGACTGTGCCGCTACCGGCCGCCGAAAGACCAGACCGATGCAGATAAACAGCGCACTCCAACCGACGACGCGCAGTGCATTAATGAATTCGCGGGGGGGGGGGGGGGGGGGGGGGGGACTTCACACTGTGCATGTACGTTAGTTCCAGACATTGTTTGCTGTTGTCCTTGTGGTTGAAATGATTTGGCTCCATCGCTGTCCACACGCTCAATCTGCCTGCGGTCCCTCCGTCCTGTCAAGCAAAACCGGCGGAATAAGTAGCTATGGGCTACATTGACGCTTCAGCAGGCAATCCTGCTTTTTCCACGTCCAGTAACCTCATTCCCCTAGCCAAAATATTTAACCCAGTCTGTTCTGTTGCCAAGCATTTTGCTTCGAAGCCCGTAAATGCTTATTGCGCAGTATTGCGCCGGCGCATAGCCTTCCGCAGCAGCTCGATGGAACCATTTGACTGCTTCGGCTTTGTTTTCCTCAACACCCTTGCCGAAATAATACATCTCGCCAAGTTCACATTGTGCCACCGCAGAGCCATTCTTGGCAGCTTTGTCTTTCTCAACACCCTTGCCGAAATAATACATCTCGCTAAGTTCACATTGTGCCGCCGCATCGCCGGCTCGCGCTCTTCGGTGGATTTCCTTAAAAAAAATCGGTATCCATGAGTGTTTGAGATTAATCGGGAGACGGTGTCTTTTGTCAATGCTCCCGTGCCCGAAACGCGACTTTTTCGACAACCCGGTGTTTTGCCAGGCACAGGTTATGCATAAGATTTTGATTGGACTTATTGTTGTGGGTGTGGTGGCGATTGTGGTGATTCGATGGTTCTCCCGCCCCACGCCCGAATCTCCAGCCCCAACCGAAGCCGCAGAAAAGCCCCCGGCCCAAACGCCGGCCGAAAAACCGAAGCTGGGCGATGCCCGCTATCAGGAATTAATGCGCCGTACGGGAACGGCGGGCCGAAGCGAGGAAGGCTTGCGGGATTTCGCCCGCCGGGTAGAGCTGAACCGCCTCACATACCGGGAACTGGAGGAGTTGTTTGAATCACTGGCGAGCGACCCGGAGACAAGCATGATGTTGATGGAACGGGTTTTGGAGGAGCCGGCGTATCGGTGGCAGCCGCTCGAAAAGGAACGTTTGTTGCGGCGGGCTGGTGTGTTGGCGGCAGCGACGGATTTCAACGGCCTGATGGAGCGGCTGGCGGATTTGGACTCAGTTTCCGACCGGACGTTCTTCGCGCAAGGCGCGGCGGAAACGCTGGCCAGGCAAGGAATCGAGAAGGGTTTGGATTGGGCGAAGGCGCTGGACGAAGAGGCGTTGCGGGCGCCGGCGCTTTACGGCGTGGGCAAAGCCTGGGCGCAACAGGAGGTTGATTCGGCCATCCAATGGGCCGAAGGTCTGGAAGAACCGGAGAGCCGCCGGCAAGCCTTGAGCGGGCTAGTCGCCGGCTGGACTTTGGAGGAGCCGGAGGAAGCCTATGAATACGCGGCCAATGTGTTGGAAGACTTGCGTGATAGTTTGATCGTCGAAGCGGCCGGCGCGCTTTCCCTGTCGAACCCGAAACAGGCCTCTCAATGGGCGGTCGCCTCCGGCGGCGATCCCCGGCAAGAAGCGGTGTTGGAGGAAAGCATCTTCGGCTGGGCAATGGAAGACGCCGACGAAGTCGAGGAATGGTCAGACGAGATTCGCCGGTCCGATTTGTACGAGACGGCAAAGATCTCCTGGGCGCACCATTGGTCACAGAACGAGCCGCAGCAAGCAACAGAATGGGCGGCAAAGTTCCCCACCAAATCCGGCCGCGCGCGCATGTTGGAACGCACCTTGGCTCGCTGGGCGCAAACCGATCCCTACGAAGCCGCCCGTTGGTTCCAAAACCGCACTCCCAATCTCGAGGAACTCACCTTGTTGAAGGAAACTCTGAAGAGAATCGCTGGGAAAGACATCGACCTGGCGCAAGCCTGGGTGGATGAAATCGCCGAAGCAGCCTTCAAAATCATCGGCCAACAAACCATCCAGTCCTTCCCCGAAACGCTGCAATGACAGCAGGTGAAACGGCCGAGACCGACAGCTCTTCTCTCCAAAACGCTCTGCGGGAGCGGGTGAAACAGGCCTTCAATCCACAGCTTGTCAAGACGCTGGGAGAGCGATTGCCCGGACTGTTGATGCAGCGCCTCTCAGCGATGATGGCAGGCCAAGAACCGGTAATTCGCTGGAAATCGCCAGAGGAAAATTGCCGCGACGCCGCCCGATGCCTCGACCAAGTTCCCGAAACTCGGAGCGGCAAGGCTCTGGCCGAAGCATTCGAAGCGCTGGTTCAAAAGGCGCTGGAGCGTGGCAACCAGCTTCACAATCCAAAATACGTTGGCCATCAAGTCCCGCCTCCCATCCCGCTTGCCGCCTGGTTCGACGCCGCCGGAGCGATGACAAACCAAGTGATGGCCGTTTATGAAATGGGGCCTTGGGCGGTGGCAATGGAGCAGGCGATGGTGAACCGCTTGGGGCGGGCCATTGGCTGGACGCCGGGAGAGTTTTCTGGGCTGATTACTCATGGCGGCTCTTTGGCGAACTTGACGGCTTTGCTAACAGCTCGAAATGTTTGCCTTGCGAATTCCTGGAGCCGGGGACTCAGCCGGGACGCCGCGCCGCTGCTCCTTGTTCATCAGGACGCCCATTACAGTATCACGCGCTCGGCTGGAATTCTCGGCATTGGGACGGATAATGTCGTTCGGATTCCGCTGGACACCCGGCGGCGGCTAGATGCGGCGGCATTGCGGGAGCGCTTGGCGGCGGCGCAACGGGAGAAGCGCCCGGTGATGGCCGTCGTTGCCTGCGCCTGCGCCACGCCGATTGGTTCTTTCGATCCGCTGCGGTCGGTCGGCCAAGTCTGCCGCGAGTTCGGCGTTTGGCTGCACGTGGATGCAGCGCATGGCGGCTCGGCCTTGTTGAGTCGGGAATACCGGGATTTGGTGGATGGACTGGCTTTGGCGGACAGTGTGGTTTGGGATGCGCACAAGATGCTTTATGTTCCGGGGCTTTGCGCCTTTGTGTTTTATCGCCAGGCCAAGCACGCGGGCTTTGCGTTTCATCAGAACGCGGATTATCTCTTCGACCCGGCGGCGCCTCATCTCGGCGAGTATGATGTCGGCCGAAAGACCGTCGAATGCACCAAACGCGCGGCGGCCTTCGGCTTGTGGGGCGTTTGGAGTTTGTTTGGTGAATCGCTGTTTGCTGACTTGGTGGACCTCTCCTTCTCGATGGGGAAGGTCTTTTACCAACTGCTGCGCCAAGCGGAAGATTTTCGCCCGCTGCACGTTCCCGAATGCAACATCGTGGCCTTCCGCTATACGCCCAACGCTTTGGCCGGCGCTTCCGAAGAAGCTCTCGGCAACTTCCAACTACGCTTGCGGCGGCGGGTCGTCGAAAGCGGCAAGTTCTATTTGGTCTCGACAAAACTCGATGGCATCGGTGCCTTGCGAACAACGCTTATCAACCCTTTGACCACCTGCGAACATCTCGCTGCCTTGCTGGAAACTTTGCGGCAAGAAGGCCAATCGCTCTTGCAGGAAGAAACGCGGCGCTGAAGGTAAAGCCGCCTCACAACAAAGCCGAAAAACCCGGCCACACCGCCGCCGGCCAAGGGTAACTTCCGGGCTTCACAAACAGCCAAGTTGCCCCGGAAACCGCCAGCGGACAAAGGCAGCCCACCCCGGCAAGCCGGACAGGGAGCGCTTCAAAACGGCTCCAACCCAATCGTTCCCGCAACGCGGACGCCGTGGCGCCCCCCTCCACAAAAATCCGGGACGGCTCACCCGCGCGGACAACTAGCGCCGCCGTCTCCGCCAAAAACAAGAGAAGCTCCTCCGGCGTGTGGCAACCCAAACGCTCCATCGCCGGCGCCTCCGGTCGCCCCACCGCCATCATCGCGCCCCCCTTCTCTCGGAGCGAACGGACGGCCTCTCGACACCAATCCGCTTGCGCCGTCGGCAAAAACACCGGAACGCCCCGGCTCACAGCAAGCGCTTCAATCCCCTGCTCCCACGAGGCGAGACTGCCGCAAACAAAAAGGCAGCCGGCCGAAGCCAAAGGCGCCGGCTCTCGACGGCTGAACTTGTCATTGCCCCCCCGCCGGCCGAGAAGAGCGGCAAAGAACTCCGCCGCGCCTGCCGGCAAAGTAGAGGCATCAACCTCCGCTGCCCGATATTCCACATCCACCGCCAAAGCAACATCTGGAACGATAAACCCCGCCGCCGGGCTGGGTTGATTCCGGCGAAGGGAATGCCTCGCCAAGGCGCCCGGCTTGCCAAGTGCTTCCAAAACTTCGGCGGACCGCTGCGGGTGTTCCGGGTCTCGCGCGAAAATTGTTTGATCCAGCGGCGTCCCGTTAATCTGAAGACGGCCGCCGACGATGCAGCGCCCCTTCCCCGGATTGGCGGGAACGAAAAGTATCCGACTTTGGGCCGTTTCCTGAACCAAGCGCTCCAGCTCGGCGGCGATGTTCCCTCGAAGGGCGGAATCAGTTTTCTTATAGACCCATTCCGGGCGCAGCCGTTGGGCTTCGCGAAAAACGGCTGCAACCCGGCGAGCTGCTTCCGCCGGCGAACGCGATCGGGTTTGCGTATCTAAGGCGATCACCTCGGCGCGGCTCCTCATGTCAACAGCCGTTTGGACTTCGGCTGTGAAACCACGGCCGGCGGCGATTCCGGCCAGCTCAGCGGCGCCGCTGAGATCGTCGGCCAGAATCAAAATCATTCTCGCAACCGGGAAGGTTTGTCTTGCCGCTCGGCAGCGGTTTGGCCGGCGAGTTTCCCCGCCAAACAAAGGGCGCTGTAAAGGCTGGAGGGCGACGCTTTCCCCTGCCAGGCGATGTCGAGCGCCGTCCCGTGATCAACGCTGGTGCGGACAATCGGAAGGCCGAGTGTTACATTCACGGCGGAATCGAAGGCCAACGCTTTGACCGGAATGTGCCCTTGATCGTGATACATGCAAACCACCACATCAGCAGCCTGGCGTTTGCCCGGCAAAAATGCAGTGTCAGGAGGCAGAGGGCCTTCCACTTCCACACCCTCGCGCCGGGCAGCGTCAACAGCCGGAAGAATGATCCGCTCTTCCTCGCCGTTGCCAAACAAACCGCGCTCGCCGGCATGTGGGTTGAGACCGCAGACGAGCACCTTGGCTTTTCGGCCGCGAATGCGCTCCAAACTTTCCGCCGAGAGTCGAATAACTTCCAGCACACGCTCGGAAGTAAGCAGGCGGGGAACCTCGGCGTAACCCACATGCACCGTCGCAAAAGCACAAGCGACTTCCTCCGAGTATTGCATCATGCACCATCGCTTCGCCCCGGTGCGCTCGGCGAAGATTTCCGTATGTCCCGGAAACGGAACGCCCGCCCGCCCAAGCGCCTCTTTGCTGAGAGGCGCCGTGGCCACCGCCGCAACCTGCCCGGCCAAGGCAGCTTCAATCCCGCGCTGAACATATGCATATGCAGCAGTGCCCGTGTTGGCATCAGCCCGCCCCGGCAGAAAAGCATCACGATCCAGCGCTGGAACATCGACAACAACCCCTCCGCGGCAATGCCCAAGCGAACCCAAATCGCCGGCCGAAACAACAGATGCCTCAAACCCAAGTCCCAAATGCCTGGCGCATCGGCGAAGAACAGCCGCATCTCCAAAAACAACGGGGACGCAATGCCCGGCGACTTCCGAACTGCCCAGAGCGCGGAGACAAATCTCAGGGCCGACACCCGCCGGGTCGCCCATCGTAATCGCAATAATCGGTCGGCTCATCCGCTGCCACCCCAGCCTAACACACCCGTATATGAAACCCGACGAATTTCATCCGCTCCTCTCAAAGCCGGCTCATAACAACCCCTGTCCGGCGTTCATAGTTGACGGAAAATTCAACATTCCACTGCAAAAAAGCCTGACAAACAAAGCCATATAACCCAAAGTAACGCCGCCAATGAAAAGAACGCCGAACCCTCAAAACCCGCTCAAAAGCGCAGGCCAATGGGATGACTTCATCGCACAGGCAGTCTATCCAAACCCAAACAGGCGGGCCAAAGAAAGCTACCGGAACTATGCCCGCCCGGAGCGAGATTGCGTGCGGAAGTTCTACCGCTTGCATCACAAATACCAAACCTTTGACTTCGCGCTTCGGAAAGAAAAAGAATGGCTGCCCCTGCGGCGGAAGAAAATGTCCCCAATGGACGCCTTGATGTTCTTGAACACTTTGGTGGACGATTCCGACCCAGACATCGAGCTGGATCAATTGCAGCATCTATTGCAAACGGCCGAGGCCATCCGCCGGGACGGGCGCGAAGATTGGTTTATCCTGACGGGTCTGCTGCATGATTTGGGCAAAACGCTGTGTCTGTTCGGCGAGCCGCAATGGGCGGTCGTCGGCGACACGCATCCAGTCGGTTGCCGGTTCAGCGGCCGAATCGTCTATGCCGAATTCTTTAAAGCCAATCCGGACGCCCGCGATTCCCGTTACAACACCAAACTGGGCGTGTATCAGAAGGGATGCGGCCTGCAGAACATCCGCATGTCCTGGGGGCACGATGAGTATATGTTCCATGTTTTGAATGGATTCCTCCCCGAACCGGCTCTCTATATGATTCGCTACCATTCCTTTTACGCCTGGCACCGCGAGAATGAATACAGCTATCTGTGCGACAGCCATGACCGGGAGATGCTCCCCTGGGTGCGACAGTTCAATCTATACGACCTTTATACCAAATGCCCGGAACCGCCGAGATGGGAAGCGCTCAAGAGCTATTACCGGGATTTGATAGGAAAGTATTTGCCGGCGGAATTGAGTTTTTAACAGAGCCATCATAGAATTTTATTTTTCGGACGGATATAAATATGAAACTTATAGTGTGTATTTTTATGGCCAGCTTGATTGCCAGAACAACCGGGCAGGCGCGGGAAGCCAAGGAATACGATGCGGATGTCTTATACAAAGAAGACCGCTTGCCGCATTATGATTTGCCGCCGCTGTTAAGAACATCCCAAGGAAAGCCGGTAACGACGCCCGAAGAGTGGAAGACAATCCGCCGGCCAGAGATTCTTTCTCTGTTTGCTAATTTGGTGTATGGGCGCGTGCCAGAGCCGGCGGACCCAATTCAAGTTTCTTTTGAGATGGCCGCAACCGATCCGAAATTCATGGACGGCAAGGCGACGCGGAAGGATATAAAAATTCATCTAAGCAATAAATGGGGGAAAACGTCCATGCACTTTTTGGTGTTTGTCCCAAACGCCGCCGACAAGCCAGTTCCCGCTTTCTTGCAGCACAGCTTCAACAACACGCAATCGGATGATTTTGACGCTTCTTCATCTCAACCGGGGAAGCTCAGGAACGGCTGGCCTCTGGGCGAATTCTTCGATCGCGGATACGGTTTTTGCGCGGTTTACCAACAGGATTTGGTGCGACACAACGAGGTGGAGTTTCGGGAAAGCATTCACAAGCTGTTTTATTCCGAAGGGCAGAGTTTCCCCAAAGCCCACGAGTGGGGCGTTCTTTCGGCCTGCGCTTGGGGCGCGATGCGGGGGATGGATTATTTGGAAAGGGACGGGGACATGGATCATCGCCGGGTAGCAATTATGGGCCATTCAAAGATGGGCAAGGCAGCGCTGTGGACGGCGGCTCAAGACGAGCGTTTCGCGCTGGCAATTTCCGCGCAATCAGGCTGTGCCGGCGCGGCTTTATGGCGTCGGAAATCCGGGGAAACGTTGAAGAAAATGGTCACGCGATTTCCTTATTGGCTGTGCCGAAACGCCTGGAAATTTGTTGAGCAAGAGGATGATTTGCCAGTGGATCAGCATATGCTCTTGGCTTGTATTGCGCCGCGGCCGGTTTATGTGCATAGCAGCATCGGCGATACTTGGGCAGACCCGCGGGGCGAGTATTTGTCAGCTTATTATGCCAGCGAAGTTTACACGCTTTTGGGCAAACAAGGTTTGACTTCAGAAAACTCTCCTCCAGTTGGGAAACCGATCTTTCGAAGCGATGTGGGCTATCATATCCGGGAGGGCGGGCATTCTGTCGAGCTTTATGATTGGCGGCGGTTTATGGACTTTGCCGATTATCATTTTAAGCCTTAATTTTCGTTCGGAGGCATTGCTTTGCCTCGGCTGTTGACATTCGGCTCTTCGGCGGGCGCAATAAGCATTTACAGGCTTTGGGGGTTTTGGAAGGGTGGGGATGGGCTGGTCTTTTTTCATGTCGACAGGTTGTTTGACCTTTTCAAAGGTTATTTTGTTATTCGGTTCAGCGCGGGGCACAGACGGCGCAGGCTTGTCGCTTGCAGGCAGACAGAATGTCTGCCCCACATCTCTCCCCCGAAAAGGGAAATTTACCGCTGATTTTTCTTTTTTGTCGATGCGGGCGGGCGGTCAACCGGCAAAGCAGCCGGTGATGAAGGCGCTGAATGGGTCGGGGTTGTGGCGGTAATTGTATTTCCAAGTGGCTTCGGAGAGGTAGAGCTGCATGTCTTCTTTGGAATAATGATGGTGGCTGCCATACCAAGCGCGTTTGAGCAGAGACCAAAACCCTTCAATCGTGTTGGTGTGGACATCCCCCCAGCGCGTAGCGAACGGCATGACGCACGACTTTGTGTTCCACGCCAATGGCGTCAATGTTGTGGAACTCCCTGGCTTCATCCGTCATCAGGCGAGTCCGTTTTTTGTGCAGCCAAGTGGCCATCAGGTGCCGAATGTTGGTGCGCAAAGGCGTCCCGGGCGGGTGTTTGACCTGGGCTTTGACTTGGCCGCCCCGTTCCACCGCGCCAAGCACCGGTGTTTTGTCGGTATATTTGTCTCTGGGCGGACGATTTTCAATGTTTGTTCGGTTTGCGGGGGCGCCCTCCGATAAAGGTTTCGTCGGCCTCGACAATCCCCCGCAAGAGTTTCTTGCTGCGCATCTGCCCCATTGCCAGGCGCACCCGCACTTGCAGATACCACGCCGAGGGCTGGTTCATCTCCAAATCGCGGGAGAGTTGCCAGCTGGAAAGGCTTTTCTTGGCGTTGAGGATGAGGGCAATGGCCAAGAACCATTTTTGGAGGGGGATTTTGGTTTTCTGGAAGATGGTGCCGGAAAGGACGTTGAAACTGCTCTTGCAGGCATGACAATTCCACCGGCCAATGCGGTTTTTCTCTTTCTTTTTGGCGACATCATGGCTGTTGCAGAGGGGGCACTGGGGTTTGCCGTGCCAGCGGACGGTCTCCAAATAGTCGAAGCAGGCTTGCTGGTCGGGAAAGCGTTCAAAGACTTTGATTAAGTTCATCCGCGCACCTTACCAAGCCCTCGAAACCTTGTCAAGCCCTTAAAAGGTTATTGCGTCGGCGGAGCTTGCCATTTGCCGGGAGCCGGTGTAAAGCATCTTCACGGCTATGTTTATCAGGATGATGAATCGTTGTTTGCTGTTTTGCAGTTTTCTTGCTGTTTTGTGGGTGGGGCTCTGTTTGAATGCTGAGTCTGCGCCGGCGAGGCCGAATATCGTTTTCATCATGGTGGACGATTTGGGCTACGGCGATTTGAGTTGCTATGGCAGTCGGACGATTGAGACCCCGAATATCGACCGGTTGGCGGCGGAGGGGATTGCTTTCACTCAGTGTTATTCCGGTTGCACGGTTTGCGCGCCGGCGCGGGCGGCCTTGATGACCGGGAAGCATATGGGGCAGGTTGCCCTTCGCGGCAATACGGGCGGCGCCCCTTTGCCGGCGGCAGAAACGACTCTTCCCGAACTCTTGAAAGCAGCCGGATATGCGACCGGTGGCTTCGGCAAATGGGGGCTGGGCGACATCGGCACGGAGGGAGTTCCCGAAGCGCAGGGCTTTGATGTGTTTTACGGCTATTACCATCAAATACACGCCCATTATTTTTATCCCGACTATCTGGTGCGCAACAGCGAAAAAATCCCGCTGCCAGGCAATTCGGGGTTTTACGACTCGAAACCGAAGGCGGGATTTGTTGCGGCAGCGGACCCGGTATCGGGCAAAAAACGGCAATTCGCCCACAACCTCATTTTTGCCGAAACGCTAAACTTCATCCGAGAACATCGGAAAGGCCCCTTTTTCTGCTATGCGCCCTGGACGCCGCCTCACGGGCGCTATGAGTTTCCCGCTAACGATCCTGCGGCCTCGAAATATGCGGAACGTCCGTGGTCTATCAAAGCCCGAGTGATTGCGGCGATGGTGTCACAGATCGACCGGCAAGTCGGCGCCTTGTTGGACTTGCTCGACGAACTGGCGATTGCCGAAAACACCATCGTCTTCTTTTGCTCGGACCACGGGGCGGCAGAGCGGCTCGACGGCGAACTGAACTCCAGCGGCTCTCTCCGAGGACGCAAGCGGTCCTTATATGAAGGGGGGCTGAGAACGCCGATGCTCGTCCGCTGGCCCGGCAAGATCGCTCCCGATCGCAAAAGCGATTTCGTTTGGTATTTTCCCGATCTTCTGCCCACCTGCCTGGACTTGGCTGGGATTGCTGGCAACGCTCCTGACGACCTTAACGGGCTTTCCATTCTCCCCACTCTCTTGGGAAAAGCCAGGCAAAGGCAGCACCCTGAACTCTACTGGGAATGGCCGAGATACGATTGGAAGAACCGCCGGTATACAAACTTGATGCAGGCCATCCGAATGGGCGACATGAAGCTGCTCCGGCATCGAAGCGGCGAGCCTTGGGAATTGTATAATCTGGCCGCCGATCCTGAAGAAAGCACAAATCTAGCAGAGTCTTATCCCGGCATTGTTGCCCGCATGAGTGCCCGTATCGACACAATTCGAACGCCCCGCCAACCCATCCCGGAACCCGAAATGCCGCCAGGGCAAAGGTACCGATGATCGCAACTTTCTACCGGCACACACGGCAAATATGGACTGGATTTTCCTCGCAGCTGGGTTATTTTGAGCGTTGACCTTTAACCTGAAAAGCATCGATTGTTATATGAATACAAAACAAAGCAAGCGAAACAAACTGATTGAGACAAAGCTTTTATTGTTGGCTGCCGCTGTTCTAGTGAGCTGCGGCAATCCCGCAGAAGGCGTCCAGGAGGCTGAAGTTGCGGCGCCTTCGGCCGGAGAGACCGCGGCAGTTGCGGGGGCGAAGATATATGCCATCCGCGCGGATTCAACAATCGGCTTCACCGGCTCCAAAATCACCGCAAGCCACAGCGGCGGCTTCAAGACTTTCTCCGGCGCCATCTCAGCGGCCCAAGGGAAACTCGTAGCGCCGAGCAGCATCGAAATCGACATGGCCTCTACCTGGTCGGATTCCGGGCGTTTGACCGGACACTTAAAAAGCCCGGACTTTTTCAACGTCGACGCTTACCCCACGTCGAAGTTCGTCTTGACTTCTGCGGAATCTGCCGGAGAGGAACACAACATCACGGGAAACCTGACACTTCACGGCGTTACAAAGAGCATCCGCTTTCCCGCGAAAATCTCGATCACGGACGCGCAAGTAAGCCTCACCGCCGAGTTCGTCATCAAACGGTTTGACTTCGACATCGTCTATAAAGGAAGAGCCGACGATCTAATCCGCGATGAAGTGGTGATCCAGCTGGACATCAAAGCGGATGCCTGAAGGAATGCAGGAGAAAAAAACCCCCGCCGATGCCAACCAGCCGAGCCCGCGCCGGATGGAGCCGAAACATTTGCTGGACAACCGCACGTACAAGGTCGCCAAGTATCTGCAACAGCATCTGCACGGCGCAAAAGCCTTCCGGCTGGTGTCGGCATACTTCAGCATCTACGGCTATGAAATGCTGGCAGACAAACTGGACCCCATCAAAGAGGTACGCTTTCTCTTTGGCGATCCGGCATCGGTCGGCGAGTTGGACCCCGGTGCGAAAGAGCCAAAATCTTTTGATCTGAGTGAAAAAGGATTAGAGCCAAATCACGTCTTACAGCAGAAACACCTCGCGCTGCGCTGTGCCGAGTGGATAAAAAACAAGCGGGTCAAAATTCGCTCCATTAGCCGCTCCAACTTTCTGCACGGCAAGATGTATCTTGCCGAATCACACCTGGATGGCGCGGCCGTGGTCGGCAGTTCCAACTTCACTCGCAGCGGCTTGGGCGGCGGAACACGTGCAAATGTGGAAATCAATTTGGCAACTGGCGATAAGGAAACCTACGCTGAGCTGCAAAAGTGGTTTGACACACTTTGGGCGAACAAGGAGTTGATCAAAAACGTCAAAGAGGAAGTGCTCGCCGCGCTGAACAGGATGGGCAAAAACCATGCGCCCGAACTCGTCTATTTCAAAACCTTGTATGAGTTATTCCGCGAAGACATTGAAGCGAGACAAGACAGTGAAAACCAACTAGCGGATGTACACCTTTACGATACCCAAATCTGGAAGGAACTGTACAGCTTCCAAAAAGATGGAGCCAAAAGTGTCATTACTCGTCTGTTGCGACACAACGGCTGCATCCTGGCCGATAGCGTGGGGCTGGGGAAAACCTACACTGCGTTGGCGGTGATCAAGTTTTTTGAATTACGAAACGAACGGGTGCTGGTTTTATGCCCCAAAAAACTGCGCGAAAACTGGGCGCTGTATCTGCATTACACCGCGCAAATGAACAATCGCTTCGATGCAGACCGTTTTGGCTACACGCTGCTGTCTCACACCGACCTGTCCCGCGATACAGGTAAGGTCGGCGATTCCATCGATTTAGCGAATTTCAATTGGCGCAGTTTTGATATGGTAGTGATAGATGAATCGCATAACTTTCGCAATGCTACCGTCAGCCGACGGGATGAAGAAGGCAAAATCATTCGCCTTAGTCGTTACGAGCGGCTGCTGGAAGAAGTCATTAAACAAGGAGCCAAAACTAAGGTGTTGATGCTGTCGGCGACTCCGGTCAATACCTCCCTAACGAATTTGCGCAATCAAATCTATTTGATGACCGAAAAACGCGAAGATGTCTTTCGGAAAAGTTTGGGAATCGGCAACATCCGCACTCTGCTGGGGCAAGCGCAAAAAGTGTTTAAGGCATGGGAGGAAAACTCGAGCGAAGGCGGCAAAAAAGATAAGTCAAAGTTACTGGAAAAATTGAGTGCTGACTTCTTTAAATTGCTCGACGGCGTTTCCATCGCTCGCTCACGACGACAGATTAAAAAATTCTACGCGGAGGATATGAGTCGAATCGGCGAATTTCCCACTCAATGTAAGCCGGATAATGAATACCCGCCAACCGATTTGATGGGCGCCCTGTCCTACAAGGATTTATCCGAGCAGATAGAACAATTTGCCCTGTCCATCTACCGACCATCCAGCTATATCATCAGTGAAGAGGCAAAGCAACGATTGGCAAAAGAAAAGCGAGAGAGGCATTTTAATCAAAAAGATCGCGAACGTTTTCTCATCGGCATGATGAAAGTGAACTTCCTAAAGCGATTGGAGAGTTCGGCGCACTCCCTCACGCTGACCCTGGGACGCACTGTTGGTAAAATTGAGGATTTATTGAAAAAAATAGCCTGCTATGAACAGAACCAAAATGAACCAGACACGGAAGCCGACGTCCTGCCGGATGACGATGATGATGACGAGGAGTTTTTGATCAATCGGGCGCGCAGCCCCTATCATCTGCGCGAGTTAGATTTGTCTAAATGGAAGGACGATTTGGTCAAAGACCGACAAACCCTGACCGCGGCCTTAAACAAAGTCAAGGCAATCACACCAAAGCGAGACAGCAAACTGCAAGCGATCAAGAATTGTATTCGCAACAGAGCGGAAAACCCCACTACCGACAAAAATGGCAAGACCCACCGCAAGCTGCTGGTGTTCACCACCTTCAAGGATACGGCGGAGTACCTCTATAACAACTTGTTGAAGTTGGCAAAAGAGTTGGATTTGAACATGGCGATGGTGGCCGGAGACACAACGCGCACTACCTCGGGCCAAAAAAACTTCAACGCTATTCTGACCAACTTCGCGCCGCGAGCGCGTGGACGCGGCGAGAGTAGCGCAGGTGAAATTGATTTGCTGATCGCCACTGACTGCATCTCGGAGGGACAAAATCTGCAAGACTGCGACACGGTATTGAACTACGACATCCACTGGAATCCGGTGCGTATCATTCAGCGGTTCGGGCGCATTGACCGCATCGGCAGCCACAACAAGTCTGTGCGGATGATCAACTATTGGCCCACTAAGGACATGGAGGTCTATCTGCGCCTGCAAAGCCGCGTGCAAGCGCGCATGGCCTTGGCGGATGCAGTAGCGAGCGGTGATGACGATCCATTGAACGATGACACCTTTGAACAGTCCCAGATGGATCTAAACTTCCGCGATCAGCAGTTGCTACAACTGCGCGAAGAGGTGCTGGATTTCGACGAATTATCCGGTGGCGCCGTTATGAGCGATTTTACCCTCGATTACTTCTTGGCCCAATTGCTGCATTATCTGGAGAAAAACAGAGAAGAACTGGAAGCAACGCCCAAAGGAGTATACGCGGTAACGGATATCAAAAGCCGCGTGGTAAGGCCGGGGGTAATATTTATCCTGCGTCAGCGCAACGCCGGCGCAGACAAACGTGAAAAAACCGCCAGTCCGATCCACCCTTATTATGCAGTTTACATCCGCGACAACGGTGATATTCGCTGCGGCTGCGCCAATGCCAGGCAAGTATTGGAGTTGTTTGAAGCAGCGGCCCTTGGCAAGACCGAGCCGATACAAAAACTATGCGACCGATTTGACCAAGAAACTAAAAACGGCACGGATATGACCTGTTACAATCAGCTCTTGAAAGCAGTTTTGGACCACGTTCACCGGGCGAACCAAACGACGCACATCCAAAACTTGTGCATTCGCGGTCAGCGCGACATCAGACTGCCCGTTAAATCCAAAAATTCCACCAGCGATTTTGAGCTAGTAACTTGGCTCGTTATCGCAGAAGAGAAGGCATGAACGGCCTCAAAGCCCGCATCAAAGCCGCTTTGTCGGCTATGCCCAACAAAGACTTTCCATCCGCGAGCGAAGGCATTCTCAAAGCGCTCGGCTATTGGAGCGAGCGAGCGCCAGAACTTTCGGGTCATGTAGATGACTTTATTGCTGCCTTCCCTGCTAAAAATAAGAACACCCAAACGGAGGCAACATTCAAGGAAGAAGCCAAATCCGTTCGCATTCTCTTTCAGTTGACGGATACCGAAATCGCTAGAGCTCGGCACACGCTGGCACAGCCCGCAGATTTCGATGCAGATTTGACTCTTAAAAGTTTCATTAGACAAATCGGCGACATTGCGAACGTGGATTTCCTGTATCGTTGGCTGTTGACAATCCAGCCCAAGTTCTTGGCAAGTCTTCCCGGCGTTCTGGCACTTGCGCGGAACTTTTGCGCAAGCAACCTTAATCTTGTCAGGGCAAGGCGACCCAGCGATAAAAGCTTGGTCACAGTAATTCCGAAACTCCGGCGTGGCGGCGATATTACGGATAGCTATCCCGACACCTGAAGAGTAGCAAGGCGAATCCCCCATCCACAGCACCACCGGCTTTCTTTTTAATGCGCCACCATCCTTTGGGGTTGTCTCCTTTTGTTCCCCCATGGCCGAGACATTAGTCTCAAACCCTTCCGTTGTCAACATCTTTGATCTGTCCCCCAGCAGAGACTTTGGCTAACCCCACTCGCGAGTGGGGTTAGCCACACTCGCCTTTAATCCCTGCGGCGCAGGGCGCCTTTAAAGGCAGCCACGCTGCCCACGCCGTGAAAAAGGTTGACAGCACATTTGGAAACCGTTTTAATCGCCTTTCAAACGCTGTGCTGGCGACCAGCGGGCAGTTTCCGCGGGTCGAAGCAGCATCCGACCAAGAAGCAGATGCCCAGCTTTGCGTTTTTGGAATAAAAGAGCAATCCGCCGGTGAGTTGCCGGCGGAAACTTTTTTCTTTTTATTGATTATGGTTAAATTATTGATTGGCATTGGCGTTGCGGCACTTCTTGTTTTCTTAGCGATTTGGTGGTGGTGGAGCCAGATTGCACTTTTACTAATGATGCATGAGCTATGGATTGGGATTGCCATTGCGGTTATTCTTATTTGTTTAGTGATGTGGTGGTGGAGCCAGTGATGGCCTCCTGATTTTCAGCGGCGGGAACTTTTTCTTTTTTGAAAATCTTAATTTTCATATGGCAGAATTATATGATTGAAACTCTACCTGGAATAGCCGCAGGCATCGTCCTCATTTGTTTATTAACTTGGTTTTTTTACAGCATGATTGAATATCTACTTGAGCTAGTGGAAAACTAGAAGCCAAAGAAATGCGGCGCAAAGAGCAGGAATGGTGCGACAAATGACGATAGACATTTTAATAGGCATATGCTTTATCATCCTCTTAATTGGTTGGGCAGTTTGGGGATCGTGGGGAACCTGGCGCTGGTAAACAGCGATTCAGCGACAGATTAAAACACACTAACAACAGAACACACGACAATTATGTACACAAATATAATAAACATTGACTTCAGTTGGACGCAAGATGTCCTGTTACTTTACTATGTAATTGCCTTTGGCATCTTGGCGGGCATTCTCATATGCTTCCCATCCATCCTCTCTTGGATAGGGAAAGCGATTGTATGCCTTGTGAAAGCCATTGCTTGGACAATTGGTGGCATCATTGAAACGACCATGGAAGCCGTTGGCTACCTAACATTCCTCGTTTGTTTGCTAGGCGCAGCTTACGGACTTTGAAAAAGCGTCCCTTCGTTATTAGAATATCTAGATACCATCCAATGGCCTTTTTAAAGTTATTGTAAATGTGGGGGTTGCCATGATTGAATTCGATGCCCGCATCAAAGCCGCTTTGTTGGCTGGGATCAACAAAGACTTTCCATCCGCGAGCGAAGGCATTCTCAAAACGCTCGGCTATTGGAGCGAGCGGTCGCCAGAACTTTCGGGCAGCGTAGACGACTTCATCGCTGCGTTCCATGCCCATAACGAGAACACCCAAACAGAGAAAGCATTCCTGGAAAGCGCTCAATCCGTTCACATCCTCTTTCAATTGACCGATGACGAAATCGCTGGCGCACGGCAAACGCCCTCACAGCCCGCAGATTTCGATGCAGGCAACCTTCACAGCTTCCTTTTTATTGCCGTAAACTTAAACAGCGAAACCTATTCGCGCAGACAATACGCAGACTTCACCCGTGAGATCAACAAGCGACTAATCCCGCCAGCCGTTGTCCTGTTCGGGACCACTGCCAACCGGCTCACCATTGCCTTCATCGATCGACGCATCCACAAACTCGACCCCAATCGCAATGTACTAGGGCGTGTCTCCTTGGTGCGGGAAATTGACATGGCGGCGCCACACCGCGCTCACCTAGACATCCTCTGCAAGGACCTATCATTGGACGACCGCTTGTCGTGGATGGACGACCACCGCCAGCCGCGCAACTTCGATGGCCTCTTAAAGGCATGGCTTGAGGCATTGGACACCGAACGGCTCAACAATCGCTTCTACAAAGACCTCTTTGCTTGGTTCACCCGCGCGGTTAGCCAGGCGACATTCCCCACAAACCAAGCCAAAACCCTGTCAAACGAAGAACACATCATCCGTTTGATTACCCGCATCCTATTCGTTTGGTTCATTAAAGAAAAAAAGTTTGTTGCCGAAGAACTATTTATCGAAGCGCAAGTCAAGAAGCTGTTGAAAGCATATGACCGCGACACCGGCGATTCCTACTATCGGGCCATCTTGCAAAACCTATTCTTTGCCACACTAAACACTGGGATTAACCAGCGCGGCTTCAGCCAACAAAGCAACACGACACATCGCGATTCCTCTCGCTACCGTTATAAAAAGGAGATTACCGATCCGGAACGACTCCGGAAGCTATTCACACAGACACCCTTCATCAACGGCGGCCTCTTTGATTGTTTAGACAGCGAAGCGGCCACCGGCGAGGGCGGCCATCGCATCGACTGCTTCAGCGACAATCTTATCGATCCCAAACGCAAGGAATACCGCATCCTATCCATCCCCAACCACCTATTCTTTGGCACGACGGGCTGATAACCCTATTCAACCGCTACAAATTCACTGTCGAAGAAAACACACCCATAGAGCAAGAAGTCGCCCTCGACCCGGAATTGATCGGCAAAGTCTTCGAAAACCTGCTGGCAGCTTACAACCCCGAAACACGCGACACTGCCCGCAAACAGACAGGCTCCTACTACACGCCACGCGACGTTGTTCAATGGATGGCAGAGACATCCATTGAACAATACCTCGCTCAAAAGGTCGGGCAGTCTGACGACATGGCCAACCGTTTGTGTAGCCTGCTAGACTACACAGCACAGCCGCCGACATTCTCCTCCAAAGAAAAAGACGCCATCATCCGCGCCATTGCCGAGGTTAAAGTATTGGACCCTGCCGTAGGTTCCGGCGCTTTTCCCATGGGCATCCTCCATTTGCTCACCTTAGCCTTGCAACGCCTCGACCCCGACAACAAACGTTGGGAACAACAGCAAAAAGAACGCGCCCAAGCCTTAGCCAGCGCAGCCTTTGAGACCAAAGCTCAACAACAACGCGATGCCGAGCTATTGGAAATCAGCGAGACATTCAAGCGATATTCCAGCGACTTCGGACGCAAACTATACCTCATTCAAAACAGCATCTTTGGTGTCGACATCCAGTCCGTTGCCTGCCAAATCGCCAAGCTACGCTTCTTCATCTCCCTGACGATAGAGCAAGAATGCAATGTCGACGCCGCCAACAACTTCGGCATCAAACCCCTGCCAAACCTGGAAACACGCTTCATTGCTGCCGATACACTATTAGGGTTAAGGCAAACAGAGCAACGCAGCTTGGGACAAACTGCAGAAGTAAGCCAACTAGAGCGAGAACTCAACGCCAACCGCGAGCGACACTTTCATGCCACACAACGCCGCGAAAAACTAAAATGTCGACAGCGCGACATAGACATACGACAAAAACTCTCCCAATCCCTGTCACAAACAGGCATGGCCGCCGATGACGCCGATAAAATCGCCCATTGGGACCCTTACGATCAAAACGCCACCGCCCATTGGTTTGATGCAGAATACATGTTTGGCCTCACCGATGGCTTGGACATCATCCTGGGCAATCCGCCATACATCCAACTGCAAAAAGACGGTGGCAAGCTCGGCAAACGCTACAAAAACGCCGGCTACACAACCTTCACCCGCACCGGCGACATCTACCAACTATTTCAACAGAAAGCCTGTTCCCTGTTAAAACCACAGAGCGGCCTCCTCTGCTACATCACATCCAACAGCTGGCTCAAAGCCCAATACGGCAAAGCCACCCGCCGTTACTTTACATCGCAACACACCCCCTTGCGCTTGCTGGAAATTGGCAAGGACATATTTGAAAACGCCATTGTAGATTCCTGCATACTCCTCCTGCGCGTTGGCAGCAGCAACGAAACCTGCTACGCAGCCAAAGTCTATTCAGCCGATAACTTGCGCCACTTGCATCCGCGATGCTTGCGGTCACGCCGCTTGGCGCCAACCGGCGCCCCCCAATGGAACAAACTACGTCCACAAGGCGATGCTGCGTGGAGCATTCTCTCCACTATAGAACAAAGCGTCATGGACAAAATGACGGCCATAGGCACACCCCTAAAAGATTGGGATATATCCATTTATCGCGGGGTAACAACCGGCTTAAACGACGCCTTCATCATCGATGAGGCCACCCGTCAAAACCTCATCGCTGCAGACTCCCGCTCCGCCGACATCCTAAAGCCCGTCCTCCGCGGTCGAGACATACAACCCTACCAAGCACAATGGGACAGCCTGTGGTTGATATACGCTCGGAAGGGCATTGCAATCGAAAATTACCCGGCCATATACAACCACTTGAAGAAGCACAAAAACAAGCTGCAACGCAAATCAGGCAGCAATCAATGGTATGAATTACAAGCAAGCCCATCCAATGATGCCCATCAAATGTTTCAAAAAGAAAAACTGATTTGGATGGATATGTCTCCCGAAGGCAGGTTCGCGTATTCCCATAAAGAAGAATACTGTAACAACAAAGGATTTATTTTAACTGGCGAGTCCCTTAAATACATATGCGCCGTCCTCAACAGCACACTCATAACCTGGTTTATGAAGAACACTGCGCGAACAACGGGAATGGGACTCATCCAATGGGAAAAATTTGCGGTTGAGAAAATCCCCGTCCCCCGAATCAGCGCTGTCCAACAAGCCCCCTTCACCCGATTGATCGACAGCATCCTCGCCTCATTAGATAGCAGACACGCCGCTTGCGTGGGTGACGGAGGCACCCACGCCTCTAGTAGCGGCTGCGCCGCCAGCTCACTGCCCGCCGCTGCCGATAAAGCAGCCACGCTGCTCGACCAGATGGTCTATGCTTTATATGGTCTCACAGAGCAAGAAATCGAAGCAGTCAGTGATACCACACCATCCAGTAGCGGCATCACAAGCCAACTTCCCTAGACGACACGCGAGTGTGCCGAAGGCACCCTCGCCATTAAAGGCAGCCACGCTGCCTGTGCGCAGACAAGAAGTCGCTTGTCGGTTGTCGATTCTCCCGCCCCAACCGCTCTTCGAGTATCTGCGCCACTTTTCGCTGATCATTTAGATTGCGCTTGTTTCCTGGCTGCTGGACAGGGGGTCGGGTGCGCATTAGGTTTGGGGGATGTCTTGGAAGACGGTGATTACAGCGCGGGCGTTCGGCGGCAGGGGGGCGGCTTGGGAGTTGTTGCAGGGGGGCGGTTGCGAGGCGGTGTTTGCGGAGCGGTTGGGGCCGTTGCCGGTGGAGGCGTTGGCGGAGGCGTTGGCGGGAGCGGATGCGGTTTTGTGCAGTCCGGATGCTTTTACACGGGGTTTTTTTCAACGGCGGGAGGCGGCGAGTTTGAAGATTATTTCTCGTTGGGGCGTGGGTTATGATTCGATTGATGTGGCGGCGGCGACGGCAGCGGGGGTTGTTGTGGCTTATACGCCGGGGCTTTTGGATGAGGCGGTGGCGGATTATGCGTTTGGGTTGTTGCTGACGTTGGCGCGGCACACGGCGGCGGCGGATGCGACGATGAAGGCGGGGTGTTGGGAGGCGATTTGGGGCTGTGATGTGGCGGGGAAGACTTTGGGCATTGTGGGTTGCGGGCGGATTGGGCGAGCGGTGGCGCGGCGGGCGCAGGGTTTCGGGCTGCGTTTGCTGGGTTGCGATGTGGTGGAGAGTGCGTCAGTGCGGGCGTTGGGAGTGGAGTATGTGCCGTTGGAGAGGCTGCTGCGGGAGAGTGATTTTGTGAGTTTGCACGCGGCTTTGACGGCAGAGAATCGCGGAATGATGGGGGAGGCGGAGTTTCGGCAGATGAAGCCGGGGGCGTTGTTCATCAACACAGCTCGCGGGGCGCATGTGCAGGAGGCGGCTTTGATTCGGGCTCTCCGCGAGGGATGGATTGGCGGGGCGGCGTTGGATGTTTTTGCGGAGGAGCCGCTGCCGAAAGATCATCCCTTGCGCTCGGCGCCGAACTTGGTGTTGTCGCCGCATCAAGCGTCGAATGCCCGCGAGACCGGCGAGCGGATTTCCCGAGCGGCGGCGCAGGCGATTGTGGATTTGAAACACGGCAGGGCGCCGCAGTGGACGGTCAATCCCGAAGTGTTCGATTCGGCGGCGCTGCGGGCTTCGCTTGGGGCATCAGGTTGCGGCGGTTCGAGGCGGCGGTTATGAGAAAGAACGCAGTCAAGGCGAAGCTCAGACGCGGCGAGCCCAGCATCGGCACTTGGCTTTCGCTGCCTGACCCGACGGCGGCTCTCTTGATGGCGAACGCGGGATTTGATTGGTTGACGCTGAATCTGGAGCATATGCCCATCGGCGTGGAAACGGCAGCGTTGAGTTATGCGGCCATTGCCGGTGCCGGGACGACGCCTTTGGCCCGCGTGGCTTGGAACACGGGGGAGAACATCAAACGAGCGCTCGACAACGGCGCCTGGGGCGTGGTTGTGCCGATGGTCTGCTCGAAGGAGGAAGCGGAGCGAGCGGTGGAACACGCCTTCTACGGGCCGCTCGGCAGTCGCTCTGTGGGCGGCATGTTGCACGCGGTGAACTTCGGCGCCGAGCCGGAGGAATACTACGCGAAGGCGAACGAAGAGATTTTGCTGATTGTCCAACTGGAACACATCCGCGCCGTCGAAAATGCCGAAGAAATCCTGAGCGTTCCCGGCATTGACGCCTTCTTTGTCGGGCCGAACGATCTCCTCAAGTCCATGGGAAAAAAACCGATGTGGGACAGCAACGATTCGGAATTTTTGGATGCCCTGGCGCACCTCAAGAAAACGGCGCGAAAGCATGGCGTAGCTTCCGGGATTCATTTAGCTTCCGCAGAGAGTGTCCAACTGAAGATTGACGAGGGCTTTCAATTTCTTGCCATCGCCAGCGAAGCCGGGATGATGCTCTCCAAAGCGCAGGAAATCACCGAGACTTTGCGTCTGGGTTCTAGGCGAACAGTGGGCAAATATTAGGCAAACCTGAAGCCTTCCGGCAGACCGTGCCGCTTCAGACGCCTGAAGACGAACAGTGGGTGAATGATCCCTTAATCGCTTCCGGCAGCAGTGAAGCCTCAAGCAACTTTCTGTATTGACAGGCAAGAATGCTTGCCTCACCTTATGCCAGCAAGTCTTGTCTGTTGCTATATGGCCGAGTGTAGGACACGCGGTTGAACTGGTCGAGCCGGAACCCGGACTTTTGTCATCAGTTGGCGGTGTTGCTTTATCTGTCTGATTGCTGCGCGATAAATATATACGGGCTTAACAGGGTGACGCGCAGGCACTCGACCATTGCCCGCCACCCGCCTTGACAAAAAATCCAATCCTGTGCCTCCTGTCCATCCATTTATCCCGAACTGAATTGCCCTCCAAAACCATCAAAGCCCCTAAATGCTTTTTGCGGATTGCTGCGCGATAAATATATACGGGCTTAACAGGGTGACGCGCAGGCACTCGACCCATTGCCCGCCACCCGCTTAACAAAAAATCCAATCCTGTGCCTCCTGTCCATCCATTTGTCCCGAACTGAATTGTCCTCCAAAACCATCAAAGCCCCTAAATGCTTTTTGCGGATTGCTGCGCGATAAATACTTACGGGCTTAACAGGGTGACGCGCAGGCACTCGACCGGTTGCCCGCCACACGCTTAACAAAAAATCCAATCCTGTGCTTTCTGTCCATCCATTCGTCCCGAACTGAATTGCCTTCCAAAACCCCAAAAGCCCTGAAAAGGTTATTGCGGATTGCTGGCTTGTGTTTTTTGGGGAAGATTGAATAGTCGTAGCCTGCTCGGGCGCGAGTGGCGGAATTGGCAGACGCGCCAGATTTAGGTTCTGGTGCCTTCGGGCGTAGAGGTTCAAATCCTCTCTCGCGCACTATTGAGGGGACGCCGGGTTGCGGAAGGGGCTGTGGTTTATTCGGCTGTGGGTGGGGCGGCGGCGGTTTGCGGCGCGAGGAGTTTTTTGAAGGCGCGAATGCCTTGGCGGTAGAGCTGGGCGGTGTTGGCGATATTGTCGTTATGGTCGCCGGTGATTTCTTGGAAGAGTTTGGGTTTGTTGGCGGTTTGGTAGTTTTGCTGGGAGTGGTGGAAGGGGATAATGGTGTCTGCCCGGCTGTGCAGGATGAGGATTGGGATTTTCAGGGAGGGGAGTTTGGTGCGTGTGGCGTAGCGAATGGCGCCGAGGGTTCGCACTGGGAGCCAGGGGAAATGTTCTTTGCCGATGTCGGGGATGCTGGTGAAGGTGCTTTGGAGGACGAGGCCGCCGATGGGTTTTCGGAGGGCGAGTTCTGCGGCTACGGCGCCGCCGAGGGATTCTCCCAGGGCGATGATTTTCTCGGCAGGGAAGCCGCGTTTGCGGAGCCATTGATGGGCGCTTTCCGCGTCGCGATAGGTGCCTTTTTCCGAGGGGCGTCCGTTGCTCGATCCGTATCCTCGGTAGTCATAAGCCAGCACGTTGAAGCCTTCGGCCAGCCAGAGGGCGCAGAGGTCGAGGCGGTGGGAGATGTTGCCGCCGTTGCCGTGGGAAAGGAGAACGGCCCAATCGTTCCAGGGTGATTGAGCGGGCGCGGCGAAGAACCAGCCGTTCAAACGGCATCCGTCGATTGTCGGGAAGAAGATGTCTTCGGGGGATTTGTGAATTGTGTTGGGCGGGACGATGAGTTGGGAGTGGGGTTGGAAAACTTGCGCATATTCGAAGAGGCGGAGCAGGACGTAGAGAATTAGCGGCGCGAGGAGCAGGGCGGTCACATTTCGAAGGCGCCGGGTGGTTCTGGCCGGGGTGGTCATCGGCGAGCGCCGTTGTTGTCGGCGGGCGGCTTGCGGTTGAGGGTTCTCACTGTTTGCTGTTTCTGCCGGCCGGGAGGGGGGAAGGTTATTCACCGTATGTTGAGTAGGTTGGTGTGGTGCGGTTGGTTGTCGTTGTTCCAGCGGCGGAGGGTGTCGTCGGCGCGGGCGAAGAGTTTCAGACGGTGGATGCTTTCGACATGGCCGTCGCAAAACCCGATGTTGTAGCGGCCTTGGTGTCTTCGTTGGGTGGCTTGAATGATGTTGGCGCTCGGCGGCCAGATTTCGCGCTGCCCGAAGTCGCGGGTGTTGATGTCCAGGAATCCCCATCCGTTGTAGGTGTTTTGTGAGAGTTGGATGCCGTGGTATTGTTGGATGATGGCGGGGCTGGACCAGTTGAGGTTGGCGTCGCCGAGGGCGATCATGTCCGCGGGGACTTTGACGTCGGAATCTTTGATGCGGAGGGTGTGGCTGCTCGACCAGTCGCCGAGTTCTTCATCGCCGAGTTCTTCATCGCTGACTTTGACGAGGGAGCCGCCGAGTCCGAGGTCGCTGGGGGTGTATTTGGTGCCGTTGGCGTTGTAGCCGTAGCTGCCGAGGGTGACGCCTTCGTTGTTGCCGCTGATGGTGAGGCCTTTGTATGCGGGGCATTTGTATAGTTGGTTGGTCCAGCGGGCATTGGTGTAGGGGGCGATTTTTTGGCTCCAATACTGGTTGATTTGTTTGACTGAGGGGTCGGCGTTATACACGGGGTAGTATTCGTAGTCGTGGACGTGCATGACGAGGCCGAGGATGATTTGGCGGGTGTTGCTTTTGCAGCGGGCACTTTGGGCTTTGGATTTTGCGGTGGAGAGGGCGGGCAGCAGTAGTCCTGCAAGGAGGGCGATGATGGCGATGACGACGAGCAGTTCGATCAGGGTAAAGCCAGGCGGTTTGGACGCGGGCGTTCGTTGAAGGGGAGAAGAGATCGGGGGGGCGTTCATCAGAGAAGGGACGCTGCCCGGCTGGGGGATTAGTGTTTGAGGGAGAGGACGCGGTAGAAGCGCGTGCTTGCGGATTTGACTGTGGGATCGACCATGAATGTTCCTTGGGTTTCGCCGAGAGTTTGCCAGGAATTGGGGATGCTGACTGCCGGGCAATACTCCACTCGGTAGGCATCGGTGCATTCAGTGGCGCTCCATTTCAAAAGGGCGCGGCCGCCGTTGATGGAGATTTGCAGGTCATTCACTGCGGCAGGGGTATCGCACTCTCCGGGCGGCGTTCGGTTGGTTTCAAACATGCGGCTGAAGAATTGTGCTTCTTGAAAGCTGGCGCCGGGGTCGGCTTCCGTTTGGGTGGATTGGATATGGGCAACCATTCCGAAGCCGGGGCGGAAGAAGTAGAGGTTGCGGTAGATGCTTTTCCCGATGTCAGAGAAGCTGTCGCCTTCATCTCCCGTGCTACCGAAGAAGCTGGATCGAACCGCTTGAGTCGAGGTGACTTTTTCGTTGACGCGGAGCGCATCGCCAAAGCCCAGGTTGGGCAGCTCAATGTAGCCCCAGGCGTCCACCTCGAATTCGGAGACTTGGGTGACTCGGACGAGGGTGTCAAAACCGAGCGCGGAGACGCCGGTTTCATAAACTACTGTTGTGGACCACTTGTCGCCGAAGCGCATGGGGTCCGGGAAGTTGACGATGGGGGGATTGAAGACTTGCGACGCATTGTCAAAGAGGTTGCCTTCGTTAAAGCCGAAGACTTTTCGGCCGACCAAAGGGATTTGTTCGATGAAGAGCCAGCGGGGGGATATGTTGCTTTTGGATTCGAAGGTCATTTTCTCGGCGAGCGTCACTCCGGGAAAGTCTTGTCCGTACACAGTGCCTTCGGGGTTGATGTACTCCCACTTGATGATGTGGTTGGTGGGGCCGGTCGAGAAGTCCCACAACTGCGGGCCGCCGGGTTCGCCGGTTTTGTCACGGATGGGGATCGCTCCTATCGGGGAAAACAGAGAGTCTAGGTCTGTCGTTTTTGAAAACGCGTATGCGCGGTAGTATTGGCCGGGTTCGCTGAACATGTCAGCGCTTCGGATAGTGACTTGCCCCAGAACCGGCGCTGCAAGGGCGGTGCCTATAAGGGCGGCGAGAAAGGTTTTCATGGCTCTGTTTCCGGTATCTTGCTTGTTGCGCCGCCGGAAAGCAACCCCTTTCCGCCGGCTGTCCTTACCTGATTACACTTTTGACTACACTTCAATCGTGCCTTTGTCAAGAACAGCATATTTCATGCCAAATTGGCGACTGTGAATAATTTTTCAATTTTTTTTTTTTGACAGGGGAAACAAAATCTCGCCGGCGGAAGAATTTTGATTGTTGCCTGAAATTTGGTAATGAGTAAGGCCGTTGCGTTCAATGGAAACCGTAGTGAAAGTAGGATTTGTCGGGACGGGGAAAATGGCTTTGGCCTTGGCGAAGGGAATGGTCGGCAGCCGCACGGTTCCGGCGGAGCGGATAATTGGAACCGATCCGCTGGAGGCGGCGCGGGAGTTGTTTTGCGCCGAAGTGGGCGCGCGCGCCACGGCTGCCGCAATTGAAGTTTTGGAAACAGCGGATGTCGTCTTCCTCGCGGTGAAGCCGGACAAGGTGGAAGAAGCCTTGGTGGCGATCAACACGCATTTCACAGCTTCCCATCTGTTGATCTCGATTGCTGCGGGCGTGTCTCTGGCGGCGCTGGAGGAAAACTTGCCCGCCGGCGCCCGCGTGATCCGGGTGATGCCCAACGCGCCCGCAATGGTCGCTGCTGCCGCTTCGGGCTTTGCCTTGGGAACTCATGCCGGCGAGGCGGACGGACAATTGGCCGAACAATTGCTCTCGGCTGTGGGCGTGGCGGTGCGCGTTCCCGAATCGCTGTTGGACGCCGTAACGGGACTGAGCGGCAGCGGCCCAGCCTTCGTGTGCCAAGTGATTGAGGCGCTCAGCGATGGCGGAGTGGCCGCCGGGCTGCCGCGGGAAACGGCAACGAAGCTTGCTGCGCAAACGGTGCTTGGCGCCGCCAAAATGATTCTCGAAACCAACCAGCATCCGGGCCAGCTCAAAGACTTGGTGGCCAGCCCCGGAGGCACGACGATCGAAGGAATTCACGAGTTGGAAAAAGGCGCCTTGCGTGCCGCCCTGATGAACGCCGTTCGAGCGGCGGCGGCGAAGGCAAAAAAACTCGGACGGCGGGCGCCCGGCCAACGCGGCCTCAAGCGGCAGCGGTTTTAGCTTTTCCGGCATGGCATGAAATTTCCGGCGCCATCAGAAGACCAAGGCAGGATTATGTGGACGGCTGCCACGGCCTTGGCGGTGGCGGTGATTTTGTTCCTGACGGCCTTGATTTTCATCGGCCTGGGCTGGGTGGTCAAGCAGTTGTCTTCGGTTCTGCTGCCCTTGGCGGTGGCGGGGGTGATCGCCTATCTCTTGGACCCGGTGGTGGATTTTGTTCAACGGCGGCGCCTCCCATTTTCGCGGCGGCGCTTCTCTCGGCCGTGGGCGATTATTATGGTGTTTTTTTTGGCAGTGATGTTTCTGGTGGGGATGGTGGCGACGGTAGTGCCGCGGCTAACCAAGGACACGCAGTTACTGCTGAATGAGCTTCCCGAATTTCAGGAGCGGCTTCGGAAGCGAGTCGACAACTTCATCAAAGACCCCCCCTTTAAAATCAAGCTGCCCCAGACGCTGAAAGAGCTCCAAATACAAATACCGGATATCCTTTCCGATATCCTTTCGGAAGACCCGGAGCGAGTGCTTGCCCAGCTGGGTTCTTCGGCGATTGGCTGGGGTGGTGCGGGCGACTCGGAGACCGAATTCGTTGTGGATGTGGAGGATGTGGATAGCGACCGCATCGGGGAGGTTATCGGGCAGGCTTTTACTTTTTTGAAAGGGGTTGGCAAGTGGTTGCTGGAGAAGCTGGGACAGATTCGTTCCTGGTTCGGGCTTTTGGCCGGTTTTGCGTTGATGCCGGTTTATGTCTTTTACTTTTTGACGGAGAAGAAAGGCATTCAGGATAATTGGACGGATTATCTGCCGATCCGGGAGTCGAAGATGAAGGAGGAGATCGTTTTTGTCCTGCGTTCGATCAATGATTCGTTGATTGTTTTCTTTCGCTCGCAAGTGTTGGTGGCTATGTGCGTGGGCATTTTGTTGATGATCGGCTTTTCGATTATCGGGTTGCGCTATGGCGTGTTGTTGGGGTTTCTGGCCGGGATTCTCGGCATTGTGCCGTATTTGGGGGTGATGCTCAGCATTGTGCCGGCCTTGACGATTTCGATTCTCCAATCCGAGGGCTTTGTGCATCCTTTGTTGACTTTGGGGGTGTTTGTCTTTGTCCAGTGGTTGGAGGGGCTAGTGATTTCGCCGAAGATTATCGGGGATCGGGTGGGAATGCATCCGTTGACGGTGATTATTTCGATCATGACAGGGGCGACTTTGCTAGGGGGCATTACCGGCGGCGTGCTGGCGATTCCTTTGACTGCCGCCTTGCGAACTTTGATGTTTCGCTATGTGTGGCGCCGCCGAAAATGGACGGGCGACGAGGGCCAAGAGCTCCCGGCATCGGAGGCGGCGGGAGCGGAAGACGATTCCTCGGCGGTTCCCTAGCGGTTGGTCTCGGCCCGCAATTGCCGGACGTCGATGCCTTTCATCCCGGCGGCAGCGATGGCTTGCATGCCAAGGTCGGTGTCTTCGTAGGCTAGGCATTTCTCCGGCGGGACACCCATCCGGCGAGCGGCTTCGAGGAAGATGTCCGGCGCGGGTTTTTGCCGGGCAACGTCTTCGCTGGTGACGAGGTGGGCGAAGAGATAGTCGATGGCTAGGTGGGAGAGGACTTGGGAGATGATTTTGCGCGTCCCGCCAGTGGCGACGGCCAAGGGCACTTTGCCGTAGTGGGCCAAGGCGACTTGGACGACCGGCTCGACAGCGCGGACTGCCTTCAAGTGAGGGAGGTAAGCGTCTTCTTTTTCCTGAGACACTTGAAGGGGGTTGAGGGCGAGGTTTTGTTCCGCGTTGATTTGTTCGAGTATGTCGCGGGACGGCACGCCGCCGAGGGCGTAGAAACGTTCTTCGGGGAATTGGAATCCGTGCCGTTTGGCGACGGTTTGCCACGCTTTCCAGTGAAGCGGCATGGTGTCGGCCAAGGTGCCGTCGCAATCAAAGATGATGCCTTCAAAAGTCATGGATTAGCTGCTGCCAAGCGTTCCTCTAACTCGCGGGCCATGAGCGGTTCGATCACGCTGTCCAAGTCCCCTTCCAGCAAGGCCGGCAGGTTGTAGAGGGTGAGCTCGATGCGGTGGTCGGTTACTCGATTCTGCGGGAAGTTGTAAGTGCGAATGCGCTCGTTGCGTTCGCCGGCGCCCACTTGCGCTTTGCGTTGGGCGGCGTATTTGGCGTTTTCCTCGGCGGTCTTCTTTTCGAGAAGACGGGAACGGAGCACCATCATCGCCTTGATTTTGTTCTGCTGCTGTGAACGGCCATCGGCGCAGCGAACGATGAGGCCGGAGGGCTTGTGTTGAATCTGAACGGCGCTATCGGTAGTGTTAACCCCTTGCCCTCCGGGGCCAGAAGCGCGGCAGACGGAAACTTCGACATCCTCCGGCTGGATTTCAATGTCCACCTCTTCGGCTTCGGGAAGCACGGCCACCGTCGCGGTGCTGGTATGCACCCGGCCTTGCGCTTCCGTTGCCGGGACGCGCTGCACACGATGCACGCCGCTCTCGTATTTCAACCGCTTGAACACCTCCTCACCCTTGACAGCGAAGATAATCTCCTTGAAACCGCCCAAATCCGATGGGCTAGTGTCCAGCACTTCAACTTTCCAATGCCGGCCTTCGGCGTAACGGGCAAACATCCGGTAAAGGTCCGCCGCAAAAAGAGCTGACTCCGAACCACCAGCCCCGGCGCGAATCTCAACAATCGTATCCCGCGAATCTGCCGGGTCCGGCGGCGCCATTCCCATCCACAACGCCCGCGCCGCTGATTCCCGAACCCGCGTCAAACGCACAATCTCTTCCTCCGCCAGCCGCGCCAGCTCCGAATCCTCAGGCTCCGCCGCAAGGATTTTTTTATTCTCTTCAATCTCGGCGGCAGCCTCCCGATATTCGCGCCCCCGCGCCACCAGCCCTTTGACGCGGTTGTATTCCCGGGAAAGCTCTTGTGATTTCTTGAGATCACCAAAGACCGAAGGATCGCCCAAAGCCGACTCCAACGCCGAACACCGGCGCTCGAATTTGTCAATGTGCACATCCAAATCCATGGCAACTCCCAAGAGAGCAGGCAAAAACAAAACCGCCCGCAACCCGCCGGCGGTTCGGGAGAGCCATCGTTAGCGCCGTTTCTTCTTGAAGCCGGCCGCTTTCTCCTGAGCAGCCTTAGTCTTAGCCAAGCGCTGCTGAAACTTGTCCACACGCCCGGCAGTATCCACAAAAACCTGCTGTCCCGTGTAAAAAGGATGCGAGGCGCTGCTGATCCCCAGCACCACAAGCGGATACTCCTTGCCGTCTTCCCAAGTTACCGTCTGCTTCGACCGAGCACAAGACCGGCTCAAAAAAGCAAATCCCGAAGCCGAGTCCTTGAAGACCACCGGCCGATACGATTCCGGATGGATATCTTTTTTCATCTCAAAAGGCTAAAAAGCATACCGCTCTCCCTCCCCTTAGCAAGAGAATTTTTCGCAAAAAGCAGTTATGGGCTTAACAACCACTATATGGCGCAGGCACTCAACCGGTTGACCGGCACCCGCCTTGACAAAAAATCCAATCCTGCGCCTCCTGTCCATCCATTTGTCCCGAACTAAATCGCCCTCCAAAACCACCAAAGCCTGTAAATGGTTGTTGCGAATTTGTGCGCAATAAGGATTTAGGGGCTTAACGGGAGTGCCTGCGCCCCAACCGCTCTGCGAGTGTCTGCCCCACCTTTATGCTGGACAAGGCGAAAAGCCAGGAACTCCTTATTGCGGGAACATTTTGGAGAAGATGGGTTCAATTAAATAAAACAAGTACTTAAATAAAAATAGATAGAGAGGTGGTTTTTTCGCGCTCTGTGGCCTGTAACACTTTTTGGTGAAATGTTACAAATCCGGCTGATTTTGCTGAATTTGTGGATGGCGGTGAGGTTTGGATGAGGGGTGCGTAAAGATGGCGTTTAGAGAGCCGTAGATGGCGTTGTAGGCGCTCCTAGCGCGTAGGTAGTGGAAAGGGAGCGTAGGAAGGGTTAGGATGCGTTCTAGGGGGTGTTCTGGGCGTTTTAGAGGCATTGTGGGTTGGATACGCAAGGGAAGAAGTTAGCTGCGAGGCTTGATGGCGTGCGGTGTTTGAGCGTTGGGAAATTGCCATCCGAAAGGGTTGTCAATGCGAGGGGAGTGCCGCGATTTTTACCCTTTCTGACGGTGTTGATGCAGCAAGGTTGTCGAAAAAGCTGAATCGGCAGTGGGAAATTGCGCTTCGGAAAGAATGTTATTGCGGGGTGAGGGCCGCGGTTTTTTCTCCCTTTTCGTGGTGGAGAATTGGCAAGGGATGCGCGTGGAACATTTTGGCAGACCGGACACGCAGGGTTTGCGGGTTGGAATGGAGGTGGATTTGCGGGTTGAGGTTGAGTTGATTGAGTGGATGTTGGGTGATGTTGCGGTTTTGGCGGGGGTTGGGGAGATGGCGTTTAGGGAGCCGTAGAGGGCGTTGTGGGCGCTCCTAGCGCGTAGGTGGAGAAAGAGGCGGAGGAAGGGTTAGGATGCGTTTTAGGCGGTATTCTGTGCGTTTTAGAGGCATTGTGGGTTGAAAGCGTTGGTTTGAGTGTGGTTGGCAAATTGCGCATCGGAGGGGTTGTCAATGCGAGGGGAGTTGCCGTGATTTTTACCCTTTCTGACGGTGTTGATGCAGCAAGGTTGTCGAAAAAGCTGAATCGGCAGTGGGAAATTGCGCTTCGGAAAGAATGTTATTGCGGGGTGAGGGCCGCGGTTTTTTCTCCTTTTTCGTGGTGGAGAGTTGGCAAGGGATGCGCGTGGAACATTTTGGCAGACTGGACACGCAGGGTTTGCGGGTTGGAATGGAGTTGGATTTGCGGGTTGAGGTTGAGTTGATTGAGTGGATGTTGGGTGATGTTGCGGTTTTGGCGGGGGTTGGGGAGATGGCGTTTAGAGAGCCGTATAGGGCGTTGTGAGCGCGTTGAGTGCGTAGGTATAGGAAGAAAGAGCGGAGGAAGGGTTATGATGCGTTGTAGACGGCATTCTGTGCGTTTTAGAGGGATTGTGGGTTCAGAGCGCATGTTGGAGAGATTTGCTGCGAGGCTTGAGGGCGTGTGGTGTGTGAGTGTTGGGAAATTGCTATTGCTATCCGCAAGTGGTTGTTGCTGCAAGGGGGAGCCGCGATTTTTTCTCTTTTTACGGCTGGATGAACGGGTGCATGACGCTGTGGATGCATTCGAAGGCAGCGGCGCGGGTAGGCGGCGGGGGTGTGAGTGAGCAGCGGCGGGGGTATGTAGATGGCGATCGGGTGCAGTCGGGTGGCAATGGTGGCTTGTGTGCGAAAAAGCCGTAAAGGGCGTTGTGAGCGCGTTGAGCAAGGTTGTAGTAGGGTGGTGGTTTGGGCTAATGGTTGGAATGCGTTCTAGGCGGTGTTCTGCGTGTTTTAGGGGCGTTGTTGCTTTGAGTCGGCTTCTTCGGTGAGATTAAATTGCTTTGCAGAGAGAGGTAGCTGCTCGAGGGGGTATGTTGAGGGGGCGCCGTGGGCGGGCAGCGAGCTGCCTTTTACGGCGAGGGTGGCTTGCGCCACACTCGCGGATGGAAGGGCAGCGAGTTGCCTTTTGAAGCTGATGGAAGCAAGCGGAAGGGGCAGCGAAAACGGAAGCGAAGGGCGGGGACGGGTTTTGAGAGGCGATTGTGACGGAAGGGGGTGCGGATGTCGGCGGGAATTGCCTTGCGAACGGGGCAGTTGCTCGACGGGGGATATCGGGGGGCGGGCGGCGTGGGCGCTTTTGAGGCGGCGGTGTCTGGCGCCACAGCCGCGAGTAGGGTTGGCCAATGCCTCTGGTGACGCTGCCGCTTCTAAAGGCGTCCGACGGGGGACGGGGGGAGGTGGTTTGCTGGCGGGGATTGTTTTGCGAATGGGGCAGTTGCTCGACGGGGGGTATCGGGGGGCGGGCGCCGAGGGCGCTTTTGAGGCGGGGGTGGCTGGCGCCACACTCGCGGTTGGGAAGGGCAGTGGGCGGGCAGCGAGCTGCCTTTTGAGGCGGGGTGGCTGGTGCCGCACTCGCATGGGGAGAACTGGAGAAAAACTTTTTACGGGTTAACCTTTTGAAGCGACACCTTTTTGAACGGAAAACTGTGGGTTTTCGGAAATATTGTGCGAAAGGAGGAGATGTTACAGCGTAAGTTGTTGATAATAAAGGACTTATGGTTCGTGTAACATTTGGCATCAAAATCCCAAATAAAACGTAACACGTTGTAAGTTGTTGATAATCAACAACTTACAAAAGTTTGTTACGCCTGTTACGCTTGTTACGCTTTTTTTTGGGTTCCTATGTCTCTTAACGTGAAAGGAAGGAAAGAAGAAATGGCCAGAGAGGATGAGTCTGATTTTTATTTTTACGTGTGTGAAGGCATATTTAGCGTTACAAGCGTTACAAGCGCTGATTTTTCTGTCTGGGTGTACGTATTTTTATTTTTTTAAAAGTACTTAAAGTACAATAAATAAATATATATATATGGGCTGTTGGCTGTTTGATTTGCCTACGGATTGGCTTGCGAAATTTTGTAACGTTTCCTGTAACGCTTTGTGGCGAAATGTTACAAAATGGGCCTAAAAATGAGAAGAAGAGGTGTTACAGTGTTACAAAATGGCGTTAAAGCGTTCCATGGTGGCGTTACAGCGTTACAAAATCTGTAACGCCTGTAACGCTGTAACGCCTCATTTTCGGTTTTCGATGTCGGAAAAATCGGAATTTTTTTTGAGTTTAGGGTTGACAAAGGTTTTTGCGTTAATATTTTGGCGTTTTGCGATGAAAAACAAGCGATTTGGAGTTGGATTGGACGCGGAGTTGAGGCAGCCGTTGATGCGGAAGGTGGCGTCGATTAATCTGGAGCTACGCGAGGACTCTTGCACATTTCTGCAAAAAAACTGTGGATAAAACACCGCCGAGCCGTTAAGACAGACCCGCAACAGAAAACCGCCAATAATGAAACTGAAAGACGCTGCAGCTATGAAACCATTCTCTATCCTCTTGAAACTGGCGGCAACCGCCGCCAACAAAACCGCCAAACCACAACCCATCAAAAACAGGCCAACATCGCCGTATCGAATCGGCTTGGCGCTGGCCCTCGCCCTCACCTTCCCAGCCGCTGCCCAAACCCTCACCATCACCGGAACCAAAAGCGACGGCAGCGCCTTCAGCAGGCAAGTCAATCCCAACACGACATCTCTGAATCTCGGCGTCAACCAACTGACCACCTTGACCCTGCCCAACAGCTTGCCCAGCTTGCGCTCGCTGACACTCTATTACAACCAACTAACCAACCTGACCCTGCCCGATGGCTTGCCCAACTTGGTGAGTCTGCGTCTCGAATACAACCGCCTGACCACCTTGACCCTGCCCAACAGCTTGCCCAACTTGCAGTCGCTGATTCTCCACGACAACCGCCTGACCACCTTGACCCTGCCCGATGGCTTGACCAACTTGCAGTGGCTGCGTCTCTACAACAACCGCCTAACCACCTTGACCCTGCCCGATGGCTTGCCCAACTTGGATAAGCTGGAACTCTACAACAACCGCCTAGAGAGTCTGCGTGTGCCTCTGGGCATGGACATTGAAAATCTCGATCTTCGAGGTTTTTCGAAATCACAGGTTACATTCTATGACCCGGCAACCGAGAAACCTCCTGCCCTCACGGGAACCCACAGTGACGGCAGCGATTTCCGCCGGGAAGTCGCCACCAGCGCCGCCTCTCTAAATCTCGCCGACAATGGCTTGACCAGCTTAACTTTGCCGGACGGTTTGGCAAATTTGCAGGAGCTGAATCTCGCCGACAATCGCCTGACCAGTCTAGCCTTGCCGGACGGCTTGACCAACTTGAGAGGGTTGACACTCAACAACAATGGCCTGACGAGTTTGGTCTTGCCGGACGACTTAACGAGCTTGCAGGAGCTGGTTCTCAACAACAATGCTCTGACCAACCTGGCCTTGCCGGAGAATTCGGCGAACCTGCGGGAGTTGTATCTCGCCGACAATGGCTTGACCTCTCTGACTTTGCCAGAGGGCTTGGCGAACTTACGGGTGCTGGTTCTCAACAACAACCAACTGACCAATCTGACCTTGCCCGAGGGTTTAATGAACTTGCGAGTGCTGGTTCTCAACGACAATCCTTTGGAGAGTGTGCGGGTGCCTCAAGGATTGGACATTGAAAATATCCTTCTCGTTGGCTTCCCAAAATCAGAAGTGACCTTCTACGACCCGGCGACCGGAGAGACGATTGCGCCGCCACCAACCGGAGAACTGCCCACGACTGGGACATTCGTTACCCTCACCGGAACGACAAGCGCTGGCAGCGATTTTCGTTTGGAGGTCGATGCCGACACGGAGTTTTTGTCTCTCTCCGACAATCTACTGATTTCCCTCACCGTGCCCAATGGCCTAGAGAACTTGCAGCAGCTGCACCTCTTCGACAATCAACTCTCTTTCATAACTTTGCCCGATGGTTTGACGAACTTGCAGCACCTGTATCTCTTTGGCAATCAACTAACTAACTTGGCCTTGCCGGAGGGCTTGGAAGATTTGCAGCGGCTGTATCTCTTCGACAATCAGTTGACCAATCTGACCTTGCCCGAGGGTTTAATGAACTTGCGAGTGCTGGTTCTCAACGGCAATCCTTTGGAGAGTGTGCGGGCGCCTCAAGGATTGGACATTGAAAATATCCTTCTCGTTGGTTTCCCAAAATCAGAAGTGACCTTCTACGATCCCGCGACTGGAGAGACGATTGCGCCGCCGCCAACCGGCCAAACTCTGACGGTCACCGGTGCCATAAGCGGCGGCAAGCCTTTCAGCCGGCGGGTTCCTGCCGACGCAGAGTCTCTCTCTCTCGACAACAATCAACTGATCTCCTTGACCTTGCCTAGCGGCTTGGAGAACTTGAAGTCTCTCTACCTCTCTAAAAATCGCTTAACTTCCTTGACCTTACCCGCCGACTTAGAGAACCTGCAGACTTTGTTTCTCTACGACAATCCTTTGGAGAGTTTGCATATACCGCTAGACATGGATATTGAAAATCTTGTGCTTGGAGGTTTCTCCAAATCAGAAGTGACCTTCTACGATCCCGCGACCGGAGAGACGATTGCGCCGCCGCCAACCGGAGAACCGCCCACGACTGGGACATTCATTACCCTCACCGGAACGACAAGCGCTGGCAGCGATTTTCGTTTGGAGGTCGATGCCGACACGGAGTTTTTGTCTCTCTCCGACAATCTACTGACTTCCCTCACTGTGCCCGCTGGCCTGGAGAACTTGCAGCGGCTGCACCTCTTCGACAATCAACTCTCTTTCATAACTTTGCCCGATGGTTTGACGAACTTGCAGGACCTGTATCTCTTTGGCAATCAACTGACTAACTTGGCCTTGCCGGAGGGCCTGGAAGATTTGCAGCGGCTGTATCTCTTCGACAATCAGTTAACCAATCTGACCTTGCCCGAGGGTTTAATGAACTTGCGAGTGCTGGTTCTCAACGACAATCCTTTGGAGAGTGTGCGGGCGCCTCAAGGATTGGACATTGAAAATATCCTTCTCGTTGGTTTCCCAAAATCAGAAGTGACCTTCTACGATCCTGCGACTGGAGAGACGATTGCGCCGCCACCCACAGAACCCACAGAGCCAGCAGAGCCCATGGAACCAACAGAACCCACGGAGCCGATAGAACCAGAACCGCCAACTGAGGAAACTCTCCTCATCACTGGAACGACAAGAGACGGCAGCGCTTTTAGACGGGAGGTTACTGCAAAGGTGACGTCTTTGGGTCTCTCCGGCAATGACCTGGCTTCTGTAATCTTGCCCGAAGGCTTGGAGAATTTGCAGCGGTTGGGTCTCTACCACAACCGCCTGACTGCCTTCACCTTGCCTAACAGCTTGATCAGCTTGCAGTCTCTGGGTCTCTGGAACAATCAGCTGACCAACTTCGCCCTGCCCCATACCTTAACCAACTTGCAGGAGCTACATCTCGGCAACAATCAGCTGACCGCCTTTGCCCTGCCCCATACCTTGACCAACTTGACGAGTTTAGATCTCTTCGGCAATCAGCTGACCGCCTTCACCTTGCCTGACAGCTTGACCAACTTGACGAGTCTGGATCTCTTCGGCAATCAGCTGACCGCCTTCACCTTGCCTAACAGCTTGATTAGCTTGCAGTCTCTGGGTCTCTGGAACAATCGCCTGACTACCTTCACCCTACCCAATACCTTAACCAACTTGCAGGAGCTACATCTCGGCAACAATCAGCTGACCGCCTTTGCCCTGCCCCATACCTTGACCAACTTGACGAGTCTGGATCTCTTCGGCAATCAGCTGACCGCTTTCACCTTGCCTGACAGCTTGACTAACTTGACGAATCTGAGTCTCTGGAACAATCAGCTGACCGCCTTCGCCCTGTCCCATACCTTGACCAACTTGACGAGTCTGAATCTCTTCGGCAATCAGCTGACCGCCTTCACCTTGTCTGACAGCTTGACTAACTTGACGAATCTGAGTCTCTGGAACAATCGCCTAACCACCTTCACCCTGCCCCATACCTTGACCAACTTGACGAGTCTGGATCTCTACAATAATCAACTAACTAATATGACCTTGCCCGCCAGCTTGGAGAATTTGGAGACGCTGCGGCTCGATGGCAATCAACTGACCTCCCTGATTTTACCCACCAGCCTGGAGAACTTAGAGAGGCTGGATCTCCGCAGCAATCAACTAACTAATATGACCTTGCCCGCCAGCTTGGAGAATTTGGAGACGCTGGATCTCCGCGGTAATCCTTTGAAGAGTGTGCGTGTGCCTCTGGGCATGAACCTTGAATTTCTCCCTCTTCAAGGTTTCCCAAAATCAGAAGTGACCTTCTACGATCCCGCGACCGGAGAGACGATTGCACCGCCGTCCACAGAGCCGATAGAACCCGAACCGCCCATAACTGAGGAAACTCTCCTCATCACCGGAACCAAAACTGACGGCAGCGCTTTTAGACGGGAGGTTGACGCCGACACAGAGTCTCTGCCCCTCTCCAGAAATCAGTTGACCAATCTGACTTTGCCCGCCGGCTTGACCAGCTTGAGGTCATTGTATCTTGCCAACAATCAACTCACATCCCTGACTTTGCCAAACGACTTGACCAGCTTGGAGACGCTGTATCTCAGCTACAACCGCCTAAATGCCTTCTCCGTGCCCAATACCTTAACCAACTTGAGGACGTTGAATATCGGCGGCAATCGTCTGGCTTCGCTGACATTGCCCACAGGCTTGACCAACTTGAGAACACTGACTCTCAACAACAATTCCCTGACCCACCTGGCCTTGCCCGCTGGCCTGACGAGCTTGCGCTCGCTGGTTCTTAACGGCAACAACCATCTGGAGAGTTTGTGTGTGCCGGAAGGCATGGATATTGAGAGTCTCAACCTGCAAGGTTTTCTGAAATCGGCGGTGACATTTTGTGAGCCAACGATGGGCACCTTGACCTTGCCGGAAGCCAGCTCGACGAACTTCAGGCGCCTGTCTCTCGACAACAACAACCCTTTGGAGATTGTGCGGATTGCGGGGGGTGGGGTGCAGATTCTTTGGCGTGAAGGGACCTTGCAAAGCACGACTGATTTGAGTGGGGAGTGGGAAGCCGTGGCGCCGTCTCGTTTTTCGCGGGAGGGGGTGTTGTCGATTCCGCGTGATCGGAAAGGCGCGGAGTTCTTCCGCCTGAAACTGGCGAAGTAAAGGTGAGGCGGACACTCGGAGAGTGGGCAGGATGGAGGGATTCGTAGAGCGGTTGCGGCGGTGGGAAACCGACATCCGACAACCAACTTCTTGTCTGCCCGCAGGCTGGAAGCCTGCACCACACTTTGCCCCACATTTCTGCAAAAAGCAGTGGACGAAACAGCGCCAAACCACTAGACAAACCCGCAACAGAAAACCGCGCGATAAGCATTTACGGGCTTAACAGGGTGGCGCAACCACGTGTGGCGCAACCACATGTGGCGCAGGCACTCGACCCGTTGACCGGCACCCGCCTTGACAAAAAGTCCAATCCTGTGCCTCCTGTCCATCTATATGTCCCGAACGAAATCGCCCTCCAAAACCATCAAAGCCCATAACTGCTTATTGCGCTTTTTTTCGCAATAAGCAGTTACAGGCTTGATTGACGTCTTTGAGCAATTCCCATATCCGCAAACCTGTATTGATTCTCTGGGAACGGTTCGCTTGCCGCGGGATTGTCCAAGCCGAACATGCAGGGCTCTCCCTCTCGGAAGCGATCTGGAAATCCAAACCACCGCGAGTCGCACGACAAAAAATGCTTTTCCTTTGGCTTTTGGCGTGAAATTTGTTCCAACTTCTTTAATGCCATTGTTGGCGTTCTTGCGAGCATGTTGTTGCCTGCATTGGGCAAGGCAAAGACAGCGTCGCGGCGAATTGATTGCGTCAACAGCGAACGGCAAATCGGCCCTGCATGGGCGTTGTCTGTTGAAAACCCTCAAGGCTGTCATCCGTTCTTTACACTTTAGCCCAAAGTCCCTCACAGCCGGAAGCAGCCATCGACGAGCTTCCAATGGTTCCTTGACATCATGTTCTCTGCGACATGATATGTCTGGGAACATGAACTCGTGACAGTGCGCCGATAACCGCAATTTAAGCAAGGTCAAAAATATATGAGAAACAGAACCCGCAAGACAATCAAATCGTTCAGAAGAGATGGTAATTATCGCGGCATTTTTCGATGAAGTTCATCGAGCAGACAGTAGAGTGTGCGGTGGGCATTTCTGTTTGCCATCGCCGAAACGATCTTTTCGAATTGACGGGGAAAGCCGAAAATGATATTCTTCTTCTCGATGAACTGTGCATATCCGCTGAATTCGAAAAAAAACGGCGCCTGGTGTCTGGCATCGGCGCTGGGAATGCTGTTGTTAACAATAGAAGTTTTGGGGCAGAACAGCACCGCAGATCAACTCTACAAACGGACAATTTCCGCCTATCACGCCGGCATGATAGACGAGGCGTTGAAGCTGGCGGCGGAGGCGATTACGGCTTCTCCGAAAGAGCCGAAGCTTTATCTCGCCCGCGGTTATATCCACCAATACAAACGCCGCTATCAAAAAGCGATTGATGATTTCTCCAAGGCAATCGAGCTGCAGCCGGATTCCGTTGAGGCCCTGCAACGGCGCGGCGAAGAGCATTTTAAACTGGCGCAATTCGAGAAATCGGCCGTTGACTTCGAGCGTGTGATTGAGCTTCAACCACAACATGCGCCCTATCACTGGCAACTGGGAATTGTTTATTACTACACCGAACAACATAAAAAAGGAATAAGCTGTTTTGAAAGCCACCAAACCGTGAACAGCAACGACGTGGAAAACGCAGTTTGGCATTACCTTTGCGTGGCCAAGGTTCACGGACTGGAGGCGGCCAAGAAAGGCTTGCTGCCTATCTCCGAGGATGCGCGGGTGCCGATGATGGAAATTTACGCTCTCTTCAACGGTCAAGGAACGGAAGTGCAAGTGATGGAGCGAGCGCATCAGGGACGGGCGCTCGGCGGCGATTTGGCGCGGCGGATTTTTTATGCCCACCTTTATATTGGGTTATATCACGAAGCGCAGGGGAACGCGGACAAAGCCTATAATTATATTAAAAAAGCGGCGCAGCAATATAAAGAGAACGGCTATATGGGGCATGTAGCCCGCGCCCACCACATTTGGCTTGACCGAAAACGGAGAGCGCCCTAGACTGTTTGTATAAGATTGGTTGCTCGGATATTATTTGGCGGCTTGCTTTGTTGTTGTTTGGTTTTATACGGATATGCGGACTTTAATCATCGGTATAGACAGCGGAACACAATCCACCAAGGCGTTGGTAATGAATGCGGCGACGGGCCGAGTCGAGGGCGCCGGGGGGAAAGCGTACGGGTTTCTTGGCGGATTGCCGCCGGGAGCCAAGGAACAAGACCCGGCGACTTGGGCGGATGCGGCAGTGGCGGCGGTTCGCCAAGCGTTACGGCAGGCCGACGCCCGCCCTGCAGAAGTGCGCGCTCTGGGTGTGAGCGGCCAACAGCACGGCTTTGTGCCTCTGGACAAGAAAGGGCGGGTGATCCGCGCGGCGAAGTTGTGGTGCGACACCACAACGGAAGCCGAGTGCGCGCAAATCACGAAACGGCTTGGCGGGTTGAAGGGCGCTCTCAAAGCCGTCGGCAACGCGATCTTGCCGGGCTTCACCGCGCCAAAGATTCTTTGGCTCAAGAACCATGAGCCGCAAAATTACCGCCGTCTGGCGACGGTTCTTTTGCCCCATGACTATCTGAATTATTGGCTGGCCGGGCGGGCAGTGATGGAGTGCGGCGACGCCAGTGGGACGGCTTTGCTGGATGTGCGGCGGCGGCAATGGAGCGAGCGGGCGATTGCGGCCATCGACGATGCTTTGGCGGCGAAGTTGCCGCCTCTTATCCCCAGTGAAGAACCGGCGGGACGGTTGCAATCTTCCGTCGCCAAGGAGTTGGGGCTCACTGGCGAGGTCTTGATCAGCGCCGGTGGTGGCGACAACATGATGGGCGCCATCGGCACCGGGAATACCGATCCGGGCGTGATCACTGCCAGTTTCGGGACCAGCGGCACCATTTACGCCTGCGCGGAGAAACCGGTTGTCGATCCCGCAGGCGAGATCGCCGCTTTTTGCGATTCGACTAACCGTTGGCTGCCGCTGCTCTGCACGATGAATGTCACCGTGGCAACGGAGTTGATCCGGAACCATTACCGCTGGTCGCACGAGCAATTCGAGAAAGCCGCCCGGCGCGTCAATGCAGGAAGCGGCGGTTTGCTTTTGCTGCCTTATCTGGAAGGCGAACGGACGCCGAATGTGCCGGACGGAACCGGCGTCTGGCTGGGCGCCAACTCCCGCACTTCGCAGCCGGGGCATTTTGCGCGGGCGGCCATGGAAGGGGCGACCCTGGGCATGAATTACGGCTTGAAGCGGCTCAAAAAGCTCGGCGTCCGCCCGGTTCAAATCCGTGCCACCGGCGGCGGCGCCCAGTCCAAACTCTGGCGGCAAATCATGGCCAACATTTTCAACGCCGAAGTCGTTACCTTGCAAGTGGCGGAAGGCGCGGCATTTGGCGCAGCTCTCCAGGCGCTTTGGTGCTGGCGGCGGCAACAGGGAGACGATCTTTCCATCGCGTCGCTGACCCGGCGATTCGTGAAGTTGAACTCACGGCAGAAAACCACGCCTAACCCGGAAACCGCCGCGCGTTACCAGCAATTTCAGGTGCTGCAAGACGAACTCTCGGACGCATTGCGCCCGGTCTTCCGCCGCCACCGCCGGCTGATTGGTTGAAGTTCCCCGGCCACTCACCGCCTTTGGGCACGGCAGATAGGAATGCCTGCGCTGCGCTCACCATCTTTCGACGGGGCCTTTGGGGACGGGGATGCGGTCACGGCGGAAGACGGCCGGTTCATCAGCGAAGTCCGGTTGCAGAACACTAGGACGGTAGCGAGGCAAAAGCTGCCCGTCGTCGTCAAGAAACGATTGCCGCCATTCGAGGAACTCCGCCAAAATCGACTCGAATTCGTCCCTGTTGGCAAGACGCACAATCCTCCGGTTAAAAGGCTTGGCGGGGCCGAATCGCTTGGCATACCAAGGGGCGATTTTGCGGAACATGAGGCAGGCTTTGGCCTCGCCGAAAACGGCAATCATCAGGTCGAAATGGCGGCGCATGACACGGAGACGCTCTTCAAATGCAAGCTCAGGTTCGAGGCGGCCGGAAGCCAGATAGATGCGGGTGTGCCGGAAAATCCAGGGGTTGTAAAAGGCGCCGCGGCCGATGCCAACGCCGGTGCAACCAGTTTGGTCGAGCATGCGTTTGGCGGCTTGTGGCGTGGCCACATCGCCGTTGCCGATGACAGGCACGCGACGGACGGCGTCCACGACAGCACGAATGCCCGCCAAACTGACTTTGCCCTCGAATCCCTGTTGCCGAGTGCGCCCATGAACGAAGACCGCGGCAATGCCGGCGTCCTCCAAAGCGCGGGCGAGATCGGGCGCGGTGAGATTATCGGCATCCCAGCCCAAACGCATCTTGGCCGTAACCGGAATGCGCAAAGCCTCCGCCATTTGCCGGACAAGCCTCGCGGTTTGCCCCAGTGCCATCATCATCGCCGAACCGCCCCCCGTGCGGCAAACTTTCCGAACCGGGCAGCCCATGTTGATGTCCACTGCAGCAACACCCAAACCCTGCAAATAAAGCCCCGCATCCCGCATCTCTTCCGGCACATTCCCGAAGAGTTGCACAGCCAAAGGACAGTCCTGGGCGTTGGTCTCGATCAGCTTGAGCGCCTTCGGATTCTTTTCCAAAAGAGAGCGGGCGTTGACCAAATCAGTCGTCGCCAAGTCCAGCCCGCCCAACTCACGAATCGTGAGGCGAAAAGGCAAGTTCGTATATCCGGCAAGCGGCGAAAGAAAGAGATTCGATTGGAGTTGCAGCGGTCCGAAGTTCAGCATGTTTTCGCGCCTCGGCCCGGAAAAATAACCGCCCGACAATTCTGACGCAACCCGCACAGGAACGCCGGCAAAAGCGCTCATTCCGTTTTCACCGCTCAATTGGGGCGGAGGTCTCCCCCGCAAATCTCTTCTTCGCTCCCATCCGCCGGACAATGATAAGTCTGCGACGTCCCAATATAAGGTGCGAACAAAGCCCCCTCGCCCACCAAAAAACTGCGTGTTCGTCACGCCGCCTTCGCCATCGTCACCAGCAGCTTTCGTCCGAACACGCACGCGGCGCCTATCGCCGTCTCTGCCGCGCCTGCGATTGCCATCAAAACTTGTCCCGGCAAAGGCAGCACAGTATCCGGCAACTTCAGAATCCTGGCGTCGCCAAACACGCTAACCAACTTCGCCCCGCCCACAATGAAGAACAGCACTCCCGCCGCTGGCGCCAGCCAGCGATGCGCGAACCAACCAAACTTTGCCTTATTCATCTTTATCATATACGATACGGGTCGAGATTCTTCTCGTTTTCTTTCCGGCGTTGGTGCGACCTCCATATGAGAAAGGCAGCCGCGGCAAAAAACACGCCTATAATAGAGCGATACAACCAAGGATGAAAGCGATCTTGAGTTCGGACAATATTCTCCAATACTTGGGGGGAAGAAAATACAATCTTTACTCCTGACGGATTGTAAAGGATTTCGCCCGTACTTCGATTTACTTTTGTGACTCTCTCTATGCCATCTCAGAGACTCAACCCAAATACATCTTCATTTTTGAATTGAGGATTCATGTCAACCGAAATGAAGTTAACTATATTGGTTAAGATAACGTCTTTCACAATAGGATCAGGTTCCTCTGTTCGCCAAGACATCGGGAAGCCGTCTTGGTTGAAGGAATTCCACACATGCCGGATTACTGTTTTTCCCTTTATGATCTTCTCCGCACGCATCAAACGAGGAGGATCGTGTTTATCCAACCAATAGGAATAATCGCCAGTGCCAAAGATCGTTGCTAATAATGGTGCAGTGTGTTTAATCGAAATATAAGTCGTTGGGATTTTGCCTAGCGTCTCTTCTCGTGCAAGTAGTTCGTAATTTCCGTTTCCCTGCAAAGCATCTTTGATTTTGCTGACACTAGGGTTCAAGCCTGTGAAAGAGTCAAATTCCGCTTCATAGGAATTAAGGTTCGCGAGGTTTTTCAATGCCGTCTTTGCTTTTTGTGCATCCCTTTTTGCAAAAGAAAACGCCAGAGGAAAAGTCAAATTCGGGTGCAGTCTCCAAGCCTTCCAAAGGTGCGCGGGCTTGCTCGGCGTTTTGCCGCCGTCAACATAAGCGCCTACAGATGCGTAGTTTCTGTTGTATTTTGAAAGGAACGGGTAAGTAACAGTAAATGTTTTGACATCAGGGTGTTCCGTTTCTTTCAAAAATTTGGGATCCATAATAGTTATTTGAGTATTCCCATATAGCAATTCACTGGTGCTCCAAGTCCTTTGCAACTCTTCCATTCGGGCCTTATATTCCGCAAGCGCCTGCCCTTTAACCACTGCTTCTTTGTACCCTTTTGCTAGACTTTTTACAGAAGCTGAATGCCTTACAGATTTTGGATACAGCAAGCGCCCGGAAAATCATTCTTTCACCTGGAAGGGCGCCTCGACCGCTGCCAGGCCCGATAGGGGGTCGATAGAGTTTTCATGATTACTGCCCCATTCAAGAGTTTGTAACGGTTCTACGGTTTCGGTCAATTCTATTTTCGGACAAATCCAGGCCGCCAGCGTGCCCGGCCATTAATAGCAATCAGCAGAAATTTATGCGAGAAGGTCCCGCTTATTAGCCTTCGAACCTCGGCGCGGCCTGCGAGAGGCTGTCGTATTCAGCGGTCGTCCCGGCAAACGGAAGTTCCCGCCGATTGCTATCGGGGGTGAGTTATTCCGAAACGAAAAGGATTGTCGACCCTGAATTCAAAAAAAATCGAAAAAAGTTGAGGGGGAAAAATTGAGTATTTCCTAATGTTTTTGGAGTTTTTTGGAAGATCGGCTAGCGGTGGCGTGAAAAGGTTCGATTTTTTTGGGCGTTTTTTTTTGAAGAGTCAGCAACGCATCGGGTTGAATGCCGAGGCTGCGGGGAACTGGATCGGCGGCACTGCTGTTTGTGGTTTCGGCGCGGGTTTGTCTTGCGTTTTGGGTGTTTTTTGGGAAGGGTCGGCGGCATGAAGTTGTTTGCAAAGGCTGGGTTGTTTTGGGGCGCGGCGGCTTGTTTGGGGTTGGGTTCGAGCGTTCTCGGGGAGAGTTTGTTCGACGGCGAGTCGTTTGATGGTTGGAATGGGAATTACCGTTATTTTCGCATCGAGGAGGGGGCGATTGTCGGCGGGATGCTTCATGAGCGGATTCCCCGGAATGAGTTTTTGTCGTCGGCGAGGGAATACGGTGATTTCGAGCTGCGGTTGAAGTTCAAGCTGGTTGGGGAGGAGACGAATGCCGGCATTCAGATACGCAGCGAGCGGGTTGCGGATAGCCACGAGATGATCGGTTACCAGGCGGATTTGGGGCGGGGGATTTGGGGCAGTCTTTACGATGAATCGCGGCGGCGAAGGATGTTGGCGCAGGCCGATATGGAAAGGCTGGAGCCGGTGTTGAACGAGTCGGGATGGAATGAGTATGTCATTCGCTGTGTCGGGAAGCGCATTACTTTGTGGATTAACGGCCAGCAAACGGTGGATTATATCGAGCCGGACAATGCCTTGCCGCAGGAAGGCTTGATTGCGCTTCAGATTCACGCCGGGCCGCCCGGGGAGGCGTGGTATAAAGACATTGAGATTACTAAGCTGCCGGCGCCGCGGTCGAGTTTGAAGCCGGGAGTCCGCGGGGTGGCGACTCGAGCGCCCGGAGTGGTGAAGGTGGACGGCGATTTGAGTGAGTTTGCCCAAGCGTTCGCCACGCCAATCGGCTATTTTCAGGACCGGCTTCAAGACCGCGCGGCGCAGTTTTTTTATATGTGGGACGAGGAGGCTTTTTATGCTGCTTTGCGGACTTTGGACACCTCGCCGGCCAATCACGCGCCGGATGACCGGCTGTGGGAAGGGGACGGCGTCGAATGGTATTTCGACACGCGGCGGGGGGAGGATTTTCGGGGGACGACTTGGGAGAAAGGCGCGGTGCATTGTTATTGGACGGGTCTCGAAGGGGAGCAGGTGAAGCCGCGTTTTTGTTTGCGGCCGGGCTATCTGGATGCCATTGCCCAAATCGGTGTTGCCGTGGCGGCGAAACGAACGCCGGCCGGAATGGATGTGGAGTTCAAATTGCCGTGGGCGAATTTCCCCGAGTTTCGCGCAGTGCGGGACGCCGTGATCGGAGTGGATGCTGAGCTTTGTTACAGCGACGGAGGGCCGCGAGTAGACCGGGATTTTGTCTATGGAAGTCCGCTCTCGGTGCAGCAGCCGGCCAGTCTCGCCAAAGTTCAACTGGTCGAGCGTTTGGAAGCGGCGCATTGGCGGCAGTGCGCTCCGGCGATGCTGCCGGTCCGGTGCGACACGGCTTGGACGCAGGCAACGAGGCCGCGAGTGACGGCGATGTTGGCGCTTCCGCCCAACCATGCGGACGAGATCGGCCGGGTGATTTTTCGCGTCAACGACCTCTCCGGCGCCACCTTGATGGAGAGGGCCGGCAGCATGGAAACTCTTTCAGACTACGGCTCGTTTCGGCGGGCGACCGCGCAATGGCCGGTGGATTTCGCGCCTCCCGGAGGCCATCAGCTCACCGCCATCCTTTACGACAAGGAGCGTAACGAACTCTGCCGCGTTGCGCCGAGAATGGTCAGCGTGCGCATGCAGAAAGGTTACTAAGCGGAGCGCGAAGGCATGGCTTCTATGGGGGCGATTCGATTTGGCACTGACGGTTGGCGGGCGGTGATCGCGGAGGACTTCACTTTCGCCAATTTGGAGCGGGCGGCGCAAGCGACTGCGGATGTGTGGAAACGCCAAAGAATCGCCGGCACGCAACGCAAAGTGATCGTGGGCTACGATCGCCGATTCCTCTCCGCCGACTTTGCCCGCCGCACAGCGGAAGTTTTCGCGGGGAACGGTTTCGAGGTGGTCCTCTCCCGCGACGCTGTGCCGACGCCGGCCGTTTCCTATCAGGTAAAAACTGAGCGAGCCATCGGCGGCATCATGATCACCGCCAGCCACAACCCGCCCCAATTCAACGGCTTTAAGATCAAAGCGCATTTCGGAGGCTCTGCCGATGCCTCTCTGTGCCGGAAGGTCGAGGCGAACCTGGATCAGAACCGAGTGAAACGCGCCGCTCCAGAAAGCCCGAACATCAAAATTAAAGACCTGACCAAGGCCTACTTCAAGGCGCTGACCAAGCTGGCGGATTTCGATTGGATCGCCAAGACCCCAACCCGATTGGCCCACGATGCCCTTTACGGCACAGGCGCGGGATGCTTCGACCAAATCCTCGCCGGCACAAGCTGCCGGGTAACGCCCCTGCGGAGCGAGCACAACCCCACTTTCGGCGGCATCAATCCCGAACCCATTCCGGTCAACTACGGAGAGAGCAGCGCCTATCTGAAACAACATCCCCATGATGTTTGCTTGGTGACGGATGGAGATGCTGACCGCATCGGCGGCATGGACGGACAGGGAACCCCTCTCACAACGCACCAAATTATCTGCCTTCTGCTGCGCCACTTTGTGGTGAATCGCCGATGCACGGGACGCGTGGTGAAGGCGCTGACCGTAACCTCCATGGCGGATAAAATGTGCGCGGCGTTTGGATTGCCCTTGGTGGAAACTGGCGTGGGTTTCAAACACATCTGCGCTGAAATGCTACGGGGAGACGTGCTGCTGGGATTTGAAGAGAGCGGCGGCATCGGATTTCCCGGACACATCCCGGAGCGCGACGGGATTCTTGCGGGGCTGATGCTGCTGGAAATGTTGGCTGTGGAACAAAAACCCTTGCCCGCATTGCTGGCGCAGCTCGAAACGGAGTATGGCCCGCACCGCTACGCTCGCATAGACAAGCATTTTCCGCTCGAAAAGAGAACGTCTCTGATGGCCTTCTGCGCGGCGAACCCTCCCCGATCGCTGCTCGGTTCCCCGGTTGTCGAAGTCAAAACCTTTGACGGCGTCAAATACATCGCCAGAAACGGCGCCTGGCTCATGTTGCGCGGGTCGGGAACCGAGCCTGTCCTGCGCATTTATGCCGAGGCTGACTCCGACGCCAATGCCGGCAAATTGTTGCAAATGGGACGTCGGCTGATGAAAAAGGTGTAATCCGCCCTTTGCCGACAACGGCAACCGGCCGTCTTAATCGGCACTCTGAGATTGAAGGAATCGAACTGTGGGGATTTTTTCCAACGAATAAACCCCACCGAAACGATCGCGCAGTTGATCACAACGCCGCCGCAATTCCCGAAGCTGCACGGCATACCGCCCATCCGCCGCCAGGTTCTGCCGCTGCATCGGGTCCGCCGCCAAATCATGCAGAAACTCAAAGACCGGTTCCTGCTGAAAATATCGGGCATAGACCCACCGTTGCTGCCGGATACCTTCCCACTTGGGTATCTTCGGATGATCAAAAAGGTGTTCGCAGAAAAAATCGCTCCGCCAGCTCGCGACCGACTGGCCGGCGACCAGCCCCGCCAGAGATTTTCCCTGGCAAGCCTTCGGAATGCCAACCCCGCCATATTCCAGCATCGTCGCCGGCAGATCGATATTCAACGCCATCCGCTCAATCACCCGCCCGCGCAACTCCTGCGGCAAGCGCGGATCATAGAGGATCAAAGGCACCCGCAAAGACTCTTCATAATGCGACCATTTCCCGGCGAAACCGCGGGAGCCTTTATAGTAACCATTGTCTCCCGTGAAGAGAACGACCGTGTTCCCGCTCAACTCCAAACGCTCCAGCTCATCTAAAACCCGGCCGATAACCCGGTCCAGCCCGGTAATCATCCGGTAATAAGCCTTGACATTCTTCTGATACTTTTCCGCCGTGTCCCAGCGCCAAAAATAGCGCTCCCGATTCAGCGACTTCTTCAAAAAATCAGGCTGCGACTCATAATCCGACGCTTTGGACAAACGCGGCGGCGGCATCGTCAAGCCTTCGTAAAGCCCGTCCTCAGCACGCGGCCAGGGATAATGGTTCTCCTTGTCGCTGTCTTCCGCATGAGCCGCATGAAAACTCACCGACAAGCAAAACGGCTTTGACTTGTCGCGCGTGCGCAGGAACTCAATCGCGCGATCCCCGGCAATCTCTGTCAGATGCCGCAGCGAACCGTCCGCCTGCTTTTTGAAATACGGATTCCGGCTCAGCGGCGCGAACGAATCGAACATCGACTCCTTGGCTCCCGGCTCCACCCCCACACCGAACTTTCCCACAAAACCGGTATAATAACCCGACTGCCGCAAACGCTGCGGATAGCTATTCTGTGTGAATGCCTTCGCCAGCGGCGGCGTTCCAAAAGTATAACGATGGCTGCGCTCCGTCAGCCCGGTCAAGATCGACGCCCGACTCGCCGCGCAAATGGAAGTGGTAACAAACGCATTGCTGAATCGCACGCCGTGCCGGGCCAATCGATCGAGCCGCGGCGTCTGCACAACGGCATGGCCGGCGCAACCTAGAAAGTCACTCCGATGATCGTCCGACAAGAAAAATATAATGTTCGGGCGTTCGCCGGCCGTTAGAAGAGACGCCGCAATAAACAACACCGCCGCTGCGCCACCCGTGCCTCGAAGATGGCTCCCCTTTTTTATGGCAAAATTCATATAGCAGAAAAATATAACAGAACGCCGCGAATGGGCGCCTTTTCGTCAGTCAAATGCGAAGGCGGTAGAAAGAGAAGTTACCGATAACAGCGACCGGCCGCTGGCCGAAGGCCCAATAAGGTTTCACAGAGTGGTCATGGAAATGAGTGGCGCCCTTGGTCAACCCCGGCAGTTCATGCGGGCGGTTGTAGAGCATGCGGGCAATTTCCAGGGCAATCTCAAAATCTGGCTCCCGATGAAATTTTTTCACCAATAATTCTGGTCGGGTATCGTTGAGGCAGGAAAAATGTTTCACCTGTTTCACCACGGCCAGCGGGCTGATGTTCCATTTGTCGGAACGTTTTCGAATCACTTCCGCGACCGCCGTCATCCCCGCCTTACCTTCGCCCCAAGCCTCGGCCATCAGGACAGCTGCCACCACCCGCTGCCCGTAAGTGCCCCGCGTCTTTGCTGAAACTTGGACGGAAACACACAACAACAACAACATTGTCCACGTCTTCATCGCACATCACACCGTTATTTACTTCTTCTTCCGGGCGGTTCTGCCAAAGGCTCGAAATCCACCCCTTCAAACGTCACCTCTCCCTTATCTTCCGCTGGCCGTCTTGTCAAGCCCTTGGCGGTATTCTTTCCGGCGGCGCGTGTTTTTGTATTGCGCTGTTGGGGAGGCTCTGGTTTGTTTCTCGGTTTGGCTGTCTGCGAAGGCTGCGTTTGCAGGCCGTTTATGATTGAAAGCAAGCAATGATCGATTCCCGATATGAGAGACTGGCTGAGCTGCTTGTTGGCTATTCGGTTGCCTTGAAGCAAGGCGACCATCTGTTGATTGATGTCAGCGATGTCCCGGAGTCTTTCACGATTGCTTTGGTCCGCGCCGCCCGGAGCGCCGGGGCGATTCCGGTGGTGGAAACCCGCAACCCGCGCATCGGGCGGGAATCTCTTCGACGGATGACCGAGGAAGAGGCCAAACTGCTTCGGGACATTCAGATGTATCGCATGAAGAAGATGCAGGCATATATTGCCGTCCGAGGCGCCCGGAATGCGAATGAGAACGCCGATGTGCCCGGCGAACGGCTCTCCGCTTACTCGCGGATTCTCCGGCCCGTGCAAAATTATCGGGTCAACAAAACCCGCTGGTGCGTTCTCCGCTGGCCGACGCCGAGCATGGCGCAAGCGGCCGGGATGAGCACGGAGGCCTTCGAGGATTTCTTTTTTGACGTGTGCACGTTGGACTATCAGAAAATGAGCCGGGCAATGGCACCGCTGGTGCGCCGGATGCGGAAAGCCGATGGCGTGCGGCTGAAATCTCCGGGGACGGATTTGACATTCAGCATCCGAGGCATCGGCGCTCAGGCGTGTCCGGGAGACCGCAATATCCCCGACGGCGAGGTGTTTTCTTGTCCGGTGAAGCATTCGGTAAACGGCGTTATCCAGTTCAACGCGCCCACCTTGTATGCGGGGACAAAGTTTGAAAATGTGCGGCTTGAATTTCGGGAGGGGAAAATCATCCACGCGGCGGCCAGCAACCGGCAGAACACGCGGCGGCTCAATGAGATTCTCGACACCGATCCCGGCGCCCGCTACACTGGCGAGTTCTCACTGGGCTTCAACCCCAAGATACAGAACCCTATGGGCGACATCCTCTTCGATGAAAAAATTGCCGGGTCGCTGCACTTCACGCCGGGGCAGGCATATGAAGAATGTGACAATGGAAACCGCTCGGCGGTGCATTGGGACATGGTGTTGATTCAGCGTCCCGAATGGGGCGGCGGCGAGGTGTGGTTCGACAAAACGCTTATTCGGAAAGACGGCCTTTTCCAGCCGAAAAACTTGCAAGGTCTCAACCCGAAAAACCTTTCGGGCAAAGAACGATGAGCGGATATTGGAGCTCCCCCGAGCGGGCCGAAAGCGGCAGGAAGGCAAAACCGCCGCACTTTCTGCTTGAGCCGGCCCGCTGTTCTGTTAGGAAGACAACCCCTTGATTTGGCAAGCAGTGGCGGCAAAATTAGGCATTCTGGGTTCCGGGGAGGGATTAAACATGACGGCGATTGACGACAGTTGCCGGATGGGAACGCTGGACGCCGAAGTGGTACTTGTGCTGAGCGACACGCTGGAGGCGGGCATTCTAGCCCGTGCCAAAGAACGCGCCCTACCTCATGCCCATATCGCGCCGGGAGAATACCGCGCCAAGCTCGACAACCGGGCAGAGAAGGACTTCATCGGCCAATTGCGGGCGGCGGCGGTGGATTGGGTGGTTCTGGCCGGGTTCATGCGGATCATCAAAAGCGGCTTCCTCAGAACTTTTCCCGACCGCATTGTCAACATCCACCCTTCCCTGCTGCCCGCCTTTCCTGGCCTCGACGCCGCAGCACAGGCCATTGAGCACGGCGCCAAGATAACGGGAACCACTGTGCATCTGGTCGATCAAGGCATCGACACCGGAGCGATCATCGCCCAGGAAGCCGTCCGCATCGAAGAAACTGACACCCCGGAAACGCTTCATAAAAGAATCCAAACTGCCGAGCACCGGCTCTATCCCCAGGCGCTGCAGGATTTGATCGCCGGACGCATTCAAATCCGCGGGCGCAAAACCTTCCGGCAACGGCGAGAAACCGCCCTTCCCCTGAATCGGCAATGACGCTGGAAAAAGACGCCTCATTGCTGCGATTTGGCCTCCCTAAAGGCAGCCTGCAAGATGCGGCGATTGAAAAACTGGCCAAGGCTGGATACCACATCTCGCTCAGCAGCCGCTCCTACCTGCCGCGCGTTGATGACGAAGAGTTGAACATCCGGCTCATCCGCGCCCAGGAAATCAGCCGCTATGTGGAACATGGCTATCTCGACTGCGGCATCACTGGAAAGGACTGGATTGAAGAGAATAACTCTCAGGTTCACGAGATCGACGAGCTGCTCTTCAGCAAAGCCACCCGCCAAGCAGCGCGATGGGTTCTAGCCGTTCCCGAAGACTCCCCCGTCCAATTCGTTCAGGACCTGGAAGGCAAACGCATCGCCACCGAAGTCGTCAACCTGACCCAAAAATACCTCCGCCGACACCGGGTAAAGGCCAAAGTGGAATTCTCTTGGGGCGCCACCGAAGTCAAAGCCCATGAGTTGGTGGACGCGATTGTCGAGATCACCGAGACCGGCGCCTCCATCCGAGCCAACCGCCTGCGCATTGTGGACACACTTCTCAGCTCCACACCCCGGCTGATCGCCAATCGCGACGCCTGGAACCACCCCTGGAAGCGGCGCAAGCTGGAAACCCTTGCTCTGCTCCTGCGCGGCGCCCTGGACGCCGAAACCAAAGTGGGACTGAAACTCAACCTCCAGGAAAAGAATTTGCCAAAATTATTGCAAAGTTTGCCCGCATTGCGTAATCCAACGGTTTCCCATCTGAGCCAATCGGGCTGGGTGGCAGTAGAAACGGTAATTGACGAGCCGGTTGTGCGTGAAATCATTCCGCAATTAAAACAACTCGGCGCAGAAGGAATCATTGAATATCCGCTGAACAAAGTGGTTTATTAGCAAGCGATCTGAAGACAACTCTATGGGATCCCTGAAGAAACGACGAAAAACCAAAATCAACAAGCACAAACGCCGAAAGAAACTTCGTGCCAACCGCCATAAGAAGCGCACCTGGCAAAAATAGCCGGCGCCGCTTCGAGCGCGGAAGCCGAAGCGCGAAATCGGCCGTTTCGCCCGTCCCGGTTTTCGTTTCCAGCCCCGTTGCCACACCATGAAGCGCCAAAGAATTTCATCCACGCTGGCCTTGTCGGTGCTGATCCTTCTGGGCGCCGGCCAGCCGGCCGGCAACGCTCAAGCCCCTCCGCCGAGGCCCGGCTTCCCTCCGGCCGATCCCGGCGAAAGGCGCATCCAAACCCACACTCGCTATGCCGCCGGCATCCTCTTCCATGCCAAAGGCGACCTTGCCGCCGCCGCCCGGGAACTCCTCCTGGCGACAGACATCGACCCGGAAAACACTGCCCTCAAACTCCGCGTCTCCCAAAAACTTCTCGAATGGAAACTGCCCGCACTGGCCCTGAAAGCCCTCGGAAGAACGGCGGCGCAGCAAGAAAACCTGCCCGTGGAATTTTTCCTTCAGAAAGGCAACGCCCTCCGCGCCCTGGGCAAAGAACCCGAAGCGCAGGCCGCCTTTGCCGAAGCCCTCAAAACTTCCCCCGGAAATACGCAAGCCAGAGCGGAACTCGTCGCCGCCCGCCTGAAAGAAAAAAACATCGTGGCGGCATTAAACCTGATTCGCGAAGGCACCGCCCCTCCCCATCTCAACAAAGAGCAATCGCTCGGATTAGTGGGGCTTTACCTGCAATGTATTGCTGCGGCCTCGCCCGATCTTTTAACCGCCGTCAACGTGGAACTGAGCCACCTGCTCGAACAGATTCAACAACAATTCGACATCGAATCCCCCGAAAACAAAGTTCTCCTGGCCGACGGTTTTGTCTTTGTCGGCCAATTCCCGATCGCTCAGCGCCTGCTTCGCGAAGCCCTTGAAGAATCTCCCGGCCTGGGGACAGCGCGGGACAAACTCGTTGGTCTCTACCTGCGCGAAGGCAAAACCGAACTGGCCGCCGAACAACTGAAAACCCTCCTCGCCGCCAATCCTCGAAACGCCTCCGCTCACTACCTGCTCGGCTCGATTGCGGCGGAAAATCAAGCCCTTGACGAAGCCGTTTCCCACTTTGAAAAAGCGATCCAAATCCGTCCCGAATTCGAACCACCCTATTACGAAATGTCCAGCATCCACCTCAGCCGCCGCCGCCCCCGCCAAGCCCTGGACGTCCTCAACCACGCCCGCATCCGCTTTCCCAAAAGTTTCCAAGGAGAACTCCACACCGGCATCGCCTTTGCCAGCCTGCGGCACGTCAAAAGAGCGCTGAGCCACTTGATCGAAGCGGAAAATATCGCCGCAGAACAAGCCCCCCAAAGACTCACCCCCTCCTTCTACTTCCGGTTGGGCGCTCTGTACGAACGCAACGGCCGCTACGCCAAAGCGGAAGAGAAATTTCTCAAAGGCCTCGAAATGCATCCCGACGACCCCGAAACATTAAACTACCTAGGCTACATGTGGGCCGAACAGGGGAAGAAACTCGAACAAGCCGCCCTCTGGATCGAACACGCCCTGGAACTTGCCCCGGAAAACGCCGCCATCCAAGACAGCATGGGCTGGGTGCTCTATCAACTGGGACAATACAAAGAAGCCCTCCCCTACCTCCTGAAAGCCGAAGCCGGCCTCGAAGAACCAGACCCAGTCGTCCTAGACCACCTGGGAGACGTTTACCAAGCCCTCGGCAACGCAGAAGCCGCCGCCAAAGCCTGGAAACGTTCCCTCGAACTGGAGTTCAACGACAAAATACTTCGGAAACTCCGCGCTGTCGAACACCCCCTCCCTGCCTCCTCCTGACTTCCCGTTATATGCGCTACCAATTCAAAAAACACTACTCCGTCCCAGAAGCACGCAAACTTCTACCTCAAGTGAAAAAATGGCTGGAAACCTTGCGGGCGCTGCGCGACCGATTAAGAGACTTGGATCAAACGCTGGAAAGCCGCCTCACACCCGGAGCGGACTTGGGCGGGCAGATGGTCAACGATCAAGCCCGGAGCATTGCAGAGTTCCAACAAGTCCTCCGCGAATTCCGCTCCCGGGAAATCCAGATCAAAGACCTGGAACGCGGGCTGATCGATTTCCCGCACTTGCGAGCCGGAAGAGAAATCTTCCTCTGTTGGGAAAACGGCGAAAAAGACATCGGTTACTGGCACGAACTAGACGAAGGTTTTGCCGGCCGCGAGCCTCTGTAATCCCTCCCAATGCCACCGCCGCGCTTCCGGCGGCTTTACTCACGTCTCGTGCCGGCGGAGAATCCGCCCTCCCAACTGTTCGAGTTTCTGATCGATTTTCTCATACCCGCGGTCCAAGTGATAAATGCGCTTGATCAACGTTTTTCCGGCGGCCACCAACCCCGCAATGACCAAGGCCGCCGAAGCGCGGAGATCGCTCGCCATCACCGGCGCGCCGCTCAAAGGACGCCCACCCTTCACGATGGCCGTTGCCCCGCCTTCAATCGCAATTTCCGCGCCCAGTCGCGCCAGTTCGCTGACGTGCATAAAGCGGGACTCAAAAATCTTTTCTGTAATTACACTGATCCCGTCCGCCAAAGTCATCAAGGCCATCATCTGCGCTTGGGCGTCCGTTGGAAAGCCGGCGAAGGGTTGCGTAGTTACATCCACCGTGCCCAACTTCCCGCCGCCGCAGACATGCAGCGCGTCCGGATGCCGGGAGAAGACCACGCCCGCTTCTTGCAGCTTGTCAAGCACCGCCCCCAAATGCTCGCACCGCAACCGCTGGATCCGAATGTCCCCTCCGGTCGCCGCTGCCGCAATCGCAAAAGTCGCCGCCTCGATGCGGTCGGGGATCACTTCATGGTCAGCGCCCCGCAGTCTTTGCACTCCCTGGATAGTAATTGTCGGGCTGCCCTCTCCGCGAATGTCTGCCCCCATCGCATTCAGAAACTTCGCCAGATCGACAATCTCCGGTTCGCAAGCAGCGCTCTCAATCACCGTCTCCCCCTCCGCCAACACGCCGGCCATCAGCGCATTGGCCGTGCCCAACACCGTCGGCCCCACCCGCCCGCCGAGAAAGACCCGATCCCCGACCAGCCGACCCGCGCGAGCTTGAACATAACCGGACTTGATCTGCACCTCCGCCCCCAAAGCTTCCATCCCCTTCAAATGCAGATTAATCGGCCGAGACCCAATCACACACCCGCCGGGAAGCGAAACCTCCGCCCGACCCAGCCGCGCCAACAAGGGGCCAAGAATACAAACCGACCCGCGCATTTTTCGGATGAGATCATAATCCCCTCTTCCGTGAATACTGCGGGACTGGATAACTGCCGTGTCGCCATCAAACCAAACCTTCGCCCCCAAGGACTCCAAAATCCGCCCCATAAACCGAACATCGCTCAGATCGGGCACCCGCCGAATAATGCAAGGTTCCTCCGTCAAAAGAGCCGCCGCCATAATCGGAAGGACGGCATTCTTCGCCCCGCTCACCTCCACCTCTCCCCGCAACGTGCATCCGCCCTCGATCAACAAATTATCCATCTGCTCTCCCTTCCGCCTTGCCTCACCAATAGCTTATTACACTCGCTTCGCCAACAGAAAGCGAGAAAACAGGAAACTCGCTCAGCCGCGCAAGAGCCCTCGGCGCTGCGTGCCTCAACCCGCATCGCACTCCAAAACCCGCTCCTTCCCACCAACATCTCGATACATCCCCGCCAACTTCCACCCTGCCGCCTTGAACATCTCCCGAACCTTCCCGCCCTGTCCATCGCCGAACTCCACCACTGCCCCCCCGTCTGCGCTCAAAAAACGCCGCCCCTCGGCCGCGATCACCGCATACACATCCAATCCCTCAGCGCCGCCGTCCAATGCCAGTCGAGGATCATAATCGCGGACTTCCGGCAGCAAACCGGCAATCGCCGAACGCGGAATATAAGGAGGATTCGAGATAATCAGATCAAAACTCAAAGACGGTTCCAACTGCGAAAACCAATCCGACTTCACCAAGTAGACCCGCTGCTCCAAGCCATGCCGAGCTACATTCCGCTTTGCCAAAGCCAGAGCCTCCGGCGAACAATCCACCGCCCAACAAACCGCGCCGGCCACCGCCTCCGCCACTGCCACCGCCACACACCCCGTCCCCGTCCCCAAATCCAGCACCTTACAAACCCCGCCCCGCCGTTCCAAACGCCGCACAGCCCGCTCCGCTAACACCTCCGTCTCTGGCCGAGGAATGAAAGCCGCCCGCCCCACCTCAATCTCCCACCCCAAAAAAGGCACCCAGCCAATCAAATGCTGCAACGGCTCCCGCCGCCTTCGCCGCGCCACAAAACCCGCCAAACACCGCGCCTCTTCCCCGGCCAACTGGCGGGATAAAAACAAAGGAATCTCCAGCCGCCGAATGCCCGTAACATGCTCCGCTAACCACTCGGCATCCGCGCGAGCCTCCGGCACGCCCGCCACAGACAATTCCCTCTCAGCCTGCTCCAAAAAACCCGCCAATGTCATCCGTCTCCTCCCGCCGCGCCTCGGCAATTAACGAGACCAATAGACGCGCTTCCCGGTGGCCATGTCGTAAACGTAAATCTCGACATCCATCCCATCCACCACCCATAAAGTTTTGCCGTCCGACCAAAAGCCGGAAGGAAAAGTATTCCTCCTCTCTCCCTCCAAGAACCGGCGGACGGGCCTCAATGGGAAGTTAGAGCGGCCATGGAGGCGATTCCCGGCAACCTTCAGAAGATCAAAATCCTTGACGGGATCACGCCTCTTGAAGGCCATATCATAAGCGCAAAGTTTAACATTGCTCCTGTCCATCACCCATATTGCTTTACCGTCCGACCAAAGGCCGTAAGGATTCTTAACTCCGTTGCTGCTCGGGGTCTTGGTGTCGAAGTCTTTGGCAGGGTCACGCTCTTTGGTAGTTATATTATAGGCATAAACCTTGCCGTCGTGTATATCTGTTACCCACATCGTCGCGCCGTTAGACCAAAGGCTGACAGGATGGATATCCCCGGCGGCCTTCAATGTGTCGAAATCCTCGGCAGGGACGCGCTCCTTGGTAATCAAGTTATAGGCGTACAGTTTAGACCCGTCCGTTACCCACATTGTTTTGCCGTCGGACCAAAGACCGATAGGGCTGAGATTTCCGACGGCCTTCAATGTGTCAAAGCCGGCATATTGGCCGAGAGATAGAAACAGATAAAGGGCTATAATAAGAACTGCGAGGAGCGTGAACAGAATAATGGACAATTTTATAGCCTTGTTCACAGTTTTGTTTTGGCTTTTCGTTGTTCATATTGTGTTTCTTTCTATATTTTCTTTCCGCTGAGTAAAAGGGAACACTAAAGAGAGTGTCGGGGAAATCAAGGCGATGGTGTCGGGCATGGGTGTTTCCAGATGGGGACGGTTTTTTTCATTTCATGGATCAACCATTGGGCAGCGGCAAAGGCTTCTTTTCGATGGCCGGAAAGAATTTCAATCCAAAGGGAAGGCTCGTTGGCTTTCACGATGCCGAGGCGGTGAATCAGGCGGATGGATTCAATTGGCCATTGGGCTTCGACGGTGTCGAGGAGTTTGTGGAATTGGTGGATGGCCATTTCTTCGTAGGCTTCGTAGCGGATGGCCTGGATGGTTTGTGATGCTTCTTTGTGGCGGACGATGCCGGTGAAGGTCAAGGCGGCGCCGGCTTCGGGCGAGGCTTTCCGTTTGGCAAGCCAGGCTGCTTCGTCAATGGGATCGTGGGTGAGGATGAGTTGCCGTTGCATTGTTTATCCGCCTTGAACGGGGGGGAAGAGGGCGACTTGGTCTCCGGGTTGCAGAGGGTAGTCTCGGTTTTGGTATTCCAAGCCAACGGCGATGAGTGTGGAGTGTTTCATGGCAGCCAATGGAGGGTGCTGCTGATAGAGACGGGCGAGGAGGTCGTTCACGGGGGCGCCTTTGGGGAGTTCGATGTTGGTTTGGCCGATTCCGGCCAGGTCTTTGAAATAGGAGTGGAAAGTGACGGGGATGTTCATGGCCGGTTCATATGGATTTGGAGGGCTTGGGCGATGGCGTGGAAGGCTTGGGCGGGGGGGCTTTCGGGGTCTTGGGCAGCGATGGGGTGTCCTGCGTCGCCGCCTTGGCGGATTTCGGGGAAGAGGGGGATTTCGCCGAGGAAGGGTGTGTTTTGGCGTTGGGCTTCTTTTCTGCCGCCACCGCGGCCGAAGATTTCGATGCGTTCGCCTTGGGGGGTGGTGAAGTGGCTCATGTTTTCGACGATGCCGAGGATGGGGACGTTGACTTTTCGGAACATGGCGATGCCTTTGCGGACGACGCCGAGGGAGGCTTCCTGGGGGGTGGTGATGATGATGCCGCCGTGAAGGGGGACGGTTTGGCAGAGGGTGAGCTGGGCGTCGCCGGTGCCGGGGGGGAGGTCAACGAGAAGGGCGTCCAGTTCTCCCCATTCGACGCTGGTGATGAATTGCTGGATGGTTTTAACGATCATGGGGCCGCGCCAGATGACGGGTTGTTCGTCTTCGAGGAGGAAGCCCATGCTCATGAGTTTGACGCCGTGATTTTCCGGGGGGAGGAGTTTTTCGCTGGGGCTGAGGCGCGGGCGCTGTTTGACGCCCATCATCAGGGGGATGCTGGGGCCGTAGATGTCGCAGTCGAGAAGGCCGGTCTTGAGGCCGAGGCGGGCTAGCACGCAGGCGAGGTTCGCGGAGAGGGTGGATTTGCCGACGCCGCCTTTGCCGCTGGCGATGGCGAGGATTCGCCGGATGCCGGGAGCTTGGTTGGGGGCGGGAGCAGCTGGCGATGCTGGACGGGCGGTTTGGGAAGTGCGGATGTCAATATAAACGTGCCGGATTTCTGGCAGACTGCGAAGGCGTTCTTCGGCTTGGGTTTTGATTTCCTGAGCCATTTCCGGGCTTCCGCCGGCGAGTTCAATGACGACGGCCACTGCGCCGTTTTCTGCCGAGATGTCTTTGACGAGTCCGAAAGATACGATGTCCCGTGAGTATCCGGGGTATTTAACCTGCCGGAGTGCTTCTTTGATGGTTTCAGGAGTCATGGTGTTTGCTCGAGAGCGTGGGTGTAGCGTAGGGCAGCCGGCGGCGGAATCAAAGGTTATTTGGAAATGCAACGTTTTAATGAAATTGGCGGAATCGTTTGTGCTGTTATGTGTTTGCAGGCAGGAACGTCTGTGCTGTCTTCACCATTGAAAGTCGACGAGTCGGCGAGCGGAGGAGTCCGCAGGGCAGCTGGCAAGGTGTTCAGCGATAGAGCGGCGGTGTCCGGGGAGGACGAGGTTGGGTGCGATTTCATTGAGCGGGGCAAGGACGAAGAAGCGTTGGCTGACGCGCGGATGGGGGAGGATGAGGCGGGGGGAGTTTGTCGCGAGATGGTCGAAGGCGATGAGGTCAATGTCGAGGGGGCGGGCTTGATTGGGTTGGGTTGCGGGGCGGCGTCCGAGGGCGCGTTCGATGGTTTGGCATTGGCAGAGGAAGCTTTCCGGGCAGGCGTCGCGGGGAAGGGTGATTTGGAGAGCGGCGTTGGCAAAGGGCGGGGAACCGGGCGGGCAATGAACTGGTGCGGTGATCCAGGGCGCAGAAAGAACTAACGGCGCGACGGCGAGGGTTTGCAACTGTTTGACACCCGCCCGCAGGTTTTGCAGGGGATCGCCCAGATTGGCGCCAAGGGCGAGGAAGGCGGAATGCCCGCAGCGGGGCGCGATGGGTTCGGCGGGGGCGGCCGGCATTTCCCGGAAGGGTTCAGGTTTCGAGTCCGAGAACGCGTTGCATGGAGTAGAGGCCGGGTTTTTGGCGGAGAATCCACTTGGCGGCGCGAAGGGCGCCGTTAGCGAAGGTATCCCGGTTGGAGGCTTTGTGGGTGAGTTCGAGGCGTTCGCCCGGAGCGGCGTAGAGGACGGTGTGGTCGCCGACGACATCGCCGCCGCGCAGGGAGTGCAGGCCAATTTCGTTGGGAGTTCTGGAACCGGCGATGCCTTTGCGTCCATGGCGCAAGGCTTCTTTCAGCGGGAGCTTGCGGGCTTGGGCCAAGATTTCGACGAGGGCGGCGGCGGTGCCGCTGGGAGCGTCTTGTTTGTGATGGTGGTGCATTTCGACAACTTCCAGGTCGAAGCCGGGACCGAGGATTTCCGCAGCTTTGCGAACGAGCCAGAAGAGAGCGTTGACGCCTGTCGAGTAGTTTGGCGCCCAGACGATGGGAATTTTGCCAGCGAGGGCCAAGATGGCGGCTCGGTCCGGCTCCGAGTGTCCGGTGGTGCCGATGACGAGGGGTTTGGCTTGGGCGGCGCTGTGTTCGGCAATTTTCCGGGTGGCGTCGTGAGCGCTGAAATCGATGACGACATCGGCGGCTTCAATGGCCGGGGCGAGGGCGTCGCCGAGGTCTACTGCGCCGGCGATTTCCAGTTCGGGGTCGTCGCCTGCGCAGCGAATCAGCGCCTGCCCCATTCTTCCTTTGGCGCCGGTGATGGTCAGTTTTGGCATAGGCTTGAATTGGCGGACAGGGTTTCCCGTTCACTCCGCTGGTTTCAAGCGGAAAAACAACTGCGCCGGGTCCAAGTCCCCCCAATCGCCGTTCAAATCAGTCGTGCTTTGCTGAGTGCCTTTCTGCCAGAGAATCCGCACGCCGCCTTCAACCCGCACAATCTCCAGAATCCCGCCAGCCAATGGTTTCGCTCCCGCTGGGTTATAGAATGTGACTTTCGATTTTGGAAAACCTCCAAGCGCATGATTTTCAATATCCATGTCTAGCGGTATATGCAAACTCTCCAAAGGATTGTCGTAGAGAAACAAAGTCTGCAAGTTCTTTAAGTTGTCAGGTAAGGTCGAGGAAGTTAAGCGACTTTTGGAAAGATAGAGCCCCTGCAAGTTGGTCAGGGCAGGCGGCAAGGTCAAGGAGGTCAGTTGATTGTTGTCGAGAATCAGCCCCTACAAATCGACCAAGCCATGGGGCAAATCAACAGAAGTCAGACCAATATTTTCGAGATACAGAAAAGCTGCTCTTGCGTGGACTTCCCGTCTAAAGGCGCTGCCGTCGCTTTTGGTTCCGGTGAGGGTTTGGGCAGCGGCCGGAAGAGGCAAGGCGGCAGCAAGGAACAGCGCCAAGCCAATACGATGTTGCGGTGTTTGCATGGGGTTAATGGGTGTCATAATTCCAACGTCTTCGGAGAGGCTTGCTTAGCAGTTCGATGGCTTTGTGTCCACAGTTTTTTCGCAGACAGGAATACCGGCGTCACGTTGGAGGCGATGGGCAAACCACTGACGGACAGACAGGAATATCTGCTCCACATTTGAAGCAAGAGGCGAGCGGCTGCAGAAGGAGGGTTTGGCAGAATAAGCCCTACAGGCTTTCGCCGGGAAACTGCATTGACGCGCCACAGTCTTAAAACCATTAAACCGCGTCCAACCGGGTTGTTCCTTTCCCGGAGGATATTTTCCGTTCAAAATAAACCCTTTTAACCAATGAACCAAACATCCATTCAAATCCTCATTGCGGGGTTCGGTCTTGAAGTTTGCGATGCGGGGCGGGAGAATGTTTTGGCATGAACCGGATAGAGGCTTGTTTCTCGGCGTTGAAACGGCGGGGGTGGAAGGGTTTGGTGGTTTATATCGGGGCGGGGGACCCGCATTTGGAGGCGACGCGGCGGTTGGCTTTGGGATTCGCCGATGCCGGGGTGGATGTTCTGGAGTTGGGGGTTCCGTTCAGCGATCCTCTGGCGGATGGCCTTGTGAATCAACTGGCAGCGCAGCGCGGGTTGGCGTCCGGGACAACGCCGGGCGGGGTGCTGCGCACGGTGCGGGAGATTCGGGAGACGAGCGCTATTCCGGTGGTTTTGTATGTATATTACAACTTGATTCACCAGCGCGGGCTGAGGCGGTTTGTTGCGGAAGCGGCGGCGGCGGGGGTGGACGGGCTTTTGGTTTTGGACCTTCCGCCGGAGGAGGGCGGGGAATGTCGCGAGGCGATGCGGGAGGCTGGCCTGCTTCCGATTTATCTGGTGGCGCCGACGACGCCGGCAGAGCGGGTCGCACGGATTGCGGCGCAGGCGTCCGGGTTCCTCTACTATGTTTCGCGGGAAGGTGTAACGGGGATGCAGGAGCGGCTTTCGAAGACGATTGGCCCGATGACGGCGTTGATTCGGCGGCACACGGATTTGCCGATTGCAGTCGGTTTCGGGATATCGAATCCGGAGCAGGCCAGAGCGGCGGCGAATTTCGGCGAGGCGTGTGTGGTGGGCAGCGCCGTGGTGGATCGCATCGCCGCGCTGGGGGATTCGCCGGCGTTGGTTCCCGAAGTTGCCGCTTTTGCGCAGGAATTGAAAGCGGCGTTGCGATGAAGATGAAGAGAGTTGGCGCGAGGAAGGATTGGTTTGCCGTGATCATGGCGGGCGGGCGGGGTGAACGGTTTTGGCCGGTGAGCCGGGAGAAGACACCCAAGCAGTTGATCGCCTTGCTGGGGAAGCGCTCGTTTTTAAAGCAGTGTTACGACCGAGTGGCGAGGCTGGTTCCCGACGAGAATGTCTTTGTTATCACCAACGCTGTTCAAGCGCCGCAAGTGGCCGCACAGCTTCCGGGCTTGCCGCCGGAGAACATTGTGGGGGAGCCTTGCGGCCGGGACACTTGCGCCGCCGTAACGCTGGGCGCGGCTTTAGTTGGCCAACGCTCGCCCCGGGGCGTGATGGCGGTTTTGCCGGCTGATCATGTCATCCCCGACCGGAAACCCTTCCGGCAAACCTTGCGGGACAGTTTCGGCTGGGCCTGCCGCAGCCGGACGATTGTGACCATCGGCATTCAACCCACTGAGCCGGCCACTGGCTACGGCTATATCAAAAAAGGAGAACGCTTGCCGCCGCTCGCCGGCGCCCGGCCTTGCCGGACGGCGTTCTACCGCTCGCAACGCTTCGTCGAAAAACCGGGACTCCAAAAAGCGAAGGTGTATGTGCGATCGGGAGATTACCTTTGGAACGCCGGCATGTTCCTCTGGTCTTTCGCCACAATCACAGAAGCCCTGCAAGTACATCAACCGGCAATGGCGGCCGCCTGCGAACGCTGGCGCCGCGCCGCCTCTAATCCAGGCCAATTGGCGCGAACGCTAAAGCGGGAATACCCGGCGATTGAGAGGATTTCAGTCGATTACGCGCTGATGGAAAAAGCCCGAAATGTGGCGGTTGCAGCGGGCGATTTTCGCTGGGACGATTTGGGTGCGTGGACGGCTTTGACGCGACACCTCGAACCGGATGCCGCCGGGAATTGCGCCGTCGGCGACTTCGTGCATGTCGATTCCAAACGGAACATCATCTTCGACGCGCGAAGCAAACGAACACCCATCGCGCTGGTAGGCTTGAAGGACGCCATCGTGGTGCAAACCGATGACGCCGCTCTGGTGGCAGCCAAAAGCCAGGCACAGAAGATCAAGCAGTTGACACGCCTACTGGCCGCCGATAAGAAGCATAAAAAGTTGACTTAGATTGCAGTCGATGATGGCGGAAGCAAATATGTTCGGTCTCCTAGATCGCCTCCTGGATTTTTTCAATTCCATCCCTTTGGTACTCTTCTTCCTGCCGTTCCAGGTTTGGATGTTTTGGGACGCGCTCCGGCGGGAGGAATGGCTTTGGATGTGGTGCATTATTCTCTTCTGGTTTCCCGCCATCCCTTACTATTTTCTGGTTTACCGGCCGAGCCGCCTTTCTGCAGCGACGGCTTTTGAGTTTCTGGGCGCTGCGGACCGAGAGCGCATTCAGAAATTGGAGGAGCAGATTCACCATTTGGACAAGGCACACCACCATGCCGAGCTGGGCGAAATCTACCTGAAACAGGGAAATTTGAAGGAAGCCTGCGCCAGCCTGGAAGCCGCTCGCGAGCGCGATGCCGAAGACGCCGATATTCTCGGACTGCTGGGGACTTGCTATTGGGAGCAGGGACGCTTTGAAGAAGCCCGGCGCGTGCTTGAAACCGTGGTGACGTCGAACACCCGGCACAACTACGGGCAGACGCAGATGACGCTGGCCCAAGTCTATACCCGGCTGGGGCAAAACGCCGCCGCCATTGCCGCTTGGGAATCCGTGCTCGAAGCCAACACATATGCCCAAGCGCGGGTGCTGCTGGGGGAAGCGTATCTCGCCGCCGGCAGGTTGGAAGAAGCCCGCGCCCAGTTCAAAGAAGCTGTGCGGAACAACCAGCACACGCCCGATTTTTACCACCGCCGGGACAAACCCTGGGTGAAGCGAGCCCGGCGAATGCTCGACAAATCCGTTCCCTCTTGAACGCGCGGTGATGGGCGTCAAGCGTTTGGAGTGGACTGCCGGACTCGCTGCCGAATCTCCAGCAGCTTTTTCATAACGGGGAAAAGCTCCACTCGGCACCGGGGGATTCCGAAAGCGTCGTGTAGTTGGCGATATAAGGCATACAGCTCATTATAGACCGTTTGGGCTTCGGGCGCGGGTTGGAAGGCGCGTTCCTTCGAGCCGGTCATCCGTTTTTGGGCAGCGGGGATGTCCGAGTAAATGCCGCCAACAACGGCGCCGCAAATCGCCGCGCCCAAAGCGCAAGTTTGCGAAGACCGGGAGGTTTTCATCGTCCGCCCGGTAACATCCGCGTAGATTTGCATGAGGAGGGGATTTTTCTCGGCAATGCCGCCGCAGGCGACGACTTCGGTGATGGAGACGCCGGCCGTTTCAATGCGTTCCATGATGGTTCGGGCGCCGAAAGCTGTGGCCTCGATGAGCGCCCGGTAGATTTCGCCGGGCTGTGTTTGCAGCGATTGGCCGAGGAGCAAGCCGCTCAGCTTCGGGTCGGCCAAGACGCTCCGGTTTCCGTTGTTCCAGTCCAGGGCAAGGAGGCCGCTTTCACCGGGCTTTTGCGCTGCTGCCGCTTGGGTCAAGGCGCTGTGGCCGGCGTCCGGTTGGACAGACTTCGCCCACCAGTTAAAGATGTCGCCCACGGCGGATTGCCCGGCCTCCAGCCCGAAGTGATTGGGCAGCACGGAATGAGGGACGATGCCGCAGAGTCCGGGAATGAATGGCAACGGGCGGTGCATGGGGGAGACGATGATGTCGCAGGTGGAGGTGCCGAGAATCTTGACCAGGGTGCCTTCGCCAATGCCGCATCCGACGGCGCCCAGGTGGGCGTCCAAAGCACCGACGGCTACCGGAGTTCCGGGAGCTAGGCCGAGCTGTTCCGCCCAATGGCGCGTCAAACGGCCGGCGACGTTGTCAGACGGGCAGGCTGTATGCGGCAAGGCGCGGCGGATGCGTTCGAGTTGCGAATCGAATTGGCGGAGGAAGGCAGGGTCGGGATAACCTCCCCAATCCTCGTGGAACCATCCTTTGTGCCCGGCTTGGCAAATGCCGCGCACGGGACGCGCCGCAGTGCCAGTGAGCACGGCGGGAATCCAATCCGCGATTTCCACCCAAGTATGCGCTCGACGGACAACTTCCGGCGCAGTGCGTGTACAGCGAAGCAACTTGGCCCAGAACCATTCGGAGGAATAAACGCCGCCGCATTTTTCGAGATACTGCGGTTGTTGTTTGGCGGCGGCTTCGGTGAGCTCAGCGGCTTCTTCAACCGCGGTGTGGTCTTTCCAAAGCCAGGCCAGGGCGTCCAGGTTGTCTTGAAAGTCGGGGTGCGCGGCCAGGGCGTTTCCGGTATCGTCAATGGGCATCGGAGTGCTGCCTGTGGCGTCGATGCCGATGCCTGCGATTTGCTGCGGTTCAAAGGCGGGTTCCAATTCGACGGCGCGGCGGATGGCTTCCCGCACGGCTTGCTGAGCGCCGGAGAGGTAGTCCAGCGGGTGTTGGCGTGCCAATTCGGGGCGGCTGGCGTCGGCCAGGATGCCGTCTTCTCCGCGGGCGTAGGAGATTTCGGCCGCAGCGATTTCTTGCCCGTCGGCGGCTCGGACGATGAGCGCTCGAACGGTGTTGGTGCCGTAGTCCAGTCCGAGAGCGAATGGCGGTTTTGACGAATTCATCGCTAATTGTTATCAAGCCGGGGCGGGCGGGAAAAGTCCGAAACCGGCTGCTGCGTGTTGGCTGGGCGGCGGTTTTCGGTTGCTTGCTTCCGGGGTATCCTCTTGAATCGGGCGCTGGCGATTTGAGGCGGCCGGCGAAGTTTATGCTTGGAAAGATTGCCCATTGCTTGACCAAACAGGAGAAAATGATGATTGGCGTTGTCCTGGCGATTTTGCTTTCCGGCGCGTTCGCCAAGCATTTTTTGCAAGGAAAGCCCCGGCAAGTTCAGCCTCCGGTCGGGGCAGCAGTGAAAGGAGCGTTTGATGCAGACAATAGATTTTGACGAAGGAGTCGAGCAAATTATTGCGCAAGACTCCCGATACGCGCGGGAGGCTTATCGTTTTGTCCGCGAGGTCTTGACCCATATACAGAAGAAACTTGCCCCCAACAAAAAAATCCAAGTCCAAGAACGGCAACCGCGGCACATTTCAGTGCAGGAACTCCTGGAAGGCGTGCGGCAATACACCTTGGAAGAGTTCGGCCCGATGGGGCTTTATGTTTTGGCAGAATGGGGCATCCACCGCTGCGAAGACGTCGGCGAGATTGTTTTCAATCTGGTAGAGGCCCATCTGCTCTCGAAAGAGGATCGGGATGTTCGGGAAGACTTTGCCGACGGGTTCGACTTCGAAGAGACTTTGGCCTGGCCGTTTCTCCCGCCCAGCGAGCTGCTCCGGCGAAAAGCGCAGTCCCAGACCAAAGCCGACAAAAGAACGCGCCCGTAAAAAGCGGCGGCGCGGCACTCTTCCAAACGATTTTGATGTTTGCTTTTTCCAAAAAAACGAATGCAGCGGCCTGTGGGAATGCCCGAGCCTCCTGCCGCCGAGGCACTTGGCTCGCCGTTCTGCCCAACGGTTTGACCCTCATCGTCCGGCAAGACCGCAGCGCCCCGGTTCTCTCAGCGCAAGCCTGGTGCCGCGCCGGGAGCATCAACGAAGGGCGCTGGCTAGGAGCGGGACTTTCGCACGTTCTGGAACATATGCTCTTCAAAGGAACCCGGAAGCGAGGCGCTGGGCGCATCGACCAAGAAGTGCAGGAATTGGGCGGGCATATGAACGCTTACACCTCCTTCGACCGCACAGTCTATTGGATCAACGCTCCCAAAGAAGGCGCCCGCACAATCCTAGACATCCTCTGCGACATTATGAGAAACGCTGCCTTGCCCGCAAACGAACTGGAAAAAGAACAGGATGTCATCCGACGCGAAATGGACATGGCCGACGACGACCCCGGACAAACCTCGAGCCGCCGCCTCTTCGAGACCGCCTACCAAGTCAGCCCCTGCAGGTATCCCATCATCGGCTATCCCGATGTCTTCAACCGAATCCGGCGGGAAGATATCGCCGCCTACTACGAAGAAAAATATGGGCCCGGCAACGTCTTTTTCGTCGTCGTCGGCGATGTAGACCCTGCCGCAGTCATGCAGCAAATCGGGGAAGAATACGCCAACGCACCCTGCCGCCCCCTGCAACCCGCTGTCCTGCCGCAAGAGCCTCGGCAAGCCGCCGCCCGCGAATCCGTCGAAGAAGCGCCCATTGAGCTAGGCCACTTCCACTTCGGCTGGCACATCCCCGACATCCGCCACCCGGACATCCCCGCCCTCGATGTCCTCGGCGCCCTCCTCGGCGAAGGGCGCAGCTCCCGCCTCTTCCAGCAAGTGCGAGACCGGCTCAGCCTGACGCACTTCATCGACGCCTGGACTTACAGCCCCGGCAATCCCGGACTCATCGGCATCAGCGGCGTGGCCGACGGCTCGAAATGCGCCCAAGCCTGGCAAGCCATCCTCGCCGAAGTGGAACGAGCAAAAGAAGACGGCTTCGCCGAAGAAGAAATCGAAAAAGCGAAGAAAATCTTCTTGGCCGGAACCCTCAGCGCCCAAAAAACCATGCAAGGCCAAGCGCAAGACCTAGGCGGCAATTGGATGGCCGCCCATGACCTCGACTTCTCCAACCGCTACCTGGAACGAGTGAAAGCCCTAACCGCCGCCGACGTGCAACAAGCCGCCCAATACTACCTAACCGAATCCAACCGCACCCTCGCCGCGCTCCTGCCTCCGGGCGCAAAAACCACTGGCGAACCCGCCGTCACAACACACCCACAACCCGCCGTCGAACTGGCCGAACTAAGCAACGGTCTGCGCCTGCTGACCAAAGAAGACCGACGCCTGCCCTTTGTCGAACTGCGAGCTGTCTTCCGCGCCGGCGTGCTGGCCGAAACCGCGGAAACCAACGGCCTCACCCAGCTCACAGCCAAACTCCTACTCAAAGGCGCCGGCCCGCGCGACGCCACCGCCATCATGGACGCCATCGAATCCGTCGGCGGACAAGCCGACACCTATGGCGCCAGCAACAGCTTCGGCATCAGCATCGAAGTCCTCAAAGAAGACCTACCCTTGGGGCTCGAAATCCTCGCCGACCTCATCCTCCGCCCCACCTTCACCCAAGACGAACTGGAACGCGAACGCCTCGCCCAACTCGCCGCCATCCAATCGCAAAACGACCAAATCCTCCAAGTCGGATTCCGAACCGTCCGCCGCGCCCTCTTCGGCCCCAGCGGCTACGGACTCGACGCCCTCGGCACCGCCGAAAGCATCGGAAAACTGAGCCTGCCCCAAATCCGCCGCTTCTTCGACGCCCACCGCACCTCCGGCAACTGCGTCATCGCCGCATTCGGAGACATTACAACAGACACCCTCCAGTCAGAAGCAAACCGCATCCTCGGCGCCGAGCAGTGGCCCCGGCAACCCGCCCCAACCTTCCCGCAACCCAACCCCCGCAAACTTCCAGAACAACGCGTCCGCCGAACCGTGGACAAAAAACAAGCCGTCGTCATCCTCGCCGCACAAAGCACAACCTTTCCCGCCAAAGAACGTTACGCCCTCGACCTTCTGCAAGAAGCCTGCAGCGACCTCGGCTCCCGCCTCTTCCTGCGCATCCGCGACCAACTCGGCCTTGCCTACTACCTCGGCGCGCAACACATCCCCGGCCTCATCCCCGGCTACTTCGCCTTCTACGCCGGCACCTCCCCCGAAAACGCCCCCCGCGTTGAAGAAGAAATGGCACAGCAAATCCAATCTCTTTGCCGGGACGGCCTGACCGAAGCCGAACTCAACCGCGCCAAAGCCAAAATCATCGGCCAGAAAAAAATCGCCCGTCAAGACTTGAGCGGCCTAGCGCTGGTAACCGCTCTGGACGAACTCTACGGCTTCGGCTACCAACACTGGGAAAAAGAAGAAGCCGAATACCAAACCGTCACCCTCGAAGACATCCGCGGCGCCGCCAACACCTGCTTCCAGCCCAACCGCACCGTCCGCGCCCTCATCACCCCTCAATAAAACTCCCATTCTACCCATCCTATTGGAGGAGGGATTGACAACCAAGTAAACACACCTTATGATACTCTTCGGTTTATCCGAACAATCAGGAATGCCTCAGATCATGCCAATGAAAAATACACAGCGCTTTGACAAGCTCGCGATTCGCGGGTTTCGTGGGCTATCTAGCCTAGACCTAGATGACTTGGGCACCTTCAACCTCCTAGTGGGAGCCAACGACGTGGGCAAAACTTCAGTTCTGGAAGCAATCTTCCTGTTGTCGGGGTTCGCCAACTTGCGATTGCCTGGGAATGTAAGTAGTTTTCGGAACTATTTGATCCGTGAATTCGACGATTTCTCTTTCTTTTTCAATGAACTCGACACAACTAAGTCGATAGAGTTGGAAGGTTATGGTTGCGATTCTAAAGAGCATTTGACTTTGAAAATTTCTATCGGCCAAGCAGAAGAAGACATCGGATGGGGAAATCAGCAATCGAAAATTCAGAATGATAGGGCAGCCGGAGAAAAATCCTATTCTTCGCTTATCACAGGCCAGCGTTTCTTGCATTACAAAGCAAAAATGCAACGCGAGACTCAACAACCGGTGTCGTTTGACGGTAAAATAATTGTTCGCAATGGCGAGTTTAATGCAGAAATAAAACCACACTCCGCATTCAATGAGATCATTCACGCAAGATTCTTTCCTGCGATGGCTAATTATGAAGCTGAGCCAATAAATGATGCAATCATTCGCAAGAAAGATGACGCGCTTATTGAATATCTGAATATAATCAATCCGCATATAGCAAAGATCGCGGTAAAAGGGAATGTCGTGTATGCGGACATCGGATTAAAAAAGATGATCCCGCTCAATATGTTTGGTAGTGGTACGATCCGGGCCGCGACGATCCTTGCAAGATGTATTCTGGGGAGTGAAAAGATACTCCTGGTTGATGAGCTGGATAAAGGCATCCATTACCAAGCTATTCCGTCGCTACTTGAGGCACTTCTCCAGTTTTCTCATAAACAGGGCATACAGATTTTTGCTACTACGCACAGCCTCTCGATTCTGAAGGGTCTTAATGAAGCCCTGAGTCAACAAGACTTCTCCGAACATCGATTGACAACAAACTGCTACGCATTGCATAGAGACAAGGACGGTATTGTGCGTTCTTATAGGTACAAGTACTCACAATTCGAGCATTGCATAACAAAGGGCATCGAAATAAGATGAGTAATAAAGGCTGGACAATATTCGTCGAAGGCGGTAGTGACAAGAAGTTTATAGGAGACTTGTTGCAATTCGAGAACATCAAGAATGTCGAAGTTGCTGTTTTGGGCGGAGGAGTGTCGAAAATTGAGGATGCGGCGAATGAGATTCGTAAAAAGATTGATGCGGGGAATCGAATTGCGACGATACTAGATGCGGACGACGACTATGAGGAGCGGTCTAGCGATTTAAAGAAAGTCATCAAAAAGCTTAATCTTCCAATTAAATGTCACTTTTTTATACCGAACAACAAAGACTCTGGGGCTATTGAAACTTTGTTGGAGCAGATGGCTGCATTGGACCATCAAGGAGTCTATAGTTGTTTGGATAAATACAGTAAATGTTTAAAAACGCTTAACAAGTTATACAATGAACCTGATACCAAAACAAGAATCTACGAGTACTGCAGAGTGGTTGGTATTAAAGCGAAACCGGCAGAACGCAATTACGAATGTCAATCGTTTTGGAACCTGAATGTGCCCGTTCTGAAACCCCTGAAGGAGTTTCTCAAGTCTCTTCATGAGCCGGATTGAATTGACCTTGGAAAACTGAACAGGAGGTTAAGGTGTATTCCAAGCCTTTGAAGGGCACCGACGAGATAACGACGATGATTCCCAGCGGAATTTTCCGCAATAAGCATTTATAGGCTTTGATGGTTTTGGAGGGCGATTTCGTTCGGGATATATGGATTTGCAGAATGCACAGAATTGGATTTTTTGTCAAGGCGGGTGCCGGTCAACGGGTCGAGTGCCTGCGCGTCACCCTGTTAAGCCCGTAAATGCTTATCGCGGAATTTTTTGCAGGGAACTGATGCGGGATTGGAACAAGTTTTCCCAAGCCGGATAAGTGGGCCGGAATTTTGTTCCTCGGCTGCCCTTTTCGGTTGGAGCTGGTGGACAGCGATCGAGCAGCGCTTGGAGACGGTTGCGGATTTCGCCGGCAACCTTGCCGGCGCCGGCGGTGAGATTGTTCGTTTCTTCGAGATCGTCGGAGACTTTATAGAAGCGGCCATCGCGGTAAAGTTTGAAATCGGCAGTGCGGGCAAACTGGCCGGGGGCTTGTCCCCAATAAGGTTGATAATGACAAAGGAGCCAATCGCGCGGATTGCCTTTTTGGCCTTTGAGTTGCGGGAGAAAGCTGCGGCCGTCAATGGGGTCTTTCCAATGGAGTGCTATACCGGCTGCTTCGGCAAGAGTAGGATAGAAATCGGTGAAATCAACAAGGTCGGGAAGCGCGGTGCCGGGTGGGGTGTGGTCCTTCCAATAAGCTGTGAAAGGGACGTGCGTCCCCATATCTTTCATTCCGCCTTTGCCACCACGGATGGTTGACGTTCTTCCGTCCGCAGAGTTCCGCCATTGCGAGCGAATTGAGCGATGCGTCCCGTTGTCTGTTGTAAACAAGATAATGGTGTTTTCCGACAGGCCGAGGGAATCCACTTTCGCCGCGATGCGTCCGACAAGTTTGTCCATATAATGGACCATCGCTATAAAGTTGCGCTTGCGCGCGGCCGGGTCTTTGGGGGCAATGTTGGCCACGGCTAAGGGGCGGTTGCCGATGGTGTCCGGCGTCGAAACAAAAGGATCATGCACTAACACCATGGGGTAGTAGACAAAGAAAGAGCGTTTCCGGTTTCGTTCTATAAAGTTGCATATAAAATCTGTGAACAGGTCGGGACCGTATTTGCCCCAGTTCTCTTCTTTGGAAATCATCCTGCCGTTATATTCGAGGGGCGGCTGCCAATAACGTTCTCCACCGCCGTCCCGGTTTTGTTTGCCTTTGGTGACTTGCCAAAGGAGGGATTCGTGGAAACCAGCTTGGAGCGGGCGGTTTGAGTCGTTGTGGCCGGGCAAAGCGTTGTGGATGCCGTTCAATTGCCATTTGCCGGCGATGGCGGTTTTATAGCCGGCTTGTTGCAGCAAGTGGCCGAAGGTTTTTTCTTTCGGATTGAGATAGCCGAAGTGGGTATAATTCCGAAAATTATATTGGCCGGTCATTAGCTGGACGCGCGAGGGCGTGCACAGAGGTGTCGAATAACAATGTTGGAAGCGGATGCCTTTCCGAGCCAAAGCGTCAACATGCGGTGTTTGGTAGTCTTTGCCACCGTAGCAGCTGAAGCATTCCCAGCCTGCGTCGTCCGCCATGATGAGAATGATGTTGGGCCGGCGCTCTGCTGCAGCAGCGAGAGGAGCTTGAAGACCGGCGAACGTGGCGATGGAGAGAATCAGGACGAAGCCGGCAGCCAAGGTCTGCCGCCGGTTTTGAGGTTCGCAGTTGCAAGCATTGCGGCCGGCAACTGCTTTGGGCGCAAAAGAGGTCATGTCTTACGCATACAAGCAAACCGCTCGGAGCGCAACAACGGATTTTGAGTTGATGGGAAGAATCATTTGCGGAGCGCCGCCGGCAGAATTCCGGAGAATTGGCTTCCAGGCCGCAGGCGTTCGGGTTGCAGGCAAGAACTATTGGGATGAGAGGGCTTTTTCCAGCAGTTGTTTTGCTGTTCCTTCAAAGGCGAGTGATTGGGCATGTCGTTGTCCCGCCGCCGACATTTTGTTCCAGGTTTTGCGCAGGATGCCGATCATGCGTTCTTCGGGGATGCGTTTCAGAAACGATTCGAACTCGAATTCGAGGAAGGTCAGGCATAAGGCATCTTCCAGAATTTGAATGTCACCTTCTTCCCGGCCAAGCCCTTTCTTCAGGTTGAGGTTGCGCACGGCTTGAATCAGCGGTTCGTCGCAGCCGATTTTTTTGAGGATTGCCGTGGCGGTGTCGGCGTGGAATTGCTTCAAATCTTGGCGCCATTTGAGGTAGCCGGCTCTTGTTTTGGGGTAGTGGTCGCGCGGGATTTTCCATCGGCAGATGTGTTGGCAACGGCTGGCCAGGCGAAGGGCGGCGGAGGCATCGGGTTTCAGTTTGATTACCCAGGCGGCCACTCGCTGGGCGTCGAGAAGTTCGTGCGGGCGTTGTTTGCCGGCGGCTTCTTCCTGGTTGGGGTCTTCGGCGTTGGCGGCGTCGAAGGCGGCGATGGCTTGCTCGGTTCGGCGGTCTTCGGTCATTGGGAGGGTTCGGAGGATTGGCCGCCGGTTGCTGTTGCGTTTCCGCTCTGATGCCCGGGGCTGGCAAAACCGAAGCCTGCCTGGAATGGCGGGGTGTCTTCTTGTCCGAAGGAGAAGTTGGCCGGGTTTCCTTTGGCGCCCGCTGTTGCCGAGCGATTGAACGGGCGAATGCGGCCGCCAGAATGGAACACTCCCATGGTGAAATCGCCGGCCATGCCTGCCAAGTCGGGAATGCGGAGTTTTGGGGGAGACAGGAATTGGACGTCCGCCGGCTCCAACAGCCAAGCGATGAAGGATTGGCCGTGCGCCGGAATTTGGGTGAGGGAGAACGTTAGCGGGGATTCGGGCGAAGGCGCTTTTCCATCGGCGGCGACAACGGTTCCGGGAACGATCTCCAAACGGAATGCGTCCATTTCCAGCAGGAACAATTCAACAGAGGAGGTGCCGTCGAAGAGCGTTGTGAGGCGGTTCAAGGTGAGGGGCAGCAAGATCGGAGCGGGGAGCTGGTTTTCGACGCCGCGGATCAAAAACAGTTCCTTCGTGGCAATTGGCTGCGAGGGGACGGCTTGGCTGGCGCTGCCTTCCGGGAGCCAGAATTGCAGCATGGCGGCTCCGGGCGAGAGGCCGGTCAGCCAAAAGCTTCCCGCTGCGTCTGTATTCACCGGTTCGAATGATTTGCCTTCGATGATGATGCCGACTTTGGCGCCTGCAATTGGTTGAAAGAACGGCGTCAATGCCAGGCCGCGGACGGTCGTTTCTCCGGTCGGCCTTGAAGCGAGGCCGTGCAAGGCAAACTTTAAGTTGGCGGCGGCTCGTCCCGGCACGTTGGCCGCCACTGTGTGCGTTCCGGCTTCGGGGCCGAGGACGAAGCGGGCTTCGGCGAATCCCGTCGCATCGCTGATTGCCGAGTAAGATTTTTGTCCGCCGATGTTCCCGCCGCCGGCAAGGACGTTGAATGTAACTTCGCGTCTGCTGAGCGGGTTGACGCCGTCGTTGACCCAGACGCGAAGCGGTTCCGGCGCGGTGGCTCCCGTTTCTGCCGTTTGGCCATCGCCGCTGGCGTAGTCCAGGCGGATGTTGTCGGTGGGAAGCGCCGAAGCAGCAAAGTAGATTTGGCCTTTGATGCCGCGGCTTTCGGCTTTTAGCAAGTGGTTTCCCTTGCCGGCAAAGGCTCCCAATTGCCAATGGACTTGCGCTCGGCCACGGGAATCGGTCATGACTGACAACCGCAGTCCCGGCTCGGCAAAATCTGCGGTAAGCGCTATTTTGCCCAAACCGTCCAGGACTTGAAAGAGGACGGGTTTGCCGGCGATTGGTCTCCCATCCGGGCTGAGGACGAAAACACTCGCCGGCGTCTTCAACCGGCTGCCGGGCTGTTCCTGCTGAAGATCGCCAAAGCCTTTAAGCAGATGAAAACTGCCCGCTGCCCGCCGCCGAGTGATCGACAGTTTGATTGTTGTTTCGTTGCCCGCGGCATCAACGGCCTGTATTGGAATGATGTTCGCCCCTTCTCGCAAAGGAACCGGGCGGCTCAGGAAAGAGCCGCGGCTTCCATTGCCAGCGAAGACTTCGGCGGGCATATGATTTACCGAGACCGATACACCGTGCCGGCCGTTCAGGGCGTCGCCCACTTTTCCCGCGACGGCGATTTCACTCAGGAACGTTTCCCCGCCGTTTTGCGGAGCGCTCACTTGGAGCGTCGGCCCTTGCACGTCTTGCCAGACACGGAAAGGCAACGGCGGATGGGGAGCATCGAGGACGGCCAAGTAAAACTGCTGGGATTGATTCGCGGTCAAAGGCGCTTCGGCGGCAAAAAACCCTCGCCCGTCCGCCTGTGTTTCAACCGATCCGAAGACGTGGCTCACACGAATCCGAGCGTTGGGCAAAGCCCTGCCCTGGAAGGTGAAATGGTCGCGGTTCGTGTAAGGGACGAAGGCCGGCAAAACCGGACGAACATCAACATCCGCCAGCGGAAGCCCGCCCACTGCTGCGTCCGCAGCCAAATCTGCATCGGCAATGTTCACAATTCCATTGCGGTCGATGTCCGCAAAATAGACGAGTGCTGCAGGCAGAGGAACACGGCCATGCACGTGGTTCAAAATAGCCGCCACATCGTGAATCGTTGCCTGGCCGTCCGCGTCCAAATCTCCGATCTTGGCCGTCTGCGCCCAAGCGGCGGCGGCCATCAGCCCCAAGCCGGCTACCCATCTCCCCACTCGAATGGCAGGGAAGATACGGCGGGCGATATTGGCGATTCCGACGGGCTGCGCGGTCATGGACCCCTCCCTGCTTTCATCAGCGAAGCCTCTGTTCGGATGCGGTAAAACCGGCTCCGGTTCCGGGGCGGCGAATCTTCGAAACGAATCCAGCCGTCTCGGCCGGGTTGTTTGTGAATCCTCGTCCAAGTCTCGGCCGGCAGTTGATCCGCGTATTCGAAATGGTAATGCGTGCCGACCTCGCTCCAAGTCGTCAAAAGAATCTTCGAATGCCCACCTGCCGCCGCAAAGTCAAAAGCAATTTCGGGCGCTGCCGTCCCGTCCTCCCGGCGATGGAGCGGGAAGACTTTAACCGGGGAAGACCCTCTGGCTGCCAACATCGGCGTCGGCTCTGCGCTGAATTGTATCGGCGTTTTCACTTCGGCGGCCAAGCGACGGAAGTGCAGGGAAAGAAGGGGTTCCTGCGGCTCCAGTGAGGTTCCTTTCAAAGAGGCGTCCGACCAGACAAAACTCAACCGGCCCCGCTCGGTCAAGCGGCTTCCAAAGTGATTTTCGGAAACCGCCGGCAGCCCGAATGCCGACACATCGTGGAACGCCAGCTCTGCGGGACTCCAACATATGGTGAACTGCAACGCGGTGATCGCCCGGAAGCCTCCGGCCACCCGCACTACCGCTGAGAGATTGTCTTCGGCGCCACCCCTCCGGTCGAAGCCAACGGACAACGTTACTGGTTCCTCTTGCCGCCGGGAGTGTTTCCTCAGCCCGCCAGCCAAAGGGACGCCAGAGAGACTCGGCTCGAAGCCATCGCTCCCCCAATCGCCGTCCACATCGCCCAACTTGACCCCGACAAAATCCTGCCCGGACAGATTTTCTGTTGGCGCCGCGTGTTCGATAAAATCGCGCGCATTCCACGGCTGCGCGAAGGCGGGAAACACCGTGGCCGCCGGCAGAAAGCGAAACACGGGCTGGCCGGCAACATAGCGGTCAGCGAGGCCAAGAATGACACGGCGCATCAAAAGCAGGTCCACCACGTTGATGTCGCCTTGGCGGTTCACATCGGCGGCCAAGCGTTTCCAAGGCGAATCCAGCGGTTCCAGCCCCAGGATATGCCGGCGCGTCAACAGAAGATCCAAGGCCGTTACGCCTCGGTTGGGTTGCAAGTCCGCTGGCTTTTCCATAGAAAGCAAGAGCTGGACTTCTGCCGGCACTCGAACTTCAAAACTGCCGTCTGTATCGCCAAAGCCGTCCACAGACGTCCCCCCGCGAACTTTGACATTCACGCTGGGAACGGGACGATCCCCTCTGTAATAACGAACGCGGCCGGACAGGTAAACCGCCGCCGGCAACGGAGCCACCGACAGCGTGCCACCCTCCAACACGCCGCCGGCAACGGCAACCGGAGAAGCTGTCCCTCCCAAGAGCAGCCCTTCGAGGCGAATCCGGCTCGGCACCAAGGGAGCATTCTCCGGAACCACCAGGTTCAACTGGGCCACTTGCCCGCTCGGCAGGAAATTCAAGCCTGTCCCGTAGAGGGCCAAACGCCAATGCCCCGGAGCAAGTTGGCTGGACTTGACTCGAATCTCTCCGGGAAGACCTTCCGCTGCCGTCACCGTAGAGGCGAGAAACCGCTCAGCGTCAAAACGAATATCGAACTGCGCGCCTACTAATTCGGCGTCCGTTTCCAGCGAGATTGGGATAGAAACCGGCCTTCCCGGATGCGCGGTTCTATCCGGCACAGAGACGGTCGTTCCCGAAAAAGCGGCAGATGCCAACAGAACCACCGCGGCTGAAAAACCGCCCCAACTGAAACCCCTGTACCAACACTGCCGCATAAAAATCTCGAAAATAAACCTTCGCCGTGAAAGAAAAACCCGTCGCCATTTGGCTTCTGCACTTGCGGATTTTCATTTTTGGGGTATGGTAATCCGGCCGTTTTGCCATATCAAGTTTTCGCTGGAGCAGCGACGAAACTCAAAATAGGGTTTTGGTTATGAATGATTTGGCGCCGCCGGCGAGACGGGTTTGAGACACGGAAGTCGTAACTAGTTGTAATCATTTATGGCGTTAAACAAAGTTCCTCCTGGAGCGCGATTAGCGCGTTCGCTCGCATTTGACGGGGTAACTCGTTTCTCTGAATCTTCGTGGACTCCCAACACGGATGTTTTTCTCGCCAAGGAAAGTTTGGTCATTCGAGTGGAAGTGGCCGGAGTGCGCCCAGAAGACCTTTCGCTCAAAGTGGAAGGCAACCGGCTGCGATTTCAGGGCAGGCGTTCTCCCCAGGACCAACCGTCCCAGTGCAAGTTCATCCTCATGGAAATCGCTTTCAACGCCTTCCAGTTTTACATCGACCTGCCCGCCGGCTACAACCTGCACAAGGCAAAAGCCACGATTCAGCTCGGCATTCTGCGGGTAGATGTGCCAATCGCCGGCCAGCCAAACCCCAAAGAGCTCGATGCCGACGGGAAAGAAGGTGAACAATAACTTGCAGCCACAGCGGTTTGCGCTTCTGGTTTTCCTTGTGGGAGACTCCTGCGGCAGATGACACCAGGCAATAGAGAGGTTGTTGATATTCTGGAGGCTTCCGCAAAACCGAAGGCCTCTCCGACAACGGCAAAAGAAAGTATCCCCCAACAAATCCCCATCCTGGGGCTTTCGGACATTGTCGTCTTCCCCGGCATGGTGACGCCGCTGCTGATCGAATCCGCCGAAGGCGGCCAACTCATCAACGACGTCCTTGCCGGAAACCGCTTTCTGGGCCTAGTGCTCCAGAAAAACGCAGAAGCCGAAAATCCCACCCCAAACGACCTCTGGGAACACGGCTGCCTGGCACGCATTCAAAAAATGGTCAAAGGCTCTGATGAATCCGTGCGGATTCTAATTGAAGGGCTCGACCGGTTCAAAATCGAACGTTACACCGTCCTCGAACCCTATCTCATCGCCATGCCCGCCACGCTCCCCAGCCCGGCCGACGATTCCCCAGAAACAACCGCCTTGACCCGCGCCACCCAAGACCAATTCGAAAAAATCGCCGAACTCTCAACCGCCATCAACGAAGACACAAAACTGGCCGTCCTCAAACGCGACAATCCCAGCCGCATGGCCGATCTAATGGCCAGCAGCCTCAACATCCCCTTGACTGACCAACAAGCCCTGCTCGAAACCCCGGAAATCAACATCCGCCTCAAACGCCTCCTCCCTCTGCTCAGCAGAGAGCTGGAGGTGCTCACCCTCAGTTCAAAAATCCAAAAAGACGTCTCCGCCGCCATGTCAAAAAGCCAGCGCGACTTCTTCCTCCGAGAACAAATCCGCGCCATTCAAAAAGAACTGGGCGAATCCGACCCCGCCGCCGCCGAAATCCTCAGCCTTCGCAAACAAGCCGACGCCCGAGGACTGAGCGAAGAAGCCAAAACCGTTTGCCTGCGAGAGCTGGACCGCCTGCAACACACCCCCCCTTCCTCCGCCGAATACGCCGTGGCCCGGAGCTACGTCGAATGGCTCGTCGAACTGCCCTGGAACCAATCCACTCAAGACAAACTAGACCTAGAAGCCGCTGCCAAAACCCTCGACGCCCAACACCACGGCCTCAACCAAGTCAAAGAACGCCTCCTCGAATTCCTCGCCGTCATCAAACTCAAACAACACCTCAAAGGCCCTATCCTCTGCCTCGTCGGTCCCCCCGGCGTGGGCAAAACCTCCTTGGGAAGAAGCGTGGCCAACGCCTTAGGGCGCCGCTTCGCCCGCATCGCCCTGGGCGGCATGAGAGATGAAGCCGAGATACGTGGCCACCGCCGGACTTACGTTGGCGCCCTGCCCGGACGCATCATGCAAACCCTCCGGCGGCTCCAAAGCAACAACCCCGTCATCCTGCTAGACGAATGCGACAAAATGAGCGCCGGCGGGCGAGGCGACCCAGCAGCAGCCCTCCTGGAAGTCCTTGACCCCCATCAAAACACCAGCTTCACCGACCACTATCTGGACGTACCTTTCAACCTCTCACGCGTACTCTTCATCACCACCGCCAACTGGCTCGACCCCGTCCACCCCGCCCTGCAAGACCGCCTGGAAGTCATCGAACTCCCCAGCTACACCCAAACCGAAAAACGCCTCATCGCCGAACGCCACCTCATCCCCCACCAACTGGCCGAACACGGCCTCGAAAAAAAGCAAGTACAACTCAACGGCGCCGTCATCGAACAATTGATCAGCCGCTACACTCAGGAAGCCGGCGTCCGACAACTCGACCGACAAATCGCCCACGTCGCCCGCAAAGCCGCGCGACACGTCGCCGGCGGGCGCTCCACCCCCATCCGCATCGAAACCACGTGGCTGGCTGAACACCTCGGTCCGGAACGCTACCCCGCCGACACTGCTGAAACCATCGACGACTGCGGCGTCGCCTGCGGCCTGGCCTGGACACCGGCCGGCGGCGAAGTCCTCTACATCGAAGCCACCCAACTACCGGGGCGCGGCCGCTTAATCCTGACCGGCTCCCTAGGCGAAGTAATGAAAGAAAGCGCCCAAGCCGCCCACACCTGCCTCCGCAGCCAAGCCGCCGCCCTCGGCCTCCGCATCGCCCCCGCCGACACCGACATCCACGTCCACGTCCCCGCCGGAGCCACCCCCAAAGACGGCCCCAGCGCGGGCATCGCCATCGCCGCCGCCCTCGCCTCCCTCTTCACACAACGGCGTATTTGTGGCAACCTCGCCATGACCGGCGAAGTCAGCCTGCGCGGCCGCATCCTCCCCGTCGGCGGCATCCGCGAAAAAGCCCTCGCCGCCTTCCGCTCCGGCATCGCCACCATCCTCATCCCCGACCGCAACCAACACGACTGGCGCGCCGTGCCAGACGAAGTGCGAGCGCACATCACCGTGCACTTCGTCAAACAAGTCGGTGACGCCCTCCGCCTCAGCCTATCATGATAAACACCCTCTGCCTCCTACTAGCCCTACCGCTCACCCTAGAACCCGGACAACAACTAGCTCGGGACATGCGACACACAAAACTCCTCCACTACGAACAAATCAACGGCACCCTCCAAACCAAAAACCGCCGCGGCCGCCGCACCTCCCAACACCTCCACCTCCACGTCCGCACCGAAGGCGACCAACAACAAAGCACCTTCACCGCCACAAATCAAAACTCAGGAAATACCACCCAACTCACCATCCTGCGCAGCCCCAAAAAAGCCCCCCGCTACCTCCTCGCGCCCCAAGCCGGCCAACCCCCAGCCCCGCTCCCCCCCAAAGACGCCATGAAACCCTTCGCCCAAAGCAACTTCTGGCCGGCAGACTTAGGACTGGAATTCTTCTACTGGCCAAAACAAAACCTCCTCACCAATATCAGAATCAAAATGCGCAAAGGCATCTCCTGCTTCGTCCTCGAAAGCCGGAAAACCACAGACCACACATTCGGCTACAACCGAGTCCGATCCTGGATATCCCGCGAACACCTCGGCCTCATCTACGCCGAGGCCTACAACGCCCGAGGCCAACGCATCAAAACCTTCGAAGTTGCCGACGTCGAAAAAATCAACGGCGAATGGAAAATCCGCGAACTCCGCATTCGCGACGAAATCGCAAAATCCACCACCAAACTCATCTTCGACAACCGCCCCCCCAACTAACCCATCAAGACTGTTTTAGAGGACTTTCGCATCAGAAACACTCATCCATGCCAATTGGATTCCAGTCGTCCGAGTTATCGTTGCCCGGCTCTTCGATCCAGAGTTCCCTGTGCGATAGGTTATCGTAATTCCATCGGCGCCGCTTCTCGTCCACAGGCAATGATTGGTGATGGGCTTTTGACCACAGGACGCCCAAAAGGGCACAGGAGGAATCTGCAATTTTTGTGGCCAGTTTATTTCCATGGAAGCCTGCACCTTATCATTGCGTAAAATACTCTTGACCCGGAAAGCCATCGCCGGCAGAGTCCTTGGCAGCCATTTGCCAAAATCAACGTTATGCATGCAGCCAATCATTTAGGGAATCCGGCGGGTTTGGGGACGTTTCACACCGCCCTTGCCCGGCGGGCCTTTCTCAAACGCGCCGGCGCCAGCCTCGGCACTATTGCCCTCTCTGCTCTTTTGCGGGAAGACTTAGCAGCGGCGGGTGGCCAAGCCACTCGGGGAGCGGCGCATCCGCTGCATTTTGCGCCCCGCGCCAAACGGGTGATTTACCTCTTCCAATCCGGCGCGCCCTCGCATATCGACCTTTTTGATCCCAAACCGAAGCTGGCGGAGATGACTGGCGAACCTTTGCCAGACTCTGTGCGGCGCGGCCAACGCATCACCGGAATGACCAGCGGCCAAAAGTATCACCTTTGCGTCGGCAGCCCTTTTTCCTTTCACAAGCGCGGGGTTTCGGGGATCGAACTCTCTGAAGCGCTTCCTCATCTTGGCCAGGTTGCCGACGATATTTGCCTCCTTCGCGCCATCCATACTGAGCCGATTAACCATGACCCGGCAGTTACCTTTCTCTACACTGGCCACCAACAGCCCGGCCGCCCCACTCTCGGCGCCTGGACTTCTTACGGACTCGGCACCGAAAACAACAATTTGCCCGCCTTCGTCGTGATGATCTCCGGCAGCGGCGGCCAATCTCTGCAATCCCGCTACTGGGGCAACGGCTTCCTGCCCAGCAGCCACCAAGGCGTGCAATTCCGCGCCCAAGGCGACCCGGTTCTATTCGTCTCCAACCCTCCGGGACTCAACCGCCCTACTCGCCGGCGGATGCTCGACAGTGTTCAAGCGCTCAACCGCCTGCAATACCAAAGCATCCGCGACCCGGAAATCCTGACGCGAATCGAACAATACGAACTTGCCTACCGGATGCAAACCAGCGTGCCTGAACTCACTGACCTTCGCTCCGAACCGCCCGCCGTCCTCGAACAATACGGCGCCAACCCAAACCAAGCCTCCTTCGCCAATAACTGCCTCCTAGCCCGCCGCTTGGCAGAAAGAGGCGTGCGCTTCATCAAACTGCTCCACCGCGATTGGGACCACCACGGCGGACTCCCCGACGGCATCCGCAAACAGGCGAAAAACACTGACCGCGCCTCAGCCGCCCTGATTGCCGACCTCAAACAACGCGGCCTCTTGGACGAAACACTCGTCATCTGGGGCGGCGAATTCGGGCGCACCGCCTACAGCCAAGGTGACATCACCAAAAAAAGTTTCGGCCGCGACCACCATCCGCGCTGCTACAGCCTTTGGATGGCCGGCGGCGGCATCAAAGGCGGAACCGTCTTCGGAGAAACCGACGACTTTGCCTACAACATCGTCCGCGACGGCGTGCACATCAACGACCTCCACGCCACTATTCTCCACTGCCTGGGCATCGACCACAAACAGCTCACCTACCGGTTTCAAGGGCGCGACTTTCGGCTCACCGACGTTGCTGGAAAAATCGTGCGCTCCATCCTCTCTTGACCCGCGTGGCACAATTCCCAAAACAAAAAAACAGCCGCAACCAAACCCTCAATGATCCTCCGAACAACCAAACTTCACAAAAACCACCAGATAAATCCCAACGGCTAGACACAACGGCCCAAGTGCCAAACACAACGACCAAACACCGTCGATTTCAAAACGCATTAAAAATAAAATGCACCAACCCAGCGCGGCGCCCAACACAACATAAGCACCGCACGCCATCAACAACTTGCCTAACATGGGAGCCACCTTAGCCACCCCGCCATCCTGAGACAAGCTCCCGCTCTGAAAACCGGCGCGGACATCATGCGCCTCGCCATCGAAAGCGCAAAAAGCATTTATGGGCTTTCGATGGTTATGGAGGGCGATTTCGTTCGGCCATATGGATGGACAGGAGGCACAGGATTGGATTTTTTGTTAAGCGGATGGTGGTCAACGGGTCGAGTGCCTGCGCGTCACCCTGTTAAGCCCGTAAATATTTATCGCGAGCGAAAGGCTTGACGTTTGCTTTCATCTCTCCAACTCTGTGGCTATGCAAACCTGTCTTTCAACTTTTCGGTTGCCGGCGGCCCTGCTGCTGGCTGTTTTGGCGGCAAACATTTCTGCGGTTGCCGACGCCAAGCGTCCCAACATCGTGTTTATTTTTTCCGACGACCACGCGGTGCAATCCATCGGCGCCTACGGTTCAAAGATCAATCAAACGCCGAACATCGACCGGTTGGCCAAAGAAGGCATGGTGTTTCTCAACTCCTTCTGCGCAAACTCCATTTGCGGCCCTTCCCGCGCCTGCATCCTCACGGGCAAGCATAGCCACATCAACGGCTTTCGCCGGAATGGAGAGCGCTTTGACGGTTCGCAGCTGACCTTTCCCAAACTGATGCAGGGAGCCGGCTATCAAACCGCCCTCGTTGGCAAGTGGCATCTTTCCTCCGACCCCACAGGCTTTCATTACTGGGAAGTCCTGCCCGGCCAAGGGAGTTATTACAATCCCGACTTCAACCAGATGGACGGTTCCCGCAAGCGCTACACCGGCTACTGCACGGATATCATCACCGAACGCGCGTTAAAATGGCTCGACGAAGACCGCGACCCCGCCAAACCCTTCGTCCTCCTCTGCCAGCACAAAGCCCCCCACCGCAACTGGTCTCCCGCCCTGCGCCACCTTTCAATGTTCGACGGCAAAGACGTGCCCGAACCCGACTCCCTCTTTGACGATTACTCCGGGCGCACCCGCCTGCTGCAGGAAAACGAAATGACACTCAAAAACCACTTCCACTGGGGACACGACGCGAAATTCCGCGGCCCCAATCAATACCCCAACCATTTCATGCGCCTTGGCAACGGCCAATACCAACGGATGAACACCGAGCAACGCGCCGCCTGGGACGCCCAATACGAACCCGAAAACCAAGACTTCCTGGCAAAAATGAAAGCCGGTGCCCTATCGGAAAAAGACATCGTCCGCTGGAAATACCAACGTTACATCAAAGACTACCTCCGCACCGTCGCCGCCGTCGATGAAAGCGTCGGGCGCATCCTCGACTACCTGGACACACACGGCCTGGCAGAAAACACCATCGTCATCTACTCGTCCGACCAAGGCTTCTACCTAGGCGAACACGGCTGGTACGACAAACGCTGGATGTTCGAAGAATCTCTCAAAATGCCCTTCCTCGTCCGTTGGCCCAGCGTCATCACCCCCGGCACAAAATCCCGCGCCCTCATCCAAAACATCGACTACGCCCCCACCTTCCTCGACGCCGCCGGCGTCACCATCCCCAAAGACATTCAAGGGCGCAGCCTCCTTCCCCTCTTCAAAAACAACGCCCACGCCGCCACCGACTGGCGGGATGCCATCTACTACGCCTACTACGAAAACGCCTCCGCCCACGCCGTGCCCGTCCATGACGGCATCCGCACCCAACACCACAAACTCCTCTTCTTTCCCCGCGGGCAACAATGGCAACTATTCGACCTCACCAAAGACCCGCAAGAAATGCAAAGCATCCACAAAACCCCGGAATACCAACCCGTCCTCCAAGCCCTCCAAAAACGCTACCGCGACCTCAAACAATTCTACAACGTCAACACAGCCACCATCCCCATAACCCGCGGCGACGAAAACTGGTGGCGGCAACGCAACCAACACGCCAACCAAAAAGCCAAAACCGGCGGCTACGACCTCGCCTTCATCGGAGACTCCATCACCCAAAGCTGGGAAGGCCCAGGCAAAACCATCTGGGAAAAATTCTACCAACCACGAAACCCCATCAACCTCGGCTTCAACGGCGACCGCACCGAACACGTCCTCTGGCGCCTCACCCGCGGCAACTTCAGAAACCTCCAACCCAAAGTCGCCGTCCTCATGATCGGCACCAACAACACCGGCCACCATATGCAAGACCCCCAAGAAACCGCCGCCGGCATCCGGGCCATCCTCGACACCCTCCGGCAACGCACCCCCAACACCAAAATCCTCCTCCTAGGCGTCTTCCCCCGCGGCAAAAACCCCCTCGACGAAAAACGCCTCAACAACATCGCCATCAACCAACACATCCGCCGCTTCCACGACGGCCAACACATCCACTACCTCGACATCAGCAACACCCTCCTCAAACCCGACGGCACCCTCTCCCAAAAAATCATGCCCGACTACCTCCACCTCAGCAAAGAAGGCTACAACCGCTGGGCCCAAGCCATCGAACCCAAACTCCGCAAACTCGGCCTTTGAATTATCGGCTTTCACGCAATTTTTTTCGGTTTGGAAAAGCGTCAGTTGAAGTGGATAAGTTCTCGGATTTTTTCCATCTCGTCCACAGTGCACTCGGATCATTTTTTGAATCTGTTATGAATTATTCCTGCCACAGCAAATGCTCCTTCATTGCTTGGAGAAACATGGAAGGTTTTCCCTGATAGGTGATCACTACTTGATCTCGCCCTCGAGTCATGGCAACGTACAGGCGCATCGCATCTCGCCAATGTTCTCCTTTCGGGATTGTGCGATCAGGTAATGTGCCATTGGAACATCCAACAATTATAATCGGCCCGAACTCCAGCCCTTTTACATCAGCCAGCGTACCAATGCTAACAGTGTCAGGCTGCTCGACATAGTCACCTGTCAATTCGGCAGATTTGAGGTTTGAAGGAGTTCTCTCCATAATTTTGGAGATCGGTAAAACGTCGAGATTGGGCGTTGCCAAACAAACCGTCCAAGGTTGATTCTCCCCTTCCAGTATCCAATCTTGAGCTGTCCGCCAAGCGGCGCCAATGACATCAGTCGACCGAAGAGCAATCGGCTTGGCCGTTTCCCAGATGGCAAACTCAGGCTTCAAAAGTTCGAAATACTCGTCTTCTTTGGAGACGATATCGCCATACTTGCGAATCAACGAGTCTGCAGCCAACAGAATCTGTCGACTGTTGCGATAATTTTTCCGGATCACACGGGTGCGAGTGTAATTGCGGTCCAGCTGGGCATTGACAAGATTGAAATCCTTCACCAATACCTTCTGCATAACGTCTCCAGTTAGAAACAGCCCATTCTCTCTTTCTGTGGGGATCTGCTTTGGAAGCCTCAGTTCTAGTGTCGAGAAGTCTTGATATTCATCAATTAATAAACACCCCTGGAGATTCCGGAAGGTAGATTTGACAATTTCTTGATTGATGGAAATAACGCCTGTGCCAATCCCATTTCATCTACCATTGCACCAGCAAGCATATACTCTTCATAGCGGCGCAGGAGACGGATAACCCATCTACGCGCGCGCTCAGGAATCCGGATCGTCCGTCCTTTTCGAGCATATGAGAGATAGCTATTCGGTTGATTATCAAACCGTTCGGTCCATTCAGAAAGTGGAAAGGCACTTCGAATCAGAGTAAACTCATCGCGGATATAGTTCTCTTCATCGATATCATAATTCTTCCGAATCATTTCGATCAAAGCCACCTTTTGCCTCGCGTTATTCTCATCCCGCTCAATTCCATCTCTCCAGAAGTCTCTCCAGGTGTCCTCCGTAGTTTCCGTGCATGATTCATGTGCCAAGGATTCGGAATTGGATGATATTATTTTCATGTCCCGAATTATAGGTGCTACAAGATTGGCAATATTTTTGTTATATTCAAGAGCGTTGTTCAGCGTATTCTGCATTGGATGTCCCGACGGTAGAAGATCTTTATACTGTTGCAAATAATTTTCACTTCCGATATGCTTCGAGATTCGCTGAAAGTAGTCAAAATAGGCATCAACTTGAAGATGCTGGTCTTCTCCGTCGAGACAGAGACGGCGAATCAAAAGTTTCAAGTGATTCGCCAGCGTTCGATTCAGAGTCAGCACGCCAATCGTTTGGCCTGGATAGAGTCGCGCCAATCGTCGGGTGCGATGAAGCAAGACCACAGTCTTGCCGCTGCCGGATACACCTTTAAGGATAGTGGGGCTGTCAAAGTCTGCGTTGACAATGTGTTGTTGATCAGGATGTAGAAACAGCATCCAGTCTTCGAATTTCTCTCCATCAAAAAGCCTTTTTAATTCCTTTGGCGGCAGATCACTCAACGTTACAATAATATTGCTGTTGGCACCAGATTCTATTGCTTGAGAAAAAAGTTTAGAATGTTCGATCGCGTCGGCTGCATCACCACGGAACAACTTGAGTCTCAAGTGTGCTTCTTCATTATGCCCTTGTTGTAAGGCTATGCTCAGATCAAAAATCAGTTCCTGAATGGATTTGTTTGGGATCAACTCGATAATCTCCAGAATTTCATTATCGCTCGTTCCCTCATCTATGGTCATTAAGTCTCGACGAAGGAGGCTCTGAGGAACAAGTTTCTCAAATTCGGGGAAGTCTATTCGGCGCAGAAACGGCATATTTTCATCCGTGATGAGACCGCCGATTCTAATTCCACGTTTACCTCCCTGATAAGCACCGACTTGCACCGACCCAGCAGTATGTTCCTTCTTATCTGCAACTATAGTGAACCCACGATGTTTCTCTATCCAACGGTCCACATCGTCGTGATCTCCGATGAGAGAAACCAAACTGTGTCTTCGTTTTCAATGGTGACTAGCCGGCAAGCACCCGGAAGATCGTATTTAAAACAGTGTTTGATACGGCTTTCCCCATGATTGGTTAGTTTTCCCGGTACCGGCAGGCCATCTTGCACACACTTAATAATTGACAGCGCTTTTTCGGCAGCCTTCTGCTTAGAGCCGCCGCACTTCATAAGTTTTCTCACCGCCTCTCTGAAATCGCTTCGATCCAGATAGCTCGTTTTAGTTGCAATAAACCGCTTCCTTGCCTAATACATTTAGACGCTAAAACCTATCTCAAAATCCACAATCAAGCCAAACATAAAAAAAAACGAAGTTTCAAACGTGGTCGGAAGTGAGCATTGGCCTTCATTGTTGAATCTGCCACGAAAAGAGAGGCTCGCGTTGGAAGCGCTTAAATTGCTTGGGCGAGGGCTTCGTCGTATTCGCGGTTGCGGGTGATGCCGGGGAGGGGGACGGGGTATTTGCCGGCGGCGTTAGCATGCAGGGGAGCGGGGGAGTCGAGGGTGAGTTTGTCGATGTCGGGCGCGAATTCATGGTCGCTGTTGAGGATGTCGTTGTAGGTCACGATTTGGCCGGTGTGGGCGGCCATTCGCCCCATGGAGGAGACGAGGCTGGCAATGGCGCCGCGTTCGACTTCGTTGTATGGTTTGTTGTTTTTGATGGCGTCGATCAGGTCTTCCCATTCCAGCGCGTAGGGATTTTTTTCGGGTTGAGGGTAGGCCCAGAGCATGTTTTGGCGGGTTATTTTGTGGCCTTTGAAAGTGCGGCAGCGGCCGGGCGAATGGCCGCTGGTGGAGACGATTCCCAAGCCTTTGGCGCCGTGTATGTAACTGGAGAATTGGTCTCGACAGCCGACCATTGTGCGGCCGTTGAAGTGAAAACTAGTGCTGTCGTCAAAGGTGTATTCGACTGCGTAGGTGTCGAAGTTCTGGTCTACGTTGTTCCCGCGATAATGCCGCCCACCGAGTGCGTGGGCTTGGACGGGCCAAGCGTCTTTCATCCAGCAGCATTCGTCTATTTGATGGATATAGAAGTCATTGAACAAGCCGCCGCTGGCCCATAGGAAGCTGTGGAATCGGGAAACTTGATACATTAACTCGCTGATGTTGTCCGGCTTAGGGCCGGAGAAGGCCGAGCCGACGGGGCCGTGCATGCGGTAGGCACATATGGAGACAATGTCGCCGATTTCACCGCTTTGGATGCGCTCGAACAATTCCTGCCGGGCGCGGCAGTGCCGGACCATCAGCCCCACGCCGACTTTGAGGTTCTTTGCCGCCGCTTTTCTGCCCAGTTCAATCATCCGCCGCGTGGTCGGGCCGTCCACGGTAACCGGCTTTTCCATAAAAACGTTGATGCCTTTCTCGATGGCGTAGGCGAAGTGCACCCAACGAAATCCCGGCGGTGTGGCGAAGATGGCGACATCGCCGGGGCGCAACGAGTCGATGGCTTTTTTGTAGCCGTCGAAGCCGATGAAACGGCGCTCCTGCGGGACGTCCACTTGCTTAGCAAAGCCCCGCTTCAAACCGTTGTAACTGGAGGCCAGACGATCACCGAACACATCGGCCATAGCCACCAGTCGGGTCGGGCCATTGGGCACGCGCAAGGCATCGGCGGCGGCGCCCGAACCGCGTCCGCCGCAACCCACCAAGGCAATGCGAATGGCCTCTTCGCCGGCGGCATGGACATGGGGCAGGGCTTGCCCGGCCAAAGCCGAAACCGCGGCTATCTTGCCGGCGTTCTTGACAAATTCCCGGCGTGTCGTAGATGCGGATGAAATCGTGTTGTCGTTCATAATCGGTTCATTCTTGAACATGGAGAAACAGGATGAATAGGAAAACCTCCCGAAACATCTTGCCTATCAATGTTTCATTCTCAAAGGAAGTACGTCATCTGCCCAAAGCTCCCGACAAGAAAGATGCCGAGGGCGAGACACGGGATTGAGTTGAATGAGAACAATTTGCTTTGCATATCGGGGAGGCTACGGGGGGAGCTTTGGCGGCGTCAATCGGAAAAAATTCCCGACGAGTTATTTGGACTCTGCTGAAGATTTGGTGGGGCGGAGGTTCCAGGCAGTGATCCATTCGTGTTGGATTTTGCGGCAGCCGCGGGCGAGCAGGCGTTTTTCGAGGTCGAGCATATGGCCGGCGCCGTAGAAGATGGCGAGTTTTTGTTGGCGCCGGCGGAGTTGGCGGTCAAGAGCATTCATGGCGACTTTGTTGCGTTCGGTGATGATGACGGAGCCTTTGCCGTCGATGCCACGGTCGATGCCGGAAAGCATGAGTTCGATTTGGTCGAGCTGTTGGGCGAACAGCCATTTGAGGGAGTGGGCGCTGTCTTGGCTGGAGAGGAGGCGCAGCACGTCTGCCAGCGGCAAGGGGCGGGTTTGGCCGGAGAGTTGCCGTTGCCGTTCTTGCAGGGCGGATTGCAGCATGAGGGTGAGGAAGTTTTCGCCTTTTTGGCTTTGCAGGCGGGCGAAAGTTTCGGCGTCCATGTCCGCATGTACAAAGTTGGGGCGGGTGTAATCCACGGCGTCCAGTTGCCATTCCAGTTTCAGCATGAATTGCATGGCTTTTTGCATTTGGGCGGCCAACATTTGGCCGGCAAAGCGGGGCGGTTTTGGGCGGGATTGTTCCTCGGTGGGCGAAGCGGGTTTTGCCGGGCGGCGCGGTTTTTTGATTTTGACCATTTCGTAGAGGACAGCGTCGTAGGCGCGGAATCGTTCGTTCAAAGTTTCGTAATAGGCTTTGTCGGCGATGTGAATGGCGGCAATGAGCGCGATTTCTACGCCGTCGGCCGTTTGGTAAGTGGCCACGGCTGTGTCCACTCGGCCTGTCAGCGGGCCGGTTTCGACGAAGCGGAGGAACTGGGAGGCTTCCTGAGCCGGAAGGGAGCCTCCGGTGGCGAGGATGAAAGCAATCCCGCATAGCAGGATTTGACGGAAAGGGCGGGTGTGCGGTCGCATTGTATTTTGAGTTGGGTTTTGATGCCGGCTGGGTCGCCGGTTCGGAGTTCGATTCCGAATCTTGAACGGTTGGCTAATACTTGGAACCGAGAATTCGGTAAAGCGAGTCGAGCGTTTGCGCTCGGGCAATTCGATCTGCCGGTCCGCTGCTGCCGGGTTTTTTCTTTTGCGTCTTGGGGAGATGCACGCGAATGGGGCCGGCTTTTTTCCTGGTTTGCTCGCCATCCGCGCGGATGGCGTTCAATTCGCCGGCGTCCAGCCAGTAACCGCCGCAGCCGGGGCAGGCATCGACTTCGACTCGCCGGTCGCTGCTGAAAAAGCGGTGCTGCATTTTGATGCCTTCGCATCGCGGGCAGGCTCGCTTTAAGTCTTGGTTCACGGCCAAGCCGGGGTCGCCGGCGATTTCTCTGACTTCCCGGAACAGTTGTTCATCCACGCGGGCCAGCTCGAACGCATCCAACCAGATTCCGCCGCAGCCGCCTTCGCAGACATTCACCATGACTTGTTCCAAAGCGCGGGCGCTTAACTCTCGATCGCAAGCGGGGCAATTCATTTTCGGGAGTTAAGCCGCAGCGATTGGAAGAGTCAAACCCAATTTGCGCAATAAGCATTTATAGGCTTAGCGGGAGTGGCGAAGGCTTTCAGCCTGCGGGCAGACAAGAATGTCTGCCCGACCTTTATGCTGGACAAGGCGAAAAAAGCCAGTAACTGCTTATTGCGCTCGACTTCAAATCGCCCGCGAAAATCACTGGCCATCGGGAACGAGCCGATAAAAGCGCCGGTTGAGAAACCGTGAGTTCCGGTCTTGAAAGAGAACGGGCTTCGTTGCGTTCGTTACCGTCAGCAAGGGCGTCCAGTTGATCAAAGCGGAGGACGCTTCCAGGCGCAAAGTCAGCTCTTCGTCCCCGGCGATAGAAAGAGCGAACACCCCGCCAGAGGTTTCGGGCGGCAACAGCGTCAACTGAAACCTCGGCACAAACCACACCGCTGCCGTCTTGTCCGCATCCATGATCACGAAGGCCGAATCGCCCGTTGCGCCGTCCGTCCCCTCCCAGCGCTCCACCCGGAATCCGGGCGCCGGCAAAGCGCGAAGATTCACCCGAGTCCCTTCGAGCAACTTCGTCGTGCTGCCGTCGCTCTCCAGCCGGCCCTTGCCGTGAGCAATCAGTGTCAATTCAAGCTGCCCCAGCTCGACAAACAGGGCTTCCAAAAGCGTGTCTTCCAAAAGAGTCAACCGTCTCGGATTGTCGCCGCCGGGCGCATCACTCCAGCCGCCAAACTCCCATCCTTCATCAGGAATGGCCGATACTTCCACCACCGCCCCGCGAAAATACCATTCCCGCGCCGGCTCCACAATCAGCCGCCCTTTGCCCGAAGTTCGGGTCTCCAAAACCACCACCGGCTCAAAAACCGCGCCCACTTCAATGTCCGTTTCCAGCGTTAATGTCAGTGGATTCTCCCGCCCCAACGATTCTGGCGCCCAAGCCGAAAAACCGAAACCCGCCGCTGGAACCGCTTCAAACGTTGCCCGATCGCCCGGCAGCAAATCCTCGCCCTCAGCCGAAAAAATCACCTCGCCCTCGCCCTGAACCGCCCGCGCCGCCACCTTCAAAAACTTGGCGAAGTTAGCCGTCACTGACTTGTGGCCGACCAACACGAACGTGGCGGGATTTTCCAACGTCACTATATCCCCGCTGAAGCCCAAAAAACCGGAGCCTTCCGCCGGCAAAGCCGTCAACACTACCGTAATTTGTGGAGGAGGCAACACTGGCGACACAAGCCCCGGCTCCATCAACACCTCGCCTTCGCCGTTGACTAGGAGAGTCAACATAGACAACTCCCGAAACACCGCCTCCAGCGAAAACGACTCTGTAATAGCCAGAGTCAGAGGATTCTCCAGGCTCGTTTGCCCCGAAAACCGCCACTCCAAAAACTCCCAGCCCACATCCGGCAAGGCGGAAAACTCCACCTGCTCATCTCTTGCGAAACCGGAATCCGCTGCCGGCCCCTGCACTCGCCCGCCGCCCTGCACATGAACGGCCACTGCAAACCGAGGCGCCTCGGCGGGATGTTCCACCGCGCCGATGTCCGGATCCGACCCTTTTGGCAAAGCAGCATCTGAACCAAAAGCCGCCGCAGTTTCCCGGCTCCCGGCACCAAGGGCTGGCGAATCCTCCCGCAAAGTGAAATCCTCCTCCCAAGGCGCCTCGGCATTCACAAAACCGGGATTGCCGAAAACATTGTTCTCCCCAAACTCAAGCAGCCCCGCCCCGCCAATGGAATCCCTGCCCGCATCCAACAGACAATAATCCACCGTCGCCCGGCTCGACTCCTTTAACACAACATTCTGCTCGCCATTCCCGGCGAAAATGGAATTCACCGCCCAAACTTCCCCGCTGTTTTCCAACCCGACCCCATTCCCCACCACCGTGCAACTCACCAGATGAACGTTGCCGCCTGCTATGTTCCGCACTCCCGTCTCGTTGCGGTAAAACGTACAACCCACCACAGTGGCTTCACTGCCGCGAGCCCCAAAAGAAAGCCCAGTGCCGCAATCGAGCACCCGCGAGTTGCGAATGACAGGATGTGTTTCCTCGCGGCCGTAAATAGAAATGCCGGACGTGGCGCCGAAGATAGTAACATCAACAATCCGGGGACGCAGGCCGGGATTGTTGAGATAAATACCGTGGACTGCCTCCGTGATGAAACAATTTTTAATTAGCGGCTGCGCCCCGTTTGAAATGCGGATACCTTTCGTCCTGCTCTTCACAGTACTCTTCACAGTAAAGCCCTCTAAAGTAGCCCATTCACTCCCGCCCTGAAAGTTTACTGCGTCGCCGCGAGTAACTTCAATCACCGTAGATTCAGCCCCGTCCGAAGATTTGACCCAAACCGATTTCCACTTGAAGTCCACCTTTTCTCGGTAAGTCCCCGGTCGAACCAATATTAACTCGCTCGAGTCTGCCGCGTCAATCGCGGCTTGAATCGAACGAAACGGCGCCGCCTCGCTGCCGTCTTCTGTCTCGGCCTCGCTAGAGACATCGACAATGAGTTTGAAATCCGGCTCGCCGGCAGGAACGCTTTGTGCATCCAGCGGGTCTGTTCCCTCTAAAACCTCCTGCCCATCAGTAAAGCGGTCGCCGTCCGAATCTTTCACAAACGGCAAAGTGCCCAATTCCCATTCCCGACCATCCGACAAACCGTCCTCGTCCGAATCCGCTACAGTCGGGTTGGTGTAAGAGCCGCGTTCCAGGATATAGCCACTGCGCCGGCTACTTGACTCATAATCATTCCATAAATTTCCTGTACCCCCATATGAATCCCCATATAAATGCAGCGCGTGTTCATTGCCGCGGTAATTATTCGGCTCGCCACCATCCCATCGGGTGTAATCCCAAGGCTCGCCGGTGATCCATCGCCAATCGTCTTCCTGTTCGGCATCCGTTCCGCCTAACCACCTATGATTTTCCCGGAGTTTTGCGCCGAGCACAAAAGACATCGCCTGCCACTCCGCTTCCGAAACAATAGTGGCCAAATGCCCGCCTCGTGAGATTGCATCTGTTAATGCCACCTCCCAAGTGATGGAGCCATCAATCACTTCGTAACGCCCGATGCCGATTTCCCAGCCGTCCGACAAGCCGTCCCCGTCCGTGTCGGCCAAATTCGGATTGGTGCCGAACAGGAATATCTCGTCCGCATTGCGGAGGCCGTCTTCGTCCGTGTCCGCCAGGTGGTCGGCGAGACTACCCGGCCGCCGCAGACGGACATTGGGGATGGGGGACTCCACGGTTCCATCGGGCAACTGCCAGCGGACAGTGAGATGATCCCCGCCGTGATCGTCCTTCATAATCACTTCGACGTAGTAACGCCGCCTCCTCTCCAGGCGAATCGGCTCAGATTGCTGTTCGGGAAACACAGTCCACTGCCGAGGCGGATACACCGCTCGTGTGTCCGGCACCGAAGCAATTTGCTCCTTGTTGTCGGGCGATTCGTCCGTGCTCAAAAACAACACGCTTTCGTTGTCGCTCGAAATCCAAAAGATGTAATCGCCACTTTGCGGCGGCACGATGAACCCGCGAATCCGCTGGCCGTAGTAGTCCGAAAAATCCTCCGGGGCATCAAAGTCGTGGATGATGAAGCGGCTGTCAGGTTGGTCCGGGAAACCGGAATTCTGGAGCAAAATGTCGATGGAGCGCGTTCCATCCACATCACGCCAAACTTCCCGCAGCAAGCCGCGGCCTTGCGCGGCGGTGTTTTCAATCGTTGCCAAGCCGGCGATTCCCGCGATGAGAGCTGCCCGCCCGCCTGCTCTTTTCAGTAAATCCAACATATCTCTCTGGCCGTGAATTCTGTCTATTGCGCGTTCGGGAGGAGCTTATAGCTTTCATTTGCGAAAGGAAAGATTTTTCGGCGGGCTTCTAATTTTCGCCGATGAATGCGTTGCGGCGTTTTAGCGCAATAACCATTTATGGGCTTTGGCGGGTCTTTTTCATATTAACAGGTTGTTTAGCCTTTTCAAAGGTTTTTTTAATTTTCGTTTCAACTCGGGGCACAGGCGGCGCAGGCTTGCCGCCTGTAGGCAGACAGGATGTCTGCCCCACATTTTCTCCCCCTGACGAGGGAAATTTACCGCTGATTTTTCTTTTTTGTTAAGGGCGGCAGCGGTCAACCGGCAAAGCAGCCGGTGATGAAGGCGTTAAATGCGTTGGGGTTGTTGCGGTAATTGTATTTCCAAGTGGCTTCGGAGAGGTAGAGCTGCATGTCTTCTTTGGAATAATGGTGGTGGCTGCCATACCAAGCGCGTTTAAGCAGAGACCAAAACCCTTCAATCGTGTTGGTGTGAACATCCCCCAGCGCGTAGCGAACGACATGGCGCACGACTTTGTGTTCCACGCCAATGGCGTCAATGTTGTGGAACTCCCTGGCTTCATCCGTCATCAGGCGAGTCCGTTTTTTGTGCAGCCAAGTGGCCATCAGGTGCCGAATGTTGGTGCGCAAAGGCGTCCCGGGTGGGTGTTTGACCTGGGCTTTGACTTGGCCACCCCGTTCCACCGCGCCAATCACCGGTGTTTTGTCGGTATATTTGTCTCTGGGCGGACGATTTTCGAAATGTTTGTTCGGTTTGCGGGGGCGCCCGCCGATAAAGGTTTCGTCAGCCTCGACAATCCCCCGCAAGAGTTTCTTGCTGCGCATCTGCCCCATCGCCAGGCGCACCCGCACTTGCAGATACCATGCCGAGGGCTGGGTCATCTCCAAATCGCGGGAGAGTTGCCAGCTGGAAAGGCTTTTCTTGGCGTTGAGGATGAGGGCAATGGCCATGAACCATTTTTGCAGAGGGATGCGTGTGCCCTGAAAAATGGTGCCGGAAAGGACATTGAAACTGCTGTTGCAAGCATGGCAATTCCACCGGCCAATGCGGTTTTTGTCCTTCTTTTTGGCGACATCATGGCTGTTGCAGAGGGGGCATTGGGGTTTGCCTTGCCAGCGGACGGTCTCCAAATAGTCCAAGCAGGCTTGCTGGTCGGGAAAGCGTTCAAAGACTTTGATTAAGTTCATCCGCGCACCTTACCAAGCCCTCGAAATCTTGTCAAGCCCTTAAAAGGTTATTGCGCCAATTTGCGCCATAATTGATTGAGTGGCCAGCAGCTAGTGCTCAGTGGCCAGTGAGAATTGAACGGCGGAGAGCTCAACGGACACACCGAGGAATTCCGCGGTGTTGGCTCCTGTTGCGGCTACCGGTTTTCCAGTTGGATTTCGCCTTTCCACCATTGGCCGGATTTGCAGAGCGGGCCATCGAAATAGCGGGTTTGAATGCGCTCGCCGTTGATTTCGGTTTCGGTGTAGCTAACGGTTGCCGCTTCTTTTCGATGCATGCAGATGGACAAGGCGCCTTTCTCCGGGAGGTGCGTTCTGTGCAACGCGCGCAACCATTCCAGGCTGCCGGCGCCTTCGCGGGTTAAAGCGCGTTGGAAGACGGCCTGACGCGCCCGTTGCGCGGCCGCTTCGTCAGCGCTCGAAGAGGCCCACAAGCGGGGTTCCCAGGCACAAGAGATGCGGGTCAGTTCCTGCCCGTCCCAACGCCATTCGCGCAAAGTTTTGCTGGCGGCGAAGATTTCCAGCAGTCGAAAGGAGCGAATGCGGAAGAGAGGCTGTTGTGATATCTGCGCTTCCACGTCGGCGGGTTGGCGGCAGCCGGCGGCCGCTTTCACCAAGAGGCCGCGGCTGAGCGGATTTTCGAGTTTCGCCGTTCCCTGCCGAGTGCAATTCCAATTCAACAGCGCAAAGGCGCCAGTGGCAGCATTGGCGCCTGTCCACATACCGCCGGCTGGTTCGCTCGGTCCCAGCACAGGCAAACCGCCCAGGAGGCGCGGCGCGGGAAAGATGCCCTTGGCGCGGGATCGCTGCTCGTCACGGTTCATGCCGAAGCGGCAACCGCTGGGAGTGGGGATGAAGGTAATGGTGCACATTGTTTCAGTCTGCCGGCAGATGCTGTTTTGAGCACGCCCGGTAATTCCGCCAAAGCTGCCACAGGCGCCGGAGAGTCGCCGGTTTCGCGCCGTTTCTTCGGTTCGCCGCGCCGATGGCGAACACAATCGCCCATTGCCGATGGAGAATTGCGTAAGCGTCCCGCAGCGAGTGTTTCGGATCATAGATGTTGGTCGCTTCAGAGGCGGCGCCGTTGAGTTCGACAATTTGAAACCCTTTGCCCGCTTTAAGGAGCGATGGGCTTTTGTAGCGCACATCATAGCGCCCGACAAAAAACCCGTCCACTTGCCGGGAGATTTCGTCAATGCGCTCTTCGAGGGCTGGGGTGTGGAGGAACATTCCGTCTTTGAAGAGGCAGCCTTGCGCGTGGTTGCCTGTTTCCACTAGCCGAAAGGATTCCTCCGGCGCTAGCACGCGCTCCAACTGCGCCCGGAACCGGCGGCAATAGACCGCGGCCATCATTGCGGCCCGCTCGTCGGCTTCGATGAGCTCCCGCAAAGTTCGCCGCCCGTCGCCGGTCAGCGTCGGAAAAATTTTATGTGTGATGGCGAAAATCTTTCCCTTCGGCGCCGCTGGATAACGGTAGTAAAAAATCCCCGCCTCGTGAGGGCCAGGCGCATAGCGTTGCACAATCCGAACAAATCCGTCAGGCTTCAAGCAATCTTCCGCCGCCGCAAGATTGCCAACCTTGCGCACACCGCTGCCGCGGTGTCCGACATCCGGCTTGACAATCACCGGATACGCCAACGTGTGCTCTTCCATCAGCCGTTGAAACGCCGCTAGCCGTTCGCTGCCGTTGCGGCCGGAAACCACATATGTCTCCGCAGTGAACTCCGGCGCTGCCCGCCGCAGCACCTTCAGCAAATCCGACTTGGATTCACCAATCATCCCGCCAATCTCAATGCCCGGATTCGCCACAGTCGGCAAAGTTAAACCCCGGTGCTCAATCCCCAGCCGCAGATAATCCAAAACCACCGGAAGATAAAAAAGCCAAGCCGGCCAAAACTCCCAGCGAGTCCACCGCCCGGCAAACGCCCGACCCGCCGCCAAAGACCGCCAGCGCGCCCGCCGCCGCAGCCATCGAATTCCCAAAAACAAAAGCCCCGCAACTGCCAAAAACCCCGGAAACCCGCTCTCAAACCGTCGCAACCAATCCCCGACAGCAGCGCCCACCAACGACACCGCCAAAAAAATCGCCATCGTCCACAACAAAGCCGCCGCCCCAGTAACCGCCAAAAATGGCAGCACAGGCAACCGCACAAAACCGGCAGCCAAATAAGTCGGAAGCCGCGTTCCCGGAATCGCCCGGCACAGCCAAAGCATCGCCAAACCCCGCTCCCGAAACCAGGCCTCCGACTCCCGAATCCGAGGAGAATCCAGCCACCGCCGTGCCCAGTTCCACCGCCGCAGGCGAACGCCCGCCCCACGCGCAAACCCATACAGCAGCGCGTCCCCCAACCAAATCCCGGCAAAAGCGCTCGTCCATGCCACCCACCAAGACAAGCCGCCCATCCCAAAAAGCAGCGCCGCGCCAATGCAAGCAAAATCCTCCGACACAAACGTCAACAAAACAATCCCAACCGCTTGGCCCTCCGCCGGCCATTGGGAAAAATTGGAAGGAACCCAGGCCGCAATCTCCTCAGGCATCGCGCCGCGCAATCTGCCGCCCTACGCCAAGGCGCCGGCCGCTGCCTGCGGCCGATGATGCTGCAAGGTTGAAGGCGCCACGCCAAAATCGCCGGGAAGCGGAAAATCCATGACCTTCGCCATGACGGCAATCAAGGCAAAGTGATGGACGGCATGGGCCACGACATACATAAGCTCTCGGAGTGCCGTCGATGCCACCTGCTGGCTCCGGTCGATTGCATAGTGGATTTTGCACTTCACCGTAAGCGGCCGCCCCAGAACAAAAACTTCAAGCCCCGCTAGGGACTTGCGGAAGTCCCCCGTCGCTTCCAACGCCGCCGCGCGGACGGATTCTACTCGGCAATCGCGCCGCCGCCGATCATAATCTAGCATTCCAGAGCTCGCCCCTTCAAGCCAACAACTGAAGTGATCCAGACAATGCCGATAATGCCCCCCGATGGAAGCGCCGGACGCCACCGCCAGCCGCCGGCAATAGGCCTCATCGGAGAGGCTCCTCAACAAGCCAATCCCCTGATCCAAAATGCTGAAGGCCGCTTGCACGCAGTCGCCCGCGCTCGCCTCGGCCGGTTCATTAAATGTAGACGTTTTCACAAAAGACTTTCGGTGATCCAACTAGCGCCCCCGGCGGACGACACTGACCGCGGCGGATTTTTCTTGAATCAGGGAGATTTGTCAGCTGAATTCTGACACAAAGTGGGTTGCCGCTTGACAGCTCCACGCCGGATTGCTGAACATCCCGCAACAACCGAGCGGCTACCATCGGCTCGACAATCCGGACATTCCCAACTCGGCATGGCCTTCGGCAACACAAAAAAGAACGCAGTTCGCAGGACGGGGAACAGCCGGCAAAACGGAATCCCCCGGCAGGTGGTCTATCGGCTCTCCGTCTATCTTCGCTGCTTGAATCGACTAAACGCCAAGCGCATTCAAACCGTCTCCAGCAAAGCGCTGGCCGGCGCCGGCGGCGTCAAACCCACCCAACTCCGCAAAGACCTCGCCTACTTCGGGCAGTTCGGCAAACGGGGGTTGGGCTACGACGTTGCCCGACTTTCCCGCATCATTGGCAACGTCCTCGGCGCCAAAAAACTGCGGCCAGTCATCATGGTCGGCGTCGGAAACCTCGGCCTTGCCTTGCTTGCCTATCGCGGCTTTGAGCAAGAGGGCTTCGAAATCATCGCCGCTTTCGACATCGAACCCGAACGGCAACGGAACAAAACCTTCAAACAACCCCTCCTCCCGATGAGCGCCCTTGCCGCCTTCCTCAAAACCCACCCAGTCAAAATGACCATCCTCTGCATCCCCGCCGAAACCGCCCAGGAAACCGGCAACCTGCTCATCCAACACGGCATTACCGGCATCCTCAACTTCGCCCCCATCGTCCTCCAAGCTCCCAAAACCGTCGTCGTCAAAAACGTCAACCTCGCCATCGAACTTGAAAACCTCAGCTACTTCATCCAGGACGAATCTCCGGCCAAGCCCGCTCCCTGAACCGCCGCGCCAACCGCTCCGTCACTCCCCCGCCTGGCGGCGGCTCCAGCAAAACCCCGTCAATCGCGCCCACCGGCCAAATCTCATGCGTTGTCCCCATTAAAAACACCTCTGAAGCTCCTCGCAACTCTTCCACACACAAAGCCCGCTCCGTCACCGGAATGCTCAGCTCCTGGCAAATCTCCAGCATCACCCGCCGGGAAATGCCGCTGAGAATCGCCGGCGACTCCGGCGGCGTCTGCACCCGCCCGTCAATCACCACTGCGACATTCACACTCGCTCCCTCTGTAACCACCCCGTCGCGGTGCAGCACCGCCTCATCTGCCCCCTGCGCCCGCGCCTCATTCACCGCCATTACATGCCCTAACAACGAAACACACTTCACATCGCACCGCCCCCAACGCCGATCCTCCAGTAACACCACTGACGCTGGCGGCTCCCACTCCTCCCCCGCCAACAAACGCACCATCCCATAAACCGTCGGCTTCAACCCGGACTTCGGATAAACATGAGACCGCACCGCCTCGCAACCGCGAGTCACCTGAAAGTAAAAAAGAGCGTTCGCTCCCCGCCCCCCATTCGCCGCCAACAAACCATCCCCCACCTCCGCCAACTGCCCAGCGTCAAAACCCTCCAAACCAATCGCACATAAACTCCGCGCCAACCGCGCTGTATGATCCTCCATCCGAAACCACCGCCCCCCATAACAGCGAACCACCTCATAAACCCCGTCCCCAAACAAAAACCCCCGATCCATCGGCGACACCTTCGCCTCCGACAAAGGACAAAACCGCCCGTCAAGAAAAACAATCACCCGCCAACCCTACCCCAAAAACAACCGCAGCGAAGCCCTTTTACCCCCAACCAACGAACAACCGCTGTGGGGAAAAGCAACATCGCACAGACGGCCAACACAGCGCCGGCCGCCATAAATAAAACATTCTCCCGTTTCATCGTTCTTTTTGTTTTTCCAGCTTGGGAATGCGCCAAAGCTCATTGATTTGGAGGTTCGTCAAGCCCTTTAACATTGTGCCAATCTTCGGGGCAATAAGCATTTATGGGCTTTGAGGGTTTTGGAGGGCGATTTCGTTTGGGATACATGGATTTGCAGGAGGCACAGGATTGGATTTTTTGTCAAGGTGGGTGCCGGTCAACCGGTCGAGTGCCTGCGCCACCCTGTTAAGCCCGTAAATGCTTATCGCGATCTTCGGGGTTGAGTTGTTGCCAGTCTTCATGGTGAAGACTGATTGTCGTGATTCCACTGCTGCCGCGTCTCTGCCAAAGGCAACGGAAAAAGGCAAGGCAATTTCTCTTGCTCCGCCCACCTTTTTTCCAACCGGTTCAAGGGCTTTGTAAGAGTTCGGCAACGCATCAACCGGATATGGGCTATGGCGGTGTGGCCGGGTTGTTCGCCGGCGAATCTGTTTTTATTGGAGGCAGGGACGGCGTAGGATGCGATGCGGGCGGGGACGCGGTTTTGGCGGCGGGGTTTGTTTGAAAGTTCTGTTTGTGCACTATTTTGATTACAACGCGACGACTCCGGTAGCGCCGGAAGTGTTCGAAGCAATGGCGCCTTATTTGCGGGAGTGTTGGGGGAATCCTTCCAGCGTGTATGCTTTTGGGCATGGGGCGAAGCGGGCGATTGAGCAGGCGCGCGAGTCAGTGGCGGCTTTGATTGGGGCGGAGGCGGGTGAGGTGGTCTTCACCAGCGGCGGCACGGAGAGCTGCAACACGGCCTTTCATTGCGGTTTGCCCGCAGAGGCGAAGCGGCGGCATTTGATTGTGTCCGCAGTGGAGCATTCGGCCGGGATGAAGCCAGCGGCGAATTTCGAGGCGCGAGGGTTTCGGACGACCTATCTGCCCGTGCGCTCCGACGGCTTGATGGATTTGGCAGCGCTCGAAGAGGAGCTGGCGCCAGACACGGCAATGGCGTCTTTTATGTGGGCGAATAACGAAACTGGTGTCATCTTCCAGACGGCAGAGATTGGGGCGCTGTGCCGAGAGCGCGGCGTCCTGTTCCACTCAGACGCCGTGCAAGCAGCAGGAAAGATTCCAATCCACGTGCAAGCGGCGGCGGCAGATTACTTATCCCTATCCGGCCACAAGATTTACGCGCCCAAAGGGGTGGGAGCGCTTTATGTGAGAAATGGAGCGCCTTGCCGTCCGCTGCTCCTAGGCGGCGGCCAGGAAAAAGGCCGGCGGGCAGGAACGCAGAATGTAGCCTCGATTGTCGCTATGGGAACGGCGGCGCAATTGGCGAAAAAAGGTCTGGAAGAAGAAGCGGCGCGAATCCGCAGCCTGCGCGACTGGCTCGAAGAAAACCTTCTGCAAATGCCCGCCGTCCGCCGCAACGGAACGCCGGCCATGCGCTTGCCCAACACGGCCAACCTCGCCTTCGAAGGCGTCGAGGCAGAAGCGCTGCTGCTGCTGCTGGACCAGGAAGGCATTTGCGCCTCCAGCGGCTCGGCCTGCTCAACAGGCTCGCTAGAACCCTCGCACGTGCTGACGGCGATGGGGCTTTCGCGGCCGCTGGCGATGGGAAGCGTGCGTTTCAGCTTGGGACGAATGACAACTGCCGCCGACGTAGAGCGCCTGCTGGCCGTGCTGCCGACACTGCTGAAACGCCTTCGCAGCGCGCGCCCCGGAACTTTTTCCGCCTGACCGCCCTTTTATACGATTGATTTCCCGCCGCCGCCGCTCGACAATCAGGGGCGAGATGGACCCGATGTTAAAACTACTGCGAGAGGACGCTTCGCTCACAGCCGCAGAACTGGCGAATCGCTTGGGCAAACCCGAAAAAGAAGTCACCAAAACCATTCAAAATTACGAAGCGCAGCGCGTGATTCTAGGATACCGCACTTTAATCGACGAAGAATTGCTGGGCGTGAGCCGTGTCCGCGCCGCCATTGAAGTGCGGACAACCCCAGAACGGGAAGGCGGATTTAACCGGCTCGCCGCCCGCATCGCCAAACACCGCGAAGTCAGAGCGTGCTACCTAATGTCAGGCGCTTACGACCTCCTAGCGATTGTTGAAGGCAGCAGCCTGCATGAAGTGGCCACCTTCGTCGCCGAGAAACTAGCCACCTTGGAAGGCGTTGTCTCCACCTCCACACATTTCATGTTAAAACCCTATAAAGAACACGGCGTTCTCATGCACCGGGAAGAAGATACTGAACGGCTAAAAGTCAGCCCTTAAAACCACAGCAACTTCGCTCCCTTTGGCATTATGGCCATCAATATAAATCAGCAGCTCACCGCCCAGAAATTATTGCCGAAAGTCGAACACCTCTTCGAAGTTTCCGCTCAAAAAGTCGACTCGATTCAGCGTACTTGGCAACCTTCCAAAGGAACCCCGGTCTTTACAGCCCAAGGGCGTTATATGAGCCGCGGATGGACGGAGTGGACGCAGGGATTTCAGTTCGGCTCCGCGATATTGCAGTTCGACGTCTCCGGCGAAGAACACTTTCTAAAAATCGGGCGGGAAGCCACAATGCGGCAAATGGCCTCTCATGTCTCCCACATCGGCGTTCACGACCACGGGTTCAACAACCTCTCGACCTACGGCAATCTCCTGCGGCTCATGCGGGAAGGGCGCCTCTCGGATAATAAATTCGAACAAGCATTTTACGAGTTGGCGCTGAAGGTTTCAGGATCCATCCAAGCGGCGCGTTGGACTGAAATCGCCAGCAGAGGCGGATACATCTACTCATTCAACGGGCCGCACTCTCTGTTTATTGACACAATACGTTCGCTGCGCGTTTTGGCGGTGGCGCATCGGCTCGGACATGTATTGATGGGAGAAAGAGATCGCCCGATTTCGCTGCTTCAGCGGTTGGTAGAACACGCGCGTTCAACTGCCGCGTACAATGTATACTATGGAACTGGACGAGATGTTTACGACGTGCGGGGGCGAACCGCCCATGAAAGCGTGTTCAATACAAATGACGGGAACTATCGGTGCCCGAATTCACAGCAAGGCTACTCGCCGTTTTCAACCTGGATGCGGGGTTTGGCTTGGGCAATCTGCGGCTTTGCGGAACAACTGGAATTTCTAGCGACTCTCGAAGAGGACGAACTGAAGCCCTTGGGCGGCCAAGCTGAAATCGCAGCCAGGATGCAAAAAGCGGCTGAAGCCACCGCCGATTTTTATCTGGAAAACGCATGTCAAGATGGCATCCCGATTTGGGACACCGGCGCGCCCGGCGCAGCGCGGATGGGAGATTATCTCTCGAAACGCTCCGATCCCTACAACCAGTGGGAGCCGATGGACAGCTCGGCGGCAGCCATTGCAGCTCAAGGCTTGATCCGCCTCGGAAATTACTTGAAACAATCTTGGAAAAACGGCGCTGAATCAAGCGAACGCTACCGGCAAGCGGGCTTCACAGCAGCCGACACTCTTTTTTCCGAACCTTACCTCTCAACAAACGCCGACCATCAAGGATTGATTTTGCATTCGGTCTACCATCGGCCAAACAGTTGGGATTACATACCGGTGGGATATAAAATACCTTGCGGTGAGAGCTCGATGTGGGGGGACTATCACGCCCGCGAATTGGCATTGATGATTTGGCGCGAAGGCAAGGGGATGGAATCTTACCGCTTTTACAATTGCACAGATTAAAAAAGGAATGTAGAATGAAAAACATGCGCTGGCAATGGAAACTTTTAATTGGAACCGTTTTGGCGGTCTTGACGACCACAGTCATGTTTTGGAGAGAAAAATCCGTGATCACGCTTGAGAACGGCACGGCCTTGCAGTACGGAGACACTTATACATATGTAGATAAAGGAGAAGGCTTGGCATCGGCTGGCTCGAAAATATCTTCCAAAAAATTTCCATCAATGGATTCCAGTTGCACGCATGAGCGCTTTTGGAATATCTTCTGCCTCATCTAATGAAAGAGGTATCTCGATTTTCTTTGAGATGATAGAAATGCCGCCTGATGGTATTTCTTTCCCCAATCGGAAAGAAATAATGGATAATCACGGCTTTGTTTACGACACACCAGCGGGATGTAGTTCTATGAACTCTGGAAAATGGGGATTAGTATCTTGTCATTTTCCCCGATTTCCCCGCAGGCAGCGCCAATTCTCTCTTCTCATTTATGACAGCAAAGATCGGTTGGCGGCTCGTTTTATCGTCGAGAATCCGTTGCCTCTGAAGGAATGTCCAGAGTGGACGGCTCAACCTTTGCCGGCAACCAATACCATCGACGGCATTCAAGTTGTCCTTCGCGGTTTTGAACGCGAGCCATACATAATCGAAAGAGAGACAACCACAGGAGAAATAATACACCGCAATATATTTTGGAACAAACCCATCATTGAAATTGCCCCTGTTGCCGGTGAGCCGAGAGACTTCCGCGAACGACCTCATCGGTTCTTGGATACTGCGGGAAACAAAGATCGTTTTTGGGAACTTTCACCTCAAGAACCGGTGTGGAAACGGCAATTGAAACTCTACCAATCGCGGGACGATGTATTCGCCGCCAAGCAACGGTTTCAATTTGCCAACATCCCCGTCCCCGCCGCTGGTGAAACGGCTTCCATTCAAAAGACGGTTGAAATCGACGGCATCGCTTTCCGAATGCTGTTTCTTTCGGGACCCGGCGCAACCGCTATAAGCAATCATTTCGCAAACACCAACCTGAAAATGATTCTTTCCGACTCCAACTCAACCACCATAAGTAATCGTTTCACGGATGCCGGCAATCTAAAAATCCATGCCGAAAAATTAGAGCCAGACAGAATACAAGAAATATCCGAGTATAAAAACACCTCGGGAGGAAAGAACGAAAAGAAATACCTAGCCGACTAGAAAATCGAGGAGTCGTCGTGGGAATCCTATTGGGAATGTTGGGAATCCAAGTATCACTTTGCCGTTATCGACACAGTCAGGATCAACAGCACTGAAGAGGATATGGAACTTTTGTTTTGTTTCACCGGCCAAGATGGACGCCTTATAGGTTGTACCACATTTGCCAAAACGGATGGATTTACCTGTACATGGCAGGACGCCAACATTTCACTGGATCATGAGTCACTGCGTGGAAACCCATCGAGCGTTTTTAACGAACACCGGTCTTTTGAGCGGCGTTTTATCTTTTTTTTGAAGGAATTGGATGAGACAGTACAACCGCTGAATGTAGAGTGTATTGTAAGCCGGGGATTGACTGTTGATTTCTTTGTTCGCTCGGAAGATGTGCTAAAGTCTCCGGAGGAGTCTGATTGATCCAAGTTCCAAACGTTTTTTTATGAGCGCCGAGACAAAGGATTACAAGCTGGTTCGTGTGCCTTCGTTGAAGACGGTCAAGCGGTTTCGTGAATACGTTGCCAGCCTCGGAGTTGTCATTCCGTGCGATGAGCGTTTGGAGACGGGCGCCGCTTCGCCGCTGGCACAACCAGTGAATGGGCTGCGGATCCGTGGCAAAAGGATCGGTAATCGCTGGGCGATTCAACCAATGGAGGGATGGGACGGCACAAGGGACGGCCGGCCGACGGAGGCGGTGTTGCGGCGCTGGCGGCGGTTTGGGTTGAGCGGCGCAAAGTTGATTTGCGGCGGCGAAGCGATGGCAGTTTGCCCGGAAGGGCGCGCTAATCCGAATCAATTGATTATCCAACCCGCAAATCAAGCGGCGATTGACGAACTGCGGCAGGCTTTGGTGAGCGCCCACACCGAGCGTTACGGAAGCACGGAAGACCTTGTGATTGGATTTCAATTGACGCATTCCGGGAGGTTTTGCCGCCCTTATGACAAAAGCCGATGGGAACCAAAGGTGGCTTATCGGCATCCGATTTTAGACCGGCGGTTTCAAGTGGAAAGCAACGACCAAGTTTTATCGGACGGCGAAGTGGAGGCCTTGATCGAGTCTTATATAAAGGCGGCACAAACGGCGGCGGACGCCGGGGCGGATTTTGTTGATATCAAGCATTGCCACGGCTACCTCTTACATGAATTTCTGAGCGCGTATACACGGCCAGGCAAATATGGCGGCTCGTTCGAAAATCGGACTCGAATCTTGCGTAAGATCGTTCGAGGCATTCGGGAATCGAGAAACAGGATCGACATCGGAGTGCGGTTGAGCGCGTTTGATTTCGCGCCCTTTCGTCCCGATTCGAAGCGGTCGGTTCCGGGAAAATTAGGAATGGGGATACCGGAGGATTATCAAGATTGCCTTCCGTATCGGTATGCTTTTTCGACAAAGCAGGAGGACCCTGTCGCATATGAGCTCAGTGAAACGTTTCAGTTTGTGCAATTGTGTTGCCGGCTCGGCGTGAAAGTTTTGAATATAAGCGCGGGATCACCTTATTATAGTCCGCATATACAACGGCCTGCCGCCTATCCACCATCGGACGGCTATCAACCTGCCTACGATCCGCTGATCGATGTCGCGCGGTTGATCGATGTTGTGCGGCAGATCAAAGAACGAGCGCCTGATGATATGGCAATCGTCGGGTCGGGGTACAGTTATCTGCAAGAGTTTCTGCCAAATGTGGCCCAGCATGTCATCCGCAAGGGATGGGCGGATATTATTGGCCTCGGCCGAATGGTTTTGAGTTATCCCGAAATGCCGGCGGATGTGACTATAAAAGGAAAGATCGCGCCTGGGCGGATTTGCCGGACGTTCAGTGATTGCACAACGGCGCCGCGCAATGGTTTGGTGAGCGGATGTTACCCCCTGGATCCATTTTACACTAAACGTCCGGAGTTTCGGCGGTTGAAAGAAATCAAGAAGTCTTTATCGTTTCGTTCCAATTGTTGATTATTTATAGCTATGGGTTTTTTAAAGAAAATGTTCGGCCCCAGCCGCGGCGATATTTGGCGGCAGTTGAGCGGGGAGATCGGCGGAGAGTTTGTCGAGGGGAGTTTGCTGAAAGCCTCCAAAGTTAAAGCGCGGATTAAGGATTGGACGGTGACGCTGGACACTTATACCGTTCGCTCCAACAAGTCGAGCACGACTTATACAAGGATGCGCGCGCCGTATATCAACCCGGACAACTTTCGGTTTACGATTTATCGCCGCAGCGTGTTCAGCAATATGGGCAAGTTTTTCGGCATGCAAGATGTTGAGATTGGCGACCGAGAATTCGACGAGGCGTTTATTATTAAGAGCAACAATGAAGACCAGGTGCGGCGGCTTTTTCAAATTGCTAAATTGCGGGAGTTGGTTGATTCTCAGCCGCGGATTTATTTGACGGTGAAGGAGGATGAGGGATGGTTTGGCGCCGAGTTTCCGGAGGGGGTGGATGAGCTTTATTTTCAAGTCATGGGTGTTATCAGGGATGTGGATCGGCTCAAGTCGCTTTATTTGTTGTTTGCGTTGACGTTGGATTCATTGTGCCATATTGGTTCGGCATATGAGGATGATCCGAATGTGGCGGTGTGAGTGTTTTGGCGGCAGGGTGCCGGGGTGTTATTGCGCAGTGAGGCGTTTGAAGAGGATGGGTTCGGGGATGAAGCTGGAGTCGCCGATGCGGACTTGCCAGGCTTCAAGGGCGGTGCGCATGTGTTGGAGTCTTTCCCGATGTTCGGGGAGGGCGGCTAGGTTGCGGGTTTCGTGCGGGTCTGTCGAGAGGTCGTAGAGTTCTTCGATTGGTTTGCGAGGGCGGAACCAGAGGGACTGAACGGGGTTGAGTTTGCCTTTTTGATGCAGGTGGCGCATGGCGACGAGGGTGGGCATTTTGTCCATGTAGGCGATGTGCTGGGCGTAGGGGCGTTCGGGTTCGAAGTTGCGGATATATTTGAATTGTTTGTCGCGGGCGGCGCGCATGAATTCGAGGGCTTCGTCCATGCGGTCTCGGTGGAAGAACAGCATTTCCGGTTCTGGTTGTTTTTTGTCGCCTAAGAAGATGCGTCCGTGCATGTAGTTTTTGGGCTGGAGTCCTGCTAGGGCAAGGACGGTGGGCGGCAGGTCTTGGGTGGATACCAGTTCGTTGTTGTTGGTGCCGGCTTTGAGGCGGCCGGGCCATCGGACGATCATGGGGATGTGGATGCCGGAGTCGTAAATCCAGCGTTTGCTGCGGGGGAGGCCTCGTCCGTGGTCGCTCCAGAAGATGACGATGGTGTTGTGGGCGAGGCCGTCGGCGTCGAGCTGCCGGAGGATTTCGCCTGCTTGCCGGTCCATTTCGGAGATGTTGTCGTGGTACCACGCCCAGTCTTTGCGGGTTTCTGGTGTATTTGGGTAGATGGGGGGGAGGTGTTTTGCGGCGCGGGCGGGGTCGTGAATTTGTTCTGGTCGGAGGTTTTGTTGCAAGGCGGCGTGTTTGCCTTCGCCGTGCCGGATTTGGCTTTCGTGGGTGATGGTTAGGTTGATGACGGAGAAGAAGGGCTGGCCGGGTTCGCGGTCGCGCCAATCGGCGTGTTTCGGTCCTTGGCGATTCCAGACTTTTTGGAGGTTTTGGGGCGATTGGTAGTCTGTTTTGGATTTGTTAGTGCAGAAGTAGCCGGCTTGGCGAAGGTATTCGGGGAAGCAGCGGACGCCGGGAGGGAAGGGAATTGCGGTGCGCATATGTTGGCCGCCGTAGGCGATGGGGTAGATGCCGGTGATGATGCCGGTGCGGTTGACGGCGCATACGCCGGAGGGGGTGAAGGCGCGGGTGAAGCGAATGCCTTGCGCAGCCAGACGGTCCAGGTTGGGGGTGGAGGCGTAGGCATCGCCGTAGCAGCCGAGGTTGGGGCTGATGTCTTCGCAGCTGATCCAGAGGATGTTGGGGCGTTTGGCGGCTTCGGCTCGGCTTCTCGGCGCCGGGACGGTTCCGTGAGCCGGAGGGTTGAAGTTGCGGGAGGCGTAGTTTCCGCCGGTGGGCCGGGTATGATGTTCCAGTTTGCCTTCGTTTCGGATGGCACGGATGGCGTTTTTCACAGCACCTCGGATGTGGTAGTCGCCGCCTCGGTGTGAGTGTTTTTTGGAAACGGTTTCCAAGAGGGGCAGGGCTGTTTTGGCCGACGGCCCGATGCGGGCGAGGAAGTCGGCGGCGGCGCAGGCCATGCTGCGTTGGGACGATTGCACGCCGCGGTAAAGGGCGGCGAATTGCGGTTCAGCCGGGTGGATTTGGGAGAGGGCGTAGTGGGCGGCCATGCGCACGGGAAGCGAGGGCGTGTCTGCAGCGCGTTTGAGGGCTTCGCCGGCGGACGCCGCTTTGGGTCCCAGGTTGCCGAGGTGGTCGGCGGCCCAATAGCGGACGGCGTCATCGCGGTCGTCCAGCATTCGGATCAAGTGCGGCAGGGCGGGTGTGCCAAAAAGGCCGACGGTTTTTGCCGCGCGGAGGCGCACGGTTTCGTTGTTTGCCCGGAGGTCTTGCAGCCAACCTTCAAGAGTGCGGCCGGCAATTTCGACGGGCGTGTCGGCGGCGGCCAAGCTGATGGTAAAGATTCCAATCCAATGTAGGGCGGTGGCTTTCAGGGAGTTCCTGTTCGTTCGCTTCATGGCGGTGTTTGGATAACAGTTTGTTGCGCGAATCAGTGGGAAGATTAGCGGAAAAGTGACGGGAGCAAAGCTAAATTTGCCCAATGGCGTGGCCGGCGCAGTTTGGCATCAATTATGCTTCCTTTCTGTTGAGATGGCGGTCGGCAGTGTTGACCGGGCATCGCCTTTCCCCTTCTGGCACGGGGTGCCACGGGGGGAAAGCAGCAAGAATTGGCTTTGGCACTGAAAGGGTTTCAAAATGAAAAAGGATTCGGAAAATTCTGCGAGCGCGGCGGCGGAGAGGTTTGGCGAAGGTTATCACTGTCTTTCGCCGCGGGCGCTTTTGCTTTATGAGATGGCTAAACGCCGGGCAAAGCGGGCGATTCGCCCTTTGCAGGCCAGCGGAAAGCGGCCGCGTCGGGAGGAGGATTTGGACGGGAGCGCAGAGGGCGGGCAAGGGGATTGCCGGGTGGATTGAATGCGCTTGTCAGGCGGGGGCGTCTACGGCATCCAAAGATCAAGCCAAGCCGCGTCTGGCCATTTGCTCCAGCGTCCAACGGTATTCTTCGACGAGTTGGTCCACCACGTTCCGTTGTTTCAATGCTGGCGGCAGCACTTCCCAGGTGTAGGTTTCCATTTCGAAATGCAGGCAGGCTCCGGGGCGCTCTTTGATGAAGTCGAGCGTTCCCGCAAGATGGTCGGCGGTGTTGCCGAATAGTTCGGTCGGCGGCGTGTGCAGCGGGACATGGAAATGGATGCGCCATTCGGGAGGTTCAGTGGGAGCGGCGGCGGCGAGCGCGTCCGGCAAATCCCGATAGCGGCGCAGCTTCCCGTCTGACGAACGTTCGATGACTTGGTGAAAATAGACTTCGTCTTCGTAAGACGACAAGGCCTGACGGATAGATGGCGTCGGACGCGCTTTTAAGGCCGAGCTTAGGTGAATCTTGCTGATTCGGATTTTGTGCTGCTGCAGGCGGCTCAACGCTTCCTGCGGGTTTTCAAACTCGACGGCCAAGTGGCAGCAGTCGTAGTTCACGCCCAAGTGGTCTTCCAGCCGCAGGTCGCCGGGACGGTCTTTGCGCATTTGTTCAAAGAAGCGGACGGCTTCATCGCTGGTCTCAAGATAGCAAAGCGGTTCTGGCTCCAGCCCCAGATGCAACTTCTTGCCTGTGCGGCGGCTGAGTTGTTCGATGTAGTCGATGCACTTCCACAGATGCTTTCGCGCTTCGCGAATCTGGCGGTCGTTCCGGATGAAGTCTTTGTAAGAGACCGGCACGGTGCTCACGCTGCCTTCGATGCCTTCGGGGACTAGAGCTGCCAGCAAGTCGAAGAGCAGGTTGGTGTATTGCAACCGCTCGAATGTTGTCCAGTCTGGCTGGTAAACCCGCTCCTTCACCCGCGTTCCGTGAAAGGCGCCGTAGGGGAAGCCGTTGATGGTGAAGATGTAGCAGTTCTCGGTTTCGAGCCATTTTTGAAAGCCGGCCAGAACCTTCGGTTGGCGGAGTTCCTGGGCGGTGTCGGCGCCGAGCCACAAGCCGATGGCGTAAGGTTGTTCGGGGGGACAAACTTGCCGGCGCACTTCCAGGGTGTATCGCTTCAAAGCGTCGAAGACCGCCTCCCAGTGCTCTCCCCGATGGATGTTCGTGCAATAGGCCAAGTGCAGTCCGTGCTTCAGTTTCATTTGAATTGTGTCCGGTTGGGGTCGCCGCGGTGCGAAGAGCCGTTCGAGAGGAAGCGAGCCAACCGCAAGGCCGCCGCTTCCCGGCCGGTTAGACAGGCGGGCGGAAGTTGGGCGCTTGCCGCATGAAGGCCACCGGATTGCGAAAAGCGACTTGGTCGATCCAGTCCGCCGAGTGGCCGCGCCGGCGCATTTCCAGCATGGCGTGCGGCACGGCCAAGGGCACGCTGGCTCCCCAGTCGCAGGCGCTGTTCATCCAGATGCGTTCGGTCCCGTAAATTTCCAGCATGTCGATGGCCCGTGCCGGGCTACATTTAGATTCCGGATACAATGTCATCCCGGCCCAAAAGCCTGCGTCTAGCACCATTTTGATGGTGTGTTCTTCGACGTGGTCGATGATGCATCTTTCGGGGTGAATGCGGGAATCGTTTTTGAACAAGTCCAGGATCAAGCGGGTTCCCTTGCGTTTGTCCTCCAAATGCGGGGTGTGCGCTAGGATTAAGCGGTTGCGGCTGCCGGCTAGGTCGACGTGCCGTTCCAGGACTTTGAGTTCGTTCCGGCTGTTTTTGTTGAGGCCGATTTCGCCGATGCCTAACACATTGGGGCGGTCGATGAAGTCTGGGATGAGGGAGAGCACTTCGTCGGCCAGTTTCAAGTCTTCGGCTTCTTTGGGGTTGAGACAGAGCCACGAGTAGTGGGGGAGGCCAAATTGGGCCGCGCGGCGGGGTTCGTGTTCGGTCAATTGGCGAAAGTAATCGTAGAAGCCGGCGGCGGAGCTGCGGTCAAAGCCGGCCCAAAAAGCGGGTTCACACACGGCAGCGCACCCGGCGGCGGCCATGGCAGTGTAATCGTCCGTGGTGCGACTCACCATATGTCCGTGAGGCTCGATGTATCTCATGGGTGACGCGGTTTATGGTGTGTTGGGATCGCCCGGCCAGGCGCCGCAAGCGGCCTTTCCGGCGGCGGCAGCGACGGGCTCTGTCGTCGGATCGGAGAAGATGTTAAGGGCTGCTTCTGCTCTGCCGGGCTGGCTGCGGACCAACACGCTGGCCGCTTGCTTGAAGGCGGCCAGGCGGAAATCGGCGTCGCCTTCGCTGCGGTCTACGCGGTCTATGAATGCCGCCAGATCGATCAACTTGTGCCGGGCATCCATAAAATACAAATCCAGAACCTTTTGCCGTGTCATAACGAGGAGCCATTGTAGATTGGAAATCACACGGACTTCAAGCGGTTTGACTTGAAAATGTTTCCCGGTATGTTGCGGCGCTTTCAATCCTTCGCCGGCGCGATGCCCATGTAACTTTTTGCGCGTTAAATTGGTCTCTGCTATTGCGGTGCTTTCAATCTTTCGCGGGTGCGATATGCCAGTGCCTTGCCGGAGAGCGGGCAACCGGGCTGTGGGAAGGGGCGTCGCCGAGCGAGAGCTGTTGAAAGAAAGAGCGTTGATGGATAAAATCCGAAGGAATTGCCATTGGGTTCCGGCCTTTGTCGCGGCGGGGCTCTGCCTTCTCCTTGCCGCCTGCAGCACTTCCCACTCCCGCAAAAAGGCGGATAAAGACGTCTATCGGATTATCCAGGAAGCCGAAGAAGAAGTTTTCGGTCAGAGCCGGCCCTTCACCATCGACACGCCATATTCGGAGCGGCCCGCCGAATCCATTCAACCGGAAGAAATCATCCTCCAGCGGCAAGGAGAATCACGAAACACTCTGACGATTGAGAACGCCTTGGAACTGGCGATTCGCAACAGCCGGGTGTATCAAAGCGAAAAAGAACGGCTTTACTTGGCCGCGCTGTCTTTGACCGGCGAACAGTTTGCCTTCCGCCCGCAATTCCTGGTGCGATCTACCCTCACCCGTGGACGCGAGGCCGATGGTGGCCGGTTTGGCAGGGCGAACAGCCGCCTCACCGTTGGGCAAGCGCTGGCCTCCGGCGCGGACATCGGCCTCACCCTGGCCAACGATCTTCTCCGCTTCTACACGGGAGACGCCCGGCGCTCTGCCGTGAGCACGCTTTCCCTAAACATCGCGCAGCCGCTGCTCTTCGGCGCCGGCAGCGACATTGCCGCCGAACAACTGACGCAGGCCGAGCGCAATGTCATCTACGCTGTCCGCAGTTTCAGCCAATTCCAGAAGGAATTTTCCGTTGGCATCGTTTCGGAGTTTTTCGCGCTGCTCCAACAGCGGGACATCGTCCGCAACCGCTTCGCCGATTTTCAAAGCCGCACGAACACCACCGCGTGGCTGCAGAACCGCTTCGATGCCGGGATCGAAACGGCCATCGGCGTCGGGCAAGCACAGCAAGCGGAACTGGCCGCCCGCAACAACTACTTGAACACCATCGCCAGTTACGAAAACCGCTTGGACCAATTCAAGATTCAACTGGGCATTCCTCTGACGCACCGGCTGCAATTGGACGACCGCGAATTGACCGACCTAACGGAGGCCGGCCTCATGGAAACCGGGCTGGACCCGGCGCTCGCTTTCCGCATCACCGTCACCAACCACTTGGAATTGCTCAACGACATCGACCGCTTTGAAGACAGCCAACGGCAGGTGATGGTCGTCGCCAACCGATTGAAACCCCGCCTAGACCTCCTCGCCGATGCCTCGCTGTCCAGCGAACGCCCGACGGATTACGCAAACTTCGACTTCTCAAAACTCCGCACCGGCGCCGGTCTGGAAATTGATTGGCCGCTCCACCGACTCCACGAACGCAACCAATACCGCGCGACACTCATCAACTTCGAAGCCGCCATCCGCACCCTCAGCCTCAACCTCGACCAGAAACGGAACGCGATCGAGCGCGGCGTCCGCAACCTTGCTCAACTGCGGGGAAACTACCGCATCCAGGGCTTGGCCGTGCAACTGGCGGAAGAGCGAGTCGCCAATGCCGACCTCAACATCCAGGCCAATCGAGCGACAGTCCGCGACTTGGTCGAAGCTCAAGACAATTTACTGGCTGCCAAAAATTCCCTTTCCGCCGCTTTGGTCGACTACCTTTCCGCCCGATTGTTCCTCCTTTTGGACATCGGCATTTTGAACACTGGCATCGAACGTTACTGGCTGAAGCCAGAAGCCTCAACCCTCCCGCCGGCGCCGGCCAGTGAGCCCCGGCCCGAAGCGCCCGACGACGGCCTCGTCTCTCCCGAAACTTTATTTCAAAGCGAATTATGAACATCGAAACGAAAACCACCGGATTCCTCAAAGCCGTCAAAACCCGTCCCTGGATTGCCGGCCTGGTTGCAGCGGCTGTTCTTGCCACTGGCTACTTTGCGACGCCATCAGGAAACAACGCCGCCGCGTCAAAGTTCTACACCGTCGCCAGAGGCGATTTTCTGGTCTCGATCATCGAAGGCGGCAATCTGGAAGCCGTCCATGAAGTCGTCGTGCGCAACGAAGTGGAAGGCTCCGCCCGCATCGTTTTCCTCGTCTCCGAAGGTTCGCAAGTGAAAAAGGGCGACTTGTTGGTGGAACTCGATTCGGCCGAAGCGGAAGAAAAACTCAACCAGCAGGAGATCGCTTTTGAAAAAGCCAAAGCCGCCCAGGTACAGGCAGAGAACAACCTCGAGATTCAAGAAAGCATCATTCAAAGCGAGATTGACTCGGCGCAGCTCAAGCTGGATTTCGCCAAACTGGACCGGGAAAAATTCGACCAGGGCGCGCGCAAGCAGCAAATCCGTGAAGCCCAGATCGCCATTCAAAGCACGGAGGAAGGGCTTCTCCTGGCGGAAGAAGAACTGAATTGGTCGAAGAAACTCTTCGAGCGGGGATTCGAAACCAAAAGCGTCGTTGACAAGGGAGAGCTCAACGTGCTCCGCCAGCGGCTCGAACTCGAAAAAGCCCGCACCAACCTTTGGGTTCTCACCAACTTCGACATTCCGAAGCTCGAACAGCAATTCAACTCAGACGTTGAAGAAGCTCAAAAAGAGCTGAAGCGAGTCAAACAACAAGGCGAAAACAAACTCTCGCAGTATCGGATGGACCTGATTACGGAGAAGAACACCCTTGACCTCAACCGCAAGAAACTGGAGAACGACCGCAAGCAGTTGGAAAACACCAAAATCTACGCGCCGCAGGACGGCTTTGTCGTCTATTCAATTTCCCGCAGCCGTTATAGCAGCGAATCGCTCGTCGAAGAGGGGGCCATGGTCCGCTACCGCCAAGAGTTGATCAAACTGCCCGACACCTCGCAAATGAAAGTGGAAGTCAAAGTCCACGAATCCCACGTCAACAAAGTCAAACGTGGCCTCCTGGCATATGTCGTGCTCGACTCATTGCCCGACAACCGCTACAAGGCAGTTGTGAGCAAAGTGGCCGCCCTGCCCGACACCCAAAGCCGATGGGCCAACCCCAACCTGAAAGTCTATTCCACAGAAGTCGTCATTACAGACCCGTTGCCAGACATCAAACCGGGCGTCTCCGCAAACACAGAAATCGTAATCACCAACATCCCCCAGGCTCTGACCGTGCCCATCCAGGCCGTCACCACCGTCAAGGGACAGCAAGTCGTCTATGCCGCGCGGGGACGCAGCTCCCAACCCATCCCCGTCGAAGTCGGCCTGTTCAACTCCAAATTCATCCAAATCACAAACGGACTCCAAGAAGGCGACCGCATCCTTCTCTCACCGCCGCTCGAATCGGGAGAACGGAACCTCGACGGCGCCATCCTCGACGAAGACGCCGTGCCCCCCGAAGACTTGAAGCCCGACGCCGGCGCGCTGCAAAAAATCCAATCCTCAAAGAAAGCCCCGAGCAAAGGCAGGCTGCGCGGCGCCAACCCGCAACCCGCAATCCGCAAAGACGGCGGCGGCATCCGAAAAAACCCGGCAAACCGCGATGCCGGAAAGACCGGCCGGCGAAACACCCCATGAACAACAACCCCATCATCCGCATCCGGGGCATCACAAAACGATACTCCCTCGGCGGCCAAGAGCCGAAGACGCAAGTCGGGGGACAAATTCAAAATATCCCCAAACGATACCTCCTCAAAGAAGAACTCGAAGTTCATGCCCTCCGGGGCGTCGATTTGGCGGTTCAACAAGGTGAATACATCGCCATCATGGGACCTTCGGGTTCGGGCAAGTCCACGATGTTGAACATTTTGGGATGCCTCGACCGTCCCAATGAAGGCGCGTATTACCTGGGCGGCGACGATGTCTCCAAGATGTCCGACGACGAACTGTCGGCCATTCGCGGCCGGCGGATCGGCTTCATCTTCCAATCCTACAACCTCATTGCCCAATTGACCGTCATCGAAAACATTCAAGTCCCGCTGTTCTACCAAGGGAAAGACTTGTCCGAGACTTACGAACGCTGCGTGGAGCTGGCCAACCTCGTCGGCCTGGCGGACCGCCACGAACACCGCCCCAACCAACTCTCCGGCGGCCAACAGCAACGCGTCGCCATTGCGCGTTCCCTGGCCAACGACCCCTTGATGATCCTTGCCGACGAGCCGACAGGCAATCTCGATTCCGCAACAGGGCGCGAAGTTCTTGGCATGATTGACCGCCTCAACACCGGCGGCAAAACCATCGTGCTTGTCACCCACGACGACAACGTCGCCCGACGCGCCCACCGCGTCATCCATATGAAGGACGGCCGGATCGACCGCGAAGTCAACAATCCCTCAGCCCTGGCAACCCCATGACATTCCGCTTCAGCCAACTCCTCAGCACCGTCCAGCTCGGCGTCAAGAGCCTGCTCCTGCACAAACTACGTTCGGGGCTGACGATGCTCGGCATCATCTTCGGCGTCTGCTCAGTCATCGCCATGCTGGCCATTGGCGAAGGCGCTTCCTACGAAGCCCAGGAAGCCATCAAAAAACTCGGCAGCGACAACATCATCATCCGCAGTTTGAAACCGCCGGAAGAAACCAAAGAAGGCGGCAGCCGGCGAGGGTTCGAGCTGGTCTATGGATTGACCTACGAAGACGGCGCCCGCATCCAATCCACCATCCCCGGCGTCAAACAAGTCTTGCCCATGCGCATCCTCCGCGAAAATGTCCGCTTCAACGAATTTTACCTTCCATGCCAAGTCATCGGCACCACACCGGCCTATCCGGCCATCGCCGGCGTTGACATCGTCCGCGGGCGTTTCCTCTGCGACATCGACGAGCGCCATCAGCAGAACGTTTGCGCCATCACCACCAGCCTGGCCAGCCGCCTCTTCCCCTATCAAGACCCCCTGACGCAAGCCGTCAAAGTCGACGGCGTTTACTACCGCGTAGTTGGGTTAGTTCTAGAAAAAAACACCGCCGACCAACGCGCCCAGGCCGGCGAAATGGAAGGCGAACCACTCGACAACAACATCTACATCCCGATGTCCACCAGCCGCTCTCGAATCGGCGAACTGATCCTCAAACCACTCTCCAGCGGATTCGGCATGGAAGCCGAACGCGTCGAACTCCATCAAATCACCGTCCAGATGAAAGACACCGAAGCTGTGGAAACCGCCGACCCGCAAATCAAAACCCTCCTCAACCGATTCCACGACAAAAACGATTACGAAGTCATCGTGCCGCTCCAACTGCTGCGCCAAGCCGAACAAACCAAACGCATCTTCAACATCGTCCTCGGCTCCATCGCCGCCATCTCCCTCCTCGTTGGCGGCATCGGCATTATGAACATCATGCTGGCCACCGTCACCGAGCGCACCCGCGAGATCGGCGTCCGCCGCGCCCTGGGCGCCAAAAAGCGGGACATCACTGCCCAATTCCTCGTGGAGACCGTTGTTCTCTCCATCGGTGGCGGACTCGTCGGCGTCATCGTCGGCGTGGCTGCGCCGTTCATCGTTTCCCACTTCACCGAGATGAAGACCATCGTAACCTTCTGGTCCATTCTCGTGGCCTTCGGCATCTCTGGCGCCATTGGCATCGCCTTCGGCATTTATCCCGCTTCGGCCGCTGCCGAACTCGACCCCATCGAAGCCCTCCGCCACGAGTAGCCCTTGCCCGCGATGCGATTGGCGAGACGATCCAAACAGCCGAAACTGGGGAGCTGTCGCTGCCGGGGTTTTGTTTTTTAACGAAGCTGTTCTTGCCGGTTTGATTCCGGCGCTGCCGGCGGCAAACCCTCCGCCCGCCCTTCCGTCCAAAGCCGCAAATTCTCCAGCCGCATTTGGCCGTGAACGAAGTATTGCGGCGGCAACGATTCCATATTCGCTTGGAACAACTTGCGGCGGCGCTCGGCCCATTCGGCAGGCTTGGCCGGCGCAGGAGTTCGCAACCATCCTTCTGCCAGAATCGTTTCCACAACCGCCTCAGCAATCCGCTGATGCCCGGCAATCGTCGGGTGAACATGATCGACCAGGAGATCACTGCCCAAAGAATCGAAATCACTTTCCGCCTCCAGCAGCGTTTGTAAGTCGATGAACGGAAGCCCAAACTGGCGGGCTGTTTCCGCCAGCGATTGCCGTTCCGATTCCAACATGCGCAGCGGGCACACATCTAACTCCTTGGCGCGGAGAAACGCCCGGCGGGCCTCCTTGCGGCGTCCCATCTGCTCCAGCAGCGTTCCCAGCGCAAAATGCGTGTGAGCGTATTGCGCGTCCAACTCAATCACCCGCCGCAAATACGCCGCCGCCTTCTCCGGCGCAGCGGCATACCACTCCCGCGCTTGCCGGGAATACGTTTGCCACAATGCCAATTCCTCCGCCGTCAAATCCTTCCGGTGCTCCGATTTGAACGGCGGACAACTCCTCAAATTCACCGGCGGCGACAACACCATCAGCGGCACGCTGGCTGCCCGGCACATCCCGGCCATTCGCCGCAAGTTGTGTTTGAAATGCTCGGCGACACCAGACCGCAGCGCCTCGTCCCGCCGATAAGCGCTCAAACCGCCGCGCGAGTCCAACAGCGCCTCTACCTCGCTCGGCAAAATCGGGCGCGGCGCGGCGGAATCGAACCCCGTCTGGCCGCCGCCCAGACGCTGCCAAGCCCGGCCGAACAAGCGGCACAAATGCCAAGAAGCAAGCTGCTGGCAAACCCGGCGAATCCAAACCGGCGCCGCCCGGAACGTATAAGTTCGCGCTTCCAAAAACTCATTCTGCCCCGTGCACAGAATAACCGCGTCCGGCTCGTAACGTTTCAAGCACTCCTGGAGAATCGGCGTCAAGCGGTAACTCGCATATGAAATCCCCCCGCAGTTGACAAACTCGAACGCCCGCCCCGGCTCCCGCGCCTGCAAACCCAACTGCGCCCAGCGCGGAAACGCCGTCTCAATCGCATATGGCCGCCCTTGAACCGTCGAGCCTCCCAAAACAAAAACCCGAAACGCGCCTTCGCCCTTGACCGCTGAAAACCGATCCCGCACAAAAAAATTCGTCCGCGCCGCCGCCGTTACAAACGCCTTCCCCGCCGCGTCCAAATCGAACAACCGCCGAATCTCCCGAAACGCGACAAACGCATCCGCGCCGTACTGCGGCTTCCCCCACCCGGCAATTCGAAGCGCCCCCTCGACCAACAGCACAACCAAAACCCCCAGCCCTGCCGCGCCCAACCGAAACCCCAACCCGCGAAGCCTTCCCGCTTTCCCAACCTTTGCTCTTCCACTCGCCACCGCCAGCGAAACTTATTCCCAATGCCGCCGCCCATCAAGACCCGCCCCCGGCGCCGCCCAATTTCCCTTTCTTTTCCCGGAAAATAGGTATTCTTCCGAACGCATCAACTCGGAAAACCCGGCGGACAACGCAAACAATGAAAGCGACAAAATGGTATTACGTGGGGGGCGAGGAGCGCATCGGCCCGTTGGAACAGCCGAGCTTCGACAACTTAGTCAGCCAGGGGACAATCTCGCCGGAAACATTGGTTTGGCGCGAAGGCATGGCGGAATGGAAGCCCTACAGCGAAACCAGCCAAGCGCCCTCGGCAGAACAAATGGCCGGCGATCATGTCGCTTGCACCGAATGCGGCGGCGTGTTCCCGAAAGAAGAGGTGATTGCATTCCGGGGAAGCTACGTCTGCGCCGCCTGCAAACCCGTCTTCATAGCCAAGATTACCCAAGGCGTGGCATCTTCTGCAGAATTGAACTACGCCGGGTTTTGGACACGCTTCGTCGCCAAAATTCTGGATGGATGGATTGTCTGGATTCCAATAAATATCTTGTGCTATTCGCTATTTGAGATAGAAGTTGTGTACGCTCCGGAAATGGCGCCAGCGGAGGCGTTTTTCACTCTATTTAGCTTTTATTTGGTAGGCATTAGCTACACTTGGCTGCTGACTTGGAAGTTCGGCGGCACTCCGGGCAAGCTGATTCTCGGCCTCCGGGTGGTTACGGCCAACGGCGAGCCCATCGACCTTTGGCGGGCCTTGGGGCGCGTCTTTGCGGAATATCTGAACTTCTTTACTCTGCTCATTGGCTACATCATCGCGGCCTTTGATTCGGAGAAGCGAGCCTTGCACGATCACATCTGCGGCACACGGGTCATTCACAAATGAGAACGCCGCCAACAGAGCCGCCCGCCGAGCTCGGGGTTCAGAGAGCGCCTGGGGCGGAGAAGCGCTGGCAAGCGAATTTGCACTGCCCGGCCTGTGCCAATACTGTCCCGATTCACGAACTTCAGAGTGGCGAGGAGGAGGAAACCTGCCCAGCCTGCGAGAAGCCATTGGTGGTGCGGCTGTATCCGGCGCTGATGCGGGAAAAGGCGGCGGCAAACGCAGGACGGCGAGTTCTGCTGGACGATGAGTCGGCGTGTTTCTTTCACAGCTCGAAATGGGCGGAAAGCGTTTGCGAGGATTGCGGCCGCTATTTGTGCGGGCTGTGCGAAATTGTTTTCGAGGGCAAGACGCTTTGCCCATCCTGTCTGGGATCAGCCCAGGCATAAGAATCTATGGACGGTTTAGTTCGCCGGCGGACTCGGCATGATTCTGCGGCCTTGACGCTCGGCTTGGCGCCCTTCATTCTGATTATTTTGATGTGGCCGTTCTTTGTCATCACCGGGCCTGCCGCCATCATCTATGCGATTCTCCGCTGGAACACGGAGGGGAGCCTTGTCGATTCGGGAAAGTGGCGGTTGATCGCAGCGATTGTTTTGGGGTTGGCGCAGACAATTTTGGGCGGTCTCATCTTTTTCAACTTTATGGAGGCGCCGTTTTTCTGATGGCGACGACTCGAAAGCCCTATAAAAGACTGCCGGGTGCGGGGTTTTGCAAGGGCTCGCTGCGTCTCCGGGAGGGCGCACTTCAATGCTTGCCGGGACGCGCTTTACCGATTGGAGCCGAGCAGTGCGACGCCCAATTTTCGGGAGCTGTTGGCTGGCATCCGGCTGCGTTTGCGCCGCCGCTCGCTTCAGGCGCTTGGGAGACATCGCCACCGGAACCGTCGTAATCTGCATCCCCAAACCGCGCCCGCCACAGCTCGAAAACGCTGAGACGGAAAAATACAACTCCCTGCGCGAAGGGAAAACCTTGACGGCGCGGCTGCGGCAAGAAGTCTCTCCAGATATGGCCGACGTAGCCTTGCAAGCCATCCAACGCCGCTCAACCTTCGCCCCCGAAGCCCGGCTGCAACTCTTTTCTGAACTGGCCGCCCATTTCAAAAAACTCGTCCGCATCCCCGGCGAAGCTCTCCACGGCATCTCCGACGAGCGATTGATCGTCAACATCGTTGACATCTTCTTCCGCGGCGAAAAAAAGAAAGCAACCGGCAAGGTCGGGAACAGAAAAGCCTGAAACCGCGAAGCCAGAACACCCGCCTTTTGGGATCTCTCTTGACAGGGTGGCCACCTGCATCAAACATCCGCTCCGAGTGCTCGTTTGAATTTCAATGGCCAAAGACCGTAGAGGAAATCGCTTCCAGCAGGCAAGTGAAGCGGCGGGGGCCATTCTAGCGCCGCTGGTTTTGGCGCTGGGGTTGACGGGCTGCGCTTCCCTGCCCGAAAGGCAGGCCTTGCCAGAGAATTTGCCGATCCCCGAAAGGTGGTTCGGCGCAGCAGCGGTTTCCGAAGCTGGCGAGACTCTTTGGTGGGACACCTTTATTTCCGGGGAACTAGCGGCTCTGCTCGAAGAGGCCTTTGCGGGCAACCCGGATTTACCGGCAATGGTCGCCCGTGTGGAAGTGGCGGGAGCCAACGCCCGCATCGCCGGCGCGAAACTCTACCCCGGCCTCTCGGCCAATCTCGATGGGTCGCGCTGGAAGCAAAACTTCATCGGCCTCCCGATTCCAGGAATGGGGGACAATGTTTTGAGCGCTCAAGCAACCACTTACGGGCTTTCATTGAACACCGCCTGGGAGGTGGATTTGTGGGGAGGCGCCCGAGCCGGAAAGCGCGCCGCCTTGGCCGAGACCGAGGCAGCGTTGGCGGATTTGGAAATGCGCCAATTATCCCTGGCAGCGCAGTTGAGCAAGGCTTGGGTGGAAGCGGTTGCGGCGGCGGAACAACTGAACGCGGCAATTGCAGCGGCCAAAAGTTTTCGCGAAACGGCGGAAAAAATCGAGGAACGGTATCAGCGGGGTCTGCGGTCGGCTTTGGAGTTTCGGCTTTCCGTCAACAGCGTCGAAACGGCGGAAGCGCTCGTTGAAGCGCGGCGGCAACAACTGCATCAAGCGCGGCGGCAAATCGAACTGCTCTTGGGGCGGTATCCGGCGGGGCAAATCCAAACAGCTGGCCCGCTGCCGCCTGTGCAAGGGGTGGTTCCGGCCGGGATTCCTTCACAAATGCTGGAACGGCGGCCGGATTTGGCGGCGGCGGAACGGCGTTTGGCAGCGGCGGACCAGCGGTTGTGGGAGTCTCGAGCGGCCTTGTTCCCCCAAATCCGTTTGACAGCTGTTTCAGGAACGAGCACTGATAAACTGAAAGATTTGCTGGACACCGGCTTCGGTGTTTGGACACTGGCCGGTAACTTGGCGCAGCCGCTTTTGCAAGGCGGGCGCTTGCGGGCGGGAGTCGATCTTTCCAAAGCCCGAACGCGCGAAGCGGCGGCGGTTTATGCGGGGGCTGTGCTTCAGGCCTTCAGCGAAGTGGAGTCCGCATTGGCGAGCGAGACGTTTCTGGCTGAACGCGAACGGCATCTCCAGGCGGCAGCCGCTGAATCCAAGGCCGCCTTGGCGCTGGCCAACCGGCGCTATGAATCCGGCCTGGAAGAGTTGATCAGCGTCCTCGAATCGCAGCGCCGATCTTTGTCGGACGCCATCGAAGCGATCGACATCCATCGGGCGCGGCTGCAGAACCGAATCGATCTTTACCTGGCGCTCGGCGGCAGCGGACGACAGGCGCCGCAGACAGAAACTGCGTTGGAAACTCTCTGATGTAAACAAGAACATGCTGCAAAAGATTATTCTGCCGATTTTGGTTTTGGGAGTCAGCTTGGCGGCGGCGGCGGCGATGATTCAACTGCGCCGAACAACAAAGCCGAATCCAATTGAAATCTCCCCGCCGACGGTGGAGGCGCTGGCGCTCGAACGGGTGGATTTTCCGCTCGTCATCCAGAGCCAGGGAACGGTCGAAGCCGCCACGGCCATTCGGTTGATTGCCGAAGTGGACGGCAAAGTGACGGCGGTTTCCCCGGCGCTCAAGAAAGGCGGATTCTTTCGGCAAGGCGAGCTGTTGGCCGCGATTGACTCGCGGGATTTTGAGCTGGCGAAGACGCGCGCGGCGGCGCAAGTGGCGGCGGCTCAGCTGCGGATGGCCACGGCAGAGGCAGAGGCCAAGGTCGCGGCGCAGGATTGGCAGGAACTCGGACAGGAAAAGGAAGCCAATGCCTTGCTGCTTCGGCAGCCGCAGTTGGTGGAGGCGCAGGCGGCCTTAGCGGCCGCTAAGGCGGATTTGGAAAAAGCGAATCTGGATTTGGAGCGTACTCGGTTAGCAGCGCCATTTGACGGGCGCGTCCGGCGGGCGGCGGTGGCTGTCGGGCAGTTTGTGCGCCGCGGCGAGGAATTGGCATCTCTCTTCAGTGTGGACCGTGTGGAAGTCCGGCTGCCTTTGCCGATGGCCGACATTCGGTTTCTGGACCTCCCCGCCGGCGCCGGGCATGAAGGCTTGCGCGAGCGCCCCATCCGCGTCGTTCTCGTGGGCCGGTTCGGGCGGGAGGAACACCGTTGGCAGGGGCAGGTGGTTCGGGTTGATGGGGAAGTGGATGTGGATTCCCGGATGACGGCGGTCATTGTGGAAGTGAAGGACCCATATACGCTGGGAGCCAACACCGGCGCCCCGCCTTTGAGGGTGGGCATGTTTGTCGAAGCGGAAATCGAAGGGCGGACGGCCAAAGGGGTGCATCTGGTGCAGCGCGCGCTCATTTTTGAAAACCGGCAGGCCTTGGCGGTGGATGCGGAAGACCGTTTGCGAATTCGGGAATTGCAGGTTTTGCGAACCGACCGCCAATGGGCGGTAGTCGAGAGTGGCTTCGAGCCGGAAGACCGGCTCTGTCTTTCGGCAGTGGATGTTCCCGTTGACGGCATGAAAATTAACGTCGTCGAAGCGACGGCGGAAGGCGGGGAATGAACGGCTGTATCCAATGGTTCGCCCGCAACAGCGTGGCCGCCAACCTGCTTGCGATTTTCATCATCCTGGCCGGGTTGACCTCCACCTGGTCTCTCAAGCGCGAGGTATTTCCCGAACCCTCTTACGGCATCATCTCCATCAGCGTGGACTATTTGGGCGCCGCGCCGGAAGAAGTCGAAGAAGGCGTTTGCATCCGCATCGAAGAAACCATTCAGAGTTTGGAAGGGATCAAACAAATCTCTTCGACGGCCCGTGAAGGGAACGGGATCGTGATGGCGGAACTGCTGCCGAATGCGGATGTGGCGAAGGCGCTGGATGAAATCAAGGCGCGGGTGGACGCGATCGACACCTTCCCGGAAGAAGCCGAGAAACCTGTGGTGCAAGAAATCCTCGGACGCCGGCAGGTAGTCAATGTCGTTGTCGCCGGCCGGGCAAAGGAAGCGGCATTGAGGCGGATCGGCGAGCAAGTCCGGGATGAACTTGCCGCGTTGCCCGGCATCACCCAAGTCGAACTCAAAAATGTCCGCCCTTACGAAATTTCGATTGAAGTTTCAGAGCAAGCGCTCCGCAAATACCGCCTTTCCTTCGACGTCGTGGCCCAGGCAGTGCGGCGCAGTTCGCTCGATTTGCCCGGCGGTTCCATCAAAACGCAGCGGGGCGAGATTTTGCTGCGAGCCAAAGGGCAAGCCTATCGGGGAGCGGATTTCGAAGACATCGTGCTTCTGACTCGCCGCGATGGAACTCGTCTGCTGTTGCGCGACGTCGCGCGGGTAGTGGATGGATTCGCGGAGGACAATATCGAAGGGCGCTTTGACAGTATGCCGTCGGTTTTGATTCAGGTGTTCCGTGTGGGCGATCAAGACTCGTTGGAAATCTCGCAGGCCGTCCATGGGTTCGTCACCGCGAAACAAGCGCAACTGCCCGAAGGTTTGTCGATTGCGACCTCGCAGGACCAGGCCAATTACCTCAGAAGCCGGCAGCAGTTGTTGGTCAAGAACGGCTGTTACGGGCTGCTTCTGGTGTTCCTCACCCTGTCCCTGTTTTTAAGCATCCGTTTGGCCGGGTGGGTGAGCTTTGGTTTGGTGGTTTCTTTTCTGGGAACCTTTTGGATTATGTCGTGGCTGGATGTCTCCATCAACATGCTCTCTTTATTTGGGTTCATTCTGGTTTTGGGCATTGTGGTTGATGACGCCGTCATCGTCAGCGAAAACGTCCATGCTTGCCAAGAGGGCGAAGCCGATAAGTTGAAGGGGGCTATTCGCGGGGCGCAGGAGGTGGGCAAGCCCGTGATTTTCGCCGTCTGCACCACAATTGCCGCCTTCTTGCCTTTGGCGACATTGCCCGGCAGCACCGGCGAGATCATTCTGATGATCCCCGCCGTTGTGATTCCCACCTTGTGTTTTTCACTGGTGGAATCTTTGCTCGTTTTGCCCTGCCATTTGAGCCATTGGAAAGGCGCGGCGCGCGAATCCCGCAGGTGGATTGCAGGCGCTTTCTCCCGGTTTCAAAGCTGGTTTGCCGGGCGGCTGAATGTGTTGATTCGGGGTGTGTATCAGCCGCTTCTCGCCGCGGCGCTGCAATGGCGCTACTTGACGATTGCCGCAGCCCTCGGGACGATGATGATGACGATGGGGGTGGTCCTCGGCGGGTGGATCAAGTTCCAATTCTTCCCGCCGGTCGAAGGGGATGACATGGCCGCGATTCTGACGATGCCGCTAGGCACGCCGGTGGTGGCAACCCGCAAGGCAGTCGAGAAAATCGAGGCCAGCGCCTTGGCTTTGCGCGATGAGATCGACAGCGGCCGGGAAGAAGGCGCAGGCAGCGTGTTCCGCCACCTCTCCGCTTCCATCGGGCAGCAGCCCTTCAACACCATGCAACAGATGGGATTTGCAAGTTTCCTCCCCATGGTTTCCAGCGCTCATCTGGGCGAAGTCCACATCGAACTGCAAACGGCGGAGAACCGGCAAGGCATCCGCAGCCAGGACTTGGCGAACCGTTGGCGGGAACTGACTGGGGAGATTCCCGGCGCGGCCGAGCTGTTGTTCACCGCGTCGATTTTTTCGTCTGGCAAGGCCGTCAACCTGCAACTGATGGGAAACAACGTCGCCCGCTTGCGGCAAGCGGCCGACGAGTTGAAGGCGCATTTGCGCTCCTACACCGGCGTGTTCGATATCACCGATTCCTTCCGCGAAGGCAAACAAGAGGTGAAACTAGCCATCCGGCCAGGCGCCCAAGCCCTGAACCTGTCGCAAAGGGACTTGGGGCGGCAAGTGCGACAAGCCTTTTACGGCGAGGAAGTGCAGCGCATCCAACGCGGACGTGACGAAGTGCGGATCATGGTGCGCTACCCGAAAGCCGAGCGCCAGTCTCTAGGCAACCTGGAGCACATGCGAATCCGAACGCTGGCGGGCGCAGAAGTGCCCTTCGGCGAAGTGGCGGAAGTCAAAACCGGCCGGGGCTACTCAGAAATCAAGCGGGTGGACCGGCAGCGCGCCATCAACGTAACCGCGGATGTGGATACTGCCAAAGCCAACGCCAACGAGATCATCGCCAGCTTGAAAGCCGAGTTCCTCCCAAATCTGAAAAAGAAATACCCCGAAGTCTCGTTCACTTGGGAAGGCGAACAACGGGAACAACAAGAAATGCTACAAGGCATGATGCACGGCTACCCCATGGCTCTCCTCCTCATCTACGTGTTATTGGCCATTCCTTTCCGCTCCTACCTACAGCCCTTTATCGTGATGTCGGCCATTCCATTTGGTTTGGTCGGCGCCGTCTGGGGACACCTCCTCATGGGCATGGACCTGACTATCCTCTCGATGTTCGGCATCGTGGCCCTTTCCGGCGTGGTCGTAAACGACAACCTAGTGATGGTGGTTTATATCAACCGCTACCGCAACCGGGGCGGGAAGCTGGTCGACGCCGTGCGGCAAGCCGGCGTGGCGCGTTTCCGGCCGATTCTGTTGACCTCGTTGACAACTTTTGTTGGCCTAATCCCCATCATCCTCGAAAAAAGCGTGCAAGCCAAGTTTCTCATCCCCATGGCAACTTCGCTGGCTTTTGGCGTCCTATTTGCGACACTGATTTCGCTGTTCCTGGTTCCCGCCGGCTACCTTGTTCTCGAAGACCTGAAAAGATTATTCCTCCGGCATCCTCAGAAAGAAACGGAAGCCTGAACAACCGACAAATCCCCGCCGGCAGCGTTGAGCCAGTTCGTTTTCGCTCTTGACCGGCAGCCGCCCTTGCCGCTAAGCTCACCAAGTGGGCGACGACAGGCCGTTTCCCGAAGGCGGCGAAGCCCCGAACTCTTCCTCCCCCTGCCGGGCAAAAACGTGCACCGCATCATCATCGTGCCCTCGTGAAAACTTTTCGCTAACCCGCCAATAAAGAAGAAAACCCGCGATAAATATTTACGGGCTTAACAGGGTGGCGCAACCACATGTGGCGTAGGCACTTGACCCGTTGACCGGCGCCCGCCTTGACAAAAAATCCAATCCTGTGCCTTCTGCAAATCTATATGTCCCGAACGAAATCGCCCTCCAAAACCATCAAAGCCCATAAATGCTTATTGCGAAAAAATCCGCAATACCTCGTTATGGGCTTTTGCCCGCAAAAATTCTGTGCTTTTTGTGGTGGTTCCTCATCACATCACGCCACCTCCCTGATGGCCAATGCCCTCCTGCGCCGGTGCGATTTTTCAACTTCCCTCGCCGTCCCACTGAATTCAGAATGCGCCGCGTTGTGAAGAGACCTCCGTTATTCATCACCGGAACGGGCACCGGGGTTGGGAAAACAACCTTGACGGCTTTGCTGACGCTTCACCTGCGGCGCCGGGGAATTCGCGCATTGGCGATAAAGCCCTATTGTTCCGGCACTTGGGAGGATGCGGCCTTGCTGGCCGCAGTGAACGATCATGAACTGACCGAACGGCAAATCACCCCGGTGTTTTGCCGAGCGCCCTTGGCGCCGATGGCGGGTTTGGAGCCCGGCGCTGCCCAGGCCGGTTTTCGCGCAGCCGTCAAAGCAGTTGAAGAAACCTCTCAAAACACGGAATGCCTTCTCATTGAAGGGATTGGAGGATTGGAAGTGCCTTTGGCTCCCGGAGTCGCCGTGAGCGATTTGATTGCGCGAACCCAAAGCGATACCGTCATTGTCGCCCGAAATCGACTCGGGGTCCTCAACGAAGCAGCTTTGACGCAACACCGCCTTCGGGAAAAGACAGGGAAAACAGCCCCAATCATCCTGACGGAAGAGCGAAAACTCGACGAATCGGCAAGCAGTAATGCGCGGATTTTGGCGAATTTGTTTGAAAAATCGCCGGTCATAGCTCTTCCCTATCTTGGCGGCGGGATGAACCAAACCGGCCGTTTGCAGCAGGCTGAAAAAAAAATCATAAAAATACTTGCACAGATTTTGGAATCGGTTAATGTCTTTCCCGCTGCTCGACGGAGAGAAAAAAACTTTCGAGAAAAGCATTGACATTGGCGGGCAACGGAGTAATCTTCGCCCGTCATGGAGGCTGCTGAGCCGCCGTTTCGTTCGGAATAAGGGGATGAGACAGGCGCTCAGATTTTTTAACCTCCGGAACGGAAGAGTCTCTGCGGGGAGAGAGTATGTGGGGCAGACAGGATGTCTGCCTGCAGGCGGCAAGCCTGCGCCCCGAGTTGAACCGAAAATAAAAAAAACTTTGAAAATGTCAAACAAACCTGTCAGCATGAAAAAAGACCAACCCACCAACCCACCAACCCACCAACCCACCAACCAGTACTCCTGCCCTCAAATCGCCTAAACGGAAGAGCCGGGCACGGGAAATCGGCTTGGCGCTAGCCCTCGCTCTTGCCCTCACCCTCCCAGCCGCCGCCCAAACCCTCACCGTCACCGGAACCAAAAGCAACGGCAAAGCCTTCAGACAGCAAGTCGATGCCAACGCGACATCTCTACGTCTCGATGCCGAGGACCTGACTTCCGTAACCCTGCCCGACGGCTTGACCAACTTGGAGGAGCTGTATCTCAACAACAATCAACTGACCACCTTGACCCTGCCCGATACCTTATCCAACTTGCGGGTTCTGAATCTCTCCCGCAATCAACTGACCACCTTGACCCTGCCCAATACCTTATCCAACTTGGAGGTGCTGTATCTCAACAACAACCAACTAACCACCTTGACCCTGCCCAACACCTTGACCAACTTGCAGTGGCTGAATCTCCGAAACAACCTCCTGACCACCTTGACCCTGCCCAATACCTTATCCAACTTGCGGTATCTGGATCTCAACAACAATCAGCTGACCACCTTCACCCTGCTCAATACTTTGCCCCACTTGCGGGTTCTGCAACTCAACAACAATCAGCTGACCACCTTCACCCTACCCGATGGCTTGACCAACTTGGAGACGCTGTATCTCAACAACAATCAGCTGACCACCTTCACCCTACCCGATGGCTTGACCAACTTGGAGACGCTGTATCTCAACAACAATCAACTAACTACCTTGACCCTGCCCAATACTTTGCCCGACTTGCAGGATCTGAATCTCCGAAACAACCACCTGACCACCTTGACCCTGCCCGTCGGCATGACCAGCTTGCAGAATCTGAATCTCGGCGGCAACCACCTGACCACCTTGACCTTGCCCGTCGGCATGACCAGCTTGGAGGAGCTGTGGCTCGACGGCAATCGTTTGGAGAGTTTGCGTGTGCCTCTGAGCATGGACATTGAAAATCTCAATCTTCAAGGTTTTTCGAAATCAGCAGTGACCTTCGAGGGAACTCTCCTCATCACTGGAACCAAAACCAACGGCAGCGCCTTCAGCCGACGAGTCAATGCCAGTACGAAATTTCTGGATCTCGACAACCTTAACCTGGCTTCCGTAACCCTGCCCGATGGCTTGACCAACTTGAACTTGGAGAGGCTGTTTCTCTTCAACAACCGCCTGACCGCCTTGACCCTGCCCGATGGCTTGACGAGCTTGAAGGTGCTGAGTCTCTACAACAACCAACTGACCACCTTCACCGTGCCCGACGGCTTGACCAGCTTGCAGTGGCTGAATCTCTCCGACAACCAACTGACCGCCTTGACCCTGCCCATCGGCATGACCAGCTTGACGGAGCTACGTCTCCGAAACAACCACCTGACCACCTTGACCTTGCCCGTCGGCATGACCAGCTTGGAGAATCTGTGGCTCGCCGGCAATCCTTTGGAGACTTTGCGTGTGCCTCTGGGCATGGACCTTGAAAATCCCTATTTTCAAGGTTTTTCGAAATCAGCAGTGACCTTCTACGATCCCACGCATGATCCCGCGCCCGAAGAGACGATTACGCCGCCCACAACTGAGGGAACCCTCACCGTCACCGGAACCAAAAGCAACGGCAAAGCCTTCAGCCAGCAAGTCGATGCCAGCGCGACATCTCTACGTCTCGATGCCGAGGACCTGACTTCCGTAACCCTGCCCGACGGCTTGACCAACTTGGAGGAGCTGTATCTCAACAACAATCAACTGACCACCTTGACCCTGCCCGATACCTTAACCAACTTGCGGGTTCTGAATCTCTCCCGCAATCAACTGACCACCTTGACCCTGCCCAATACCTTATCCAACTTGGAGGAGCTGTATCTCAACAACAACCAACTAACCACCTTGACCCTGCCCAACACCTTGACCAACTTGCAGTGGCTGAATCTCCGAAACAACCTCCTGACCACCTTGACCCTGCCCAATACCTTATCCAACTTGCGGTATCTGGATCTCAACAACAATCAGCTGACCACCTTCACCCTGCTCAATACTTTGCCCCACTTGCGGGTTCTGCAACTCAACAACAATCAGCTGACCACCTTCACCCTACCCGATGGCTTGACCAACTTGGAGACGCTGTATCTCAACAACAATCAACTAACTACCTTGACCCTGCCCAATACTTTGCCCGACTTGCAGGATCTGAATCTCCGAAACAACCACCTGACCACCTTGACCCTGCCCGTCGGCATGACCAGCTTGCAGAATCTGAATCTCGGCGGCAACCACCTGACCACCTTGACCTTGCCCGTCGGCATGACCAGCTTGGAGGAGCTGTGGCTCGACGGCAATCGTTTGGAGAGTTTGCGTGTGCCTCTGAGCATGGACATTGAAAATCTCAATCTTCAAGGTTTTTCGAAATCAGCAGTGACCTTAACTCTCCTCATCACCGGAACTAGAAGCGACGGCAGCGCCTTCAGCCGACAAGCCAATGCCAGCACGAAATCTCTGTTTCTCCAACGGCTTGACCTGGCTTCCGTAACCCTGCCCGATGGCTTGACCAACTTGACGGAGCTGTGGCTCTACCGCAATCAGCTGACCAACCTGACCCTGCCCGATGGCTTGACCAACTTGACGAGGCTGTATCTCAACAACAACCAACTGACCACCTTGACCCTGCCCGATGGCTTGACGAGCTTGACGAGGCTTTATCTCGACAACAACCAACTAACCACCTTGACCCTGCCCGATGACTTGACGAGCTTGACGAAGCTGAAACTCAACAACAACCAACTGACCAACCTGACCCTGCCCGATGGCTTGACCAACTTGGAGACGCTGCTTCTCTATAACAACCAACTGACCACCCTGGCCTTGCCCGATGGCTTGACCAAATTGCAGTTGCTGGAACTCTACAACAACCAACTAACCACCTTGACACTGCCCAACAGCTTGACCAATTTGACGGAGCTGTATCCCTTCAACAACCGCCTGACCACCTTGACCCTGCCGGACAGCCTGATCAGCTTGGAGACGCTGTGGCTCAACGGCAATCCTTTGGAGAGTGTGCGGGCGCCCCTGGGCATGGACCTTGAAAATCTCAATCTTCAAGGTTTTTCGAAATCAGCAGTGACCTTAACTCTCCTCATCACCGGAACTAGAAGCGACGGCAGCGCCTTCAGCCGGCAAGTCAATGCCAACACGACATCTCTGTCTCTCGGCCGTCTTGACCTGGCTTCCGTAACCCTGCCCGATGGCTTGACCAACTTGGAGAGGCTGGAACTCTCCGACAACCTCCTGACCAACCTGACCTTGCCCGATGGCTTGACCAACTTGAAGACGCTGGAACTCTCCGACAACCTCCTGACCACCTTGACCTTGCCCGATGGCTTGACCAACTTGGAGACGCTGGATCTCAACAACAACCAGCTAACCACCTTGACCTTGCCCGATGGCTTGACCACCTTGAAGACGCTGTATCTCCACAACAACCGCCTGACCGCCTTCACCTTGCCCAATACTTTGACCAACTTGGAGGTGCTGCTTCTCTACAATAACCAACTGACCGCCTTGACCTTGCCCAACAGCTTGACCAACTTGAAGACGCTGTATCTCCACAACAACCAACTGATCACCTTGACCTTGCCCGATGGCTTGACAAGCTTGAAGACGCTGCGTCTCTACAACAACCACCTGACCGCCTTCACCGTGCCCAATACTTTGACCAACTTGGAGGAGCTGCTTCTCTACAATAACCAACTGACCGCCTTGACCTTGCCCAACAGCTTGACCAACTTGAAGACGCTGTATCTCCACAACAACCAACTGATCACCTTGACCTTGCCCGATGGCTTGACCAACTTGGAGGAGCTGCATCTCCACAGCAACCCCCTGACCACCTTAACCCTGCCGGACGGCATGACCAGCTTGAGGAATCTGTGGCTCGACGGCAATCCTTTGGAGAGTTTGCGTGTGCCTCTGGACATGGACCTTGAAAATCTCGATCTTCAAGGTTTTTCGAAATCAGCAGTGACCTTCTATGATCCCGCGCCCGAAGAGACGATTACGCCTCCCACAACCGAAGAACCCCCGACAACTGAGGGAACTCTCCTCATCACCGGAACGACAAGCCACGGCAGCGCCTTCAGCCGGCAAGTCAATGCCAACACGACATCTCTACTTCTCAATGCCATGGACCTGACCTCCCTGACCTTGCCCGATGGCTTGACTAACTTGGAGACGCTGCATCTCCACGACAACCTCCTGACCACCTTGACCTTGCCCGATGACTTGACCAGCTTGAAGACGCTGGATATCAGCGGCAATCCTTTGGAGAGTGTGCGGGCGCCTCTGGGCATGGACATTGAAAATCTCGATCTTCAAGGTTTTTCGAAATCAGCAGTGACCTTCTATGATCCCGCGAACGAAGAGACGATTACGCCTCCCACAACTGAAGAGCCTCCCACAACTGAAGGGCCTCCAACAACCGAAGAGCCGCCAACAACCGAAGAGCCGCCAACAACCGAAGAGCCGCCAACAACCGAAGAGCCGCCAACAACCGAAGAGCCGCCAACAACTGAGGGAACTCTCCTCATCACCGGAATTAGAACCGACGGCAGCGCCTTCAGCCGGCAAGTCAATGTCAGCACGAAATCTCTGTCTCTCCAACGGCTTGACCTGGCTTCCGTAACCTTGCCCGATGGCTTGACCAACTTGAAGACGCTGCGTCTCCACAAAAACAGCCTGACCGCCTTCACCGTGCCCAACAGCTTGACCAACTTGAAGACGCTGCGTCTCTACAACAACCGCCTGACCACCTTGACCCTGCCCAACAGCTTGCCCAACTTGGAGAATCTGTATCTCAACAACAACCAACTGACTCATCTCACCTTGCCCGACGACTTGACGAGCTTGAGAACGCTAAACCTCGGCAACAATTCCCTGACCAACCTGGCCTTGCCCGCTGGCCTGACGAGCTTGCGCTTGCTGGTTCTCAACGGCAATCCTTTGGAGAGTTTGTGTGTGCCGGAAGGCATGGATATTGAGAGTCTCAAGAGCCTACAAGGTTTCCCGAAATCGGCAGTGACCTTTTGTGAGCCAATGATCGGCACCTTGACCTTGCCGGATTCCAGCTCGACGAACTTCAGGCGCCTGTCTCTCGACAACAACAACTATTTGGAGATTGTGCGGATTGCGGGCGGTGGGGTGCAGATTCATTGGCAGGGAGGGACATTGCAAAGCACGACTGATTTGAATGGCGAGTGGGAAGCAGTGGCGCCGGCACGTTTTTCGCGGGAGGGTGTGTTGCCGATTCCGCCTGAGCGGAAAGGCGCAGAGTTTTTCCGCCTGAAACCGGCGAAGTAAAGGTGGCGCAACCACATGTGGCGCAACCACATGTGGCGCAGACACTCGGAGAGTGAGTAGGGCGGAGGAGAACCAACTTTAGCCTGCGGGCAGACATGGTTGTGCCTCCAAAGTGCCATTCCCAATAGAATTCCACGTCGACGTAGACATCGAGCGAATCTCGGATGTGTCTATCGTCGCCATGGGCAACGATGCGGCACGAGTAGCTGCTGTCGTTGTCTTCCCACCAATATTCTTGATACCAGTAGTTCACATAGCTGAAATAGGAATCGTGAGGATCGGTGGCGTCGATGTATTCAATTTCTCCATCTTCCCACTTGTAAATGCCGGACCAGCAGTATTTGTAGTATGTCCATTGCTGGCTGTCGGTAACGATGGAGATGTCGAAAAGGCCGCGAACGGTCTCATTAATGTTTCCGTCCGTAGCAATTGCGCCGGTAACGTGAACTTCGTAGACAACGGGGACCTCGGGCAGAGGCAACGGTTCTGGGTCCGTGCTTTGCGCTTGGATGCTTTTGGGCGGGAAGAGCAAAAGCAAAAGGGCGCTCAAGAGGATTCCGTAAGTGACGCCGACGCCGAGGGTGGCGGCGGTTGCCTTCGGTTTCAGGATTTCCCTAACTTTTTGGAGCAGGGACTGTTTTTGCAGTGTTGCGGGTTTCATGGTGTCGATATGTCGGTGGTTTGTGTTTGGTGGATTGGGCGATTCGGTGAAGTTCGCCGTTGCGTTTGTTGCGGGCATTGCGTGACCCGTTTTCCGATTCGAGTTCGTCTTCTGCGGCATAAGGTTGCTTTCGATAAACATTGCACTGTTTCGGTCTTGTTCGTTCGGCTTGCGGCGTGACCGGCGCCGGGCCGAGGTCGTTATTCCACAGGCAAAAAGCGAGAGAGAAGTCCCACTTATTTGTCCAAATGCCGGGGGAGTTTCGAACTTCTTCCGACACGGATTGACAGACTGTTCTATTCAGCAGGCGCCCCAACAAGGAACTCCGGCGAAATAGCTGTGAGCCGTCAACTTAACTGAATGGGGAAGAGGTCAAGCGCTTTTTGCGCGATAAGGAGTTACTGGCTTTTCACCTTGTTCAGCATAAAGGTGAGGCAGACATTCTTGTCTGCCCGCAGGCTGAAGTTGGCTTCCCTCCGCCCTACTCACTCTTCGAGTGCCTGCGTCACCTCCGTTAAGCCTATAAATCCTTATTGCGGCTTTTTGAATTTTTTCGTTTTTTCTGGGGAGATTTTTTTAGGGAGTACCTGCGGATTGGCGGCGGGAAAGATTTACGGGTTGCTTTTGGTTTCCCTTTTTCAGCAACGGCTGAGTCTCGGTGAAATAGCGGCTTGTGAGATGTGTCGGCGGCTGTGAGCAAGGCTTGGGCAACGGTTGGGTTGCGGATGGGCAGTTTATGGGTGGCGATAGGCTGGCGGCGGCAACTTCGGCGCGATAAATATTTACGGGCTTAACAGGGTGACGCGCAGGCACTCGACCCGTTGACCGCCACCCACCTTGACAAAAAATCCAAGTCTGTGCCTCCTGTCCATCCATTTGTCCCGAACGAAATGGCCCTCCAAAACCATCAAAGCCCATAAATGCTTATTGCGGACTTCGGGTTTGAGATTTTTTCGGGACGGCTCAAAATGGCGGTTTGCATTGGCGAAACCGAAGCGGGGGGATTTCTGAATGCGAACGTTGATTATTGAGGTTGAAACGGAGCATTCCCTTTTGACTTTGTCCCGGCAAATCCGCGATGAGCGGGCAGGGCAGCAGGGCGCCAGCAATCGCCAATGGGCAAGCGGTTTGGTCGTTCTTCAATCGGCGCTTTTTCCCTCGGCGGACGCTCGCTTTTCGTTCGTTGCCGCTTGGCCTTTTGCCCGGCTCGAAGTCTGGGGGAGCTGTTGCCGTTTCCACGCGAGCGGGCGGGAGTTCACCGGCTACGGCAATCCCTGGATGCTTTTGGAGCAATGGCTCTTGAGATACGAGCTGTTGGAGGAGCCGGATTTGCCGTTTCCTTTGGGCGGCGTTTTCGGCTGTTGGGGCTACGAGCTGAATCGGCGGCTCAGCGACAAGCTGGTCTCCAAAGCGGCGCGGTTGCCGGAAGTTCCCGATTTGTGCGCAGGCTTTTATGACAGTCTGTGCGTTTTTGACCGCCAGCTTGGGAAGTGCTGGATTGTCTCGACCGGGATGCGAGCCGACGGTTCGCGCTCTGTCGCGGCGGCGCGGGAGAAGGCGGACTGGTGGATGCGGCAGCTTCGGATGCCTCCGGCTGCCTTTTCCGTTGACGCCGCTATGCCGGCCGATTACGGCCAAATGCCCCGCTCCAACTTGTCCCGCGCTGCGTTCATCGACCGGGTGAAGCGGGCCAAACGCTACATCCGGGCTGGCGACATTTATCAGGTGAACCTTTCGCACCGGCTGGAGCTTCCGTTCGCGGGCGACGGTTTTGATTTCTATCAGCGTTTGACAGAGGCATCGCCGGCGCCTTGCGCGGCTTATTTGGATTTCGGCTGTTGGCAAATCGCTTCGGCTTCGCCCGAATCGTTCTTGAGGATTTCGGGACGGCACGTCCGCACTCGCCCCATTAAGGGAACTCGGCCGCGCTCTGCCGACGCCCAGCAAGACGCTCGATTGGCCTACGAATTGCAATCCAGCCCCAAGGAGCTTGCGGAGTTGGTGATGATCACCGACCTGCTGCGAAACGACTTGGGCCGAATCTGCGAGTTTGGCTCAGTGGCGGTTTCGGATTTGGCGCGTTTGGAGCGGTATCCGCAAGTGCAGCATCTGGTATCGACGGTGGAGGGCGTTCTCCGCGAGCGGCTCAGTCATGCGCGCGCATTGGCCGCTTGTTTTCCGGGCGGCAGTGTTACAGGCGCTCCCAAGCTGCGGGCCATGCAGATCATCGACGAACTGGAACCCATCGCCCGCGGCCCCTACACGGGCGTCATCGGGTTCATCGGGTTCAACCGCGAGACGCACCTCAGCATTGGCATTCGCACGGCCTTCCAAACCGACCGCCACCTCTTCTTCAACATCGGCGCCGGCATCGTGGCGGATTCAGACCCAGCCGCCGAATATGAAGAAACGATGGACAAAGCGCGGGGGTTCCTAGAAGCACTCTCTTTGAGCCGGCCAAAGCGCCAGACCCGCAAACAACATCCGAGACGTTTGACACGTCCCCTGCCTTCGCGTCCCGGAAAACCGCGCCCGTGATTGCTTACGTCAACGGCAATTACCTCCCGCAAGAAGCCGCAACGGTCTCGGCCTTCGACCGCGGCTTCATGTATGGCGACGGCTGTTTCGAAACGCTCCGCATTGACGACGGCCGACCGGCTTTCTGGCGAGCGCATCTCTCCCGCTTGGCGGCCTCCCTTGCCGCGCTCGCCATCCCCTTCGACACAGCTCCCAAAGAATTGGCCGCCATCGTCCGCACCCTCATCTCCCAAAACCGCATCGCCCATTCCCTGCTCCGCATTCAAGTAACCCGTGGCCAAAGTCCGCGCGGCTATTCCATCAAAAACGCCCAAACCCCCTCCCTGATAGTCTCCCTGCACCCGGCGCCCGATTGCCTTCAAAAGCCCGCTCCCTCTTGGCGCTTAATCACCAGCGCCCACCGCATCGACTCCCGCTCGCCGCTTCACCAACACAAGACAACCAACAAACTCCTCCAAATCCTTGCCCAAACCGAAGCCGATCGCCAAAACGCGGACGACGCCCTCTTCCTCACCCGCGAAGGACAAGTCGCCGAAACAACCTGCGCCAACATCTTTTGGTTCGACGGCCACTCGCTCGGCACCCCGCCGCTTGCCACCGGCATCCTTCCGGGCATCACCCGCCAAATCATTAAAGAAATCTGCGCCGCCCAAAAACTCCCCTGCAAAGAAGAATACATCCCCGAGTCGGCACTGTTGGCAAAGCAAGCCGTCTTCCTCACCCAAAGCGCCTGGGAAATCCTCCCGGTCGCCTCGCTAAACGAGCAGGAAATCTGCACTTCCCCGATTGTGGACAGCCTCCGCCGTGATTATCAGGCCAGAGCCGCGCAATCGCCATTCGAGTGAACGCCCGAACAAATCCCTTCCCCGCGCAAAACTGCCGGTTTCAGCGGCTCATTGGAGCAACTCATCCCAAAGCCGCTCGTGCCTTCCTCCTTTCTGGCAGGTAGAATTTTTGTTTTTTTTTCGGAATAAGTATTTAGGGGCTTCGAAGCAAAATACTTGGCAACGGAACAGACTGTGTTAAATATTTTGGCTAGGGGAATGAGGTCACTGGACGTGGAAAAAGCAGGATTGCCTGCTGGAGCGTCAATGTAGCCCATAGCTACTTATTCCGGTTTTTTTCGCAATAAGCAGTTACTGGCTTTTTCGCCTTGTCCAGCATAAAGGTCGGGCAGACATTCTTGTCTGCCCGCAGGCTGAAAGCCTGCGCCACTCCCGCTAAGCCTATAAATGCTTATTCCGGTTTTTTTGCTTGCATCGTTGCTTTTTCCCGCGTAGGCTAGCTTCGCCGCTAAAATTTTGAACACTTCGGGACACCGAAAAGTGATTCCCCGGTATGGCGGCAGTAATCCTAGTTTTCCTCGTTTCGATTACGGGGCTCGTTTTCCTCGATACGATTGAGGTTGCGCCGACTTTGGCGTGAATCCTGCTCTTTTTGTGAAACGGCAGGCTTTCACTTTAGTTGAATTGCTGGTGGTGATTGCTATTATCGGCATTTTGGCTGCCTTGTTGCTGCCGACGCTCTCAACCGCGCCAAAGGCATGGCGCAACGCATTCACTGCGTCAACAATCTCAAGCAGATGCACTTGGCAGTGATGGGTTATGCCGCCGACCATGAGAATTCGCTGGTGCCTTTTGAAGCTCACTGGACGGATCCCAAGTGGAGAAAGTTTGAAGATGTGAGGTACCGTCTGGGGATTCGCTGGCATCACATTCTTTGGGATGGTTACTTGGGGCAGGACACCAATGTTTTTCATTGTGCGGCGAATACTCGGTTACCGGAAGCGGTTCGCCGGGCGCGTTGAGCTGATGAAGAAAGGGGGAAGCAAAATGTTTCGCCATTTTCGGGGGCGTTTAATTTTTCTTACGGGCTGAATGGAGCTGCCGGAGCATCGGATCGAGTGGGTCCTTTGGCTTTGAATCCTCGGCGGCTGCTTTGGCGGGATTATTATCCATTGAAGATTTCCGAGATTAGAAATCCATCCGATTTTATTTGGGTTGCGGATGGTCCAGGATGGGAGGTTGCTGATAGTGTCAACTGGGTTGATATGAAGCGATGGAATATTCAGCATGTTGTTGTTCCCTTGCCGGTAAGGTAGCTTTTGCCGGATTTGGTTTTTGATTGAAGCCGGCGGCACGAAGGATTGATGAACGCTGTTTTTTTTTGGATGGGCATGTAGAGAAGGGGAGTTTGCGGGATTGGACGTTGCCTGTTCCGGAGGTTTTCCAGCGTTGGTCACGTGGCAATGAGCCTCCTGACAATGACGACGGTTATTTGATGATGACGAATCGGGTCAACAATTGGGGGCCTCTCCGCTGTTGGGATGAATGGTGAGTCTCTGCTGCCTGCTTTGCTGGTTCCTGCGGAAGGCGTGAATTTGAGGCCACCCGGCACTCATATGGCATTGCGCGGGAGCTTCTTTCCCTTCACACTGTCGGCGGGAAGGCAGCGTTGGTTGCCTGCCAATCGTTTTGAAAATCATCGTTGCCATTACTGGAGCCAGCGGCGTCATTTACGCGCAAAGGCTCTTGAACCGCTTGCCTTGCGAACAGCACGACGTCCACGTCGTGCTGAGCAATTACGCCCGCCAAGTCATCGCCGAAGAACTGCCGGGTGGCCTGCAATTGGACCCGGCGGCGCATCGCTACAGCCTGAAAACCATGAACGCGCCGTTTGCCAGCGGGTCAAATCCTTTCGACGCCATGGTCGTGATTCCGTGCAGCATGGGGACTTTAGGCCGCATTGCCCAAGGCTTTGGCAGCGATCTTTTGCTCCGAGCCGCCGATGTGATGCTCAAGGAGAATCAGCGCCTCCTCCTCGTGCCGCGAGAGACGCCCCTCAACCTGATTCATGTCAAGAACTTCGAGAGGCTTTTGCTGGCCGGCGCAACGATTCTCCCTGCCAACCCGTCTTTTTATTCCCATCCCAAATCCATTGATGATTTGGCGGACACTGTCGTGGCGCGGGTCTTGGACCATTTGGGGATTGAACAATCCTTGACGCCCCGGTGGCTGGAGGAGAAAGAGTGAGACAAACGCGCTGGATGCGGCTCTGCGCTCCGGCGGCTTCAGAAAAGCCTTGAAATGGGGCTGGCTGGCCATTCAGTGTTTCAGCGGGGATGCTGTTAACATGGATTGCCACATTGCGAAACTGGGCGGAGATGATCCGGTTCTCCCACACCGTCTTTGCCTTGCCGTTTGCCTTTGCCTCCATGGTGGTTGCTGCCGCGTCCAATAAAGGCTGGCCCGGCTGGGAAAAGTTCTCGCTCATCTTGTTGGCTATGGTCACCGCCCGCACTTGCGCCATGACTTTCAATCGCATCGTGGATCGCAAATGGGACGGCATGAACCCGAGAACGAAACACCGCCATCTCGTTACCGGGAAAGTGTCGATTTCCAGCGCAGTGGTGTTGTGGGGACTGAGCGCAGTTGGGTTTTTGACGACATGTTGGTTCATCAATAATATCTGCTTTCTCCTTTCGCCTGTGGCGCTATTTGTGGTTTGTTTCTATTCGTTCACGAAGCGGTTCACCGACTTCACCCATGTTTATCTCGGCGCGGCGCTGGCTTTGTCTCCGCTGGGCGCGTGGTTGGCAGTCAAGGGCAGTCTCGATCTGCCGCCGATCATTTTGGCTTTGGGCGTGGCCTTTTGGTTGATCGGTTTCGACATCATCTATGCCACTCAAGATTACGAATTCGACCGCGCCCACGGACTCCATTCCCTCACCGTCCGTTGGGGAATTAAAAACGCCCTTCAGGCCGCTTTTCTCTCCCACTTAATTATGTGGAGCTTGTTTGCCGCCTTCGGTTTTTTGCTCCGGTTTCACTACAAATACTTATGCTTCGCCTATTTCGCCGGATTGGTGGTGATTTTGATTTGTCTTTTATTCGAGCACTGGCTGGCGCGGAAGCGGAGCCTCAAGTGGATTCATGTCGCCTTCTTCCGTCTGAACGCTTTGATCAGCGTCGTCTTTTTGGCGGTCACCGTGATGGAAGTAACGTTTACCATGTTCCACATCCGCGCATGAAGACAGCCGTAGCGCAAAGCGAACTCGCCGACATCCGTGAGAAAGTCGCCGCTGGCGAACGCATCAACGAGGCCGAAGCCCAGCGCCTTTTTGCGGTGAAGGACTGGAACGCGCTGGGCGCCATCGCCGGCATCGCCAACTGCCGAAAGAACGGCAGCCGCGCCTCCTACCTCGTCAACCGATACATCAACTACTCAAACTACTGCATCCTGAGCTGCCAATTCTGCGCCTTTGCCAGAAAGAAGCGGGACAACGACGGCTTTCAACTGCGTCTGGAGGAAATCGTCGGCAAAGCACGCAAGGCTTTGGACATCGGGATCACTGAACTACACATCGTCGGCGGGCTGCACCCCTCCCTGTCGTTTGATTATTATACAGGGATGCTCAAGCGCCTCAAAGCGCTCGACCCGCGGCTCGAACTCAAATGCTTCACCGCCATTGAAATCCTGCACCTGGCCTGGCTGTCCCGAAAATCCGTCCGCGATACCCTGGCCGAATTGCAGGAAGCCGGCCTGGGCTCCCTCACTGGCGGCGGCGCGGAAATCTTTCAAAAAGAAGTGCGACGCCAAATCGCCCGCGGAAAGGAATCTGCCGAAGAATATCTTGATGTTCACCGCACTTGGCACCAGCTCGGCGGCCGCAGCACCTGCACCATGCTCTACGGCCATTTGGAATCTGCGGCAGACCGAGTCGACCACCTCCACCGGCTTCGCGCCCTCCAGGACGAAACCGGCGGCTTCGTCGGCTTCATCCCGCTCCCCTACCAACCGGAAGCCAACAGAATCCCCATCAATCATCCGCCCACAGGCGCCGACTCGCTGAAGACAATCGCCGTCAGCCGCATCTACCTCGACAACTTCGACCACATCACCGCCTACTGGGTAGGCTTGGGACTCGGCCTCGCCCAGATTGCCCTCAACTACGGCGCCGACGACTTGCACGGCACCATCCTCGAAGAACACATCTTCCATATGGCCGGCGCCCAATCCCCTCAACAACAAACGCGCGACGCCATGATTGCCGCCATCCAAGAAGCCGGAAAAACGCCTGTGCAGCGAAACACCTTTTACGAGCCGATTCCAAACGACCACCTGCCAAACAACACTCGGCCCGCCCTCAAGTGACCCCCTCCAAGACCATCCCCCGCAGCGAAACGCCCGCCCGCCGCAAGCAACCGCGCATCGGTTCAGTGCCCTACCTGAACGCCGCCCCCCTTACCTGGGGGCTTGAACGAGAAATCATCTTCCTCCCTCCCAACCAACTAAGCGAATCCATGCGGCAAGGCAAACTCGACGCCGCGTTGCTCAGCATCACAGAAGCCCTGTTCGGCAGGCATCGCCTCATCCTCGACGGCGTCAGCGTCTCCTCCGCCGGGCCGGTGCGCAGCGTCTTCCTCGCTCACCGAGGCGCGTTGAAAGACATCGCTGAAGTTCACTGCGACCCCGCTTCCCTCGCCAGCGTGAACCTCCTGCGCGTCCTCCTGCACTGGCGCGGCATTCATCCGAAATGGAGCGTGTTGGACAACTACGCCGCCGCCGAAGAAAAAGAAAACATCCTCTTAATCGGCAACCCCGCCATCGAATTCCGCCAACGAAACTGCACCCACCAGTTGTGGGACCTGGGCAACGCCTGGCACCAGGACACCCGCTTGCCCTTCGTCTATGCCGTGTGGATCCTCAGAAAAGGCGCTGACTACAACACAATCCTGCCCCAATTGAAACGCGCCAAAGACAAAGGCATCCAAAACCTCGAAACCATCGTGCAAGCCGACAAAACCTTCGGCGAATCCTTCCGGCGAGAATACCTAACACACACCGTCCGCTACCGCCTCGGCGCCGTCGAAAAGCAAGGCATTGCAAAGTTCGCCGCCGAACTCCGCCGCTTCACCAATTTTACCATCTACGAACCTGAGTTTCTTTGCTAATCTCCCTTTTAAATGAGCAAGTATCTGCAAGTTCTGAACGCCGGCGTCCAAAGTATCCTAGCTTACCGAGTAAACTTCTTCTTCCGCGCCCTTTTTGCGCTCATCCCGCTTGCCGCCATGATCTTTTTGTGGCAGGCGATTTATGCGAGCAAAGCAGACAACAGCGATGTCGCCGGTTACCTCTTGGCCCAGATGATCTCCTACTACCTCGTCATCACGATCATCGACGCATTCACAGCCGTCAACGAAGACGATTGGCAAATTGCAGCAGATATTCGCGACGGACGGATCAGCCAGTTCCTCCTCAAGCCGATCAACTACCTCGGCTATCGGCTGGCTCTTTATATCTCAGGCCGAATCATCTACCTCGTCAGCAGCCTGCTGCCTATCGGCCTGTTTGTCTTCTATTATCGGTCCTCTCTTCAACTTCCTGCCGAGATCGAAGTATACGCTTGGTTCGCCGTCTCGATGCTATTGACAGCCTTGCTCCAATTTTTCACCTCTTTCACAATGGCGCTGCTCGCGTTCTGGATTCTGGAAATAGACACATTTATCTTCATCCTTTTCGCAGTCGAATGCATCGCCGGCGGGCATTTGTTCCCCCTAGACATCCTGCCCGAAAAAATTGTCAGCACCCTGGTGTATACGCCCTTCCCCTACCTTCTTTACTTTCCGGCCAGCATTTTGCTCGAACGGACTGCCGGCGATGCTCTATACGCCGGCATTGGGATTCAATGTTTTTGGGTCGTGATTGCGTTTGGCATTGCCGTGCTGGTATGGCGCCGGGGGATTCGAAGGTATAGCGCTGTCGGCGGTTGAGAGCGGCTATGAAATTCCTGTTGCATCCCAACAAACTCCGCCCCCGGAAGGCCCTGACCGCCGCTGGGCGCCACCTCTCCATCTATCGGGCTCTGTGCCAAAACTCCGTGATGCGGGACATGCAGTTCAAGACCAACTTCCTGCTCTGGATTTTTGTAGAATTCTCATGGTTCTGTCTCCAACTGGCCTTCGTCGCCGTGATTTATTCGCACACCGAACGAATCGCCGACTGGTCTAAATGGGAAGTGGTTTTGCTAACGGGCGCCAGCCAACTTATCCAGCAACTCTTCCACGCTCTCTTCCTCAACAACATCGTCAGCCTTTCCGAACATGTCCGGACTGGGCGCCTGGATTTCATGCTCCTACTTCCCGTTAACTCGCGGTTTTTGATTTCCCTCCGAACCGTGGATATGGGTTCCCTCGTCGGTGCCTTCAGTGGCGTGGCGGTCATGGTCTATGCCTGCTATAAAATGCAGTTAACGCCCAGCCTCTGGCAATGCACCGGCTTCGGCATCCTCTGCGGCGCTGGCATCCTCATCCACTACTCCCTAATGTTCCTCCTGGCGAGCATCAGCTTTCTCTCTGTCAAAGCGCAAGGCATCGTCTGGGGATACTATAATCTTTTTAACATCGCGCGGCTGCCCGACACCGCCTTTCGAGGCCCTTTCAAAGTCTTCTTCACCTTTGGCGTGCCTATGCTTCTGGTATCAAACGTTCCCGTGAAGTTCTTTGCCGAAAAACTTTCCTCGCCTCTGGAAATCTTCACCCTTCTCGGTATGGCGGCCGTCTGCGTACTGCTCTCAGAACTCGGTTGGCGCTGGGCTCTCGCCCGCTACACCAGCGCCAGCTCTTAGTAGGAATGAATAATGAGCCAGCGAATTTTCAAACTCAACCTCTGTCTATCAAAAGACTGCATTATCGAAAATCCCTAGAATCCTGGAAGAATCTCGTCAGGCTTGATCGGCCGGTTCCGCAAATCACCTTTTCCGAGTCACGGGGTGTCCTTGGCAGTGATATTGACGGACCGGTACCCCCCTCGGCTCTTGAAGTAAAGCGCTAGGACAATGTAACCGAGCAGCATGATGAGCGGAAACACCGTGATCTTGGCCAAGGTCCCTTGCTTAGCGATTCGTATTTTTTCTTTCGTCTTCTTTGCTGCTTCCTCGCCTAGATTTTTATCCACTTTTTTAGTATCCACGGCGGTATACTTTCCCAGGATATAGGTTCTCGAATCGGAAACTTTATTGTAGACATCCGTTGATAAGGCGGCTTTAGCAGAGTCTTCCTGCATTTTGCCAATCAACGGCCCGCCGATAATTCCGACGGTCAGCATCCCGATGCCGGCGATTGCGTTGAGGGTCAACGCCCCTCCCTTGGGACACTGCTCGGAAACAACACCGAGCATGGTCGGCCAAAAGAAGGTTTTCCCGAAGCCGTAAAGAGTAGCAAAGAGGAAAATCGCCGCCACGCTTGTGGCAGACGCCAGAAAGAAAAGGCCGATGACAGCGAGAGCGGCTGACGCGATTAACAAACCGATGGGCGTCAACTTTTTTACAATCGGACCGGCAAACCAGAAGCGCAGCACAGCCATAATCGCAGCGGTGTATATAAGTACCCATAGTGGACTATAACCGGCAACTTCCATGGGCTCTTCCATAATCCCGGTTATCGCGCCATCCGTGCCTATTTCGGTAGTGGCCAGCGGCATCATAATGAGACAGAGGAAAATCAAGATTGGTCGGCCAATCGATTGGCAATAAATCCCGTAGGCAACAGCAGCAAGGATGATGATGCTCCAGGTCACGCCGCCGCTCCATCCAAAAACTTGCCCAAGTTGCCCGAAGATAAGTCCAGATGCAAGGAAGGCGCCGACTATGCCAAACTCCGCCAGCATCTCTTTATAGCTTGTGCCTGAAGCCACGCGCTCGTTGACCGGAAAGTTTGCCTTAATCAGCATGACGAGAAAAACCACAGCTGGCAAAGCGATCAGGTAGATAAGAATTCGCCAATCACCAGCAACTTGATTGCCGAGAACAATAGTCAGTAATCCACCCAATACCAATCCCCCTGGCCAACCGGCATGTAGGATATTGAGCCACTTCGTTTTCTCCTTATAGAACATAGTGGCGACCACAGGATTGATAAAGGCTTCTACAGTTCCATTCCCTAAGCCTAGAATGACAGAGCCCCAGTAGAGAAAGCCGTAAGACCTTTTTTGCGCCTCCTCCAAAGCGTCTCCATCCACTCCCGTTACGATGCCATGCGCGGTAAACGCAAGCGCCGCGTAAATAGCGTAGCAAGCAAAACTAAAAATCATTGCCGTCTTATAGCCAATTCGATCAATAATCAAACTGAAGACGATAATGCTAATGGCAAACGGCCAGATGCCGGCATGGAAAAGTTCCTGTTGTTGAACGTCATCTAAGCCAAGAGCCGCCGGCCAAAGTTCCGGCGTGATCGCTAGAAATGTCCGCGTGATAAACGCGAATGCGGTGGTGATGAGTGCGACAAAACAGCCCCAGAAAAGGATCTTGTCGCCAGCGGAGTAATTGCTGTCTGTGTTCATAAGCTCGAATTGTGTTATACTATCTTTGGAAATTTATTCGGAAAAACCTTCATTGCGTAAAGGCGGGCAGTTCGACGATTTTGCCGCCTTGTTGGGCGCTTTGGTGGGCGCAGATGCCGACGCAGGTCCAGTTGGCCGCGGTTTTGGCGTTGGGCCAAGGGGCGCGGTCTTCAACAACCGCGCTTGCGAATTCGTGCACCATATGCGGGTGGCTGCCACCGTGGCCGCCGCCTTGCAGGAAGGACAGGTGTTGGTCGTCTTCTATTGATTGCGTGAATTTTTGAATCGGTTCCGGAAGCCGATGCGCGTAGTCGGGGACTTGAACTTTCTCCGGAATTTCCGGCTCCGGCCGTTTGGCGGTGTGAAGGATGTGCGGTTCGTTTTCGATGAGCGTCCATTCAAAACTTTTTTTGCTGCCGTAGATGTCGATGCTTTCGCGGTATTGCCGTGCCACGTCGTAGAGGAAACGCCAGATGTGAGCGGAAAGGTCACTGTTTTTGATTTTGATATGGCAGGTTTCAACGGCGAAGCGGCTGCCGCTTTTTTGGGCGATGTCATCGCGCACGGTTCCGCTGCCAAAACAACTGACATACTCCGCCTTCCCGTCAACGAGGCCGAGGCAGGGGCTGACGACGTGGGTGGCATAGTGCATCGGGATCATTGCTTCCCAATAACTGGGCCATCCGTCCATGTCTTGCGGATGACTGGCCGCCAAGTATTGCAGTTTGCCTAGTTCGCCTTTGTTGTATAGCTCTTTGACGAAGAGGAATTCGCGGCTGTAGACGACGGTCTCTGCCATCATATACTTAAGGCCGGTTTCTTCGACGGCCCGGCAAATCGCCTCGCATTCCTGAGCAGTGGTGGCCATCGGCACGGTGCACATCACGTGTTTGCCCGCGCGCAGGGCTTTGAGTGATTGCGGCGCATGGTCGGGGATCGGCGAGTTGATGTGGACGGCGTCAATCTCCGGGTCTTTCAACAGTTCGTTGTAGTCCGTGTAACGCTTGGCAATGCCGAACAGATTGCCGACCTTGTCCAGTTCCTCTTCGTTTCGCCGGCAAATCCCAGCCAGCTCGACGAGGGGATGCGCTTGGTGGATGGGGATGAATTCCGCCCCAAAGCCCAGTCCGACAACTGCGATTCTGACTTTTTGTTCGCTCATCTTCTGAAGCAAATCTCCCGCGCCAGCGCCATCCGCAAATCGTGCCAAAACAGAGACCAGCCACTGGCCAAGCCACGGGCAGTCGCGCAATCAAAACTTCCCGCCCCCCGCTTGTCAAATAAATTCTCCGCGATAAGCATTTGTGGGCTTTGAGGGTTTTGGAGGGCGATTTTGTTTGAGACACATGGATGGACAGGAGGCACAGGATTGGATTTTTTGTCAAGACGGGTGCCGGTCAACCGGTCGAGTGCCTGCGCGTCACCCTGTTAAGCCCACAAATACTTATTGCGAAATTCTCGCTCTCTTTGCCAACTGCCGCCCGGCAAAGCCTCGCCCGCGACAAATCAGCTCTGCCTCAAAGCCCCTCCAAAGTTGCTGCGCTGAACACCGAAACGTTTTTTTTACCACTGGAAAAACCAGCCGCCCGATCACTTTGCTGTAGGCAAGGCTTTGAGGAACTCCAGAGTTTCGGCAAGGTCGGCGGCAAAAATTCGATTGCGGCTCTTCTCATCGGAGCGATGCAAACAAACTTTACTTTGACCTAACTGGCGATTTTTTCCAGAATGGAGGGGAATCAGGCGCAGCATTTTGCGGCAGGAAATACGTTGAGGGTTTGGCGCTGCTGCTTGGAAAAAGGAGGCGGTTTTTGGGTTGCCGCCGGCGGGTGTGAGCTCGAATAAAACGGAGTTGTAGCGATGGTCGAGAGAAATGTTTTTGCTGTGGTGTTGGCGGTTTTTGGGGTGGCGGTTGCCGCTGCGGAGTCGGAGGTGTCCGAATCGAGTTTGGCGCCTTCCCCGCATATGTTTTTCCTGTCCGAAGGGGATCGCGTGGCCTTTTTGGGCGACGCGCTTTTGGAGCGGGAGCAATGGCACGGGCATCTTGAAACTCGTTTGACGGTTCGCTGTCCCGGAAAGAAAATCCGCTTTCGCAACTTTGCCTGGAGCGGTGACACACCCACCGGACGTTCGCGGGCCAGTTTTGATTGGCACAAGGAGGAGTCTGAATGGTTTGAGCGGGTTCGCCGGCCGCTGGCGGCTTTCCAGCCGACGGTCGTTGTGTTGGGCTACGGGATGGCGAACTCGTTTGACGGGGAACGGGGTTTGGGCAAGTTTCAGGCGGATTTGCGCCGGCTGATTGACCGGATTCGTGAGTCTCTTTCCGAGTCGCTGCCCCGGTTTGTGTTGGTGGGGCCGATTCGGCATGAACGGCTTGGCGGCGGCTTGCCGGACCCGGAAGCGCACAATGCGCAGTTATTCCAGTATTCTGCCGCCACGCGGGCGATTGCCGAGAGTGGCGGCTATCCGTTTGTTGATCTGTTCCATTGGCTGGGAGACGGCGGCGAGACCCGCATCAAAAGGCCGCACACCGATAACGGCATTCACTTGAACGCTTACGGTTACTCGCGGTTGGCGGATGTTTACACGGCGGTAATGCAAGCGGAGCCGCAGGATTGGAACATCGAGTTTGGCCCGCAGGGGCTTTTGGAAGACCGCCTGGCAGGGTGCCGGGTGGAGGCTGTGTCGCTGTCCGAGGAGAAGATTGCGTTCACTGTTCGGGACGCCATGCTGCCGTTTCCGAATCGGGACGCGGCGGGAGAGGCGTATCCGACGACGATGCGGCCGAGGCGCCTTCGGTTTTCGGGACTGCCGGAGGGACGCTACTTGTTGAAGATAGACGGCCGGCCAATTGCGGCTGCCGACGCCGGCGGCTGGCGCCGGGGGATGTCTCTGACGCGGGGGCCGATGTTTGACCAGGCCGAGGCGCTGCGGCGGCAGATCGTCAAAAAGAACGCGTTGTTTTTCCACCGTTTCCGCCCGCAAAATCAAACCTATTTGTTCGGGTTTCGGAGGCACGAGCAGGGCAACAACGCCGCGGAGATTCCCGAATTCGATCCGCTGGTTGCGGCGTTGGAGGAGCAGATTTTTGGATTGGCGGAACCGCGCGCGCATTTTTACGAACTGGTTCGGTTGGGCGAAGGAGAGAGTGTCCCCGTGCCGGACCTCATGGCCGGGAGGCGCCAACCGCAGGAGCAAAGCCGTTCTCGACCGGAGCCTCCCGCCATCGAGCAAGCCTTGCCGGAGTTTGAATTGGCCGAGGGGCTTGAGATTTCGCTTTACGCGCAAAACCCCCTGCTGCACAAACCGATTCAGATGAACTTCGACGCCCGGGGGCGGTTATGGGTGGCGAGTTCCTCAGTCTATCCGCAAATCAAGCCGGGGCAAAATGCGGAGGACACCATCATCGTTTTGGAAGACCGCGATGGGGACGGCCTTGCGGAAACTTCGACCGTTTTTGCCGAAGGGCTTCTGATCCCGACTGGAGTCGAGCCGGGTGACGACGGCGTCTACGTCGGGCAAAGCACGGAGTTGCTGCACTTTAAGGACACCGACGGCGACGGCAAGGCCGACCAGCGAAGGGTTGTCCTCTCCGGGTTCGGCACGGAAGACACACACCATATGCTGCACACGTTGCGATGGGGACACGACGGACAGTTATACATGAACCAGTCCATCTACATCCACAGCCACATCGAAACGCCCCATGGTGTCGAACGATTAAACAGTGGCGGCGTGTGGCATTTGCGGCCGAAGACTCTGGAGTTGGGCGTCTTCCTGAAGGGCTTCTGCAATCCTTGGGGACATCACTTTGACGCCTACGGCCAATCGTTTGTCACGGACGGGGCGGGGTCTCATGGGATCAACTACGGCGTTCCGGGCGCCATGTATTTCACTTATGCCGGGGCGCCGCGCATTTTGGGCAGTGTCAGCCCGGGGAGTTACCCGAAGTTCTGCGGCCTGGAATTGCTTTACAGCGAGCATTTTCCCGACGCATGGCAAGGGACGGCGGTTACTTGCGACTTCCGGTCGCACCGCATCGTCCAGTTTGCCATTGAAGAGCAGGGTGCCGGTTACGCGGCGCAAGAACAACCGGAGCTGGTTCGCGGGCGCGGCAACACTTTCCGACCGATCGATGTGAAGGTCGGGCCGGACGGCGCCCTCTATGTGGCAGACTGGTCCAACCCCATAATTCAGCACGGCGAAGTGGACTTCCGCGACCCGCGCCGGGACAAAGTCCACGGGCGCATCTGGCGCATCACCTACCGGGAACGGCCCTTGGCAACGCCGCCGAATCTGATCGAAAGCACCCATCGGGAATTGCTGGACTTGCTCTTGTCCCGGAACGGCTGGACGAAACAGCAAGCCCGCCGAACGTTGACCGAACGCGGCAGCGCGATTCGCGGCGCCTTGGCCGAGTGGCTGCAGGGGCAAGAGTCGGAGTTGGCGCTGCTGCAAGGGCTTTGGATGTATCAATCGCTGGACGAACCCGAACCCGGCCTGCTGTCCCGTTTGCTCGCAGCAAAAGACGGCCGCGTGCGGGCCGCCGCCGTGCGGACGTTGCGCTTTTGGCAGGATCGGATAAACGACAGCTACTGCCTGCTGGCTGAACGAACAAAAGACGAGCACCCCCGCGTGCGGCTCGAAGCCATCCGCGCCCTGACGCACAATCCCCACCCGCAAGCCGCCAGCGCTGCCCTGGAAGGATTGAATCGCCCGATGGACCGCTTTCTGGATTATGCCCTGTGGCTGAGCCTCAACGACTTGGCAGAATCTTGGGTGGACGCGATTCAGTCGGGGCAATGGCGACCGCAAGGCCGCGAGAAGCAACTAGAATTCGGCCTGCAATCCATCCCGCCGGCGCAAGCGAGTGAAGTTCTGGGCCAATTGCTAAACGAGCAAACTTTGAAGCGGGACGGAGCGGGGCCTTGGATTGAATTGATCGGCAAGGCCGGAAGTGCTGAAGACCTGGCGAAACTGCTGCGCCGGTTGGCCGACGGCGGCTTCGACACAAACGCCAGCCTCCGCGCCGTGCAAGCGCTCCACGAAGCCAAACGCCTTCGCAACAAAACTCCCGGCACCGCCTCGGCCGGCATCGCCAAACTCTTCAACACCGCCGACCCAAGCATTCAAGCCGGGGTCCTGCGCCTGGCAGGTTCATGGAAACTCCATGAGTTCGAAAGCCGCTTTCAGGAAAAAGCCGCTGACCCGCGCACTTCCAAAGCCGCCCGGGACGCTGCCGTTGACGCCTTGCGCCGCCTCGGCTCTGCATCCGCCTACCAAAAACTCCGCAGCTTGCTGGCACAGCCCGATGCCGCTTCCATTCGCCCCCAGACTGCCCAAGCCCTGGCCGCCTTGAACCTCCGGGATGCCATCGACTCCATCCTCTCAGCGCTGAACGAACTCAACCGCGAAGCCGACCTCCGCGCTGTTTGGCAAACCATCCTCCAACAAAAAGGCGCCGCCGCGCTGCTCGTCAAAGCCCTGCGGGGAAAGACACTCTCCCAAAACGCGGCCACGATGGGAATGCGCATCGCGCGCGAAAGCGGCCGCAACAGAACTACGCTGTTGCTCGCGCTAGAAAAAGCCGGGAACCTGGTGCCTTCCGGGAGCCCGGCAGACCGCGAACGCATCCGCGAGCTGGCCAAACAAACCATGATCACAGGCCATCCAGACCGAGGCGAAACGGTGTATCGGCGGACGGAACTCGGCTGCGTCCTCTGCCATGCCATCGGCGGCGTCGGCGGCAAAGTCGGGCCGGACTTGACCTCCATCGGCGCCAGCGCACCCCTAGATTACCTCGTCGAATCCCTCCTCGCTCCCAACGAAAAAATCAAAGAAGGCTACCAATCGCTGCTCGTTGAGACAACGGACGGCGAAGAACACAGCGGTGTTTTGCTCCGCGAAAACCAATCGGAACTCGTGCTGCGAAACGCCGCGAACCAAATCATATCGATCGCCAAACAAAACGTGGCCGATCAAATCCCCGGCGGTTCCCTCATGCCGGCCGGATTGATTGAAGGCCTGAGCCCCAACGAGAAACTGGACTTGTTTCGCTTCCTCGCGCAACTGGGCAAACCCGGACGATTCGACGCTGCCCAGAACAACATAGCGCGGCAATGGCGCTTGCACGCCGGCCGGCACACGGACGAACAATTCGGCCTGGAAAAAATCATCGCCGACCCTGCCGGCAAACGCTGGCAAACCGCAATGACGCTGGTGGATGGCCGCCTCACACAGGATGCCATGCGGGAAAGCCTGCAACTGCGGAATGTCAACCAAGTGACGAGCTTGATCGGCCTGTTTGCCGCCGCGCAACTTCAACTCGCCCGCAAGGGCAGCGTCACCCTCCAACTCTCCGTCCCGGAAGATGCCCGGCTTTGGATCAACGGCAAGCCAATGCCCTTTGCCCCGCGGCAAAAGATGGAACTCGCCGCCGGCCGGCACGACATCGTGCTTCAGTTAAACCCGCGAACCTTGCCGGAATCTATTCGGTTAGAAAGCGACAAAGGCGTTTTTCTGGCGGATTAACAATCCCTTACCCGTCTCGGTGCCGAGTCGCCGTGTCTGCGGGCGGCGCCTTTTGGGGCAGGGGCGAGGGCGGGCGGGCGCCGCAGCCGCAGGCAGTTCGGCGCCGGCGCCAAAGACGCCGGGTGAAGAGGAATATCACTACCGCAACAACGGCGAGGGCGGCAGCGCTTTGCCAATCTGCAGCAGGCATCGTTTTCGAGTGTCAATAGCCGAGGACCGAGCCGATTTGAAACACGAGCAACGCGCCGATATATGCCGCAGCCGTCATGTAGCCCAGTTGAAACAAAGGCCATTTCCAACTGTTGGTCTCGCGTTTGACGATGGCAACGGTGCTCATGCACTGCATGGCAAAAACGTAAAACACCATGAGGCTGAGGCAAAGGAGGGGCGTGTATCGAGGGCTGCCGTCGGACTTTTTCTCGGCGAGGAGCCGATCGCGAAGCCGATTGCGGGAGAGTGCGTCATCGTCGGATTCTTCCACAGAGTAGATGATGCCCATGGTGCCGACGAAGACCTCTCGAGCCGCGAAAGAGGCAAGCAGGCCGATCCCGATTTTCCAATCGTAGCCCAACGGCGCGATGAGGGGTTCCATCCCGTGTCCGACCTTGCCAGCAATGCTTTCTGAGAGGCGAACGGAAGGGTCCGGCGAGTCGGATTTTGGATAAGTCGCCGTTGCCCAAAGCAGGATGGAAATCCCGAGGATGATGGTGCCGGCGCGGCGGATGAAGATTCGAGTGCGCTCCCAAAGGCAAAAGGCGACCCCTTTGAAGGACGGCGCTTTGTAGGACGGCAATTCCAGGATCATCGGAGCGCTTTTGCCTGGCGCCATACCGCGTCGAAAAATCCAAGCAAAAGCGAAAGCGCCGAAGGTTCCCAGGAAATACATGAGGATCATGAGCCCGACTTTGGCCGCCGCCGGCGCTTGTTCGGAGGGGATCATGGCAGCGATCATGAGCAAATAGACGGGGAGCCGGGCAGAGCAGCTTGCCAGCGGGAGGATGAGGATGGTGATCAAACGGTCTTTGGGATCGTCGATAGTGCGGGCGGCCATGACGCCGGGCACAGCGCAGGCGTAGGAGCTGAGCAGGGGGAGAAAGGATTTTCCATTGAGGCCAACTTGGCTCATAAGCCGGTCCATGATGAAGGCCAGTCGGGCCATGTAGCCGGTGTCTTCCATCAGGCCGATAAAGAAGAACAGGATGAGGATTTGGGGGAGGAAGATGACTACGCCGCCGACGCCAGCGATGACGCCGTCTGTGATTAAGCCCTGTAAATCGCCGGGCGGCATGATTATTTTGACAGCCCGACTGGCGGCGGCAAAGCCGTCGTCAATCCAGTTCATCGGGCCTTCGGCAATGCTGAAGATGAGGTAGAAGAGGGTTCCCAGGATCGCGAGGGCGGCGGCCCAGCCCCAGAGCGGGTGCAGCAGGATGGCATCGACGCGGTCGGTGGTGGATGGTTTGGCGGCGCCGGGGCGCCGGATGGCTGGTTCGCAATGTTTTTGTATCCAGTCGTAGCGGGCGGCGACAAGTTGTGCTTCCCAGTCCGGGGTTTGTTTGTCGAGCGTTTTTCTGGCGGCAGTGAGGGCCGGCTGTCGGGTTTCAGCAGCTTGGCGGTGTTCGGGATCGCGTTGCGAGAGCAGGCAAATCGATTCCGCAGCGAGTTCTTTGTGCCGAAGGGCGCCGGCTTGGTTCAAGGCTCGGTGGCCGGCTCGGAGGTTGTCTTCGAGTTTTTGGGGGAGCTGCAGTTGGATTTTATTGGGAGGGGAGAGGGTTTCGCGGGACATGGCGAATTTGAGTGCGATGAGGCCTTTTTGGGTGTTGGCTTGCATGGGGATGACGGTTGCGCCGAGCCGTTTTTCCAGCGCCGCGAAATCAATTCGGATTCCCTTCTCTTCGGCGGCGTCGATCATATTCAAGATCAGAATTGTGGGGAGGCCGAGTTCGAGGATTTGGGTGGCTAGGTAAAGGTTCCGTTCCAGGTTGCTGGCATCCAGCACGCAGATGACGCGGTCGGGTCTCGGAGTGTCGTTGCGGCGGCCGAGGAGGACGTCTCGCAACACGGCTTCGTCCGGGGACCGGGCGTGGAGGCTGTAAGCTCCGGGCAAGTCGATCAGGCGGATGCGTTCGCCGCGGGGGGAGACGCATTCGCCTTCTTTGCGTTCGACGGTCACTCCCGGATAATTGCCGACTTTTTGGCGGAGGCCGGTGAGGGCGTTAAAGACAGTGGTTTTGCCGCAGTTCGGGTTTCCGACGAGGGCGTAAGTTTTGCGGGCGGTTGTGGAAGCGGCAGGGGCAGGCATGGCAGCGGGGCAAGGCGGTCGCGGTTACGGTTCTGGCTGCACTTCAATCTGTTTCGCTTCCTGACGGCGGAGGGAAAGCAGCGAGCCTCGAACGGCAATTTCAAGGGGATCACCCAACGGCGCCCGGCGAATCAGCCGGATTTTGGCGCCGGGCAGAACGCCCATTTCCCGCAAGCGAGCCAGCTCTGGAACGCCACCGGAAAAAGAGGCGATGACAGCGGTTTGGCCGGCTGGCAGATCAGCGAGTTTGGTGGTGTGAGGCATTGGCCGGGCGGGTTAACGGTCAGGCGGCTGCCGGTTCGACGAGAATGGATTCTGCAAGCCGGCGGCTCAAACAGATTTTGGAATGGCAAACTTGACAGAGCATGGCGCCGTTTTTGTTGAGGATGGTTACCTCGGCAAATTCACAGAACCCCATTTCGCGGAGGCGGCGGCAGAGGGCGGGGCGGGCGGCGAGCTTTTGCACCCGCGCTTTTTGCCCGGGCGGGACATCTTGAAGGGGGACCCAACGAGCGGAATCAACGTTTGTCATGAGCGCGAATCAGTCATCTTTTTTGGTCAACAAAAGAGGCATCTTATTGAGATTAAGTCTCAAAATCAATCCCTTTTTTCGCGATAAATATTTACGGGCTTAACAGGGTGGCGCAACCATATATGGCGCAGGCACTCGACCCGTTGACCGGCATCCGCCTTGACAAAAAAGAAAAATCAGTGGTAAATTGCCTCTGCGGGGAGAGAAATGGGGGGCAGACATCCGTTCTGCCTGCAGGCGGCAAGCCTGCGCCGCCTGTGCCCCACGCTGAACCGAAAATCAAAAAAACTTTGAAAAGGCCAAACAACCTGTCAACATGAAAAAACAAAAGCCTACCAGCCTACCAGCCTACCAGCCTACCAGCCTACCAGCCTACCAGCCTACCAGCCTACCAGCCTACCAGCCTACCAGCCTACCAGCCTACCAGCCTACCAGCCTACCAGCCTACCAGCCAGTATACTCCTGCCCTCAAATCGCCTAAACGGAAGAGCCGGGCACGGGATAGTGAACATCGCCTCTATCCTTACATTGACGAATCGTTCAAGAATCTTGGATGGAAGACGGGCAATCCGGCAACTCGTCCATCAGGGCAAGTTGATGCGCAAGGCGAGTTCCGCCGCCACTCCGAAAAACCCATCAAGCCTACAAACGTTTATTGCGGGCAAAATGCTTGACAACGGGAAAAATTGTGCTAAGCAAAACACCCCCATAATGAAACTGAAAGACACTGCAGATATGAAACTATTATCCGTTATCTTCCCAAAACTGGTGGAAACCGCCGCCAACAAAACCGCCAAACCACAACCCATCAAAAACAGGCCAGTATCGCCGCATCGAATCGGCTTGGCTTTGGCCCTCGCCCTTGCCCTCACCCTCCCAGCTGCCGCCCAAACCCTCACCGTCACCGGAACCAAAAGCAACGGCAGAGCCTTCAGACAGCAAGTCGATGCCAGCGCGACATCTCTGGATCTCGCCTCCCTTAACCTGGCTTCCGTAACCTTGCCTGACGGCTTGACCAACTTGGAGAGGCTGTGGCTCAACAGCAATCAACTGACCAACTTGACCTTGCCCAACAGCTTGACCAGCTTGACGAATCTGAATCTCTCCCACAATCAACTGACCGCCTACACCGTGCCCGATGGCTTGACCAGCTTGGAGTGGCTGGATCTCAACAACAACCGCCTGACCACCTTCACCCTGCCCGACGGCATGGCGAGCTTGCAGGAGCTGCATCTCCACAACAACCAACTGACCAGCCTGACTTTGCCCGACAGCTTGAACAACTTGCGAGTGCTGACTCTCTACGACAACCAACTGGGCACCTTGACTTTGCCGGAGGGTTTGACAAACTTGAGAACGCTGAATCTCGTCCGCAATCCTTTGGGGACTTTGCGTGTGCCTCTGGGCATGGACCTTGAAAGTCTTGAGCTTCGTGGCTTTTCGAAATCAGCAGTGACCTTCTACGTCTTCATCACCGGAACCCAATTTCCCGATGCCAACCTCTTCGCGCAGCCAGTCGATTACAGCGAACAAGTCGATGTCGGCGTGACAACTCTGTATCTCAACAACCTTTACCTGGCTTCCGTAACCCTGCCCGATGGTTTGGCCCACCACTTGGAGGTGCTGAGTTTCTTCAACAACCAACTGACCAACCTGACCGTGCCCAATACCTTGACCAACTTGAGAAAGCTGAATCTCGGCAACAACCGCCGCCTGACCGCCTTGACCCTGCCCGATAGCTTGCCTAACTTGGACAGGCTGACTCTCCACGACAACCAACTGACCACCTTGACCCTACCCAACAGCTTGCCCAACTTGGAGGAGCTGTTTCTCCACAACAGCCAACTGACCACCTTGACCCTGCCCGATGACTCGACGAGCTTGGAGACGCTGCATCTCTACAACAACCCCCTGACCACCTTGACCCTGCCCAATGGCTTGACCAACTTGCAGGAGCTGCGTCTCCAAAACAACCGCCTGACCACCTTGACCCTGCCCGATAGCTTGCCTAACTTGGACAGGCTGACTCTCCACGACAACCAACTGACCACCTTGACCCTGCCCGATAGCTTGCCTAACTTGGAAGAGCTGCAGCTCCACGACAACCGCCTGACCACCTTGACCCTGCCCGATGGCTTGACCAGCTTGCAATATCTGGAACTCCACAACAACCTCCTGAGCACCTTGACCCTGCCCGACGGCATGGCGAGCTTGCAGGAGCTGCGTCTCCACAACAACCGCCTGACCACCTTGACCCTGCCCGATGGCTTGACCAGCTTGGAGACGCTGGAACTCCACAACAATCAGCTGACCACCTTGACCTTGCCCGATGGCTTGACCAACTTGCAGGAGCTGCGTCTCTACAACAACCAACTGACCACCTTGACCCTGCCCGACGGCTTGACCAACTTGCAGGAGCTGTATCTCGACGGCAACCAACTGACCACCTTGACCTTGCCCGTCGGCATGACCCGCTTAGAGACGCTGTGGCTCGACGGCAATCCTTTGGAGAGTGTGCGGGTGCCTCTGGGCATGGACATTGAATTTCTCGATCTTCGAGGCTTCCCGAAATCCGAGGTTACCTTCTACGATCCAACGCCCCCAGAGCCACCAGAGCCCAAAGAGCCGACAGGACTAGTAGAGCCCCTAACTCTCCTCATCACCGGAACCAGAACCGACGGCAGCGCCTTCAGCCGAGAAGTCGACGTTAACGAGACCTATTTGTCTCTCAACTCCCTTGACCTAGCTTCCGTAACCTTGCCGGAGGGCTTGAGGAACTTGCAGGATTTGTATCTCGCCAACAATCGCTTGACCTCTCTGACTTTGCCCGCTGGTTTGGCGAACTTGCGCTCGCTGGTTCTCCACAACAACCGCCTGACCAGCCTGACTTTGCCGGAGGGTTTGACGAGCTTGCGAGTGCTGTATCTCAACGACAATCCTTTGAAAAGTTTGCGTGTGCCTGATGGCATGAACCTTGAAAATCTCGATCTTCAAGGTTTTTCGAGATCAGCAGTGACCTTCTATGATCCCACAACCGAAGAGCCCCCGCCCACGACTGGGACATTCATTACCCTCACCGGAACGACAAGCGCTGGCAGCGCTTTTAGACGAGAGGTCGACGCCGACGCGGAGTCTCTGTCCCTTCCCAGAAATCAGTTGACCGCTCTAAGCTTGCCCACCGGCTTGACGCATTTGGCGTGGCTGTCTCTCTCCGACAATCAACTCTCTTCTATAACTTTGCCCGAGGGTTTGACGAACTTGCAGCACTTGTATCTTTTCAACAATCAACTGACCTCTCTGACCTTGCCGGAGGGTTTGGCGAACTTGCAACGGCTGTATCTCTTCGGCAATCCTTTGGAGAGTGTGCGGGCGCCCGAAGGCATGGACCTTGAAAGTCTTGAGCTTCGTGGCTATTCCAAATCAGCAGTGACCTTCTACGATCCTGCGACCAGAGAGACGATTGCGCCGCCGCCCACGGAACCAGCCGAGCCCACGGAGCCCACAGAACCCGAACCGCCCATAACTGAGGGAAACCTCCTCATCACCGGAACTAACAGCAATGGCAGCGCTTTTAGACGAGAGGTCGCCGCCGACACAGAGTCTCTGTCCCTCTCCAGAAAGCAGTTGACCACCCTAAGCTTGCCCACCGGCTTGACGCATTTGGCGTGGCTGTATCTCGACAACAATCAGTTGCCCTCTCTGACTTTGCCGGAGGGCTTGGCCAAGGCGAGAGGGCTGTATCTCAACGGCAATCAACTGACCTCCCTAACCTTGCCTCACGGTTTAACGAACTTGTGGGCCCTGTATCTCAACAACAACCAACTGACTCACCTGACCTTGCCCGACGACTTGACGAGCTTGAGGACGCTAGACCTCAGCAACAATTCCCTGACCCACCTGGCCTTGCCCACTGGCTTGACGAGCTTGCGCTCGCTGGTTCTCAACGGCAACAACCTGGAGAGTTTGTGTGTGCCCGAAGGCATGGATATTGAGAGTCTCAACCTGCAGGGTTTCCCGAAATCGGCGGTGACATTTTGTGAGCCAACGATGGGCACCTTGACCTTGCCGGATGCCAGCTCGACGAGCTTTAGGCGCTTGTCACTCGACAACAACAACCCTTTGGAGATTGTGCCGATTGCGGGGGGCGGGGTGCAGATTCATTGGCGTGAAGGGACATTGCAAAGCGCGACTGATTTGAGTGGCGAGTGGGAAGCCGTGGCGCCGGCTCGTTTTTCGCGGGAGGGGGTGTTGCCGATTCCGCCTGAGCGGAAAGGCACAGAGTTCTTCCGCCTGAAACCGGCGAAGTAAGGGTGAGGCAGACACTCGTAGAGTGGGTAGGGCGGAGGGACTCGAAGAGCGGTTGACGGGCACCCGCCCTAACGAAAAATCCAATCCTGTGCCTCCTGTCCATCTATATGTCCCAAACGAAATCGCCCTCCAAAACCCTCAAAGCCCATAAATGCTTATTGCGCCTTTTTTTGAGGGGTGCTGGGCTTCGGAACGGCGGCGGTTTATCCCCGCCGAATCTCGGAGCCCTGGAAGCGGATCGTGATTCGATAAACATGCTTGGTGCGGCAGGTGATTGTTCCCGTTTGGAGGTCTATTCGTTCCGGGATGTCGATTTTGTGAATGTCAATCACGGCGTGGTAGCCTCGCTCCGAGAAGATGTCGATGAGCATCACCAAGGCGTTGGGATTGTCTAGCATCGGGTCTTCGGTGTTGAAGGAAGCTACGCCGGAAATGGCATGGCGCACTACAACCGGCATGATTTTCTCTTCGATCAGTCCAACCACCCGGTGGAAGAGCTGGCCGTGGTTGAGTTCGTAGTGGTCGAGGCGCCGGACAAGGTCTTGGCGGGCGTGGACTACAATGTCGCTGGCTAGGGGCAGGCCGCGCAGGCGGTCGAAGGTCTGGGGGTCTAGCTCCAGGGAGCTTTGGTAGCGCAACTCGTTCAGGATGTTCTGCTCGACTTTTTCTATCGGCCCCTGCGCGTTGATGAAATGGTAGAAGTATGTTTGTTTGAGCGATTGCAGCGCTTCCCAAGTCCGTTCTTTGAAGACTCGGTAGCGATGCCGGGCGGCTTTTGGGTCCGAGTCAGTGGCTCGGGTTTCCATCTCTTCGCCGATGCCCGAAGCGCGGGTTTTTTGGTTATGCCACTCCACCTCCCGCCCCCGCTTGATCTGGCGTTCGACGCTGGTGGTCTCATCGACGAAGAGAACCATGACATGCACCGTAGGCTGGCGGAAATGAATCCGCAGCGGAGTATCGTAATACTCGTGGCGCAGTTGTTTCATTTTCGCGACTAAGAGCTTGAGGCATTCCACCTGCACTTTGGTACGAGGGAAGCCGTCCAGAACGGCGCCGTCCCGATAGGCTTCTTCCAAAAGTTTGCGAAAGACGAGGCCAACGACTTCACGGTCGCCCACCATGCCCCCTTTGTTTTTGATTTCCTGGGCTTCTGGGCTGTCCAACAGCGAGCTGACGACAATCGAGTCACAGGTCAACCCGCGAGCGTTGAGGATGAACGGCGTTTGCGTTCCTTTGCCCGCTCCCGGTGCGCCGCCCAAGAGGATGAGTTCTTTGGCAAAGCGAAGATTCTCCCTGCCGAAGTCCGCCTCCAGATCGCCCCAGATGGAGTTGAAGATAAGCTGCGCGTCCTTGATCTCCAGCTCCGGATCAGAGGGCGGCGCCGAGAGAGGGACGCGATCATCAGGTTTGGCGGCGGGCGGCGAAACAGGAGGCTCCATAGCAAATCAAACCCCGCATTAAACCGGAAACCGGCCGCCTTTGGCAATGATATTTTCGCGCGGCATTTCAGGCTTGTCAAAAATCAGCATTGCGGCTTTTATTACCGCAACTCAATTTTAACCAGAACATTCTTGACATTATGGAAGTAATCATCGACAACCGGCTCAACGGCTCAACGGCTCAACGGCTCAACGGCTCAACGGCTCAACGGCTCAAAGGGGGATTTACGCTCATTGAACTTTTGGTGGTGATAGCGATTATCGCGATCCTCGCCGGTATGTTGCTCCCCGCCCTGGGCAAGGCAAAAGAAAAGGCGAACGGCATCTTCTGCATGAATAACACAAAGCAGATGATGTTGGCCACGATTTTATACAGCGGCGATTACGAAGGCTGGTTTTGGCCGAACCCCGACGATGGGAATACGACGCCGGGGCGTAACTGGTGTCCCGGCCATTCCGGCAGAGGGCACAGCCACGAATTCAATCCCGACATTCTCGACGATCCCACCCGCCAATTGCTGGCGCCTTACAACATCAACCACAAAATGTTCGGCTGCCCGGCCGACAAGCGAAGCGGGCGCTACCAGGGGAACCGTGCCGATTTGAAGGGCAAGACCGTGCGCCGCGCCCGGTCAGTGGCGGCCAGCCAAGCCTTCGGCACCAATCCAAACGCCAGCGGAGGCAAAGCCCCGGTGGATGGCCCGTGGCTCCCTGGGACGCATACCCACAGGGCGGGGCAAACCTGGAGGACTTACGGCAAGGAATCGGACGCCATCGATCCGGGGCCTTCGGGACTTTGGGTGATCATGGATGAGGACGAGCATAGCATCAACGACGCCGGCCTGGCGGTAATTGGCCCGAAAGCGCCCAACTTCCGCATGATTGATTGGCCGGCGACTTATCACAACGGCGCCGCCGGCATTGCGTTTCTGGACGGCCACTCCGAAATCCACCGATGGGTCGACTCGCGCACGAAGGTGCGAAACGGCAATGTGACCATCGCCAACCAACACAATAACCCGGACATCATCTGGCTCTCGAACCGAACTTCCGCCCGCTTCGACGGCCAAGAATGGTGAGCCTCGGCGTTCTTTAACCCTGGGCGGAGAATTGCCAATGCGATGAAAAAGTTTTTGCTGGTGTTGAGCTGGGGCTTGGCGGGACTGCTCATCGGCTGCGGTCAAGCAAAGACCAAGGTGGATGTCGAAGCGTTGACGCCGGCTTTTAGCTCGGCCTCGGCTACAACGCAGGAGCGGATTCGCTCGGCTGCCGCCGCAGTGAGCGCCAATGATTATGCCGCCGCTTTGGCGCCGTTGAATGCGGTCATCGCCAAGGGATCGTTAACGCCGGAGCAGAAGGATGCGTTATCAGTTTTTCTAACGGCGATGCAACGGGTTGTCGCCGAGAGTCCGAGCGGCTATTCCTTGGAAGTCGATAGAGGCTTGAGTGATCTGGTCGGAAGATTGCACGGGTTTGAAGATGTCCGCCGCTGGCGATGACAATGGTTTCGCCACTTATTCAAAACGGGCAAGGGTGTAGTTCTTCTTTCCTTTGCGCAGGAGGAGGTATCGGCCGAACAGAAGGTCGGCTGCGGTGATGGTTTTGTGGGGGTCGGCCTGGCGGATGTTGTTGAGGTTGATGCCGCCGCCGGCGATGTCTTTTCTGGCTTGGCTTTTGGAGAGGGAGAGTTTGGCTTCGACGACGAGGTCCGCCAGCGGGTAGGCAGGTTGGAGGGCGTCTTTTGGGAGGGTTGTCGAGGGGATTTCGTCGATGAGGTCGTTGAAAGTTGCCGCCGTGATGCCCTGCAAATCGCCGCCGAAGAGAACTTCGCTGGCTTTCGCCGCTTCCCCTGCAGCGGCCGCACCGTGGATGAGCGCGGTCATTTGCCGGGCAAGCGCTTTTGGGGCGGTTCTTTGCTCGGGCGCCTCGGCGTGTTTTGCTTCAAGCGTGGCGATTTCTTCCTGAGAAAGAAAGGTGAAGTATTTGAGGTAGCGGAGGACATCGCGGTCGTCTGTCCGAATCCAAAATTGGTAGAAGCGATAGACGCTGGTTTTGCTCGGATCGAGCCAGACGGCGCCGGCGGCTGTCTTGCCGAACTTCGATCCATCGGCATTGGTGATGAGGGGCAAAGTGAGACCGAAAACCGCCGCGCCCAGTTTTTTGCGGTTGAGGTCGATGCCGGCCGTGATGTTGCCCCATTGATCGCTGCCGCCAATCTGGAGGGCGCAATGATAACGTCGACGCAGGTGGTAGAAGTCGAAGGCTTGGAGGAGCATGTAGCTGAACTCGGCATAGCTGATGCCGGATTCGCGGTCTTGCATTCTGGCCCGCACGCTTTCTTTGGCAACCATCATGTTCACGGAAAAGTGCTTGCCGATGTCTCTGAGGAAGTCCAGGTAGCGGACGCCGGCAGTCCAGTTGGCATTGTCCAGCAGCCGGGCGGGATTGGCGGGGGTGTCAAAGTCCAGAAAGCGGGCCAATTGTGTTTTGATTTTGGCGATGTTCGCGTCGAGGGTTTCGCGGGACAGCAATTGCCTCTCGGCGGATTTCCCGCTGGGATCGCCAATGGCACCAGTGGCGCCGCCGGCAAGCGCAATAGGCGAATGCCCGCGCAACTGAAATCGTCTCAATGCCAAAAGCGGCACTAAGTTTCCCACGTGGAGACTATCCGCCGTGGGGTCGAACCCGCAGTAGAGAGTAGTAGCAGCGGCCAGTTGCCGGGCCAATGCCTCTTCGCCGGTGGTGTTTTCGATTAAGCCCCGCCATTGGAGTTCCTCCAGAATGCCGCTCATGGGCGTCCCATTTTGCGGCGGGCGGCGGTCGAAATCAACGCCAACCCTTCGCTTTCGGCGGTTTGGCAAACGGGCGCTGCGTTCCGCGGCGGCCGGCCTTTTTCGCAATAAGTATTTAGGGGCTTCGAAGCAAAATGCTTGGCAACGGAACAGACTGTGTTAAATATTTTGGCTAGGGGGATGAGGTTACTGGACGTGGAAAAAGCAGGATTGCCTGCTGGAGCGTCAATGTAGCCCATAGCTACTTATTCCGGCCTTTTTTCTTGAACGCCCGGTGCCATTCGATTTTGATTGCGTCGGTGGTTGCCGAGAGAAAGGAGATTGTGTGGTAAAGAAGTTGTTGTTTCTTTGTGCGGCGGCAATTTACGGGCGGGGCATTCCCTTTTCAAAGGCGGCGGAGCGGCTGGTCATTCAAAACGTTCGTTTGTCGGGAACCAATCTCGTCGTGTCTGCAGCAGTTGATGGACGCGACAATCGCCGCCTGGTTCTTGACCTCGCCACCGGGCAATATCCGCGCGGTGATGCGAACCATCCTCGATCCCAGCCGGGCGGGCAATGTCTTTTGGTCACGCATCGCTTACCGCGCCAAAGTCAAAACGCCGGTTGAATATATCAACAGCATAATGCGGGCGCTGGACTGGCCGATTGCCTCCGAAGCTCTTCCCCCGGCAAACGAAGCGATGGGCATGCATCTCTTCACTCGAAACGCGCCCGACGGTTGTTCAGAGTACGGCTTCGACTGGAGCAGTGTAGGCAGCCTGCTCGAAAAAGTGAACTTCGTCGCCAAGCTAAGCAATTCCAATGCCGACTATCTCGAAGATTGGGATGTCGGCGACTTTTTGCAGCGGCACGGCTTGGAAGGCGTGGAAGACATCGGCCATCATTTCAACCGGCTGTTGACAAACGGAAACATGCCCGAGCACAGGCGGGCAGTTCTGCTCGACTTCGCTAACCGCAACGGCGCCCGGATTCCCTTGCAACCAAGGCGAAGCGGTGACAAACGCCGAGTCGAGGAATTGATCGGTTTAATTTTGGCGATACCAGAAGGCCATTATCAGTAGCGACCGGCGGACTCCAAAACGCAAACCTCGAACGCAAGCAAAACCATGTATTTCACACGGCGCAATTTTCTCAAATCCGGCAGCTTGGCGCTTAGCGCCTTGGGTCTCGACATGGTGGCGCCGATTATGCTGCAGCGCCAGTTACTGGCTGCGCCCAGGCGGGCGAACAAAAAGATGATTTTTATCTTCCAGCTAGGCGGGAACGATGGACTGAACACGGTCATCCCGCGTGGCGACTCCGCTTACAACGCCCAATCCCGGCCGACGCTTTACATCCCTCCAGCCGAGGCGCTGGACACCGGCAACGGCTTTGCCCAGTTTCATCCTGCCTTGGAGCCGATGATGGAGCTTTACCATCATTCGCAAATCGACGGACAAGAGGGACCGGGCAACCTGGCGGCGCTGCACCGGATCGGATACGAAGGCCAATCTCGTTCTCACTTCGACAGCCAGCACTACTGGCAAGACGGTATGCCGGGAGACACGGAAACCGAAGAAGGCTTTGTCTACTGGCAGCTCGACCACTCGCTGGACTTGCAAGCGCCGGAAAACGCCTTTGCCGCCGCCGGGATTACCGGAGGCTCGCAAATGCTGGCTTTGAAAGGGCCGCACACCCTGCCCAACTTCGCCCTGGCAAGCCGCTTCAACCTGCCGGCTGGCGAAAGTGTTTTTGGGCGCCTTGCCCAACCCGCCCGAACTGCCCACAGGCCGGGAATTGCTGGGACTCTATGGCGGACCGGCCGGCCAAGAGAACAATCTCTACCGCTCCATGATCCACGGTACCGTCTATCCGAACAACTGTCTCGGCGAAAAACTTCGAGAAGCGGCCATGTTGATGAAACGAACCGACATTCGCGTAATCGGTATGCGCCTCGGCGGCTGGGACACGCACGAACGGCAAGGCCAACTCGCCGGAACCCACACCAGCCTCCTGGGGACAATCGCCCAAGGATTCCAAGCGATTTACCGCGACCTCCAATCGCAATGGAACGATCTAATCATCGTCACCATGACCGAGTTTGGCCGGACATCCAAAGAAAATGGCAGCCAAGGAACCGACCATGCCGAGTCGAGCGTCATGTTTGTCGCCGGCGGCAGCGTGCAAGGCGGCATCTACAATTGCGACGAAACCACTTGGAAAAACGGCGACATGTTCAGCGAATGCGGCCGTTACCTGGCGCGGCAGACCGACTTTCGCGCCGTCTTCGCCGAAATCTTCCAGCGGCATTTTGGCGACGCGCCTCAAGCCATGAACGCCATCCTGCCGGGCTACTCTGCCGCCCAATCCACCAACCCGGCCGGCTTCGATTTCCTGAACTTCATATCCGTATAAGCAAACGCCGCCGACGCCGAGGAACCGCCTATGAGAGCGCTAGTCTATAATGGCCCTTGGGACATGACTTTGGAAGAGTTGCCGCAGCCACAGCCGAAGGCGGGCGAAGTCTTGGTCAAGATAAAAGCGGTCGGAATTTGCGGCAGCGACGTTCACGGATTCACCGGCGAGAGCGGCCGCCGTGCGCCGGGAATGGTGATGGGACACGAAGCCGTGGGCGAAATCGCCGCTGTGGGAGACGGCGTGTCGCCCGCAAGAATTGGCAACTTGGCGGCCATATACAACATCATTGCCGAAACAGCTCCGATCCCCGAAGAAGGCGATCCGAGCTTCCTGGCGAAGAAAGTCATCGGCGTCAACTTAGCAAAACGCGGCGCGATGGCAGACTACCTCACGCTGCCGGCCGAAAACGCCTTGGCACTGCCGGCAGGAGTCAAACCTACCGTGGGAGTTCTTGTGGAACCCGTAGCCGTGGTTGCTCACGGATTCCAACGTTTGGCCGCTCGGAACATCAAGCCGCAGCAGACCGCAATCGTCGGAGTGGGAACAATCGGTCTGTCAGGAGTTCTGGCGGCGCGGGTTTTTGGCCTCGGCGAAACGGCGATCCTCGACACCATCCCGGCAAAGCTGGAGCGCGGAGAATCGTTCGGCGCGAAGCCGGTTTTGGTCAAGCCTTCAGACGATGTTGCTTCAGTTGCCGGGCGCGTGGAGTCGGCGCTGGGCGGCAAACCCGATTTGGTTGTGGACGCGGTGGGCAGCTGTTCTTCGTTCCGGCAATGCCTAGCGCTAGTGAAGCCGGGCGGCGCCGTCCTGTTGATCGGAAACCTAGCCAAAGAAGTCCGGCTGCCGCTTCAGGATGTCGTCAGTCAGGAGATCACTTTTGTCGGCACTTACGGTTTCGACCGAGGCGCGTTTAAGGAGGCGCTGCGGCTGGTGCCGCGCGTTCAAGACAAACTGGCGGCCCTCATCGAAGGCCGCTGCACGTTGGAAGAAACACCGGCGATGATGACGCGCCTGGCCAAGGGAGAGCTGCAAGCGTTGAAAATCGTGATCGAGCTTTGACCATCCCCAAGTTGTTTCTCGTCCATTGCTCTCTGCTTGTAGAGATAGGGCTTTCCAAACGCAACTTCGCCGATTCCTTTTCCGATTCAACCGGCAATTTTTTCTGAGGCGTGGTTGCCGCTAAGCCAGTCGCGCAGTTCCTCTTCGTCTTCCACCGTGAGGACTAAGTTCGCGGCGCCGGCAAGGTCTATTGTGTTTTTAATCAAGGCTTCCCGAATGTTGTCAGCGCTCAGGGATGACTCGTCATTTAGCCTCATTCCGCCATGCAACGCTCCGTTGACGATGCATCCAATGGCTTTCCGTCCCACGGAAATTCCGTCTTCATTGAGCCTGTCTCGAGTCCAGGCGGTGCATTCGGTTAGATTGAATTCGTGGCTGTCTGCATAGCTGGCGAGCGTGTCCAATGTCTTGGCCCAATGGTCCGCGCACAACCGAGGCAAGCCCGTAACTCGGCGGATTTGCGCCAAGGCCGCAAAATGTTCCAGTCTATCGCAAAGAACCCCTGCATGTTGCGGCACGGTCTCCGTAAAACCCTCAAAGTTGGGAGCAATGACGGGTGTGCCACAATATTGTGCCCGGAATAAGTAGCTATAGGCTAGATTGACGCTCCAACAGGTAATCCTGTTTTTTCCACGTCCAGTGACCTTATTCCCCTGGCCAAAATATTTATCGCAGCATTGCTGTCCGCATGCCGTTCGCAATCGCACCCCTCACAGTAGAAACTCTTCCCGTTGCGCTTGCCAATCTCCCCGCAGCCACTACACGTCTGTGAAGTGAATGCAGGATTGATTTCGTGTAACTTAAAAGCTTTGTAACTTAACATCCATTGGAATTGCGCCCAACGCGATTGCCGGATAAGCCTGTTTAATTCGCTGATAGCGCTTTGGCTCATCTCTTTTGTGTTCAAGTTTTCGATGAACACTTGGCTGTTTGCCAATTACTTTGGACCAATGGTGATAAAAGTTTTTGAATGTGTTGCTGATGCGAGTGCTCACTCGCCGGATGCGCCGCTTTGTGCGAGAGTAACGATTGCTTCGTTCTTGCTGACGTCTTAGCTTCCTCTGCAAGCGCCGCCGTTTTTTCTCTAAATGCTCGACATTTGGATGGCCAACAATCGTGGCGTGTTGCCCGTTGAAGGTGGTGAAGTTGTCGATGTTCCGATCGATGCCCCACTTTTGGCCGTTGTCTTCTTTAACTTCGTCAACCTCGTAGACCAATGTGACGTAATACTTGCCCCATTCCCTGTGGATAGTCGCGCGTTTAAAAACTTTGTCAGCATGATTATTGATGCCGTGCATTCTCAACCAAATCTTTGGTTGGCCTTTGGCGCTAGGAATACGAATCTGATCGCCGTTCACCCGAGTCATGTCACAATCCATATCGAAGGATTGCTTCTTGGCGTAACGGCTTTTGAAACTGGGTGTCCCTTTGCTTTTATCCTTCAAGGCTTTTGCCAGCCTTTTGAGTATCTCGCGCACAGGGTTAGCAGATATTCCTTGTAGCCATTTGGTTTCATCACATAGCTTTTTGAACTTTGGGCAGAATTTTTTTGTAGGATACCTTGCCCGGGTCTTTCACCGCAGCTGTGAACCAAAGCAACTTTTTCGCTCGCCAAGAGAGTTTGTATGTTGCGAGGAAATGGTTCCAGATGTAGCGGATGGCATCAATATGCTGCTTGGCCGCTTTGTTTGGGCGCAAGCGCAAACGCACTGCTCGAAATTGTTTGTCCTTTTTATCCCCCCCCATCGCCGTCAATTGTCGCCCAGGTTTCTCCCATCGTCAAGCAATTATGCCGTTTTTTGCACTCATTTCAGGCCAGATTGCGGGGATTTCTCCCTGTTGTCAAGGGGGTGTGCGATGTTCAGTTGAATTTTCGGGAGTGGAGGCGCTTGATCCGCTCGGCAATGGATACGGCTGTGGGGATTGTCTTGGCGGATTTGGCCTTCTGATAGTGATCAGTGAACAACTGCGTGACTTTGATTCGGTTGGATTCCGAAAGTTCCGTCTGGATGAGGAGTTGGGTTTCCCACTCGCAAATGGGCCGTGAACGTTTGAAATGTTTGCTTCTGGGTTTGTGCTGCCAATGCTTCTTGAAATGCCGCGCCAATGGCAAATGCCGATGCGTGCTTTGCTGATATGTGGCGCAGAGTTTTAAAACATGGGCATCAATATCCGGATCGTTTGTGATGCCAATGTGCCTCTTGCCAGATCGAAAACGGACTTCGTAAAGATATATTTTCATTGTATGTAGCGGGAGAGCGATGGATTATCGATGGGCTGAACATGCGTTTAACCCCTGTAAATATTGACAGATCTGTTGTTGAGTGTTGTTGAATAAGAAGTTGTTGCGGTTTGAGTCTGAAAGTTGCACATTACTGAAAAACGGGACATTTGAATCTGGAGTAATTTATGGCTACATCAAACTTTAATGTCATTCTCGAAAGCGGAACGGATCCGCTTTCGAGAATAGTCGATACCGCTCACCCACGCGGCATTGCCTTGGCACAATCCTCAACCGATTTGCGCAAGGCAATTGTCTGCACAACTCCCCAGACTGCCGCCAGCGCAACTGTGCCAACTAGCGTCCGCTTTTTGGGCTTTGCCATGCGCGGCATTGGCGATGTTCCCGGGCTCAGTGACGATACCGGCCTTGGGACCAAGGCGGTTAAAGGGAAGGAACCGGTGGCTATCTGTTACCAGCCCGAAATTGTGGAAGTCGAAGGGGAAGATTTATTAGAAGCCGGCGCGGCTGCGTCTGGACGAGTTATCTTCAAGAAAGGAGCCCCCGCTACTGACAATACAAATGTGGCTTTCAACGTTGAATTGACGTTTCTTGCCGGGAAGTTTGCCCTCGCCCTCCAAAATGATATTGTGTTTTATCGCCTGATAGCCGCGAGTGGCCTCTCCTTGACGAATAATGTGGAGGCGCAGAATGGGAGTTACCGGATATGCGCACAGTATGTCAAAGCGCCATACAAGAAGGCCTGATCGGACGGCGGCGGATGTTTGCCGGCTATCCAGACATAATGCCCTGATTGTTCGAGGTTGTCGAAACTTTCCATGATGAATGCGGCGAGGGTGCCGCAGCCAAACCAGTTGCTCTGCTTGATAGCTTGCCCGAATCGTTTTTGGACTTCCTGGCCGAGATCCGCCAGAAGCGTGGCTCGGTCGTTGTCGGCAATGTATTCTCTGGCCATTTTCTGCACGGCGCTCCGCGTGGCGGTTTCCGGCGTTGCGGCAGGCGAATTGCCGGCGAGCATATCGACGAGTTCCGTCGCATCGATCCAAGTGTTTGAAAGGTTACGATACGCCGGCGCCGATTGCCCACTGGAAATAATCATCGTCTGGCGGTCGTTTGCTCTCAGGCATTGAAGAAGCGGGGTGAAGTCGGCATCGCTGGAGGCGATGATGAACTCGTCATACCGCGTTGCGGCGTCAGAGCTTTGAAGGATGTCGATGACGATGCGGATATCGGCAGCGTTCTTTTGTTGATAGGTCAGAGCGGGGCAATCCACCACTTCAAACCCGGACTGGATAAGATTGGGGCGGAAGCGCTGCAGGAACAACCGGCCGTTTTGGTTTCCCCTTTCTTCATCTTCGATCGATCCGCCGGGGTTCAGATAGGCCCGCCGGATCAACAGCTCGCGCCAGATGCCGGAGGGCAGCCCTTGAGTGGCCAGTGCAGCCAACCATTTGCCGGGTTCATCCGCCAAGGCGTAAGCGGCTTGCCGGTCGAGTTGATGCAGGCCGCCGAATATGTTGTCAAAATCGATGAATAACGCCGATTTGATCCGCTCCATTATGAGTTGCCTTCCAAGGGTTGGGGGAACGCCACGCGCCCGCCAGTTTTTCCGTCCGGGCCGAAGGTTACTTTGAGGGCGCGGGCGGCGGCGTGCGAATGACCGGCAACAGCTTCATGATTTCTTGCTGATCGAGATACCATTTCCGCAGAGAGCGGGAGAGCATGGTGTCTTTGAAGGATTTGAGTTTTTTGATGAGCAACACTTTTTCCACTTCGTCTTTGAATTTTTTGCCGAGGGCTGATTTGCCTTCTTTCGACCAGCTTTTGTAGGAGCCGATTCCGTCCGAGAGCATCCGCGCGGCGGCGATGCGCGTTTTGTGGGCATATTTGTAGTTGGGCACTTCAAAGGGGAGTCCGTCGAGTTTACCTTTGACGGTTTTCTTTTTGTCTTTGGCGAGGATGACGTTGCCGGCGAATTCGATGATTCGTTTTTCCAGCTGGAAGACGATGTCGTCATCGTGGAGGGATTCGTGGGCGGCTAGGCCGAGGTCGCGTCTGGCGGAGCCGAAGATGTTGCAGGCTTCGAGAATAATCGCTTCGCTGAGTTTGTCGAAGAGGGCGTCTGCGCGTTCGGCAATGAGTTTTCGCTCTTCTTCGGTGAATTGGTGTTCCTGGTCGTCCAAGCCGATGAATGTTTGATAGGCCGGGGATTTAAGGAGTGTCGCGAGGTTTTTGTTCAGGGTTTCGGCGGTGAGTTTGGGCGCGGCGGCCACGTTTTTGGGTTCTTTTTTGAGGTCCAGTTTCAGGTCTTCGGGAAGGAAGGAAAAGACGGCACGATCGATGCCGCCCAAGGCTTCGATTTGCTCGTTCAAGCGTTTCCAGTGGGATTGCCGCACTTCTTTTTGGTTGAGAGGGCCGACGAAATCGAATTGGCGTTCGACGGTTAGGGAACGAGCCGAACTGTTGAACCATTGCAGGAGGTCGCGGAGTTCCAAGCCGATGGCCCTGGCATTGAAGCTGAGGTTGACTTCTTTCAATGGGATTCGGTCGCGGGGGTCCCGGGGCGCTTTGGCGCGAATGAATTGTTCGACGAGAGAGTTGGGCAGTTGGCGGACGGTGTCCGAAATGGCGGCGTAAGCCGTGACGACAGGGTCGGGACCGTAATCGAAAACGGCCACATCGTCCCAAGTGATGGTGTCGCGGTCGGCGGCATAGAGGGTCTTTTTCTCGGCAACTGTCCGGTCGTCATGGTAGCCCCATTGAATTGCCCCCCGGTCGTGAGGGAGAACTGTGCCGGTAGTGCGCATCTTGGCGCCAGTGAGCGCTTGGGCAGTGAAGGTCTGGTATTCCATGATGGAGTTGGCGGTGTAATCGTTCTCAAATGCCGAGAGGTCTTCCTCTTTGAGGTAGGCATTGAGCCATTGTTCGAGACGTTGGTGGGACACTGTGGTGTCGAGGCTGCCGGCGAAGTTGTGCCGCAGGCCAAGGACATGCCCGACTTCGTGCGCGACAATGGCGCGGACATAGTCCTGAGACATTTGCAAAACCATTTTGTCGGTCGTCGCGGGATTTGCCAGGACGGTTTCCAAGCCTCGGGCATATTGTTTGGCGAAGGCTTGGGGAGAGATTTGGCAAACATTCGCGTGCGGCCAGAAGGGCTTATGCTTAGGTTCCCGGTCGCCGCCATCTTCTTCCTGGCCGTCCTTCTCCTCGCCAGCGTCCACGATGGCGCGCATGCGGCGGAGAATCCGTCGGGCATTGGCCTTTCCAGAAATAGCAAAGACGCTGGTGACATAGGCTTGGCCTCGCTGGGATTCGCCAGTAATTGGGTCCACGAGGATGTCAGCGTAGGCAAAACCGGCGGTGTCCCAGGGAACCCATTGAATGATGTTGTGGCCGGGGGCGGGGGCGGTGACGCCTTCGGGCGCTGGTCCCGTCTCGATGACTTTGCGGCCGAAGGCGCGATTCCAATACTCAATGCCGCCTTTGACCGCTTCGACATATTCCTTCGGCGTGTTGCTGCTGTAATAGAACTGGAGCGGTTTTTTGAGGTCAAAGCGGGCAATGCGGGTGGTAGGGCGCCCCGTCGTCTCTTCCAGCCGAGCCGCCGTCTCGAAGAAACGCACATAGCGGTCGTCCCGGCGGGAGTATTCTTTCCCCTGATAATCGCCGGGTTGGTAAGGCTTGATGAAGTAACGAATCTCGTAGCGGTTTTCCATATCGGCGCTGAATTGCCGGCTGCGGACTTGGGCGCTTTGCCGGATCACGAGTTGGCCAGCAGTCTCGGAGACCTCGAACACCCGGGCGCCGGGAATCTCATATGTCTCTTCGCCCATGAAAGGGTTGAAATTTCTGCTGATGGAATACCAGATGTCGGCAAAAGCGCGGCGCATGCCCTTGTTGAAATCAATCGTCACCAATTCATCGGTCTTCCGAATGATGGGAAAAGAGGCCACCAGACGCCGCGCCGGCAAGTCATCGGTAACCACCAAACCTTCCGGGTCTTCAAAAAGATCGACGCCGTCGGCAAACAACTCAAAAGCCACAATCTTCCCCGCCAAGCCGGTGCTTGTCGCCGCCAGACTCTGCGGAATCACGGAGATGGACATCAAAAACTTCTGCCCAAAAGCCTCCCGGGGAATCCCTAGGTAGTTGTCGTCCGCCGGCTGGAGCGCGACAGATCGCGGTTCTTTTTGAGAATTGTGAGAATCCGCCCAGCCAGCAGCAGGCGCAGCAGCGAGGCAAAAAACTAAAGCGAGAGAAAACAAATGCAGTTTTGACATGTCGGCGCTAGCCTAAAGCAGCACGGGAAAAGGTCAACCGCGAATTCGCCGAGCGCTTCACTTGGTTGCCAAAAGACCCAGTCCTGTTGACGCCGGCGCCAAAATCCCTATCCTGCCTCCCGATGAACCCAACCCATTTTTGGAAAATCGCCTTCGCTGCCGGCATCGCGCATTGCCTCATCCTGGAACGCGGACATTCAGAACCCCCGACTGCGAACAACGCCGAGACAGGCTCCTTCACTTTTTATCGACGGGACGGCGAAATGGATATTACCCTCAACGGCCAACCCTTCGCCGTCTACGTCTGGGAAGACTCTAAAACCACGCGCCCGTATTTCAAACATGTCCGCACGCCGGACGGCATCCAGGTTACCCGCAACCATCCTCCGAAACCCAGCGATTACCAAGACCACGAAACCTACCACCCCGGCATTTGGTGGGGCTTCGGTGACATTGACGGCAACGATTACTGGCGCATGAAAGCCAAAGTCCGCGGCGGAGACTTCATCGCCGTCTCCGCCGGAGACAGCGAACCAGCCAGCTTTAGCGTCAAAAACCGGTTCCTCAAAAATGCAAGCGATAGCGAAGTCTTCCTCGAACAAACCTGCCGCTACACCTTCCTCCGCAAACCCGGCGGCGTCCTCTTGATTGCCGAAAGCGTCTTCCGCCGCAAAGAAAGCGCCTACTGGCTAGGCGACCAGGAAGAAATGGGGCTGGCCTTTCGGGTTCACAGCCAACTAGCCGTTGCCCGCAATTCGGGCAGCAAAATCCTCAACGCCCAAAGCAGCGCCGATCTCCAAACCATCCGCACCACCCAATCTAATTGGGTGGACTACAGCGGCCCCCTTAACAACCGCCATGCCGGCCTCATGCTCATGTCCGCCCCGGGAAACTTCCGCAAACCCTGGTGGCACGCCGTCGATACCGGTCTCCTTGTTGCCAACCCCTTCGGAAAAAACGAACTCAACGGACGCGGCAAACTCCGCCAAAGCTGGTGGGTGCCCAAAGATGAACCCTTCCGGCTCCGCTACGGCATCTACATCCACTCCCATCCCGACGAAGCCGCACTCGACCGAACCGCCGCCTATCAAGACTTCCTCAACACACTCAAAAAACTCGATTCCCTCAGCCGCCGCAAACCAGAATCGCCGGCTTCAACCCAGTGATAAATCCCGCCGGCCGGCATCCGGCTAAGGTGCCAACGGTTTCAACCGAACCACCGTTGCCCCCCAACCGCCCATCAACTCGCCCGCCGCCGCAAAAGATTCGACGAAATCCAGCCTGCCCAAAATTGAATGAACCCGCCGCTGCAAGTTCCCCATGCCCTTCCCGTGAACCACCCGCACCGAAAGAATCCCCCTCTCCCGACAAGCCGAAAGATAATCCGGCACCAAATCCTTCACCTCCTTTGGCCGAAAAGCGTGCAAGTCTAGCTCATCGGTAATAGGCACTTCCACAGGCTCGCCAAAAGGCAGAAAGTCATCCTTACCCGCCGCATCCATCTCCTTCATTCCAAATCCTCCTGAGTTTCAGTTGCAGACAAACATCAGCCATCCAGTGTTTGAGAAAAGAAAAATATTGCCTGTCCCTGCTTTGGGCACGGATATATGTTGTCTATCAAGGTGATGAAACCGAATCGGCAAAACGGATTCACTTTGATTGAGCTGCTGGTGGTGATCGCCGTTATTGCGATTTTGGCTGCTCTTTTGCTGCCGGCGCTCAGCCAAGCCAAACACGCCGCCAGGCGCATTCACTGCGCCAACAATCTGCGGCAGATTGGGGTCCCCTTGCATCTCTACACTGCCGATTATGAGGGTTGGCTGCCGATATACAAACAAGAACGGCGCAATAAGTATTTAGGGGCTTCGAAGCAAAATGCTTGGCAACAGAACAGACTGTGTTAAATATTTTGGCTAGGGGAATGAGGTTACTGGACGTGGAAAAAGCAGGATTGCCTGCTGGAGCGTCAATGTAGCCCATAGCTACTTATTCCGAAGAACGGGCGCCTAGCGATCCAACATTTAAAGGTCCGGAATGGAAAATAGCGCGTTTTGATGGGATCAATTGGAAGGACCTGCTTTGGGGTCTGTATCTGTCCCACGACACCAACCTCTGGCAGTGCGTCGCCATCCAAGGAATGCCGCAGAGAATAAAAAAATGTTGTCTTTGGGGGATAATATACCGTTTGCGATGAGGAAGAATCTACCCAAGAAGTGGAATTTCAGCTACGGCCTAAATTTAGTGGGTAGCATTTGGGCTCCCCATATTGGTGCCCTTGGACCTTCCAGGAAAGACAGGCCGTGGCGTGGAATGGGAGGCCCCGGCAAAGAATATCCTCCTGATGCCCATCCACTGGAATACACCGCTACCTTGTTCCATTCAAGGCAAGTGTCATCCGTGTGCCTTCGGAGATGATTGCTGTCGGCGACTGGGCTTCGTTTTTGCAGAACAGCACCTCGGATACGGCATAAGGGTGGTTTGCAGATCCTTACGAATGGGAGAGAATGGGGCCAACTTTAGATAAACCGCTTTCCAAGGGGCGGGTGAACATGGTGTTGGCGGACGGGCATGTAGAGGCCGACACCTTGCGCCACTAGACGTTACCGGTGCCGGAGCATCGCCGTCGCTGGAACCGCGATCATCTTCCTCACCCCGAACACTGGAACCGCTTAAACCCCGACGACTGGAATCCACGAGGAGACGACGAGTAATTCCGAATCTCGATCTTCGATTAAACCTTCGCTTATGAATCGAAGCCATTATTTGTGCATTGTATTGGGTGTCGTCCTTGCTTGCACCGTTTTGCTTCCCTTTCTTCGCAGTCAACGTTCTGTTCCCGCTGAAACTGTCATCGCGGCCGAGGCTGTTCCGCCGCCGGCTGTTGCGATTTCAACCCGAAGGCTGGTCGCCGATCCGGATGCTTATACTCGTCTGAACATCCCTACCATCGAGGATATCCAGGCAGCAAGAGAAGTTAAACTTGCCGAGCGGCAGCGGCGGAAGCGGGTTTTGGTTTGGTTGTAGGTAAGAATGTCTGCGCCACTCTGTGGCGCTCAGTTTTGCGGAGGGAGGGTTTCGCGGATGGATTCGGCGAGGGCGGCGATGATGGTATCCACTTGTTTTTGGGTCATGGTGTAGATGGGCATGAGGACGATGATGTTGCCGATGGGGCGGGTGAGGATGCCGCGTTGGGACATGGCGTGGCAGACGCGGATGCCGGCTTGTTCGCTGAGGGGGTAGGGTTGCCGGGTGCGCCAGTTTTTGACGAGTTCGATGCCGGCGACGAGGCCGGCGCGGCGGATGTCGCCGATTTGCGGATGTTTCCAGAGGCGCTGGAGGGCGGTTTCGAGCCGGTTTTCGAGGCGTTGGCGGCGACGAGCGGATTGGGGGCTTTGCAGGAGTTTGAGGTTGGCTAGTGCGGCGGCGGCGCCCAGTTGGTTGCCGGTGAAGCTGTGGCCGTGGAAGAAGGTTTTGAAGGAGTCGTAGGGGCCGAGGAAGCTGTTGAAGACGGTTTGGGTGGTGAGGGTGGCGGCCATGGGCAGGTAGCCGCCAGTGAGTCCTTTGGCTAGGGCGAGAAAGTCGGGTTGGATGCCTTCTTGATGAGAGGCGATTAAGCTGCCGGTGCGGCCAAAGCCGGTCATGACTTCGTCGGCAATGAGTTGCATGTTGTGTTGGCGGATGAGGTTGACGGTTTTGGCCAGCCAGCCTTTGGGGTGGACGATCATGCCGGCGGCGCCTTGGACGATGGGTTCCACGACGAAGGCGGTGTAGGGTTTGTTTTGGCGTTTGGCGGTTTCGATGCGGCGTTCGATTTGGCGGATGCATTCCCAATGGCAGCGGCGGGTGTTGCGGGCGTCGGCGCGTTCAGGTTGGGCTCGGTTGTAGGGGCAGCGGTAGCAGTAGGGTGCCATGACGCGGTCAACTGGGAAGCGGATTTTGCGGAAAGCGCGGTGGAAGAGCGGGCTGTGGCTGAGGCTCATGGCGCCGACGGTGTCGCCGTGGTAGGCGTTTTCGAGGGAGAGGAATCTGGGGGAGGTTTTGGGGTTGGCGCGGCGTTGGTGTTCGAAGTGGAGTTTTAGGGCGGCTTCCATTGCGGTGGAGCCGTCGTCGGAGAAGAAGACTTTTTTGAGTTTGGGTTGCTGCCGGCGGGGGGGGAGGCCGGGGGTTTTTTGTTCGGCGAGTTGGATTAGTTTGGCGGCGAGGCGGGCGGCGGGTTGGTTGGCCAGGCCGAGAGCGGAGGAGTGGCTGATTTTGGCGAGTTGCCTTTGGATGGCTTGGTTAATTTTGGGATGGTTGTGGCCGTGGAGGTTGGTCCAGATGGATGCGTTGGCGTCGAGGTATTCGCGTCCGTGCTGGTCGGTGAGTTTTGGCCCTTTGCCGGAGGCGATGACGATGGGTTCTTCGGCGAGCCAGTCTTGCATCTGTGTGAAGGGATGCCAGATGTATTGGCGATCCAGTTCGGCGGGGTCGTTGGAGGGTTTTGGCTGGCGGCGGCGAGGCACTGGCGGCAAGGGTTGTTTATGGCTTGGCGGGTGAGGCGGCGGCTTCGATCCGTTGGATGGCGTCGAGGAGCTGGGCTACTTGGTTTTCAGTATGTTGGGCGGAAAGTGTGATGCGCAGGCGGGCTTGGTTTTTGGGAACTGAGGGGTAGCGAATCGCGGGGACGAGGAGGCCTTCTTTTTCGAGTTGCGCGGAGATTTGGAGGCTGCGGGATTCGGTTCCCAGGTGGTAAGGCACGATGGGGGAAGGGTCCGGTTCGGGGCGTTGCAAGCCGCGCCGCAGTTGCCGCACGCGTTTCCAAAGGCATGTGTTGAGGCGGTTGCCGGTTGGGGATTGGATGATTTGGATTCCGGCGTTGGCGGCGGCGGCGGCGGCGGGCGCGGGGGCGGTTGAGAAGATGAAGGTTCTGGCGCGGTTGACGAGGAAGTCGATGAGAGCTTGAGAGCCGCAGATGAAGCCGCCGGCGGCGCCGATGGCTTTCCCCAAGGTGCCTAGGTGGATGTCGATGGCTTCGCGGGTGCCGGTTTGTTCGGCCAAGCCTTGCCGGCGCGTGCCGAAGAGGCCGGTGGCGTGGGCTTCGTCGATCATAAGCCAGGCTTCGTATCGACTTTTGAGTGCGGCGATTTCGGCCAACGGCGCGCGGTCTCCTTCCATCGAGAAGAGGCTTTCGGTGACGATCAGAATGTGTTCGGCGGGTTGGGAGGTTCGGCTTCGGTTGTCGGCGGCGGTTCTGAGGATGCTCTCCAGGTGGTCGAGGTCGTTGTGTTCAAAAATCTGAATCTGCGCTTTGGAAAGCCGGGCGCCGTCGATGATGCAGGCGTGGTTCATGCGGTCGCTGATGAGGATGTCTCTTTCGGTGAGGAGGCAGGCGATGGCGCCGAGGGCTGTTTGGTAGCCGCTGCCAAAGGCGAGGGCGGCTTCTGTGCCTTTGAAGTGGGCGAGCTGGTTTTCGAGTTCCCAATGGGGGGGGAGGGAGCCGGTGATTAGGCGCGAGGCGCCGCTGCCGGCGCCGTAGCGATCAAGCGCGGTTTTGGCGGCGTTCTTGAGGGCAGGATGATTGGCCAGGCCGAGGTAGTCGTTGGAGGCAAAGGCGAGCATTGTCCGGCGGTTGCATTTGATTTCAACGGTTTGAGCGCTCGCGATGGGCCGAAGCCGGCGCAACAAGTTTCGGCCTCGAGTGGTTTCGAGTTGTTCGGAAAGGTGTTGCGCCAGACTTTTCATTGAGTGACTGGTGGTCGGTGGCCGGTGATTGGGAGCCGGCGGCCGCGGATCATTGAAGCGGCGACGTTGCCTCGGTGATGGATAACGGCTTCTGCAAGGTTCTCCATCTTTCCGGTGTAGGGGATGGCGATGAGGTCGGCAAGGAAGCCTGGCGCCAGTTGCCCGAGTTCTCTTTTGCGACGGATGGCTCGGGCGGCGTTGACGGTGGCGCATTGCAGGATTTCATGCGGCGCCGGGGCGTTGTCTTGCGCGGCCAGGCAGGCGAGTTCCGCAAAGAAGTCCAGGCGGGCGGCGTTTTCTCCCGTTTGTTCTGTGCTGGCCAGGCTGTCCGTTCCCAACACGATGTTGACGCCCGCCGCGCGGAGCCGTTGCCAAGGGAAGGGGGCATGGCCAAAGTAGCGATGGCTGCGCGGGCAATGCGCGACAGTGACGTTGTGTTCGGCTAAAATGCGCTCGTCCGCCGGGGCGAGATAGTTGGCGTGGGCGGCAATGACCGGAGCGCGAAAATAGCCCAAGCGGTCGAGAATGGCCACGGGCGAGCCTTCGCCACAGTGCGGCGCTGTTTGGCCTTGCGCTTGAAGCCATTGGTGCAGCGGTCCGGCAGCGGACTGATACATCGCGTCTTCTTCGCTGGATTCGGCGATGTGAGTGGTCAGCAGGCGAGATTCCAACTGAGCGGCGGCTTGGGCTCTCAGGAGCAGGTCGTCTGTTGCCGTATAGAGCGCATGGGGGGAAAGGCCGCAGCGGTTCGGGTGCTGCGATTCGAAGGCGCGCGATTTTTGGATCGCTGCCTCGACGATGGATTTCGCGGCGCCGGGGGTTCGGACATCGATCAGTTCCAGGCAGGAGAAGAGACGCAGGGGGGTTGCTTGCCAAAGTTCGGGGAGTTTTTCTGCGGCGGCTTCGATGTTGACGACGGCGGTAACTCCTGATTGTTCCAACATATGGGCGCCGGCAAGCCAAGAGGCCGTCCATTGAGCGCGGCTCCAAGAGGCTTTGAGCGCGATGAGGGATTGGAGCCAGTCGGCAAAGCCCCGGGGGGAAGGGATTTTGCCGGCCAGGGCGGTGTAGTCGAGGTGGCAATGGCAGTTGATGAAACCCGGCAGGAGGATGGTTTCGCCGAGGTCAGCGACGGGGTTGGGGCGGGTTAGGGCGAGGTCTTTCCAGCGGGAGACGGCGCGGATGCTGGAGCCGTCGAGGATCAACGCGCCGTTTTCAATCGGGGGGCGCCCGATGGGAGCGATGATTCGGGAGCGGATGGTTTGCAGGCTCACAAAGGGGTGCGGGCGGTGTTTGTCCGCCGGTTCGGCGTCTGGTCTTGTCCAGCCGGAGGCGGTCAATTGTCTTGTGCCTAGCGTTTCCGCTTGGCTGGTTCTCTCGTGCGTTTTGCTTTTTGTTTGCTGTGCCGCTTGCGGATTTGCTGTTCGATTTTTTTGGTGACGAGGTCGATGGCTGCGTAGAGGCTGCTTTCGGAGTCTTCGGCGAAAAGGTCGGGGCCGCGGATGCCGAGTCGCATCGAGCATTTGAATTGCTTTTCGGGGGACTTGGTCTGGTCGTGTTCGAGATTCACGCGAGCGTCGATAGCCCAACGGTCGAAGTGTTCCAATTTCTCGATACGGCTCAGGATGTGGTCTTCGATGGCTTGGGTCAGTTTGACGTTGTGGGTGGTTAGGACAAACTTCATATGGGAGCTATCATGCTGCAGTTGTCCGGCAAAATCCAGCGAAGAATCCAGCGGCGGGGAGAGGGGGTTGAGCGGTGGCTTGCTTTGAGATTGAACCTCTTGGCTGCAGGTATGTCCGAAAGTGGAGAGCCAAAAGCTGAAAGGGACTGCCGTGGGGACGGGAGGATTCGCTGGGCGAAGGAATTAGTTTATGGAAGGGCGTTATCGAGTGTTGTTTGTCTGCATGGGGAATATCTGTCGCTCGCCGGCGGCTGAGGGCATTTTTAGGCAATTGGCGGCGCGCGCGGGCTTCAGCGGCGAAGTCGAGTGCGATTCTGCCGGGACGATTGCTTGCCATCAAGGCCAGGCGCCCGACCCACGAATGCGGCAAGCCGGCGCTGCCCGCGGTTTTGCCTTCGACGGCCGGGCGCGGGCGGCCGCGGCGGCGGATTTGGCCAGTTTCGATTTGATTCTCGCAATGGATCGGGAGAATCTCAATGACTTAAGAGCTCTGGACCGCTTCGGCCGGTATGGTGGAAAGATGCGGTTGTTCTGTGACTTTGCGAGTGGTTCTTCGGAGCGGGAAGTGCCCGACCCTTACTACGGCGGGCGGGATGGTTTTGAGAAGACGTTGGATTTGCTGGAAGACGGCTGCCGGGGGGTGTTGGATTTCGTGCGGGGGCGGTTGCCTCGCGGAGGGGGATGATAGGTTTTTGGGAACAGATCGCCGCGAGCTTGGCCGAGGTGATGGATGGCGATTTTTCTCCCCGTTCTTTGCGGCCGGTTGGCGGCGGGTGCATCAATGAAGCGGCGGTTCTCAGCGATGGGCCGCGCCGTGTTTTTGTCAAAACCAACTGCCGATCGCGACGGGATATGTTCGAGGCGGAGGCGGAAGGGCTCCGGGAATTGCGGGCGAGCGGCGCGGTTCGAGTCCCGGAAGTCCTCTCTTGCGGCGAGGCGGGCGAGCAAGCCTGGATCGGGATGGAGTATATCGAGTTCGGGAGTCCGGCGGTGTCGAGCCAATCCGAGCTGGGCCGCCGGTTGGCGCGGTTGCATCAAACCAGCCGGGCGCAATTCGGTTGGCATCACGACAACACAATCGGCAGCACGCGGCAAGGCAATGCGTGGAGCGGCGATTGGATCAGCTTCTGGAGGGAGGAGCGGTTGGGTTTTCAATTCGAGTTGGCTAAGCGCCACGGGAGGACCTTTGCCCGCTCGGAAGAAGTGTTGGCAAGAATCGAGGAATGGTTCGACGCCTATACGCCGCGGCCGTCCCTGTTGCACGGGGATTTGTGGTCGGGAAATATTGGATTTACGAAGGCCGGCGAACCCGTTATTTTCGATCCCGCCGTCTATTACGGCGACCGCGAAGCGGAGTTCGGCATCATCGAAATGTTTGGCGGCTTTAGCGCTGACTTCTATCGAGCCTACAGCCGTGTCAGCCCCTTGGCGGCGGGTTTTGGCCGGAGAAAGTATTTGTATTTGCTGTATCATCAATTGAATCACTTCAACCTTTTTGGAAGGAGTTATGCGCCGCAGGTTCAAGCGAGCATTGACTGTTTGTTGGACGGATCAAGCGGATGAAGCGGGTAGGGCTTGCGGCGGCAAAAAACGGGCCGGCAAGACGGCCAATGCGTTGAAAAGTTTGTTATGACGGGAATTCGATTTCGGTCACACTGGGTGGCGATTTTGTGCGCCGCTGTTTTTGGAGCGTCCTCTCCTTGGGGGCGGGCGTTTCAATTCGATGTCTTTATCGGTTATGGCGGCGTGGTGCGGGAAGTCGGCTGGTTTCCGGTTTCGTGCGAAGTGAAGAATGACGGCGCGCCGTTCACGGGAACGATCGAGGTTACCAAGTCGCTTTTCGGCTCGAAACACCGGCAGCAGCGGCAGCGGGTGGTTCTCGACCTTCCCACCGGCACCCGCAAACGGGTGGTCATTCCGGTGTTTTACGGTGGCGGCGGCTTCCCTCGTTGGGATGTTCGGCTGTATGACGAAAAAGGGAAATTGCGCGAAGAACGTCCCAGAATCATCGGGAAAGAAGTGGCTTGGGAAAGCATGATCCTGGGCGCGATCCCGCGGAACGCCGCCGGCATGCCCAAGTTCCCCAAATTGAAAGAGCAAGATGCCGGCTCCGCCTTGCAACCCCATGTAGGGCGCCTCTCTCCGGATCAATTCCCGGACACCCCCATCGTGTTGGAAAGCCTGTCCGCAATTTATTTGAATTCGGAACGGGCGCTTCAATTGACTAGAGACCAAAGCATGGCCTTGACGTCGTGGGTGGCATTTGGCGGGCATCTGATCCTGGCGATTGAGCAGCCGGCAGATGTGCAAGGCACCGAGTGGCTCCAACGCTTGTGCCCGTTTCACCCGGACGGCCTTGGCCAGGCAAAGGCAGGGACGAGTTTTTATGATTGGTTGGCGGACAGTTCACCCGACTTGCTTCCGCCGCAGACCATCAGCAGCGCCATGATGGGCAATCTCTTGGATGCTTCTCCGAGACGCAATACGGCTTTCAGATATACAAAGAAGTTCCAGAGAGACCGGAAATTGGAAGGCGAGAAAGTGTCAATCGTAACCGGCAAGCAATTGGATGGCAAAGTGTTGCTGGCCGCAGAAGACTTTCCTTTAGTCCTCACCGCCAAGCGAGGTCGAGGGCAAGTAACCGTCTTAACCTTTAGCCCATCGAAGGAACCGTTCCTTTCGTGGGAGAATAAGGCCTGGTTTTGGGCGAAATTGAACCGCCTCTCCACCGAATGGTTTCAAGAGCAGGATATAGATCGTTTTGGAGGGATGAGTTTGGACGGCGTGTTTGGTTCACTCATCGAAAGCCGGCAAGTGCAGAAACTCCCGGTCAGCTGGCTGTTATTGTTATTGGCAGTTTATTTGGTGGTGATTGGCCCCTTGGACTATTGGTGCCTGAAAGCCATCAACCGCCAGATGTTCACCTGGGTAACCTTCCCGGTATATGTCGTTCTATTTTCGTTGTTGATCTACTTCATCGGCTACCGTCTCCGAGCCGGGGATACAGAATGGAGCGAACTCCACATTATAGACGCCAACCTCGCAGGAGAACAACAACCGACGGCAAAACTCCGGGGACGGACCTATATGTCGATTTATTCGCCTGTCAATGCCTATTACAACATGCATTGCCTGCTGCCGGATTCAACCTTTCGCTCAGAATTTCTCGGTACCAGCAGAGGAGGCCAAGAATCGGGCAATGAAACCCGCATGTCAACTTCTTCGGGTATGAATTCCCGGTTTTTTGTGCCAGTTTGGATAGACCAACTCTATGTTGCCGATTGGACGCACACAACCAATAGCCCGCTCACTGCCCGCCTGCTCGACAAAGCAAACGGCACTGCCATCCGCTTCAAGAATCACAGCTCGCAACCTGTGGAGATGATTGGCATTGTAGCCGGCGGGCGATTCCACAATATCCAGGGATTAGCACCCGGCGAATCCCGCACGGAAATCTTGCCCAACAACACCGGCGATTCCCTGGAGGAATTCGTCCAATGGTGGAGCGGAGAGTATACGCACGCTGTGCACTCGCGATATAGCGCCGTGGGAGAAACCTTTCGCATTGAAAGCGCGGACACAAAACACCACGCAATGGTCTTCTCATTCATCGACCACATGCCAAAAAACCGCCAGTCGAAGAGAGGTTTTTTATACCCCAACGGAATCGACCTCTCTCCGGCGGCCGAACGCGGCGACATTATCATCCTGGCCTATTATCCTGACTTTTCCCTGCTCCCTTGGCTGAACCAATTTGAAGTGTCTCGGAAGGCACGTAATACCCTCTTGAGATTAACGCCGCTTCCCCCAAACGCAGAAAGCGAATAAGCCGAAAAAACTCAAAACTTGCCTCGTCTACTTGAATTTGCAAACGCTATGAAAAAAAACGACTTTGAAGAAACTTTTTCCCCCGGCATCCCGGCTGTCGAAACCTTCAACTTAACACGCCGATACGGAACGATGACTGCCCTGTCCTCGTTGAGCCTGCAAATCCATCGGGGCGACCTCTTCGGCTTCATCGGCTCCAACGGCGCCGGCAAAACCACCACCCTGCGCATCCTCGCCACCTTCCTCGCCCCTAGCGAAGGCAGCGCCAAAGTTTTGGGACATGACATCACCCGCGATGCCAACTCCGTCCGCCATGTCATCGGCTATATGCCCGACTTCTTTGGCGTCTACAAAGATATGGAAGTCACCGAATATTTGGACTTCTTCGGCGCCTGCTACAGAATCCCCACCAAACAACGTGAAACCACCGTCAAAGACGTGCTCGAACTGGTCGGATTAACAGACAAAAAAGGCTTCCTCATCGGCGCCCTCAGCCGGGGAATGCAACAGCGGCTCGGCCTTGCCCGCGTCCTCATCCACGACCCCCAACTCCTCCTCCTGGATGAACCCGCCAGCGGCCTCGACCCCAGAGCCCGCATCGAAATGATGGCCATCCTCCAAGAACTCCAGCGCATGGACAAAACCATCATCATCTCCTCCCACATCCTCAGCGAACTCCAAAACCTCTGCAACCGCGTCGCCATCATCGAAAAAGGCAAGCTCATCTACAGCGGCTCCGTCAACGGTGCCGCCGAACAAATGAAATCCGAAACCACCGTTTGGATCGAAATCGCCACAGACCCCGCCCCCGCCCTCGCCGCCCTGCGCCGCCGCGCCGAAATCCTCAACGCCGAAGATATTGAAGGACGCATCCGCGTCACCATGTCCCCCACCGCCCCAGACACAAGCTGTGTCGCCGAAACCCTCATCCAAAACGGCGCCAAACTCACCGAAATGCGCAAAGACACCCTCGGCCTCGAAGAAGTCTTCCTCCGCGTCACCAAAGGCGAAACCCAATAACCAACCGAAATGTGGCGCAGGCACTCGAAGAGCGGTTAGGGCGGAGGGGAACCGACATCCGACTTCAACCTGTGCCTCGGCGCATCGAGCAAACAAGAATGTCCGCCCCACCCTGTCCAATCGAAAAACTGCAAAAAACGCATTCTTTTCCTTGCCTATTGCGACAATTTCCGCTTTTCTAGCCGCATGTCACGTCGCTACTGCTTGGGAATAAGCCCGCACACGTTGAAGGTCGCGAGCCGGAAAGGCTGCAAAGTCTTCCCCCGCGAAGGCAACTCCTAACAGGCTTCCTAGCACCGTGCGCGCGAGCTGGGGGAGAGGCAGAATTCATTCCGTCCAAGTTGGTGCCCGGTCGGGCAATCAATCGCTAACCCATCGACCACGCCAGCCAAATGACCCTCGACGAAGAAAATCGCTTCATCGAGGCACACGAACCCTGGCTCCGAATCCTCGCTGCCGATTGGCGCCGAAAATACCCCTTTCTCGATGAAAACGATGTCCTCCAGCGAGCCCGCATCGGCCTGCTCAAAGCCCGCTACACTTACGATCCTACCTAAGGCGCTTCCCTCAAAACCTACGCTGAAACAACCAAAATCCGCCAAGCCTTCACTGAACTCCGCCGCCGCGAAGAAAAGCATATCAAAAAATGCTGCTCCCTGGACGAACCGATTAGAAACGACCAAAACGGCCAGCCCATCCTCCTTGCCGACACGCTCCTGGCCACCCCCCCGCCCGCGTCCATTGATCCCGACCTCCTCGCCCTCTTGCCCGCAGACCAAGCCGCAGTTGTCCGCTTCAGCTGCGAGGAGAGCCAAACCTTCGAAGAAATCGGCAACTGTTTGGGCATGTCGGAGTCGAAAGCACACAACCTTTATCGACAGGCCATTAAAGCCTTGAAAAAGCACTTCCGAAACGGTCGGTGAGAAAAAAGAAAGAAAATTGATTTTTTCGTGGAGAAATCCGCTCGAAATTGCTATACGTGAAATATGGACTTGCTTGATTCAGATGCCGGAAAGGCCGTGCAAGGCCGGCCAACCAGCTTTGGAGCGGGCGAGGCGAACAGAAGGTTGAACAACTGAAGTTCAGTAGGATTTATGACAATGACCCTCGACGAAGAAAATCGCTTCATCGAGGCACACGAACCCTGGCTCCAAATCCTCGCCGCCGATTGGCGCCGAAAATACCCCTTTCTCGATGAAAACGATGTCCTCCAGCGATCCCGCATCGGCCTGCTCAAAGCCCACCACACTTACGACCCTGCCCAAGGCGCTTCCCTCAAAACCTATGCTGAAACAACCAAAATCCGCCAAGCCCTCACTGAACTCCGCCGCCGCGAAGAAAAGCATATCAAAAAATGCTGCTCCCTGGACGAACCGATTAGAAACGACCAAAACGGCCAGCCCATCCTCCTTGCCGACACGCTCCTGGCCAAACCCCAGCCCGCGCCCATTGATCCCGACCTCCTCACCCTCTTGCCCGCAGACCAGGCCGCATTTGTCCGCTTCAGCTGCGAGGAGAGCCAAACCTTCGAAGAAATCGGCAACTGTTTGGGCATGTCGGAGTCGAAAGCACACAACCTTTATCGACAGGCCATTAAAGCCTTGAAAAAGCACTTCCGAAACGGTCGGTGAGAAAAAAGAAAGAAAATTGATTTTTTCGTGGAGAAATCCGCTCGAAATTGCTATACGTGAAATATGGACTTGCTTGATTCAGATGCCGGAAAGGCCGTGCAAGGCCGGCCAACCAGCTTTGGAGCGGGCGAGGCGAACAGAAGGTTGAACAACTGAAGTTCAGTAGGATTTATGACAATGACCCTCGACGAAGAAAATCGCTTCATCGAGGCACACGAACCCTGGCTCCAAATCCTCGCCGCCGATTGGCGCCGAAAATACCCCTTTCTCGATGAAAACGATGTCCTCCAGCGATCCCGCATCGGCCTGCTCAAAGCCCACCACACTTACGACCCTGCCCAAGGCGCTTCCCTCAAAACCTATGCTGAAACAACCAAAATCCGCCAAGCCCTCACTGAACTCCGCCGCCGCGAAGAAAAGCATATCAAAAAATGCTGCTCCCTAGACGAACCGATTGGAAACGATCAAAACGGCCAGCCCATCCTCCTTGCCGACACGCTCCTGGCCAAACCCCAGCCCGCGCCCATTGATCCCGACCTCCTCACCCTCTTGCCCGCAGACCAGGCCGCAGTTGTCCGCCTCAGCTGCGAGGAGAGCCAAACCTTCGAAGAAATCGGCAACTGTTTGGGCATGTCGGAGTCGAAAGCACACAACCTTTATCGACAGGCCATTAAAGCCTTGAAAAAGCACTTCCGAAACGGTCGGTGAGAAAAAAGAAAGAAAATTGATTTTTTCGTGGAGAAATCCGCTCGAAATTGCTATATGTGAATATGGACTTGCTTGATTCAGATGCCGGAAAGTCTGTGCAAGGCCGGCCAACCAGCTTGAAGCGGGCGAGGCGAACAGAAAGTTGAACAACTGAATTCAGTAGGATTATGACCATCCGCAAAGCACTCGAGAAAATGAATGCCGCCCGGCAAGCTACAGCAACCCCGGCCGGAGAAACCGTTGCTCCCCAGCAACAGCCGGGCAAACTCAAAAAGCTCTTCGGCAAAACCACTATGGCCATCGCTGCCTCAACCATGCTCACCGCCGCCGCCACACAGCACGCTCCATACGAGAGTGCTCTTTTGCTTGGAATCGAGAAATGCCATAGCAGTTCACTAGATCGACATGCATGTTTTGAGGCTAGTTCCATATTTGTGTCTCATCCGAAGACCGGCAATAATGTCACCATAGCACACGTTTCGTTCAAATGTTGTGCTTCGAATGAAACATGTACCAAGTGGAGGTCGATGCTTCAGTTACGATAGACGGAGACAAGGTTGGTTACACAAAGACGGTGGCAGGCTGTGTGCCAAAAAAATGCAGGAGATGTAGCTGGTTCGGCCGAACTTTTAGACCGTGTAAACATCATGAAGATTCTTTTGACAAGTAGGGTGGTTGATGTTCAACATCGGCCCTACCTATGTATTATCCAAGAAGTATGAAGATTCGAAAGCGCTACTTGTTTCTGGCGATTCCAGTTGTTGTATCTATGATTTTCTTACTGTTTGTGGAAACTCGCTTTTTGTCAAGAGAGTCGCGCGAAGCTGATATTCTTCGACAACAAGTCCGTGACGCTTGGAAAAACGCAAATTTTACTAAAATCGGACACACAGAGACTTTTGAGACAAGTATTCGAGAGATTGTCCGCCAACACAAAGCGGCGGGTTCTCTGAGTGAAACGCAACGGCAAGCCTTAACAAAGGCTCTCCTTCGGTTCCTTTACGCCCACCATGACGGTTCTTGGGAAAGCTTTCGCGCCTTTCGTATTCCCGTAGGCCCCAAACATGTTCGATTCAATAAGCAGCTCTTCAGCAGCTCCGTGCCACTAAGCATACTGGCCGATACACTGTCAGCAGAAAGAGATTTTGATTCATCAATGGAGCTTTTTGATGCTGTTGGGGAGGAGTATTTTGTTAATCCAGAGGCGGTTGTTTCTGAGGGAGAATTTAAGGGAATGCCTGCTTTCTGTGCTAAATGTTGGAATGCCGTTGCTTTGGATTCTATACAGCTGAGTCTTTATAGAATTCGCGATAACAGAGAACACTTGCCTTCCGTCTTCGCGCAACTGGCTTCAACCGGTGAAGCGAGTGTCGAGATGATTTTTCCAAGTTTGACTTTTTCTCCATCGCCTGGGGCATTGATACGAAGTGAAAAATCCGTCAACTTTGTTTTTTTCACGATGCTGGTTCGCACGGATCGAGCAAATTATCCCGTTGGTTTATCTTCTTACTGGAGTCCGTTGCACCGCGAATGGTTGCCCTATGAGTTGGCCATTGGTTCCTATACAGTCGAATACCTTTTTTGACCATGATTTTGGTAAATTTTGGAAGGAGCTGTTCAAATCCGCCGTTTCCCCTATGAAGATTAGTAACTGGAAACAGTGGCTCATCAAAGGAGCAACGGGATTATTGCTTGTTGCTGCGGTGATGAAGGCGGGGGTTTTGCTTTGGAACTTTCCCGGTTCGCCAGCATCGAACCAAGTTCTCTGGTTCTTGCCGACCAACGTGCTGACGGTGCTTGTGATTGGTTTGGAGGTTTGGATGGTTTCTTTGCTTCTGAGCCGGGAATGGACCTGGCATCACAAGTTTGTGGCTCTGCTCATTTTGAGTAGTTGTTTTCTTTGTTATCGCGGCGTGGGTTGGCTCTATTTCGGAGTTGTGGACTGCGGCTGCTTCGGCTTGCCGAAGGAAGGCGCGGTTTGGACCGCTGCCATTGAGATTGCCGGATTTGCCGGCATTGCCGTTGTGTTTCTCGGTTCCCTTGCGGCCTTGTTGTGGACAGCACAATCGCCATCGCAGATACCATCGGAGCGCACTGCAACGTTACCGGAGATAGCGAAAGCATCCAGGGTAAACAAGACAGTCCATCGACAAGGCTTCACCCTGATTGAGCTGCTAGTGGTGATTGCCGTTATCGGAATATTGGCCGGTCTGTTGTTGCCCGCATTAGGCAAGGCTAAGAGCATGGCCAGACGGACCGTCTGCCTGAACAACTTGAAGCAAATCGGCATGGCCAATCTGCTTTATGCCGAAGAAGATTCTCGCGATTCCTTCTCTCCTTTCTCTTCACAAGTCGATGGCTATAATGTTGATGTCAATTGGTTGTTTCCGAACTTTATCAGTGATACGGACTTGTTTCTTTGTCCGGCCACTCGCAATACCATTCGCACCAATATACAATTCAGTTTTGCTGGTCTGCCGAAACTGGAGGATTTGACCTATAAGGCAATCAACTCGGGATATTTTACCGGTGTGAGTTATATCTACTATGCCTTGATGGGCAAAGGCTCGGTTCCCTACACCGAAGTGCCTTACTATGGCGATGTAAAGCGAATCTATGATTACAAGAGAAAGACGTTGAACAATGTGGCCTCCCATCGACACCACAACAACGCCTTCAATCTGCGCGGGCAGGCAGCGGGACCAGCGAATATCTGGCTTTTTCTGGATAACAACACTTGCCTCAAGGTGGTGGGCAGCAGGGGAACACTCCAGGTTGGTTCGAAAGGTGGGGATTACGATTATTATCCAAGTGCCGAAGATAACCATGGCGAAGCGGGAGGCAATGTCGTTTTCGCCGATGGTCATGTTGAATGGATTAAACGGGAGGATTACGTCTATCGCTATGAGCTCTCTGAAGACGAGGGCCGAACCAGCAGATACAGATACCATTCTCCTTAGCAACGGTGAAAGTGTATCTTTACGGGACGCCGGGGTATTTGGGCGGAGCGGCGACGAAGATTCGGCATTTGCTGCGCTTGCTGCACAAGGAGATGGACTTCACCGTCATCCTCACGCATCCCTCCTGGCGCAAGAACAAGCAGGTGATGGGCTTTCTGAAGAAACTGAACATTCCCCATTGCATGAATCAAAGACCTGCCGAAGCGGGTTTCCGGCGTGGTGTTGGCGATCTGTGAACTGCATTTCTTCAGCTCGGGCGTTGCTCAACGGTTGAAAGACAAAGGGCTGAAAATCGTTTGGTCGAACGAGATGATGTGGGAATTCAAAGGCGAGGCTAAATCAGCAAAAGCAGGACTCGTGGATCGCGTGCTGTGGCTGTCCGAGTTTCAATCCAAAGTGAAGGCTTTTGCCGAGATGTATCGGAACGTGCCTTATACTATCGTGGAGAACTATATCGATCCGGATGACTTTCACTGGAAGGAACGCCGCAACGAGACCTTTACCATTGGGCGTTTGTCGCGGCCGGACCCGGTCAAGTTTCCGCGCAACTTCCCCAACTTCTACGAGTTGCTGGGCTTGCGGGATGTGCGTTACCGCATTATGGCCTGGTCAGAGGAGATGGCCAATCAATACCGTTGGCATCGGTTTGGTCCGGAGTGGGAGTTGCTGCCGAAGAACAAGATGCCGGCGTTGGACTTTTTATGGTCGTTGGATGTGTTTGTGTATCCTCTGGGGCATCGGTTCAAGGAGTCGTGGGGGCGGGTGGTAGTAGAAGCGATGTTGACCGGCTGCCCGCCGTTGGTTCCTGTGGGGCATCACTTTCACAATATGCTGTTGGATAAGGAGAGCGGTTACTTGTGCGGTCCTTTTGAGGAATGGCAGGAGGCGGTGCAGCAATTGTATCGGGATTATCCGCATCGGCTGCGGATGAGCAAACGGTGCACGGAGTATGCGCGGGAGGTGCATTGTGATCCGGAGCGGCATCGAGCGATCTGGCGGGAGGCCTTGGCGGCGTGAAGTCAATGACGAATTCAAAGTTTCTCCGCTGATTGTTGATTGCTGTCTACAAAATCTTCATTGTTGCAACCTTCGCTTCTCAAGCATCACTTTTCACTAGCCGCTCGAACCGCGCTCGTCGCTGACCACTCCAAACGGGCCGGCGTCCGCTGATGAAGAGTCCTCGCTACTGTTATTGGTCGATTGCCACGCCGGCCTATAGGGATTATATGCAGGCGTGCGTGGATTCGGCGCGGGCTTGCGGGATTTTCAAGGATTTTCACGTGCTGACGAACCGGCCTTTGCAGGGATGCGAGAGTTACGACTTGATGGAGTTTCAACGGCAGGAGGGTTTGTTTCCGGTGTTTTATTTGCAGTTAGCGATGAGCAAGTTGAACTACGATTATTTTGTGTGGGTGGATGCGGACACAAGGTTTCGGAGGGCGCCGGTTGGGTTGCTGGAGACAGTGCGGCATTCGCCGATACACGCGCCGTTGTTGCGGCGGCTTTGCGAGACGGGGAGCGGTTCGGATGAGACGGAGCGGGCGCGTTGCTTGCGGTTGCGGTTGCGGGAGCGGGGAGTGTCGGACGCGCTGTATGCGTGCGGGACGGCGTTTTGGGTGGTGCATCGGGAGGCAATCGGGACGGTTTATGAGGAAGTGCAGGGGTATTGGCAGAAGACGCGGGGGGCGGAAGGCGGGGTCGATTTTGGGGAGGCGTTTGGGTTTGCGGTTCAGATGTTGTGCGGGAATCCGGCGAGGCATGTTGTTGAAGCGTGGCCGGGTTTGTGGCGGGAGGCAGGCAACGGCGGCGCGGGGCGAGTGGGGATGGTTCATTTGGCTGAAGGAAGGCGGTTGTGAATGGCGAATGACGGATTACGAATGACGAATTGGGAATGAAGGGCAGAAGGGCGCGAAAAGAATTTTTGGCAATTGCGGCTGCTGACCACTAGCCACTGACCACAGAATAGTTTGCTGTTTTGAGGCAGAGAGGGTATTCAGGGCGGGGTTGGGTTTGTGATTTTGAAGTGATGAACGATTGGAAGATTCGCCCTCGTTCTGTTGAGTGCCGGGCGTGTAGTGCTCTATTTTCTGACGGGCAGGTTTACCACACGCTGTTGTTTGACGAGCGGCAGGAGTATTGCCGGGTTGATGTTTGCCAGGATTGTTGGGACAGCCAATACGGGCATGGCGCCAGTGACCGCAAGGGGTTTATTTCTCATTGGCAGGCAAGGTTTTTACTCCCGCCGCCGCCGCTGCCGGAGCCTGTGAAAAGAGAGACGGCAGAGTCGGCTCTACGGAAGCTGGCTGAGTTGGGCGGGCGTCGGCATCGTCCGGCCTGTTTTATTTTGGCGGCCATGTTGGAGCGGAAGCGGGTTTTGAAAGTCCGCGATCAGGTGATTGAGGCCGGCTCCCGCCGGTTTGTTTATGAGCATGTGAAGTCGGGAGATATTTTTGCAGTTCACGATCCCGAACTGAAATTGACAGAGTTGGAAGCGGTGCAGCGAGATGTCGCTGAGTTACTTGAAGGGGGCGTTGATGCGTTTTTAGAGTCGCGCCGAGTGGCTGAAGAAGAAGCGGGCGGCGGCGGTGAAGCGGCGGCCGCAGTGGAGGCGAAAAATTGAAGGGCATGTCGCATGAGGGCAATGGGGATGCATCTGCCCGGCTGGAAAGGATTCTAGGCTATCGGTTTCGGGATCGGAGTCTCCTTCGACTGGCGTTGACTCATCCTTCGGCGGTTCAGGAGGGGGGCGGGGCTTCCCGGCATAATCAGCGCTTGGAGTTTCTTGGCGATGCGGTGTTGCAGTTGGTTGTTACGCATGAGCTTTACGGGAGGTTTGCCGATGCCGGGGAGGGATTGCTGACGAAGGCGCGCGCGCGGTTGGTGAACCGGCGGTCTCTGGCCGCTCACGCTGGCAATCTCGGCCTGGGGGACTATCTCAGAATCGGTCGATGCGAAGCGAAGAGCGGCGGCCGGGAGCGGCGGTCGATTTTGGGGAATGCCCTTGAGGCGTTGGTGGGCGCTGTGTATTTGGATTCGGGTTTTGCGGCGGCACAGCGGTTGGTTCGGCGCTTGCTTCAGTCCGAGTTGGCGGGAATCGCGTTGGTTCCCAATTTTGACAATCCGAAGGGCGAGCTGCAGGAGTTGCTGCAATCCCGGTCTTCCAATCCTCCCCAGTATCAGATGGAGTCAGCTTCCGGGCCGGATCACGATCGTTTGTTTGAGTGCGCGGCCTACCATGAGGGACGGAAGTTGGGACAGGGCATCGGGAAGAGCAAGAAAGAGGCGGAAGGCCAGGCGGCGTTGGATGCCTTGTTGGCCTTGAGGTTGGAAGAGAGGATTTCCGACCCATCTGTCGAGTGAGTTTGGCGGGTTTCAATGGATTGCCGGGCGGGTGTTTGTGTGTGAAGTTCGCGCAAAATGCGGGAAGTTTGTCGCTCTGAAATGGGCTTTGGCCGCTTGTTCCCGTCGTTTTTTGGGGAAAAAGGGCGTTGAACCGTCTTTGCTTTTGCGATTTTGCTTTTGGCACGGAATAAGCAGGCAAGCCGGCAACTCAATGTGTGGAGCGCTCGGCTGTCCGAGAGGGCGGGGAGCGGCCGCGTTTTTGAGTTTCCGGCGGTGTGAACAGCTTGGCGACTCTGATAAGGGGTTCCAATGGCTGCCCGGTTCGAGCGCGCTGGCTATCGAGCCGGGCCGAGGGCTTTCGCGCCGCCGGATATTTTGCTTTTGGGCCGGGCTGTCAAGGCTTTCAACCTTGGCGGATTCGCGGGTCGATGAGCCGATAGGAGAGGTCGACGAGGAGGTTGAGGAGGATCAAAATTAGCGCATAAACCAGTGCCAGGCCGACAATCATGGGGTAGTCTCGGCTGAGCGAACTTTGGATTAGAAAAACGCCGATGCCGGGGATTTGAAACAGGTTTTCGACGACAAAGGAACCGGTGAGCAGGTCGGCCAGCAAAGGGCCGGAATAGGAAACGACGGGAAGCAGGCCCATCGGCAGAACATGGCGGGTGAGGATGGCGGTTTCTCGCAGGCCTTTGGCGCGGGCAGCGACGATGAACTCCGATTGCAGCGTCGCTTGAATGCCTTGATGAGCCAGGCGGGCGACGCGGCCGGAGTAGTAGATGCCGAGGGTGACGACGGGTAGGATGAAATGGATCGGCGAAGTCAGAAGGGCGACCGGCAGCCAGCGGAGTTTGATGGCGAAGACCATGATCAGGATGGGCCCAATCACCAGGGCGGGAATGCAAATCCCGAACATAGAGGCCGCGTCGGCGAACAAACGCGTTCCCTTGTGTTTCGCGGTTGCAGAGAGGCAGCCCAAGGGGATGCCCCAGCAGAGGCTGAAGCCGAAGGCCAGGCCGCCCAGCAGGATGGAGATGGGAAGGCCTTGAGCGATGATGTCGTTGACCGAATGGTTGCGGTGTTTGAGGGAGTTGCCGAGGTCACCTTGGACCAGTTGCCGCAGGTAGTTGAGGTATTGTTTCCACAGGGGGGCGTCGAGCAGGTATTTTTCCCGAAGAAGCCGTTCGGCTTCGGACGATGCCAACTCGCGTTCGCGGTCGAAGGGGCTGCCGGGCGCCAAGCGCACGAGCCCGAAGGCGAGCAAGCTCACGATCAGCATCAGCGGGAGGATTCCGAAAAGTCTGCGCAGGAGGAAGCTCACTGGATGGGCGGGGGGTTGGCGCTGGTTCCGGGTTGAGAACGGCCGATGGTTCGAATGGGGTGTTCGGCTCGGACGTTGGCATAAACTCCTGTGATTTTTTCGGAGTCGTAACGTTCCATTGTCACGTAAAAGTAGAGGGGGATGATGGGAGATTCTTGGCTGACCAGAATGGTTTCGGCCTGTTGGAGCAGTTGCATTCGGGTTTTCCCTTGGCGTTCTTTGGCTCCGGAGTTGGCCTGGGCGAGCAGCGCGTCGTAAGCGGCGTGTTTCCATCCGGTTCGGTTATTGCCGTTGTCCGAGGTGAACACTTCGAGGAAGGTTTGCGGGTCGAGGTAGTCTCCCAGCCAACTGCTGCGCGAGATGTCGTAGTCCAGTTGGCGTTGGGCTTGCAGGTAAGATTTCCATTCCAATTGCCGGAGGTTGGTTTTGATGCCCAGGTTTTCCTGCCACAGAGATTGGATTTCAATGGCGATTTGCTCATCCAGCTTGGAGCTTTTGAAAAGATAGTCCACGGAAGGGAAGTCTATTCCATCAGGAAAACCAGCTGCCTTCAGCAGTTCCCTGGCCGTTGCGGGGTCGTAAGCCAGCCCGCCGGGGGATTGGTAGCCCGGAATGACGGGCGGCACCAGATGCTGGGCGATGCGTTCTCCGGCGCCGGTGATTTTCTCGACGAGACGCTTCCGATCAATCGCCAGCGCCAGCGCCCGACGAACACGCCGGTCTTGAAAAGGGTGCTCCGTGGTGTTGATCCGGAGGAAGTAAGTGCCGAACGAATCGGCGATGTGAAAATCAGGGCGCTGGCGCAAAAGCCGGACCAGCTCCGTCGGAGTCAAGTCTCTGTCCCAAACGATGTCCACCGCGCCAGTTTCGTAAAGGTTGAGAGCGGCGCTGGGATTGCTGGTGGGGAGAATATCGACGATGTCCGAAACTACCCCCTCCTGATCCCAATATCGAGGGTTCTTCGCTAACCGGATGCGGTCGTTAAGCCGCCAAAACTCCAGCGTATAAGCCCCGCTGGCAGGTACTTCGGGCTGTATCAGCCAGCGGTCGCCGTGTTGTTCAATCGGGCCCTTGGGAACCGCCGCCAAAGTCGGATGAGCGCAAATATCAAGAAAGTAAGGCGTCGCCTGATTGAGAGAGACCGCTAACTCCAAGGGAGATTCCGCTCGAATGCCGACCTCGCCAAAATCGGTGACTCTACCGTCATAGAATTCCTCCGCCTTGCGGACGTGATAAAGAATGTTAACGTATTCGCAAGCGCTTTCCGGCTCCAGCACCCGGCGCCACGAGTAAAGGATGTCCTGCGTTGTCAACGGCGAACCGTCGGACCATCGGAGGTTCTCGCGCAGGTAAAAACGATATTCCCTGCCGTCTTCGCTGATGCGCCACCGGGCAGCCAAACCGGGTTCCGGGCTGCCAGTGCGGGCATTGTAACGGGTCAACCCCTCGAACAGCGAAGAGACAATGCGGCCGTCCGCCTGTCCGTTGATGATGACAGGGTCCAGCGATTCGGGCTCTTTGCCGTTGACAATCACCAAATCGGCGGGCGGAAGAGACATCGGCCCGCAAGCAGTCACCGCCGCCGCCATTGCGGACAAAGCCAAAGTCTGCATTCGACGAGTCATAAAAATTTCATCCTCGGCGCCGGCATGTTCGCTTCACTGTAAATTCTTTTTTGGGCGATGGCAACATAATCGGAGTCGATTTCAAATCCGATGAATCGGCGCTTGTCTTGCAATGCAGCCACGGCGGTGGTGCCGCCGCCAGTGAACGGATCTAAAACGGCCTGGTCTTCTATAGTGAAAAGCCGAATCAGTTGGCGCATGACGAGAACTGGTTTTACAGTCAAATGCCCTAGTAAACTCCCGTTTTTGGGTTTTGAACATTCTATAATGGTTCCGGGAAATCCATTGCCAAGTATGGATTGTGCGGGAGACATCAAGCCCGTTTTATACAAAAGCCCGTTTTCTATAAAAGTGCCTTCTCTGGGTTTTTGCGCCAGGATAATCGGTTCGAATTGCGGTTTTAACTGCGCCGTTTTTTTCCCGGAAAGTTCTTTGGTGATTCGGATCTTTTCAGATTCGCTAATTTTCATTTTGCGGAGGAAGTGTTCTTGCGAAAAGGCCTTTGCCTGCCCTTCGTATTTCCAAGCGAGCATGTCCCGGATTTCAAAGCCGGCTTCATCCAAAGCCGCCGCAACAGCATATGACAATCGGGGTTGACTAAATACGGCGGCAAAAGCGCCGGACTTCAAAACCCGATAGAGTTCTTTGCCAACGACAAATATAAAATCCTTGAGTTTTTTGGCTTGTTGCCGGTCGAACTTCATTCCCCTCGGCAATCCACCGATCACACCCGGTTTGATTCTTTTATTCAGTTTGAATTTATTCCAATCCGCATCCATTCCGTCGAGGAAATAGGGGGGATCGGTAGCGACAAAATGAATGGACTCGGCCGGCAAAGTTCGCAATCCTGCCAAGCAGTCTTCGTTGTAAATCTCACAGGGGCTGTGCCGCAAAATAGTTTTATTCTTCTTCAACGAGTTTCAAGCGAAAAAAGCGGTGGCCAAGTTGCCAGTCCTGGATAATAAAGATGTATTTCCTGGCATCGGGCATCCAACCGCCCTGCCTGCCAGCAAGAAAGCCTGTATCTTCCCAGTTCACTAAATTGAGGGAAGATTGAAGTTCACTGCTCTCCCAAGTGATAACAACTCTCCTGCTTAACGGCTTGCCTGGAGGTACTGGTTCTGTTGGGTTACTTGTCTCAGGTACACTCCCATATGTATTTTTAATATCCAACTTTCTGGCAGACCTCGGTTTAGGCGGATCATAAAGCTCAACGTCGTTTTTTGAGAACCCGATAAACTTACAACCTCGTAGACTTTGGTCTCTTGGATAATACACCTTTTTCAAAGAGTTTTAGAAGACACGGACCCGATAGAAGTTATCCCATCCTAGCGGAATGACTAAAGAGGCCAAATGGTTGCGGGATAAATCAAGACGCTCTATGTTTGCTCCATCTTCTCTGGTGGCGAAACTGATCTTGGCGGCTTTACCGGCTCGTAGGACTCAACATTCTGCTTGTCGAAGCCATCAATTCGCATGGTTGTCCTTATTTCTCTTTTTGGCATAAATAAGCTTTTCACCTCGCCCTCTTCTCCAACTGCTAGTAAGTCAAGGTTACTCCATCCTTGCGGGATGGTGAGCGTAATGAACTTGTTGTCGAAGATATTCAGCTCGGTGATCCAATCAGATTCGTCTGGCAGGATAACTTGAACCAAATCCTTTTTGACAAAGTCAACCCGTTTGTGCCATTCTCGAAAGCTGCCGTTGCTCCGCTTGCCGATAACTTTTAGCGTCTCTGCTTTGCCTTGAAAAAGCAAAGTGTTCAAAACTTCAACTTTTTCGCTTTTTCTGTTTGGAGGCACGGTTCGACAGGGCGGTTCGCCGCCGGGGCTAGTTGTCGGGGTTCGGGGTGGTTTCGGGAGCGAACGTGGGGGGGGGAGCTTCTGTTGTCGGCTCGGTGGTTGGTGGGGTTGCGGTTTGGTTAATGTCGGCGTTGCTGTTTTCTGCGGTGGGGTTTTCTGTGCCGGCATCGGAGAGTTCGGTGATGAGGGATTCTTTTTCGGGAGGTGTTTGAGGGAATTCGGCGGCTTGCCGAGCGGCTTCTTTATCGATCAGCCGCTCATTTTGGTCAGAGCGGTAGGCGTTGAGGGCGGATAGTGTCAACGCCAGTCCCAGGAAGATGCCCGCGCAGTATTTTGTGATTTGTGCCAATGGCGTGCTGGCGCCGGCGCCGAAGATTGCTTCGGCAGTTCCACCGCCGAAAGCGAGGCCTGCGCCGGCGTCTTTTTTGGGAAGTTGCGCGAGGATCAGAATCACGAGCATGAGGCAGATGATGAACAGGATGGCTGTGAGGAAGGCAATGATTAAGGACATAATGGCGATAATTAAACTGAGTTGGCGACTATATCTGAAAAACTGCGAATGTCAAGCGATGCGCCGCCGACAAGGGCGCCGTCCACATCGGGTTGGCTCATCAGCTCGCGGGCGTTGCCGGGTTTGACGCTGCCACCGTATTGAATCCGAATTTGTTTGGCTGCCGGAGCGCCGTAGAGGGCGGCGAGTCTGTTGCGAATGAATGCGTGGATTTCTTGCGCTTGCTTTGCCGCGGCGGTTTTTCCGGTACCGATTGCCCAGACGGGTTCGTAGGCGATGATGGTTTCTTGGACTTGGGCGGGGGCGAATCCTGCAAGGCTGCCGATGAGTTGTTCGTTGACGGTGGCTTCGGTTTGGCCGGCTTCCCGTTGTTTGAGGGTTTCGCCGACGCAGATGATGGGTTTGAGATTGGCGGTGTGGGCGGCGGCGGCTTTTTGGGCGATGAGGGCGTTGGATTCTTGTTGGTATTGGCGTCTCTCGGAGTGGCCTAGGATGACGTAGCGGACGAGGAATTCTTTGAGGAATTCGGCAGCAATTTCTCCAGTGCGGGCCCCGGTGTTTTGCTCGCTCATGTTTTGCGCGCCGAGCCGGATGTTGGAGTCGATGATTTCTTGCGAGACTTCGCTGAGGGCGGTGAAGGGGGGGCAGACAACGATGTCGACTTCTTTCACTTGGCCGAGGTTGCGTTTGAGTCCTCGAACGAGGTCTCGGGCTTCGGCAACGGTTTTGTTCATTTTCCAGTTGCCGGCAATGATGAGTTTGCGGTCTTTTTCCATTGGATCTGGTGGTTTAGAGGCGGCGATGGATTTAAGCGTCGTGGATGGCGGCGATTCCGGGCAGGGCTTTGCCTTCCAGGAATTCGAGGCTGGCGCCGCCGCCAGTGCTCATAAAGCTAACTTGGCTGCCAAGGCCGGAGCGGTTGAGGGCTTTGACGCTGTCGCCGCCGCCGATGATGCTTTTGGCGCTGTTGGTTTGGGTGGCTTGTGCCACGGCTTCGGCGATGGCGAAGGTGCCGGCGGCGAAACGCGCGTCTTCGAAAATGCCCATCGGACCGTTCCAGAGGATGGTTTTGGCTCGGCGGATTTCGGCTGTGTAGGCGGCGATTGTCTTGGCGCCGATGTCAACGCCTTCTTCGGTTTCGGGGATGTGGGGTTCGGTGTTGAGGCGCGGGTTTTGGAATTCGGGCTTCCTTCTATTGCCGGCCGGAATGGGGGTGGCCACTGTGTTGTCGGCGGGGAGGAGGAGTTGGACGCCGCGGGCTTTGGCTTTTTCCATCGCGGCTTTGGCCATATTGGTTTTGTCGGGTTCGGCCAGTGATTTTCCGATGCCGAAGCCTTGGGCTAGTTTGAAGGTGTAGGCCATGGCGCCGCCGATGAGCAGGGCGTCTGCTTTTTCGAGCAAGCGGTCGATGACGGCGATTTTGTCCGAAACTTTGGCGCCGCCGAGGATCACGATGAACGGCCGTTCGGGTTGTTTGAGTTCTTCGCCGAGAAATTGTAGCTCGCGCTCCATCAAAAGGCCGGCGGCGCAGATGCCACCGCGTTTGGCAATGATTGTTGCTGCGCCTTGGGTGGAGGCATGAGCGCGGTGAGCGGCGCCGAAGGCGTCGTTCACCCAGGCTTGCGCCGGCGCGGCAAGTTGGGCCGCAAAATGGGGATCGTTCGCTTCTTCTTCGGGATAGTAGCGGACATTTTCGAGCAATAGGATGTCGCCGGGTTGCAGGGCTTCCGCTGTTTTTGCGACCTTTTCGCCGATGCAGTCGTCAACGAAAGCCACTGGCCGGGCGAGCATGTCGGCGAGTTTCGCGGCCACAGGGCGAAGCGAGAGGAACGGTTGCCGCTGGCCTTTTGGCCTTCCCATATGGGCGGCGAGGAGAATTTTGGCGCCTTGATGGATCAGATGATCGAGCGTGGGGAGGGTGGCCGCGATTCGCGTAGCATCGTTGATCGCCATCCTGCCGTTCGCTTCTTCCATAGGCACGTTGTAGTCCACTCGAAGGAGAACGCGTTTCCCGCCGAGGTTGGTGTCTTTGATGGAAAGTTTTGCCATAGTTGAAAACCGAGCGCAAAGCATAGCGCAGCGCAGAATGGAGTCAAAGGGATTTCAAGGCGAATGGCGCTTTGGCGGGAGGGAGAGAAAGTCGCAATAAGCATTTATAGGCTTAGCGGGAGTGGCGCAGGCTTCCAGCCTGCGGGCAGACAAGAATGTCTGCCCGACCTTTATGCTGGACAATGTGAAAAAGCCAGTAACTGCTTATTGCGGAGAAAGTGGTTGTTATTCCGGCGGTGGCGGGGGATAATGGCGCGTCTTCGGTCGGAGCGTAGCTCAGCTTGGCTAGAGCGCCAGCTTTGGGAGCTGGATGTCGCAGGTTCGAATCCTGTCGTTCCGACCATTTATCTTTGGTTTTCGTCTTGGGGGTTAGGCCAGGCCTCGTTGGGAGTTTTGGATGAAGTGGAGGAGGGCGCGGATTTCCGAGATTGGCGGCAGTTCTTTTTGGATTTGTGTGATGGCAGCGGTGGCGGTCAGGCCGTTGCGGAAGAGGATTTTATGGGCTTGGCGGAGGGTGTTTTGGGTTTCGGCGGGGAAGCCGTGCCGTTCCAGCCCGATTTTATTGACGGCGCGGGTTCGGGCGGGGTTGCCGTCTGCTATCATAAAGGGGGGGACGTCTTGAATGACTTTGGAGCAGCCGCCGGTGATGGAGTGTGTTCCGACTCGGCAGAATTGGTGAATTCCGGTCAGGCCGCTGATGACGGCGAAGTCTTCCACAGTGACGTGTCCGGCCAAGGTGGCGGCGTTGGAGAGGATGATATGGTTGCCTAGGGTTGTGTTGTGGGCGACGTGGCAGTAGGCTAGGAGGCGGTTGTCGGAGCCGATGGTGGTGGTTTCGCCGTCGCCGGTGGCGCTGTTGATGGTGACGGCTTCGCGGATGATGTTGCGGTCGCCAATGGATGTGTGCGTTTGGCCGCCTTTCCATTTGCGGTCTTGTGTGCGGAGGCCGATGCTGCCGAAGGGGTAGAATTGGTTGTCGGAGCCGATGGTGGTGTGGCCGTCGATGACGACGTGGGAGTGCAGTTGGCAGCGGTCGCCGAGGACAACGTTTTCGCCGAGGACGCAATAGGGGCCAATAGCGCAGTCTTGGCCGATGCGGGCGTTTTTGTGGATGATCGCGCTGGGATGGATCATGGCGGTCTCAGGCGTCTATCAGCATGAACATAACGATGCCTTCGCTGACGGTGTCGTTGCCGACTTTGCAGCGGCCTTTGGCTTTGCCGATTTTCCCGCGGCCTTTGATGAGTTCGACGTCAATGATTAGGTTGTCGCCGGGTTTGACGGGTTTGCGCCATTTGACGTTTTCGGCGGAGAGGAAGTAGGCGATTTTCCCCCAGTTTTCGGCTTTGTTGAGGGTCAAGATGCCGGCCGCTTGCGCCATGGCTTCCAGTTGCAAGACGCCGGGCATAATCGGGTGTCCGGGGAAATGTCCCTGAAAGTAAGGCTCGTTGATGGTGACGTTTTTGAGGCAGGCAATGGTTGTTTTCGTCATTTGCAGGACTTTGTCGATCATGAGGAAGGGGTAGCGGTGTGGCAGTATCTTCGTAATTTGGTCCATTCCAAATCCGCTGCCGTCGGCGGGGATTGTTGCCTGCAGGGCGGGGCTGTTTTGAGAGCGCCGGTTGGCGGAGAGGGGCGGGAAGGCGGCGGGCGGCGCAGCTTTCTTTTTTGCATGCCGGTGTAATTCGCGCGCCAATTGGCAGTTAGCTTGGTGGCTGGGGCGGACGGCGACGACATGGCCTTGGATGGGGCGTCCGACCAAGGCCATGTCTCCCATGATGTCCAAGATTTTATGGCGGACGAATTCCTCCTGGTAACGCAGCGGTTCGTTGGTCAGGACGACATCGTCGCGGATGATCACGGCGTTTTCGAGACTGCCGCCTTTGATGAGTCCGTTCTGAATCAGGAACTCGATTTCTTCGAAGAAGCAAAACGTCCGGGCTTGCGCCAACTCCCGCTGCCAGGAATCGGGCGTGATGTCCAGGCTATAAAATTGCGTGAAGCGCCCTTTGGCGTCGGAACTGGTGCAGCTAACCTTGAAGCCGTCATGAGGAAAGACGGACAGGATGGATTCTCCGGAAGTGATGGCGAGGGGCGTTGTGATGGCCAGAGGGTTTCTGTCCTCGGCCTGCCGAGTTGTCCCGGAAGTTTGGATCATCCGGCAATATTCGCGGGCGCTTCCGTCGGCAATGGGCGGCTCGTTGGCGTCGAGTTCGACGATGGCATTGTCGATGCCCATGCCTCGGAAAGCGGCCAGGATATGCTCCACTGTGTGCAGCTTGACGTTGCCTTTAGAGAGAGTCGTCGAACGCGTTGTATCACTCACACTGTCAATCGACGCGAGGATTTCGGGCTTCTTTTCCAAATCGACGCGACGAAACCGGATGCCGGTGTTCGGCGGTGCCGGCAAGAAAGTCATGCGAACTTTGTTGCCACTATGCAGCCCCACGCCGTTGAAGGCGGAAGGCTCGCTGATGGTTTGCTGCTGTGGCACGAGCAGATTAAACAAATTCAAAGGCCACAACGCAAGCGAACAAAAGAGTGGGTGGAAGTTTTTTGCGATCGATACTGGCTAATCTCGACTCGAAAGAGCCGGGCATTAAACGCCCCGATGCGCAGTGTTCCTGCCAGTGTAATGGTCAAAACGAAAGGCTACCATGCGCACAACCCCGCTGAAACATGTCCAACCCAGACGGTATATCCGAGAAAGCATGTTCCCAATGCGGCAGAATGTTAGCTAACTGACGTTTGTCCCAATGCTGCGGCAAGGGAAAACAATTTTGTATCGCGCCGATTTCCGCAAACGGATGCTGTTGTAATTTCCCTCATCGTCAAACCCGAACTGCCAGATGTAGTATTCATCCTCGTTTGTTCTTTGAAAGAAGATCGTTGATACCGGCTTTCCTGTATGCTCTTGCCACTGGCGGAACGGATAATAGATCTGCCGGATAATTGTGTTGCTAGCCTTTGTATTTTTTGCTTCTATCAGAACAACCTGTTTCTCACCTTCATATCCTCCATCGACTTCAGCCTGTACACTTCGCACAGAAATCTGAAAACCGCCCGCATAAAATCTGAACTCAGGCGTGTATTTCCGCCCACGAATAGTGAGAACTAGCGAATCGTCTTCAGTAAAATGCCGAATCAAACTAAACGCATAGGCGCGATCAAGATATTGCATCTCCGAATTCCCACCTGTGTCGTTTTTAATTCAAAAGGAAAAGTGCTTCGATACTTCAATGGCGATGCTTCAATAGGTGGGATGTTAACATATCCCTCACCTTTGATAATCGAGTATTCGCCATTTTTGATCGGCAAGAGAAAAAGCCCTTTATCGCGGAAAATTTTGGGGCGCGATTCTCTTGTGTCCTGTTTGCACAGAATTCGAACTTCCTTTTCAACTGTCTTTTTTAAATTTTGACAGGCGATCTTGATTTGGTTCGCTGTAATTGAAAAAGGCGAGGCATCAAAATCATGATCGCCAATGTTGTATTTTTCAAAAATCGCATTCCAGCCGCGATCTTTTGATGATTCAACATTAACATTTCCTTTCGTCACAAGAACCTCTCCTGTTTGCGTGTTAATTCGCTATTTTGTCTGCTCGGCCCTTGTTTGAGGTGTTGTCCCTAATTCTCCCATTACCGTTCACAGCGTCCTTTAATCTTGGGATGGCGAGCCGGTTGAGAAAGGTTTTGTTGTTGTCTATGCCGACAAATTCGCGGTTATGAAGGACGGCAGCTACGCCCGTTGTTGCGCTGCCGCAAAAAGGGTCCAAAACCACATCTTTCGGTTTAGTCGAAGCTCGCAGAATTCTTTCGAGAAGTTTAAGAGGTTTTTGCGTGGGATGTTTGCCATGAACTTTTTCTCCGCTACTTGGTGTGTTAAAGGCCCAAGTAGTGGTTGGAGAATCCTCTTCGGAAACTCCCCAAACACTTCGCATTTGACGGTTGGCCTTTTTCAAAAAATCCTGATGGCCGCTTTCCCGGCGCATTTCTTTATAGTGGAAAGTGTGTTTGGCGGATTTGGTTTTCTTTGCCCAGATAAGAGTTTCATGGCTGGCGGCAAACATCCGGCAAGCGAGATGGGGAGGAGCGTTAGGTTTATACCAGCATATTTCATTCAGCAAATGCCAGCCGCCCTGTTGCAGAGCGAATCCGCAAGCATAGATAGAATGGTAAGTCCCTGAAATCCACAAGGTGCCGTCGGGTTTCAATACTCGCCGACAAGCGTCAATCCATTTTTTGTAAAACTCAAAGTCTTTTTTAATTCCTTGGCTTCTGTCCCATTCGCCTTTGTTGACGGAAATGCGCCGGCCGGCATGAAGCGACATGCCATCATTAGACAATCTATAAGGAGGGTCGGCAAAAATCATGTCAGCGCTCTTCGCCGGCACCGGCAGCTCGTTCAAAACTTCTACCGCGTCTCCCCAATAAAGATCAATGCCCGCTTCTGAAAAAATAGGCTCTCTCATGGTTTGAATTGCATTGTGTTTATTGCCGTTTTTTCTACAGCCTTTTTATGCTTTTGACGTCGGTTTATTCTTTTCTGCTCATTCGTTGTTGGCTTGCATTTCTTTGTCGCGTTGTTCCATGGCGGCTTTGCGGCTGAGTTTGACGCGGCCTTTATCGTCAATTTCGGTGCATTTGACCCAGATTTCGTCGCCGATTTTGACGATGTCCTCGGTTCGTTTGACGCGGAAGTTGGCGAGTTCGCTGATGTGGCAGAGGCCGTCTTGGCCGGGGAAGACTTCGACGAAGCAGCCGAATTCTTTGATGGAGACGACTTTGCCGCGGTAAATTTTGCCGATTTGGATTTCGGCAGTGATGGCTTCGATTTCGGCGAGGACGATTTTGAGGCCGTCTTCGGCGAGGGAGTAGATTTTAACTTCGCCGTCGTCTTCGATGTTGATTTCGCAGCCGGATTCTTCGACGATGCGTTTGATGTTTTTGCCGCCGGGGCCGATGAGGGCGCCGATTTTTTCGGGGTTGATGGTGATGGTGGTGACTCGGGGGGCATAGGGGCTGAGTTCTTGACGGGGTTCGGCGAGGGTTTCGGCCATTTGTGCGAGGATTTGGCTGCGGGCGGTTTTGGCTTGGGCGAGGGCTTCGGCCATGATTTTGTGGGAGATGCCTTGGAGTTTGAGGTCGAGTTGGAATCCGGTGATGCCGCGTTCGGTGCCAGCGATTTTGCAGTCCATGTCGCAGAAGGCGTCTTCCCAGCCCATGATGTCGGTGAGTAGTTGGTAGCGGTCGATTTTTCCTTGTTCGTTTTGTTCGGCACAGATGCCGATGCTGATGCCGGCGACGGGGCGGGTGATGGGGATGCCGGCGTCCATTAGAGCGAGGGAGCCGCCGCAGACGGTGGCCATAGAGGAGGAGCCGTTGGATTCTGTGATTTCCGAGACGAGGCGAATGGCATAGGGGAAGTTGTCCAGGGGGATGACGGGTTCGAGAGAGCGTTCGGCCAGGGCGCCATGGCCGATTTCTCGCCTGCCCGGCCCGGCGATTCTGCCGGTTTCGCCGACGGAGAAGTTGGGGAAGTTGTAGTGGAGGAGGAATTGTTTTTCTTCGTTGCCGCCGGAGTAGGAGTCGAATGCTTGGGCGTCGTCTTCGGTGCCGAGGGTGGCCAGGGCTAGGGCTTGGGTTTCGCCGCGGGTGAAGAGGGAGGAGCCGTGGGCCTGGGGGAAGAGACCGACCCGGCTGGAAATGGCGCGGAGGGCGTCGAAGGCGCGTCCGTCTAACCGTTTGCCTCCGTCAAGGATGAAGGAGCGGCCGGCGGCTTTTTGGATTTGGTAGGAGATGTCTTTGAGGAGGGTTTCGGTGAGGGTGTCTTCTCCGTGTTTCTCGGCTAGGGCATTGCTGATTTCGTCGGCGAGGGCGTTCCAGGCGGCTTCGCGTTCAAGTTTGCCGGGGGTGAGTAGAGCGGGGAGGACTCGGTCTCCGGCGAGGGTTTTGGCTTCTGCGAGGAGGGTGTCGGGCACTTGGGGGATTTCGACGTGGCGTTTGGTTTTGCCGGTTTTTTCGATGAGTTCTTTTTGGGCGGCGATCATGGGGGCGCAGCATTCCTGGCCGAATTCGAGCGCGGCTAGGAAGTCGGTTTCGCTGATTTCGTCGGCGGAGCCTTCGTACATGACCATGTCGGTTTCGTTGCCGACGTAGATGAGGTCGAGGTCGCTGGTTTCGCGTTGGCTGTGGGTGGGGTTGGCGATGAATTGGCCGTTTGCTCGGCCAACGCGCACCGCGCCGAGGGGGCCGGCCCAGGGGATATCACTGATGGAGAGTGCCGCTGAGGCGCCTAGGATACTCAGGATGTCCGGGTCGTTTTCCCGGTCGGCGCTCAGGAGGATGGTTTGAACTTGAACTTCGTTGAGCCAGCCTTTCGGGAAGAGCGGCCGAATGGGGCGATCGGTCAGGCGGCAGGTCAGGATTTCCTTCTCGGTCGGCCGGCCTTCCCGTTTGAAGTAGCCGCCTGGAAAGCGCCCGGCGGCGGCGGCTTTCTCGCGGTAATCGACGGTGAGCGGGAAGAATTCCTGGCCGGGGCGGGCGTTTGCGGCGGCAACGGCGGCGACGAGGATGATGGTTTCGCCAAGTTGCACGATGACGGAGCCATCGGCTTGTTTGGCGATTTCTCCGGTGGAAAGTTGAATGGGGCTGGCGCCCACGGGGATGCTAATAGTTTCAGGCATGGTTTTAGTTTGGATGCCTCAAGGCCGAGGCCGGAGAGACTACTTTCAACCGCGTTTTCATGGCTGCGGGACTGAAAAGAATTTCTCGATGCCACGGCGGTTGCGGCGTTGGTTCAGGGTTTTTGTCTTGGTTGTTGGGGAGGCGCAGGATCATGTCAGGTTTGATTGGCCGACGATTGTTGCCGGTCGAGCAGGCCGCGCTTCGCTTCCAGTAAATGCCCCTCGGCGCACGCGGCCGAAGGGGCGGGAAAGTCGTCAAGGTGCATGGCGAGGCGCGGGCGTCAACGCCGGAGCTTCAGCCGTTTAGCCAGCGAGAGATAACGGCTGCTGTCTTTGCGGTTGAGATAATCCAGCAGACGGCGCCGCTTGCTCACCATCATCAAGAGACCGCGGCGGGAGCTGATGTCTTTGCGGTTGATTTTGAGATGTTCGGTCAAATTGTTGATTCGGCTGGTTAACAGCGCCACTTGAACGTCTGCCGATCCTGTGTCGCCGTTGTGCAATCGAAACTGTTCGATCGTGTTCGACTTAGGTTCCATATGATTCGCTTATCCTGCCTCGGTGTTTCGCAATAACAAACCGCCAAGCCTATTTTTCCAGAGGCCCTGTGTAAAGAAATTTTCTTGATAAGTTTCGCCCGCCCTTTTTGACTGGGCGACAGCAATGATTCGCGTAGGTTGGATGAAGGCGAGCAGTTTTTTTTCTCGAAGGGGCCTAATGGCGGCGTTTCTGCTGAGCGGCGCCGAAGCGGCGGCACAACTAGTTCCTGTCCCGGCACCGGATGTGTCGCTCAAAAAGGAACTTGTCCGGGCAATCGATCGCGGCTGCGATTATCTCTTGGCACAGCAAGCTGCCGACGGCTCTTGGTCAGATGCGGATTATCCGGCACTCACCGCCCTGGCCCTGCTAGCCTTGCAGAGCGATCCCGAAGAGCATCACGCGGCGAAAAAGGCCGAAGCGCTGCAAAAAGGCTACCAATACCTCGTCGATTCCATTCAACCTGACGGCGGCATCTACCGCATCGAATCGTTGATGAACTACAACACGGCAGTCTCCGTCCTCGCCCTCACAGCGGCCGATAACCCCGCCTACCGCGAACCCATCCGCCACGCACGCAACTACTTAATTCGCGGCCAGCAAGACTTCGGCACCGTCGGCAAGCCGGACAACGTGCTGGATGGTGGCATTGGCTACGGCGACCGCTACCCACACTCAGATTTGTCCAACACCGTCCTCGCCCTCGAAGCCCTCTACCACAGCCGGCGTTTCGTCCGAGACACCGCTGGCGCCGAAAGCCTCGATTGGGACGCGGCCATTCGCTTCGTCCAAAACTGCCAAAACCTGCCCGAAACCAACCAGCAAGCCTGGGTCGCCGGAGACGCAGCCAACCGCGGGGGCTTCATCTACTTCCCCGGAAACAGCAAAGCAGGCAAAACCGCCCTGCCCGGCGGACGCATCGCCCTGCGCTCCTACGGGAGCATCTCCTACGCCGGACTGCTCAGCTACATCTACGCCGAAATGAACCCCACCGACCCGCGCCTCCTCGCCGTCCGCCAATGGCTGGAACGCCACTACACCCTCGACGAAAACCCCGGCATGGGCGCCCAAGGCCTTTACTACTACTACTACACCATGTCCAAAGCCCTAAGCCTGGCTGGCATCCGCGACCTCCAAATCCAAAATGGAAAACCCATCCATTGGGCAAAAGAACTCGCCTTGAAACTATTGCAACTACAACGCACCGAAGGCCAATGGGTGAACGACAACGCCCGCTGGTGGGAAAAGAATCCCGTTCTCGTCACCGCCTATGCCCTCCTCACCCTCTGCAACCTCTACCCCAGCCTGTAACCGCCGCCTCGCCCCAGAGAAAAGGGGGGGCAACTCCCGAAAGGATCGGCTTAACAACAGCGGCTGGCGCTTACTGAACTTACTCGGATTCGGACGCTTCCGCTGCCTCTGCTGCCCGCTTTGCGAGCTTCGCGGCGTTCGCGGGCGCGGTGGAGTCTTTCAAGTCAGGCTTCCCGCTCCATCTCTCGAAACACGGTTTCCCCTCTTCTTAGTGCCGCTCCTGATCCCTTCTCCAAGCCTCCCATTGTTCAATAGACTCCCTCCGGGTAGGCAGGTTTCCTCCCGTTCCGCTTCCAACATCGGCGAGAGCCAGGATTGCTGCGTGCAGGCAGCGGCTACCTCTCGAATATGTGAAGTATGCGGAGGCAGCGCTGGGGAATGGACGGTTGAGCGCGGGCATTGTTCATGGAGAGTCGATTTCTGTGATGACAGTGTGTGGGGGGAAGTGGTGAGAAAGCGCTTGACTGGTTAGACGGCTTGAGAGCAGATTGGCTTTTGCTTTGGCATGGAAGGAAGAAGCCACGGGCACGAGTGTGTAAGTTATCGATTCAAATCTTATGGAAGGTATTATTTCCTTTTTCGAGGATCAACATTGGAAAAGGTTATAGATTCGCCTCCAAGGAGCGGATCGTATTTAGTTCCATATAGAGGCGCTCAACGAGTCTTACATCAACCACTGAATCCGGAGAAATGTATTGAAAAAGTTTTGAAAGCAGAGGCAATGGACGCATCGCAGATCATTGCAACTTTGAACACTGCTCCTCACCAAAACCAACTAAACCTTCTGTACCTCTTGCGCGTTTCATAGTAGCTGTATCCGATGAAGAAGAAATTCAAATGCACTACAATCGGAATATGCATTATTAGCAAAAAAATTTAACCCTCGACGAGTCAATCTTGGTGAATCTGAAGATTCACTTTTTGCGAAGTTCGGCAACCCGCTCGATATGGCAACCAACAGGCAAGACGAGACACTTCTTTGTCATTTTGGCTCTAATGAACCATTAAAAGTTAATCCTCTGCATAAATTTTCCAATATATTAGTTGTAACAGAAAATGAAGCTATTGTGAGAATATTCAGTAATGATTTTTTCCATGCAAAGTTTGAATGGTGAAAGTAACCCGCTACTGCTACGACGCTAACAGCCGCCTCATCGCAATGATTCAAAGAAAATGAAATTCCTAAATCTATTTATTGTCAGGTTGGTTTATTATGGTACAGACTATACACAGGACGCCTTGCCTGACGAGTTTGCAAATTTGACTCATGGTCTGACGCAGCAACAGGTGAAAGAGATGCTGGGAAAAACAGAGCGATATCAATTTACGGCTAAACTTTCTCCAGGGACTGTTCGTTGCGTTAGTTACAACACTCGAAAGGGGGTGAGCATTTCCTCAGTGAACGTTACTATCTTGTTTTCATCAACAATCATTTGGCCAGTAGCTGTAAGCCGCCGCCATTTGAAACGTGAGAGGAACCCTATGAAAGCAAATACGGAAAAGGGATTTTAGTTCTCCGTGTCATGAAAAACCCGGAGAAACGATTACGAACCATTTTTAACGCTGAAGACATGATTGGCACATCTTTGAAATCCGCGCTACGACCGCGACCGGCAGGAAAAAAGCGATGGGATCCCAGCCTGACTATAGCATTTCTTGATGTTCAACTTATGAGACCCTTTCTTTGATCAGCCGAAGCCAAAGAAGCAGAAGAAGATCGGCGGCTGAACGCTTTTGTTTTTAGCAAGAATTGCAATCCCTATCAAATTAAGATCAGAGATACCTTTCTGGGTCATGTCCTCCGGCATATGTCTTTGACCAAAAGGGAACACTAATAGAGTGGACAGGTAGTCGAGACGTTTTCGACTTACAAGAAAAAATGGAGAGTAGAGCATAGGAATGCTCCGACTCTTACCATTGAGAAAGCGATACAACTCATTGAATCATTTTCGGCAATATCTAACTGAACATTGCAATTTGAAACCTTGTTGCCTTCACGCAAGGCATTGTCGCTGTTTCAACTGTTCAAAACGATGATTAGAATTAAAGCAGTAATCGAACGAGAGTATCTTTTTGAAGATATCCTTGTTACTGGAGGAAATGTGATATGTTTAAAGGTGGTCGTACTTCGGTTTCAAGATGATGGTCTCTTTAAGGCAATAATAGAGCGCTTGGATTTATACGAGATTAAGCTAATGGAACATGATGATGTTAGTCATGTGGAGGTTTGGGTTAAGGATAATTTCTCAACTGCGTTGATTCAGAAAATCAGTGCTGTGAGCGAAGATCAACTTCTGACGATGGTTGTGAAAACGCTCAGAGATCAGTTTCATCCAAATAATCTGGCATAAACAGCCGAAAAGACCTTGTTGCCCCCACACTAAACCATAACTTTCGATTATTTCATTGTTTATCGCGGTCTTCAATCCTCATACTTTTGGTGGGGAAGAAAAAATTGAGCCTCTCGCTTACTATTTTGGTTGGTTGTTTCTCATCTCGTTCTGGATATTTGCCGCAAGGACTGTCGGAGGAACGTTATTCTTTATACTAATTATTAACTTTCCGCTTACTGGATTGCTTTTGTGGGTGTCGTTTGAAGGAATTATATTAGGAACTGGCAAAACTTTGCTATCTCCGGATCATTTGGATACTATCCTTATTGCGTTTTTGGTATTGCTTTCTCCTTATTGTTTTCAATTATTTCTTCTTTGGATCAAATTTCTTGGCCACGACTTTGAACCTCGAAGACCGCACCGGCCAAGTGCGGAGGACCACGCGCCGACAATACGACAAGCTGCGGCGCCTGACAGCCATCGAACATCGCGGGAGTGCGAGCTTCCTTTGCTTACGATTACAACGCTGCCAATCAACGCATTCGGATGCGCCGAGAGGACGGTTCTCATTGGCAATACCAATACGACGAACTCGGCCAGCTGAGCTTCGCCAGCAAATCCAATCCCGCCGGAGAGTCTCTCCCCGGGCACGGCTTCGCTTGCGGCTTTGATGACATCGGTAACCGCCGCCGCGCCTCAAACAAAAAAGCCAACTTCACGAAAAGATCGGCTGGAAGATGAAGACGGCTGGCGCTTGCTGAACTTACTCGGATTCGGACGCTGCCCGCTCCCGAGCTTCGCGGCGTTCGCGGGCGTGATGAAATCTTTCCACTGCCTCCCGCTCCGCTTCCGTCAATCCGGGCATCGCGTCGATGATAGGAGCGTCGAAGTCCTGAAAAGATTTTTCCTTGGCCGCCACGATCTTTTCCTCGATCTAGCTTTCGTTGTCGGGCGTGTCCAGCGGGATGCCGAGGGTCTCGGCCATTTGCTCGATCCACTGGATATGGTCGGCGTGCCAGTGTGGGTTTTCAGGGTTGCCTTCGTTCAGTTCGTATTGAGAATTTTCGCTGCCTGCTGTGAAAATTGCCTTCTGCGCCACCGCTTCGGTGACGGTAAGGTGGCTGGCAGGCTTATTTTGCTCGTATCTCTCTAACTCTCGGCGGACGTTTCTAATGGAAGTTCTCGCCACCCTGCGGCGAATTTTCTCCATTTCTGCAAAGAAATACGCGTTTCTTCGCCGGGTCTCTTGTCTGGAAATCCAATCGCCCAAGTCGGCCAAAGCCTTGCCTTGCGGATACAACGCCTCTTAGGCCGCTATTTCTTCTTCATTAAATGCTTTGATCGCCGCTGCCAACTCCGGATTTTCATCTACAAAGATGTCTTCCACTCCCTGTTGTAAGCTTTCCCGTTTGTTGCCTCATTGTCGCTGTCTCCTTTTGTCCTCTTAATTGTAACAAAAAGAACCACGAGGCGCCTCCGATTGCAAGGCTTTTTGCGAACTTTTTTGATTTTTTCGAGAACTGGTATGAGAGGCTGTTGTGGCGATTGGTGAGGAACACTGTTCCGCCTTCCGGTTGGGGCCTTTGGCGGCGGTTGTGGCGAAAAATGGTTGATGACAGGGGGCGGTTCCTTGCCTAATTTTTCTTGATGAAGCGGTTTTTGGTGTTGGCGGCTCTGGCCGGTTCGGGTTTTGGGGTTTTGCGGGCGGAGGGTTTGGAGTCGTGGTCTGCGGCGGCGGTGCCTGGGGCTTGGGAGCTGGCGAGTGCGGCGGGCGGGGATTACGATGGGTTCGCTTGGTATCGGTGTTATGTGCGGGTGCCGGAGTCGTGGCAGGGGAGCCGTTTGTTGTTGACGGCGGGGCGTGTGGATGATGTGGATGAGGTATTTTTTAATGGGGAGAAGGTGGGGACGAACGGGGCGATGCCGCCGTTGTTTGGGGCACCGGCCAGCCGGGTGCGGCGTCCATTTGTGGTCGAGCCGGATCAGATTTATTTCGGGGAGTATAATTTAATTGCCTGGCGGGTTTATGACCACGGGGGAGAGGGTGGGATTTTGTCTGGGCCGGTGCATCTTTCCCGGTTGGAGGATGCCATTGATTTGACTGGGGAGTGGTTGTTGCGGCGGGGGGATGCTCCCGGTTGGGCGGATTGGCTGGGAGCGTCAAGGGAGGATGAAGTGCGGCATTTTCTGGCTAAGACCGGCGGCCGGCACGCAGGGTTTGCGGGTGTTGTGGCGGCGGACAAGGCGGGGCGGGAGCGAACGACTGAGGCGGTGCGGCAGCGTTTTGAGGGCAATCCCAATGTGCATTCGAATGTGGCGGGCAAGGGCAGCCCTCTGCCGCCGGAAGCAGCCAGGAAGCGGCTCCGGTTGGGGGAAGGTTTGGCGGTGGATACGGTGTTGCATGAACCGCTGGTGCGCCAGCCGGTTTATGCGGATTTCGACGAGCGGGGGCGCCTTTGGGTGGTGCAGTATTTGCAGTATCCCAATCCTGCCGGGTTGAAGACCCTGACATGGGATGACCATCTGCGGAAGGTCTTTGACCGGGTGCCGCCACCGCCGCCGCATCGGAAGCCGGAGCATTGGAAGTTTGTGGGGCGCGACCGCATCACTTTCCATGAGGACGCAGACGGCGACGGTATTTATGAGCGGCGCGGGGTTTTTGTCGAGGGGTTGAGTTTGGCGACTTCCCTGGCGTTTGGCCGGGAGGGGCTGTGGGTGTTACAGCCGCCGTATCTCCTGTTTTATCCCGACCGGAATCGGGACGACCAGCCCGATGGCGACCCGGTGGTGCATTTGTCCGGGTTCGGTTTGGAAGACACGCATTCGATTGCCAACAGCCTCAAATGGGGGCCGGACGGGTGGTTGTATGGCGCTGTGGGCAGCACGGTGACTGCCCGCGTGAAGGCTGCGCTTTCGGATGCGGATGAGCGGTTTGTTTTCTTCGGGCAGAACATCTGGCGCTACCAGCCGGAGAGCCGGCGGTTCGAACTTTTTGCCGAGGGGGGCTGGAACACTTTTGGCGTCGATTTTGACGACAAGGGGCGGTTGTATTCAGGCACAAACGGCAATCTTCAGGCGGTCTATTTCGTCCAGGGCGGCTATTATCAGAAGAACTTCGGCAAGCACGGGCCGCATACCAACCCCTATGCCTTTGGTCATTTTTCTGGCTTGCCGATCCAGGGCGAAAAAGTGCGGCTTGTCCATCAATGGGCGCCTTATAGCAGCGGGGCGATCCCCTCTCTTCAAGGACAGTTCATCGGCGGCAACCCGTTGGCGAACCGGGTGCACGCCTTGCAAATCGAATCCGAAGGCAGCGCCTTTCGCACGGCGGAGCTGCCCCCTCCGATTCAAACGGATGACAAGTGGTTTCGTCCGGTGCATGCCTTGGCGGGGCCGGACGGGGCGGTTTATATTTTGGATTGGTATGACGCACGGATTACCCACGTAGACCCGCGGGACAATTGGGATCGAGACCGCGGCCGAATTTACCGGCTCCGCTCCGAACAAGCGGCGCCGGCCAAGGCATTGAATTTGGCGGAGCTGGCCTCGCCGGACTTGGTCGCTTTGCTGGATTCGCCGAACCAGTGGTGCCGCCGGACGGCGCAGCGTCTACTGCGGGAGCGCCGGGATGCTTCGGTGCTGGAGAGGTTGCAATCTGGGCTGGAAAGCGGCGGCGGGCAGTTTGCGTTGGAGTGTTTGTGGGCGATTCACGGCTTGGGCGGGTTTGATGAGGCGGTGGCGTTGCGGGGGTTGAGCCATGGCGACGAATATATTCGGTTTTGGTCGATGCGTTTTGCGGGGGATTCTGGGCAGCCTCTGGTGCCGGCTGTTTTTGAGAAGGCGCTCCAAATCGGGCGGGAAGAGCAGCATTTGGAGGTGGTCTCGCAGACTGCCTCGACGGCGCAGCGGTTGCCGGCGGCGCAGGGACTGGCTTTGGTCAGAGCTCTCATGGAGCGGCGGGATGTCGATGGCGACCCGTATATTCCGCAGCAAATCTGGTGGGCGTTGGAAGCGCAAATCCGGCGAAACCCCGGCCGGGCGGTTCAATGGCTGGAAGATGCCGCTCTGTGGAGGGCGCCAGTGTTTGTGTCCACTTTGGGAGAGCGCATCGGGCGGCGGTTCATGGCGGAGCGGAGTGAGCGGAATTTGGAGATTTGCGCCAAACTCTTGCGGGAGGCGCCGAGTGTTCCTGCGGCGAAAATGTTGGTTCGAGGCATGGAGAAGGCCTTGCAGGGCAGCGAGATTGAGACGTTGCCGACCTCACTGGAATCGGCCCTGGCGGCGTTGTGGGAACGCGCGTCTTCGGTCGCCCGCTTGCGGGATTCGCTGGGGCTTTTCGATGCGGATCTCGTAAGTTTTGCGCTGCGGTTGGGGAGCCGGACGGGGCGGCGAGCGGCTCGAGAGTTTGTCGGCGATGCCGGGCGGCCTCTTGCCGAGCGGATCGCTTTGCTCCGGAGCCTTTCCCAGTTACGGGACGCCAGGACGCTTCCGTTGTTGATTGAACTTTTTCAGAGCGGGCGGAATCCTGAACCCCTGCGTTTGGCGGCGTTGAACGGGATGCGGCGGTATGCTGATGAGCGGATTCCGGCGGCTTTGTTGGCGGCCACCGAGCGGTTGGCAGGGGATTTACGGCGGACGGCGTTTTCAGTGATGGCGGGGCGTCCTTCGTGGGCGGCGCGGTTGCTGCGGGCGGTTGACCGGGGGGAGGTTCATCGAGAATCGGTGGCTTATCCGGATTTGCTCTTGATGCAGCGGCATGGCGGCCCGCTCATCCGGGAATTGCTGCGCAAGCATTGGGGTGTCTTGCGGCAGCCCGAAGCGGCGAAGCTGGAAAGGATGGCGGCGGTGCGCCGGGCCTTGGCTGAGGGCGACGGCGAGGCTACAAGAGGCCGGGCGCTGTTCGAGAGCGCTTGCGGGAGCTGCCACCGGCTTTTCGATTCCGGCCGGGCGGTGGGCCCGGATTTGACCGGGTATGAGCGGGACAATCTGGAGTTTTTGCTGGCGGCCATTGTGGATCCGAATCTTGCGGTGCGGGAAGAGTTTGAGCTGGTAACGTTGACTTTGCGCCCGGCGCCGGGGGAAAGCGAACCGGCTGTGTTGGCCGGTTTTCTTGAGCAGGGGGACGGCAATCGTTTGACGCTCCGGGATTTGGCGGGCAACAAGAGCGTTGTTGGGGTTCGAGACATTGCCGGGCGGGAACGGTCGCGGCTCTCCGTCATGCCGGAGGGGTTGTTGGACGGCATGAGCGACCGGCAGGTGCGGGATTTTTTTGCGTTCTTGCAGCAGTAGTCTGGCGTCTTCGCCCCACGCCGAATTCGGGACGAAACGGTTCAACAATGGCATTCGCCGCAAATCGGTTTTAAGGTGCATCTCGCTCGTCTCCGACTGCGGGATTTCCGCAACTATCGCTCTCTGGATGTGGATTTCCCGCCCGGCTTTCATCTGATGCTGGGCGACAATGCGCAAGGCAAGACCAATATCCTAGAGGCGGTTTATCTTTTGGCAACTTTGCGCTCTTTTCGGGGCGCGGGCGGGGCGCAGATGGTTCGCTCTGGCGAGGCAGGATATTTTGTCGGCGGCCGGGTGGTTGATGACAGCGTCCACGATTTGGGGCTTTACTGGTCTGCGGCCAAGAGGCGGATGACAATTGACCGGGAACCGCTCCGGGCGCTCTCGGATTTTTTGGGATGTTTGCGGGCGGTTGTCTTTTGCGCCGAAGACCTTCAATTGGTCAAGGGGACGTCCCGCATTCGCCGCCGTTTTCTCGATCTTTTGCTGGCGCAGACGGACCCGGCTTGCCTGCCGCTTTTGCAGCGTTACACGCGGACATTGCGTTCCCGCAATGCTTTGTTGAAACGCGCGGCGCTGGCGCCGGAAGTGCTGGAGAGTTTTTCGCGGGAACTGGTTCGCGCTGGAAATGCGATTATGGAACGGCGCACCCGCTTGCTGCCTAAAATCTCGGCCTTGGCGCGGCTGGCTTATCGGCGCATCTCGAACGATGCGGAGGAGTTCCGCCTTGTCTATCGGCCAAGCGTCCGGCAAGACTTCGCCGCTGAGCTGGAGCAGTCGCGGGCGCAGGAACAGCGCTGCCGGGCCACGGCTGTGGGGCCGCATCGGGATGACTTGGCTCTTTTGCTGAACGGCCGCAATGCCGCCCAGTTCGGCAGCGAAGGCCAAAAGCGGTCAGCAGCGATTTCGTTGAAAATGGCTCAGGCGGAATACCTTGCGGGGATTCTCGGCGGGCCGCCGGTTTTGCTGATTGACGATGTCATGGGGGAGTTGGATTTGCGGCGGCGCTCCGGCCTGATGCCGTTGTTGGAGCGATCGCATCAAGCTCAAGGCCAAGTGTTTATGACGTGCACGGAGGAGAATTGGCCGCGGGAAATCGGGAGGCAATTGCATCGCTGGCGTGTGGCAGCTGGAACCGTGCGCGCGGTCGATTAACCGGCCTCTGGCCGAGCGCGCGTTTTGCTTTTGCCTTGCGAAGTTTCAGTTTTGCCGTTCATTATGCCGCCTCTTTTGAAGCGGCCCGTGTGGCGGAATTGGCAGACGCGCTAGATTCAGGTTCTAGTCCCCGCAAGGGGGTGCAGGTTCGACTCCTGTCATGGGCACCATTTGTCTCTTTCCATCGTTTCAGTGTTTTGTTCGGCGGCGGTGTGAATTGTCATTCGGTCATTGTTCGAGAGTTGCGGCGAAGCGCGCGGTGGCGGGCGACGTATCGCAATCGCGCCATGGTCGGTGCTTTTGCCGTGCTCGTCCTGGGGGCGGTTTTGGTGGCGGATTGGGGAAATACATGGGCAATGTCGCTGAAAGGGAAGATGATTTTCCAATGTTTGGCGGGGTTGCTGATGTTTTTATGCACGGTGCTCGGCGTCAGCCTCACGGCGGATTGCCTGAGCGAAGAGCGACGGGAAGGAACTTTGGGCTTGCTGTTCCTGACGCCGTTGACCGGGTTGGATATTTTGCTGGGGAAGCTGGTCTCTTCGGCGGTTGGCAGCTTTTACTCGATTCTCGGCGTGTTGCCTGTGTTGAGTGTGCCTTTGCTTTTTGGCGGGGTAACTTTTGGGGAGCTTTTTCGACTTTCGCTGGTGCTGTTCAACACGTTGTTTCTGTCTCTGGCGGTGGGTTTGTTTGTTTCGAGCATGGCCGAGGACGCCCGCAAGGCGCACACCAATGGCCTGGCTCTGATGCTTTTTCTGATGATGATAGCTCCTTTTTTGTGGTGGGTGCTGATTTTGTATCAAATACCTGGCGTGACGATGGAGGAGGTTTGGTTGGGATTGGCGGTAAGTCCGATTTTTGCGTTGATAGAATCCGGCGTATTTCCTGCAGTGACGGGGTTTCACTCTGAGCAGTTCGTGGTTTCTTTGCTGATGGTTCATGCCATTGGATGGGGGCTGATTTTGGCGGCGGCGCGTTTGTTGCCCTATACCTTCAAACGTTCGGAAGAAAAGGCGGCGAAGCAGGCGCGAAGGAAGAGACGCCGAGCGGCCAAGGCGGCTTTGTGGCGGCAGGAACCGCGGGGCGTGGTGGCGCGGCGGCGGGCGTTGGAGCGGGAGCCTTACTCCTGGATGATGATGTTTCGCAACCAGTGGGAACGTTTTCTGGTGGAGCTTTTCTGCATCATTATGCTTATGCTATGCGGTCTGTATCTCTCAGCGGATTTTGCGATGGAAGCCACTTTTTTTCTCTACTTCACGGCGATATTTTTGAAGCTTTGGTTGCTGGTTGAAGTGACGACGCAGATTGCGGGGGAGCGCAAGGCCGGCGCGTTTGAGTTGTTGCTGGTTTCGCCTTTGGGCATCGAGGGGATCGTTCGGGGAATCAACCGCGCTTTGATTTGGCAGTTCGGGAGGGCCAGTTGTTTTCTGATGGTTGTCGGAGTTTTGTTTGTTGTCACGGCAGATCAGTGGAATTTGGAATTTGCCGCTGGCGTGCGCATCTTTTTTTGGCTAGCGGCAGTTGTGTTCTTTCTGGATTTGTGGGCGTTGAAGTGGGCGGGGATGTGGAGTGCGATGTGGTGCCGCACAGCCGGGCGGGCGCTGGGGCCGCCCATCTTGACAATTCTTATTCTTCCCTGGTTGCTGACTTTTTTGACGGTAGTCGCGGTGGTTTTCTTGGATGAGGCGCGCATTTTGGAGTTGTCCAATTTTTTTATGCGCCATTGGCTTTTTCCGGGGTTGTGGTTGGCGTACAGCGGATGGGCTGTGCTTAGTCACGGTTTGTGGGCGCGGTATCAGGTGCTTTACCGGGCGCGCGTGTTGGCCATGCACGGGTTTGATTATCGGTCGGCGAAGAGGGAGTGGCTTTTCGCCGGCTGATTTTGGATTTGGAATTAGAATGATTCTAATTGTTGACACCCGGCTTTGAGCGGTTTTAGTCTGGGCGGATGAGCGAGCGGCGCGGCAATTCTGGAGCGGGGACGGGCGAGCTGGCCGAGAAGCTGTCGGCCGGCGGGCTTCGGCTGACGGCTCAGCGGGAACGCATTTATCATGTGCTTCTGGCCCAGACGGATCACCCGACGGCGGATGAGGTGTATCTCCGTGCCAAGGCCGAGAAGCCCGACATATCTCTGGCAACTGTCTATAACACTTTAGACGCCCTAGTGAAGTGCGGGCTGGTGAAGCAGGTCAATGTGGCCCGGGTGGCGACGCGTTATTGCTCCAACCGGGCGGCGCACTGCCACTTTTATTGCGAGGAATGCGGCGGCGTTCACGATGTGGAACTTTCGGGAAGCTTTGGAGATTTTCCGGTGCGCCTGCCGCGCGACTTGGCCGCGCGGCAGATGGACCTTTCGATTCGGGGCGCTTGCCGGAATCCCGAAATTTGCCGCCGTCGGGCCGCTGACTCGAAGAACTGCGCGGGGGCGCCGGCGTCCTGAGTGTTTGTGAAATGTTTTTTGCTGTGAGATGAGTGATACGACAGAGGCGATCGAAGGCTTTGTAAAAGGCGAATACAAGTATGGATTCGTCACAGATATTGAAACGGATTCAGCCCCGCCGGGAATCAACGAAGAAATTATTCGGTTGATTTCCCGCAAGAAGGAGGAGCCGGCGTTTCTGCTCGATTGGCGGCTGAAGGCCTACGCGCGTTGGAAGAAAATGGAGCCGCCCCGCTGGCCGATGGTTCGGCATCCCGCCATTGATTTTCAGGACATCATCTATTATGCGGCACCGAAGCGTCCGGGCACCGGGCCGAAGAGCCTTGAGGAGGTGGATCCCAAATTGCTGGAGACTTACGATAAGCTGGGCGTGCCGCTGCATGAACGGGCGCGTTTGGCGGGCGTCGCGGTGGATGCGGTGTTCGACAGCGTCTCTGTAGGCACCACTTATCAGGAAACCCTTGCAGAGCACGGCGTGATTTTCTGCCCCTTTTCCGAAGCGGCGAAGCGCTATCCAGAGCTCGTGCGGCAATACCTCGGAAGCGTCGTGCCTTATACGGACAATTTTTATGCGGCACTCAACTCAGCGGTATTCAGCGACGGCTCCTTTGTATTTGTGCCCCGGGGCGTCCGCTGTCCGATAGAACTCTCCACTTACTTCCGCATCAACGCGGCCAAGTCGGGGCAGTTCGAGCGCACCCTGATCGTGGCGGAGCCGGGCGCCTTTGTCAGTTATCTGGAAGGCTGCACGGCGCCAATGCGCGATGAAAACCAACTGCACGCGGCGGTGGTGGAATTGGTAGCGATGGAGGACGCGGAAATCAAGTATTCCACCGTTCAAAACTGGTATCCCGGCGACGAGGAAGGGCGCGGCGGGATTTACAACTTCGTCACCAAACGCGGCCTCTGCAAAGGCACCCGATCCAAAATCTCCTGGACGCAGGTAGAGACCGGCTCCGCCATTACCTGGAAATACCCCAGCTGCGTGCTGCAAGGGGACGAATCCATCGGCGAGTTCTATTCCGTGGCGTTGACGAATAACCGCCAGCAAGCAGACACCGGCACAAAAATGATCCACACCGGCAAGAATACCAAAAGCACCATCATCTCCAAAGGCATCTCCGCCGGACGCGGCCAGAACAGCTACCGCGGGCTAGTGCAAGTGAAGAAAAACGCAGCCAATGCGCGGAACTTTTCGCAGTGCGATTCCTTGCTAATCGGCAGCCAATGCGGCGCCCACACCTTCCCGTATGTCGAAGTCCGCAACACCTCCTCCAAAGTCGAACACGAAGCCACCACTTCCAAAATCGGCGAAGACCAAATCTTCTACTGCAATCAGCGGGGCCTCGAAACCCAAGACGCGGTGAACATGATCGTCAACGGATTTTGCAAAGAAGTGTTCCGCGAGCTGCCGATGGAATTCGCCATGGAAGCGCAAAAGCTCCTGGACGTAAGCCTGGAAGGCAGCGTGGGCTGAACGCGGGAGAAACCATGCGGCTTGAAGCCGTTGAGCGGAGAAAAATCGAATATGTTCAAAATCGAAAAACTACACGCAGGCGTCGAAGGGAAAGAAATCCTCAAAGGCGTCACACTGGAAATTCACCCCGGCCAAGTACACGCCATCATGGGACCGAACGGCAGCGGCAAAAGCACCTTGGCGCAGATTATTGCCGGGCGGGATGGCTACCAGATAACACAAGGCCGCATGGAGTTTCAGGGACGGGACCTGCTGGATTGCGGGCCGGACGAGCGAGCGCATCTGGGGATATTCTTGGCCTTTCAATATCCGGTGGAAATTCCGGGCGTCAATACGACCTATTTCCTGAAAGCCGCCGTCAACGAAGGGCGCAAAGCCAGGGGGCTTCCGGAAATGGACGCCGTGGAGTTCCTCAAGTTCATCCGCCAAAAAGCCGCACTTCTCGAGCTGCCGACGGATTTTCTGAAGCGGGCACTGAATGTCGGCTTCTCCGGCGGCGAGAAGAAGCGAAACGAAATTTTTCAAATGGCCGTCCTAGAACCCGCCTTTGCCGTGTTGGATGAAACCGATTCCGGGCTGGACATCGACGCCCTCAAAACCGTCTCCCACGGGGTCAACCAGATGCGGAGCTCCGAACGGGCGCAACTGGTGATCACCCACTACCAACGCTTGTTGAACTACATCGTGCCGGACTTCGTGCACGTCTTGCACGACGGACGCATCATTCGCTCTGGCAGCAAGGAACTCGCCTGGGAACTGGAAGAACGGGGATACGCTTGGGCGGCCGAGACCGAACTGTCCCTTGCCGAATCCCGCTGCTCGCCGAATGTCGAACAACCGGCCTGAAACAGGAAAAAACAGCGATGGCAAGCGAAACAATCATTTCTCCCAGCGGCAAGACGGACTCCAGGCAAGCCCTCTTTGAGCCCTTTGCTGCCCGGTCCTCGGGTCCCGGCTGGCTGTTGCCGCTACGCAAAGCGGCCATGGCCCGGTTTGCGGAATCGGGTTTCCCTACAACTCGCGATGAGGACTGGCGATTCACCAATGTCGCCCCGATTCAGGAACTGGCGTTCAAACCCGCCCAGAAACCGCCTGCCGCCGAGACGCTGCCGGCAATTCGGGAGCGGAGCCTGCTGGCCGACCTCGACGCCCTTCGCCTGGTTTTTGTGGACGGCCTCTTCGTTCCCGAACTGTCCGACAAGCGGCTGAACGAGGCCGGGGTGTCTGTCTCGAATCTCCAACAAGCGTTCTGGGACGATCCCGCCCATCTCCAAAGGCATCTCGCGCGATATTCTCAAACCGATTCCAATGCCTTTGCCGACCTGAACGCCGCTTACTTTGCCGACGGCGCCGCAATCCGCCTCGGCCGCAAGGCAACGGCGGAGCGGCCCATTCACCTGCTCTTCGCTTCCGGCGGATTTGAGGAAGGACGGACCGCAAGCCCGCGCAGCCTTATCACCGTTGACCAAGGCGCTTCCGCCGTCATCATTGAAGAATACCTCGGCTGGGGCGAGGCCGCCGCCTGGACCAACGCCGTGAACGAATTCGCCGTGGGAGACGGAGCACAAATTGAACACATCAAAGTGCAAAACGAGCCGCGCCGCAATTTCCACACTGCGGCAACCTACGCCTGCCTCGGCCGCGCTTGCCGCTTCCGCAGCCACTCCTTCGCCTTCGGCGCCCGGCTGTCCCGAAACAACATCCGAACCAAACTCGACGGCGAAGGCCTGGAATGTGTGTTGAACGGACTTTACCTCGCCAAAGACAAACAACTGGCAGACCATCACTTAATCGTCGAACATGCCCAGCCCCATTGCCAAAGCCATGAATCCTTCAACGGAATTCTGGACGGCCACTCGCGGGGCGTCTTTCACGGCAGAATTCTCGTGCGCCCGCACGCCCAAAAAACCGACGCCAAACAAAGCAACAAAAATCTGCTGCTCTCAGAGGAAGCCACCGTCAACACCAAACCACAGCTCGAAATCTACGCCGACGATGTGAAATGCACCCACGGGGCAACCATCGGGCAAATGGACGAAGAAGCCATCTTCTACCTCCGGGCGCGGGGCGTCCCTCTCCCCCTCGCCCGCCGAATGCTCGTGCGCGCCTTTGCCGGAGAGGTGGTCGAACGCATTGACCATCCGGCCATCCGTGAACGCCTGGACGAAATCGCCTGGCGGCACTGGGAAGAGCCGCCAGGCAAAACATCGCCGATACAATGAACGCTGTTTCACTCCAAAAACAAACTACTGTAAGCGAACAAAAACCATCAGCGTTTAAGATAGCCCTATATGTCACTCTCATTATAGAGAATGACTTACTAAAAGAATACAGGGAGGTTATCTGTGCCAAAGAATAACCCCATAGTTGGAGACCACGACGACAACACAGTGCAGCAATTCAATGCTGTCATGGAAAATGCAGACGGCGGCGCGTTAATGGCAGACGGACATCTTGGCTATGTCATGCCAATTGGCGGTGTGGCGGCATACAAGAATCATCTATCGCCTGCTGGTGTTGGATATGACATTGGCTGCGGCAATCTTGCAGTTAAGTTGGACAGAAAGGCAGAAAACATTGATGTTGTTGGGGCGTGTAACTGGATACAAAGGAATATCCAGTTTGGTATTGGCAGGAGAAACGAATCTCCTGTTGACAATTTAGGCGAGTTAGAAGATGATGAAGGTTGGGGTGCGCACGTGAACAAGCAGAACATGTATTGCATGGCGAAGTCTCAGTTTGGCACAGTGGGTTCAGGCAACCATTATGTTGACATCTTTAAGGATGAAAACGGTTTGGTTTGGGTGGGGCTGCATTTTGGGAGCAGGGGGTTGGGACATAAGACGACTTCAGGGTTTCTTAATCTAGCAATCAACGGCAAGTGGGATAGTAGGCCGCAGAGGAAAGAAAAGGAAGTGTTGTTTGACGTGGATTCAGACATTGGCCAGCGTTATTGGTTGGCGATGAACCTTGCCGGCAGGTATGCGTATTTGGCTAGGGAATATGTTGCTGATAAAGTTGCCAGTTACATTGGCGGGGAAGTATTGGACAGGGTTCACAATCACCACAACTTCGCGTGGAAAGAAGAGCATGACGGAGAAGAATACTATGTCATAAGGAAAGGCGCGACGCCTGCTTTCCCTGGTCAACGCGGCTTTATTGGCGGTAGCATGGGAGATAAAGCAGTTATTATTGAAGGCATTGATTCGGACAAGAGCAAGAGGTTGCTGTATTCAACGATACACGGAGCAGGCAGGGTAATGAGCCGGTCGCAAGCGAAAGGGAACAAGAAGCGCAAAGGGAAGGTTATGCAAGACGAAATGATAGTATGGCTAAGGGAGAGGGGCGTGGTATTGAGAGGCGGCGGATTAGACGAGGCTCCACAGGTTTATAGGCGGCTGCCGAAAGTGTTAAAGCATCACAAAAACACAATCCGCGTCCAACATGAGTTGACGCCGCTGGGAGTAGTCATGGCTGGAGATAGAGACAAAGACCCGTATAAGGATTGAACAAGAAGTTTAGATTATTTGCGGCGTGATAAGACCTGTCGAATAACAATTCTATAAAAAGAGGCGCTTTGCGCCGTTTCTGCTGTTCTAAGATGAATGCCCAAAGCTATGTTACTCTGAAGCGAAATGTCGAAGCCGTCATTGTGCCTGCTGGTGATCGCGTTACCCTGAACGCCGGGGAAGAAGCCCATATCACTCAGGAGCTGGGCGGTAGTTATACAGTCATGGTCAACGGAAACTTGTTCCGAATCGAGCACGTCGACGGCGACGCCTTAGGGCGTGAGGTGAACGCCGCCGCCGTTTGCTCAAGCCCCAACGTGCCTCTGACGGAAGATGAGCTGGAAACCGAAATTTGGAATCAGCTCAGAACCTGTTATGATCCGGAGATACCGGTCAATATCGTTGATCTTGGCCTGATTTATGATTGCTCTGTCCAGCCGATGGAGGCTGCCGAGGGCAAACGGGTGGAAGTGAAAATGACTCTCACCGCGCCCGGTTGTGGGATGGGGCCGATGTTGCAGCAAGATGTTCAGAATAAGCTTGTATGCATTGAGGAAGTCGCCGAGGCGAATGTCGAGCTGGTTTGGGAACCGCAGTGGAATCAAGGAATGATGACGGAAGCCGCGCGATTGCAGCTCGGTTTGATGTAAGCGCAATGGCCGCTGCTGTTTCCAAAAGTTCTGCGGCTGTGGATTGGCCGGCGCTGCGGCGGGATTTCCCGATCCTTGGTCAGGAGGTGAACGGGCGCCCTTTGGTCTTCTTCGACAACGCCGCCTCCAGCCAGCGTCCCCGACAAGTGATTGAAGCGATCCGCCGTTACTACGAGCGCGATCACGCCAATGTGCATCGGGGCATTCACGAGTTGAGCAACCGGGCGACCGCTGCCTACGAAGGCGCCCGCGAACGTGCCGCCCGATTCTTCAACGCGGCCTCAGCCAACGAAATCGTCTTTGTCCGCGGAACCACTGAGGCGATCAACCTGGTCGCTTCTTCCTGGGGACGGGCCAACCTCAAGCCGGGCGACCGCGTTCTCCTCACTGAAATGGAGCATCACAGCAACTTGGTGCCGTGGCAACTGGCGGCCCGGCAAACCGGCGCGGAAATTGTCTGGTGGCCGGTGAAGGACGCCGGCGAGGTGCTGGATTGGGCGGCTTTGGATCGCTTGCTGGTTCCCTCCGTCAAGCTGCTGGCTTGCGCGCATATTTCCAACAGTCTGGGGTTGGTCAACCCGGTCGAAGAAATCTGCCGGCGCGCGCGCGCGAACGGGACGGTCTCGCTGGTCGATGGCGCGCAGAGCGCCGGCCATTGTCCCGTGGACGTCCAAAAAATTGGCTGTGACTTTTACGCCTTCTCCGGCCATAAAATGTGCGGCCCCACCGGCATCGGCGGCCTTTACGGAAGAGAGGCGTTGCTTGGCGAAATGCCCCCTTACCACGGCGGCGGCGAGATGATCGAAGAGGTCGATTACGCCGGCGCTTCATTCAAAAAACCGCCCCATCGCTTCGAGGCCGGGACGCCGAATATCGCCGGCGCCGTCGGCCTGCATGAGGCAATGAATTACCTGGACGCCGTCGGACGCGACCGCATCTTCGAACACGACGCTGCTCTCGCCGCCTACGCCTGCGAGCAAATTCAGCAACTGGGCCAAGTCCAAATCTACGGCCCCAAAGGCCGGCGGGCCGCTGTCGTGAGCTTCCTGCTGGAAGGCATCCACGCCCACGATTTAGTCGCCTACGCCGACCGGCAGGGAGTGGCGCTTCGCGGCGGCCATCATTGCACCCAGCCGTTGATGAAAAAGCTCGGCGTCGCCGGCACTGCCCGCGCGAGCTTCTACTTCTACAACCGGCGCAGTGAAGTAGACGCCATGATCGACGCCTTGAAACGGGCGCGGCGGCTCTTCAGCAGCCAATAGATAGCAGCGACCAGAACAAGGAGCGAACACAAGATGAAACCCCCAAGCGACATTCAAAAGAACGCAGCGGACAAAGCAGCCGCCCGGTTGAACCCCGCCTCCCTCATGCGCGACGTGCTTGCCGTCTATCCTTGGGCGCAGCGAGCCCTCTTCAGAAAATACCACATCGGCGGTTGCCGCAGTTGCGCCTTTCAGCCCGACGAAACCCTGGCGATGCTCTGCGAACGCAACAACCACCTCAACCACCTCAACCCAACCGAAGTGCTGCAACACATCCGCCAAAGTCACACCGAAGACGAACAAATGCAAATCTCCCCGGCCGAAACCGCCCGCCGCATCCAACGCGGCGAACCGCTTCGCCTGCTCGACATCCGCACCCAAGAAGAGTGGGAAGCCGTCCGGCTGCCCGGAGCCGTTCGGATGTCGCAAGAGTCGATGCAGGAAATTCTGACAAACTGGCCGCGCGACGGCTTGATGATCATCTACGACCACTTGGGTAAAAACAGCCTCGACGCCGCCACCTACTTTCAAGGGCAAGGCTTCGCCAACGTCCGCTGCCTCACCGGCGGCATCGACGCCTGGTCGCAAAAAGTGGATAACAGCCTCCGCCGCTACCGCCTACAAGTTTGACCCCAACCGCCGGCAAACCTCGCCGCCAATAAAAAAGCCAACCCCCCGAAAGAGTTGGCTTGGGTGCAGTTCGAGTTTGCCATCCCAGCGCCGCTATTTCATCAGCAAAGGATCGCCCGGCTTGAGGTCCTTCTCGTAATCATGCTTGTAAGCAAACCAGCCTGGATATTGAGTAAATACTTCCTTCGAGATTTCGGTCAAGATGTGCTCCCGAATCTCCACGGCGGTCTCTCGGAGCATTAATTCTTCTCCCGGCAACAGACGCTTATGATCTCTCATGTTGCCAACAATAATATTATAACCTTTATCAGCTTTCTCCTGCCAAGTGCTGTACCCTCTTTCGTTGAAGGCCATGCTATTCGGCACTCGACCGTCCGGGCCGTCCGGGTCTTTAGCGGCTTGGGCGACCTTCTCGTAGTAGCCGCTTATGGCGTTATAGACATTGCTAATACGTTCCGGGTTATCGCCGTAGCCGTATTCTTCTATGATTTTTGCCAGCATCTCGAAGCCTCTGGTATAACGCAAGGGATGCTCATAAAAACGTCTGATGAAGCCGTGCCTGGCTACGGCATACATCATCTTCTCTTCGTCTTTATCCCGTACATTCCACTTCTCGCCCTTGGGCGGAATGCTTGAAGGGAAAGTTTTCCACCCAGTCCTTTCGGTCTTCCCAATACTCCCGCTCCGCTTTTTCTTTGGCGGCCTCGGCGGCGGCTCTAGCGGCTTGTTCATGCTTATACTCTTCTACCAATTGAGCCATCCTCGCTTCTTCCTCGGCTGCTTGCCGATGGGCTTCGATGCCCGTCCGCAGTTGAGCTTGCTGCCTCTGCCAGGCGCTCGGCTCATCGGGCACTTGGGCAGCCTTTTCTTCCACAGCAGGTTTTGGCGGATCGGGAGCTGCTGCTTCCTTTTCGCTTTTTTGCCCAAAGATCAGCAACAAGGCAATCGCGGCGCCCATCCCGGCACCCAAGTAAATCATCCATTTGTCGTTCATTGTCCGATTTTCTTTCTATTTTTGGTTTCTTTTCTATTCCGTGCTGGGAGAGTCAATGATTTCTTCTACATAACGGCTGCTGAGTAGGACGATCAAGCGGAAATATAAACGAATTATCCATTTGACTCCATTAGAGATCATTTAGCGCCCGCCCGTTTTTCCTACCGAGAATGTCCCTGCTCTTTCTTTTATGAAAGGGCGGAATATTAGCATTTTCTTGACTGCTGTCGTAAATGCGAGTGTGACAGACTCTTTCCGGTATTTCTGTTTCATATTAATTCGATTTTCCTCACTCGCCATGCGGCCTTTTGACACAATTTTGCGTAACTCAACCGCACTCTGAAGCCCTCACCCAAGGTTGGGGCGTTACGCCCGGCAAGCCATATCGTGTCGTTCACAGAAGGATTATAGCGATTTTGCAGCTTGCCGTTAGGAATGCAGGCGACGATGATGTGGCGTAGTTGTTGCGACGTGCCATGCTCTTCATAAACGTACTTGGCGATCACAGTAACGACGCACAGTTCCTTATCACCACGTTTAATAACCTGATCCAATCTGCCAGGTTCTTCAATAACAGCTCCTGCCCTTCGCATCTTGACGATCATTGAAGTCTGAGACATCTGAATTGTTGCCGTCCTGTCTCCATTAGCCTTTTCTGCTTTTGCGTCAAGCATCAAGGCTGCCGGTTGTGCATCAGGCAAGAAGGCGTAGATTGCCTTTTTATAGTCAATCTTCCCATACAGACGTTCACCGATTCCGGACACTCCCATTGTATCTAAAGCCTCTCGCGTCACGTCTTCAGCAATATCCTGCGGTAGATCGGTTTCCTCTCGAAAGATGGTTACGGCTTGACCTCGATAGTCGGTTAGTGCTTGCACAACCATTTCCATGACCGTCTGCTCAATTTGTTCCAGATTATCAAGTGTCATTGGTTCGTTCACGGGCGATGTGAGCGTATTGGGTGTCTGAATCAATGCCTATCCAATGCCTGTTGAGCTGTTTAGCGACGGCCGTAGTCGTGCCGCTCCCGACGAATGGGTCAAGCACAATACCCCATTTCGGTGAGAACAATCGAATGACACGAGCCGCAAGTTCTTCAGGAAACTCCGCCTCGTGACGATCATTCCTGCTCACCGAACGAATCTGCCAAACTCCCCTGGATCCCCATTCCGACCACTCGCTGGCTGTCAGTCTCTTGCGGTCGTATTCGACAATGCCTGGGCGCCAGAAGATGTAGACGTGCTCGAATTCATCCACGGCCCTGTAGCTATTCGAGTGCCACCGGCAGTTGACCCAACAAGGGTCTTTGTGCCAGATGCGCTGATCGTACAGATAGAAGCCGGACTCTTCAGCCCACTTGGCAACCCTGCAGCCCGTTAGCATTACTTTGGTTGAAGTTTGATGTTTGCCTCCCCTCACGTTGTTGTGTTCCAGGCGGCGCTGAACAGTCTGCTCGCTACAGCCAAGCATGGTCCCTAGTTCCTTTCTGTTGGCATTTGGATGCCGTCGCTTGGCCTCAAGCACTTGCTTCCGAGTGACTGGATTAATCTTGCGTCTCACATTATCCGCTTGAAATCGCGGCATCGAATCGTCAGGGAAACACAGGATGTCGCCGATGTTAATGGCGAGGAAACCGCCGGGCTTCACGATTCGTTGATGGCAGGCGATAATTTTTTTAAGTAAATCGCACCACTCGTCGAATGTCATATTTCGCTCATATAACTTGCCCACGCAATAGGGCGGCGACCAAAAACTCAGATCAATTGACGATTTGGGAAGCTTGAGCAGTTCGCGTCGGGCGTCTCCCGTGATGATACGGTCGAATATTTCGTGGCCGCCGTTCTGCGAGACAAGTGACGCTTGATGTTTGCTCATAGACTCAACTCTTAATAGGTGATACGTCGTGTGAAGACATAGTGAATATTTGCAATAAGCTGATTGTAATTCTGTCGTTCGTCACTAATCTTTTTTTTCAACTGTTTGATGAGCACATCATCCTACAAACTCCAAGTGGAGTCAATTGGACAATTCCCGAATGGAGAGAACCGGCTGGCCGAGGGCTTCGGGTTTTGGGGTGATGCCGAGGCCGGGTTTGCGGGGGGCTTGCATGCGGCCTTGTTGGCGTTGGGGGGCGTTGTGGGCGATGCTGCGGGTGGTGTAGCTGTTGAAGTCGGTGGAGGTGAACAAGAGTTCGGGGGGGGTGCTGTGGGCGAGGTGGGCGATGGTGGCGGTGGCGATGTCGCTGCCCCAACTGTCTTCGATGGTCATGGCGATGCCCAGTTGGGCGCAGAGGTCGCGGGCTTGCCGGGCTTTGGTGAGGCCGCCGAATTTGCTGATTTTGATGTTGACGGCGTCCATGGCTTGGTCTGTGTGGGCGCGGAGCAGGGTGTCGAGGTTGTCGATGGTTTCGTCGAGCACGAAGGGATGGGAGGTGTGCCGCCGGATGGAGAGGCATTCTGTGTAGCTGGGGCAGGGTTGTTCGATGTAGAGGTCGATGTCTCGGAGGGCGTTGATGACTCGCATGGCTTGGTGCATGAGCCAGCCGGTGTTGGCGTCGGCGATTAGGGTGTCTCCCGGTTGCAGTTGCCGGGAGGCTGCCCGGATGCGTTGGATGTCTGTGTCTGGATCGCCGCCGACTTTGAGTTGAAATCGGGTGTAGCCTTCGGCGCGGTAGGCGGCGACTTTTTGCGCCATGGCTGCGGGGGATTCTTGGGAGATGGCGCGGTAGAGGGGGTAGTCGTCTCCGTAGCGGCCGCCAAGCAAGGTGCAGAGGGGTTGTCCGCAGGTTTGTCCAAGGATGTCCCAGCAGGCGATGTCGATGCCGGATTTGACGTAGGGATGTCCTTGCATGGCTTGGTCCATATAGCGGTTAAGTTTTTCGAGTTCGCGCGGGTCGAGGCCGAGGAGGCGGGGGCCGAGTTCTGCGATTCCTGCCCGGACGCCGCGGGCGTAAGCCGGCAAATAGCTGGGTCCCAAGGGGCAGACTTCTCCGTATCCGGTGGTGCCGTTGTCGGTCGAGACGGCAATGATGGAGGAGTCGAACCCGGAAACAGATTTTCCGCCGGCCCAGTTGTAGCGGCCTTCGCGAAGGGGAAGGTTGACTGAATAGACGTCGATGCGGTGGATTTTCATTAATGCAGTGGCTGATTTCCGTTTGACAGCGTTCTTGAGCAACTTATTGAAAGATGTTGGGGGATGGGAAGAAAAGAAACCGCGATGAATAGTTGTGGGCTTTTATCTTTAGGATAGTATCTCGTTTGGCAGAAATGTGGTGCAGGCACTCGAAAAGCGGTTAGGACGGTGGGGAACCGACTTGAGCCTGCACTTGCGCAGACAAGAGTGTCTGCGCCACCTTGCCTACTGAACAAGCCCGCAACCGTTTATTGCGAAAGAAACTTTGGGTATCTTTGTGGACGGCGGGGCGGGGTGATGGTTGGGGCGGATGGTTTGCGGGTGTCACTCTTCGGCGCGGGTTTGGCGGCTTGGCGGTGCTGCGGCCAATTGGATAACGCTGGCATGGGCGGCGTTGGCCAGTTGCTTTCGTGTGGCAGCGGCGATCGGCTTGCCGAAGAGGAGTTCGGCCTCAATGCGTTCGAGGGCCAGGAGGTTCAGAAAATGGGGTAGGAACCATGCTGTGCCCCAGTAGCAGACGCGGTTTTCTGGGTCGTTTCCCGGCTCTCGGTATCGGATGAAGCAAGGCGTTACTGGGCTTTGAGCAGCGGCGGCGGGGGAGAAAAGGGAGGAGTGAAAGTTGAGCACTTGCCGCCCGTTTGTGCTAGTGCCTTCCGGGAAGATGATGACCCGCTGTTTGGCTTTAAGTGCGTCGGCAATCTCTCGACTGATTCGGGCGACATCGGTTCGGCGCGCGCGCCGCAAGTAGAGGGTGCCGCCCCAAACGCTCAACATGCCAATGAGAGGCCAGCGTCGCACTTCGCTTTTGCTGACAAAAATTCCCGGCGTAGCAGTGGCGAGCGTAACGATGTCGAGGTAGCCGAGATGGTTAGAGGCGATGAGTCCCGATTGGGGCGTCCGGCCGGCGCAGCGAATGCGGAGGCGGAGAAGGCGGGCAAGCCGCTGGGCATTGGATTGCATCCATTGCTGCTGGTCTTCGGCGCTCAACACCCCTCCCTTCCGAAGCCAGCGGTAGTGGAGGATGAGTCGCCAGATGAAGCCTGCAAGGGCGCCGAGCTTCCAAAGGAATCGGAAAGGGTGTCGCAGAATGGGCGGCATGGCTCCGTTGCCGAAAACGATAAACGGACGCCGAGCATCACACAACGGCTTTGGCGCGGGAGGGCGCTTTTGCCGGGAGGCATTAAGAAAATCTTGCGGGCGACGACATTTGCTTGCCATTGGCGGCGGCATGGCGGATGGTTTCTGACAAGGGCGGAGATGAAGCGGGTTGCGGCCATATTGCGGCATTGGGTGCTACGCGAGATGATAGGGGTTCTAATCCTTTTGGGAGCAATTCTTTATGTGCCGGTGTTAGTTTCCGGTTGGTTGGCTGTGGATGAAATGCCGTTTTCGCGCCGGGAACCGCAGGATGTGGTGAAGCTCTTTCCTGCTCGCGGGGAGGCGCGGGCGGCGTTGGTTTCGGTGGTTGAGGGTTTGTTGGCTGCTTTGCGCCAGCAGGATTTTGAAGGGGCGCGGCAATGGACGTCGCGAACACTTCGGCGCCATTTGCCGGCAACGGATTTTGAGCGGATGGTTGCCCAGGAAGCGCCTGTGATGGCGGAAGATCATACTGCGGAGATCGGCGGGGTTTGGGTTTCCCGGAACCGCGAGGCGGCTGTTGTCGACGTGCGGCTGCACTCTGTCGCGTCAAGGCTTGCCTGTTACCGCTGTTTGTTGCAGGCGAATTTGGATCGTTGGTTTGTGATGGATGTGCGTCCGTTGCCTTTGGAGGAATATGAGAGGCTGTTGTCCGGGGAATGGTAGCCGGGTGGGCGGCTGTTGCCAATGGGATTGAGCGGAGGAGGCAGGCGAGCTTTGGCGGGCAAGAAGGCAGTTCGGAGCATTCGGCGGGGGCGCGGTTCTTCCGAGGGCTGGATTTCTATTCACGGGGCGCGGGAGCATAATTTGCGGGATGTTTCCGTTCAGATTCCGCGGGATGCCTTTGTGGTTATCACGGGGGTGAGCGGGTCGGGCAAAAGCACTTTGGCTTTTGATTTGCTTTATGCGGAGGGGCAGCGGCGGTTTTTGGATTCCACGAGCGCATATGCGCGGCAGTTTGTGCAGCAGCTTCCGCGGCCGGATGTGGATTGGATTGAGGGTTTGCCGCCGACGGTGAGCATTGAGCAAAGGAATGCCCGGGGCGGGGGCAAAAGCACTGTGGGGACGGTAACGGAGATTTATCAGTTTGTCCGGTTGCTTTATGCACGGTTGGGCGTGCTGTTTTGTCCCGACTGCGATTTGCCGGTGGCGCCGCAGACGCGGGAGAGGTTGGCGGAGATTCTCTGGCGGGAAGGCACCCGCCGGGGCGGTCTTTCGATTTTTGCGCCTTTGGTTCGACGGCGAAAGGGGTTTCACTCCGGGTGGGCGACTTGGGCGCAGTCTCGGGGGTTTCAGCGACTTCGCGCTGATGGCCGGCTGTATGATGTGGAGCGGCCGTTCCGGTTGAATCGTTTTCGGGAGCATGATGTGGAGGTGGAGGTTGGGTTTGTCTCGGACCGGGGGAGTCGCTCGCCGGTGCAAGCGCTGGTGGACGAGGCGATACAAATCGGGAAGGGCGTGTTCTACGCTGTGGACGGCGAGGGACGGCAATCGGTTTATTCCACTCTGCGGGTTTGTCCGGGTTGCCAACGCGCCTTTGATGTGCTGGACCCCAAGGATTTCAGCTTCAATTCCTCCAAGAGTTGGTGTCCGAGCTGCCGGGGGTTTGGCGAGGTTTTTTATCTGCCGGAAGCGGCGCGGGAGGATGCGGGGGAGGATGCGTGGTTTTGCTGGCAGGAGGGGGAGCGGGAGTTGTGCGCCGCTTGCCAGGGGAGCCGGCTCAATCCCCTTGCCCGGTCAGTGCATCTTTGCTGGGATGTTGGGGGGAGGCGGGGCGCGCGGGTTGTCGGCAAGGGCGAGTCGATTGAAGCTATTGCCCGGATGACTGTCCGGGAAGCGGAACGTTATTTTGGCGGTGTCCGGCCTTCTGCCCGCGAAGCCGGGATTCTTCGGGACATTCTCCCGGAAATCCGCGAGCGGCTCCGGTTTCTCTCTGAAGTCGGGCTAGATTATTTGCAGCTCGGCCGGGGTGTGGCCACGCTTTCTGGGGGGGAGAACCAACGCATCCGCTTGGCGGCTCAGCTCGGCTCCAACTTGTCCGGGGCGCTTTATGTGCTGGATGAGCCGACCATTGGCCTGCACGCGCGCGACAATGATCGGTTGCTTCAAACGCTCAAACAACTGCAAAGGCGCGGTAATTCCCTGGTCGTCGTCGAGCATGATGAAGACACCATCCGGCGGGCGGACTTTGTCGTTGATTTGGGTCCAGGCGCGGGTGTGGAAGGCGGAAAGGTCGTTTGGGCGGGACCGATGCAGGACATTGGCACGTCCTCCCGGCCGCTTGAATCCTGTGGTTCGGCGACCGTCCAATGTTTGCAAGCAGAAAAGCGCTTTCCGCTGCGGGGAGAACGCCGCCGAGTCCGGGCGCAGCGCCCCCTGCCGCAACACTCGGCACCCTTTGAGGCAGGAGAGCCGTGGCTCTATCTCTCCGGTGCGGCGGCCAACAATCTCAAGCAACTGGACGTCTCCATTCCCTTGGGCCGGTTCGTTGTCATTTCCGGCGTCAGCGGCTCCGGCAAAAGCACCCTGGCGCGGGAATGCTTGCTGCCGGCAACAGCGCAATTGACCGGGCAAACCCTCCCCGACCGTTCAAACGCCCGCCGTCGAACACATGCCCTCCCCGGAAAAGGACCCTGCCAAGCCAAAGTGGCTGGTCTCGCCAATCTCGGCAAAGTGTTTGAAATCGATCAATCCCCGATTGGCCGCACCTCCCGCTCCATTCCGGCCACTTACGTGGGCGTCTTTGATGCGGTGCGGAAAGTTTTCTCACAACTGCCGGAATCCCGCATGCGCGGTTACGGACCGGGGCGCTTCTCTTTCAACAGCCAAGCCGGGCAATGCCCCGAATGCAAAGGAGCCGGAATGCTCAAATTGGAAATGGCCTTTATGCCGCCGGCCTACATCCGTTGCGAAAGCTGCGGCGGCTCCCGCTACTCGGCCGAGACTTTGGCGATCCGCTACCGGGGAAAACACATCGGCGAAGTGCTGGAACTCAGCATTGCCGAAGCCTGCGACTTCTTCAGCCGCTTCTCCTCCATCCAACACGCCCTCAGCGCCCTCATCGACACCGGTTTAGGCTATCTCCGGCTCGGCCAAACCAGCCCCACCTTGAGCGGCGGCGAAGCACAACGCCTGAAACTCGTCACCCACCTGCTGGGCGGCATGAAAGCCCGCCTTCCCGCCGCTGCGCCGCTCGCCGAATCCCGCCGACAAGACAGCGAACAAACCGCGTCGCTCGCGGAAAAACCGGAACGAAAAGGAACCGGCAAAAACCACATCTTCCTACTCGAAGAACCCACCATCGGCCTGCACATCCTCGACGTTCATCGCCTCTTGGCCGTCTTGCAACAGCTTGTGGACCGGGGACATTCCATCATTGTCATCGAACACAACCTTGATGTCATCGCCGAAGCGGATTGGGTCATCGATCTCGGACCGGAAGGCGGCGCCGCTGGCGGACGCCTCGTCGCCCAAGGCCCGCCGGAAAAAATCGCCCGCAGCCGCCGTTCCCACACTGGGCGCTTCCTGAAAGCCTTCCTCAATCAGGGGTAGCCATCGAAACTTGCTGTTGCCGAAAACAAACTGTGACAAGCCGTAAATTATTATTGACGATATTTCCCAATCACGGTTATTTCTCCACAAATGAGAAAACCGTAACCCGGTGAATCAACAGCAACCATGAAAACTTTTCCCGCAGTTATCGTCGCCAATTATTTTATCGAAACCGCAATTGCTGAGAAGCGGAGGATTGATCTCTTAAAGACTGTCAAACTCGTTTATTTGGCACAGGGTTGGCATCTTGGTTTTGAGAAAAAGCCGTTGATTCGAGAGCAAGTCGAGGCATGGGAATACGGCCCCGTTGTCCGAAGCGTTTATGACGCATTCAAGGAATACGGCAAACGCCCTATCACAAAACCGGCAAACACCGGCATCAGCACAGAAATGAAAAAAATCGAAGCTCTTGCGGATAATATTGTGATGCAATTCCTAAAGGCAATTTGGAATCTTTACCGCGAGCATTCGGGGCTACATCTGTCCAAATTGACGCATGAAGAAGGAACTCCTTGGCACAAAACATGGGTTGTCGGCAAAAAACAGGACAGCTTCGGTGTCGTTATCCCCGAGAAAACCATTCAGGAATACTATGCGGAAAAAATCCGAGAAATCCGCGGGTCTGCTTGAATCTCCTGACACACTGGAAAGTAGCGGAGATGCAGGAAAGCCAGATATAAACAGCGGAGAAAGTGCTGAGCAAGCCAAACTGTCCAACGACGAAAAACGAGTCGAAAGGAGTCGGGCAACCGCGCATTCCTTGTTCATTTGGGGGCTCCGTTTTCTTTTTTGGATAGCAATGAGCATCCTTGGGATTCGGGCATGGCATTTGATTGGCCCGGACAGTTGGATTTGGCTGGCGGAAGACAAATTGAACACCATTGACAAAATACTGGGCGCGGCTGCCGGTGGCGGTCTCGTCGGCAAATATCTTCGAAACATCTTCCCTGAAAAGTCCCCCTGAGTTCAAGTTTGTGGGGGGGATTGCTTGGTGGCCCAGGAGTCGCGCAGGGCAATGGTGCGGTTGAAGACGGGGAGGCCGGGTTGGGAGTCTTTGGGGTCGAGGCAGAAGTATCCGGTTCGCTCGAACTGATAAGGCTGACAGGGGGCGGCGGCGGCCAAGCCGGGTTCCAGTTTGCTGTTGTGGAGTGTGATGCGCGATCGGGGATTGATGCAGTCGATGAAGTTTTTGCCGGCTTTGTTGTTGGCGGGGTCGGGGACGGTGAAGAGGCGGTCGAAGAGGCGCACTTCAGCGTCGATGGCGTGGGGGGCGGATACCCAATGGAGCGTGCCTTTGATGCGTCTGCCGGCGGTGGGGCCGCCGCGTTTGGAGGCGGAGTCAATGGTGCAGCGGAGATGTGTGATGTTGCCGGCAGCGTCTTTGATGGCTTCTTCGCATTTCAGGATGTAGGCGTAGCGGAGGCGCACTTCGCCGCCGGGGCGGAGGCGGAAGAATTTTTTGGGCGGATTTTCCATGAAGTCGGCCTGGTCGATGTAAAGCTCGCGCGAGAAGGGAATCCGGCGAACACCGGCGGTTTCGTCTTCGGGATTGTTGGCGGCTTCCAGTTCTTCAAAGTGTTCGGGGGGGAGGTTTTCGATGGTGACTTTGAGCGGGCGCAGCACGGCCATGGCGCGGCGGGCTTTGGGGTTGAGGTCGGCACGGATGCAATGTTCAAAGAGGGCGATGTCGGTCAATCCATCGTATTTGGTGACGCCGACAGCAGCGCAGAAGGCTTTGACGGCAGCCGGCGTGATGCCGCGCCGGCGGAGACCGGAGAGAGTCGGCATTCGGGGATCGTCCCAGCCGGCGACGATTTTTTCTTGAACGAGTTGGTTAAGTTTGCGTTTGCTCAACACGGTGTAGCTCAGGTTGAGGCGGGCGAATTCGTATTGCCGAGGGAGCGGGCGAGGCAGGGGCAGGTTTTCGAGAACCCAATCGTAGAGCGGGCGATGCACGGCGAACTCTAACGTACAAAGAGAATGAGTGATGCCTTCGATGGCGTCGGAGAGGCAGTGGGCGAAATCGTAAGTCGGGTAAATGTTCCAGGCGTTTCCTGTCCGGTGGTGAGGGATTTTGCGGATGCGGTAAAGTGCCGGGTCGCGCAGGTGAAGGTTGGGAGAGGTCATGTCAATTTTGGCTCGCAAAGTCTTGACGCCGTCATCGAATTCGCCGGCCCGCATTCGGGCGAAGAGATCGAGATTTTCTGCCGCCGAGCGGTGGCGCCACGGGCTTTCAGTGCCCGGCACGGCGGGAGTGCCGCGCGAGTCGGCGAAGGCTTCCGCCGATTGATCGCAAACAAAGGCCTTGCCCCGCCGAATCAATTCAACGGCGCATTCGTAAAGCCGCTCGAAGTAGTCAGAAGCGAACAAAGCCTGGCCGCCCCAGTCGAAGCCCAGCCAGCGCAAGTCGGCTTGGATGGCCTGGACGAATTCGCGGCTTTCCCGGGCGGGGTTGGTGTCGTCAAAGCGCAGGCGGCAGACGCCGCGGTTTTCGGCAGCGATGCCGAAGTTCAAACAGACAGATTTTGCGTGGCCGATGTGGAGATAGCCGTTCGGTTCCGGCGGAAATCGAGTAGCGACTTTGCCGCCGTGAGTGTTCGCCCGGAGATCGCGGGCGACAATCTCGCGAATAAAATCTTTTTCCGATGCCGATCGATTCGATGATTCTTGCGTCATAGCCACCTCCCCGCTCAGTCTAACGCCCGTCCGAGCTGTTGAGTAGAAAAATATCGCCTGTGCCTTCCCCGCCGTCCGCATCCTCCCGCCGTCGCAACCGCCCTTCAAGCGCGGCTTCCATTCGGCTCTACGGCGTGCGGCAGAACAATCTGAAGAACTTCGACCTCGAAATTCCCGCCAACCAGTTGACGGTGATTACCGGCGTCAGCGGCAGCGGCAAAAGTTCCCTGGCCTTCGACACCTTGTTTGCCGAAGGGCAGCGCCGCTACATCGAAACATTCTCGCCTTACGCCCGGCAATTCTTCGACCGCATGGACAAACCGCAAGTGGACCGCATCGAAGGCATTCCGCCGGCCATTGCCGTCGAGCAGAAAAACACCGTCAAATCCGCCCGCTCCACCGTCGGCACGATGACGGAAATCTGCGATTACATCAAAACGCTCTGGTTGCATTTTGCCCGGCCCTTCTGCCGACGCTGCGGCCGGCAAATCCAAACCGATTCTCCTCAAAGCCTGTGGCAGGTTTTGCAGGAAAACGCCGCTTCAGACGTTTGGGTTTGCGTCGCGTTTCCGGCGCCTCTCAGCCCGACTCTGGGTTTGACCGAATGTCTGCGAGCCATTCAATCGCAGGGATTTCAGCGGTGCTGGCTCGCAGGCCGGATGCGGAAGCTGGACGATTTGATTGCCGGAGGCGAGAAAACCTTCGAGGCGGCAGGCCCGGAAGCGGCAGCCTCGTTGCTAGTCATTCAAGACCGGATTCGCGTCGCGCCCCGGTCCCGCGCCCGGTTCATCGAAGCCTGTGAACAGGCATTTTCATTTGGGAAAGATCGTTTGTTTCTATTGTCTCTGCCCCAGCGCTTGCGGCATATATCGAAGGCGGCGTTGGAGGGAGAGGCTCCATGGCAAATGTTGGGCGTGTTTTCCCGACGGTTGGAATGCGCTCCATGCCGGGAAACCCTGCCGAAGCCGACACGCGCATTCTTCAGCTTCAACTCGCCTGTCGGCGCTTGTCCCGAATGCCGCGGGTTCGGCTGGACATTGGCAGTGGATTATCGCCTGGCCATTCCCGACCCGGCAATAACACTTGCTGCCGGCGCCGTGAAACCGTGGCAGAGCGGGCATGGCCTGCGTTCCCAGCAGGACTTGATGCAGGCGGCCAAGCGGGATGCCGTTCCCACAGACGTGCCCTTTGGCCGTCTCTCTCCCGCTCATCAAAAATGGGTGCTTTTCGGCGGCCCGAATTACGGCCAAGACCGCCGGCATCGTTGGCCGCAGGTTTGGTATGGCGTCAAGGGATACTTCGATTGGCTGGAATCAAAAGCTTACAAAATGCACGTCCGCCTCCTGCTGGCACGCTATCGAGCAAATCGGCAATGCCCGGCCTGCGCCGGCGCTCGTTTCCGGCCGGAGACGCTGCAATTCCGCATCGCCGGCAACGGAACCGCCGCCCCCTTGTCCTTGCCAGAGTTTTACCGCCTGCCGATCCGGGAATTGCTGGCCATTGTCAACGAATGGCGCCGCCAAGCAAAAGCCCGCCGGCCTTCTCCCCTCCATTATGCCTTGCTGGAAACGCAAAGCCGGCTACAATTCCTGGCAGACACCGGCTTGGCCTACCTCACCCTCGACCGACCAACCAACACGCTTTCAGGCGGTGAAACTGAACGCATCAACCTCGCTTCCTGTTTAGGAACGCGCCTGGTCAACACTTTGTTTGTCTTGGACGAACCGAGCGTGGGCCTTCACGCTGTCGATGTGCAAAACCTCATCGCCGTGCTGCATCGCCTGCGGGATGCCGGCAACACCGTCGTTGTCGTTGAACATGACGCAGCCATCATTCGCGCTGCCGACCGCGTCATCGACCTCGGCCCGGGCAGTGGCGCCGCCGGAGGCAACTTGTTGTTTGCTGGCTCCGTCCAATCCCTCGCCAAACGGCGGCAATCCGCCACTGCCCGTTTTTTGGGCGGCCAAGAAAGCCTCAGCAACGGCCAAACCCCGCGAAAAATCAGCCGCGACACGCAATGGCTCTCCATTCACCGCGCGACTTGCCACAACCTCTCCCGCCTTTCCGTCCGATTCCCCCTCAATCGCCTGGTCTGCGTTACCGGCGTCAGCGGTTCCGGGAAAACGACTCTAGTAAAGCAAGTCCTGGCGCCGAACTTGGAGCGAGCTATCGGCCGTTGGACGGATTCAAACGTCAACCCCTTCGTTGAATTGTCCGGCTTCGAGGCACTTGGCGCCGTGGTTTTGATCGATCAATCCCCCATCGGCAAAACCCCTCGTTCCAATCCTGCCCTTTACGCCGGCCTCTTCGAGGACATCCGAAAACTCTTCGCCGCCTCAAAACAAGCCGAACAGCGCGGATTCACGCCCGGAACATTCAGCTTCAACTCCCCAGCCGGCCAATGCGAGCAATGCCGAGGCGCCGGTTTCGAGAAAGTCGAAATGCAGTTCCTCAGCGATGTCTTCCTCCGATGTCCAGAATGCAATGGAAATCGCTATCGCCGAAAAGTGCGAGACTTCACCCTGGATTTGAACGACTTCGCTCCCGCCAAAACCGGCAGAAAAACCCGATGGACCATCGTCGAAATGCTGAAAGCCACCGTGGACGAAGCCGCAGAAACCTTGCGGCATTGCCCCCATCTCGCCGCTCGGCGGGCAGTCGAAGGCCTGCGCTGGCTGCAAGCCGTCGGCCTCGGCTACCTCCGCCTGGGGCAAGCCGTCAACACCTTGTCGGGAGGAGAAAGCCAGCGGCTCAAAGTCGTCCGGCATCTTTTCCGCAGCGGGAAGGGCAAGCAAGAATGCCGCAATCAGCAAACCCTCTTCCTCTTCGATGAACCCACAACCGGCCTGCACTTTGCCGACATCAAAGTATTGCTCCAAATGTTTCGCGCCATGCTCCGCAACGGCCACAGCGTCCTCGTCATCGAACATCATCTCGACTTCATCTGCCAAACAGATTGGATTATCGACCTCGGCCCCGGCGCCGGCGCCCAAGGCGGAAAAATCGCCGCCCAAGGCATCCCCGCACATATCGCCCAAGCCAAAAATAGCCTCACCGGAAAAGCCTTGCGCCCCCTCATCAAAAAATAAACAAAATCTCCTTTTCCCATTGACCGACAGAAAAAATCAGGGTAAAACGCCTCTGAAACCAAAAAAATGAAAAAAGATGCAATTTTTTTGGTTTGAGGGCTTGACAAAATCGGATTTTGGATGTTTCCTAATGAAAATTACCTTTTCGGTGTAAAAGATTCTTCGTCGTATTCGGGTGGCTGTAACTCAGAAACTGTCGCTTGTTGGAAAAGATTGGCGAATAAAAAAATTCAAAAATCTCTTTGACCTCGGCGGAAATTGAGTTTAAGCTTCTCAGGTGTTTCGGGATTGACGTCTCTCCCAAAAAAGTCCAAAAGGGCGGGAGAGCGGCTGTTTGAAATTTTTCTTGCCGCGCAGCCTTGGCGTTTGGATGCCTGCGGAGGGGTCTCTGGAGCCGTTTCCAGAAGAAACCGCCTGCTATCCAAAAAGACAGCGGCCGGGAAAACTTTACCGAAACCTGAGTGGATATGTTGTGGCGTTGGCAGATTTTCTGCTCTTGACATTTGAAAAATGTGAGTGCCTTTGAAAAAAAAAACAAAAAAAGACTTGCGAAACCGTGGCTTCCGGCTACGGTCTCTAAAAATTGTTTGCAAACTGAAACGAATGAAAGTATCCTTTGCCGATATGAAAATGAACCGACCAGCTAGAAACCTTGACCTTTCCAGCGCCTTTGATTTGAGACGTTCAGGCCGGAAGGTTTCACAAACAACACCAACAGACGACGGCAGCAGCCCGGCTCCAAGCGCCGCAACGCCACACACCGAATTTTCGAAATCAGATGAATCAACCATGAACACAAAAACCAATACACTAGTCAAGGGCCTCGCAGTGCTGGCTCTCTCTTGCACGCTTGCCCACACTGCGATCGGGCAAACATTCACATGGGACACCCCCGATCCCATCAGCTACGGAACCCCGCTCAGTGCCACGCAACTGAACGCCGTTGTTCGCAGAGGCGGCCAGATAGACAGCACAGCGGAAGTCTATTACTTCTGGGATGCTCCCGAAATCCCCGCGGCGCAGCGGGCCCTGGTCGAGAGCGACCCGAAATTCGCCCGCCTCTCCAATCAAACTGTCTCCGTCCAACCGGACGACCAGGCCACATCAGTGACAAATGGATTCCGCGCCACGGACTCCCCCACATATTCCATCGACGGGTACACCGGCACATATGATTGGCTCTATCTCGATGCAGGCACCCACACCCTGACCGCCTACTGGGTGCCCGGCGGCAATGCCTCCGTACAGAAAAAGGCCGTTAAAATCACAGTCAGAAAAGCCTCGCTCTCTGTTGTGCCCTCCCCAGGCCCCCGAGAATACGGCGAAGAAAACTTCCCCGGCTACGAATCCAATCTCGCCCCAACCTACCCCAGCGGAAGGAATCTCTTTGTTACAAAGGAAGGACAGGTATACAACACCCAAAGTGGCAACATTGTTGTGACCAACAACTCGTACAGAATCCTCGCCAAAGACGCCGAAGACAACGCCCCGATCTTTAAACCGGATGGCAGTCATGTTCTGGTCCCTATCATTCCCGAAAGCGATCCGCAACACTACAGCAAAACAGCTGAGGGACTCGACTTCCATACCTTCCAACGGGGAGAAAACTATGCGACATTGAATGGCCGCAGCACTCAACCAGCAAACTACCTCTCTGCCGGCGAAGACCTCGGATGGCGGCAGCAGATCCAGATCATAACGACTTCGGTCACGAACGGCACCGCATCGACGCCGGTAACCAACACTTTCTATGTCGGCGTTACAGAGACGGACAATGCCTTCACCATCAACCGTTCTATCATCGACCGTGGTGATCGAGTCGGGCCGAATGTGCAATTCACCGCCGGAACAAGAGCGGTTAATGCCGGCGGGTCATCTACCATATCGACTAATGAGCCCAATAAGCTTATCGCGATAACGGATTTGGGATTGACGTACCCCGTGGGATTCACCAATAATTTTCTGGTTCCGCAGGATCCGGATGACACGAACAACACCAATACCTGGCCCGTAGTGATTAGAAGATCCTATACGACGAATGCCCCTGTTGAAGTGCGCAAACAAGTCACCCAGCCTGTGGTAGTGAGAGTCCAAAAAGGTCCGGGCAACAGTGCAGAAGACATCAAACAATTCTACCGTACCGAACCGGTGGGAGCCGTAGGTTATATGGTCATCACGCAGGTGCCGCAATTCAAGAACTACACCGCCCACGCCAGCGCCCAAAGCCGCTCCATGACAGTGAGAAAAGCTGTCATTAGAATCGCGGCCAAGAGCGAAATAAAAAAAGCCTACGGCGACAAGATAAATCATCGATTCGATCCCCGCAAAGCCGCCGGCGATGAAGACCGCGAGACGGATGATTATTCCATCATCACCAAACCCGCAACAGCGACATCAACCGCACAACGAATTTATACAACGCTCAATTCAGGCCTTCTGAAGAATGTCGACGGGAATAACGCCTTTCATCTGAACAACAACTTTCGCTTGGGAGAAGCTTTCATGGAGCAAATAGTCCTAGTGGTGGATTTTTCGCCGCTGAAAGTGGAGAAGGTCGTCGGCACATATGATCTCGCGTTGTTTCGAGATAACCGGGGCATCCCCCAAAGCAACCGGGACATTCTGGCTAACTACGATATCCTTCCCTTCGAGGACGGAAAAGTTAAAGTGGAAGCTCGCCAAATCCAATTCAGATTTGTGGGCCCTGAAGGTAATAGAAGCTCAAACGTTTTTGAGACACTCTATGGAAATGTGGATTTGGACATTGAACTCAGGGTGAAAAATGTCGCCCCGCACCTGGTCGAGGCCGCCGGCGCGATAGAAGACGGTGACTTTGCAGGCTTCTATGATCCAGATGACTTGCCCGGCGTTTTTACGACGCAGCCGAGCGTCAATATCGGCGTAAATAGCGAAACCCTTCCCGCATTCAACAACAACGGGCAGGTTAAGCGTCGCGACAATGTGATCACGTTGAATACAGGATCGGCGCCGAACCATAAATTCAAGAAAGCAGCGGACCAACCGAAAGCCCACCTGAAGATCAACAGGCGGGACTTGAGATTGCGCTTGAGAGATTTCTCCTCAGAGGTGGACATGGATCTGGAAGACATCTTTTTAATACCGGAAGGACACCGAGTGCAGGATGTGGATGCCTCAGGACGGCTGAACCCCGGTGTGCTCCGACCAGACCCGGTATTTACATTTCAGACCGAAACCGGCGGCACTATAACCGTACCCGCGGGCCAGTCTCTAATTGATGTAGTAAAGGGAACTGCGGGCACATATCGGATTTTAATTGAGAATCAAAGTCTCCTCCAGACCTCAGAGGGATACGAAAATACATTCGTATTTACCGGAAATAGTTACAGCACATATACCGTCCAGCCGAGAGGCCCGGTTGTCATATGGGGCAATAGCGACGGGACGGTTAACCCGGTAACCTTCGGCAATCTTCTGGGGAGCCGTTTGAGACCCACATTCATTGATCCCGATACCGGAAAAAATATTGGGGATGGCCTCAACTTCGGCAGGCGATTGGATGCATTTACTCACTACAATCTCGAAGTCTCCATTAGTGACGGCACGACTACAATCAGTAACGTTGCCAGCTACATCAGGGACGCCGATGACAACAATAAGATAAAGTTCAGAGAAAGATATGTCGAGCTTTCGGTGGGGAAAACCTACACAATCAAGGTCGAGTTCAAATTGACAGCCGATGGGATAACAAGAATTACTTCAGGTGGTACTCAGTCTTACTTTGATAAAACGGTGACTCGGGATGTGACGGTTAGGCCGCGCACGATAAACATCCAGGCAAGGGACGTGAAGGACCTTCCCCTTGGCGATCCCATTCCCAGCACATTCAATGCGGATTATAAGAACCTTCCCGGCGGGCATTACGCGGACGGCTGGTTATTCGCTTTGGATAATAACGGCGACCCTCTTCCCATCAAGAACGCCACGGATGAAAAAACACCAGCCGCCTTTGAGAGGCGGGAACTGGATGATAGCGGCATACGTTTTTGGACGGATGCTCCGAACACGGATGTGAAGCAGGACTATACAATCTTTGTTGAAGGGGTCACGCCCAAGCAGGGGAGGAATAACGTGGTGATCCGTCACTTGAATGGTACACTGTCAATTGGCAAGGTGCCGGTGGGGCTGTCTTGGGGAGTGCCTCACGGAGCGGCCTTTGATGACATTGAATATGGGACGCCGCTGGGCAACCGTCTGAATGCCGTTTTGGTTCGAGGAAGCGGCGGGCCGCCTCTTGGCATTCCCGTGGACACGATTGGAGAGATTGAGTATAAGGTTGGCAGCAAGGTTGTGTCTGCGGAAACGGTTCTAGATTACACTCAGAGCGGCTACGAAGTCAAAGCCAAATTTAAGGCGAATGATGCCAGCAAGGATAACTACACTGACAGCGCTGAGGTGGCGAGGTCTCTGCAAGTAACGCGGAAGCTGCTGATCCTCGCGGTTGCGAACACGAACAAGGTTTACGGGGATGCCAATCCGGCCTTTATGACGACAAATGGCATTGGTGCGGGCGCTTTGCAGACTCCGGTGGTCGTCACGAGCGATGTCGGCAAAATCAGCATTCAAATGCTGGTTCCCGCCGAAGAAGATCAGAGTGAGATCCCTGTCGGCACGAATCAGATTGTGATTCAATACGATGATACCGAGAACCGGCTGCAGAATTATGAGTTGCAGCAAAGAACAGGGACTCTCACGGTCGAAGCACGAGAGGTGGAAGTCCGGGCGGCAGATCGCCAGATGAAGGTTGGCACGGCGAATGTGAGTGATTTTCTGAATGATTTCACGGACGTGCTGAATGTGGAAGAGGGCACGAGGGTTTCTTCGCGGATTATCTTTGAGAACATCGCCCCGCATCATGCCACAGCGCTGAGCAAGCCGAGGAAGAAGGAGAAGGGGGAGGACGAAACCGATGGTTTTGATAAATTGGGCGAGTTCTTTCCGAGCTTGGCGTTGATTTCTGAGATCACTGCGACAAACCGGCCTGGCGATTCCGCGCCGATTAACGTTCAAAATGTTGGCGCGTCGGGGTCTCTCAGACAAAACTACGTTTTCAACATTTCCACCAACTTGGGCACGTTGACTATTGTTCGGAAGGTGCCGACTATCCAGTGGGCTTCCTTCACCGACACCTCTGGCGATGACGACGCGATTATGTATGGCCAAAGGCTTGTCGATTCCAGTTCGGCAATCAAACGCAGTGATGACGCCGCTGCGAGGGAAGAGAAGGCCGGCGCTGATAGCGTTGCTGACAAGACATTTGATTGGAATCCTTTGGATGCAGTCATTGAGGAGTCGGATGCGCGCACGGGGACGTTGGAGTATACCTTTGAGGATGGTTCCCCCTTCACGAGCGACACGGCGCCTCGTGACGCTGGAACACTGACGCTTACAGCGACTTATACGCCGGCGGGGGGTTCGGACTATGGATCGACCAGCAAGACGATCGAGATTGTGATCCATCCCCGCCCGGTAACTATTGGATTGAAGAATCAAGAGGTTGAGTACGGTTATGAAGATATTGCCGGTCTTTTGGACCTTTCCACCAACTCGCTTGGCAAAGTGATTAGTTTTGGCAACGATGCGACTCTTTGGGGAGAGAATGCGCAGCCTTGGAACAAATTGATTCACGGCGATACCCTGGAAGATTTGGGAGTTCAGTTGAGATTGGCGACAAACTACGATCCGAGCGATCCGAATAACAGGGGCGCTGGGGATTATTACATCGCGGTGGGTCAGGTGCGATACGCGCAAAATGAGACGACGTCAAATCTCATAGACAATTACACAAACACCATCACAGAAAACGTCACAGACGCCGACGGCAACCCCGTCCAGACCAACATAGTGAATGTCGTCACAAACGTCATCAGTAGGCCGGGGGATACCATACCCAACCGGCTGCATGACGCCACGGGGAACTACGAGATTCGCGGTCCGGTTTACGGCAGATTGAGGTTGTCGGATGGTCGGGTGATTCAAAACGGGATTGTTGTCCAAAATTCTGGCCTCAATACCCGCGGGTTTGGCTCGTTAACCTCTCTGACATCGGATCGCGGAAAGCAATATGACTATGGCCTAACGCCTAATAATCGGAAGGTGTTGGGGCAGACTCAGCAGGTGGATGCGCACGGCAACCCAATTACCGATCCGAATAACTTCAATCAGCCTGTCTATACAACGGGGCATCGGGAGGGGCCGTTGCAGTTTTACGCTGCTCGGTTGACGGTTCAGAAGGCACCTTTGACGATTAAACCGCAAGACTTCGAGAAAACCCAGGGAGAGCAAGGGCCGACTGGCAGCGATTATCGCGCGGTTGTGTTCACAGATGCTGCGAATACCAATGTCATCAAGTTCAGTGATGAACTGACAGTGCGGAGTGATAATAATGAGAATGGTTTGCTTCAGACGCCGTTGCGGTTTATTTCCGGTGTGAACCGGGATACGCCTCCCGGTAGGTATCCGATTACTATCAGCGGCGGCACTTCCGATAACTATATTCTCACGCATCGGCAGGGCGAGGTGATTGTGTATCCGAGTATTCAGTGGAATCCGGCTTCGTTGACTTACGGGACGAAGTTGGGGGCGGCTCAACTCAATGCCACATCGCCGAGTAGTTCGGGGACTTTCACCTATCTCACCAATCAGGCCGGTCTGCGGTTGGACACGAACACGGTGTTGTCGGTAGGCACGCACACTTTGAGCGCCAGTCTTGCGTTGGATACTGCGCCGGCGAGAGGCGCCAATCAGTTCAATGCGACGGCAACAGTGCAAGTGAACTCGGCGGTCTTGACCGTCACGGCGAACGATGTAACCCGCAAATTCGAAGAAGCTAACCCGAATTTTTCGGCGACCATTGATGGTTTCGTGAATGAGGAAGATGAATCGGTGTTGGTTGGTGAGCTTACATATGAGACTGAGGGAATCGACGGCGCCAATGCCGCCATTTATCCTCTGTCTGTTGCCGGAGTTACGGCCAGCAACTACAACATTACCTTTGTTCCGGGCATCGTGACGATTGAGAAATCGCTGATTGAGGAATCATCTGCGTCAGTTACCTTGACCGACTTGACGCAGGCTTACGACGGCAATCCGAAGGGGGTTACGGTGACGAAAGACCCCGCGAACCTAGCGTTGAGGATTACTTACAACGGACAGGCAACGGTTCCGACCAATCCGGGCGTTTATGAAGTGGTGGCCACTGCGGTGGATCCTCGCTATGCGGGAAGTGTGACCAACACGATGCGAATCACTGATGCGACGGTCATTACGTTGTCGAATCTCGAACAGACTTACGACGGCCAGCCGAAGCCGGTGACGGTAACGGTGACGACTTCTCTCGGATTGGATACGAATACGGTCGTTGATGTCACTTATGACGGCGCGGCGGATGTTCCGGTCGATGCGGGTGTTTATGCGGTTCAGGCCGTGATTGGCGGTGGGAACACGGTTTATTCGGGGATGACGACCAATGTGCTGACAATTAACCAGGCGGTGGCGACGGTCAGCTTTGCAGCCGACTCGTTGACTCAGACGATTGGCAACCTCACGGGGGCGATAGTCGAGACGACTCCGATTGGTCTGGTTTATCGGTTGGATTACGAGGGAACAACCAATAACTTGCCGCTGATAAGGGTCGGCGAGTATGCGGTTGAGGCGACCATTGTGGATGCCAACTGGGTGGGAAGCGCGACGAACATCTTCACGGTGGAAAGAGAGCCGCAGACGATCAGCGTCTTCGTGAATGATCGTTACGGGCTTCAGGGAGTGCCGTTGAATATTGCTCTGTTTGCCCGGGCGACTTCTAATTCCACAAACTTGCCGGTGACGTTCCGGCTTGGGGCGAATACAGCTGCCGGTACAGGTGTGTCCATCGACGGAAACCTCATAACAGCGCGGGGTCCGGGTCTGGTTGAGGTGATTGCCTCAGTGGCCAGCGATTCCTATTGGGCGGCAGCGGAGGAAACCTTTACGATTCAGGTTACAGGGGATCCGCTTGATTTCAGCATTGAGTTTGGCGGTCTTGAGCAAACATATGATGGCGATCCGAAGCTGATAACGGTAACCACGAAACCTGCCGGGTTGCAGGCAAACATTACTTACGCCGGCGAGTCAGAGGCTCCGTCCAACGCGGGGATTTATCCGGTTCAGGTGGAGATTCCGGCTTACAACAAGACCACCAATGCGACGTTGACGATTAACAAGGCGGCTGCGGCGATCAGTTTTGTAACCAGCTCGACGGAAAGCACAAACTTGTTGGAGCAACCGGTGAACGACATCACGGCGCTGGAAGCGACGACGGATCCGGCGGGCTTGAGTTATGGAGTTACCTACGCAGGCTCAACCGACTTGCCCGACACGGTGGGCGATTTCGAGGTTATCGCGTCTATTGTGGATGCCAACCGGACAGGCAGTGTGACGAATACCCTGACCGTTACCAGGGCGCCGCAAACGGTTACTCCGGTCTTCCTGTCCACATATACAATTCGGGGAGTGCCCTTAGAGATCGCTTTGTTTGCGAATACGAGTTCCAGCTTGCCGGTAGTATTTGAGATCGGCAACGCGGATGCTACTGTGGGCGCTTCTATTACCGGTAGTGTGCTGAGGGTGCGCGGACCGGGTGCGATTGAAGTGAAGGCCATTCAACTTGGCGATGATTATTGGGCGCCTGCTGAAGCAACCTTCACCATAACCGTTGAAGGGGTAGCGGCTCTTATTAACGTTGAGTTCGGTGGTCTTGAGCAAACATATGATGGCAATCCGAAGCTGGTGACGGTAACGACAGACCCTGCCGGAGTGGAGACAACCATTACATATGATGGCAACTCGGATGCTCCGGTCAATGCGGGCACATATACGGTTAGCGTGCAGTTGCCATATGGCCAGCCTCATACCAATGTGCTGACGATCAGCAGGGGGAGTGCGGAGGTCAGCTTTGTAACCAACTCGTTGACTCAGGAAATTGGTTTTGAGGATGTCGGGGGAACGAGTACACCGGTTGTCCGCACTCCGGCGGCTGTCGAGACGCTTCCTGCCGGTTTGGATGTGGAGATCACCTACGACGGCTCGGCTGATTTGCCGGAAGGTGTTGGCGTGTATGCCGTTGCGGCGACTGTTGCAGATGGCAACTGGACGGGGAGCACGACAAACACATTCACGGTCACCAAGGCTACTCAGGAGATCACAACTGCCTTGCGGCCAAGTCTGAAGGAATATGTGCTCAGAGCGCGTCCGTTGGATATTCTCCTGTTCGCCGACGCGGATTCCGGTTTGCCGGTAACATTCGCGATTGACGAGGAAACAGACAGCTCTACGGGGGCTTCAATTGACGAGAGTTTCCTGACTGTGCTGGGACCGGGAACAGTCAAGTTGATTGCCAGCCAAGCGGGCGATGATAACTGGGCAGCTGCCGAGATCGAAATCATCGTGAAGGTAACCGGCACGGCTGCCCCACTGGATGTCGAGTATGAGGGCCTTGAGCAAACATATGATGGCAATCCGAAGCTGGTGACGGTAACGACAGACCCTCCCGGATTGGAGACGACTATCACATATAATGGCGAAACGGACGCCCCGGTTAATGCGGGCACATATGCGATTCACGTGCAGTTGCCTTACGATCAGTTTAAGACCAATGTGATGACGATCAATAAGGGGAGTGCGGAGATCAGCTTTGTAACCAACTCGTTGACTCAGGAAATTGGTTTTGAGGATGTCGGGGGAACGAATACGCCGGTTGTCCGCACTCCGGCGGCTGTCGAGACGCTTCCTGCCGGTTTGGATGTGGAGATCACCTACGACGGCTCGGCCGATTTGCCGGAAGGTGTTGGCGTGTATGCGGTTGCGGCGACTGTTGCAGATGGCAACTGGACGGGGAGCGCGACGAACATCTTCACAGTGAACAAGGCTCCTCAAACGATTACCGTCTTGCGGCTGCGACCAGGTGATGTGTATAACATCCGGGGGCGCCCCTTGGATATTAACCTGTCTGCATATGCGACTTCCGAATTGTCAGTGGCGGATAATGTGGAGCCAGTAGAATTCGCGATTGGCGAGGAAACCGATGCGGCTACGGGCGCGGTTATTGAAAATAATATCCTGACTGTGCTGGGACCAGGGATGGTCCAGGTGATTGTCAGCCATCCGGGCGATGACAACTGGGCATCTGCCGAAACCGAGATCACCCTGGATGTTGTCGGCACGGCTGCTGAGATTCTCGTCTTTTGGGAGAATACTGAGCAAATATATGATGGCAATCCGAAGCCGGTGACGATAACAACAGATCCTAGCAGATTGGAAGCAACCATCACATATGATGGCGAAACGAACGCTCCGGTCAATGCGGGCACATATGCGGTTCGTGTGGACTTGCCTTACGATCAGTTTAAGACCAATGTGTTGACGATCCACAAGGAGAGTGCGGAGGTCAGCTTTGTAACCAACTCGTTGACTCAGGAAATTGGTTTTGAGGATGTTGGGGGAACGAAGACGCCGGTTGTCCGCACTCCGGCGGCTGTCGGGACGGTTCCTGCTGGTTTGGATGTGGAGATCACCTACGACGGCTCGACCAATTTGCCTCAGACAGTTGGCGAGTATCCGGTTGTGGCAACTGTTACGGATGGCAACTGGACGGGAAGCGCGACGAACATCTTCACGGTGGACAAAGCCACCCAGGAGATTGCTGTCTCGCAGCCGAGTCGAACTGAATATACGATCCGGGGGCGTCCCTTGGATATTGCCCTGTCTGCCAACGCGACTTCCGAGTTGTTGGTAACATTCGCAATTGGCGAAGGAACAGATTCGACTGCGGGCGCGGCGATTACCGAAGATGTCCTGACTGTGCTGGGGCCGGGAATGATCAAGTTGGTTGCCAGCCAGGCGGGTGATGACAACTGGGTGTCTGTCAAAACCGAAGTCACCTTGAATATTGTCGGCACGGCTGCCGAGATTGACGTCACTTGGGGAGGTACTGAGCAAACATATGATGGCAATCCGAAGCCGGTGACGGTAACGACAGACCCTGCTGGAGTGCCTCAGACCATTACTTACATGCCCGAGGAGGCAGATTCGACACTGCCTCCGACACAGGAGGCTCCGGTCAATGCGGGGAGGTATGTAGTTCACGTGCAGTTGCCTTACAATCAGTCTAGGACCAATGTGCTGACGATCCACAAGGGGAGTGCGGATGTCAGCTTTGCGACCAACTCGTTGACTCAGACGATTGGCTTCGAGGATGTCGGGGGAACGAGTACACCGGTTGTCCGCACTCCGGCGGCTGTCGAAACGGTTCCTGCTGGTTTGGATGTGGACATTACCTACGACGGCTCGGCCGATTTGCCAGGAGGCGTTGGTGTGTATGCGGTTGCAGCAACTGTTACGGATGACAACTGGATGGGGAGCACAACAAACACCTTCACGGTGAACAAGGCTACCCAAGAGATCGTGACCACCTTGCATCCGGATCAGACTGAGTATACCCTCGTGGGAATTCCGATACAGATTGCTCTGTTTGCCAATTCGACTTCCGGTTTGCCGATAACATTCGCGCTTGCTGAACAGCAGCCGGGCGCGGTTATTTCCGGGAATATTCTGACCATCTGGTTGGCTGATGAAGATGTCGAGATCGTTGCGAGTCAAGCTGGTGATGACAATTGGGAGTCTGCCGAGGAGACGTTTACGGTTCAGGTTACTGGTGAGTCAGCTCAAATTCTTGCCGAGTTTAGCGATCTTGAGCAAACATATGATGGCAATCCGAAGCCGGTGACAGTGACAACGGATCCTCCTGGATTGGAGGCGACTATCACTTACAACGACGAGATGGAGGCTCCGGTTGGTGCAGGAACATATGAGGTTCGTGTGGACTTGCCATATGGTCAGTTCCGGATCGCTGTGCTGGAAATTAAGAAGGCAGTTGCGACAATCAACTTTGCGACCAACTCGTTGACTCAGGAGCTTAATTGCCCAGTCGAAGATTCTCCGGATTTGCCCACTATCAATGGGGCGGAAGTTGTAACGACTCCAGCAAATCTGAATGTGAGCTTCCTGTATGGCGACTCGTCTAGTGTTCCTGTGGAAGCTGGCGAGCATACAGTTGTGGCGATTGTTGAGGATGACAACTGGACGGGAAGCGCGACGAACACCTTCACGGTGACAAAGGCTTCGCAGACAATCCAGACCTTCCTGCAGCCTTCTCTGCCTGTGTATGAGCTCAAAGGGATTCCGTTGGCTGTCGCTCTGTTTGCCGAATCGACTTCTAGATTGCCGGTGATGTTTGAGCTCATCACTCCGAGGCCGGGCGTTATCCTCTCCGTAGACCCTAACAATGTCATGCTGGTGAGGGAGCCGGGTGTTATCGAGATTAGAGCATTTCAAGAAGGTAACTCCTGCTGGGCAGCGGCAGAAACGACCTTTATGGTGACGATTATCGGCGATCCTATTGACGATGCTCAGGTCATTTTGGAAAATCTTGTTCAAGTCTATGACGGCACGCCGAAACCGGTGACGGTGAGGACGGAGCCTGCCAACTTGAATACGGTTGTTACCTACAACGGCGAGGCGACTGCTCCGATCAATGCGGGAACTTATAATGTTCGTGCGGTGATTGATGACAGGATCCATGAGGGAGAGGGGACTGATATGCTGACCATTCAACCTGGAACGGCGACGGTCAACTTGGTTGAAAACTCGTTGACGCAGACTTTTAACAACGTCACTGGCGTGCAGGTTACGACGGTTCCTGCTGGTTTGGGCGTGGAGATCACCTACGACGGCTCGACCAATTTGCCTCAGACAGTTGGCGAGTATCCGGTTGTGGCAACTGTTACGGATAACAACTGGACGGGGAGCACGACAAACACCTTCACGGTGAACAAGGCTACCCAAGAGATCGTGACCACCTTGCATCCGGATCAGACTGAGTATACCCTCGTGGGAATTCCGATACAGATTGCTCTGTTTGCCAATTCGACTTCCGGCTTGCCGATAACATTCGCGCTTGCTGAACAGCAGCCGGGCGCGGTTATTTCCGGGAATATTCTGACCATCTGGTTGGCTGATGAAGATGTCGAGATCGTTGCGAGTCAAGCTGGTGATGACAATTGGGAGTCTGCCGAGAAGACGTTTACGGTTCAGGTTACTGGTGAGTCAGCTCAAATTCGTGCCGAGCTTAGCGATCTTGAGCAAACATATGATGGCAATCCGAAGCCGGTGACAGTGACAACGGAACCTTCTGGATTGGAGGCGACTATCACTTACGCCGGCGAGATGGAGGCTCCGGTTGGTGCAGGAACATATGAGATTCGTGTGGACTTGCCATATGGTCAGTTCCGGATCGCTGTGCTGGAAATCAAGAAGGCAGTTGCGACAATCAACTTTGCGACCAACTCGTTGACGCAGCCTTTTAACAACGTCACTGGCGTGCAGGTTACGACGGTTCCTGCTGGTTTGGATGTGGAGATCACCTACGACGGCTCGACCAATTTGCCTCAGACAGTTGGCGAGTATCCGGTTGTGGCAACTGTTACGGATGGCAACTGGACGGGAAGCGCGACGAACATCTTCACGGTGGACAAAGCCACCCAGGAGATTGCTGTCTCGCAGCCGAGTCGAACTGAATATACGATCCGGGGGCGTCCCTTGGATATTGCCCTGTCTGCCAACGCGACTTCCGAGTTGTTGGTAACATTCGCAATTGGCGAAGGAACAGATTCGACTGCGGGCGCGGCGATTACCGAAGATGTCCTGACTGTGCTGGGGCCGGGAATGATCAAGTTGGTTGCCAGCCAGGCGGGTGATGACAACTGGGTGTCTGTCAAAACCGAAGTCACCTTGAATATTGTCGGCACGGCTGCCGAGATTGACGTCACTTGGGGAGGTACTGAGCAAACATATGATGGCAATCCGAAGCCGGTGACGGTAACGACAGACCCTGCTGGAGTGCCTCAGACCATTACTTACATGCCCGAGGAGGCAGATTCGACACTGCCTCCGACACAGGAGGCTCCGGTCAATGCGGGGAGGTATGTAGTTCACGTGCAGTTGCCTTACAATCAGTCTAGGACCAATGTGCTGACGATCCACAAGGGGAGTGCGGATGTCAGCTTTGCGACCAACTCGTTGACTCAGACGATTGGCTTCGAGGATGTCGGGGGAACGAGTACACCGGTTGTCCGCACTCCGGCGGCTGTCGAAACGGTTCCTGCTGGTTTGGATGTGGACATTACCTACGACGGCTCGGCCGATTTGCCAGGAGGCGTTGGTGTGTATGCGGTTGCAGCAACTGTTACGGATGACAACTGGATGGGGAGCACAACAAACACCTTCACGGTGAACAAGGCTACCCAAGAGATCGTGACCACCTTGCATCCGGATCAGACTGAGTATACCCTCGTGGGAATTCCGATACAGATTGCTCTGTTTGCCAATTCGACTTCCGGTTTGCCGATAACATTCGCGCTTGCTGAACAGCAGCCGGGCGCGGTTATTTCCGGGAATATTCTGACCATCTGGTTGGCTGATGAAGATGTCGAGATCGTTGCGAGTCAAGCTGGTGATGACAATTGGGAGTCTGCCGAGGAGACGTTTACGGTTCAGGTTGCTGGTGAGTCAGCTCAAATTCTTGCCGAGTTTAGCGATCTTGAGCAAACATATGATGGCAATCCGAAGCCGGTGACAGTGACAACGGATCCTCCTGGATTGGAGGCGACTATCACTTACAACGACGAGATGGAGGCTCCGGTTGGTGCAGGAACATATGAGGTTCGTGTGGACTTGCCATATGGTCAGTTCCGGATCGCTGTGCTGGAAATTAAGAAGGCAGTTGCGACAATCAACTTTGCGACCAACTCGTTGACTCAGGAGCTTAATTGCCCAGTCGAAGATTCTCCGGATTTGCCCACTATCAATGGGGCGGAAGTTGTAACGACTCCAGCAAATCTGAATGTGAGCTTCCTGTATGGCGACTCGTCCATTGTTCCTGTGGAAGCTGGCGAGCATACAGTTGTGGCGATTGTTGAGGATGACAACTGGACGGGAAGCGCGACGAACACCTTCACGGTGACAAAGGCTTCGCAGACAATCCAGACCTTCCTGCAGCCTTCTCTGCCTGTGTATGAGCTCAAAGGGATTCCGTTGGCTGTCGCTCTGTTTGCCGAATCGACTTCTAGATTGCCGGTGATGTTTGAGCTCATCAATCCGAGGTCGGGCGTTGTCCTCTCCGTAGACCCTAACAATGTCATGCTGGTGAGGGAGCCGGGTGTTATCGAGATTAGAGCATTTCAAGAAGGTAACTCCTGCTGGGCAGCGGCAGAAACGACCTTTATGGTGACGATTACCGGCGATCCTATTGACGATGCTCAGGTCATTTTGGAAAATCTTGTTCAAGTCTATGACGGCACGCCGAAACCGGTGACGGTGAGGACGGAGCCTGCCGATTTGAATACGGTTGTTACCTACGACGACGAGGCGACTGCTCCGATCAATGCGGGAACTTATAATGTTCGTGCGGTGATTGATGACAGGATCCATGAGGGAGAGGGGACTGATATGCTGACCATTCAACCTGGAACGGCGGCGGTCAACTTGGTTGAAAACTCGTTGACGCAGCCTTTTAACAACGTCACTGGCGTGCAGGTTACGACGGTTCCTGCTGGTTTGGGCGTGGAGATCACCTACGACGGCTCGACCAATTTGCCTCAGACAGTTGGCGAGTATCCGGTTGTGGTATCCGTTGAAGATGACAACTGGACTGGCTCAGCGGTTGGAACCTTTACAGTGGCTAAAGCGTCGCAGGAGATTACTCTCGCAGGGCTCGGCGGTTACGCGCCTTGGCCGATTGCTATGGATAAACGTGCGTTGGGTATTCCGTTGCCTGCTGCCACTGTAACTTCCGGATTGCCGGTGACATTTGAAGTCAATGTGAGCGATTCTACCGGTGAAGCGACGGTGTCCGGGAATATCCTGACGGTAACGCAACCGGGCAACATTGTGGTGATTGCTCACCAGGCGGGTGATGACAGTTGGTTGCCGGCTGAAAAGTCCTTCACGGTGGTGGTTACTGGCCAAGGTGTTCCGGCTAAGGAGCAAACGATCAGTCTCACGAATCCTGACGGTTACAAGCCTTGGCCGATTCTCATGGAAGGGCGTCCGCTCGGTATTCCTTTGGCTGCGACTGCGTCTTCCGGGTTGACGCCGGTAACGTTCGAGTTTGCGGAGACCTTAACTGCCGTGATTGATAGTGATGGCCGGGTTGTTGTGAGCGTAGTGTCGTCCAAGACAGGGAATACGCTGACTGTGAAGTTGCCGGAATCGGTGAAGCTGCCGCCAAACGCTGTCTTGCCGGATGATATTGGACTCGGTGTGGCCACCGTGTCCGGGAATATCCTGACAGTGACGCAGCCGGGCTTCCTTGTGGTGATTGCTCATCAGGCTGGGGATGAAATTGATTGGTTGCCGGCTGAAGCTGCCTTCCTGGTGATTGTCAACGGCGAAGGGATTCCGGTTACTAAGCCTCAACTCAGCATCATTGGCTTGAACAATGCCATTTTGGAGATCAGTGTAACTGGTTCACCGAATGCAACCGTCGCGATCTTGTCCACGGATACCTTGCCCGGCGGAACTTTCACGAAGGTGAGAGATGTCACCTTGGATTCCAATGGCAACGGGTCCTTCACCTTGCCGACGACTGGTTCGGCCGGCTTCATCAAGGCGGAAGAGTAAGGATGTCCAGTTAAGGAAAGGTCCGTTTTCGGACGGAGCAAGCCAGAGACTTTTCGGAGTCTCTGGCTTTTTTTGTGGAGTAACGTTTCCGGTACTTGCCAATTAGCGGAGTTGGGGTAAACTGGTAGTAATGAAACGAGATGTTGTTCCGGTGAAAATCAGGGGCATCTTGCCGGCGCCCAACAGCGGATGCGCGATTTTCATCGGCGATAGTGAAAAGGTGTTTGTTATTCAGGTGGAGCAGAGCATTGGCGCAGCGATTGGTATGTTCCTGAGAGAAACGAAAAAGGAACGTCCGCTGACTCACGATTTGATGGCCAATGTTTTTATGGGTTTTGGGATTTCGGTGGAGCGGATCGTGATCACGGAGTTAAGGAACTCGACTTATTTTGCCCGCATAATTCTCCAACAGAAGAATGAGCTGGGCCGCAAGGTGATTGAGGTGGACGCGCGTCCCAGTGATTGTATTGCCTTGGCTACTGCTCAAAAGAGGCCGATGTATGTGGATGCGGATTTGTTTGAGGAGGTGGAGGACATGTCTGAGGTGCTTCAGCAAATCAACGAGGCCAATGCCGATGCGGAAGATGATTGAGAGATGAGTTCGGGGAGCCGGCAGTCCCTGGCTTTTGTGTGCGGGGACGATGATTTTGAAGTCAAGGTTCAATGCCAGCGGTTGTTGGATCGTTGGCGGAAGGAGAGTCCCGGTGTTGAGCTTGAGGTTGTCGAGGGGCAGTCCGGCCATCTGAGGGGGACGCTGGATAGGATTGCCGCTGTCAGAGCTGCGTTGGAGACGTTTTCTCTTTTTGGCTCCGGGAAGTTGGTTTGGTTTCGTCATTGCAATTTCTTGAGCGAAGGGCGTTTGGCTGCTTCTAAACAGGTTGGGGAAGCGGTCGAGGGTTTGCTGGCGAGCTTGAAGGAGTGCGATTGGAAGACGACTCGGTTTCTGATTTCGGCGCCCGGTGTGAACAAGAGAAGGCATTTTTACAAGTGGCTGCGGCAAGCGGGGGAAGTGATTTCCTGTGAATCGTTGGTGACGCAGAGCGATGCCGAATCCGTCGCGTTGAATTTGGTTGAGGGGGAAGTCCAACGTTCATCGAAGATGATTCGACGGGAGGTTGCCGAGTTTATGGTTCGCTTGGCGGGGTTGAATCGGAGGACTCTGGTTTCCGAGTGTGAGAAGGCGATTTTGCATTCGGGCGATTCGAGGGAGGTCGCTTTATCAGACATTCAGGCAACGATATCTCCCGCTCGCCAGGCCAAGGCGTTTGCGTTTATTGATGCTGTGGCGGAACGGCGTCTTGAGCGGGCGCTGGAGTGTTTGGAAGACGAGCTTTGGTCTGTGAAGACGGATCGGCAAGGGGGCGAGTTGATGTTGTTGTATGGCTTGGTTTCAAAGTTTCGCAATATGCTGCTAATCAAGGATTTGATGAGGAGGGGGTTGTTGCAGTCGGAGCGGAGTTTTGCCGGGTTTCGCTCGCAGTTCAACTCTCTGGATGCGTCCCGGTTTCCGGCGGATCGGCGGTTCAGTTTGTTGGCGCAACATCCCTATACTGTTTTCCAGGCGGTGCGGCAGGCGGATCGTTATCGGGAATCTGAGCTGATTCGAATTTTGGAAATGTTGATGGAATCCAATCGGCGGATGGTGTCTGTTTCCATAGATCCGGCGTCTGTTTTGCGCGAGTGTGTGATGCGGATTATGTTGAGCGCGGCGGATGGTGGATTGGGTCGAGGATGAACAGGCCGGCTCACGCAACGATATCGGTTGCTGTTAATGGCGAAGCGGGCGGTGTGAAAATCACCGGACGCGCCAACGTCGGTTGCAGTGTTGCGTTCAGGAGGGTGTTGGAGCATTTGAGAAAGACGCCGGTGAAACGCGTTTTTGTTTTTTTGCAAGAGTGTCTTCTGATGGACAGCACTTTCTTGGGCGTTCTGGCCAAACAGGGGGTTGACTGGTTCGGGAAGCGCGGCGGGCACGGGGGCAAAATTGTTTTGGTGGCGCCGTCGGAGCGGGTGTTGGATTGGATTGAGAATTTGGGCGTGCTCGGCGAGTTCGAGGTGGTTTCGAGTGAACCGGGTATCCAGTTTGTGTTTCGGGGTGTTTCCCCGGACGCAAATTGCGATCTTTACGAGCTGACAAAGACGAGTCTTGAAGCGCATGAGACTTTGATCGAGCTTCATGGAGAGAATCGCGATCGGTTTGGAGGGGTCACGCACTTGTTGGCGAAGGATGTGACGCGGAAATCGCGGTCGGAGAAGCAGTCTTCTTGATCCATCTGTTGTTGGCGGCAGGCCAAGTTGTGGGAGGATTAGAAAAGTGAACGGCAGGCGGATTGGCATTATTGGGGGCAGCGGGCTTTATTCTCTGGCTGGTTTGGAGGTCTTGGGTTGGGAGCGGGTGGAGACGGTGTTTGGGTCTCCGTCCGATGCCTTGCTGGTTGGGCGGTATCATGGCTGCGAAACGGTCTTTTTGCCGCGCCACGGCCGCGGGCACAGGATTCTTCCCAGCGAGTTGAATCACCGGGCAAACATTTTGGCCATGAAGCAGCTTGGGGTTCGTTGGATTGTCAGCGTTAGCGCGGTTGGTTCGCTTCAAGCGCAGTATGAACCCGGTGATGTGGTGGCGGTGGATCAGTTTTTGGACAGAACTAAACGTTCGGCGGATTACACATTTTTCGGGCGGGGGATTGCGGCTCATATCTCGTTTGCGGAGCCTGTGTGCCGCGAGTTGAGGGCGGCGATTGTTGCGTCCGCCAGGGACGCGGATGTGCGGACGCATGATGGAGGAACATATGTCAACATGGAGGGGCCGGCTTTCAGCACTCGCGCGGAGTCGTTGCAGAATCACCGGGACGGCCATGCGGTTGTGGGAATGACTAATCTTGGCGAGGCGAAGTGCGCCCGCGAGGCGGAGATTGCATATGCCACGATGGCTATGGTGACGGATTATGATTGTTGGAAGCCGCAGGATCCTCATGTGACGGTGGAGGCGGTGGTGGAGCATCTTCATCGGAATGCGGAGAAGGCTCGGCGCATTATCGGTGATTTGATTACCCGGCTGGATGTGGAGAGGGATTGTTCCTGCCACTCGGCGCTTGAGAAGGCTATCTTGACGGATCGGGCGGAGTGGCCGGCGGAGACGGTGGAGGCGCTTCGCCCGGTGCTCGGCCGTTATCTTGGGTGAGGTGGAGAAGGCCGGCCGGCGGTTTGTTGTTGTGTTGTGGTGGGTTAGGGGCGCCAGGGCAGAGGGCCGCCGGGTTTGGGCTGCAGGAATTTGGCGTCCACTTCTCGATACCAGGCGTGGAGCTTGTTCTGCATGGCTTTGGCAAGTTCGGGTTTGTTTTTGGCTAGATTGGCGCGTTCTCCGATGTCTGTTTGCAGGTTGTAGAGTTGGAGGGCGCCGTTTTCGAATCGCTCGATGAGTTTGTAATCGCCGGATCGAATGGCGCCGCCGGGGAAACCGCCTTGGTTGCTATAGTGGGGGTAGTGCCAGAACAAGTCGTTGCGGGCGATGGTCCCTGTTTGCGTCAGGAGTGGGACGAGGCTGAGGCCGTCGAGGTGTTGTTGTTCGGCTGGGGGAAGGCCGGCCATTTCAAGGATGGTGGGGTAGAAGTCAGTGCTGATGACGGGAATGTCGCAGAGGCTTCCGGCGGGTGTTTTTCCGGGCCATTTGATGAGGCAGGGTTCGCGGATGCCGCCTTCGTAGAGCCAACCTTTGCCGCCGCGAAGGGGGAGGTTGGAGGTGGGCAAGCCTTCTGAGGTGGATAGGCCGCCGTTGTCCGAAGTCAGCAGGATGGCAGTGTTGGCGTCCAGTTGGAGGTCACGAAGGGCTTGGAGGACGCGCCCGATGTTTTGGTCCAAGGTTTCCACCATGGCGGCGTAGGTGGCGTGGCGTTGGCGAATCCGAACTTGCCGGGGTTTGTCTGTGGACCAAACTTGTTCTTCGCGGCTGAATTCAGGGAGTCCCTGCGTGCTGAGTCGGGTGGCTTTGGCCTGGTATTTGGCGATGAGTTTGGGTGGCGCTTGAAGCGGAGTGTGCACGGTGTAGAAAGAGAGGCAGAGGAAGAAGGGCGATTCTTTGAAGTTGCGGAGGGTGGCGATGACTTCATCGGCGAGTCGGGCGGTTAAGTGTTCTCCGTCGGGTCCGTTTTTCAGGCGTGGGTTGCGGTAAGGGGAGAAGTAGCCTCCGGGAGGCGATCCTCGGTGATGGCCGCCGGCGTTTATCTCGAAGCCTTGGTTTTCCGGCCAGTATTCCGCTGAGGGTCCCAAGTGCCATTTTCCGAAGAATGCCGTTCGATAGCCGGCCTGTTGCAAGGCTTCTGCGATGGTGATTTCACTCAGTGGCATTGAGTTCTTGAGCGGCGCCGGATGGAACCGCCCGGTTCTCCGTCCCGAAAAGAAATTAGTCGCATCGGCGCGAGTGGGGTATTTTCCCGTCATGATGCTGAATCTTGTCGGCGAGCAAACCGGGTTGGCGGCGTAACCGTTGGTGAAGCGCATCCCCTCGCGGGCGAGCCGGTCGATGTGCGGGGTTTCGTAGAAGGTGTTCGGGTTGTTGGCGCCGATGTCCATGTAGCCGAGGTCGTCAACGAGGAAGAAGATGAAGTTCGGTTTTGAATCGGTCGCGCAGGCGCCGGTTTGGAATCCAGCCAACAGAAGGAGCATCGCCAAAAATCGCATGGCGACATAATAAGTGGATGAAGCGGAAAAGCGAGCGAATTGCGTGGCGATTTGTTCACTTTGCCAGCGCGACGGTGGGGAAAATCCCGGCGGCGGCTCGGTAAAATGATTGGCCTATTTGGTTGCCTGAGGCTACAAAGGCCTCTTGCTGAAAGAAGGAAAGCAGAACGTTTTGCGGCTGGAAGGGGTGAGGATTGAGCGCGATCAATGCCTCATTTTGGAGGATGTTGATTGGACAGTTCGGAAGGGGGAGCATTGGGTGATTCTCGGCGCGAATGGTTCAGGGAAGACTTCTCTGTTGCGGGCTTTGGCGGGCTACTTCATGCCGACGGCCGGCGAGATTTTCTTGCTGGGGAAACAGTATGGCCGTGCTGATTGGCGGGAAGTCCGCCTGCGGGTCGGGATTGTCAGCTCGGCGGTGCGGCAGATGATGGCTGATGCCGAGCGGGCCTTGTTTTCTGTCGTCAGCGGAAAATATGCGATGATTGATTATTGGGGCGAGCCGGAAACGGCGGATCGCCGCCGGGCGGAGAGGATTTTGCGGCAAGTGGAGTGCGGGCACTTGGCAGCTCGTTCCTGGGCTTGCTTGTCGCAGGGCGAACGGCAGCGTGTTTTAATTGGCCGGGCGTTGATGGCGCGGCCTTCGTTGCTTGTTTTGGATGAGCCTTGCGCAGGTTTGGACCCGGGGGCGCGGGAGAATTTTCTGCTGTTTTTAGAGCGTTTGGGTCGGCGAAGAAACGCGCCGACTTTGGTTTTGGTGACGCATCATGTCGAGGAGATCACGCCGGTGTTCACGCATGTTTTGATGCTGCGCGAGGGGCGGGTTTTGTGTTCCGGGCAACGGCGACGGGTGATGTCGTCGAGGCATTTGTCGGCTCTTTTCGGAGCGGCGGCGACGCTGCGTTCCCGCAACGGTCGTTATGTTCTTTCCGTCAAGGCCTGCTCGTCAAGGATTGCCTGAGAGTCCGGTTTGGGGGCGGGCGAGGTCGTAGCAGATCAACCAGTTTTCGCTGCGCAGGTAGAGTTTTTTTTGCGAGAGGACTGGCGCTGTCCAGCAGGGAGGGGCCAGTTCGGGAACTTGAAATCGGGCCAGTTCAATCGGCCGTTTCGGATTGGGGCGGAAAATCCCCAGAAGCCCGCCTTCGCCCAGAGCAAACAATTTGCCGTCGGCCAGGATTAAGGAGCCGCGTCCGTAGACTGAGGGCGGGTGGCGGTTTTTCCGCCATTGTTCGTCGCGATCCCACAGGAGTTTGCCGGTGGCGAATTCGACGCAACGAAAACGGGCGTCCGGTTCGTTTCGGCCGCTGAAGGCGTAGAGGTGGCCGTTGTGAAGGATGGGGGTTGACCAGTGAATCTCCAGTGCCCGGCTGCGCCAAATTTCTTTCACAGATTGGCCATCGGGCTGCACTTGAAGCAGAACTGATCCGATGCCGTAATAGGCGGCGGAGAGCAAGATGCGGTCGTCTTGGACGACTGGATTCATGGCGTTGACGGATTCGTTCATGGTGGAGCGGAACCAGAAGCTGAAGTGGACTTGGCCGGATTTGGGGTTCAGCGAGACCAGGCCTTGGCGCATGAAGCAGAGGAGGTGGGGTTTTCCGTGGATGTCGGCGAGAACGGGAGTGGCGTAGCTGGCTTGCGTGGCGTAGTCTTTCCAAAGAACTGGCGGTTCGCCGCGCCAGCCGATTTTTGGGAGACCTTGCCAATTGTTGCGTCCGACATTTTCCCAAAGGGTTTTTCCGGTTCCGGGGTCGAAGGCGACCATGCCGGAATTGGGTTGGCCGCCAATCATGACGATGAGGCGGCCGCAGGCGAGGATTGGCGTGCTGCCGACTCCGAAAAAGGCCGGGGGCACTTGGAAGTCTGCCGCCGTGTTCCGCATCCAGATTTTCTCGCCCGTTTCTCGATTCAGGCAAAGCAGTTTACCTTCGGCGCCAAAAGTATAGCAGCGGTCTTTTGTGAGCAGAGGTGTCGCGCGCGGCCCGTTGTTATAGCCGAAGGGATCGATGAACCGGCTTTCGTAGGGGCATTGCCAGAGGGAGGTTCCGGTGGCGGCATCAAACGATTCAACAATTTCCTGGTTGCCTTTGCGGTGATGCAGGAGCAGTTTGCCGTTGTGAATGGAGGGAGCGCTGTAGCCGGTGCCGATCTTTCGGCTCCAAACTCTCTTCGGACCGGAATTTGACCAGTTTTCAATCAAACCGGTTTCGCCGCTTTTGCCATTGGCGTTCGGTCCCAGGAAGCGCGGCCAGTCTTCACCGAACCCGGCCGGCATGGTGCAGACCAAAGCGCAAAGAAGAGCCGGGAGCTGCGGCGGTCTGGCGGCGGGTTGTCGTTTCATGGCGAGAAAATAGTAAGCTTTGCCGCCGGCGGTGTCGATTCTTGACATGTCCGGTTTTTGAACCTCCACCAGTTGACGGCGAAAAATCGATTAGATTGAACGCGGGCGCCGGCTTCTTCGTCTTAGCAGAAGCAGGAAGGCCGACCGGAGCAGCGGCCAAGGCGACGCAATGAACCTGCCGATGGGTTGAAGAATGCCTTGCCAAAGGCGCCCGTTTCGTTTCTTCTTGGCGGTGTAGCTTATGAACAATGACGACTCCATGCGGGTAGGGTTTGTAGCACGGCAGCGATTACCTTGGATTGTTGCGGCGGCCTCTTTTGTTCTTTATCTGCTTACCTTGAACCATTGGGTAAGTTCGGAGAGCTTGGCTGCGGTGGCGAAGGTGACGGATTGGGATTGGTCGCCACAAGTGAGCAATCCGCTGTTATATATTTTCACTTGGCCGGTTCAGTGGCTTCCGATTCGGTTTCAGCCGGTGGTGCTCAATGTGTTGGGCGCTTTGCTGGGCGCGTTGACGCTTGGGCAGTTGGCGCGTTCGGTGGCTCTGCTGCCTCATGACCGCACTCGGGAGCAGCGGCAGCGGGAGCGCAGTGATTACTCGTTGCTGAGCCTCAAGGCGGCCTGGATGCCGCCCTTGTTTGCCTGCCTGGTTTGCGGTTTGCAGCTGACGTTTTGGGAGGAGGCCACGGCGTTGACCGGCGAAATTTTGTCGATGTTTGTGTTTGCCTGCGTCATTCGTTGTCTGCTGGAGTTCCGGTTATACCAGGAGGATCGGTGGCTTTATCGAATGGCGTTGCTTTATGGTTTTGCCATTCCGAGCGACTGGGCTTTTATCGGCTATTTTCCGCTGGCGGTCGGGGCGTTGATTTGGGTGAAAGGGGTGTCGTCTTTCCGGCCTGAGTTTATCGCGCGGATGGCTGGGTGGGGCTTGATTGGGTTGTCCACTTATTTGCTGCTGCCTCTCGTCATCTGGATGCAGGATTCGAGTGCTGGCGGTTTTGTTGATTTGCTCAAACTGCAGTTCAGAGACCCAAAGATATTTCTGGTGAACATGCCTAAAACTACCGTTCTGCTCTTGTCGTTGACGTCGGTGCTTCCAGTGCTTGTGATGGGGATTCGGTTTCCGTCTTCTATTGGGGATGTCAGCATTGTCGGCTCAATGCTCACCAATTTTCTGTTTCGGGTGATGCATCTTGTCTTTTTGGCCGTTTGTGTTTGGGTGGCTTTTGATCCGCCTTTCAGTCCGCGGGGGATGCAATCGCTGCCGATTAAAGGGATGACGTTTTACTATCTGGGCGCTTTGGCGGTCGGTTACTTTTCGGGTTATACCTTGTTGGTCTTTCGCAGTATCCCAACGCATTCCCGCAGGCGGTTGAGCCGGGAAAATCGGTTTTTGAATGTTGCGGTGAGCGGTTTGTTGTGGCTGGGCGTGCTGGGCGTGCCGATTGGTTTGTGGCTTCAAAACTGGCCGTCGATTCAGTTGAGCAACGGCGAGCAACTGCCCCGTTTTGGAGAGCTTTTCGCCAGGAATCTGCCCGATGAGCCGGCGATTATTTTGGCCGATGACGGCTATTCCGTTCTGCTCGTCAAGTCAGAACTCGCGCGGCGCGGCTTGAAGCGCCGTTATCTCTTTATTGACACCAGTTCGCTTCAAACCGGATTTTATGAAAGGCAAGTCCGAGAATCCTTGCAGACCGCGTTCCCGGAAGTCTTTACTGACGACACTCTTCCCGAATCGCTGAATATGATTTCGTTGCTTTATGTGTTGGCGGATGTGAAGAAGGCATCGAGACAATATCCGCTCTATTACCTCCGCTCCAGTTTCGGACTCTATTTTGAAATCTTTTATCCGAACCAAAAGGGACTGGTTACGGAGTTGGTGGCCTATAAGGAGGACGAGGTTGAGCCGCCACCGGTAGCAGACGCTGTCGAGTCAAACCAGGCTTTTTGGAACGAGGTGGACACCGAACTGCTGAAGTCGAGCGCGGGGGCGAAAACGCGGAATCGGACCAGCCGGATGTTGGCCAATTGGTGTTCCCGCGAACAAAATGTTTGGGCGGTGTCTTTGCAGCGGGCCGGGCGGCATACCGAGGCGAAGGCCGGTTTTGAGCGGGCTCTGCGCTGGAATCCCGAAAATATCAGCGCCAAAATCAACCTGCGGCAGAACAAGATTTTTCTGGACAATGCGGATGCTGAGACGACCAAGTTGACGTCGAACGAGAGTCAAACGATTCAGAAATTAACCCACAATCGGCTTTTAGCGGCAAACGGCCCGATAGACACGGCCGATTTTTGCCGATTGCTCGCCGGTGAATTTGCTCAAGGCTCGAGCCACCGGCAGGCGATGTTGCATTACAAGCGGGCTTCAATTCTCGACCCCGCGAATATCAAAACGAAGTTGTCGCTCGCCAACAGCTTGATCCTGTCCGGGTTCCCCGAAGAGAGCCTGGCGCAAGTTGCGGCCATCCAAGCCGAAAACCGCGAGCTGTCCCCCGAACACAGCGCAGGACTGGTTCGTCTGGAGGCCTGGGGGCATTTCGAAGTCGGCAAAAAAGCGGCGGCCGCGGGAGATAGCGCCCGGCAAACCGCTTCCTTCAAAATCGTGGAAAACCTGCTTGAATCGGCCTTGACAGCCGATCCAAAAAATGAAGGTCACTTGGATTTTCTGTCCCAGTTTTATATGGCGACGGATCGATATGAGGCAGCGCTGACTATTTTCGATCGGCATCTCGCCGTGGCGCCGGACAACATTCGCTTGCTGCAAAACAAGGCTGTGGCGCACATACGGCTCGAACAATATCAGGCTGCTGTGGAGCTGTCGGATCAAGTGCTCGCCGCCGATGCGGAAAATGTTATCGCCCGCTTGAATCGCGCGATTGCCCGGTATCGCATGGGTGACCATGCGCAGGCGAAGGTCGATTACGAAGCAGTTGAAAAAGCGTTGCCAAAACATCGCGCGGTTTATTACGGGTTAGGGCGAATCGCCGAAGCGGCCGGCGATCGGCTTGCCGCCATCGACCATTTCGAGCAGTATTTGGAATTAACGCGCGTGGAGAGTGAAGAGTCGCGCAAAGTCCGCAAAACGCTGGACGAGCTCAACAAAACGCTGGACGAGCTCAAGAGACCGTAACCGTCTTTTGTATGCTGGTCAGCCACGTGATTACCCGCCTCATTGTGGGCGGCGCACAGGAGAACACGGCGGCCACTGTGCTGGGGCTTCGAGACTGCTCGAACTATCAGGTGGAATTGCTAAGCGGCCCGACGCCTGCCGAACAGCCGGAGGGAAGCATTCAAAGCTGGGTGGAGAGCCGGCCGGGATTGTTGACTCTCGTGCCTAATTTGATTCGTCCCGTTTCCCCTGTGCGCGATTGGCGGGCATTTTGGGAACTCAGGCGGCACTTTTTACAGCGGCGGCCGGCTATTGTCCACACGCATAGCGGCAAGGCGGGAGTTCTCGGCCGCTTGGCGGCCCGCTCGGCTGGCGTGCGGTATATTGTGCATACGATTCACGGTCCGTCGTTCGGCTCGTTTCAGGGTCTTTTTCCCAACCTGTTTTTCTGGATGATGGAAAGAATCGGAGGCGCCTGCACGTCTCATTTCATCGGCGTTTCTCAGGCGATGTGCGAGAAGTATCTCCGCGCCGGGATTGGCAGGGCTGGGCAGTATTCAAAGATTTACAGCGGCTTTGATTTGGCGTCCTTTCTTCAGGCGAAGAATGATCTTGCCTTGCGAGAACGGCTGGGGATTGAGCCGGGGGATTTTGTCATTGGCAAGGTGGGGCGGTTGTTTCAGTTGAAGGGGCATGACGATCTTTTTGCGGCAGCGCCAAAGATTTTTGCGGAGATTCCGAGAGCCAAGCTGTTGCTTGTGGGCGGGGGCGAGTGGCGGGGACGGTTTGAGGGGATGGCACGGGATTGCGGGATTGCCGACCGGGTGGTTTTTACCGGTTTGGTTCGCCCGGAAGAGGTGGCCGGGTTCATCGGCATTATGGATATGGTGGTGCATCTCTCCCGGCGCGAGGGTTTGCCTCGGGTGCTTCCGCAGGCGTTGATGGCCGGCAAGCCGGTGGTAGCCATGGATTCAGATGGCGCCCGGGAAGTGTGCCGGGACGGGGAGTCTGGCTACCTCATCCCGGTGGGGGATATTGGCCGGCTGGTCGAGAAAGTCCGGCGTTTGGCGCGAGAGCCCGGTTTGCGCGAGGCGTTTGGAAGAGCGGGGCGGTCTTTTGTGGAAAGGGAGTTTGCTGTCAAGACGATGATTTCGCGGCTCATCGGGCTTTACGACGAATTGACGGGGCGTTGACGGAGCGCTTTGCGGTTGCCTACCCTTGCCCGGGCAGCGGCGGGTTGCGGTTGCGATTTATTCCGGGCTGGGCTAGTAACGAGGGATGCGATTTATCGGCAGCATCATGGAGAAACTGCAGCGCCATCCCAAGCGCATTGTTTTTCCCGAAGGCGAGGAGCCGCGAATTCTGCAGGCAGCGCGCCAGTTTTATTCGCTTCATCTGGGCGCGCCGATTTTGCTGGGCGACCGGTTGAAGATCAAAAGAATCGCTGCTGAACTGGGCATCTCGCTTCAAGGGATTCGGATGATCCATCCCGAAGACAGCAACGATTTGGAAAACTTTTGCCGGCGCTTCGTCCGGTTGCGCCATTTGGAAGGAATGCCTTCGGAGGAAGTGCGAGGAGTCATGACGCAGCCCAATTACTTCGGCGCCATGATGGTAGCGATGCATCAAGCGGACGGAATTGTTTCCGGCACCAGCGAAGTCTCCAGTTCCGTGCTGCGCCCGCTTTTTCAGATCATCAAGGTGGCACCTCAAAAAACGACGGCTTCCAGTTGCATGATTTTGGAGCTGGAAGACACCCGCTTTGGGGAGAACGGTGTTCTGTTCATGGGCGATTGCGGCGTGATTCCGAATCCCTCCGTTGAGCAGTTGGCGAATATTGCCGTTTCAACGGCTCACTTGGCGCATCATCTCCACGGCAGCCGCTGCCGCGTCGCCATGCTGTCCTACTCGACGAAGGGCAGCGCAACTCAGAGCCACGTGGCACGCATTCAGGCAGCGACGGCCTTGGCTCGGCAGAAAGCGCAAGCGATTCAATTGGAGGCTGATTTCGACGGGGAGTTGCAGGTGGATGCTGCGCTGATTCCTGAAATTGCCCGGATCAAACTCCCGGACAGCCGGGTAGCCGGGCGAGCGAATGTCTTGATTTTTCCTGATTTGAATTCAGGGAACGTTGCGAGCAAGATGGTCCAATACACCGCTCGAGCCAATGCCTACGGGCAGATTCTCCTAGGATTGGACCGCCCGGCGGCCGATGTCTCGCGGGGTTCCAATGCCCACGATGTGCTCGGAGTGGCGGCCATCATCGGCATGCAGTCCATCGAATACTCGAAACTTTTTCCGGGCGCCGGCGCGCGATTGCCGGGTGAGAGGGCAAGTTAACCACCGGACGGAATTCGGCCGGCTTCCGGGTTTTCGACACAGTGAAGATTCTGAAAAATTCAACGACGCCGCGGCTTTTTATAGCCGCCACCCGGCAGAACGACGGGAAGACGACGGCTTCGCTGGGGCTGTTTGCGGCAATTCAGCAAACCTATCCGCGCGTCGGATACATCAAGCCGGTGGGCCAGCGCTTTGTCGATATTCACCACCGGAAGATAGATGAAGACACAGTGTTGATGGACCGGGTTTACGGGCTGAATTGTCCTTTGGATGACATGAGCCCGATTGCAGTGGCAAACGATTTCACGCGGCGCTACTTGCGGGCTTCGAATTACGATGCCTTGGCCGCCCGCATTCAGCAGGCTTTCGATCGCGTCGCTTGGGAGAAAGACCTTGTGGTTTGCGAAGGCACGGGACATGCGGGAGTGGGTTCGGTGTTTGACCTGTCCAACGCGCGGGTGGCGAAATTGGTCGGAGCGAAAGTCGTCATCGTCACCCGCGGGGGAATTGGCCGGCCGATTGACGAAGTCGCTTTAAATCAGGCGCTCTTCGAGAAGGAGGATGTTAAGGTCATTGGTGTCATTCTGAACAAGGTAGCGCCGGACAAAGTTGAGCAGATTACCGAGTTTGCCCGGGAAGGTCTGCGGCGGCGGGGGTTGGATTTGTTGGGGGTAATCCCGCATATGCGGTTATTGTCCAGCCCGACGATGGATTTGATTCGGGAAGCGCTCCAAGCTGAGCTGGTCAACAGCCGGAAGTTTATCCATAGCATTGTGGACGATGTGGTGATGGGCGCGATGAGTGCATCGCATGCGAAAAGATTCTTCCGCGCTGGTGCTTTGCTGATTGTTCCCGGCGACCGGGAAGACCTTGTCGAGTCGCTGGCCTGCGACACGCCGAGCGCCGTTTCGGGCAAGCTCGCAGGAATGATTCTGACGGATGATTTGAAACCTTCCGACCGGATGATCCGGTGGATTCAAAGGCTCTCCTGCCCCGTGCTGCTCACGAGCAAAGGAAGCTACGAAGTGGCTTCGAAAGTCCGCGACATCATCGTGAAAACCCGCCCGGGCGACGCCGCGAAAATTGCGTTGATTCGAGACCTGGTGTGTTCTCGCGTCGACGTTGCCAAGATCTTGAAAGCCATCACTTGAACGCCAAAACCGCATGTTGAAGTTCAACCCCGCGCTCGAAAACTTGCCCGTCTATCACCCCGGCCGGCCGATTGAGGCGGTCGCCTGTGAACAAGGTTTCTCCCTCGCCGAAGTCGCCAAACTCGCGTCCAATGAAAATCCTCTGGGACCATCGCCGGCGGCCATCGAAACTATGAGGGAAGCGGCCGCCTCGATGCATCTTTATCCCGACGGCCACGCGTTCTCTCTAAAGCGCCGGTTGAGTGAAGCACTGAATTTGACTCCCGCAAACATTCTCTTGGGCAACGGCTCAAACGAACTAATCGAATTCATCGGCCATGCGCTTCTGGCTCCGGGAACCAACACTGTAGTTTCGCAGTATTGCTTTGCGATTTACCCGATCGTGGCCCGACTGTTCGGCGCCAAAATGATAACCGTGCCAGCGGCAAATTACGGCAGCGATACCGCTGCCATGATTGAAGCCGTTACTCCGGAAACCAAAGTCCTCTTCATCGCCAATCCAAACAACCCCACCGGAACTCTGGCCGGCGCCGAGGCGATTGCCGAGCTCATCGACCGCATTCCGCCCCATGTCCTGATGGTGATCGACGAAGCCTACATCGAATATCTCGACGCCCCGCAAGACCTTTTGCCAAAAATCCGCGAGGGGAAGAAAAACTTATTATTGCTGCGGACATTTTCGAAGATTCACGGCTTGGCCGGCTTGCGACTGGGCTACGGTCTGGGAGAGGAAACGCTCATCCGAACTTTGGAAAAAATCCGGCAACCCTTCAACATCAACGCCGCGGCGCAAGCGGCGGCGCTTGCCTCCCTGAATGACCCGGCGCACCTCGAACAATCCCGGCGCCATAATCGCCGGGAGATCCAAAAGTTCGAAGAGTTTTGCCAAGCGCAAGACCGGCGGTATGTGCCTTCCACCGCCAATTTCATTCTCCTCCACGTGGGAGACGGCGCAAAAGTATATCAAGCGCTCTTAAAAAGAGGCATCATTACCCGTCCCATGAGCGGTTATGGTTTGGCGGAGTGGCTGCGAATCAGCGCCGGCACTTCAGAAGCCAATCGAAGATGCCTCGAAGCCTTGGCCGAGAGCATTTAGCTCGTTCTCAAAAAGACGTTTTTGAATAGCCACAAAAGGAAAAACGCAGGACTCTTTTATATTCTTTATATTCCCTTTTCACAGGATCGCAATCAAGGTATGGCTTCCAATAAACAGATTCAGTTCCCGCACTATTCATTTACCGGCTCTTCCCGCGCCACTGGCCGGCTCGTGGGCGGAAACCCCAATCGCTCCTTGACCAAGTAGAGCGGGCGCCGTTTCACTTCGCTGTAGACGCGCCCCAAGTATTCGCCGAGAATGCCGAGAAGCACGAGCTGCACGCCACCGAGAAACAGGATAGCGATGAGGAGTGAAGTCCAGCCTGATATCCAAGTGTCGGTCAAGAAGCGAGAAACCAAGGCATAGATGATGCCCGATAGAGCCAGCCCTGTGGTGAGAAGTCCGACACAAGTTGCCAGGCGCAGTGCTGCGAGGGAGAACGACACGACAGCGTCGGCGGCAAAGCGCAGCATCTTCACGAACGGGTACTTAGTTGCGCCCGCGGGTCGAGCCGCCCGCTGGTAGAGAATGGGCTCCTGGCGAAAGCCGGTCCAAGCCACCATGCCGCGCACGAAGCGGTCGCGTTCGGGCATGGTGAGGAAGACGTCGACCACCATGCGGTCCATGAGCCGGAAGTCGCCGGCGTCAAGGGGAATGGCGACGTCGGCAATGCAACCGATGATACGGTAGAAGGCGCGAGCCGTTAAGCACTTGAATTGTGTCTCGCCGTCGCGTTCAGTGCGCACGCCGTAAGCGACATCCGCTCCACTGCGCCAACGGTCCAGCATTTCGAGGATGACCTCGGGCGGGTCCTGCAAGTCAGCGTCGATGATGACAACGGTATCGCCGGCAGATTCAGACATGCCGGCAGTAATGGCCGTTTGGTGTCCGAAATTGCGCGACAGGAAAAGGACCCGCACATGCACGTCCACGCGCTGGAATTCTTGCAATAGCTTCGGCGTGGCATCGCGGCTGCCGTCATCGACGTAGACGAGTTCAAAGTCGATCTCAGGGATAGTTTCGAGGGTGGCAACGAGGCGACGATGCGTCTCGCGGAAAACGGCTGCCTCGTCAAAGCACGGGATGACAACCGACAGAAGTGTGTGGGGGCTACCTCTGCCCTTCCGAGGAAAGTTTGTGTCTCGCCTCTCCATTAAAGAATCTCTAAATAGGGCTTTTGCGCTTCCACTCTGTTGTCGTGTGTCTTCCAGAGCGAAAGTGCCATCTTGCTGAGTTGTCAGCGATCGAGAGGGTAGTCATTGCATTTGGCAACCTGTCGGATCAAGCGGCTTAAAGCGGCGCTTGTGTTTCAGAGCAGGATGGAGTCGTCATCCCGGCCGATTTTTCCCACCTGTTTCTTGATAGTCTCCACATTCGCGGTCAATTCATATAATGTTTCAAAGACTTTGGTTTCCACTGCCTTGTCTTGCAGCGCCGGGACTGCTGGAGTGATTTTCATCATCCCCTTAGCAATGTCGGCGCAGGCACTCTTGATCGCTTCGATGGCTTCTGCTTGCTCCATCTGAAAAGGCTCCCGCAATCTATTCCCGCGCTTATTCTAATCCCAGCGCGAGCCGCCCTTGCTTGGTAATCATGGATTGATGCCAGGGCGGGTCCCAGACGATCTCAACCACGGCATCTTCCACAGCGGGCAGGGCGAGAATTTTCTGCCGCGCGTCGTTAGCGATGACTTCTCCCATGCCGCAACCCGGCGCCGTGAGCGTCATCTTGACAAGCACTTGATATTTCCCGTCCGACAATTGCTGTTTGTCGAGGTCGTAAATGAGCCCCAAATCAACGATGTTGACCGGAATCTCCGGATCAAAACAGGTCTTCAATACTTCCCAAACCGCGTCGTCTTCTAGCATTGCGGGTTGCGGCGAATTGCCCGTGGCGCTTTCGGCTGCAGTTTCAGCCGAAGGTGCCGCCCCCGGCAAGGAACGGCCCAGCGCGTCCGCATCTTTTCCGTCAATGCGGTAAAGCAAGCCGTTGGTGTGAATCGTGAACGTGCCGCCCAGCTCCTGCGTAATGAAAACCTCCGTGCCTTTGGGCAACGAATGCGGCGTCCCGGCGGGAATGGCGACAGCGGCGACTTCCCGGGAAAGTTTGATGCTGGCGGATACACTCATTTCGGAAAAACCCTAACACAGGATCAGCATTCCGCCAAATCTTCACAGTTCTTGCTCTCGAGGCGACGAATTACTTCTCACAAGAAACGAAAAGAATACCGAAAAAGTGCCTTGAAAAAATAAAAAAATGCACAAAAAGCGCAATAAGCATTTATAGGCTTAGCGGGAGTGGCGCAGGCTTTCAGCCTGCGGGCAGACAAGAATGTCTGCCCGACCTTTATGCTGGACAAGGCGAAAAAGCCAGTAACTGCTTATTGCGACAAAAAGGCTTGCCAAAGCTCTGGAAGATGGATTTGATACCCCTCATTGATGAAATGGCTCCGAAAAAAAGGAAGAAAACCCGCGATAAATATTTACGGGCTTAACAGGGTGGCGCGACCACAAGTGACGCGCAGGCACTCGACCCGTTGACCGACCGCCGCATCCCCTGGCTTTCGGCAGCCCCAGCTGAATCGCCATCAACCCTCCCTCCAAAACCCCCAAAGCCTGTAAATACTTGTTTCGCCATCTCCCCTTGACAAAAAATCCAATCCTGTGCTAAATCTCCCTTGTCGGGAGAGAGATGTGGGACAGACAGGATGTCTGCCTGCAGGCGGCAAGCCTGCGCCGCCTGTCCTCCGCGCTGAACCGAAAATTAAAAATAACCTTTGAAAAAGCGAAACAACCTGTCAGCATGAAAAAAGACCAGCCCACCAGCCCACCAGCCCACCAGCCCACCAGCCCACCAGCCCACCAGCCCACCAGCCCACCAGCCCACCAGCCCACCAGCCCACCAGCCCACCAGCCCACCAGCCCACCAGCCCACCAGCCCACCAGCCCACCAGCCAGTACTCCTGCCCTCATATCGCCTCTATCCTTACATTGACGAATCGTTCAAGAATCTTGGATGGAAGACGGGCAATCCGGCGACTCGTCCATCAGGACAAGTTGATGCGCAAGGCGAGTTCCGCCGCCACTCCGAAAAACCCATCAAGCCTACAACGTTTATTGCGGGCAAAATGCTTGATAATTGGGAAAATTGTGCTAAGCAAAGCACCGCCATAATGAAATTGAAAAACACTTCAGCTATGAACCTATTATCCGTTATCCACTCGAAACTGGCGGCAACCGCCGCCAACAAAACCGCCAAACCGCAACCCATCAAAGCCAGGCCAGTATCGCCGCATCGAATCGGCCTAGCTTTGGCCCTCGCTCTTGCCTTCACCCTCCCAGCCGCCGCCCAAACCCTCACCATCACCGGAACCAAAAGCGACGGCAGCGCCTTCAGTAGAGAAGTCGATGCCAACACGACATCTCTGTCTCTCAACTCCTTTAATCTGGCTTCCCTAACCTTGCCTGCCGGCTTGACGAACTTGACGAGGCTGGATCTCCAACGCAACCAACTAACCAACCTGACCTTGCCCGATGACTTGACCAAATTGGAGCATCTGAATCTCGAACGCAACCGCCTGACCACCTTGACCCTGCCCGATGACTTGCCCAAATTGCGGATGCTGAATCTCTGGGTCAACCAACTGACCTCCTTCACCGTACCCAACAGCTTGCCCAAATTGCAGCAGCTGATTCTCGGCCACAACCAACTGACCACCTTGACCTTGCCCGTCGGCATGACCAGCTTGTGGTGGCTGAATCTCCTCGGTAATCCTTTGGAGAGTGTGCGTGTGCCTCTGGGCATGGACATTGAAAATCTCGATCTTCGAGGCTTCCCGAAATTAGAAGTGACCTTCTACGATCCCACGACCGGAGAGACAATCGAATCAGAGCCCCCGCCAACTGAGGGAACTCTCACCGTCACCGGAACTAAAAGCGACGGCAGCGCCTTCAGCCGGCAAGTCAATGCCAGCACGACATCTCTGTCTCTCAACTCCTTTAATCTGGCTTCCCTAACCTTGCCTGCCGGCTTGACGAACTTGACGAGGCTGGATCTCCAACGCAACCAACTAACCAACCTGACCTTGCCCGATGACTTGACCAAATTGGAGCATCTGAATCTCGAACGCAACCGCCTGACCACCTTGACCCTGCCCGATGACTTGCCCAAATTGCGGATGCTGAATCTCTGGGTCAACCAACTGACCTCCTTCACCGTACCCAACAGCTTGCCCAAATTGCAGCAGCTGATTCTCGGCCACAACCAACTGACCACCTTGACCTTGCCCGTCGGCATGACCAGCTTGTGGTGGCTGAATCTCCTCGGTAATCCTTTGGAGAGTGTGCGTGTGCCTCTGGGCATGGACATTGAAAATCTCGATCTTCGAGGCTTCCCGAAATTAGAAGTGACCTTCTACGATCCCACGACCGGAGAGACAATCGAATCAGAGCCCCCGCCAACTGAGGGAACTCTCACCGTCACCGGAACCAAAAGCGACGGCAGCGCCTTCAGTAGAGAAGTCGATGCCAACACGACATCTCTGTCTCTCAACTCCTTTAATCTGGCTTCCCTAACCTTGCCTGCCGGCTTGACGAACTTGACGAGGCTGGATCTCCAACGCAACCAACTAACCAACCTGACCTTGCCCGATGACTTGACCAAATTGGAGCATCTGAATCTCGAACGCAACCGCCTGACCACCTTGACCCTGCCCGATGACTTGCCCAAATTGCGGATGCTGAATCTCTGGGTCAACCAACTGACCTCCTTCACCGTACCCAACAGCTTGCCCAAATTGCAGCAGCTGATTCTCGGCCACAACCAACTGACCACCTTGACCTTGCCCGTCGGCATGACCAGCTTGTGGTGGCTGAATCTCCTCGGTAATCCTTTGGAGAGTGTGCGTGTGCCTCTGGGCATGGACATTGAAAATCTCGATCTTCGAGGCTTCCCGAAATTAGAAGTGACCTTCTACGATCCCACGCCCGAAGAGCCGATTACGCCGCCCACAGAGCCGACAGAACCAGAGCTTCCAACTCTCCTCATCACCGGAACCACAAGCAACGGCAGCGCCTTCAGCCAAGAAATCGCCGCTAACGAGACCTATTTGTCTCTCAGCTCCCTTGACCTAGCTTCCGTAACCTTGCCGGAGGGCTTGAGGAACTTGGAGACGCTGTATCTCGACGCCAACCAACTGACCGCCTTCACCCTGCCCGATGGTTTGACCAACTTGCAGTATCTGGAACTCCACAACAACCAACTGACTCACCTCACCTTGCCCGGCGACTTGACGAGCTTGAGAATGCTAGACCTCAGCAACAATTCCCTGACCAACCTGGCCTTGCCCGATGGCTTGACGAGCTTGAGAGAGCTAGACCTCAGCAACAATTCCCTGACCAGCCTGACTTTGCCGGAGGGTTTGACGAGCTTGCGAGTGCTGTATCTCAACGGCAATCCTTTGGAAAGTGTGCGTGTGCCTGTTGGCATGGACATTGAAAATCTCGATCTTCAAGGTTTTTCGAGATCAGCAGTGACCTTCTATGATCCCACAACTGGGGAATCCCCAACGACCAATACCAACATCCCCCCGACGACTAATACCAATATCCCGCCGACAACGAATACCAATATCCCGCCGACGACTGGGACATTCATTACCCTCACCGGAACGACAAGCACTGGCGGCACTTTCCGTTTGGAGGTCGATGCCGGCACGGAGTCTCTGTCTCTCTCCGACACTCAACTCTCTTCCCTCACCGTGCCCGCTGGCCTGGAGAACTTGCAGCGGCTGCATCTCTTCGACAATCAACTCGCTTCCATAACCTTGCCGGAGGGTCTGACGAACTTGCAGCACTTGTATCTTTTTAATAATCAACTGACGAACCTGACCTTGCCGGAGGGTTTGGCGAACTTGCAACGGCTGTATCTCTTCGGCAATCCTTTGGAGAGTGTGCGGGCGCCCGAAGGCCTAGACCTTGAAAGTCTTGAGCTTCGTGGCTATTCCAAATCAGCAGTGACCTTCTACGATCCCACGAACGAAGAGACGATTGCGCCGCCCACAACTGAAGAGCCTCCAACAACCGAAGAGCCGCCCATAACTGAGGGAACTCTCCTCATCACCGGAACTAACAGCGATGGCAGCGCTTTTAGACGAGAGGTCGACGCCGACACAGAGTCTCTCTCCCTCTCCAGAAAGCAGTTGACCGCTCTAAGCTTGCCCGATGGCTTGACGCATTTGGCGTGGCTGTATCTCGACAACAATCGCTTGCCCTCTCTGACTTTGCCAGAGGGCTTAGCCAAGGCGAGAGGGCTGTATTTCAACAACAATCAACTGACCTCTTTGACCTTGCCTCACGGTTTAACGAACTTGTGGGTGCTGTATCTCAACGACAACCAACTGACCTCCCTGACCTTGCCCGAGGACTTGACGAGCTTGAGAACGCTAGACCTCGGCAACAATTCCCTGACCAACCTGGCCTTGCCCGTTGGCCTGACGAGCTTGAAAACATTGGTTCTCAACGGCAATCCTTTGGAGAGTTTGTGTGTGCCCGAAGGCATGGACATTGAGAATCTCAACCTGCAAGGTTTCCCGAAATCGGCAGTGACATTTTGTGAGCCAACGATAGGCACCTTGACCTTGCCGGATGCCAGCTCGACGAACTTCAGGCGCCTGTCACTCGACAACAACAACCATTTGGAGATTGTGCGGATTGCGGGGGGCGGGGTGCAGATTCATTGGCGTGAAGGGACATTGCAAAGCACGACTGATTTGAGTGGCGAGTGGGAAGCCGTGGCGCCGGCACGTTTTTCGCGGGAGGGCGTGTTGTTGATTCCGCGTGAGCGGAAAGGCGCAGAGTTCTTCCGCTTGAAACCGGCGAAGTAAAGGTGGCGCAGACATTTCTGTCTGCGCAAGGCTTGATTTCGCAATAAGGAGTTACAGGCTTAAGGGGGTTAGCGCAGACACTCGAAGAGCGGTTAGGGCGGAAGGGAACCGACATCCAACTTCCTGTCTGCCTTTGTGCAGGCTGAAAGCCTGCACCACACTTTGCCCCACATTTCTGCAAAAGGCAGTGGACAAAACACCGCCAAACCGTTAGACAAACCCGCAACAGAAAACCGCGCGATAAGTATTTACGGGCTTAACAGGGTGGCGCAGCCACATGTGGCGCAACCACGTGTGGCGCAGGCACTCGACCGATTGACCGGCACCCGCTTAACAAAAAATCCAATCCTGTGCCTCCTGTCCATCCATATGTCCCGAACGAAATCGCCCTCCAAAACCATCAAAGCCCATAAATGCTTATTGCGAGAAAACCTGTTGACACGGACGCCATTTTCGCCAAGATTGGTCGTGCAGACGGTAATCAGAAATAAGCAACAATGAGAACAAAAACTAATCCTTTAATTCGCTTCGAAGGATACTCCTCCTCGTCTCCGGCACCTTGGCCTTCGGACACGTGCCAAGTACTTTGGCTGCTTCTTGGGATTGTGTGTGGTTCCAATTTAATTGCTACGGTCAAAAGCTTGTTGAGTTAGATGCTGGTGAATTTATTTTTGTACCGATTTCATGGTGCTTCTGGAATTGGGACAGTTGTGGTGAGGAGATAACGATGGGCACTGACGGCGGTTGCAATGCTATTGTGCCAGAGATCTGTTGCGACCAGGCATTAAAGCTCTGGGTGTCGCACACTGATTCGGGCAATTGAGAAAAGGTTGCCTGCATCAGTGTTTTGGCGGTTGTTTTTCTATTGCGTAATTTTTGACGTACTCTGTTTTCTGCTATGAGAAGAGATGCTGTTTTCAAGTGGGGGTTTATCGTCACGGTGGTGTTGATCATTTTGGTAGCGTTCAGCTTCAAGCCGTTGGTTATTAATATCTTTAAGACTAGCATTGAAGAACGTGCGGCGGAAATGAGGAAAAGAATCGCCGGTTGGATGACGAACGACTTTATCGAGATTGAATCGACTCCGGCCTTTGAGGAAGCGCTGGCGTCGGTTTCGATCGAGAATGCGGATGCTCTGAATGCCGAACAATCGGCTGCGTTGCGTTCCTCTCTAAAACTTTTTCTGACCGCGCTCAATGGCGGGGGATATGAAATTTACCGCCAATTCAGAAAGCCGATGAAACCGATTGTGGAGGTGGACTACGATAGGTCCAAGAGAATATTGCTCACTCCCAAAATCCCCTATAACTTTCCAAAATTAGACGGCACCGTGCCAACGAATAGAAATCCTGTCCGGAGGTTCACTCCCGAACAAGTGGCGAAGATGTCTAAAAAAGAACTCAGGGAGACAGAGATCGGTCTGTTTGGAGGCGGTTCTTTGGTCAATCCGTATTTCAAGTCTTTCGCTCCCTCTCCCAGCAACATCAAGATCCACAAAGTCAAAGACAAACCGCAACCTCTTTCTGATATTGCTGCTGATGCTGGCCACGGTCAGATTGAAATTTTGAAAATAGATCTCATTGCGCAGGCGGAAGCCCCCGCGTTCAATCGCTATACTCCGGAGGCTTCCGCTTGGGATGATGTTCAAGAGAAAGACGGCTATGCTTTGGTTGCTTACGTGAATCTCCTGATAGATTACCACGAACCGGATCCGGCAGGGCCAATCTTCGTAACGTTGTATTGGGATACCACACATAAGTGTTGGCAGCCGTTAGCCTTTCTTCAGGTGGGACTCTTTCGAGAGACCCCAAAGCGAATCCCTTACTGATCTCATCCTTGCCGGCAAGACGATGAAAAGGAACTTCTCGGTTTTTCGGTTGCTCCTCTTGCCCACACCTTACTTGGTGGGTCTGCTTTTGTTGTTGATAGCTTTGCTCAAACCGCTGAATTAGAAAGCCTTAGAGGATGTTTTGCGATTGGACGGAGTGCCGGAGTCGCTCATCCCGTTCCTATGTTATACGCTCTGCATAGTGGAGATTGTTGTTGGGACTGCATTGTTGTGGAAGATGAAATTGTCGTTTGTAATGCCTGCTGCGTTGGCCTTGTTCGGTGTCTTTGTCGTCCAAATGGTCTATCTGCTGGCAACGGCTATCGAGCCACTTTCCTGCGGTTGTTACGGCCCTTTTTCCTTTATGGTCAGCGCGAAGGGATTGGTTGGGCAATTGATGGTTGATGTCGTTTGTCTTGGTATGTTGGCCGGCTATTGGCAACAAATTAAAACTCCGGCAGATACTCCGGCAGTGTGATAAAGGGGTTTTTATGAATTTACATGGAAAATCTGAATTGAATTTGAATGAAGAGAAGAAGCAAGATATTTCTTCGGCCTTCACCTTGATTGCGCTGATCGTCGTGGTGGCGATTATTGTGATATTGGCCTCGCTATTGATGCCGGCGCTCTCCAAAGCCAAAGGCAAAGCCCATGCCACGGCTTGCCTGAACAATATCCGCCAGTTGCAATACGGCTGGTCGATGTATGCCGGTGACCACCGGTTCCGCAATGCCCGGCAATCACTACGACGCCTTGAAAATCAATGGCAAGACCATTCATCGCAGCTTCTCCAATTCCTGGGCGGGGTTTAGCAGCGCGATTCATGATGTTGATGACACCTTTATCAAACAGGGCAGCATCTACCACTATATAGGCGCCGCCGCTGTCTATAAATGTCCCGCCGATCGCGGCCGAGGAATTCTCCGAAAACCGATCACCCGAAGTTACGCAATCAGCTGGGCCTGCAACGCCAACACCAACGAATATATCCGTCCCTATCAGAATGTGGCACAGGTTGAATTTCCGTCCGATACTTTTGTATTTGTTGATGAGCATGAGGATTCTGTTGATGACGGCCACTTTATGTTGCTTCCTTTCCCTTATGAGCAATGGATAAACACGCCGTCCGGTCGGCATGGAAACTCAGCTTCGCTTTCCTTCATCGACGGCCATGCGGAAATCCGCCGTTGGAAAGCGCCGATGACCATGCCAACCCGGCAAAACAGAGTATTCCCCGGACCGGCTTTGGAAGACTTGAAGGGACTGCAAAAGAATCTCTTCGGCAAGCTCTACTAAGATTCCACCGTATGAGAGCGGTTGTTCGGTCTTTCGCCGTTACAGTTTTTCCTGAATGGCTGCGGGGATTGTCGTGGCATTCGTTGTTTCGGGGTGCTCTTGGATTGCTGTTGGCGCTGGGGTTCTTCGGCTACAACATCTCACATGCGAATCTCAATGAGACTTGGGCTTACGGCGGCGATGAAGGCCACGAATTGCAAAAAGCCGATTTTGTGGCGGCGGGCTATCGGCCCATGTTAGATTTTTGGTGCGACCAACCACCTCTCTATTCCTACCTGAACGCCTGGGTTTTCAAACAATTCGGCCGCGAGGTTGGTGCTGCTCGTTTGCTGGCGGTTATTTTCGGCGGCCTCCTGATAGTGGGATTCTACTGTTTGGTGGCGCGAGTCTCTGGGGTGGGGACTGCGACCATTGCCGCACTGCTATATGCCGTGTCCCCGCTCTTCAATAAGCTCGCGGTTTCGGTGATGCTTCCAGTTTTTGCAGTCTCTTTAAGTGTATGGGCGTTGAACGGTTTGCAGGCCTATTTTTCTCGAAGAAAGGCATGGAGCGCGTTGTTGTTTTCGGTTGTAGTTTTAGCAGTGGGTTTGTATATCAAGTTCACGGCTGCGCTACGAGTTCCGGGTTATCTGGCGTATCATTTACTGTTGGGCAAGAGGCGAAAAGAATGGAGGAGCAATTGTATCCAGGTGGCTATTTTGGGCATTCTGACGGTTCTGTTTTGGCTGATGATAGCATAGTTGTGGTTGCCGCTAGATTGGCGCCTGTTGTTACAGCCGCACTTTTTATATGGTGAACATGTACGATTTGAAGCGGCGCAATCCATTTCGATTTTCGGCGAAAAGTCATTGCTTGCAGATTTATATAAGGAACGGAATTCATTCCTGTTTTTGTTATTGGCGGTGCCTATAGGTTGGTTGTTGCGCGTCCGGTCGTTTCTGTTGCCCGGAGTTTTGTTGGCGTCTTTGTTGGCGGTGTTTGCGGTTCATCGTCCTTATTGGCATTATTACTATCTTCATGCCTTACTGCCGGTTGCTTGGATAGCCGCCTTGATGATAATGCGGTTGCTGCATTACTGCATTCGCTTTGGTTTGGATAATCGGGAGCGGTTGCACGGAGGGGCGGGCGTTTGGGCGATGCGAATTAGTATCAGCATTTTTGCGCTCGGAGTTGTGGGATTGGCTTCTTTGGATTTTATACTTAAGTGGCACATCTTCATCAATGCCTTGAACAAGGCTTCGGCCATCACTGAAAAACAACCGCTCTTGGATGCCATTCGACGACACAGCGATGTGACGGACAAAGTTTTTACCAGCCCTCAATTTTACGGTTTTTATGCGAAGCGCCTGCCGCCGGTGGAATTGGCGGCGATGAGCCTCAAGCGATTGGCAACTGATTTGCCGCCCGACCGGTTGGACCGGGAAATTGTGAGGACGAAGGTCAAGCTCATTGTTCGCGATAAATACTTACGGGCTTAACAGGGTGACGCGCAGGCACTCGACCCGTTGCCCGCCACCCGCTTAACAAAAAATCCAACCCTGTGCCTCCTGTCCATCCACGTCTCCCGAATAAATCGCCTTCCAAAACCCTCAAAGCCCCTAAATGGTTGTTGCGTCATTGTTTGCAGCGAATCTTTTCTAACGCTTCAAGGGTTATGGCCGGAGATTGTACTGCACTTTGAGCAGGTGTTCTTTCACGATGGCATTGCCGTATTACTTCGCAAAAACGCAAGTGACGATGGGCTTAGGGTGCCGATGAAAGAACGGCATTGAGCGCGAAAGCAAAACTTGAATCGAAGCAAATTTGCGGCGGCGATCATTCAATTCTTTTTAACGAGGGAGTCTTCTTGAATTGCATTTGGCGGCGAGTGCGGGAATCCTGTCGAAAAGGTTTTGTGGGTTGAATTGTGAGCGAGGTTCTGGTCATTGGGCACCGCAATCCGGATACCGATTCCATTTGTTCGGCTGTTGGTTATGCGGAGTTCAAGCGGTTGATGGGGGTGGAGCGGGTGATTGCGGCGCGATGCGGGGATATAAACGACCGCATTGATTTTGTGCTGCGCACTTTTGGGGCGGCGCCGCCTCGGTTTGTCGGCGATGTGTCTCCCCGTGTGCGGGATGTGATGCAGCATCAGGTGTCTTGCATTTCTCCCGACGCGACTTCGAGCGAGGCGTTGGCGATGATGGAGGCGGGGAATCTCCGGGTGTTGCCGATTGTGGACGAGGATCGGTTTTGCCACGGCCTGATTTCTGTTTTCAAGATGGGGAAGTTTTTGATGTCAGCGGGCAGCCGGGATTTTCGCTCGCGCCGGGTGGTGGCGAGCATTCGGGCCTTGTCCCGCACTTTGGGCGCGAAGATGCATTTTGGCGTCTATGTCGAGCGGGAGGAGGATTTGATTTTGATGGTGGGGGCGATGAGCCGGGATTCGTTTGCCGAGCGTTTGCCCCAATATCCTTCGGAGAAGCTGCTTGTGGTGGTGGGCGACCGGCGCGACATTCAGGAGTTGGCGGTGGCGCATCGGGTGCGGGCGATCATTGTTACCGGCGATTTGGCCGTGGATGAAGAAGTCCTCTCCCGCGCTCGGCGGAACGAAGTCAGCTTGTTGGTGTCTCCCCACGATTCGGCCACAACGGTGATGTTGTGTCGGTCAGCCATCAGCGTGGAGCATATGAAGCACGAGCATTTTCTCAGCTTTCGGGAGGATGAAACGGTGTCTTCCATTCGGGATGTTGCCGTGTCGTCCCAGTTTCAAGCCTTTCCAGTGTTGGATGCCCATAAGCGAGTGGTGGGTGTGCTTTCCAAGACGGATTTGCTCAAGCGCGTGGACCGCAAGTTGATCTTGGTGGATCACAATGAATTGACGCAGGCGGTCAAGGGCGCCGATCAAGTCGAGATTCTCGAAATTCTCGATCATCACCGCATCGGGGCCTTTACCTCGCGCCAGCCCATGCTCTTTATGAATCGCCCGGTGGGTTCCACGAGCACCATCGTCGCCGACCTCTTTTTCACTTACCAGATGCCACTTTCCAAACAGATCGCGGGTTTGCTGATGGCGGGGTTGGTTTCGGACACGCTGAATCTGACTTCGCCGACGACTACCGAATTGGACGCAACGGTTTTATCACGGCTCTCGGCGCTTACCGCCATCGACCCGGCGGCCTTCACTGAACAGTTGTTCAGCTCCGGCTCCGTTCTCACAGGGCGACCGGCGAGCGAGGCCATCGCAGCGGATTGCAAAGAATACACGGAAGCCGACAAAAAATTCAGCGTCGCCCAAATCGAGGAGATCGGGTTCAAACACTTCTGGGAGCGCAAGGAAGCGTTGACGGAGGCATTGGAAGTCTATCGCAGGCAGAGCAGCTGTTTCTTTTCCGGGCTGCTGGTGACAGATGTAGTGCGGCAATCCTCGCTCCTGCTGGTGGCCGGGCCGGAAGAATTTCTCTCCCGAATTCATTATCCCGTTGTGGCGGCGGGTGTCTATGAGCTTTCCGGCGTCGTGTCGCGCAAAAAACAGTTGCTGCCCTACCTGGTGCATTGCCTCGAACATTTGTTAAATGGGCCAGTTTCCTTGATGGCCGACCGGCTGCCCGAAGAAATTGTGACCATTAATCGGGAAGTATTGCGCTCCAAAGACGGCCGGATGCAGCTCATCCTCTCATCCGTTGAAGACCACGATGTGCATGAGATGCTGCAACGGCGGATTCCCATTATCGGCGCGTTGGAGAGCCTATGCGCCTCGGAAAAAGCGGCGGCGGCCTGCTTGATCGTTTCAGAGACGAACGGCGAGCGGAGCATCTTGATCGGGGGCGGAGACGAAGCGTTGTTGTCCCGATTGGATTGGCCTGTCCTGGAGAAGAACGTTTTCAGTCTGGAACCCGGCACTCGTTCCAAACCCGCCGTTCTGTCGATGTTTGAAAAAGCCTGGCAACCCCAACGCGCCGGCGCTGAACTGGCGTCGGAATAGAAATCGCCGTAAAACAATTCGCTCCAATGAGGCAAGCGGACTTTCAGGAACTAGAGACGCTCTCGGTGGCGCTATTCGCCCGCGGTATCATCGTCGTACCACTGAGCATTGGGACTAAAGTCGTGGTTTTCAATTTCCCGCAATGACGCTGGAATGCGGCCGGTCAGCTCGTTGCCCCCCAGCCGAATAAGCTCCAGATTGTCCAGCTTCCCCAACGCCGGCGGCACCGTTCCAGTCAACTGATTGTTCTTGAGCCACAACTCCTTTAGAGTTGCCAAGTCTCCCAACGCCGGCGGAATTTCGCCCGACAGCATGTTATTACCGATGGACAGCACCTCAAGGCGTGCCAACCGACCCAATGCCGGCGGGATCGGCCCGGTCAGCGAGTTGGCGTTGAGATACAAATCCACCAATCCATCCAAGTTGCTTAACTCCGGCGGGATGCTGCCTTGGAGTTCCTTCGAGCTCAACAGAAGACGGCGCACGCGAGCCGGCTGGCCTCGGATGTGCACCCCGTCCCAGTTGTACATCGGCTCATCGTAGGCCCAATTCAGACTTGCTCCTCCTGTCAGGGTGTCTTTGGCGGCCATCAAAGCCTCGCAGTCTCTTACCAGTCGGGGGTTGTGCTCCGGGCTTCCGACGGCGATGCCATTGGTGCATGAGGCGAACCGAGATCCCAACGTTATTTCAATGTGGTAAGGCAGGGTTTCCGTCCCCCGCCGTCGATATCTCTCGGCCAGATTGCGGGCGAACTCAGCGCGGGCCAATTTGTAGTATTTATGATACGGATAGCTGTTGTCGATGTTTTCCCGGTTCCAAGCGTTCCACAGCCCGGCGAGCCGGGCCGCCGTTTTCACATCGGCTTTGGCCGGATTCAGATGCAGCAGATTGCGCGTCTCGCCCGGGTCGCGCTCCAGGTCGAAGAGCTGAACTTCCCCCTCCCTATCGTCTTTGACAAGTTTAACGTTGCCGGCACGCACCGCGAACCGGGTGTTGCCCACCTCCGGATGCGACTGCCGCCAAAAGAGAGCCTCATGCGGGACGCCGGTTGTCTCGCCGCGAATGAAAGGGTCGAGGTTCACGCCGTCCAGCGGACGATCGGGGTCGGCCGCGCCGCCGGCCAAGGCCAAGGCAGTGGCGGCGATGTCGAGGCTGGAGACCATCGGCTCGAAGGTCTCGCCCTCCGGCCAACGAGCCGGCCACGAGGCGACAAACGGTACCCGTATGCCCCCTTCGTGGAAGCTGGTCTTGCCGTTGCGCAACGGTGAGTTGTCCGCCCAGGTGAGCCTCTCATTGCCGTTGCTTGGATACACGCCGCCGTTGTCGCTGAGGAAGAAAACAACGGTGTTGTCCCGCTTTCCGGTCTCTTCCAGCGCGGCCAGCACCCGGCCGATGTTTTGGTCTAGCGCGTACACCATCGCCAGATAGGTGCGCCGCTTCTTGTCGGCGATGTGGGCATAGTTCTCGATCAGATTGTTGGAGCGAGCTTGCAGCGGAGTGTGCGGCGCGTTGTAGGCGAGGTATAGGAAGAACGGTGCCTCCCGCTGCCGGCGGACGAAGTCGATAGCTTGGTCGGTGAGCGCATCGGTCAGGTAGCCGTCGAACCCGGCTGCACTGCTATTCTCGTTGAGCGGAAGCTGAGCGACGCCGGGGTGCGCGAGATTGACCATGAAGTAGTCATGCTCGCCGGCAAGGAAGCCGAAGAAGTCGTGGAACCCGCGATTGAGTGGGTAAAAGGGCGGTGCCGCCCCGAGCTGCCATTTGCCGACAATGCCCGTGTGGTAGCCGGTGTCCCGGAGGTGAGCGGCTATGGTCTTTTCCTCGACCGGCAGGCCAAGATTGTGGTCGAAGGGCGCATAGGCGAAGTTGACCTCCACGCCGAAACGCGCCGGGTAGCGGCCAGTCATCAGACCGGCCCGCGAGGGGCCGCAGGTCGAGGCGGGCACGTAGCCGTTGGCGAAGATCACGCCCTCGCGCGACAGCCGGTCGATATGCGGGGTGCCGACCTCGATCGCGCCGTTGTAGCTGACATCATTGTAGCCGAGGTCATCGACGAGGATGAGGACAATGTTCGGCGGGCCTTCAACCTTCGGCGGGCCCTCAACCTTTGAGCAGCCCAGCGCTGCCGCCAGCAGGACCAGTGCCCAAACTAGGCCAAGGGTGCGGGAAAGGGGACTGCGGGCCCGGCCAGATTTACCCGACGTCAGCATCAGAACGGAATACACGGGGGAGGGATGGAGAATTCATGGCACAACCAGCCGGACGACCAAAAGGCCGAGACCGCCAAGTTGTGTTGGCGGTCTATGTGCATCATCTTGTTTCTATGGAAAACTCGCACAACAAAAAGCGAAAATAAACGAACGAAGCCAATCGGTCAATAGCCCAAACCCGCCGGGTTTTGGCGGGCAGATGCAGCCGTGGCGTCCCGGCAAATAAAAAAATTGAAAAACGGATGATTTGTGCCACGCTCGCTCTTTTGGCGGGCGGCTTCTGCAGTTCAGGAGCGAGGTCAAACTGACATGAACAACCAAGAAACCCTTGCCCATTGATCGCTAAAAGCTGCAGATGTTGGACAAAATTCGCAAATCCTCCCGGCTTGTTTCGGCATCGGCAGTTGGATGGGTTTGTTTACTTACTGGCAATGACTCTTTTCAGCAAAGCCGAAACCTATAATGACAATATTTTCTTTCGGGGAGACGCGCCTGCCTCCGGGGTCGAGAAAGAAGGGGACAGGATCACCGCAGTGGCTGGAGGAGCGGCCGTTCTTCTGGGCAGACAGACCGGAAACTCGCTGGCGGCAAGCTACAATTACACGCGCCGATTTTTCCATAAGCGCTCCGATCAAAACGCCGGCGAACACACCGGCAACTTCAAAGGAAATATCACAAGCGGGCGAGTGAACTTAACCTCCGATATCACATTTAACAACAATACCATTCCCCTTTCAGGCTCCGCCAGAGTCCGAGATGTCCACAACAGCGCCCGGCGGGTCGGGCATACCTCCTTGAACAGCGCCTTCAAAGCCAAAGTCAAACTTTCATCAAAAACATTCGTTGCCGCCTCAGGCCAATACATCCTCAAGGATGACGATTTCAAATCCCTCTGGCCTATTGCAAGTGATTACGACAACGCCAATATCCGCCAGGAATTCGGATTTCAGATACGCCTCAAAATCGCTCTGAGTGCCGGGGGCATCATCGGCCGACGCACGGCGGACAACAACACACGCCACAGCCGCCAACCTTATTTTGGCAGCGAATTCCGTGCCGAGGGCAACTTCACCGAACGCATCACCGGCGCCGCCAGTTTTGGCGTCGAGAGTGGCATTCATCAGGCGTCAGAAACAGATTCAGCTTCTCCGCACGGAAACCCTCCGGGCAAAGCCAGGAATGGCTTGTCCACGCTTCCGGCGGCGATTGGAGCTTCAGCGATTGGAAAACCGGGTTTTACCGCAACCGGTCGGAAAACATATTTAAAGGCGTGTTGGCGGTCCAATATAAAATTCGAGAATGGTTTAACGCCGGTTTCGCCTACTCGCTGCAATCATTTTCTTCGACCCTTTTTTCGACTCGCGCCGTAATTGTTAACTATAAAGTAAATGCTGTCAGCTTGACCATCAGAGGCGGTTATTGAAGCACTAAAACAAAATTTAATCATATGCGCAACATTAAACTTCTTTGCTTGATGGTGCCCTTGCTGTTTGGCGGAACCGAAATGGCTCAAAATGCTCGAGCTGCCGCCTCGGACTACAAAATTCAACCCGATGATTTCTTGAGAATCACCGTCTTTAAAAAGCCGGATCTCACCATGGGAACGCGCGTCCAAGGCAATGGAACTATTGCCTACTGGATTCTAGGTGCAATTAAAGTGTCCGGGAAGACTGCGGAGCAAGTGAAATATGTAATCAAAGAGAAGCTGGCTGCAGAATATCTGGTCGATTCCCGGGTGCATGTTGGCGTTCTGATTTACAAAGAGCAAACGTTCTCCGTGATGGGATCTGTGAAAGTCCCAAGAGTTTGCACCATTCCTCCGGGGAAAGAGATCGACATTAATAGAAGCTATTGCCGGCGCGGAAAGATTCAATGAAGAGGCGAGCGAGAAAGGAATCAAATTGTTTCGAGACGGAAAGGAGACCAGATTCGATTATAGCGACCTTTTGAAACAAAAACCCCAAGAGCAGACCTTGATAAAGCCCGGCGATATCCTGTTTGTCAACAATTGATTTTTTAGAAGCGAAACAGTATGAAACAGGAACCCGCAGACTCGACGGCCGCAGACCACATTACAGGGGAGTCTCAAATCCGCCATTGCTGGCATGTCTTTCGCGAGCGCCAATGGTTGGCGATCACCGCTTTCATTTCGGTGTTTTTTCTGTTGCTGATCTATCTTTTCAAAGCTACCGAAATCTATCTAGCCACAACTACGTTGGAAATTGATCAAGAACCGAACAACATCGTCAATCTTGGGGGGCAGGGCGTTTCTTTATTAAATCGCGGCTTTAGAGATCGCGACTACCTCGAAACGCAACATCAGAAAATTTTGGGCCGCACGCTAATCAAAAAAGTCATGCGACAACTCAGATTAGACAAAAAAGACGCAAGAAGCAAGAATCTGGTGGAAGCGATCCGCAAGGATATTGACATCGTGCCGAACCGCTTGTCTCGATTGGTCAACATCGAAGTGCAACATCCCAATGGAGAGCAAGCAGCCCGGATAGCAAACACCCTTGCCAATCTCTTTCTGGAAACCAACCGCCAATGCCGGAAAGATAAGTTTTCGAACTTCGTTTCCTGGTTGCAGGAAGAGGTTGAAATACAAGAGGGAAAAATACAGGACGCGGCCAGAGCGGTTTACCAGTTTCGATTCCGAGAAAATAATGGGGAGAACAACGTTTCGATTTCATTTGAAGGCGAACAAAGCACTGCCTAGCAATCGCTGTGGCAATCTCAAAAAGATTACGATTCGGAAAATAAGAAAGTAAACGACTTGACAGAGATCGTCCGCAGTATGAATGATGCGAAAAATCGGAGAACTGCCATTGAAGATATTCCGTACATTGCAAACTCGCAAATCATCGGCAGACTAAAAACGGATTTGATCCTCGAAGAAATTGAATACACAAAACTCCGCGTGCGCTATAAGGAAAAATATCCAGAGGTTATCCAACAAGCCGCAAAGATTAAAGAACTAGGCAGCCGCATCAAAACCGAAGCCGAAAAGACCGCTGTCGCTCCGAATGAGAATCTCCGTATCGCCGAGTCTCAAAAAGATAAGGCGTTTTCCCGTTTCGAGGCGGTCAAGGAGAACTTGCATAAGCTAGATCAGAAAAATATCGCATGTAACACTCTCAAAATGAAGCATGAGAAAGCCAAAGTGATACATAGCATGCTTTTGGAAAGATCGAAAGAAATGGCTTTGGTTTCAAAAAAAATTTTGATTAGTTCCGACCGCGTCAGGGAGTTGATTGCGGGGGTAAAGAAGAAATACGATCGCGTTGTTTTAGACTGCCCGCCAATCTTGGCGGTGAGCGGCCCGCTCTTGATTGCCTCCTCCTGCGATGGCGCTCTATTTGTCGCGAAATTTAACAAGGTCAAGCGGTGTCTCGCCAGACGTTCCCTTGAGAGGATGCGAAATGCCGGCATCCGAACTGTCGGGGTGATTATTAATGACATTGATTTTGAAAGCAAGCGCGGTTATTACTATTCGCGTTATTATTACCAGAATCGCTACTATGCTTCTTACTATCAAAACGAGAAAGGCAGTTCGTAGTTCGCTTTATTTTTCCTTTCAAAGCTGCTTTGAGAGGGTGAGATTGTGAAGACTTTGTATTTACTTCGTCATGCGAAATCGAGTTGGGCGGAGCCGGGTCTGCCGGACCGGGAGCGGCCGCTCAATCCGCGCGGGCGGCGGAACGCGCCGGCGATGGCTCGGCGGCTGAACGACAAAGGGGCGCGTCTCGATCAGGCGATTACGAGTCCGGCTCGGCGGGCTTTGGAGACACTTCGTTTTTTTACGGAGAGTTTGGGCGTGCCGGCGGCCCGAGTGAGGGTTGAGGAGATGCTCTATGGCGCCACGGCCGAGGTTTGGCTGCGTTTGATTCAACAACTGGATGAGGCTTGGCAAACGGTGATGATGGCGGGGCATAATCCAGCGATCACTGAGTTGGCGCATGTGTTGGGGCGGGCGGATATTGTTAATGTTCCTACGTGCGGAATTTTGGAATGCCGGTATCGCGGGGAGTATTGGGGCAATATGGGTGAAGATGTGGATTGTCTGACCATCGGTTTTGACTATCCGAAGCGGATTGCTGACTAGTTTACGTTGTTGGTAGATTGGGCGTGGGTTGAGTTGAATGCGGAAATCGGAAATGTGAAACATCTTATTCTTTCTATGAGAGCTATATTAACGGCGTTTTTTGTTTTTGGGAGCGCGGGGTTGCAGGCTTACGAGAAGCCGAACATTGTCTTTATTTTGGCGGATGATCTCGGTTATTCGGAGTTGGGGTGTTATGGGCAGAGCAAGATTCGGACGCCGAGGGTTGACGGGTTGGCGGCGGCGGGGATGCGGTTTACCCAGAGCTATTCGGGCAATGCTGTGTGCGCGCCGTCGCGGTGTGTGCTGATGACGGGAAAGCATCCCGGTCATGCATATGTGCGTGATAACAGCTCAGTTCAGCCGGAAGGGCAGCGGCCGATGCCGGGCGGTGAACGGACTTTGGCGGAGTTTCTCGGTGATCAGGGGTATGCAACGGGGGCTTTCGGGAAATGGGGCTTGGGTTTTCCCGGTTCGGAGGGCGATCCGCTTCATCAAGGGTTTGATCGTTTTTTTGGTTATAATTGCCAGAGGCATGCTCATAGTTACTACCCTGCATACTTGTGGAGTGATCGGGAGCGGGTTCGTCTGGAGAATGAACCGCCTATTCCCGGACATCAACCGTTTCCGAAGGATGCGCATCCCGGCCGGGCAAAAAGTTATGATTGTTTCAAGGGGCAGGATTATGCTCCGGATCGAATTAATGAACAGGCGCTGCAGTTTATCCGCGACCACCGCGAGCGGCCTTTTTTTCTCTATTACCCGACGGTGATTCCTCACTTGGCGTTGCATGTGCCGGATGAGGATTTGGAGCCTTATCTCGAGCTGGAGTGGAACGATCCGCCGTTCACCCGCGCGGCGGGATATGGCTATACGCCACATTTCAAACCCCGCGCCGCATATGCCGCGATGATCACGCGGTTGGATATGTATGTGGGGCGGATTTTAGATCTTTTGAGGGAGCTGGGGTTGGCGGATAAGACGATTGTGGTTTTTACATCGGATAATGGGACAACGCATCTTAAGGCTGAGGTGGATTACGATTTTTTTCAGAGCGTGCATCCTCTTCGGGGGTTCAAAGGCTCGCTTTACGAGGGAGGTGTGCGAGTGCCTTTGATTGTGCGCTGGCCGGGGCAGGTTAAGGCAGGAAGCGTTTCGGATTACCGGACGGGCTTTGAGGATTGGCTGCCGACGCTGCTGGATTTGACGGCGCCGGGATCGCCGACGCCAGCGGAAGTGGACGGAGTGAGTATTGCGCCGACTTTGCTGGGAGGTTATCAACCGGAGCGCGATTTTTTATATCGGGAGTTTCCCGGATACGGCGGTCAACAGGCGGTTTGGCTGGGGCCTTGGAAAGGCATTCGGCGGAACATGCTGAGAAAGAACAACCCGGAGCCTTTGAGCATCGAGCTTTACCACTTGGGCAGAGATGTATCCGAGTCGGTAAATGTCGCCGCCGAGCATCCGAGGATTGCGGCGCAGATTGCGGCATTGATGGCGTCGCAACATCGCCCGTCCCAATGGTTTCCCTTTCCGGTTTTGGATTGACTACCGCTTCGCCCGCACGCTGCATCGCCGTTGATTTGCCGGGAAGAAAGTGGCATATGGAAGGGATGCGTTATCGGCGATTTGGAAAAACGGAGCTTTCGATACCCGTCTTTTCCTGCGGAGGTATGCGTTACCAACACCAATGGAGCGATGCCAGGCCGGAGGAGATTCCGCGAAAGAATCAGGAGAACCTCGAAGCGACGATTCATCGGGCGTTGGAATTGGGCATCAACCATATCGAGACTGCCCGGGGCTATGGGACTTCTGAGATGCAGTTGGGCTGGGTGTTGCCGAGGCTCGATCGTGACAAAATCATTGTGCAAACGAAAGTGGCGCCGTTTGCCACGCCGGCGCAGTTCCGTCGAACCTTTGAGCAATCCATGAAGTATTTGCAGTTGGATTACGTGGACCTTTTGTCGCTGCACGGCGTCAACAATCGCGAGTTGCTGGATTGGACAATGCGCCGGGGGGGATGTCTGGCGGTGGCGCGAAAGCTGCAGCGGGAAGGGCGGGCGCGACATATCGGGTTCTCAACACATGCGACGCCGGATATCATCTTGGAAGCGGTTTGCAGCGGCGGTTTCGATTATATGAATGTCCATTGGTATTTCGTCAATGACCTCAATTGGCCGGCGGTTGCGGAGGCGCATCGGCGGGACATGGGCGTTTTCATTATCAGTCCGAATGACAAAGGCGGCAAATTATATGAGCCGCCCCGGAAGCTGGCGGATTTATGCGCGCCCTTGTCGCCGATGGTCTTCAACGACCTTTATTGTTTGTCGCGGCCGGAGGTGCACACGCTCAGTTTGGGCGCTGCTCGTCCGTCGGATTTTGACGAGCATCTCAAGGTTTTGCAACATTACGACTCGATGGAGCAAGCGGTGGCGCCAGTCGAGAAGAGGTTGCGGGAGGAAATGCGGCGGGTTTTGGGGGAGGATTGGTGCCGGGATTGGAGGCGCGGTTTGCCGGAGTATGTGGATGTTCCTGGAGAAGTCAATGTGGTTGAGATCTTGCGTTTGTGGACATATGCCCAGTCGCTGGATTTGGTGGAGTGGGGGAAGATGAGATATAATTTGTTGGGGAATGCGGATCATTGGTTTCCGGGGGAAAACGCTGGAGGTTTGCGCCGTGGCAGTCTGCAGCCGCTTTTGATTGAATCGCCGTTTGCGTCCCGGATTGAAACGATTCTTTCCCTCGCGCATGAAATGTTGTTTGAAGCGCCGCAGAAGCGGCTCAGCCAGAGTTGAGTTCCTGTCTGCGCCACATTTCTGCCGGATGCCATCCCAAAAAATAGAAGACTGGAACTGTTCATGGTGTTTGTTTTTGTTGTCGCCGGACGGGATATTGGGATAGGTTGGCGGATATGTGTTTGACGAGGGTTGGGATGAGGTTTGCTGGCGTGCCGCTTGTTCTGCGGGTTTTTGCGGTTTTGGTTGTTCTGTTTTGCGAAAGCGCTGGCGCCGCTTCCCGCCCGAATGTCCTGATTGCTATTGCCGATGATCAGTCTTATCCCCATATGTCGGCTTACGGTTTTGCTGGCGTGTCGACGCCGGCGTTTGATCGTGTCGCCGAGTCCGGCGTGCTTTTTGAGAATGCTTTCACGCCGGCTCCCGGTTGTAGTCCGATGCGTGCCGCGTTTTTGACGGGCCGCCACATCTGGCAGATTGAACAGGCTGGGACTCATGCCAGTTCGTTCCCGGCAAAGTATGAGGTGTTTCCGGACCGTTTGGAGGCGAGCGGATATTTCGTCGGCTTCACCGGCAAGGGCTGGGGGCCGGGCAATTGGAAAGTCAGCGGGCGGCGGCGCAATCCTGCCGGGCGGGAGTTCTCATCGAGGAAGTGCGTTCCGCCGGCGAAAGGAATGGCGAACATCGACTATGCCGGCAATTTCGATGAGTTTCTGGCAGCTCGTCCCGCAGGGCGGCCGTTTTGTTTTTGGTTTGGGAGCAAGGAGCCGCATCGACGGTTTGAACGGGGGAGCGGGGCGCGGGCGGGGAAGTCGATTGATCGAGTGTTGCCGCCGCCTTTTTTGCCAGATCGGCCAGAGATTCGCCAGGATATTTTGGATTACCTGTTCGAGATTGAGTGGTTCGACAAACATTTGGGCCGAATGTTGGCCGCCTTGGAAAGGCAGGGCGAGCTGGCTAATACAATCGTCATCGTAACCAGCGACAACGGCATGGCCTTCCCGCGGGCAAAGGCGAATGTTTATGAGTATGGGATTCATATGCCTTTGGCGATTTCCTGGCCAGCCAGAATTTCGGGCGGGCATTCGGTCAGCGACCTCGTCAATCTGATTGACGTGACGGCGACGCTATACGACGCGGCGAATGTGACGCCGCCTTTTGATGCGCCTTTGAGCGGCCGAAGTTTGATGAATGTTTTGTTGGCTGAGGAATCTGGGCAAGTGGACCCGACTCGGGATGCGGTGTTTTCCGCCCGAGAGAGGCATTCCTCTTCCCGCTACAACAGTCTGGGCTATCCGCAGCGGTGCATCCGCACGCATCGGTATCTTTACATCTGGAATCTCCGGCCGGAGCGCTGGCCAGCGGGAGCACCGCAGAAGTATGGCCGGGGAAATAATGCTTCGGAACAGGAAGTTCTGGAAGACATTCTTGGTCCCATGCACGGAGGGTATCATGATATCGATGCCTGCCCTTCGCTTGATTTTTTGATTCAACATCGGCAATCCAATGAGATTCGCCCCTTTTTCGATCTGGCGGTGGCCAAACGTCCCGAAGTGGAGCTTTACGATATTCAGAGCGATCCGGGATGTCTGAACAATCTGGCCGGGCAGACCGAGTTTCGCCGTGCGGAGGCGCATCTTCGCCGCAGGCTTGTGGCCTATCTGCGCAGCACGAATGACGCTCGTATCGTTGACGGCGGCGGCGGAGAGATTTGGGAGACTTACCCGCGGTACAGCTCGCTGCGATGGTTCCCCAAACCGGAGTGGGCCGAGGGCGTTTCGGTTGTTCAACAGGATTGGCTGGAGGTGCGGCGGCCCAAGCCTTGAGGTCTTCGGGCGGAGCGGATGTTTGCGGTTCCCGCCGCCGCCTGTTGGCGAGTTTGCCCCGTCCGTTTTGCTTCGGCTTTGGTCAGAGGATCACGTCGCACACGGCGGCGGCGTGTTTGAGCGCTTCGATTTTGTTTTCCCAAGTGGGCAGAAATTCTTGGGCGACGTAGCCTGTGTAGCCTGTTTGGAGGATTGCCCGCATGACGGCCGGGTAGTTGATTTCCTGGTCTTCGTCCAGTTCGCCCCGGCCGGGGTTGCCGGCAGTGTGGTAATGAGCGATTAGGTCTTGGTATTGCCGGATGCGGCGGATGACATCGCCGTGCATGACTTGCACGTGGTAGATGTCGAAGAGCAGTTTCATGCTGGGGGAATCGACTCGTTTGATGAGGTCGGCGCAGAGGTCGACATCATCGCCAAAATATCCCGGATGCCCCTTCATCGGGTGGGAATTGTCGCGGGAGTTGAGGTGTTCCAGGCAGAGCTGGATGTTTTGCGATTCCGCATGGCGCATCAGGCTTTTCCAAAGGGCTACGCAGTTTTTGGCGCCTTGTTCGGGGGAGATTCCCGGCTCGCTCATTCCGGTGAAGGTGATGACGTTTTTCACACCGATTTGGGCGGCAAGGTCAATTCCTTCTCGAAGAAGTTTGCGGCAGTGTTCGTGGTTGGTTGTGGAGACGGGGCCTCGGGCGAAGCCGTGGCTGCCGATGAGGGAGATTTGGAGTCCGAGTTGCTGAATTTCGGGATAGAGCTTGGCTGGGATGCCTTCTATGGCTACCAGGCCGATGGCTCGGCAATGTCGAGCCAGTTCCATTGTGGGCATGGGGTTGAAGCACCAGCCCATGATGGATTGACGGATTTTTCCGTGTTGGATGAATGGGCCGTCGTGTTTGGCCGCTGTCATTCGGGAAGTGGCGCCGGCAGCGGCGAAGGCAGTGGCGATTCGGGCGATGAATGTCCGGCGGGAAGTCGGGTTGGTGTGTGTCATGGGTTTGGTTGTTCTTTGGGGGTGTTTGAGGCGCCGGGCCGCAGGTCGTAGCAGAGGAGAAGGTTTTGATCTCGCAAGAGGAGGCGGCTGTTGGCGATGACGGGGTGGGGCCAACTGCGTCGATGGCTGCGGTCAGGCTGTTTGAATCGGCCTTTTTCGATGTATTCTTTGGGGTTAGCTTCAATCAGGGCGACGGGGCCGCTTTCGCTTCGGAGGTAGAGATGCCCGTCTGCGTAAGCCAGTGAGCCTTTGCCGACACTGTCTTGTTCCCAAGCGATTTTGCCGGTTGCCATTTCTATGCAAACGAGGGTGCGTCTGTTGGTGGCGTAGATGTAATCGCCGATGAGGATGGCGCCGCCGTGGTGGTTTTTGACGGCGTTGTTGGCGTAGATTTCTTTTGCGAAAAAGCGGCCGTTGTTCCGCTCGATTTGAAAGAGGTTGCAGCCGGCGTTGTATCCCGATGTGATGAAGATTTGGTTGTTGCGGCAGATGGGCGTGGGGATGACGGCAGTTCTGCCGCTTCGCTGAATCTGCCATAGCAGGTTGCCGGTGGCGGGGTCGATTCCGGCCAGCGTTTTTCCGGTGAGAACGATGTATTGTTCGGTTGCGTGGATGGTGGTTTTGATGATGGATGTGTAGGCGGCCGGATCGGTGAGTTGGCGGGTACGCCAAAGGGGTTTGCCGGTGGCACGGTTTAGACAAACGACGGTGCCTTTTTTCCCGCCGGGCGAGCAGATGATGTGGTGGCCGTCCACAAAGACGGATTCCGAGTATCCCCAGCCGGACATCATTTTGCCGCTGAGGTCTGCTTTCAGGTTGGTTTGCCAGCGGATGGTTCCGGTGTTGGCGTCGAGGCGGGTCAAGAGGCCGCCGGCGCCCAGAGTGAAGAGGTCGTTGCCGTCGAGCGTGGGGGTTGCTCTCGGTCCGTGGGGGTAGTCAATGCCCTTTCTTGCGGCCGGGGCGATTCGGGTTTCCCAGATTGGCGAGCCGTCGTTTTCGTTCCGCGCCCAGGCGACTTCGTCCGTGTCCCGGTAGCTGGCGCCGAAAATCTTGCCGCTGGCTACGGAGGGTGTGGAGTAGCCTTCGCCGAGGTTGTTGATTTTCCAGATGAGCGGCGGGCCTTCCGCCGGCCATTTTTTGAGAAGGCCGGTTTCTGCGGATTTGCCATCGCGGTGAATTCCGCGCCATTGGGGCCACGAATCCGCCGGGCAGAGGGCGACGGGCAGGGTGAAAAGGAGTAGGGCGGCGAGGCGGATTTTGTTTGCGAGTTTCATTAGAGGTGCGGCGAGTTTAATTGTCTTATGGTCCAGGCGGTCGGCGGGGGCTTATCTTTGGTAATACCAGTCGCGGAAAAGTTCTGCATCGGCCTCGAAGCTATCATATGGAAGTTTGCGCGTGGTGCGTTCTTGCAACCAAAGGATGTCCGGGTTGTTGGGGGAGTCGATTCGGTCGCTCGGGTCTTCGAGCAATTCGCCTTTGATTATTGGGGCGGTGGTGGCGGGATGCACCCAACGTTTGAATTCGGAATGGCCGTCGACGAAGGCAAGAACGCCTTGGCCGTTGTGGTAGCTGGCGGGATAGTCAGCGAACCTCGATTGCTCCGGGGCTTCGGGGTAGCCTCGCATGGAGACACCGAAGTTGCCCAGGTCGATGGAGTCTTCCCGCACGTCCATGAAGAGCCAGGTGTTGGCGGGGCCGGGATCAACAAAGTCGCCTGTTTTGACGTACATGCGGTAGCCGAAGGGAGCGGATTGGGTGCTGTAGCCGAAGGAATCGGATTGGGCTTTCAATCCCCAACCGCCGCTATGCAGGTTCATGGCGATGGTGCGCACTCTTGGCCGCCATTGGCCATCCACTTGGACACCGCTTTTGTCTCTGGGGCATTTGAAGACTCCCGCACTGCGGCCGAGGTAGTCCCAAATGGGGCTTTGGTGAATGTCTTTGCGGACGTCCCAATTGGATTGGTTTTCGGGTTTAAAGTTCATAATGCCGGTTACCCAAGCGGGAACGAACGGCGGCGGGAGAGAACGGTCCCGCAGGTTGTAGAAGAATTCTCGCGGGTCGCTGGCGGCGAGGATCACACCTTCATAGTCATCGGCATAAAATCTCCAAGCATATGCAATCTGCCGCGAGTTGCTGAGGCATTGGATGCCTTGGGCTTTAGCCTTTGCCCGGCTGAGAGTGGGGAGCAGCAGGCTGGCAAGAATCGCCAGGATGCCGATAACGACCAAGAGTTCCACAAGGGTGAAGCCCCGGCGCGAGCGAGGCAGGGTTCCGTTTGTGCTTAAGCGTGTTGGTCGCATGATGTTGTCCAATTTTTGAACAGCAAAAAGAATAAACTGTGTTTCCGGGAAAATCCAGTCCAAAAATCACCGTGCTTCCGGGGGAGGTTTGGCTTTGGCGGGAATCAACCGCGGAGTTCGCTGATGGTGCCGGTTCCGGTGCCGAAACTCTCTTGTTGAATGCCGAGTCGTTCCAGAAAGGAGAGGTGGATTCGAGACAGGTCCATTCGTTCGGCAAATTGAATCTGCCGGCCGGTTCGGATGCTTCCGCCGCCGCGGCCGGCGATGAGTGTGGGGAGGTCTTTTTCGTCGTGGGCGTCACCGTCGCCGAGGCTGCTACCATACAAGATCATGCTGTTGTCCAGGAGGGTGCCGCCCTGTGGTTCTTCGACGGATTTCAGTTTGCCCAGGAGGTAGGCTATTTGGCGGTGGTGCCAGCGGGTTACTTCGGCATACATGGCGCGTTTGGATTCGACAGAGTCCCAAGCGGTGGTGCCGTCGTCGTCTTCGGTCATGCCGGAGGCGTTGCCGTAATGGGACAGGGCGTGCCAGGTGCCTTTCACGCCGTCGATGAAGTTGAAGTAGCGGTTGGATTGGCCGTGGTCGAGCATGTAGGTGACGATGCGGGTGGCGTCCGACCAGAAGGCGAGAACAATCATGTCCATCATAAGGTGGATGTATTCCTGATGGTCGCTGGGGATTCCGGGAGTGGGCCGAGCCAATCCGTCAGCAAGCGCCCGGTCTGCCTGCATTCGGAGGATTTGTTTTTCGGCGAATTCGATTCTTTTTTCCAAGGCGCGAATGGAGTCGAAATACTCGTCCAAGCGGTGTTGGTCAGCGTGGCTGACGCGCGTTCGCAGGGATTTGGCGTCGGCGAGAACGAGGTCCATGACGGAGCGATGGGTGGCGCCGCCTGAGGGGGGGCGGAACATGCGGTCGAAGACGGCGCGGGGCTCGATCTCGCGGGTCATGGGGATTCCAGTTTTGGACCAGGAAATGGCGTTGCGCGACAGGGAGTTGGAGAAGTAGCCTTCGCCTTTGGCGGCCAGTTCCAGGGAGGGCAGCAAAGTGTTTTGGCCAATTTTTTCGGCGGCGAGTTGGTCGACGGAAATCCCGCCGGCGTTCACGCGGCGCCTGTCGTAATCTTGGCCAGTCAACCAAGTGGCGGTGCCGGCGCCGTGCCCGTTTCCCTTCGGCGTCCAGATGTTGGTGGGGATGAGGATGTCGGTTTTGAAAGGTTCGAGCGGACTCATCCATGAGTTGAGTTTGAGCAGTTTTCCGTTGCGGCCAACTTTTTCCGGGTGCCAAACGCCTCGGGGGATTCCGTTGGGGAAATAGAAGTAGGCAAGGCGATTGGTTCGCCGGGCAGCGAGGCCGCCGAAGGCGGGCAAGGGCGACATGACGTCCAGAGCGGGCAAGGCAATGGCGGCGCCCAAAGAGCGCAGCATGGTTCGGCGGGAGATTTTGTAGCGGGGTTTCATCGCGTGTTTTGTGTTGGTTCAGGGCTCTTTTTGTATTGGAAGGGGTAACTGGCGACAATGCCGTTGACTAAGGATTGGAGCCGGTAGCCGTCGGTTTCCATTTGTTTGGTGATGGAGCGAATCGCCGCTTCGTCGAAATACTCCAATTGCCGGCCCAAGGCGTAGGCGAGCATTTTGGAAGCGAGTTGCCGGGCGAGGTCTTCTCGATGCCGGGCGAGGAGAACTTTGCGGAGACCTGCCGGGCCTTGAAACGGTGTGCCGTCCGGCAGGTTGGCTTTGGCGGTGATGGGTTTGCGTTCGAAGCGGTTGCGGCGGTGGGGTTCTGCTGCTTCGCCGGCGTCGAGGAGGTCCATTTCCAACAAGATGGCCAGGGTTTCTTCGCGCTCGCCGGCATTCATAGAGGCGATGGCTTGGGAGAGGGCTTGGCGAGGAATGCCGCGCAGGAAGACGGCACCTTGGGCGATTTCTTGGCGCTCGTCCGCGTCGGTTTCCAAGCTGTCAATGCGTTTCTGCAACTGGCGGGGAAGGAGTTTTTGCAGGGCGATGATGAGTTTGCGGAGGCGTTCGTTATCGTCGTCTTTGGCGCTTTCCGTCATTCCCAGGTATGCGAGTAATTCAAGGAGTTCGCCCCGGTCATTTTTGCTGAGGGTTTCCAGTTCTGAGGCCAAGTCCGGTTCGGGGATTTGGCGCAGTTCCCAAAGCGCCCGGGCAATTTCGGCTTGTTCGTCCGGGGAGTCGTCGAATGTTGCGAGTTGTGCGTTGAGTTGATCTTGGGGGAGGGCGCGGAGTTGTTGAACGGCCTGGAGCAGTTTGCCGGAAGGCTCCGGGTTGGCGGCTCTGATTTCTAGCCATTCGAGCATTTGGATGAGGCGGTTTTGTTGCGCGGGGGTGGTGGTTTTTGTCAGTTCGACGGCGAGGGCGTCTTCATCGAGTTGGCGGAGTTGTTTCAGGCGTTTTCGGATTTGGCGGCGGGTGTCTGGCCCGGTATCGAGGGCGTCGATGCGGGCGTCAAGTTCTTGCTTGCTGAGCGCGCGCATGGCTGAAGCGAGTGCGAGGGCTTGGCGGTCGTTGCGTTCGATGACGCGGACGCGGTAGCTGTCTCGCCAACGTCCGAAGTAGTCGAAGTTCTCCAAGCTGAATCCGAGTGGGTCGATTTTGCTGTGGCAACTGCGGCAGTTGGGGTTGCTGGAATGAAGTTCCACTTTTTGGCGGAAGGTCAGCGAATCGTTTTCTTCGACTTCTTCCTTGAAGGCGCCGGCATTGGGCGGCGGTGGGGGCAGCGGGCGTCCCAGGACGGTTTCCAGAATCCAATTGCCGCGTTTGATGGGGCTGGTTTGTTTATAGTTCGAGGTAATGGCCATAAGGCTGCCGTGGGTCAGGATGCCGACTCGGTTCAGGTCGTCGAGGCGCACTTTCCGCATCCGGCTGCCCTGGACGGTGTCGATGCCGTAAATCTCTCTGGCGAGTTCTTCGTTGAGGTAGGTGTAATCAGCGGCGATAAGATCGTCCAACGTCTTGTTTTCGCGAATTAACGAAGTGAAGAAGAGTCCCGATTCCCGGCGCATGGCCGTCATCAAGCTATCAGTGCACCATGGGTTGTCGATGGGGTCCAGCCGCACGCGGTTCCCAATGAACCGAAAGCCCAGCCATTGGGCGGCGAAGAAGGAGCCGAGGGTTTCGGCTTTCTCGCTTTGGAGCATATAGTTGATTTGAGATTTCAATGTTGCCGGCTCGCGCAATTTCGATTGGGCGGCCAGCTCAAAAAGGTCATCGTCGGGCATGGTCGCCCAAAGGAAATAGGAAAGCCGCGAGGCCAATTCAAAGTCAGTGATGCGCCAAGAACTGGCCGCCGTTCCGTTGCCGGAGTCGCCCGTCGGACTCGGCTCGCGTTCGATGCGCAGCAGAAACTTCGGCGAGATAAGGGCGGCCTGGATAACTTGCTTCACGGCGCCCACAAAGCCCGAAACGCCGCCGGCCACGGGCAGTGCCTCCCGGAAATGTTGCATCGCCTGGGAAAGTTCTTCCGCCGTTGCCGGACGCCGATAAGCGCGAAGCAGGAATCGCTCGAGAACTTGTCGCGCTGCCGCCTCGACCGCCATCGCCGCCTCCCCGCCCTTCGCCTCGCCAGGCAAGACGTGGAAGAGGCGCCGGAAGGAAGTGGATGTTTCACCAGCCGGGTTTTCAGCGGGGAGGACCGTCTCGACAATGCGTTCTGCTGCCGAGATGTATCGCTCCATCCGGGACGGCTGCAAGAAAAGGGTATTGGCGGAATTTTCAAAACCGCTGGCGCCGGTCAAATCCGCCGGAAACCGATCGGCGGGTGAGAGCGGCATCCCGAACAAATCGCTGACGGTGCGGTTATACTCTTGATTGGTCAGACGGCGGGCGTTTTCAAAACCGGGGTTGTCGATTGTCGAAAAGTCGAAATGATTCAATTCCCAGTCCAAAAGGTGGAGGATGGATTGACGCTCGGCCGCCTCCGGCTGGGTTTCGTCTTCCGGCGGCATGTTGCCGGCGGCCACCAAGTCGATGACATGGTTCCACCGCTCGCGGTTTTGGATCAAAGGCTGTTGCGCCAGCAGCCGCACGAGGTTCAGCCCGCCTTTGGCCTTTTCCTCGCCGTGGCATCGGAAGCAGTGTTGGGAAAGATGCTTTTCCAACGAAAGCTCTTCGACAGGCGGCGAACTCCATCCGAGAAACACGCCGACAAGAAACGCGCCAAGCGCCCAAAGCAGCCAGCGCGGTTGAGAGAGGATTGTCGGTGTTTGCATGGCCGTTTCCAATGAGAAGCTGAGCCGCGTTTCAGCGCCGCAGCTTGGCCAGCAAGTGCAAGATTTCCAGGTAAAGCCACACCAAAGTCACCAGCAACCCGAAAGCGCCGAACCATTCCATATACTTCGGTGCTCCAGCGGTGGCGCCATGCTCGATAAAGTCGAAATCCAGCACCAAATTCAATGCCGCAATCACCACCACAAACAAACTAAACCCGATGCCGAAAAGTCCCGAAGAATGAATCAATGGCACCTGAATCCCGAAAAAGCTGAGCAAGATCGAAGTCATATAAAACAACGCAATCCCGCCAGTCGCAGCGAAAATCCCCAACCGGAAGTTCTGCGTGACCCGAATCCAGCCCATCTGATACACGAACAGCAAACTAAACAACGTCCCGAAAGTCAGGCAAACAGCGTTAAACACAATCCCCGGAAACACCCGCTCGAACAAAGCCGAAATCCCGCCCAAAAAAAGCCCTTCCAGCCCCGCATACAAAGGCGCAGTGAACGGCGCCCATTCCTTTTTGAACACCGTGGCAATCGCCACAATCAACCCACCAAACGCCCCCGCCAGCATCCAACCCGTCGGCGAACTCCCCGCCGCCGTTTTGTTCCAAGTGAACAAGGCGCCGAAGACCACCACCAGCAGCAAGGCGCCCGTTTTCCACACCGTGCCGTGAATCGTCATCGTGTCGCTGTCGGCAGATAAACCGGCGCCAGCAAACGTGTTAGCATTCAAAACAGGATTCGCGCTTCTCATATCGCAGCTTTCTCCCCCAAAAAATCGTTTCGTTCAAAAGCGGAAAAGAACCCGCCCTTCTCCGCTTAGCCCTCTCTACAACTGCGACAATCCTTTGTCAAGCGCTGCATAAAGCACTTGCATCGATGCCTCAGTCTCATCGCCCATGTTGGAAAGGCGAAAAGTCGTCCCCTGAATCTTGCCGTAACCCCCGTCAATCAAAATGCCTTCCGCCCGAACCAACTGCCGCAACCGCGCCACATCCACCAAACGCCCGCCCGATTTCGCCCCGTTATTCACACAAGTCAACGTGCACGACTCATAACCCGCCTCCGGAAAAAGCGTGAACCCATTCCGCCCCGCCCATTCCCGCGTCATCGCCGACAACTGCCGATGACGCTCATAACGCGCCTCCAACCCCTCTGCAAAAATCTCCTCCAACTTCGAGCGCAACGCATAAACATGCCCGATAGACGGCGTGCTAGGCGTCATATCCTTCTCCGCATTCTTTTGAAATTCCAGAAAATCAAAATAATAACCCCGATCATGGATGCCCGCCGCCCGCTCCAACGCCGCCTCCGAAACCGCAAAAAGCCCCAGACCCGGCGGCAACGCCAACGCCTTCTGACTCCCCGTCAACAACACATCCATCCCCAACGCATCAAACGGAATCGCCGCCGCCGAAAAAGACGTGACCGCATCCACCGCAAACAACACCTCCGGATACCGCCGCTTCAACGCCATTATCTCCCCCAACGGATTCATCACCCCAGTCGACGTCTCATTATGCACCAACGTCACCACATCAAACGTCCCCCTAGCCAAACACTCCTCCACTTGCTCCGGCAAAATCGGCGAACCCCAATCCACCCTCAATGCCGCCGCTGCCTTCCCGCAACGCCGCGCCACATCATACCACTTGTCCGAAAACGCCCCGCACATACAACACAACACCCGCCGCTTCACCAAATTCCGCAACACCCCCTCCATCACCCCCCACGCCGACGACGTACTCAAAAAAACCAGCCGCTCCGTCGAAAACAACCGCTGCAACCCCGGCTGAACCGCCGCATACAAATCCCGAAAATCCTGACTCCGATGCCCAATCATCGGCGAACAAAACGCCCGATACGTCCGCTCACTCACCTCCACAGGCCCCGGAATATGCAACTTCAAATGTTTCATACTATCTAGTAATTAGTGCTCAATAGTTAGTCGCAAAAATGGCGCAGGCTGAAAGTCGGCGGGCAGACAAGAAGTCGGTTGCCGGTTGTCGGTTCCCCACCGCCCTAACCGCTCTTCGAATGTCTGCTCCACCTTAACCTGCCCCACATTGCTGCCTCCGCCTTCATCCTGTCCATCCTGTTTATCCATGTTCCTTATAATTTTACTGAACCGCCTCGATTTCCTCCGCTGTTAGGCCATACAAAGCATAGGCCATCCGGTCGATTTCCGCTTCCTGCTCGCTAGTGTCGGCGGCGGGATTGGCGGTTTTGGCGGCAAGGATGTCGTCCCCCAAGCGGATGAAGGGGGCTTGTTGCGCCCCGCTGATTGGCGGCACGGGGGTGGATATAGGGTGCGCTCGCTCTGATAGCCGAGCACTTTGAGCAGAACTTTGCTCGCGGATAGAGAAGTCCTTGTTGAGCGCAGCCGCCAAAGCGGCTTTAATGCGGTCTTTGAGGCCGCTCATGCCGTCAATGGTTGCTGGATGAGCAGATTTATTTGGCGTTGGTGTGTTCCCTGTATTGGGCGGGGGTGAGCAGGGCGTCCATTTCTTCCGGGCGGGCAAGCTGCAGTTTGAAAAGCCATCCGGCGCCGTAACAGTCTTCCTGGATGAGGTTCAGGTTTTTGGCTGCTGGCGCGTTCACTGCAATCACTTTGCCGGAGGCTGGGGCGTAGATGTCGCTGATGGTCTTGACGGATTCTACAACGGCGCAGGCTTCGCCTTTGGTCAACTCGCGCCCGAGGGCAGGCAGTTCGAGGAAGACGAGTTCAGCCAGCTCTTCCAAAGCGCAGTGCGACAGGCCAACGATCGCCGCGTTGTCTTGCGCCTGAATCCATTCGTGGGTTTTGGTATAGCGCAGATTGTCTGCGGGTTTATCCCCTTTTTTTCGGATCATTTATTTTATCAAAAGGGAAGCCTGTCTCATTGCCCGTCTGCCGTCAAGCAGGGGGCAGTGGTTAGCCCCATTTTTCGAGGCGGATGTGGTCTTTGGGCAGGCCGGATTCTTGGGCTAATTGTTCGGTGCTTTCCACCAGGGCAGTGGGGCCGCAGGCGTAGAAGACGGTGTTGTGCGGGTCGGTGATTTGTTCTTGAATCCAGGCGGCGTCGATTCTGCCGCGTCGTCCCGGCCAGGAATGTTCCGATGCCAGCCGCGTGCAAGTGACCAAAAACCGCAAGCGCGGGTTGGCCGCTTCCATCTTGCGGAACTCTTGGTTGAAGATGATGTCTTGGTCGGTGCGGACGCTGTAAAGGATGGTGATTTGTGTGGCGCATCCTGTTCGCGTCGCTTCCCGCGCGAAGCCTCGGAAAGGCGTTACGCCGGAGCCGCCCGCTGCGCAGAGCAAGTGTTTGTCCGCTTCCCAAACAGGCAAGAAACGCCCGGCGGGAGGCAGAACGCAGAGGATATCGCCCTCTTTTGTCCAGTCCACCAGGCGCGTTCCCATCTTGCCCTCGCGCTTGATGGTAACCTCGTAATGCCCCCTGTCCAATGCGCAGGAAGAGAGGGAGTAAGCGCGTTTGTATTTGGGCGTGTCCGGCCAAAAGAGTGTGATAAATTGGCCAGTTTGAAAGGTGGCATCGTAACCTTCCGGCCATTGCAGACGGATAGTGACGGTGTCGGCCAACTCCCGCGTCACGGCTTGCACCCGCATCTCAACTATGTTTCTCGGCATCTTTATTTATGTTGAATCGCTGTTGATTAGGCATTCTGTCTGAATCAAGAAGAGGCTAGACCAGCGGCATTGCAGCACTGCGCACAGGCAGGCTGAAAACCCGCCCCGCACTTGTTTGCTCCTTCCTCTGAGCGGCGGTGGGTTCACAGGGGGATCATGCCAGTTTTGCGGGCGTATTGGAACATGCCGCCTGCGTCGATAACCGGCCGGATTTCGCCTAAATCCTTAATCGAATGAACGGCGCCTGTTGCCTTGACGGTCAAGGCGCCTGCATCCAAGTCCAGGGCAGCTTCATCGCCGGTTTGCAATGTTTCGCACAAGCGCCGCTCGCTTTCGCAGGGATACAGCTCGCCCGTTGCCGCGCAGTTGCGAAAGAAGATTCGCGCGAAACTCTCCGCCACCACTGCCCGACATCCCGCCGCGCCCAAAGCCACGGGCGCATGTTCGCGGGAGCTGCCGCAACCGAAGTTCCTGCCCGCAACGATAATTGGGTAACGGCTGTCCATGCGGTCAAGCTCCACATACCGGTGGGGATAGAGGGATTCAGGCAAGCCGCTGAGGGCGAAGCTGCCCAGCTTGCGAAGCTCCTCGGCAATGGTCGGCACCAGGTTGAGATGCTGCGCGGGAATGATCTGATCAGTGTCGATGTTGTCCCCAACCACATACACTGTCCCTTCAATCATCAGTCGCATTCCCCCAGCTTGCTGCCTTGCCTGCCCGCCGTCAAGCCAGGCCAATGGCTAGTGGTTGGTTTGCCGTTTGCCCCGCTAGACTCGGACGCCCGGCGACGACATCCCCTCCCTCTGCAAAGGCATCTATGTGGGGCAATGTGGCGTAGGCTTTCAGTCTGCGTACGGGCAGACAAGAAGTCGGTTGCAAACCGCTTTTCGAGTGTCTGCCCCACCGCGCTTGACATTTGCGCCGTTCAGTAAGGCCAGTTGCCCTGAAGCATGGAGACGGGTTTGAGACTGCGGGGATCGAGCGCGATGTGTTTGATCTGCTGCTGGTTCACAGAATAAACCACATGCAGGTTGCCGTCCGCGCCTAGGAGAATCGAGGGATCGGAGAAGCGTTTGCCGGGTTGATGTTCCAAAACAGCGGCAGCTGACCAGTTCCGCCCATCCTCTGTCAAGGCAAGGTTCAACACGTTCTGCTCCTGGTTGGTATGTTGATAAACCAGGACAAACCTTCCATCGCCAAGACTGGCCGCGTCCAGGCCGCTGTTCGGGTTTGGCAAAGCTGTCGGCTCGACGGTTCCCCAGGTTTTGCCGTTGTTCTCCGACCAGATCTGGGCAATGTGTCCCAATCGCGTGCGGCAAAGCGCCTGCAGCCTGCCTCCACCGTGGTTCAGCAAAGCTGGTTCACTGGCATTGTCCCGCATTGCCGTGCTGAGCGGGCGCGTCCGCGTCCAGCCCCAGCCGCTGCGAAAGGCTTGCGCCCGTTCGATGTGAATCCGGCGCCCGGCATGATGACTGTCGCTGCCGCACAGGAACACGCCTTCCGCCAGCTTCAATGGACTGGTCCGTGCTGGGCCGCTAATGGAGCGGGGCAAGGCTTTGGCTTTGAACCACGTTATTCCATTGTCTCTGGAAACGGACAGCCAACCCCGCGTCCGCTTCCCCGCTTTGGTTGTTTTGTAAAACAACAGCAAGACGCCGGCCTCCGGTTGAAACAAGACCGGACGCTGGCAAGGGCCATATGCAGATAGGAATGTCTGCGCCACCTTTTGCCTATATGCAGCGTCGCCAACACCACCACCTTCAACTTCATCGTGTTGCCCCGCCTTCAGCCTAATCAAGTAAATGCTGGCGTCCGGGCTATCCACGCCACTGCCGCCCACCCAAGCCAAGACAAGCCCTTCCGCAGTTTGGGCAAGCGTGGGTGAGTAGTTGAAGGCTGTGCTTGCCCTGTCCGAAGGGAACTCACTGCGCAGCAACGGCACCGGCTCCAAACCCGCCCTCAACATCGCCTGGCCACACAACGCAACCCCCAACAAAAACAAACCAACCGGCCGCCGCCATTCTCCCTTTGCCATCAATTCTTGCATATCAACCAACCTTCCAATGTTTATCCTAACTCAAAATGCCGACGCATCCGCCTCCCGAAACGTTTCCAAATCCCCCACTGGCCGGGCTTCGCTCTTCAACCTGCGGTCAAAAGCAGTGGCGGCGGCCGTCAATGTTCTAACCAACGCCGGATGAGCCGCCGCAACATTTTCCTTCTCGCCGATGTCAGACGGCAAATGATACAAACTGGCCGAAGTAACCGCTTCGGGCTGATTGCGCCGCTTCCGCGCCCGTTCGAGATTGAGTTTCCAAGGCCCTCGCCGCACGGCCTGCAAACGCTGTCCGCTATAATAGTAAAAATCGCGAAGGCTTGCCTTTCCGCCAAGCAAAAGGCCGGAAATATCTTTCCCGTCAATTACTAAATCCTTCGGCAAAACCGCACCCGCCAGACGCGCGAATGTGGGCAGCAAATCAAACGCCGCTCCCACTTCCCCGCAGACTCGCCCCGCCGGAACCTTGCCGGGCCAACGTATAATGCATGGGACGCGCATTCCGCCTTCATATGTGCTAAACTTCCCGCCCCGCAAAGGCAGCGCGCTTCCGCCGTGATGTTTCTTCCCCAGCCAAGGCCCGTTATCCGAAGTATAAACCACCAGCGTTTCCTCATCTAAATTGAATCGTTTTACCGCCTTTAATATCTCGCCCACAGACCAGTCAATCTCCGCAATCGTCGCTGCATATGCTTTGTAAGGATCCGAGTTATAGAAAGATTCAGAAACGTAAAGCGGGATATGCGGCATGGTGTGCGGCAGATACAAAAAGAAAGGCGAGTTCGCATGAGATTGTATAAATTGAACGGCCTCCTCTGTATAACGTCGGGTGAGAGTTGCTTGTCGGACAGGGCGCTCGACAATAACTTCATTCCGCATCAGCGGCACGTTCCAAGGCGCAGCATCTTTCTCCTGCCAGACCCGGTCCAAGTTGCGGTTCTTTCCTTTCACGGGGTCCATATCGTTGGAATAAGGCAAGCCGTAGAACGAATCGAAACCGTGATTGATCGGCAAAAATGGCGGGTGATGTCCCAAATGCCACTTGCCGACGCAGGCTGTCGCGTAGCCTTTTGTTTTCAAAATTTCGGCGATAGTTGTCTCCGCCGGATTGAGCCCGACTTGATGTCGGGGAAATAACACGCCGGTGATCCCCACTCGAAGCGGATAGCATCCGGTCAATAAAGCCGCTCGTGAAGCCGAGCAGATCGGCGCCAGGGAATAAAAGTCTGTGAACTTTGTTCCCTCGGACGCCATTCGGTCCAAATGCGGCGTTTGGATTGTCGGCGAACCGTAGCAGCCGAGGTCCTGATAGCCTTGGTCGTCAACAAATATAAGAATGAAATTCGGCGGCCTTTCCCCGGCCCATCCGATTGCGCCGGAGAGGAGAAAACATGCCGCAAGTGCCGCCGCCCAAATCATTTTCAATCTCTCTTTCATAAAATAGAAATAATTACCGCTTATCTAGTGGTCAACTAATTCGAATAGCAAATCATCATGATTCATGAAAAGTTTAACAAACTTTAATGGTTTGCAAACAGCACTGTTCTTTTCATCAAATTGTCGAAAACTATTGGTTAAATTCTGAGATGGATGAATTTCTTTTTTGGTTGGTTTTTTGCTCAACAAAACAGGCTGTACATCGCATGGTTGATTAGGAAGATAGTATTGTTGAATCCAATCGACGTACCGCTGAATTTTTGAACCACGTTTTTTTCGTTTGCTTCAACAGATTTCAGTTCAATCAGAATCAATATTTTTGTTTCTTCATCATATATGTAGAAACCACCAACAAGAGCGCGGTAACGCCATAGATTTTCTTGATTCAATTTTGCGCGATCGTTTATCTTGATTCAATTTTGCGCGATCGTTTACAATGTTTTTAACGAGGGTGCTTTTTAATTTCAGTCTGTTTCCTCGTTTCAAAGTTTCTTGCATTAAGAGTAAAAGCCAAGCGGGACCCATTCGCTGTTGGTGTATTTATCTCCAATCACAACGGCCAGATACCGGTTCCGTCCCAGTAAACCGGTAAAGTTCTCAATCACATCCCTAAACTTCGCAGTGAATTCTTCAATCGTCCGACAGTTGCATATGTCGTTTTCCAAGCCGCTAAATTGAATAATATCGTGATAAGGCGGATGCAGCAAAATGAAATGAACCCTCTCTTTGCTGATTCTTTTAAAGGATGCCGTCACTTTGGATTTTGCGTCATCTGTTGTGCTGTCCGCAACGATAATTTTAGAGATAACACGACCGATCAATGGCAATTCTTGGCCGATATTGTCTTGTGCGACTTTTGCCACTTTGGGAATCAATTCGACTCCCGTTCCATGACGCCCCAATCGTTTGGATTCGATAAGCGTTGACCCGTATCCCAAAAAAAGGTCTAAAACGACGTCCCCTTTCTTGGTGAATCTTCTCATTAACTGGTTTGGAATCTGTGGGGTGAAGTTTCCATGATAGGCATTGTTGTGATTGCCAGAATTATCGCGGTTTCCAATGAACCATAAGCTATCCGTAAGAATATCATCGTATTCCTTCCACTTATTCAAGTTAATGTTGTTGATGTTTGTCATTGGACTGCTTGGGTTGCTGTATCGAATCGCCTTGCTTCAGTTTTTTGATGTGAAGGTTGCGGAAGGCGACTTCATCGCCGTGATCTTGCAGAAGGAGGCGCCCTCGCTGCGCCTGGCCGAAGCCCGCTACGTTTTTGAACTTGCTGTTGGCGACTGCTGCTAAAACTTTTGGGCTGCTCAGTGTGTAGCGCAGAACCATGACGCCGTTGAGCCAATGTTCTGCTTGCTTGCCGTGGACGAGGATTCTGGAAATGTTGAATTGGCCGACGGGTTTCAGAACGCGGTTGCGGGCGGGCAGGCAATCATAAAAGGCGGCGGTTTGCCATTTGGCGCCGCGCCTGGCGTCGAGGTGTTTGCTGTCGTCGATGATCTGGTATTCGTGGCCGATGGTTTTCCGCCGTTTTTCTTCGAGGATGAAATACTTGACGCCGCTGTTGGCGCCGGGAGCCACGCGCCATTCAAAGCGAAAGTCGAAGTTCCGGTAGCGCTCTTTCGTTACAATGTCGCCGCCCCCGCCGCGTTGAAGATGTTTGAGTTCGCCGTTCTCAATCACCCAGCCTTTTTCGGGAAAGCCTTCTTTCAGGAAGCCGCGCCAACGGTTGGCATTCTTACCATTGAAGAGGTTGCGCCATCCTGCTTCTCGCTGCGTTTTGGAGAGGCGGTTGTTTTGTTTGGCCGGGGCGGGGATTTGGGGCGAAGTCAATCGCCGGATTTTGATGTTTTGGAACCAGACTTCATCGCGGTGATGCTGGAAGCAGATATGGCCAGAAGTTTCTTTGGCGAAGCGAGGCAGGCGGGCGAACTTGCTGTTCGCGATCAGTTGGTTGACGGCGTAGCTGCCCAGTTCGAGGGCAACGACTTTTTTGCCGTTGAGCCAATGTTCAATTTGGCTGCCGCGGGCGATGATGCGGGAGGTGTTGTATTGGCCGACTGGTTTCAGCGTTTTGCCATCGGCGCTGACTAGCGCGTAAAACGAACCGGCCGCTGTCAGCGGATTTTTCCCATCGTGATGCCGGGCGTCATCCAGCACTTGATATTCCGGCCCGGTGTACCAGGAGCGGTCAAAGGCTTCGCTCACGCGATACATGATGCCGCTGTTGGCGCCGGGCGTCGCTTTCCATTCAAAGGCCAACTCGAAATCGCCATATGTTTCCTTTGTGATGATGTCGATTTCCTCGCCGTCCGCAATGGTTCGCAATTGCCCGGATTCGATTTTCCAACTGCCGGAGGGGAATGCCTCCCGCCGGAAGGCTCGAAATTGTTCGGCGGATGAGCCGTCGAACAAAATTTCCCACTCGCCGGCGCTTGGCGTCTCGGCCCGCAGGCTGGTTCGATCTTCCGCTATCCAGGCTCCCAAAGCGAGCAACGCGCCAGCCGCGCCAACCCATCGGTTTGTTTTCATCATTTCCTATTCTTGTGAAAGACTTATTTAGTCCGATTGCTTCCCGCCGTCCAAGCAAAATATTCCGCAGAATTTCCTTGCCGCAAGAACGCTTCTTTCAGTCGAATAAGCCAACCGAGCATAGAAGCTCCCTGCCATGCCCAAGACAACCTGCGACGGCTGCGGTCAGCACATTGAGTTTCCCGGTGAGCTGAGCGGCACTAAAGCCGCCTGCCCGCATTGCGGCGCCGAGGTGCTGCTCCGCGATGAAGAGTTCCCGACGATACGCATTCCCAAACCCGTCGGGCGAACTCCGCCGACACCGGAACAGCGAGAATCTGCCGGAGATTCGTCCGTCCTTTCCCTTTCCCAGCAGATTCTTCAAAACATCGAAAAGGTCATCGTCGGCAAGCATAAAGAGATCGTCCTCACCCTAGCGGCTTACTTGGCCGACGGCCATGTTCTCCTGGAAGACGTTCCCGGCGTGGCTAAAACAATGTTAGCCCGCGCCTTGTCGCAAAGCATCGGCTGCTCCTTCAAACGCATCCAATGCACGCCGGACTTGCTCCCCAACGACATCACTGGCACTTCCATCTTTAATCCAAAGACCGCCGATTTCGAGTTTCGGCCGGGGCCGCTCTTCGCGCAAATCGTGTTGGCGGACGAAATCAACCGCGCCACCCCGCGCGCGCAATCCGCCATGCTGGAAGCCATGGCGGAACGAAAAGTAACCGCCGATGGGACCAACTACGACCTGCCGCCGCCGTTTCTCCTCATCGCCACACAGAATCCCATCGACCACGAAGGCACCTTCCCTCTTCCAGAAGCGCAGTTAGACCGCTTTCTCATCCGGCTCAGCCTGGGCTATCCCGATGCGGCGCAAGAAGCCGCCATGCTGGAGCGCCTCCAGCAAGAACACCCCATCAATCAATTGCAACCCATCGTCCAGGCCGGGCAGATTCTGGAATGCCGGCAAGCTGTCCGCCAAATCCGGGTGGATGCGAAAGTCGCTGAATACATCGTCGGTTTGGCTCAAGCCTCCCGCGTCCATCACGATTTGCGTTTGGGAGCGAGTCCGCGGGCGTCCCTGGCGCTCGTCCGCTGCGCCCAGGCATATGCGGCGATTCACGGATACGACTTTGTGATGCCCGATGATGTCAAACTGCTCGCCCCCTTCGTCCTCGGACACCGGCTGATTTTGAAACCCGAAAGCCGTTTGAGAAAGAGAACCGTCTCGAATGTTATCGACGATTTATTGCGTTCGGTGGCCGTGCCGACCCTGCCTCCGGGCAATTATCGGTGATGAAGTGGATTCTCCTCACGATTGCCATCCTCATCCTGGGAACGCTCCTGCGGCTCAGCTACCTCGTTTATGCCATGTATGCGTTGTTGGGAACGCTGTTGCTCAGCCGTTTCTTCACGCAGCAATGGGCCGGCGGTTTGGCGGCATTCCGCGCTCCCTTGCGGGATTCCAAGGACGCTGCAAGCGGGGGGATGGCGGCAACGGCTGGTATAGGGGAACGGCGGACGATTTCAGTCCAAATCAAAAACCAAAGTCCCCTCGCGATTCCGTGGCTAATCTTCGAGGAATCGCTCCCGCGATCGGCCATGGAACGGACGCCGCCACAAATCAAGACCAAAGGCAAGCCGCTCGGCATCGTCAAGCTCAACCCCCAAGAGTCGCACTCTGTTGAATACACCGTTACCTTTCACCGCCGAGGCTACTATCAATTCGGGCCTTTGCTTCTGGAAACGGGCGATTTGTTCGGCCTGCACCGCCGCTTCCGCATTGTCACCGAGCCGCAATTCGTCCTCGTCCCGCCCAAAATCGTTCCTTTGCGCGGCAGCGAGCTTGCTTCCCGCCGGCCTGTCGGCGAGATCACCATCGCTCACCGTCTGTTTGAAGACCCCACGCGAATCGCCGCCGTGCGTCCCTACCATCCCGGAGACCCGCTCAATCAAATCCATTGGCCGGCGACGGCTCGGAGCGGCGAACTGCACAGCCGCGTTTATGAGAACTCCTGCGTTGCCGGCGCCACTTTCGTGCTTGATTTTCACGAACATGCCTTTGCCGGCCATGGCGCTGAAACGTCCGCCGAACTGGCCGTTACCGCCACGGCCTCGCTGGCTCATGCCCTGTTTGAAGCCGGACAACAAATCGGCCTAATCACCAACGGCCGGGACGCTTCCGAGAGAATCAAACACGAAGGATGGACTGGCGACTTTACCACCCGCTCGGACGCCTACCAAAAAACAAAACAGCGCGAGCCGAACAAGCGCCTCTGCCCCCTGGTCGTGCCGACCCGCAAAGGCGCCAGCCAACTCGCCAGAATCCTCGAAACGCTCGGACGGCTCGAAGCCGCCGACGGCTTAAGTTTCCCCGAGCTCATTCAAGAATGCACCAGCTCGCTGCCCCGCGATGCTGGCGTCGTTCCGGTGCTGCGGGAGGTTTCCCCCGAAACCGCCCTCGCCCTCGGCTTGCTCCGCCAACGCGGCTTTGCAGTAACCGTCGTCCTCATCCAATTCGACGAAGGCTTCCGCCCCGATTGGGCCCAAGCCCCCCCTTGGGCCGAACCACTCGTCGCCGAAGGGCTGGACTTCATCACCGTCGCCAACGAAGAACAACTGGCAGAACTCCCGCCCCCGGCCTGGCACCGCTAACCGCGCCACCGCAGCGCCGGTTGGCGCCAGTCCTCCACAGGCCAAACTTGCTCCCGCAAACAAATGCTAGTAACATCCGCATTTCCCGCAGCAACACGCCATGAAACTCTGCCGCTTCATTCGCAAAAACGCCGCCGGCACAACGCCGTTGCCCACGCCGGACAATCCCGCCTGCATTGGATTGGCAACGGCTTCCGAACAAATCATCGACCTCGACCCCGCCCGCATCCGCCGCATCCACCAAGTCCTACAACACCCGACGCCGGGCGACTTTCTCAACACCCTCGACCTCGACGCCCTGCCTCGAAACGATTTGAATACTGTTGCCCTGCTGCCACCGATTGACCGGCAAGAAGTCTGGGCTGCCGGCGTCACCTACTTCCGTAGCAAAACCGCCCGCATGGAAGAATCCGACTTCAGCGCCACTGCCTACGACAAAGTATACGAAGCCTCTCGCCCCGAACTCTTCTTCAAATCACTACCCGAAAAAGTAGTCGGCCCCAATGCCCCCGTCGGCATCCGCCAAGACGCCGCCTGGAACGTCCCCGAACCCGAACTCGCCTTCATCCTCAACGCCGCCGGCACCATCGCCGGATTCACCATCGGCAACGACATGAGCTCGCGCGACATTGAAGGCGAAAACCTCCTCTACCTCCCCCAAGCCAAAATCTACGACAAATCCTGCGCCCTCGGCCCTTGGATTCTCCTCGGCGCCACCGAAGCCAAAGCCCGCCAATGGGAAATCCGCATCGCTATCCAACGGAACGAGACCACCGTCTTCTCCGGCGCCACAAACATCAACCAAATCAAACGACCCTTTGCCGAACTCGCCGGCTACCTCTGCCGCAGCCAAACCTTCCCCCAAGGCGCCGTCCTCCTAACCGGAACAGGAATCGTTCCCGGAGACAACTTCACCCTCCAGGCCAACGACAAAATCACCATCGCCATCTCCGGCATTGGCACTCTCACCAACACCGTCTGTTCTGTCTAAGAAAATCTCCGGCGGGGGTTCGCAACCGAGTTATGCTTTGGCGTTTCTGATGGCGTCATCGGAGGCGATCCAGATTCGAGTCTTTTTGCTTTGCCTGGTTCCGGCGATGTGTTTGCCATACCAACCAAATCGCGCCGACAAAAAAACCGATCAAGATAATGCGATAGACCCGCTGGCGACGTTCCTTCTGCTGATGTCGAAGCGCCGGGCGGGTGACTCCGAGGATCGAGTAATTGGTGACAGTTCCGGGAACATCGCCGATATTGCCGACCCGTTCGAATAGTATTTGATTCGGAATTATGCAGCAAAATCCGCAAAATCACTTGACGTTTGAATCCGCTTGGAATATTATAATCCGCAATGAATCGAAGGATACCAACGATGACGAACAAGAAGCGGATAGCCACTACTATCAGCGTGCCGGAGCTGTTTCGGCTGTTCCCGGATGAGGACACCTGCTACCGCGAGCCGACGCGGGAGGAACTGGGACGTCGCTATCGGCTGAAGCGGCTTAACTGAAGCGGTCTGCGGATTTTGCTACATAATTCCCATTTGATTGGTGTTGCCGCTATAATAAGACAGTGGATGGTAGTGACTGTCGGCGGCAGGGGCATCCGAAATTTCGAATTGCTTGAACACAAAAAACCATGATTCCAACAACTTCCCCCCGAGAACTTTCTCCCATTAAACGGTTGAGAATCCAAATCTCGGCGTCCGGGTAGGTGTATTGAACGAAACAATCATAGCAAAAGGTTCCTGTGTCGGTATACTTCATAGTATAAGATACCGATTTTACCCGGTTGTCGGATCGGCTCACCGAGCCGTTGAAGACTTTGTCGTCAATCGCCCCCTCGAAGGTGTTGCCGTCCCACTTCAACTTTCCTGGAAAATAGGGAAGCCCAAGTTTTTGGCTAAGATGGCTCCTTCACGTACAATGGTCTCTCGAATGCCTGTATCCTTCTGCTGATAGCCTTCCAAGCTGTAAGCCATCTACTCTTCCGGCACCGCCTTGAACAGCTTGAATTGATTGGTGTTCACAGGGCCGAAATTTTCCGGCGGTTTGATGTACCAAACCGCTCTGTCCGCCACGCCCATCACACAGTCCCAAAATTCGTTCGGAGCAATCTGCGGTGACCAATCGGGCGGGCGCTCGGTGTCCTCGGTCAAGCTCTGTTCCGCCAGGGCAAAGCGGGCGTTCTCCCCCGTCAGCTCGTTGTAAAACGTGCGGACGGGGGGAAAATCATTCTGACATTTGTCCTTCCTTGCCTCGCCTGTTTCTCTTCCCAAAGCTTCCTGATAAGGGCAGCATGCTTTTCTGGGACGCGGTTGGTTATCCACATAGAAATGCGCAAAGACTGGTTTGTCTTCAACTCATAGTCGGCAAGCGACGTAGCCGCACGCCCGTCAGAAAAGGAAAGGTTTGCGACCGTCAACCCGAGGAGGAGTCCCAAGTTGCGCATCCGGTAATTCATAGGCTTCTCCCGCAGCAAGGCACAATGGAAAAACCCGCTTGTTCCATGCCTGCTCCCGCAATCTCAAGGTCGTTGCTGATTGGGATGGGATCACGGATTGTTTTGTCGTGTAAGGGAACGCAGAGATTGCCGGATACGACTCCCGTCTGTCCTTCCCCTTGTACTCTATTGTGCCAGCAGAGATGAGTTCGCCGGAGCAATCAGGCTCGGAATAGAACTCTCCTGTTAGGTTACCACAGAAGCCTAACGCTCCACAATAAGAGAAACTGGGAGAATCCGAGTCATCCTCTAGGGTCCAACAGAAATCTCGGTAGACGGTGGTTTGAGCGTTGAGCGGTGATATCCGTTTTTGGGAGGGATCAACTGAGATTTGCCTTCGGCGGCGAGGCGCTTTTCACAGTACCAAGCGGATCATTCTCAGGGAGGCCAGCAGCGCGAACGCCGCCGCCAAAAGCCCGGCAAACGAATTGAATGCTTTTTGCATAATGTCTTCTTTTATCAGTATCGATTGCAAAAGCAAGCCAGAAAATCGCGATAAGCATTTACGGGCTTAACAGGGTGGCGCAACCCCATGTGGCGCAACCACGTGTGGCGCAGGCACTTGACCGGTTGACCGGCACCCGCTTAACAAAAAATCTAATCCTGTGCCTCCTGTAAATCTATGTGTCCCGAACGAAATCGCCCTCCAAAACCCCAAAAGCCTGTAAATAGTTATTGCGGAAATGCGCGAAATAAGTAGCTATGGGCTACATTGACGCTCCAGCAGGCAATCCTGCTTTTTCCACGTCCAGTAACCCCATTCCCCTAGCCAAAATATTTAACACAGTCTGTTCCGTTGCCAAGCATTTTGCAATCAAAGCCCATAAATGCTTATTGCGCAGAAAATAAAAAAATTTGATATGTTCTCGCTGATTTTTAGCAATTTTTGGAAATTGGTGGATTGTCCGTTTTCTCTGGTCGACCTTCAGGCGGCCTGAATCGGTGGTAATGCAGACTGTTCCGAGCTCTTTGCCGAGGCTACTTCCGTTTTGACAGAAGGTTGAGTGGTTTGGCAAGGTTCGCTCTGGTTTTGGCCGGCGGCGTTTTGGGATGTCTGCAGTGCCTGCTGCCGAACCGAATTGGAATTAGAGGCTAAAGGGAATTATGTCATTGGAGATACTGGAAGGGAACCTGTTGGTCGCGCAATCGGGCGGGCCAACGGCTGTTATTAATGCCAGCGCGGCGGGGGTGATTCAGGAAGCCGGCAAACACACCGGGAACACCGGGATTATTGGCGAGATTTACGCGGGAAGAGACGGCATTCTCGGCATTCTCAACGAGGATTTGTTTGACCTCGCCGCAGAGATGACCAATTCGATCAAAGCGCTCAAGCACACGCCGGCAGCGGCGTTGGGCACTTGCCGCTATAAAATTAATTTTACCAAGGCTCCCGAACAAGCCGCCAAAGATATGGATCGCTTGTTCGAGGTGTTTCTGGCGCATGACATACGCTTTTTCTTTTACATCGGCGGCAATGATTCTCAAGACACCTCAAACAAAATCCGTGAGGAAGCCGTGCGACGCGGGCATGAAATGCGGGTGATCGGCGTCCCGAAAACAATCGACAACGATCTCCCCCACACGGATCACTGCCCGGGCTACGGCTCGGCGATTAAATACAATGCCGCCTCCGTCATGGAAATCGGCGCGGATGTGGGCAGCATGGCCACTGATGACGGCGCCTGCTGCATCGTCGAAGTGATGGGCCGTTCCGCTGGATGGATTGCCGCCGGAACCGTTCTCGCCAAACGCGCCCCCGAAGACCCGCCGCACATCATCCTCCTCCCGGAAATCCCCTTCCAGGAGAGCGCTTTTTTGGAGCGTGTCCAACAAGTTGTCACCGCCAACCGATACTGCATTGTCGTTGTCGGCGAGGGACTGAAGAACGCGGCTGGGGAGGAAATTGCCGCCGACAAGAACCGCTTGGATGCCTTTGGTCATCCTGTGTTATCCGGCGCAGCGGACCGCTTGGCGGAAATCGTTCAAGGGCGTATTCAGCTCAAAACTCGGACGGTCAAATTCGGCTACGCGCAGCGGGCGGCCGCGCATTACGCCAGTGCTGTTGATGTGGAAGAAGCTGTGGCCTGCGGCCGCGCCGCCGTCCGCGCTGCCGTTGAGGGACAGAGCGGACAGATGGTGAAAATCATCCGCACCGGCTCAGCGCCTTACACTTGGGAGACCGGCCTCCACCCGCTGGCTGAAATTGCGAATGTCGAGCATCGCATCCCCCGAGGTTGGATTGAGGAAGATGGATTCCTGCCGAACCAGAAATTCATCGACTACGCCCGGCCGCTCATCGAAGGCACCAATGAAGTGCCGACCGAAGGCGGCCTGCCTCGATTCATCCGGCTCGCCAAAGTGCCTGTCGAAAAGAAGCTGCCGCCGCGCAAAAACGAGTAGCCGCAGAGCATTCAATCAGCGGCGAATTACGCCGAAAATCACCAGAGCATCCACAATGCCAGGCTCAGGCCAATTCGATACCAGCCGAACACATTGAACGTGTGGGTCTGAACATAGACCAGCAGCCACTTTACCACGGCGAACGACACAACGGCCGAAACCAAAACCCCCAGCCCCACCAAGCCCCAGTTTTCCTGAACGCCACCATTCCCGTCATCGGCGAGCGCTTTCAAAATCTTGTAGCCGCCCGCCGCCAACACACTGGGAATACCGACGAGAAAGGAAAACTCAGTGGCCGCCGGCCGGTTCAAGCCCAGAAGCAAGGCCGTTAAAATAGTGGTTCCTGAACGCGAAGCTCCGGGGAAAACCGCTGCCACAAGCTGCCCCACCCCCACCAACGCGGCAATCGTCCAAGTAACCTCTGAGGACATCGGACGCGAACCGACATAGCGCTCCACAGCCAGAAACAGAACGCCGCCGATGAAGAGCGCTCCGATAATCGGTCCCGCCGTCTTCGGCAGCGTGAACTCGTTTGCCTCCAGCAAAAGGCCGCCAATGCCGGTGATGAAGAAAGCCAAGCCGATTTTGAGAATAAAATCCCGCGTCGAACGTTCCCGCCACGAACAACAGACCTGCCGGAGCCGGCCGGCAAACAAGGGCAATACCGCTAACACCGCTCCCGATTGAATCACGATATTGAACAGGTCAGATTGCTCCTGCAGCCAGGGAAAAAGAATCTGCGCCAATTTCAAATGTCCTGTCGAGGAAACGGGCAAAAATTCGGTGATCCCCTCGATCGCTCCGAGAATGATAACGGCCATCCAATCCGGCATGTCGTCTATTGACGATAAATCGAGCTTTCTGACAAGAGCCAAATTCCCGCCGCAATCCAAGACAAGGTTTGACGCCCCGCTCAAACCGGTTGAAACTGGCCGCCCAGCCATGAACCACATTGAGAGCTACCGAAAGAATGAAGACTATGCCGACTTCCTGGCCGATTGGGACCCGGCGTTTTATGGGAAATATGTCGATACCCTCTGCTTGTCTGGCGGGAAGAGGAGGATTCTTGACGTCGGCTGCGGGGTCGGCCAGGTTGTCGAGCAACTGCGAAATCGCAGCTTTGACGCTCGGGGCGTGGATGTTTCCGAGCCGAACATTCGACAAGCCAACCGGCGGGTTGGGCATTGCTCCCTTTACGACGGCAAGCATCTTCCCTTTGACGACCGGCATTTTCACGCCGTCGGTGCCTTAAACGTCCTGGAACATGTTGATGAACCTGAAGCGTTCATCCGCGAGCTGGCGCGAGTGCTAACGCCGTCGGGGCGTCTGGTCATTTCCAGTCCCAACTTTCTCCGAGTCCTCGGCTGGCGAGACTACCATCCCCGAATGCGCGGCTTTGGCAACAAACTCAAAAATGCCCGCTGCCTCCTCGCCATTCGCCGCCAAATCCGGCAAGCTCCCGGCAAGGTGCGCTTCGAACGCATGCCCCCCATCGTTAAAGAGCCCTTCACGCCTGATGACGACGCCATCGTGGTGACGAATCTGCTGCAGATGAAGTTTTTTGTCGAACAAAACGGCTGCCGGGTGGATGCTGTCGAATGCACTGACCGGCGCGTTCCTTGGCCAGTGAAGCAGATTCTCAACCTTCCGCTGTTCAAATACCTTTGGTTCAACAGCTTCGTCGTCGCCACCAAAACCGAACCAGCCTAAGGCAAGCGGCCTCTGGCCTCTCGGCGGCTACAACCCCGTTGGATGCTCCAGGAAACTCCAACGAAGGCCGTATTTCTCCGCCAGATGCTTGGCCAAAGCCTTCACTCCGAAGGTTTCGGTGGCGTAATGGCCGCCGTAAAGCACATTGATCCCCAGCTCCTCCGACAGCGAATAAGTCCAGTGCGGCCCCTCCCCGGTGATGAAAGTGTCCACCCCCTCGGCCGCCGCCAAAGCCGCCTCCGCGCCCGCTCCGCCAGTGACGATGCCGATATTTCGGCAAACCGGCTTCCCTCCCGGCAAAACAACCGGCGAACCGCCCAAAACATTCGCCAGCCGCGCCGCCAAAACATCCCGACCAATCCGCGAACGCACCTTCACCCCCAAATGCCGCCCACGTTGGAAAAAGAACGGAACGTGCCGCCGCCAGCCCAAAGCCCGCGCCAACCCCGCGTTGTTGCCATACACGGGATGCGCATCCAACGGCAAATGCGCGCTATACACCGCCAAACCCGAACCCAAAAGCGCCTCAATCAAATCAAAAGAACGCCCCGTCCATGGATGCCGCGCCGACCAGAAAAGACCGTGATGTGCCAACAACAAATCAGCGCCGATTTCCCCCGCCATCCGAACCGTCGCCAACGAAGCGTCCACCGCCGCCGCAATATGCGAAACCCCGCCACGATTTTCCACCTGCAACCCATTACACGCCCCCGGCCAATCCTCAAACCCCGCTACCTCCAGCAACCGGTCGCAATAACGGACAACCGTCTCCAAAGAAACGGAAGAACCCCGCGAAGGCCGAGAAACCTGGCGCATTCCCACATTCAAACGAATTCAAGCCGACACGCCAAGCCCAACACACTTTCGCAGCGCCAAATGCAGAGCGGCCTCTTTTCCGGGAGGGGGGGGCTGGAAGGAAAAAGCGCAAGCGGCTGGCGCTTGCTGAACTTACTCGGATTCGAACGCTGCCCACTCCCGAGCTTCGCGGCGTTCGCGGGCGCGATGAAATCTTTCCACATTGCTTGGACTTCCGCCGCTGCCGTTTCGTCGGCGGCGGGGCGTGCCGTTAACTCGGCAGAGGCCGTCTTCCCCATCTGCTGGACATCCGCTGTTGCTTCGCTTGGGTTGGGCTTGTTGGCCGTTGGGGTCTTCTCTTTCTTCCCGGACAACGCCAACCAGAAGATTCCCGCCAGTGCTGCCAAGCCGAGGCCGATAATCAGATATGTTTGTTGCCTCATTGTTGCTGTCTCCTTTTGTCTTCTTGATCGTAACAAGAAAACCACGAGGCGCCTCCGATTGCAAGGCTTTTTGATATTTTTTCAGGGGCGGAGAGCTGCCGAAGGCTGAGTTTTACCACCAAAGCTGCGCTAGCAAGGGAACTGCCAGGAGGCTGGGCAGATAGTCGCCCAATTTGACCGGGAGTCCAAACACAATCAAAGCCACTGCCCAAATCAAACACCCCGAAACCGCCGCTAGGGATTCGATCGCTTCCGGGTTCGCCAGCGATTGAGCGGCAAACTGCGCCAATAGAGCGAGGGTTCCTTGAAGCGACACAACAGGAACTAGCACCCAAACAACCCCTCGCCCGAAAGTGCGCGCAAACGACAGCGCGGCCAATCCGTCCATCATCCCCTTGACCGCCAGCGGGAGCCATTCCCCCGTCATCCCTTCAGCAATAGAGCCGATGAACGCCAGCGGTGTCACGCAATACAGCCCTGCTGTCATGAGAAACCCGGAACCTTGGGGAGCAGCTGCCGACGAGCCGGCAAGACATTCTTTGGCGTAGCGGGCAATGCGGTTCATTCCTGCTTGAATGCGCATCAAGGAACCGAGAAAACGTCCCAAGCTCATCGCAAGAAAAGCCAGCGCCAATTGGCCGCAGCCGTGAAAGAACCCGCCCGAAAGCCCCGTCCACACCAGCCGGAACCCAGCGTAGAGCGACAAGCCGGCAACAAACAGACGGGCGCGGTGTTCATTCTTAACCGACATTTCCCGCCGGGTGATCCGGCACAACAGTCCGCCCAGAAGAATCAGCGCGGCGTTGACAAGGGTTCCTGTCATAAGCCGGCCGGCCGGCTTGAAATCTGTCCAGCCTTCATTGGTTTCCGCCCGTTGGCTGCGCCGCCATCCGTGTAGGTTCGATCGGGATTGAATCCGAAGGGCAACCGGTGAATCATTGACGCCAGATGCCAGCGGACGGGGAAGCGCGAATTCGAATTGATAAATGGCTCTGTGCTGTCCGCATTTACAAAACGCGCTCTTTGGCGGTGGAGGCTTGCAAGGCAGGACATGTAAAAGTCGGCGGCAAGGCGGCAAAACCGGCGCGGTTGATTGCGGCGGGGGAGACGGTAACGGCGACAGTTGGCCGAATCACACGAACGGTGAAGGCATTGGCACTTGTGGAGCGGCGAGTCGGCGCCAAAGTGTTGGAGCGGTATATCGAAGAGCTGACGTCTGCCGCCGAGTATGAGAAGTTGAAAAAATCTGAACCGGCGCCGGTCTTCAGCCGCAGCAAGGGAAGGGGACGCCCGACAAAGCGGGACCGGCGGGCCTTCGATCGCTTCGGCGCCGAATGGTAAGCGCCCCGTTGCCAAACTGCGCGGCAGCGGGTTTGGGCGCTTACTCCCCGAAGTCATAGACGACGACTTTTTTGCAAACTCGCTTGAAGACTTTTTCGACGAACTCGAGGTGCAAGGGATGGGCTTGGTAATCGTCTTGGGTCTTTTTGTCCGGGAAGACGATGTTGAGGGCGGCCTGGTAGGTTTGATCGACTACCGGCCGTTGGCTGGCGGCCATTTTGCCGGCGTGGAAGTGGAGCGCTCCTGGAATGGGTTTCAGGTATTTGTCGGCGCCGGCGAGCAATTCCTGAACGGCGTCGGGCTGCTCCGGATCGGTCCAAAAGATGACAACGTGCGAGAACATGGAACGCATTCAAGCGGGGATTCGCCGGCGGGACAATGATTATTAGCCGCCGCAGGTGGCGGGCGGTTTTCTGTCGGGAAGTTACTGGAGCGGGTTGGGGAGGGCGTGTAGTTGGTTCCGCATTTGCCGCAAGACTTCGGCGGTTTTTATCTCAGAGGCGGCCTCGCCGAATTGAATCTGCCGATTGAGTTGAAGGTCTTTGAAGACGGCGCAGTAATGGTTGTTGGCCATGATACCCAGGAGTTCACCAGTTTTGCTGAAGACTAAATCTCCGCGCGACGGGACGAATTTGCCGAAGAGTTTGCCGAAGGCCGAGCGCTCCATCTTGACGTAGTTGGGATGGTCGGGATCGACGCGGAAGCTGACTTCGCCGAAGTAGCTTTCGCGGGAGCCTACCAGGACGGCTTCTTGAAATTTGTAAGGGTCTTCGGCAGCGCGGTAGATTTTGCTGCCCAGTTGCTCGGCTTGTTCGCGCCCGACAGGAACGGCCAGGATGCGCGGGTCCAAGGACGTCCCGCCGAGCATGGTGAAGCGGTAGGAGATGTCCCCGCGGCTCACAATGCCTTTCAGTTGCGTCCAACGAGCGTCCGGCGTCAACGAAAAGGGCGTGTCGCTAATGTGATAAAGGATGTAATCGTGTTTGCCGTCTGTTGCCAAGATGCTTTTGGCGGTTCGTTCTCGGGTGACGGGTCGGCCGAAGAGACGCTTGACGGCGGTGAATTGGGTGTCGATTTGGTTGCTGCGAAATTCGTCGAAAATGCTGTTGGCGGTGAGGGGTTGGTTGTTGCGGAGCTCGTCCTGGAGCTGCTCGGATTGTTCCGTCAAGCTGGCGACTCCGGTGGCGAGTTCTTTTTGAAGGGTGTTTTTTTCGTCGCGGATGAGGGTGGTTTCCGCGCGGGCGAGTTTGGTTTCCGCGCGGGCGTCAATCACTTCCTGGCGGGCGTAGGTAACATCGGCGCGGGCGGCTCGGACGTCGTCGCGGACGACGGCGAGGTGTTCCTTGGTGAGGAGGGCTTCGGTTTGAGCTTGTTTGAGGTTGAGGGCGAGTTTGAGTTTTTCGTCTTCGGCGGCGCGGCGTTCTTGTTCGAGGGTTTGGATTTTTTTCTGCATTTGATTGGCTTCTTGCCGGCGGATGGTGAGTTCGGTTTGGATGGTTTCCAGTTTGGCTTCGGAGACGGCGGCGTTTTGGGCAGTGGCAGTGAGATCGGCTTCGAGTTTGTCGGCTTCGGTTTTGGTGGCGAAGTATTGTTGCTGGAGGAATTCGGCGTTTTTTTGGGCGGTTTTGATTTCCTGTTCCAGTTGGGAGCGCCGGGTTTCGATTTCTTGGGCACGTTGTTCTGTCTCAGCCAGGTGTTCCTGAGTGGTTGCCAGATCGGCTTCGCGGCTTTGGAGGGTGGTTTGGGTTGCCGAGAGGTTTTCTTTGAGGGCGGAGATTTCCGCGGCGTGAGTGCTGCGTTCTTCTTGGAGGGCGAGGTTCAAGGCATTGACCATGTCCTGGGTGCTGGAGGACTCTTCGCCGGCGGGAGTTTCCGGCCCTTCGAGCGGTGGCGTGTCCTGATCAAACCGCGCCGTCGAGATGAGGCTGATCAGCAGGAAATCGCAAATGACAATCAACAGCGGTCGGTTCATAAAATCCCGGCTTCGGTTTCAATCAGGAGTTTGCGCCGATAGGGGCGGACGTGAAAAATCTTGAGGACAGAGACGAAGATAATGCCGAAAAGCGTGGAGGAATAAGCGGCCATCAAACCGATTTGGACGAGCTTGAGCATGAGGAGAACTAGGGACAACACTGTGCCGCTCAGCCCCACATACAAGCCGGCATCGAACATGTTGTCCTCGTTGTCGAGCAGCTTGATTTTTAGACGCGAGGAGCCCGCTTGTTTTTTGATTTCCTTGAGCTTGGCTAGGCTCAGGGCATACAACACCACCTGAACTAGGAAAAAGAGGGACAAGGCTAACAAGGCAGTTTCGCCAACATTCGATCCCGATCCAACATTCGATCCCAACATAGCATCTACTTTCTCTACGACAGCCGCCGGAGCGGTCGGAAACTTCCAATGAAGCGGAGTTTCCTCCATTTGTCGATTTTGGGCAAGAAAAGGTTCGCCCAGCAAAACCGCTAAGATCAGCGCGAGCAGCGCGAGAATCTGCTGCTGCAACGTCGCCACGCCTTCCGCGCGAAGCATCATCGGCGGGAGATCGCCTTTGGGAGCGGCCAAAAACGCGAAGCGAATCCAAGAAAACGCGCCGAGGAGAACGCTCACATATTTGGCCAGCAGGGAAAACCAGGGCAGTTGCAGAGCCGTCTCAGCAACGAAGGTCTGCAGCTCCAGCGGCAGAACGCCCCGCAGAGTCCGCCTCAGCCAGGAGGGACGGTAGACGCGCTCTTGCCTTTCGAGAATGCTCTCGATGCCGCCTTGATGTGCCGCCAATCCAAGCGCGAGATCCTCAAGCCCCGATTCCGGATGGCGGTGGAGATAGTCGCCGACGGCGGCCGCTGAAGGGCTCATCCACACGGCGGCGAACAGCACGGGCAACTCTTCTTCCGGCGCCGCGGCAAGAGCTTGAGTCAGCCGGTGAAGGGTTTGGCGGCTCTCGATTCGTGCCATGAAAACGGAGAATTGCGCCCAGTTCATCCGCCCGGCAAAGGAGAGCAAGTCGAGATAAACTGCCTCGATATCCCGGGCGCTGTGGCCGCGGTTGGCGTCAGAGGCCAGGCGCTCCAGCTCAAAGCGGAACTCGGCATTCAAATAATCGCCTTGGGAGAGCAACGCCAAGGCGGCGATGAGGGTGTCAAGGACGGCGCCACCGGGCGCGGCAACCGGCGGGAGCGCTTCCGTGTGCGCCAGGGAACGGTTTTGGAGAATGGTTTGCACGCCGGGCCTGCGGGAGTTTTGGAGACGCCGCAGCGCTGCCGCTCGAATCGGTTTGTTTATGAAGGCTTCTACCACTGTGGCTTCTTGGGCGTGGTTGGCGACAGGCGCGTTTTCCAACTCCGGGAAAGCGCCTCCCCAGAAGGCGAGGTCCGGATGGCGTTGGCGGAAGGCTTCGCCGGCGGCCATTGCCTCTTCCCAACCGGCGGCGCCGCATTGCTGCGCACTTTTCAGCAACAGGTCGGCAACGCCCGGTTTTTCGAGCGCCAGTTGGTTCGCCGCTTCTTCCGTCAGCGTCGCTGTTCCCGCGCCGGCGAATTGAACCGCCCAACTGTCCACCGCACGCAGATAAACCGGCAAAAGAACTGCCACCGACAAAAGAACCAAGCCTGCGACGAAAAACTTCAATTGTTGAATTATCCGCAAGGCCATCGAGAGGGCAGCCTAGCAGAAAACTCCGCCGAGGATAGACGAAAATGTTCGGGGAAGCATTTGAGGGTGGCCTGGCATCGTTGGCCGGTTAAGATGCCGCGCGAGCGAAGGACGGATGCGGTATGAGTGACAAGGTCGAGATTCGATATCTCTTTACATCGGGCGGACACCGTTTTGTGGGACGACACGGCAAGGAGCCTTTGCCATATGAGATGGAGGCGCGGCCATCCATTGAGTGCGTCGGCGGGAAGGGCATTTGGGGCGATCGTTTTTTCGATTACAAACCGAACTACAAGGGGCAGTTGACGTTCTTTTCAGAAGAGGTGTATTGGGACTTGTGTCGGCACTTTGCCGTTGAGTCGAAGCCGCCGTCGGTTTTTCGGCGGAATGTGATCGTTTCGGGGCTAGATTTAAACGGCTTGATCGGCCGGCGTTTTTGCCTGGGCGAAGTGGCCTTCGAGGGAACGGAAGAGGCGCGGCCATGCCATTGGATGAACCGGGCTTTCTGTGACGGGGCGGTGGCGGCGTTGCGCGGGCGAGGCGGATTGCGCGCGCGAATATTGAGCGATGGCATTTTGTCTCTCGGCCGGCAGCGCTTTTCCATCGAGGTCGAGGAGAGATGAAAGTGGCCGGGCGCATCAACGGTTCTGCGACTGGCGCATCGAAGCGGCTAAACGAGTCAGCAGTTGCCGATGGTTCGATTGGCTGGAAATCCAAAAGATTACTGGCAAGCGCGCGGATTCGTCTCGCAGAGGTTCGATTCGAATTCGGGAATCTGCCTGCGCTTCTGGCCACGCTGCCGCAATGCCCCCATCCACTTCGTGCCGCGCCACGCCGCGCCACAAACTTTGCGGCCCGTCATATTCGGCGACTGTTTGTTCGATCAGGAGCTTGGCCAGGCCGGGAGGCAAGGCGCTGGAGTCCGCCCGTTCGAGGATGGATGCCTGCATCCCTTTGACGCCGCCCAGTCGGAGGGAGGCGGCTTCGACGCGGTCGGCGGCGAACAAAGGTTTGCGTTCGCGCGAGGTGATCAAAACAATTGGCCGCTCAGGAATGCGCAGGGGATGCCAGTCGGAACCGCCGCTGCCCAAACCGCAATCGTCTCCCAGAGAAATCACCGCGTCAATAGTTTTGCTTTCCCCGGCCCGTTGGGCAACAAAACCGCAGTCTCCCAGCAGCAAGCGCAGTCGGACGCCTTCGTTCGCTTTAAAACGTTCCAGCTCTGACTTCAGGAAAGGGAACGCCGTTTGCCAGATTGCCACTGCCGGCTGCGGTGCTTCCGTCCACGAGTCGGCCTCGGCAATGGCGGCTTTATCGGGAACGACAATCGGCAAGCCCCGGTCGCGAGCAATCAAATACCGGGCGAAGCGGCAAGCGCCCAACCGCTGGGCATCCGCAATCGAGAAGACCGTTGCCTGCAACGCCACCCGGTCGCCACCGGTTGCCGAACGGGTCTTCACTAAAAACTGATTCACGCCTGAAAAGCCGCCCGCTGCTGGTTCGTCTTTGCCCCCGCGGATCACGAGATCAGACATCTCCTTCGGGTCGGAAACGCCGTTCAAAATCACCCGCACCCCAGATTCCAACTCGTAGGCGCGGGCGACTCTTTCCACAGCCGGCAACAGTGCCGCTTCGCAATCTACCTGCAACACAGGCGCCTGCAACGCCGGCTGGCCGGCATCCGCGCCGCCGAGGTTGGGGTAGCGGATTCGGAAGTAGGTGAACAACGCAGCTATGCCCACGAACAGGAGCAACAAAATTCGATTCTCGCGGCTCATCGTCAAAACGCTTTGCAGATGCCGGCTGGTGAACAATTTGCGGTTTCCTCCTTCACAGCCGGTTGGTTTGATAGATAAGGTAGGCGACAATCAGAGAGACGAGGAACCCGACCGCCAATGCCACTCGAAAGAAAGTCGTACGCTTGCGTTTGTTGGCGCGGCCCATCCCCGGCAAGAGGTAGTAGCGATGCTCTTCTTTATTTCGTTTCCTTCCAAACATCCCTGGCCCCTGGCGGCGGAAACCGCGCAGTGGCAAGTTTGCCGGCCGTTGATTCGCCGGCGCCTTTGCCCGTTCATCCAACCGCTTCGGCCGGGAAATCGCAAGCGCAATCCATTTGCCGGCCACGCGAGCAGCCTTCAGCGGTCTTTCCGCCAGAATTCCGCGAGAAGGAGCCGATGGTCCGAGGCTAGCCGCCACTCAACATGCAGGGGGATCACCGAGCGGCCTTCAATCCATTCCCGCTTCATCCCCGCGCTCACCAGAAGATAGTCGTAGCGATGGTAGGCATCTTCGCCGGGGAAGTGGTAAGTCCAAGAGACACCCGGCTGGCCGGCAGAGCCGCGTTTTGGCGGCTGGTCTTGGGATTCCGTCGGGCGAAGGTCCCACAGGCGGTTTTGTCCTTTGCCCCGGATCAGCCGCAGCGTTTTGGATTTGGGGAAGTCGTTGAGATCGCCGGCGACGAGGAGGTTGCGGTTGGGATTTTCCCGGAGGAGCCGGCTGATTTTTTGCCTCAAGACCTTCGCCTCGGCCTCGCGGTAATCGGCCTGATCGGCATACCAAGCAGGCAATCGGGATTTGAGGTGGACATTGAACAAAGTAAAGCGGTAGCCGCCCGGCACTTCGATGTCCACCTCCATCACCCCGCGGAGAACCGAAAAAGACCGCCCGTAAAGCGCAAATTCCGCGCTCGCGTCCGACCGGTTGGCGACGATGGGAAATTGGCTGAGCACGGCGCAATGGATGTCCTGGCTCTCGGTGAGCAGCAGCTCGTGGAACGGATACTCCATCCCCTGTTCGAGAAGGTCGCGGCTTAAACTCTCCAACGCACGCGGGGAGCCGACTTCTTGCAGTGCCAACAAATGCGGCCGCGCCCGGCCAATCACCTTGGCCACCTCGGCGCGGGAAAGCGGCGGCTTGGGCGGCCGGCGCTCGGAGGATAAAAGCCAGTAATTATTCACATTATAGCTGGCCACCGAAAACGCGAAATCTTGAGCGCCGGCCCAACAAACCGCCGTCCCGAACAAAATGACAATCCAATAATGCCGCATCAAACTCTGCGACTATGGCACACCGCCCCCGCTCGGGCAAATCGCAGCTCTGCAAATTCGGTTGGATTTAACAAAACCGGAAGATAAGGTCTTTCCCCGAATGTTGCCGACTGCGCAAAACCGAAATCTGCCGAAAATCAAATCCGCCGAGCTGGACGACCTCCAAAGCCAACCGGACGACCGCGCCATTGCGATTGACAAAGTCGGCATCCGGGGACTGGAAGCGCCGATTCAGCTCCGCGACCGGGACGGCCATGTCCAGGAAACCGTTGCTCAATTCAACATGTTCGTCGGCTTGGCACACAATGTCCGAGGCGCACATATGAGCCGCTTCGTTGAAGTATTGAACGCGCACGCCCAGGCCTTCAGCGTCGAAAACATCGCCGGGATTCTTCGGACGATGCAAACACGCCTAGGCGCGCAATCGGCCTATTTGGAAATGGCGTTTCCGTTTTTCCTGTGGAAAACCGCTCCGGTCACCAAACAACCCGGGCGTTTGAACTATCAAGTGCGCCTTTTGGCCGCCCGCATCCGGGAAAAACTGGAAATCACTCTGGAAGTCCGAGTGCCTGTCAAAACCCTTTGCCCCTGCTCAAAATCGATCAGCAAATATGGCGCCCACAACCAACGCGGGCTGGTGGCCGTGCAAATCCGCTCGCGGGCGACCGTTTGGATTCAGTGCCTCATCGAAATCGTGGAAGCCTCCGCCAGCAGCGGCCTCTACACTCTTCTCAAACGGCCCGACGAAAAACACGTTACTGAAGCCGCATATGAAAACCCCGTCTTCGTCGAAGACCTCGCGAGAAACATTGTCCTTCGCCTGCAAAAAGACGAGCGCATCGCCTGGTATCAAGTCGAGGCCGAAAACCAGGAAAGCATCCACAACCACAACGCATATGCCTTGATCCGCCGCAGCAAACCCGAAAACGGGAAAAACTCCCGTCCCGGCGCCGATTAAAAATCTTCCCCATCCTCCCAAATTTTTATCGCATTTTTATTTTCATTCGCTTAAGTTCGCTCCCTTTTGACAATTCGGAAACATTCCGATTTTCAAAACAGACCGCCGTTAAATCGAAACAGGCGGCTGGAAAGTCGGGAAACAAACTACCGTGAAAGCAAAGAAAAAAGCAGCCGGGAAAACAAGCAGGCGAAAAAAAACGAACAAGGCCTCCGTCACTGCAGCAACGACAGCCGTCATCCTGGGCATTCCGCAAACGCCGTCAAAACCGACGACGGCCAAAAGCAAAAAATCAAAATCTGTAGCCGGCTACAAACCCGTCCAGGTAAAACCGAAGTGGGAGAGATATTACAAAACACTCGTCAAACTGCACGACCGCCTGCTCAACCAAATAGATGGCCTGGCCAAGGAATCTGCTGAGCACCTGCAAAGCTACGGCCTGCATATGGCGGATTCAGGGACGGACAATTTCGACCGAGACTTCGCGCTCAGCCTGCTCTCCTCAGACCAGGACGCCGTTTATGAGATCGAGGAAGCCTTGAAAAGAATCGAAAAAGGCACCTACGGCATCTGCGAGTTGACCGGCAAAACCATCCCCAAAGCGCGCCTTGAAGCGATTCCCTGGACGCGCTTCACCGTCAACGCCCAAGCCCAACTGGAAAAAGAAGGTGCGCTCCGGCAACGGCGCCTTGGCGCCCTAGGCTCCGTCGATTCCGCCGGCAACACCCTTCCCCTGGACATCCATCACGATGTCGGCGACTCCGTCACCAACCGAACCATCACAAGCAAAGAAAAGGAATAACCATGCCGCGCGAAATCGTTACTATCGAATGCACTGAAGCCCGAGCCGAGGGAAAACCCCCCTCCCGCTACATGACTTCGCGAAACAAAAAATTGCAGACCGAAAAAGTGGAGAAAAAGAAATACAACCCCTTCCTCCGTCGCCGCACCCTGCATCGAGAAATCAAATAAGAGCCCCCTCCATCATCATGCGCAAAAAAAGCAAAGGCAAACGCCGCAACGACGCCGGCCGCCAACCCTTCCGCGCGCCGCGGCCCAAACCGAAAGTCGACTTCGCCATCGACGAACTGGACTACCGGAACATTGCCCTCCTGCGGCAATTCGTCACCGATCAGGGACGCCTACTCCCCCGAAAATACACCAACCTCCCGGCGCGTTATCAGCGCAAACTCAGCCGCTCCGTCAAACGCGCCAGACAAATGCTGCTAATGCGTTAAGCCGAAAAACAAAACGGCGCCGCGCCTCCAATCCGCGGCAGAATGGCCGCAAGAGGTTTCGCCGAAAATTCCCATGCCAAATCGATTGACCTTTTGCCACTGCCGCCTCCCGTCCTGCGGATTTCGCGCCGGGCGACGTCTTGGAGTCTAGCTATTTGTTCTTGCGACAGCCTGTGCCTGGTTTGTTGCCGCCGCGGAAGAACCCAGACCGAATATCCTCGTCATCTTTGCTGATGACTGGGGCCAATACGCCGGCGCTTGCTCGCGAAATAAACCCCCGGCACGCCGAATGACATTGTACGCCGCACTTTGACCGCATTGCCCGCGAAGGTGTTCTCTTTCACAACGCATTCGTCCCGGCGCCCTCCTGCACGCCCTCCGAGGCGGGTGGAGACTAAACCGGCCCGGGATTGACGGACGGCGATGAACGCCTGCACGATGCGAGAATGGAATGGGAAGAATGAACGGGAACATTGAAGGCAGGATTTCCCTTTTCGGTTACTTCTTTCTGTGTCTGAGCATATTCTTGTTTTCATATCTTGCCACTGCTAACCCGTGGCTCTACAACGCGTTGGGCTGAGAAGACAATTGGGTGGAGAACCTCACTGCGGTCTGGTTTCTGTTGCGGGCGTCTTGGCTATTCGCCACCGCATTGGCGGAGCGAAATCGCTTACGGGTCGGCGTCTATGCTCTGGGCAGCGTGTTGATGGTGTTCGCCGCCGGTGAAGAAACTAGCTGGGGTCAATGTATCTTCGGCTTTGCAACGCCGAACTTTCTGATTGCTCTGAACAATCAGGGCGAAGCCAGTATCCACAATATCAGTCCCAGGACATTCACCAAGCTCTATGGGAATGGGGCGCTGATACTGTGTGTGACAACCTGCGCCGCTCTCTTCGCCCGTAAAGACGCGCTTTTCGGTATTCCCTTGCCGCCAATTCTGCTGATGCTGGGATGGCTGCTAATGGTGTCCGTTTGCCCAATAGGCGGGAGCTTATCGGGACCCATCGAAGTTTTGAACTTTATGTAGAGGAAGGAGAGACTTCTTCAACCAAGCTTCTTCTTCTAGCAACCAATCCAACTTTGTGCTTGGCCGGCCACCTTTCTCAAGGGCAGCCCTGGCTCTGGCAACACCTTTCGGGCTATAATCATCCAGCCCCCATCGCACTGATTTAAGAGCACTCTGCTGTGCTGCTTGCAACGCAGCCCGCGTATCTGCTACCTGTTTTAGTGCAGCAGCCTGCGTATCCGCTGCTTTTTGTGTTGTTTGCGCTTTGGCTGTTTCGGCATCTCGAAGTTGGGCATATTGAGCAAATGCCTTAGTTTGCTCGTCTAGATTGCGTCCGCCAGTTTCACGTAAATCCCGCAACGATTCTCTGTGCTGCTTATACGTTTTTCTTGTCCGCAAAAGCTTTCGAGCTTCTTTCAGCTTTGCGGCGGCAGACTCATCCGCAGTCTTATATTTTTGTTGAGCAAAACGTAAGGCTTGCAGGTGGCGATAGTCGCGGATATTTTGTTGCGCAAACTCTTGCATCTGCGATGCTTGCAGTTGAGCCGCTTGTGATGCTTGCACTTGCGCAGGAGTTGGGCGGGGCGGGGTAACAGCTGGCTTAGGTGACACATATGCAGCCCCTCGCGCTTGCGGTGCCGCAGGCACATCTATCTGCGGCTTCGCCGCCTGCGCTTGTGCTGCTTGTTGTTGCGCGGCTTGAAACTCTTCAAAACTTGAATTCGTCGTATTCATAATCTCCTTCATATCCAAAAAAATTAACACAACCACCTCCCATTGCCAACGGAATAAGTAGTCATAGGCTACATTGACGCTCCAGCAGGTAACCCTGTTTTTTCCACGTCCAGTGACCTCATTCCCCTGGCCAAAATATTTATCGCAGCATTACTATCCGCGTGCTGTTCGCAACCGCACCCCTCACAGGAGAACCTTTTCCCATCGCGCTTGCCAATCTTCCCGCAGCCACTACATGTTTGTGAGATGAATGCGGGATTGATTTCGTGTAACTTAAAAGCCTTGTAACTTAACATCCATTGGAACTGCGCCCAACGCGCTTGCCGGATGAGCCTATTGAATTCGCTGATAGCGCTTTCGCTCATGCTTTTTATGTTCAACTTGTCGATGAACACTTGGCTGTTCGCCAATACCTTGGACCAATGGTGATAGAAATTTTTGAATGTGTTGCTGATGCGGGCGCTTGTTCGCCGGATACGCCGCTTTGTGCGAGAGTAACGATTGCTTCGTTCTTGCTGACGCGCCAGTTTCCTCTGTAATCGCCTGCGTTTTTTCTCTAGATGCTCAACATTGGGATGGCCAACAATCGCGGCATATTGCCCGTTAAAGGTTGTGAAGTTATCGATGTTCCGTTTAATGCTCCATTTTTGGCCATTATTTTCCTTAACTTCGTCAAACTCGTAGACCAATGTGATGTAATACTTGCCCCATTCCCTGTGGATTATCGCTTTTTTAAAAGTTTTGTCAGCATGATTGTTGCTGCCATGCATTCGCAGCCAAATCTTTGGCTGGCCAGATGCGCCGGGGATGCGAATCTGGTCGCCGTTCACCTTCGTCATGCAGTAATTCATATCGAAAGATTGCTTCTTGGCGTAACGGCTTTTGAAGTTGGGAATGCCTTTGCTTTTATCCTTCAAGGCTTTCGTCAGCCGATCGAGAATTAAACGCGCAGGTCCTGCCGCTGTCTCTTGTAACCAGTTGGTTTCCTTTCGAAACTTATGGAATTGATGACAGAGATCGTAGTAGCTTTGGAACTTTGGTTTCTTTAATGAAGCGGAGCACCAAGGAATCTTCTTCCCTTTCAGATACGGAAGCCAAACCTTTAAATCTTCACCCAAGAAATAGTTCCAAGCGAATCGGCTGGCATCGATGTTGGCGTCAATGCGTTGCTTGGCAGCTTTGTTTGGGCGCAAGCGCAGACGCACGGCTCGATATTGTTTTGCCTTTTTCTCTCCCATTGCCGTCAATTTAGCACAGTTTCTTTCTTCGTCAAACGATTTTCAACAAAAACCCGTAAATATTTTTGATGCCCGGCTGTGCCACCATCCGCGCATCAAGCGATGCTTGATGCGCCTTTAAAGGCGCACACGGCACCTGGCTGTGGCACCAGACGCCGCTTGCAGTACATTAAAAGCGGCAGCGACACTTACGATTACATCACATCTACATGCGGCTGTGGCGCCAGCCACCGCCGCCATTAAACCGGCATCGCCGGGCAAACAACTCGCCCACAGGCAATTCCGTGCAGGGCACACCGCCAGGTTTCAGGTAAGGGTGAACGATTGTATCCGTTGTAATCAGCTCCGTGATTCCGGCTTGCCGCAAGCTCGTCCCTGGGGGGAATTGGTCGATCAATGCGTGTGTGGCAAAGGCTTTGATCGACTTTGCTCCTATCTCTCTCATGGCGCGTGCATGTCCATGGTAAACACACCGGAATAAGTAGCCATAGGCTAGATTGACGCTCCAACAGGTAACCCTGTTTTTTCCACGTCCAGTGACCTTATTCCCCTGGCCAAAATATTTATCGCAGCATTGCTATCCGCGTGCTGTTCGCAACCGCATCCCTCACAGTAGAACCGTTTCCCATCGCGCTTGCCAATTTTCCCGCAGCCACTGCACGTTTGTGAGATAAACGCGGGATTAATTTTATGTAACTTAAAAGCCTTATAACTCAACATCCATTGGAATTGCGCCCAACGCGATTGCCGGATGAGCCGGTTTAATTCGCTGATAGCACTTTGGCTCATGCCTTTTGTGTTCAAGTTTTCGATAAACACTTGGCTATTCGCGTGTGGCGAAAGCTTTGATCGATTTTGCGCCTTTCTCTCGCATGACGCGGGCGGCCAAAATCAATGTGGTGCCGGTGGAAATAACGTCATCCACGATCACGACGTGGCATCTGGCGACATCGCCCACCACCGTCAGGGTTTCCACTTCCTTAGCATTGATGCGTCAGAAGGCCCTGCTGAGCTTTGCTTTCAGCCTTGGCTTAACCCACATATGGTTTAGCTTGGACCAATGCGCATCGAGATTGTCAGCGGCGACATCACCAAGGTGGCGGCGGACGCCATCGTCAACGCCGCCAATGAAAGACTGTTGGGCGGCGGCGGTGTCGATGGCGCCATTCACCGCGCCGCTGGCTCAGCGCTGCTGCAGGAATGCCGCGCCATCGGCGGCTGCCGCACCGGTCAGGCAGTGCTCACCGGGGGCCATCGGCTGCCGGCCAGGCATGTCATCCATACGGTGGGGCCAATCTGGCGCGGCGGACGCCGGGGCGAGCCGGACCTGCTGCGCGCCTGCTACCGCAACTGCCTGCGGATCGGCGCCGACAAGGGGCTGGCCAGCCTGGCCTTTCCCGCCATCAGCACCGGCGTCTATGGCTATCCGCTCCGGGAGGCCACCGAAATAGCCGTCTCCGAGGTTCAAGCCCACGCGGCAGCCACTCCGCAGCAGGTCATATTCGTTTGTTTCGATGCAGACACCGCGGCCCTGTATCGAGAGGTTCTTCAGCAGGCCGAATAGCGGGCTTGTAACTGAGGTAAGAGAGCCTCCGCCTACGGCGCTGCCTCGTCCCCGCTTCCGGCAAACTTCCATTCATTGCCGATCCGCTGCATAGAAACCGTTTCCATCCGCCCCTGCCCTTCAGTGGATTCGATGTAAACGTCCAGGACAGCTTCATGGTTGGAGACATCGCGGCGGGACAACACCCGAAGACCAGATATGGCTGCGACATCGGATTGATGCTTGCTCGAAATCTCCGCCTCCGTTTTGTCTTGCCATCGTCTCGCCATTCGTTCCTGTTCCACTGGCGCCAGACTCTCGAAATAGCTTTGAGGGTCTCCCTGCTGCATCGTCCAGATCGCCGAGACCAAGGCATCCTCCGGCGAAGCGTAACCCAAAAACTGCCAGCTCTCTTTCGGGAAACTGTCGCGCTCAACCGCTGCTGCTGCCGCTCCGGCAGCGGTTTCCGTTGCCGATTCCCGCAATGTCCGGTTCTCCCTTTCCAGCTGGCGATTGGCCTCTTGCAACCGCGCCGCAGAATCAGCGCCGCCGCGCAGCCGATTGACTTCCCCGCGCAGCTTGTGAACCTCCCGCGCCTCCTGCTCGAGCCTTTGCTTCTCTTTCTGATGCCGCGCCTGCAGCGCCGCCGCTGATTCCTTGGCAGTCGATTCCGCCGCCACGAGCTTTTGCTGCAGCGCCTCATTAGTGATGCGCAACCGGCCGACTTCCTGCCATCCCCAAATTGCCGCCGCAATGCCGCCCACCACACCCAAAGCCAAAATAGAAACAATCGTTTTCATTCTCCTGCCGATAACCCGCTGTGCGCCCATAATGGCATACTGGCAGCGCTTTTCCAAAGAGATTTCCCGGAAAGTGCCGCCAAGAGAGCGGGAGCTGAACCAGGGGAAATCGGCGGGCGTAAGAAGCAGTCAGTCTGGCAGCATAGACAAAGTGGATCAAGCACTGATGGCAAACGGAAATTTCCAGCACATTGAAAGACGTTCGTATTCCAATCCAAATAGCCATCCCGAAAAAGCCAATTCTAACGTGGTATCAGAGCGATCCTGCAAAAGTCCTTCACAAGAAGTCTCCACACGTTTCTCCGGCCGGTTGATTTGCCCGCGGGAAGAAACCGCCAGGGTGATGAAAGCCGAAGCTGCGGCAATGGCCTTCTCATGCTCCGCCGCCAATCAGCGGATGCCTTCCGGCTCCTCGATGGTGGCGTTTTCGATGGCCGACCAGGAAACTTTTCATTCGCCGATCCAGCATTTTGTGGACTGATTTTGTAATCTTCTGCCGTCGTAATCCGCGCCTGCTCTCCCGAAAATGCTGTTCCGCATTGATTTTGCGATATGAACCTGTATCAATCGTTTCAGCCATCGCCTTGCCGAGCGTGGAAATGCCGGCACCGCACTTGAATGGCCGAAACCATGCATTTATGTGAAACCGTCCGATGCCGATGCGCCCTGCAAAGCCGGAACGAATCTCCCAGCCGGGGAGGAAAAACCGGGCGGACATCGACCAATATCGTCTTGCTGGTGCGGCTGTGTCTTGTCTCGGCCGGCTTCTCCAGCCAGGCGGCCGCGCAGGATTCGCCGGCTCCCCTGGAAGTCATCTACGCCAACGCTTCGGGCGCTGTCAACGGCTGGCATTCATCTAGCGACGAATACGGCGACGAGGTTCTCTTAAGCGGCCATTATAGAAGCATCGCCGAATTTCAATTTGAATACTTCGGCGATTTCGTTGCCCAAGGCGATGAAACCTGCACCATTCGCTTCTACAAAAACGACGGCGAGAGCGATCAGGATTTCTTGAAGCCGCCCGGCACGTTGATTTATGAAAGCAAACCCTTCTCCATCCATCCGGGTTTCCATCTCGTTTCTGTTAGTGACATCGACGCAGAAGTTCCCAACCGAATCACTTGGGCGGCCGATTTCGATGGTTTGTCCGGTTTGGGAGGCGACTGCGCTAGCCTGGTGTTTCGGGACGCGCCGACGGTGGGCGTCAGCCTCGATTATATTTGGAAAAAGTGGAAAACCGGCGTCTGGGAAGAGGTCTGGTTCAACGGGAGGCCGACGGCCAATTTTTCCGCCCGCATCTACTCACACGTCGATCTTTCCGTTGCGATTCAAGTGTCCTCTCAAAAGAGGACATCCGGCTGGGAATCCTCACCTGGCGCGAAGGCAAAGCGGAGCTTTCGGCTTCGGGGCCAGCTGGCCTCCGTTTCCAATTGCAATCGACCGCCGACTTCAAAAATTGGCGTGCCGCCGGCAATTTCACCTTCCCCACGCGGCCGCTCAAAATCGTGGACGAACCCCCCGCCACAACGGGCTTCAACTTCTACCGGATTCTCCTCATCGCCAACCCCGACTAACCTGCGCTTGCCGCCCCAGTGCCCGCCGAAACGATGACAAGAGTCCGCGCCATTCTTCCTGCCTTTTTTCCGCTTGGGAAGCCGAACAAAGCGCTCGCCCGCCGAAGAAGGGAAGATGGGCCGCACCGATTGAGGAAACGCTTATGATGGGGGATGTTTTTCTTTTGGCGCTCAGTTTCGGGCTAATCATTAAAGGCGGGGACCTGTTTGTAGCGTCGAGCGTTCGCATCGCCGAGTTTTTGGAAGTGCCTCGGGTGGTGATTGGAACGACTCTGGTCAGTTTGGCTACCACTTCGCCGGAACTGGTGGTGTCCATCACCTCCGGCATTCAGGGAGAGCCGGGGGTAGGTGTTGGCAACGCAGTGGGTTCCTGCATGTGCAACATGTGTTTGATTCTAGGCTTGATGGCAGTGATTCGGAGCATTGGCGTTCGTTTGGCGGATATCCAGATTCCCTTGGCGGCGATGTTCTTTTTTGGAGTGTTGCTTTTGGTTTTGACCTGGAACTTGCACTTGGCTCAGACGGCCGGCTTTGTCTTGGCAGCAATGGGCATCGGCTATTTCATCGGCGATTTCTTTCACCATCGCCGCGCTTCTCGCCCGGAAGACATTGCCGAAGCCCGGAGCATCGAGGCCGAAGCAACGGCGGGGATGTCGGGATTGCGAAGCCGAAAGGCCACGGCGGCCGTGTTTGCCTTGGGAGTGGTCATGGTCATGGCGGGGAGCCATTTTTTGGTGAATTCCGCTGTAAATCTAGCGACGGCTCTGGATGTATCTCCCATGGTCATCAGTTTGACGATTGTCGCCGTGGGCACCTCCCTTCCCGAATTGGTGACGGCGGTGAATGCGGCGCGGCAGAATGTGTCTGACCTCGGAGTGGGAAACATTTTGGGGGCGAGTGTGGCGAATCTCACTTTGATCCTCGGCGGCGCGGCGTCGTTTCAAGGGATGTCGATGAGCCGGGCGACGCAGGCAGTGAATTTCCCGGCCTTGCTCGTCGGGATGCTGTTCGTGTTCTGGATGCTCTTTTCCAAGCGAAGAATTTCTCGCCGCGAAGGATGGATATTGATCGGGTATTATCTGCTCTATTTGGCTCTTGTGCTGGGCAGTTCCACGGCGGATGATGTGCCGAAAGTATGACCGAACTCCATTGTCATTTTCGGCGGGCGACGGTGGAGGATTTGCCGAGGCTGCGCGGTTTGTGGCAAACGGCTCTCTTGCCGGCTCAAGACCTGGAAAAATCTCTGACGGAGTTTCAGGTGGTGGAAGGGTTGGACGGGCGGTTGATGGGCGCGCTGGGCTTTCGAGTTCTAGGGCGCAATGCCTGGATTTACAGCGAAGCCTACACGCATCCTAATACCGAAGCCTTGGTGAGGCCGCCTTTGTGGAATCGCTTGAAAGTGCTGGCGACTCGCGAAGGTGTTTTCCGAATTTGGACTCAGGAGAAGGCGGCGTTTTGGCCGAAGTGCGGTTTTCGCGCGGCAACGGCGGATGATTGCGACCAGCTGCCCAAGCCCTTCCAACGGGTTGCGGGAGGATGGCACGTTTTGACGCTGCGGAATGAGACGGCGGAGCAGTTGATTGAACGGGAGGTCGACGGCATCCTTCAGTCTGCCCGCGAAGAAGACCAATCCCGGCTCGTTTGGCAAACCAAAGTCATTCGGTGGCTCCTTGGCTTGGCGGTTGTAGGGTTCTGCGCTCTTCTTCTTTACCTTGCGGGCCTCCTTTTCTGACTCTCCCGTCCAGTTCGATAAGCGCCGGCCGAACCGCTTCTGCGTGGTAGGAACTTCGCACCATCGGGCCGCTGGCCACGTGTTGAAACCCTTTCGCCGTCGCCAGCCGCCCCAGTTCTTCAAATCGTTCCGGCGGAATGAACTCGACCGCCGGCAAATGACAGCGAGTCGGCTGCAGGTATTGCCCCATTGTCAGAATGTTGCAGTTCACGGCGCGGAGGTCGTCCATCGTCTGGAGAACTTCCGCCTCTTCTTCGCCAAGTCCCAACATCAGGCCGGACTTAGTGAGGAGGGGATAGTCCGCCTGCTCGCCGGCGCGACGAAGGACTTCCAGAGAGCAATTGTAGGTTGCGCGGGAACGGACGCTCGGCGTCAGCCGCCGGACGGTTTCCAAGTTGTGGTTGAAAATCTCCGGTCGAGCTTTCAGGACAATTTGGAGAGCGCCAAGGTTTCCGTTGAAGTCCGGAGTCAACACTTCAATGGCGATGCCCGGATTCCTTTGGCGCACGGCGGCGATGGTCCGGGCAAAATGGCCGCTGCCGCCATCGGCGAGATCATCGCGAGCAACAGCAGTGATGACAACATGCCGCAGCTTCATCCGCGCGACGGCTTCGGCAACGCGCCCGGGCTCGTCCGCATCCAGGGAAAACGGTTTGGCTGTGGAGACAGCGCAGAAGCCGCAAGCCCGCGTGCAGCGATCGCCGGCGATCATAAGGGCAGCTGTTCCCTGACTCCAACATTCCCAGCGGTTGGGGCATTTGGCGCTTTCGCAAACGGTGTGCAAATCCAGCTCGCTGAACAGCGTCCGAGTTTCGGCGAAGACGGGACTGGCCGGCAGCGGCCGGCGCAGCCAGTCGGGAAGGCGGCGGCGAGGAGCCAGGTTCGATTCGAGCGCCGAGGCGGGCATGGTTTCGCGCTTTCGTTTAATCAGCCGTCTGTTCGTCCCAGAATTTCGCGAGCGCCTCGACATCGAAATCCGCGAGAACCGCTCCATCCACCTCGATAACCGGCGCCAAAGTCTGGCCGGATTTCTCCACCATCTCCGCCCGAGCGGCGCGGTCGGCAATCACATCGAGCGTTTGGTAGGCAATGCCGTTGGCATCGAGCCATTGCATCGCTTCATGGCACCAGCCGCAAAACGGTTTAATGAACAATTTGACTTCGTTGGGCGGCGCAGGCATCGGGTTTTCGCTCCGGTTTTCGGCACTCATGCAAAACAGAAAGTTTGACGCACAACGCCAATGCAGGCAACGAAGAACTACCGCCGCCCGTTCCAAAGATTTACTCCGCTTCCACTTCTTCCCAACTATAGGGTTCCCACTCGCTCAGAGGCATGAGAGTCCAAGGTCTCAATCCCTTTCCATCGTCTCCTTCACGTGGCTGGTGGTCGTAATTCCATTGCCGCATGTTCTCCGGCTGTAGCAAGGTCAACGCTTTCAATGTCTCCGTCCCCATATGCCCATCCGCAAAGAGCACATTCACCTGCTCGCCATGCCGCCGGCTCAGATTGGAATTCCGAGAGCTAGTTCTCCCATTAAGCGTGTCCCAACCTTCCGCTCCCCAAGAAGTTCCACGAAATCTGAGACTGCTGCTGCTTCTCATATCGCCCGTAGCTGGCTCGGTTGGCCAAGTGAATTATTGCCGAAGGTACTTTCACCTCGCTGGCTCGAATTGGAATCTCGGAGGCTCGCCAACCATTTCCAAGCCAAGGTTCTTCTGTTCTCTCGCGCCAAGGGCTCATCCCCAACCGATTTTGTCTTGGCCCGATCCCCGTGCCGAAACCATTCTGAATATGCGGTGGGTGGTAGCCCTCGTAATCAGTGACATACAAGGCCCAGGCAATCCGTCGTCCTGCCGCTTACGCCCGGCTGAGAGCCGGCAAGAGCATTGCTGCAAAAATGCCAATAACCGCAATCACCACCAGCAGCTCGATCAATGTAAAGGCGTTCTTTTTTATGCCTTTGAGGTGGTAAAACCTTGCCAAAAGCCAAGGTTGACAGTTGTTTTCTGGCAGCTTTGTTTTGCCCCAGCTGCCGAAACCGGCGGAAGTCCACGGCGGCGGCAACTTCGGGGTTGAGATTCTTCCGGGATGGCTCAGAATGGCACCTTGTATTAGCCAAACCAAAGCGAGGGATTCCTTGATAAGACCTCCACGCCCTCATCGCCTCCTAATAAAGTCTGCCCAAAATCCGTCTAGTTCTACGGTACAGGTTCGTCGCCACCTTTCGGATTCCAGTTGTTTGGGTTGTGTCTGTTCCACTCTTCCTAGTGTGGCTCATAGTCGAAGTTCCAGCGGCGGCGACTTTCCACGGTCGGCAATGTCCAGTTAAGCAAAGTGTCCGTTTCTATATGCCCGTCCGCAAACAGCACGTTCGATTTCCCGTCGTGCTGCCGGCTAACACCAACACGATTTGGAGAAGGGCGCGGCCAATCATGAAGAGTTAGCAGGCTATCATAACTGGTAATCGGGACATCTATTCTTTCGCCACCCAATGTTATGTAGCCTGGCCGATCGCCCACAGCAATCATTGCCGAAGGCGCCCTCACTTCGGAGACATTGCGGGATACAAAAGCCGAGCTGCGAGGCTGTCCGCTAAAACCAAGAGACGGCACGTCATCAAAAGAGCCGATCAATGGCTCAATTTTGCCACGAACTAATCCGTAAATTGTTATTTCCTTTTCTGAGCTAGTTCCCCGTCCGCCCCAGAAAACCACACCTGCCGCATTCAAACCGTAGCTGAAGCTCCAAGCTCGACCAGCATCCAACATAGAAATTGTCCAACCATAGCCGGGACCGAAGGCATGTTTATTCAGATTATTCTTGTATTCCTGGATGGCCCTGCGCATATGTTGACGGTTAGAGATGCATTGCCATACCGATTTGTTTGAGGTTGTTGACGCAGTCGACGCGATGGGCAAATTGTTTCGCCTTGCTGAGTGCTGGCAAGAGCATGGCCGCCAAAATGCCAATAACCGCAATCACCACCAGCAGCTCGATCAAGGTGAATGCCCGTCACGAGCCCTTCCGCTCGGTGGCCTTCTGCAGGAAAGAATTGGTTTTCATTGCGCTCATTCAAGCAGATTCGTTGCCAAAAGACAAAGGGCGGGGCAGGCAAAATTGCCCCTTCCGCGTTTCATCCAAGTAATTTGAGTCAACTTTTCTCTGTCTTCGGGAGTGGCGCAGGCTCTCAGCCTGCGGGCAGACAAGAATGTCTGCCCCACCTTTATGCTGGAGAAGGCGCAAAGCTGCAAAATGGGACAGGCTTTTAGCCTGCCGATGTGCTGGCAAAAATACCTGCACTACACTCGCCGTTTATTCTAGTTGTTGGATGGTATAGAACCGCTGGGTTTGGCTCGGCGGCGAGGGGTCGGCAATAGTGGTGTTCGAGCTTTCGGCAAGGATCGGCTCGCCCAGGTCTCGCCATTCGGGGCGGTCCAGCGTGTCGATGTAACGGGCTTGGTAGCGCTTTCCCGGCTGAGTGGTGAAGGCGATGCGGAACTGGCCGTCTGGAGTCCATTGAATCTCGGTAATGGTCAACAGGAATCCGGTGTTGGAGGTTCCGGGGCTAGGGTTTGGCAAGGGGAGGAACGATCCTCCGGTGCCGTCTGGGTCGCGCCCTTCGGCAACATCGTCCGTCTGCGGCTCAAATTGGACGAGGTCCACGACTTCGCCGCCGGGTCGATAGAGGCCGATGGATTCTCCGTTGCGGCTGAGCTTGAAGTTCACGTGCAAGTCTGCTGTGAGGCCATTCTGTTCGGGTTGTCCGTCAGCCCAGACTAGCAAGAATCCGCGGGGGGCGATGACATAGCCGGGTGGGATGGGGAAGCGGTCAGGGTTGTCAGTGTCGTCGGAAAGGAAGAGCCCGGACAAGTCGGCCGGGTCGTTACCGGCGTTGTAGAGTTCAAACCAATCGTCGAACTCAGCGCCTGAAGGATCGGCCGGGTCTGCAATCGTCGCTGTGTTTTGGGCCATCCATTCGTTGATGAAAACGTTGATCTCCGGGAGGCGGCGGGTGTTGGCAGCGCCGGGCGTCGGCGTTGGGAACCGTTGTTGGGAATTTGCCTGGCCGTCCGGGAGAAGTCCCAGCGATTGCCCGATGAGGATTTCGGGATAGTTGATATGGTCGATGATGACGGCTTGCCCGTTGGCGGAATGCGACAGCGCTAGGGAGCCGTTGCCCTCCTGTGGGCGGAAGCTGGCGTGCCACTCATTGGCGGCATTTTCTTCAAGCTCCCCGTCCAACCAGACAATCCGATATTCGCCGGGGCGGAGGACGGCTTCTTCTGGAAACTTCCACAAGGCCGGATGATTGTAGTCGGGGCTCAGGTGAAGGGCGCTGAGGCTCGCTGGCTCGGTTCCATAGTTGTAAAGTTCGAGCCAGGGGTCAGCGTCGCCGGCCGCATCCGAAAAGCCGCCCGCATTCTGCGTTTGCAGTTCGTTAATGCGAATGGTTGGGAAAGGCGGCAAGGACGCGACGTTGGCATTTTGAAAACCGGGCGTGAACCGGCTCTCCCTTCTGCTTTCGAAAGGCCGGATGTCAACGGTTTTGGCCAGGCCGAATCCCTCCAAAGCCACCGTGAGGCCTTCGCCGGCGTTGCCCGTCAGATACCAGAAACTGAGCGTGTAAGTTTCGCCAATGGTTAGCCCTTCCAGGTTTTGCGAAATCGACGAGGCGGCGTCCAGCCCGCCTGTTTCGGCCGAGAGGAACAAACTTTTTGCCCGGTGTGTTGGACGGTATCGACGGCTCGGCTGTCTGCATGGTTGGGCGCGATTTGCCAGACAGTGGCTAAATCGGACTCACCCCCCCCGTTGCGGACGAGATTTTTGCCCTGTTCCGGGCGGTCGCCGGCGGCGAGGAAGACATCATCCAGATAGGCGTTGCCGCCGGGCACGCGATGCAGCGCAAACGGCGCTTCATATCGTTCTCCTTCATAGATTTGAATCATTTGGCCCTCAATCGAAAGGTTGTCGTCCGACAACACGCCTTTGAACCGGAGGTCTAATTGGTTTGCGAGATTCCACAGTATCTGCACATTCTGCCCGTCGATTTCGATGGAATCAAAGGGAACCTCCTCCTCTTCGGGACCTTCGCCGATCCATATCGGCGTTATTTTGCCAGCGGGTCCCAGCTCAAACCGAAAGACGATTTCCTCGCGGAAAGTGGTGTTTCCATTGCTATTCTCAATGTATCCCGTCCAGCGGCCGAGGATGCCTTCAATCTCCCGGAGGGGGGGATTTGCGGAGAGGTAGATCAGCAGCTTGGAACTTGTTGCCGTGCCGGTTGCGCTGGCGAAGGCCCATCCTTGCGTCGGCTCTGCGTCGCCGATGGCGGCCCAGTTTCCCACCCGGTTGTTGTCCTGTCTGGGGTCTATCAGTTGAAGAGAGGAACCGCCGCCGTTGGCCAATGCCGGCCAAGGCGCCGCAACGCCGTAAGTTACTTCGTCGATGATGGTTTCCCGGCCGGACTGCGGGTTGGTGAAGATTAACTGCAACGTTTCGCCTTGCGGATGGAGCCGCCCGGCAAACTCGCCGGTGATATTGTCGCTGTCGCCGTAAGCGGCGGAGTACGCGGCTCGGTTGGCGACTGCTACTTGATAGGCGCCCGGCGGAATCACTGCGTTCTGCGGGAAGTCAAACCCGGCTCCGTCCAGCCGATAATGGGCCAGCGAGAACGCTGTGCGGGACGAAGTGTTGTGGATTTCCACAAATTCGGCGTCTGCTTGTTTGGGCTGGTACATGATTTCGTTGATGACTAGATAGTCTTCCGGCGCGTCCAATATGCCTGGGAAGTCGATTGTGATGCGGGCTTCGGCGCCTTCGAGCGGTTCGCCTTCAGCGGTGTAGCCTTGCAGCAAAAGCGCGTTGGTGGCTTCTGAAAGCGGCAAGTCTATCTGCCATCTGTCAACGGTTTGCCAGTGGGCGGGGCGGCGGATGCCGTTGACGACAATGGCGCGAACGTGAATGGGCGCTGTGCCAGTCAAGGTGACGAAGTTCTGGTTGGCTTGGAATCTTTGCCCGTTGTTGGTGAGGATTTTGAATGGCGCGTCTATGGAGGCGATCTCTCTTTGGAGATATTCGCGGCGTTGGTCGATGTAGCGCTGGCTGTTCCGGACCAAAGAGGCCCGGATGTCGTGTTCGAGCAGCGCCTTTCGGTTGGCTTCCAACACCGGCATGGATTTTGATGTTTGCAGCGGCCCGTCAACGGCTTTTTGCATAGCTTGGTAGTAGAGACGGGTGAAGGGTGGATGGTTATACATGCGCCATATAACAGGCTCCCGCGTCTCGAACATTGAGGTTTGCGGGCCGTGGCTGCTGGCGCCGAGGACGAAGTCAATGTCCCACATATGGAGTGTCCATTTGCCGTCCCGTGGTTTGTAGGCGTACATGTTTTTCCCGCGGTTGTAGCCGTAGGCGTCCCAGTTGCCGACGATGTGTTCTACGGCGAAAACGCCCATCCATTCCTCAACATCAATCAGAGATTCGACGGCTTGGGTGTAGGTGTCGTCGCGGAGGTTGAGGGCATCCACCAAAGTGAAGAGTGAGGTGTAATCGTGGGCGGAGCCGCGGATTGCCCGCTTGCGCCAGTTGTAACGGTAACGCGGCTGGTGTTTTTCGCCCTCGGAGTTGGTGTAGTTCTGAAGGTCGGCATCTACGTTGAATTCTCTGCTGCCGTTGGAGGTGAACTCGAACCAGTCTTCGATTTTGTAGAGGTCGCCGCGTTGTTGATGGGAGTGGAACTGGTCGATTACATCGGCGTTCGGTTGCTGGACATCTTCATAGATTCGCCCCCGTCTTCTGCCGTCGACGAAGAGCCGGATGTTTCGCCTTCTTAGATAAGGCAGCTCCATTTGTTCCGCCATCCAAAAGGCGACTTGTTCCAACTGATAAGTGCTGTCGCGGATGGGCCAATCGAGGACGAAGTCCGTGGCGCCCAGCATGCGGTCGTCTTTGGGGAAGTGAAGGACGTAGCCGCAGAGTCTGCCGGTCGGCCCTTCATAGCCGGGGCTAACCCAGGGGCTGCCGGAATAGAGCGTCCCGGCATTATAGACAACGCGGTAGTCGCCGTAAACGAAGGTGCAGTCGAGGTCGCCATTGTGCAGTTTCAACCGCTGGCGCCATTCGTTGATGACGGCGTCCGTTAGCCAAATTCGATAAACACCAAAGTTTCCGTGCGGCTGCGCTTCTCCGAAAGCGACCAAGCATTCGCGCCCCGGCGTGCCGGCGGGAAAGCGCGTTGTTTCGGCAATCGCCGCTAAGTCAGTGGCGGCGAGGGAAAAGGCAATCACTGTGCCGGCTTCATGGCCTTCAAGGCGCGCGCTGTAAATGCCGTCTCCGGCAATGGCATCTCCGGCAGTGCCGTCGTCTTTCATGGGAAGGGTTTTCGCGGTTTCGTCGGGATCGACTCGGTAATGCAACAACACTTCGTCGACTCCCTGGCGGTCTTCCACTCGGGCGGTGATGCGAATGGATTCTCCGGCCCGTGGGAGGATGGGGAAGTGGGCGACGTCGAAAATCGCTGGCCCGGTGTTGGCTGCTGCCTGGCTGTTTTTGAGGCCGGGCGTGCCCAGATTCGTGGGAACTTGCATTTGACCAATGGCTTCCAAGTAGTTGCCTTTGGGTCGGAAAAGGATTTCCGGGCGCCCGCGCAGCCAGCGGACTTTGGCACGAATGGTGGCTGTTGTGCCGGGTCTGGCATATGGGCCTCGCATCCGGAATCGGATGCGGTTGGCGGCGTTGTCCCCGCGGTCGGAGGCCACAATGCGCAGGGCTTCTTCGCTTTCAAAGCCGACTCCGGTTTCGATGAAAGAGCCTTCGTGTGTCCCTTGAAAGGACCAGTTGCTGCGTCTGCCGCCTATGATGTCGCCGGCGAAGTCGCCTTCGGTTACCCGGTTCACGCCTTGGCTGTCCACGAATTCCAGATTGTCCACCAGGCATTCTCCGGCGTCTTGCAGGAAGATTTGGAAATCGTTGATGGTGCCGCGGCCTTGTTCCAGCCGCGCGGTGTGTTCGACGGTTGTCCATTTGGATTTGGCGGTTTCGTCGCTGTCCGCCCAGTTGGAAGCGTGCCGGTTGTCGCTGGCGGGGTCCCGGAGTTCGAGGCTGCTGCCGCCGCCGTCCGCCCATTGTCCCCAAGTGCTGCTGTCTCTGTATTCGACTTGATCGACGGTGATGAAGAAAACGTCCGCGCCTTCAGAAGTCTCCGGTCGAAGCAGAACAATCTGTTCGCCGCGGTTGGAAAGGCTGCCCTGATAATTGCCGGTGGTGTTGCTTGTGTTCAACTGGGGATAGTTTTGGATCAGCCGCCCGGCGTTTTTCGCCACGGTCAAGTAGCCGCCGGGGGGAAGGTGCGTTCCCGGCGGGAAGGTGAACCGGATGCCGCCGTCCAAGCGCCAGCCGGAGAGGTCGGCTGTTTCCCTTCCTTGGTTGATGAGCTCGATATACTCGTCGTCGATTTCTGCCGACAGGGGGTGGTACATAATTTCGTTGATGACGATGTCGCGAAGCAGCCATCCCGTGTTGCCGGCTCCCGGCGTGCTGGAGGCCAGCTCGTGAATGACTGGCGAGCCATCCGGCCAACGCCCGGAAGCGACGCCTTCGCTTTGGCCGCCGAAACGCAGCGCGTCGATCACCTGCGAGCCGTCCCCGGCCAAAAGATAAATCGCCTCCCCGGAAGCAGACAGCGCAAAGCCGAGCTGCGCCTCCGTCAGCGAAAGAAAGCCTCGCGCGGGAATGGCGGCGTCTGGAGGGAAACGGTATTTGGGGAGCAGCGGATCGTCAGTCAACACGGCGCCGCCCAGGACAACCGCCTCGTTGCTGTGATTGTAAAGCTCCACAAAGTCCAAATCCGGCGGCACGCTGTTGGCGAGAAATTCGTTGATCACAACCGAATGCAACTTCGAGAATTGCACCATGTCCATCGCTCCCGGCGATCCCCCTGCCAAGACACTCGCTGACCATGCCTTGACGGACCGCTCGCCGTAAGACGGGCGCGAAAGCACCAGGGAATGCCCCGCTCCGGCCGGAGAAACCGGCCACGGCGCGACGGAATCATATTCCATTTCGAGCAGCACTGCCCCGCCCCGGTCGCGCAAGCGCACCGTTCCTGCGTCATTCGGCAAGCTGTCCTCGAAACCGCCCAAGCCGGCAGTGATGCCATAGACCTCTGCCAAATCACCGGGAGATTTCGCCACGACAACCACCGCGCCAGGCAAAATGACTTGCCCTTCGGGAAAGGTGTAATCCACGCTGCCGTCCAACCGAAACCCGCCGATATTATATGGCACCGCGTCGGTGTTCATAATCTCAATAAACTCCAGCTCGCGGCCATCCTGCCGCGCCAAGGGGTAATACATAATTTCCGTGATTGCCAACCCCGTCCGCCGACTCGAAGGCCCCGGCGGTTCAACGGCATCCGGCAGCGCTCCCCGGGCTTCCGCGCCGACACCGCCGAAATCGCGGAACTTGGCAACCGCTGCCCTTTCCAGCGAATGGCTGCTCACCGCCAACCCAAAAAGCGCCGTCTCCGGCAAGGCCAAATGCACTGAACCCAACAAATTCCAATGGACGCCGTCAAAGCTGGCAAAGCCTGAAATCTGCTCGCCTTCCCGCTTCAATCGAAGCCAGGTGAAAGGATAATTCACGCGGCGGGAGCCAGCAGATTCCGCCCTTGAACCCGCCCTCTCTCTGGACTGAAAGAAAATGCCGCTGATTGTCGGCGTGGCGAGGACGCACGCCTGCCGCCCTCCCGTCTCCAAGTTCTCGCGAACCATCAACCCCGCCTCCGTCCAAACATCAACAAACGTCAACGACTCCATGCGAACCCGCACATCAAAATCGCCCCTCCGCTCGTGGTGGAAAAAATGCAGTTGATCACCCCGGTCTCCAATATCATCGCCGCCGCCGCTCACATCGAAACCGCCTTCGGCCGCAACCGCGCTTCCACCAACGGCCGGTTCGCCAATGTCGGCAGAAACAAAATCCGCTTCCTGCGCTCGCAAACCGCCCGCCGCCGCCCCGCCCAGCAACAACCCGAACGCCAATCGAAACAAACTCGCCCGCCAACCGCCCAAATGCCAGATAATCCTCATAAAATGCCAATTTTCCATCCCCACCTGCGGGATACTAAACAAGATCATCCTGCAACAGATGAGAGCCTTTTCGCAACCAATTTCGAGGTGAACAAGACTTTCATCGGCAAAAGATGAGGCAGAGATTCCTCTCTGCCCCCAAATGACAACAATCCAATCTTAAACTTGTCATTGCGGAATTTTTCGCAAAAAGCATTTAGGGGCTTTGAGGGTTTTGGAAGGCGATTTATTCGGGAAACGTGGATGGACAGGAGGCACAGGGTTGGATTTTTTGTTAAGCGGGTGGCGGTCAACGGGTTGAGTGCTTGCGCGTTACCCTGTTAAGCCCGTAAATATTTATCGCGGAATTTTTTATTGACGCCGCAGGCATCGCAGTAAATGTTCAACCCGATGTTCACACTGTAAAAGACCAGTTCAGAGACTGCGAGGAACCGGCACCAGAACTGCGTCACAAACGGCCTTACCCCCCAGCACAGAACGCGCCGCTATCCAAGATGGGGAGAAAACACAATGCAAGACCATAACGCAAAAGCAATCATCGAGGCCGCCATCGCGAAAGTGGAGGAGATGAACCCGCAACAGACCGATGGCAAATGGCTCGAAGTTGTCACCACCGAGTCCGGCCCCTACATCAAGGAATGGGATATCCGAGCGTGTTGGCATTGGGACAAGTGGCCTGATAGGGAAAAGCACTTTCGGACAGCCACAGGGTTAGACGTCGGGATAGATGCCGTCGCAGTTCGCCGCAGCGACGGAAAGCACATCGCAATCCAATGCAAGTCCCGCCAGCTTGACAAGAATATGTGCGGCTCCCAAATCACCAAAGGCGAAGTCAGGGACTTCCTGAATGCGTCCATCGACCCCCTATGGGCTGAACGCTGGATAGTCACAAATGGCTACAACCCCCTGTCGTCCAGTGTGAAACAGACGGTGGGGTTGCAAAAAAATAAGTCCATCAAACTGGTCAACATCACCGGCGACCTCCACAAACAACGGGAGGCCAACGCCGCGCCAGAGCCGTGCGACCACTGCGCGAACCCCGATAGCGAAGAGGTGATTCAGACGAAATCCTGTATGCAGGCCGAGGCTGTTAAAAACAGCGTCCACATCCTCAGAGAGCAGCAACATTCGAAAAGCGGCGGCTTGCCGCTGGGCGAAGCGCGCGGCCGGATCATTTTGCCCTGCGCGACGGGCAAGACGCGCATATCCCTGCGGATCGTCGAGGAACTGACGCCTCTGGGCGAAGTGTCCATCGTGCTGTGCCCGTCCATCGCGCTAGTCGCGCAAATACGGCGCGAGTACTTGCAAAACGCCGATGTCCCGCTGGACGTGCTGGCGGTCTGTTCGGATGAGACCGCGGGATACAACCCAAATAAAGAAGGAAGCCGCAACGCCACCGCAGACCCCACAGTCGACAACAGCAACGTGAGCGCGGATGAGGTAAAAGGCAGAGTCACCACCGACGCAGGCGAGATTGCTGCCTGGCTAGCGGCGCGCTTTGGACGACAGATCAAGGTGCTGATCGGCACCTATCAGAGTAGCCACAAGGTATCGGAAGCTCTGCTAGAAGCGGGTGTCCGGGCGCGTGTGCTCATCGCCGACGAAGCGCACAGAACCGCCGGATTGAAGCGAAAGCGCAGCGCCAGAAGCAATCAAGTCACCGAGGAAGAGCGGTGCCTCCGCGACTTCACCATCTGCCACGACAGCGACAGGTTTCCCGTGACCTACCGCATCTACCAAACGGCCACCCCGCGCATCTATGACGTCAAGAAGCCTACTGGAAATCCCGACTGGATCGTCCGTTCGATGGACGACGAGACCACGTTCGGCGTGGAATTATTTCGCAAGAGCTATGTGGAGGCCGTCCGCAACGGATGGCTGTCCGACTATCGCATCATCGCGCTGGGCGTCAACGACCCGGATGCGTTCAAAGCCGCGAACTTTCTGGCCAAGAACACGCAAAGCACGGGGCGGAGCAAGCTGACGACCGTGGACTACCTGCGCGGCTTGGCCTTCGCGCTCACGATGGGCGGCGCAACCCAAGGCGGCAAGGTGGACATTAAATCCTGCATCGCCTTTATGAACACCGTCGATAAGTCGAAGAACATGGCGGAAGACCTCCAGTCAGACAACGTGAAGAAGTGGGTCGCTAAATGGCTCAGCGAGAACGCGGACGGGCGCCCAGTATCCGATTACCACCTCGAACACCTCGACGCCTCGAGCAACGCCGCGGCACGCGATACCGCGAAGTCCCAACTTGTGAAAGCCGACTTGAAGAAGCCTCACGGCATCGTCAACGTGGGTATCTTCGGTGAAGGCACCGATTCGCCATCGCTGAGCGCCGTGGCGTTCCTCGAAGCCAGAAAGAGCCCCATCGATGTCGTCCAGGCCGTCGGGCGCGCGATGCGCACTGCGCCCGGCAAGGAGCTTGGGTACATCATCTGTCCCATACTCATACCCCCATCCGCAGACCCCGAAAAATGGCTGAGCGCCAGCTCCCCAGACGAAGGCTGGCAAGAACTGGGTCAGATACTCCTTGCCTTGCGCGCCCACGATCAGCGCATTGAGGACAAACTCGAAGACCTCCTGCATCTCTACATCCCGAAGCCCCCGCCAGTGGAACGTTCCATCGTGGCGGTCGTCGCCGAGGGGAAAGCCTACATCTGGTACGGCGAGATCGAAGGCCCGCCCGGTTCCGCGCAGGAGGCCGTCGAGCAGATGCTGAACGGCAAGAGCCGCGCCGAAGCCGGGGTAAGTTGTATCAGTGAAACGCCGAAAACACCCTACAAGGCGGGTGAACCGGCGCCGATACGCGCTGACGATAACAAAGGTGAGGGCGGCAGCGAAATCCGCGAAACGTCAACGACGCCCTACAAGACGGACGAACCAACGCAGCTATTCACCGGCAAAAAGAACAGCGACGGAAGCATGGACATCCGCACAGACTCCGTCGCCCGCGACAAGCCGAAATCCGGCGCCGCCCGCGGCGTGGTGAACATCAAGAATACCAAAGCCAAAGCCCGCAAGATGATCAACACCGGCGAGGGCGGCATCCGCTTACAGCCGGGTGGCCATAAGAAACCTCGCAAGACCGCCGAAGAGCGGGGCCGAGGCAGCCGGGGCCAGTTGTTCATCAAACTGAGCGGCCTGGAAGACCACGGCAAGGCGATCAAGATGAACTTATTGCGCAAGTCTGGCTTAACGGAAGACCGCGTCATCCGCGACCTCAACATCCTAGAATCCAGCGTCACCGAAGCCGCTCGGCATCTACGTGCGGACGGCCTCCTCCCGCCCCTAAACAGGCACTTTTCACTAGACACACACAAAAACACAGACAAAAACCCAGCCGATGGTTGCACAGTGGCGGCGTTATTAATGATGAACGCCGCCATGCTCCATCAACGCATTAGCGCGGGCAAATGGCTTGAAAACATCATTGACCTAGCCAAAATCAAAAACGACCCCAACGTCGTGCGCACAATCCTGCGTCAATGGAATCGCATTAGCGATCATGACTTCCTTCCCGTCCTAAAGCCAGCCATAGACGTCATTCAAGCCATTGAAGACACCGCCAAGCTTGCTGGCCTAGAGCGGGCCCTCCATCACCTTGCGGCGGAAGCCCAGCGCATAGCCGAGACATATGCGGACATGGGCGCGGACCATGCTGGCGTTCTTTTCAATCGAGTCATGGGCAATCAAGCCAGTGACGGCGCCTACTTCACGCGGCCAGCTGCGGCGTCCATGGCGGCGCGGCTCACACTCGATGCCCTGCCGCCGGCGGATTGGACATTAGAGAGCGTGTGGCGACAACACAAAACCGTCGACCTCGCTTGTGGCAGCGGCACGCTTCTTGCTGCCATGTTAGCGGAGATGAAACGCCGGGCGCGAGTTCAAGGCGCCAGCCAGCAACACCTTGCCAAGCTACAAAAAATCGCTGTGGAAGACGTTCTCAAAGGCCTCGACATCACACCCATTTCCCTGCAACTTGCCGCCTCGCAACTAACAGCTGGCAACCAGCAAGTTCACTACCGGCGCATGGGCTTGCATCTGATGCCATATGGACCCAACGATGGCAGAGTCTCCGTTGGCACACTCGAACTTTTGGGCCAAAAAGCCATTGTTGCCAGACCCGGCGAGCTCAACCTGCCAGACGAAGCCATTGACACCCAAGCCACATGGCAACCTGCAGACAATGCGAACATCGAAAACGCCATAGAAGCCGTCAAAAACCCCCGCATCATCATAATGAACCCGCCATTCACAAACCGCACAAAAATGGGCGAGAAATACAAAACAGAAACAAACATTCAAGAAGACTTGCGCAAACGCACAGATGCCATGGAACAAAACCTCATCACAATAGACCCCGAGATGAAAGGCTTCGTCGACAAAAGTTCCATCGGTCCCATGTTCGTTGCCCTAGCCGAACGCATTCTTAATTTGTCGGAAGGAGCAACAACATTCATTCGCCCAACCATTGCGCTCACAGCGCCTTCAGGCTTAAACGAACGCCGCATCCTCGCCCAACGCTTTCACATCCACACCATCCTAACCAGCCATGACCCAGGCAATGTCAACATGAGCTATGACACCACCATCAACGATAGCATTATCATCATATGTCGACGCGCCAATGGCCATGCCCATGCACCCACCCGCTTCATCAACCTCGATAAAATGCCGGGCAACGACGAATATGTGGACGAATTCTACCGTGACCTCCAACAAATCGATCGCGGCCTCATCCCAAACGGCTGGGGCGAAGTCACCTTTTGGCCAGCCCAACGCATCGAAGATGGCGATTGGACACCCGCTATATGGCGATCCCCACAATTAGCCGAAGCCGCTTGGCTATACGCCAATCACCCTCAGCTAAAACGGCTGGGGGACATGACGGATATTGAAGTCCATGCAACTGGACCACTACTACGCAGTTCTTTCGATGCCTCATCACCCGGCATCCCTGGCAGCTTCCAGATACTAAAATCCACAAGCGCCGATGGCCAAACCACCATCACAAGCACGCCAGACGCCTATTGGATTCACAAACAACACAATGAATATCCACACACAGCAGAAGCGGCAACCAAAAAACTACGCCAAAAAGAAGGTTATCTACTCATCACCGCTGGGCAAAGAAACAATACATCACGACTCACCGCCGTCGCCAGCGACAACGAATACGTAGGCAACGGCTGGATGCCCGTCACAGGATTCACAGCTACAGAGGCCAAAGCCCTTGCCGTCTTCCTTAATTCGACTCCTGGCCGACTCCAAATCATGCGCAACCCTGGACGGACATTGGCATTCCCACAATACAGCACCACCGCCGCCGCCAACATCCGCATCCCAGACATCAACGACACCCGCATCTGCGACACCCTTGCCGCCTGTTGGGAACAAACCAGAGACACCCTCGTCCCCCAATTCAGAGACGGCGACGCCATCCCGCCCACCGCAGACGAGGAAGCGACACCAGAGCCTCCCCCGTCACCACATGCGAGTGTGCCGTTAGGCACCCTCGCCATTAAACACGCCCACGGCGTGCGGGGCTTATGGGACGAAGCCGTCGCCACAGCTTTAGATTGGAATACAGACAGCCACATCCGCGGCTGTGCCGAAGGCACCGCCGCCATAAAAGGCATCCACGATGCCAGACAAATCTTGCATCGCGAACCCCACGTCCGCGGCCTTGGTTACAACCAATCGCCATAAACATCCGCATCGCAAGCAACGCTTGCGAAGCCTTTAAAGGCATTCACAATGCCCGGCCACGCCGGGCGCTCAATTCAAATATAAGAGTCAATTATGATGACAATATAGAAATTTCGGAAAAGACAGTATGAAAAAGGTCTGAAAGAAGGCCGGGAAGAAATCGTTGAATACACAGTAAAACAGATCAACGCCCTTAAAATCTCTGAATCAGCCAAACAAACTGTTTTGGAAATCATCAAGAGCTCATCTCAAAAACAATCCAATTTTGATTGACCGGCTATCGTCACCGGCGGATGGATCGTGCGGCGGGTGCGTGATTAACTACCATGAGATGGGCTGGTGACCACGGATGGTATGGCAATATCTCTCGCATCGAAGGAGAAGCCTCCGGCATCGTCGCAGAATTGACGATTTCCCTGAGAAGGAGATCGCGTGGAAGGATGTATAGGCATCACTCTTCCCGTCGCATCCGGCTGGCGTTGCCGGTGCTTGTCCCCTCGCAAAATCGGGACGAACCCTTCAAAAAACGAGACATGAAAAGATTCTTTTACAAACTTTATATTGGGATTGCCTATACATTCATAACGATGGCATCGTTGATGTTATGGGTTGGCGTTCCCATTGGTCTTTACAACTACACAAAACACGGTTACTTCTTTTCCTCGCCCAAAGAACCGTCGTCGTTACAGCTCGTCTCTAGCAGCCATTGGCAAGGCAAGAAGGGTCAAAGTGGCGGCGCCACAAGCGGTGCAGATGGCTCTGCCACAAACGCAGGAAATTGCAGGGCGCCATCGCCGCGTTCTTCTTCGCGTTCCGTTGCGCCATCATCGTCGGCGCAACGTCCATCAGCCATAGATAGAAGTGCCCACGGCGCTAGCGCCGCCACAAGCTTCATCTGCCCTTGGTCAGGGCGGATGATTCATCATCCAGACCAACAGCTCATAGCGCCTTATTATCAAGATTACTACAGGCCACTCTTAGAATGAAGGTGGGGCAGATATTCCTCTCTGCCCGCAGGCTGAAGTGGGTTCCCTTCCGCTCCAACCGCTCTCCGAGAGTCTGCGCCATCCTGCCTGCCTGAGCAGATTGAAAATCTGCAACCCCCTTGCCCGCCGGTGAATGAGCAGACTGAGAGTCTGCTCCACTTTGCCTGCCTTCGCGGTGGGGATTATCTTTCCCGCCGCCGGTTGTTGGGGCGTCTGTTTTCGGAACTCCTTGATTATCAATGAGTTCCAGCCAAACGGGGCTTTGAAAAAAGCAAAAAAAGTTCAAAAAAATCCATTTTATCTGTTGACAAGATTGGAAAATGAAAGGATTTTGTGCTGAGAGGGCAGAGTTATGGGGGGAACTGTGTTTTTGAATCTGTTTGCAGCGGTTCTGAGCGTCTTCACTCGGGCGCGACCCAGAGAATGGACTGCCGGCGGCCTTGTCATTGCGGGCCGGAGACGGCAAGTTGGATGGCAACCGCCAAACAGATGATAAATCTCCTGATAGACAAGCAGTCTGGTCGCTTCTTCCCGGCAAGGCGACTTAGGTTTCCTTTTGTACTCTTTCAGTAATCGGCGGTATCATTATTTTGTGTGGCACACTTTTTAACAACTCTTCACTTTCACAAGAAGATACGAGCATGGCTCAAAAGATTGAACAAGCTGGTAATAGAATTTTTGCATGGATTATTATTGTATGGGTAATCATTCAAACAGGAGAGTTGATTATGTTTATGGGAAAAGCGCTCAACGATTGGCGAGAGGGACGTCTGGAACAACAACGTCGAAAAGTCTGGGAAAAAGGCCGAAAAGAAGGGCGGGGAGAATTGCTTCAATCTCTGCATGAGCAGAGCGATCAGATTGCGGACGCCGATACTCGAAAGAAGGTTCAGGAATTTCTTAAGACCTCTTCTGAAAAATAGTTGAATTCCTGATCCCCTGCCTCTGCCCGCGTTCAGGAAAGCGGGCGGAGATGTTTGGCAGTGGGCGGTGTTCCATAGATTATTATTGTATGAGTAATCATTCAAACAGGAGAGTTTATGTTTATAGGAAAAGCGCTCAACGATTGGCGAGAGGAACGTCTGAAACAACAACGTCGAAAAGTCTGGGAAAAAGGCCGAGAAGAATTGCTTCAATCTCTGCATGAGCAGAGCGATCAGATTGCGGACGCCGATACCCGAAAGAAGGTTCAGGAATTTCTTAAGACCTCTTCTGAAAAATAGTTGAATTCCTGATACTCCGCCTGCCGGTGAATGAGCAGACTGAGAGTCTGCTCCACTTTGCCACTCTACCTTGACCTCCCCTTAATCTCCATGGCGTGTGGCTGGCGAAAGATTTGTTGGACAGTTGGCCTTTGGCGCGGAATGATGGGGCGGCAATGGATCAGTCTATGCTCAACGCGGATTTGTTGCGCCGTTTGGAGCAGTTGCAGCTCATTGCGCGGCGTTGGGCAAAGAGTTCTCTGCGCGGGGAGCGCCGCAGCCGCGCCCGCGGCTATTCTGTCGAGTTTGCGGATTACCGAAATTATGTCGCGGGGGATGACTTGCGGTATCTCGATTGGAGTTTGTACGGGCGTTTGGATCGATTGTTTCTGCGGCTTTACGAGGAGGAGCGGGAATTGCCGGTGGCGGTTTTTTTGGATGCCAGTGAGTCGATGACTTTTGGGGAGCCGGCAAAGTTTTTGTTTGCGCGGCAGATTGCCGCGGCGGTGTGCCACGTGGCGCTTTGCGGTTCGGATCGGGTGACGGTTCGGGTTTTCCCGGAGCGGCGGGAAAACGAGGCGTTGAAGTTGTCGCTGCGGCATGTGCGCGGCCGGCAGTCTTCGCTGCGCTTGCTGGCGAATCTGTCGGCTTTGTCGGCGGGTGGGCTGTCGGATTTCAACGATGATTTGCGGCGGGGAGCGCTGGAGGCTGGCCATGCGGGAATGGCGGTGGTGTTGAGCGATTTTTTGTGCCACACGGGTTACGAGGCGGGGATCAAGGCGTTGATGGCCCGCGGCTATCAAGTCTTGGCGGTGCAGGTGTTGTCGCTGGAAGAAATCAATCCCTCGTCGTTTGGGGATTTGAAGTTTGTGGATGCGGAGACGGGAGCAGTGCAGGAAGTCACTTTCGGCAAGTATCGTTTGAGTCGCTATCAGGCCTCGGCAACGGCCTACATTGAGCGCTTGGCGGGTTTCTGCCGGCGGCGGGGCGTCGGGTTTTGGTCGGTGTCTTCGGCTTCGTCTCTGGAAGACCTGCTGTTGAAGCAGTTGAAAGAGGGGGAGTTTTGGCGGTAAAAGCGGCGGTTGGAAGCGGGGCATGAGTTTTCTTTCGTTTTCGGCACTTTGGTTTGCGCTCACGATTCCGGTCGTGGTCTTGTTCTATTTGCTCAAGCGGAAGCGGAAACTGCGGCTGGTTTCGAGCACTTTGCTTTGGCAACGTTTTCTGGCCGAGTCGCAGGCCAACGCGCCCTTCCAAAAACTGCGGCGCAGTCTGCTGTTGTTTCTTCAACTCCTGTTGCTGTTGCTGGCGGTGTTGGCGCTGGCCCGGCCGTATCTGGCCAAGCAATTGTCGGGCGGCGCCTTGCAGGTGCTCGTCCTGGACGCTTCGGCCTCGATGCAAAGCACGGATGTCACGCCCTCCCGATTTGCGGCGGCGCAGGAAGCTGCTTTGAAACTGGTCAACGGACTGAAGGATTCCGATCAAATGGTCGTGGTGGCGGCGGGCGCACGCACAGCAGTCATTCAATCGCCCACTTCCAAAAAAGCGGAATTGCGCCGGGCGATCCGCTCCATCGAAGTATCCGATGCCCCCACTCGCTTGCTGGAAGCGCTGCGTCTGGCCGAGACTTTGGTCAAAGACCACCCTTCTTCGGAGATTCATCTTGTGAGCGATGGCGCTGTTTCTGACTTGGGCGACTTCGGGGAGGCAGATTTGAACTTGAACTACCAACAAATCGGGCAATCGGGCAACAACGTCGGCTTGGTGTCGATGGACGTGAGACCCAACCCCGACGATGCCACCACACGAGCCATCTTCGCCAGCGCGGTGAATTACTCAACCAACGACTTTCGTTTTACGGCAGAGCTGCGGCTGGACGGCCAAATGATCGAAGCCCGGCCTCTCGCCATCAAAGGCGGCGACTCCGTCCCCCTGGCCTTCATCGCGCGGCAAACAAAAGACGGCGTCTTTTCGCTCAAACTCGGCGCCGAAGACGATCTGGCAGTGGACAACGAAGCTCACATCATCAGCTTGCTGCCGACGCCGGCGAACGTGCTGTTGTATTCCAGCGGAAACGCCTTTCTCAGAAAAGCGCTGCTCGCCACCGGCGCCGTCGAGCTGCAAACTACTGCCGACACCGATGCCGATGCCGGCAACCGCGACATCATCATCTTGGACAACCTGACGCCGCAAAAATGGCCGGAAGGCAATGTGATGGCCATTAACACCGTGCACACCGATTGGTTTACCGACTGGGATTCCATCCAAGCCCCGGCCGTAGTCGATTGGAAAAGCTCTCACCCTCTGCTGCGCTTTGTCAGCTTCGACGATGTGGAAATTGCCGAAGCCTTCGCCGTCCGTTCGCCCTTCTGGGGAGAATCCCTGGTGGAATCCAGCCAATCCCCTCTCCTTATCGCCGGCGAACAAAGCGGCCAGCGGCGTTTGTGGATCGGTTTCGACACGCTTCGCTCCACCTGGCCCCTGCGCGTTTCCTTTCCAATGTTCATCGCCAACGCCGTGCAATGGCTCAATCCCTTAGCCTCCAGCGGCCAGGACTTGACCGTTCAAACCGGCGCTCCAGTCAGAGTGGGCTTTGAATCGCCCGACAATTCTGTGCTGGTAACGCGGCCCGACGGCACAAGCGACCGCGTGGCGTGGAACCCTTCGATGAAAAGTTTCGTCTATGGAAACACTGCAGTTCAGGGAGTCTATACCGTCGGCGAAGGCGCCCATCAGGTTCGATTCGCCGCCAACTTGATGGACAAAGCCGAAAGCGATTCCCTGCCCCGTGCCGCCCTGACTTTTGCTGGCGGCCGGCAAGTCAAGGCCTCACTTGACTCTCGTGCTGATTTGGAAATATGGCGCTGGATCGCAGCGGCAGCCTTGGCTGTCCTAATGTTTGAATGGTGGTATTATCACAAACGCACTGCATGAGCCAAACGCCTGCCCTTCAACAGACGCGCCGCCGCTCTTGGCCGCTGATTTTGACAGCCCTCCTCGCTTGGGCAACGACGGCCGGCTGCCGGCCGAACCGCGAAAATGCCGTCGTCATCTACACCTCCCAAGACCAGATTTACGCTGAACAAATTCTGGCTGACTTCACCCGCGAAACCGGCGTGAACGTCCGCCCCCTGTTCGATTCCGAATCCGCCAAAACAACAGGATTGATGAATCGTTTAATCGCAGAACGCGCACGGCCGCAATGCGATGTTTTCTGGAGCAATGAAGAAATGATGATGCGGAAGTTAGAGCGGAATGGGCTGCTTGCCAACGAACCCATCGCGACCTTCGGTTACCGGAGTCGGCGCTTCGTCATCAACACAAACTACATTGGGCCGGACGCCTTGCCCGTCACACTCAAGCAACTGGCCCATCCCCGCTGGAAAGGGCGCGTCGCCGTGGCCTACCCACTTTTCGGCACAACGGCGACGCATTTCATGGCCTTGCGGTCTGCTTGGGGAAAAGAGGTTTGGGAGCAGTGGTGCCGCGATTTGATCACCAACGAAGTGAGGATCCTCGACGGCAACTCCACCGTCGTCCGCCTGGTCGGGCTGGGGGAAGCCTGGCTGGGGCTGACAGATTTCGACGACGTGGCCGCTGGCATTCGGAATCAACTTCCGATCCGGGCCTTGCCCCTCACCGCGGAACTTTCCGTGATTGCCAACAGCGTCGCCCGCATCCGCGGCGGCCCCCATCCCGAAAACGCCCGGCTTTTCCAGGAGTATTTGCAGCGAAAACAAACTCAGGAACGCTTGGCTGCCCTCGGCGCTCTGGAAGGCATCGCGCTCGAAAACGCCGCTTGTTTGGAGACTGATTGGCTGCGCGTCCTGGATGATTTTGATGAGGTTTACTCGTGGCTCAGCGAAACCTTCCTGCGGTGAGCCGAAATCGGGCGCGGCGCCGGTTGGTACTTCCGCCGGGACTCGAACCCAGATCAACGGTTTAGGAAACCGCTGCTCTATCCACTTGAGCTACGGAAGCGCCGCGTTGAGCCGCGCAGTCTAGCCGCTTGCACTGCGGCGGCGAAGGAAATTGTGCGGCAGGCCGGCGGCGAAGGCCGCTATGGCCTTGGCGCGAGGGGAATCTCTTTCCCGGAGTGGGTAGTGATTTTTGAAACTCGCCGGGAGAGCGTGAGTTTCACAACGCCGTCCACGCCTGTGAAGAGGATGGCGACTTTTTGGCGGCGAAAATGGCGGCGAAAGTGGCGGACCCACCGTTCACCGTTTCGGTTGCGGCTGCCAGTGACAGCGATCACTTGCGGTTCCAGTTGTTCCAGGACATGCAGGTTGGGCGGTTGGCCGTCCTTCGGCAAGCCGAGGCTCACAAAGTCGGCCTTCAAATCGGGCTGTTGGTTGAGAAGTTCTTTTTGATGCCGGCGGTCCAAGTCGGAGAGGAGAAGGATTTTCAGCCCGTGGAGTTCGCCCAGAAGCACCAAAGGCGCGCTGTCTGCCGGGCTGGGCGAGGCGCCGAGGTGGGGATGGAGAATTTTCCAGGGGCCGATGCGGTCGTTGGCAACTCGTTGGTGGACGAGCACGCCATCGGCGCGGAGTTGCTGAATGAGCTGGCGATAGAAGAGAGATCTGAAGGAGAGCGGGCTGATGACGATTTGGGCGGGGGGATTTTGTTTGAAGAGCTGGGGAAGGGCACTCAAATGTTGTTTGTCGCCATGGGTCAGGAGGTGGTTGCGGTAGCGAGCACTTAGCGGTTGATTGAGCAGGAACGGCTCCAGGATGAAGGGGTAACACCACTCTGGCCCCCCGTCGATGAGCCAATCGGCATCCACTCCTGGGGCGTCAATGCTAATCGCGTCGCCTTCGGGAATGGGAAGGAACGCGATGGTCGTGCGTTGTTTGCCGGCGGCCATAATATGATGCCCGGCCATTCCCAGCACAGCCGCGGCGCAAGCGGCGGCAATGATCTTCGCCGCGCCGGACCGGGGCGAAAAAGCCAGAGCCGCAAAAGCAAGGTAATAAAGGAAAACGCAAGACAAAGGCGGTCTCGGAACCTCGAAATAGGCGAATGGCAAGGTGGCAAAAGTTCTGCAAGTTTGGATCATCGCCGTCATCCAAAGCCAAGCGCTGGAGTTGGCCAAAGCTGCCACTGCCGGCAGCCAATCTGCTGTGGCGAGAGACAGCCAAGCGCTTGCCATAACCAAGGGCGCCGAAAAAAGAACCAGGATGAGATTGAGCAACAGGGAAGCCGGCGTGAAAAGATTGAAATACCAGGCAATGAGAGGGAGAGAGCCCAGCCAGGCGGCAGCGGAAACGGAGAAACGACTCCAGAGCTTTCGGCGGGCGTAGCGGGCAAAACGCTGCCAGGGGTGCTGATAGTTTCTCGGCGTCAGTTCATCGTCGCACGTGCGGATGAGCATGAGCCCCCGCCGGGACTTGCGGTGCTGGTAGCTTCTCGGCGTCAGTTCATTGTCGCGCGTGCGGACGAGCATGAGCCCCCGCCGGGACTTGCGGTGCTGGTAGCTTCTCGGCGTCAGTTCATTGTCACGCAGTTGCTTTCGATCAAAATTGCGCCACCGCTGGCAGAGAACCACAATCGAAATGACCACCGCAAACGAAAGCTGAAAGCCCGGTTGAAAAATCTGGAGCGGCTCCCAAAGCAAAATCAACAGAGCCGCTGCCCCAATGGAGTTGAGTGTCTCCGACGGGCGCCGCTGCATCCAGCCGAGGAGAATCACACAAGCCATTACTGTTGCCCGGACGGCGGAAGTGGGGAAGCCGGTGGCGGCGGTGTAAAACCAAAGGCCGGGGATGACGATCCATCCGGCGCGGTGGCGGGGAAGGCCGCAGCACTTGGCGATCAACACCATCATGGCGGCAACGATCATGATGTGCAGGCCGCTGATGGCAAAGACATGAAAGGTGCCTGATTGGACGAAGGGTTCCCGCAGCTCGCCCGTTAGCCAGGTTCGCCAACCGAGAATCATCGCCCATATGAGCCGAGTCGCCTCATCCTCGCGGGGTTGGCCGATGGTCAAAGCTCGTCGCGCCCAGTCTTGGAAGCGGGAGGAAAGCGGCTGTGGCACCGGTGGTGGCAGGAGTTGCGCCTTCGGATTCCAATCCCCAAGCGTCATGGCATAGTGGATGCCGTGATAACGGAGGTGTTTGCGGAAATCGAACTGCCCTGCCACCAATGGTGCCGGGGGACGGCCGACAGTGCCCGTCAATCGAATCCGCTGTCCCCGATGAACGCCCGCAATCGGAGGAGCGTTGACGGTAACATGGATGCGACCGGTGGCCGGTTGCCAGCGCGACTGCAATCGAATCCGCAATGCCTTCAACTCAAATCGGGTTTGAAAACGTTCACCGGCATCGGCAGCTTTAGTCTGCGGGCGAGAAGCAATCGCGCCTTCCACATCGCAGGCGCGCGGGCGGTCGCCGAGGAGATGGCGAAGGTCGTGGGGCGGCACAACCGCTGTGTGGTTGCGGTGCTGAAGCCATCCCGTTGCTGCCAGGACGCCGGCAAGCAAGAGTTGCCGCTTGGGCAGGCGGACAGCAAACAGCCCGCCGAGGAGCAGGAACAGAATGCCCGCCGAGAGCCAAACATGCGAAAGGTATTCCCCGGCAAGAATGCCGAGAATCATCCAAACGGAAAGGAAGACGCAGGGCCGCTTGCGGATTTCCAGTTCGAGAGAGAATGGAGTGTTTCCTCCCGGCATGAGCCCGATGGGTTGGCGCTGAAAGATAAACGGCAACGGCTCGGCGACTTAAACAGCGGCGACTCGGAGGGCGCCAGTTCTATCGCGTTCCCATGCCGACGCTTTGGACGGTTTGAAAGAGTTTGCCTTCGGTTTTGATGCTGGGCGCGATGATGATTTCGGTTTCTTGAAAAGCGCGGATGTTGGCGGCGCCGACATTACCCATGCAGGTTCGGATGGCGCCGACGAGGTTTTGGGAGCCGTCATCGACTTCAGCTGGGCCAAAGAGGATTTGTTCGAGCGTTCCTGTGATGCCTACTTTGATTCGTGTGCCTCGGGGAAGGTTAGCGTGTGGGGTAGCCATGCCCCAATGGTTGCCTTGGCCGGGGGCCTCTTCTGCGCGGGCAAAGGCGCTGCCCACCATGACGGCGTCCGAACCACAGGCCAAGGCTTTGCAGATGTCGCCCCCTTTGCTCATGCCGCCGTCGGTAATGATCGGCACGTAACGGCCGGTTCTTTTGTAGTAGTAATCGCGGGCGGCAGCGCAATCGACCGTGGCTGTAACTTGAGGAACGCCCAAGCCGAGCACGTCGCGGCTGGTGCAGGCGGCGCCGGGGCCGACCCCCACGAGCACGCCGGCCACGCCGCATTCCATAAGTTCCAGCGTCACATTGTAGGTAACGGCGTTGCCGATGATTACTGGGAGGCGCATCTTTCGGCAGAAAGCCGCAAGCTCCAGCGATTTGTATTGCGAGGAAACATGCTGGACGGTGGAGACTGTCGATTGAACGACGAAAATGTCCGCGCCGGCTTCTTGGGCAATGGCGCCGTAGCGTTCGGCTTTTTGGGGGATAGAGCTAACGGCCGCTCGGACGCCGGTTGCTTTGATCTCGTCGATTCGCCGGCCGATGAGTTCTTCCTTAATGGGTGCGGCATAAAGTTTTTGGATCAAGGCGGTAACCTTGTCTTGATCGGCGGCGACGACTTGAGCCAGCGCTTCGGCGGGAGACTTGTAGCGGGTGTGAACCCCTTCGAGGTTGATGACGCCCATGCCGCCCAGGTTGCCCATAACGCGGCAGAACCGAACGTCGGTTACGCCGTCCATAGCGCTGGCAAGAATCGGGATTTTGAGGAAAATATCCCCGCCTTCTTTGGCCGGAATCCGAAAACTAGTGTCCACTTCTTCGGGGTTGATGGTGATTTCCCCGGGCACCAGGGCGATTTCATCAAACCCGTAAGTCACTCGGGCTTTCCGATTCCGGCCAATCCACATTCCCATAGGCTTGAAACAATTCGGTGTGTGCGATTTTCCCAGGCAAACGCACGATGCCGTTCATCCGGCCTCCCAGGGCTCAGAAGTTGAATTTGGCGTTCATAACGCTGCAATGCGGGCACCGAGAGCGTTCCACATTAGGATCATCAGTGTAAACATATGCGCAGTTCTTGCAGCGAAACACATTGTCATTGCTTCGCGGTGGGGCAAAGCGCCTCCGGCGAAACTCCGAACATAAACCAATCAACACCAGGCAGGCAAGCGCAGAAGCGACATAGCAGAATAAAAGATCGCTGAGGGAGAGCTTCATGGCGAGTTGGTGGTGGGAAGAGTCTCCGCTGGCGGGCTGATAGCCCAGTGAAAAGTGATTTCTCCCCAGGCAAGATCGGCGTCTGCCGCGCTGCTGCTGGGTGGCAGGGGTTGGAACCGAAGCTGGCGAACCCAATCTAGGGCGTAGGCGTCTGCCCCAACAAGGCTGTGCAACGGCAATTGCCCGGCCGGCACGCTGTTGGAAAGAACCGCCGCCGTTCGCGTCCAGCCGAAACGGTCCACAGCCACGGCGACGACAGTTGGCCGCAGATGATTCGTGCGCGGCCAGGAGCAGAGCGGCGGATACTCTTCCGGCAAGCGGGCTTGGATGTCGCCAGCCACAAGAATCGACGAGGCGGGCTTGGGCAGTTTCCGCGGGCGCTCGGCTTCGGAGAGAGCCAGCGCGGGCATGGACACAACCGAGGGCGCGATGGCGTTGCGTTTCCTGCTGCGCTTTGCCTCTCCCGCGGCAGTGGCGGCTTGCGTCCCTGTGTAGTATTGCGGTGCCTCCGTCCAGCCGTTGTATTCGCGCTCTGAATCAAGAACACTGTCCCAAAGGCCGCCGGAGAAACTCCGCAGATGCACTCGGGAAAGGAGCGAAGGATCGCGAGACAACAATCGATTCTCCGCCCGCCATTGATGCGCGTCAAGATGATAGATGCCGCCGGCACGCGGGAACTTCGGAGATGGCGGAGAAACCCGGTCGGAAACCCAAAAGACCAGCAGCCATTGAATGCCGAAGACCAGGCCAACCGCGGCGAGCCACCGCAAACTCAACCACCATCGCGCCGGTGCATTCGCCGCCTTCATTGGCCGTCAGAAGATTGGCCGGCCGGCTCAAACCGCGCGGCGCGTCTGGTGAGGAAGATTTCGGTGATACCTGCCTCGACAGCAGTTTGATAAACTTGCGACAACATCTCATAACCAGCCACCTCGTCCATCAGGATGGTGAGAGCCGGCGGCTTGCCCGATTGCGCGGCGGCCTCTACGAGTCTTTGGTGGAACACTTCGAGACCCATCCTCTGGTCGTCAAAATCGATCTGTCCCCCGTCGGCAATCGCTGCCTGAAGATGAGGCAAATTCGGCCGGGCACTCTGGGGCTGCTGAATCTTCACCCCTGGCAGCAAGACCAGCAAAGAGCTGAAAACCAGAAAGATTACCAGCAGGAAAAAAACCGAGGCGAAAGGCGCAAAATCAAGCCGGCCGCCGTGAAAAATCTGCGCCTTGCGGAGGAACTTCATCTCAGTTCGAATTCGCCGCTTCAGAGACGATGTTGATGATTTCCGTCGAAGCCTTCTCCATATCCAGGACGATAGAGTTCACCCGGCTCACCAAGTAATTATATGCCGCGTAGCTCGGAATCGCAATCGCCAAGCCGGCGGCAGTGCAGAGCAACGCCGTCCAAACCCCTCCCGCCAACGCCGTCACCCCCGGATAAAAATTGTCCTCTGCTGCCACCGCAGCAAAAATTTCAATCATCCCCAAAACCGTCCCGAACAAACCGATGAGCGGCGTGATCTGCGCGATTGTCGCCAGCAAGTTGAGCTTCTCCTCCAGTCGGGAAACTTCCATCAAACCCGTTTCTTCCAAAGCATCGCGCATCTCTTCCCGCCCGGCGTTCCGGCTGATAATGGCCGCCCGCACCAACTGCGCCACCGGGCCGGGCGTGGCATCGCAAATGGAAATCGCTTCCACAAAATTAGATTGCCGCAAGACATTCCGAATCCCCTCCAGGAACCCCATCAAGTTGATCTGAGCCCGGTGGTAGTGAAGAAGCCTCTCGATTACAATCGAAATCGCCAAGGCGCTGATAAACAGAAGGAGCCCCATGACAGGACCGCCGAATCGAATCAGCTCGGGCAACGACATGGGATAAACTTATAGACGATGACCCGGAGCCCCCGCAAGCCTGCTTTGCGCAATAAGCAGTTACTGGCTTTTTTCGCCTTGTCCAGCATAAAGGTCGGACAGACATTCTTATCTGCCCGCAGGCTGAAGCCTGCGCCACTCCCGCTAAGCCTATAAATGGTTATTGCGCTGCTTTGCCAAATTCAATGCGTCAGCGCGTAATAAACGATGTTGACGCCCATCGGATAGGCATACTTCTCCGAATAAGCGGAAAAAAACCACCGGCCAACGCTTTCCTCCTCCCAACCGTCGCTGAGGTCCGTATTGTGGCACATCAGCACCATAATGCGGCCCTTGTCATCCAAAATCGCCTTGTAATCCGCCGGCCTTGGAGTCTCCCAGGAAATTTCGTCCTCCCAAGACTCCACAGCCGTTCCCCGGTTGCGGTGCGCCGAATCTTCGCTAGGAACTTGGGGCGCCTTGTCAAGTGGGAAAACGCAGTTAAAAATGGGATGCGTGAGAGGCAAACTCACCGGCTTCCGTCCGGGAAAAACCCTTTCCATCTCCCCGAGAAAGTGCGCCAACATCTGCTCACCCCAAAAATCGTCCACCATGAGAAACCCCCCGTTCAGCAAATAAGTGCGAAGCACCTCGGCCTCGCCGTGAGAGATGTACAGATTCCTGGGATCAATCATAAAAATGAACGGATAGTCAAATAAACGCTCATCTAGGAAATCCATCACTTTCCCCTCCGGATCCACCTTCATTGAAGTCAACTCCTCCAACCGATAAGAGAAATTGAGATCGGCGTTCGGGTAATCAATCTGCCAACCTCTCCAGCCGCGCCGAGACGAATACGACGAATACATAACCCGAACAAAAGTAAACACATCTTTGCGAAACTTCTCCATCACTTCCCACTGCGGCACGCCGGCGCGCGGATCCAACTCCCGCCTGGGACCGGTTCCCTGCCGTTGGCCAAAGGCAGCGGGGACAAACAGCATCACCAAAAACAAAGCAACAAATCTCTCAAACTTCTTCATACAACTGCCTCACCGCACACGACGCACCATGGAGAAACTCCCACTCTCTCTCCCGGCCAGCACCACTGCCACGTTGGTTTTGGTCGTCACAACCTCTCCTGAAACCGGCAACCATTCTTTTTCAGGCGCGGCAATGTTCGTCTGGCTCGTTATCTGATACACCCGCCCCACAACCGATGCCCAACGCAATGATATAAAATTCGACTTCAACACCTCATGGTTAAACTCTAATGGCGGCTCCAGCTGCGGCACGTTCCCTGACACCAACAGCGACACCCATTGATTCGTCATCGGCAGCAGGTTGGCAGAAGTTGACACCATCAGACTCGCCGGAAAAGTCAGTCGCGCTGGCACAGAGACATGCACATTGTAGACGCCGTTGGTAACCGGATTCTCTATCACTACTTGCTCCACATTGTCCACACGGTTGATCCCGCGAGTCGTGGCATTTGTGGGGTTTAGCGGGTTCAACACCCACGGGAAATTGGTCACGTTCCCCGAGTCGCTTTCATACACCAGGCGCAAGTCCAAGTCGTTGACCAGCATCCGGTTGGTGGAATCCAAGGCGGGGGCCGGTAACATTTCCGGAGGCGGGTCGGTCCAGCAGAGAGTGAGTTTGAGCGGCTCGCTGCCGTGCGCCACTACGGGAAATGGAATGTAGTTGTTGTCGTTGAAGACGTTGGTGATACTGGTATTGGAAAGCCGGACTTCTTTGATATGGGCGAGGGAGCCGCTACTGTGGTTGCTGTTCATCAACTTGGCGGCAGACAGGGCATTGAACAGGCCCCAGCCGAAGCGGTAATCGGGGCCGGGGTAGTTGCCGGCTTCATCCGCCGTGTGAATGGCTAGGCCGCGCAGGGTAGAGGCGAGCATGGGCTGGACGGTGTTAGTGCCGGCCTGCCAGCGGTGCAGTTGCGTCAGAAGATTCAGCAAGCCGGCCACTGTTGGCGCCGCATAGCTGGTGCCAAACACGTGTTCATAGCTTTTGTTCATCCTATCAGGAGATTTGTCGATGTATGTTGAAAGAATATCCCACTCTGGCCTGTTTCTATAATTACCTGCTCCTCCGGCAGCGACGACATCGGGTTTGATGCGACCGTCGTCTGTCGGTCCCCAACTGCTATAGAAACTCATCACCACGTTAGTATTCACCACGACGTTAGTTGTCGTTACCACATTCGTTGTCATCACAATGTTGGTGGTTACCACCCCGTCGGAAGACACTATCCGGTTGGTGGATGTGATGACGTTAGTCGCTAGCGGTGAGCCGTAACCGCCCGGAATTTTATGAACAGCACCAACAACCAGGTTGTTCTTGGCTATAGTCTGAGCCGTCAGCAGATCGTAACCATTGTTTACTTTATAGTCATAAGGAGGAGGTGTATTAGTGGTGAAAATGAGAACCGTATTAGTGGTTGGACTCAGATTCTGCGCCTCATTTGTCATTGTGACTCGATTGGTCCAAGCAAAATAGCCTTCCCTTGTATCAGATAAAGGCAATCCCCCAAAAAAACGCTCGTTGCCGGCAGCCCACACCGAAAGGTAATAGCGGCTCCACCAGGCAATGTCATCTACTTTCTGTGAATAGTCGTTGTAAAAGCCAAAGTGATAATCCTCCGTTGAGCTGATGCCGAGGTTGTCTCGCCAGAAAGAGAGAAAACTGATAGAACCATTAGAATTAATATGAGCATGCCACCCTGCCCAACCAACTGGCCTGCCATAAGAGTGATTAGAAAGCCGAAAATGATTGTTGGCATTGGCAAAGGCGGCGGTCATTTCCTCGAAGTCGCAATAAAAGTTATATGCGAGCAGATTGGCGCGGGGCGACATGCCCCGGGCAAGGTTCATTACACCGGAGGCCACCAGCGTGTCGGCAGCAAGCGTTGCATGATCACGAATAGGAACGGGGGATGTGCAGATGTCATTCCCGTTGCTCACTCGGCTGCTTTTCATGCCCGAACTGCTGGTAATTACAAACTTTTGATGATTGGTTAGAACAGGTCCTCCGTCCCACATAGCCAGTTGAGTGCCTCCTCCATTTAGCTTCAACACGAAAAGACCGCCTCCGGGTATTCTCATTCTGTTGGTGGACCACAGTTCATCGATTCCAATCGTGTCTGCCGCTCCCGCATTGAAAGTAGCGAGATAAACCGGCTGGCCATGCTCCACTCCCACCATCACGGCGAAAACCGGATGGGGAAGGGATATCGGTCTCCATGATGGAAATCCAACCCCTCCAGTTATACCACGCCATGGAATGAGGGTTTTCCAGTACCAGGGGGAGGTCGGCGCGTTTGGCGAAGGCTTTGGCTTCTTCCATTTCCTGCCGCTGCCATTGGCCCAGTTTGTTGGAGAGGGCACGAACACGCTCTCGTCCGCCGGTGAGTTCCCACAGCGCGGAGCCGGCCGGCAGGGGCAGGCCTTCGGCCATCAGGTTGCTCGGATGCAGCCAAGGCGCGAAGTTCTCGTTGAACTCCTTGAGCGCTTTCGGGACGAGGTCCGGTCCGTTTTTGTTGACGATGCCGGGATCGGCAGGCGGGTCTTCGCCGCCCGGTTCGAGGGGGTTTTGTTGAGCAAGAGCGGCATTACCAGCCAAAAACAGCAGAGCTGCGAAAAAAGCAGAAATCCTGTAATGGGCTCTCATCCAGCGAGTTTCGCTATTTTGCGGTTTGGGGTCAATGAAAAGTTCACCGGCTGGCATTCGGCTCGGCTTGTTCGCTCTCGGGGCAAAGCTGAAGCCGGCGTGTTTTTTCTTTTGCTTGTTTCCTCAATCGCCTACTTCCTTGAAAGCCAATGCGTGCTGAACATCTTCAAAATGTTACGCAAATTGTCGTCAAGTTTGGAACGGGAATTCTGACGGATGCGGATAACCTTCCGGAGCCGTCCCAAGTGGAGCAATTGGTGGGTCAAGTGACCTCGCTTTATCGGGACGGGAAAGAAGTTATTGTGGTGTCTTCCGGGGCTGTGGGCGCCGGGATGGGCGTTCTCGGACTCAAGAAGCGCCCGGCGTTACTGCCGCAGTTGCAGGCGTGCGCGGCTTTGGGGCAGTCGAAGTTGATAGCCACTTACCAGGCGCTCTTTGCTGAGAAGGGGATTTTGACGGCTCAGGTTTTGCTGACGCATGAAGACCTTCAAGATCATGACCGGCATCTCAACGCCCGCAACACTTTGACCACTCTCATTGCCCAGGGGATCGTTCCTATTGTCAATGAGAATGACGCTGTCTCTTTCACGGAACTTAAGTTCGGCGACAACGACACGCTATCAGCTCTTGTCGCCTGCTTGATGCCTGCAGACTTGCTGATCATCCTGACGACGGCCGAAGGGGTCATCGAAGGGTTCGGCACTTCCGCAGCCGAACGAATCCGCGTGATTGAAAAGATCGACCGCCGCATTGAGTCCCTGGCTAGGGGAACCCAAAGCTTCACGGCCATCGGCGGCATGGTGAGCAAAATTCAAGCCGCCAAGATCGCCAGCCGCTCCGGCATTCCCACCCTCATCGGTTCCGGCCGCAACCGGCGCATTTTGAGCCGCATCTTGGCCGGAGAAGATGAAGGCACGCTCATCCTTCCCGCTGCTGCAAAGTTGAAAGGGAGGAAGCGGTGGATCGCCTTCTTCCACCATCCTCATGGAAAGTTGATCGTCGATGACGGCGCCAAAACCGCCTTGCGGGAAAATGGGAAGAGCCTCCTTTCCAAGGGCATTGTCCGCGCGTGCGGCGATTTCGGCAGGAATGAAGTCGTCTCGATCTGTGATTTGGAAGAGACGGAATTCGGGCGCGGTCTGGCGGCTTTTGACTCGCGCCAATTCGCCGATGGAGGCATTCCGGCGAAAGTCGCCGTCCATCGCGACAACATGGTGATCCTTTGACCTGATGAAGATTCCCGACAGAAATCAACCGCCCATTGAGCAAGTGCTCGAAGTCATGGCCGCTCTCCGCTCGCCGGAAGGCTGCCCTTGGGACCGCGAGCAAGACCATCAGAGCTTGCGCTTTCACGCCGTCGAGGAAGTTTATGAACTCATCGACGCGATTGAGGCCGGCGATGAGGAAGGAATGATCGAGGAACTCGGCGATTTGCTCTTGCAAGTCGTCTTCCATTGCCGCTTGGGACAAGAACGCGCCGCTTTCGATTTTGACCGAGTTTGCCAGCACCTCGTGGACAAGTTAATTCACCGCCATCCTCACGTCTTCGGACAGGGCAGCGCCCGAACCGTCGAGGCTGTCTGGTCGCAATGGGAGCAGCTCAAAAAGGCGGAGCAGCAAAACACCGCGCGTGAACGTTTCTCAGCGCTCGACGGCGTCCCACGCCATTTGCCGGCTTTGCAGTACGCCGAAAAACTCGTCAACAAAGCTCGCAAGAACGGCCTTCTCCCCCGGCGGCCCCCAGCCAGCGCTCCTGATGCCGCCGCTTTGGGCGAGCAGCTTTTTGACATTGCCCAAATTGCTCAGCAACACGGCCTTTCCGCCGAAGTCCTTTTGCGCGAGGAAATTCGGAGGCGGGAAGAACTTTGGCGGGACAGGGAGAGGAGTGCCGGTTGTTGATTGCCGATTTTGCGGGTTAGTTTTTGGTGATGGCTTCGTCGAGGTTGAGGAGGATGTTGCCGATGACTGTCCAAGCGGCGAGTTCGCAGATGTCCGCGTCTAGCGGAGGGGCGGAGGCGCCGACGTGGATGAGTTGGTTGGCGGCAATGCGGTTGGATTCGAAGTGGCGGCGTTCGGCCTGGTAGGCTTGGCGGAGTTGGCTGAGTTCTTTTGGGCTGGGGGGACGGCTGAGGGTGGCGCGGCAGGCGAAGCGGATTTGGTCGTCCAGGCCGGCGTTGTTTTGGGCCATGATGCGGAGGCCGAGGGCGCGGGCGGCTTCGATGTAGACGGGGTCGTTCATCAGGACGAGGGCTTGCAGGGGGGTGTTGGTGCGGGGGCGTTTGACGGTGCAGGTTTCGCGGCTGGGGGCGTCGAAGGCGATGAAGGAAGCGTAGGGGACGGAGCGGCGCCAATAGACGTAGAGGCCGCGCCGGTAGTTTTTGGTGCCTTGGCTTTGCTGCCATTTTCGTGTGCCTTGGAAAGCTAGTTGTTCCCAAAGGCCGGGGGGTTGGTAAGGATAGACGCTTTCCCCGCCGATGGTTCGGTCGAGTAGTCCGCCGGCTGTGAGGGCGAGGTCGCGGATGGCTTCGGCTTCGAGGCGGATTCTGGGGAAGCGGGAGAGGAAGCGGTTGGCGGGGTCGAGGCGGCGGTGTTGGGGGAGGATTTTGGAGTCTTGGCGATAGGTGGCGGAGGTGAGGATGTGTTTGTGGAGGTGTTTGATGTTCCAGCCGCTTTCGACGAATTCGCGGGCGAGCCAATCCAAGAGTTCGGGATGGCTGGGGGGGGCGCCTTGCGAGCCGAAGTCTTCAGAGGTTTTGACGATGCCTGTGCCGAAGAATTGTTGCCAGTAATAGTTGACGATGACGCGACTGGTGAGGGGGTGGTCGGGGTCGGTCAACCAGCGGGCGAGGGTGAGGCGGTCGTTGCGTTCAGTTTCTTGTTGGCGCGGCGTTTTTTTGTGTTCCGGGTAGAGTGCGGCGGGGAGGCCGGGTTTCACTTTTTGGCCGGGGTTGTTGTATTCGCCGCGGATGAGGAGAAAGGTGTCTTTGGGTTTTTCGCGTTCTCCCATGACCATGGCAACGGGCAGGGAGTTTTCAAAATCGGCGCGTTCTTTCTTTTTGGCGTCGAGGAGTTTTTTGATTTGCCGGGCTTCGTCGATGTGGTTTTCGCGGTAGTGGATTTGGACGGATTGGGGGAGTGTTGCGGTTTGCTTGTCGGCGAATTGGACGAGTTCCGCGCGGATGTTTTGGGGCAGGGCCATCCATTCGCCGAGGTTGTCGGTATCAGTGACGGCCAGGCGGAATTTGCCGAGCAGCCGTTGTTTGAGGGGCGAGCGGAAGGAGAGTTTGATTCTGATGTGGGCGCCGTTTTTGCCGCCGAGCGGCACGGCGGTTTGGAACCAGGCATATTCTTTGGTGTTGCCGGCTTTGCCTTCCCGCCAAACGGACCAGCCGGTTTCGATTTTGTCGTCCAGGGTTCCTCGGATGCCGTAGCGGGAGCGTTCGTAGCTGGCGGCGGCGGCTTTGAGTTTGATGGGTTTTAGCAGGGCTTGGTTGTCGAGGAGTTCCGGCTGGATGGCGGGCGGGGTTTCGGAGAGCGCCAGTTTCACGAGGATGGGGTTTTGTCCTTTTTGGAGGGGAATTTTCAGGGTGTCTTCGTCTGCCGGAGTTTGAATGGCGCCGAGGTTGATCCAGAGGCGATGCGGCAGGGGGGTGTTCAGGCGGAGGGCGGCCTCGGCGGGGTTGGGGGCGGTGATGGTTCCCGCGAGGTATGCTGTGCCGGTTTTGCCGGCGAAAGGCTGGAGCGCTTGGTTCGGATCGGCGGCCGGAGGGGACCATTTCTGCTGGGCTTCGCCGTAGGCGGCGTTGAAGTCGAGGCGGTTTTCCGGGGCGAAGATGGTGTCAAGAAGCTGGGAGGGGGCGAGGCGGCTGCCGAAGGGGCCGATGGCGCGCCATTGGCCAAAGGCCGGTTGGGTTGCCGCCGCTGCGGAGGATTCGGAATCGGCGGGGCGGGGAATGTCGGCGCGGTTGGCGGGGCGGGAGAGGACTTCGAATCGGGTCAGGATAAAGTCGCCATTTTCGGCGCGGCCGGCTTTTCCGGCGGCGGTTTTGTCGGGGATGGCTTCGAGGCGGATGCCGGTGAGGGCGGGAGAGTCGGTGTAAAAGTCGAGTGTGTAGCTGTCTTTGTCGGGAAGAGGGCCGGAGGCGGTGATGATGTGTTCAGCGTCCCAGGCGAGTTGGGAGTGGTTGGCGGCGGTGGCGGCGAGGGGTTGGAGGGGGCGCCAGTTTTTGTGGGTGTTTTCCAGTTTGCGGACCCAGCGTTTTTGTTTTTCGTCGTAGACGTCGTTGGGTGGGTGGACGAGGTTGGCATGGGACAGGGCGAGGGCATCGGCTTCTTGTGTCAGGGTTTGCAGGCGTTTTTCTTGGGCGGCGGTTTTGAGGGAGAGGCGAGGGCGGGGGTTCATGCCGCGGTCCAGGCCGTCTTCCGGCACGTTGTTGAAGTAGGCGAAAAAGCGGTAGTAATCTTCTTGGGAGATGGGGTCGTATTTGTGGTCGTGACATTCGGCGCAGGCGAGGGAGGTGCCCAGCCACACACGCGCGGTGGTGTCCACCCGGCCCACGACGTATTTGACTAGATATTCTTCCGAGAGGGCGCCACCTTCAGAGGTGGTCATTTCGTTGCGGTGAAAGCCGGTGGCGATGAGTTGCTCTTGGGTGGGGTTGGGGAGCAGGTCGCCGGCGAGTTGTTCGGTGGTAAATTGGTCGAAGGGTTTGTTTGCGTTGTAGGCGTTGATGACCCAGTCGCGCCAATGCCACATATCACGGTGCCGGTCGTGGTGGAATCCTTGGGTCTCGCCGTAGCGGGCGAGGTCGAGCCAGAACATGGCCTGGCGTTCGCCGTAATGTTTCGAGTCCAGCAAGCGGTCGATGAGCTGCTCGTAAGCCTCTTCGGAATCGTCTTCGAGGAACGTTTCAATCTCCTCCACCGAAGGCGGCAAGCCGGTGAGGTCCCACGAGGCGCGGCGGAGCAGTTTTGCCTTGGGCGCTTCGGGGGAAGGCTCTAGGCCTAGAGACTCTTGCTGGGATTGGATGAAATGGTCGATGGCGTTTCTGGCCCATCCGGGTTGTTTCAGCGGGGGCAAGGCCGGTCGTTCGGGGCGGATGTAAGCCCAATGCCGTTCCCAAGGGGCACCCTCGGCGATCCAACGTTGCAGCGTGTCGATCTGGGCGGGTGTCAACGGCTTCCCATGCTTTGGCGGCGGCATGATTTCGTCAGGGTCGTCGGCGGTGATGCGGGCGACGAGCGCGCTGGCAGCGCGGTCTCCGGGCACGATGGCGCGGATGCCGGAGTTCAGCTCTTTCAGCGCCTCTTCCTGGAGGTCCAATCGCAGGCCGGCCTTTCGCTGCTGTTCGTCCGGCCCGTGGCAAGCATAGCAATGCTCGGAGAAAATCGGCCGAATCTCGCGATTGAAGGCAACGGCACCAGTTTCCGAAACCGCCGCCATTGCCGCCGTTGCCAAGCCTCCCGCCAAAATCCACAGAAAACTGATTCCCCGGCAACCCTTCGGGAGACTCTGCGGAGGTTTGAACGCCGCTCTTGCAAAAGTTCCCCAATAGTGATTTTGTCTCATAGCTTGACGGCATCCTCTACCAGAATCCAAGCTAAGTCAAACCTTCAGAAGCCTCTATTTTTTGCCTCCGAATCTGCATCGCGCAGTTTCACGGGAGGAACTCCCGCACGCCCGGCAGCTTCACCAGAAAGGCGAACTCGTTGTAGTAACGCGGCGCCAACTGCTCTACGATGAAGCCCTCTTCGCGCGCGCGCGCGGAGCGCAACACTTCACCAATGTATAGCTTGAACAAGTTTTTGCCCACGGTGTGAAAGGAGTCGGAAGTCCTGCCGAAGTAATGCCACGGGGAAAACTCGTGCCCGCCCCAAGGGGAGAGCCAGTTTGTCCAACTCAGATAAAACACGCCGCCAAGGTTAAGCAACCGGGCGAGATTTTGCAGCAGGCGGTTGGGCTCGGCCAGATGCTCAAACACGTTTGAGCAGGCGACAAGGTCGTCCCCCCCCCCTCCCGCACGCGAAGTCGGGGGCGTTCAAATCAATCTGCAGGAAGGGTTTGTCTTTTAGGGATTTTATGCGCAAGTCCTTGAGGTCGCTGTAAGTCACGGCCATTCCGCGCTCGGCGCAGGCGCGGCCAAAGTAGCCCCAGCCGCAGCCCAAGTCTAACATGGTCTGGCCGGTGGAGGGGCACGCCGCCGCGTTCCAGCCACGCAACAGCGTCGTGCGCCTGCAGGTCAAAAAAGGCGGGCGCGTTCTTCTCGTAATGCAGGCGGATGAGCTGGTGAATAATCATGTCGGACGCTAGCGCGGAGGATGTGCGGTTGGCGCGGGTGGCGGATAAGCCGCTGGTTATCTGGTGCCAGGAAGTAGTGTCCAAGCGCATGGACAATTCCGTCAGGATCGCGCCACTGTTCAATGTGTGGTTGCGCGGGCGCGACCGGCTTTGGCGTGAGGCACTGGCTGTCAGCGTGCGCGTGGCCAGCTGTGTCCGATTTCATTCGGAACCGCTCGCGCGTCTTTGCATAGTGAGGGCCCGGTGCCGGACAAATACGTGACCCTTTACCAGCCCGTGGAGGAATTTTTTTACACCCCTCCACTCGCGTTGTGGCTGCGGAAGGCGAGGCAACGGTGCTCTTTTACGGCCGGCATTCGGCGGAAAAAGGCATTGGCCTGCTGCGGAATGCATGGCGGCAACTGCGGGCAGCAGCGACACTTTCAATCCTCGGCATGGCCGGCCCCCTGCGCGCCTGTGTGGGGCGCGCCGCGGGCGGCGGCGTGCGCCTGCTGCAACCCGTGGCTCACGCAGATGTGCCAGCGATAGTTGCCGATCATGACGTCGTGTGCTGCCCCTCGAGCGTGGAGGAAAGCCTTTGCCGCACGGCGTTGGAGGCGCGGCTGCTGGGGCGCGTGGTGGTGGCCGGCCAATCCGGCGCCATCCTGGAGGTGATGCGCGGTTATCCGCTAACCCATCCGGCCACAGTGCGCCCGGACGATGCCACGGCCATCGACAACATAGCCCAAGGGCTGAAAGCCGCCCTCAGAGATCGCCGGCCGTTGACGGAAGCTGAACAAGAGGCAGAGAAACTATTCCGCCGCCGGTTTCTGCCGGAAACCTTCGTGCCAGCATTCCGGCGGCTGAAATTTTAAGGCGCCTTTTCCAGCTGGAAACTCCTCTCTAGCGGGAACTCCGCGGTTTTGCTCTCGCCAAAGGGAGGCTTGCGGAAGCATCCTCTCCGGCATGAAACCGCAGCCGCCGGACGACGGGTTGTTGCGCGGAGTTCGCGCTGCAGTGCTTGCCGGCGGGAAGAGCCGGCGGCTGGGTCGGGACAAGGCGTCGCTTCTCTTGCAAGGGCGGCCTTTGGTGGATTGGGCAGTTCAATCGGCTGCCGATGCCGGTTTGCCAACCAGTGTCATCCGCGAGGACTCGACGCCGGGCTTGGGGCCGCTGGGCGGCGTGCAAACCGCCTTCGAGTGCTTTGAGGAAGACCGGCTGATATTTCTCTCCTGCGACGCGCCCTTCTTGGGAAACGCCCCGGTGCTTCGGCTGCTTCGGGCGGGCAAACAAAGCCGGCCGGCCGCTTTCTATGTCGCGGCGGGGTGTCCGGGTTTTCCTTTTCTGCTTTCGCGGCAAGCGGCGCCGGCGGTAGCGGAGAATCTTGCCCAAGGCCGGCGTTCGGTGAGGGAACTGGCCGCTCGGCTTCGGGGCGTCCTGATTCCCGTGGCGAAGGAAGAACAACAACGTTTTCACAACATCAACACCTGGGCGGATTGGGCCGAGGCGGAACGTATAGCCGCCCTGTCTCTTTAACGCGATTCTTATACAATAAGAGCAAGCATGGGAAAGTATAGAAGAAATTTGCAGTGGGCGTAGTTTATGATACAAATAAACCATGTAAAAACTCGAATGATGCAGAAGTCTTAAGGATTACTATAACGCCACAATTCGCGGTTATCTATATGCAGTAGAGACAGTCTGTTGGCAGGGTTGATCGACGAGGAGCCGCGCCGGCGGGAGCTTGGGGCGCGGGGTTCACTTTCTGTGGGATTTAGGGTTATGTTGGGACGGATGGAAGCGCGGTCATTAGGCACAACGGTTGTGGGGAGTTATTCTTTTCCGTCCTGGTTGGAGTATGCGCGGGAGCATTTGGAAGATTTTGGGAGCGCGGATCGGGAGGAGCTGATTGAGGATGCGGTGATTGCCGCGGTTCACGATCAGTTGGCGGCGGGGTTGGAGGTGATTACGGACGGGGAGCAGACGCGGCTGGATTTCAATTTGTCGTTTTATGGGTTTTTAGAGGGCATTGTTTTGGAGGGGACTCCGTCCCGCCGGCACGGGCCGCCGGCGCATGATCAGCGGGGAAAGCATCGCATCACGGGCGAGTTGGCGGCGCCGAGGGGCTTGGGCGTGGTGGGGGATTTTAAGCGTCTGCGGCGTTTGGCGCCGGCCGGGCCAATTCTGAAGGCCAGCGTGCCGGGGCCTTACACATTGAGCGGGCGGCTGATTCCGAATGCGCGCTACCCGGATCGTTATGCGGTAACGGAGGCTTTGCTGCCGATTGTGCGGGCGGAGTTGGAGAATCTGGCGGCGGCGGGGTGCCGGGAGTTGGCGGTGGACGAGCCGTCGATGAGCTGCTACGCCCATCGAGAGGACCCGGAGCGGTTTGTCGATATTTTCAATCGAACGGTTAAGCCTGTCGCTGGCAAGTGCCGTTTGTCCACGCATCTTTGTTTCGGCAATTTCAGGGGCCATGCGGTGGGGTTGCGCCGTTATGCGCCGATGTTTCCGGCTTTTCAAAGGCTCAATGTCAGCGAGTTGCATCTGGAGATGGCAAGCCGGGAGTTTGCAGAGTTGCCGATCATCGCCACCATTGCCGAGAGATGCTGCGTTGCCGTTGGCGTGGTCGATGTCAAAAGTTATTATATTGAGACAGCGGAGGATGTTGCCGGCCGGGTGCGGGAGTGTTTGAAATATGCGCCGGCGGAGCGGCTCTCTTTTGCGCCGGATTGCGGCCTGAGCCAAACGGCTCGCTGGGCGGCAAGGCGGAAGTTGCGGAATTTGGTGGCCGGGGTGCGGCAAGTGCGGGAGGAGCTCGGCTTGCCGGCGTGAGATGATTGCAGCTTATCGAAGGGGGAAGGCGTTTTTGGCGGCAGTGCGTCGGGCGGCGCGGGAGGCGTCCCGGTTTCATTGTTGGTGGCTGGGGCAAAGCGGTTTTCTGATTCAGTGGCGGGGGAAGCATCTCTTGTTGGATCCCTACCTTTCCGATTCGCTCACGAAAAAATATGCGTCCACAGACAAGCCGCATGTGCGAATGACCGAGCGGGTGATTGCGCCGGAGCGGCTCGATTTCATTCAAGCGGCCGCTTCGAGCCACAGCCACACCGATCATTTAGATGCCGAGACTTTGGCGCCGCTTTGGGCAGCCAATCCCGGCTTGGAAGTGATCGTCCCGGAGGCCAATCGGAAGTTGGCTGCCGCGCGGCTGGGCGTGGATGCAGGGCGGTTGACTGGGCTGGATGCCGGCGGGCGGGCGGCGGTTGCCGGGTTCGAGTTTTACGGCGTCCCGGCGGCGCATGAAACTTTGGATGTCGATGCGGCGGGACGGCATCGCTGCCTCGGCTATGTCGTTCGGTTCGGGCCTTGGACGGTTTATCACAGCGGGGACACGGTTTTGTATCAGGGCATGGAGGAGCGGCTGCGGCAGTGGGTGATTGATTTGGCGCTCTTGCCGATTAACGGGCGGCTGCCGGAGCGCCGGGTGGCCGGCAATCTTTGGGGAAGAGAAGCGGCGCAATTGGCGAAGGATGTCGGGGCGCGGATGGCGATTCCTTGCCACTATGAGATGTTTGAGTTCAATACCGCCAGCCCGGAGAAGTTCTCGCGCCGATGCGTGGCCATTGGGCAGCCGTATTGTTTGTTGCGGGCAGGGGAAGGGTGGGCCTCGCCGCCGGCCAATGCCAGAGGCGCGGGCGGCTGATTCAGCTTTCTTGCAGGTCTTCCGGCGGCGAGCCGCTCTCGATCATCGCCAAGCGGCGGCGGGCTTTTTCGGCAGCTTGCGTCTCGCCGTATTCGTTGTCCAACCGACGCAAGAGGGTGATGGCCTGGTCGGGCTTTTCCAAAGGGCCTGAGTAAAGATTGGCCAAGTGAATGGCCGCCCATCCCCAACGTTCTCGCGGCAATTTTTTTTGGAGGATTTCTTCGTATTCCAAAGCGGCGGCGAGGGGGTTGTTGAGGTCCTTTTCGTAAATCTCGGCGATGCGAATGGCGGCGTGTTGCTGGCGGGGGCGTTTGGCGAGATATTCCCGCAGGAGGCGGATGGCTTCGAGGTAATCGCCTTTGGCCCACTCGGTTTCTGCAGCTTCATATACATCGTCCTCCATGCCTTCGCGGTCTTCGTTGAAAAGGGCGTTGACGGCGCGGTTGCCGCAGAAATGAGAGATATCCCAAGCGGCGAGCAAGCCAAAGCAGAGCGCGAAAAAACAGAAGCCGCCGCCGTAAAAGCCGAGGCGCGGCGGCGCAGGGGCGGCTTCCGATGCAAGGTTGCCGGCGCTTGGATCAGTTTCCGCCGACTCTTCTTCGGACGCGGGGACGTTGGTTTCTGCGTTAGATTCCGGTTTCTCGGCGGCTTCGACGGGATTATAGAGGGGCAGAGCCACATCGGTCAGGTCCTCGCTCATGGCATTCCTGGCCTTTGCTGCATTTACCGTTTGGTAGTCCTGAACGAAACGCTTTCCGAAAAAGACAGCGGCAGCGATCAAGACAATGTAAAGCACGATTTTGGCGAAGATGTTCATATCCGCTTCGGTTCCAAAGAACTTAGAATAAGAAAATCACCGGCTCAATGAAAGGGAAATGTGGAACAAGCATCGTGGAGCAGAGTGTGGAGCAGACATCCTGTCTGTTCGCGCAGGCTGGAAGCCTGCCCCACCTTGGCGCCACCTTCATCGCGAAAAATGAAGTTGCCGACGCTGCGGTAATCGGATTGACTTCCCACTTCGTGAAACGGATGAACCAGACCCGTGGAGCAGACACTCGAAGAGCGAGCGGTTGGGGCGGTGGGACTCGAGGAGTGGTTAGGGCGGTAGGGAACCGACAACCGACTTCTGTCTGCTCACGCAGGCTGGAAGCCTGCCCCACCTTGGCGCCGCTTGTTTTGTTTGCGTTTGTGATGGCTTCCGACCTGGGCGCCCAAGCCGTTACCATCACCGGCGAACGCAGCAATGGCCGGGCTTGGCGCAGAACCGTCTCCGCCGATGTCACCGAACTCAACCTCACCCACCAGAGCCTCACCTCCATCACCATCCCCGAACTGCCGAACTTGCAGAGCCTCGATCTCGAGGAAAATCAACTGACGTCTCTCGGCTTGTCGGACGAGCTGCCGAACTTGCAGAGACTCGATCTCTCCGCGAATCAACTGACGTCTCTCGACTTGCCGGACGAACTGCCGAACTTGCAGAGACTCGATCTCTCCGCGAATCAACTGACGTCCCTCGACTTGCCGGACGAACTGCCGAGCTTGCAGAGACTCGATCTCAGATGGAATCGACTGACGTCCCTCGACTTGCCGGACGAGCTGCCGAACTTGCAGAGCCTCAATCTCTTCAGAAATCGACTGACGTCCCTCGACTTGCCGGACGAGCTGCCGAACTTGCAGAGCCTCTATCTCGGGGAAAATCAACTGACGTCTCTCGGCTTGTCGGACGAACTGCCGAACTTGCAGAGACTCGATCTCTCCGCGAATCAACTGACGTCTCTCGACTTGCCGGACGAACTGCCGAACTTGCAGAGCCTCAATCTCTTCAGAAATCGACTGACGTCCCTCGACTTGCCGGACGAACTGCCGAACTTGCAGGAGCTCAATCTCAACAGCAATCAATTGACGGACTTGGTTTTGCCGGACAAACTGCCCAACTTGCAGAGCCTCGATCTCTCCGCGAATCAACTGACGTCTCTCGACTTGCCGGACGAACTACCGAACTTGCAGGAGCTCAATCTCAACAGCAATCAATTGACGGACTTGGTTTTGCCGGACAAACTGCCGAGCTTGCAGAGCCTCTATCTCGGGGAAAATCAACTGACGTCCCTCGACTTGCCGGACGAACTGCCGAACTTGCAGAGCCTCAATCTCAACAGCAATCAATTGACGGACTTGGTTTTGCCGGACAAACTGCCGAGCTTGCAGAGCCTCAATCTCAACAGCAATCAATTGACGGACTTGGTTTTGCCGGACAAGATACTCCGTTTAAATTGGCTGCTTGTCAGTGGTAATCCACTTCAGAGTTTAGCGATGCCGGCGGATTTCAACCTCGACTGGCTGGGCACCTTTGGAGGGTTTTCCAGAGAGCGTGTGATCTATTACCGGCCGGATTCACTTCTGCCGGACATCGGCTTGCAAGCGGCAGTGCGGGCGGTTTTGGAGAAGGGCAATGGCGAAGCAATCACTGCAGAGGAGCTCAGAGGCTTGACCGCACTGAACGCCCGCTGGACGGAAAAGTTGAACCGCCCGAAGATTCAGAGTTTGGCCGGGCTGGAAGGGGCAGTGAATCTCGAAACGTTGGACTTGCGCTCCAACGGCCTGACGGCATTGACTTTGCCGTCCGAGTGGACAGGGCTGCGGGAGCTGAATCTTACGGGCAACGCCCTAGCCACGCTGACTTTGCCGAGCGAGTGGACGCAGTTGGAAACGCTGAGTCTCGGCAACAACGGCCTGAGGGAACTGGCTTTGCCGGCTGCATGGACAGGTCTGCGGGAGCTGAACCTCGCGAGCAACGACTTGACGGAACTGGCCTTGCCGGCCGAGTGGACGAAGCTGGAGACACTGAACCTCGGCGGCAATGCCTTGACGGAGTTAATTTTGCCGACGGGCTTGGCGAGTTTGGCGGCGCTGAATCTCACGGGCAACCGGTTGAAACAAGTGGCTGTTCCGCTGGATTTCAATTTGGGCGGATTGCGGTTGAGCGGTTACTCGAAGGCGGCAGTTGTTTTTTACGACTCGGCAACAGGTTTGCCGGTCTCGACAGTAGCGGTGGCGGATGAACGTGTTCGGCGGGCGATTGAGCAAGCGCTGGAGAAAAGGGCGTGGGCGCCGTTGACGGTGGAAGACTTGGCGCAGGTGGCGGCGCTGGATTTGTCGGGACAGGGATTGACGGCGTTGGAACTGCCGGGAGATTTGACGGGTTTGGAGCGCTTGAACCTCCGGGACAACCCTTTGGCAAAACTGACCTTGCCGGAGGATATAATGGGCTTGAAGGAGCTGCGACTTGGCGGCGATGTGCTGCGGGATGCCTCTGTTTTCGAGGGCTTGACAGGTTTGGAGGTGTTGGATCTTTGGAACCGTAACTTGCATTCGGCGAGAGACCTTTCGTTTTTGGAGAATTTGCCCAAGCTGCGGTCGCTGCGATTGGGCTACGATGAACTCGTGAATGTTGCCGCCATCGGCGGTTTGGTGAACCTGACCAACCTGGTGATCGAAAACTGCGGCTTGGGGGAAGTTGCGTTCTTGGAAGATTTGGCGGGGCTGCAAGCGCTGAATGTGAAGAACAACCGGCTGGGGGATTTGGTTGTGCCGGCTGGGCTGACGCGCTTGAGCCGGCTGTCAGTGGAAGGCAATCCGCTTGAGAGCTTGGCGGTGTCGGCGAGTTTGGATTTTGACCGGCTGGTATTGAGCGGGTTTGCCAAAGAGGATGTGATTCGTTACCGGCTGGATTCGCTTCTGCCAGACATTGGTTTGCAAGCGGCGGCGCGGGCGGCTTTGGATAAGGGCAATGGCGAAGCAATCACTGCGGAGGAGCTGGCGAGCTTAACCGCATTGGATGCCCGCTGGACGGAAGAGTTGAGCCGCCCGAAGATTCGGAGTTTGGCCGGGTTGGAAGGGGCGGTGAACCTCGAAACGTTGGACTTGCGAGACAATGCCCCGGCCGCGCTGACTTTGCCGAGCGAGTGGACAAGGCTGCGGGAACTGAGCCTCAGCAGCAACGGCTTGACGGCATTGACTCTACCAAGCGAGTGGACGCAGTTGGAAACGCTGAACCTTGCTGGCAATGCCTTGACGGAGTTGACCTTGCCAACGGGCTTGGGGAGTTTGGCGTTGTTGAATCTCACGGGCAACCGGTTGAAGCAGGTGGCTGTTCCGCTGGATTTCAATCTGAGTGCGCTTCAGCTCATCGGTTACTCGAAAGACTCGGTTGTTTTTTACGACTCGGCAACGGGTTTGCCGGTCTCGACAGTGGCGGTAGCCGATGAGCGGGTTCGGCGTGTGATTGAGCAAGTGCTGGAGAAAAGGGCGTGGGCGCCGTTGACGGCGAAAGACTTGGGGCGAGTGGCGGCGCTGGATTTGTCAGGGCAGGGTTTGAGTGCGCTGGCTTTGCCGGGGGGGTTGACGGGTTTGGAGCGCTTGAATCTCCGGGATAACCGCTTGAGTGCGCTGACCTTGCCGGGAGATTTGACGGGTTTGGCTTGGCTGGACCTGGGCAACAATCAGTTGAGCGAATTGAGCTTGCCGGAGTTGCCGGGCTTAAAGGAACTCTGGCTCCACGGCAACCGGTTGGCCGTGCTGACTCTGCCGGGCGGGTTGGCGGAGCTGGAGACTTTGAATCTGGAAGGCAACGGGTTGCGAGAGCTGAGCTTGCCAGCGAGCTTAACGAACTTGCGCTGGTTGAACTTGGCGAGCAACCCTTTGACTTCGCTGACTCTGCCGGGCGGGTTGGCGAAGCTGGAGACTTTGAATCTGGAAGGCAATGCATTGCGAGAGCTGAGCTTGCCTGTGGGTTTGGCGAACTTGCGCTGGTTGAACTTGGCGAGCAACCCTTTGGCTTCGCTGACTTTGCCGGCGGGTTTGGTGAAGCTGGAGACGCTGAACCTGGAAGACAACGGGTTGCGAGAGCTGAGCTTGCCTGCGGGCTTGACGAACTTGCGCTGGTTGAACTTGGCGAGCAACCCTTTGGCTTCGCTGACTTTGCCGGCGGGTTTGGTGAAGCTGGAGACGCTGAACGTGGAAGGCAATGCGTTGCGGGAGTTGAGCTTGCCGGTTGGCTTGAAGAGTCTGGTGGCGCTGAACGTGGGGGGCAATCCGTTGGAGCGGTTGCTGGCGTCTGCGGATATGTCGATCGCGAATCTGCAGCTGTTCGGTTATGCGAAGGGGGCGATTGAGTTTTACGAGCCGGCGGTTCCAGTGGGGCGCATGGCGATAAAGAGGCTGGCAGAAGGTGGCGTGTCGATACGGTGGAGTGGGGGCATTCTGCAATCGACGGAAGAAGTGGATGGGATATGGGAAGAAGTGGGAGGGGTGTCGTCTCCGTTGCGCATACAGGAGGCGCAAGTGCGGGCGGTCTCGGCTCGATTCTTCCGCCTGCGCCCGGAATGAGCCGCTTGGCTGTTCGGCCGCTATTTCGGGCAGACAAGAAGTGGGTTAAAACCACTCTTACGAGTGTCTGCCCCACATTGATGGGGCGGGTTGCGGGATGGCGCGTGTATTTTTGATTTTTCGTTTTAGCTGGCCTTATGTCCGGGGGTATCGGTGGCGTCTTTACGGGGCGATTTTGGCGGGCGTGATGTTTGGTGTGTCGAATGCCGGCGTTCTTTGGCTGACAAGGACGGTGATTGAACGGTTGGGGGCGGGGGAGTCTGCGGCGGAGCGGGCGGTTGTTTCCGGGGCTGAGCCGCTTTCGGAGGCGTCGTTTGTGAAGCGCTCTTTCCCGCGGGCGGCGTCGGCGTTGGAGTCGGTGGCTGCTTCGGTAGGGGACGCTGTTTCTGGGGTTGTGGACCGTTGGTTTCCGAAGGCAGGGGATCCGGTGACGGTTTTTCAGCTTTTAGGGGCGTTACTGGGGCTGCCGCTTTTGGTGTCCATCCGCAGTGGCGGGGAGTATTTGAGCGCTTATTGGATGTCGTGGGTGGGGGAGAGGGTGGTGAATGATTTGCGGGTGGAGGTGTTGGAGAAGTTGAGTCAGTTGTCGTTGAGTTATTTCAACCGGGCGAAGATGGGAGATATGATCACTCGGATCAACGGCGATACGTTGATGCTGCAGCAGTGCATTAGCCACGGGGTTCGGCATAGCGTGACGGATCCGGTGACGATTGTGGCGGTTTTTCTGACGCTTGTTTTCATTGATTGGCAGATGATGTTGGGGGCGGTTGTGTTGTTGCCTGTGTGTCTGTTGCCGGTGGTGATTTTCGGGCGTAAGGCGCGGCGGGCATCGGCGGAGCGGGTGAAGGCTGGGGTGACGCAGTCGAGTTTGATTGTCGAGATGTTGTCGGCGATTCGGGTGGTGAAGGCCTTTGCGTTGGAAGAGCGGGAGGTGAGGCGCTTTCGCCGGCTGTCTAGGCAGTTTTTCGGCCATACGATGAAGGGGGTGCGTTCACAGGAGATTGTGGGGCCGATTATTGAGACGGCGTCGATGGTGGCGGTGGGCGCTCTCATTGTGTTTGTGGCGCATACCGAGCGGCGCGTTTCGGATTTGATGGTCTTTTTTCTGGGCCTAATTATGTTTTACATGCCGGTGAAGAAGCTGGCCAGGCTGCATGTTTTGTTCGAGCAGACGAGCGTGGGCGTTGGCCGTCTGCGGGGGATTTTGGCGGAAAGGCCCGAAGTGCAGGACTCGCCTCGGGCTGTCTCGGTTCGGGGGTTCACGGAGAGCATCCGGTTCGAGAATGTTTCTTTCGCCTACAGAGAGAGGCCGGTTTTGCAGGAGGTTGATTTGACAATTCCGCGCGGTCTGAAGTTGGGCATTGCCGGCGAGAGCGGTTCCGGGAAAAGCACGTTGATTCATCTGCTCTTCCGCTTTTTCGATCCAACCGCCGGCGCCGTCCGGTTCGATGGGGCGGATTTGCGCGAGCTGAAGATACAGGATTGCCGCAAGCTGTTGGCTCTCGTCAGTCAAGATGTGGTGGTTTTCGATCAATCCGTTGCCGAGAACATCCGCTGCGGCCGGCTGGACGCCACGCGGGAAGAAATCGTCGAAGCTGCGCGGCAAGCTCATGCTGCCGATTTCATTGGGAAACTAGAAGCAGGCTTTGAGACCCGGCTGGGAGAGCGGGGCGTTTCCTTGTCTGGCGGGCAACGCCAGCGAATCGCCATTGCCCGTGCCTTTGTCAGAAACGCGCCCATTTTGGTGTTGGACGAAGCGACTGCTGCTCTGGATGCGAAGTCGGAGGCGGAAGTCCAGGCGGCCATCGACGCGCTGGCGGCTAATCGAACTGTCATTTGCATTGCGCACCGGCTTTCCACGCTTCAGGTGATGGACGAAATTGTCGTGCTCGAAGAAGGCCGCATTGCCGAGCGGGGTTCTTATCCATCGCTTCTGTCGCAGGGCGGCATCTTCGCCGGCATGGCCCGGCGGCAAGGGATTGAGGCCCGGCCGGGGTGGGGGTTGCTGGGCTAGAGGAGTTTGGCTTGGCCGGCGTTTGGCGGGGAGAGGCCAAGTTTTTCGTAGCTGATTTGGGTGACGGTTCGGCCTTGGGGGGTTCGTTTGAGGTAGCCTCCCATGATGAGGTAGGGTTCGTAGACTTCTTCGAGGGTGTCGGGCTCTTCGCCAACGGCGACGGCAAGGGAGTTGATGCCGACGGGGCCGCCGTCGAAGCGGAGGATGATGGCTTCGAGGATGCGTTTGTCCATTTCGTCGAGTCCGTTTTCGTCGATGTCGAGCATGGCCAGGCCTTGGTCGGCGATGGATTTGGTGATGCGGCCGTCGTGGCGGACTTGGGTGTAGTCGCGGACTCTGCGGAGGAGGTTGTTGGCGATGCGGGGGGTGCCTCGGCTGCGGCGGGCGATTTCCCAGGCGCCGTTTTCTTCAACGGGGAGGTTGAGGAGGCGGGAGGAGCGGCGGACGATGTGCTGGAGTTGTTCGGCGGTGTAGTAGTCGAGACGTTCTTTGATAGGGAAGCGGCTGAGGAGGGGGCCGGAGAGGAGGCCGCTGCGTGTGGTAGCGCCGACGAGGGTGAAGCGGGGGAGGTTGATGCGGACGCTGCGGGCATTGGGGCCTTGGTCGATGATGATGTCTAGTTTGAAGTCTTCCATGGCCGGGTAGAGGTATTCTTCAATGTTTTTTTGCAGGCGATGGATTTCGTCGATGAACAGCACATCTCCCGATTCGAGATTGGTGAGGAGGCCGGCGAGGTCGCCCGCTTTTTCAATGGTGGGGCCGCCGGTGCTTTTGAGACCGGCGTTCATGGCTTTGGCGATGATGTTGGCCAAGGTGGTTTTGCCCAGGCCGGGCGGCCCGTTGAGGAGGATATGGTCAAGGATGTCGCCGCGTTTTTTGGCGGCGGCAACGGCGATTTCCAGCCGTTCTTTGACTTTGTGTTGTCCGGTGAAATCGGAGAACAACGAAGGGCGGAGGGAGAGTTCGAGTGTCGCATTGGGTTGGTTGAGGGAGTCTAGCGGCCGCGCTGCCATGGCCGGCAATGATGGGAGGAGGCAAAGCGCTCGGCAAGGGCAAAGTCGCTTTCCGGGCGCTGCTGCTGCGGGCGGGGCGGCCTTGCCCGCAGAGAAGGCGTTGGACAATTGTTGAACTCGACTCTAGAAGAAAGCGAGATGGATTCGCAAAAACTGTTCCAAGCCGCTTTTCCTTTCGCCAAAGATGTGCTCGCTTTGCCTGTGGAAGACATGGATCAAGCGGCGAAATGGTACAGCAATGCGTTCGGGCTCAAAGAGGTGGAGAGACGGGACGTTCCGGTGCCGACGGTGATTCTTGAACGGGACGGTGTTCGGCTTGGGTTCGCCGTCAACGGCGGCGACGCAGCCAACGAAGGCGCGGCGATTCTGGTTGCCGACATCCGCCAAGCTCGCGCGGAACTGGAAGCCAAAGGCGTCAAGACAAGCAACTGGCGCGTGGATGAACGGGACGGCAAGAAGTATCAGGTGTTCTTTGTCGCCGCGCCGGATCGACTCTGTTACTACTTTCATCAACCGCTCGAAAACGCATGAAGGCGCCGCCGGAATGGTGTTTTCAGGACTCGTCAATCGCGGCAAGTTTTGGCATTCTGCGGCGTTTGACAATGCAACAGATTCCATGCCTGACGCCATGAAGAACGCTCTGAACCCAGTTTCTCCGAAGGATGCCCCCGCCTCAAACCCGCCTCGCCAAAGCCTTTGCCGCGCGTGGTCGCGCCGCGAGTTTTTGACTCTCTCCGCTGCGGCTGCGTCGGCGGCGGGTTGTGTTTCGATTCCGGGGCGGCCTGCCGCAGACGCCCGCTCGGTCAAGCTGGGGATTTCGACTTACTCTTATTGGCATTTTGAAGCCGAGAAGTATCCCATTGAGCGGGTCATTGACCACGCCGCCGAGCTGGGCGTTGAGGGCGTGGACATCCTGCATCAGCAAATGGCGGCAGAGACGCCGGCTTATCTGCAAAAGCTCAAGCGACATGCCTTCCTCAACGGCGTGGACCTCATTGCGCTTTCGATTCATCAGGACTTTGTGGACCCCGATCCCGAAGTACGCCAAAAGCACATCGACCACACCATCCGCTGCATGGAGTTAGCGCACGCGTTGGGTGTTCCTTGCATCCGCCTCAACTCTGGCCGGTGGAACACGATTGCGTCCTTTGATGACTTGATGGCCGCTCGGGGGGTGGAGCCGATCCTTCCCGGCCGCACTGAGGCCGAGGGCTTTCAATGGTGCATTGATTGCATTGAACGCTGCTTGCCGGTGGCGGAATCGCTGGGCGTCGCCCTCGCCCTCGAAAACCATTGGGGGCTGACGCGGACGCCGGAAGGCTTGCTGCGGATTGTCAACGCCATTGAATCGCCTTGGCTTGGCGTGCTCATGGACACCGGCAACTTTCTGGAAAACCCTTATCCGAAACTCGAAGCCATCGCTTCCGAAACTATCTTCGTGCAAGCCAAAACTTATCCCGGTGGCGGCAAATGGTACACGCTGGATTTGGATTACGTTCGCATTGCCCGCATCTTGAAAGACGCCGGCTATTCCGGCTATGTCTCGTTGGAAATGGAAGGCAAAGTGCCCGCCGCAACCGCCGTTCCGGAAAGCATTGCGATGTTGCGGGCGGCCTTCGGCAGCGTCTGAGCGTTTCATGCCGGGAGCGAGGGACTCAAAGGGCGCTGCGGAGCGGGCGACGGCGGCTTCTATTGCCTTGGCTCAACTCCCCGGTGTGGGCAACCTGCGGGCGACGCGGCTTCAAAAACTCCGGCTGCATACCTTGGAAGACCTCTTCCTCTGCCGCCCCAAACGCTACGAAGACCGCCGAACCTTTCTCGACATTGCCCAGGCGCGTGCGGAAATGCCGGCCGTCTTCAAGGGAACGGTGCAGACGGTTATGCTCAAGCAAATCTCTCACCGCCGCCTTTCCCTGCTCGAACTCCGGCTCAGAGACGCATCGGGAGAGCTCACCTGCCGCTGGTGGAATCAACCCTATCTGGCGCGGCAATTTCAAACGGGCATGCCGCTGCTGATTTATGGCAAACCAGCGGTGGGAGAAAAAACGATCATCGACCAACCGGAAGTCGAATGGGTTTCCGGCGGCGATGACGATGCGATTCATCTGAACCGGATCGTCCCCATCTACCCCCTCACCAAAGGGGTTCAACAACGGTGGTTGCGCGTCCTGGTTTGGCAGGCTTTGGAGAACCACGCCGACTGCCTGAAGGAACGCGACTTCGGGATGCCGTTGAACTCCCCGCTCAAGCGCATCGAAGCCGTGCGCTGTCTGCACTTTCCCGACGATATGGAACAAACCCGCGCCGCCCGCCTGCACTTCGCGCGGGAAGAATTGCTCGGCTTTCAACTGGATTTGCAATCGCGCCGCTTGCGTTTCCTCCAGCGAGCCCAAGCGCCACCGTGCCGGGCCAGTGAAGGCCAGCTTCAGGTCTTCTTGCAACAACTCCCCTTCGTGCTGACCGAGGCACAACAGCGCGTTGTCCGGGAAATTCAGCACGACTTGAGCCGCTCCGTTCCCATGCGCCGCCTGCTGCAAGGGGATGTCGGCTCCGGCAAAACCGTTGTGGCCGCCGCTGCCGCCGTAGCCGTGATTGCCAGCGGTTATGATGTGGCCTTCATGGCGCCTACAGAGTTGTTGGCGCAACAGCATTGCCGCACTTTGAGTGACCGGTTGGCAGCTCTGCCCATTTTGCCGAGCTTGCTCATCGGCGGCGCCAAGAAAAGAACGCCACCGCCCTCGCCCGCCTTGACTGTTGGCACTCACGCCCTTTTGGAAGACGCCTATCAACCCCTCCGGCTCGGCTTGGCCATCATCGACGAACAGCACCGTTTCGGCGTGGACCAACGCAACCGCTTGCTCCACAAAGGCCGTTACCCCCATCTCCTCACCATGACCGCCACACCCATCCCCCGCTCGCTGGGGCTCACCCTCTACGGCGAACTGGAACATTCCATCCTCGACGAACTCCCCCCACAACGCGGCACTCTGAAAACCTACGTCCGCTCCGCCGACCGCCTGAGCCGCATCTGGGACTTTCTCCGCCAAAAACTCGGAGAAGGCCGCCAAGCATATGTGGTCTATCCCCGAATCGAAGAAGCGCCCGGCACCCTCAAATCCCTGCAATCCGAATTCCGCAAAATCGAACAAACCGTCGCGCCCTTCAAAGCCGATTGGATACACGGCCAACTCCCACGGGAAACCGCCGCCCGCGTGATGGCTGGTTTCCGCGACAACCACATCCAAGTACTCGTGGCTACCACCATGATCGAAGTGGGCGTCGATGTCCCCAACGCCACCATCATGCTCGTTGAAAACGCCGAACAATTCGGCCTGGCCCAACTCCACCAAATCCGAGGCCGAATCGGGCGCGGCGCCCGCGACTCCCACTGCATCCTCATCTCCCGCGAACAAACCGAAACCGCGCGGCAACGCCTCAAAATCCTCGAAGCCACCCGCGACGGATTCGCCATCGCCGAACACGACCTAAAACTGCGCGGCCCCGGCGAGTTCCTGGGCAAGCAACAAAGCGGCCTCCCGCAGTTCCGATTCAGCGACTTGATCCGAGACGCCCACCTGCTTCGCGAAATCCGCGCCGCCGTGCGAGCGCATCTCGGCATTGAATCTCCTCTCGAAGCCGAACCTCCCGGCGGCGAGCTCTTCGCCGGTCGTTGACACCCTCCCGCCGCCTCACAGCTTCAAGCGATAAAACAACAAAGGAGCCGCCAGCGACACCAGCGCCCCGGTTACCAAGCCATGCAAATAATCCGCCAAAAGCGCCGCCGCCAAAGGCCAATCCGCCATGCCTTCCCCCCGCCACCAATGCCACCCCGTAAAGCCGTAAGGAGCAAGCAACGCCCCTCCCAGCAAAAAACGCAGTGCCCGTTCCCGCCAATCACGGGCATTGCGATCCCGCTTCAACACCACTAAAATTCGATACCCGCCAAAAAAACCAAACCCCATCCCAGCCAGCAAAAACGAAGAATGCAAACGGAACGGACGGATGGGGCCGTCCTCTGGCCGCTTCTCCAAAGCCATGGAAACCCACTCCGCCGGCAACTCGAAATCAGCAACCCACCAACGCATCCCCGCCGCCGCCGCACATATGCTGACAGAACAAAAAAACAACGCCAGCAACTGCCTCCCCGGCGCCAACGCCAAAAAACGCGCTTTCATCCGCGCTTCCAGCCAAGAGGAAAACCGCAAAAACGCCAGCCCCAAACCGATGCCCGTCACCACCTGAGCCATCGAATGAACACCCAAATAAACCCGAGAAACCCCAACTCCCAAAAAAATCCCCCCGCACAAAACCCACAACCACCGCCGATTGGCAGAACCCAGCCGGCACAAAAGCTGCCACTGCCGCGCCAATTCCCCCCACACCGCCGCCGCCGTCAACGCATGTCCCGACGGCATCCCGAAGCCGTCCGACTTGGCAAGCCCCCGGACTTCCGGCTCCACCCAATACGGGCGGGGCATATGAAACGCCAGCTTCAAAACCCCCGCCAGCCAGGAACACGCCAAATTCGCCAACCAAACCCGGCTCATCGCTCCATAATCCCAACACCAATACAACCCGGCCAACAGCACATTCAAACCCAGCGAAGGCCCAAAATCGCTCCACCCCCGGAACAACCAATCCAGCGAAGCGCCGCTCTCCTGCAGCCAAATCGCAAACTCCGTTTCCATCTCTGCGTTTGAGACGGGTTATCCCGCTTACTCCCCGGCGACGCAAACCTTTTTCTCAAAACGCCAACCGCCCCGCCCAACGCAAAGGGACGCCACAAAGAAAGGGGTTGACGCCATCCCCGACTCTTGGTTAATTATTGCCGTAACTTAGTTTTAACCCAGAATATTCTTGACACCATGAAAGTAATCATCGATAGCCCGCTCAACGGCTCAACGGCTCAACGGCTCAACAAGGGGTTTACGCTCATTGAACTTTTGGTCGTCATCGCGATTATTGCGATTTTGGCAGGCATGCTACTCCCTGCCTTATCCAAGGCCAAAGCCAAGGCACAAGAAGTCACGTGCATGAACAACCTGAAACAGTTGGGCATCGCCTTTGCCATGTATCTCAGCGACTACGAGGACACCTTCCCCGGAGTGGCCTCGCGCGGCGCCTACAACCCGCAACGCGAGGATTGGATTTTCTGGAACCTGAACCGCGGTGGCGCCAACGGCATGACCAAGGAGTTCATCAACGACCCCCGCAACAGCGCCATCGCTCCCTACATCGGCAGCTTCACCACCAACCTCTTTCGCTGCGCCTCTGACAAGGACTGGGAAAAACGGCGGGAAGCGCGAAGGAGTCAAGGAGATGCCAACATCTATTCCTACTCCATGGTGAGCTACGTTCCGGGCGGCAAGAATCACGGCCCCGGTTCCATTCTAGATCCCCCGCAAGTCCGCCCTTTCAAATATACCAGCATCAAAATGCCGACGCAGAAAATGGTCATCGTCGATGAAAACGGCGATCCGAATAACGGCATCCCCTTCATTGACGACGGCCGCTTCACACCCAACAACTGGCTCGCCGCCCGGCACCGCATCCCCCGCGGCCAAAAACCAAACAATGAAACGGATTACAAGGAACGCGGCCGGGGCAACGTATTGCTGGCAGATTGGCACGTCGAATCTTACTCCCCCGGCCAAGCCAAAGAACTCAAACACTACGACACGCAATGGACGGGAAATTAGCGCCGGCCTGAGCCTCCCCTTGATAAAAGCCCGGTTTGCCTGGCTGGGTTTTGGGGTTGCCCATTTCGCGCCCTCCCTTTAGCCTCCCCATATGATTCGCCGAGCATGGATTCTGTTACTGGTTGCCGCCTGCGCCTTGGCGGGACTCTCGTCCGCCGGGGCAGAGCCCGATTGGCAAGGCGTCCGAATTTTTCCTGAAAAGGGCAAACTGCGCATCGAAATCAACGGGGCGTTTTTCTCTGACTACATTTACGAAGACGTGTCGCGGCCCTTTCTATACCCGGTCATCGGTCCCGCCCGTTTGCCGGTAACGCGCAACTGGCCCATGAGCTTTCAGGAAGGCGAGGCGAAGGACCATCCGCACCATCGTTCGCTCTGGTATGCCCACGGCGAAATCAACGGACACGACTTCTGGTCTGAATCGAGCCGCGCCGGCACGACCCGACACGTTTTCTTCAAAGAAATCGCCTCCGGCCCGGACTTCGGGCGCATCGTTTCCTTCAATCAGCTCGTCGCCAAAAACGGCGCCGTCATCGGTGCCGACACGCGGGAAATCATCATCCACAATCGCCCCGATTCCGAGCGAATCATCGACTTCAACATCACCATTCACGCCACCCGCGGCGATCTTATCCTCGGCGACACCAAAGAAGGCTCGATGGCCATTCGTCTAGCGCCCACCATGCGGCTGAAGGGCGCCGTGGCCCAAGGGCGCATCGTCAACAGCGAAGGCATCCAAGACGGCGGCACTTGGGGCAAACGCGCCAAATGGGTCGATTACTCCGGCCCCGTCCAAGGCAAAACCGTCGGCGTCGCCATCTTCGATCATCCTGACAATCCCCGCCATCCTACCTGGTGGCACGTCCGCGACTACGGCCTCTTCGCCGCTAACCCCTTCGGCATCCACAACTTCGAGCGGAAGAAGAAAGGCCTCGGCGATTATCCCGTGGCCGCCGGTTCAAGCGCCGCCTGGAAATACCGGTTCTTCATGCACCTCGGCGATTCTCAAAGCGCCGACGTCGAGTCCCGATACACCGAATACACCCGTACCCGATGATTGCCGCAAAGCCGGCGGCCACAGAGCCGGAAGGTCGGCAAAGCGCTTGAAAGATTGCGAGTCGCGGGGCAAAATCTGCCGGATGAAACGCTTGAAAGATTGTGAGTCGCGGGGCAAAGTTTGCCGGATGAAACGCGGGAAAGACAGCTGGACAAAGCCTCGGTTCTGTTCATTGATTTTCAGTCTTTTCTGGTTCGCTGGCGGGGTGTCCGCGGCGCCAGAAGAACGCCCAGCAGGCATCCCGGCAGCGTTTGTCGAAGTGCGTGCTGCCGTCCCCGATATTCTTGTGGAACTTCGTTATTTCGGGCGGGATAACTTCACGGGGAATCCGGTGGACGGTTACACGGCTTCCCGCTGCTGGATGACCCAATCTGCCGCCAAACAACTGGCAAAAGCACAAGCTGAGTTACGCCCCTTCGGTTTGTCGCTCAAGGTATTCGACGCGTATCGGCCGCAGGCAGCGGTGGATCGTTTCCTTCGCTGGGCGAAGGAGCCAGACGACAAACAGTTGAAACGCCTTTACTATCCTTCCGTGTCGAAGCCGCAGCTCATCAAGGAGGGCTATATTGCTGGCAAGTCCGGGCATTCGCGCGGCAGCACGGTGGATGTAACCATTGCCGCCGTCTCCAGCGCGGAGCATCGGGAAACCGGAAAGGAACTTGACATGGGAACGCCGTTCGACTTCTTCGGCCCCGAATCGCATACCGAAAATCCGCGTTTGACACCGCAGCAGCGGGCCAACCGCCTCCTATTAAAATCGCTGATGGAGCGCCACGGGTTTGTCAATTACCCGAAGGAATGGTGGCATTTCACTTTGAAAGACGAGCCTTTTCCCGACACCTATTTCAATTTCTCCACCGGCGGCCTTTCCCCCGCTCGCCCGGCAAAGCGGCAGTAGTCCAGCAATGAGAAATCCCGAGGCCCGGCGCCTGCAGCAAGACCAAGCCCGCACACACAACTGGAAACGCTGGGGGCCTTATCTCTCCGAACGCCAATGGGGCACCGTTCGGGAGGATTACTCGCCGGCGGGAACTTGTTGGAACTACTTCCCGCACGACCATGCCCGCTCGCGCGCCTACCGTTGGGGCGAAGACGGCCTGCTCGGCATCGCCGACCGCCAGGCGCGGCTCTGCTTTGCCCTCGCCCTATGGAACGGCAACGACCCGATTTTGAAAGAAAGGCTCTACGGCTTGAATGGCCACGAAGGCAACCATGGCGAAGACGTCAAAGAGCTGTATTACTACCTCGACTCCTCACCCACGCACAGCTACCTCAAAGCGCTCTACAAATACCCGCATCAAACCTTCCCCTACTCGACCCTGCTGCGCGAAAATCGCCATCGAGGGCGTTCCGGCGCCGAGTTCGAATTGTGGGACACAGGCATCTTCAACGACGCACGCTACTTCGACGTGCAGTGCGAATACGCCAAAAAATCGCCCAACGACATCCTCATCCGAATCCAAATCACCAACCGCGCCGCCACCTCCCACATCCTCCACCTCCTCCCGACCCTCTGGTTCCGAAACACCTGGTCTTGGGGATGCGACCATGAGGGCTGCACTCCCCGGCCCGGCCTCATCCGGCAAACCTCACAATCGCTCCTGGCCGCCCATCCCACATTGAAAGAGTTTTGGCTCTTCTGGGAACGGCCGGCGGACGAAGTCTTGTTGACGCACAACGAGACCAACGCCCGGCGTTTGTATGGCGCCCCCGACGACAGCAACCCCTTCGTCAAAGACGCCTTCCACGAACATTTAATCAGCCGGCCACTGCCCCCGCTGGCCTCCCTCGAAACCGGCACCAAAGCGGCGCCGTGCTATCGCCTAGCCATCGCCGCCGGCGCCGTCGAAGAATTCCGGCTGCGATTGACAGCCGCGGAAGAACTCACCAGCGCTCCCTTCGGCCCCGACTTCAACGCCCTTTTCACCCGCCGCCGCCAGGAAACCGACGCCTTCTATCATGCCGCCTCGCCACAAACCGCCGCCGACAACGACACGGCAAACATCATCCGACAAGGCTATGCCGGCCTCCTCTGGTCGAAACAATTCTATCACTACGTCGTGGACAGTTGGCTAGAAGGCGATCCTGCCGTCCCCCCGCCGGCAAAGCGAAAACAAGGGCGCAACCGCCAATGGCGCCACTTCTACAGCCGCGACATCATCTCCATGCCGGACAAGTGGGAATACCCCTGGTTTGCCGCCTGGGACCTCGCCTTCCATATGATCCCCTTTGCCCGCATCGACCCCGCATTCGCCAAATCGCAACTCCTCCTCATGCTGCGCGAATGGTATCTCCATCCCAACGGCCAACTGCCCGCCTACGAATTCGCCTTCGGCGATGTTAACCCCCCGGTGCATGCCTGGGCCGTCTGGCGCGTTTACAAAATCACCGCCAAAAAAGGCGCCCGCGACCGGGACTTTCTGGAAAGCGCCTTCCAAAAACTCCTTCTCAACTTCACTTGGTGGGTCAACCGCAAAGACAAAAACGGCAACAACCTCTTCGGCGGCGGCTTTCTGGGATTGGACAACATCGGCCCCTTCGACCGCTCGCAACCCTTCCCTGGCGGCGGCCAATTGACACAGGCCGACGGCACAGCCTGGATGGCCTTCTACTGCCTCACCATGCTCAGCATAGCGCTAGAACTCGCCAAAGACGAAGAACGACTCTACGGCGCCTACGGCGACATGGCCTCGAAGTTCTTCGAACACTTCGTCCAAATCTCCGACGCCTTCAACCACCTCGACGGCACGGGACTTTGGGACGAGCAAGACGGCTTTTACTACGACCGCCTCACCCAAGGCGCCCAACACACCATCATCCGCACCCGCTCCCTCGTCGGCCTGCTGCCCCTCATCGCCGTGGAAGTTCTCGACCTGGCCTGCATCCGCTCCCTTCCCGGCTTCTACAAACGCTTCCAATGGTTTCTGCAACACCGCCCCGAACTCTCCCGCCACCTCGTTCACGGAAAAGGAACCAACGCCGGCAAAATCCTCCTCATGCTCTCCACCCAAGACCGCCTCAAAAACATCCTCAAGTACCTCGTCGACGAACACGAATTCCTCTCCCCCTTCGGCATCCGTTCCCTCTCCAAACACCATCAAGACCATCCCTACCGCCTCCCTCTCAGCGGCCAAACCCTCAGCGTGGAATACACCCCCGGCGAATCCAACACCGCCCTCTTCGGCGGCAACTCCAATTGGCGAGGCCCCATCTGGCTACCGGTCAACTACCTCCTCCTGGAAGCCCTGGAACGCTACCAATACTTCTACGGAGACTCCCTCACCATCCCCTTCCCAACCCAAAACAACCGCCCCGCCCCCTGTCGCCAAATCGCCACAGAAATTCAAAAACGCCTCGCCGCCATCTTCCGCTTCAACACCGAAGGCAACCGCCCCTGTCACGGCCCCCACCCCCAATACCGGCAAAACGCCCCTTGGGAAAACCTGCTGCTATTCTACGAATACTTCGATGGCGACAACGCCCGCGGTCTGGGCGCCAGCCATCAAACCGGCTGGACCGCCCTCATCGTCCGACTGCTCGAAGACAACCCCCAACCGGCCCAAAACCCCTGATAAAACCAACGGGAATTTGAATTGCGCCTAGCAAACAACCGCAGTTTAATCCCCGCATGGCATCCCGCAAAACCGGGAACGGGCGATTAGCGCAGCGGTCAGCGCAGCTGTCTTACACACAGCAGGTCGAGGGTTCGAATCCCTCATCGCCCACCACCCCAAAACACGCCCTCCGCTGAATCACACCGGACCAAAACGTGCAGAAACGCCGCGCACATCCTTGACAGCCACCAAGTTGAAAGCATGGCGATAACGTTTGGCCGCCCGGAGAAACCATGACAAAGGGGCATCTGCAATCACCACTCCGGAAAAATACGGATCTCATTCGCCCATGTAACCGTGGAAATACTTGACGCTGGTCGTGCCGAATACATCATAGCTCAACCCAATCTTTGAAAACGAGACATGAAAAATACATCTGAATATAAACAAGAACTCACAACCTATCTCGTAGGTGAACTTGAGCGCCATTCTGCATCTTACTTTGGCATCGTTACGTTTAGACGATACGATTCCTTTCGGCGAGTCTCAAAAGTGTTCGATTTTCTCAACCGCTACGGACCAAGCGGCGCGATTTGTCTTGCGGTCGCGAAACAAGGAAGGGTTGGGAGCTCATTGCCGGGAAAAACCGAACAGAAAAACCCTCGCCAAGCCGTCGCAAGACAAGGAAAGTTTGGTGGTCGAGTTCATTGTCAGTTCGTCATGGGGGTTACACCTGATCCTGGTCTCGCAACTATTCATGCTCTTCAGGATCGACTTACCTCCAAATTTGGCATTTCGGAAATCGAACGAATTCTTTCGAATGAGTCTGTCTCAAAGCACGTGCTCAAGGGGTCGATAGCAGATACATATGCTATCTTCGAGATCGGAAGATCCTCTGGGAATCTTAACATCGAAATGGGTGATGACCGGCAACGGTGTCCATCATATTGAGTCAAATTAACCTCAAAACCCCACCCCTCTCAAAACCATCAAAGCCCTTAAGTGCTTATTGCTCTTTTCGCTGTGCTGTTACCGCCCGACTCGAACACCACAACTTGCTTATCACTATACATATGTACTCTGATCTTCTAAATTTTAATTTCCATTGGATTGATGACATCCCGTTGATCTATTATTTGCTTTCCTTCCTTATCTTAGGAATTGTTTTAACTGGTTACCCCTTCGTTGTTTCCTGGCTTGGGCGAGGTGTCGTTTGGCTTGGGCGAGCGATTCTTTGGCTTGCTCAAGCGATCGTTGTCTCTATCATTGAGGGGGTTCTATTTCTGTTTTTTCTTGTTTGTTTTTTATACCTTGCTTATGGGCTTTTTCGAGGGAGCGCTTTTTTGTTGGATGCTAGGGAGAATGGCAAATGGCCTTTCGGTAATTAGTTTGTGCTTTGCGCTGTGCTGCCTGCGCCTGGTTCGATCACCACAGCTTTCCAGTCAGTCAATTCCCGCAAACTCCTTTCGATACGGCAGCGCACATGAGACCATGCCAAACCACAACCCAGTGCGGGCAGCGCGATCGACCGGACATTGCGTGACTGTATTTCCTTTACCAAAGCGGCGAGACCGGTTTCGATGTCTTCCATCCGGCTTTTGTCGCGCCAATGGCGTTTGGTTGGGAAGTTGATAATGTATCGCGGGTTAGACAATTGTTTTGTTTCGAAGACGAACCTCTTGCCCGGCTGCACATCGTTGAGTCGACATTCGAGGCGGATGGCAGCGGGGACGGGCGGTTATGGTTTCACAATCCAAAGACAGACAGGTTGGAAGACATGATAATCGAAGTCAAAGGCGGCAAGAATGTGAAAGTTGAAACGGTTCGCGCCCTGCGCGGCGCACGCCCTAAACGTGGAGCCGAGATGGCCCGGCTTATCCTGCTAGGAACAATCGGCGACCGCCAACGCCAATACTTTGAATCAGAAATCTCGGACGCCTTCACAAAGTTCTCGGAATGCAATATCCCCGCTGCCAAATCCTCACATTGAAAGAAATCTTGAAAGGCAAACGTTTCCAAACACCTTCCGTCGTTGGGCGCGGACTAGTGGACACTGTTCTCCCTGGCATTTCCAGCGGCATCAGCCATCCTCACCATTGAGTCCAATTAACCTCAAAACCCCACCCCTCCCAAAACCATCAAAGCCCATAAATACTTATTGCGAATTTTCCCCTTGACTGATTTCAAACGCCGCCGCAATTGAAGCTGGCTTTATCCTAGAAACTGACTATAAATTAGAGATATGGCAACGGCACTCAATACAGAACAGCCCAAAAGTATCTTCCCCGAAGGGGAAGAAGAAACCATTCGCAAATTCTGATGTGCAAAACCGTTTCCGCATCTCTGTATCGACAATTTTCTTCCAGAAAAGCAATTCGCCGCTTTGGTCAAAAGCGATCACTTCGCCGAGGAAAAAGTCGAACACAGCTTCAAAACTCCCATTGAACAAAACAAGACTACCCATTCGTCCGAAGCAGCTTCTGATGAATGGAAATCGCTGATTGGCTTAATGACTAGTCCGTCCTTTTGGCAAGACTTGGCGACTCTGACCTCTATACAAGAGATTACCCCGCTTAACCGCCTATAAAGAAGAAAGCAACCAATACCACTTTTATCACCAAATGGAGGATGGCGGATTTTGGGAAACCACGTGGATCATTCAATCGCTCCGGATGGAAGACGTGCTAAATTTCTAAACACCTTCTTTTACAGTGCGGCAACTTGGAATTCATCATAGGGAGGACATACTATGCTGTTCGACAAATGGGAGCTTAAAGAGAAAGCTCGTGCGGAATGCGTGCCCAATCGGCTTCTTATATTTTTGCATACCTCGCAATCGTTTCACGGGGTCTCTCGTCTGGCAGGGAATACGTGCGGTCGTTCGACAGTCTATATGGATTATTACGCGGAGCCCGGCGATCTTCATTTGTTGAATAAGCAAAGCAGGCGCTGCAACTCCGGGTTTGAATGCAAGTTCTGGCGACACGGCACTTCGTTTGTACCTTCAACTTTGAAACTGAAGTATTGGCGTTATTATTTATTATGGCTGCTGCGGAGAAAATATTGATAGCCAATGCTTCTCCGAAGAGGGCAAGCTGCATGTTCATTGAAGTGGCAAGGCTTTCTCATTTTGCTGCATATGACGGAGCGATTGAAACAGAAATTGCCTTTGCCTGGGCCGAGGTCTTATCTGTGGCAACGTTCGATTGCTCAAGGTTGTAGCGTGTTCAATATTGAAACTTGGAACCGGTGCTTTCCCAAATATCCTGTCAAACACTTGCCGTCACCGGCGAGTTCTGGGGAAGAAATGTCCTCTTGATTTATTTTGAGTTCCGTTGCCTTTCACTTTGCCGGGGCTGCATTCACACGAAACCAATTTTCAATTGCCGGGGCATTTGCCTGCTTGTGAGGTGAACCGCGTTTCCATCCCGGCTGCCTGGGGCGCCGGCGTCTGAGTCCGGCAAGGGCCGGGACGGCGCCGAGGCTGAGGGTTGGAAATAGGCTTTTCATCGGTCGAAAAGATGCGGCATGCTTTTTCTCTGCATGGCGCGAGATTTGAATCGGATTTCTTGGTGGCAGGTGCTGCTCATTCTGGCTGTTCCCTTGGTTATTTTTTTCTATCGGGGGTTTCAGTCTGAGTTGGTGTTGTTTGCGAATGACGGCACTTTGGGCAACATCAGTACAGAGGCAGGCTCTTTGCCGGGCAGCTTTGCCGGGTATTGGGATGACGTGTATTGGGTGGGGCAGGAGAGGCCGAGCGCGACGCTCAATTTTACTCAGTTGCTGGGATGGGCGGCCAACAGTTCGGTGATTTATTCGAAAGTCCGGGTGCCGATGGCGTTGTTGCTGCTGGGGTTTGCCGGTTGGGTTTTGTTTCGGCAGTTGGGTTTTCGGCCGGTGGTTTGTGTGTTGGGGGCGCTTGCTTTTGTCCTGAACATGAATGTTTTTTCCAATGCTTGCTGGGGATTGGCTTCGTGGACGGTGGCATTGGCTTCGGTTTTGATGGCGCTTGCGGCGTTGCATTTGAAGCCGGCGCGGATGCCTTTTCTGAAGTATGTCCTGGCCGGGTTTGCCGTCGGGCACGGGGTGATGGAGGGATATGATGTGGGCGCTTTGTATAGTTTGGTGGTCGGGGGATATGCGGCTTTTAGGGTTCTTGCCGGGAAAGGAGGGATGGGGGGGAAGGGATTGAAGGCGGCGGGGTTGGTTTTGTTGATGGCGGTTTCGTCGGCGGTGTTTGCGACGCAGGCATTGTCGACGCTTATCGGGACGCAGGTGCAAGGGGTGGCGGGGATGGCCCAGACGCAGGAGGCCAAGAAGCAGCGTTGGGATGAGGCGACGCAATGGAGTTTGCCGAAGTTGGAATTGTTGCGGGCGGGCATCCCCGGATTGTTCGGTTATCGGATGACTGATATGGAGGGGAAAGTTCAAAAGAGTTCCTATTGGGGCGCTGTGGGCAGGTCGCCCGGCTGGGAAACGAACCGGCAGGGATTGGCGCGCCATTCTGGCTCCGGCGAATATGCGGGCGTTTTGGTTTTGGTTCTGGCCGCCTTTGCCGTTTTTCAGAGCTTTCGGGGGAGCCGAACCCCGTTCGACAGACGGCAGCGCGCCATTGTTTGGTTCTGGACGGCGGTCGCTATTCTCTCCGTCCTTCTGGCTTTTGGCAGGCATGGTCCCCTCTATCGCCTAGTGTATGATTGGGTGCCTTACTTCTCGACCATTCGCAATCCAATCAAGTTTATGCATCTTTTCCACCTGGCTACGGTGATTCTCTTCGGCTACGGGATGCAAATTCTGTGGACGCATTATCTGGAGCGGGCGACGGAACGAAAAGAAAAGCTGGGGAAATTTATCAAACGGCGGCTGGCCGGCGGGATTGCCGGTTTTGAGCAAGTGTGGATGTTTGCAAGCGCTGCCGCCGTCTTCTACGGAGGGTTGTTGTGTTTGGTGTATGCCTCATCTAAGCGAGAGATGGTCCGTTTCTTGTCCGGCGTGAAGATGCCCGGAGAACTAGCCGGCGCGATTCATACATTCAGCGTCGGCGAATTAGTTTGGTCCATGGTCTTTTTATCAATCGTTTTAATTCTTGTGGCACTTGCTATAAGCGGGGCGTTCTGTTGGAAACATGGCAAGGCGTTGGGAATCGCCTTAGGATTGCTTTTATTGGTGGATCTGGGGCGGGCGGACCGGTTTTGGATTCAATACTATGACTATAAAGAAAAGTATGCGTCGAACCCGATTATAGACAAACTGCGGGAGAATTCATTTGAGCATCGTGTCTCCAGCACGTTGAATCCCTACAAGCAGAATTGGCTGGCTTCACCGGATAATCACGGTCCCTTTTTTCGATGGACTGTCAACTCGTGGCTGCAGCATCAATTTCCGTTTTACAACATTCGGTCTTTGGATGTTGTGCAAATGCCCCGCACGCCGATTATAGACAAGACTTTCGGGGAAATGTTTGCGGCGGGGAGCCAGTATGTGCGGCTGTGGGAATTGACCAGCACGTGCTATCTTTTGGGCATGACCAATTATCTTGCCATATTGAATCAGCAGTTCGATCTTGGCCGAAACCGGTTCAAACTTTTAAGCCGGTTCGATTTTGTTCCCAAACAGAGGGGCGGTTCGATGACAGCAGTGGAGCGCCCCCAAGGGCGCTTTGGCATTTTCGAGTTTGAAGGGGCTTTGCCGAAGACCAAGCGGTATGCCAGCTGGACGGTCATAACGAATGAACAATCTGTGCTTCATCAGCTTGCCGATTTGCGTTTCGATCCAATGAAAACTGTGGTGGTGATGGATAAAACGGTGAAGCCGCCGGCAGCAGTTGCGGGAGAAAATAACGGAACGGCAGTCATTGAGAGTTATCATCCGAAGCGAATAAAAATCAACACTGCGGGTTCTCGCGCCGGCGTGCTATTATACAATGACCGCTACCATCCGCATTGGAATGTTTACGTTGATGGAGAGCAGCGGCCTTTGTTGCGGTGCAATTATATCATGCGCGGAGTACAGGTGCCGGCCGGAAAGCGTGTAGTTGAATTTCGGTATGAGCCGCCGCAGTGGGGGCTTGCTATCAGTCTTGCATCAATAGCTCTGGGCGTTTGGATTCTTTATCTATGCTTGGCCGGGAATAAGCGGAAGGTGGCGGGGGCTGCGGTTTCGGATGCGCCGAAAAATTAGCTTGCCGTAGAGAAAGCGCGAGGGGATGGGATTGCTCGCACGGTTTGGTGCTTCGATGGCTGGGGTTACAGGGGGCGAATCCAGATATTGCGGAAGCGGACTGGGTTTCCGTGGTCTTGAAGGATGAGGGGGCCTTTGGCGGCGACGCCGGAGAGGTTGGCGGCGGTTGTTTTTTTGCCGGCAATCGGGATGTGGTTGTGGATGAGAACACCGTTGTGGAAGACGGTGAAGGAGCCGGGGATGGCTTTGGCGCCGTCTTTGGCTGGTTTGGGCGCGATGAAGATGATGTCGTAGCTTTGCCATTCGCCGGGTTTTCGCGAGGCGTTGACCAAGGGCGGGTTGTTGCCGTAGAAGGCACCGGCTTGGCCGTTGAAGTAGGTTTTGTTGTTGTAAGAGTCCAGTATTTGGATTTCGTAGCGGCCTTGCAGATAGACGCCGCTGTTGCCTCTGCCTTGTCCCTTGCCTTTGATTTCGCGGGGGGTAGCCCATTCGATGTGCAGTTGGACGTCGCCGAAGGATTGTTTGGTTCGGATGTTGCCGGTTCGGTTCACGGTCATGGCGCCTTGTTGCACGGTCCATTGGACGGGGCCGCCTTTGACGCTTTCCCATTGGGAGAGGTCTTTGCCGTCGAAGAGCACGATGGCGTCGGAGGGGGCTTTGCTGGGGCTGCTGCCGGGTGTGATGATGGGCGGCTCGCGGTCGTTGGGGTTGGCGGCACCATGGAGGCTTGGATTGAGGGTGAGGCAGAGGAGGAGCAAGGGGATTGTTTTGGTTGGAGTTGACATGGTTTTGCTGGTTTGAGGGGGTTCAGTTTGTTGTGTCGGCTGCGATGCAGTAAAGTGTGTTGTTGGTTCGAATGAAGAGTTGTTTGTGCGCGGCGATGATGGAGGAGCGGGTTTGGTCGTCGCCGGGGTTGCCCATGGGGGTGTTGCTGAGGATGTTGCCCTTGGCGGCATCGATGACGAGAACGTCGCCGGCGAAGTTCATCAGGTAGATTTTGCCGTCGGCGGCCAGTGGGGAGGCTTCGAATTTGGCGTATCCCGGAAGGTCGATGCTCCATTTGATGCGCCCTGATTTGGGCTCGATGCGGGAGAGGGCGGCTCGAACGTCGCTCAGGATGAAGAAGTCGCCCTTGTAGTAGGCGGGGGTGGGGACGTCAGAGGATATTTCGCGGGCGGAGCGGCTGACCCAGGCGATGGCTTGTTTGCCAAGTTGTCCGGCGCCGCCGGCTTTGATGGCGTAGATGGGGTCTCTCTTGGGCGCGCAGACGAGGATAATGTCTTCGCTGGCGGCAGGGGAAGGCACGTGGCGCCAGTGGCCGATGCGTGTGGGGTTCCAGGTGCTCCACCGCCAAAGTTCTTTGCCGTCGGCCGGGTTGTGGGCAGTCAGGGCGTCGCCGCCGATGATGAGGATTTGCTTTTGCCCTTGGAATTGGAAGGGGATGGGGGTGGTGAAGGCTTCTCTGGATTCGGCTTTGGCTTTGCTGGGGCGGATGTGGCGCCAGAGGGTTTTTCCTGTGGCGGGTTCCATGGCGAGGAGGTAGGATTCATTTTTGCGGTCTCGAAAGCCGCGGTTGTTCACCGGTGTGTCGCGCTGGAGGACTTGGAGGAAGAGTTTGCCGTCGTAGAGAAGTGGGCTGGAGCTGAATGTCCACAGGAAAGCGAAGGGGCCTTCGTCTTTTTGGATGTTGCGGCGCCAGAGTTGTTTGCCGCCGAGGGTGTAGCCGAGGAGGTCGCCGTTGCCGTAGAAGAAGACGACGACTCGGCCGTCGGTTGCTGGAGAGGGGGAGGCGTAGTTGCTACGTTTGTCGCGGCGGATGCCTTCGCTCAGGGATTTGGACCAGAGGAGGTTGCCGTTGTGGCGGTCGAAGCAAAGCGCCATCAGGGTTTGGGTTTCGTTGTCGGTGCTGGAGATGAAGACTTTGTCTCCCCACACGACAGGCGTGGCGGCGCCGGTGCCGGGCAGTTTTGCCTGCCAAAGGACGTTTTCGGTTTTCGACCATTTTTCAGGAAGCCCGGTTTCTGCGGTGGAGCCGTTGAAGTTAGGACCACGCCATTGGGGCCAATCGGCCGCGTTGAGTGTGCCGAGAAGCGAGCAGGCCAAGATGGGAAACAAATTGCGGTTTATGGAATTCATCGGGATCATCTAATTGGTTGAACGGGGGAAAGCGTAAAGAGGTGCGGCGCTTTTGGAAAGTATAAAATTTTGGCCGGGGCAATCACCGGCCGGCGGCTGGTCAAAACTTAATGAAGAAGAGATTGATCCCTTCCATCTCTGCCGTTTTCGGGTTTTGAGATTTCCCGCCGGCATTGCGGCGGCCGGTCCAATCTCTCGGGGGTTTTGAAGTTTTCTCCAGCGGGGCGAAAGGGTTCAGCAGTTGCCATCCGCGGATTTTTCTAGCGGCGCGGCCGGCTGCGGTTGGCTTGGGAGCCGCCTTGGCTGAGAGAAGAAGATCGACTACGGTGCCGCCGATCTCAATTTTCTTGAGCGGTTTTTGGATTTCTTCAACGACGGGGAGGGGCGAATCAGCGGCGCCGGTTTCTGCCGTGCCTTTCAAGTTTCCTGCGAGTGGTGGGGACGCGGGTGGCGGTTTCTTTTCCGGGTTCGATTCTTGGCCGTTCAGGGCGCTCAGGCAGGCACTGGCGGCGAAAACAAAGACGGCAAAACGGTTCATAGCAACGCTCTCTGTAGTTGAGGCGATAATGGCCGGCGTCTTCCCAAACGTCAAGCCTCAAAAAGAGGGTGACGCGATTCCCTCGCGATAAGCATTTGTGGGCTTTGAGGGTTTTGGAGGGCGATTTTGTTTGAGACACATGGATGGACAGGAGGCACAGGATTGGATTTTTTGTCAAGACGGGTGCCGGTCAACCGGTCGAGTGCCTGCGCGTCACCCTGTTAAGCCCACAAATACTTATTGCGGATTCCCTGCTTGACGGCGGGAAGGCGGGCGCCTCCTAATGAGGCGGCGGAAACTTGATTTATGCTTGAACCCTTTCTCGAAGCTCATAAGTTCTAGTGCGTTTATGAGTAGTAAGAGTCTCTCGAAGAAGAGCGAAGATTCGTTCAAGGAGCATGTCCGAAAGGCATTGTTGAGGCAGCGCACGATCACCGTTTTCGGTGAAATCACACAAAAGGCCGCCCGCGAGTTCACAGAAAAGTTGCTGGTGTTGGCCGGCGAATCCGAGGAGCCGATTCGGGTCGTCGTCAACTCGCCCGGAGGCCATGTCGAGTCCGGGGATACGATGTTCGACATGATCCGCTTTGTGCGGCCGCGGGTTTTGATGGTGGGGACGGGCTGGGTGGCCAGTGCTGGCGCCCTGATTTATTGTGCTCCGCCGAAGGAGGATCGCTTTTCCCTGCCCAACACGCGCTTCATGTTGCATCAGCCGAGCGGCGGTGTGGGCGGTTCGGCTTCGGATGCGGCGATTGAGGCGAAGGAGATTGTGAAGATGCGCGAGCGGCTTAATCGGACGTTTGCCGATCAAACTGGGCAGTCGCTGGAGCAGGTGGCCAAGGACAGTGACCGCAATTTTTGGATGAGTCCGAGCGAGGCGGTGGCATATGGTTTGGCGGGCAAGGTGATCTGTTCGATGGGCGATTTGCCATAAGAGGGCCGGTTGCTTTTGGAGAGGTATTGCCATGTGGATTGTCGGCGGATTGGGAGTGATGGTGCTCGCGGTCGCGGTTTATGACTTGGTCCAGCGGCGCCATGTCATCCTCAGGAATTTTCCGATTGTCGGCCATTTTCGATATTGGCTGGAGGCTATCGGCCCGGAATTGCGGCAATACATTGTTACGAGCAATAACGAAGAGCGGCCTTTTTCTCGCGATCAACGCCGGTGGATTTATTCGACTTCCAAGCGGGAGGACGGCTACTTCGGGTTTGGCACTGACAATGATCCGGAGATCACACCGAACTACTTGATCATCAAGCACAGCGCTTTTCCACTGGCGAACCCTCAGCCAGGAGAAGCGGGATACGATCCCGAATACGAAATTCCCTCGGCAAAAGTGCTGGGCGAACCCCGCGGGCGGCGGAAGGCGTTTCGTCCCGACTCGGTCATCAACATCTCCGGGATGAGTTACGGCTCCCTAAGTGCTCCGGCGGTGGAGGCGCTCAATCGGGGCGCCAAAATTGCCGGATGCTGGCACAACACGGGGGAGGGGGGCGTTTCCCCGCATCATCGCCATGGGGCGGATTTGGTTTGGCAGATTGGCACGGGCTATTTCGGCTGCCGCGACGGACAAGGCAGCTTTTCCATCGAGCGTTTTCGGGAAACGGTTGCCGCCACGCCGATGATTCGGGCGATTGAAATCAAGCTGAGCCAAGGCGCGAAGGCCGGCCTTGGCGGGGTTGTGCCGGGGGTGAAAGTAACACCGGAGATTGCCGCCATTCGCGGGGTGGCGCCGGGGCAGCCTTGTGTAAGCCCGGCCCGGCACAGCGCCTTTTCCGATGTGGACAGCTTGTTGGATTGGGTTGAGCGTTTGGCGGATGAGTCCGGGCTTCCTGTGGGCATCAAATCGGCCGTCGGCCAGATGGATTTTTGGCGAGACTTGGTTGCCGCGATGGCGTCAGGGAAGCGGGGCGTTGATTTTGTGGCGATTGACGGGGGCGAGGGGGGGACTGGCGCGGCGCCTCTGGTGTTTGCCGATCATGTTGCGTTGCCGTTCCAGCGCGGTTTTTCGCGCGTGTTCCAACTCTTCGCCGAGGCGGGCCTGGCCGATCAAGTCGTTTTCATCGGTTCTGGGAAGTTGGGTTTTCCAGAGACGGCGCTTTATGCCTTTTCGCTGGGGTGCGATTTGATCGCTCTGGGGCGGGAGCCGATGATTGCGATTGGGTGTGTTCAAGCGCAGAAATGCCATTCGGGGTATTGTCCCACCGGAGTGGCGACTCAGAACCGCTGGTTGGTGAGGGGCTTGGATCCGAGACACAAGGCGGGGCGATGCGGCAATTACCTCCTCTCGCTGCGGAAGGAGATTTTGCGTTTGTCCCGGGCTTGCGGGGTGGCGCATCCGGCGCTGTTTTCAGAGGAACATTTCGAGGTGTTCCGCTGATTTTCCGGGATTCTCGCCGCGCCGAGCCTGGGCGGCCGGCGAATTCGGGCTTGCCAGAACTTGGCAAAAACACACAAGCTCCGTTCTCTATGAGTGCGGTTCCAATTGTATTCAACAACACCGTTTTGCGGGACGGGCATCAGTCTTTGGCGGCGACGCGCATGCGAACCTCGCAGATGCTGCCGGCGGTCGGCCTGTTGGACGCAGTCGGCTTTGGCGCTTTGGAGACTTGGGGCGGGGCGACGATTGACGCCTGCCTTCGCTTCCTGGGCGAGAACCCTTTCGACCGGTTGGACGCCATCAAGCAGCGTTCCCCAAAGACGCCCCATGCAATGCTGCTACGCGGCCAGAACATCGTGCAATACACGAGCTTCCCGGACGACGTCGTCTCCGCGTTCATCCAATGTTCCGTTCGGCATGGAATGGACATCTTCCGCATCTTCGACGCGCTCAACGACACCCGCAACTTGACGACAGCATTTCAGGCCGTTAAGAAGGCGGGCAAACACGTCCAAGGCGTCATTTGCTACACCACCAGCCCCGTTCACACTGTGGAAACCTTCCTCCGGCTGGGAGAAGAACTCGAAGCGATGGGCAGCGATTCCGTCTGTGTCAAAGACATGGCAGGGTTGATCTCGCCCTCGATGAGCTACGAACTAATCAAAGTGCTCAAACAACGGCTCAAGACGCCTATTGTCCTTCACACTCACAGCACCGCCGGAATGGGCGCCGCTTCCTACTACGCCGCCATCGAAGCCGGCGTGGACGCTGTGGACACTTCCATCGCCCCCTTCGCCAACGGCACCGGACAACCAGACACCCTCCTCATGCAAAAAATGCTCGAACGCAGCAACCGCAAACCCAACTACAACGAAACCCAACTCCGCCAACTGCGAGAACACTTTGATGGCGTCTATCAAGAACTCGATAACTTCACCAGCCCCCGCAACGAACGTGTCGACGCCGACATCCTCACCTACCAAGTCCCCGGAGGCATGCTCTCCAACTTCCGAACCCAACTCAAAGAACAAGGCATGGCCGACCGACTGGAAGAAGTCATGCAGGAAATCCCCCACGTGCGCGAAAAACTGGGCTGGATTCCGCTCGTCACCCCCACCTCCCAAATCGTTGGCACCCAAGCCATGCTCAACATCAAATTCGGCCGCTGGAAAATGCTCTCCCAACCAGCCATGGATATCCTCCTAGGCAAATACGGGCGAACCCCCGGCCCCGTAGACATCGAGCGGCAAAAACAAGCCGAGAAACAAGGAAAACAAGAAGCCATCGACTGCCGGCCCGCCGACATCCTGGAACCCCGAATGCCTGCCCTAAAAGCAGAACTAGCCAAACAAAACCTGCCCGACACTGACGAAATGGCCGTGCTTCACGCCATGTTTCCACAAGAACTCAAAAAAACCTTGCAAGGCAACACCGCCCCAACAACTCCCTCCTCTCCTCAAAAAGAAAAACCCCAAAAGCCGCCGCCCGCCATTTCCCGCTATCGCATGACTGTCAACGGCTCTCCCTACAACGTCGCTGTTGAGGAACTCGAATAAGCTCAAAGAATAAACAATGTAAAAAACCGGCATCTAATATAATATCGCAACACAAATATAAAACAAAGCGCACAATATGAGTGTGTTTAACCGATTTGATCAGGAAGAATCAGAAATCGAAATCGTTGCGGCAGATGAAGTTGCCCTGGAGAATCTCACCGCGAGTTTTCTTCGCTCGCTGCTCAACGTTTGTCTTCGAAGCACTGGATGACTTCCGGGTCGCGGCCCGGCAATTTGCAAAAGGCCAAGCCGGGGCTCAGCTTGCTGTCCGAAAATTCTTTCGGCATGAGTTTTCGCCCGAAGATGCCTTTGAGCGGTGTCAGTCCCTTTTCGGACTGATTGCAGGCGAAGCTGATGACGGCGCCGATTTGTGTTATGTATTCGTAATTGCCGCTGGCGAAGTCCCCCGGATTTTGCGACAACAGCATTAACACGCAGCCGCGCTGGCGGGTTTGTGTAATCATTTCCACCAGCGACTCGCTGCGGTTCTTGATTACCCGATTAGCCTCGTCGATGACTAGCAGATGCCGAAGCTCCCGATGCCCTTCTTGCAGCGGCGCGTCCTGCCGGCTTTTCCAATAAGCCGCTTCTGCATCCAGCAGCAACTCCATGATGAGGTTTTGATAACTCTGCGGAATGGCCGGCGAGAGAGAAAGCACCCAGGATTGCGAGAAGAATTCCTCCGGCGGCAGCGACGGTTCAAAAGGGCGAAAACGGGTCAGTTCGTGAAGGACGCTCGAAATGATGTCGCTCTCTTGTTCCATGGCGGCATCGTAGGCCTCTGCGATGCGCGCCAAACTCCGCTCTTTCGCTGCCCGCGCTACCTCTTCCACACAGCTCAACAACCGCTCCCGCTGAATCGGTTTTGCCGCTGATGCCGGACGACACAGGGAATCCCGCAGACGCATACAGGCGGCTTGCAAAGCTATGTCGCCGCTATCCGCTTTGGGGAGGAAATCCAACGGAATCGGCTCATTCCCCACTTTCAGAGTCTTCGCCGTAGCGACATCAGCGAATGCGTTGTCATACTGGCAGCCCTTGGCGAAATCCGGTTTAGGGTCGATATAGATAAAAGGAAGGCGCGCGGCTCGCAAAATCTGCTTTATCAAATCCACGCCCAAGCGCGTTTTGCCCGTGCCGGTCTTGCCCATCAAAACAAGATGTGGCGAACCCGCCCCGTTGAGGACGAAATCCACCGGTTGGCCGCCCGGATGCTTTCGACTGACTGGCCCAATCCGCAAACGAACGGCGCCGGGAACATCCCCCCCGGCAACAATGCCGGCACCCGTTGCCGCTGCGAGGCCGTCCTCCGGCAAGCGGTTGGCCAAACTCTGCGCCAACTTCACCACATCCCCCTCCGCTTTCTCGAACTCATCAGCAAGCAACTCACTCCCCCGAGCCCAATGCGCTTCCACTGCCCGGCGAAAATTCTCTATGCGAACCTTCTCCCCAAAGCTGCCTTCCATCAAAAAAAGCGAAATCCAAAGATCAATGTCGTTGCCGAAAAGATCGCGTCCGCGAATCGTTCTCTTGGCATTGCGCTGTCCATCGGCAAGAGGCTTGGGCGATTCCCGTTCCATCAAAGAACGCCCTAACATCAGGCGAATCGGCTCATACCGCTTTTGCCCGCCCATCTCGGTGGAAAAGCGCCTCTCCAACACTACTGCCTCCTCAACCGGAGAAAAAAGAGCGCTGGCGACCACGTCTCGAAAGGAAAGTTTCATCGGTTAAAATCGAAAAATTTATCGTTATGAATTTGGGACTTACCGGTTTTCTTATCGAATTCGATCAGCATCTTTTGATTCACCCTGTCTTCAATCGCCTCCAAGAAGGGTCCCCGAACTTCTTCATCATGCGTCAGGATAATGATTTGGTCCGTATGCTTGAACTCCGCCAAACTCCTCAACGCCCGGCGGCGATACTTGGCATCGGCATTGCCGACGGGAGTGTCAATCACCAAAGGAATGCGGCGGCGTGTAATCTCGGCCAATGCCAAACAAAACGCAATGCTGAAGCTCCGCCGCTCAAAACCCGAACCACTTTCAAGATGAAGCACCTCCATCTCCCCGTCCTCCTTCTCCCACTTTAAAATCGGCGACTTACCGACGGAAAGCTCGACATCAAAATCCTTAAACCTTTCATCGGCAATCTCTTTGAAATGTTCATTTACAACTGCTCTCAATCGTTCCGCACAAATAGTTGTGAGATCCTGAGTGAAAGTGCTCAAAACCCGTCTCGCTCGTTCTGCGATTGCCAACCGCTTCAAAGACGGCTCGATATCTTTAAGTTTTTCGAGGATTTCGCCGTGCCTTCTGTTATATCCGTCGACTTCAGATTTTTTTGAGTCAATTTGACTGTTTAACCCGCCGAGACGAATCCCGTCATTGTGGATATTTTCATTCAGTTCCTCCAACTTGGCCACCAGTGAGTTAAGCTCATCCGGCCTGTTTTTCTCGATTCGCAATAGATTGTTCGCGTTGTACCATTCGTCTGTCGCTTTACGGTAATCTCGGGCACGTTGGCGCAGAATGCCTGCTTGTTCCGCTGCCGCCTTTTCGATGCCGTTTCGGATGCGTTCACGGTCTTCACCCTTTACATGACCGAGAATATAGTGTTCTGCCATTTGAGGTTTAGGCCGATTATAGATTGCCTCAAACGCGCTGATAATGCGTTGCTTGAGTTGCTCGCGAACATTCGAAGCCATGTTGCAAAGTAAAGTATCCTCTGTTTGCGGTTCAGGCAGTACTCGAGAAATTACCGCTTCCTTGTGGCTTATCATTGTTTCCTTAAAACGTTCCCATTCTTCCAGCAAGTGTTCATCATTCAACTGTTTAAGGATGGTATCCTTAAATCGACCGATTGCCAAAGCAAGGCCGGCATGACTCAAACTGTCGCGCAGTGCATTGCGAGCTTCCGTTTCTTTCTTGCCTGCATTTTTTATCTCATAAGTCAGTTGTGCGATATTTCTGCCCTGACCGCCGAGCAAGCTGATTTTCCTTTGGATTTCGTCCCGTTTGTTTTCCTTGGATATAGTTGCTTTTTCAAGTTCCTCTCGTTTTTGTTGAAGTTGCCCTTGTTCTTTATTCAGGTGATTGATTTTGGAAGCAAGAATTGCACATTCGTCTTCCATCTTCTTTGCTTTTTGTTTACTACCCCCGCTTTTTGAGATATTTGAACTGAACCTTTTCAATTCAACGACGGTTTTTTGAGTCAATTCTTCGCCGAACATAACATTGACTGCTTTCTGCAACCCGCCGCTACTTCCAATCAAGTCAGCCGCCTGTTCTCCATCAAAGAAAAAAGCCGGTGTCAAGTATGATGGAAACAGCATCTGTTGCAGTTTAAAGTGAGCTTCATCCAAGTCGCGATAATTTAATAATTGACCGCCGGGATGAGCGTCATTGGCCAAGTGGATTTCGATATCTTCGTTACCTTTAAGTTTATTATTTTGGTAGAAATGCCAGCGGCGAATCACACGAATCTCGTCACACGAACCTGGTTTGGCATCAGTGAAAACCAGTTCGATTTGCGTTGGTTCGTCGGTGGGAACGCCTTTTCGTCGGAAAAATTTGGGCATCGCGGCGCGCATTGATTTGAGTGCAACATCTGCGCTACTGCCTGCTTTTCGGAACCCTTCGCAAGAGGAGAGGCCGTACTTCCCGAACAAGCCGAGATAGAGCGCCATCAGCAGACTGGTCTTGCCATGTCCGTTTCCCGCGCCGATTAACGTGATCGGTTTATTTAGCCTTGGTTTTTCAAACTGGAACGTTGCTTCGGAATAGGCACGCCAGTGACGTAAGTGAACTTTTGAAAGATACATCTTTACTATTCTCCGGTGTTTGTCTCGCCAGCAGGCGGACGAGGTTCTGAAAGGCGGTCGATGGCAGATTCTATTGCGGCGTTCAAGCCATTTTTACGTTCCATACCAGTGTATTCATGCACAAGTTGGCAGAGGTCTTGTATCAGCTCGGCGGAAATTTCTTCCTTTTCGCACAACTCGATCAACTTTTGTTTTGCCCTGCGATCGGTAAAACAGGGCAATTCGTTCGTCTTCATATTACCCCAAAACTTTCCGTTTCAAGTTGGTTGTTTCATCTGTTCTCCAGATGTGTTCGATAAACCGTATTTCTTCTTTGGAAATCAATTTCATATCGACAGTTTCTTGAAGTTCAAGGAGTTCCTGAAGCAACATCTTTCTGGCGTCGATTGTGAGCGGTCCTAATCCTGGTTGCCCGTTGCGGCGAATAAAGCAGCGATAATCTGGCTCGTCGCTGACTTCGCGCAGCCTCTCTCTGAACGCGCCAAGCAAGGCGAGCTTATCGTCTTTATCATCCTTCTTTGCCATATTGTCTGCTGAATTATTTTTTTTGACAACCGTGCATGTCCAGCAACCGAACCGCGCGTTGTTGGTGCCGCACCCTGCTGCGTCTGCTTCACTAACCACAAAAGGGCATTCTGCATCTTGTCCACCAGCGTCCATGTAAAGGTTCAGCATCTCTTTGTGACGCCCACCCCAGGCTGGTTTCTGTTCCACGAGAGTTTCAAACACCTCCCAAGTTTCCCAATCTTTTATCGGTGTAAAGACATGGCACCCTTTGACGTCTGTATGTGGTGTAAAGTTCGGATGCTGTTTTGTGGCGAGAGTTTCATGTTTGGTTATCCTTCGGCAGCGGGATTCGGATTCTGCTTTCCGAACACCAAGTAACATCACCGCATTGCCGTGTTCTTTTACCATTTCTTTTAGCAAGGCAACGGTCGGTTTAATTTTCATATTGTTTGTGCACCATCGAAAGGCGTAGTTCGGTGCTGGGTAGCCTTTGCCTAGTAAACCACACCAAAAGGTTTTACCATAATCTGGGTTTGTCTGTATAACTTGAATGGGAAGCCCTAAAATGCTAAGGTTTCGTTTCAAAACTTCTAACTGGTTATCTACGTAGGATTGAAAGATGGGCGACTCGACCAGGGTATCGTTATTAGCGACGATAATTTTACGTTGTCGTTCATCCGGCGCAATGTCCTTAAGCGTGTCCACAACGAGATGGAGCAGCAGTGTGCTGTCTTTCCCGCCACTGAACCCGATCACCCACGGCCAATCGTTTTCAGCCAGGTATTCCTGCCTAATCAATTGGCGGGCGGCTTTGTTTTTATCGGGTAATTCCATGTTAAATCTGTTGGTGTGAATTTCGGTGAATTTGACTAGTGTTTGCAAAGATGTTGAAATTTTTTTATTAGCAACCCTCCGTCCCTGATGTCCACACCGACTTGTTGCCTTCCCCTTGAGTTGGAATGTCCAACGATGATTTTGTCGGTTGCGCCGAGTTTTTCCCGAACGAAGCATCATTTTTGAGCGCGGTAGCAATGAGGACGGCGGTGTCTTGGTTGACAGTGCCGTGTTCAAGTGGAGGCGCGGTCGAGATGGATGAGACTGGCAAGTCCTCCATTCCTTGAGGAATTTCAAGGCGCTGCGGGAAAGAGTTGGTGCCGGGCCTCTCCCTGGAGAGCGCGACTCGCAAGCTACACTATAAACTGCCGGACTGCCGGACTGCCGGACTGCCGGACTGCCGGACTGCCGGACTGCCGGACTGCCGGACTGCCGGACTGCCGGACTGCCGGACTGCCGGACTGCCGGACTGCCGGACTGCCGGACTGCCCTCTCTTCAGTATGGCAGAATGCTCGGAGATTGTCGCCATCAGATTTCGGGGAAGCCTGCCCCGTAGATGCCGTCTTGTCAAGGGCGAAATTCGCGATAAGGAGTTATAGGCTTAACGGGAGTGCCTGCACCTCCACCGCTCTACGAGCCCTACCGCCCCCACCGCTCTACGAGTGTCTGCCCCACCTTTATGCTGGACAAGGTGAAAAGCCCGTAACTCCTTATTGCGGCGAAATTGTGGAGCTGCGGTTGGTTTGGGCTTGTATTTTTCATGGTTTGGGTTTTCGATTCGGGTTTGAGGAAGGTTTGGTTATGGGCAAGGTTTGGAATTTCAAGCAGGAGTTGACGGGGGCGTTTGGGCGTCCGATTGCGGAGAATCCGACGCAGTATATGATGGAGGCGGCGTTTCGGCATCGCGGTTTGGGGTGGCGTTATCTTTCGTTGGAGGTGGCGCCGGAGGGTCTGGGGGATGCGGTGAAGGGGGCGCGGGCAATGGGGTTTCGGGGGTTCAATTGCACGATTCCGCACAAGGTGGCGGTGATTGATCATTTGGATGGGCTTGGGGAGTCGGCGGCGTTGATGGGCGCGGTGAATTGCGTGGTGCGGCGGGGGGAGGCGTTAATCGGCGAGAACACTGACGGGAAGGGTTTTGTGCAGTCGCTGCGGGAGCTGCGGGATCCGACGGGTGCGGATGTGGTGATTTTGGGCGCGGGCGGGGCGGCGCGGGCGATTAGTGTGGAGCTGGCTTTGGCCGGGGCGAAGCGGGTGACGATTGTCAACCGCAGCCGGGAGCGGGGGGAAACGTTGGCGAGGTTGCTTTCGGAGCGTGTGAAGGCGGCGGCGGATTTTGTTTTGTGGTTGGGAGATTTCCGGGCGCCGGAGGGGGCGGATGTGCTGATTAACGCGACGTCGATTGGCTTGTTTCCAGATGTCGATGCGCGGGTGGCGTTGGATGAAAGGAGTTTGCGTCCGGGCTTGGTGGTTGCTGATGTGATTCCGAATCCGCCGAGCACGCGTTTGGTGAAGGCGGCGCGGGCGGCAGGTTGCCGGGTGATTGACGGCAAGGGGATGTTGGTGAATCAAGGGGTGTTGGGGTTTCGGTATTGGACGGGTGTCGATGCGGATGCTGGGGTGATGCACCGGGCTTTGGGCGAGGTTTTTGGGGAATAGGCCGGGAGGCGTAGTGAGCGGCCGGGACGGCTTTGGAATGCCAGATGTTGGCTTTCGGAGCTTGAAAATGGCCTGTTTGTAAAAAATATTGAAAAAATCGGTTTGACGCGCGATAAATATTTAGGGGCTTAACAGGGTGGCGCAGGCTGAAAGCTGGCGGGCAGACAAGAAGTCGGTTGCGCGGTTGTCGGTTCCCCACCGACCCAACCGCTTTCCGAGTGCCTGTGCCACCTTGCCTGCTAAGCAAGCCCGCAACCGTTTATTGCGGTTTGACGGCTTGACATCCGGGGCGAAACCGCATAAACAGAAAGAGAGTTTTTTGAGGCGGGCATCTTTATTGCGAAAACTTGTTCTTTGGAATGCCCGAAAGAGTTTCGGCGGAAGTGAGTACACACGGAAACCGAAAATCCCCATATCCTACTAATTGTACTGATTCTGAAAACTCCCCGGGTCCCTCAGCCATCCTCAAGGTCAAGGGACCCGGTTTTTATTTTCGGGGGCGATGTTTTTCCCCAGTGGTTCTCTTAAGGCTTGGGCGGCGGTTGCCGGGTTGAATGTGGCGCAGGCACTCGAAGAGCGGTTGGGGCGGTGGGGAACCGACAACCAACTTCAGTCTGTGCATGGCTCAGCTTGTTCGGAAAGGGAGGTTGGAGCCGACGGCTTGTTGCCATTTTTGAATGTTGTGGCGGCGCAGTTGGTTGATGAGTCCGCGCACGATTTCCGAGACCAGGCTGGGGCCTTGGAAGACGAGGCCGGAGTAGAGTTGGCAGAGGTGAGCGCCGGCCGCGATTTTTTCCCAGGCGCTTTCGGCGTCGTGAATGCCGCCGACGCCGATGATGGTTAGGGAACCGCGCGTTTGGCTGGCGATGCGGCGGATGATTTCCGTGCTGCGTTGGCGAAGCGGTTGCCCGCTGAGACCGCCAGGAATAGGGTAGGACAATGTGGGGCAGACACTCGAAGAGTGGTTAGGGCGGAGGGACTCGAAGAGCGGTTGGGGCGGTGGGGAACCGACATCCAACTTTTGTCTGCCTTGGCGCAGGCTTCTAGCCGGCGCCACCTTGCTTGTGTTTGTGGCGACGATGCCGGCGAGTCTGAACGCCAGCGCTAACTCGACAATGTCCTCAATGGCGGTGTCCGCGAGGTCGGGAGATATTTTAATCAAGAGCGGTTTCTCTGGTGAAGCTGGGCGGGACTTGCTGTTGCTCGCTGCCAAACGCCGGTTGGTATCGGTCAAGGTTTTCAGGAGGGAGGTCAAGGCCGGCTTTTCTTGGAGCGTCCGCAAGCCCGGTGTGTTGGGCGAGCTGATGTTGACGACGAAGAAATCTGCCAGAGACCAAAGTTTTCCGAAGGAGTAGGCGAAGTCCGCGCCAGCTTCTTCGAGGGGTGTCTGTTTGGATTTGCCGAGGTTGATTGCTAGGGGAAATTGGCGGTTGTGACGGGATTTTTGGAGGGCGGCGGCCAAAGCGTCGGCGCCGCAGTTGTTGAAGCCCATCCGGTTGATGAGGGCGTCGGTTTCAGGAATTCGGAACAGGCGGGGTTTTGGGTTGCCGGGTTGTGGATGGCGAGTGATGCCACCGATTTCGCAAAAGCCGAAGCCTAGCGCTTGCCATGATGGGAGGGCGACGCCGTTCTTGTCCATCCCGGCCGCGAGGCCGATGGGGTTGGGAAAACGAATGCCGAAGCGGGCGACCGGGAGGGCATCTGCAGCGAAGAACTCGTGTGCTAGGTCGCACAAAACCGGCGAACGTCCGAGTGCTGCCAAACTGTTGAGCGTCCATGAATGGGCTTTTTCGGGATCGCATCGAAACAGGATGGGTCGCACCCACCGTCTATAGAATGAACTCATGGCAGATGGTTTGAGAATGCCGCGGCGTTTGGGCTAAAGGTTGGCGAGGCGCTCGCGCCAAAGGTGATAGAGTTGGCAGGTGGCTTGGACGTCTCGCAGGCAGTATTCCGCCACTTCGCGGCGCCGTCCCTCGGCGATCCATCGGCTGACGTCAGACCCGGTGATCCCGTGCGCTTTGGGCGAGTCGATGCCGAAGGCTTTGCAGTAGAAGTCCAGGTTGAACCGCCGCGCGGCGCCGTCCCGCCCGCTGACGTTGTAAAAGGTCAACTGGTCGGCCAGGTCGCAATGCGGTTGGGTTTGGAACCTGTAGCCGAGCCAATCCTTTCGGCTGATGGGGATGTTGTATTGGGCGGAGCGCAGGTAGAGGAAGGGGATGTCGAAGGTGCGTCCGTTGAAGGTGATGATGTTGTTGTAGTGTTTGACCGTTTCCCAAAAGGCAGCGAGGAGTTCCGGCTCGTCTGGGAAGGGAACAAAGGAGACATCACTGGCCTGGCGAGTTTCTTCCTCGTGATCATCGGCGACGAAGAGGACTTGTCCTCTCTGCGTTTCGGCGTTGAGCATGGCGATGCAGACGACTTCTGCCGTGAAAGGCCAGAGGGAGCACAGGCGTTCGATTTCCTCGTGTTTGGCTTGTTTGGCTTCGGGGTCTTTTTCGTTTGCCGCCGGACGGAAGAGATATTCCAAAACGGTTTCGTCGAAAGAATCCATCGGCAGGGCGGAGGTTTCAATGTCGAAAATCAGGGAGGCCATGATATTCAATGCCGGAAAAAAATCAGGATGGCGGCCTCAAACTTTCTTGAGCGCTCGCCATCCTGCGTCGCAAAACCAAGTGGTGGGTTACCGTTTTTTCTTGGCGGTTTTCTTTTTGGCTGCTTTTTTGGTCACCTTCTTGGCCACTTTTCTGGCTACTGATTTTTGGGGAGCAGCTTTTTTTGCTGCCGCTTTTTTCTTTCTTGCCACAGATTTCTCACCCCCGTTCTGTTCTGATTCGGCACTTCTATGGCTTTAAGACAAAAAGATAGTAGAGCAAAAGGAAGTGCTTGGCTAGTTTTTTTTGCGAATAGGCTTGCTTTTTGCGTATTTTTTTCTCGGCGGTTGTTTTCCTGTCGATATTCTCATCTCCCGCATGTCGAAGCCGAAAGCTCTAACGCCGATGATGGCGCAGTATCGCCGCATCAAATCCGAATTGCCGGGCGGTTCGTTGTTGCTGTTTCGGCTGGGGGATTTTTACGAGTTGTTTTTTGAGGACGCTCAGATCGGCGCCGAGATTTTGGAGGTGGCGTTGACGAAACGGGGGGCGATTCCGATGTGCGGAATTCCGTATCATGCCGCCGGCGCTTATCTGGGCAAGTTGCTCCGGGCGGGAAAGAAAGTGGCCATCTGCGACCAAGTGGAAGAGGGGCGCCCCGGCAAATTGGTCAAGCGCGAGGTGACGCAAATCCTGAGTCCCGGCACACATTTTGACGAATCGCTCTTGCAGGCGGCACAGAACAATTACTTGGCCGCTGTGTTGCGGAGCGGGGAAACGGCGGGACTGAGCACAGTGGACCTTACAACCGGTGAGTTCGTGGTGTCGGAAATGCCAGCCGCGCATTTGGCTGCTGAACTGGAGCGCCTGTTGCCAGCGGAGATTGTTTTTCCTGAGAACGACACGAAACTGGCGCAGGATTTGGCGAGCGGCTGTTGGAGTTTGAGCGCTTGTGAAGATTGGGTGTTTGGCTTGGAGACGGCTGAATTCACCTTGAAAGAACACTTCGGCGTGGCGTCTCTCGACGGCTTCGGCTTTCGCGGTCGCGCGGTTGCCGTGGAGGTTTCCGGGGCGATTCTCCACTATCTTTCGCAACATTTGCGGCGAGATTTGAGCCATCTCAAAACGCCGGAATGCCGTGAAAGGAGCGAACACCTGGTTTTAGATCGGATGACGCTCAAGAACTTGGAAGTGCTCGAACCGCTGCATCGGGACGCGCCCCCTTCGGCATCGTTGTTCGGCGCTTTGAACGAGACGGTAACGCCCATGGGCGCGCGTTGTTTGCGGCAATGGATTTCCCAGCCTTTGGCGTGGCGCGAGGGGATTCTCCGGCGGCAGGAAATCGTCGAGATATGGCGAAAACGACCGCAGCGTTTAGAACAATTGCGCCTCTTGCTGAGGGAGATTAAGGACCTTGAACGCACGGTCAGCCGCCTCAGCGCAGGGAGCGGCAATGCCCGTGATCTTTTGATCGTCAAAGCCGGCTTGGACAAAGTGCCCGGCCTGAAAGAAATCTTGAGCGTGTCGATGGAAGACTCGGCCTCGAGCGGCGGGGCGCTTCTGCCGGCGGCTGCTCCCGATGCGGCGCCGGATGGCGGCCATCTCTTGATTGAATTGAACGACTCTCTGGCCGCTCTCCCGGAGTTGACGGCGCTAATTGGCCGCGCGATCGGCGATGAACCGCCGGCAACTGTCAAAGAGGGCGGAGTGATTCGGGAAGGCTTTGACCCGCGGCTCGATGAACTCAGAAACGCCGGCAGGGAAGGTAAAAACTGGATTGCCGAACTGCAGCGAAACGAAGCCAACCAGACGGGCATCCCCTCCCTAAAAGTCCGTTTCAATTCTGTGTTCGGCTATTTCATCGAAGTGACTCGAAGCCATTTGAGCAAGGTGCCAGAACGCTACCACCGCAAGCAGACGATTGCCAACGGCGAACGGTTCATCACGCCGGAATTGAAAAAAGTCGAGGAGAAGATTCTCGGCGCCGAGGAGCGGGCGCGGAAGCTGGAATACGAGTTGTTTTTGCAAATTCGCGAAGCGGTGATCCAGCATTTGAAATCCATCCAGCAGACGGCAGCAGCCGTCGCCCGGATTGATGTCTTGGCAAGCTTCAGCGAAACGGCCCGGCTGCATGATTATTGCCGGCCGGCCATCGGCGAAGAGGAGCGCTTGTCGATCGTGGCGGGGCGCCATCCGGCCTTAGAGCAGTCTTTGGCCGGCGAGCAGTTCGTTCCCAATGACACGGAAATCGGCGGCGGCACGGCGCAGATCGCTCTCATCACAGGACCAAACATGGCTGGGAAAAGCACCTTCATCCGCCAAGCGGCTCTCCTGTGCTTGCTGGCGCATACCGGCTCGTTCGTGCCGGCAAAGAGCGCCCGCATTGATTTGCTAGATCGGATTTTTACCCGCATCGGCGCGGCCGACGATCTCTCGCGCGGGCAATCCACTTTCATGGTGGAGATGAGCGAAACGGCCAATATCCTTAACCATGCCACGGCGCGGAGTTTGGTCGTTTTGGATGAAGTGGGACGCGGCACAAGCACATTTGACGGGCTGAGTTTGGCCTGGTCTATTGTCGAGCATCTCCACAACCGCATCGGCGCGAAGACGCTGTTCGCCACTCACTACCATGAGTTGACCGAGCTTTCCCGCAATTTGGAGCGCGTCCGAAACTTCCGGGCGGAAGTCAAGGAATGGGGCGACCGGATTGTGTTCGTCCGCAAAATCATTCCGGGTGGCGCGGACAAGAGCTACGGGATTCAAGTAGCCCGCTTGGCCGGCATCCCCAAGTCAGTGCTGAAACGGGCGAAAGAGATTCTGGAGCAGCTGGAGCGGGCGGATTTGCGGCCAGGCAAGCCGCCAGCTGGCGAACGCCTGCTTCGAACAGAGCGGGATAAGCTCAAAGCCCTCGGCCCACCGCCACAGCTTGACCTGTTCTCGTCAGCGACTTGACCATTTCTCCATCCGCGCTTCATCCCGATTCAGCGCCATTGGCAAAGCGAATCGACGTAATCCGCCGAACCATCCCGCAGCCAGCCGTCGCGTTGAACCGGAGCTTTCCGTTGCCGTCCTGCTGTCCGCAGACGAGGGCGTATCAGCATTTCAGCCGGGCAGTGTCATCTGTATTTCAGTTTGGCTTTGGCCAGTTTTGATTATGCGAATTCCGATGTATTACAATTATCGCTTAGCTTCTTCATTGCGATATTACAAGACAAAAGCCGGCGGCAAATGTGCTATAAGGTATAAAGTTTTCCCGGCGGTTATTATATTTTTATACTATTTACGGCCTGGATGTAAACATCTGGAAGGTTCGAGTATGGCCGTCCTGATGCTAACCATCCGGGAATGGCCGTTTGTCTCAATCCGTTGGAGCCGCTCCGTTGAGGTTTGGCTCCGGCGGGAGGAGGGTTCTGCCCACTTCTGCGGCGCGGCGATTTTGTGCGGCTTTGGTTGCGCATCGACGGGCTTGTGTTTAAGATAGGCCGGATGCGCATGTTGGATCGCTATTTTTTGCGGGAGCTGTTGATACCGTTTGTTTTTTGCGTTTGCGGTTTTTTTATTTTTTGGCTGACGTTTGATTTGTTCGGCGAGCTGGAAGATTTTCAAAAGGCGAATCTGGCGTTATCGGATATAGGGATTTACTACTTGCACAAGCTGCCAGAGTTGCTGACGGTGGTGGTTCCTGTCGCTTTGTTGTTAGCGATGTTATATGCTTTAATGAATCATTCCCGGCATAATGAGTTGATTGCGGTGCGGGCTGCCGGCGCGGGCGTTTGGCGTTTTTCGGCGGTGTATTTGGTTGTCGGGGGGATTTTCAGCGTGTTGCTATTTGGGATAAACGAAGGTTGGGGTGCTCGCGGCGATACCAGCATTGTGGCTTTGCAAGCGCGGCGTCATGCCGAACTGGGGGGCCAGGACGGGGCTTTGTGGAGCCCTCTATCATTCAAAAACCATGCTGCAGGCCGGTTTTGGATGGTGGAGGATTACAATCCACACACGGCGGAAATGATCCGTCCCCATATTGAGTGGCGGTTGGGCAAGGGCGCCTCCGGCCAATGGAACGAATGGCCGTTGCGCGAAGGCGTAATTATTAACTTAAAAGCGGAAGGCGGGCGTTTTGCTGACAGCGTCTGGACGTTCAAAAATGTGTGGCTGGATCGCCTCGACCCCAGCAAAACAGGAGCGCAATCCTATTGGCAGACCAACTATTCCGTGCTGAAAGTGCCGCAGTTCACAGAGACGCCGCGGCAGTTGAGGAGTGAGATTCGGATTTCCCGGTTGAGCAACGCCAGGTTGGCCAAGGAGGCGAGCGTCTCTCTCCGTGAGATTGCCGATTACCAGGCCTTGCATCCGGAGCTGCCGGCAGCGGATAGGGCACGGTTGGACACGCAGTATCACGGGCGTTTAGCGCGGCCTTTGACTTGTTTGGTGGTTGCGTTGGTGGCCATTCCCTTCGGCGCCGCTGCTGGCCGGCGGAATGCGTTTGCGGGGGTGGCAGGCAGCATCTCCATTTGCTTTGTGTATTTTGTTTTGATGCGGGTGGGGCTGACGTTGGGAACGGGAGGAGCAGTGCCGCCGTGGCTGGGCGCTTGGCTGCCCAACATTTTGTTTGGTGGGGCAGCGGGGCTAATGATCGCGAAGATGCGATGATGTCCGGCGGCGGAAAGCTCTTGTTGCTCATCCCCGCTTACAATGAGGAGGAGCGGATTGAAGGCACGTTGCGGGCATATGCCGAGGCGTTTGAGCGGGCTGTTCCGGGACGATACACGATTGTGGTTCTGCTCAACGGCTGCCGGGATCGAACGCTTGAAGTGGTGAAGCGCGTGCGGTTGGATTGCCGGGGCGTCAGCGTTCTGGATTTTCCTGAAAGAATCGGCAAGGGCGGGGCGTTGATTCGGGGTTTGAAGGCTGCTCCCCTAGCGGATTGGATCGCATATGTGGATGCTGACGGCGCCACGCCGCCGCAGGAGCTGCTTCGTTTGGCGGCGTTGTGCCAGAAGCGGGATTGCGTGATTGGTTCCCGATGGCTGCCCGGCTCAGTGCTTCGCCGTCCGCAGACTCCGCTCCGGCGGTTTGCCAGCCGGGTTTTCCACTGCATTGTGCAGGTGCTCTTCCGTCTAAATGTCCAGGACACGCAATGCCCGGCAAAGGTGTTCTCGAAGAAAGCGGCGAAGGCGGTGCAGCCGAGTCTCCGAATTGCCGACTTGGCTTTCGATGTGAATTTGCTCTACGCGATGAAACGCGCGGGTTTTGCGATTCACGAGGAGCCTACTGAGTGGACGGATCAATTGGGGTCGAAAGTTACGCAGACTCTCTTCCGCTCCTCTCTGGTGATGTTGCTCTCCGTTTTGCGTTTGCGCCTTTACTACTCGCCAATTTACCGTTTTATGCAGCCTTTCCGAGGCGTTGAAGAATGGATTTACGTAAAACTACGAGCGCCGTTCATTCCGTGGGGCAAAGACGACGAGTCGAAGTAAAAGCCGCCGGTGGCAGAGCGCTGGTCGGCAAATCTTATGGCCAGCGGAAAGAGTGGTGCACGCTACTGGGTTCGAACCAGCGACCCCTACCGTGTGAAGGTAATGCTCTACCACTGAGCTAAGCGTGCCGCCAAAAGCGAAAGTAATATGCCTTGCGCAGGAAATCGAGTTCAAGGAATCTTTTGCCCTGCTGCCACTTCTGCCGTCTGGCAATGGACTTGATGCCCCGGCGTTTTCTTTCGGGCGAATTCCGTTTTCAGGTTAGGCCAGTCGGCCGCTGTTATCTGCCTGTCAACGACCGGAGGTTGACAGCGAAAGGGGATATGAATGAGATCGAATAACTCTTCAAGCTCTGCGGTTTCACACTTTCGCGAAGGAGCACTTGCGGCTGGTTCCATTTGCAGACGGGCGTTGTCAGCGCCGTTGTCTACCGGCAGCTAGTCAAACGGATTGGGGCGGGATTGGCAATTGAGATTGGGCGGATCAGATGGGAGCGAAGCCGGGGGCTTGATTTTTGATGAGGATGGTATCGCGGGCGGCCCAGGCGGGGTCGGGTTGGGGGTGGTCGAGGTTGTAGTAGAGGCCGCGGCTTTCGGGGCGGGTCATGGAGGCTTTGATGATGAGGTGGGCGACGGTGGCGAGGTTTCTGAGTTCCAGGAGGTCGGGCGTGGTTTGGAAGTTGAGGTAGTATTCTTGGATTTCGGATTGGAGGTTGAGGATTCTTTTTTGGGCGCGTTCGAGGCGTTTTTGGGTGCGGACGATGCCGACGTAGTCCCACATAACGCGCCGGATTTCGTCCCAGTTGTGGGAGATGACGACGAATTCGTCTGGGTCGGCGAGGCTGCCGTCTTTCCAGGGGGGGGAGGTTGGGAGGGGGGCTTTGAGGGGGAGGGTTTTGAGGTGTTGGGCGGCGCGGCGAGCGACAACGAGGGCTTCGATGAGGGAGTTGCTGGCGAGGCGGTTGGCGCCGTGGAGTCCGGTGCAGGCGGCTTCGCCGATGGCGAAGAGTCCGGGGAGGGTAGTTTCGCCGTTGGTGTTGGTTTGGATGCCGCCGCATTGGTAGTGGGCGGCGGGGACGATGGGGAGGGGTTGTTTGGTGATGTCGATGCCGAAGCGGAGGCAGGTTTGGTAGATGTTGGGGAAGCGGTTCATCAGGAAGGGGGCGGGTTTGTGGGTGATGTCGAGGTGGACGTATTCGGAGCCTTCGCGTTTCATTTCGCGGTCGATAGCGCGGGCGACGATGTCTCGGGGGGCGAGGGATTGGAGCGGGTGGCAGTCGGCCATGAACTCGCGTCCGGCGCGGCTTTTGATGATTCCGCCTTCGCCGCGCACGGCTTCGGAGATGAGGAAGGTTTTTGCTTTGGGGTGGTAGAGGCAGGTGGGGTGAAATTGGATGAATTCCATGTTGGCGATGGGCACGCTGGCGCGGTAGGCCATGGCGACTCCGTCGCCGGTGGCGATGTCTGGGTTGGTGGTGTAGAGATAGACTTTGCCGCAGCCGCCGGTGGCGATGACGGTGGTTTTGGCGCGGAAGGCGCGGACGCGCCGTTTGCCGGTGTCGAGGGCGTAGAGACCATGGCAGCGGTCGGGTTCGTTCAGTCCGAGTTTGCGGGAGGTGATGAGGTCGATGGCGAAGTGGTTTTCGTAGATGTGGATGTCTGGATGGCCGGCGACGGCGCGGAGCAAGGCGCGTTCGACTTCTCGGCCAGTGACGTCTTTGGCGTGCAGAATGCGGCGCTGGGAGTGGCCGCCTTCTTTGCCGAGGTCCCATTCGCGCTTGCCTGCGGGTGAGGTTTCCCGTTCGCTGAATTCCATCCCGAGCCGGACCAGGTCCTGAATTCGCGCTGGGCCTTCGGCGAGGATGGTTTCGACCGCTTCTTTGCGGCAGAGGCCGGCGCCGGCGGCGCAAGTGTCCTGGATGTGCTTTTCGATGGAGTCTTCCTGGCTGGTGACGGCGGCGATGCCGCCTTGGGCGTAGTTGGTGTTGGATTCGGCGCGGTGTTTTTTGGTGAGGATGGCGATTTTGCCTTGGGAAGCGGCTTTGAGGGAGAAGTAGAGGCCGGCGATGCCGCTGCCAAGGACGATGCAATGGTAGTTGCGAGGGGTTGCGGGCATGGCTGCTGGGGTGTGCTTTGGTGAGGGGGCTATAACTTTCCGTTGTCGATGAGTCTGGTTTTGCCGAAGCGGACGGCGAGGGCGATGCGGTTGTTGCGCCGGGCTTGCGGCAACGGCGTCAGGGTCTTGGGATGGAAGATTTCGATGTAGTCGAGTTCGGCTTCGGGGGTTTCGTCAATCATATGCGCCAGCCGGCATTTGAGAGCGGCGGCGGGAATGGAATCGGTTTGGCGGACGATTTGACGGGCGGCGGCGATGCAGCGCCAGAGGATGTTGGCAACCGGGCGTTGCCGTTGGCTGAGGGCGGCATTCCGGGAGCTGAGGGCGAGGCCGTCTTTTTCCCGAACGGTGGGACTGATCACAAGTTGGACGGGGAACTTCAAGTCGCAGATGAGTTTTTTTACAACGGCGGTTTGTTGGAAATCTTTTTCGCCAAAGATGGCGTGGGTGGGTTGGACGATGTTCAGGAGGATGGAGACGATGGTGGCGACGCCTCGGAAATGGCCCGGCCGGGATTGGCCTTCCATGAAGCGGCTGAGCTGTTCCTCGGCGACGAAGGTGCTGTAAGGGACGGCGCCGCCGGGGTAGATTTCTTGCACCGTTCGGGGCAGGAAGAGGGCGTCTGCGCCCGTGTGCCGGCAGAGGCTGCGATCGGTTTTTTCCGATCGGGGATAGGCGGCGAAGTCTTCGGCGGGCGCGAATTGCGCGGGGTTGACGAAGAGGCTGACGACGACTCGTCCGTCCGTCCCGACTTCTTTTCGAGCGCGGGTTATGAGGCTGGCATGGCCTGCATGGAGAGCGCCCATCGTTGGCACCAAGGCGATTTTGCGGCGGTCTGCCCGCCAAGAGAGAGCTTGCGACTGCATGGAAGAGGCGCGAGCGAATGTTCTCATTGTAGTTACCGGTTTTTTGTTTTTGCGCATGGAGAGCGCCCGTGAATTGCCGTTGGCTTCTCTTGCCGTGTCCGCCCTCCCAGCGGCGAGAACTTTATCATGGAGTGGTGAACTTCCCAGCGTAAATTGTTGGCTGTTGAGAATGGATTCGGGCGAAAATGGCTGCCGCTGCCGGCCGCACGGGCGGTTGGTGCTGGATGAAGCGCGAGAGTGTGGGATGACTCGCCGGGCAGTGGATCGTCCTGCGGTCGTCCGCGATCTCGCGCGGGTTTGTTTGGGATTGCTTGGCTGGGGTTGTTTGCCTAAGTTGAAGCGGCTCTGGTTGGGATGAAAGTCTATATTGACGGCAAATTTTTTGATCGGGAGAACGCAAAAATTTCGGTGTTCGACCACGGTCTGTTGTATGGCGATGGCGTATTTGAGGGCATTCGTGCTTACAACGGGCGCATTTTCCGTTTGCGCGAGCATGTGGAGCGTTTGTTCAAGTCAGCGAAGGCTATATTGTTGCCGGTGCCGGTTTCGGTTGAGGGGATGTGCGAGATTGTCCGGCTGACTTGCGCTGAAAACAACATCGAGGACGGCTATGTTCGGCTGCTGGTAACTCGCGGTGAAGGCAGCCTCGGCCTAGATACGAAGAGTTGCCCGCGCTCTTCGATCATTGCCATTGCCAGCGGGATTCAGCTCTATCCTCCAGAGTATTACGAAAAAGGGTTGCGCATCGTTACTGCTTCCACAGTGCGCAACTTGCAAAACGCGCTCAACCCGGCGATCAAGTCGCTCAATTACTTGAACAATGTTCTGGCTAAGATCGAGGCCGATATCGCCGGATGCGAGGAGGCGATTTTGTTGAATGCCGAGGGCTTTGTGGCCGAGTGCACCGGGGACAATTTGTTCATCGTGAGCGGCGGGAAACTGTGCACGCCGCCATTGGCTGCGGGCGCCCTCTATGGCATCACGCGGGCGGTGGCGATGGATTTGGCCCGGGCGGCAGGCTTAGAAGTGGCGGAGATGAACCTCTCGCGTTATGATGTCTTTGTGGCGGATGAATGCTTTTTGACGGGAACCGGGGCGGAGATTGTGCCAGTTGTCGAAGTGGACCAGCGGGTGATTGGGGCGGGAGCTCCCGGCCCGGTGACTCGGAAGCTGGTGGCCGCCTATCACGATTTAACGCGTTCGACTGGCGATCCGATCGCGACAAAGAAACAATAAACCTGCGACCGGTGGTTCTCTTTTGCGGAGGCGCCGGCAACTGAGAGAGTGTCTATGCTTTGCTATGTTTGTGGAAAGAATGAAGCCAATTGGCATTTGTCGCAGATCGTGGGTGGCAAGATGACAAAGGTGGACCTTTGCGAAGCCTGCGTCAAAGAAAAGGGCGTCAACGATTCCCCCACGAATCTGATATCGAAGGTGTTGAAGAGCGAAAGCAAGGCTGCTTCCGACGAGAAGAAAGCCGCCGCCCCGGCCGCAACCGGCAAGACCGTCCAATGCAGCTTTTGCGGCTGCACACAGGCCAATTTCAAAAAAACCGGGCGTCTAGGCTGCGCCCGCTGTTACGAAACCTTCGAAGCGGTGTTGCGGCAAGTCTTCAAAGCGATGCATCGCGGAGTGCGCCACACCGGCAAAGTGCCGCGAAAACTCAGAAACAGCCAAGAGTTGCAAGACCGTTCGCGCGAGCTGCAGGATCGTCTGAACCGGGCGGTGAAGCGCGAACAGTTCGAGGAAGCTGCCGTTCTGCGGGATCAGTTGAAGCTGGTTCACCAAGAAATCCGCAAACTCTCTTTGCCGCCAAGGAGCGCTGATGAAACTGATTGATTTCTTAAAGCCGCCGGACGCTTCCGGCAAACAAAGCGGGCCTCTGGACAAAATCATCCTGACAAGCCGGGTGCGTTTGGCGCGGAACCTCGATTCGATGCCCTTTCCCGGCCGCTCCAAAAGAGCGCAGCGCGTGCAAGCCTTGGAAATCCTGCTCCCGGCGGTGTCGAGTCTGGCGCCCATGAAGAACGGCGCCCATGAGGGTATGGGCAAATTGACCGCGCTCGAAAAGCAGATTTTGGTGGAGCGCCACTTGATTAGCCGGGAACACGCCGCCCGCGGCCTCGGAAGCGCCGTGGTGCTGAGCGGCGACAAAAAGATTAGTGTCATGATCAACGAGGAAGACCACCTGCGCATGCAAGTCATCCTGCCCGGCCTTCAGGTGAAGGAGGCCTGGAAGCGGATCGACGCCTTCGATTCCCTACTGGAGGAGCAAGTGCCTTACGCCTATTCCTCCCGATACGGCTACCTCACCGCATGCCCGACCAATCTGGGAACCGGGATTCGCGTCAGCGCGATGCTGCATTTGCCGGGTTTGGTTTTGGCCGAGGCCATCAACCAGGTAATTACCGCGGCCAACCAGTTGGGGCTGGCCGTGCGCGGCCTTTACGGCGAAGGTACCGAGGCTTTGGGGAATGTCTTTCAGGTTTCCAACCAGATGACTCTCGGCGAGTCCGAAGCTGAAATTGTCGAAAAACTCAACAAAGCCGTGCTGCAAATTGTGGAGAAAGAGGAAAACGCCCGCCAAAAGCTGCGCGAAACCAGCGCGAAAATGCTTTGGGACCGCATCGGGCGGGCCTATGGCATCCTTTCATATGCCCACAGCATCACCTCGAAGGAAACCAAAAACCATCTATCTATGCTGCGGCTCGGCGTGGACCTGAACTTATTCCCCGCCAAACACCGGGCGTTGGCGGACGAGCTGGCCATCGTAACCGAGCCGGCGCACATTCAAAAACGGGCGGCAGGCAAGAAGAGCGCCAGCGAACGTGATAACCTGCGGGCGAAACTCCTCCGTGAACGCTTGGCAGCGGTTGAACCGCCCCTTGCTTGATTTGCGGCGGGAAGGTCAGAATTCAGCGGAATCGAAAAGCGCTTTGGTGCCGATGGGCGCTTCCGCCGGCGGGTTGGGGTTCAGCAACTGTTTTAGGTAAGCGGCTGCGCTGTCGAAAGTGGTGATCGATCGGGGTAGGGCAGCACCGGCGGCGTTGGGATGGCCGCCGCCTTGCAAGGTTTTGGCGATGGCCAGCGCTTCTCCATTTTGGCTTCGAATGCTCAACGTTACCGGGCCGCCGGGTTTTTTGAACAGAGCAAAGAGGGCAGTGTAGGGTGTGTTCCGGCTTTCCAAAAGGTGGTGGAGAATGTAGTTGGTATCGCCAATGGCGGTGGTGGCATAGCCGATTTCGGGCGTGATCGCGAGGATGCGATCCCGGCTCCAGTCGAGCCCGATCGGGTCTTCTATCCGGCGCTTCAAAGCCATGATTTCCAAAAGCGGATGATCCAGCAAACTCTCCAGGCGATGGCCAATGAGACGGTAGAGCGGGCGGAAGTGGTAGGTTTTGACGAGGCGGGCGTATTCTGATGCCAGGCCGAATTCGGCGTGATTGCTCAGGTAGAGGTCAGCAATGTTGGTCAACTCCACCAGGCGGCTCAGTTTTTCGTTGCCGCTGCGGTGTTGTGCCAGCAGGCTGTAGCAGAGTTTGGCGGCGGAGTGGTTCAGGTTGTGAATCAGGGCGGCGGCCTTCGGTTTGTGTTCGTTGACGTGATGGTCGATGATCACCCAGTCGGCTCGGTCGATTTTGGGGTCGAAGGATAAGTCGCTGACCCAAGCGCGGTTGGGGAATCGTTTGAGCGTTGTCCAGGGACTGGAGGAGAGGGGTTCTAGTGGCACTTCGCAATCGAAAAGGGTTTTGGCCAAACGTTGTAAAAGGCAGCCGGCAACAAAGCCGTCCAGGTCGCTTTCGTGAGTGAAAATAATGTCGGGCAGTGGCAGGGGGGGCATGTCGAATTGGCAAGGCGCGGGAGAAGTCTCAATCATGTTGTTTTGTTGCCGGCGGCAAGGCCGGATGAAACTGTTGCAGAATCTAAAATGAAGGGACAGACTGCTGTTGCGGAAGCCGTGCGGCAAGAGGAATCCCGCAAATGGCGCCCGCGGCCGCGCCGCCACAGAAAATTGTTTTTTTGGCGCATTGCGTCTGGATTTTTGCGTGGAAACGTTGTAGGAAGAAGGCGGAGACTAAAGGCTGGAGGGGAAGGGAGAGTTGTCGGGCGGTTCCGTTTGCGGAGCTTTTTGAAGAACAGCGGTGGTTTTATGGGCGAAGAGGTTCAGTTATGAGCGAAGATGCTTTCAATAATTTTACGCCTCGGGCGCAGCAGGTGTTGGCGCTGGCGAGGAAAGAGGCGGACCGATTCAATCACACATATGTGGGGACGGAACACTTGCTGCTCGGATTGATCAAGCTCGGGCAGGGAGTCGCGGTGAATGTCCTCCAGAAGATGGGGTTGGAGCTCGAGGCCGTCCGCTCGGAAGTCGAAAAACATGTGCCCAGCGGGCCGGATCAAAAAGTCGTCGGCACTATCCCATACACGCCTCGGGTCAAAAAAGTTCTGAACCTGGCGTCCAAGGAAGCCAGACAACTGGCGCACACATATGTGGGAACGGAACACATCCTGTTGGGACTTTTGCGCGAAGGCGACGGCGTGGCGGCGCGAGTGTTGAAAACGTTGGACATTGACATCGAGCAGACGCGCCAGGAAATTTTGAAAGAGCTCGATCCGAACTTTCAAGAAGGGGATGAGTTTGCTGGGGCGGAGATGGTGGAAAAGACCGGCGACAAAAAGAACGATGTCAAAACGCCGGCCTTGCGGGCCTTTGGCCGGGATTTGACGGAGATCGCCCGCAAAGAGGAGATGGACCCCGTCATCGGACGCAAAGACGAAATCGAGCGCGTCATCCAAATTTTGTGCCGGCGGACGAAGAACAACCCGGTGCTTTTGGGAGAGGCGGGCGTGGGCAAGACCGCCATTGTCGAAGGCTTGGCCCAAGAAATTGCCCGCGGCAACGTGCCGGAAATTTTGCGAGACAAACGGGTCGTCACTCTGGACCTCGCCCTGATGGTGGCGGGCACAAAATACCGCGGCCAGTTCGAAGAGCGAATCAAAGCTGTGATGGACGAAATCCGGCGCTCCAAAAATATCATCCTCTTCATCGACGAACTCCACACTATCGTCGGCGCCGGCTCGGCCGAAGGCACCATGGACGCCTCCAACATTATCAAGCCGGCGCTCAGCCGGGGCGAAATGCAATGCGTCGGCGCCACCACCTTGGACGAATACCGCAAATACATCGAGCGCGACGCGGCCCTTGAACGGCGCTTTCAATCGATCAAAGTGGAAGCCCCCTCCATCGAAGACGCCGTGCTCATCCTCAAAGGCGTGCGCTCCAAGTACGAAGAACACCACAAAATCTCCCTCACCGATGCCGCCCTTGACGCCGCCGTGAAACTCTCTGACCGTTACATCACCGGGCGTTACCTCCCCGACAAAGCCATCGATGTCATGGACGAAGCCGGCGCCGGCGCCCGCATCAAATCCCTGACCCGCCCGCCGGATGTCAAAAGTTTGGAAAGCGAGATCGGCAAAATCAAATCCAAAAAAGAAAAAGCGATCAAAGAACAGGATTTCGAACTCGCCGCTTCCATGAGAGACCAGGAAAAACAGGCGAAAGAAAAACTCGAAACCATCTTGAACACCTGGAAAGCCACCCAGGAAGCGCAGCGCATAGTGGTTGACGAGGACGACATCCTGAGTGTCGTCGCCAAGTGGACGGGCATCCCGTTGAAACGCATGGAACAAGGGGAGGCACAACGTCTGCTTGACATGGAGGCGGAACTCTCCCGAACCGTCGTGGGGCAGAAAGAGGCCGTCTCGTCCCTGTGCAAGGCGCTGCGCCGCTCCCGCGCTGATTTGAAAGACCCTTGCCGGCCGATCGGCGCCTTCACTCTGCTGGGCCCCACCGGAGTCGGCAAAACCCTTCTCGCCAAAACAATCGCCGTCAACATGTTCGGCAATCAAAAATCCCTCATCCATCTCGACATGGGCGAATACATGGAGAAGTTCACCGTCTCGCGCCTGATTGGATCGCCGCCGGGCTATGTCGGCTACGAAGAAGGCGGCCAGCTCACCGAACAAGTCCGCCGGCAACCCTATTCCGTTGTGCTGTTCGACGAAATCGAAAAAGCGCACCCCGACGTCACCAACATGCTCCTGCAAATACTCGAAGAAGGTAAGTTGACAGACAACCTCGGACGGACGGTAGACTTCCGCAACACAATCGTCCTCATGACCTCGAATGTCGGCGCCAAGCTGGCTGCAAACAACGAAATCATCGGCTTCACTCAGGGCGGCGAGGAAACGGATTACAACGTCATGCGGAGCCGCATCCTCGACGAGGCAAAGCGCATCTTCAAACCCGAATTCTTAAATCGTTTGGATGACTTGATCGTGTTCCGCTCGCTGAACAAGGCCAATTTGATCGACATCTTGACCCTGGAAGTCGAGAAAGTCCTGGAGCGGCTCCGCAAGCGGGAGATGGAATTGTTGCTGGACGACAGCGCCAAAAACTTCTTGGTCGAAAAAGGATACGATCCCAGCTACGGCGCTAGACCCATGCGCCGCGCCGTCGAGCGTTACCTGGAAGACCCCCTCGCCGAAGAAATCCTAAAAGGGAACTTGAGTGGCAACGTTCCCATCCGGGTAGTTGCCGATGGAGACCATCTGTCCTTCGTCCAGACAACTGCTGCCGGCGAAACTGTCTCCGGCTAACCGACCAATCGCCGGCAACCGCCTCAATCCGCAATCGAAAACCGGTGAATCGTGGTCTGGGCGTATTCTTGTCCCGGACGCAAAATCGTTGATGGAAACTGCGGATGATTTGGAGAATCCGGGAAATGCTGACATTCCAAACAGAACCCGCTGTGCGTTCGGTAGGGCGTGCCTGATTTTCCGGTGATGGAACCATCGAGGGAATTGCCGGTGTAAAATTGAATTGCCGGCTCGGTGGTAAGGATGTCCAGCCGGCGCCCGGATGCCGGATGAATCACCGTGGCTGCCAGATCCAACACACCGAATTCCGATTTGTTCAGGACGAAATTGTGATCGTATCCGGGAGGGTTGCCGCCGACATTGTTCATGTCCGCGCCGATGGTTTTCGGCTGGCGAAAGTCCAGCGGCGTCCCTGCCACGGATCGAATCTCGCCGGTGGGGATCAGCCGTTCATCGGTCGGGGTGTAATGGCCGGCACGGATGGCCAGAACATGATCGCCGATAAAACCGCCGTCTTCGCCTCCGAGATGCCAATACGCATGATTGGTGAGGTTCAGAGGAGTGGGTTGATCGCTGAAGGCGCGGTAATCCATTCGCAGTTCGTTGGCCTCGGTGAGCGAATAGACAAGTTCCGTTTGCACTTCCCCTGGATAGCCTTCTTCGCCGTCCGAGCTGGTATAGCGCAATGTGAGGCCGCTGGTCGACGCCGTCTCGAAGGGGACGGCGTCCCAAAGCTGCTTGCTGAAGCCCGCAATGCCGCCGTGCAGATGATGGGGGCCGTGATTGGCGGCGAGCGTGTGGCGCCGTCCGTTGAGGTGGAATTGGCCGTTTGCAAGTCGGTTGGCGTAACGGCCGATGACGACGCCGAAACTTGGAGCATTCTCCAAGTAGCCCGCGAAATCGCCGAAACCCAAAGTAACATCGGCCAAACGGCCGTTTCGGTCCGGCACATGCGCCTCAATCACTGCCGCGCCGAAATTGGTGATTTTGACCGTCAGACCGTTGGCATTCCGCAGCGTGTAGAGATTTGCCCGCCCGCCGGATTTGATATTTCCCCATGCCGTGATTTCCATCAAACAATCTCTCGCAGAATGAACTACCCCTCCCGCAATGTCAACCGAAGGCACAGGTTCCGCCCGGCTGGTGAAGTTATGCGGAAAATGTTTGCGCACGGACAAACCCATCTTCTAAGCGAAAATGACAGTCGCCCAGCCGTCGAGCTTCCTGCCGGCTGTGGGTGATGTGCAGGACGGTCACACGGGTTTGCCGGTGAATCTCCTCCAGCAGCGCGCACATCTCCGCGTGCAAATCTTCATCCAACGCACTGAGCGGTTCGTCCAAAAGAAGAACAGCAGGCTTGCTCGCCAAAGCTCTGCCAACGGCCACCCGCTGAGCTTCCCCTCCGCTGAGGCCGTCGGGCCGGCGATCCAACAGCCGGTCCACGCCTGTAAGAACAGCCAACTCCTCCACCCGGGCGGCAATCAACGGCGCTGGCAACCGACGAATCACCAAAGAAAACGCCAATTGATCGCGAACACAAAGCATGGGAAAAAGCGCGCGGTCTTGAGGCACATAACCCACGCCCCGCTCCGCCGGCTTCCGCTCAGTAACATCCCGACCCGACAATCGAATCCGGCCGGCCTCAATCGGGCGCAACCCGCAAATCGCTTCCAGCAATGTCGTCTTGCCGCAACCGCTCCGGCCCATGAGAACAGCATATTGCCCGGACTCCACCCGAAAATCGAACCCCTCAAGACAAAACGCCCCCTGCTGGATTTTGAGCTTCTGCACTTCAATCATATATTTAACCGCTGCCGCCCCGCCAAACGAGCAATTCCCAACGCCACCGCTGCTGCCGCAACCATAATCAGAGAAACAGCAAGCATCCCCTTCAAATTGCCTGCCTGAAGCTCCAAATAAACTGAAGTCGAAAGAACTTCCGTGCGCAACCGCGTAGAGCCGGCAAAAACCAAAATCGGACCAAACTCCCCTAAAGAACGCGCCCACGCCAAAGTGCCAGCCGCCCAAAGCCCGCCCTTGGCCTGCGGCAAAACAACCGCCCAAAACGCCTGCCGCCGGCTGCAACCCAAAGTCATCGCCACCTCTTCAAACCGGATGGGAATCTGATCAAACGCAACACGCATCATTCGAACCGCAAAAGCAGCTGCCACCGTAAATTGGGCGATAATAACCGCAGGAACCTCGAAAACAACCGCCGAACTAAACCAAGCGAAAGGTGGAAGATTGAACAAAACCAACAAACTAACCCCAACAACAAGCGGCGGCAAAACAATCGGAACATCCAAAACAACATCAATAAAACCCTTCCCTCGAAATTGAAAACGAGACATCAAATAACCAATGGGCACAGACACCCAAAGAGACAACACAGCCGAGATGCTACAACTCGCCAAACTCAAAAGAATCGAAAACCGAATTTCCTTGCTGCCAAACGCCGCCAGCAAAGACTCGCGATCCGTATAAATAACATCGGCCAAAAGCATAAGCGCAATCACCGCAATATAAGCGCCCCCAAGCACAACCAAACAAGCGAGAAAAGGTTTGTCAGAAGGGACGCTTGGAACCTGCGCCAACGCCTCGTCAAAATCGGAAGCCCTCGCCCCTCTTTTCCCCGAAGGAGGCGCCCCAGTAGCGCCCGCGTTCTCGGATACACTAGATAGAGACTGGCGCGGCAGTTGCACGAACTCAGAGAGATTCAAAGATGCGTTCAGGCTGGTCAATATAAAAACGCCGATATTTCTCCGGCACGGCATTGCTCTTTTTATTGAACATCCAAAGCGCGACGCGGACCGTGAATTCGCGGTATCCAAATTGGGCCAGCTCACCGTTCCCTTTTTCAAACAGGTTTTGATAACCGTCTATTTTGTGGTAGGCAGAGGTGTGCTGTGTTCCTTTGGGATCAACAAAAACAATACGATATTCATTCCCTCGACACATCCAGAAAACAAAATCGGGCAAGAAACGGCGGCATTCGTTTTTCTCGGGGTCGGAGTAGGGAATATGAATGTTGTCCCAAGATTCGTCTATCTTGCTAAACATCCAGGCATCCCATGGCACAGTATTTTTCCCAAGCCATTCTTCCAGCGCATTAAGAAAGTTGATCTCACTTGCAACCTTGATAATGTGCTGAATGTAATTTGCTTTCTCGTCTCCCAGTATCACAGGGAAATAATAGTGTTTGAGCACTTTCCTTATTTTCAGATCCATAAAAGATTTTTCGGCTCTTTCCGCCAACTTCGCATATCTCTTGCCAAACACTTCCTGCGTTATTTTTTCCTCTGCAAGTTGCCATGCTAACTCAACCATTTCCCCATTCGATGCTTTGCCTGCTTTTACCTGATCAATCTTAGTTTGCAGTTCACAGACATATTCCGAACGAACGCGAATCTCGCGGAAATGAACAATGTCTTCGTCTGCTATTTCACGAACGCCGTCTGAGACTTTTTCAATTTTCATCGTGTGGGCCAGAAGACGGTTTTGCAGAAACGGCAGCAGCGCATAGTCTTTCCCCTGTTTGATTTGTATTCCATTCTTAATCTTTTGTATTCCATTCTCAATCTTAAGTAACCCGCGCAGCGCGTTAATCTGAAACATGGCAAGCTCATCCCGAACGATATACACTGAATCAGACGTTCTTTTAAACCACGATTGCAACCTTTCCAAGGTTTCCTCGCTCATCCAGAATGGAGACGGCAAACTCGTCGGCTCTTCCCTGTATTCGGGCACTAACAGCGGCATATCTTTATTATTGATTTTAGATAACGGCGCCTTTTCAAAACCCTCCAGCCTTTCAAAGACAGCGCCCTTCTCCGCTTCCAACCCCTTCAGCACGGATTTGACGGCACTGCGATTGGTTGCAAACAGAAACAACGTTTCCGGCGGCTGCACCTTGTCGTGATAGTCTTGGATGCGCTGCTTCTCTTTGCTGTCGGCGAGGTAGGCAAAACGGCGGCGCTGATTCGGCAACGTTTCAATCCGCACGCCGCGCCCGACGGACTGCACTATAAACTTTTTGGCATCACTGCCGCCGATGTTGATGAAGTTGATCACATTGGGACGGTTGGAGTCCCAGCTTTCAAAAAACGACCGGGAACCCATAAGGACCGTTATAGAGCTTTGTTCCAATTCGTCAAAAAACGACTTTTCCTGCAACGCGGTTGTTTCCTCAAAGCCGGCAAGAAGATTGTTGCGCCACTTGGAAGTGTCGCCTATGCGTATCAAGGCAAACGGAGAATCTGCATTTTTCAGTTGAAACGCCAATTCCTTGTTGTCTCCACTGCGAATAAGCTGTAACGCTCCTTTTTTACGGCTGAGAAAAACCGCCTCTCGTAAATCGGCCGTTGTCATTTTCTTAATGGGAGTTTCATCGGTTTCGATAATTCCCCCGCTGTCTTCTCTAAAAAGAAGCCTCGCATTTCTCCAATCATCAATCAGTTCAGTTTTTGAGTCTCTAAAAAGCGCGGTATCAATTGCTCCCGTGGCAACTTCACGCAAGGTTTGGAAAAACGCCCACAGATCGTTTCTTTCATTTTCAACGTCAGTATTTACAGAATTGACCAAGGTCAGCATGAGTGGCAAGTGATACAAATCTCCGATTTGCGTCCCTTCCCGTAGCTCTTTTACTCGTAACGAAACATAGCCAAATGTGATTAACGATTTCATGACAATTTTTCTTCTTTCTTCATGGCTCATTTCTTTCCCCCTGTGGCGGAAGGCATCGTATTCCTGCTCGTTCAGAAAAATGTTTTTGCCATGCCCATTGATAACAAACTCCTCCAGATTGTATTTTTTGACCGTCGTTATAATGTCTTCTTTATCCGTAAAAGTAGCGGAAAAGTTAAACAAAAACCCCTCCCGCGCCATCACCGCGTAATACGCCTGCCGCTTGGAGTCCTCTTTACCGCCCTTATGCGCCTCGTCAAGCAACACGTACCATTTTCCGCAGTTTTCATAAGTGCGGTAGTTGGTCAGCGTGTCTTTCTGTACATCGGAAATGTTATCACTGCGGTGGTAGTAAACCGTCGCCATATCGCCAATTCTCGCCTGACGGCTGCGGTGCATTTCACGCAGCGGAACCAAATCTATATAAAGCCCCGTCTGATTGAATTCCTCCACGGTACGGCGGATTTGACCTAACAGATGCTCGCTGGGCGCAAGGATGAGGATGTTATGCGGCGGAATTTCCCGATGGCGTATCAAGTGGTGCAAGTACTCTATCAGCTTGACCATCACCAGTGTCTTGCCGCTGCCGGTCGCCATCCAGAAGCACATGCGGTTGATCAGGTTATGATAGGAAATGGTATCATCAAAAGGCGTTATATAGTCCGAAAGGATACGAAATACCGGATTCTCATCGCCATTTCTTCGGCTATTCCGGCTCTCATATTGATTTACATTGGCAATTCCGTGGGTGTCATACAGGTCGAAGAAATACCGTTTACGTTCGTTGTTTGTCGCCTGTGGCTCACCGATGCTCCAGTCGTGTTCCTTGCCATAATACAGAAACAGCGCCCGCGCTGCTTTTTGCAAAGCGTCGGTTTGGTAATCGTACAGCGTCTTTGTGGTGGAAAAATTACCTATATCCGGGACACGCCAAGTTTCGGGCAGATCGCCGTAGTTCAGGGATTGAGCAATGGATTCAAGTGATAGATGCATGGATTAGCTATAGACTCAATGGTTATTTCTTATGGTAATAGCTTCCTCTACAGCGCCGGCTAAATTCTTCTTAATCCAATCGTACCGCTCCTGACTGTTGTGGCCAGCAGGATCATAACATTTGACGACCGACAAGAGTTTCTCACCGAAATTTCCACAAGAAATATCGAAAGGGTTTTTACCCTTAGAAGAAATACTTTCATACTGGTCTTTTAGTCCGTGTATGTATATTCCGACCACGCCCATACCTTCATTTCGTGACTTTCTTATTTCATAATTGATCCATTTTCTATTTGCTGTATTGCTGCCAACGAGGACGACGGTGCATGACCTGTACTTCATTTGGTTATCTATCCATTTTTTAATCGCAGTATCACCACCTTTTTTAACTGCTTCCCATTCGTTATCAGTTGCTGGCCTATTACCTTCAACAACACCCATGTTGCGTACTTGCGAGACTCGCCAACTATCTTGATCGTAGTGAAAACTGTAAAAGACTCGTCTTTTTGTCGCCATATTCGTTTTTCTATCTCCTCATTCGTTCTGCTCTTACTTTACTTAATTGTAAATTTAAGAATAACAAAAGATCCATCCCAACACAAATAAAGCCTGAATGCCATAAAATAAGAGCAATGTTACGGAAAACATGGAAGCAAACCAGTTACACTTTGGTTGGCTTTTGTGTTTCATCATATCCATTGCAAAATCCGTGGCTCCTTGCTCTCTAATCTCATCGTAACCTTTACGAAACAATCGCTCTTGCCAAAGAAAATAAACGTCCAATACCCAAAACCCAACTACTGGAATGAGAAAAGACAATACGATATATTCGTTTCCGATCCCGCTTCTTGCAGAAAAGATGATTCCAGCAGCCAATATGGTTATGCTCCAACCTTTGATCAAGAAAGAGTCATGCCCCAGACGGTTAATAACCCCCTGAATCATTTCCAAGTGCTTCACGATTTGTTCTTTATTATGCATTGCAACACCTCTTTAAGCTTTCACCGTCTTTGTGATTTTGTAATCATCTATCTTCTCTCTTATATTCTCTGCTATTTGAATATACTTTTCTTTGTCATTTATAAAATCCTGCCATGTAACCGAGTAAATATAGCTAGGATCACCTGTATAAACAGGATTCTTTGGGTGATTTCTACAATTGCTAAAGGTAGGTTCCTTTATGTTAAACATATTGTCTCGCAATATCTGAAAGAGAGTGTCGGTTTTTAGTGTTTTACAATGACAGTATGGACAGGAATCTTCCACAAGAAAGTATTGGTAAGAGGAGTTTCTGTCGGGCAGAACGACTGCTAACACTGCATTTGTTTTGCTAGTACGCCCATCCCGTGTGATTTCCTTGAAGGAATAAGAAACCTCCCATGGAATCCACTGATTGCCTTCGTTAATACTCGTGTCTTTCATATTGGGCGAAATTAAGACAATAGTGATACTGCTGTCATATATTTTGTCCTTCAGATGAGTTTTTATCGTCTCGTCTTCAAACTCTTCTAAATCTTCATCACCTTCTCCTTTATAAATCTCATCTCCCTCAAATAAATCAATTAGCTTATCAACATAATCCCTGGCTGTGCTTTCTCCATTCAATGCTTCCACATTTCTATCACTGTGCTTATAAGAAACAAATATTTTTCTAGCCATTTTAGTATTCTGCTTTTACTCCCCCCACCACAGATACGATTTGATAAGTGAGATGAAGTGCCGTTTTTCTTCTTCGGTCATGGTTGCCGGGTCGGTTTTCTCGGTGGTGCCGTCGGCGAAGGTTACGCTGTCGGCGGTGCGGCGACGGATCGGTTTGCCGAGCGCATTGGACAGCGTCTCGGCAATGTCGATGTCCTGGTAGTCCCGGTAGAGGTCGTGGAGATTGATTTTCAGTTTGCCGTTTTTCAGCGGTTTGACCGCGCCCGCGAGTTTGTCGTCGCCGAAGAAAACATACTGCTCAAAGGGCGATTTTGTGCTGTCCAGCTCCAGTGAAGTGACTCGCCGTCCGCTATCATAGCGGGCTTCTTTGAGCGTCTCTTCGTACTGCTCCAGTTTGTAGTATTTGAGGCAATGGCTGACGCCTTCACGGGAGACAGGTTTGCCGTTTTTCCAGTCTTTGGAATAGACCACTTTTTTGATGCGCGGTAGAAGAACGGTGTCGAAGTAGTCTCCCATTTCGATCATCAAGTATTTGCGATTGCCGCCGTCTTCGCGATTGAGATTGATAACGGCGTGAGCAGTGGTGCCGGAGCCGGCGAAGTAGTCTACTGCTACTGCGTTTCTTTTGTTGCAGCCGGATGTTGTTAAACAATCTTCGACTAATGCTACGGATTTCGGAAAATTGAATAAACTCTCTCCAAAGAGATCTTTTAGAACTTTTGCCCCGTGGTTGGATGATGCGTATTTGTTATCATCCCACCAAGTCTTGGGCATCGCACTCTCGTCCATCCGAATGCGGAAATCTATACTTATACTCCCATTCTTACCTCGGCGAATGCGATACTCGTCTGGTTCAGATTGAACGCGTTCCCATCCGCGATGCCAGTTTTTCTCGATTTCACCTCTGATGGGCCAAAGAACGACTTCATCTGAATTGGGTTTTTCCTGAACCCGATACTCGCGGTTATCTTCACGCCACTCCAGTTCAGGAATTCGGATGGTGTCGTCCTCTTTGACATAAATTGGATAAAACATCTTCGGTGCATCTTCTCTTTTGTCATTTGAACCATGCCGAATCAAATTGTTCCAGGCATATCTTCCCTGACTGTCCGCAAATGGATAACGCGCACGTTCCTTGTCGGTCTTTGGTAGGCTGGACGGTACAGCGTCCTTATTACCAAAGAACAAGGCGTATTCGTGAGATGGCGAAAACTGTCCCGTGGATTTTCTTCCAGCAGGATTCGTCCGCACAGGAACCACGCCCAATTTTCGGTCAAAAACTCTTTGCAATAGGTCAAATAAACGCCAAGACTCTTCATCATCAATAGCACAACAAATAATTCCTTCGCTGCCCAGAAACGCTTTTGATATTGTTAGTCGATTTTCTACCAATGAAAGCCATGACGAATCTTTATAATCGTTTCTATACAAAATGGCTGAAGAATCGGTGTTATACGGTGGATCGATATAAATACATTTAACCTTCCCCCTGTACCTCTCCCGCAAAGTATTCAATGCCTGCCAGTTCTCGCTGTGCACCAGTTCGCCGTCCAGCGCTTCGTCCAGATTCCCTAACGCAGCGAGAATCTCCAATTTCATATCTTTGAAATATCCGGTGTCCAGCGGCAGAAACTTATAGTCGCCGTTTGCGCCGCCGTTGGTATCGGCCAGGTTTTGCTGCCCGGCGCCGAGCGCATCCATTGAAAATTGGTCATCCACCATGCCGAGCTCGCGCCACTCCTTGATTTGCGTCCGCGCGCCTTTGTGTTGGCGCACCTTTTGTAGCGTCTCGGCGTTCAATTTATCCAGCGTAACGACATAGTTGACATTGCGGACGAATTTCGGCTTTTCCCAGGCGCGGCGCAGCTCATCCTCGAACTGGGCTATGAAGTGGATGATGTCGTAGGCGGTTTCCTTGAGCGCCTGCAACTGTTTGATGCGCTTTTGTTCGAAGACGGTCTCTTCCTGAAACAGGTATTGGTACATCCACAGATCAAACTGCTCGCGCAGAAAGCCTTTGGCGTCCTTATTGATAAAGTAATCAACTTCCGTCTGACGGCGGAACACGCCGAGCGCTTTTTGGAGTTGGTCATCGGTCAGTGAGATGCCGCCCCGGCGGGCCTCTTTGAGGATGGCGGCGGTCTTCGTTTTCGTACCGCCGCGCGCGTAGGCGACTTTCAGATGGATTACCCGCCCTTCGGCCGTTTTTTTAACTTCGTCAAAGTCAAACACGAATTCACGCCGTTCGTTGTTCTGCTTGTGCTCCACCTCGGAAGCGTCAAAATAGAAACGCCTTGTTTTTTGCGGTTTGCCTTCCTCGTTCAGCTCGACCGGCATGGAGCGCACTAACGCATCCGATTTGACATAATAGAGCATCTGCGTTTTCCACGACAACGCGACGTCCTGACCGTCTGCATAGACCTGCTGATAGGTTTTGGAGAAGGCCGGCAGGTGGCGGAAGTAGATGGAGCCGCTTTCGCAGAAGTAACGCCTGAAGAAGGTGTACAGCTTGTCGAACAGCTCCTCACGGAAGGCGGTTTGCGGTTTGGCGCGTTGATCAATCGCGGCCATCAGTTGCGGCTTGATGGATTGGAAGTAGTGCTGTTTGATCCACATCAGGTTGACGAAGCCGGAGTGTTTACCGTCCACCTCGGCACCGGTGAACAGCGCTTCCAGCTCGTCCAAAAAACGCTTTTCCTTTCTGCCGCCGTTCATCTTTCCGCCTTGCGATGTGCGGCGGTTGTGTTTTGGCCTGATAGCTTGCTTGTGCGACACTGTTTGCATGTCTGCACAGAGTATTCTAGGAGAGGGCGGGATGCCAAGTAATCTTTTTTTCAGGGTTTGGCGGGAAAGGTGTCGAAGTGGAATTTTTGGAAGAGGAGTTTACCTTTTTTCGACGTGGCAAGGTAGCGAGCAAAGCGCCGGGCGGCTTCTGCTTTTTGAGTGTGGGCAGTGATGTGGGCGGCGATGACGGCGATTCCGTCGGCGAGTTCAGGGCATTCGACAATACGAAGTCCGAATTGTTTTGCTGTGGCGTCCCATATGAAAGCGGCGCGAATGTGCTTTGAAGTTTTCACGGCGTTGGCAGCTTCTGGCACTCGCAGGAAGGCGGCTTTTTTGTTTTGCAAGACGGGTTGCCAGAGGCCGTGCTGTTTGAGGGCTGTTTTGATTCGCCGTCCGGCGCCGGCTTGTTGGTTGCAGAGGGCGTAGGGATGGGCTTGGTCCAGCAGGTCTCGGACGGATTGAATGCGAAGAGGGGAATCCGGTTTGAGCGCCAAAACAATTCGGAACCGGGCAAGAGGAATGGATTCTTGGGTTAGCCCTTTGCTTTGAGCGCGGTTGCCGAAGAAGGGATCCGCAGGGATATAGAGGTCGCAGCGCGAAAGGCCGGTTTTTTTTTCCAGAGCGATTTTGTTTTCAAGTTCGCCGCTGGAGCCGTAGTTCAAGCGAATGACAACACCGCGTTCTTTTTGGTAGAGTCTGGCGGCGGCTTCAACCGGCTTTCTTATACCCGCCGCGCAATAGATTACCAAGCTGAATTGAGCGGCGCCAAGTTTAGCGGTCATCCGGTGCAAGAAAGTAATGAGCGCCAAGACAAGGAAAGCCGAGACCAGCGCCAAGATGATACCGTTCAAGGCAAACCGGCGGCGAAGATAGTTTTTTGCGGTCATATAAAGCGCAGCTTGCAGTCTTATTTCGGGCAATTATAGCCTCCAAAAAAGCCAGGCTGCTTGATCGGATTGAAAAGGCCAAGTTTTTTTGAAAGGAACTTGCGTTGTCGATTTTGTTTGGTAAAATGGCCGGAACGCAGCCAGAAAATATGAAGGATAAACCGCAAGCAGGCGTTTGGATCACTCATAAGCAGCAGCCGGGCGTCAAGGGTGTCTTGACGGGGCGTTCAAAGCAGATTGACCCGTTGCAGGTTGGCCCATTGATGTTGTGGGAGGTGAAGTTGGGGACGAATGAAAAGAAATTTTACCCGGCGCAACACCTTCGGATGGAGCGCGGGGAAGATGAATCGAATATGAGTTTGCGCGATCTGGTGACACAGAGGCGATTCGATCCCATTGATTGGCTGCAGGGTGTAACGGGATCGGTTTTGGGTTCAGCTGTATGGGGGGGATTCGTGTCGGTTGTTTTATCGTTGGTCGGTTATTGGGGTTGCATCCAGTTGGCTAGTTCTTTGCGGATGTTTTCTCGAACGGCGGCATCATAGAATTCAACGGGATTGTAGTTGTCGCGGAGCACGATGCCGCGGTTGTAGTTGGCGTCGATGATGTTTCGGTAGGTGTTTTGCACGGCAGTCCGAATCCGGGGATGAATGCGGCTGAAGTCCGGCGGGCGGTGGGCGGTGAGGGGTGTTTGGTCGGAGGCGGCGAAGAAGACATTGCCGTTCCCGCTGTCGTGGATGCGGACGGATTGGAATACGGTTTTGAGAGTTTTGGCTAGGGAGCTGACGAAGAAGTCTTCTTTGGAGTTGAAGTAGCCGAAGCTGTTGATGATGAGAACGCCTTGGGTTCGGAGCCGGGTTTTCATGGATTGAAAGCATTCTTGGGTCATGAGGTGGGCGGGCGAAGAGTCGCCGAGGAAGGCGTCGAGAAGGATGGTGTCGTATTGCTTGGTTGCGGTGTGGAGGAAGTGGCGTCCGTCGTCGATGTGGAGGTTGACTTTTGCGGGGTCGAAGTCGAAGAAGTCTCGCCCGATTGCGACGACGCGTGGGTTGATTTCGACGACGTCGACGGCGATGCCTTCTTCGGCGAATTGCCGGGGGACGATGCCCACGCCGAGGCCGATGACGAGGGCGGTTTCGATTTTTTCGGTGTAGGCTGTTGCGAGGTTGTGGAGCATGGAGGTGAAGACGGTAAGGCTTTGCCGGGCGACGGGATCGTAGATGTTTTGTTTCAGGAGGTCGTTGAGGTAGTAGCGGGCGCCGTCTTGCGATTCGAGCACTTGCATCAGGCCGAAGTTGGAGTTGCGCCGGGCGAGTTCTTTGAAGCGGCTCGGAACGGAGACGGCTTCGATTCGGATGGCGGTCAGATAGGCCGCGGCGGCGATGGCCAAAGCGGTGCTTGTTTGAATGACGGTTTGAGAAGTGCGCTTCCAGAGGAGGAAGTAAATCCCGGCGAGGATGAAGAGAACGGCGGCGGCGGCGAACATGGTGACGGTGTTGGGGGCAATGGGAATGAGAAGGTAGCCGATAGACACGGCGCCAAGGACGCTGCCAAGCGTGCTGATGGCGGAGATGCGCCCTACGAGGCTGCCAACAGTTTGCGTGGATTGGGTCAAAACCCGGATCACAAACGGGCCGGTAACTGCCATCAAGGTGAGGGGAACAAAGAAAAGACCCAGCGACGCCAGCGCTGAACCTGCGGCTAAATCGAATTGAAGACAGAAGTAGGCCATCGGCCGAAGGGCGGCAGTAGCCAAACAGAGGTAAAGCCCCGCCAGGAGGATGCAATAGTAGAGACGGGAGAGATTCGGGGAGCGGTCGGCCAGCCTGCCGCCGAAATAATACCCGGCGGCCAGGGAAACGAGGGTAACGGCAATCTGCGCTGTCCAGACAAAATGCGAAGCGCCGAAGAAGGGGGAGAGCATTTTGGCGCCGAGGATTTCTACGATCAGAATAATCCCGCCGGCGACGGCGGCGGTGAGATAAAGGTACCGTTTGAGGTCGAGGCTCAACGCGGCTTTCGGCGCCTTTGATTTATGCTTCTTCACAGGCGTTTTCTATGGAATTTCCCGATGGGAATCAAGCTGCGAGGGTGAAGGCTGGGGGATTTCTGCTGCGGTGGGGAGGGGTTCTGGTTTTTGGTATAATTCTGGTTTTTGGTGTAAGAGAGGCGGAGCGGCAGAAATGGATTGGCGGGAAGGTGGTATTGTTCCGGGGCGAGTTTCGATGAGGCGGTTTCGCCAGGCTATTGTTGCCGGTTTTTTTCACGGGTCAGGGGATGAGGTTTTGTTTGGGGAGCCGGGCGAGGAACATCTTGGGCAAGCGCGGGTCCTGGCTCTTTGGCGCGGGGGCAAGAGCGGCGGCGTGGCCGTCGATGAAGGCGGCGTTTGCTTTTCGGCGGTGGCGGAAGTGGCCGTTGGCGTAGGCGGGGCCACCGTCGTTGATGTAGTAGAATTCTTCCACTAACGGATTTTCAAAACTGGCCGGGGCTTGGAAGTCGTTGATCTGAGCGGCGTCGGCGAAGAGGGCGATTGCTGCTGGACGTCGGATTTGCGAGACGAGCGTTGTGATTTGTTTTGGCTTGGGCATTTGGGCGCCGCTGGGGGAGAGGTGCAGGTTGTATCCGTAGCCGTAGGCGGCTCTTGAGGCTTTGGGTTTGTATTGGGGATGGCGGTAGTCGAAGGCGGGGCAGCGTTCGATGCCGCGGTTTTGCAGATACGGCCAAAGGGCGCCTTGGGTGGGATCGAATTGCCGGCGGCCTTCGCTTCCCGATTGCAGCCAGCCGAACCAGTAGATGAAGCCGTCATTTGCCTGTGCCCGGAGGTAGGGGAAGGTGTGTTGTTCGTTGGCGTCCCAATACAACTGTGCTGCGATTCCCAGTTGCCGCAGGTGGTTGAGGCATTGGATTTGTTGGGCGGATGTTTTGACGCTGGAGAGCAGCGGCAGGGTCAAGGCGGCCAGGAGCGCGAGGATGGCGATCACGGCCAGTAATTCAACCAGCGTGAAAGCGGTATTGGCTTTCGGTGTTGGCTTCATCGCGCTTGTCCTCGAATCCGAAAGAAGGCATGCGGCGCTTCTTCGGGAGCGATGCGGAATGCGGCCGGCCCGGTTGCCTGAACGGGTTGGCGGCGGATTGTGATCCAGTCTGCAAAGTTGCCGGTTTGTTCCAGCCAGTAATCCCGGCCGGCTTGGCCGGGAAAGGTTATTTGAAGTCGGCCGCCGGTCGTTTCGATCCGGCGGATTTGGACGGCCTGGAGGGAGGCGATTGTTTCTACGGTGAAGTTGTCGATATGCCCGGCGGCCCGCACGGAGCCGGCGGTTTCGGGCGGCGATTGTCCGTTGTCGCTGTAGCTGGAAATGGCAAGGGTGTCGACGGCCAGGCGAGAGAAGCTGCCTTCTGACGTGTCGCCGAAAATCTCCGAGAGCCGGGCGTCACGGATGGGGCCGAAGGGTTGGCCATTGGCTGTCATGGCAGTTTTGAGTTTGCCGGCGCCGGCGTCGTATTTCATGCGAATATGATAAAGCGTTCCGGTTTCCAACACCAAAGGGAAGGTGTTTTGAAAAGCCCATTGGTTGTCTTGTGAGATGAGGCCGGAGGAGATGGTTGCGCCGAATCTCGAATCGGGCAGGTAATTCCATTCTACGACGCCGCGGGGGCCGTGAACCGGATGAATGCCGGCGCCTCGGAAGAAGCCGCTGCGGGTGGCCTGCGCCAGGTCGATGAGGCCAACGGCGATGGGAAAGGTGAACGGCTTGCCCGGCGTGGTGCCGATTTCGATGGCGTCCAGTTCGAGATCGAAAGCGAGCGAGAAGTCCTGTTGTATGTCGAAAGTCAAACCGAGTGGGCGGTGAAAATAACTGTTCGGCTGGGAAGAATCCCATTGCACCGCAAGCCGTTCGGCTGCGGTGTCCCATTGAAACAAAGTGCTGCCCGTTGTGGCCCAGCCATTGGCGGCGGGGTCTTCAGCGAAAGTCTCGACGAACCGCAAGGCCGTTTCGCCCGTTGGCATGACGGCAGCTGCGGCGTCCACCTCCGCTTTGCCGCGAAGCACGTCGATGCGGACGAATCGAGCTGCGGGGAGATTGGCCGGATGGCCGTTGGCGTCTCGCGCCCAGCCCAAATCGTAACTGGTTCCTCCCGCGCTTTGCCGATATAACTTGCGGATGCGGGACAAGCCGGCGCCGGCGAAATCGGCGGGCGTCAGCGAAGGGTTCACCGGAAGGCCGGCACGTCCGCTGCTGTCCGAAGGGAAGAGCCGGTCGATGGTCGGCGCGAGCGCGGCGTCCAGAGGAAACCAAACTGCGCCATCCGCGCTCACCGAAACGCGAGTGGCGCCGGCTTCCGTTTGGCCGAAGAGTGTTCCGTCCGTGATCCCGCCGCCGCTGAAGTTGCTGTTCGTGATGGCAAAGCCGGTGTTGCCGTAAAGAATCCAATCCATCCCGAACGGATTGGCGGGGTGATCGAAAACCGGCGGGTCGAACGCCAAAACCAGATGGCCGCCTGCGCCGACGGACACAAGCTGCTCCTTCAAGAAAGGCGGCGCCAAGGGGGTTACCGGGCCGCCGAACTCGCCCGGTGTTGCCACTGCCGGCGCCCCCAAAGCCGCAAGCGCATTGGTGTAGCCGCCCTCAAAAGCGGTTCCCGGTTCGTAAGCGACCACGCGATCAGCAAAAGGATCGGGCTGGGCTTGGGAAACATTCGTTGCTGCCGCTGCAAAGGCGGCCGCCATCCACAAGGGCAATCTGTTCATATTTTACTGGTCTGCTGAAACGCCGCTTTCCGGCGGCGGATAGTTTGAGTTCGAGACCAGTGGCGGAAATGAAAAAACCTTCATCCCCGCGACAAACGGAGAATGAAGGCAAAAGCATCTTCCTCAATCCGGGCGGCGTCCTGCTGCCCGACCGGCCTCATCCTTCTCTTTGACGGAGAAGCGAACGGCAAAACCGTTCCGACAAGAGCAATCCAACCGATATCCTGACTGAGGGCTCCAAACCTCGCTCCCGCCTTCCCAGATTCCTCCAGTGGCCTTTGGGAGTCCGTGGCCCAACACAGTGGCGTAACCGTCCCCGAATCTCGCGGGGTTCCCTGGCGTTGAATCACAATCTGCGCGAACCTTTCGCCCGCGCAAATGTCAAAGAACAACACCAACCTGCAGAACTCCCGCCCAAAACACAAGCGCTTTTTATGGCTAAATCCCACAACAAATCGTTGGTAAAAGCGCAACAAACACAAAAGAGAGCGAGAGAAAATTTTGAGTTACCAACCACTGCGAAGGAGCTGGTGGGCTTGACCGTATTAGACGCCCGCTGGACAGAAGGGGTGAACCGCCCGAAGATTTGGAGTTTGGCTGGGTTGGAACGAGCGGCGAATCTCGAAATGCTGGACTTGCGGGGCAACACTTTGACGGCAGTGCGCTTGCCGGAGGCATGGACGCAACTGCGGCGTCTGAATCTCCGTGATAACCCGTTGACCAAACTGACCTTGCCAGAGGAGGCGTTGCCGAATCTGGAGTCGGTGAATCTCCGCAATCATGCCTTGTCGTCGCCGCGAGACTTGGCGTTTTTGGAGCGTTTGCCCAGTCTGCGAGAGCTGCAATTGGGCGGTGAAGAGCTGGCGAATGTGGCCTCCATCGGCGCGTTGACGAACTTAACCAATCTGGTCCTCGAAGGCTGCGGTCTCACGGAGACTTCGTTTCTGGAGGATTTGGCCAACTTGCAGGAACTGAACCTGCAAAACAATCGGCTGGTCTTGCTGGTGGTGCCGTCCGGGATGACGCGCTTTGGCGAGCTGCGAATCGAAAGCAATCCGCTGGGGAGCCTGGCCGTGCCGGAGGGCTTGAACCTCGGCGAGCTGGAGTTGAGCGGGTTTTCCAAAGAACGCGTGATTTGCTATTCGCTTCTGCCGTACATCGGCTTGCAAGCGACGGTGCGAACATCGCCTTTGAATGGGCGGCTGTGGTCGGCGCCCGATACAGCGTCGAGAGCTGCGCCGATCTGCTATCGGGTGAGTGGCAGGCGCTTGGGGTGATCACTGCCGAGGAAGCATGGGCGCTTTTACCGCGTGCGGCGCTTGGCGGATTAAGAGGCGCGTCGTTGCGGAAGTGTCCCCTCAGTGCTGCAATCGCGCAAATTTTTGCGTGAAATTGGCTGCGGAAATTGCTACAAAAGTTGGGGTTGGCAGGCAGGAATGTCTGCCTCACCTCAGCAACATGATGTTATGAGATTCGATTACGCTGTTGGGCGATTGTTTTTGTGGAGCGCCGTTGCGGGTTTTGGCGGGTCTGTTCAGGCGGGGGAACCGCCGGAAGCGGCTCGTCAGATTGCGATTCTTCAGGCTGTGGGCAAGGAAGGCAGCGGCAACGAGCGGGCAAGGCTCGTCATCCGGGAGTTGGAGAAGGCCGAGGGCAGTGCCTTGCTCCGGGTTTTGGAAGGGATGGGCGGCGCGGGGGAACTGGGCTTGAATTGGCTGCGGGCGGCGGCGGAAGCGATTGTGGATCGGGAGTTGGCGGCGGGGCGGCCGTTGCCGCTTGTCGAGCTTGGCGAGTTTCTTTTGGACACGCGCCATCATCCTCGCGCCCGCCGTTATGCATATGAATTGACGGCTCGGCTTGCGCCCGGAGCAGCGGAACGTTTGCTTCCAGGAATGCTCAACGATCCGAGCCTGGAGCTGCGGCGCGACGCCATCCAACGGCTGTTGGAAGAAGCGGCGACGCTTGAGAGGGAAGCGGCGGGGAAGCAAATTCAAGCGGTTTCACCGGCGCTCCTTTATCGGCAAGCGCTCGGCGCAGCGCGGGATGTGGATCAAATCGAGCGGGTTGTCGCCGGTCTGCGCCGTTTGGGGCAATCGGTTGATTTGCCGCGCCACTTCGGATTCCTGATGCGCTGGAAAGTGATCGGCCCTTTTGACAACACGAATCGTCTGGGTTTTGACCGGGTGTTCCCGCCGGAGAATGAGTTGACTTGGGACGCCGAATATTCGGGCAAGGGCGCGGTGGCCGAGTGGCAAGATTTTGCGACGGCCGACGAATACGGGGTGGTGGACATCAACAAAATCTTCGGCCCGCTCAAAGAGGCCGTCGCATATGCTTGCGCGGAATTTGAAAGCGCAGCTGCCCGGCCGGTGGAACTTCGGCTTGGCTGCAAAAACGCCTGGAAGATTTGGCTGAACGGTGAGTTCCTGTTTGGGCGGGACGAGTATCACCGCGGCATGAGGATTGACCAGTATCGCGTGACAGGACAGTTGAAGCCGGGCAAGAATGCTATTCTGATCAAGCTCTGTCAGAACGAGCAGACGGAGGATTGGACGGTGGAATGGCAATTCCAACTCAGAGTCTGCGATGCGGCCGGCGCGGCAGTCTGGAGCGAGAACCGCCTACCGACTCCAACAGCAGCGGCGGCGAGGAAGAAACGCTAATCTCGCGATTCGATTCAGCGAGGCACAAGACATGAGCAAGTGGAGAATGTTGATTTTGGCGGCAGGATGTACCGGCGCCGGATGGCTTTGGGGGCAAGATACCCTTCCCCAGGCGTCCCGGTCGCTTGCCGAATGGCGGCAATTTCGCGGCGCCGATTCTGCGGGCGTCATCCAAAGTGGCAGACTGCCCGTGCGGCTCGACCCGGAAAAACACATCGCCTGGAAGATCGCTCTGCCGGGGCGCGGTGTATCCAGCCCGATAGTGGTTGGCAGTCGAGTCTTCCTCAGCTGCGCCAGCGGAACCAAGCAGGATCGGCTGCATATCCGCTGCCACTCGGCCAGGGAAGGAACGCTGCTTTGGGAGCGCCAGTTTTGGGCGACAGGCCGAACTATGTGCCACAAAAAAACTAGTGTCGCCGCACCGACGCCCGCTTCTGATGGCAAGCAAATCTATGTGTTGTTTTCCTCCAACGACGTGTTTTGCCTTGGCCTTGACGGTCAGCTGCAATGGCTGCGAGGGTTGACGGTGGATTACCCCAACGCCAGCAACAGCCTGGGCATGGCCTCCTCGCCGATTGTAGCGGGGAACACTTTGATCATTCAAAGCGAAAACGACAGTGAGTCTTTTGCCATTGGTTTGGACGTCGAAAACGGCAAAAACCGTTGGCGGCTGAACCGCCCGAAAGCAGCGAACTGGACTTCTCCCGTCATGTTGCCGGACGGTGCCGAGCGAAAACTCGTCGTCTTGCAATCCAGCAAAGGAGTGGCGGCGCTGGATCCGGCAACCGGCGAAACCGTGTGGAATTACTCTGAAGGCGCGGCGACGATTCCTTCCAGCGTCGTTGCGGGAAACCTCTTGCTAGTGCCTTCGCGCGGCATTACGGCATTGCAGCCGCGTTCAACTTCCGCAGAGCCGGAGATACTGTGGCGTTCGAGCTGGCTCCGGCCCTCCACCCCAAGCCCCGTTGTGCTCGGCAACCGCATCTTTACAATCAATCAAGCGGGTGTCCTCACCTGCGGAAGCCTGCGTGACGGCAGCCGAAAATGGCAACTGAGATTGAAAGGCCCCTTCAGCAGCACGCCGGTGGGATGGGGGGAGTATCTCTACTTCGTCAACGAAAGCGGTTTACTCCAGGTGGTCAACACAACGCCGCAAGATCAAGGCGAAGGCACCGTCGTCAGCCAAATGAATTTAGGCGAAACGATTCTCTGCACGCCGGCTCTTGACGGCGACGCCCTCTATCTTCGGAGCGATAGGCATCTCTGGAAAATTGCCGCCCCTGAAGTCCGCTGATCTAGCCATTGTCTTTTACCTTTATAGAGTTCGCTTATACTACCTACTTTCTAAAAACTCGACGGGCAACTATATCCTGTTTCATTTGGACGGCATCCGCCAAAACTGGCGAACTGCCTTTCCTGCGGGAGTGGAAGATAAAAAGTTCGTCAATTGACCGGCAGGTATCAAAACTCGATACGTCCCTTCTACATATGATCCAACGGTATATGGAGGAAAAGTGAATACCAACCCGAGGGGGTTCAGTGTAAACACCTCAAAATCTTCCTGTTTGAATTCGCCGATCAAGCCGCTAACAACAGAGCTGGCGCCTTGCTTTCGGAGTTGATCGAGACAAATATCGCTGCAGCGTCGCAATCCCTCTTCGTTCAACAAGGTGCTGAGGCTAAACGAAGCGGCCTTCTGCTTGGCGTTGCTGAAATAATTGAAGCTTGTATAAAATTGGTTGCCGTGTGCTCCGCCGGTGAAGTTGTAATTGGCGGCACGAGCGCTGAACAAGTTTGTCGCCACAGCCATCACTTCGAAATGGGTATCGGATGTCCAATGCCAGGACCGGCTGGGAGAGCGGATGCCTTCCCATACCGTTTCTCTTAGGTCTTCATGGAAGGTTTTAATCTCAGCGGTGACCGCGCGTTCGAGCTCCTTGTTGAGGCTTTCCGCTCCGGTAAAAGTTCCCAGTGTTAGAACGGGGAAACTTATTTGCGCGTCCCGTGAAGTTCCATACTTGCCCAGGCCGATGTGGATATTTCGTTTATAGGTTTTCACAGTGCCAGCTGGGCGGAGTATTGCCGTGCCGGAAGGTGCTTCCTCACCAGAATCTTTTTTCCAACGGCAGTCGATCGTTGCCTTTCGGATGGTGCCTTCAAATGAAAGGACAGCGTTGGGCGTGTTGGCTGTCTTTGCTATCATTTGTCCTATAATCCGGTTCGATTGAATTATGCCGGCGATGGTCATTATATTGCTGCGAGTAGTTAGGGTTCCGGCGATGTTTGATTTATCGTTTTGTCTTCCGTTGGGGTAAAAGCAAAGGGTCAACCATTCGCCGGTGGCCGACCGGCCGAGGTAATATTGAAAACGTGCGTCAGAGGTTGTTATATCCCGTGTCCACATCGTATTGAGCGCCGGCCATTGTCCGCTCAAGAGGCTCCAAAGCAAGAGACCTGCCAGTATAAGTCCGGCGGTTAATATGGAAAGTGTTCCGATATAGAGAATCTGTTTGCGCGATTGCGCCATGCCGCTATCTTCCTTCAGTTTTTCTTTGGAGTCAGCGTCAGAAGTGGCTATTCTTTTACAGGCTCGGGGTTATTTTTTTCGGGGTTGCTGGGCGGATTTGTGGGCATCGGCTGGATTTGTTTTTGGAATTGGGCGGGGTCGACGGTGGGCAGTTGACAGATGAAGTTTTCGCAGACGAAGGCGGTGGCGCGGTTTTCGATAGGGCGGAGGTTGCGGAGGAAGGGGAGTTTTTTGCCAAGGTAGGCTTGGCCGGCGCCGTTGTCGGCCAGCAGGACGATTTTGTTGGGGAGGAAGGGTTTGTGCAGTGTGCGGAGGAGGGTTTTCAGGCCGGGGTCGCTGGGTCGGGCGGCGAAGACGATTTGTTTGTTTTTGGCGAGGGAGAATTGGAGGGCGGCGAGCATTTGGGGGGAGGCGGCGGGCTGGGCGGTTATGTTTTCGGAGAATTGCGCGAGGGTTTGTTGGGCTTGTTGGCGGAATGGGTCGTTGGCGGTGATTTGCGCGAGGCGTAGGAGGTTCATTGCGGCGATGGAGTTGGGCGAGGGTTCGGCGCCGTCATAGTCTTCTTTGAGGCGGAGGAGGATGCTGGGGTCTTGCCCGGTTGCGCTGAAGAAGCCGGCGGATTTTTTGTCCCAGAAGAGTTGGTTTTGGGTTTTCTGGAGGGTTTGTGCCCATTGGAGCCATCGCACGTTGAAGGTGGCTTCGTAGAGGTCGAGGAGTCCTTGGATGAGGAAGGCGTAGTCGTTGGCGAAGCCTTCGATAGTGCTGGGGCCTTTGCGGTAGTGGCGGAGGAGTTTGCGGCTGTTTGGGAGGTAGAGTTTGTCTTGGAGGAATGCGGCGGCGGCGGCGGCGGCGTTTCGGTAGGCGGGTTCGTCTAGCACTTGGCTGGCTTTGGCGAAGGCGGAGATCATCAGGCCGTTCCAGGCGGTGATGATTTTGTCGTCGAGGCGGGGGCGGGGGCGTTTTTCCCGGTGTTGGAAGAGTTTTTGCCGGCTGGTTTTGAGTTCTTTGGCGAGGGCGGCCGGTGTGGTGTGGAATTGGGCGGCGGCTTCTTTCAGGGAGAGGCGTTGGATGAGGATGTTTTTGCCGGTGAATTCTCCGTGCGGGTCGCTTCCGGGTGGAGCGTTGCCGGTGGCTTCTACACCGTAGAAGCGGTTGAATCGTTCGGCGGGGGTTAGTTTGCTGCCGCATTCTGAGTCGTTGCCGAGCAGAGTGTCGATTTCGTCTTTTGTCCAGGTGTAGAAGGCGCCTTCGCCGTGTTCGGGTTTGCCGTGTTTGAAGAGGCTGTCGGCGTCTTCGGCGGAGTAGAACCCGCCGGCTGTGTCGGTCAAGTCGCGCAGGACGTAGCTCAGGATGTCGCGGGCGATGGTTTCGTGGCTCGGTTTACCGGCGGCTTGGAAAGCTTCCAGGTAGGCGATGGCCAATTGGGCTTGGTCGTAGAGCATTTTTTCAAAGTGGGGCACATGCCAGGATGCGTCGACGGAGTAGCGGTGGAAACCGCCGCCCAGGTGGTCGTGTATGCCGCCGGCTGCCATTTTATCAAGGGTGAGCAAGGCCATGGAGCGGGCTTTTTGGCGGTGTTCGTTTTTGGCGGTTTTTTGGACGGCGTAGCGTTGCAGGAAGTTTAACATGGCTGGGCGAGGGAATTTGGGCGCGGCGCCGAAGCCGCCCTGTTGTTCGTCGAATCTCTCGGCGAGGGCGCGATAGGCGGCGTCAAGCGTTTGTTGGTTCAGGGGTTTTGCGCGGGTTTGAGCGGGGGCGAGGTGTTGCCGCAAGTCTTGCAGGATTTCGTTGCCGTGACGGCGGAGCGCCTCGCGGTCAGTCTCCCAGGCGGCGGCGATTTGGCGCAGCACTGTGGGGAATCCCGGTCGGTCGAATTGGTCTTCGGGCGGGAAGTAGGTGGCGCCGACGATGGGTTTCAAGTCTGGTGTCAACCAGACGCTCATCGGCCATCCGCCGCTGCCGGTGGCAGCTTGGACGAAGGCCATGTAAACGCGGTCCACGTCCGGGCGTTCTTCGCGGTCCACTTTGATGCAGACGAAGTGCTGGTTCATAATTGCGGCGGTCTCCTTGTTCTCGAATGATTCGCGCTCCATGACATGGCACCAATGGCAGGTGGAGTAGCCGACGGAGAGGAAGATGAGTTTGTCTTCCGTTTTGGCTTTGTCGAAGGCCTCTTGTCCCCAAGGATGCCAGTCCACCGGGTTGTGCGCGTGCAGCAGCAGGTAGGGCGATTTTTCTTGGGCGAGGCGGTTGGCGCGGCGCGGCGCGGGTTCATCGGCGGCAGGGACGCTGGGGAGCCCTCCCGCAAGGAGCAGGCAAAGGGCGATTGTGGAGAGCTTGCGGCGCGTGTGAGCGGGGCGGTTTTCTCGCTTGCGGCGGGAGAGTTCTTCTTGGTGGCGAGTCGAGTTCATGGCAAATATTCTGTCTTTGGCCAGATGCTGCCAAGAAGAAAGCGCGTCGGGGAGAATATTTTTTTGCTTTGCCGGGGTTGTTGGGTTTTAGTGGGGAGATGTCGGCGGGGAAGCCATTGGTGGAGTTGTCAGAGGTTGTTAAAACCTATCGGCGCGGCGGCGGGGGCGAGCCGGTTTCGGTGCTTCGGGGGATTTCGGGCGTGGTTAAGAAGGGTGAGTCGGTTGCGGTGATGGGGCCGTCGGGTTCGGGCAAGAGCACTCTTTTGAATATCATCGGGACGCTCGATCGTCCGACTTCCGGGCGGGTAACGGTGGCGGGTGAGTGTCTTGGTGGGATGAACGAGCCGGCCTTGGCGGATTTTCGGAATCGGCGTCTGGGGTTTATTTTTCAAAACCATCATCTGTTGCCTCAATGCACGGTTTTGGAGAATGTGTTGGTGCCGGCGTTGGCGACGCGGGATTCGGCCTCTCGCCAGCGGGCGGCTGCGCGGGCGCCGGAGCTCTTGCAGCGGGTCAAGCTGGACCATCGGGCGGCTCACCGTCCGGCACAGCTTTCCGGCGGGGAGTGCCAGCGGGTGGCTGTGGTGCGGGCTTTGATCAACCAACCCAAACTCCTTCTGGCTGATGAACCCACTGGCGCTTTGGACAGGCAGTCGGCGGAGTCCCTGTCGGCGTTGCTCCTGGAGCTGAACCGCGAGGAGGGGGTTACGTTGATTGCGGTAACGCATTCATCGGCCTTGGCGGCGCGGATGCAGCGGACGCTGGAGTTGCGCGACGGAAAACTGGCGGGAGACGCTTTGTGAAACTTCGAACCTTGGTCAAGCGCAGTCTTCGGCATTACGCGAAATCCCATCTGGGCACTTTGGCGGGCGCGGCGGCGGCGGGCGCGGTTTTGACGGGGGCGCTTTCGGTAGGCGATTCGGTTCGGGGGAGTCTGCGGGGAATGGCTTTGACGCGGTTGGGTTCGGTGGAATCGGCGCTGGTAGCCAACGATCGGATTTTCCGGAGCGCGTTGGCCGACGAGTTGCAAGGCAGTTTGAAGCGGGAGGTCGCCGGCATTTTGGCCGTGTTGGGCGCGGCGAGCATCGGCGGCGGCGAGGCGCGGGCCAATCAGGTGAATGTGTTGGGGGTGGAATCGGATTTCTGGACACTGGCAGCAGCGCCAGCGGAGAGGGAAATAGAGCCGGGGCAGACGGTGTTGAACGAGGCCTTGGCCCGCCAGTTGAACGCCGAGGTGGGCGATTTGATTTTGTTCCGCGTGCCGAAGCCGGGAAATCTTTCCCGCGAGGCACCTTTGTCGCCGGAGGAGGATGCCTCCGTGGCGATGCGGCTGAAGGTGCAGGCGATTGTTGGCGACAAGCATTTTGGCCGTTTCAGTTTGCACGCGAGCCAGATTCCTCCGTTCAACGCATTCGTTTCCCGGCAGGATTTGCAGGAGCGAGTGGAGCAGGAAGGCGGCGTGAATTTGCTCTTGGTTGGTTCTGGTGAGACGGTGTTGGACGCCTCGTCTGGCGCGTCCTTCGGCGTTTCGGAATCGGCGGCGTTGATGGCCGGCTTGCGGCGGCATTGGCGGCTGGCGGATGCGCAATTGGCGTTGAGGCCACTTTCAGAAGGCCGGGGATTCGAGCTGCGGTCGCGGCGTGTTTTTCTGGAAGAAGCGGTTGTAGAGGCGGTTCGAAGGGCGGTCGAGGGCGCCGGCGGCATTTTGACTTATTTTGTCAACAGCATGTCAGTTGGCGGTCGCCGCAATTCGTATTCGATGGTGACGGCCGCCGGTTCACCCTGGACGCCGGCAGATTTGGCTGATGATGAAATCGTGTTGAACCAGTGGCTGGCAGAGGATCTCGATGCCGCGCCGGGCGATCGTTTGACGATGAAGTACTATGCGGTCGGCATCGGCCGGGAGTTGGTCGAGAAAGAAGCGGGCTTTGTCGTCAAATCCATTGTGCCGCTCTCCGGGATTTACGCCGATCCGGGGCTGATGCCGGATTTTCCAGGATTGAAGGACGCCGAGAATTGCCGGGACTGGGACACGGGTTTTCCGATAGATTTGGATGCGGTCCGCAGCCAAGACAATGCCTATTGGGAGGAGCATCGAGGCACGCCGAAGGCTTTTATCTCGGCGGCGGCAGGCGAGCGGCTTTGGAAGAACCGGTTCGGCAGCATGACGGCGGTTCGGTTTCCCAGCGGTGGCCGGCTGGACGCGTTGGGGTTAGCGGCTCGCTTAGCGGCCGCAATCGGCCCGGAAGCGGTCGGGCTTTCTTTTCACCCCGCAAGGGAGGAAGCCCTGGCTGCGGCGAATCAGTCTCAGGACTTCGGCGGGTTGTTTTTGGGTTTCAGTTTTTTTCTGATTTTGGCGGCATTGATTTTGATGAGTTTGTTGTTTCAGTTCAGCTTGGAGCAGCGGAGTCGAGAGACGGGCATTTTGTTGGCTTTGGGTATCCAGCCGAACACGGTGAAGCGGTTTTTGTATTGCGAAGGCGGAGTGTTGGCCGGGTTGGGCGCTGTTTTGGGGGCGGCCTGTGGGGCGGTTTATGCGCGGGCGATGCTTTATGGATTGACGACGGTTTGGAATGAAGCCGTCGGCACATCGGCGATTCACTTTCATTTCCGGGGCAGCACTCTGCTTTGGGGGGCCTTGGGCAGCACTCTGGCGGGATGGCTGACCATTTGGTTAGCGGCGAGAAGGCAAACAGGCCGGCCGGTTCAGGAACTGTTGCAGGGAGAGAGCGGCTGGGATGCAGGCATTGCCGGCCGGGATTCGGGGCGTCGATTGGCGCTGGCCGTTCTTTCGCTTGCTGCGGCAGTTGGCTGTGTTGTTTGGGCGTTTGCTGCAGCGGGGCAACAGGCTGCCGGATGGTTTTTCGGGGCCGGGGGGTTGCTGCTGGTTTCGGGAATCCTGGGCGTTTGGTGGTGGCTGCTGCGGGCGAATGGCGACGGCAACCGCCAATTGAATCTCGTAGCTGTGGGCATCCGCGGTGGCTCGCGGCGCGTAAAGCGAAGCGTGGCCACGGTTGGATTGCTGGCTTGCGGCAGTTTTTTGGTAGCTGCGGTGGGGGCGAATAAGTTGGACGCTGTTCGAGGCGCGGCTAATCGGGACTCCGGCACGGGCGGCTTTTTGTTTTGGGGGCAGACGTCGCAGGCAGTGACTCACAATCTGAATAGCCAAGCGGGGCGCGACTTTTTCCTCCTTGGCGAGGAAGCGTTGTCGGATGTGAAGTTTGTGCAGTTCCGCGTATTGCCAGGCGAAGACGCCAGTTGTCTGAACCTCAACCGAGCGCAGCGGCCGCGACTCATGGGGGTGAATCCGGCAGAGCTGGCCTCTCGAAAATCCTTCACCTTCGTTTCGGCGGACCGGGCGCAATCCGAAGCGGCGAGCCCTTGGTTGCTGCTCAACGACCAGCGAGAAGACGGCGCCATTCCCGCCATTGCGGATCAGAATTCCATGAAGTGGGCTATGGGGAAAAAGATTGGTGATAAACTTCGCTACACGGACGGCCGGGGGCGGCCATTGGAAATTGTTTTGGTTGGCGCCGTCGCCAACTCCATTCTGCAAGGCAACCTAATCATTTCTGAAAACCGCTTCGTGGAACTTTATCCTTACGAAAGCGGGTATCGGACTTTTCTGATAGACGCGCCGGCGGCATCCCAAGAGGAAACGGCGGCGGCTTTGAACCGCGCTCTGCGCGATGCGGGTTTGGAGCTGGCACCGACGGTGCAGCGGCTGTCGGATTTCAACGCCGTTCAAAATACTTATCTTTCGACTTTTCAAATGCTGGGAGGATTGGGTCTCCTCTTGGGGAGCGTCGGGCTTGGGGCGGTGGTGCTGCGGAATGTTTGGGAGCGGCGAGGGGAATTGGCTTTGCTGCGGGCGGTGGGGTTTCGGCCCGGCGTGCTGCGGCGGTTGGTTTTGAGTGAACATGCGGCTTTACTGGCGGCTGGTTTGGGGATCGGCGCGGGGGCGGCCTTGCTGGCGGCGGTTCCTGCGCTGTTGTCTCCCGGCGCTGAGATTCCTTATATTTCTTTGGGTGGAACTTTGTTGGCAGTGTTGGGGAGCGGGTTGCTGTGGACTTGGCTGGCCGTCTGCGCGGCACTGCGCGGGCGCTTGCTGGAGGCGTTGCGGAATGATTGATTGAGAGGGCGGATGCGTGTGATGAAAGGCTGGATTTGTGCTGTGTGCGCTGGCTGGGCGGCTGCCAGTTGGGGGGGAGTGTTGCTGTCAAATGCCGGGACGGTTTATGAAAATAATTTCCAAGCGGCTGAGGTGGGGAGCGTGCCGGATGGTTTTCTGGTTTTCGCTGGTGATTTCGCGGTTCGAGCGGAAGGCAGAAATCAGTTTTTGGAATTGCCGGGAGCGCCTTTGGACAACTTCGGGGCGCTGTTCGGGGCGAACACCAGGGAGGGGCGCCGCATCAGCGCGAGTGTCCGAAGCCGACCGCGTGGCCGGCTGGCGCCGGTGTTTGGCGTGGGGTTGAACGGCTTGGGTGGCTTTCGACTTTTGTTGCGCGGCAATCAACGGAAGTTGGAACTCTTGCGGGGCGACAAGGTGGTGGCTTCGGCTGATTATCGTTGGCAAAGCCGGGGGTGGACGCGGCTGGTTTTGGACGCGGTTCCGTTGGCGGCGAAGGCCGGTTCTCCGCCTTCCCAGCCGGGCGCCGAGTCTTGGCGTGTGCGCGGCAAGGTTTGGAATACAAATTCGCCGGAACCTGCCGGTTGGCTCCTGGAATACAAGAGCAATTCAGCGCCTCCCCGCGGCAGGCCGTCCCTTTGGGGGCAGCCGTTTTCGGGGCATCCCATTCATTTTGACGATTTGGTTGTGGAGAGGGCGGTGAAAGCGAGGGCGGCGCTGCCGTGGCACGGCCGGCGGCGGGCTTGGCCGGCGGGAGAGAAATTGGTTTTGAAGGTGTCTGCGCCGCTTGTTTGGCTTTTGCCGGTGGGGCGTTACAGCGCCAGTTTCATGATCGAGAAGTCGTCCTCAAAGTCATCGCGTCCCTGAATGTCTTTGATGCGTTGGGAGAGCAAATCGAGGGGGTTGGGATGGTTGGGGTCGATGGCTTCGAGGATTTGAACGAACTCGTCGAGTTCCAGCATGCCGCCGGCGTTTGCGCGTTCGATTTCGTAGGTTCCGTCGCTAAACACGTAGAGGGAGCTGTTTTTGGGGATTTGGGTTTGGTCTGAGGGGAAGTCGATGCCTTCCATGGTTCCCACCATCATGCCTTGGGTTCTGAGCTGCCGGCTTTTGCGGGGGGCGGTGTCTGCGGCGACCAGAACGGCCGGTGGGTGGCCGGCGCTGCCGTAGGCGAGTTGGCGGCTGGTTTTGTTGAAGATGCCATACCAGATGGTGAAGTACATGTTGTGGTGCGCTTCCATCGGGAAGGCGTCGTTGAGGCCGGCGAGGACTTGGCTTGGGTTTTTGAAGTCGACTTCGGGGAGGGATTCCGAGCGGAGCACGTTGATGACGGAGATGGAGAGCAGGGCGGCGCCTACGCCGTGGCCGCATACATCCAGGAGGTAGATTGAGAAGTGTTCAGGGTCGATCCAGTGGTAGCCGAAAGCGTCGCCGCCCAGAGAGGAGGAGGTGAGGAAGCGCCAGTCGGAGGCGATTTCGCCTTGCAGGGGTTGGGGGAGGAGGGAGCGCACGTAATCTGCTGCTTCCTGGAGTTCTTGTGCCAGGGCTTTTTGGCTGCGTTCGAGGGCTTGGTGGGCGCGGATGCGTTCGAGGAGGTTGATGTAGCCGCCGGAATGGTGGCGGATGCGGGCGATGAGTTCGATTTTGTCCGGGAGTTTGACTAGGTAGTCATTGGCGCCGTTGGCGAAGCCTTCGGCTTTGACTCCGGGTTTTTCTTTGGTGGAGAGGACGATTAGCGGGACGTTGCGGGTGTTTTCGTTTTGCCGAAATTCTTTGACGAGTGTCATGCCGTCGATTTGGGGCATGACGAGGTCTTGGAGAATGACGGTGGGGCGCACGCGTTCTGCTTCCGCCAAGGCTTGGGCCGGGTCGGAGCAGTAGTGGTATTCGATGTCGTTTTCGGCGAGGAGCATTCGCCGGACGGCTTCTCCGATCATGGCTTGATCGTCAATGAGCAGAACTCGGATGGCCGGGGTTGGGGGCGTTGTGGTGTTCATTTGGTTTGTGAGTCGATTTGGCGTTTTTCCCAGATTTTGTTGAGGGTTTTTGGAATTTGATGGAGCGGCAGGATTTCGACTGCCGCATCCATTTCGGCGGCGGCGCGGGGCATTCCGTAGATGACAGATGAGTCTTTGTCTTGGGCGATTGTGTGGTAGCCGGCGCGGCGCAGCGAGAGCATGCCGTTGGCGCCGTCCGGCCCCATTCCGGTGAGGAGGACGGCAGTGAGTTTTTGGGGACGGATGGAGAGGAGGCTTTCGTAGAAGGTATCGATGGAGGGGCGGTAGGCGGTGTCGATGGGGTGCGGCGTGTAGCGGAACCGCCCGTTGGGGTTGATGATCAGGTGGTCGTTGCGTCCAGCCAAATAGATGTTTCCCAATACTGGGCGGTCGCCTTCCTGCGCGATTGTCACGTCGAGCGGGGTTTGGGTGTTGAGCCATTTTGCCAAACCGTCGGTGAAGTCCCTGTCGATGTGTTGGATGACGGCGATGGCGGCGGGGAAGTCGGGGGCTAATTGCGAAAGGATGGCGGCGAGAGTTCTCGGGCCGCCGGTTGATGCGCCGATGGCCACGATGCCGGGGAGCTTGCCTTTGGCAACACGGGCGCTTGGTCTTTTGGGAGGCGCTTTTTTGGCGGGCGCTGGCTTGGCAGTCAATTTGCCGACGTCAGCGATTTTGGCGAGCAGCGTTTGCGCTGCTTTGTCGCTGTGGCTGAAACCGAGGGCGGGTGTGTTGGTGGCGTCAACGGCGCCGTGGCTCATGGCTTCATAGACCATGGAGGCATTGCCACCTACGGAGGCGGTGACGATCAAAATCAGGCAAGGGGATGCGGCCATGATTTGCCGGGTGGCTTCGACGCCGTCCACGACGGGCATAATCAAGTCCATCAGGATGAGGTCGGGCGGCTCTCGAAGGCAGTGGTCGAGAGCTTCCTGGCCGTCGTTGGCTGTCCAGAGGACTTCGTGTTCGGGGGCGGCGGCGATGATTCGCCGGAGGATTTCCCGGGCCATGCGCAGGTCGTTGACGATGCCAATTTTCATGCGCGCGGTTCTCCAATCAAGTCCGCGATGGCGTTGATGTAAGTTTCGTTCTCGAAGCTGCTTTTGGTCAGGTAGTAGTTCGCGCCGAGGTTTAGTCCCCGCTGCCGGTCAGTCTCGCGGTCTTTGTAGGAGACGATGATTACCGGGAGATTGGCGAATTTGGATTCTCCTCGAATGTGTTCGAGAAGTTCGAAGCCGGTCATGCGGGGCATGTCGATGTCGCTGATGACCAAGTCGTAGTTTCCTAGGCGGATAGCGTTCCAGCCTTCGACGCCGTCCACTGCTAGATGGACTTCGTAACCGCTGGATTCGAGGATTTGCTTTTGTAGTTGGCGCACGGTGATGGAGTCATCAACGACGAGTATCTGTTGGTTTTTATCGGTGGATTGGGAGGTTTCCCCCCACTTAGCGGCACCCACTCGCCAGCGTTCGCCGCTGATTTTGTTGTCGATGGAGTGAACGAGGTCGTCCACATCGAGGATGAGGATGGGCGAGCCGTCGGCGTGAATGGCGGTGGCGTTGATGTTGGGCACGCGGCCCAAACGCGCGTCGAGCGGGCGTACGACTAGTTCGGTTTCGCTGCAGATGCGGTCAACAATTAGGCCGTAGAGGTTGGAGTGGTGGTGCAGGACGACGGTGGACAGGCTCTCGGTGTTTAGGGGGGCGTCTTCCCATTCGAGCACGCGCTGGGCGGAAACCAGGCCGACTTCGTTGCCGTCGAGCGTTGTGTAAAGCCGGTTTTCGACGGTGCGGATTTGCGCTGCCGGCACGACGCAGACTTGGGCGATGCGGGGAATGGGCAGGGCGTAAAGTTCGCCGGCGATTTCCAACAGCAGGGCACGGATGACGGAGCGGGTGATGGGCAAGCTGAGTTGGAAGACGGTGCCGGTGCCGGCGGCGGTTTCGGTGCGCACGGTGCCGCCCAGTTGCTGCATCATGCTTTGGACGACGTCTAGGCCCACTCCCCTACCGGAGAGTTCCGTCACTTTGTCGGCCGTCGAGAATGCCGGGAGGAAGAGAAATTCTAGCAGCTCGGCTTCGCTCAGTCCCGAGAGGACTTCCTGGGTTGTCAGTTCTTTTTCCAGGATTTTTTGTTTGAGCCGGTCGATGTCAATTCCGCGTCCGTCGTCGTGGATTTCAATGCGGAGCATTCCCGCGTGATGTCGCGCGGCGATGGAGACGGTTCCGGTTTCTGGTTTGCCGGCGGCTCGACGTTCTTCGGGGTGTTCTAGGCCGTGGCCGATGGCGTTTCTCAGGATGTGGCTGATGGGAGCGTCGAGTTTTTCCAAAACGTCGCGGTCCACTTCGGTTTCTTTGCCTTTGAGTTCGAAGCGGGCTTTTTTTCCGATGGATTTTGAAATGTCCCGAACCATGCGCGGGTAGGCTTCGACGGCTTCTCCGAAGGGCCGCATGCGGGAGGTGATAGATTCTTGGTAGAGGTCTTCCGCCAGTCGGCTGTTTCGGTGAACGTAGTCTTTGAATCCTTCCATGTGTTCGGTGAAACGTTCTTTGGCGAGGGTAGCCTGGTGTTCGACTTCGCCGAGCACGGAAAGGGCCGCATCGTCGTCAGAGGCTTTGAGGCGGTTTTTCAACGCGCTCAGGGCGTTGGCGAGTGATTGGTGGACGGAGCGCATCGAGGCCAGGCGTTCGGTGCTGTTATCCAGGTTATGTGATTCTACCAGGCATTCGGCGGCGAGGTCGACCATGCGGTTCAAGTTTTTGGCTGTTACGCGGACGAATTCGGCGGTGCTTGGGCTCGCGCTGGCCGGCTTTGCCGGGGCGGCGGGTTTTTGATTTTCCGCTTTTGGCGGCGGGGCGGGTTGTTTGGGAGGCGGCGGGGCAGGCGCTGGGGCGGGAGATTCGGAGGCCGGATTGGCGAGCTGGTCGATTTTTTGGATGAGTGTTTCGACGGGGGTTTGGGAGGCGGCAGCTTTGTTTTGGGCTTCTTCGTCGCTCCATTCGGCGACTTCTTTGAGGAAGTCGAGGCATTCGAAGAGGACGTCGATGGTGGCGTTGGTGGGTGTGTGTTTGCCTTCTTGGATGCCGACTAGGTGGTCTTCCATCGCGTGGGTCAGTTGCACGATGGTGTCGAGGTTGACGATGCGGGCGGCGCCTTTGAGTGAGTGGGCAGCCCGCATCAGCTCTTCGATGCGGGCGAGGTTTTCCGGGTTTGCTTCCAGTTCCAGGAGGCCGTCGCTCAGGATGCCGGTTTGGGTTTCGGCTTCCATGCGGAAGAGGTCCAGCATTGAGGAGTCGTGGAGGTCGTTGGCGGCCATGTCAGAGGAGGTTGTGTTTTAGATAGTGGAATAGGAGTTCTTCGTCCAGCAGGGCAATCGGTTTTTTTTGGGGGATCACGCCTTTGGTGAAGGTGGAGGTGGCTTTGGCTACGGTGACTGGCGGGGGGCGCAGTTGGTCGTGGGAGAATTGGAGGATGCCGTCGATTTCATCTAGTTTGCAGGCCCAACGGTCACCTTGCTGTTCAATGATGGCGATGCGGGTGTTGGGCGCGTGTTGTTTCCATTCGCTTTCGGGGTTTTCGCCGGGCAGGTCGAGGAGGTGCCGCATGGAGATGCAGAGGTGTAGTGAGCCGCGCACGTTGGCGATTCCCAGTAAAGCGGTGCGGGACACTTGGGGGATTCGGTGGATGGTTTTGAAGGGATGTACTTCGACGAAGTTTTCGGCGGCGAGTCCGAACCATTCGGTGGCGACTCGGAAGGCGACGATGGATTGGTTTTCCGTTTTGGCGGCGGCTTTTTCGGTGGCGACGAGTTGCGTCCATTCGACGAGGTAGTCGCGCGGGGCGGGGCGGTGGAAGAGCCGCCGGCCGTTTTTGGTGTAGATATCGCAGTTTTGGCAGTGGATTTCTGTTGCCAGCCGGGGGCATGATTTGTCGCCCCAAACGCCGATGTCTTGCCAGCAGCGTTCGTTCGTTTCTTGGGATGGTGGGGGTGGTTTCAATGCGTTGCGGATCGGAGGGCGATTCTTTCCATGCGGCGTTTCCATCGGTCGGCGGCGGTTTGGTCGCCTCGGGAGGAGGCGAGGTGGAAGAGCAGGGTGATGGCTTTGTGGTGTTCCGGTTCGAGATAGACGGTGCGTTCGAAGCTTTGTTCGGCTTCGCGGTTTTCGTCTGCTGCCAGTTGGACGTTGCCGAGCAGGAAGTAGGCTGCCGCGCTGGGGCCTTGGGTTTCGATGATTTTCTGGCAAAGGCGGCGGGCTTCGCGGTTTTGTCCGGCATCGGCCAGTTGCAGGGCGTGTTCTAGGCTCGGTTCCGGTTTTGGCGGAGTGGCCTCTTTTTGGCGGGGTGGCAGGTTCGGTTTTCGGTTTGCCGGGGCGGGGGAGCGTCGCCGGGGTTTTTGAAGGCTTGTCGGTTTGTCTCTGAACTTCCGTTTCGAGGTGTTTACAAATGCGGCCGCAGGTTTGGGGGCGGTGGGCGGTTTTTTGCGGAAGGCGACGGCTCCGGGCCAGTTCAGGGGGGTGAAGGATCGAGCGAGGGTGGGGCTGGCTTCAGCGTGGCCGACGAAGAGGATGCCGTCCGGCGCCAGCAGTCTGTCGAGGTTTTGGAGCACTTGTTGTCGGGACGGTTCGTCCAGGTAAATCATGACGTTTCGGCAGAAGATGACATCGTAGGGAGGGTCATCGGCGAGGAAGTTCGGGTCGGTGAGGTTAGCTTGTGCGAAGTGAACTATGCTGCGCAACGGCTCTTTGATTTGGTATCGAGTTCCGATCGGCTCGAAGTATTTGTCTCGATATTCGAGGTTGTCGCCGCGGAAGGCGAGGTGGCCAAAGGGTTTTTTCCCGGCTTGGGAGACGAGACGTTCGCTAATGTCGACGCCTTTGATGTGGAAGGCGCTTGCCGGCACGGCCAAATCGAGCAAGATCATGGCGATGGAATAAGGCTCTTCCCCGTTGGCACAGGGAGCGCTCAAGATGCGGAGCGGCTGTTCTGGGGAAGGGGTCAGCAGGCGTTTGGCGATTACTTCAGACAAGCGCTGGAAGGGGATTGTGTCTCGGAAGAACCAGCTTTCTGGGACGACGATTTCGTCGATCAAGTTTCCGATTTCGGCGTTTTCTTGCAACAGGATGCTCAGGTAATGCGCCTCGCTGTCGCATTGGATTTTCTCGCGGCGCTGCGCCACGCCTCTTTCGACGGACTCCGGGCCGAGCGTGTCGGGAATGACGCCGATTCTGCGGCCGAGGAGCTGTTTGATTTGTTCCATTGCGCTCATGCGGTAGCTGCCTCCGAATCGGTGAATAGCGATTTTTTCAAAGGTTCCGGGAGAATGCGGTCCAAATCCAGCGTTTGGATGAAGTGGTCTTTGGCGAGGGCGACGTCTCCCAAGTAGGGGGCGTCGGCGAGGGCGATGCCTTTGGCGGTCAACGCCGAGCTGTCGATGGCGATCGTCTCAATGGCAGCGGGCGCGATCAATCCTAGCAGCCCGCGCGGTTGGGACGATTCCGGGTCGAGGTAATGCGTCAGGATGGTGCGGGTACTCAAATTGGCGGGAGAGGGGCTGAAACCCATCAAGATGCTGAGGTCCAATACCGGCACTGAGGCGCCGCGGTATTCCAAAAGCCCGGCCACAGCGTCTGGCGCGTGGGGAAGCTTTCGGGTGGCGACGAAGGGGATGATGCGGTGGATGCGTCCGGCTGCTAATGCAAACGGGTTGCCGTCGATTTCAAACACCAGGAAGATTATTTTGGAAACGGCCATGGCTCGACAGAAGCACGGCGGAGACAACGGGTGCCGTTCAGTTCTGGTTCACTTTGAACTTGGTGACTTCTTCGCGCAATCCGCCGACGGCATCGCGGAGGTCCGACGTTGCCTGGTTGAAGGCCACGATTGATGTGGATGTGGATTGGGCGGCGTCTGTTAATTGGCCCATAGCGTTGTTGATTTGCTGCGCCCCGGTGGCTTGCGTGTTCATGCCTTGCCGGACGGTTTCGAATTGGTTGGTCAATTCTTGGACGTGTTCGATGATTGCTCCCAATTGGCTGCTGATGTTGTGGACGGTTTCGTTTCCTTGGCGCATATGTTCGGTGAATTTGTCCATTTCCATCACGCCGGCGGAGACGGAGGATTGCATTTCTTTGACCATTTGGTCGATGTCGAGAGTGGCAACGGCGGTTTGATCGGCGAGGCGGCGGACTTCGCGGGCGACGACTGAGAAGCCGAGGCCGTATTCGCCGGCTTTTTCGGCTTCGATAGCGGCGTTGAGCGAGAGCAGGTTGGTTTGATCGGCGACTTTGCTGATGGTGGTGACGACTTGGTTGATGTTTTTTGCGCGTTCGCTGATGACTGCCAGTTTTGAGGAGATGGAGCTGTTGGCTTCGGAGAGCGTGTTCATGGCGGTTTCCATGTTGGCGAGCCCGTCGCGCCCGGTGTCGGCAAGGTGCGCCGTTTCCGAAGCGTTCTCTGTGACGGCGTTCATGGTTTTGCTCAGCTCCTGGGAGGTAGCTGAAATTTCTTTCACAGCGGCGGCGATTTCCGTGGTGGAAGAGCCGAATTCGTTGACGGCGGATTCCTGTGTTTTCGCGTTGGCGGAGATTTTCGTCGCGGTGGAAGTCAACAGGATGCTGGATTGTTTGACTTGGCCAATGAGGGCGTTCAGGTTGCCGGTCATTTTGGTGATTGAAAACAGCAATTGACCGGACTCGTCGCCGCCGCCGGCTTCAATCTTGCCGGTGAGGTCTCCCTGGGCGATTTGTTCGGCTGCTTTGGCCGCCTGGGCGATGCGGCGGGCGATCGAGTGGGCCAGCCAGAACAAAACGGTGCTGACGAATATTCCCCCGATGGCGAAGGTGATGCCCGATGTCCACAGTTGCGAGTAAAGTGGCGCATAGACTTCATTTTTGCTCACTCGCATGACCAATGTCCAATCCCCAGTGGGAATCTCTGCCGAGTTATAAAAATAGGCCACGCCGTCTTTTTCGTCGAGGGCCTCCACGATGCTGCTGCCTGCGTCCTTTTTTTCGTAGAAAGACTTCAGGATGTTGGCCAGCCGGGATTTTTCAAAGGGAATGGGATTGGCGGTGGTGATATCGTCTATATTGCCGGCGAGTCGGGCGGCTTTGTTTTTGGCCTCTTCTGCCTCTTTTTGGGCTTTTTGGGCTTCGCTTTTTTGGGTTTCGGTGGCGCCGGGTTTGGCGGCGATAGCGGCGGCTTCTTTGGCTTTTTGGGTTTTTTTTGTGGCGTCGGCAGTGCTGAGTGATGCGGCTTCACTGGCATCTTTTCGACTGCTTTCAATGATATTTGTGTTGGCTGTCATGTATTTGTCGAAGGTGGTGGCGATGATGCGGCCGCGGCGGCTGATAAGCACGAAGCCCATGGAGTCGCCCATGGATTTGGATGTTGTCAGTTCTTCCAAAAGCATTTGCACGTCTTGCAGGGCTTGGTCTACCCCGGCAATGCCCACGAATTTTCCGTCGATTACGATGGGGTAGGTTTGCTCGAAGATGAGTTTGCCTTCGTAGTCATATGGTTCAGTGATCATCATATACCGATCTCCGGTAAGGGCTTTGCTACTCGCACTCGGTGAGAAAACCTCGTCATGTGCTGGCACCTCTCCTCTTCTCTCACGGAGATACTTCTCGGCGGGGCTCAGGTAACCACTCAGTGCAATGTCTAAAAGTTCATTCTCCTGATTGTAGCGGTTTTTGGCTCCTTGGTAATAGAGGCTTGTCTCCATATCAACGAGGGGTTCGAGCTCAATGCGCGCGGTGTTGGTTTTGTTGCGGTGCCAGTAGGGAATGAAGCGGCCGTTTTCGTCGAGGCTATTGGCGAATTCCTTAGGGAGAGAGGCGGTGGGATCGATGTCTTGTCCATCAGCATTTGGTTCGTAGCCGAAGTAGACACCGGTCAACCAAGGATACCGGTGAAGCACGTTGGTGGCGTATCGAGCCGAGGCTTCCCGGTTGCCGAAGAGGCCGTTCTCCTGCGCCATGGCCATGATCTTGGGAATGGTGGCGGATTCCAAATTGGATTCCTCGATTTCCTGAGCAGCGCTGGCAGTGTTGATGTGAATCTTCTCTTCGACATTGTGCCGTAGATCCTGAAACTGTTTGATCATCAGAAGGGCGGAGATGGAGAGAAGTGTCAGCAGCACGGGGCAAACGCCGAGCGCCAGAATTTTGAAGCGCAGGCTTTTGAAGTTGAATAGTTGATAAAGTCGCATAAGCAAAAGTTTCATAAGCGTTCACTGGGTCAGAAATAATCTTGATGGCGGCGCGGGATTCTGAACAATCCCCCACCAAGCCGAACAACCCTCCGTTGCCGTGAATGCTCTGATTTCATTGCCGATTTTGTCCCCACTTCAAAGGAATTACCGGAGAAAACGTTCCAGATTTCTGGCCTTTGTGCAAGCTAATTTTCCGCAAAAAGCATTTATGGGCTTTGATGGTTTTGGAGGGCGATTTAGCTCGGGACATATAGATGGACAGGAGGCACAGGATTGGATTTTTTGTCAAGGCAGGTGCCGGTCAACCGGTCGAGTCCCAGCGCCGCAACCGCTCTACAAGTCCCTCTGCCCTACCCACTCTTCGAGTGTCTGCGCCAACCCCCTTAAGCCTGTAACTCCTTATTGCGTAATTTTCAAACTTCCGGCGAGCGTTTTCTGCGGCGGCGCGAAAATCGTTTGCCTTGTCGGACAGTTGTGGTTTAATGGGACGGATGCCTGCTGAGATGACAGTGGTATTTCAGAACCGCATTTCCGAACTGGAGCGTCTCCAGGATGCCATCAAAACATTTGCCCGGGAACACGAGCTTTCGGACGAAACGGCCTTTGAAATCAATTTGGCCTTGGACGAGTTGTTGACCAACACCATCTCCTACGGATATGCTGACGATTCCCGGCACGACATTCGGCTTTCCATTCGAAAAATGCCGGATTCCATCCGTTTGGATTTGGAGGATGACGGGGTGCCTTTCGACCCGACGAAACGCGAAAAGCCCGATGTCGAGAAGGCCGTGGCGGATCGCAAGATCGGTGGTTTGGGCATCTTCCTGGTGAAAAAGATGATGGACAACGTGAACTACCGGCGCGAGCGCGGGCGAAACATTACCACGCTCTTGAAGTTGACGGGCTGCGAAACCGATTCTCCTACCCAATAAAAAAGCGACTGCGGGCAATGAATAATTGGGAGAAAAACTTTCCGGAAGGGGAGCTGGCCGGGTTTGCCGGCGTAAATCCGCCGCCGGGGAAGGAGCTTTTGAGCTGGCTGGCGACTGGGCTGGTGATTTTGGCTTCGGCGGCCTGCGTTCTTTGCTTCTTCATCCTGTTGGCGATAATTGTCCTGCCGGTTTTATTGGTCTGGGGCGGTGTGTTGTTATGGCGGCGGCGTGGCGTGTTGCCGGCGCTGCGGGAGTTTTTGAGGCGGCATTCAACAAGCGCGGCCGGCGGTTCTTTTGCCGGCAAAGGCCGGGATGATGATGTGATTGATGTTTAGCCGCGCGGGGCTTCGCTGCCGAAGGCGGGTTTTTGTTCGGGCGCCTGCGGCCGGGATAGGGACGCGCTCCAGACTTCATCAACTCGCTTGGCGATGATTGTTTCGCAGCGGGCGATTTCTTTTTGCCGGCGGCGGCTGTCTTCTTTGACGATGTCTTGCAAGTCATCAATGTTGTAGAGATAAACGTTGGGCAAGGCTTCGACGCCGGGATCGATGTCTCTGGGCACGGCGATGTCGATAAGCAGGAGCGGGCGGGCGGGTCGGTTTTTGAGCAGGTTGGCGAGTTGGGAGCGGTTGAGGAGGCAATGGGGCGCTGCCGTGCTGCTGATGATGATGTCGATCTGGGAGAAGGCCGTAGCCCACTCTTCAAAGCGGACGGCGCGGGACTGCCCGCCGAGTTCCTGGGCCAGGGACTGCGCTTTGCCGTGCGAGCGGTTGGAGACGATGATGCTGTCGGCGCCGCGGGAGCGGAGATCACGGGCGGTTTTTTCGCTGGTGTCTCCGGCGCCCAAAACCATGACCTGGCGGCTTTGCAAGCCGTCGAAAATCTTCTCGGCCAGCTTTACCGCGGCGCCCGGCACGGACATGGCGCCCTGCTGGATGCTTGTTTCCGAGCGGCATTGTTTGCCCACTTGGAACGCTTTCTGAAAGGCTTTGTTGAGCTGCCGGCCGGTATGCCTGTGTTGCAGCGCGATTTGATAAGCGCGTTTCAGTTGCCCCAGAATTTCCGTCTCTCCAATCATCTCGGAGTCCAAACCACTGGCGACTCGGAACAAATGCCGCAGGCTGGCCCGCCCAGCGAAGACGTAAATCTCGTTGCCGAGGGCGCCCTTGAAGTTGCGGTTAGCCGCAAAGCGGCGTTTTAGGTTTGTGGCCAGGGCGGCGACCGGGGTGTCGTGGGCCGCATACAGTTCTACGCGGTTGCAGGTGGAGAGCATTACCAGTTCTTCCACGTCCACTTGAGCGCGCAAATCCGCCATCGCTTCGGGCAGTTGAGACTCCGCTACTGCGAATTGTTCCCGAAGGCTCACTGGCGAATAATGGTGGCTGAGGCCTATAACCAATAAAGACATCGAGACTTATCCTCTGGCGGCTCCATGCCGGTGCGGGGAGGGGCAAAAAGGAAACGCGGTGTCATTGGTGCGTGGCGGACATCAGGTTGGTTCCCCAAAAAGTCAGAATCACAAAAGCAAAAGCCAGCGCCGCGCCGAGAGCAAAATGCCGTCCCTGAAAATCGAATTGCCAACGGGCGATCACCAGAGCGGCATACATCAGCCAAACAACGCCCGACCAAAGAATTTTGGCGTCAAGCTGAAAGGACTTGCCCGCACCCGAATAAATGAACGGCGCCATGCCCAACCCGGCTGTGAGCAAAACCACGCCGAACACAAGCCACATCTCGGCAATGCGCTCCAGCTGTTGGACGGAAGGCAGCAGTGAAAGAATCGCTCGAATCTTGTTGAACTTGAGATCGTGCTCTTGCGACAAAAACATCACGCCGGCAACCGCACTCAGCCCGAAAGCCCCGTAAGACAACAAAACCAGCGCGGCATGAAGGCTCACCGCGCCGCCGGCAAACCGGGAACTCTCGGATTGCAAATCCAGTCCGGGCATCAGCGCGAACACCCCCGAAGCAAAAAGCAGCGGCGATGCAAAAGCGCCCAAAAACTGCAAACGCGGCCAAAACCCGAAACCCAGATACGCAGCTGTCATTGTCCAGAGAACAAAAGCCATCGCCTCATAAAGGTTCGTCACAGGACACTGCTCCAAAGAAAAACCCCGGGAAATCAACGCAAAGGTGTGTGGCACAAAAGCGGCCAGCAACAGAAAATAATTCGCCCGGTTGCCCCGACGAAACCCCTGCCGCCAAAGGAACACCGAGTAAAACATACTGGCGCCATATAAAGTAACGGCGACGGCAAACCACTCCCTGTCGCTAAGCCAATCCACCCCTTCAAACTAAAGGACTTCCTCGGCAAGGAAAAGACGCAATCCGTGGTGGCGTGCCGGCAAAGGCTTCTCTTCGGCGGCCGCTTCTGCGGTTTTTCTTTTGTGCAGATTTTAGTTGTTTTTTAGGCAAAGGGGTTCAAGTTAGAAGCAATGCCCAGGCCATGACGGCAGTTGCGTCCAAGAGTTTTGTTGATTTGAGTCCGGCGGAGCGGGAAGCGCTGCTTTTGCTGCTGGAGGATGACGACCCGGCGGTGGAAGATTTGTTGGTGGAGCAGCTGGTCAGTTACGGGCTGCCGGCGGTGGAATGGCTGGAACCGTTGCGGGCTAAGAGGCCGGCGGTGTTTCGGCATCGGGTGGGCATCGTCCGCAGGCTTTTAGGGCGGCAACGGGGCGATGTGGATTTTTTGGCTTACTGTGCCGGTTCTCGTGAGGGGTTTGATTTGGAGGAGGGCATCTGGCGGCTGGTGCGCACTGAGTATCCCGAAGCGAGCGTTGAAGGGTATCGGGCTTTGCTGGATAGTTTTGCCGAGGTGTTGGGCGAACGTCTCGCTGGGGGGGAGCTGGGGAAGGCTGGGCTGAGCGAGATCAGCAGTTATTTGTTTGGGGAGTTGGAGTTTGCCGGCAATGAGGAGGATTTTTACGATCCGGAGAACAGTTTTTTGAATCGGGTGATTGATCGGCGGGTGGGGATTCCCGTCAGCTTGTCGGTTCTTTATCTGCTCATTGCGCGGCGGCTTTGTTTGCCGGTGGCGGGAATCGGAATGCCTGGTCGTTTTTTGTGCCGCTACCAAACGCCGCGGGTGGAGTATTATATTGATGTCTTCGGCGGGGGGCGGTTGTTTGACCGGTCGGAGTGCGTCAGGTTTTTGCGGAAGTCGCTATATGGCTATCGGGAGGAATTTTTGGCGCCGGTCAGCGCGCGGGCGATCGTGTTGCGGGTATGCCGGAATCTCCGGCGGATTTATTCCCGAAGCGCTGCCGAAGGGGAGCGAGCGTTGCGCTACCAACGTTATGTGGCGGCGCTGTCGCGGATGGGTTAGCGGAGGGACGGCGGTTGGTTGTCGGGATGAGGTGGAAGATCGGCAGGGGGGAAATCCGTTTTGGGGAGGCGCCGGTGGTGATGGGGATTCTGAATGTAACGCCGGATTCGTTCTCGGACGGCGGGGCGTTTTTCGATTGGCGCCGGGCGGTGGACCGCGCGCAGGAGATGGTGTCGCAGGGCGCTGGGATTATTGATGTCGGCGGCGAATCCACTCGACCGGCCGCTTCGGCGGTTTCGTTGGCAGAAGAGCGTCGTCGGGTAGTTCCGGTGCTGGAGCGGTTGGTGGCGCGGGCGGGCGTGCCGATTTCCATTGACACGCAAAAGCCTAAAGTGGCGCGGGAGGCGCTTTTGCTGGGCGCGTCCATTGTGAATGATGTGGGAGCGGGACGGCAGCATCCGGCGATGTTGGAGGCGGTGAGCGAGTTTGGCGCGGGGTATGTCTGCATGCATATGTTGGGCAATCCGAGGACGATGCAGGAGCGGCCGTCTTATGCGGATGTGGTTGCGGAGATCGACGGGTTTTTTGCCGAGTCTCTGGCGGTTTATTCACGTTTCGGGCTATCGAGGGAGCAGGTGGCGTTGGATGTCGGGATCGGTTTTGGCAAGACGGTGGGGCACAATTTAGAGTTGATTCGCCGCTTGGAAACATTTAAGAGACACGGTAGGCCGATTGTGTTGGGAGCTTCCCGCAAGTCCTTCATCGGGCGGGTGTTGGGGATTGAGGAGGCATCTGGGCGGCTGGCTGGCAGTTTGGCGTGCGCCTGCCGGGGGTTGCATGCCGGCGCGGCGGTCTTTCGGGCGCATGATGTGCCGGCGACGGTGCAGGCTTTGGCGATGTGGCAGGCGATTGAGCGGTGTGAGTTTATGGAATTTACTTGAAGTGGCATGGCTGCCGCTGCTGGAGATCGGGATTCTTTCCGTGGGAATCTATTGGATTCTCATGTTCGTGCGGCGGACGCGGGGGTGGCCGGTTGTGTTGGGTTTTTTGGCGCTTCTTGCTTTGTGGGCTTTCACAGTGCTGCTGGATCTCGCTGTCTTGCGGCAGATTCTGCAGCATTTGTTTTCTTTCTCGCCGTTTGCCGTCCTTATTCTGTTCCATCAGGAGATTCGCCGGATTTTGGCGAAGATAGGCAGCTTTTCCAGCATTTACAGCGCACGCGAGCAGCGAGCAAACTTGGAAATCATCGTCCAAGCGGCGGATCGGCTTTCGGATGCGAAGATCGGCGCTTTGATCGCGATTGAGCAGTCGATTGATTTGAATGATCTTGTAGAGCCCGGAGTGCCTGTGAATTGCGAGGTGACGGCGGAGATGCTGGAGGCCATTTTCTTTCCTAACAATGCGATTCATGACGCGGGGTGATCATCCGGGGCGATCAGATTGCGCTGGCTGCCGGCATTTTTCCTTTGACGCGCCGCCGGGACCTCGACAAGTCACTGGGCACCCGGCACCGCGCGGCCATTGGATTGAGCGAGGAGAGCGACGCGGTGGTGGTGGCGGTTTCTGAGGAGAAGGGCATGATTTCATATGCATACCGCGGCCAGTTGGTTGGAGGGATCAGCGCTGATGATCTCCGTTCCTTTTTGTCTTCGATTTGGTTTCCCGAACCCAAGCTCAGAAAGAACTTCTGGAGGCGGTTCGTCCGGCGGCGAAGCGCGGCAAAGACGCAGTTGTCTCCACCGCCGGCGAAGTGTTGATTCGATGAACTTCTATCGATTGACAATGCGGCATTTCGGTTGGAAGGCGACTTCCGTGCTGATTGCGACTGTCCTTTGGGTGGCGATTCGGTGGGATATGATCCAGGAGAGCCGCAAGGAAGCCCGCGGGGGCGGTTTGCTCGTGACACGTGAATACAATAATGTGCCGATTATTGTGTGGAAGCGAGCGGCTGAGACGAATCAGTTTATTCTTGAGCCTGCCGTTGCGCGGGTTAAGGTGAAGGCCAATTCCGTGCTTCTGGAGGAAACTTCCATTGACGCCATCCGCGTGTCCGCGAATCTCACGAAACTTCCAGCGACCAATCGGTTTCGCATCGCGCTCGAATTGCAGGTTCCCGATGAAATTGAAGTTGAATTTCTGGAGCCGCGCGAGGCGGAAGTGAGGACGCTTGGGCGCGAATAGTTGACGGGAGCGGCAAAACAAAACGAGCGAAATATGGCGGAGACTTCAAAAAGGATTTTTGGGACGGACGGCGTTCGGGGGCGCGCCAATGTCGAGCCGGTGACGGCGGAAACGGCCTTGAAGCTGGGGCGGGCGGTGTCGCATGTCTTTCAGCACTTGAAGCCGCAGTCTCAGGGCAGGCACCAAATCACAATTGGCAAGGACACCCGGCTTTCGGGTTATATGTTGGAAAGCGCCATTTCCTCGGGCATTCTCTCTATGGGCGTGGATGTTCTTCTGATCGGCCCTCTGCCGACGCCAGGCGTTGCCTATGTCACGCGGAGTTTGCGGACTGACGCCGGCATTGCCATCACCGCGTCGCATAATCCTTACGACGATAACGGGATCAAGTTCTTTCGTTCCGATGGGTTCAAGCTGGACGATGAAGTGGAGCAGCGAGTGGAGCGGCTGGTGTTCAGCGGCGAGATTGAATCCATCCGCCCCAGTGCCAGAGAAATCGGCAAAGCCGTCCGAATCGACGACGCTTTGGGGCGCTATATCGAATATGTGAAATCTTCCGTCCCGCGCGGCGTCACCCTAGACGGGATGCGCATTGTGGTGGATTGCGCCCATGGCGCCGCCTACAAAACAACGCCCTGCGTCCTCCGGGAGTTGGGGGCGGAAGTCTTTGTTTACGGGAACCGCCCGGACGGATTGAACATCAACAAGGAATGCGGGACGATGCATCCGGAGAACATTTGCCGAAAGGTGTGGGAACATCGCGCCCATTTGGGCGTGTCCCACGACGGCGATGCGGACCGCGTTTTGTTGGTTGATGAAGGGGGGTGCTTGATCGACGGGGACGATGTGCTGGCCATTGCCGGGCTGGATATGCTTTCCAAAGGCACACTCGAAAAGAAAACCCTGGTGGCGACAGTGATGAGCAATTCCGGCCTCGACGCCGCCATCCAGAAAGCGGGCGGCTGTGTCAAGCGAACCCCCGTTGGCGACAAGCACGTGATTGATTTGATGATCCGGGAAGGCTTGAACCTCGGCGGCGAATCCAGCGGCCACTTGATCTTCGGGGATTACGGGACGACGGGAGATGGCTTGATCGCTACCCTGCAAATTCTGGCCATTATGAAAGAGCGCGGCAAATCGTTGGATGAGCTGTCCCGGTGTTGGACGCGGTTCCCGCAGTTGGTCCACAGCGTCCGGGTGAAGGAAAAAGTGCCCTTTGAGGAGTTGGATGGCGTGCTGGATTTGGTGGCCTCAGCGAAGAAAGAGGTGCAATCCCGCGGCGGGCGAATCCTCTTGCGGTATTCCGGCACGGAGTCTAAGGCGCGGCTGCTGCTTGAAGGCCCCGAAATGGCGGTTATTGAGAAATGGAGCGCCAGGATTGTGACGGCGATTCGGGATCAAGTGGGCACCGGTTGACGCCGGAGAAGCACTCCTCCGGGTTCTTCTCTTAGGCGGCTGCCATCCGAGGAGCGCGAATTTCAAGCGCGGTCTTGACAGCTTGGGAATCGCCGTTATTCTTCTCCCTGCCGTTGATTGCAGGAGAAACCCTCAAGCCTTCGCATCGCGCTGGCGTCTGTTGTTCCTGAAAGGGAAAGCCGAAGACCTTCGACGGAATTTGCGAAAAGTTGACCATGAAGCGAACATACCAACCGTCGAAGATTCGACGAAAACGCCAACACGGATTCCTGAGCCGCAATTCGAACCGAAGCGGGCGGGCAATATTGGCGAATCGCCGAAGGAATGGACGCAAGCGGTTGACCCCCGTGTAATCTGCCCGATGCCGCCGCCTCTCTTGTTCCGCGATCGACAGCGCATTCGCCGTGCCGGGGAATTTGCCGCCCTCAAGCGGTTGGGACGGCGCGAGTTTTCCCGCACCGCAGTTATGAATTGGCGGCCGGCCGTCGGACGGGGTTACTCGCGGTTGGGACTGGTTATCAGCAAAAAACAGGCGGGGAAGAAAGCCGTGGCGCGGCATCGAGCCAGACGTTTACTGCGGGAGGCCTTCCGCCGTTTGCAGCATAAAATCTCGCCGCCGGCCGACATTGTGTTAATTGCCCGAAAGGAAATCGGCGGCTGCCCGCAAAGCCGGGTGGACAGGGACTTGGCGTCCCTGCTCAAAAGAGCGGGAATCCTGGAGGCGGCGCCATGATGTTGGTTCGGAAAATTTTCGTCTTGCCGATTCGTTTTTATCGGGCAGCGGGTTCTCCGTGGAAGATCCTGTTATTCGGACCTAATGCAGGGTGCCGGTTTTATCCGACTTGTTCGGCATATGCGATAGAGGCTGTCTTGGAGTTCGGGGTGATGCGGGGTATTTGGTTGTCGCTCCGCCGCATCTGCCGTTGCCATCCCTGGGGTGGCGGCGGTTATGATCCGCTGCCGGGCGCCGGCTCGGAGATGGCGTCTGCGAAGCCGGGAGACTTAGCCGGGGAGAGAAGCGCCGGCGCCAGAAAAGCCGCGGCAATGTCAAACAGCTTGACTTCCCGAGATTCTTGACGGTTCCTCATGGACAAGAAATCTGTCGTCATTTTTGCCGTTTCATTCGTGTTGCTTTTGGCTTGGTTTCCTTTGGTCAACACGGTGTATCGCTCTGGCGAACCGCAGGCGCCGGCAGCAGGCGATGAGGCTAAGGCACCCCAGGGCGAAACGCCCGAAGCGCCGGCGACCGTGCCGGGCAGTTCCCCAGGGTTTGTATCCGAAGCCCCTCCAACGCCGGCCGAGCCGTTGCCGGCGTTGCCCCTTTCTTTTGTGGAGGAATGGGCGGAGTTGGAAAGTGAAGAGGCGAAGTATCGGTTCAGCAACATTGGCGGCGGCATTCAGGCGGCCGATCTCAAGCATTATCCGAATGAAACCGGCTGCCGTCCGAGAGAGGCGCCCGGCGGGGAGCCCGACTTCTCGCAATTGAATCCTTGGGCTTCGACGCCGATTTTGGGCTTGCGGCTTGAAGGGATGGGGCGAATTCAAGGGTATGAGATGCGAAGAGGAGCCGATACCCTCACAATGATACGGCAATTGGAAGACGGGTTGCGGGTGGAAAAGGAGTTCGCGTTCGGCGGCAACTATTGGTTGCAAGCCAAGACGCGGATTGTGAACGGCTCGAAAGAAGCGCGAAGAATCCCGGCGCAGGAATGGTCGGCGGGAACGGCCGCGCCGATGGCGCCCGAAGACGACGGCAGGCTGATGGGGCTTTTGTTCTTCAACGGCTCCAAAGTCAAGCGCGTCAAGAAGAGCTGGTTTGCCAATTTAACCTTGGGCTGCATCCCCCCCGGCCGGCCTCGAAGCGAGTTCCGCTATGCGGAGTCTCCGGTCTATTGGGCCGCTGTGGAGAACCAGTTTTTTGTCACCACGCTTCTTCCCGGAGAACCGGCGGCCGGGGTATCGGCGATTCAGACGAATCTGCAGCTACCCCGCACGGAGAAGTCCCAGTTCGAAGTCAAGCAAGGATTTCAAACCAGCCTAGTTTTCCCGGAGCAAACGCTGCCTCCGGGCGAGAAAATCGAGCGGGAGTTCAAGATTTTCATGGGGCCGAAAAAATACGGCATTCTGGATCAATTGAGTGCCGCCGGCTTCGACAAGGAATGGAAGGACGGTGTGATGAGTTTTGGCGGTTTTTTCGGCATTTTTGCCAAAGCACTGCTCCTTTCGATGAATTGGCTGCACGGTTTGGGCTTGAATTACGGTCTCGCGATCGTGGCGATCACCTTCATCATCAAGCTGCTTTTCTGGCCACTTACCCAAGCCAGCACCCGCTCCATGAAGCGCATGGCGGCCTTGCAACCGCAGATGAAGGCGATACAAGAGAAATACAAGGACGACCGGCAGAAAATGAACAAGAAGCTGATGGCGTTCATGCGGGAAAATCGCGTGAGTCCCTTGGGCGGTTGCCTGCCGATTCTCCTGCAGTTGCCCGTCTTCTTCGGATTCTACACCATGTTGCAGAGCGCGATTGAGCTACGGGGCGCTGGCTTCCTTTGGACTTGCGATTTGTCTAAGCCCGACACCCTCTTCATCATTCCCGGCTTGGGCGTGCCGTTTAACTTGTGGCCGATCCTCATGGGCGCCGCGCAACTGTGGCAGATGAGCCTGACTCCGCCCTCTCCGGGTATGGACCCGACGCAGCAGAAGATTATGAGGTATATGCCGCTGATGTTCGTGTTTATTCTCTACAATTTTTCGGCGGGCTTGGCGCTTTACTGGACAGTGCAGAACTTGCTGTCAATCGTGCAGATGAAGCTGACTCGGAACGACCCGGTTACTGCTGCCCCGAAGAAACCGCCGGCCGTTGCCGCAAAAAAGAAAAACCGGGGAAAAAGAAAACGCCCCGGCCTTTGACCCGATGAACGGCAGAAACGAATGGAACAAATAATGAACGCTCGACCTAAAGAAACACTGGAAGAAATGCTGCAACTGCTCGGTTTCTCAGCCACGGTGGTCTCCACCCAACTGGATGACGGCTTGATTCTGGACATCGAGACGGACGATCCCGGGCGGTTGATTGGCAAGCAAGGCCAAACGCTCAGCCAATTTCAATACATTCTCAACCGCCTGCTCTTTCGGCAGGACAAAAACGCGCCCAAAGTAACGCTGGATGTCGGCAGCTACCGACTAAAATCTCGGGAAGCCCTGATCGACAAGGCCAAAGCGGCGGCGGAGAAAGCGCAGCGATGGGGCGATGTCGTCGAGATGGAGCCGATGGGCGCTTTTGAACGGAAGATCGTTTACAGCGCCCTCAAAAAATACAAACACATCGAGCCCAACAGCGTGGAAGTGGAAGGCACTTCAAAGAAAGCCATCCTGCTGCGGCCCAAACAGTAGCCCGCTTCGTCGCCCGGCCTCTGCGTCGTCTCCAAGGCACAGGGAGCCGCATCTGGCGAGGGATTTTCGGATTATTGTTTTCGATCAGTTTTCTTGGCGGCTTTCTTCGAGGTTTTCTTGGTGCTGTTTTTGGAGCGGGTTTTCGGTTGGGCTGAAGCCGTCTTTTTTGCTGCCGCTTTCTTCTTGCGTTTCTGAGTTTGTTTTGGTGCCGCTTTCCGGGGCGCTGTTTTTTTGTGGATGAGGACGCGCACTTTGTCGATGCCGATGTCCATTTGGTTGCGGGCTTTTTCTAGGGCGGATTGGGTGTTGTTGATGGTGTCGGTGAGCAAGCGACAGACGGCTTGCAGGCGGTTTCCGAGCGGCGCGGTGTCCCGAATTTCAATGCCCTTTTCCTTCAGAAATGTGTCGATGTGCCGGTAGAGTTCGTCGTTTTCCAATTTTTTCATAAGCGTTTTTTGATTGCCGAAAGCCGGAGTTTGCCAAGCATTGGCGGCGAAAGAAAGTATAAGTCCGAAAGTTGTTTGTAACGGGCGGGCGGATTTTGCGGTTCAAAGTTATGGATTTGGACTTTGGCTTGGGGTAGGCTTGGGCTATTCGGATGAATGTTCCCAATCGGCTAACGGTTTCCCGTTTTGTTCTCACGGCGGTTTTTCTTGCGGTTGTGTTTGCGGAGGTGCCGTTTGGGGAAACGATCAGCCTCGCGGTTTTTATCGGGGCGAGTTTGACGGATTATTTTGACGGCAAAATTGCTCGGCGGGACAAGCTAATCACCAATTTTGGAACTTTGATGGACCCTCTGGCGGACAAGATTTTGACTTGTTCCGCGTTTATTGCGTTTGTCGGGTTGGGCTGGACGTCGGCTTGGATGGTCGCGGTTATTGTGGCTCGGGAGTTGGCCATCACTGGTTTGCGTTTGTTGGCGGCTTCGAAAAACTTGGTGCTGGCTGCTGAACGTTACGGAAAGCATAAGACGCTTTCCCAGATTGCGGCGATTATTTCGATTTTGACGCTTTACAGTTATGCGCAGTGGGGCGCAGTGGGGGAGGCGGTGTTCGGGGGGGAGATTGCCGGCAAGCCTTGGGTGAATTGGTTTGCGGGGTTGGCGATGTGGTTTGCGGTGCTGCTGACGTTTTATTCCGGCGCGGTGTATTTGTGGCGCAACCGGGGGCTTTATCTGGAGGATATGTAACCTGCCGGCCGGTTTTGTGAGAGAGAAAATTATCTTGTGGCTGGCGATGGGCGGGGGCTTGGGCCGAGCACTGAGGGCTCCCGGAACTTGTGGTTCTGCGCTCGGGATGCTGTGGCTGGGGGTTTTGGCGATGATTCCCAGCTTCGGGTTGGTGTTGGGCATTGTGGGCGTTTCCGTGTTGGCCGGCGTTTGGGTGTGTTCCGAAGCAGAGAAAATCTTGGGGCTTCGCGATCCGGGCTGCATTGTGCTGGATGAGATTTTGGCGGTTCCGGTTGCCGGTTTTGGTTGGATGGGCTGGCACCGGTTGCGGGATGGCGACGCGGCTGTTTGGCTTGGGGAGGGCTTTGGGGGGCTGATTTGGACTTTAGCGGTTTTTGTCCTGTTTCGGTTTTTCGATATTGTCAAGCCTTGGCCGGTGGGGGCGAGCCAGCGGTTGCCGGGGGGATGGGGCGTGATGGCGGATGATCTCTTCGCCGCGGCATATGCCGGGCTGCTTATTTTTCTCGGGGCTTGGTTGCTGGGTGTTTAGCGTCTGCCGAGGTTTTGAGGAGGTGGGCGATGGTGTTTCGCAGCAGTCGGTTGAAGGCTGGTTGGGCAAAATCGCCGATGTGGCCGAGGGAGGTGTAGGCGATTGGGCTCTTTCCGTAGCGATGGAACCACAGGATGGGTTCGGGAGGGTGGCCGGGGATTTCTCCCGTCAGGATGACTTGCACCGCGGTGGCGAGAGGGGAGACTCGGTAGAGGGAGCCTTGGCCGATGAGTTGCTGGATGTCAACGCCTTCGAGTGCCGGATGCGCTGCCATTCCGGGAACGGCGGCGATTTTGGTTTTGGCTCCTTTGCCGTAGTGTCCCCGGTAATTGCCGCCGAGGACTTCCGGGTCGAAAGTTTTCCACTCGACTTGGTTCTTCGGGCCGCGGTGGCGAGTGTGCCAGGCATGGCTGGATGTGCGGAGCGCCAAGAGAGGTTTGCCGCTTTTCAAGTAGTTTTTGAAGAGCCGCATTTGGCCGGCGGGCAGGGAACGGCGGCGGACATAGAGCACGACGAGGTCGGCCTGAGTCAATGTTTCCATGCCGGGGATGCTGTGCGGGTTGTCGGCGGCTTGGGTTAGAATGGTGATTTGGAAGTTGTCAGCGAGTTGCTCTGCGGCGAATTGAGGCAGGGTTTCGGCGGCTTGATATTCGTCTTCGGCGATGAGGAACACCAGGTGCGGGGCCGCAGCCCGGAGGGGAACGGCACTCGTCCATCCCAAAATCAAAAGGAACGGCAGGAAGAAGCGGGCGATTTTCCCTTCGCTGCGTTTCGGTGTGCGGACTGCTGGCGCCTGCAAGCATTCGCACAGCCTTGTCTCTAAATCGGATGTTAGTTTCATGTCGTTGGCCGCGATGGATTGGCGGAAATGCTGCTGGTTTCGGCCGGGAATGGCAAAGCAAAATGGCGGCTTTCTGGTTGGCGCTGCTGGAGAAGGATTTGCTGAACGCGAAAAAATCTTTCGGATTTAGTCTCCCAGCGGGCACTATTCGGTTAGAGATGATGAATGATACTGGGCTTCTGAAGCGGTATGCAAAGCATGGCGACGAGGAGGCATTTGCGGAGTTGGTTCACCGATATTTGCCGATGGTTTATTCTGTGGCTCTCCGGCAAGTTCGCCGCCCGGAGTTGGCCGAGGAAGTTGCCCAGGCGGTGTTTGTTCTTCTGTTCCGCAAAGCGGCTCGATTGGGCGGGGCGGCGTGTCTTTTTCCGGCAGGCGGAAGAGTGCGTGGATTCCGTTTTGAAAGGCGTCGTCGTAATCGGGATCGATATCTCCATAGTAAGCTTTAGCCAGCGCATATCCGCGCTCGATGATTCGGGCGACTGGCCGTCTTCCGGCGGCAACGCCTCGATGGGCGGCTTTTGCCCGGTTGTCAGCGATTCCCAGCTTGGCATTGTTGCGAACCCAGGAGTCGGTGATGCGGATGTTCGGTGAGGGGTGGACGGTGTGGTTTCCGTTAAAGTTCAAGCCCAGGAAGGCCGGAGACGGTTTGGCAAGGGATCGGGGTGCAAACAGCAGGAGGGTCATTTTGGGGCCGGCCGGATCGTCAGAGAAAAAGAGGACGACTTCCTTTTGAACGGCTTTGCCGCCCAGCGCGTTTTCGTAAAGGCACTCGATCCGGAAACGGACGGATTCCGGGTGGGGTGGCGCCTGGCCTTACATCTCGCGCTGGAAGTGCTGCAGAATTTCAGGGCGCCGAACTTGCTCCCACTTGGCAGCGCCGGCCACTTGGCTGCCGTTGTCGGCGATGAGGAGGGGCGGCAGAACGTAGTTCGGCACTTTGCTTTCGTCGTAGTTTGCCGCTGCCATTCTACTGATCGAGACGCCGGCAGCGAGGAGTGTCAAGAGAAAGATGCGGAATAAATATTTACGGGCTTGATACAGTGCGCGGATGAACTTAATCAAAGTCTTTGAACGCTTTCCCGACCAGCAAGCCTGCTTGAACCATTTGGAGACCGTCCGCTGGCACGGCAAACCCCAATGCCCTCTCTGCAACAGCCATGATGTCGCCAAAAAGAAGGATAAAAACCGCATTGGCCGGTGGAATTGCCATGCTTGCAACAGCAGTTTCAATGTCCTTTCCGGCACCATCTTCCAGAAAACCAAAATCCCCCTCCAAAAATGGTTCTTGGCCATTGCCCTCATCCTCAACGCCAAAAAGAGCTTGTCTAGCTGGCAACTCTCCCGCGATTTGGAGATGACCCAGAACTCGGCGTGGTATCTGCAAGTGCGTGTGCGACTGGCGATGGGGCAGATGCGCGGCAAGAAACTCTTGCGAGGGATTGTCGAGGCTGACGAAACCTTTATCGGCGGGCGCCCCCGCAAACCGAACAAACATTTCGAACATCGTCCGCCCAGAGACAAATATACCGACAAAACACCGGTGATTGGCGCGGTGGAACGGGGGGGCCAAGTCAGAGCCCAGGTCAAACACCCACCCGGGACGCCTTTGCGCACCAACATTCGGCACCTGATGGCCACTTGGCTGCACAAAAAACGGACTCGCCTGATGACGGATGAAGCCAGGGAGTTCCACAACATTGACGCCATTGGCGTGGAACACAAAGTCGTGCGCCATGCCGTTCGCTACGCGCTGGGGGATGTGCACACCAACACGATTGAAGGCTTTTGGTCTTTGCTCAAACGCGCTTGGTATGGCAGCCACCACCATTATTCCAAAGAAGACATGCAGCTCTACCTCTCCGAAGCCACTTGGAAATACAATTACCGCCACAACCCCAACCCATTCAGCGCCTTCATCACCGGCTGCTTTGCCGGTTGACCGCTGCCGCCCTTGACAAAAACGAAAAAACCAGCGGTAAATTTCCCTTTTCGTGGGAGAGATGTGGGGCAGACATCCTGTCTGCCTACAGGCGGTAGGTCTGCGCCGCCTGTGCCCCGAGCTGAACTGAAAATTAAAAAAACCTTTGAAAAGGCCAAACAACCTGTCGACGTGAAAAAAGACCAGCCCACCCCCACCCTTCCAAAACTTCCAAAGCCTGTAAATGGTTGTTGCGGAATTTTTCGCAATAAGTAGTTATGGGCCTAACAGAGTGGCGCAGGCACTCGAGGAGTGGGTAGAGCGGAGGGAAGCAGGCCTCCAGCCTGCGGGCAGACAGAAATGTCTGCCCCACCTTTATGCTGGACAAGGCGAAAAGCCAGGAACTCCTTATTGCGGGAACATTTTGGAGAAGATGGTTTCAATTAAATAAAATAAGTACTTAATAAAAATAGATAGAGAGGTGGTTTTTTCGCGCTCTGTGGCCTGTAACACTTTTTGGTGAAATGTTAAAATCCGGCTGATTTTGCTGAATTTGTGGATGGCGGTGAGGTTTGGATGAGGGGTGCGTAAAGATGGCGTTTAGAGAGCCGTAGAGGGCGTTGTGGGCGCTTCTAGCGCGTAGGTAGGGGAAGAGCGGAGGAAGGGTTAGGATGCGTTCTAGGCGGCATTCTGTTCGTTTTAGAGGCATTGTGGGTTCAGAGCGCATGTGGGAGAGATTTGCTGCGAGGCTTGAGGGCGTGTGGTGTGTGAGTGTTGGGAAATTGCTATCCGCAAGTGGTTGTTGCTGCAAGGGGGAGCCGCGATTTGTTTCTCCTTTTACGGCTGGATGACGCTGCGCAGGGAGACTTGGGCGAGCGGCGTGGCTGCTGTTTGAGGCGGCAATGGCCGTGCAGAGCCGAGGCTCATAGGCGCTTTGGAGGCGAACCGAGGGGTTTGGGATAGACGGGTTGGCCGAAAGGAATGCCTTGCGTTGGGAGTTGGCGACGGGGCGGATGGCGTTTAGAGAGCCGTATAGGGCGTTGTGGGCGCTCCTAGCGCGTAGGTAGAGTGGGTTGCGTAGAAAGGGCTAGGATGCGTTTTAGGCGGCATTCTGTGCGTTTTAGAGGCATTGTGGGTTCAGAGCGCATGTTGGAGAGATTTGCTGCGAGGCTTGAGGGCGTGTAGTAATTGAGGGCGTGTAGTAAGTGTGAGTGTTGGGAAATTGCTATCCAGATGGTTAGGATGCGTTCTAGGCGGTGTTCTGTGCGTTTTAGAGGGATTGTGGCTTGGAAGCACTGCCCTTCCTTGACGGGCTTGAAATTGCCTTGCAGGTGGTGCAGCCGCTCGAGGGGGTGTGTTGAGGGAGCGCCCGGCGTGGCCGGACGCCGAGGGCGTCTTTGAAGGCGGCGGTGGCTGGCGCCACACTCGCAAGGGGAGAGCGGGCAGCGGGGGCGAAGCGGCAGCGAATGGGTTGAGCATGGGTGATTGGGTGGGCAAATCAAGCGGCGCGGATCAAAGGGAAGGGAGGGAAGTGGCTTTTTGGAGGGAAAGGAGGGGATTTGCAGAAATATTGTGCGAAAGGAGGAAACGTAACAGCGTAAGTTGTTGATAATAAAGGACTTATGGTTCGTGTTACGTTTGGCCTCAAAACCCAAAATAAAGCGTAACACGCTGTAAGTTGTTTATAACAAAGGACTTACAAAAGCTTGTTACGCTTGTTACGCTTGTTACGCTTTATTTTGGGTTCCTATGTCTCTTAACGTGAAAGGAAGGAAAGAAGAAATGGCCAGAGAGGATGAGTCTGATTTTTATTTTTACGTGTGTGAAGGCATATTTAGCGTTACAAGCGTTACAAGCGCTGATTTTTCTGTCTGGGTGTACGTATTTTTATTTTTTAAAAGTACTTAAAGTACAATAAATATATATATATATATGGGCTGTTGGCTGTTTGATTTGCCTACGGATTGGCTTGCGAAATTTTGTAACGTTTCCTGTAACGCTTTGTGGCGAAATGTTACAAAATGGGCCTAAAAATGAGAAGAAGAGGTGTTACAGTGTTACAAAATGGCGTTAAAGCGTTCCATGGTGGCGTTACAGCGTTACAAAATCTGTAACGCCTGTAACGCTGTAACGCCTCATTTTCGGTTTTCGATGTCGGAAAAATCGGAATTTTTTTTGAGTTTAGGGTTGACAAGCGTTTTTTGCGTTAATGTTTTGGCGTTTTGAAATGAAAAACAAGCGATTTGGAGTTGGATTGGATGCGGAGTTGAGGATACCGCTGATGCGGAAGGTGGCGTTGATTAACTTGGAGCTACGCGAGGACTCTTGCACATTTCTGCAAAAACTGTGGACAAAACATCGCCAAACCGCTAGACAAACCCGCAACAGAAAACTGCCATAATGAAACTGAAAGACACTGAAGCTATGAAACCATTATCCGTTATCCTCTCGAAACTGGTGGCAACCGCCGCCAACAAAACCGCCAAACCGCAACCCATCAAAAACAGGCCAACATCGCCGCATCGAATCGGCTTGACGCTGGCCCTCGCCGTGGCCCTCACCCTCCCAGCTGCCGCCCAAACCCTCACCATCACCGGAACCAAAAGCAACGGCAGCGTCTTCAGCCGGCAAGTCAATGCCAACACGACATCTCTGTTTCTCTCCGACCTTGACCTGGCTTCCGTAACCTTGCCTGCCGGCTTGCCCAGCTTGACGAGGCTGTATCTCTCCGACAACCAACTAACCACCTTGACCCTGCCCGATGGCATGGCGAGCTTGACGACGCTGGAACTCCAACGCAACCGCCTAACCACCTTGACCGTGCCCGATACTTTGACCAGCTTGACGAGGCTGAATCTCCACGACAACCGCCTGACCACCTACACCCTGCCCGATGGCTTGACCAGCTTGACGAGGCTGATTCTCCACAACAACCGCCTAACCGCCTTGACCCTGCCCGACACCTTGACCAACTTGCAGGAGCTGAATCTCCACAACAACCGCCTAACCACCTTGACCCTGCCCAACAGCTTGACCAACTTGGAGAGTCTGCGTCTCGAAGGCAACCGCCTAACCACCTTGACCCTGCCCAACAGCTTGCCCAACTTGACGAGGCTGAATCTCTCCAACAACCACCTGACCGCCTTGACCCTGCCCGACACCTTGACCAACTTGCAGGAGCTGCATCTCCACAACAACCGCCTAACCACCTTGACCCTGCCCAACAGCTTGCCCAACTTGACGAGGCTGAATCTCTCCAACAACCACCTGACCGCCTTGACCCTGCCCGACACCTTGACCAACTTGCAGGAGCTGCGTCTCGGCCACAACCGCCTGACCACCTTGACCCTGCCCAACACCTTGACCAACTTGACGAAGCTGGATCTCTACGGCGATCAGCTGACCACCTTGACCCTGCCCAACACCTTGACCAACTTGCAGGATCTGTATCTCTCCAGCAACCGCCTGACCGCCTTGACCCTGCCCAACACCTTGACCAACTTGCAGGTTCTGTGGCTCCGCGGCAACCAACTGACCTCCCTGACCTTGCCCGTCGGCCTAGATAACTTTGAGCATCTGAGTCTCGATGGCAATCCTTTGGAGAGTTTGCGTGTGCCTCTGGGCATGGACATTGAATTTCTCTCTCTTGCTGGTTTTTCGAAATCCGAGGTTACATTCTATGACCCGGCAACCGAGAAACCTCCTGCCCTCACGGGAACCCGCAGTGACGGCAGCGATTTCCTCCGGGAAGTCGCCACCAGCGCCGCCTCTCTAAATCTCGCCGACAATGGCTTGACCAGCCTAAATTTGCCGGACGGTTTGGCAAATTTGCAGGAGCTGCATCTCGCCGACAATCGCCTGACCAGTCTAGCCTTGCCGGACGGCTTGACCAACTTGAGAGGGTTGACACTCAACAACAATGGCCTGACAAGTCTGGCCTTGCCGGAGGACTTAACGAGCTTGCAGGAGCTTGTTCTTTTCAACAACCAACTGACCAACCTGACTTTGCCGGAGGGCTTGGCGAACTTGCGGGAGTTGTATCTCGCCGACAATCGCTTGACCTCTCTGAACCTGCCAGAGGGTTTGGCAAACTTGCGGACGCTGGTTCTCAACAACAACCAACTGACCAATCTGACCTTGCCCGAGGGTTTAATGAACTTGCGAGTGCTGGTTCTCAACGACAATCCTTTGGAGAGTTTGCATATACCGCTAGACATGGACATTGAAAATATCCTTCTCGTTGGTTTCTCCAAATCAGAAGTGACCTTCTACGATCCCGCGACCGGAGAGACGATTGCGCCGCGCCAACCGGAGAACCCGCCCACGACTGGGACATTCATTACCCTCACCGGAACGACAAGCGCTGGCAGCGATTTTCGTTTGGAGGTCGATGCCGACACGGAGTTTTTGTCTCTCTCCGACACCCAACTCTCTTCCCTTACCGTGCCCGCTGGCCTGGAGAACTTGCAGCGGCTGCACCTCTTCGACAATCAACTCTCTTTCATAACTTTGCCCGATGGTTTGACGAACTTGCAGCATCTGTATCTCTTTGGCAATCAACTGACTAACTTGGCCTTGCCGGAGGGCCTGGAAGATTTGCAGCGGCTGTATCTCTTCGACAACCAACTGGCCAATCTGACCTTGCCCGGAGGGTTGACAAACTTGCGAGTGCTAGTTCTCAACGACAATCCTTTGGAGAGTGTGCGGGCGCCTCAAGGATTGGACATTGAAAATATCCTTCTCGTTGGTTTCCCAAAATCAGAAGTGACCTTCTACGATCCCGCGACCGGAGAGACGATTGCGCCGCCGCCAACCGGAGAACCGCCCACGATTGGGACATTCATTACCCTCACCGGAACGACAAGCGCTGGCAGCGATTTTCGTTTGGAGGTCGATGCCGACACGGAGTTCTTGTCTCTCTCCGACAATCTACTGACTTCCCTTACCGTGCCCGCTGGCCTGGAGAACTTGCAGCGGCTGCACCTCTTCGACAATCAACTCTCTTTCATAACTTTGCCCGATGGTTTGACGAACTTGCAGCATCTGTATCTCTTTGGCAACCAACTGACCAACCTGACTTTGCCGGAGGGCTTGACGAACTTGCGGGAGTTGTATCTCGCCGACAATCGCTTGACCTCTTTGAACCTGCCAGAGGGTTTGGCAAACTTGCGGACGCTGGTTCTCAACAACAACCAACTGACCAATCTGACCTTGCCCGAAGGGTTGACAAACTTGCGAGTGCTGGTTCTCAACGACAATCCTTTGGAGAGTTTGCATATACCGCTAGACATGGACATTGAAAATATTCTTCTCGTTGGTTTCCCAAAATCAGAAGTGACCTTCTACGATCCCGCGACTGGAGAGACGATTGCGCCGCCGCCAACCGGCCAAACTCTGACGGTCACTGGTGCCATAAGCGGCGGCAAGCCTTTCAGCCGGCGGGTTCCTGCCGACGCAGAGTCTCTCTCTCTCGACAACAATCAACTGACCTCCTTGACCTTGCCTAGCGGCTTGGAGAACTTGAAGTCTCTCTACCTCTCCAAAAATCGCTTCACTTCCTTGACCTTACCCGCCGACTTAAAGAACCTGCAGACTTTGTTTCTCTACGACAATCCTTTGGAGAGTTTGCATATACCGCTAGACATGGATATTGAAAATCTTGTGCTTGGAGGTTTCCCAAAATCAGAAGTGACCTTTTACGACCCGGCGACCGGAGAGACGATTGCGCCGCCACCAACCGGAGAACCGCCCACGACTGGGACATTCATTACCCTCACCGGAACGACAAGCGCTGGCAGCGATTTTCGTTTGGAGATCGATGCCGACACGGAGTTTTTGTCTCTCTCCGACAATCTACTGACTTCCCTCACTGTGCCCGCTGGCCTGGAGAACTTGCAGCGGCTGCACCTCTTCGACAATCAACTCTCTTTCATAACTTTGCCCGCTGGTTTGACGAATTTGCAGCACCTGTATCTCTTTGGCAATCAACTGACCAACTTGGCCTTGCCGGAGGGCTTGGAAGATTTGCAGCGGCTGTATCTCTTTGACAATCAGTTGACCAATCTGACCTTGCCCGAGGGTTTAATGAACTTGCGAGTGCTGGTTCTCAACGACAATCCTTTGGAGAGTGTGCGGGCGCCTCAAGGATTGGACATTGAAAATATCCTTCTCGTTGGTTTCCCAAAATCAGAAGTGACCTTCTACGATCCCGCGACTGGAGAGACGATTGCACCGCCACCCACAGAACCCACGGAGCCAACAGAACCCACAGAGCCCACGGAACCAACAGAACCAGAACCGCCAATTGAGGAAACTCTCCTCATCACCGGAACGACAAGCGACGGCAGCGCTTTTAGACGGGAGGTTACTGCAAAGGTGACGTCTTTGGGTCTCTCCGGCAATGACCTGGCTTCTGTAATCTTGCCCGAAGGCTTGGAGAATTTGCAGCGGTTGGGTCTCTACCACAACCGCCTGACTGCCTTTACCTTGCCTAACAGCTTGATTAGCTTGCAGTCTCTGGGTCTCTGGAACAATCGCCTGACTACCTTCACCCTACCCAATACCTTAACCAACTTGCAGGAGCTACATCTCGGCAACAATCAGCTGACCGCCTTTGCCCTGCCCCATACCTTGACCAACTTGACGAGTCTGGAGCTCTTCGGCAATCAGCTGACCGCCTTCACCTTGCCTGACAGCTTGACCAACTTGACGAATCTGAGTCTCTGGAACAATCAGCTGACCGCCTTCGCCCTATCCCATACCTTGACCAACTTGACGAGTCTGGAGCTCTTCGGCAATCAGCTGACCGCCTTCACCTTGCCTGACAGCTTGACTAACTTGACGAATCTGAGTCTCTGGAACAATCGCCTAACCACCTTCACCCTGCCCCATACCTTGACCAACTTGACGAGTCTGGAGCTCTACAATAATCGCCTGACTAATATGACCTTGCCCGCCGGCTTGGAGAATTTGGAGACGCTGCGGCTCGACGGCAATCAACTGACTTCCCTGATTTTACCCACCAGCCTGGAGAACTTAGAGAGGCTGGATCTCCGCAGCAATCAACTAACTAATATGGCCTTGCCCGCCAGCTTGGAGAATTTGGAGACGCTGGATCTCCGCGGTAATCCTTTGAAGAGTGTGCGTGTGCCTCTGGGCATGAACCTTGAATTTCTCCCTCTTCAAGGTTTCCCAAAATCAGAAGTGACCTTCTACGACCCGGCGACCGGAGAGACGATTGCACCGCCGTCCACAGAGCCGATAGAACCAGAACCGCCAACTGAGGAAACTCTCCTCATCACTGGAACGACAAGCGACGGCAGCGCTTTTAGACGGGAGGTTGACGCCGACACAGAGTCTCTGCCCCTCTCCAGAAATCAGTTGACCAATCTGACTTTGCCCGCCGGCTTGACCAGCTTGAGGTCATTGTATCTTGCCAATAATCAACTTACATCCCTGACTATGCCAAACGACTTGGCCAGCTTGGAGACGCTGTATCTCAGCTACAACCGCCTAAATGCCTTCTCCGTGCCCAATACCTTAACCAACTTGAGGACGTTGAATATCGGCGGCAATCGTCTGGCTTCGCTGACTTTGCCCACAGGCTTGACCAACTTGAGAACACTGACTCTCAACAACAATTCCCTGACCCACCTGGCCTTGCCCGCTGGCCTGACGAGCTTGCGCTCGCTGGTTCTCAACGGCAATCCTTTGGAGAGCTTGTGTGTGCCCGAAGGCATGGATATTGAGAGTCTCAACCTGCAAGGTTTCCCGAAATCGGAGGTGACCTTTTGCGAGCCAACGATGGGCACCTTGACCTTGCCGGAAGCCAGCTCGACGAACTTCAGGCGCCTGTCACTCGACAACAACAACCATTTGGAGATTGTGCGGATTGCGGGGGGCGGGGTGCAGATTCATTGGCGTGAAGGGACATTGCAAAGCACGACTGATTTGAGGGGCGAGTGGGAAGCCGTGTCGCCGTCTCGTTTTTCTCGGGAGGGCATGTTGCTAATTCCGCCTGAGCGGAAAGGCGCAGAGTTCTTTCGCCTGAAACCGGCGAAGTAAAAGTGGCGCGACCACAGGTGGCGCAACCACATGTGGCGCAGACACTCGTAGAGTGGGTAGGGCGGAGGGGAACCGACATCCAAACTTCCTGTCTGCCTTTATGCAGGCACTCGACCGGTTGACCGGCACCCGCCTTGACAAAAAATCCAATCCTGTGCCTCCTGTAGATCTATATGTCCCGAGCTAAATCGCCTTCCAAAATCATCAAAACCCATAAATCCTTGTTGCACATTTCTGCAAAAAGCAGTGGACAAAACACCGCCGAACCGTTAAGACAAACCCGCAACAGAAAACCGCCATAATTAAAACTGAAAGACACTGCAGCTATGAAATCATTATCCGTTATCCTCTTGAAACTGGTGGCAACCGCCGCCAACAAAACCGCCAAACCGCAACCCACCAAAAACAGGCCAACATCGCTGCATCAAATCGGCTTGACGCTGGCCCTCGCTCTTGCCCTCATCCTCCCAGCTGCCGCCCAAACCCTCACCATCACCGGAACCAAAACCGACGGCAGCGTCTTCAGCCGGCAAGTCAATGCCAACACGACATATCTGTATCTCAGAGCGCTTGGCCTGGCTTCCGTAACCCTGCCCGATGGCTTGACCAACTTGCAGGGGCTGTATCTCGGCAGCAACCGCCTGACCGCCTTCACCGTGCCCAATACCTTGACCAGCTTGCAGACGCTGGAACTCCACGACAACCGCCTGACCACCTTGACCCTGCCCAACACCTTAATCAACTTGCAGAGGCTGAATCTCCACGACAATCATCGACTAACCACCTTGACCCTGCCCAATACCTTAACCAACTTGGAGAAGCTGACTCTCGGCAACAACCGCCTGACCGCCTTCACCGTGCCCAATACCTTGCCCAACTTGCAGACGCTGGAACTCCACGACAACCGCCTGACCACCTTGACCTTGCCCGATGGCTTGACCAACTTGCAGGAGCTGCGTCTCTGGGGCAACCAACTGACCACCTTGACCCTGCCAGATGACTTAACCAAATTGCAGAGGCTGCGTCTCTCCAACAACCGCCTGACCACCTTGACCCTGCCCGACAGCTTGCCCAACTTGGAGTATCTGAATCTCAACGGCAACCCACTGACCACCTTGACCCTGCCCGATGGCTTGACCAACTTGCAGGAGCTGATTCTCTACCACAACCGCCTGACCACCTTGACCCTGCCCAATACCTTGACCAACTTGACGAGGCTGGATCTCTCTCACAACCAACTGACCACCTTGACTCTGCCCAATACCTTAACCAACTTGGAGACGCTGGGACTCCACAGCAACCCACTGACCACCTTGACTCTGCCCGTCGGCCTGGATTACTTGAAGCAACTGAATCTTTCCAGCAATCCTTTGGAGAGTCTGCGTGTGCCTCTGGGCATGGATATTGAAAGTCTCCGTCTTTATGGCTTCCCGAAATCACAGGTTACATTCTATGACCCGGCAACCGAGAAACCTCCTGCCCTCACGGGAACCCGCAGTGACGGCAGCGATTTCCGCCGGGAAGTCGCCACCAGCGCCGCCTCTCTAAATCTCGCCGACAATGGCTTGACCAGCTTAACTTTGCCGAACGGTTTGGCAAATTTGCAGGAGCTGAATCTCGCCGACAATCGCCTGACCAGTCTAGCCTTGCCGGACGGCTTGACCAACTTGAGAGGGTTGACACTCAACAACAATGGCCTGACGAGTTTGGCCTTGCCGGAGGACTTAACGAGCTTGCAGGAGCTGGTTCTCAACAACAATGCTCTGACCAACCTGGCCTTGCCGGAGAATTCGGCGAACCTGCGGGAGTTGTATCTCGCCGACAATCGCTTGACCGCTCTGAACCTGCCAGCGGGTTTGGCAAACTTGCGGACGCTGGTTCTCAACAACAACCAACTGACCAATCTGACCTTGCCCGAAGGTTTAATGAACTTGCGAGTGCTGGTTCTCAACGACAATCCTTTGGAGAGTGTGCGGGCGCCTCAAGGATTGGACATTGAAAATATCCTTCTCGTTGGCTTCCCAAAATCAGAAGTGACCTTCTACGATCCCGCGACCGGAGAGACGATTGCGCCGCGCCAACCGGAGAACCCGCCCACGACTGGGACATTCATTACCCTCACCGGAAACGACAAGCGCTGGCAGCGATTTTCGTTTGGAGGTCGATGCCGACACGGAGTTTTTGTCTCTCTCCGACACCCAACTCTCTTCCCTTACCGTGCCCGCTGGCCTGGAGAACTTGCAGCGGCTGCACCTCTTCGACAATCAACTCTCTTTCATAACTTTGCCCGATGGTTTGACGAACTTGCAGCATCTGTATCTCTTTGGCAATCAACTGACTAACTTGGCCTTGCCGGAGGGCCTGGAAGATTTGCAGCGGCTGTATCTCTTCGACAACCAACTGGCCAATCTGACCTTGCCCGGAGGGTTGACAAACTTGCGAGTGCTAGTTCTCAACGACAATCCTTTGGAGAGTGTGCGGGCGCCTCAAGGATTGGACATTGAAAATATCCTTCTCGTTGGTTTCCCAAAATCAGAAGTGACCTTCTACGATCCCGCGACCGGAGAGACGATTGCGCCGCCGCCAACCGGAGAACCGCCCACGATTGGGACATTCATTACCCTCACCGGAACGACAAGCGCTGGCAGCGATTTTCGTTTGGAGGTCGATGCCGACACGGAGTTCTTGTCTCTCTCCGACAATCTACTGACTTCCCTTACCGTGCCCGCTGGCCTGGAGAACTTGCAGCGGCTGCACCTCTTCGACAATCAACTCTCTTTCATAACTTTGCCCGCTGGTTTGACGAACTTGCAGCATCTGTATCTCTTTGGCAACCAACTAACCAACCTGACTTTGCCGGAGGGCTTGACGAACTTGCGGGAGTTGTATCTCGCCGACAATCGCTTGACCTCTTTGAACCTGCCAGAGGGTTTGGCAAACTTGCGGACGCTGGTTCTCAACAACAACCAACTGACCAATCTGACCTTGCCCGAAGGGTTGACAAACTTGCGAGTGCTGGTTCTCAACGACAATCCTTTGGAGAGTTTGCATATACCGCTAGACATGGATATTGAAAATCTTGTGCTTGGAGGTTTCCCAAAATCAGAAGTGACCTTCTACGATCCCGCGACCGGAGAGACGATTGCGCCGCCGCCAACCGGAGAACCGCCCACGACTGGGACATTCATTACCCTCACCGGAACGACAAGCGCTGGCAGCGATTTTCGTTTGGAGGTCGATGCCGACACGGAGTTTTTGTCTCTCTCCGACAATCTACTGACTTCCCTCACTGTGCCCGCTGGCCTGGAGAACTTGCAGCGGCTGCACCTCTTCGACAATCAACTCTCTTTCATAACTTTGCCCGATGGTTTGACGAATTTGCAGCACCTATATCTCTTTGGCAATCAACTGACTAACTTGGCCTTGCCGGAGGGCTTGGAAAATTTGCAACGGCTGTATCTCTTCGACAATCAGTTGACCAATCTGACCTTGCCCGAGGGTTTAATGAACTTGCGAGTGCTGGTTCTCAACGACAATCCTTTGGAGAGTGTGCGGGCGCCTCAAGGATTGGACATTGAAAATATCCTTCTCGTTGGTTTCCCAAAATCAGAAGTTGCCTTCTACGATCCCGCGACTGGAGAGACGATTGCACCGCCGCCCACAGAACCAACAGAGCCCACGGAGCCAACAGAACCCACAGAGCCCACGGAACCAACAGAACCAGAACCGCCAATTGAGGAAACTCTCCTCATCACCGGAACGACAAGCGCCGGCAGCGCTTTTAGACGGGAGGTTACTACAAAGGTGACGTCTTTGGGTCTCTCCGGCAATGACCTGGCTTCTGTAATCTTGCCCGAAGGCTTGACGAAATTACAGCGGTTGGGTCTCTACCACAACCGCCTGACTGCCTTCACCTTGCCTAACAGCTTGATTAGCTTGCAGTCTCTGGGTCTCTGGAACAATCGCCTGACTACCTTCACCCTACCCAATACCTTAACCAACTTGCAGGAGCTACATCTCGGCAACAATCAGCTGACCGCCTTTGCCCTGCCCCATACCTTGACCAACTTGACGAGTCTGGAGCTCTTCGGCAATCAGCTGACCGCTTTCACCTTGCCTGACAGCTTGACTAACTTGACGAATCTGAGTCTCTGGAACAATCAGCTGACCGCCTTCGCCCTATCCCATACCTTGACCAACTTGACGAGTCTGGAGCTCTTCGGCAATCAGCTGACCGCTTTCACCTTGCCTGACAGCTTGACTAACTTGACGAATCTGAGTCTCTGGAACAATCGCCTAACCACCTTCACCCTGCCCCATACCTTGACCAACTTGACGAGTTTGGATCTCTACAATAATCGCCTGACTAATATGACCTTGCCCGCCGGCTTGGAGAATTTGGAGACGCTGCGGCTCGACGGCAATCAACTGACCTCCCTGATTTTACCCACCAGCCTGGAGAACTTAGAGAGGCTGGATCTCCGCAGCAATCAACTGACTAATTTGGCCTTACCCGCCGGCTTGGAGAATTTGGAGACGCTGGATCTCCGCGGTAATCCTTTGGAGAGTGTGCGTGTGCCTCTGGGCATGAACCTTGAATTTCTCCCTCTTCAAGGTTTCCCAAAATCAGAAGTGACCTTCTATGATCCCGCGACCGGAGAGACGATTGCACCGCCGTCCACAGAGCCGATAGAACCAGAACCGCCAACTGAGGAAACTCTCCTCATCACCGGAACGACAAGAGACGGCAGCGCTTTTAGACGGGAGGTCGACGCCGACACAGAGTCTCTGCCCCTCTCCAGAAATCAGTTGACCAATCTGACTTTGCCCGCCGGCTTGACCAGCTTGAGGTCATTGTATCTTGCCAATAATCAACTCACATCCCTGATTTTGCCAAACGACTTGACCAGCTTGGAGACGCTGTATCTCAGCTACAACCGCCTAAATGCCTTCTCCGTGCCCAATACCTTAACCAACTTGAGGACGTTGAATATCGGCGGCAATCGTCTGGCTTCGCTGACTTTACCCACAGGCTTGACCAACTTGAGAACGCTGACTCTCAACAACAATTCCCTGACCAACCTAGCCTTGCCCGTTGGCCTGACGAGCTTGCGCTCGCTGGTTCTCAACGGCAATCCTTTAGAGAGTTTGTGTGTGCCGGAAGGCATGGACATTGAGAATCTCAACCTGCAAGGTTTCCCGAAATCGGAGGTGACATTTTGTGAGTCAACGATGGGCACCTTGACCTTGCCGGAAGCCAGCTCGACGAACTTCAGGAGCTTGTCTCTCAACAACAACAACCATTTAGAGATTGTGCGGATTGCGGGTGGCGGGGTGCAGATTCGTTGGCGTGAAGGGACATTGCAAAGCGCGACTGATTTGAGGGGCGAGTGGGAAGCCGTGGCGCCGGCACGTTTTTCGCGGGAGGGTGTGTTGTCGATTCCGCCTGAGCGGAAAGGCGCGGAGTTCTTCCGCCTGAAACCGGCGAAGTAAAAGTGGCGCGACCACAGGTGGCGCAACCACATGTGGCGCAGACACTCGTAGAGTGGGTAGGGCGGAGGGGAACCGACATCCAAACTTCCTGTCTGCCTTTATGCAGGCACTCGACCGGTTGACCGGCACCCGCCTTGACAAAAAATCCAATCCTGTGCCTCCTGTAGATCTATATGTCCCGAGCTAAATCGCCTTCCAAAATCATCAAAACCCATAAATCCTTGTTGCACATTTCTGCAAAAAGCAGTGGACAAAACACCGCCGAACCGTTAAGACAAACCCGCAACAGAAAACCGCCATAATTAAAACTGAAAGACACTGCAGCTATGAAATCATTATCCGTTATCCTCTTGAAACTGGTAGCAACCGCCGCCAACAAAACCGCCAAACCGCAACCCACCAAAAACAGGCCAACATCGCTGCATCGAATCGGCTTGGCTCTGGCCCTTGCCCTCACCCTCCCAGCCGCCGCCCAAACCCTCACCGTCACCGGAACCAAAAGCGATGGCAGCGCCTTCAGCCGGCAAGTCAATGCCAGCGCGACATCTCTGTATCTCCAACGGCTTGACCTGGCTTCCGTAACCCTGCCCGATGGCTTGCCCAACTTGCAGCATCTGGATCTCTCCCTCAACCGCCTGACCACCTTGACCCTGCCCGATGACTTGACCAGCTTGCAGAAGCTGGAGCTCTACGACAACCAACTGACCACCTTGACCGTGCCCAATACCTGGACCAACTTGCAGACGCTGTGGCTCGGCGCCAACCAACTGACCACCTTGACCTTGCCCAATACTTTGACCAGCTTGAAAAGGCTGGAGCTCTGGAGCAACCAACTGACCACCTTGACCGTGCCCAATACCTGGACCAACTTGCAGGATCTGGATCTCTCCCTCAACCGCCTGACCGCCTTGACCTTGCCCAATACTTTGACCAGCTTGAAAAGGCTGGCGCTCTGGAGCAACCAACTGACCGCCTTGACCGTGCCCAATACCTTGACCAGCTTGAAGGAGCTGAGTCTCTCCAGAAACCGCCTGACCGCCTTGACCTTGCCCAATACTTTGACCAACTTGCAGCATCTGGGACTCTACAACAACCGCCTGACCACCTTGACCCTGCCCGATGGCTTGACGAGCTTGCAGGAGCTGGATCTCCGCAACAATCCTTTGGAGAGTTTGCATGTGCCTCTGGGCATGGACCTTGAAAGTCTTGAGCTTCGTGGCTATTCCAAATCAGCAGTGACCTTCTACGATCCAACGCCCCCAACGCCCCCAACGCCTCCAGAGCCGACAGAGCCCCCAGAGCCGACAGATTTAGAGATTGTGCGGATTGCGGGCGGTGGGGTGCAGATTCTTTGGCGGGGAGGGACATTGCAAAGCACGACTGATTTGAGTGGGGAGTGGGAAGCCGTGGCGCCGGCTCGTTTTTCTCGGGAGGGGGTGTTGCCGATTCCGCCTGAGCGGAAAGGCGCAGAGTTCTTCCGCCTGAAACCGGCGAAGTAAAGGTGGCGCGACCACAGGTGGCGCAACCACATGTGGCGCAGACACTCGGAGAGTGGGTAGGGCGGTGGAGAAACCGACATCCAACTTCTTGTCTGCCTTTGTGCAGGCCGAAAGCCTGCGCCACTCTCGCTAAGCCTATAAATGCTTATTGCGGGCACCCGCCTTGACAAAAAATCCAATCCGCTGCTAAATCTCCCTTGTCGGGGGAGAGATGGGGGGCAGACAGGATGTCTGCCTGCAGGCGGTAAGCCTGCGCCGCCTGTGCTCCGATCTGAACCGAAAATCAAAAAAAACTTTGAAAAGGCCAAACAACCTGTCAACATGAAAAAAGACCAGCCCACCAGCCCACCAGCCCACCAGCCCACCAGCCCACCAGCCCACCAGCCCACCAGCCCACCAGCCCACCAGCCCACCAGCCCACCAGCCCACCAGCCCACCAGCCCACCAGCCCACCAGCCCACCAGCCCACCAGCCCACCAGCCCACCAGCCAGTACTCCTGCCCTCATATCGCCTAAACGGAAGAGCCGGGCACGGGATAGTGAATATCGTCTCTATCCTTACATTAAAGAATCGTTGAAGAATCTTGGATGGAAGATGGGCAATCCGGCGACTCGTCCATCAGGGCAAGTTGATGCGCAAGGCGAGTTTTCCGCCACCACTCCGAAAAACCCATCAAGCCTACAACGTTTATTGCGGGCAAAATGCTTGAAGATGGGAAAAATTGTGCTAAGCAAAACACCACCATAATGAAACTGAAAGACACTGAAGCTATGAACCTATTATCCGTCATCCACTCGAAACTGGTGGCAACCGCCGCCAACAAAACCGCCAAACCGCAACCCATCAAAAACAGGCCAACATCGCCACATCGAATCGGCTTGGCGCTGGCCCTCGCCGTGGCCATCACCCTCCCAGCTGCCGCCCAAACCCTCACCATCACCGGAACCAAAAGCTACGGCAGCGCCTACAGTAGAGAAGTCGATGCCAGCACGACATCTCTGAATCTCTCTGACAGCCGCCTGACCACCTTGACCCTGCCCGATGGCATGGCGAGCTTGCAGGGGCTGTCTCTCTACAACAACCAACTAACCAACCTGACCTTGCCCGATGACTTGACGAGCTTGGAGTGGCTGTCTCTCTACAACAACCGCCTGACCACCTTGACCCTGCCCGATGACTTGACCAGCTTGCAGAAGCTGGAGCTCTACGACAACCAACTGACCACCTTGACCCTGCCGGACGGCATGGCGAGCTTGGAGGAGCTGCATCTCCACAACAACCAACTGACCACCTTGACCCTGCCCGTTGGCATGACCAGCTTGCAGGAGCTGGATCTCCGCAACAATCCTTTGGAGAGTTTGCGTGTGCCTTTGGGCATGGACATTGAGAGTCTCAACCTTTCTGGCTTCCCGAAATTAGAAGTGACATTCTACGATCCAACGACCGGAGAGCCAATCGAAACAGAGCCCCCGCCAACTGAGGGAACCCTCACCGTCACCGGAACTAAAAGCGACGGCAGCGTCTTCAGCCGGCAAGTCAATGCCAGCACGAAATCTCTGCATCTCGGCCACCACCAACTGGCTTCTGTAACCCTGCCCGATGGCTTGACCAGCTTGGAGACGCTGTATCTCTACTCCAACCAACTGACCAACCTGACCCTGCCTGATGACTTGACGAGCTTGCAGAAGCTGTATCTCTACTCCAACCAACTGACCACCTTGACCCTGCCCGATGACTTGACCAGCTTGCAGGAGCTGTATCTCTACTCCAACCAACTGACCAACCTGACCCTGCCTGATGACTTGACGAGCTTGGAGTGGCTGTCTCTCTACAACAACCGCCTGACCGCCTTGACCTTGCCCGATGACTTGCCCAACTTGCAGGAGCTGTGGCTCGACAACAACCAACTGACCAACGTAACCCTGCCCGATGGCTTGACCAGCTTGGAGAGGCTGTGGCTCTACTCCAACCGCCTGACCAACCTGACCCTGCCTGATGGCTTGACCAACTTGCAGGAGCTGTGGCTCCACAACAACCAACTGACCAACGTAACCCTGCCCGATGGCTTGACCAGCTTGGAGGAGCTGTATCTCTACAACAATCGCCTGACCACCTTGACCCTGCCCGATGGCTTGACCAACTTGCAGGAGCTGAAGCTCCACAACAACCAACTGACCAACGTAACCCTGCCCGATGGCTTGACCAGCTTGGAGAGGCTGTGGCTCTACTCCAACCGCCTGACCAACCTGACCCTGCCTGATGGCTTGACCAACTTGCAGGAGCTGTGGCTCCACAACAACCAACTGACCGCCTTCACCGTGCCTGATAGCTTGACGAGCTTGCAGGAGCTGGATCTCCGCAACAATCCTTTGGAGAGTTTGCATGTGCCTCTGGGCATGGACCTTGAAAGTCTTGAGCTTCGTGGCTATTCCAAATCAGCAGTGACCTTCTACGATCATCCAACGCCCCCAACGCCTCCAGAGCCGACAGAGCCCCCAGAGCCGACAGATTTAGAGATTGTGCGGATTGCGGGCGGTGGGGTGCAGATTCTTTGGCGGGGAGGGACATTGCAAAGCACGACTGATTTGAGTGGGGAGTGGGAAGCCGTGGCGCCGGCTCGTTTTTCTCGGGAGGGGGTGTTGCCGATTCCGCCTGAGCGGAAAGGCGCAGAGTTCTTCCGCCTGAAACCAGCGAAGTAAAGGTGGCGCGACCACATGTGGCGCAGACACTCGAAGAGCGGTTAGGGCGGAGAGACTCGAAGAGCGGTTGCGGCGGGGGGAACCGACAACCAACTTCTTGTCTGCCTTTGTGTAGGCTGGAAGCCTGCATCACACTTTGCCCCACATTTCTGCAAAAGGCAGTGGACAAAACAGCGCCAAACCACTAGGCAAACCCGCAACACTTAACAGGGTGGCGCAGGCACTCGACCGGTTGCCCGGCACCCGCCTTGACAAAAAATCCAATCCGCTGCTAAATCTCCCTTGTCGGGGGAGAGATGGGGGGCAGACAGGATGTCTGCCTGCAGGCGGTAAGCCTGCGCTGTCTGTACATGAGCTGAACCGAAAATTAAAAATAACCTTTGAAAACGCCAAACAATTTGTTAATATGAAAAAAGACCAGCCCACCAGCCCACCAGCCCACCAGCCCACCAGCCCACCAGCCCACCAGCCCACCAGCCCACCAGCCCACCAGCCCACCAGCCCACCAGCCCACCAGCCCACCAGCCAGTACTCCTGCCCTCATATCGCCTCTATCCTTAAACAGGCCAACATCGCCGCATCGAATCGGCTTGGCTCTGGCCCTTGCCGTGGTCCTCACCCTCCCAGCCGCCGCCCAAACCCTCACCGTCACCGGAACCAAAACCGACGGCAGCGCCTTCAGCCGGCAAGTCAATGCCAGCACGACATTTCTGCCTCTCGACTATGAACAACTGGCTTCCGTAACCCTGCCCGATGGCTTGACCAGCTTGAAAAGGCTGTATCTCTACAGCAACCAACTAACCAACCTGACCCTGCCCGATGACTTGACCAGCTTGGAGACTCTGTGGCTCGGCTTCAACCGCCTAACCACCTTCACCGTGCCCAATACTTTGACCAGCTTGAAGGAGCTGGGTCTCAGAAACAACCAACTGACTAACTTGACCCTGCCCGACAGCTTGACCAGCTTGCAGGAGCTGCAACTTGAAGTCAACCAACTGACCACCTTCACCGTGCCCAATACCTTGACCAGCTTGGAGTGGCTGCGTCTCCAACGCAACCGCCTGACCACCTTGACCCTGCCCGATGACTTGACGAGCTTGACGAATCTGAATCTCTACTCCAACCAACTGACCAACCTGACCCTGCCCGATGACTTGCCCAACTTGCAGGAGCTGAAGCTCAACGGCAACCGCCTAACCACCTTGACCCTGCCCGATGGCTTGACGAGCTTGCAGGAGCTGCAACTTCAAGGCAACCAACTGACCACCTTGACCCTGCCGGACGGCATGGCGAGCTTGGAGGAGCTGCATCTCCACAACAACCAACTGACCACCTTGACCCTGCCCGTTGGCATGACCAGCTTGCAGGAGCTGGATCTCCGCAACAATCCTTTGGAGAGTTTGCGTGTGCCTTTGGGCATGGACATTGAGAGTCTCAACCTTTCTGGCTTCCCGAAATTAGAAGTGACATTCTACGATCCAACGACCGGAGAGCCAATCGAAACAGAGCCCCCGCCAACTGAGGGAACCCTCACCGTCACCGGAACTAAAAGCGACGGCAGCGTCTTCAGCCGGCAAGTCAATGCCAGCACGAAATCTCTGCATCTCGGCCACCACCAACTGGCTTCTGTAACCCTGCCCGATGGCTTGACCAGCTTGGAGACGCTGAGTCTCTACTCCAACCAACTGACCAACCTGACCCTGCCTGATGACTTGCCCAGCTTGGAGTGGCTGAGTCTCTCCCACAACCGCCTGACCACCTTGACCCTGCCCGATGGCTTGACCAGCTTGGAGACGCTGTATCTCTACTCCAACCAACTGACCAACCTGACCCTGCCTGATGACTTGCCCAACTTGACGGATCTGGATCTCTCCCTCAACCGCCTGACCGCCTTGACCTTGCCCGATGACTTGCCCAACTTGACGGGTCTGTATCTCGGCGCCAACCAACTGACCGCCTTGACCTTGCCCAATACCTTGACCAACTTGCAGAGGCTGTATCTCTACCGCAATCAACTGACCGCCTTGACCTTGCCCAATACCTGGACCAGCTTGGAGGACCTGCTTCTCTACAACAACCAACTGACCGCCTTGACCTTGCCCAATACCTTGACCAACTTGCAGACGCTGCGTCTCTACAACAATCGCCTGACCACCTTGACCCTGCCCGATACCTTGACCAGCTTGCAGTGGCTGTATCTCTACAACAACCGCCTGACCACCTTGACCCTGCCTGACGGCATGACGAGCTTGACGAGGCTGGGACTCTACAACAATCGCCTGACCACCTTGACCCTGCCTGACGGCATGACGAGCTTGACGAGGCTGGGACTCTACAACAATCGCCTGACCACCTTGACCCTGCCCGATGGCTTGACCAGCTTGACGAGGCTGGAATTCCACGACAACCAACTAACCAACCTGACCGTGCCCGATGACTTGACCAACTTGGAGTGGCTGAAACTCAGAGGCAACCGCCTGACCACCTTGACCCTGCCCGATGGCTTGACCAGCTTGACGAATCTGTCTCTCTACGGCAACCAACTAACCAACCTGATCTTGCCTGATGGCTTGACCAACTTGCAGAAGCTGGATCTCTACAACAACCAACTGACCGCCTTCACCCTGCCCGATGACTTGACCAGCTTGGAGTGGCTGTGGCTCAACAGCAATCAACTGACCACCTTGACCGTGCCCGATGACTTGACGAGCTTGAAGACGCTGCGTCTCTCCGGCAACCAACTGACCGCCTTGACCTTGCCCGATGGCTTGACCAGCTTGACGAATCTGTCTCTCTACGGCAACCAACTAACCAACCTGATCTTGCCTGATGGCTTGACCAACTTGCAGAAGCTGGATCTCTACAACAACCAACTGACCGCCTTCACCCTGCCCGATGACTTGACCAACTTGCAGTCACTGAATCTCCAAAACAATCCTTTGGAGAGTTTGCGTGTGTCTAATGGCATGGATATTGGAAATCTCCGTCTTTATGGTTTTTCGAAATCAAAAGTTACCTTCTAACGATCCCGCGAACGAAGAGACGATTGTGCCTCCAACAACTGAAGAGCCTCCAACAACCGAAGAGCCGCCCATAACTGAGGGAACTCCCCTCATCACCGGAACTCACAGCAACGGCAGCGCTTTTAGACGGGAGGTCGACGCCGACACAGAGTCCCTGTCCCTCTCCAGAAAGCAGTTGACCGCCCTAAGCTTGCCAAACGGCTTGACAAATTTGGCGTGGCTGTATCTCGACAACAATCGGTTGCCCTCTCTGACATTGCCGGAGGGCTTGGCCAAGTCGAGAGGGCTGTATCTCAACGACAATCAGTTGACCTCTTTGACCTTGCCTCACGGTTTAACGAACTTGTGGGTGCTGTATCTCAACAACAATCAACTGACTCACCTGACCTTGCCCGAGGACTTGACGAGCTTGAGAACGCTAGACCTCAGCAACAATTCCCTGACCAACCTGGCCTTGCCCACTGGCTTGACGAGCTTGCGCTCGCTGGTTCTCAACGGCAATCCTTTGGAGAGTTTGTGTGTGCCCGAAGGCATGGATATTGAGAGTCTCAACCTGCAAGGTTTCCCGAAATCGGAGGTGACATTTTGTGAGCCAACGATAGGCACCTTGACCTTGCCGGATGCCAGCTCGACGAACTTTAGGCGCTTGTCACTCGACAACAACAACCCTTTGGAGATTGTGCCGATTGCGGGGGGCGGAGTGCAGATTCATTGGCGTGAAGGGACATTGCAAAGCACGACTAATTTGAGTGGCGAGTGGGAAGCCGTGGCGCCGGCTCGTTTTTCGCGGGAGGGGTTGTTGTCGATTCCGCCTGAGCGGAAAGGCGCAGAGTTCTTCCGCCTGAAACCGGCGAAGTAAAAGTGGCGCAACCACATGTGGCGCAGACACTCGTAGAGTGGTTAGGGCGGAGGGGAACCGACATCCAAACTTCCTGTCTGCCTTTGTGCAGGCACTCGACTGGTTGACCGGCACCCGCCTTGACAAAAAAGAAAAATCAGCGGTAAGTTATCGGTTGATGTCTTCCCCGCTGCTCGACGGAGAGAAAAAAACTTTCGAGAAAAGCATTGACATTGGCGGGCAACGGAGTAATCTTCGCCCGTCATGGAGGCTGCTGAGCCGCCGTTTCGTTCGGAATAAGGGGATGAGACAGGCGCTTATATTTTTTAACCTCCGGAACGGAAGAGTCTCTGCGGGGGGAGGTAAATGTGGGGCAGACAGGATGTCTGCCTACAGGCGGCAAGCCTGTGCCCCGAGTTGAACCGAAAATAAAAAAAACTTTGAAAATGTCAAACAAACCTGTCAGCATGAAAAAACACCAGCCTACCAGCCTACCAGCCTACCAGCCTACCAGCCTACCAGCCTACCAGCCTACCAGCCTACCAGCCTACCAGCCTACCAGCCTACCAGCCTACCAGCCTACCAGCCTACCAGCCTACCAGCCTACCAGCCTACCAGCCTACCAGCCTACCAGCCTACCAGCCTACCAGCCAGTACTCCTGCCCTCAAATCGCCTAAACGGAAGAGCCGGGCACGGCATAGTGAATATCGCCTCTATCCTTACATTAAAGAATCGTTGAAGAATCTTGGATGGAAGATGGGCAATCCGGCAACTCGTCCATCAGGGCAAGTTGATGCGCAAGGCGAGTTCCGCCACTACTCCGAAAAACTCATCAAGCCTACAACGTTTATTGCGGGCAAAATGCTTGAAGATGGGGAAAATTGTGCTAAGCAAAACACCCCCATAATGAAACTGAAAGACACTGAAGCTATGAACCTATTATCCGTCATCCACTCGAAATTGGCGGCAACCGCCGCCAACAAAACCGCCAAACCGGAACTCATCAAAAACAGGCCAACATCGCCGCATCGAATCGGCTTGGCGCTGGCTCTCGCCCTTGCCCTCCCAGCCGCCGCCCAAACTCTCACCATCACCGGAACTAAAAGCGACGGCAGCGCCTTCAGCCGGCAAGTCAATGCCAGCACGACATCTCTGTATCTAGTATACCATGGCCTGGCTTCCGTAACCCTGCCCGATGGCTTGACCAGCTTGAAGACGCTGGGGCTCTACAGCAATCAACTGACCAACGTGACCCTGCCCGATAGCTTGACCAGCTTGGAGAGGCTGTATCTCAACCACAACCAACTGACCACCTTCACCGTGCCCAATACCTTGACCAACTTGAGGGAGCTGTGGCTCCACAGCAACCAACTGACCACCTTCACCGTGCCCGATGACTTGACCAGCTTGCAGAGTCTGTCTCTCTCCCACAACCGCCTGACCACCTTGACCTTGCCCGATGACTTGACCAGCTTGGAGAATCTGTCTCTCCGAGGCAACCGCCTGACCTCCTTCACCGTGCCCAATAACTTGCCCAACTTGCAGAGGCTGAATCTCTTCTACAATCAACTGACCACCTTGACCCTGCCCGTCGGCATGACCAGCTTGCAGTATCTGCAACTCCATAACAATCCTTTGGAGAGTGTGCGTGTGCCTCTGGGCATGGACATTGAGAGTCTCAACCTGCAAGGCTTCCCGAAATCAGAGGTTACATTCTACGATCCCGCGCCCGAAGAGCCGATTACGCCGCCTCCCACAGAGCCGACAGAACCAGAGCTCCCAACTCTCCTCATCACCGGAACGACAAGCAATGGCAATGCCTTCAGCCAAGAAGTCGCCGTCAACGAGACCTATCTGGCTCTCCACTCCTTTTTTGATTTGGCTTCCGTAACCTTGCCTGCCGGCTTGACCAACTTGGAGGTTCTGTATCTCGACGCCAACCAACTGACCGCCTTCACCCTGCCCGATGGTTTGACCAACTTGCGGTATCTGGAACTCCACAACAATCAACTGACCTCCTTGACCTTGCCCGGCGACTTGACGAGCTTGAGAGAGCTAGACCTCAGCAACAATTCCCTGACCAACCTGACCTTGCCCGGCGACTTGACGAGCTTGAGAGAGCTAGACCTCAGCAACAATTCCCTGACCAACCTGGCCTTGCCCGATGGCTTGACGAGCTTGAGAACACTGAATCTTTCCGGCAATCCTTTGGAAAGTGTGCGTGTGCCTGATGGCATGAACCTTGAAAATCTCGATCTTCAAGGTTTTTCGACATCAGAGGTGACCTTTTACGATCCCATAACCGGGGAATCCCCGACGACCAATACCAATATCCCACCGACAACCGAAGAACCCCCAACAACCGAAGAGCCCCCGACAACGAATACCAATCTTCCGCCGACGACCAATACCAATATCCCCCCGACAACCGAAGAACCCCCCACAACCGAAGAGCCCCCCACAACGAATACCAATCTTCCGCCCACGACTGGGACATTTATTACCCTCACCGGAACGACAAGCACTGGCGACGCTTTTCGTTTGGAGGTCGATGCCGGCACGGAGTCTCTGTCTCTCACCGACACTCAACTCTCTTCCCTCACCGTGCCCGCTGGCCTGGAGAACTTGCAGCGGCTGCATCTCTTCGACAATCAACTCTCTTCCATAACTTTGCCCGAGGGTCTGACGAACTTGCAGCACTTGTATCTTTTTAATAATCAACTGACGAACCTGACCTTGCCGGAGGGTTTGGCGAACTTGCAACGGCTGTATCTCTTCGGCAATCCTTTGGAGAGTGTGCGGGCGCCCGAAAGCCTGGACCTTGAAAGTCTTGAGCTTCGTGGCTTTTCCAAATCAGCAGTGACCTTCTACGATCCTGCGAACGGAGAGACGATTGCGCCGCCGCCCACAACCGAAGAACCCCCGCCAACTGAAGAGCCACCCACAACCGAAGAACCTCCGACAACCGAAAAGCCACCCACAACTGAAGAGCCGCCCATAACTGAGGGAGCACTCCTCATCACCGGAACGACAAGCGACGGCAGTGCTTTTAACCGGGTGGTGAATGCAAACGCGAAGTCTGTAGACCTCCGAAACAATGACTTGACCCACCTGACTTTGCCCGATGGCTTGACGAATTTGGTGTGGCTGTTTCTCAATCACAATCGCTTGCCCTCTCTGACATTGCCGGAGGGCTTGGCCAAGTCGAGAGGGCTGTATTTCAACGACAATCAACTGACCTCTTTGACCTTGCCTCACGGTTTAACGAACTTGTGGGTGCTGTATCTCAACGACAACCAACTGACCTCCCTGACCTTGCCCGCTGGCCTGACGAGCTTGAAAACATTGGTTCTCAACGGCAATCCTTTGGAGAGTTTGTGTGTGCCCGAAGGCATGGACATTGAGAGTCTCAACCTGCAAGGTTTCCCGAAATCGGAGGTGACATTTTGTGAGCCAACGATAGGCACCTTGACCTTGCCGGATTCCAGCTCGACGAACTTCAGGCGCTTGTCACTCGACAACAACAACCCTTTGGAGATTGTGCGGATTGCGGGCGGGGGGGTGCAGATTCATTGGCGTGAAGGGACATTGCAAAGCACGACTGATTTGAGTGGGGAGTGGGAAGCCGTGGCGCCGTCTCGTTTTTCTCGGGAGGGTGTGTTGTTGATTCCGCGTGAGCGGAAAGGCGCGGAGTTCTTCCGCCTGAAACTGGCGAAGTAAAGGTGAGGCAGACACTCGAAGAGTGGGTAGGGCGGGGGGAACCGACATCCAACTTCCTGTCTGCCTTTGTGCAGGCACTCGACCCGTTGACCGCCGCCCGCCTTGACAAAAAAGAAAAATCAGCGGTAAATTATCGGTTAATGTCTTCCCCGCTGCTCGACGGAGAGAAAAAACTTTCAAGAAAAGCGCAATAAGCATTGACATTGGCGGGCAACGGAGTAATTCTCGCCCGTCATGGAGGCTGCTGAGCCGCCGTTTCGTTCGGAATAAGGGGATGAGACAGGCGCTCAGATTTTTTAACCTCCGGAACGGAAGAGTCTCTGCGGGGAGAGAAATGTGGGGCAGGCAAAAAGCCTGCGCCGCCTGTTCCCCGAGTTGAACCGAAAATCAAAAAAAACTTTGAAAAGGCCAAACAACCTGTCAACATGAAAAAACACCAGCCCACCAGCCCACCAGCCCACCAGCCCACCAGCCCACCAGCCCACCAGCCCACCAGCCCACCAGCCCACCAGCCCACCAGCCCACCAGCCCACCAGCCCACCAGCCAGTACTCCTGCCCTCATATCGCCTAAACGGAAGAGCCGGGCACGGGATAGTGAATATCGTCTCTATCCTTACATTAAAGAATCGTTGAAGAATCTTGGATGGAAGATGGGCAATCCGGCGACTCGTCCATCAGGGCAAGTTGAGGCGCAAGGCGAGTTCCGCCACCACTCCGAAAAACCCATCAAGCCTACAACGTTTATTGCGGGCAAAATGCTTGAAGATGGGAAAAATTGTGCTAAGCAAAACACCACCATAATGAAACTGAAAGACACTGAAGCTATGAACCTATTATCCGTCATCCACTCGAAACTGGTGGCAACCGCCGCCAACAAAACCGCCAAACCGCAACCCATCAAAAACAGGCCAACATCGCCACATCGAATCGGCTTGGCGCTGGCCCTCGCCGTGGCCATCACCCTCCCAGCTGCCGCCCAAACCCTCACCATCACCGGAACCAAAAGCTACGGCAGCGCCTACAGTAGAGAAGTCGATGCCAGCACGACATCTCTGAATCTCTCTGTCAACCGCCTGACCACCTTGACCCTGCCCGATGGCATGGCGAGCTTGCAGGGGCTGTATCTCTACAACAACCAACTAACCAACCTGACCTTGCCCGATGACTTGACGAGCTTGGAGTGGCTGTCTCTCTACAACAACCGCCTGACCACCTTGACCCTGCCCGATGGTTTGACCAGCTTGAAGTATCTGTGGCTCTCCAACAACCGCCTGACCACCTTGACCCTGCCTGATGGCTTGACCAACTTGCAGGAGCTAAATCTCGATATCAACCTCCTGACCAACCTGACCCTGCCTGATGGCTTGACCAACTTGCAGGAGCTAAATCTCGATATCAACCTCCTGACCAACCTGACCCTGCCTGATGGCTTGACCAACTTGCAGAGGCTGGATCTCCGACACAATCCTTTGGAGAGTTTGCGTGTGCCGCTGGGCATGGACATTGAATTTCTCCCTATTCAAGGCTTCCCGAAATCAGAAGTGACCTTCTACGATCCAACGACCGGAGAGACGATCGAATCAGAGCCCCCGCCAACTGAGGGAACTCTCACCGTCACCGGAACCAAAAGCGACGGCAGCGCCTTCAGCTGGCAAGTCAATCCCAGAACGACATCTCTGGATCTCCGCTCCCTTGACCTGGCTTCCCTAACCTTGCCTGCCGGCTTGACCAGCTTGGCGAATCTGAGTCTCTCTGGCAACCGCCTGACCACCTTGACCTTGCCCGATGACTTGACCAGCTTGGCGAATCTGAGTCTCTCTGTCAACCGCCTGACCACCTTGACCCTGCCCGATGACTTGACCAGCTTGACGAATCTGAGTCTCTGGTTCAACCAACTAACCACCTTGACCCTGCCCGATGGCTTGACCAGCTTGGAGTGGCTGAATCTCGGCTACAACAGCCTGACCGCCTTGACCCTGCCCGATGGCATGGCGAGCTTGCAGGGGCTGCATCTCTACAACAACCAACTAACCAACCTGACCTTGCCCGATGACTTGACCAGCTTGACGAATCTGTGGCTCTCCAACAACCGCCTGACCACCTTGACCTTGCCCGATGACTTGACCAGCTTGGAGTGGCTGTATCTCGACGGCAACCAACTGACCACCTTGACCCTGCCCGATGACTTGACCAGCTTGACGAATCTGAGTCTCTCTGGCAACAGCCTGACCACCTTGACCCTGCCCGATGGTTTGACCAGCTTGCAGAGGCTGTATCTCTACAACAATCAACTGACTACCTTGACCCTGCCTGTCGGCATGACCAGCTTGACGAGGCTGGAGCTCTACAACAACCAACTAACCACCTTGACCCTGCCCGACAGCTTGCCCAACTTGCAGTCGCTGTCTCTCGGAAGCAACCGCCTGACCACCTTGACCCTGCCCAATGGCTTGACCAGCTTGGAGAGGCTGGAGCTCTACGGCAACCGCCTAACCACCTTGACCCTGCCCGATGGTTTGACCAACTTGTGGTATCTGTATCTCCGCTCCAATCCTTTGGAGAGTTTGCGTGTGCCCGAAGGCATGGACATTGAGAGTCTCAACCTGCAAGGCTTCCCGAAATTAGAGGTTACCTTCTACGATCCAACGACCGGAGAGACAATCGAATCAGAGCCCCCGCCAACGACCGAGGGAACTCTCACCATCACCGGAACCAAAATCGACGGCAGCGCCTTCAGCCGGCAAGTCAATGCCACCACGACATCTCTGTCTCTCAACTCCTTTAATCTGGCTTCCCTAACCTTGCCTGCCGGCTTGACCAGCTTGACGAATCTGAATCTCTCCCACAATCAACTGACCACCTTGACCCTGCCCGATGACTTGACCAGCTTGCAGTATCTGAATCTCTCCCACAACTACCTAACCGCCTTGACCCTGCCCGATGACTTGACCAGCTTGGAGTGGCTGGATCTCAACAACAACCGCCTGACCACCTTCACCCTGCCCGACAGCTTGCCCAGCTTGCAGTATCTGAATCTCTACTACAACCGCCTGACCACCTTGACCCTGCCCGATGGCTTGCCCAAATTGGAGTGGCTGAGTCTCAACAGCAACCGCCTGACCACCTTGACCCTGCCTGCCGGCTTGACCAGCTTGACGAATCTGAATCTCTCCCACAATCAACTGACCACCTTGACCCTGCCCGATGACTTGACCAGCTTGGAGTGGCTGGATCTCAACAACAACCGCCTGACCACCTTCACCCTGCCCGACAGCTTGCCCAGCTTGCAGTATCTGAATCTCTACTACAACCGCCTGACCACCTTGACCCTGCCCGATGGCTTGCCCAAATTGGAGTGGCTGAGTCTCAACAGCAACCGCCTGACCACCTTGACCCTGCCTGCCGGCTTGACCAGCTTGACGAGGCTGTATCTCTCCTTCAACCAACTAACCACCTTGACCCTGCCCGACAGCTTGCCCAGCTTGCAGTATCTGAATCTCTACAACAACCAACTGACCGCCTTGACCCTGCCCGATGGTTTGACCAACTTGTGGTATCTGTATCTCCGCTCCAATCCTTTGGAGAGTTTGCGTGTGCCCGAAGGCATGGACATTGAGAGTCTCAACCTGCAAGGCTTCCCGAAATTAGAGGTTACCTTCTACGATCCAACGACCGGAGAGACAATCGAATCAGAGCCCCCGCCAACGACCGAGGGAACTCTCACCATCACCGGAACCAAAATCGACGGCAGCGCCTTCAGCCGGCAAGTCAATGCCACCACGACATCTCTGTCTCTCAACTCCTTTAATCTGGCTTCCCTAACCTTGCCTGCCGGCTTGACCAGCTTGACGAATCTGAATCTCTCCCACAATCAACTGACCACCTTGACCCTGCCCGATGACTTGACCAGCTTGCAGTATCTGAATCTCTCCCACAACTACCTAACCGCCTTGACCCTGCCCGATGACTTGACCAGCTTGGAGTGGCTGGATCTCAACAACAACCGCCTGACCACCTTCACCCTGCCCGACAGCTTGCCCAGCTTGCAGTATCTGAATCTCTACTACAACCGCCTGACCACCTTGACCCTGCCCGATGGCTTGCCCAAATTGGAGTGGCTGAGTCTCAACAGCAACCGCCTGACCACCTTGACCCTGCCTGCCGGCTTGACCAGCTTGACGAATCTGAATCTCTCCCACAATCAACTGACCACCTTGACCCTGCCCGATGACTTGACCAGCTTGGAGTGGCTGGATCTCAACAACAACCGCCTGACCACCTTCACCCTGCCCGATGGCTTGCCCAAATTGGAGTGGCTGAGTCTCAACAGCAACCGCCTGACCACCTTGACCCTGCCTGCCGGCTTGACCAGCTTGACGAGGCTGTATCTCTCCTACAACCAACTAACCACCTTCACCCTGCCCGACAGCTTGCCCAGCTTGCAGTATCTGAATCTCTCCCACAACCGCCTGACCACCTTGACCCTGCCCGATGGCTTGACCAACTTGGGGTATCTGGAACTCACCAGCAACCGCCTGACCACCTTGACCCTGCCTGCCGGCTTGACCAGCTTGCAGTATCTGAATCTCTACTACAACCAACTGACCACCTTGACCTTGCCCGTCGGCATGACCAGCTTGCAGTATCTGGATATCCACTCCAATCCTTTGGAGAGTTTGCGTGTGCCCGAAGGCATGGACATTGAGAGTCTCAACCTGCAAGGCTTCCCGAAATTAGAGGTTACCTTCTACGATCCAACGCCCGAAGAGCCGATTGCGATTGCGCCGCCGTCCATAATCGAGGGAACTCTCACCATCACCGGAACCAAAATCGACGGCAGCGCCTTCAGCCGGCAAGTCAATGCCACCACGACATCTCTGTCTCTCAACTCCTTTAATCTGGCTTCCCTAACCTTGCCTGCCGGCTTGACCAGCTTGACGAATCTGAATCTCTCCCACAATCAACTGACCACCTTGACCCTGCCCAATGACTTGACGAGCTTGAGGGATCTGCGTCTCCACAACAACCAACTAACCACCTTGACCTTGCCCGATGACTTGCCCAACTTGGGTTATCTGCGTCTCAACAACAATCAGTTGACCTCTTTGACCTTGCCTCACGGTTTAACGAACTTGTGGGCACTGTATCTCCACGACAATCAGCTGACCACCTTGACCCTGTCCGACACCTTGACCAACTTGAAGGAGCTGCGTCTCTACAACAACCGCCTGACCACCTTGACCCTGCCCGACACCTTGACCAACTTGAAGGAGCTGCATCTCAGCAACAACCGCCTGACCACCTTGACCCTGCCTAACACCTTGACCAACTTGCAGTCGCTGTTTCTCGGAGGCAACCGCCTGACCACCTTGACCCTGTCCGACACCTTGACCAACTTGAAGGAGCTGCATCTCAGCAACAACCGCCTGACCACCTTGACCCTGCCCAACACCTTGACCAACTTATGGGAGCTGCATCTCAGCAACAACCAACTGACCACCTTGACCCTACCCGTCGGCTTGACCAACTTGGAGAGCCTGAGTCTCTCCGACAATCCTTTGGAGGGTGTGCGTGTGCCTGATGGCATGAACATTGAAAATCTCGATCTTCAAGGTTTTTCGAAATCAGAAGTGACCTTCTACGATCCAACGCCCCCAGAGCCGACAGAGCCCACGGAGCTGACAGAACCAGAACCGCCAACGACCGAGGGAACTCTCCTCATCACCGGAACCAGAACCGACGGCAGCGCCTTCAGCCGACAAGTCAATGCCAGCACGACATCTCTGTATCTCGGCATCCTTGATCTGGCTTCCGTAACCCTGCCCGATGGCTTAACCAACTTGGAGAGGCTGTATCTCTACCACAACCAACTGACCAACCTGACCTTGCCCAATGACTTAACCAACTTGGAGTCTCTGTCTCTCTCCTACAACCGCCTGACCGCCTTGACCCTGCCTAACACCTTGACCAACTTGAAGGAGCTGTTTCTCGGCGCCAACCGCCTGACCACCTTGACCCTGCCCGATGGCTTGACCAACTTGAAGACGCTGGATCTCAGCAACAACCAACTGACCACCTTGACCCTACCCGTCGGCTTGACCAACTTGGAGAGCCTGAGTCTCCCCGACAATCCTTGGGAGAGTGTGCGGGCGCCCGAAGGCCTGGACCTTGAAAGTCTTGAGCTTCGTGGCTTTTCCAAATCAGCAGTGACCTTCTACGATCCCGCGACTAGAGAGACGATTGCGCCGCCGCCCACGGAACCCGAACCGCCCATAACTGAGGGAGCTCTCCTCATCACCGGAACTAAAACCGACGGCAGCACCTTCAGCCGGCCAGTCAATGCCAGCACGACATCTCTGTCTCTTGAATCCTTTGACCTGGCTTTCGTAACCCTGCCCGATGGCTTGACCAGCTTGACGAATCTGAATCTCTACAACAACTACCTAACCACCTTGACCTTGCCCAACACCTTGACCAACTTATGGGAGCTGAATCTCTGGAAAAACCAACTGACCACCTTGACCCTGCCCGATGGCTTGACCAAATTGGAGAGGCTGTATCTCTACCACAACCAACTGACCAACCTGACCTTGCCCGATGACTTGACCAGCTTGAAGGAGCTGTCTCTCGGAGGCAACCGCCTGACCGCCTTGACCCTGCCTGACGGCTTGACCAACTTGCAGTCGCTGTCTCTCGGCGACAACCGCCTGACCATCTTGACCCTGCCCAATACCTTAACCAACTTGAAGATGCTGCGTCTCTACAACAACCGCCTGACCACCTTGACCCTGCCTGACGGCTTGACCAACTTGCAGTCGCTGTTTCTCAACGACAACCGCCTGACCATCTTGACCCTGCCCAATATCTTAACTAACTTAAAGACGCTGGATCTCAGCAACAACCGCCTGACCACCTTGACCCTGCCCGATGGCTTGACCAACTTGAAGGAGCTGCATCTCAGCAACAACCGCCTGACCACCTTGACCCTACCCGTCGGCTTGACCAACTTGGAGAGCCTGAGTCTCTCCGACAATCCTTTGGAGGGTGTGCGTGTGCCTGATGGCATGAACATTGAAAATCTCGATCTTCAAGGTTTTTCGAAATCAGAAGTGACCTTCTACGATCCAACGCCCCCAGAGCTGACAGAACCAGAACCGCCAACGACCGAGGGAACTCTCCTCATCACCGGAACTAAAACCGACGGCAGCACCTTCAGCCGGCCAGTCAATGCCAGCACGACATCTCTGTCTCTTGAATCTTTTGACCTGGCTTCCGTAACCCTGCCCGATGGCTTGACCAGCTTGACGAATCTGAATCTCTACAACAACTACCTAACCACCTTGACCTTGCCCAACACCTTGACCAACTTATGGGAGCTGAATCTCTGGAAAAACCAACTGACCACCTTGACCCTGCCCGATGGCTTGACCAAATTGGAGAGGCTGTATCTCTACCACAACCAACTGACCAACCTGACCTTGCCCGATGACTTGACCAGCTTGAAGGAGCTGTCTCTCGGAGGCAACCGCCTGACCGCCTTGACCCTGCCTGACGGCTTGACCAACTTGCAGTCGCTGTCTCTCGGCGACAACCGCCTGACCATCTTGACCCTACCCGTCGGCTTGACCAACTTGGAGAGCCTGAGTCTCTACAACAACCGCCTGACCACCTTGACCCTGCCTGACGGCTTGACCAACTTGCAGTCGCTGTTTCTCAACGACAACCGCCTGACCATCTTGACCCTGCCCAATATCTTAACTAACTTAAAGACGCTGGATCTCAGCAACAACCGCCTGACCACCTTGACCCTACCCGTCGGCTTGACCAACTTGGAGAGCCTGAGTCTCTCCGACAATCCTTTGGAGGGTGTGCGTGTGCCTGATGGCATGAACATTGAAAATCTCGATCTTCAAGGTTTTTCGAAATCAGAAGTGACCTTCTACGATCCAACGCCCCCAGAGCTGACAGAACCAGAACCGCCAACGACCGAGGGAACTCTCCTCATCACCGGAACTAAAACCGACGGCAGCACCTTCAGCCGACAAGTCAATGCCAGCACGACATCTCTGTCTCTTGAATCCTTTGACCTGGCTTCCGTAACCCTGCCCGATGGCTTGACCAGCTTGGAGACGCTGGATCTCTACAACAATCAGCTGACCACCTTGACCCTGCCCAACACCTTGACCAACTTATGGGAGCTGAATCTCTGGAAAAACCAACTGACCACCTTGACCCTGCCCGATGGCTTGACCAACTTGGGTTATCTGCGTCTCGACAACTCAGTTGACCTCTTTGACCTTGCCTCACGGTTTAACGAACTTGGCGGAGCTGTGGCTCAACCACAACCAACTGACCACCTTCACCGTGCCCGATGACTTGACCAACTTGGATTATCTGCGTCTCGACAACAATCAACTGACCACCTTCACCGTGCCCGATGACTTGACCAGCTTGGAGGCACTGTATCTCCACGACAACCAACTGACCACCTTGACTCTGCCCGACGGCATGGCGAGCTTGCGGGATCTGCGTCTCTCCAACAACCAATTGACCACTTTGACCCTGCCCGATGGCTTGACCAACTTGCAGTATCTGGAACTCCATAACAATCCTTTGGAGAGTTTGCGTGTGCCCGAAGGCATGGACATTGAAAATCTTGAGTTTTATGGCTTTTCCAAATCAGCAGTGACTTTCTACGATCCCGCGACCAGAGAGACAATTGCCCCGCCGCCCACAGAGCCCACGGAACCAGCCGAGCCCACGGAGCCCACAGAACCCGAACCGCCCATAACTGAGGGAACTCTCCTCATCACCGGAACTAACAGCGACGGCAGCGCTTTTAGACGAGAGATCGACGCCGACGCGGAGTCTCTGTCCCTCTCCAGAAAGCAGTTGACCGCCCTAAGCTTGCCCACCGGCTTGACAAATTTGGCGTGGCTGTATCTCGACAACAATCAGTTGCCCTCTCTCACTTTGCCGGCGGGCTTGGCCAAGGCGAGAGGGTTGTATCTCAACGACAATCAATTGACCTCTTTGACCTTGCCTCACGGTTTAACGAACTTGTGGGCACTGTATCTCAACAACAACCAACTGACCTCCCTAACCTTGCCCGAGGACTTGACGAGTTTGAGAACGCTAGACCTCAGCAACAATTCTCTGACCAATCTGGCCTTGCCCGCTGGCCTGACGAGCTTGCGCTCGCTGATTCTCAACGGCAACAACCATCTGAAGAGTTTGTGTGTGCCAAAAGGCGTGGATGTAGAGAGTCTCAACCTGCAGGGTTTCCCAAAATCGGAGGTGACATTTTGTGAGCCAATGATAGGCACCTTGACCTTGCCGGATGCCAGCTCAACGAACTTCAGGCGCTTGTCTCTCAACAACAACAACCTTTTGGAGATTGTGCGGATTGCGGGGGGCGGGGTGCAGATTCATTGGCGTGGAGGGACCTTGCAAAGCACGACTAATTTGAGAGGCGAGTGGGAAGCCGTGGCGCCGTCTCGTTTTTCGCGGGAGGGTGTGTTGCCGATTCCGCGTGATCGGAAAGGCGCGGAGTTCTTCCGCCTGAAACTGGCGAAGTAAAGGTGAGGCAGCCACTCGAAGAGTGGGTAGGGCGGAGGGGAACCGACATCCAAACTTCCTGTCTGCCTTTGTGCAGGCACTCGACCCGTTGACCGGCATCCGCCTTGACAAAAAAGAAAAATCAGTGGTAAGTTGTCTCTGCGGGGAGAGAAATGTGAGGCAGACAGGATGTCTGCCTGCAGGCGGCAAGCCTGCGCCGCCTGTGCCCCGAGCTGAACCGAAAATCAAAAAAAACTTTGAAAAGGCCAAACAACCTGTCAATATGAAGAAACACCAGCCTACCAGCCAGTACTCAAATCGCCTAAACGGAAGAGCCGGGCACGGCATAGTGAATATCGCTTCTATCCTTACATTGAAGAATCTTGGATGGAAGACGGGCAATCCGGCGACTCGTCCATCAGGGCAAGTTGAGGCGCGAGGCGAGTTCCGCCACCACTCCGAAAAACTCATCAAGCCTACAACGTTTATTGCGGGCAAAATGCTTGAAGATGGGGAAAATTGTGCTAAGCAAAACACCCCCATAATGAAACTGAAAGACACTGAAGCTATGAACCTATTATCCGTCATCCACTCGAAATTGGCGGCAACCGCCGCCAACAAAACCGCCAAACCGGAACTCATCAAAAACAGGCCAACATCGCCGCATCGAATCGGCTTGGCGCTAGCCCTCGCTCTTGCCCTTGCCCTCCCAGCCGCCGCTCAAACCCTCACCATCACCGGAACTAAAAGCGACGGCAGCGCCTACAGTAGAGAAGTCGATGCCAGCACGACATCTCTGTCTCTCAACTCCTTTAATCTGGCTTCCCTAACCTTGCCTGCCGGCTTGACTAACTTGGAGACGCTGAATCTCGAACGCAATCAGCTGACCAATCTGACCCTGCCCGATGGCTTGACCAACTTGGAGACGCTGAATCTCGAACGCAACCAACTGACCACCTTGACCCTGCCCGATGGCTTGACCAACTTGGAGACGCTGAATCTCGAACGCAACCAACTGACTTCCCTCACCGTGCCCGATGACTTGACGAGCTTGAAGACGTTGAATCTCCAAGGCAACCGCCTGACCACCTTGACCCTACCCGATGGCTTGGCGAGCTTGCAGAAGCTGGATCTCGACTTCAACCGCCTGACCGCCTTCACCGTGCCCAATACCTTGACCAACTTGCAGTCGCTGCGTCTCGGCGGCAACCAACTGACCACCTTGACCCTGGCCCTACCCGATGGCTTGGCGAGCTTTCTGAATCTCGAAAACAACCGGACCACCTTGACCCTGCCCAATACCTTGACCAACTTGCAGTCGCTGCGTCTCAACAACAACTACCTGACCGCCTTCACCGTGCCCAATACCTTGACCAACTTGCAGTCGCTGAATCTCTACAACAACCGCCTGACCACCTTGACCCTACCCGATGGCTTGGCGAGCTTGCAGGAGCTGGATCTCCAACGCAACCGCCTGACCACCTTGACCCTGCCCAATACCTTGACCAACTTGCAGGAGCTGCGTCTCCGCATCAACCGCCTGACCACCTTGACCCTGCCCGATAGCTTGACCAGCTTGAAGTGGCTGTGGCTCCAAAACAACCAACTGACCACCTTGACCCTGCCCGATGGCTTAACCAGATTGGAGACGCTGCGTCTCGGCGCCAATCCTTTAGAGAGTTTGCGTGCGCCTCTGGGCATGGACATTGAATTTCTCGATCTTCAAGGTTTCCCGAAATCACAGGTTACTTTCTATGACCCGGCAGCCGAGAAAACCTCCTGCCCTCACGGGAACCCGCAGTGACGGCAGCGATTTCCGCCGGGAGGTCGCCACTAGCGCCGCCTCTCTAAATCTCACCGACAATGGCTTGACCAGCCTAACTTTGCCGGACGGTTTGGCAATTTGCAGGAGCTGCATCTCGCCGACAATCGCCTGACGAGTCTGGCCTTGCCGGAGAATTCGGCGAACCTGCAGAAGTTGGAAGCCCAAGGCAATCGCCTAACCTCCCTGACTCTGCCGGACAACCTGGCACATCTGCAGGAGCTTGTTCTTTTCAACAACCGCCTGACCAGCCTGACTTTGCCGGAGGGTTTGACAAACTTGCGAGTGCTGGTTCTCAACGACAATCCTTTGGAGAGTGTGCGTGTGCCTGATGGCATGAACATTGAAAATCTCGATCTTCAAGGTTTTTCGAGATCAGCAGTGACCTTCTATAATCCCACAACCGAAGAGCCCCCGACAACGAATACCAATCTTCCGCCCACGACTGGGACATTCATTACCCTCACCGGAACGACAAGCACTGACGACGCTTTTCGTTTGGAGGTCGATGCCGGCACGGAGTCTCTGTCTCTCTCCGACACTCAACTCTCTTCCCTCACCGTGCCCGCTGGCCTGGAGAACTTGCAGCGGCTGCATCTCTTCGACAATCAACTTTCTTCTATAACTTTGCCGGAGGGTCTGACGAACTTGCAGCACTTCCGGAGGGTCTGACGAACTTGCAGCACTTGTATCTTTTTAATAATCAACTGACGAACCTGACCTTGCCGGAGGGTTTGGCGAACTTGCAACGGCTGTATCTCTTCGGCAATCCTTTGGAGAGTGTGCGGGCGCCCGAAGGCATGGACCTTGAAAGTCTTGAGCTTCGTGGCTTTTCGAAATCAGCAGTGACCTTCTATGATCCCGCGAACGGAGAGACGATTGCGCCGCCGCCCACAACCGAAGACCCCCCGCCAACTGAAGAGCCTCCCACAACCGAAGAACCTCCGACAACCGAAAAGCCACACACAACTGAAGAGCCGCCCATAACTGAAGGAGCACTCCTCATCACCGGAACTAACAGCGACGGCAGCGCTTTTAGACGAGAGGTCGCCGCCGACACAGAGTCTCTCTCCCTCTCCAGAAAGCAGTTGACCTCCCTAAGCTTGCCCGCCGGCTTGACAAATTTGGCGTGGCTGTATCTCAATCACAATCGGTTGCCCTCTCTGACATTGCCGGAGGGTTTGGCCAAGTCGAGAGGGCTGTATTTCAACGACAATCAACTGACCTCTTTGACCTTGCCTCACGGTTTAACGAACTTGTGGGTGCTGTATCTCAACGACAACCAACTGACTGACCTGACCTTGCCCGACGACTTGACGAGCTTGAGAACGCTAGACCTCAGCAACAATTCCCTGACCAACCTGGCCTTGCCCACTGGCCTGACGAGCTTGCGCTCGCTGGTTCTCAACGGCAACAACCATCTGAAGAGTTTGTGTGTGCCGGAAGGCATGGATATTGAGAGTCTCAACCTGCAAGGTTTCCCGAAATCGGCGGTGACCTTTTGTGAGCCAACGATGGGCACCTTGACCTTGCCGGATGCCAGATCGACGAACATCAGGCGCTTGTCACTCGACAACAACAACCCTTTGGAGATTGTGCGGATTGCGGGCGGGGGTGTGCAGATTCATTGGCGTGAAGGGACCTTGCAAAGCACGACTGATTTGAGTGGCGAGTGGGAAGCCGTGTCGCCGTCTCGTTTTTCGCGGGAGGGTGTGTTGCCGATTCCGCCTGAGCGGAAAGGCGCAGAGTTCTTCCGCCTGAAACCGGCGAAGTAAAAGTGAGGCAGCCACTCGAAGAGTGGGTAGGGCGGTGGGGAACTGACAACAGAAAACCGCGCGATAAGCATTTACGGGCTTAATAGGGTGGCGCAACCACGTGTGGCGCAGGCACTCGACCGATTGACCGGCACCTGCCTTGACAAAAAATCCAATCCTGTGCCTCCTGTCCATCCATTTTCCCGAACGAAATCGCCCTCCAAAACCATCAAAGCCCATAAATGCTTATTGCGGAAAGATGCTTCGGGAATGGGCGCGTGTTTTCATTTTTGATTCGAGTTATCGAGACGGAAACGGGGCGGTGATGTTCAGGCCAAAATTGCCGGCAGCACACGGCCGTGGACGTCGGTGAGCCGCATATCGCGCCCACTGAAGCGCACCGTCAAGCGCTTGTGGTCCATGCCCAGCAGGTGGAGCATGGTAGCGTGCAAGTCGTAAATCTCCACCCGGTTCTCGACGGCTTTGTATCCGTATTCATCTGTCGCGCCGTAGGTCATGCCGCCCTTGACGCCGCCGCCAGCCAGCCAGATGGAGAAGCCGAAGGGGTTATGGTCGCGCCCGTCGCTTCCTTGGGAGAACGGCGTGCGCCCGAATTCCCCGCACCACAGGACTAGGGTTTCGTCCAGCAAACCCCGGCTCCGAAGGTCCGCCAACAGCGCGCCGATGGGTTGGTCTACCGCTCGGGCGTTGTTGGCGTGTCCGCGCCGCAAGCCGGAGTGTTGGTCCCAACGGTCCGCCCCCACATTGGGACAAGTCAATTCCACAAATCGAACGCCCCGCTCCACCAAACGCCTCGCCAGCAAACACTCCCTCCCGAAAATCCGGGTGGGTTCGTAATCGGACTCCAGTCCGTATTGCTGCCGTGTCTGGGTGGACTCCCGATCCAACGCCATCAACTCCGGCACTGCGGATTGCATCCGAAAGGCCAGCTCGTAGTTGGCAATGGCGGATTCGACGGCACCCGCCCGCCCCATCTGTTCCAACGAACTTCTGTCCAAGGATTCGAGCAACCCCAGTTTGTTTTGTTGAAGCTGCGCGTTTTTTTCTTTGGGGCGGATGTTGGCTACCGGCGGATTTGCCGGGCGGAACACCGAGCCTTGAAAGCTCGCCGGCAGAAAGCCGTTGGAGAAATTGTCCAGACCACCGGGAGGTGTCAAACCGCCGTTCAGCACGACGAATCCCGGCAGGTTCTCGTTCTCGGTGCCCAGTCCATAGGCGACCCAAGCACCGGCGCTCGGCCGACCGGACAACCCCAACCCCGTGTGCAGAAAGTAGTTGCCATTGGTGTGTTCCGAGAATTCCGAGAACATGGAGCGGATCACGCACAACGCGTCCGCCTCCTTTGCTACGTGGGGAAAAAGCGTGCTGATTTCGATGCCGCTCTGCCCGTGTTTGTTGAACTCCCAATACCCGCCGAAGGTGTTGCCGTTGTTGTTGAATTGAGTCGGCTCAATCTTCATCCCGAAGGGTTTGCCGTGCTCAGCTTTCAACCGAGGTTTCGGGTCGAAGGTGTCCATATGTGCCGGGCCGCCGTCCATGTAGAGCATGATGACGTGTTTGGCTCGGGGCGCAAAATGCGGCGGTTTGGGCGCCAGGGGATTGGCTGGTTCCCGCGCTGAGTCTCCCAGCATCTGGCTTTTGCCTTGCAGGAGGGACAGCAGCGCAACGCTGCCAAATCCGTTCGCGCATCGGGAAAGCATTTCCCGGCGGCTGATGGGTTGATGAAATTGCGGTCTCATAACTAGTCCAGAAAGATGAATTCTTTGAGGTTGAACATGACGTGGCAAAAGTCTGACCAGGCTTGCCGGTCGCCTGCGGCCTCTTCTTCGCCGTGGAGGGCGCTCTGCTGCTTGATGAATTCGAGCGCTCGCCGGCTTTCTTCCGGTGTCGGTTTCCGGCCCAGAGCGGTGAGGTAGATGCGTGCTGCGCGGTCTTCGGGCGCCGTTGGCTGGGCTGACAGTTTTTCCGCCCATCGCGCGGCTTGCTGAATCCCTAGTGGATCGTTCATAAGGATCAAGGCCTGCGCCGGGACATTCGAGACGGAGCGTTTGCCGAAGGTCGTGTGCGGGATGGGCGCGTCGAAGGCGAGCATTGTGGGCGAAAGGAAGTTCCGGCGCACTTCTTGATAGATCGTCCGGCGATGCTCGCCGTCCAAAGGCCCGTTGCGTCCCGGCCGCCCGCGCCCTGTCATAAACGGCGTCAGATGCACCGGCGCCGGCGCCCCGAATTGCCGCAAGTCCAAATCGCCGGAGACACTGAGAATGGCGTCACGAATCGCTTCTCCTTCCAAACGCCGGAGGGGCATTTTATGCAGCCAACGGTTTTGCGGGTCCTGCTTATCGTTCTCGGCCGCCGCCTTTGATGCCATTCGGTAGGTCGAAGAAGTCGCCAATAGCCGGATCAGCCGTTTGGTCGACCAGCCCCCCTCCGTCACAAACCAGCGCGCCAGCCAGTCCAGAAGCTCCGGGTGGGAAGGCGCCTGCCCCAGAACGCCAAAGTTGTCCGGCGTCGCCACTAGGCCGCGCCCGAATAGATGATGCCATATGCGGTTCACATACACCCGCGCCGTCAATGGATTTTGAGGGTCGACAATGTGTTCCGCCAATTCCCAACGCCCCGAACCGGCCTCGCCGCCCGACTTGAAAGTTCCCAAGGCTTCGAGAAATCTTCGAGGCACAATCTCCCCGCGCGTTCGCGGATTTCCCCGCACGAAGACGGCTGTGTCTACCCCGGAACCTTCGACCATCGCCGGCGTCAACACCGGTGGCTGAATGCGGCCGGCGATTTCCGCGTATTCGGAGCGAAGCTGATGCAACGGCTCGCCGTCGCTCGTCGTCGCCAACAGCTCTTCCTCAGCCAGCCAGTTCAGCCATCTCAAATCTTCCGGGGAGAGCGGAGCATCCGGCTCTGCCGATTCTCCGGCCTTCGGTTTTCCGCTGAACCACTGCTCCAAAATGGCCAGAGTTTTCTGCTCGCAGGCCGTCGAAAAATCCGCCAAACTTTCCGGCTTTCCGGCAGTCCGCAGCCAGTAACCCACCGCCAAAGGCGGCAGAGGCGGTGCCGAAGCCGGCGAGGCGAGAATCCGAGACACCGCAAACCATCCTTCGGCGCCGTAGTCCGCCCGGCCGTCGGCCAAGTCGCCCGGCGCGGTGTCTTTGATTTCGATGTATGCCTTGTGGCCGGGCCATCTGCCCAAGTCGAATGTTACCCAACGCTTTTCAGAATGCCCGAGCCGCTTCTTTAATCCGCCGTAGATGGGCGCCCGAATCAGGTTGAAATTGTCGATGACCACGTTGATGCGGCTGTTCTCTCCCGCCGCCAGGACATGCAGATAACGTTCGCCGATGGCGAATGTTGGTGAGCGCAGGCTCCCTTGAAAACGCTTTGAGTATCGGGCGCTGTGAATCGACGGCTGCGCTTCGATTGACGCGCCCGCAGAAGCGCCCGAAAGCAGCAGCTCCCCGGCCTCCGTCCGTGCATCAACCAAAGCCGGGCCGTCAAAAAACCAGCCGCTAAATCCGTCCGCCCTAACGTCCGCCATCGCCGGGCCGCGGGCATCTGCCGCTTCCGCTCGCTCACCCGAAAACCGCCTTGCCAACTCCCGCCAGCGGTTCGGAAAGCTCGCCTCCTTTTCCGATTCACCCGGATGGGCCAAGCGCGTCCAGGCAAACAGAGGATGGCGCTCGCCTTGGGATCGAGACTCGTCCAGCGCGGCGATCCAACGCTCCAAAAGCGCGGCTTCCAGACCTTGGCTGGCGGCCACAAAGCCAATGCTTTCCGAAGAAGGCAGCGGCTGGTTTTCGAATCCGAACACACGCTCTTGCCCGCTGAAAACGAAATGATCCGCCGCCACATAACCCCAGGCATCCGAGGCGTCATCTATCAACTCAATCCTCGCTTCCCGTCCGCGAAACTCCCGCACATCCCATCGCGCCGGCCGAAACCGAGTGTCCCGATTTCCCGCTACCGTTCGCACCGTTTCTCCGTTCACCAGCAAACGAACGGCGCTTTGCTGGCGGTCTGACCCGCCCGCAACCAGAAAGTGAATATAGTCTCTGTCGATGGAGAAGGGCGGGCTCAACAAGCGGCCGCGCTTCTGTTTTGCGGCGTCTGTTCCCGCGCCCATAGAGCCGGCAAAGCCTTGCCCCAATCTCCCACCTGAAGGCGCGTCGCTGTCCCGGATGGTGAAGGCATCGCCATCGGCCTCCCAACGTTTGCGTGCGGTTGCGGGAGTTTCAAAGTCTTCAAAAAGGATGTCGTGCGTCGGTGCTTCGCCCTTGGGTTCGGCACGGGCGGATTCGCCGGAAGGGCGGGGCAGCGGTGCCTTAGTCAGTAAGCTAAGACTCGCGCCGATATACTCGGCCAGCCGAGCGGCGTTTTTTCGCCAGGCGCCGGCCGCCGCTTCCCGGGCAGCGAGTTTCTTGGTTTTCAAGCGGTCTCTGGAACGGTTCCATGCTTCTGGCGCATTGACCGCCGCCTCGTGATAGCGCGAGCTGCGCAGGATGCCGTAGAGCGCGTAAAAATCTTTCGTTGAAATGGCGTCAAACTTGTGATCGTGACAGCGGGCGCAGGAAACCGTCATGCCCAGGAAAGTTTTTGAAAGAACGTCGATTTGGTTGTCGATCAAGTCCAACTGGTTCATCTCAATATCCACCGGAGAATGCACCTGTTGACCGAGCCAGTAAAAGCCCGTTCCTGCCCACGATTCATTCGCTCCGTCCTCCGGGTTGCGGCGTGCAGGCTGCAACAAATCCCCCGCAATGTGCTCCTTCACAAAACGATTGTAAGGCACATCCCGGTTGAAGGCCCGAATCAGGTAATCGCGGTATCGCCAAGCGTTCGGGATTGCGTAATCGAATTCATGCCCCAACGTCTCGGCATAGCGCATTAAATCTAGCCAATGCCTTGCCCAGCGTTCCCCGAATTGAGGTGAGGCCAGCAAGGCGTCCGCCAATCGCTCGTAAGCTTGGGGATGCTCGTCCGCCTGGAAATTGCGGACAGCGTCGGGAGACGGCGGCAAGCCCGTCAGCGTATAGGACAAACGCCGAATCAAAGACCGCTTCGAAGCGGGCGGTGCCGGCGACAAGCCCTCGGCCTCCAAACGGCGCAGCACAAAGGCATCCACCGGATTCGCTGGCCAATCGGCCTGTTTTACTTCCGGAGGAATCACGTGCCGGAGCGGCTGCCAAGCCCAATGGCTCCGCCAGCGTTCGGCAATGTCGAAGGCGGTTTCCTCGCGCTCGCCCGCTGCCGAATCTTCTGCTTCCGGCCACGGCAACCCCATGGAGGCCCACCGCTCGAAGTCGGCGATTTCCCTGTCGGAGAGCTTCGACTGGGGCGGCATCTGCAAATCTGTGTTCTGGTACTGAATCGCCTCGATGAAAAGACTGGCGGCGGGTTCACCCGGCATCGCCGCCGCGCCGCTGTCTCCTCCCTTCAAAAAGCCCGCGCGGGAATCCAGCAACAGCCCGCCTTTCAGTTTCTCCGCCCTGCGGCTGTGGCAATCAAAACATTTCTCCGCCAACACTGGCCGAATCTTCTTCTCGAAAAATTCGAGACTGGCCGCATCAAACGACTCTCCGAGAACCTGCGGTGAACAAAACACCACCGAAGCCAGCAAAGCCGGCACGAGGGAATCGCCCGCATCGAAGCTGCCGAAAACCCGAATTGGCAGAGGGAGCTTTTGCATATTGGGGAAAGCCTCAAGTATCGGGGAGAGATTGTCAAGTTTCGGATCAAGCGGGGAGCGTTTTTTTTCAGCGAGCGGGTCTTGCTTTTCAGCGCCAGCGAGCGGATATTTCGGCTACTTGGTTCCATGATCTCTCCGTACGAAAGTATCAGCCGCCGGCAAATCTCGAAACGCCGCGCCCAAAAGCGGGTCGAAAAAACGAGCCTGGATTATCTGGTTGCTGCCTTCAATCCTCTGCTCATCATGCTCCTCGTTGGCAGCCTGGTTTTCTTTTTGATACAGGTGTTCTATCAGGGCGAAATGACCGGCGGCGTCCGCTGGGTTTTGTTTTGGTTTGTCCTAGCCATCGTTTTGGTTTCGCGGATCGGCATCGAACAAAGCCCGGTTCATGCGGGCATTTACGGCGCCGGTCTCGCGGCGGCGTCCTGGTTGTTTCTGATGCAAACTCATCCGGCATTTTTGCTAGGGATTGTGTGCTTGGCAGTCGTTTGGTGGTCAGCGCATCGACTCGTCAAGGACTGCACTTTGATCGACGATGAACAGGACGCTTCCCATCGGGGATTGCTCACCGGAAGAACCGGCGAACCGGACAAAAAACCGCAGGCCGCCCCAGCGCGGCAATCAAAAACCCGCCGAGCCAACAAAGACAAACAAACAGCCTGCGCTCCGGGACGGTGGGTGCTTTACTTTTCCCTGGCCGCACTTCCTCTCTTCGGCCTCGGCCAACTCTTGACAGAATCCAGAAACTCCGGCGCCGGGCCATCCGGCTTTCATCTGTTGCTCGCCTATCTAATTGCTGCTTGCGGTTTGCTCCTTTCCACCAGCTTCCTCGGCATGCGCCGTTACCTGCGGCAACGAGCCGTCAAGATGCCGGGGAACATCGCCGGCGCCTGGCTTCTTTCCGGCGGGCTCATCGGGGGCGCTGTGCTGCTGCTTGCCCTCTTGGCGCCTCGCCCGGGCGCCGGCGCTGCGTGGGGGGGATTGACTGGGAAAATCGACCATTGGATACAGGAGGCCAGCGAAATCGCCATGCGCTTCAATCCTGCCGGAACCGGCCAAGGCCGGGAAGGACGTCATTCAGTCGAAGCTGCCAACGCCGCTCGAAACAACGCAAGCCACAACACATCCCCAAAAAATGACGGCAACCCAAGCGCTCAAGGACTCAATGCGCAATCGCTTTCGGGACACCAGTCGCAACCCTCCGGCCGGGGCCATTCGGAGAACGCCGCCGGAACAGCCCTCCACCGCATCCTGAAAAGCCTCCTTATCCTAGCCGCCTGCATCGCCGCCGCCATCTTCCTTTACCGCTACCGCAAACTATTAGCGGCTTTGATCCAGGCTGTCTGGCAAGCCGTTGCCCACTTCCTCCACAACCTGCTGCCGCCCTCTTCCCGCCACCCCGCCCCGGCCGGGAAATCCGCCGGCTTTACCCGAACAAGCCCGCCTGCGCCGTTTCGAAGTTTTCGCGACCCCTTCGCCTCCGGCCAGGCAGAGCGCTGGCCGTCCGAAACCCTGTTAGTTTATTCCTACGAAGCCCTCCAATCCTGGGCCAAAGAAACCGGAATCCCTGATTCGCCCAACGAAACCCCTGTCGAACGTTCCCGAAGCCTAGCGCTCCACCACCCCGAACTCCACCCCTGGGTTCTTTCCCTCGGCGAACATTACAGCCTGTTGGCCTACGGCAAACGGCTTCCCCAGGCAATAGACACCCGCTCCCTGCGCCGCATTTGGACGACCATCATCCGTCCCGTTTCAAAGCAAACTCCGCCCACCCGTCCTCACAATCCAAACGCAAAATCTATATGAACCGAACAATAATCTTATACATCTCATATGCCGCTGGCATCCTGTTCGCCGGGTGCGGTTCACCACCATCCGATCGGATGGGACGGCCCCGTCTTCTGACAAAACTGCGGATGACTGCAAAACTTTGGTATATGAAGCTGCATTTCTGAAGAAGAAACACGTTAGCCGAGAATATCAATACTACAGCATCGCCGGGGAATACTATATGGAAGAACAGTATCCTATGACGAAGAAGTTCTTTCGAGTTTCCTGTGCCATTCCCATGGATGAGCTGTTTCCCCGGCCAGAGACGGATGCCGCATCAGCTACCAACCGCCCGCCGAAGAAGGATTGACGCCGCGCCCTGTCCCGCAAAGGAAGGCGCTTACCCGGCCTTTACATTGTAGAATCTGGCCGCGTTTCCGCCCATGACTTTCGCTCTTGTTTCCTCATCAAACTGCGCGAGATAATCCATTGTCAGACCCACCACTTCGACGTAGTCCGCTGCCAGCAAACAGACCGGCCAATCTGAACCGAACATCAGGCGGTTTTCCCCGAATGCATCGAATACAATGTCTAGGTAGGGGCGGAAATCGCGCGCCCGCCATGCCCGCCACGCTGCTTCGGTAACCATGCCGGACACTTTGCAATAGACGTTGGAGAAGGCGGCCAGTTGGGCAATCTGCCGATACCAAGGGCGCAGAATACCTTCTTTGATAAAGGGCTTTGCAATGTGGTCTAGCACGAACGGCTGTTCCGGGAATTTTTGTACCACTTTAACAGCTATGGGAAGGTGTTTGGGAAACAATAAAAGGTCGTAAGTCATCCCGTAGCGATGAAGCTTGCCCAGTCCCCGCAGGAAGTCAGGGCGTAGCATAAATTCATCGTCCGGTTCGTCATGGACAACATGGCGGACGCCTACAAACTTTTCGCGGGAGGAGAACTTTTCCAGCTCGGCTTCGACCGATTCGCTCCGCATGTCCACCCAGCCGACGACTCCCAGGATGCGTGTGTCTCGTTCGGTCAGTTCCAGGAGCCATTCGGACTCTTTCAAGCTCTGCCGCGCTTGCACGGCGATGGAGCCTTTCAACCCCGCTTTTGCCTGCTCTTGCCACAAATCGCTTGGCCCGAAGTCTCGCCGAATTGGGTTCATTTTGTCTCCCTGCATCCAGGGGTATTCTTCAGGCTGGTAGTTCCAAAAATGTTGATGCGAGTCAATTTTCATATGCGGAAAGGTTAGACGGCTCGACTGGAAAAGGCGAGTGTGTTTGCAGCATTAAAGAGAAACTGTGGGGGTTGAATAAATCTGGCATGCTTGCTACTGTGGCTAGATGTTTGTTGATGGATTGCCGGCAGCCGGAGGCTTGGCGAAGGGACGGTTTGCTCGGTGGCGCTTTTGGTCTCTGCTGGCGACCGGCGTTGTCGCGGCTGCCGGGTTTCCCGAAGCGGGAGCGGTTGCGGAGGAAGCCGTTCGTCTCGGTCACGAGGAAGCCGAGCGGCTTTTCGCGCATCAAATCTGGCCGCGCCTCCGCGCTAAATGCCTTCCCTGCCATGGCGATGAACGTGACAAACTCAAGGCCAATCTTGATCTGGGACGGCTGGCTGCGGCGCTCAAGGGCGGCGATTCCGGTCCCGCTTTGATTCTTGGAGATGCTGAGAACAGCTTGCTGATTCGAGCTATTGCTTGGGAGGACGCCGAGCTCCAAATGCCGCCGAAGGAGAACGACCGGCTTTCGATGGCCGATGTGGAGCGGTTCAAGGCCTGGATTCAGGCCGGCGCTCCTTGGCCGAGTACGGAGAGAATTCGGGAGCTGGCGCAGACGGCTCCGGATGCTTGGTCTGCCGGCGATGTCCGCGTGGCAACGAGCGGCGGCTTGACAGAAGAGTGGACACAGCGCCGCTACCGGCTGGAAAATCTTTGGGCTTACCAGCCTCTGGAGAAGCCGCTACCGCCCGCTCGCGGTAATCACCCCATTGACGCTTTTGTCGAAAGGGGCTTGGAGGAACGCCGTCTCCAACCCGCGTCGCGGGCCGGCCGCCTCGCTCTCTTGCGCCGGGCGACATATAGCTTACTCGGTCTCCCGCCTGCGCCGGAAGAAGCGGCGGCTTTTTTGGCCGATTCGCGTTCCGATAAACAAGCCTTTGCCGCCGTCATTGAACGTTTGCTGGCCAGCCCGCACTATGGCGAACGTTGGGGGCGGCACTGGCTGGATGTCGTCCGTTATGCCGACACGTCCGGTTTTGCCAATGATTTCGCTCGCGGCAACGCCTGGCGCTATCGCGATTATGTCATCCGTGCCTTTAACAACGACAAACCCTATCGCCAGTTCATCCGGGAACAAATCGCCGGCGACGAATTGAATCCTGACGACCCCGAACACCTCGTTGCCGCCGGCTTCCTCCGCATGGGTCCTTGGGAGTTGACCGGTATGGAAGTCCCAGCCATTGCCCGGCAACGCTTTCTGGATGACGCCGTCAACATCGTTGGGCAAACCTTTCTCGGCCACACCTTGCGTTGCGCTAAATGCCACGATCACAAGTTCGACCCTGTGCCCGCCCGCGATTATTACCGCCTCTATGCCGTGTTCAACAGCACGCAACTGGCCGAACGCCGAGCGCCCTTTCTGCCTGCCGAAAACACGCGCGGCTTCGATGAACGCCGATACCTTCTCAACCAAAGGCGCACCGTCCAGCAACACCTCGCCCAGCTCAACGCAAAAACCCACACCGCCGTTGCCGCCTGGTTTCAAGAACGCAACCTCCCCTATAAAACCCGCGACGAAGCGCGAAAGGCCGGCTTAGGTCCCGACGCCATCCCGCCCAACCGCTTCGGATTCACTGCCGAAGACTTTGGACGAGAACGCATGGCGCGGAAGACTCTCTCCCGTCTGGAGTGGGAGCTGGAGCGATACCAGCCGGTGGCCTTCTCCGTCTATAGCGGCCTTTCCCCCAAGAGAGTGCGTTACAACCGCCCTCAGCGAATGCCGGCAAACCCGTTGGCCGGCGGCCAACGGGAAACGGGCCGCATCCTAAAAGGCGGCGACGTTTTCTCAGAAGCCGACCCGGTTTCACCCGCCGCTCTCAGCGTCCTCAACAAATCCATCCCGGAACTAGCCGCTATCTCCTTTCCGACCAACATCACTGGCCGCCGCACTGCCCTGGCTGATTGGATTACCCACCCCAAAAACCCGCTGGCCTCCCGAACCATCGCCAACCGCATCTGGCAATGGCATTTCGGCATCCCCCTCGCCGGCAACCCCAACAACCTCGGCGCGACTGGTAAAAAGCCCACCCATCCCGAGCTACTCGATTGGCTCGCCGCCACCTTTCTAGAAACCGGTGGCTCCTTCAAAGCCATGCACCGGCTCATCATGGCTTCCGACGCCTATCAAAGAAGCGCCCGCCATCCTGACCCAGCAGCCCTCGGCCGGAAAGACCCCAACCGCACCAGCTACGCCGCCTTCCAGCCCCGCCGCCTGAGCGCCGAAGAGCTCCGCGACAGCATGTTAGCCATCAGCGGCGAACTCAACCGGGATACAGGCGGCATCCCCGCCCGCCCCGAAATCAACCTCGAAGTCGCCCTACAACCACGCATGGTCATGGGCACCTTCGCCACTGCCTGGCAACCCAACCCCTTGCCCCGCCAACGGCACCGCCGCACCATCTATTCCCTGAAAATCCGCAGCCTGCGGGACCCATTCATGCAAGTATTCGACGCGCCCGACCCTGACCTCTCCTGCGAAGCCCGCCGCGCCGCCAACATCGCCCCGCAAGTCTTCAGCCTCTTCAACAGCCAAATCGCCTACGACCGCGCCGTCGCCTTCGCCCTGCGCCTCCAAAACGATCGACAAACCGCCAAAACCCAAAAAACAACAGCAGCCCCAAACCCCGAAACCGCCATTCGCCGCGCCTTCGCCTTGGCTTTCAACCGCCCGCCGAACACTGCCGAACTGGCGGCCTGCAGCCAACACTTCACTGCCATGTTGCGCCGTCACCAAAACACAACCATCCCCAAACCCCGCTACCCAACCAAAGTCACCCGCGAAGCCGTCGAAGAAAACACCGGAGAAAAATTCCGCTTCGTCGAAACCCTCGAAGTCTTTAAAGACTTCGTCCCGGACAAAAAACTCGCCGATGTCCCGGCCGAAATCAGAGCCTTGGCCGAAATTTGTCTGACACTCTTCAACAGCAACGAATTTGCTTACATCTACTAAACCCATCCAACCACTGAAAAACATGAATACACACCGACCCGCCCCACAAACCGCATCCACGCCGCCCGCCGAATCCGGCGCCAAGAATCTGCCTGCGCAATCCCGCCGCGAATTCCTCTACAGCCTAGGCGCCAGCCTCGGCAGCATCGCCTTCTCCTCGCTCCTAGCAGAAGAAGCCGGCCGCCGCCAACGCCTCAACCCCCTAGCCCCAAAAACCGGCCACCTGCCCGCCCGCGCCAAACACTGCATCTTCCTCGTCATGGAAGGCGGCCCCAGCCACATCGACACCTTCGACCCCAAACCCAAACTGGCCAAACTCCACCTCAGCCGATTCCAACGCGCCGGAAAGCAAAACTCCGCCATGGAAAGCGGCAACCGCTACTACGTCCAAAGCCCCTTCACCTTCGGCAAATACGGCCAAAGCGGCGCCGACATGAGCGTCCACTGGAAATACCTCCAAACCGTCGCCGACGAAATCTGCTTCTACCGCGGCTGCCAAGTAGACTCCGTCAACCACCCCACCGCCCAATACCAACTCAACACCGGCAACCGCTTCGGCGGCGACCCGGCCATCGGCTCCTGGGTCACTTACGGCCTCGGCACACTCAACCAAAACCTCCCCGGATACATCGTCCTCCCCGAAACCGCATTCCCCCAAGGCGGCCCTGCCAACTGGAGCAACGGCTTCCTCCCCGCCCACTACCAAGGCGTCCCCCTACGCCCCCAAGGCGCCCCTATCCTCGACCTCCAACCCCCGCCCGGCATCACCCCCGAACACCAAAAGGCCAACCTCAACCTCCTCCAAACCCTCAACGAATCCCACCGCCGCCGCCATCCCGAACACCAAGACCTCGCCGCCCGAATGGACAACTACGAACTCGCCTTCCGCATGCAGGCAGAAGTCCCCGGCCTCCTCGATATCTCCCGAGAAAACCCCCGTACCCTCGAACTATACGGCATCGGCAAAGAACCCACTGACAACTTCGGCCGAAAATGCCTCCTCGCCCGGCGCCTAGTAGAAAAAGGCGTCCGCTTCATCCAATGCTTCCACGCTACCTGGGACTCGCACGACTTCATCCAACGCGCCCACGGCGCCCTCGTTCCCCAAGTCGACCAACCCATCGCCGCCCTCATCCGCGACCTCCGCGACCGCGGCCTCCTCGACGAAACCCTCATCATCTGGGGCGGCGAATTCGGCCGCTCCCCCGACAACGGCATCCGCGGCGGCATCGCCTACGGCCGCGACCATAATCCCAAAGCCATGACCTTCTGGCTCGCCGGCGGCGGCGTCAACGCCGGCCACACCATCGGCGCCACCGACGAAACCGGTGCCCTCGCTATCTCCCAAATCCATCCCATCCGCGACCTCCACATCACCCTCCTCCACCTCCTCGGCCTCGACGACAACCACCTCACCTTCTTCCACGCCGGCCGCTTCAAACAACTCTCCCAATTCGGCGGCCAAATCATCCAACCCCTCCTCACCTGAACATCGAATCCAGCGTTCCCTTCCAACATAGCAACCCAGCTGTTGAACCCCAAAAATGAGAAAAACCCTAAAAAAAAGCATAACAAGCATTTAGGGGCTTTGAGGGTTTTTGAGGACGATTCAGGTCGGTGGACATGGATAAACAGGATGCACAGGATGACCAAGGAAATTAGGCTTCTGAACGTGGAAAAAGCAGGATTATCTGTTGGAGCGTCAATCTAGCCTATATCTAGTTATTCCGCAAAAAGGCGTTGACTCTCGCCGGATTACCATTAATCTGCTTGCCGATGTTCATTGCAGCTCGGCGGAAAACGCCCGAAAGGCCCTTGAACAGAAAATCGAAAGAACAGCAAAAGCCGTTAAACGGGCATAACATATAGAACTCCTACTAGACGAATGAATTTGCCCCCCCCCCCCCCCCCCCCCCACACACACACACACACCTCGCGCGCGTGGAAGGCTTCGGAGTTGGCCAAACGCCGCCTTCAAGTTCGTATTCGCCGCGCTGCTCATAGCCCTGGCCTTTGCCGCTACCTATGCCTCGTCCACGACGGCCTTTTCTAAAACTGACCTGAGAGAAATTCTCCTGTTTGGTGGGGCGATCAACGCCGTCCTCCTGCTCGTCACACTGTTTCTCATCCGCTCCAAACCCATAGCCAACGCCGTCCTCACTCTGGTCGTGCTGGGCGGCGTTGCGACGACGCACCTCATCCATATCGATATTCGCGGAAGCCGAGCCGTCTTCATCTTGGTGTGCGCCGCGTCCGTCGTGGCCTTGTTCGTGGCCTTCAAAGTCATTGACGAACTGCGCTGGGCGGCGCCGTCCTCTCTACCGCGGTCTTGCTGGGGCTGGGGATTGTCGTCGGCCCTCGCTTAGCGAGCGGCGTTGGCCCGCCGGTGGAAGGGGACGCAAGTAACATCCGGCACCTCTCCTTCCAGCAGACGCCGAACCTGTATTTTATCTCTTTCGATTCAATAGTCCCGCGGCCGCTGCTAAAAAAATACATGGACCTTGAAACTACCGAATTCCATGACCTATTCGATACGCATTTCCGCCGCTTTCCGAATTTCTTCGCCCACTCCCCCACAACCTCCCTCTCGCTCAACATGCTTCTGGCGCTGGATGTGGATGTGTACACCTCTATGCGAGAGGAGTTAGCGGAGAGGGGGAGTAGTAGCGGCCCATTCTTGTTTGCGGGTCAGGATCCGAGTCGCTTGTTAGACATTATGCACAAGAACGGCTACGAGACCACCTCGATTTATCTCAACACCAAATTTGGAGGGCACAAAGGCCCTTACATTGACCACTACATCACCTTTGCGGAAAAATCCGTCTGCCAGTTGCTGCTGGACCCCAAAATACGAAACTTGGCTTTCTGGGGCTACTGCCGCTGTATTAACCAAGGCTACAATTGGAATCACAGGCTTACCGCCGAGCAGATCACGAAGGTGAGCGCCAACGACGGCCCTCAATTCGTGATGGCGCACATTTACCCGCCGGGGCATGTCACAAAATCCTTCCGGTACGGCAATGCGGAGCGTCTGGAAGAATTCAGCTCCAGATACCAGGCGCAGAGCAAAAAAGCAGCCAGCTACCTGGAGCTGATCCTCCGCCACCTGGAAGAGAACGACCTCGACGCCATCCTGCTGGTGTACGGCGACCACGGCCCCTTGATTTCCCAAGGGCTAGATTTCGAGGACAACCAGGAGTTTGTCTTCCAAGACAACTACGGAATCCTGGGCGGCGTCTATCCCCCTGATACCTGCGCCGCCGAGTTCGACGAAGTGTCAGCTAAAGGCTACATGACCGTCTTGGACGCCGTTCACGCCCTTCTCCGCTACTTGTCCGGCGGGGAAAGCGTGCTCGTCGAGCCGCGAGAATATACGCAACCAGCATATGGTCCCACTTCCTAGGGTGCAGGTATTATCCTACCGGGAGAATTTTTAAAATATGGTCTCATCTCCCAGGATGCAGGTATCAAGTACAAGGATTTTCTGTATGAATGAGTCGCTAACAACCATCTTCCTCTACGTAGACCCGGGCATAGCGGGGTTCATCATCGTCTCGGTGTTGGGCTTCCTGGCGGCCATTGGATACACGGTGCGGGCTTGGCTTAGCCGGCTAAAGCAGTTCGTCTTGTGCCGCCGGCCAAAAAAGGCGCAGCAAGCCGAAGCGCCGGACCAGCCGGACGCATAGGACGGTAAGGAATACGGTGAACTGGATTCTGAGAGCGGACGGCGGGTCTTTCAAGGACCCGGCCGGGCGGGTGTACAGGATTTCGGATGAGACTGGCGAGCGCCACATCGTTCGCGGGCTGAACAGCTCCGCGGCGGCGATTCTGAATAAACTGCTGGCCGAGCCCTTTTTCCGCCGGCTGGCTGCCGACGGGGACGTGGCGCAGACGACGCTGCTGACAGATAAGGACTCCGCTTTTCGTCGCCTGGTCGCAGGGGGATGGGAGGCGGTGGCGGAGCACGAGCCTGTGATTTTCCTCACCTGGCCATATGAGTGGCCGTTTTCTATGCTCAAGGATGCGGCGCTGCTGCAGTTGCGTCTGCTGGAAACTAGCGTGCAGAATGGCTGGATACTCAAAGACGCTACGCCGTTCAACATCCAGTGGATTGGGACGCGTTGTCCGGTTTTCGTAGACGTGCCATCCTTCGTTCCGTGGGAGGGTGGCGGATACTGGCAGGGCTACCGCCAGTTCTGTTCCACTTTTCTGACGCCGCTGCTGCTGACGGCGCACCTAGGGATCCCGTTCCAACCGCTGCTCCGATCACGGCTGGAGGGCATTCTGCCAGAAGAGGCGTTGAAGTATTTCTACGGGCTGCGGCGATTCAAGCGGGGCGTGCCGTCGCACATATGGTTTCCGGCGAAGGCGGAGCGCTGGATGCGGCGCCGGCCGGGAGCGCAACGGCCCGCACAATCACGACGTCGACAGTCCAGGACGACGCTGCTGGCCTTGCTGGACAGTCTGAAGCGTCTGGTGGCGGGACTGTCATACCGGCCGGCAAGTTCGGACTGGGCCCAGTACCCGGAAACCCACTCTTACGGGGAGGATGATTTTGAGCGTAAGAAGGACTTTGTGGCGGGGCATCTAGCGGCGCGGCGTCCGGGCTTGACCTGGGATTTGGGCGCGAACACGGGCGTCTTCTCCCATATCGCGGCGCAGTCCTCGCGGCTGGTCGTCGGCGTGGACGCCGACCAGGATACGGCGGAGATACTTTACCGTGAAGCGCGGAGCAGCAAGATACCGAACATCATCCCCCTGGTTATGAATATGTCCAATCTATCGCCCGGTCAGGGATGGGCCGGGTGTGAGCGCCCGGGATTTGACCAACGGCGCAGCCCCGATATGGCGCTATGCCTGGCCATGGTTCATCACATGCGCGTCTCGGCGAACATACCACTCCGCCTGTTCGTAGAGTGGCTACGAAGTCTGGATGCCGCAGTCATCATCGAGTTCGTCGGGCGGAATGATGAGATGTTCGAGAAGCTAATTGCGATCAAGCGAGAGGAGTACGCCGACTACACCGCGGAGAACTTCGAATCGGAGGTCCGCAAGCATTTTTCGGTGCGCGACCGACTGAAACTGAAAGACGGGTTACGGGAGCTGTTCCTGCTGGAGCCTGTCGATGTCCCGTAGCCTTCTGCTTGCTTTATCCTTTCGAGGATTTATTTCTTTTCGGCGGGCTGTTTTGCTTGCGGGCCATAGCCGGGGGCGGGTTTGCCTTCGGGAGTCAAGTGGCCGGTTGCCCAGAGCAGGCCGCGAGTTACCAGGTTGAGGTAGCGGGGATCGGCTACGGTTTCGGAGTAATGCCCTAAGGAGGTGCTGAAGACTTTGGTTTTTTTCGGCCCGTATTCGTTAGTCCAAATGACGACGGCTTCCGCGAATCGCTCTTGTCCGTTGCGGCGTTTGATTTTTTGTTTGCCGATGGCCAGGGGCGAGGCGGAGTCGAACACGGCGATGTTGTTGTAGAGTTCTTCCCTGATTGTTCGCCAGTCGGCAGAGCCTTTGGTGATGGGATGCGCGGGGTTGGTGTGGCGGATGTCGATGGGTTCTTTGGGGCCGTGGCCGCTGGATTGCACGCCGAGGTATTCGAACCAGAGCGCGTGCGGGGTGCCGAAAGTTGCCGGTTTGCGGGGGCTTCCAATGCGGTAGGAATGGATGGCGCAGTGGAGATTGACGCCGGGCAATCCGTCGCGGTGTGGTTGCAGCACGGCGCGGACGGCGGCTTCGTCGGCAATATCGGCGCCGCATTCATCGTGGATCACCACGTCGTAACCGGCCGCGTAATTTGGATTATCCAGAATTGGCAAGGGCGGTTTTGTGCTTTTGTCGCTGGTGTGGATTTGGTCCACGACGACGTTCGCGCGGGCTTCGATGCCTTTCTTCAAAATGTCTTTTTGGCTATCGTAATCGTGGCAGCAACCGCCGGTGATGAGCAGCGCTTTGAGCGACTCAGCGGCATGAAGCGGGAGAGAGAGCCAGAGCGCCCAGCCAAGGATCGATGCAACCAGAGAAAAACGCGGACAAGAGTTCATGGCTTTCTTATACTGCCATCGGTCTCTGGAAGCAATCTGCAAAAACCGCCGATGCCCGGCGGCCTGTTCGCTCCATCGGCAGATTGCGCTGCCAAAATTTGAAATTGGGCTTTTCTTTTCGCGGGAAATCGGCATGCTGGAGGCCGATTCTTTGAACAATCGTGCTGGCAGGCATGATTTCGCATTGGGAACGCAGACGATTGAATTGAACTTATGAAAAAAATCAGCGTCTTTTTTGCCGGACTGGCCACGGCGATTGCTCTGAACGCGGCCGCACAGATTAGCGTGGACGACTTCGACAGCATTCGGCTTTACACTTTGAAAAACAAACAGGGCGTTACCGTCAAGATCACCAACTATGGCGCTACGGTGACTTCCATCTCCGTGCCAGACCGCAACGGAAACTTCGCAGACATCGCCCTCGGCTACAATCGAATGGAGGACTACATCAACGCCGTGGACAAGCCCTATTTCGGCGCCATCGTCGGGCGCTACGGCAACCGCATCGCCAAAGGACAATTCACACTCGACGGCGAAACCTTCTCCCTCGCCGTCAACAACGGCCCCAACCACCTTCACGGCGGCATTGTCGGATTCGACAAAGTCGTGTGGACGGCGCATCCCATCGCCGGCAACGATTGGCGCGGGCTGGAACTCCGCTACCTGGCCAAAGACAAAGAAGAAGGCTACCCAGGCAACCTCGACATTACCGTCAGCTACAAACTCTACGACGACAACGCACTCCTGGTTCATTACCACGCCACTACTGACAAAGCCACTCCCGTCAACCTCACCCAACACACCTACTTCAACCTCAAAGGCGAAGGCAACGGCGACATCCTCGAACACGAACTCCTGCTCAATGCCTCGCACTACACCCCCGTCAATGCCACCCTCATCCCCACAGGAAAAATCGCTCCCGTCGCCAGCACGCCCTTCGACTTCACCACCTCCAAACCTATCGGACGCGACATCGGGCAAGCTCATCAACAACTGAAGTTCGGCGCCGGCTACGACCACAACTGGGTCATCAACGGCAAACCAGACGCCGCCCTCCGGCTCGCTGCGCGAGTCTACGAACCCACCACCGGCCGCGTATTGGAAGTCCACACTGACGAGCCCGGCATCCAATTCTACTGCGGCAATTTCCTCGACGGCCGGCTTCGCGGGAAATCCGGCAAACCTTATATCCACCGCGGCGGCTTCTGCCTCGAAACCCAACACTACCCCGATAGCCCCAATCAACCCAATTTCCCCTCCTCCATCCTGCGCCCCGGAGAAATCTACCAAACCACCACCATCTTCAAATTTGGTATAAAACCAGCAATGAATTTAGATCTTCCGCAAGGCGGCAGCGCCAGTGAAACTCCTGATGCTAAACCCATCTGCGTTATAGAAATAAGTGCCGATGGGAAATACCATCTCGAACAGAAGGAAATCAATTTGGCCGGTTTATCCTCGGCGCTGGCTGGCGTCCTTCAAGCCGATCCCAATATCGCCGTCCTAGTGAAAGCGGAATTGAAAACCCCTCTGACAGCAGTAACTGCTGTATTTGATATGTCGGAAAAGTTGGGAATTTCCGAGGTTTCTCTGTTTGCGAAATCTCAATAACCTTCTCTTCAAAAAAAACAAAAAACTCATATGCAAAACGTAAAACACTTTTTGGCAATAGCATCTGCTTTGGCGACAGCCGCTAACGGCGTGCTTGCCGGCGATCTCCCACCCGCTTTTAACGGCCGCAATTTCGACGGATGGAAGCTCCCGGAAAACAATATCTGGTGGACTGTCGAAAACGAAAGTATCAAACTCAACAGCGGCCCCGGCAAGAAAGGCTCTACCCTTTGGACTGTAAAAGAGTACGGCGACTTCATCATGCAGTTCGACTTTAAAATGGGCCGCGGAATTGTCGATACCGGTATCTACATCCGCACCGGCAGGGAACAAATTCAAATCGGCATCTCCGGTTCCTTGAATCGGGATATGACGGCTTCGCCTTATATCGCCGGCAAAGGCTACCCAGTTGAAGCGAAGAATATAAAACAAATCCTGAAGCCCAAGGATTGGAATTATATGACTATCGTTGCCATTGGCAAAAACTATTCCGTTTGGCTCAACGGCCAACATGTTATGAGTTACGACTCCGATTCGGCTATAGAACGCGGCCCTCTGGGCATCCAGTTGCACGGAAACCGGGATATGTCTGCCGAGTATAGAAACATTGCTATTGCCGAATTGCACGCCCGTTGACCGCCAGTTGCGGAACTTGTTTTTTTGTAACGTGAGATTGCTTTCTCCTTGTGCCGCCGCGTTTGCGTGGGCATAGCGTTTATCAGGAGAGGATGGTGTTGAAGCAGGTGTTGAGGGTTGGATAGCGGAAGGGGTAGCCTTTTTCGATAAGCGATTGGGGCAGGGCGCGGCAGCTGGATAACAACGTCTCTTGTCCCATTTCTCCGAATGCAGTTTGAATTGCGAACTTCGGGACAGAGAGCCATGCAGGCCGGCGGAGGTGTTGGGCCAAGGCTTGGGTGAATTCGGCGTTGGTTGTGGTTTGGGGGGCTACAAGGTTGATGGGACCGGAAGCGAGTGGGCGTTGTTGGAGGAGGAATTCGATGATGTGTGGGATTTCGGGCGCCGCAATCCAGGGAAAGAATTGTTTTCCGTTGCCCAAGCGGCCTCCCAGTCCGCAGCGGAAGGGGGGCAGCATTTTTGCCAATGCGCCGCCGGCGGGGTCAAGAATGGTTCCGAATCGCAAGAGGACGGTGGGGATTCCTGCTGTTGTTGTCGGGAGGGTTGCTTTTTCCCAAGCGGCGCAGACGGAGGCCAGGAAGCCGCGGCCGGCAGCGTCGGTTTCGGTGCGGGGTTGCGATGCGGAGTTGCCGTAGAAGCCGACGGCGGAGGCGCAAAAGAAGTGTCGGGGCGGTGCTTGCAGGCGGGTTAGGGCGTTGGCGAGTTGGGCGGTGCCGGCGGTTCGGCTTGTGAGGATGCGTTTTTTCTTGACAGTTGTCCAACGCCCGTTGGCGATGTTGTCGCCGGCGAGGTGGATTGCAGCATCAGCGGCTTCCATTTGGTCGAGGTCAAACCAGCCGCTTTGCGGGTTCCAGGCTGCTCCAGTTTGGGATGGGCGGTTGGAGCGGACGCGCACGATGGGAAAAACGGCTGCTTGCCGGGAGCGGAAGTATGCGGTGAGTCTTTTGCCGATGAGTCCGCTGGCGCCGCTGATGAGGATTTTCATGGGGAGCAGCTCTTTTTCGGAGCGCCGGTTTGGTGGCGATTCAGGCCGAGGTTTTTGATGACTTGGATGGTTGAACGGGCTTTGTTGAGGCAGTAGAAGTGAAGGCCGGGAGCGCCAGCGGCAAGGAGTTCTCGGCATTGTTGCGTGGCGTAATCAATGCCGTATTCGGCGACAGCGGCATCGTCGTCGCTCAGCGCGTTGAGTTTGGCCGCCATGGGTTGGGGGATGGAAGCGCCGCAGAGTTGGGTGAAACGTTGGATTTGCCGTCTTGAAAGGATGGGCAGGATGCCGGGGCAGATGGGCAGGTCGATGCCGAGTTGGTTGCGGATGTAATCGCAGAATTCGAAGTAGTCCCGGTTGTTGAAGAAGAGCTGTGTCAGGACGAATTCGGCGCCGGCTTTCACTTTGGATTGGAGGTGGCGCCAATCAGCATGTTTGCCTTCCTGGCAGGCGATGTGGCCTTCGGGAAAGCCGGCGACGCCGATGGAGAAACAACCGTAGGAGTGAATCCATTCCACCAGTTGGTAGGAGTATTCAAATCCGCCTTCGGTGGGGTGGAAGGTGTCTGTTCCCGCCGGCGGGTCGCCGCGCAAGGCCAGGATGTTTTTGATTCCGGCGTCGCGGGCTTGCTCCAAATAACGGCCGAGTGCCGCTTTGGTGGCGTTGACGCAGGTGAGGTGCGACATGGCAGTCAGCTGATGGTTGTCCTGAATTTCCTGGACGATGCGCAGGGTTTTGTCTCGAGTGCTGCCGCCGGCGCCGTAAGTTACCGAACAATAGTCAGGCTGAAGCGCCATCAATTCCGGGATGGTTTTGTTCAGGAGGGTTTGCTCGCCTTTTTCCGTTTTGGGGGGGAAGAATTCGATGGAAACAACTGGCCGCCCGGTTTGTTGGGCCTGTTGATGAATATCCCGTATGTAGTCCATCTCGTTTGGGAAACTAACGGAACTGCAGCGGAAGGCAAGACTCATCCGGCAATCCGCAAAATGAACGGCGGGTCAAAAATGCCGCAAAATGAGCTTGAAAAGTCTATTGAATCCGGGTCAACTTGCCGAAAGGTTATGGCCGAAGTCGAAAACAAATACCCGGAAAACATCAGCGGGAAGTTTTACGTAGATGATCAGTGCATTGACTGCGACTTGTGTCGGGAAACTGCGCCGGACAATTTCACGCGTTCCGAAGAGGGCGGTTATTCTTACGTGAAGGCGCAGCCCGAAAACGAAGAGCAAGCAGCGCTTTGCGTCGAAGCGATGGAGGGTTGCCCGGTCGAAGCCATTGGCGACGATGGCGAATAGGCTGGTTTTGGGCGGCGCGTCGCAGTCCGACGCGCCTCTTTTCAGAGGCTGGAACCAGCCTCGCCCGTCTGCGCTCCAAGCAATGCGGTTGCCGGTCGGCAATTGAATTGTCACGGCATCTATCGTCCTCGCTGAATGCCGGCGCCAGCCGCTTCTGGCATTTCCAATTCCTCGCGGGCGGTCTGGAGCAGAGCTTTGTCCAACTGCAAATCGGCTCTGTGGCTAATGGCCGGTTGACGGGATAAGATTGGATGTCGCGGCCCTTTTCGAGTTCATCCAGAAGGCCGAGCGGTTCGCGGGTTGGGCGGTCGCATTTGTTTATGAAAGTGAAAATGGGAATGCGGCATTGGCGTGCCGTAACCGGACCGGGTGGAGTCTCAGCCAAGCTTCACGCCGCCGGCCATCCCCCGGACGGCAGCAGCCGGTTCTATTCCTTGTGCGTAATGGCTTCGATGCACTCCAGGGATTTGCCCGAATCGCGGCAGACCAAGCGATGGCGTTGCCCGATGGGAATGGAAATCACCTTCTGCTGTCCCATCACGCTTAACCGCTTGCCGTTGAATTCCTGATGCTGCTTGCCCGCCGGCAATTCGCCGAGCGTTTGGAGAAATTTCTCCGCAGCGTCTTTGGGCAGATGGCCCAGGCGGACGGGCGCCAATGTCCGTGGATCGTTCCAACTGCGCTTAGCTTCGGCTGCCTGCCGCCGCCGAATTTCTCCGCCTCGCCGCTGTTTTTCTTCTTGCACGCACCGATTGGCAGAACTTGTCCTGGCCAGTATGCCCATAGTCTTTTTCCTTTCGGCTATGTTTTGCTGGCTCTGGAAACTAGAGGCAGGAATCAGCCTTTGATAAGGCGGTTCAATTCCGAAAGATAGGCAGGGATGGTTTCCCAAGGGTTTTCGGCGGCTTCGTGTTCGAGGGCGACATACCCTTGGTAGTTAGCTTTTTTGAGAATCCGCACCAATCGACCCAAGTCGGCTTTGGTTTTGCCTTTCTGTCCGCGAGGCCGAATTTCAACTTTCAGTTGCACATTTACCGCATAAGGCGCGCATTTTTCGATATCTCCATATGGATCGTCGGTATGAAAATTTCCGGTGTCCAAACTAATACCGATCCAGGGACTGTCAACCGATTGCACAATATCGAGGAGCGGCGCCGCTTCAGCAACGATGCCCCCGTGGTTTTCAAGACCGAGAAAAACACCTTGTTGCGCCGCATGATCGCCGCACTCTTTGAGCGCCTCAATGCAATGCTTTTTGGCAGCAGCAAAGGATTGATGAGTCCCCCGGCTTCCGACAAAAACGCGCAGATGTGGCGCGCCCATGACAGCGGCGCGGTCAATCCATTGTTTGACATGAGCCAGCTGATTAGTCCGCTTGCCGCCCGGAGCATATGTAAACGTATTGCCGACAGCAGTGCCGCTGATGGCAATGCCCCGGAGAAAGGCATGACGTTTAATCCGCAGCAAAAAATCACGGTCCACATCCTTCGGAAAATAATAGCCGGTCAACTCCGTGCCGGCGCACCCTTGATCCGCGCAGTAGTCGATAAAGTCAAAAAGCGAAATGCGGGCCGCATCAGCAACACGTTTACTGCGCCGGTGAGCGACGTCGACAAAATACTCGCGGAAAGAATAAGCCGCAATGCTTATCAATAACCGGGGAGCGCCCGGACGGCGAAAAGGCCCGCCAATGCAAAGGGCCAAAGGCGTGACAGCCGCAACCGCGGCCAAATGGCCGGAATAAGCAAGAAACTGGCGGCGAGAGAACAATGTTTTCATATCAAGACAATTTTAGCGCAAACGTTTATCAAAATCCAATTCGAACGTTTGACAAAACAACAGCCAAAACACAGGGTGAAGCCACTTCAACCCGATCCGCTCGAATAACTCCGTTTTCACTATTCAAAAGACTATACTACCTGTCACATTCTCGCCGGTTTTTATAGATTTGATTGACAAACGAATCATGAACTTCTGAGCGTTGATTATAGATGCGCTCCCAAGAATCGGGAATTGGATAGTCTTTGATGTCAGTAACGATTTTATGATCTAACTTGTAACTCTCAGTCTTGTTAGAGAAGAAGGCCACCCTACAAGTTTCATCAAAAAGCGACAAGTAACGGGCAATTTCCGGTCCGGGCATTTCTTGGAAACTGTTGATGTTCAATCCAATATCAAACTGCCGTCCCTTCAGCCAATGGTTCTGATTGGGCAGAAGAAAAATAATCCCTTTCTCCGGTAGTCCCCCCCCCCCCCCCCCGCGTTTCGGGTGTCGAGGTAATGGCAAGCTACTTCCGGAAAAACACTGTGAAGGTAGTGATGGAAAAGGGCAAAGCGGTTCAGAAAGATCAACGATAATATATGTTTCGCAGAGCGTGTGTTGAATTAGCGTTTCTGATGTGCGCCCCCAACCGGCACCCATTCCCAGACAAGCCTTAAAATTCCGTCCCAACTCGCGGTGCAACAGCATGGTTTCGCTAACCGAAAGCAATTATTGTATGGTTTCGGCATTGCCGATTTTATGATGCGTGGGGGAGAGATAAGACGCACTGCCTGTTTCAATAATTCGCTGGTAGAGCAGCCATATAGATGTCCGATACATGGTAAGTTCTGGAGAATAGGCAGAGTAGTAACGCGCGGCAAAACTTCGTTTGAAGTTGGAAAATTCCAACCGCCCGCGCATCAGGAAAGACACGCGATTCCAGTATTTTCCCGCGTCGTGCTTGTAATCGCTGCGCATGGCACGATAGACTTTAATGGCGTCGTCTTTGTTTGTCTTTTTCATTATTTACTGAGGATGGGCTTGATTTGCATTCGATATTATATGGTTGAGTTTTTTAGTTTGAGGGAGCAATTCCCGTACTTGAAGCAGGGATGTAATAACGGCGTCGGGTTTTAAGTTGCGGCAGCGGCTGTCGTCTTGCCGGCGGCGGAGGGAGCGGCGGTCTCCGGCGAAGAGGACGGTTTTGAAACCTGCTTGTGCGGCGCCCCAGATGTCTTTCAGCATGTCGTTGCCGATGAAGAGTGTTTCGTGTCTTTGGATGTGATGCCGGGATTCGAGGCGGCGGGCAATTTTTTTGTAGAGAGCGGGATCGGGTTTGGCTCGTTTTTCGAGATAGGACCATATTTGCAGTTCTGGCTCGAAGCCGAGTGCTTCTGGCGTTTTGCCCAAAAGGGCTTCCAGCATGAGGGGGGTATAAAATTGGGCGTTTGACACAATTCCCAGCCGGAGGCCGGCATTCTGGCAATGGTTGATGATTTCCCGGCAACCTGCATTTGGCCAAACGGGGTTAACGGCGCATTCGTGTTCGATGGCTAAGCGGCGGAGGTCGAGTGGGTCGGGGTGTCTGATTGCGTTCTGGTGGGTCCACTGGCGGATCAAGTCGTTCCAGATTTCGAGGATGTCAACTTCCGGAAAGTCGATCCCTTGCTGGTGGGCTTCCTGATGGCGGCGCTGGATTTCCTGATGAAGCTGGGTGGCGTAGTTGGTCGGTGAGGATTGAAGGACGGGTTCGAGTCCCTGGTTGTGAATCAGGCGGCGGATGAGGCCGTTTTGATTTGCCGGTTGCGTCAGGCTGATGTCGCCGATGCCCGAACCGATGAGCGTGCCGTAAATATCGAATAGGACGGCTTTGATAGCGCCGGTTGTTTTTGGGAACTGCGCTTTGGTTTCGGCAGGTTCGAGGGGCGGCAGGGGTTTTGTGCGCTCTCTGAACAGTTGGATGCAAGCGGTGTGTTGTTTGTCGGCAACCACGGCGGCAATATGCCGAAATTCGGTTTTGAGTCAACATTGGATGCTGCAGTTGAGTTTGGAGCGGTTCCGTTTACGGGGGGATAAATCGGGTTGAAGGAGTGAAGGCGGTGTGGTTGACTGGGATGCAATTGGGCTTTCTTGGTGAGTGGCGCGGAGACGACTTTGGGGTCGAGCGGGCGCTGGGAAATGGCAGCGCGGCGGCGGGAGAGTCTGATTGGGTTCGTGTCCCGATGCGCGAGATGAGAATGAATGATGGGTTATCAGAGGGGAGTTTGTTCGGGGATGCCGCTGGCGGTTTGAAGGGGCCTCGGCGTGATTTTCTGAAAAGCTTGTTGGCTGGAGCAGGCGCCGGGGCTTTGAGTTCGGAAGCCTTGTTGGCTCAAGGTTTGGGGACGCCGGTTGCGTCGCCGCCGGCTTCGGCACCGCGGTTGCAGACAGGCTCGGATGTTGGCACTTTGTGGCCTTGGATCGAGAAGCTGGCTTCGAGGGCTTATTTTCCTTTGGCGTTTACGCAGCCTCAATTCCGCTCTTTGAAGTATTGGAAGCAAGTGGCGCGGGCGAGGATTTTGGATTTGCTGCAATACCGTCCGTCGAAGTGGCCCGTCCGAGGGCAAACGCTCGAAACGGTTGATAGAGGCGATTATATGTTGGAGAAAGTCCAGTTCAACACCTCTCCGTATTATCGGGCGTCAGCATATGTATTGGTGCCGAAAGATGCGCCGCCGCGCCAGACGCCGGCTGTGATTGCCCTGCACGACCACTCCAGCTTCTATCTGTGGGGCAAGGAGAAGCTGGTGGAAGACGACGCGGAAAATCCAGTGTTGCGCGAGTTCAAGCAGCATTACTATGCTGGCCGAAGTTTGGCGGCGGACTTGGCGCGGCAGGGGTTTTTGGTTGCAGCGATTGACCTGATGTATTGGGGCGACCGCCGAATGATCCTTGACGACGATCCGGATGATTGGCGCACCCGGCCGAACGATTTGGCTGCTGAGCGCGTTCGCGCTTTCAACGCGCGGAGCTTTCAATTCGAGCCGCTTGTCAACCGCACCCTACTGTCGGCCGGCATCACTTGGCCGGGGCTGATTTTCTGGGACGACATCCGCACGGTGGATTACTTGATCACTCGCCCCGAAGTGGACCGCAACCGAATTGGCGCGGTGGGTTTTTCTTTGGGCGGCGTTCGCGCCTGCTACCTGGGCGCCTTGGATTGGAGGATCAAAGTGTCGGCAATGGCGGGTTGGATGGCCTCCGTCCCGCCCCAACTCAAATCGAATGTCAAGTTTTCAATGGGAAGCGCCATACTCGTGCCCGGCCTCCATCGTTATATGGACTATCCGGACGTGGCGGCCATGCACGCGCCCAATCCTTTCCTGGTGATGACCGGAAAGCAGGATGGAATTTTCGATGCCGCCGGTGTTCTGAAAGGCTATCAAAAACTCAAAAAATCATATGAAAAAGCAAAATGCGCTGACCAATTGATCTTGCGGGAATTTGAAGTGGGACACGTCTTCAGCGCCGAAATGCAGCAAGCCGCCAAGCAGTTTTTCACCAAACGCCTTTAACCCCCCCATCACCGACCCAAGATGTGGCGGAGATAACGCAGAACGTTGGGAATCACCGCCCACAAGCAGACAATCACAACACCAATCAACGAAACAAACGCCGTGAAAAAGACCACACTCTCCCGCATTGGCTGAAAAATTCCGCCCCGATCGGTGGCGTTTCTTGCGGCGAAATCTGCGCTTGCGCCGCTTGTTTTCAGAATAATCCTCTTCCGGCATATTCGCCAACAGGCTTGCCTGCGCTACCGCAAAATACCCACTGTGAGACTTGGCACCAATAATAACCTGAACCCCGCGGGGCAACCCGTTTGGCGGGAGAGCAGCGGCCAGAAAAGTTTCGCTTCCGGGCGGCGAACGCAGCGCTAAAAACGCTTGCGAGCGAAGGGGGCAGCCCGCTAATATTCTCCCTTTGCGCGACGCACCCGTAGCTCAATTGGATAGAGCATCTGACTACGGATCAGAAGGTTGGGCGTTCGAATCGCTCCGGGTGTACCAAGCGTCGTTGAAAAGGCCGTCCGTTGCCGGGCACTCCCTGCCTCTACGAGCCGCTGCCGCTCTCCATTGCCATTTGATCGAAAGCGCGCGCCAGGTCGAAGTCCTTAGCCGTCAAGCCGCCTTGATCGTGAGTGGTGAGCAACAGCCGAACTTTGTTCCAGCGAATGTCGATGTCCGGGTGATGCCAGGCGGCTTCCGCAGCCTCGGCAATTCGATTGACAAACTCGATCGCTTCGGGAAAGCCCTTGAATGCGAACTCGCGGACAATGGCTTTCCCGTCGCGTTGCCAGTCGGGAATGGACGGGAGCTGCTCGCGAATTGTGTCTTCTGAAAACAAAGCCATGCCGAAGAATACGCCCGGCAATACCCTTTCGTCACGCCGAAAATCCGCTGAGGAGATTTTACGGGACAACAAAGTCAACGGGGATCTCACTGCGAGGCCGTCCGTCCGGCTCTCCAAAAAACTGGCGGTTTGATGAACATTCGGGGCAGTCATCGGCTGGCGATTGAGTCCAAATGCTCGCGGGTGATCCAGCCACCGCCGAGAACGAGATCGTCTTGGTAAAAGACGCAGGCTTGCCCCGGAGTGACAGCTCGCTGCGGATGTTCAAGCCGTACTTTTGTGCGGCCATTTGCTTCGGGGACGATTGTGGCGGGGACGCCTGGGTGGTTGTAACGGATTTTGGCGAGTGCCTGCATTTCGGCGGGCGGCTGCTCGAAGGGAATCCAATTGCATCGTTCGATGACGAAGGCGGTTTGTTCCAGCTCAGCGGCGGGGCCAACGACGATTCGATTGGTGGCCGGTTCCAGCTTCAGGACGTAAAGCGGTTCTGGAGCTGAGAGCTTCAAGCCCTTGCGTTGTCCGACAGTATAGAATTCGATGCCGCTATGATGGCCGAGGATGTTGCCGGCAAGATCGACAATCTCGCCTTTGCGCTCCTCAACCATCTGTGTCTTTGTCAGGAATCCTTTGTAGTCCTTGTCGGGAACAAAACAGATTTCCATACTTTCTTCTTTGTCTGCAGTTCGAAGATCGCTTTGGCGGGCGACGGCGCGGCTTTTGGATTTGGTGAGCTTGCCCAGTGGCATCACTGCGCGCGCCAGTTGATCTTGTTTCAGCGAAAAAAGAAAATAGCTTTGGTCTTTGCCTGCGTCTTTGCCGCGCTTGAGCAAGGTTCGGTTTCCCTGCTGGGAATGTTCAATTCTCGCGTAATGTCCGGTGGCAACTTTTTCGGCGCCCAGCATTCTGGCGCGGCGGATCAGGGCGCCGAATTTGAGTTTTTCGTTGCACAGGACGCAGGGGTTGGGCGTGCGCCCGGCGCGGTATTCGTCCGCGAAGTACTGGATCACTTCTTTTTGGAAATCTTCGGCTTCATCAACTAGGTAGAAAGGAATGCCGAGGCGGTGGGATACACTCCGGGCGTCCATCACTGCTTGTGGCCCGCAGCATTTGTCTTCGGCGCGCGCGAGGCAATCTTGCGGCCAGAGTTTGAGAGTGATGCCGATGACTTCGTAACCTTGTTCTTGCAATAGGGCTGCTGCTGCCGAGGAATCCACCCCGCCGCTCATCCCAATTACCACTCGCTCTTTTCGGCCTGTGCTCATCGGAGGGGAGATTATGTTGCTGGGCCGCCGCTGTAAAGTGCGGGGCGCGGCCCAATTTCTGCCGATAAAGTTGGATGGGTTTTCACGGCTATTACATCTAGAACGATATAAGAGGCGCAGCGGTTTATCGCTTTATCTTGGCTTTCATAAAAGGCGGTTGTTATTCGGCGGTTTGCTGTTGCTTGGTTTTGAGCGTGGCTTGTTTTGCCAGGAGCAAGGCGCCGGCAGGCACGGCGTCTTCGCCCAGTTGCGCGAGTCGGATTGCGGGTGGGGGCATGATTTCCATGAGGTATTGGGGTAAGGCATCGGCTGTGGCGCGGCGCAGCGGCTCTCCGATGAGCGAAAGGCCGCCGCCGAGGATGATGGTTTGCGGGTGTTGGAGGTGGACGACGTGGGAAAGGGCGAAGGCGAGATCGTTGGCTGCGGTGCGCAGGATTTCGAGGGCGTCGGGGTCTTGGGCATCGAGGGCGGGACGGAGGGATAAGGATTCGGGTCCCGGTTGTTCCCGGATGAGGGCAGCCAGGCGGCTGCGAGGGTTTTTTTCGATTGCGGCTCGAAGTTTTCGGTTCACGGCCCAACCGGAGCAGGATTGTTCCAGGGTGAGGCCACTGTGGTTGAGCTGGAGGTGGCCGATTTCGGCTTCGGCGGGTGGGGCGCCGTGGTAGATGTGGTCTTGGTAGACGAGGCCGCCGCCGATGCCGCTGCCTAATGTGAGGTAGAAGACGGGGTCGCTGTTTTTGCCAGCGCCGTGGAGGGCTTCGGCTAGGCAGGCGGTGTTGGCGTCGTTGTCGATGGCAGCCGGGGCTTTCCATTGGTCTTCGAGCCAAGGTCCCAGGGGGAAGTCTTTCCAACCTCGGATTTGGTGGGAGCAGGCTATGCGCCCGTGTGACCAGTGGACTGGTCCACCGAAGCCGACGCCGATGGCTGTGGGTTGTTGCCGGTTGAGGAGCCGAGGGAGTCCTGTTTTGATTTCGGCCAGAATCCCTTGTGCGCCTTGCGAGGCGTTAATGAGGGTTCGGTGGCGGCGGTCAATTTCGGGCGGGCGCCGGCTGGCGGTTATTTGCAATTTGGTGCCGCCGATTTCGATGCCGATGAAAAGGTTGTTCATTGCGGGGTTGTGCGGTGTTCAGTTTTCAATTCCCGGCGGTTGGGGGGAGGTTCGGGCGCGGTGTCATGGAGATCCGTTCGATAGGTATTGCGTCTGGGTCGCTGGTGCCGAGTTGCAGAAGACTGGCGTTTTTGTATAAGGCGCGGTCAAGGGGGGGGGAGGCGATGCCTTTGCGGGCGCGTTGTTTTTCCAGTTCGTCGAGGGAGAGGACGTCGAGGGCGACGGGGTCTGCGCTGAAGCGGAGTTCGTTCAGGACGGCGGAATCTTGAAGCCGGGTTTGGGTTTCGCCTTGGTATTGAGCGATGAGGGCGTCCACTATGTTAAGGAAGATTCGGTCGCCAATTTCGGGCAGGGCGATGATTTCGGGCACGGCGATCGCCAGGCGGTCGGGATCGGATTGGAAGCGGAAGGTGTTGTCCACGCTGGCGAGGGCGAGGCCAACGAGGTTGCCGTAGACGCCGGCTCGATTGTGGTTCAGGAGCGGGGCAAGGTTGATGATTTTGGTTATTTTCCGGGTGAGGAGTTTTGTGACGAAAGACCGCCGGCCGATGCCTTCGCCTTTTTTTCCGAACTCGTGATCACCCCAGACCAAGGCGCCGATGAGGGGGGATTCGTAGGCGGCGTCCACATCGCAACCGGCTTGGCGGGCGCCTTTGACTTGGATGCTAAACTTGTCTCGAAGAGCCAGATGCCCGGCGGCTTGAAGGGAAGAGATTTGGCGGTCCCAAACGATGATTTGGCTGGCTGGATGCCCGCTGTCGAGCAGGCTTTGCAGCAAGGCGGCCACCACGGCCGGGCGCGAGCCGCCGGTCTTGCCGGGCGCCGAGTGGATGCGGATGCCGACCACGTCGTCCGGCGAGAGGCGGGATTGCCAACCGGCAGCGGCGTTCGGCGTCTGCCACAGGGCGGACAGGCCGCGCTCGACCATGGCGCGGATTGTTTCAGGTTGCGGCGTGAAGGTGTGGGTTGCCTCGGGGTCATGCACGATAATGACGCGGGCGTTAGCGCGGTGTTCGGCGGCCGGCGCCGAAAAGGGATGGTCTACTCTTGCGATGATGCCGAGACAAAGGATGGCGGGAAGCAGCCGGAGGAGCCGCCCGAAGATCGAAAGGAAACGACGGGAGCAGGGGATGGGCGAGTTGCGGGGACAGCGTTCCGGTTGGGAATCTCGAAACCGAAGTATGTGGGCGACTTTGCTCAAAATCCTGCGCAGCTTGACTTATCGGGCAGAAAATGTTACTAGTGGCAAGCAATGAAAGCCATTAAAATTGCGAGGACGGAGGCGCTGCTACTCATCGGAGCCTTGTGTGTTCTTGTTTTGGCAGGATGCACGCCTCCGGGGCCGGCGGCGTTGTTGGAAGGGGAAGCTCTTTTGAAGCGGGGGGAATATCCCGCGGCTATTCAGAAACTCCGCAAAGCGACTGAATTGTTGGCGGAGCATTCCCGCGCTTGGAATCTGCTCGCTTTGGCTTACCACCGCTACGGCGAAGCGAAATCCGCCGAGCAAGCCTACCGCCAATCCCTGCGCCTCAACCCAGATTTCGTAGTTGCTCGTTACAACTTCGGTTGTTTGTTGTTGGAGAGCGGGAAGTTCAAAGAAGCCGAAGAACAGTTCAAAACTTGCGAGGCTTTGGAGGAAGGCAACCTGAAGGTTTGGGTGAAGTTGGGAACGGCTCAGTTGGGTGCGGGCAATCTGGGAGAGGCGGAGAGGGCCTACACGACGGCGTTGAAACAGGACAGGGCATTCCCGGAAGCCTGGAACGGGCTGGGGTTGATTCGAGCAGAGAAAAAACAGCGGCAGAATGCTTGGGACTACTTCAACGAGGCCGCCAAGCGAAATTACGCCCCGGCTGTTTTCAATCAGGCGGTGATGGCGCAACAACAAAGGGATCTGAGGCTGGCGCACTCCAAATATCGACGGTTCCTTTTCTTGAACAAGGAATCATCCCTAGAACCCGAGGTGAAGAAAGTGATGGAAGGGATTGCCGAAGCACTGAAACCCAAACCAGCCGTGGTGAAAACACTCGAAGTGCCGCGCGGAGATGTCGATGCTCCTTCGACTCAACCGCCTGCCCCGTCAGAGCATTCTGCAGGCATGGCCACTTCAGGAACGGTTGAGGCCAGAGAAGACTCGCCGGCGCCCGCTCCCGTGAAAACCAGTCCCCAGCCGGCAAAAGAGTCGGCAATGGCGATAGCGGTAACGCCGACGGCGGATTCCCAAATAACCGGCGGCCAAACCGAATCAGCAGCAAAGACCATTGACGGCAAGTCTCCAGAGACGGAAAAACCGGCGGACTCCGGGAGCGAAGAGGTGCCCGACTTGGCGGCGAATCCGATGGACGCGGAGCCGAAAGAGAGTTTGGAAACAGCCGAGGCACCGGCGGAAGAAACGGTTGAGCCGCCGACTGTTGCTCGCGAAGTGGTGTCCACAGAAGCGGACGGCGGCGTAAGGGAGACGGCAGAAACCGAAGTGCCGCCGGCTTTGTCGGAAGAAGAGCGACTGGCCGGCGAATGGCGAACCGTGTCAGTGCATCGTTCCGGGCCTGGTTTTTCCCTCGCATCTATCCGGCGCCAGCTGTTTGGGACTTCGGATGACGCTGCGCCTGCAGAGTCCGCAAAGCCGCTCCCGCCGCCTCAGGAGGCATCTTTGGAAGCGCGACCGGCGGTTTCCGTTTCCCAGCGGGTTGCCAGGGTGCCTTACACCTATCAACGGCCTGCTTTGCCGGATGCGGGGGATCGCCGAAAGGCGGCTCCGCATTACCAAAAGGGCAATCGCGAGTATCGAGCGGGCCGCGCTTCGGAGGCGATTTTGGCTTATCGGGAGGCGGTGTCTCAAGACCCGGCATTTTTTGAAGCGCATTACAATTTGGGATTGTCGGCGTTCAAGGCGGGGTTCACGGCGGACGCGCTGGCAGCATATGAATTGGCGCTGGCCATTCGGCCGGCGCATCGGGATGCACGTTACAATTTCGCCCTCGCGCTTGAGCAAGGGCGGCATTTTGACGAAGCGGCGGCGGAGTTGCAGGCGGTGATCGGCGATCATCCCGGAGACCTTGACGCGCATTTTACTTTAGCCACTTTGTACGCGACAAAGCTGGGGAATGCCGAGACGGCCCGCCGGCATTACGAGCAGGTGCTGGCGTTGGACCCCAGCTATCCCCGGGCGGTTTCGATCCGATACTGGTTGAGCGCCGGCGGCCGGTATTGACGGATGCTGCCGTTTCGCGCCGGCATTTCATGGAGGGATTTTGGGATGGCGGGAGTCATTGGCGTAGAGCTGAAGGAGCGGATTCGAGACGCGAATGATATTGTTGAGGTCATCAACAGTTATGTGCCGCTCAAGCGGGCGGGGGCGAACTTCCTGGCGCTTTGCCCCTTTCATTTGGAGAAGACGCCCAGCTTCAACGTCAACCCGGCGAAGCAGATTTTTCATTGCTTCGGCTGCCATAAGGGTGGCGATGTGTTTGCGTTCGTCCGGGAGTATGAAAACCTCTCGTTCCCGGAAGCGGCCCGGCGCTTGGCCGAACGGGCACGGATTCCGATTGAGTGGGAGCGCAACCCTCGCGAGCACGAGCAAGGCCGAATCAAAGAGCGGCTTTACAAAGTTCACGAGGAATTGGCTGGCCGCTGGCATCGTTTGTTGTTGAACGATGCACGGGGGCGAGAAGGGCGTGAGTATCTCAAGAGCCGGGGCTTTGGCGGGGAGGCCGCGGCGCAGTTCAGGTTGGGGTTTGCGCCCGATGAATGGGACGGCGTGCTGCGTTGGGCCGCGGGCCGGGGATACGGCGCCGGTCTTTTGGAACAGGCCGGGCTGGTCAGCCGCAAGGAAGGCTCCGAACGCCGCTATGATCGGTTTCGGCGGCGGTTGATGTTTCCCATAACGGATATTCAGGGCCGAGTCGTCGGGTTCAGCGGCCGAGTCATCGGCTCTGAGGAGAAGGGTGGCAAGTATATCAACTCTCCGGAAACTTTGATCTTCAAGAAAAGCAAAGTCTTATTCGGGCTGGACAAGGCGCGGCAAGCAGCATTGGAGGCCAAGGCGATGATTGTTTGCGAGGGGCAATTGGATTTGATCGCTTGTCATGTCAACGGCATCCAGAATGTTGTGGCGCCCCAAGGCACGGCCTTAACGGCGGAGCACGCCCGAATTCTGAAAAGTTACGTCTCCGAAATCATTCTCTGCTTTGATTCGGACAGTGCCGGGCAGAACGCCGCCCGACGTGCCTTCGACGACCTCCTCCAATCCGGGCTGGCGGTTCGGGCGGCGCAGCTTCCGGCTTCCTGCGATCCCGACAGTTTCATTCGGGAGCGGGGGGCGGCGGAGTTTCGCGAGCGGATCGACCAAGCGCCTGGATTCTTTGATTATCTGCTGGATCATCTTTGCCGGGAACACGATGGCAAGAGTGATCGGGGACGGAATGCCATCGTCGGCGGCATGGGCGTTGCGGTGAACCGGACAGGCAACGCGGTTGTGATTGACACTTACGCGCAAAAGACCAGCCTCCGTTTGGGCGTGCAGGTCGGAGCGATCCGGAGCGAGTTTGCAAAAGCCGTCTCTCGAGCGGGCAAAGGGCTTGCCGTTGCCGATGAACCGCCGCTACTGGATCGCCCAGCAACGCCCGAATTTTGGCTGTTGAAACTCGTAATTGGCGACATCGAACCGTCCCTAGCGGAATGGCTGTTTCAACATCTGGACATCGAATGGGTTCAACATCGCGCAGTCAAACAAGCACTGGTTTTTCGGTTGGATCACTTGGCGGAGAACCGCCCCTTTGAAATCAGCAAATTGCTGGGCGAAATCGACCATGCCGCCGCCGGTTTGATCACGGAAGCGGCACTGGCGCCGCCACGGGAAATTCCCAATCCGCAGAAGCAACTGGCCGATATTGTCTTGCGCTTGCGCAATTTGCACATCGAACGGCAGGTGCTGGAAATCGATCATCAACTGGGGGGAGGCTCCCCCGGCGAAGCGGAACAAACCGCGCTCTTGGAGACGCTGCAGGCACTGCATACTACAAAGCGCCAACCGCTCAGCCCGCTCGCCGACGCCTGAGCATTTTCGAGATCGGGCAAATTTCCTTGCCCTTTGCCGGAAGCCCGGCTATGAATCCGCCTTTGTCATGGTTATAATCGCCATCTTGTTGATTGCGGGGATGCTGTTGTTGGTTTCGGAAATCTTTCTGCCGGGAATGATTGCCGGTTTTGTGGGGTTCCTCTGTTTAGCAACGGCTGTTTTCCTGGGGTTTTCGGAGTTTGGCCCGGTCGGCGGCAGCGGGCTGTTGATGGGCGTGTTGATTGCGTTAGTGGTGGGATTTATCTTTTGGCTGTGGTGGTTTCCGGGCAGCCATTTATCCCGGCCCTTTGTTTCGGAAGGGAAAATTGGAGACATTGGAACCGATCGGCCGGATTTGTTGGGCAAAGAAGGCGTGACCTTAACCCCCTTGCGCCCGTCGGGAACCGCAGTCATCGACCAATGCTATGTGGATGTGGTGACGGGGGGAGAGATGATCGAGAGGGAAAAACGAGTAAGAGTCGTCCATGTGGAAGGCATGCGAGTGGTGGTTCGGCAAGTCTGAAGCCGGGCTTGCGGCTGCGGGATCGCACAGGTTTTCGCCTTGACCGAGGGGAATGCAAGAGATAAGGTGCCGGGCTTGCGGCTAGAACAGAACTTTTTGAATGGTCTATGTCTGTAGAGAGTCCGTTAATAATAATTATCGGTTTGGTCTTTTTGATTATTTTGGTCGTTGCGCTGGTGTGGTTTTTTAGCAGGGGATAAAGGCTATGATGGAAACGAGTGGCCTTTTCTTTGCGACCTTTTATGTAAATTGGTGGGTGATTATTGGGGTTGACCATTTTGGTCAGTTCGATTATTGTGATGGCGGTGTTGCTTTTTAGGAGATGAATGGTGTTATGATGGAAACAATGGGTTTTTTCTTTGCGGCAAGTGCTTGGGTGTTTGGGTTGTGGGCGATCATCGGCTTGGTTGTCTTGATCGCGCTGGTGCTGGCTCTCAACTTTCTCAGCGCGTGGATCAAGGCACATTTCTCCGGCGCGCCTGTGAATTTCACCGAGCTAATCGCCTTACGGCTGCGCTCCGTCCCTGTTGGGCAGGTGGTGGATGCTCGCATCACGGCGGTCAAATCGGGTTTGCCGACGTCGATTGACGATCTTTCAACGCATTTTCTGGCGGGCGGCAGCATCGACATGGTTGTGCAGGCGTTGATCGCCGCCCGCAAAGCCGGCATCCGGCTGGATTTTGACCGCGCTTGCGCCATCGACTTGGCGACGAAAGGCACCGGGAAAAATGTGATCGAAGCCGTCAAAACCTCAGTCAATCCGCGCGTTATTGATTGCCCGGCGCCTAATGTTGGCAAAGGCACTGTCGATGCCGTCGCCAAGGACGGAATTATCATTCGCGCCCGGGCGCGGGTGACAGTGAGAACTAACTTGGATCGCTTCGTCGGCGGCGCCACCGAAGATACCATCGTTGCCCGCGTGGGCGAAGGCATCGTTTCCACAATCGGCTCCTCCGACAGCTACAAAGATGTGTTGGAAAATCCCGACATGATTTCGCGCACAGTCCTCAGCAAAGCGCTCGACAGCAACACCGCCTTCGAGATTCTTTCCATCGACATTGCGGACGTGGATGTTGGCGAAAACGTCGGCGCTAAACTCCAGGCCGAACAAGCCGAAGCAAACAAACTCATCGCCCAAGCCCAAGCCGAAGTCCGCCGAGCCGCCGCCGTGGCGACAGAACAGGAAATGGTCGCCCGCGTGGCGGAAATGCGCGCCCGCGTAGTGGAAGCCGAAGCCCAAGTGCCCTTGGCCATGGCCGATGCCTTCCGCAGCGGCAACATGGGCGTGATGGATTATTACCGGATGAAAAACATCCAGGCCGACACCATGATGCGGGACAATATCGCCAATCCGGAGACCGAAGGCGAAGAATCGTAACCTTTCCGCGTTCATCAACGGTCGCTTTGGAAAACATTCGCTGGCACAAAACATCGGCGCTTTATCGTGTTGGACGACCCGATCATTTACATTCTGCTCATTTCGCTCCTGGCTGCGGCGTCTGAATGGATCGGGAGACGACGTCGAGCCCGCCAAGCCTCCGATGCCGAAGAAGAAGACATCGGCGAAGAAGCTCCGGCAGAGCGACGAAACTTCCGGGAAAAACAGCAGGAATGGGAAAAACGATTGCGACGTTTGTTGGAAGGCGATGTGGAAGCCATTCGCCCGGAGGAACCGCCAACACCACCGCCGTCTCTGCCCCAACACCGTCAACCGCCGCCCGCGGCGAAGCCTATTCCGGCCCCAATGCTGGTTCAGCGGCCCGCAATGCGAAAAGTTGCGAGCGCTCAAAAAAAGCCGGACTCCTCCGGCAAGATTCGGAAGATTCAACGCAAACTGCCGCAAGGCCCCGCAGTGTCGATCGGCAGGTTTCAAAACCGCAATGCGCTGCGGCAGGCTGTCATTGCTTCAGTGGTGTTGGGGCCGTCCAAAGCGACAGAAGAGAATCCCGATCTGTTGCGGTTTTGATCCGGAGCGCGCTCGGCGTCAGGGCGCCTTTGCCGCCGCTTGGCGAAAGGCTTTTTTGACTTCGTCCAATCCTTGATCGAACGCGGCGGCGATGGGAATGATTCGGACTCGCTTGATTTCCTTTTTGAATCGCTCCAAATTTTTTGCCGAAGCCGTTTCGTCCATTTTATTGGCCAGAACAATGGCCGGGCGTTTCAACATGGCGGGGTCGTAAGCGTTCAATTCTTGCCGCAGTTGCTGGTAATCTTCCCAAGGGTTGCGTCCGTCCGTCCCCGCCATGTCCACGAGCCAGGCCAAGGCCTTGCATCGCTGAATGTGGCGGAGGAAAGCATGTCCGAGTCCGGCGTTTTCTCGGGCGCCTTCGATGATTCCGGGAATGTCGCAAACAGTAGTTCGGGTGTAGTCGGCATGTTCGATGATTCCTATGTGCGGGCGCAATGTGGTGAAGGGATAATCCGCAATTTTGGGCCGGGCGCGGGAGAGGGCCGTCAGCAGGGTGGATTTGCCTGCGTTGGGGTAGCCGACGAATCCGATGTCCGCAATCACCCGCAGTTCAAGGAAGAAACGCCCTTCTGTGCCCGCTTCTCCCGGTTGGGCGAAACGCGGCAACTGGCGTCTGGCAGTGGCAAAATTTTTGTTGCCCAAGCCTCCCCGCCCGCCGCGTCCGATGAGAAATCGCTGTCCCGGCTCAGTCAAGTCTCCGTAGAGGACGGCGCCGCGCAATTCGGGGTCGTTGTGATGGCGGAAGTCTTCAAAGGTTCGACAGGCATTGCTGGCGGCAGAGAGGCGACTTTCTAGGGCGGCATCCGGTTGGAGCGGCTCCGCTTTAGACTGCGCTTTTTCAGAATCAGCGGCGAGTGCGCGTTCTGAATCCGGCAGTGTCCAAACCAAGGTGCCGCAGGGGACTTTGACCAGCAGGTCTTTGGCGTTGCGTCCGTCCTTGCCTTTGCCGCTGCCGGGAGCGCCGTTTTTGGCCCGGAGCTGTGGCTGGTAGCGCAGATGGGCGAGGTTGTTGATGTTGGCGTCGGCTTCGAGGGTGACATCGCCTCCCTTGCCGCCGTTGCCACCGCAGGGGCCGCCTTTAGGACGAAACGCTTCCCGCAGAAAAGCCACACAACCGCGCCCGCCGTTGCCTGCTTGCGCGTAGATTTTGACAGCGTCCGCAAACATTAAAACAAGGCCGAACCTTGCCCTTCAAACGCAAGTTTGGGGAACTCTAATTTTCAGGGGCTGGCATTGTTGGCGGAGGGGACACATCGGGCAGAGGTGGTTGCTCTGTTCCTGGCGGATTCGGTAGTGGAGGAGGGGAGAGGGAATTCGGTTTTGGGAGCGGACCGCCGGGATTTCTGAATTTGATGCGGATTTCGGGTACCTGCCACGCGGAGATGAACCCAACGCTTCCTGATAGAACAACCACTCCGTTGAATTCTGGACTGCCAACGAGCTCAAATCGCGTCAGGGGATAACCCGCCAGTGCGGCTTGGCACTCGGTCTTTCCAAGTGGGTCGTTTATGGGCAAAGAGACGGTCGTCGGAGTCTTTCCCATTGCTTTGCCGTTGATCACCAGCTGGGCGCCTGGGGGTTCTGAAATGAATTTGACGGATTGGGTGGGCGGTTCTTTCTTGCAGCCCCAACCCGTCGATGCGGCGATGAGGGTGATGCAAATCGGCAATGTTTTCTTCATCACGAGGCTTGTTTAATTTTTTAGGATGCGGTTGTTTCTGCGGGGATGATGTTGACTCGGCGTTTGGCTTTTTCAAAGGAGACGCGGCCGTTGGCCAGGGCGAAAAGTGTCCAATCGCGTCCGGTGCCGACGTTGGTTCCGGCGCGGAAGCGGGAGCCGCGTTGCCGCACGATGATGTTGCCGGCAGTGGCGAATTCGCCGCCGAATTTTTTGACTCCGAGCCGTTTGCTGTTGCTGTCGCGGCCGTTGCGGGAGCTGCCTTGTCCTTTTTTGTGCGCCATTTGTTTTTAACCGTTGATTTCTTTGATTTTGACGATGGTGAGTTCTTGCCGGTGCCCTTTGGTTCGGTGGTAGCCTTTGCGACGTTTCATTTTGAAGGTTGTGATTTTCGGTCCTCGTTTGTGGGCGAGGACGTCCGCCACGACGTCGGCGGCTTTGAGGGTGGGCGTGCCAATGCGGATGGAGTCTTCGGCGCGGAGCATGAGGACGCGATCAAAGGTGATGGAGCTGCCTTCTTCGGCGGGGATGCGCTCGATTTCCAATTGGTCGCCGGCGGCGACCTGGTATTGTTTTCCGCCTGTTTCGATTACCGCATACATAGTGATTTTCGCAAAGTGGAGGAGAGCAAAACCCAAAACCCGCGGCGGTGTCAAGGATTCTTTTCGCAATAAGGATTTGTGGGCTTAACAGGGTGACGCGCAGGCACTCGACCGGTTGACCGGCACCCGTCTTGACAAAAAATCCAATCCTGTGCCTCCTGTCCATCCATGTGTCTCAAACAAAATCGCCCTCCAAAACCCTCAAAGCCCACAAATGCTTATCGCGATTCTTTTTGATTTTTTGCTGAGGGCGGTTTGTTTTCAATCTTCGGCGAAGAGGTATTCCAAGTCCGCGGCGGTGAGGTTGGTGGCGAAGCCTTCCTCTCCCAGAACGTCGCTGATGGTGCGGGCTTTGCGTTGTTGGAGTTCCCAGATTTTTTCTTCTACGGTGCCGGGGGAGATAAGACGGTAGGCGTTGACGGTTTGGGTTTGGCCGATTCTGTGAGAGCGGTCGATGGCTTGGGCTTCGACGGCGGGGTTCCACCAAGGATCGTAGAGGATGACGTAGCTTGCGGTTGTGAGATTGAGGCCGGTGCCGGCGGCGCGCAGGCTGAGGAGGAAGATGGAGGCTTTCGGGTCTTGTTGAAAGGCGTTGACGACGGCCATTCGGTTTTTTGTTTGGCCGGTCAGAAGGTAGGAGGGCAGTTCCCGCGCTTTGCATTCCTTGTCGAGGATTTGGAGCATTTGGACGAATTGACTGAAGAGTAGGACTTTTTGCCCTTCCGCCAGGAGGGGTTCGAGGAGTTCGATCAAGGTGTCGGTTTTGCCGGAGCCGGTGTCGCTGCCCACCAGTTTGGGGTGGCAGCAGATTTGGCGCAAGCGGGTGAGGGCAGCCAGGACGTGCATTTTGCTTTTTGCAATGCCTTTTTGTTTGGTGACTCTGAAAATCTGCTCGCGGCTGCGGCGCAGTTCCGCCAGGTAGAGTTTTCGTTGTTCTTCGGTGAGGTCGCAATCGCGGCGTTCGTCGATTCTTTCGGGCAGGTCTTTGGCGACTTGGTTTTTTAATCGGCGGAGCAGCAGAGGGCGCAGTTTGGCGGCCAGGCGTTTGCGGGCGATTTTCCGGCGGTCGGCCGCGTTTTCGCCTCTGGGTTCGTAGGTTTCGGTGAATTGGGCTTGCTGTCCCAAGTAGCTAGGTTGGACGAAGTCGACGATGCTCCAGAGGTCGAGCAAGCGGTTTTCCAGGGGCGTGCCGGTCAATGCCAAACGTTGTTTGGTGGGGAGTTGTTTGGCAGATTTGGTGACTTGTGCTGCCGGGTTTTTGATGTATTGGGCTTCGTCGAGGATAACGGCGCCGAAGTGGAATTTTTGGAGTGCTTCGAAGTCTCGGCGGAGGATGGCGTAGTTGGTGATGATGAGGTCGTGCTGGGGGATTTGTTTCCGCAGTTGGTGCCGGGCGATGCCGCTTTCCAGGAGGAGGACTTTGAGGTGGGGGACAAAGTTTTCTGTTTCCCGTCGCCAGTTGTGCAGCACGGAGGCCGGGCAGATGACAAGGACGGGCGCCAGTTTTTTTGTGGAGGCGTTTTTGCGCGTTTTTTCCCGGTGGGATGCGAGGCGCCAGGTGATCCAGCAAAGTGTTTGCAATGTTTTGCCCAACCCCATGTCGTCGGCCAGGATGCCACCCAGTTTGAGGCGGGTCAGATGGCAGAGGAAGTCGAAGCCGTCCTGCTGGTAGGGGCGGAGTTTGGCCTGCACATTTTTGGGGATTTCCATTTTCGGGATGCCTTTGAAGTTGTCCAGCTTTTCCCGCAGGGCGCGCATTTTGGTGTTTTTTCCGAATTGTGACAGGGCGTTTTCTTGCAGTTGGGCGGCGTGGATGAGGGAGACTTTTTGGGGGTCGCTTGTGAGGCCGTCGATTCCCAGTTCCGCCATGGTTTCTTGGGCGGATTGGACGGCTTCGGCGTCGAGCTCGACCCAACCGCCGTTGGGGAGTTTAACGAAGCGGCCAGAGGCGGATTGGAGGCGTTGGATGTCCGCTTCTGAGAGTTTCATGCCTTCTTGTTCCCATTCGGCGGAGACGGAGAGCCAGTCGATGCCGCTTCCGTTGATGATGAGTTTGGGTTTCAGGCGTTTTGGGGAAAGGAAGAGGCGCTGGAATGCGGCGTTTCCTAGGTAGTCCGCCGTGGGGGGGCGGTCGGGCCAGGCGTCGGCCAAGGCGTTAAGGAAGTTTTCGTTGGTGTCGCCGATCCACATTCCCGATTCGGGGGTGAACCAGTCCAGGCGGCGGAGCCATTCCGTTGCGGCATCGAGCCGGGCGTCGTCTAGGAATTCGGGTTTTTTGCCGGTGGTTTTTTTCTTCTTTGGTTTGGAGATGTTTTGCCATTCGTGTCCGTTCCATTGCCATTCGCTTTCGTCGATGTCGCTGATGGCTTTGAGGCGCAGGCGGACGGTGTCATTTTCCAGCTCGAAGATGAATTGGGGTTTGGCGGTGTGGGAGGTGCAGAGTTCGTTCCAATGGCTTTCGTCGCCGATGGCGTTTTTGCGGAGATGGGTGAGGAGCCGGTGGGAAAGTCTGCCGACGGCGATGATGGGTTTGCGGTTGAGTCGGCTGAGGAGGTCAGGGTCGGGCGCATTCCGAAGCAGCAAAAACTCGTCCCCTGCCAGAATGAGGGATGGCTGCCCAGCAAAGTAAAGTGCTTTGGTCAACGGGAGGTCTTTTTCTCCTGGCGTCTTTAAGACGTGGGTGAAGCAAAGCTCGTCGTCCAGTTTTTCCAGGCGGGGCAACAGTTCGGCCAATTGCCCGGAGAACCGGAGGGGCTTGCCCTTTATGCTGCGTTCGAGCCGCCCGACACTGCCCCATTTGACGAGCCACTGCAGAAGCTCGATGCCTTGCAGTTGGACGTGGCGCTGGTCCGGGGCGGCGTTTCCATACCTTTCCCCCAACCATTCGATGAACTCCCAGTCCTTGTTTGGAAACAATTCCCGTTCGTGGGCAGAGCGGTTGTTCAGGTCAATGATTTCGCCCAGATTGCGGAATTTTTCTCCGCTTCGAGTCCGGGACAAGGCCAGCTTCACGATCAATGTCTTCAGCGGCGAAGTCCCTGCTTCCTCACCGTCAGCAGGTTTTTCGCCGTCCTTCTTGGACTCGCCGATTTCACAAACGGCTCGGACAGACGCGCGGGGCGCATCCAGATGGACGGGTTTTGGAGGGAGAAGCCAGCTTTCGAGCCGGGCGACAAATTCGTGGTCTTTCTCAGCCTCTTCCAATTCGGTCAAGCGATCCCGATTGGTGTAAGCCATGAGTTCTATGGGGAGCGGGCGTTTAGCGCGGAGGAAGAGCAGGGCGGTGGCTTCCAAGCGGGCTTTGCCTCTGGCGGCCAGAAGTTTGGGCCACCAGTCGTTGCCGGGGAAATCCTTCCGGCTCAGGGAGATTTGCTGGAAGTAATCGTCGAGAAGCAGGAAGGCGCGTTGCGGGTCGGCGCATTGAGCAAACTTGTCGAGGAGAGTCTTGCGGTCTTCAACGGCTGCCCGCGAATCCGACAATTCTCTGCGAAGGTCCGCCCAAGCGCCGTAAGTCTTGTCCAGCACAACGTTGTGAGCGTCATACTTGGCGTTGAGCGGAAAACGGTTGTTGCTGTCAGTTTTTCGGCCTCTGGGCATGATGCGTATTTATCGTGATTCTGTTCAACAAAGCGAACCCGGCCCGGCCGAGACCCCTCTTGAGAAAACTCCAAAGCCGTTGCCCGCCGCTTCCTCTCTCCCGACGAACCTGGGCGGGCTCCGGCGGGCTCTGTCCGCAAAATTGCTCATTGCGATGGCGTCAAGTAATCCACCACACTGCCAGGAACGCGCTCGGCATTCAATCCCAAAAACGAGAATTGTGGGAGCATCGGGCTTTCAGGAAAATCTGTCAAAGCATTCCCGCCGCGGCGGCATCCCGCGACGTAGGCGATTAGTTTCGGGTCAAGAGTTTCGGGCTGAAGCGATTTTCGCGAGCAAGGCATCCCGTGCCGCAGAGCTGCCGTTCGAGCCACAAGTTTCGGTTGGCGATTTAGGGACGGCTCTGTTGGTTGCAGCGAGATGGCCTTTGCCGATCGAGAAGCCGTTGAACGCCTGGACATGTTGCCCTTCCCGGCAAGGCTTGGGCCTGGCGCCGAAGTTATACTTGATGTTTTTCCAGGTGTCTCCGGGCAGAGCATTTGTTCCGAGAGCGCCGCTGGGATCGAAGCCGCAGTGAACCATGCAATTTTCGCAACGAGAATCCCGGGCGACACCTTCAACCACGCCGTATCGATCCCAATCCACCTGCGCCAACATTTCCTGGTAAGAAGGGTAATGGCCGTCGGTCATCAGGTAGCAAGGGGCTTTCCAGCCGGCCATGTTCCGGGTCGGGATTGCCCAGGCCGAGCAGTTCAGCTCGCGTTTGCCGGCAAGAAATTCCTGATAAACCGGTGTGCCGATGAGGGCGAATTTTTCCCCCCATTGCTCGATTCGGGAGAACTTCTCCCGCGTGGCTTTCCGGGTCAGAAAGAAGTCTTCTGGCCGCTTGCCCAAGCGGGCGATTATGTCTTTCTTTGCGGCATCGTAATCGTAGCCTGGAGAGATGGTGTGGCCGTCCACTTCCAACGACGAAAGAAACGCGAACATCTCTTCAATTTCCCGGACATCCGTCTCCTTGTAGACAGTGGTATTAGTGGCCACTTGATAACCCATGAGCTTAGCCATCTTGATGGCAGCAATACATTCTTTGAAGACGCCTTCGCGTTCGACAATCAAGTCGTGGGTATATTCCAGACCATCCAAATGTACATTCCAATACAGCCATTGCGAAGGGGCGATTGTGGGGCGGCAGTTTTTTGGACCCCGCCGAATGATCGCCCGGTCCTTTTCCGATATTAAATCTTTGCGTAGAAGTTTTTCAAGCAGCAGTTCTTTCGTCTTGCTATAAGTGGCGGCCAAATGGTCTTTCATCTTTTTGCGCATGAACACACCGTTGGTGCAAATGTAAACAATGCGCGATTGCGTTCTCAAACCTGCCGCCAGCTCTTCAATCTTGGGATAAATCAGCGGTTCCCCGCCGCATATCGACACCATCGGCGCATCGCATTCCGCCGCCGATTGCAGGCAATCCTCCAGGCGCATCATATCCTTGAGGCTGGTAGAGTATTCCCGAATCCGCCCGCAGCCCGTGCAGGTAAGATTGCACGTATGAAGCGGTTCCAATTGCAACACCATGGCAAACTTCGGCGTGCGTCGCAGCTTGTGCTTGATGATGTGGTGGACAATTTTGGCTGTCAGCGCCAGAGGAAATCTCATAACTCGTTAGCAGCCGTCGAGCGGCCGGGAACAACATTGTCGCCGCCGGAATGTTCCGCCGGAGAACTCACCAGCGCCGACTGGCCAACAGGATCTTGGCCAAGAAATAACAGCGACGACGGCGAAATTGACTGCTTTGCCGAAAACCCGCCGCAGCTGGTAACTGCCGAGGCAATCACCATCACGGCGCACATCAAAACCGCTTGCTTCCGCTCGGAATTCACGCCCGCAGCCTAACTTCCATTCCCGCCGCAAGCAATAAAAAAAGAGAGTGGCGCAGATATTCTTGTCTGTGCTCTCTTCCCAAAATTCGCAAACTTGAAACCTTTTTGTGCGCAATAACTATTTGTGGGCTTTTGTGACTTGACAATTCGCTCGCACTCGCGCCAAACTCACCCCATGAGATCCCAAGCGTCTATCCCCCCGCTGGCAGGGGACGACGGCCTTCCGTCAAGCACAAAAAACGAGTTTTGCGGAAAAAACGAGGATGATTGCCTCGTCCGCAATGCGGAATGGCTGCGCAAAATCACTGCCGAAGACCGCCGCAACAACCCGAACAGGGCTCGTGAAATCCTGCATGAAGCCCAAATCGCCCTCATTATCCGCCCGTCGCCCCCGGTTCGATCCCGCCAAAGGCGCTTCCCTACGAACCTACGCCTGCCCCAGAAATCCGGGACACCGTCCTCAACCTCTTCCGCCGGTCGGAACAATCCAAGAAAACCCTTTTCTTGGATAAATCCCCTTGGCAAGGGAACCGACGGGGGAGAAACTCCGCCTCATCGACACCATCCTTGGCAGCCAACCGCCAAGCGACTCCGCCATCGACGCCCGACTTGCCGACTCGTCCGTGCAGTCTGCTATTCGGCAACTGCCGCCCCGCCAAGTCGAAGCCATCACCCTTTGCTACTGGTAAGGTCTCGACTTTTCGGAAGTCGGCCAAAAGATGAAAATTTCCAAACAACAAGCCGCTCGGCTCGTCCAAAAAGCCGAAACCGCTCCCAAAAAACGGCTACAAACCGGCCGATGAACGCCGGATTGCCTGGCGCCTCTTCCCCCCTTCACCCGGCCTTCGGCAAGAAAATTGAAAAAAATGCAATTTGGGGGGTGTCCAACAGGCCGCCCACTGTGTTGGCTTGTTGATGATTGACCTACAGAAAACCGTGCAACTGCGCTGGCGAATTCGGAAAGTGGATGGGAATTTCCGATGCGATCACAGCCAGCGTACTAACTGCTTTCCTAATCTATGGAATTGCCGGCAGTATTTATTTTCTTCAAAAGGAAATATCTCATTCGAAAACTCCTCTATCATGAAGCACTTCGTCTGTATAATGGTTCTTGCTGGATTGTTTCTGACTTTGCCAAGAGAGTGCGTTGCATATTCTATTATGCTCAAAGGTTATATCAAGGGCGAGTTTTATCAACAAGGCATGGATATTGTGGACGAAGAGACAAGTAAAGAAAATGACTTTACAATTCGCGTCGGTCATGATGGCCAATTCAACATTATCATGGAACGGCCGAGGCGCGGAAATTATTCAATAAATCAATATTCCGATAAAAAGGTGGAAGCAGGTTTCGATGGAATGGACTTGTATAGCATTCATCACAGAAAAAATGTAAAAGATGGATACGCAAGTTCAGGAAGTTTTCCTTGCCAGCTGACCTATAACGCTCGGGTGCTTTGGCTGGTTTTTTGCAGTTCTGGCTACCTAAACGACATGCGCTCTTCTGGAGAGAAAGAGATTCCATTAGTATGGAGAAACGCACAGCACGACCTGCGTGCTTATGGCTTTCGAATTGATTACCTATTAACAGAGGGAAATATACAATTTCTTAAGAGCGCAGAGTTTTTCCGAAGTGCAAATCTAGATTTACCATTCAAAGAAGAATTGAAAAGACCATTAGTTGTGCCGGTCTATAATTGGAAATCCAGATCGGATTTTAAAGGTGATCTTAAAAGTCGCAGGGAATTTTGGCCTGATGGATATCATGTTGCCAGTCTCAAAACGCTCTCTGACACAAATCTTTACGGATTGCAAATTCCCGTCAAAATTGAACTAGATGTCCGGCAAGGAGATAAGGACAAGATTGCCGCTCATTATCCCAATCCCAAACAGGCACATATATCAAAGCACCACGCCCTATTTCAAATTAGCATTTCATCCATCACCAAGCAGGTAAAATCCGACAGAAGTTTCTTGCCTAAGATCAATAAAACAAATGAGTTTATGGTTATGGATATCCGATTCCGAAAAAAGGGGAACACAAAATCAATAGATGGGATTTCATATTCCTTATCACACACGAATTTTTCTCCGTATAACAATTGGGTGCCTTACGATAGTCCTGTACTGGCAGAAAGTGCCGCAATGAAACTAAAAAATTTCTCGATTGCCAATCCCATTTATACATTAGTAAAGAGGATATTCATTTATCTTTTTATGGCTTTTGTTGTTGCGGCGTTCATCGGTTTTGCAATTAGAAGACATCAAACGAAAAAAGAGAGTTAATAATTATTGGTGCAGCCGGTGAATTGTTCGGAGCATTGTTTTTGGCTGCTAATAATCACAATCGTGCAGGCTGGTACCAGAAAAACATCTTTCCCGGCCAGTCGGAAACGGTTCGTTGGCGCGAGTTCTATTTCCGCACTTTTGATTTGAGTTATTTACTGCTGTTGTTGCTCGGCTGGGGTGCGGCGTTTGTCTCGTTTTTGAAATTTATTCGATGGCGCTTCAGAAGGAAAAAATCGTCATTACTATTAGCTTCTGCCGGTGCCCGATGGATGGGGATATTGGGATGGTGGTCGTTGTTGGCGGCATTGCCGCTGTTGGTTTTCTATTTGCGAACGCCGGTGATTTCTTCGCGCTATATGATGGATTTTGGGCCGGCCTTTGCGGCGGGAGTCGTGGCGGCTTGGTGGTTTTTTGGCGATTTGCTGCCGGCGTTTTTGGTCGCGCTCGTTAGTTTCTCTTGCCTTCTGTTTTTGGTTCATCCTCCAAGTCCACTTCGGCAAATCCATTTATTCCGTACCCCGAAGTGTTACGTCTGCCCAATTTGCGGCAGTGCGTGAGCAAGATCGAAACGATGGCCAGGCTTACAATATTCATCGGACCGGCCAAAGACTTGGCAAGAAGAGGAGCGGCATCCCTTACGATCGCACTGGCTGGACGAACCGAAGAGAGGCCGACGCCGGCTTTGCCGTCGAGCCGGGTGCACTCAAGCCGCTGGTGATTCTCTTTGCACGGGACATTGAGTTTGTGGAACTGGAGTTGGAGCGGCGGCCGCATCCGCGCATTGAGGCGAGGCCGGAGGACATTCGGGTGAAGGCCGGTCTGGAGTTTTTGGAGCGCGAAAGCATTGCGGAGACGGCGAAAGGTTGGCGCGTTCGGTTTTTGGGGCCGTGGAGTCGGCGTTGGCGGGAAGGAGTTCAGGCGCTGTTTGTGGCGACGGTTCCCAAACAGTTTTTGGCGGAAGGCTCGACGCCGTGGGTGTTGCAGTCCGTCCGCTGGCGCGAGGATTTGCCTTAAAGTGCGTTGGCGTTGGGGGGGGGGGGGGCGCAAGGCACTGAATATTCGTGTTCAAATGGAGCGTGCTGTTGTTTTCGTCCAGTCGTTGAGGGCGTTGAGGACGGGGTTGAGGGGAGTGTTGTTGAGGGCGGCGAGGGCTTCGCCGATGAGGTAGAGGGAGCCGCAGATGACGAGGAGCGGTTCGGCGGCGGCGGCGTGGAGGGCGGCATTGAAAGTTTGGAAGGTCTCGATTTTTGCTTGATTGCCGGCAATTTCGACGAGCCGGGCAGCCAATGAGGTGAGAGGCAGGGAGCGGGCGCTTTTGACGGGCGCGAGGTAGAAGCGGTTGCTGAGGGCAGCCAGGGGTTTCAGGCAGTGTTCGGTTCCTTTGTCTTGCATCATTCCCAGTAGGATGGCTTTGGGTGTGTCGGGCCATTGTTCACGGAGCCAAGTGCTGAGGGCGGCGATACCGGTTGGGTTGTGGGCGCCGTCGAGGATAATGGTTTGGCGACCGCGTTGGAGGGTTTGGCTTCTTCCCGGCCAGTGAACGGTTTTGAGTCCTTGGCGCAGGGCTTGGGCGGGGACGGGGAAGCGGGTTTGGAGTATTTCGACGGCGCTGAGGGCAAGGGCGGCGTTGGTGCGTTGGTGTTGTCCGGGAAGGGCGATTTTGTGGCCTTCGGTGAGTTGTCGCGCGGTTTCGGGAGGGAGGTGTTGATGCCGGCTTTGCAGTTGAGCGGCGCGGTGTTGGATGATGCGTTTGGCGGCTGGGTGGGTTGCGGCGGAGAGGGAGGGGGTGTTGGGTTTAAGGATGCCGGCTTTTTCGTGAGCGATTTGGGCGATGGTGTTTCCCAGCCATTGTTGGTGGTCGCGGGCGATGTTGGTGAGGATGCTGAGGCGGGGGGTAACGATGTTGGTGGCATCGAGCCGGCCGCCTAGTCCGGTCTCCCAGAGGACAAGGTCGCATTGGGTTTGGCGGAAGTGCAGGAGGGCGAGGATGGTTGCCGCTTCGAAGAAGGTGGGGCGGCGGTTGTCGTTGGGAGTGGCGATGGTTTGTTTCATTTGGCGGAGAAAGTGGAGGAGGGAATCGGCGGGGATGGGACGGCGGTTAACTTGGATTCTTTCGCGAAAGTCGAGGAGGTGGGGGGAGGTGAACAGTCCGGTGCGGTAGCCGGCGGCGCGGTAGATGCTTTCGAGCATGGCGCAGACGGAGCCTTTGCCGTTGGTGCCGGCGACATGGATGAAGTGGAGGCTGTCTTGCGGATTTCCGAAGCAGGCGGCCAGGCGGCGGGGGGTGTCGAGTCCGAGTTTGGTGCCGGAGAGTTTCAGGTTGTCGAGGCAGTCTATTGCTTCGGCGAGCGCGGGATTGGCTTTTCTGCCTGCGGGGGAGGCGGCGTGCAGGCTTTGTTGAACTGGCGATGTCATTGGTTTGTTGATGCTAGGCAGGCGCGGATAAAGCCACGGAAGAGTGGATGGCTTTCGTCTGGTTTGCTTTGAAATTCGGGGTGGAATTGGCATGCGATGAAGAAGGGATGGTTTTGTAGCTCAACAATTTCGGCCAGTTTGCCATCGGCGGTTGTGCCAGTAACAAGGAGTCCGGCGGACTCATATGTTTCGCGGTATGCGGAGTTCAATTCGAAGCGGTGGCGGTGGCGTTCGGAGATGGTGTATGCGCCGTAGAGTTTGGCGGTTTTGGTGCCAGGAATCAGTTGGCAGGGTTGTGCGCCCAAACACATGGTGCCGCCCTTGATTTCGATGTTGCGCTGCGTGTCCATCTTTGCAACTACAGGATGAGGCGATTGCGGATCAAACTCGATGGAGTGTGCTTTGCTGATGTTTAGGACGTTTCTAGCAAATTCGATGACGGCAACTTGCATGCCTAAACACAGGCCGAGGAATGGCATGCAGTGTTCACGGGCATGGCGCACGGCAGCGATTTTGCCTTCAATGCCTCGTTCGCCGAATCCACCGGGGACAAGGATGCCGCCGAGTCTGCGCAGGTGTTTTTCGGCACCGTCTTTTTCGATGTCTTTGGCGTCGATTTTGTCAATGGCAACGCCGCAGTCGTTAGCAATGCCGCCGTGTATGATGGCTTCGTAAACGGATTTGTAAGCGTCGTTCAGCTCAACGTATTTGCCAACGACGCCGATGCGAATGTGATGTCGAGGCGCAGTCAATTTGCGGATGATTTCTTGCCAATGCCGCATGTCCGCTGGGGGTGTGCGAAGCCGAAGTTGTTCGCACACTAGGTCGTCCATCTGTTCCTGCCGCAGCATTAAGGGAACTTCGTAGATGGAGTTGGCAACGTCTTTTTCTTCGATAACGGCTTCAATAGGGACGTTGCAAAAGAGGGATATTTTTTGCCGAAGCTCGCGGCTGATGGGTTTCTCGCAGCGGCAAACAAGGATGTCGGGTGCAATGCCAATTTCGCGCAGCTTGGCAACGGATTGTTGGGTGGGTTTGGTTTTCAGTTCGCCAGCAGCTTTGATGTAGGGGATGTAGGTGAGGTGGACGAAGGCGGTGTTGCGACTGCCAACTTCGAGCGCGAATTCACGGATGGCTTCCAAGAATGGCATGCCTTCTATGTCGCCAGTGACGCCTCCGATTTCGGTAATGATGACGTCTGCCTGCGTTTTCTCGGCCAAGGTTCTAATGCGGCTTTTGATTTCGTTTGTGATGTGGGGAATGACTTGAACGGTTTTTCCAAGGTAGTCTCCTCGCCGTTCTTTGTCGAGTACGGCTTGATAGACTTGGCCGCTGGTTAGGTTGTTAATGCGGCTGAGGCGCGTTTTGGTGAACCGCTCGTAGTGGCCAAGGTCGAGGTCTGTTTCAGCCCCATCGTCCAGCACATACACTTCTCCGTGTTGGAAGGGGTTCATGGTCCCTGGATCAACGTTGAGGTAGGGATCGAATTTTTGTAGCGCGATTTTGAGGCCGCGGTTTTCCAACAATGTGCCAAGGGATGCGGCTGTTAATCCCTTGCCAATAGAGCTAACGACTCCGCCAGTAACGAATATGAACTTGGGGTTTTCGGACACAGGCAGATCAATTGGTAGGCGGGGCGGTTTGCTCGGCGATAATAGTTTCCACTTTGGCGCTGTCTTCGGGGCGGTCGACGCCGATGCTCTGGCAGGCCACCTCAAACACTCGAATCGCAATGTCGTTTTCCAAGGCCCGCAATTGCTCCAAACCCTCGGCCTTTTCCAGCGGAGAAACCGGGAAACGAACGAAGCGCTGCAGGATGTCACTTCGATAGCCGTAAATGCCGATGTGTTTGAGGAAGGGAAACTGCCGCCACGGGGGCAGTTCGGTGGCGGTTGGACGAAGGCAGGGGATGGGGCGCCGGGAAAAGAGCAGGGCGCGTCCGCTGCGGCTGACGACCACTTTGGGGACATGAGGGCTTTCGTAATCTTCGGGCGTGGCAATCGCGGCGGCTGCCGTCGTCATCCCGGCTTCGGAGAGACCGCCGGCCACGGTGTCGATCACCGAAGGATCAATCAGCGGCTCATCGCCCTGGATGTTGACTGCTCCGTCGCACGGAATCCGCGCGGCAGCTTCGGCGATGCGATCCGTCCCGCTGGGATGGTTGGCGGCGGTCATTTCCACGCGGCAATCGTTGCGGACGGCTTCGGCGATCCGCAAGTCGTCCGTGGCGACCACGATTTCCGCAAGAGCGGATGCCTTTTGGCATTGCTCGACGACTCGCTGAATAAGGGGTTTTCCCGCGATGGGCGCCAGCGGTTTTCCAGGGAACCGAGAGGAGGCATACCGGGCGGGGATGATGCCGACTATTTTCATATGTTGTCTTGTGCAGTCTCGCAATCCGCGGAAATCAAAACCAAGGAACCGTAGCCTACCAGAACTGCCGCCGAGCGCAAGGCGGGAGGTTTTCGGCTGAGGAAAAAGCCGGGCGACGCCAAGGTTGGGTGTCAGAATTTATAGCTGAATCCGGTGATGATGCGGAGGTCGTTGGCTTTCCGTCCCGGAGCGGGGCGGTTGTCGTAACTGTCTTGGAGGGAGACGTGCAGTCTCATTTTTGTCGTCAGCTCGGATTCGACGCCGATTTCTGCGACCAGCAGATAGTTTGCAAAGTCGGCGGTTTGCGGCAGCCATTCCGCCGATTGCCACAGCCGGGCACGTTCGTTGATTTTGTATTCGAATCGTTCTCCGATGCGGAGGGTGAAGTAGTGGTTGTTTCCGGCGCCGAGCTTTTCAACAATGTAGCCCGGCCCGATTTCGGCGCTCAAGTTTATTTTGTCGTTGTGGATGAAGTAATAACCATAGCCGAGGCTGGCTGCGAATCGGTATTCCACATCCGCGATGGCATCGTGCAGCGCATCTGCTTTGCCGTAAAAGTAGGAGTTCGAATCTCCCAAGAGCCGGTTGTATTGCGCCGAGCCGTGCAAGACTTCGTTGTTTTTGTCGCCTTCGACTTGGCCGTAACTTCCGTTGAGCTTGGCCGAAAGCTCGTTGAGTTCCCACTTTTTCAGGCCGAGCAAGTTGGCGTTGACCAAGACGGTGTCGCTGTTTCCCTGAGTCAAGGTGAATCCGAGGGCAGCGGTGGTTTCCCATCGGGGTTCTTCTTTGGCGGCGGCAGTCTCCGCGCCCGAAGCCCAGGGAGTGATGGTGGCCAAAGCGAGCCCCATAAGGGAAAGCCGGCCAGTTCTCCAGATGGATTCAACAGAAGACAAGAATCTGCCGCGCCGAGGAAGGGAGGCAAGGAGACGCCTTGCGTGGATTGCGTTCGTTTTCATAAAGCATTTTTGCTTTCCGGCATGGCGATTTCTTTGCCGGTTTGCGGCGGCATTGAAGCGAATCATCGCCTGATTTGGAAGAGTTTTGATGTTTTTTGCCGCCGGCCGAAGGGCTCCCTTGCCTTTTCCGCGTCCCTTTCCTATTCCTGCGGGCGGAGAATTCTTGTAACCTTAGCGGCGTTGGAACCGTCTAAAAAAGCCGAACATGTCGTTTTGTTTGTCCAATGCAATTCCAAGAAGTGAAATCAGATGAAAACATTTAAGTCCATTCTCGCTATCATTGCCCTCAGTGTGGCAATCCCGTCCATCGCCGCCGAAGAAAAGAAGGCGGCAAAGCAAGAGCGCACTTTTCGAGGCGTGCTCGCTTGCGCCAAGTGCACGTTGAAGAAAACAAAGTCCTGCCAAGCGGCGTTGACGGCTCAACGCAAAAATAAGCAAGGCGAGGCAGTCGAACGTGTTTTCCTCCTGAAAAACAACGAAATAGCCCGGGCGTTTCACAACAATATTTGCTCGGGCGACAAAGTGCCCGTCAAGGTTACCGGCGTTTGGGAAGGCGCGCGAAGAAGCCAGAACCGAGTGATCGTTGCCAGCAAAATCGAAAAAGTGAAAGCCCGCAAAAAGAAAAAGGCGACGAACAGCGAATCCTGAAAGAGGGAACCTTGGCGACCTAAGCAAAAGCCCGGAGAACGTTTCCGGGCTTTTTTTTGTAACTGCTGTGTGCGGCGCCTCAGCGAACCGGCTGGCTCACTCCTGAGTGCCACGAATGTAATCCCTCTCCACTTTGGCGATTCTGACCTTGTATCGCACATACCAGTCCCGCCGGCCTTTTTGCTGGGCGCGGGCGTGTTCTTGCTGGGCTTTCCAACGCTGGATGGAGGCCAAATCCCGCCAATAGGAAACGGCAATCCCCAAGCCGCTTCTTGCGGATTCGAAGCCGAGAAAACCGTGCTGTTTCGAGGCAAGAGCGAGCATGCGTTCCGCCGTTTCACAATACCTCTCCAGACAGTTGTCTCCCGTGTCGGAAGTGAATATCACTGCATAATAAGGCGGTGTCGGTGTTTCCGCGATGACGTTCACCTTGTCTGTCTCTTCGCAAAAGCGTTGCCTTATCGGGGCACTGCGCCGGCAGACGTTTTCATTTCCCCGTCGGCGCCGCCGTGGAAATAGTGGAGCGACCCGCTAATGGCGATTTTGTGGCGGCGGATGTATTTGCCGGCATTCACCCACTCGACATGGCCGTCAAGATAGCCTTCATTGGAGCCATCGGGGGCGTCGCCCTGGCGGTTGAAATGGTTAACCCCGCGCATCAGCGGATCGGGATCGCCGGGGCGTTTCCAATCCCCGTTATACTTCCGGTTAATGTCAGTCCAGAGAACTTTATAATGCGGTTTATCGGTATTCTTGAGGGCGAAGATGGCGCTGCTCTCAAAGATTGTTCTGTCCGGATAAAAGTTGAGATTTTTGGGATCATTATAGGCTGGATTCCCGACCCAATACACATAGCCCAGAACCGAGAAGATGTTTCCGTTTCGCCAATTCCAAAAATTATCGCGCCCCCAGTTCTTGTTTGAAGGGCAATAAAATGAGGAACGCGGCACGTTGTATTGTTTATGATAAGTGTCGCGAAAGGTGATGGAATACCAGTGAGGATTGATGTTGCCGTCCGATTGAAACCGCCCTCCGTAATCGTCCGAATACATGAGAACGGCGTAGGTGAGTTGTTTGACGTTGTTAATGCACGAGGTCCGCTTGGCTCGTTCCTTGGCTTTCGAAAGCGCCGGCAAAAGCATCCCCGCGAGAATGGCGATGATGGCAATGACGACGAGCAACTCGATCAAAGTAAACCCGCGCCGAACAGAAGGCTTGGCGGGGACGGTTGGAAACAAGGGCAAAAATGTCTTCATGGCTTCAATTTATAGTTGCCGAGCCGGAACTGTCAAATGGAATTCGGTCGTTGATGGTGAACTATTTCTCGGGAAAAACATGGCTTGGCACGAATGATATTGCAAAGGCTGAATTGTATTTCATTTCAAAAATGGCGAATGGCTGGCGTTACAGAATTTTTGAAACAGCTCTATCATAAACTGTTCTAATGGCTGAATGAAATGCCGTTAGAGAATTGCCGGCATGGAGTTGGCGCTGGCCGATCGAGGAGGATATAATAGGCGCCGGAGGCCGTGCGGGATTGGGTGTTATAGCGTTGCAATTGCGTAAGCCGGGAGAGGGGCCATGTTTGAAGTGATAATGGTTTTTGTCCTTGACACGGTGTTGCATTTCGGCGATGGGGCGGTTCTCGTTTAAACGGTTTGTTTGCTTGTGTTTTGCAGGAAGCCGGCAACGCCTTCGGCAAAGCAATGGAGGAGCGTTTTGCCTTTTTCTCTGGAGGCTGCCGCCGGTGAGCCGATGTGTCCGGGAGTAGTTTGTTCTTTTATTGTCCAGCCTCGGACGGCTGTCGGGAAGGGGTTGGTTTGCGGGACAGGGGGGGCGGATTGGTAGTCGCCGACGAGTTCGGGGCGAAGCGCCAGCATCATGGAGGTTTCCCATTCGCAGGCGTGGCCCATAGTGGTTTGCACGAAGTCTTTGCGGTGTTCTGCGGGGTTGGCGTTTTCCCAGTAGGTGGTTGAAAGCAGGAGCAGGTCTGAGCGCTGGCGATGTTTTTGCCGCAGTTCGAACACAGATTGGGCGCCGGGGATGATGTTTCCGCCGTGGCCGTTCAGGAGGATTAGCCGGCGGAAGCCATGGGCGAAGAGGCATTCGAGTTTGCTGAGGAGCAGGTCGAGATACAGGCGCGGTTCTGCTGAGAGGGTTCCGGGAAAGTCTAGATGGTGGTGCGAGTTGCCGAACCATTGCAGGGGGGTGAAGAGAATGCTGTCGGTGAGCTGGTGTTCTACTCGGCGGACGATTTCGCTTAACAGGATGCTGTCGGTGTGGAGCGGCAGGTGCCGGCCGTGTTGTTCGTGGGCGGCGATGGGAAAGACGGCCGGTATTTCTTTCGGCAGGGCGGCGATGTCAGGCCATTTGAGGTCGGCGAGTTTCACGGAGGGATTGCGGGGCGGGCGGGTTATTCAAATTTGGCTTTGACGCGGCGGTTTCTGACGGGATACCAAGAGGCGATGTTTTCCGCTAGGCGAGAGACGATGTCCGGGTATTGGCCGGCGAGGTTGTGTTGTTCGGTGGGGTCGGTGATGAGGTCGAAGAGTTGCGGGCGTTTTTCCGTGCGCGGGTGGGTGGTTTGGTAACGGTTCACTTTGCCGTCGTAGGTGAGCAGGAGTTTCCATTTGCCTTGGATTGTCCAGCGGTAGAGGAGGGAGGCTTCCGGTTTTCGGATGTCGGCGATGTCGTGTGCAAAGCCTTCGCCGAGGATGTGTTTTCGGTTGATTTTGGCGCCGGTTTTCAGGTTTGGCAGGAGGTTGAGTCCGGGGAGGTTTTGCGGGGTTTGGGCGCCTGCGGCGGCGAGAATGGTGGGGAAGAGGTCGAGGCTGCTGACGAGTTCGGGGCGGTCGGCCGGCGCTAGTTTGCCAGGCCAGTGGAAGAGGATGGGGGTGCGAATCCCGCCTTCGTAGGGGGTTTGTTTGGAACGGGGTGCGTATCCTTTCCGTGAGGGGTGTTGTATCCAGCCGTTGTCGGTGGTGTAGACGGTCAAGGTGTTTTCTCGAAGGCCGTTGCGGTCGAGGATGTCGAGCAGTTGGCCGCAGGTTTCGTCGAACCATTCGCACATGGCCCAGTAGCGGGCGATATGCAGCGAGGGGGTTTTGTCTTTGTATTTCTTGGCCAGGCGGTTGGGTGGGTTGTGCGGTGTGTGGGGGAGGAAGGGGGCATACCAGAGGAAGAAGGGTTTGTCCGCCGCTTGGGCTGCGGCTATGAAGTCAGCGATTGGCTGCATCCCTTGGCGGCCGATTTTCAAACCGTCGTCGCCGTGCCGGCCGCCGGGTTCGGGAAAGCCGCGGGTCATCCCGTGCGTGAAGCCGCCGTGCGCGTAGCTCCCTTCCCACCATTTGCCGCTTTGATGACTCCAATAGCCGCGTTCGCTCAAGAGTTCGGGCAAGGTTTCAAACTTTTCGATAAAGGTGATGAGTGCTGCTCGCCGTTGCCGGTAGAGTGCGGAATCTTGCCGGGCGTGTTTTGGAGAGGGATCGTTGCCTGTGATGCCGTGTCGATGCGCGTAATGCCCGGTGGCCAACGACATCAGGGATGGCCGGCAAAGCGCCGTCGGCACATACCCGCGGCGGAATAGAATGCTCTCTGCGGCCAGGCGGTCGAGGCGGGGCGTTTGCACGTGGGCATGCTCCATGAAGCCGTAGTCGCTCCAGGCCTGATCGTCAGAAATAATCAGAACGATATTTGGGAGCTTGACGGCGAAGAGCGGCAGCGCGGCGAACATTCCGCACAGAAGCACTGTCGGAACGCGCAGGAACCGGAGGACTCTTTGGGTGATGGCCATACCCGACAGTTTTGCAGCTTTCGAGCTGTTTGTCGAACGCAGAGATGATTCCCGAAACGAGAGGGGGGGCGCGTTCTGCTCCTGAACGGTTGCGGCGGCGGGCGGAGGAATGCAGGTTAGAGCGTTATTGGGGCGCTGTTCTGCCGGCTGGATTCAAGGCAAGCCATCATCACTTGCTGAGTTTTGAGGGCGATTTCGCCCCAATGCGGATCGGTTTTGCCTTGGAGCACGAGGTTGGCGAAGTTGCGAAACAAGTTGGTTTCCTGGGCGGTGGGATGGCTGTTGCTGTATTCTTGCGCGATGATGTGTTGTTCGCGGCGTTCCATGTTGAAGTCGCAGATGTGTTGGCTGGAAGTCATTTTGGACACCGTGAAGCCGACCTCGCTGCCGTAGCAAGGGACGACGAAATCATCGAGATGGATGTTGCCTTCAGTGCCGCAGAGGTTGGCCCATTGCTGGTTGGCGGCAGTGAAGGCGCAGTAGAAACTGGCGGAGATGTTGTCGGCAAAAGACATTTCGCCGGAGAATGCTGTGGGCACCGGCGCGGGGCTGTCCGCTCGGCAAGCGCCTTGCAACAGGTTGCCCGCGACCGTCCGGGGCATTTGGTAGCGCATTGCCCAAAGGTTGAATCGGATGTTGTACCAGCCGAGATCGCCGAGGCATCCCAACGGTTCCAGGCCGCTATGCATGCGGATGTTGCCGGCAAAGAAGTCTTCAGGCGCACAAAAGCTGAACTGCGAATGGATGCGCCGGAGCTGTCCCAAAGCCTTGCCGCTGTCAATCGCCCGGCGAAGCGCTGCCAAGCGCCCGCTGTGCATAAACATGACGCCGTCCATAAACTGCACGCCCGCGCTTTTGCAAGCCGCCAGGATTTCTTCGACTTCTCCAACGTCGATGCCGCAGGGTTTCTCGCAGAGGATGTGTTTGCCAGCTTTGGCAGCTTTTACTGCCCATTCCTTGCGCACGCCCGTCGGCAACGGGAGATAGACGGCGTCAATATCCTCGCGAGACAAGAGCGCGTCATAGCCTTCGACGGCTTCCGGCCGGGAAGGAAAGGGAACATGGACGGAGCATTCGTCTATCCAGGCATCAGCTTTGGCGCGGCTTCGGCTGGCCACGGCGGCAATTTCGCCATTGCCTGACAGGGCGACGGACTGCCAATTTTTCATCCCGATCCATGCAGCGCTCAAAAATCCCCAACGGCACTTCTTTTCACTCATCATATTCAAACGGCAGCAAAAAGCGAATGTTACTGCATTGAGCGCGTTTGACAAGCCTATTTCAGCAGGCTTTGAGGCTGCCCTCTGACGCTGTATCAGCGGACTTAGAATAAAGATTCCGTTGGACGCCCATTTCCTCTCCTTCGCCGCCGCGAGAGAATCGACTCCTTTTTTGCGTTTCTCTCTGTTGCACAATTGATCCTGGAAAATTTTTTAAAAAAGCTTGCCTTCAGTCTGGGATTAGTTATTTTCAAAAAAAGGGAGTGATTTTTGAACTTGTTCGGGGCGGTCTTCGAGGCCGTCAAAGTGTCGCGGGTCGGAAAAGCGGTCGCCGCTGCTGTCGTCGGTCTCGGTCTGCTGGTTGGTCTCTCTTCGGAAGTGCAAGCTTCATGTTCGGCTCCTATTGTTGAATTTGTGAATATACTCTATCCCCTCGAATATACTTCTCTTCCTAGAATTAGACCTACTTTATCTTCACCTCCTACTTGGCCTGATTCTGCTGAGGCCGCGATTGATCGGATTAACTCTTACTTTTATGGAAAGTATGGACCGTTGCCGCAATCTCAATGAAAATGAATCGTCGAGCGTTCACACTAATAGAGTTGCTGGTGGTCATTGCGATCATTAGCATTCTAGCGGCATTGTTGTTACCGGCATTGAGTCGATCGAAAGCGATTGCCAAGTGGATTCACTGCACCAACAATGTTCGGCAATTGGCTCTTGCGGTTCATTTGTATGCTGATGACAATATGGGACGGTTCCCTGATGCTTGATATAATGATAACGCTAATTATGGCTTCTGGGATATGTTTCTTTGGGATGGTTATTTGAATCGAGATACGAACATCTTTCACTGTGTTGAAAATTCCAGTTTGGAATTGCAAAAAGTGAATTCTGGTGCTGTGTTCGCTTCGCGTGCTGGAATGGGAATGTTGATTGATTTTAATTCTTCGCCTCACGTGTTCGGACCGATAAGCACTACTAAGTTTAAAAAGTTTAATTATGCTTATGGTTGGAATGAAGTTTTGGGATTAGCTCGACCTTCCGCTGGAGTTCAGTAGTTTCTCCTTCGGATTGTATTGTTTTGGGAGAAATTTCGGGATGGGTTTTTGATCATCCTTTTCCTATAGCTGTTGGTCTTGATGTTGTAGAGAATACCGGGAAAGATATGTCTTTTGAACCTCCATATAACTTGGATCACTCTCCGCTTATTTCTTCTTATCCGGCGCCGGTGTCGTCGGGACAGAGACATTTTTTGTTGACGCGTCGTCATGCTGGCTGGTCGAACATGGCTTTTTGGATGGTCACGTAGAGCATGGCACATTGCGGGATTGGACATTGCCTGTGGAATCGGTTCATCGCCGTTGGAATTCTGATAATAAGGCGCATTTGGATCGCGTGGTTGGTCGGGGCGTAAACAACTGGAGACCTCCTCGCGGTATTGATGAAGAACTTCCGGATGATTTTGGATTGTTTCGTTTGGTTCTGTGTTACCGGTCTCTCCGTTGGTCTTGCCGGTTTCCGTCTGTTGTGTCTTGGGCTTCTGTTTGGCTCGTTCTGTATTGGCTTACGTGAGGGATGGCGATAGTGATATTTATAACGTTGATGTTGCGGTTGAATATTCAGTTTATGACTAATGGTTTTCGGTAGAATGAAGCGAGCGTTCACGTTGGTTGAATTGTTGGTGATCCTTGCAATTATCGGCATCTTGGCGGCCTTGTTGTTGCCGGCGTTGGATCGGGCAAAGCATATCGCCAAAAGAACTGACTGTGCAAACAACCTGCGGCAAATTGCGCTGGCGGCTTAGTTGTACGTCCATGATTATGAGGGTCTTCTACCGCCAGTTTTAAATCAGAGTTTTGATCAGTCGGGTCGATGGGGGCCGGGTTTTGGTTTTTGTGGTAGTCACGTAGGTTATCCTGTGCCTTGGCATCGTGTATTATGGGCTACCTATCTGGGTAGAGATACGAGTATCTTCCGCTGTGCTGGGAATACCCGGTTGCATCGCGGGCTTCAGAAAGCCTTGCGTCAGGGTCGGGGAGGTTATTTGGGATTGCTTTATTTGCGTACGCGTTTTTTGGATGTAACTTTTAACTATGCATATGGGACTAATTGGAAGCTGTTCCATAATGAAAATGCTTCGGAGAGTTCTCTTTATCGTCGTGATTGCTATCGTCGTCGAAATATTTCTGATATTGTTTCACCTTCGGATTGTATCGGTTATATTGATAAAGCTAGTTGGTTCCCATATAAGAATCATAATATCCTTGTTCCTGACCCGTGGTTACCTCATGTCCTTTCGCAGTTCGGTTCCAAGCGAGAAAATTTGGGGGCTAGTACAACGAACCCGAAGTTTGATTCGGGTTATTTTTTCGACATAAGTCGGCGTCATTCTGGCCGGGCGAATGGGGCTTTTTTTGATGGGCATGTAGAGCATGGCACATTACGGGATTGGACCTTGCCTGTGGCTGCGGTATGGGATCGCTGACCAGTCGAGGGTGACCAGGATTATGATGCAGACAATTGGGTGCTGTTTTATGGGATTGATGAATTGGTTGAGTTCTGAATCCAATTATCCCTGCGGGCATATCTGCTGATTGAAGCATGCTTTTTGGCGTGAAAACCAATTGGCATTGGTTCCTTTCCTTCGTGTCGTTGCGGCGGCGTTTGGCTGGGGTGTTTTTGGTTGAGGAGGGAGGCTTGTGGCGTTAAGAAAGTGCAGACGTTTGATTGTTTGTGAATCCTGAGAAGCCGCCGTCCATGTTGGAACCGTCGCCTGTCGCCCTGCTTTCCGCCCAGGAATTGAACGCGGCTTACGATGCGCAGGTCGTCCTCAAAGGGGCGTCGATGACCTTGTGCGAAGGCGACCGCGTGGGCCTCGTCGGGCGGAATGGTTCGGGCAAAACCACTTTCCTGCGAATTCTCACAGGCTGCCAGGCTCCCGATGCAGGAAAAGTCGTCGCCCGCCGCGGCCTGCGTCTTGGCTATCTCCCGCAAGAGTTGGAGCTGGATGTGTGCCAAACTGTGCGGGAGAGCATTCGTTCGGGGGCGCAAGATGTTCTGGACTTGATCCGTGAATTCGAGAACCTGCCTCCTGCTTCCAAATGCCACGAAATTGTCGAGCGGCAGATTCTCGCCGTTGATGGGTGGCATCTTGATCAACGCATCGAATCTGCCATGACCCACTTGCAAGCCCCGGATGGGGACAGAATCGTGGGCGATCTTTCCGGCGGCGAAAAGCGGCGCGTCGCCCTCTGTCGCGCTCTCGTTGCCCAACCCGAACTGCTGATTCTTGACGAGCCGACGAACCATCTGGATAACGAATCCATTCAATGGATGGAGCGCTTTCTCAAAAACTGCCCGGGGGCCTTGCTGCTTGTAACCCATGACCGCTACTTTCTGGACTGCACAACTGCCCGCATCGTCGAGTTGGCCAATGGTGCCTTCATCCCTTACAAGGGCAATTACACCCGCTACCTCGAAGCCAAGGCCGCCCGCCAGGCCAGCGAAGCCGCCGCTGAGAAACGCCGGCAAATGTTCCTGCGCCGCGAGCTGGAATGGGTTCGTCGAGGCCCCAAAGCGCGAACCACAAAATCCAAAAGTCGCCTGGACCGGTTTGAAGAGGCCGCCTCGCAGAAAGGTCCTGAAACGGGAAAGGCGGTGAACATCCTCCTGCCGCCGCCCCCGCCGTTGGGAAACCGCATCCTCGACCTGGTCAACGTCGGCTACGCCTGCGAGCGCGATAGCGGAGACAAACGCCATCTGTTCCAAGGACTCCACTTCAACTTCCGCGCCGGCATGAAAATCGGCATTGTCGGACGCAACGGCGCCGGCAAGACCACTCTGTTAAAAATCATCATGGGACAGTTGAGGCCGGACGCCGGAACTGTCAAAACTGGCCTGCTCGTCCAGTTCAACTATGTGGACCAAAATCGGCTCCAACTGAATCCCGAGCACCGCGTCCTGGAAGCCGCTGGCGACGGCGCCGAGTCGGTGCGCTTTGGCGCCGAACTGCTTTCCCTGCGCGGCTACTTGAAACGGTTTCTTTTTGACGACGAGCGCCTCGACGCCAAAGTCAAATGCCTTTCAGGCGGGGAACGCAGCCGTCTGTTGCTGGCCGTTATCCTCAAGCGGGGCGGCAACTTCCTCCTCCTCGACGAGCCTACCAACGACCTCGACCTCGCCACACTGCGCGTATTGGAAGAAGCCTTAGCAGGCTTTCCCGGCGTCGTCGTCTCCGTCAGCCACGACCGCTACTTCCTCAACCGCATCTGCACTGGCATCCTGGCTTTTGAAGCCGGCGGCAAAGTGGCCTACAGCATTGGCAACTACGACGATTACCTCGAAAAGAAAAAACCGGCCGCCAACGCAGCCAAAGAGCCCGGCAATCGGAAAAACCCGGCGAACACAGCAACCAGAACAAAACGCCGCAAACGCACCTGGAAGGAAGCTAAGGAACTAGAAGGCATGGAACGCCGCATCCTGCAAGCGGAACAAGAAGTCGAGCGACTCGAAGCTATCTTCTCCTCCCCGGACTTCCACCGAAAACACGGAGGCCAAACCGCCGAACTCAACCGACAATTGGAGGCCGCCCGGCAAGAAACCGAACGCCTCTACACCCGCTGGCAAGAACTGGAAAACATCCCCAAGTAACCCGGCAGCAAGTCGGTGGCCCTTGGCGCGAAGGCTTGGCATGGATTTTGCTGTTTTGGCTTTTGCGTCATCGACGGTTCTGAAAGAATCGGGCAGTGCGCGTTTGAAGATGAAGGTGGCATTATGGAACGGATTGGAGGAAGCATTGAAGTTTAAGCGTTGGCGCGTTTTCGGCGCGGGGCTTTTGGGTCTTGGCGGTTGTTGGTTGCAAGGGCAGCCGGTGGAGCGGGCGGCGAATACGAGCTTGTCGCTCCCGTCCCGGCCGCCGGCTTTGGGCTTTCGATGGGAATTGGCTTTTCCGAGCATTCGTTCGTTTGCCCAGCCGGTCGCCATTGTGTCGCCGCCAGAGGGGGACAACCGGCTGTTTGTGGTGGAGCGAGCCGGGCGGATTCAGGTGATTCCCGATTTGGAAAATCCCCGCCGGGAAACTTTTTTGTCTCTGACGCGGCGCACGGAATCTAGGTCGATGGAGCAGGGGCTTTTGGGTTTGGCGTTTCACCCGGACTACCGGCGGAACGGGACGTTTTTTGCGTTCTACACGGCCAGGGGAGCGGGCGAGCCGAACCGCTTGTCCCGGTTCCAGGCGGATCCGGAGAATCCGAACCGGGCCTTGCCGGACTCGGAGGTGATTTTGTTCAGCCAAAGGGATGAGGCGGGAAATCACAACGGCGGCGACCTTCATTTCGGTCCCGACGGGTATCTTTATGTGTCTCTTGGGGATGAGGGCCACGCGAACGACAGCCTTCGCAACAGCCAGCGCATCGATCGGGATTTCTTTGCTGGCATCCTGCGCATCGACGTTGATAAACGCGCGGGAAACCTCGAACCGAACCCGCATCCGGCTGTGGAGATCGGCGAATCGGGCGCGGCGCATTATTCCGTGCCGGCGGACAATCCATATGTGGGCATTGCGGTGTTCAACGGCCGGAGGGTGAATGCGGCTGCCGTCCGCACGGAGTTTTGGGCGGTGGGTTTGCGGAATCCCTGGCGGATGGCCTTCGATCCCGCCACGGGTTCGCTTTATGCTGGGGATGTCGGCCAAGGCCGCCGCGAAGAGGTCAATCGGATCGTCAAGGGTGGCAATTACGGTTGGAACTTTCGAGAAGGGAACCTTGCTGGTCCCAATCGGAATCCTCCGCCCGGCGGTGTCCGGTTCGAACCGCCGCTTTTGGAATACATGCACGGCAACGGCAGCAAACAGGGGAAATCGGTTACGGGCGGCATCGTTTATCGGGGCTCGCGCTGGGCGCCATTGTTCGGCGCTTACATCTTCGCCGATTATGTCAGCGGCAATGTCTGGGCGTTGCGCCATGAGGGCGCCCAAGTCCTCTCGTGGAAGAATATCGCCCGGGAAACCGGGATTGCCGCTTTTGGCGCCGCCCCCCGCAATGGGGATGTTCTCGCGGCGGATTTCAATTCTAGCCGTTTGCTGCGGCTGGTTGGGGAAGAAACCGATGAAGACGAACCGTTGCCGGCGACTTTGTCGGCGACTGGCGCTTTTGCCGACTTGCGGGCGTTGATGCCCCATCCGGGCGTCCTGCCTTATTCTATCAACACGCCATTTTGGTCGGACGGCGCGGCCAAGACCCGCTGGTTCAGCGTCCCGGATGTGGAGCAGCACATCGGATTCGCCGCCGAAGGCAATTGGGATTTTCCGGTGGGGATGGTGTGGATCAAACATTTTGAGTTGGAGATGAAAAAGGGTGATCCGGCTTCTCGGCGGCGGCTCGAAACGCGCTTCATCGTCCAACAAGATGCAGGCGGCGTTTACGGGATGACCTACCGCTGGGACGAGGATCAACAGGACGCTGTTCTCGTTCCCGAGGAGGGGTTGGACGAATCGTTTCTGATCGAAGAGAATGGAACCTTCCGGGAGCAGGTCTGGCGCTACCCAGGCCGCAGCGAATGCCTGGGCTGCCACACAACGCTTGGCGGCGGTGCCTTGGGATTCTCCACCGCACAGCTCAACCGCCTACATGTATATGGCGATGTGCAGACCAACCAAATTCTCGCCCTCGGCCAAGCCGGTTACTTCGCAAACCCGCCGGGCAACGCCGCCGATTGGCCCCAATCGGCTTCGATGGACGATGGCAGCCAAAGCCTGTCGCATCGAGTGCGCTCCTATCTCGACGCTAATTGCAGCCAATGCCACCAGCCTGGAGGAACCGCCATCGGCATATGGGACGCCCGGCTGGAAACGGCAGTGGCGGGAGTGGTCAGCGGCGCTTTGGCCAATGCCGCGCGGCATCCGGGACGGCGAGTTGTGGTTCCGGGCGATCCGCAGGCGTCAGAACTCTTGCGGCGGATTGCCTCGCTGGGTTCCGACCGGATGCCGCCTCTAGCTTCCAATGTTTTGGACCGGGACGCAATTGAATTGCTCAATCGATGGATTGCCGAGGCGCTGCCGCCGGAAACTTTCGAGGCTTGGCAGCAACGTTATTTCGGGGCTTCAAACGAGCCGGCCGCGACGGCCAACGGCGACTTCGATCAAGACCGATTTGTCAATTGGCTGGAGTTCCGTCTGGGAACCAATCCGCTGAATGCCGAAGATTTCTGGCGCCTCAACGCGCGGCGAACCGGCGACCGGATTTCGCTCCGTTTTTCAAAAGTGCCGGCGGCCGGCAGCTTGCGTTTCGAGCTGCAGGAGGCGAATGTGTTGCATCCGCGGCCGGATTGGCGTCCGGTCGATTTGGGGGAAGTATCGCCATTTTTCGGCCGGCGAGGGACTGAAGGCGCGATTGAGAGGCCGCTGGCCGACGAGGGCGCCGCCTTCTTCCGCGCGGTAATTTATGAAGAGTGAAGAAACCCTGTTGACTGGTTTCTCTTTGCGGTAATGTACCCGCGTATCTGGATATGGAAGGAAGGAATGAGCGCAAGCGAATGCCGTCGCACCGGCGGCTTTCTCCGCATCCAAGCCGGTTCTGCGGCGGGGCGGGTTTCACGTTGATCGAACTTCTGGTGGTGATTGCGGTTATCGTCATTCTTGCCGGCATGTTGTTGCCCGCTTTGAGCCAGGCCAAAGCCAAGGCCGGGAGCATTGCCTGCGTCAACAATCTCAAGCAAGCGGGTTTGGCCATGTTGATGTATGCCGACGAGAACGACGGCTTCATTCCACGGGGGAACGGCCATCCCTGGTTCCTCGCCTACATGCCCTATATGCCGGAGGGCGGGACGGATGCCGATTTTCGCGGGGTTCGAATTTACAAATGCCCAAGCTACCCAAATCAGAATCCCAAAAAGCGGCAAGTCATCACTTATGTGATCAACGCGTGGAAGTTCCGCAGCCCGAAGGACAAGGTCGGCTTTGAGCAGGTCGGTCCGTCCAAGCTGGCGGCGTTTCGAATGCCGAGCGACACGCTTCATTTGGGGGACAATGAAAATGGCAGCTGGCGGCCAATCATTACAGGATATCGAGATGCGGTAACCAATCTGAACGACGTTTGGTCTCCGGGGCATTTGCCTTATAGCGAAGCGACAAGCAGGCTTCAAGGCAGCCGGCGCATCGCGGCAAAGCGCCATCGTCAGGGGGCGAACTTTGTTTATCTGGACGGCCATGCGAGCTACCTCAGAGCACAAACCATTGTGGCGGATTTGTTTCGTGAGCAGCGGGAAGGCCCGCACTCGGCCGCCTGGCGTTGAGGCTTGCGGGCAGTGGTTTTGAATCGCACGTTTGGGAGGGACGGTTCAGAATCTCCTCCGTGTTTTCCCGGTTTTCAGGAAGCTGTTGCTGCCGGCTCTTGCGCTTTTTGTCGGCCTTTGGAGCCGCCGTCCTGGCCGTGTTGGTTTTGCTGGGCGGATGGCTGCTTTGGCATAGCGTTCGGGATGCCGGCCTGCAGTTTTCCAATCAAGTGGAGCGGCTTCGTCTCCGCGAACGGCAGGCGTCGGCGACGGTTTGAGCGCTGGAAGTTTTGGCGCAGCGTTGCGGGCGCGTGGTGGAGGCGCTTTGGGATGGCATTCAGGCTGCGGAGGATAAACTGGTTCATGTTGCCGGGCTGGATTTGGGGACGGTTCGCCTCGGTTCATGGCGGCCAGGAAGAGCCGGGGCCGCATGGGATTCAAATTTACCGGTGTTCGGGCGGGGCTTTTTCCTTGACGCCGGCGGCGTGGTCGGCCTGGGTGCGCGAGTTTTGGGAGGGGGTTGGCGTTTGGAGTTGGTCGAGTTCCGGCACCGGCGATTTGAAGCCAAGACCCCCCGGCCGGCCGCATCGGAGCGGGTTTTATTTTCGCGCCGGGCTGTTGAATGCTGCGACTTCTCAACGGTCGCTGGTTGAGGGAAATCTCGGTGTGGCGTGGAAAGGCGACGGGCGGTTCGAGGACCGCCTCCCGGCCGGCTCGGTTGCTTTCGGAGTCCGCATTGCCGAAGTGGATGCGCGGCAGTTGGAACTGCGGCGTCTCCGGGGGGGGGGACGCCCTTCCGCCTTGTTTTGGAGGAGCAGCTTGCGCCACCGGAGAATGCTTATTCCATTGACCCGTTGTTGGTGGAGGACCTAGATAGGGACGGGCGTTTGGAGATTATTCTGGCGGGAAAGAATTTGGTTTATCGGAATCGGGACGGCAAAGGTTACCGGGCGGAGCTGTTGTGCGCCTTTCCTCCGCATCTGATTTCTACGGCCTTGTTGGCGGATGTGGACGGTGACGGGTTTACCGATTTTCTCGGCATGAGGCATGAGGGGCTGGTTCTGCTGACCGGCGCGGCGGGCGCCTTGCCGTCGATGAAATCGTCTCGGACGACTCTTACCGCACGCAGTATTCGGCGAGCTTGCACTTCGGTTTAGGGGCGGAGCGGGTTGTCCTTCATTGGCCGGACGGGCACGCCCGGAGCTTCAAGAACCTGCCGGCCAACCGATACTGTTCTATTGAAGACGCTGCGTCTCTTCAACCGCTCTTCGCGCCGGCGAACCCTGCGGGCGGTTCTACCGAAGCGGAATGAGTTGTATCCGATCCGCGTACCATTTCATGTCTTCCCGGCCGGCGGCGTCGAAGTTCCTTTTTCGAATCTGGCCGAGGTTGTTGAAGGTAACCGGATAGACGGTGGAATCGCTTTGCCATTTGTGAATTTCAGCGTGGCCGTCGGCGAAGGAAAACCCGGTCGCGCGGTTGTGATAGGTGGCGGGGACGTCGCCCCACTGGCTGGCGTTCGGGTCGGTGATGAAGAAGGCGTCGTTGATGATGTCGGGATGCTCGTCCAGCGTCAGATAGGTCATGCTGGGTTGAGGCACGTCGGTTGTTTTGATGAACTGGCGATATCGGCCGCCAAAAGCCCAACTGGCACCTCGGGCGGTGTTGTCGGTGGGATTGTTGTTCGAGCGGCCGAAAAGGGCATTCATCGAGATGCTGCGGAGCCGTTGTTTCCAGCCTTTGGCTCTTTGCGGCGAGCTGAGGAAGTGATCGGCGGGGCATTTGTAGATGCCGACGGCGCCATCGGTGTAGGGGCCTAGAACACCGTTCTTCACCCAGGCAATGTTGGTGACGCTTCGGGCTTCCAATGAGTTGTCCGCTCTCCAGGTCATAAGGTTGTTGACCCAGTTGTTGAACTTCCCGGATTGGATCGCTTCCCGGGTGCCGGGGATGGTGAAGTTGTTAGCGCATTTTTCATCGTAATCGCCGGCATAGAGAATCCAGCCGAGCACCAGTTGTTTGTTGTTGCTCATGCATCGGATGCCTTTGACTTTTTCCTTGGTCTTGCCGAGCGCCGGCAACAACATGCTGGCCAGGATGGCGATGATGGCAATAACGACCAGCAGTTCAATGAGGGTGAAACCGTCTGTTGTCCGTTGCAATGATTCAGTATTTTTCATCATGTCAATCTTTTTCTGAGGGGTTCTGTATAAATTGGATTTCCGCCATCTGAGGGCAAAGTGCCGCGCCACGCAAGTTTTTTTTGTCGGCGGCGGCGTTAGCGGCTAGGTTGGGAAGTGTTTCTGCTACCGGCGCGGAAGTGTTGCGAGAAGGCATGATGAAGCTGCGGGCATTTTTCTATCAAAAACGCGCGATGTTCCTGGTGGGCCGTTGGGCTGGCGTTTTGGGCATGATTGCTGGGCTCGGTCTGTGGGGGCAAGGAACGGATGCGGTGCCGCGAGTTCCTGCGCCTGCGGCGTTTTCCGAGTCGGCAATTCGGCCGGCCGATGATGCTCCCCGGCCAATGACGCCAGCCGAGAGCGCGGCGTGCATGAAGTTGCCGGCGGGGTTGACGGTGTGGTTGGCGGCGAGCGAACCGCTGATTCAAGACCCTTCGGGGATTGTTTTTGACGAGCAGGGACGCTTGTTCGTCTGCGAGTTGCACGGCTACAACGTTGAGGGGCATCTGGATGTGATGGAGCTCAACAAGTCGGGGCAGTTGGATAAGCAAGTGCGCCGGTTGCGTTGGGAGTTCATGGGCGGGAAGATTGCTGAGGAAGCGGCCAGGCGGCAGTTTGGCACAGTGAAGCTGCTGCAGGACACGGATGGGGACGGCTTGATGGACCGGGCCGAGGTTTGGGCGGAGGACTTGCCGCCTTGTTATGGAATGGCGGCGGCGCGTGGGGGTGTCATTGTCGCCTGCGCGCCGGACATTGTTTATCTCGCGGATGCGGATGGGGACGGAAGGGCGGATGTCCGGGAGATGCTTTTTACGGGATTCCGGGTGCGGACTTTGGAGCGGGGGATCAACAATCCGCGTTGGGGATTGGACGGTTGGATTTATGTGGGCGGCGGCGGTGAGGGCGGCGTTATTCGCGGCCCCTATTTGAAGGAGCCGGTAGAGCTGGGCGCCGGCGATTTTCGGATTCGAGCTGACGGCTCGGCAATCGAACCAGTCAATGGCCGGGTGGGCACTTTTGGGCTCACGATCAACGATGTGGGCGACCGCTTCCCGTCCAGCGGCGGGACACCAGCGATGTATGCCCTGCCGGTTCCTCATCGTTATCTGAAGCGCAATCCGCATGTAGCCTCGCCGCCGACCAATCACCAGGCTTCTGACTATCACCGAGGGTTCCGCTTGAGTAAGCCACACCCTTGGCGGGTCCGACGGCAGCAAGACCCGGCCTGGATCGCGTTCTATGGCGCCAGAGAAACCAGCAGCGATTACTTTTCCGGCGGCTGCAGCGCGGAGTTTTACAACGGTCGCTTGTTGCCGACGGCTTATCGGGGAAGCCTCTTTTACTGCGAGCCTTCACTCAACCTCGTGCATCGGGCAGTCTTGCGGCGGCACGGCAACGGCTACACGGCAACGCGGGCGCCGGGAGAAGATCAGTCTGAATTCCTGGCCTCGACAGACCAATGGTTCCGCCCAATGAGCCTGCGCTTCGGCCCGGACGGCGCCCTCTACCTGGTCGACATGTATCGGGAAATCATCGAAGACTACTCGGCCATTCCGCGTTTCTTGCAGCAACAATACGGTTTGCAAAACGGAAAAGAACGAGGACGAATTTGGCGGATCGCTCCCAATTCCGTGTCCCGGGCAACCCTGCCGACGCCTTGGCCGGCGCAGATGAACGCCAAGCAATTGGCCGCCCGCATCGACGACGGCGAAGCGTGGTGGCGCTTCACAGCCCAGCGGCTAATTGTTGAACGGAACCTGACCGAAGCTGCCGGCGCCCTCCAAAAACACATCCGGCAAGACCATTCCTCTTCGGGCAGTCTCCACGCGCTCTATGCGCTGGCTGAGTTGAACCACCTGCGGCCGGCGGATATTGAGCGGGCATTGAACAGCGCATTCTTTGCCGTCCGCTTGCACGGGCTGCGACTGGCGGAGCCTTGGCTAGATACCGCTGCCGTGCACGCCAAAGTTTGTGGGATGACAAACGATCCTGACTCCCGAGTGCGCCTGCAACTGGCGTTGACCTTAGGCGAATCTTCACATCCAAATGCCGACCGGGCCTTGCTCAACTTGGCACACCACCGAACACACGAGCGTTGGATGCCGGAAGCCATTCTGACTTCGGCCAATGGCAGAGCCGTCCGCTTGCTGGCCGGACTGCTCGATACCGATTTCCCGCTGCCGGCAAACGCCGATCGCTCCCTGCTGGCCCCGCTGGCGGCGACGCTGGCCGGGCAGCGAGACGGCGAAGCGATGGCACGTCTACTGGCAACGCTGGCTGACTATGACGAAGCTGCGCAAACTGCCTGCCTAGAAGGGTTGATTCAGGGACTGCCGCCGGAGCCTCTGCCCGAACACGTTTCCAACAGGGAGAGTTTCAGGAAGCTCTGGCAAAGCGAATCCTTTGCCGTGCGCGAACTGGCGGCCAGGCTGTCAACAAAATGGCCGCTGGCAGACCGGGAGCCTTTGAAAGCGCTCTTCGCCGATGCAACCCGCCGGGCTTTGGATGAAACGGCGGCTTTGGAAACGCGGCGCCATTCGATCCGGCTCTTGGCCAACGCGCCTTTTGAATTTGTCGAACCGGCCGCCAAACGATTGACGGCAGCGAGCCAAGCGCCGGCATTACAGCACGCCGCCCTCGCCGCCTTGGGCGCTTCAAGGGATCGCCGCGCAGGAACGGCACTGCTGGCGGGATGGACGGGTTACAGCCCCTCGCTCCGAGAGGCGGCCTTGCAAGCGGTGTTGTCCCGCCGTGAACGCCTGCCGGCTCTGCTCCAGGCTTTGGCGGAGAAACGGATTCCGGCGGATGACCTCAGCGCCGTTCGAAAACAGCGGTTGACTGGTAACCCCGATCCCGCAATTGCCAAACGCAGCCGCCAGCTTCTTGCCGCTCGCGCGCCGGAAAAAAATCAGCAGCGAGAACTGGAGCGTTACCAAACTGCGCTCGGCGTCCCCGGAGACCTAGAACGCGGCAGGGAAATCTTCGCGCAGATTTGCTCGGCCTGCCATCGCGCTGGTGGTGTGGGCGCGGATGTCGGCCCTTCGTTGGCGGGCATTGCGAACAAGTCGGATGAATCCATCCTGCTGGATGTGCTGGCTCCGAACAGCAAGATCGCTCCCGAATACCGCGTTTATGTTGCGACGACTCGCGCCGGAGAAACCTACTCCGGGATTTTGGCATCGGAATCGGCGACGAGCGTAAGCCTCCGTGAAGGGCGAACTCATTCTGCAGCGGCGACTCATACCATCTTGCGAAAGGATATCGAGAGTTTACGGGCGGCGGAAGTTTCTTTGATGCCGGACAACTTGGCTGAGCTCGTCTCTCCCACTGACATGGCCGATTTGATCGACTACCTGCGGCGGGCGTTTGCCGAAGCTCCCGCTGAAAGATAGCGCGGCGTCTTGCGCTTGGGAGGGAAACTTGTTGCGAGCTGATTTTCGGGAGGCGCGATTTGCGGTTGGCGGAGAGGGTGGGAATCGAACCCACCTTGGCCTGCGGAACAGACCAACAACGGTTTTGAAGACCGCGGAGGACACCAGCCGCTCTTGACTCTCCAGCAATCGCCCCGGCGCTGCATGATGCCGGCTTACCAGCCGGAGAGCGAGGCGAAAACAGCGCTTTGCGCCCGACCGGGGGCGGCTTTGCATTGTCGGAACGCGGCGGACATGACACCGTCCCGGCATGAATTATTTGCGGGAAGCCCGCCGGGTGATCGACATCGAGATTGCCGGGTTGCAGGCACTTCGATCCCACTTGGATGCCTCGTTCAACCGGGCAGTGGATTTGCTGGCGGTGACCTTGAAGTCCCGGAGGAAAATCGTCGTGGCTGGAGTGGGGAAGTCGGGAAATATCGGGCGGAAAATTGCCGCCACCTTGACCAGCACCGGTTCGACCAGCGTGCTCTTGGACAGTGTGGACGCTTTGCACGGCGACCTCGGCATTCTGAACGACGGCGATTTGACAATCTTGTTGAGTTATTCGGGAGAGTCTGAAGAATTGCGCCGCCTGTTGCCGGCAATCAAACGTTTCGATGTCCGGGTGATTGCTCTTACTGGCGAGCCGCGTTCCACCATAGGCCAGGCGAGCGATGTCGTGCTGAATGTGGCCGTGCCGGCCGAGGCCTGCCCTTTCAACCTGGCGCCGACCGCCAGCACCACCGCGACTTTGGCCATGGGAGACGCCCTAGCAATGGCGGCATTGAAGGCGCGCGGCTTCAAGAAGGAAGACTTTGCCCGGCATCATCCCTCCGGCGCCATCGGCCGCGCCTTGTTGCTGCGGGTGGGCGATGTCATGAGAACAGGCGACCGAAACCCCACAGTCCGGCAAACGGCAACAGTAAAGGACGCCTTGTTCGTGATGAGCGAGGCCAAAGCCGGCTGCGTGAGCGTTACCGATGGGCGCGGGCGCCTGGCCGGTGTGTTCACCGACGGCGACCTGCGCCGCTTGCTGACTGAGGGGGAAGGCTGTTTGAACCGCCGGCTCCGCGAAGTGATGACCCGGAACCCGGTTCGAATCGAAGCCTCCGCCCTAGCTGCGGAAGCGCTGCGGCTCTTCAACAGCCAATCCATCGACGATTTGATTGTGGTGAACGAAAAGGGCGAGCCGATTGGTTTGATTGATTCCCAAGACTTGCCCAGGATGAAGCTGATGTGATCTCGTTTGACACAAGCGGCAGAAAGCGGTTAATCTGCCCGCGCAATGACGGCAAACGCGCAACCAGTCATCCAGTTAACTTCGGCCGCAGCGGCAGAAGTCAAGTCGATGCAGGCCAACAAACCGCAGGATGCCAGAAAACCGCTTCGGGTTTTCATTGAACAGGGCGGCTGTTCAGGGATGCAATACAGCATGGTGTTTGACGAAGTGCGCGAGGGAGACGCCGTTGTTGAACACGAGGGCGTGAAAGTTGTCGTTGACGGCGTCAGCCTAGATTATCTCCGGGGAGCGGTGGTTGATTTCACCGACGCTTTGACGGGCGGCGGCTTCAAAATCCGCAATCCCAACGCCGCCCAAACCTGCGGCTGCGGCCGGTCGTTCGAGTCCCAAAACTGAAGCCGGGCAATTTTTCCGCAGAGCCTCTCCTGCGCCAAGCCGCAATGAACCGGCGAATGAATGTGGCTGGACCCGGGTTCGAACCGGGGACACACGGATTTTCAGTCCGTTGCTCTACCAACTGAGCTATCCAGCCGCTTTCGGCAAGAGCGGCCATCCAATCAACTCCCTTGGCGTTTGGCAAGAGCTTATCGCCGCACTGCCGACAGGCGCCGGAAAAACAGGCAGACCAATTGTTGCGAGCCGGCGTTGTTTTTTGCGGTGGCACCGCATATTGGCGCGATAAGGAATTACTGGCTTTTTGCCTTGTCCGCATAAAGGTGGGGCAGACATTCTTATCTGCCCGTAGGCTGAAAGCCTGCGCCACCCCCGTTAAGGCCTATAAATCCTTATTGCGCATATTGGGATTTCCTTTTCCAAAAGATCGGGTTAATCTTGGCCCGTGCTTCCTCAACATTCCACTCGGCATCGTGTCCGGCGCGAGCGGCGGCAGCGGCGGCTGGCGGCTTGGATATTCTTGTTGGCTTGTGTCGTTCTGTTTCTGGGGATGGTTTTCTTCGGCCCCGATCAACTGCCTCTATATCGGCATCGCGCTTTGGGCATTACATATTCCGTTTTTGTCGGGGTTGGAGTTTATTTTTTCACGGGGAGCACATTGCGGATTGCCGATTCCAACATGCCCGCTTATTGCAAGGCCGGCCTTTGCCTTTTCTTTGCTCTGACTGCCGGCGCGGCGGTTTTCGGGGTATGGGAGATGGGGCTTTCGCCGATTGGTCGGGAAGCTGCCCCTTAGGAGTGATCGGCAGCTTGCCGCTGCTTTTTGGGAGGGATTACCGAAGTCGGGCGTATTCCGGCACGGCGTATTTGTTGGCGGCCAGTTTTTCGGCTTGCTGGCGCAATGCGACTGAAGGCGCTTGAAGCGGGCGCCATTGCACGTGCCATGTCTCAGTTGCGACAGTGCGGAGGGCGTTTTCCCATTCCGCGCGGGCGATGGATAGCGGCGGCGGTTGGATGGAGCCTTGAATCAGCAAGCCGCTGCGGGCGCGTCTTTGGGCGGCGCCTGCGAGTTTTTTGCCTGCAAAAACGAGATCGTTCGCCTCGGCGCCGGCGAAGCAGCGTCCCGGCACGGCGGGATTCGGAGAGCGAGCGGGGCGAAGAGAATCCCCAATTCGCTTCGGTTGCGACGCCAACTCCGTGTCGAGGCCGATCTTTTGAAAGGCCGCCTGGAGCCATTGATGGAGCCGGAAGTAACTCGCTTGCGCCCGGATTTGGCGCCAAGGGGCATCGGGCGGGATGGCGAGACTGTAAGTCCAATCATTGAGATGCGGGACAAGCCCGCCTCCCGTCGGCCGGCGGATAAGCGGACGGATGGCGGTCAGGCGGCTCACATCCAGAAACTTTTGGGAACGGCCAAAGGTGGCAGCCGGTTCCGACCAGGCATAAAACCGCAGAAGAGGAGCGCCGAGACGGGCAGCGGATTGAAGGCGCACCTCGTCCCAAGCCATGTTCAACGCCCCCGGCATGGGAGCCGTTTTCCAATAATACCATTGGAGCGGCGGCGGCACGGCTTGTCTATACGCCGAAATCGGGCGCCATGCCGAGAGCAAAATCGCGCAAATCAGAGCAAGATCACACCAGTCGGCCGTTTCATCCGGCGCCAAGCCCCCGATATCACTCGGATTTCGAGCCGCCGTCGGCCATATTTCCCAAGCGAAAGGGGCGGATTGCTGATTTTGAGACAAAAATAGAAAGAATGCCGAGATTTCGCCCCGAGTTGGCACAGTTGATGCCTCAAAGAACGGAGGGAATCATGTTGAAGTGGAATTACTGAAATCGCCGGCAAAAAACGGCGTGGAAAAAAAGTGAAAAAAAAGGTTGGCAATTCTAAATCCGCTCCGGCAAGGTTCCCCGAACCAAGCCAGCAATTTGACTGTAACTATAAATTGTTTATCAATATGAAGCGACTAATTCGTAAAAAGAAAGAGGGGGCCTTCACGCTCATTGAGCTGTTGGTCGTTATCGCCATCATCGCCATTCTTGCCGGAATGTTACTTCCCGCCCTGGCCAAAGCCAGAGAGAAGGCGCAGAAAATTAAATGCACAAGCAACCTCAAACAGGTCGGCCTCGCATTCCGCATGTTCGCCACGGACAATGAGGATTTATTCCCGATGGCTCGATCCTACGCAGAGGGAGGCTCTGCCGAAGCCTTGCCCACGGGGACTCGGTTGAATGGCACGGGGGATGCTTTCGCCTGGATGCACTTCGGCGCCATGCGCAACGAGCTGAGCAATCCGAAGATCGTCGTTTGCCCGAGCGACAACCGCACAGAAGCGAACACTTTCGATTACGCTGCAGCGGACCGAGATGACACGGTCTATTTCAATAACAATTCAAAACTCAGCTATATTATCGGGCATGAAGCGGACGAGACCCTACCGTCCACTATCTTGTCCGGGGATCGCAATATCACCAACGATGTCAGGCCGGACCTAGGCGGAAGCAGCAAGGCAAGGAGAGCAGGCTGCACCATTCTGCAGGTCAGTTACATAGAAGCGACTAGTAGAAGGCCTGGGAGATGGAGTAGGAGCGAAAAACAGGTACCGGGGGTTAGCCAGGACATTCACGGCGTCGCCGGCAGCAACTTTGTTTTGGGCGACGGCAGTGTTCAGAACAAAAGCACACAGGGACTGAAGGACCAGTTGAGACAATCGGGTTCAGGGAGCAAGACTTTCTCGGCTCCAGACAACTTTACGAGCAGAAAAGGAATGCTTCCCGAAGGCGTCAACGCAAACACTGGTTGGCTGGCTCAGTAACACAAGGCAACAGCTTCAATCTGCTGTCCGTTTTCCTTTCGCAGTGCTCCGGCATTGGCTCCGGGGCGCTTTTTTTTTGCATTCAGTGGAGGTGTGTCGGGCGAACAATTGCCGGTTGCTCGTGTAAGATGGTGGACAGGCGGTTGGACAAAATCGCAAAACTCGTCGGCGCCACACGGACAAGACCCAAGGGCGCATCGCCGAGGAATAGGATCGCTTTTTTCGGATTTTAAGGAGACGAGCGGTCGGAGGGGCACCACTGCCGAACTTCGCATTGGGCGCAGTCGGGATTGCGGGCGCGGCAGCGGCGGCGGCCGTGCCAGATCATCCAGTGGCTGAGCAGCGTCCATTGCGTTCGGGGGGCGAGGGCTTGCAGGTCTTTTTCGATTTTTTCCGGGGTTGTTGCCTGGGTGAGGCGAAATCGTTGGCTTAGCCGGGAGACGTGGGTGTCCACCACGACGCCGGCGTTGATTTCGAAGGCGTTGCCGAGAACGACGTTGGCGGTTTTTCTGCCGACGCCGGCCAGGGAGGTCAATCCACTCATGGTTCGGGGAACTTCGCCGTTGAATTGTTCGGCCAGCCGGGTGCAGCAGGCTTGGATGTTTTTGGCTTTGTTGCGGAAGAGGCCGATGCGGCGGAGTTGGGATTGCAGTTTGGGCAGCGGTGCAGCGGCGTAGTCGCGTGCTGAGCGGTAGCGTTTGAAGAGGGATGGGGTGAGGGCGTTGACTTGTTTGTCCGAGCATTGGGCCGAGAGGATGGCGGCAATCAAAAGTTCGAGGGGCGAGGCGTAATCGAGTTCGCAACGGGCGTTTGGGTAGGTTTTGGCGAGGCGCTTAAAGATCACCGCCGCTCGCTGTTGTTTGGCTTGTTTGGATTCTTTGGGCATGTTCTCCAAAGGGTTCGCGCCGATGCCTCGTGCGCTCACGAATCTCGCTCCGGGATTTCGGGATACTCGAAGATTTTGCCTTCATAGTTGCGGATAGCGATTTGGTTGGCGGTGCGGCGGACGATGTATTCCGGGTTGACGGGGATTTTGCCGCCGCCGCCGGGGGCGTCGATGACGAACTGGGGAACGGCGTATCCTGTGGTGTGGCCGCGGAGGCCTTCGATGATTTTGATGCCTTCGCGGACGCTGGTTCGCAGGTGGGAAGAGCCCGAAATGAGGTCGCATTGGTAGAGGTAATAGGGGCGGATGCGGCAGCGCAGGAGTTTTTGAACCAGTGCGCGCATGATGTCGAGCCGGTCGTTCACGTTCCGAAGCAGCACGGATTGGTTGCCGATGGGGATGCCGGCGTCCGCAATTTTGTCCAGCCCTTGTTTGACTTCGGCGGTCAGTTCCGTCGGATGGTTGGTGTGGATGCTGATGAAAAGCGGGTGATGTTTTTTGAGGATGGCGCACAGCTCGCCAGTGATGCGCTGGGGGAGAAAGACGGGGATTCGTGTGCCGATTCGGAGGAATTCGACGTGTTTCATTGCACGGAGCCGGCCCAACAGGTAGTCGATTTTCGAGTCGCTCAGGAGGAGGGGATCGCCGCCACTCAGGAGGACGTCGCGGATTTCGGGATGTTGGCGGACGTATTCGAATTGCTGTTCGAATTCGGGATGGAAATCATATCCGGCGGCGTTGCTAACCATGCGGGAACGGGTGCAGTAGCGGCAATAGGCGGCGCAGCGATCCGTAACGAGGAAGAGAATTCGATCGGGGTAGCGGTGGACGATTCCGGGAATCGGGGAGCTGCTGTCTTCTCCGCAAGGGTCGGCCATTTCCCAATCGGCGGTTTTGGTCTCGTTGATTTTGGGAATGACTTGCTGCCGGATGGGGCAGCGGACATTGTTCGGGTTGATGAGGTTGAAGAAGTAGGGGGTGATGGCCATGGCCAGTTTTCGATTGGCCAATTGAATGCCCGCTCTTTCTTCGGCACTGAGGTTGGCAATTTGGGATTCGACTTGCGCCAATGTGGTGATTCGATTTTTCAACTGCCAACGCCAGTCATTCCAGTTCGAATCCGAAACGGCGCTCCAAATGCCTTTGCCGGCGGCTTCAAAGGTTCGGAAGCTGTCTAAAGGAGATGGGGGCAGGAGGTCTGCGTTTATTTCCGCCGCGATCGAATCTGACATTGCTGGGTGCCACTATAAGCCCGTCCAATATCCTGTCAAGACAACCGAGCGAACTGACGGGAAAGCGCGGCCGTTTCATCCGGGCTCCTTCAACCAGGAAGGAATAGTTTCCCCCGCCCACAATGCCGGCGTTTCCTTGCGCTTTCTCACAACGCGGCATCGCTTCCCCTTGACCAGAATTTCCGCCGGCATCGGGCGGGAATTATAGTTCGAAGCCATGACGAAGGAATAAGCGCCGGCGCTGAGAATCGCCAGGCAATCGCCTTCCCGGACTTTCGGAAGAAGTCGATCCTGGCAGAAACAATCGCCGGATTCGCATATCGGCCCAACCACATCCGTGCGGATGCGGGCGCCGCTTTTCTTGCGCAGGGGGACGATCTCGTGGTAAGCGCCGTAAAAAGCCGGGCGGATGAGATCGTTCATGGCGGCATCGACAATGGCGAAGTTCTTCTTTCCCGTCCGCTTGACGTATTCGATTCGAGTGAGCAAAACGCCGGCGTTGCCGACGATGAACCGGCCGGGTTCAATCAGAATTTTGAGCTTCAACGGCTCCAGCAACGGGACGATGCGCTCGGCATATAATTGCGGCGTCAGGATTGAAACTGCCTCTTCCCGCTTCCACCAACTTGTCCGGCCGCTTTCAAGGGCAGACTCATACACGATGCCCAGCCCGCCGCCGATGCTGAAAAACTCAATCCCGTAGCCTTTCTTGAGGTCTTTGACGAGAGGGATCAACTTTCGGACGGCGCTCTCGAAAGGTTCGGTCGTCGTCAATTGCGACCCGATGTGCATCTGAATGCCTTTGATGTGAAGGCGGGGCATCCTGGCCGCTTTGTCATAGACTTTCCCCGCTTGCTCGAAAGCGATGCCGAACTTGTTTTCATAAGTGCCAGTGGTGATTTTGGAATGGGTTTTGGCGTCGATGTTGGGATTGACGCGCACAGAGACCGGCGCGGTTTTGTTCAAACGTTTTGCCGCTGCGTGGATGCGCTCCAGTTCCGGCTCGCTCTCCGCGTTGAAAGCGTAAATCCCCCGGCGCAAGGCCAGCTCAATTTCGCGCTCTGTCTTGCCGACACCAGCGAAAATGCACTTTCCCAAATCGCCGCCCGCAGCCGCAACCCGTTCAATTTCCCCCTCGCTGACCACATCGAAGCCGCCACCCAACTTGGCAAGCGTGTGCAGAACAGCCAAGTTCGAGTTAGCCTTGACCGCGTAGCAAACCGCGCAATCCAAAACGCCGAGCGCTTCCTCTAGCCTTCGATAATGCCGCTCAATCGTGGCCTGCGAATACACATAGACAGGCGTGCCGAACTGAGCCGCAATCTCCGACAGAGCAACCCCTTCGCAGAACAACTCGCCCTTCACATAACGAAAATCATGCATCGCAAAAAGGCTATACCAAACCCGCACCCAACCCAACAAAAAAGCCAACCCCCGAAAGGGTTGGTTGGCTCACTTGCTTTGTCTGATTGTTTGGTTGCTTACTTACTGGTCTGCGTCTTTGTCCTTTTCCTGAGGCGGCATTCCAAGAACCTCTTCTCTAAACCACTTACAGATATTCCGCTATCTCCTCCTCGCTAAGGCCTCTTCCGGGTAGCATGAGAAGTTTATACTCGGCAATGTGCAATTCCTCTTCCGAAATTTGGCCGTGATAGTGCAAGTTGTCCAGACGCAACAATTCGTCACTAATCGCTTTCTGCTCCTGACCATATGGACCATGCAAGAATGACTCCCACCGGTCTCTTCCCATCATTTCCCTTGCCATAGACTGAAGCTCCACTTCCGCTCTCCAGCAGTCCATGTCTTTTCCTTCCAGCGCGTTCATCCTTCGGCATCCTTCCTCAAGAGCCTGAGGCGTTAATTTGCCTTCCATCACTTCTTGCTGAATGGTCATCCTTCGATCGAGTGCGGACTGGCATGCCTGCGAGTATAACTTGGTGTCGCCGCCGAACGTCTCGTCCAGCAAGTCCGCCTTCTTTTCCCTATAGGTGTATAAGGTAACGAACTCTCCCTTGTTTGGCTTAAACCATTCTAATTCCGGCCGCATGTCTCGCGCTAATTGCGCATGCTCTAGCTTATACTCCCGCAACTCGTAGGGTGACAAATACTCACTCATTCGTGCCCACTGCTCTCGCTCCACGTCCCGAATGGCTTTCTCCGCCATGTCGTAGTCCAAACCGTAGATTGAACGTTTGACCCTCTCCTGAATCTTCACTTCGGGATCGTCGATGGGGTCTTTTTTGAGGCGATCTCGTTCAAGTTCTAACTTCTTCAGTTAGAGCGCGTATTCTTTTCGGCAATGGTGTGGACTGCAGCCCAATTCGCTTCGCTGGCTTTCCGATGCATAGAACGGGGAGACGTTGTTTTTCCCTCGTTGCCGGCCTTTACTTCCGCTGCCGTCTTTTGGCTTGTCATCTTAGTTGGCTTATCGCTTGGACTCAACACAATGTAAACCAAAACCACCGCAAACAAAATTAGTGAAACAATTATCGTTCTCATTTTCGCTGTTCTCCTTTTTAGTTTTTTCATGTCTCTTCTGCTAATTTGTCTTTGATGTTTATGTTCTCCGTTTGGTTTTTCGCGTCCTGGACAAGCGGTTGCCGGGACGGAAAATTCTATTTTTGGCCTTGGGCTTCGTAGGCGGTAATCTGGAGCAGCAGCTCCGCTTTGGTGTTGGCGGAGTTGACCATGATTTGCTTCGTTTATCTCCAGTTTGGCCATGTGATTTGTGGGTAAGGTGGAATCCGGACCGGATGGCAACAAAAAATTGTCGGGTTCGCAATTTTTGTAGATGGGCAACCTCTGGTAGTTTGCTGGTTTTTGGGGAAATTTCGGCAGAAAGAACTCAACGGGGCGGGCGGGAGCGGGCGAGTCGTTGCCAGAGCCGGGGGAAGGGATAGGCAAGAATAGTTTTGGCGACGATGGCTTTGACGGCTCGGCGGGAGATTTTGGCGCGGCGAGATGGGTTGAGCGGGTCGTACAGAGGGAGGGCTTCCAAAGTTTGCCGACCGATAAGAACCGGCCAAGCGCAGGCTAGGCGAACACGAACCCAGCGCCGGGGGAGTTGGTTGGTGTATTCCCAGCCGGCCGTCAAGTGGTCGTTCGCCTTCTGAATGTAGCGGTGGAAGAGGGGCGCGATTTTTTTGCGAATTTTATCGACAGCGGGATTGACCAGGTCGTTGGGTTCCAATCCGCATTGGAGCAGGGCATCTTTGGGCAGGTAGCATCGGCCTTGTTGCGTGTCGCCGGCGAGGTCTCTGAGGATGTTCACGAGTTGAAGCCCTTTGCCGAAGCGGACGCCGGCGCGGAGGCGTTCGGGCGGCGGCGCGGCTCCGTCCGAGCGCAGATGCCGAAAGCAGATTCGCGTCCAGAACTCGCCGACGCAGCCGGCGACGCGGTAAGTGTAATCGTCCAACTCGGCGTCCGATTTCAGGCAGATGAGGTTCCCGGCGGCGGCATTTTGGAAACGTTTCAAGTCGAGGCTTTGGCCGCTGATGATGATTTGCAGCACGTCCCGGATGAAGCGGCGGTCATCGTTGTCAACAGTTTCGAGCAGGGCGACGCTTTCGCGGATGCGTTTGAGAAGCACCCGCTCTTTGGTTTGCGTTTGATGGGGCAGGTAGGGGGTGCAATCTCCCGGTGAATGGCGGCCTTGGATGGCCTGTGCCAGTTGGTGGAGTGAGGCTTCGCGGGTGTCTGGTGGGATGAGTTCCGTATCGGCGATGGTGTCCGAAGTTCTCGCCAACAAGTAGGCAATGCTGAGAGGCCGGCGGACGGGCGCCGGCAAGATTCGGAGTGTCAGATAGAACGAGCGGGAAACGGCTTGGAGAAGATCGGTGAGCAGCGGTTCGGCTTGCCCCGCGCTTCTGCCGTGTTTTGCGTCAGTTGTCCGAGCTGCCGGCACGATCATGGCTCAATCGGGTTTGCCAGTGTTCGAACTGCCGTTGGACTTCTTGCCATCCGGGCGAGCCGGTTGTTTGGCGTTCGCGCAATCCGCGGTCCAATAAAAACACGGCCAGCGCATCGCTCTGAAATCGCGGGTCGACCGACTGAAGATCGCCCAAGGCCAGCTTGTCGAGCGGCCGCTCTTTCTTCTCTGCCAAGGCGACGACTTTACCCACAAGGCGATGGGCTTCCCGGAAGGGAACGCTGCGTTGAACCAGATAATCGACCAAATCCGTCGCCAACAAGCCGGCATCGGCGGCAGCAGCTCGGCAGGGTTCGGCGACCACATCAGTGTGTGCGATCATTGCCGCTGTGATGCGGAGGCAGGCGCGGACGGTGTCGGCTGTGTCGAACAACCGTTCCTTGTCCTCCTGCAAATCGCGGTTGTAAGTCATCGGCAAGCCCTTCAGCAAGGCCAGCGCGGCAACCAGATTCCCGATCACTCGTCCGGACTTGCCGCGGGTGAGTTCGGCAATGTCCGGGTTTTTCTTTTGCGGCATTAGGGAAGAACCCGTCGTGTAAGCGTCGGCAATGGCGATGAAGCCGAACTCAGTGCTCGACCACAAAATCCAATCTTCGGCCAGCCGGGACAAATGCACTGCCAACAAAGCGGCGGCGGCCAAAAACTCAACGACAAAATCGCGGTCGCTGACGGCGTCCATGGAATTGCGGCTGATTTGCGGGTTGCCCTGCGCATCCACAAAGCCCAGTTCCTTGGCCGTTCCTTCACGGTCTAAGCGAAAGGTAGATCCCGCCAAAGCGCCGCTGCCGAGCGGGCAAACATTGATCCGCTCAAAAGAATCGGCAAAGCGGGCGGCGTCGCGATCCAACATCTCGGCGTAAGCCAAAAGATGATGAGCGAAGGGAACAGGCTGGGCGCGTTGCAGGTGCGTGTAGCCGGGAATGACCGTCGGAAACGAGCGCTGCCCAAAATCCACCAAGGCAGACTGCAGACGGGCAATCTCTTCGAGAACGGTCACTGTCTCATCCCGGAGCCACATGCGCATGTCGAGAGCGATTTGATCGTTGCGGGAACGCGCCGTGTGCAGTTTCGCGCCGGCTGGTACGCGGGCCGTCAACGCCGCCTCAATGTTCATATGCACGTCCTCCAGATTGCGGTCCCACGAAAAACTGCCGCGTTCAATCTCTGCTCCAATCGCTTCTAGCCCCTTCAAAATATCGTCGCACTCCTGCTCCGTGAGCACACCGATTTTTTTGAGCATCCGCGCGTGAGCTATGGAGCCGACGATATCCTGCTTCCACAGCCGCCAATCAAAGGAAACCGACTCTGAAAAGTCGATAAGACCTTCGGCAGCGGCCTGACGAAATCGCCCACTCCGTGATACTGGAGATGCCTTTTCCATCGCCTGGCGAAAATAAAAAGCCGCCGATTCAAAAAGAAAGCAAAATTTTGGCGGCGTTGGTTCTGCCAGGGTTGTTCGGGTTTCAGTGAAGTCGGCATTGGCGTTTGCCGGCAGTGATTTCGCCGATGCGAAAGGCGGGTTCGCGGATGCGTTTGAGGTAGGCGAGGATGGCGTCGGTGTTTGGAGCGGCAACGACGGCGATGAGGCCGATACCCATGTTGAAGACGGTGAACATTTCTTGCTTGTTGATTTTGCCGCCGCGGTGGATGAGTTGAAAGACGGGGGGGATTTCCCAACTGTTTTTAGCGATTTGGGCAGCGGTTTGAGGCGGCAGGATGCGGGGGATGTTGTGGATGAAGCCGCCGCCGGTGATGTGGGCGAAGGCTTTGATTGGTTTAGGTGATCGGGGGCGGTTAAAACGGGCAAGCAGTTTCTGGATGGGTTTGAGGTAGGAGCGGTGGATGCGCAGGAGTTCGTTGGCTACGGTGCTGCCCAGTTCTTCGATCCGGCTGTTGGGACGCAGTTTCATTTTCTCGAAGAGGACTTGGCGGGCGAGGGTGTAGCCGTTGGTGTGGAGGCCGTTGGAGGGGAAGCCGAGGATGGCGTCTCCGGGTTGGATTATTTTGCCGTCGAGAATGGCTGAGCGTTCGACAATGCCCACGATGGCGCCGCTGATGTCGTATTCGCCTTTTTGGTAGAATCCGGGCATTTGAGCGGTTTCGCCACCGATCAAGGCGCAACGGTTCGCCCGGCAAGCTCTGGCGAATCCAGCGATGACGCTCTCAAACACGGCTGGTTGCAGGACGCCGGCGGCGAGGTAATCCAGAAAGAAAAGCGGTTCTGCGCCGAGGACGGCAATGTCGTTGACGCAATGATTAACGAGGTCTTCGCCTATGGTGTCGTGCCGTTTGGCGGCAAAGGCCACTTTGAGTTTTGTTCCCGCGCCGTCCATGCTGGAGACTAGAACTGGGCGTCGGTGTTTGGTTCGCAGCTCGAATAGCCCGCCGAATCCGCCAACGGTACCGAGGACTTCGGGGCGGCGTGTTGATTTCAGGAGTTCGGGGAGCGATGTTTTGAGCCGCTTGCCGAGATCGATGTCCACGCCCGCTTTGGCGTAGGCTTTTGATTTCATAGACGGCGCGGGTTTAGGCGGGAACGGATTGGGAGTGTGACGGCGTGGGGTGTCTTTTGCCCGGCTTTTTTTCGGGATGCGGCAGCGGTTTTTTAGCGGTTTCCATTTTGCCGTTGGAGAATTCGATCACATGGCCTTCGTGAATGAGCCAGTGGAGGTCGGTGATGATGGCTCTTTCTTCAGGCGTTGGTTGGTTGGTGGCGGGGATTGCGGGTGGGGGTTCGGTCTCTGCGGTTGGCGGCGGGCTGGGTTTTGTTGGGGGGCGGAGCGCTTTGATGAGTTTCTTGCGGGTGCAATCGGGTGTGGTGTTGATGCAATCGACGATGTGTTTGACGCCTTCCGACACGGGGGTTTCGTTTATGTCCAAATAGCGAGGGCGGGCAACGGAGACGTGCAGGATCGAGCGGTTGATTTTGAAGATTTGCAATCCTTGACGGGCGAACATCTGGCCGAGTGTGGTCGCCGTTTGCAGGGGGAATTTGCGTTGTTCTGCGATGCGGAACCGAATCAATTCCCGGACAGCTTTGGAGGGGGTTTGCAATCCCGCTGCCGCGCTCAACCGCAGTGTCTTGCCGGTTTTCAATGTTTTCTTGAGGTGATGGGTTTTGAAATGGGCGGTTACCTCGTCCCACGACCCCAACACAGCCGGTTCCGCTGTCTTAGTTTGATATTCGGTTTTCCAGCTTTGATCGTCGAGCCATTTTTTGACGGTTTCTTCATCGTGCACGATTTTGACTTGGTCTTTGTAGGCTTGAAGATTCATCCGGGAAAATTGCTCGGCATGGAGTTTTCGCAGGGTTTCCTGATAGCCGTGATGGTTGGGCGGGCCGAGGATTTTTCCAGAAATTCCGCATTGAGCAACGAAGGTGAAATGGCCTTTCGGCGGTTCGGTCTTTGTTTTCACGCGTTCATAAAACCGGTCGAAATGCCGGTCGAGTGCATAGCCGACCGCTTCGTCTCGGGACAGCCAGAGAGTTTCGTCCAATCGACAGAGCCACTGTTCGGAGACGGGTTTGCCTTTGCCGTCCGGAGAAATCGACGCGGATATTTCAAATCGGTCAGGGTATTTCAAGACGAGGTGGGCGATGTCGAAAAGGGCGTAAGCGCGGCCTTGCAATCGAATTTGCCTAGCCAGGGATTTCACTCGGTCGGGATCGGGCAAGATGGAAAGTTTCAGATTTGGGAGAGAGGCGAGGATTTCTTGTTGGGAGAGGTGTTTGAGTTTGACTTTGTTGGGTTCTTGGCCAGCGTGTTTGCTGGGGCGGTGGGTTTGTCTGCTGTTGTTGGTCTCTCGGTTGGGATGCCGATTTTGCGTGCTGGGCGCAGGCCGGCGGCTGTCGTTCTTTGGAGAATCCTGGTTGCGGCGTTCCTTCGGTTTCGAGTGCCGTTTGTGCTGTCGATCGGGGTGCCGGGAATCTTTCCGGCGGGCGGAGATGCCTTCTTCGCCCTCGTATTTGGAGTAGAGGTTTTTTCTGGCCGGTTTTTGCGCCCATGAGGGCAGAAAGGCCGACTCCAAATCCAAATCCCATTTTGGCTGCTTCCGGGGGTCACTCATGGCGTTCAACATCCGTCATTGTGCCGTCAAAGGGCGCAGGATGTCGATTTGCGGAAGCAAATGCAAGTTTTTGCTAATAGCGGCGCTCAGAGGTGTGCTCTTTCAGCCAAAGAATGTCCTTTGCTTGAAGTTCCTTTTTTTGGGGGCCAACCCAGCGGCGAGCTTTGGCGTGCCCGTCGGCGAAGGAGAGCCGTCCACCGCCGTTGTGATAGGCGGCCGGTTTGTCCATGGTGCGTGGGGCGGACATGTCCACTCGAAACAGCCGGTCGTTGATGCTTGCCTTGTCTTCATCAATGAAAACGAAAAACTGCGAGGGCTTTCGGATTTCAGTCAACTTGCGAAAGACCCAGAAGATGATGCCTTCTTCAAGGGCGAGTTTGCCGTCAAAACTCCCTCCGCTCATATGGTTGTTCATAGAATAGCTGCGCACGTTCACGGTTTTGTCGCCGGGGCATTTGTAGATGTCCTCGGCGCCGGTGTAGCTCCACAAAAGGCCGTTGCGCAGCAGTGTTAAATTGGTCTTGTCGGTCGGGTTTTTCTGGAAGTCGCCGTAGCACCAACTGTTGTTAGAAACCAGCTTCGAGTCGTTGTCATCCGCATACAGCAGCCAGGCCAGTTGCAATTGTTTCACATTGCCAGTGCATTTGATTCCCTGGGCTGCGGACTTGGCTTTGGAGAGAGCTGGCAATAGCATCGAGGCTAATATGGCGATGATGGCGATTACCACCAGCAACTCGATCAAGGTGAAGGCTGTTCGATTTGTCATGTTCATTTCTGTATGAATTGCCGGATGGTTTCGGGAACGCGGCATTTGTTTCTAATAGGGAAACCCATTTATTTGCTATATCGTACTTCCATGAGCACACAGCTCCTTCGGAAAAGTTACGAATAAATGAAGACAACAGGAAATTCGCGGTAGCGAAAGTTTCTATCCCCCCTTTGCTAGAGTTGAGATGTTGGTGGAGGTTTTGTCGAAGGCCAGGTTGCCGCTACGGGTGTCTATTTGCCTTGGTTCAAGGTGGAGAGAATGTCGCCGGTGATGTCGTGAGTGCCGTCGGTGAAGAGGACGATCGGCGTTCGGTTCATGTCAACGGCGGCGGTGTTGAGCACTAGGGTGAAGCCTTCCGCTTCGGCTTTTCGTTTGATCACGTCTCGAATCTCGTCGATAAGATTCTTGTTGTGCCGAAGCTGTTGTTCGACCAGCCGGGTTTCCCCGCTTCTTTGGTGGCTTTGGATGTCACGTTCGAGTTTGCGGATTTCCTGCAGTTTTTTTTCCGCTTCTGTGTTGCGCCGTTCTTTTTCGCTTGAGGAGATGGCGGGGTCTTCTGCTGATTTTTTGAGGTCGAGGTATTCTTTTTGCTTTGCTTGATATTGATCGACCATTTTCTGGCGCTGGTCGAGGTATTCCTGTTTGCTGCCTTCGTATCGCTTGAAGAGTTCTTTGGTTTTCCAGTATTCGTCGAAGGCTTCTTTCATGTCCACAACGGCGATTTTGGGCTGGGCGCTGGCGGTGGCGGCAGCCAGGAACAGGAGGGGGAGGGCGGTTTTGAGTATCTTCCAGGTGTTCATCATGGTTTTTTGCTGTAAAAATTCTTGGGGATGTTTAGCGCAATTTCGAGCGGCCGGCAATTTTCAAAAAGGGCGGTCCCAACCGACGCCGAAGTTGAAACGGCCGGAGCCGTCCTGTTCCGGGTCAGAGGTCAAGGGAATGCCGTAGTCGAGGCGAAGGGGGCCGATGGGCAGTTCCAGGCGCATGCCGACGCCGATGTTGTCGTTGTAGCTTTGTGTTTTGCTGTAGCCGGTGCCTAAATCTTTTAGGTATCGGTAGTGGGTGGAGAAGCTGTAGGCGTCTTGATAGACCATGCCGATGTCGTAAAACACGGCGAGGCGGAAACGTTCGATGACAGGCACGCTGTATTCGGCGGAGGCGAACCAACTGGTGCGGCCGCCGATGGGTTCGCCCAGGTTGTCTTTGGGGCCGACATCCCGGAAACGGAAGCCGCGCAGGGAATACAGCCCGCCGAGGAAGCTGCGGTCGAAGAGAGGGACGCGGCGGGTGTCGCCGTATTCTTCGATCACGCTGATTTGCGCCAGGAGTTCCAGCACGTGGCCTTCTGCTAATCCTTTGAAGTAGTGTTTGGTGCCCAGTTCGAGTTTGTAAAAGTCCGTGTCGCCGCCAAAAGGTCCCCCGGCGATGTGAGTGCGCAGGCGGGTCAACTGGCCGATGTTGGGCAGGCGACCGGGGCCGCGGGTGTCGTAGTAAAGGACGGGGCTGGCTTTTGAAACTAGGCGTTTGCCGGCGGCGGCTTCTTGCTGGAAGACAGGAGAGGCTTGGGGATGGACGTTGGAGATTTCAACTTGTTCCAGCGTGTAGCCGAGTTCGCCGATGATGAAGTCGCTGTTGAAGAGCGGCGTGCGCAGGCCGACTGTGCCGCCGGTTCGGCTTTCGTTGAAGATGCTGCTGAGGAAGTCCAGTTCGCGGTGGTAGAGGCTGGTGGTGAGTTCGAGTTTTTGGTCGAAGAGCCAGGGTTCGATGAAGATGAGTTGGTAGTCTTGGCGACGTGTGCCGATTTGGGCGCGGATTTGGAGTTTTTGCCCGCCGCCTTGGAAGAACGGGGGTTTGGCGATGTCGAAGTTGCCTTGGCTGAGTTCGACGAATCCGACGAGGTTTTCCACGGAGTTGAAACCGGCGCCGACGACGAAGTTGCCGGTGCCTTGGGCTTTTTCAGCGACTTTGACGATGAGGTTTTTTCGGTCCGGGATGTCAGTGGGTTCCACGCTGAGGTCAACGGTGTCGAAGTATTGCAGACCTTCGAGGCGCACTTGGCTGAGGCGCGCGCGCACCATGTTGAAGGGTTCTCCGGGAGCGACCGCCAGTTCGCGCCGGATGACTTTGTCTTTTGTTTTGGTGTTGCCGCGGATGTCAATTTTTTCGATGTAGGTTTTCTGCCCTTCTTCGATTCGGTAGTCGATGTCCATTGTTCCTGCGGCAGTATTGGCGGATTGGACGGGGAAGATTCGGGTGTTTCCCTGGTTCCGGAGGCTGAGGTAGCCGGCGCTTTCGTAAAGGTCGGCAATGGCTTGGTTGTTATCGTCAAATCCTTTGGGGGTGAAGATGTTGCCGGGTCTCATGGCCAGGCGGTTCCGAAGCCCAGAGCGCGTTTGGGCGAAGAGGATTTCTTCTGTGGAGAAGACTTCGTTCCCTTCGATTCTCAGGTCGCCAACGCGGTATTGTTGGCCTTCAAAGATTTCGAAGGTGATGACCAGTTTGTTCGGTTTCGGGTAATCGAACCGAACGTCCCGAATGGTGAAATCGAGATAGCCGTTTTCGTAGTAAAGGTCTCGGAGTTTTTCGCGGTCTTCAAGGAATTGGTCTTCTTTGTAAACGCCGGAGCCGGTGAGCCAGGAGAAGGCCCAGCGTTTGCGGGTTTTGATGGTTTTCCGCAGTTTGCGGATTTTGAAGGCGTTGGCGCCTTCGAAGCGGACGGTTTGAATGCGGACTTTGGGGGATTCGACGATTTCAAAGGTAACGGTGCCTTGCCCACGGTCTTCGTTGATGCGGGGCGCGTATTTGACGGCGGTTTCGCGGTAGCCCTTTTTTTCGTAGAGTTCTTTGATGGCTTGCGCGTCGGCGAAGAGTTGTTTTTCGTCGATCGGTTCGCCGATTTTTGAGGCAACCAATTTTTGGAGTCGGCGGGTTTTCAGCCGGTCGTTGCCCGAAAATTCGATTTTGGTGAGGGTGGGTTTGCCTTGGACGGAGTAGATGAGTTTGATGCCCGCTTCTGTTTTTTCCCAAGCGACGTTGACGTTGTGGAAGTAGTCGGTTTCGAGGAGGCTTTTGATGTCCTGGTTGATTTTGGCCGGGTTGAGCAGGTCGCCTGAGCGCGTTTGAATGTTGGCTTGAATGCGCTCGTTGCTGACGGCGGGGGGGCCGATGTGGCGAATTTCGATTTGCTGGACGGTTTGCCTGGAGAGGGGCGTTTGTCCGGCCACTTGGGGCAGCCAGCAGGCCAGGAATACCCAAGTCAGCCAGAGCCGTTTTAAGGTGTGTTTCATTTCTGGTTCAGCTTCCTGTCGGAATATCTTCGTCGCTGACTTTGGCGGCGCTTTCGAATCGTGTAAAGCATTTGAGGAAAATTAGGGGGATGTCGCCGGTGGGTCCGTTGCGTTGCTTGGCGATAAGGAGGTTGACGGGGTAGTGGTCGGCTTTGTCGGGTTCACTCTCTTTGTTGGCGGGGGTGTAGAGGAGGCCGACGAAGTCGGCGTCTTGTTCGATGGCGCCGGATTCGCGCAAGTTGGAGAGGCGGGGTTTGCCTTGGCGGGCTTCGACTTCGCGGTTGAGCTGGCTGAGCACGATGACGGGGACGGCCAGCTCTTTGGCCAGGGATTTGAGGCTGCCGGAGATTTCGGCGATTTCTTGCTGGCGGTTTTCGGCGCGTTGGGCGGTGGAGCGGAGCAGTTGCAGGTAGTCCACGATGAAGAGTTCTGTTTTGTGCTGGTGCGCCATGCGCCGGGCACGGGCGCGAAGGCCGAGGATGTCGAGGCCGGGGGTGTCGTCGATGAAGATGGGGGCTTGGATCATGTCGGCGGCGGCGGCAGTTATGCGGGCAAAGTTCGGGGGCGCGAGGATGCCGTGGCGCACTTCGTGCTCGTTGACTCGGGCGCGGGAGCAGAGCATCCGGCGGGCGAGGGAGTCTGCCGTCATTTCGAGGCTGAAGACGCCGACGGGGCGGCGCTTTTCGATGGCCGCATATTCGGCGATGTTCATGGCGAGGGAGGTCTTGCCCATGCTGGGGCGGGCGGCGATGACAGCCATGTCGCCGGGATTGAAGCCGTGAGTCATTCGGTCGAGATCGGTAAAGCCGGTGAGGAGGCCGGTGGAAGCGCCGCCTTCAGCGTGCCAGGTTTCGAGAGTGGAGACGGCTTTTTTGACGAGCGCAGGCATGGAGCAATCCGCCGGGTCGGTGCGTTCGCGAACGATGGAGAGGATGTCGCGTTCGATAGCGTCCAGGGCTTCATCCACATTGTCCGGCTTGTCATAAGCGGCGGCGGTTGCGCGGGAGCAGACGCGGATGACGCGGCGGAGAAGGGTTTGCTCGATGAGGATGTCCAGGTAGTAGCTGAGATTGGCGGCGGAGGGGGCGGCACCCGAAAGGGAGGCGAGGTAGGAAAGTCCGCCCGCTTCTTCCACTTGACCGCTGTCGCGCAGGCGTTGGCCGAGGGTAACCAAGTCAATGGGCGTGCAGGCAGTGGCAAGTTCGGCGACGGCTTTGTAAATTGTGCGATGGCGTAGGTCGTAAAAGAAATCAGCGGCGGCAGGAATCCTGGCGATGACAACGGGGGCAGCTTCCTCATGGTCCAAGAGAATGCAGGCGAGAACCCCGCGCTCGGCAGCGGGAGAATGCGGGGGGAGGCGCGTTGCAGGATCGGAGGTTCGCTGGGGGGCACGTTTGAGACCAGTGGCCTCCGGCGCATCGGTCAAGACATCGGAAGGATTCATGTCGATGCCGAGAGAAACAGAACGGACTGGAATCGCAAGATAAAGTTGCTCACAGCTTATTGAGGCTCTATTCACAGCAATTCTGCCGGGTAACCGGCAAAAAAAACGCAATAGGAGTTTCCCCGATCCGCAGGCCTGCATTGCCCCTTTTGAAGACGTTCGATGGTGTGGCAAACCCTATTGTCTCCTCTGCGACAGCTCCGATGTCGTCCCAAAGAAGGACAACGACCGGGTTGGCCGTTGGAGTTGCTATACCTGTGCCAGCAGCTTCAATGTCCTGCGTGGGGCAGACACTCGAAGAGCGGTTGGGGCGGTGGGGAATCGACAACCAACTTCCTGTCTGCCCGGGCACAGGCTGGAAGCCTGCGCCACCTTTGTCTGCCCTGCTGCCGCTGAATCCAAGAACACTCCGTTCATACAACCTCTCCCCATAATGAAAAAGAATTGGACAGCGAGGCGGTGTCCGGGATAATCCGCTGTTTCGACGGAGGTTGTGGATATGGCAGTATTGAACATGAAACCCGCGGGTGAATGCCGGTATGATCTGATTTCTCTGGGGGAGATTATGCTGCGCTTGGACCCCGGAGAGGGGCGAGTGCGGACGGCGCGCGATTTCAAAGTTTGGGAAGGAGGCGGCGAGTATAATGTCGCCCGAGGGTTGCGCCGTTGCTTCGGCTTGCGAACCGGTGTGGTGACGGCCTTTGCGGATAATGAAATCGGCCGCTTGTTGGAGGATTTCATTCTTCAAGGCGGGGTAGACACGGCGCTCATCCAGTGGGTTCCATATGATGGCGTCGGGCGTGAAGTGCGCAATGGGCTGAACTTTACCGAACGCGGTTTTGGCATTCGCGGCGCCGTCGGCGTGCCTGACCGCGGCTTGACCGCCGCCTCCCAGATGCAACCGGGCGATGTGGATTGGGACGACTTGTTCGGCAAGCAAGGTGTGCGCTGGTTCCACACCGGAGGCATCTACGCCGCTTTGTCCGAATCCACTGCTGCCCTGACGGAAGAAGCCGTCCGCGTCGCGCAAGAACACGGCACCATCGTCTCCTACGACTTGAATTACCGCCCCTCCCTCTGGGGTGCCATCGGCGGCAAAGAAAAAGCGAGGGAAGTCAACCGGCGCATCGCCGGCAACGTGGACGTCATGCTCGGCAACGAAGAAGACTTCACTGCCTGCCTCGGCTTTGAAGTGGAAGGCGTGGACGAAAACATCTCCGCCATCGAAATCGACTCCTTCAAAGCCATGATTCAAAAAGCCGTCCGCGCTTTCCCAGACTTCAAAGTCGCAGCGACAACCCTGCGCGTCGTGAAAACGGCAACCATCAACGATTGGAGCGCTATCTGCTGGGCATGCGGGAACTTTTTTGAATCCCGTCGCTTTCCGAACCTCGAAATCATGGATCGCGTCGGCGGCGGCGACAGTTTCGCTTCCGGTCTGATTTACGGCTTCTTGACCAATGGCAACCCTGGCGTCGCCGTGAACTACGGAGCCACTCACGGTGCCTTGGCTATGACCACCCCCGGCGACACTTCCATGTCCGCCCTGAAAGATGTGGAAAAAATTATCAGCGGCGGCAGCGCTCGAGTCAACCGCTAAAGGCAGTGGTTAGAAATCAGTGGCTGGTGCAGTGTGAGGCAGGCTAAGGTGGGGCAGGCTCTCAGCCTGCCCGTGCGCAGACAAGAATTTCTGCGCCACTCTGTCTGCGCCGCCAATGCAAGGGATCCAGGCAGTCCGAGCATAAAAAAAGGCGCAAGGTTGCCTGCGCTTCTCACTGATTACGGATTATCGATCCCTAGCTACCAACATCCGCATCCGACGAATCGCCATCACCGGATGTGCTGTCTGTGTCTGATGAGCCGCCAGCGCCGCTGGCATCTTCTTCTTCGCCTTCGCAGGGGCTCCCTTCTATCTCTCCCCAGTTGATCCCGGCCAATGCCCCAGCCCAGTGAACTCCGCTCACTTGGACTTCTCGCAGCTCCAAACCCATAATCTCCCCAGAATAGCCTAACGCTCCGAACAAGCCCAAAGAAGACGCCCCCGCGGAGCGCCTCTGATACAACCCAGTCAAAGCCAAGTCGTTCCCCGCAAAGCGGGCGTTGAAAGGCTGACTCTGATCTCCTATCGGCGCCCAGCCCGCCCCTTCGTCCCAATAGGCATCTGCCGCATTGAACAGCCCGTCTCCGTTGGTGTCGAAGCTCAAGGCCACCGCCAATTCATACCCGACGCAGCCGTCCGCGCAGCCCATCGACTCAATCGCGTTGGGGAAGGCCGCCGCGTAATGCGCTTCCTCTTCTGCTTCATCGGCTTCGCCGTTGCCGTCCAAGTCCCATCGCACGGCGTTGAGCTGCGCCAATGTGCGAATCTCTATCAGGCCGTCTCCGTCCGCATCGTAATCGGTCGGCAGCGCAGCAATGCGCAATTCGCCCGCCATCTGCCCGCCCAGGATGTAGGTGCCTGGATGGAAGAAGCTGGCGTAGGTTGACTGCCGTTCGCCGTTGAGTGCCAAAGTGCTGCTGCTGCCTTGAACGTAGGTGAAGACGGTGCCAGCTGGCCAACCAACGCCGGCATCCTCCACGCTGGTGACGAGGGCGAACTTGTCCTTGCCCACCGTGCTGCGCAGGAAGTCGTTCAGGAACAGGCCGATGATAGTGAACTCAGTGGCTGGCCCTCGGTCGGCTCGCATGAAGAGGGGCGTCTCCAAAGGCACATATTGGGCGTCGTCCCAAAGGGTGTTTCGCTGGCCGGTGAAGGGGTTGCCGTTCACGCTGTTGTCGTAAAGCATCAGTTTGTTGGTGTTTTCCAAGCTGGCGTGGCTACTGGCGGCGATGCGCGCGCTGCCGTGCTGGAGGGCGCGGCTCCAAGAAGAAGCGGCGTTGGGGGCCGTCCATTGGCGTTCGGTGCTGCGCTGTGCGGTTTCGCCGAGGGAGAGCCGCATTCCGGCGGCATTGGCGCTTTCGGTGGCGCTCAGGGTCAGGATCAGGCCAGTGGCCGGTGGCTCGAGCGGGTTGATTGGCTCGGTTGGCTCGGGCGTCGGGCTATAAGCGCCGGTGTCGGTGACGGTCACGCGGACGAGTTCGCTCTCGCCGGAATCTTCGACAGTATGGCGGATGAGGATGTTTTCATCGGCGGTGTCTGCGTCTCGGAGGGCGGTGACGGAAACGGTTTGGAACTCGTTCCAGTTCTGCGGCGTGAAGGTCAGCTCTGAGGGGCGGATGAAGATATTGGTGCTGCTGCTAGTCAGGAGGATTGACACGTTTTGTCGGCTGAGGGAGGCCCGGCGCACGCGGTAAATCTTGGTGGCGCCTTCGTCCAAGGGGAAGCGGGTGCGGCTGAAGGCCAGCGGCGGCGCGTCGATATTCGTCGGGGGTATGTTGGGACTCGTTGGGGGTATGTTGGGATTTGTCGGCAGGACGGGGCGATCATCGTTTTGGATGGTGATCATGGCCGTGATGGTGTTGGTGGTGGTGGTGCCTTCTTCGTTTTCGCCGTTGTAGGTGACGCGCAGGCCGAATCGTTCGTCCTTCTCCAATTTCCGGTCGCCTTTGATGAGGATGGAGATGACTTCCCGGATCGGTGTTTCTCCGTCGGCAGCGAATAGTTTATTCCCCTCGGTGTCGATGGGCACCCCGTCGTGGGAGTATCGGAACTTGCCTCTGGTCGGGAAGTAATCTTCTCCAGCAGTCGCCCTGGCTATCGAAGGGTTGCCGAAGTTGACATTTGCCAGGTAGTCGAAGGTTTCGTAATTCGCCACGATGGGGACCCGGGTGCTTCTGGAGCCGCTCACCACATTGAGAGCCAAGCCGATGATGGTGTTGACCCCGTTGCCTTCCTGGACAATGCGATTCACTGAGGTGAATTCCAGCCGCAGCGGGCCGTCATCGTCGATGATGTTGGCCGGCAAGGGGTTGCCGCGCAGGTCGAGCGTTTCCAATTTGGCCAAGTCGTCGAAGACCCCTTCCGGCAGGGAAGTCAACCGGTTGTCGGAGAGGTTGAGGCTGCGCAGGTTGGTGAGGCCGGCGAGGTCGCTGGTGTGCAGCCGAGTGATGTCCCGGCCGGAGAGGTCAAGGCTGGTGATGGTGGCCAATTGTTCGGCGGTCACGGCGCAGCCATCGGACACTCCGCCCAAAGCGCTGAGGATGCCGTTGACGACTTTGCCGCTCCGGCCGTGCAGGGGAGCGTTGGTGTTGCTCGGGCAGGTGAAGGAGCCTGTGTCCACAATCCTCACCGGCAAGTTCGTGGTATAGGCATTGCTCCCAATGCGGTAGGCGTGGCGGATGGTTGTTGTGCTGTCGTCAAAGCCGTCGGGTCTTTTGGCGGTGACGGTGACGGTTTGCGGCGTGTTCCAGTCGCTGGCGGTGAAGGTCACGCGGCTTTTGTTGAGGGTGAGGAGGTCGGGGTCCGCCACAGTGAGGGCAACAGTGGTGGTGGAGTGGATCCTGCCATCCAGCACCAAGTTGTAGTCCTTGCTGGCGCCTTCGTTGACGGTCAGGCTTTCGGGGATGTTCAGTTTTGCGGCGGCGGCCTCTGAGGCGGTCAAAAGGCCGGCCAGGGCTAGGGGAGTGCTTTTATAACAAGATGGAGGGTTTCTTCATATAGTGGTCGATTGGTCGATTGGTCGATTGGTCGATTGGTCGATTGGTCGATTGGTCGATTGGTCGATTGGTCGATTGGTCGATTGGTCGATTGGTCGATTGGTCGATTGGTCGATTGGTCGATTGGTCGATTGGTCGATTGGTCGATTGGTCGATTGGTCGATTGGTCGATTGGTCGATTGGTCGATTGGTCGATTGGTCGATTGGTCGATTGGTCGATTGGTCGATTGGTCGATTGGTCGATTGGTCGATTGGTCGATTTCTATCTTAAGATAAAACATAATAGCTACAGGTATAAACGAAGTCAATCTTTGTCAATAACAAATTGCGCGATGTGGCATCGGGCAAGGGTGGGGCAGGCTAAAAGCCTGCCTTTGCGCAGACAAGAAGTCGGTTGTCGGTTCCCCACCGCCCCTACCGCTCTTCGAGTGTCTGCGCCACTTTTATTTCGCAGATTCAACGGTTCGGAGCATGGCGAAATTGAAAGGGCAAGCCGCCGAGGATTTGATCGGAGGCGACGGTGGGACAGATGTATTTTTCGATGTATTCGATGATGAGCTCGGTGCCGCGGTAGTGGTTCACATATGGCCGCATTTTGGGGTTGTACATGGAGTCGGTCAGGTCGCGGACTAAAACCACGTTCTTTCCGTTTTTGACCATTTGCCGCAGGCCGAAGGGACGGCCAAGGACGCACATGTTGGTGTGGACGCCGACGAGGAGGATGTTGTCGATGCCGTAATGTTCCAGCAGGCTCCAGACTTCTTTGCCGTCATCGGTGATGGCGTCGGCGTTGTCAATTTTGAGCGCGTCGTATTGCCGTCTCCACGGCGCCCGGGGGTTGCGTCCCATGCTTGCCAGGTATTTTGCCCAGGCCGCGTGTTCGATGGGATCGTCATCCTCGCCGCCGTCCGATTGGTCCAAGGGGTAATCATCCGATTTTTCGGAGGGGATTTGGTAGCACCATTGGCCGATGTCCTGGGGGAGATTGGCGGCGGGAAGGACTTTTTGAGCGTGCAACCGCGCTGGGTGGCCGGCGTAAAAGTCCATGCAACTGCTGGGCGCGTGGATGATGAGGGCGCCGGCTTGGCGGGCTTCTTCGAGCAGGCGGTTCATTCGCGGCGCCATTTCTTTGACTCGCGCGACGGCGTTTTTGCAATGGTGCAGGTCCCACATATCGCAGACGATGACTGCAGTTTCGGCCGGCTTCCATTGCTGTTTTTCGGTAACCGTTTGGAAGGTACCGCTGCTGCCCGCAGCCATTTGTCGGCGCAAGGCGAGATGAAAGTTGCCGGCTTCAGCCAAGGAACTTGATGGGACAAAAAAGACGGTTGCCATCCATAAAGCCGGAAGAGCGGCTTTGCGTCTGGCGGTTTGAAACGAAAGAAAACACATGCGGGTGAGGATAGGCCGGGCTGCCCGGCCGGACAAGGAAAAAGCGCTATGAATCTTTGCGGGCTTGAAGAGTTTTTGGTCGTTGGCAAGGCGAAGCCCATTGCCCTCCGGCATCATCCCGAACATCGCCAAAAAAGTGGCAAGTGATTGGTGGTTGGCGATTGTGAACTCGCCACTCATTTTGCGGGCGGAGAATGCGGCAAGCGTGGGGCAGGCACTCGGAGTGGTTGGGGCTGTGGAGACCGACTCTAGCCCGCGATTGCGCAGACAAGGATGTCTGCGCCACACTGTCTACGCTACCTTTCTTTTGAGGGTTGCTGTCAGTCGATGACGGTTCGGTCGAGGGTGGATTGGGTGTCGGCGCTGCAGGGTTGGGGGGCGTTGGGTTGGATGAAGGTAAGTTGGAAGGGGCCGATGTCGATGCGGTCGCGGTCGCGCAAGGGGGCGGGTTGGGAGATGCGTTTTCCGTTGAGGAAGACGCCGTTGCGGCTGCCGGTGTCGATGAGACAAAGGGCGTCGTCTGGGGATTGGCTTTGGATGATGGCGTGGCGGCGGGAGACTCGGGGGTTGGGCAGGGCGATGTCGTTGTTTTGGGTTCTGCCGATGGTGCAGGCGTGTTGGATGCGCACTCGTGTTCCGTTGGGCAGTTCCACTTCGGCGGTGGGGTTGACTTTGGCGATCCATTCGTGGTTGAAGACGATGCGGTAGATGCGGTTGCGGATGAGGAGGCGGTTGTCTGCGGCGCGGACGATGCCGGAGAGGAGGAGGCGGTTGGCGGTTTCGTTGGTTTCGTCGTCGGGGATGGTTTTGCCTTGCCAGATTTGGGAGTAGCGTTCGAGGGCGGCGCTCAGGTCTGGGGTGTTGCGCAGGAGTCTCTCGCGGACGAAGAGGAGGTTGTCGTCTTGTTCCCGGGCTCTGGGGGAGAGGAAGAGCGTTTCGCAGGCGGTGTCAACGAGGGAGGCTGGGGCGGGAAGGGGGCGGTTGTGTTGTCGGATTTGTTCGGCGATTGTTCGGCAGAGTTTTTGGGTGAGGTAGGGGTGGCCGTGTGTCCAGTAGAGGATTCGTTTGAGCAGGGCCGGGGCGAGGGCATCGCTGTGGTTGGGCGCGGTCATGCCTTGGGAAAGGGGCTGGGCTTCGTCTTTTGTGAAGTCGTCGAGTTGGATGCGGCGGCCGATGTTGAAGGGCGTGGTGTGGGGGTCGGCGATTAGTTGGGCCGGGGTGGCGACGCCGAGGAGGCAGAAGGCGAGGCGGCGGCAGGCGGGGTCGTGAATGCGGCGGTTGTAGCATTCGCGGATGGCTGCGAAGAATTCGTCGGAGCGGAAGGGCAGGCTTTTGACGGCGTCGATTTCGTCGATGAAGACGACTAGGCCCTGCGTTGTTTTCGGGAGGGCGAGGGTTTGGATGGCGCCGAACCAGCGTTGGACGGGGCTGAGGCGTTGGTGGCGCATCCAGTAGTTGTCCAGTTCGTCTTCGAGGTCCAACTGCCGGCCGACGCCCAAGAGCAGGCCATCATACCATTGTTCGGGGCTGAGGTTTTGCCCGACGGCCGCGCAATCGAGAACGATGACGCGGAGGCCTTCTTTGCGGAGTCTTTGGGCGGTTCGGACCATCAGGGAGGATTTGCCCATTTGCCGTGAGGTCAGCACGTAGGCGAACTCGCCAGCGGCCAAGGCATTTTTGAGTTCGCGATCGGCTCGGCGTTCCACATATGCGGGCGAGTTGGGAGGAAGCGTGCCGCCGATGGTGTAGAATTCGGTCATGCTTTCCGAGAGAGGCCGCTGGTTTTGCCGGTTCTTGCCAGCGGACTTTGCCGCTTTGTCTGGAGAGGCGGGTTCTCCGGGTTATTGGTCGTAATCGCTGAGTTCTCGAATCCAAATGTTGCGGAAGCGCATTGGGTTGCCGTGGTCTTGGAGGTGGATCGGGCCGTGTGTTTTGGGTGCGGTGTATCGCCCGATGCGGCGGTGGAGGGAGGGGCCGTTGAAGTTCTGTTTGTGGTGGAGCACAACGCCATTGTGGATGACGGTTACGTTCGCTTTTTTGAGGAGTGTTTGGCCTTCCCAACGGGCGTTTTCAAAGATGATGTCGTAGCTTTGCCAGGCGCCGGGCGGTTTGCTGGCGTTGACTCTGGGCGGTTGCTGGCCATACATGGCGCCGGCTTGTCCGTCGGGGTAGGTGGGGTTGTCGAAGGAGTCGAGGATTTGGATTTCGTAATCGCCGAAGATGATGACGCCGCTGTTGCCTCGCCCTTGCGAATGGCCTTTGACTTTGAGCGGTGTGGCGAATTCGAGGTGGAGTTGGAAGTCAGTGAAATGTTCTTTGGTTTGGATGGAGCCGGCGCCGGGGACGACTTCCATGTAGCCGTTTTCCACTTTCCAACCGGCGGGCTGTTTGCCGGTTTCCTCGAAGTTCGCCAGATCGCGGCCGTCGAAGAGAACCAGGGCGTCACCCGGCGGCGGCGCCATATGGGAGAAGACGGCGCCGGGTTTCACGACGGGTGGTTGCGGTCGGGTTCCATCGTGGACTCGCCATTTTTGACCGGGGAGGAGCGGGGTGTCGGTGTAGCCGAGTTTCGGTTTTTTCTCGTGATGGTCGGCCATAACATGGATTGACGATGGGGTGGCGGTGGCCAGCAAAGCGGCGGACACGGCCCCGATGTGAAGTTGAATGTGCATAGTTTGAGGTTGCTTTTGGGTTCCGGGTTTGATGGTTACTGTTGGATGATTGGAGAAAACTGGGTGTTCGGGGCAGCGTCGATGTTGTCTCGGCCGGAGAGCAAGCCGAGGTCTTCCGTGAACTGCGTTTCAAAAGCGTCGGGCAAGTTATCCGAGTCCAAATCGCCCGTCAGGACTCGTTTGAAGATGTCGATGAGGCGCTCGCCGGAGTTTTGCGCGGTTGTTTTCACGGCGGTTGGGTTGGCTAGTTTCGGTTGATTCGTTTGAGCAATTCGTAAGCGACGATGGCTTGCGGAAATGGGGGGCCGGATTATTCGTGAATGACGGTGTCTTCTGCGAGTCCGTAACGGCGCATGACGCGTTGTGTGGCGGCGTGCAGTCGTTCGGCGTCGAGGACGATTTTTTCCACCCGTTCGCCTTGTTCGAATTCGAGGATGTGATAGCGGTCTTCGGGCTGGGCGAAGGCTTGTTTGAGTTGTTGTATGTGGCTGATTTTTTTACCGTTGACTTTGTCCAAGACCAGGAAGCGGTAGGTGTGGTAGCCGATGTTGTAAGGGTCGGGGAGCACGATGGAGAGGACGACGAGGCGGGGGCGTTCCTCTGTCGGCGGCTGCCCTTTGTAGTGGATGAGGCGAACGGGCGCCCGCCGCTGCCAATCTTCTCCCCAGCTTTTGAGGTAGGGAATTGACATGGGTTGAAACACTAGGCCGCCGGCCATGAGGTATTCCGGCGGGGCGTCGTATTGGGCGGTGGGGATGAGTTCGTTCTCGAAATCGGCTTTTGGAAGGGTGTAGGTAATTTCTTGTTCCTGCCCGTCCCGCCAAAGGGTCATGAGAATTTGGTCGCCTGCCCAATGGTTTCTGGTGGCAAGGTTTTCGAGCATCATCGGGCCGAATTGCGGGTCGGCATAGTCGCCGAGGGTGTCGATTTCGAAGCCGTCGATTTTGAGGAGGATGTCTTTTGGCTGCAAGGTGTTGTGGTCGCCGGGGAGTTTGGGCACTTTGGTGACGATGACGCCTCTGGGTTCGCCGGCGAGTTTGAAGTGTTCTAAGGTCGAGGGGTTTTCGGACGGCTGCCAATAGAAGTTGAAGAAGCCCATCCCGTGGTAGGTTCCGGCGGCTTGGGCGTCGAGGACGGAGGATATGAAGGAGGAGGGGATGGCGATGCATTTGTTGCGGGTTTGGGAGGTGGTGAGCCCGATGGCTTGGCCGTCGACGGCGAGGATTTCGCTCCAGCCAACGCCGTTGATCTCGGAATCGAGTTCCAGGTGCAGCATGTCGATGAAGGTGAGCTGGCCTTTGCGGATGTGCAGGCGGTTAATGTTCAACCCGCGAATCTCCAGCCGCCCGGCATTCCAGCGCAACAGTTCCGCCGGGCCGGAGTCCGGGACGGGTGAGGCCAGCTCTGCAGGTTTCAGGCCGTGCCAGAAGGTTTCGTCATCGACGGTGAGGAGGGCCAGGTTGGCGTGGTAGTCGATCCAGGTGATTCGGCCGATTGCCCATTGGCCGCGACCGCCTTTTTGGATGCGGATGAGCGTGTGGTTGTAAAGCAGGTTGGCGGTGGTGAGGATGGATTGTTCCCCGATCACGAGGCCAAATTTTCGGCTGTTGCCTGCGCGGCGAGACCAGGGTTGGAAGTAGTTGTAAGTGTGCCGGTTGACATCAATCTGAACGACTGATTGTTCCCAGGGCGAGGCGCTCTTTTGTCCCCAAACTGTCGAAGGCGGAAAGGTTGCAGCGAGGAGCAAAACGGCAAGCAGGGTTTTCATAGGCGGCGGTCGTTCGTGATTCTGTACGTGCGGAGGATGGATTGATTTGCTGTGTCGGCTTTGTTGCGGTTGACGGTTTCAAAGCCGTAGTTGCCGGTGAATTCGATGGTGTGGTAGGCTTGCTCGGTTTCGCTGAAGGCGCGGATCACATCTTCCAAACGGTCGATGCGCACACCGTTGATGGCGTCAACCATCGCCCGGCCGCGGACGCGCATGTTGGCGTTGACGGGATGGGCCAGCGTCGAAGCCAGCATCACGGCCTCTGTCCGCGTGTTTTCCGGGTCGGATTTCCGGCGGTGAAGCAGTTCGTAAAGGAATTCCGTGTCGGCAACGCTCAGCCAATTCTGCCCGAAGGTGGAGAGGTAATCTTTGCTGAGAGGCGTGAAAATCATCCCGGCGTAAACGTAATATCGGGGCGCGCGATAGAGATTGCCAATCGCGTCGTCCGCCCGATTGACGAAAACCGGCAGCTCGATCTCGATTTCTTTGAGGTCCCGCCAAAGCCGCACCGGCACGGATTCCCCGCTCTGCGCCAGACTGAAGGCCAGTCCCGCATGCAATTGATTGCCTTCGTAAAGAATGCTGCCGTCCCGAGCGACCGGATAGCCGGCAACCTGCAGCAAAACATCGTCCTGCCGCAAATGTTCCTTTGCGGAATCGGAGGACAAAGAGTCGATACGAGCGCCTTCAAAATGAGGCGGCACGCCGAGGTAACGGCGCTGCGCTGGATTCTGAAGCGGCGCCACACGGATGCCCGCCTGGGGAAAACCGGCGTAGTTCCCGTCTTCAATGTCTTTGAGAAAATGCTGGAAAACCGGCGATGGAATGAAGAAGCCCGTGTTCTCCAATCCTGGAATCCCCTGGAAGGCGACGCCGACAACTTTGCCGTCTTGCACTACCGGGCCGCCGCTATTGCCGGGATTAATCGCCGCGTCCGTCTGCACTGCCAAAAGGCGTTGGTTCTTCCCTAGATGCATGTAGTTCTGCAGCTCAATGCGGCTTACCACCCCTCTGGTGTAGGAAATCTGCTCCCCGCCCGCCGGATAACCGTAAGTAACCACTGTCGAACGCACTTTGGGCAGCTCACCCAGCGACAGCGGTTCGATGCCTTCGAAGAATCCGGGTTCCGACACTTCGAGGACAGCTAAATCGCAATCATGCCCGACAAAAGCCGCCCGCGCCTGAAACAGCCGCGAATCCTGATAACGCCGCACCAGAATCTGCTTGGCCCACGCCGCTACATGGGCGTTGGTCATAATGTGCTTGCCCGCAATCACAAAACCCGTCCCCGACGAACGCCCGACCGGCTTCCAGTTCCACGGCTCATCCCAATCCGGCCTTTGCGAGAACACCATAATTTGAACTACAGACCGCTCCGGCGGCACCACCGCCTGCGTCCCAAAACCAGCCAGCACGCCAGCAAGAACCCCGGCGCGGAAAAACAACAATGGAATCAACTTTTGCAAAGCCCTCTCAAAATGCCCGCTCCCCGCACAACGAGCAACAAAAAAATCCGCGATAAGCATTTACGGGCTTAACAGGGTGGCGCAACCACGTGTGGCGCAACCACATGTGGCGCAGGCACTCGACCCGTTGACCGCCGCCCGCCTTGACAAAAAAGAAAAATCAGCGGTAAATTGTCTCTGCGGGGAGAGAAATGTGGAGCAGAGACATCCTGTCTGCCTGCAGGCGGCAAGCCTGCGCCGCCTGTGCCCCGAGCTGAACCGAAAATCAAAAAAAACTTTGAAAATGCCAAACAACCTGTCACATATGCCCACCAGCCCACCAGCCCACCAGCCCACCAGCCCACCAGCCCACCAGCCCACCAGCCCACCAGCCCACCAGCCCACCAGCCCACCAGCCCACCAGCCAGTACTCCTGCCCTCATATCGCCTAAACGGAAGAGCCGGGCACGGGAAATCGGCTTGGCGCTGGCCCTCGCAAGGCTTCCGCCGCCACTCACCCTCCCAGCTTGCCGCCCAAACCCTCACCGTCACCGGAACCAAAAGCAACGGCAGCGCCTTCAGACAGCAAGTCGATGCCAACGAAACATCTCTGTCTCTCGACTCCCTTAACCTGGCTTCCGTAACCCTGCCCGATGGCTTGACCAACTTGGAGAGGCTGTGGCTCAACAGCAACCAACTGACCAACTTGACCTTGCCCAACAGCTTGACCAGCTTGACGAATCTGAATCTCTCCCACAATCAACTGACCGCCTACACCGTGCCCGATGGCTTGACCAGCTTGGAGTGGCTGGATCTCAACAACAACCGCCTGACCACCTTCACCCTGCCCGACGGCATGGCGAGCTTGCAGGAGCTGCATCTCCACAACAACCAACTGACCAGCCTGACTTTGCCCGACAGCTTGAACAACTTGCGAGTGCTGACTCTCTACGACAACCAACTGGGCACCTTGACTTTGCCGGAGGGTTTGACAAACTTGAGAACGCTGAATCTCGTCCGCAATCCTTTGGGGACTTTGCGTGTGCCTTTGGGCATGGACCTTGAAAGTCTTGAGCTTCATGGCTTCTCGAAATCAGCAGTGACCTTCTACGTCTTCATCACCGGAACCCAATTTCTCGACGGCAACCTCTTCGCGCAGCCAGTCGATTACAGCGAACAAGTCGATGTCGGCGTGACAACTCTGTATCTCGACAACCTTTACCTGGCTTCCGTAACCCTGCCCGATGGTTTGGCCCACCACTTGGAGGTGCTGAGTTTCTTCAACAACCAACTGACCAACCTGACCGTGCCCAATACCTTGACCAACTTGAGAAAGCTGAATCTCGGCAACAACCGCCGCCTGACCGCCTTGACCCTGCCCGATAGCTTGCCTAACTTGGACAGGCTGACTCTCCACGACAACCAACTGACCACCTTGACCCTACCCAACAGCTTGCCCAACTTGGAGGAGCTATTTCTCCACAACAGCCAACTGACCACCTTGACCCTGCCCGATGACTCGACGAGCTTGGAGACGCTGCATCTCTACAACAACCCCCTGACCACCTTGACCCTGCCCAATGGCTTGACCAACTTGCAGGAGCTGCGTCTCCAAAACAACCGCCTGACCGCCTTGACCCTGCCCGATAGCTTGCCTAACTTGGACAGGCTGACTCTCCACGACAACCAACTGACCACCTTGACCCTGCCCGATAGCTTGCCTAACTTGGAAGAGCTGCAGCTCCACGACAACCGCCTGACCACCTTGACCCTGCCCGATGGCTTGACCAGCTTGCAATATCTGGAACTCCACAACAACCTCCTGAGCACCTTGACCCTGCCCGACGGCATGGCGAGCTTGCAGGAGCTGCGTCTCCACAACAACCGCCTGACCACCTTGACCCTGCCCGATGGCTTGACCAGCTTGGAGACGCTGGAACTCCACAACAATCAGCTGACCACCTTGACCTTGCCCGATGGCTTGACCAACTTGCAGGAGCTGCGTCTCTACAACAACCAACTGACCACCTTGACCCTGCCCGACGGCTTGACCAACTTGCAGGAGCTGTATCTCGACGGCAACCAACTGACCACCTTGACCTTGCCCGTCGGCATGACCCGCTTAGAGACGCTGTGGCTCGACGGCAATCCTTTGGAGAGTGTGCGGGTGCCTCTGGGCATGGACATTGAATTTCTCGATCTTCGAGGCTTCCCGAAATCCGAGGTTACCTTCTACGATCCAACGCCCCCAGAGCCACCAGAGCCCAAAGAGCCGACAGGACTAGTAGAGCCCCTAACTCTCCTCATCACCGGAACCAGAACCGACGGCAGCGCCTTCAGCCGAGAAGTCGACGTTAACGAGACCTATTTGTCTCTCAACTCCCTTGACCTAGCTTCCGTAACCTTGCCGGAGGGCTTGAGGAACTTGCAGGATTTGTATCTCGCCCGCAATCGCTTGACCTCTCTGACTTTGCCAGAGGGTTTGGCGAACTTGCGCTCGCTGGTTCTCCACAACAACCGCCTGACCAGCCTGACTTTGCCGGAGGGTTTGAGGAACTTGCGAGTGCTGTATCTCAACGACAATCCTTTGGAGAGTTTGCGTGTGCCTTTGGGCATGAACATTGACAATCTCGATCTTCAAGGTTTTTCGAGATCAGCAGTGACCTTCTATGATCCCACAACCGAAGAGTTCCCCACAACGAATACCAATCTTCCGCCCACGACTGGGACATTCATTACCCTCACCGGAACGACAAGCGCTGGCAGTGCTTTTAGACGAGAGGTCGACGCCGACGCGGAGTCTCTGTCCCTTCCCAGAAAGCAGTTGACCTCTCTAAGCTTGCCCACCGGCTTGACGCATTTGGCGTGGCTGTCTCTCTCCGACAATCAACTCTCTTCTATAACTTTGCCCGAGGGTTTGACGAACTTGCAGCACTTGTATCTTTTCAACAATCAACTGACCTCTCTGACCTTGCCGGAGGGTTTGGCGAACTTGCAACGGCTGTATCTCTTCGGCAATCCTTTGGAGAGTGTGCGGGCGCCCGAAGGCATGGACCTTGAAAGTCTTGAGCTTCGTGGCTTTTCCAAATCAGCAGTGACCTTCTACGATCCTGCGACCAGAGAGACGATTGCGCCGCCGCCCACGGAACCAGCCGAGCCCACGGAGCCCACAGAACCCGAACCGCCCATAACTGAGGGAAACCTCCTCATCACCGGAACTAACAGCAATGGCAGCGCTTTTAGACGAGAGGTCGCCGCCGACACAGAGTCTCTGTCCCTCTCCAGAAAGCAGTTGACCACCCTAAGCTTGCCCACCGGCTTGACGCATTTGGCGTGGCTGTATCTCGACAACAATCAGTTGCCCTCTCTGACTTTGCCGGAGGGCTTGGCCAAGGCGAGAGGGCTGTATCTCAACGGCAATCAACTGACCTCTTTGACCTTGCCTCACGGTTTAACGAACTTGTGGGCGCTGTATCTCAACAACAACCAACTGACTCACCTGACCTTGCCCGACGACTTGACGAGCTTGAGGACGCTAGACCTCAGCAACAATTCCCTGACCCACCTGGCCTTGCCCGCTGGCCTGACGAGCTTGCGCTCGCTGGTTCTCAACGGCAATAACCTTTGGAGAGTTTGTGTGTGCCCGAAGGCATGGATATTGAGAGTCTCAACCTGCAGGGTTTCCCGAAATCGGCGGTGACATTTTGTGAGCCAACGATGGGCACCTTGACCTTGCCGGATGCCAGCTCGAGGAACTTCAGGCGCTTGTCACTCGACAACAACAACCATTTGGAGATTGTGCGGATTGCGGGGGGCGGGGTGCAGATTCATTGGCGTGAAGGGACATTGCAAAGCACGACTGATTTGAGGGGCGAGTGGGAAGCCGTGGCGCCGGCACGTTTTTCGCGGGAGGGGGTGTTGTCGATTCCGCCTGAGCGGAAAGGCGCAGAGTTCTTCCGCCTGAAACCGGCGAAGTGAAGGTGGCGCAGACATTTCTGTCTGCGCAAGGCTTGATTTCGCAATAAGGAGTTACAGGCTTAAGGGGGTTGGCGCAGACACTCGAAGAGTAGTTAGGGCGGAGGGGAACCGACAACCAACTTCCTGTCTGCCTTTGTGCAGGCTGAGAGCCTACACCACACTTTGCCCCACATTTCTGCAAAAAGCAGTGGACAAAACAGTGCCAAACCACTAGACAAACCCGCAACAGAAAACCGCGCGATAAGCATTTACGGGCTTAACAGGGTGGCGCAACCACATGTGGCGTAGGCACTTGACCAGTTGACCGGCGCCCGCCTTGACAAAAAATCCAATCCTGTGCCTCCTGCAAATCTATATGTCCCGAACGAAATCGCCCTCCATAACCATTAAGGCCCATAAATGCTTATTGCGAAAAAATCCGCAATACCTCGTTATGGGCTTTTGCCCGCAAAAATTCTGTGCTTTTTGTGGTGGTTCCTCATCACATCACGCCACCTCCCTGATGGCCAATGCCCTCCTGCGCCGGTGCGATTTTTCAACTTCCCTCGCCGTCCCATTGAATTCAGAATGCGCCGCGTTGTGAAGAGACCTCCGTTATTCATCACCGGAACAGGCACCGGGGTTGGGAAAACAACCTTGACGGCTTTGCTGACGCTTCACCTGAGGCGCCGGGGAATTCGCGCATTGGCGATAAAGCCCTATTGTTCCGGCACTTGGGAGGATGCGGCCTTGCTGGCCGCAGTGAACGATCATGAACTGACCGAACGGCAAATCACCCCTGTGTTTTGCCGAGCGCCCTTGGCGCCGATGGCGGGTTTGGAGCCCGGCGCTGCCCAGGCCGGTTTTCGCGCAGCCGTCAAAGCAGTTGAAGAAACCTCTCAAAACACGGAATGCCTTCTCATTGAAGGGATTGGAGGATTGGAAGTGCCTTTGGCTCCCGGAGTCGCCGTGAGCGATTTGATTGCGCGAACCCAAAGCGATACCGTCATTGTCGCCCGAAATCGACTCGGGGTCCTCAACGAAGCAGCTTTGACGCAATACCGTCTTCGGGAAAAGACAGGGAAAACAGCCCCAATCATCCTGACGGAAGAGCGAAAACTCGACGAATCGGCAAGCAGTAATGCGCGGGTTTTGGCGAATTTGTTTGAAAAATCGCCGGTCATAGCTCTTCCCTATCTTGGCGGCGGGATGAACCAAACCGGCCGTTTGCAGCAGGCTGAAAAAAAAATCATAAAAATACTTGCACAGATTTTGGAATCGGTTAATGTCTTTCCCGCTGCTCGACGGAGAGAAAAAAACTTTTGAGAAAAGCATTGACATTGGCGGGCAACGGAGTAATCTTCGCCCGTCATGGAGGCTGCTGAGCCGCCGTTTCGTTCGGAATGAGGGGATGAGACAGGCGCTCAGATTTTTTAACCTCCGGAATGGAAGAGTTTAGCGCGGAAAAGGCGCAGAGTTCTTTGAAATTTGAATTGTGCGATAAGTTAGAGCCCCTTTCGAGGTGTCCTGAGTTAGTTTTGGGGCGCTGAGAAAGTTTTAATTAAAACCGTTTGAGCCGAGAGGCTCGAGCAGAATTCAAACTAACGTGGAACAAAGGAGAGTTTGATTCTGGCTCAGAACGAACGCTGGCGGCGTGGATAAGACATGCAAGTCGAACGATGGCTCGGCGGTAGCAATACCAACGGGACATAGTGGCGAAAGGGTGCGTAACAGGTGGGTAATCTGCCGTAATGTTCGGAATAACTTGCCGAAAGGTAAGCTAATACCGGATGTGGATTTTCAGAGGCATCTTTGGAGGTCTAAAGCTGGGGACCGCAAGGCCTGGCGCATTACAATGAGCCCGCATCCTATCAGCTTGTTGGTGAGGCAACGGCTCACCAAGGCGAAGACGGGTAGCCGGTCTGAGAGGATGGTCGGCCACACTGGAACTGAGACACGGTCCAGACACCTACGGGTGGCAGCAGTCGAGAATCATTCACAATGGGGGAAACCCTGATGGTGCGACGCCGCGTGGGGGACGAAGGGCTTCGGCCTGTAAACCCCTGTCATTTGTGAACAAACCTTTCGGAGGAATATGCCGAAAGCTGATAGTAGCAAAAGAGGAAGGGACGGCTAACTCTGTGCCAGCAGCCGCGGTAATACAGAGGTCCCAAGCGTTGTTCGGATTCACTGGGCGTAAAGAGTGCGTAGGTGGCTGGGTAAGTTTGATGTGAAAGCTCCGAGCTCAACTCGGAAATTGCATTGAAAACTGCTTGGCTAGAGGATCGGAGGGGAGACTGGAATTTTCGGTGTAGCAGTGAAATGCGTAGATATCGAGAGGAACACCAGTGGCGAAGGCGAGTCTCTGGACGAATCCTGACACTGAGGCACGAAAGCTAGGGTAGCAAACAGGATTAGATACCCTGGTAGTCCTAGCCGTAAACGGTGCACACTTGCTATGGGCGGATTCGACCCCGTCCGTGGCGTAGCTAACGCGTCAAGTGTGCCGCCTGGGGAGTACGGTCGCAAGATTAAAACTCAAAGAAATTGACGGGGGCCTGCACAAGCGGTGGAGTATGTGGCTTAATTCGATGCAACGCGAAGAACCTTACCTGGCCTTGACATGCAGGTGGTAAAAGCCTGAAAGGGCGATGACCTCGCAAGAGGAGCTTGCACAGGTGCTGCATGGCTGTCGTCAGCTCGTGTCGTGAGATGTTGGGTTAAGTCCCGCAACGAGCGCAACCCTTATGTTCTGTTGCCACCCGGACGAGAGTCCGGAGCACTCTGGACAGACTGCCTCGCTTAAACGAGGAGGAAGGTGGGGATGACGTCAAGTCAGTATGGCCCTTACGGCCAGGGCTGCACACGTACTACAATGCCTGACACAATGGGAAGCAATACCGCGAGGTGGAGCAAATCCACAAAATCAGGCCCAGTTCGGATTGGAGTCTGCAACTCGACTCCATGAAGCCGGAATCGCTAGTAATGGCGCATCAGCTACGGCGCCGTGAATACGTTCCCAGGCCTTGTACACACCGCCCGTCACATCATGAAAGCCGGTTGCGCCCGAAGTCGCCGAGCTAACCGCAAGGGGGCAGGTGCCGAAGGTATGGCTGGTGATTGGGATGAAGTCGTAACAAGGTAGCCGTAGGGGAACCTGCGGCTGGATCACCTCCTTTCTAAGGAGACAAAACGCGGAATTGCCTGCGGGCGATATCCGCCAGGTCGACGCCTTTTGCCGATAAGGTGGATGGGTTTCGCTTATCGCACAATTCAGCTTTCGATGAATCTCTGACCGCTTTCGCGAGTGTTCGGGATCTAAACGAGCGCCCCGGGCGAGAGGTTTTAGGGGCTGTAGCTCAGTTGGTAGAGCGTCTGCTTTGCAAGCAGGATGTCAGGAGTTCAAATCTCCTCAGCTCCACCAATTCCGGTCACCGGTGCCGTTACGGCGCCGCGTCTGGAGTTTGGGCCTGTAGCTCAGTTGGTTAGAGCACACGCTTGATAAGCGTGGGGTCACTGGTTCGAGCCCAGTCAGGCCCACCATTGATTTTGCCGGATGTGAGTTCGGCCTGTTCTTTGAAAACTACACATAGGGAAAAAAACCAAAGGCAACTATAATTCGCTGAGTGCCGCACGCTTCCGAAAGGAGGCAAGCGGTTGACTTTGTGATCAAGCTACTAAGTGCAATTGGTGGATGCCTTGGTGCCAAGAGGCGATGAAGGACGCAGCAAGCTGCGATAAGCCGCGGTTAGCCGCAAGCAGGCTTTGACCCGCGGATTTCCGAATGGGACAACCCGGCCGCCCCTTGAAGGCGGCCATCTGCAGATGAATGCATAGTCTGCAGAGGCGACACGGGGTGAAGTGAAACATCTCAGTACCCCCAGGAAAAGAAAATGAAATGATTCCGTCAGTAGCGGCGAGCGAAAGCGGAGGAGCCCAAACCAGAGAAACTTGTTTCTCTGGGGTTGTGGGACCCCGACGTGGGACCGCAAAGGCGAGCGTAATGTTATGGAAAGGACAACCAGAGACCGTGACAGTCGGGTGCGCGAAGCCAGCGCGGCCCTAGGGGCATCCCAAGTAATGCGGAGCACGTGAAACTCTGCATGAATCTGTCCAGACCACTGGATAAGGCTAAATACTCCTTGGCAACCGATAGCGAACTAGTACCGTGAGGGAAAGGTGAAAAGAACCCCTGTTAGGGGAGTGAAACAGTACCTGAAACCAATTGCATACAAAGTGTCGGAGTCCGCAAGGATGACGGCGTGCCTTTTGCATAATGAGTCTGCGAGTTATTGTCTGCGGCAAGCCTAAGTTTTTCTGAAACGGAGGCGAAGCGAAAGCGAGTGTGAAATGCGCGTTCAGTGGCAGGCAATAGACCCGAAGCGGAGGTGATCTACTCATGAGCAGGTTGAAGCTGCGGTAACACGCAGTGAAGGACCGAACCGGTGTATGTTGAAAAATGCTCGGATGACTTGTGAGTAGGAGCGAAAGACTAATCAAACCCCGTAATAGCTGGTTCTCTCCGAAATAGCTTGAGGGCTAGCGTCGGAACTGTACTCCGAGGAGGTAGAGCACTGGATGGACTAGGGCCCAGACCCGGGTACCAAAACCAATCAAACTTCGAATGCCTCGGATACCATTATTCCGGCAGTCAGTCGACGGGGGATAAGCTTCGTCGGCGCGAGGGAAACACCCCGGACCGCCAGCTAAGGTGCCCCAATATGGTTAAGTGGAAAGGATGTGGCGTTGCTTAGACAATGAGGATGTTGGCTTAGAGGCAGCCACCATTTAAACAATGCGTAATAGCTGACTCATCGAGCGATGCTGCGCCGAAAATGATTGGCGATAAAACCATATACCGAAGCTGCGGATTTGCCCGGGATTCGTTCCGGGCAAATGGTAGGAGAGCGTAATCAACGTTGTGAAGCTCAACGGCAACGGAAAGTGGAACGTTGATTAGTGAGAATGCAGACATGAGTAGCGATTAGCCAGATGAGAATTCTGGCCGCCGTATACCCAAGGTTTCCTGGGCCAGGTTCGTCCTCCCAGGGTTAGTCGGGACCTAAGGCGAGGCCGTAAGGCGTAGTCGATGGACAGCAGTTCAATATTCCTGCACCGGCTGGGGGTTTGTTGACAGTGACGCGGGGAGAAAGATGGCTAAGTCATCGAAAGACAGAGCCTAGACTTCGGTCGAAGCGCCCCATTAGACGATCCGCCGAGAAAAGCTTGTCAACATGCGCCCCTGGCCGCCCGTACCGCAAACCGACACAGGTGGGTGAGTCGAATAGACTAAGGCGCGCGAGAGAAACCTCTCTAAGGAACTCGGCAAAATAACCCCGTAACTTCGGGAGAAGGGGTGCCTGCTTCGGCAGGCCACAGTAAATTGGATCTGGCGACTGTTTAACAAAAACACAGCACTCTGCCAAGTTGTGAAGACGACGTATAGGGTGTGACACGTGACCAATGCCGAAAGATTAAGGTAACTTGTTAGCCGCAAGGCGAAGCTCGGAGCCAAAGTCCCGGTGAATGTCGGCCGTAACTATAACGGTCCTAAGGTAGCGAAATTCCTTGTCGGGTAAGTTCCGACCTGCACGAATCGTGTAACGACCGGATCGCTGTCTCGGAGAGGTTCTCGGCGAAATTGTAGTGGCGGTGAAGATGCCGCCTGCCCGCAGTAGGACGGAAAGACCCTATGCACCTTTACTGTAAGCTGGTATTGGGTTCTGGTTTTTGATGCGTAGCATATGTGGGAGACGTAGAAGCGGCGATTTCGGTCGCCGCAGAGTCATCAGTGAAATACCACTCTTTGATCATTAGAATTCTAACCCCGATCCTGTCAGCCAGGCGGGGAACAGTGCCTGCGGGTCAGTTTGACTGGGGCGGTTTCCTCCCAAAGAGTAACGGAGGAGCGCGAAGGTACTCTCAGCACGGTTGGCAACCGTGCGTCGAGCGTATGGGTAAAAGAGTGCTTAACTGTGAGACCAACAAGTCGAGCAGATGCGAAAGCAGGCCCAAGTGATCCGATGGTGGAATGTGGAATTGCCATCGCTCAACGGACAAAAGGTACGCTAGGGATAACAGGCTAATCGCGCCCAAGAGTTCATATCGACGGCGCGGTTTGGCACCTCGATGTCGGCTCATCGCATCCTGGGGCTGGAGAAGGTCCCAAGGGTCCGGCTGTTCGCCGGTTAAAGCGGTACGCGAGCTGGGTTCAGAACGTCGTGAGACAGTTCGGTCCTTATCCACTGCGGGCGCAGGAAACTTGAGGGGTTCATTCTCTAGTACGAGAGGACCGAGAATGACGCACTTCTGGTGTGGCAGTTGTTCCGTCAGGAGCAGCGCTGCGTAGCCACGTGCGGAAGAGATAAGCGCTGAAAGCATCTAAGCGCCAAGCTCCTCCCAAGATAAGGTTTCCCGGACGCAAGTCCCCAAAGACCCCCGGAAGACTACCGGGTTGATAGGTCAGACGTGCAAGCGCGGCAACGTGTTCAGCGGACTGATACTAATCGGTCGGGAGGCTTGATCGCTTTTTCCCAAAAGCGACTTTCGCTTGGCAATCCTAGTTGCGCCCTGTGTGTAGTTTTCAGAGAACCGCAACGTTCTCGAACGGCCTTTTGGTGGCCATAAAGCTGTGGACCGACCCGATCCCATTCCGAACTCGGCCGTCAAACGCAGCATTGCCGATGGTAGTGCGGGTACAGCCCGTGTGAGAGTAGGTCGCCGCCAAATTATTTTTCTCTTGGTAAAGTATTGAACGAGTAAAAACATGCCTGCTGAAAGCACTGAACAAAGCGCCGAAGGCATCGTTTATGTCCTCACGAGCGAAGCAATGCCCGATTATGTGAAAATCGGTAAAACAAATGACTTACAAGATCGTCCTTGCACACTCAATAATACTTCTGTCCCTTTCCCTTTTGAATGCTACTACGCTTGTAAAGTTACCGATATGGCTTTTATTGAGAACCGTGTGCATAAGATTTTTACTAAGGATTGAGTAAATCAGAAGCGTGAGTTTTTCAGTTGTTCGCCACAAGAAGCAAGAGCAGCTTTAGAACTTACAAAGGGTGAAGATGTTACACATAAAGAGAATGTTGATTCTGCTGATGAAGAGCAGCGGGAAGCACAAAAAGCCTTATATCAAGTGCGCCGCAGAAATTTCAGTTTCGATATGTTGAAGATTCCGATTGGTGCAGAACTTGCCTTTGTGGATGATGAGGGCGTTAAGGTAAAAGTAGTCAGCAGCAGGGAAGTAGATCATCAAGGTCAAAGAATGAAAGTGTCTCGTGCGGCAGCAAGGGTGAAAGGTTCTCCTGATGCCAGCCTTCAAGAAACACTTTATTGGAAATATGAAGATGATGAACATGGACGGGAAACGCTTGATGAACGCCGTCTCCATTTGGAGAATGAGGAGTAAAAATTTGTCAATATCAGCTGATTGAAATTATGTCGCAGCATCGGAGTTTGAGAGGATCGAGTGGGTTGGGGATGAAGCGGAATGTGTTGAAGCGGTTTGAGCGGGTGGAGCTGCTGAAGAAGCGTGGTTTGTGGAAGCCGGGCGATCGGGTGACGGGTTTGCGGAAGACCAAGCCTGAAGTGTAGAGCGGGTTTGGTTGGACGAGAGGCGGAGAGGGTTTTCGCCATGTGGCTTGGGTGCTTGAGGCGCGAGATTACGGTTGGGGAAGAGGGATGGGAAGTTGCCTTTTTCGCAGGGATCGGTTCAGGATTTTGATGGAAGATAAACCGCCACAAAAGGCACAGAAATCACAGATTCTTTTCCACTTTTTCGTCCTGCCGATTAGGGCGGCGATTGGTTCTTTGGGCAGTGAGTGAGGGTGAGACAATCCGGTTGCAGAAATATATTGCGCGGTCGGGTTTTGCGTCGCGGCGACGGGCGGAGGGTTTGATTATTTCTGGGCGCGTGTCGGTGGATGGGGTGGTGGTTTCGGCGTTGGGCGCGAGGGTGGGGCCGGGGGTTCGGGTGGCGGTGGATGGGAAGGTTTTGCTGTCTCGGATTCGGAAGATTTATTTGGCGTTGCATAAGCCGAGGGGGTTTGTTTGTTCGGCGGTTTCTTCGGAGAAGTTTCCTTCTTTTTTGTCTCTTTTACCGGTGAGGTTGCGGGGTGTGCATCATGCGGGGCGGTTGGATGTGGGCAGCGAGGGGTTGTTGTTGGCGAGCAATGACGGGGAGTTTACTTATTTTGTGACGCATCCGAAGTTCGGGGTCCGCAAGGAGTATGAGGTGGAGACGCGGGGGCGTTTTGCGCGGGATTTTCGGGAGCAGGCTTGCGCGGGTGTTTGGGGGGAAGGGGAGCGGCTGCGTTTTGTTGATTTGCGGATTTTGCGGGAGAATTCGAAGCGGGGGAGGATAATTGTTGCGTTGGTTGGCGGCAAGAATCGGGAAATCCGCCGTTTGTTGCAATACTTTGGCTTGCAAGTGATTCGCTTGAGGCGGGTTCGGATTGGTTCGGTGGGTTTGGCGGGTTTGCGGTGTGGTTCCTGGAGGCGTTTGCGGCCTTCGGAGTTTCAGGGGTTTTTGCGGCGGGCAAGGGGTTCGGGTTGAGTTCGATTTTCTTTTGTCAGGTAGTGGATAGTGGCGTCACCGTATTGGTGTGTTTTTTCTGCTATCCAGTGAGAGGGGATTTCGATTTTGTCTCGTGTAGCGCGGCCGAGGGCGAGGAGGGTGATGGGGGTGGCAAGTTGAAGGAGGTGGGGGGCGTCGATCAGTTGTTGAGCGAGGGATTGGCTGCGTTTTTGCACAGTTTTTGGGCCGAAGGGGGGGTCGGCCAGGATGAGGTCGAATGTTTCGGCATTGGCGGCCAGGTCGCAGATGGTTTTGAAGACGCAGGCGAGGCGGACTTGGATTTGATTGGGCGGGTATCGGCAGGCTCGGATGTTTTCTTTGAGGAAGCGGAGGTGTTGGCTGGAGTGTTCGATGCTGAGGACGGTTGCGGCGCCTCGGCTGAGGCATTCCAGGCCAAGGGCGCCGGTGCCACTGAAGAGGTCGAGGACTCGCGCGCGGGGCATTCGGGGGGCTAATCGGTTGAAGATGGCTTCGCGGACGCAGTCTGCGGTGGGCCGGATGCCGAAGCCTTTTGGTGCGGCGAGGATTGTGCCGGAGTTTTTGCCGCCGATAATTCTCATGTTTGGCGGGGGCGGCGGGTTAGGTTTCTCTTTGAATGAGCATCCAGAGGTCGTCAAAGGGCATGGCGACGATAAGGGTTTCGCCGTCGATCATATGGACGATGGAGTGATTATTTTGCCGCATGTCCGGGGTGGTGAACATGATGTGGGCGGTGTTGATGATGATGTCTCGTTCGCGCCCTTTTTCTCCGGGGGTGTCGATGTGGCCTGAAACTCGAATAAGTGCCATGACGTTTTTCTGGGTTTGCCGGGGTTTTTCGATTTGGTGAAGGAAGAATAGCACCGGCTGGTTAATTTGACAATGGGGGATGCGGTGGGGAGTGTTGTTCTTGACGGGGGCGGCGGTTTAATTTCCACTGTTTTGTCGAATGAGCGCAGGGATGGAGCAGAGGGCGTCTTTTGGTCAGAGGTCTGTATTGCGGCGGTTGTATGATTGGACGTTGAGTTGGGCGGATCGTCCGGGCGGGGCTTGGGCGCTGTTTTTCATTGCTTTGCTGGAGTCTTCGGTTTTTCCAGTGCCGCCGGATGTGCTGCTGATTCCCCTTTGCGTCGGCAGGATTGCCAAGTCGTATAAGTTCGCTTTTATATGCACGGCGGGTTCGATCCTTGGTGGGTTGATTGGTTATGAGATCGGCTATTGGGCATATGATATGATCGGTAAGCCGATTGTCCGGGCGTATCGTGGCGAGGATGTGATGGAGAAGATCAAGGTCTGGTATGATGAATATGGTTTCTGGGGCAATCTTTTGGCTGCGGTGACGCCGCTTCCTTACAAGGTGTTTACAATTGCTTCGGGGGCGTTCCAGTTTTCGTTGGGCGAGTTTCTTTTGGCTTCGGTGATTGGCCGTTCGCTTCGGTTTTTTGCGGTGGCGACGGCGCTGTATTTTTTTGGCGCACAGATTCGAGAGACGATCGACAGATATTTTAATTGGTGTGCCTGGTTGTTTATAGCGGTTTTGATTGCCGGTTTTGCGGCTCTCAAATTTCTGCGATAGTTTAGCGGCGGTGAAGATGAAGTCGAAGGCGGTTGTGGTGGTTCCCACGTTCAATGAGCGGGAGAATATCGAGTTGTTGGTGGATAGTCTTTTGTCTTCTGCGGGTGGTGCGGATGCCTTGATTGTGGATGATAATTCTCCGGATGGAACCGGCGAGTTGGCGGATGGTCTGGCGGCGAAACATGCCGGCATTCATGTGCTGCACCGCAGGAAGAAGGACGGATTGGGACGGGCTTATTGCGACGGGTTTTCCTGGGCTTTGGAGCGCGGTTACGAGTTTCTGTTGGAGATGGACGGGGATTTTTCTCATGATCCCAAGGAGATTCCGAAGTTTTTGGAGGCGGCGCAGGATGCGGATTTGGTGATTGGCTCGCGGTATCGGGACGGAATCCGCGTGATCAATTGGCCGCTGAAGCGTTTAGTTTTGAGCCTTTGTGCTGCGAAATACGTTCAACTGATTACGGGGATGCCGTTTTCGGACCCGACCGGGGGTTTCAAGTGTTTCCGACGCGCGGCGCTGGAAGAGGTGGACTTGGATGGCGTCCGCTCAAACGGCTATAGTTTTCAGATTGAGTTGACGCATCAAGTGTGGCGCCGGGGATTGAGGGTGAAGGAGATTCCGATTGTTTTTACCGATCGGTTTCAAGGGAGTTCAAAAATGTCTCGAGCTATTATCCGGGAGGCTTTGGTTGTGGTTTGGCAGCTTTGGTTTCGCAATAGATTTCGAAGAGCTCCCGATAAAACGGCTTTCTTGCGCTCGTCGAGTGAAAGCGGAACGGGTGCTGAATGAAGAAGGAAGGGGAGCAGACTGTGATTGCAATTATTTCCGGGACGAACCGGCCTTCGAGCCGCACACGGCTCATTGCGGATGCGGTGAAAGAGCATTATCAATCTTTGTCGGCCGCGCCGCGTTTGCTGGATTTGGCGGCGTTACCTGCTGAACTTTTCTCGCCGGCGTCATATAAGAAGAAGCCGGCGTCGTTTGCTGTGTTTTCTGATGTCGTGTTGGATGCGGATGGTTTGGTGGTGGTAACGCCTGAATACAACGGGAGTTTTCCCGGCGTGTTGAAGTATTTTATCGACATGTTGAAGTTTCCTGAAAGTTTCGAGCGCCGGCCGGTTTGTTTTGTCGGTTTATCAGCGGGCGTTTGGGGTGCACTGCGTCCGGTGGAGCAGTTGCAGCAGATTTTCGGTTATCGGAATGCTTACTTGTTTCCGGTTCGCGTTTTTATTCCGTCGGTCGGCGAGGTTTTGAACGAGGCGGGCGCGGTGGCAGATGCCGATATTTCCCGGCGGCTTCGGCGGCAGGCAGAAGGCTTTGCCGCGTTTGTCGAGGGGGTGCAGGGAATTCGGTAGTTGCGGGCGGCCGCCGCATCCACATCAGAAGGTGTAAGCCACTTTCAGATAGTAGAACCCGCCGGTGAAGCTGTAGGGGGCGGATTCGATGAAGTTGTCGTCATAACGCAGGCGGGGCAGGAGGAGATGCCAGGAGCCAATGGTGTGGTTGGCGTTCAGGGAAAATGAACGCTCGGCTGGCTGTTTTCCAGTTGGCCGACGCATTTTGGGGTGATGGCGTTTGCATCAGTGATGTGTTTCACGCGGGTCTTGTTGATGTTGGCGGTGAGGGTCAGCAGGGTGTGGTGCCGCCGTCGCCTTCGTAATGCTGTCCTCAGTGGGTTTCCACTCTGATGCTGTTTTGTTTGAGAGGGAGCGGCGGATTAAGGGGAAGGTCTTTGCGCGTTGGCTGCGGCTGCGGTGCTGGAGCGGAATGTGAAGGCTGGCTGGCGGCTGCCTTTCTTTCGTTTTTTTCCCTTTCCTTTTTTCCTTTCCATCTCCCTTGCTTTTTCCTTTTCGTCTTTGAGTCGATAGACGATGCGAGCTTTGTTGAGGTCGTAGGGTGACATCTCGATTTTGACATGATCGCCGATGGTCAACCGGATGAACTTCTTCCTCATCTTGCCGGAGATGTGCGCGAGCACAACATGGCCGTTATCCAGTTCAACGCGGAACATGGTTCCGGCCAAGACGGCTTTGACTTTGCCTTCCAGTTCGATGTGGTCTTCCATCCGTTGCTAAAAATCCACAGTGTCTTCGTCCAATTTCCTGAATGGGCGAAAAAGATTGATGGATTTTTGGAGGAAGTCAAGCGTTATTCACGGGAGAGTTGCGGAGTTTGTTGCGAGTGGTTAGGGTGAGGTGGTTTGCAGATGGAGATGACATTCCCGCGGGTTTTGGCGATCGATCCGGAGCGGATGGTTGCGGGGCAAATTCATGTTTTTTTGGCGCGGAATCGCCGGGCGAAACGTTACATCCTCCGGGTTCTCGACGAGCAAACGGCGCGTGTTACTGTGCCTCGGGGCGGCAGCCGGCGCGAGGCGGTGGCTTTTTTGGAGAGGAATCGGTTGTGGTTGGAAGAGCGGATGGAGGTGATGCGGGCGGGTTGGCGGGTTGGCTCGGAAGTCTGGTATAGCGGGCGGAAGGAACGGATTGTCCCGAAGGCCGGCGGCGGGAAAGCGGCGGTTGGTATCGGCGGGTTGTCAGTGGCTGTTCGGTTGGTTTCTCAGGATTTGCGGCCGGAAATTGAAGCGGGAATGCGAGCGGTTGCCCAGCGCGAGCTGCCGGTTTTGGCTGGCCGGCTGGCGGCGGCCATGGCGACGGTGCCTCGCCGGATTACGGTTCGCAACCAACGCACGCGCTGGGGTTCTTGTTCTTGCCGCGGCGTGATTTCTCTGAATTGGCGATTGATTCAGACGCCTGTGGCAGTTTGCGAATACGTCATTGTGCACGAGCTTTGCCACCTCCGCCATATGAATCATTCGCGGCGGTTTTGGGCAGCGGTGGGCGAGTATTGTCCGGATTACCGGAAGCAGGAGGCGTGGCTGAAGGCTCACGGCCGTTTGATGGAGGGGGATCAATCCTGAGGGCTGGAGGGCTCCCGGCATTGGGCGCTCAACCAGGCGGCGACGTGGTTGACCATGGCTGTCGTGTGCGGCTCGGCGAAGACGTGGTTGGCGCCCGGTATTTCGATCAAGGTTGCCGATGAGTTGGCTTTGGCCAGGATGTCTTTGGAGTCTTGCAGGGGGACGACATCGTCTTCGCTGCCGTGGATGAGGAGCCAGGGAACGGCAATTTTGGGGGCGTAATCGACGGTGGATTGAATTGCTCTGAGGTCGTCCATGTATTTTTGGGAAAGCGGACAGTTTTCGTCGTCCCACATATTGCCTGCATCCGGCGCAATCATGCCGAATTCTGTTTCGGCGAATTGTTTTGTGTGAACCATTCCCGCGAGGGAGACCAGTCGCTGGATGCGTTGGTCCTGGCTTGCCCGCAGGATGCCGACGGCGGCGCCCATGCTGTGCCCGATGTAGGCGATGGAGCGGCCGGATGTTTGGTCGAGAACAGTGCCGAGGTCGGCTACTTCTTTGGAGATGTTTGAGTCTGTGAATTGGCCTTCGGATTTTCCGTTGCCCGAGAAGGAGATTCTCATGGCGGTGATGCCGGCGGCGGCGAGCGTTTGGGCTAGGGTGAGGATGAATGGGCGGTCTTTGTTGCCAGTAACGCCGTGGCCGATGATGGCGAGGTGCAGGGAGCCGGCGTCTCCGGCGTGGCAGGTGTAGTCGATGGTTTCGCCTTGCGAGTTGCGGATGGTGCCGAACATGGGAGTCTATAAGGAGCCTTGCCGGCAGGGTGGATGCGCCGCCTTGCTTGGGGTTGAAGCGGTTGTTGTGGGCTATCCGAGCCGGGTTTTATTTGACTGTGATTCGGATTTTTTTTGAGATCACGGGTTTGTCGTGGGGGATATGGAGGTAGTCTCCCAGCACGAGTTGGAGGAAGTGGGCGCCGGGTTCCAGGGTGAGGGTGGTTTCTGTTTGGCCTTTGCCGAAGTGGAGAATTTGTTCGGTCACTTCCAGCGGTTTGTTCAGGTCCGGCAGTTCTTCCAGGTCAACGAGGAGGTGGTGGTGGCCGGTGTTGGGGAACTTGATGCCGGCGGGGGCGATGCCCATGCCTTTCAGACCGAATTGGACGGTGAAGGTTTTTCCGACGGTGGCTCCGTCGGCGGGGGAGATGAAATAGACTTTTGCATTGGGGGCGGATTTAGACTTGGGCAGTTTTGGTTGAGCGGGTTGGCCGAAGCCAGTGAGGGCGCCGAGGCACAGCACCAGGGAGAAAGTTGTGATTTTCATGTCTTTTGCCGTTGTAGTTTGTTGGGTTTGTATTGAGTATCCGGCACCGGGTAGGACATGGTTAGCTCCGGGTTTTCCGGGCGCCCACCCTGCGCTGCAGCCGCTAAATTATCCAAGGCATTGGAATTGGCAAGACTTTTTTTGAGAGCGGCCGGGGCGTATGCCGGGCGGCTCTTGCCGAGGGGCAGGGTTCTGGAGTGGCGTTTTTTGTCGGTTAGCCATTGGCGGATTGGTTTTTATGCCGGGGAAGAACATTGTTTATTTTGATTTGGAAACGCAGCGGTCGGCCGAGGAGGTTGGCGGATGGGCTCGCATCCGGGACATGGGGATCAGCGTCGGCGTTACTTACAGCACGAGGCGGGGCGGTTACCGTATTTATGGCGAGCCTCAGGTCGGCGAGTTGGTGGAGGAGTTGCTCCGAGCGGATTTGGTGGTGGGGTTCAATCATTTGCGTTTTGATTATGAGGTGTTGCACGGCTATACCGTGTTCGATCTGACTCAGACGCCGGCTTTGGATTTGATGGCGGATTTGCAGAAAGTTTTGAACCGCCGCATTTCTTTGGACGCTGTGGCTGAGGCAACTTTGGGCGCCAGGAAAACGGCGGCGGGGCTGCAAGCGATTCGGTGGTTCAAAGAGGGCAGGCTTTTGAAGATTGCCGAGTATTGCTGTTTCGACGTCAAGGCAACGAGAATGATTCACGAATACGGGCGGGCGCACAAGGCGGTGTATTACAAAAATCGCTTTGGAGATCGCTTGAGCGTTGCGGTGGATTGGTGAAGTTCTCCGGGACAAACTTGCTGGTTTTCGGTCTTGAAACCGGTCACGGACGCAGGCAGGATGCAAGCGTTTAACCCGCACGATAAATGATGATGACTGCTCAGAATTGGAATCGACGCGATTTTCTCAAAACCGCTGGGTCTGCCACTCTCGGCGCTTTGGCTGCCTGCTCACCTGTTGCCGCTTTGGCCGATGCTGCGGGCAGTGCCAGGCAGGTTCCGGCGCCGACGGCGGATTGTTTGATCCTCTTGTGGATGGGGGGCGGGATGGCTGCGACGGAGACCTTCGACCCCAAGCCCTATATTCCGTTTGATCGGGGGATGGATCCCCGCCGGGTGCTCAGTACCTTCCCGTCGATCGACACGGCGGTGGATGCGATCAAGTTCTCCGCTGGGCTAGAGCGATTGGCGGGGGTGATGGACCGCGGCGCCTTGATTCGCTCTTACACGGCGGGTGATTTGGGCTTCATCTTGCATTCCCGGCACCAATACCATTGGCACACCGGGTATGCACCGCCGCAGACGGTCGCTGCCCCGCACATCGGCGCCGTGATTGCGCGGACGCTCGGGCCGCGGGATTCTGCAGTGCCGGCCTTCATCGACATCGGGCAGCGGTTCGATGTCGGCGAGGGCGAAGAGTTGAAGGCGTTTCACAGTGCCGGTTTTTTGGGCAGCGAATACGGGCCTTTCATCGTGCCTTACCCAGAACAGGCGGCGGATGCGGTGCGCCCGCCAAAGGGCATGAGCGCAGGGCGGTTTCAGAACCGGAACCGTCTTTACCGCAAGCTCCTGGAGAAGAGTCCAATTGCCAGGCATGGAAGCGATTATCAGCGGGAGTCCTTGGTTCGCGCGATGGATAATGCGCATCGTTTGTTGAGCTCCCCTGCCGCCAAAGCGTTCGATTTGTCCCTGGAACCGCGGGAATCCTTGGCGAAGTATCTGCCACCGGGAGCGGACCCCAGCGCGGTGTTTCGGGTTGCGTTCCGCCGCGATGGGGCTTATGAGGCGCAGACGGTGGGGCGGTTCGGCCTGGGTTGCCTGCTGGCACGTCGGTTGGTGGAGGCGGGCGCCCGGTTCATCGAAGTTACCACCGAATACATCCCTTTCCTCAACTGGGACACGCACGAACATGGCCACCAACGGCTCGTCAATATGAAGAAACAAATCGATCGCCCGGTCTCACAACTCATTTTAGATCTCGAAGAACGCGGCCTGCTGGCACGGACTCTGGTCGTTCTGGCCAGCGAATTCAGCCGCGACATGATGACCGAAGGCAAGCCGGGCAAGAAAGTGCGGGATCAAGTGTTTGTGCCGGAAACGATCGAAGAGGAAAAACATTACGGAATGCACCGGCACTTCACCGACGCGGGCTGCGTGCTATTGTTCGGCGGCGGCATCAAAAAGGGCTGCCTCTACGGCGCAACAGCAGACGAGCGCCCTTGCAAAACCGTGAAATATCCTGTGGTGATTGAAGACTTGCACGCGACCCTCTACCGGGCGATGGGTATTTCCCCGCGGCACGCATATAAAGTGGAAAAGCGGCCGTTCTATGTAACCCGCGACGGCTTGGGAAAACCGATCGAAGCGCTCTTCACTTGAACGGCCTGGCGGCGCAGATATTAATTGAGAGGGCTTATGCGATTTCTTGACGGCGATTATTCTCGACGGGCTTTGTGGCGCGGCGGTTTTACTTTGATTGAGCTGCTGGTCGTGATTGCCATTATTGCGATTTTGGCAGGGATGCTGCTGCCGGCTTTATCCAAGGCGAAGAGCAAGGCCAAGGCGACACTCTGCGGGAATCATCTGCGCCAGATGTCGCTGGCCACACGGTTCTACGCGGACGACTTCAACGACCACGTGCCGCCGGTTATGCACCAAGTGGGCAAGTATTGGTTTCACCAGATCGCCCCTTATCTGGGGGATTCCGGTTATCAGGAGAATCCGCACGAACGCGCCGACGGGGTGATGCGGATTTTGATTTGCCCGGCGACCAAGCGTCCCAAGTTGAATCCGGCACCCAACGAAGGTTGGTGGGGGAGCGTGGACAAGACTTGGCGTTCACTGCAATCCGAGGGCAGTTACGGGATGAATCTCTGGCTGGACAACCTCGGCTTTTATCGGAACGACTTTCCAGCAGAGCAGTATTACAGCCGGTTTTGCGAAGCGCCGTCCGGTGTGCCGGCTTACGGCGATTCGGTCTGGGTGGGTTCGTGGCCGGACGGTGGGGATCAAGTGCCGAAAGATTTCAAGGGAGCGGGATACGGCGGCGGGAGCTTTCCCCACCGCAAAGGGCAGTTTATGGGACGGTTTGCCCTGGAACGGCACGGGGACGGCATCCAGGCCGGTTTTGTGGACGGCCACATCTCGCGGGTCTCCGTGAAGGGGTTGTGGGCGCTGGATTGGCATCGCGGAAACGTGCCCAACCATGACGTCAAAATTCCCTGACCGGCGCCGTTGGATTGCGGCTTTTCTTTCTGTCCCCAGCCTGTATAAAGAGCGAACCATGATTCAGATGCGAATTCTTTCTGTGGCGTTTCTCCTCGGATTACTGGGGAATGGCGTCCTCATTCAAGCGGCAGAAACCGACGAACCGGAGACCAAAAAAGCGAGATTTGCAGCATTCGGGAAGTTGATGACCCAGGCCAAGTTGACGGGGCAATTCACGGTTGCGGGGCATGGCGTCGCGGCAGGAAAGAAGGAGGAATACACCATATCGAGCGTGAAGAAAATGACCCAGGGCGACTTTTGGCTCTTTAACGCCCGGCTGAAGTATGGCGGCACCGACATAACCTTGCCTCTACCCTTGGAAGTGAAATGGGCGGGAGACACACCGGTCATTACCCTGACGGAGACAACCATCCCCGGATTGGGAACCTTCAGTGCCCGGGTCGTGATTCACGGCGGCCAGTATGCCGGCATTTGGAAGCACGGCAAACGTGGCGGCCAAATGTTCGGCGAAATCAAAAAGGCGGCCCCAAAAGCGACGGAATAACTTTGCAATTTCATCGACTGGCGAGGCGGCGTCCCGCTTGGTGGACATCTGCCGGTCGCTTTTCTGAACTTTCCGATGAGTGTCATCTGTGTTTTTCCTGGCCAAGGGGCGCAGAAATCGGGAATGGGCGGCGGGCTATTCGAGCGATTCCCGGATGAAGCGGCGGCGGCGGCCGAAGTTTTAGGTTACTCTGTTGAAGAGCTGTGTCGCGACAACCCGGAGGGGCGTTTGTCGGACACGCGGTTCACGCAGCCGGCACTGTTTGTGGTTTTGGCTTTGGGGTATCTGGCGCGGTCGGCGGCCGGCGGTGCCGCGCCGGATTTCCTGGCGGGGCATTCGCTTGGCGAATATGCCGCGCTCTTTGCGGCAGGTGCCTTTGATTTCCAGACGGGAGTTCGCTTGACGCAGAAACGCGGGGCGCTCATGGGCGCGGTTCGCGGCGGCGGAATGGCGGCGGTGTTGGGTTTGGCGCCGGCGGCAGTGCGTGCAGCATTGGACGGGGGAGGTTTTGCCGAAATCGACTTAGCCAATCAAAACAGCCCCAAGCAGACGGTGATTGCCGGGAAACAGGAGGGCATCGCCGCTTGCCGGCCGGTTCTTCAGGCGGCGGGCGGTAAAGTGGTTCCGCTGGAAGTCAGCGGCGCTTTCCATTCGCGCCAGATGCGCCCGGCGCAAGAACAATTCGCAGACTATCTGAGCAGGTTTTCCTTTGAGCCGTTGGCGGTTCCTGTGGTGGCCAACACCACAGCCCGGCTATATGCGGACGCGGAGATTCACGAGACGCTCGCCCGCCAAATCGCCAGCCCGGTGCTCTGGGCCGATTCAGTGCGCTTTCTGCTAGAGCAACCCAACCCTGAATTTGAAGAAATCGGTCCGGGGAAAGTTCTGACGGGATTGATCCGCCAAATTCGATCCGCCTGTTAGCCGCTCAAACTGCCCTTCGCCGAGAAACAAAAACGTAACCGGCGGGCAACCAATACGTCTAAGAGCAGACAATCAAACGATGCAGACTGCGAACCCAAACCGCCACAATGTTTCCAAGCGCCTCCGATGGTTTTTCATCGGCATTTTTCTGCCGGCCCTCAGCATTGCTGCTGTCGTTGTGGCAATCCGCATCAATGCGGAAAATCACCTCCAGGCTGCTGTGAGCGGACCGCCTGATTCCAAAGCGCAGGCGGAACAGAGCAACGAGGCACAGGCGCCCGGCGGGGCGGACACTGCTGCCGCCATTGTGCCTGCGGCCGAGGCGTTGATTGCCGCCTTGGACGACAAGCGCCGCAAGCAACTTCTCTTTCCGTTCGACGATGCGGCCCAGCGGAAAAAATGGTCCAACCTCCCCGCCGGCATTTTCCAACGCAACGGCATCCGCATGGGGGATATCAGTGAAGAACGACTCGCCGCTGTTTGGAAGCTGCTCGGTGCCTTGCTCAGCCCCGAAGGCCTGGAGAAAGTCAAAGGCATTGTCGATAGCGATGAAGCGCTTCGGCTCGGGAGCCGCCGCCGCGGACGCATCGCCTTTGGCAAGGACGAGTTTTATCTAGCCTTTCTCGGCAAGCCGTCCCATGCCGAGCCGTGGATGGTTCAATTCGGCGGGCATCACTTAGCGGTCAACGTAGTTATGAAAGGCAAGGCGGGCGTCATCACTCCCTCTCTCATCGCCGTGCAACCGGCGAGCTTCATCCGCAATGGCAAAACCGTGCGCCCCATGGCTGACGAGATCGACAAGGCCTTGGCCTTGATGCAATCGCTGAACGCCGCCCAGCGTGAAGCAGCCACCCTTGGTTCCCAATTTCGCGACCTCGTCCTGGGCGCAGGCGAAGACGGCCGCACAATTGCTCCCGAAGGCGTGAAAGCATCGACCTTTTCCGCCGCCCAGCGCGAGCGCCTCCTCGACCTCATTGGCGAGTGGGCGCGAATCATTCATCCCGCCGCTGCCGCCGCCAGAATGCGCGAAATCAGCGGCCGACTGGAAGAGACATGGTTCGCCTGGAGCGGTCCTGTTGCCGAAGGGCGCGCGGCTTACTTCCGCATTCAAGGGCCGACGCTTCACATCGAACTCGCACCTCAGCGGCTGGGCGGCGACCCGATGAACCATATTCATTCTATCTACCGCAACCCCGCCAACGATTACGGCGCGAAGCTATGGCAATGAGACAGTTTTTGACGGCCGGCGCGGCGGCCGTTGTCCTGGCCCTTAGCGCGAACACTCCAAATGCGTTTGCACATCGGCTGGACGAATGCCTGGTGGCCTCGCGTCTCGACATCCGTCCCGATGGCGTTGCTCTTACGATTGATGTTAGGCCCGGCATTGCCGTGTTGCCAACCTTCATGGCCTGGGTTGACCGCGACGAGGACGGCCGGATCAGCTGCCGAGAAGCACGCCGGTACGCTCTCGATCTGTTGGCGGACTGCCAGTTGGCGCTTGATGGCGAGCGTTGCCGGCTGACATTGGCGAGTGTGGCGATTCCCGCCGAAGAGGCGCTTGCTGAAGGCGAAGGGACACTGCGGATTGCGGCTAATGCTCGGTTGGCTTTGGCGCCGGGCGATCACCGCCTCAGCTTTTATTGTGCGTATCATCCGGAGGGATGTGTCTATCTGACCAATGCGCTTCTTCCCGTTGATCCTGCGGTTGAAGTTGGCCGCCAGTGCCGGGACAGACAGCAACAGCGGCTGGAAGTCGATTTCAAACTTGCCGATTCTGTTTCCAAAGGCTTAAAGGCGCCGGCGTTTGGAGCAGGCTTTCGGTGGCTTCTTCTGGCGGGGGCGGTTGCGTTGTTGGCGATTGCGGTGGGAAGGCTCTTTGCCAGGGGCGGCCGGCGGCGTTTGTGAGAGCTGGGCATTCGTTTTTTTTAGATTCTCATTGCAGTTTGTCTCGAAAGCGGCTTGACTGTTGTCGAGTGATGAAGACAGAGATATCGGATTTTTGCAAGGAGTATTCGCGGGCGTTGATTCCTGCCGGCGCGGCGTTGGATGCGGTGATCAGCCGGATTGAGCAGGATTCCCAGGAGGGGGTGTTGCGGCTGAATTTAGCCGGGTTCAACGAGGTCAAGCACCGGCTCAAATCCTTGATCGACAAAGTGGAGGGACAGCAAGCGTATCTGCTGATCTTTGGCCCGTTGAAGAGCGGCAAGTCCACCCTGATGAATGCCATCAGCGGGGCTTATGTGAGCGAAGTAACCTCCCTGCCTGCCTATCCTTGTTTGGTCTATGTCCGCCACGGAGAGAGAGCAACTATCAAACTCACACGTTACAACGGACGGGAAACCGCCACAGAGGACAAAAATGTGATGGAAGTCCTCATCAACGATTCCCATTCCAACCTGGCCGACCGCATCCGCCGGGTGGAAGAACAGGGCAGGGAATTCGACCCTGGACTGGACTACCCGGAGGCGATTCGCCGGGTGGACATTGATTTGGCGGCAAAAGATCTGAACGAATCCGGCACCGTGCTGGTGGACACGCCAGGGCTCTACAGCCGCATGAAGTTCGGCTACGACCTGATGACGAGAGAATTCCGCAACAGCGCGGCCTGTGCCGTTTTTGTAGTGAAGACAGACAACCTCTTCCTGGAACAAGTCTTCCAGGAATTCAACGATTTACTGGGGCTCTTCAGCCGCGTCTTCCTCGTTGTCAACATCGACTCTTCCAAACGAGACCTGCGCCCAGACGGAAGTTTGCAACCGAGCCTGGAAAGCGAAAACCCGCAAAAAATCATCGACGCTTTTCAACTATTGAGCATGAGCGCGGCGCTGCGAAAAGCGTCCAAAGAAGGGCGCCTAAAAATCTACCCCATCGATCTGCTCAACGCAGCCTCGCGGCATCTCCAAGCCGGCAACAGCGACAACCCGGAAAACAAAACCCCGGCGGCGGAAACCGATTCCGAAACAACAGCAGAAAACTCAACGGCAGAAGCCGACGCCCAACCGCCTGACCGCCCGGATGATTTCAATGCCTTCCTCAACGACCTGACAGAATACCTCAACAGCAGCGACTATCTGTTCGAGCTGATGAACGACAGCTTTCGACAGGGAGACGCGCTGCGGGCGGAAATGTCGCGCCATTGCTCTACGGATTCCGCAGCCCATTTCATCGAGCAGCAGCGGCGTTTGCGGGCAGAAGCCGAGGAAGTGGACGAGCAGTTGCTGGCCGTGAAAAACCTTGCCGATTTCGATTGGGAAAAGGCTTTTGAAAACACATATGCAGACACCCGGCGGGAGGCCATCCGATTTGCCGAAGGAGTCCGGGGCGAACTTCAGAAGGCGCTGCAATCTGGGGTGGACCATTGGTTTGAAACCTCTGATTGCCTCGACGACCTAGCGGGCAAGACTTGGCGTCCCCAGATGGAAGCACTCCAAAAGCAGATTAGCGGAAAAATGGCCGGTTTGGTAAAAGGCGTGCTCGACACCAGCGCCGGTGGTGCCCGGCCGGCGCCCGAATTGGTCATCGCGCTCGACCGCGTGTGGCTCTCCCTGCGCGATGTTTACAATCGTTCCATCGGGGCGCTCAGCGCCGCGCCGCCGGTGAGCGAATGTGCCATCCATCTGGATGCGGAAACCATCCCAGTGAATCGAACTTTTTGGGACCGAATTCTCTTCCGAAGCCAAGCCAAAGTCCGCCGCCGCCTGTTCGGAGTCGACCAGCTCACAAATGAAGTGTCGCCGCAAAAGAAACGGCGGCGGCTTCTGCCAGACGGCAAAGCAGCCCTAGAGCAATGCGTCGAAACCCACTTGAGAAGCCTTCTGCCCAGCGCGCCGACTCGCTGCTCAAAAGACTTTCTGCAAATTTATATCGGGCGATTCAAGAAGGATTTCGCTGACCTGCTGCAATCCCGAAAGGCGGAACTGGGCGCCAGCAAACAAAGCCTCCAATCACGCATCCAGGCGAACGAACGCATCTCAAAAACCTTCGAAAAATTAACCGGCGCCATTTCCGAACTGGAAAACGAAATGGCCGCCCTGAGGCAAAAGTTCCTGCGGTCTGCTCGCTTGGCCCGGGGGTTTCAAGCGCTCGAAAATTCAACTGCAGCCTTCAGCCTGTGGACTTGGCCCTACTGCGGCGGGGTTCAGTTGGTGCCTGGAGGAATGTCGAGGCCAGAAGAGCTAGAAGAACTCATCGAAACTGAGAGCGAGAGCGAAGACAAAGCGACCCCTCTCACTGTGGCTTCCGCAGAGTCTGCGGAAGCCACGCAAGATTCCCCGGAAACTTCCGTTGTAGAAGTAGAATCCACCGAAGAAACAGAAGCGCCGGAACAAGAACCGGACGAACCTACAGCGGCAGATGTGGCACCGAAAGCACCTGAAGAGATTGATGCAAGCACTGACAATTCAACACTATCTCCGAGTTTGAGCAAAGAAGATTGATTGCAGTGACAAGTTTAGAACTTGAGAAGATTTGCACAGGTTGGGGCGCCGGCTTTCGTTGGAAGAAGCCCTAAACATGCTGTTGTGAAAATCTCTTGATGGGTCGATGAAAATCCAGAGACACTTTTCCCTGATGGGCGGTCGGCGTTCTGACGACGTTGTTGATGCTCGGAACAGCTTAAAATCCGTTCCCTCGTCGGCGGCGCGAGGGAAACGGCTCCATTTTTTCTCTTATCTTCGTTCCGGGATTGGCTATTTTTACAGATATGAAATCCACATAAATTGTTGATGGATACGGAGATGAGCAGTATGTATGGATAAAATATTCCTAGTGAATGAAAGGAAATTGAAATGATGAAACTTGCGATTCGAAAGGTTCGAGTTTTTGAAGTGACAGTCGTAACCTGTTTGGTGATCGTTACGTGTTTTGCGTCTGTGGCGTTGTTTTCGTGGATGGAAACACCATAACAATCTGGCTCTTGATTATGTCGATTCCAAAGTGGTTGAATTGGAAGCCAAAGTGACCGAATTGGAGGCCTCTATTTCTCGAAAGATCAAGGAATCGGAAGTTGCGATGTTGCAAGAGCTTTTGGAGCATTTGAAGGAGCGTGATACGGTTGAAGTCTCCGAGCTAGTTGAGCAACAGGAAGAGGAAGTTATTGATTTTGTACCATGTTGCGGTAGAGAAGACAATTTGACGAATGTTGATGTAGTTGAAGGCTTTTTAGGTCTGAAATTTCTAAAGAAAACGAATTGGCAATTCAAGAGTTTGAACGAGAACTTGTGGATTTTAAGGCTTCGCTCGATGAGGAAGGTTTATTGGAACTCAAACTGAGAATTGAAAAGGAGATGAAAGAGTCTCCTATCTTTGAAGAAGGAGATGCTGAGGGATCAGCTTTGGTATATATGATAGCAGAACGGAAAGCTCTTGAGGCTATGAATTCGGGTAATCCATCTCCGCTTTCGTTGGAAGAATATAGGAAATGGCGTGAAGAAAAACCGGTTGATCGGGATGTTGAAATGTCACCTTTGCATGAAGCTATAATGGAAGAGGGGTTCGGAAGGTGAGTTTTGTTTGGTTGTTTTGTTCGTTCTGGCTTCGGTTATCCTCGCGGGTATATTCGTTGATTGAAGCTTGTTTTTTGGCGGGAATGGCCAATTGGCATTGGCTCCTTTCCCTTTCTTCGTGTCGTTGCGGGCTCTTCGGGCAAATGTTACCTGAATGTCGTGGATTTGTAACATTGCGGTGGGAGGATTTGCTGTGTGGCTTTCGATCATCGAGAATGGATATTATTTGGCGGCCTTTCTGTTTCTGATGCGTGTTTGTCTGTGGGGCGGCAGGTGGGCGGTCGTCTCGTGCGTTGGGAAGCGGCTTGTGCTGCGGTTGCCAAGCTGAAGGCGCAGGGTTTTTTCTGTGTTCGGGGCGTTTCCGCTGATGAACAGCCGGATTTCTTTTGGTGCCTTCTGACTTTTTGTTATGGCCGGGGGATTTTCGGTTCGGAGAGGATTGTCGAGTTGGTTCGGGAAGAATGTTGGGTGTCTTCCGGGGAGGCGGCTGGGTGTTTGCTTGCCCATGATTTGCGGCGGTTTCGGCGGAATAATCGGAAAGTGTTGACGCTCTCCTTGGAGGAGTTTTTCAAGAGTTTGCTTTGTCTGGAGGGGGATGGGGTTTCAACTGGGCGGATTTCGGCTATTCGCGAGTTGGCGGAGCAGCGTGTTTTGTCGGCGATTCGATGGGATGTGGGGGAGCTTGATGTTTGAATTGCTGTTGAAGAGGTAGACTATTTTTCGCTGCCGATGGTGGCATCTTCTTCTGGGTTCCAAAAGGCGGTGTCTTGTCCGAAGGGTTTGATGCCTGTTGTCTTGATGGTGTTGTCGTCGGCTTTGTGGAGTTTTTCGTAAAACGGGTGGTGCGATTTTTTGTAGGGGTTGTTGTGGTTGGTGTTGTAGCAGCAGAGGAGGGACCATCGGGGGTGGGAGGATTTGTTGGCGTCTGAGCGGTGGAGTGTGTTTGAGTGGAAGAAGAGCGCGTCTCCGGGGGAGAGTTCGGCATAGATCAATTGCTGGACTTTCATGGCGGCGCGAGTTCGTTCGGGGTCAGCGCTGGTTTGCTCGCTGTAACGTCCATGCTCGATGCGCCCCATTTTGTGGGAAGCTTTGATCAGTTGCAGGCAGCCGTTTTCCCGCGTGTTCGGGTCGATGGCATGGCGATCAAAGCCGATCCCATGTCGGGATAGAGGCAGCCGTTGAGATACCAATAGCCGTAGTCCTAGTGCCATTCCCAGGCGCCGCCGATTCGGGGTTCTTTGATGCTCATCTTGGAGTGGCAATGATAGACTTTGTCGCGGAGCAGTTGTTCCATGGCGTTCACAATTCTCGGACTGCGGGCGACTGTGCCGAAGAGGTCTTTGCCGGCGCGGTTCCACAAGACCAGTTTGGCGATGCTGCCTTCGGTGTCTTTCAGGTCATGGGCATAGTGCTGGAATGCCTGATCGGTTTTGGCGGCTTGGCGGACGATGGCCATTTCTTCGGCGTCGAAGAGGTTTCGCACGATGAGGTAGCCGTCGCGGTCAAAGCCGGCGGTTTGCTCTTGGGAAAGGGCCTTGGCGTTCATAACGTTTTCTTGCGAGGCGGGGTGTTTGGCAAAGTGAAACGACAATTCTGTGGGATAAGCTGTTTGGAGTCAAATCGAATGCTGTGCTTGGGGGCGTTGCCGAGGGTTGCAGAGGACGGGGTGGCGGATGCCGGGGAGCAGTTGGACGTCGAAGAGTTCGGCAAGGGGGGCGGCGAATTGCAGCGTGAAGCGGATTTTTTGCGTTTCGATGTCGATGACGGCTAGACCGCAGAAGGCTTGTTGGTGCCGTTTGTCCAGTTCGTTGTCCAGGCGGAAGCCGGCGAAGGTGCGGTTGCGCCGCGCTTGGGAGAGGCCGACGATGGCAAATTGGTTGTGGAAGGCGAGGCCGCGGGGGAATCCGGGGCAGAAGGCGATTGGCTGGAAGGCGCTGTTGCTCGGTTCGATGTATCCGAGTTCTCCGCTCCCGGCGTTGAGGAGCCAGAGGCGGCCGCGGTGGATGCGGGGCGAGTGGGGCATGGAGAGGCCGGCGGAGATGATTTCGTTGTTGGCGATGTCGATGAGGGCGCCGCCGTTTTGCTGATGGTTTCGCCAGCCTTCTGCTTGGTTGGTTCGGCCAGCTGCGGTGACGTAGCGGGGCGCGGTGCCGTCGGTGGCCAGGCCGTTGAGGTGACAGCGGTCTTCGGGCGCCAGTTTTGAGATGAAGGGGGGATGCCAGATTGGTTCGAGAGGCGTTTGGTTTTCGATGCGGCGCAGGCAACTGTGGCGGGTGTCGACGATGACAGCAGCGTGATCTTCCGTATTGGCCAGGTCGTGGGCGTCGAGGTAGCTGGTGTCTGTCGCGGTGGTGAGTCGGTAGATGGTGTGTCTATTGTGTTCTTCGGCGGCCGGTTTGGCATTTTGAAATTCCCATATGTGCCGGCGGGTGGCGAGGCGGAAGGCGGCGCGGGAGACGGCTATGCCCATGGGTCGGTCGAAGGGATAGGCATCGAGTGTCAGGGTTTCGGGGGTTGCTCCTGAAAGGATCAGAAGGCGATTGTGTTGGTAGGTGCTGATGAAAAGGCTTAGAGATTGATCGAAGAGCCAAGCTGCCAGGCCGTCTGTGGCGTTTTCGATTGCCGGGGCTGGCGAAGGTTGTGACATGGGCACTGTGGGTGCGGTCGGGTTTCAGAGAGGGCGGGCGGTGCTTTTGAGCAGGGCGGCGCCGTATTCCCGGTTCAGGCGGCTGATGAAGTCCAGGCTGATTTCTTTGGGGCAGGCGGCTTCGCAGGTGCCGGTGACGGTACAGGCACCGAAGGCTTCCTTGTCCATTTGGGCGACCATGTTAAGGGCACGCCGTTGGCGTTCGGCTTGACCTTGGGGCAGGAGGCTGAGGTGGGAGACTTTGGCAGCAGTGAAGAGCATGGCGGAGGCGTTTTTGCAGGCGGCGACGCAGGCGCCGCAGCCGATGCATTGGGCGGCGTCCATCGCTTGTTCGCTGTCGGGTTTGGCGATGGGGAAGGTGTTGGAGTCCGGGGCGCCTCCGGCGCGGACGGAGATGTAACCGCCGGCTTGGATGATTCGGTCGAAGGCGGAGCGGTCCACAATCAGGTCGCGCACGACTGGAAAAGCGCGGGCACGCCAAGGTTCGATGGTGATGGTGTCGCCGTCGCGGAAGCTTCTCATATGTAGTTGGCAGACGGTGGCGGCTTTTTGCCCGCCGTGGGCGAGGCCGTTGATGATGAGGGAGCAGGTGCCGCAAATGCCTTCTCGACAGTCGGAGTCGAAGGCGATTGGTTCTTTGTTTTGCTGGATGAGGTCTTCGTTCACGACGTCCAGCATTTCCAGGAAGGACATGTCCAGGCTGATGTTTTTTGCCGGGTAGGTGACGAATTGGCCGGAGTCGCCGGTATGTTTCTGCCGCCAAATGTGCAGGGTCAGGTTCATCTATTGGTAGCTCCTTTGGGACATTTTGACTTCTTGGTAGGCGAGGGGTTCTTTGTGCAGGGTGGGGCGGTGGTTGGGGCCTTTGTGTTCCCAGGCGGCGACGAAGGCGTAGTTTTTGTCGTCGCGTTTGGCTTCGCCGTCGGGGGTTTGGTGTTCGGTTCGGAAGTGGCCGCCGCAGGATTCGTCGCGTTTTAAGGCGTCGTAGCAGAGGAGTTCGGCGAATTCCATGAAGTCGGCTACGCGGCTGGCGTGTTCCAGAGTGGGATTCAATTGGTTGGCGCTACCGGGGATGTTGAGGTTTGCCCAGAATTCTTCTCTCAGGGCAGGGATTTGTTTGAGGACTTTGGCGAGTCCGGCCTGGTTTCGGGCCATGCCGCAGTGTTCCCAGGTGAGTTTGCCGAGTTCGCGGTGGAAGGAGCGCGGGGTTCGCCGGCCGTTGATGGCGAGGAGGGTTTTTGTGCGTTGTTGGGTTTCTTCTTCGGCTTGGCGGAAGGCTTGGTGGTTTGTGCTGGGGCGTTCTGGGTTTTCCGAGGCCAGGTAGTTGCTGATGGTGTAGGGCGCGATGAAGTAGCCGTCTGCTAGGCCTTGCATCAGGGCGCTGGCGCCAAGGCGGTTGGCGCCGTGGTCGGAGAAGTTGGCTTCACCCAGGACGAAAAGTCCGGGGATGGTGCTCATGAGGTTGTAATCCACCCAGAGGCCGCCCATGGTGTAATGCACGGCGGGGAAGATGCGCATGGGTTGTCGGTAGGCGTTTTCTCCGGTGATGCGTTGGTACATGTTGAAGAGGTTGCCGTAGCGCTCACGGATGGTGTTTTTCCCTTGACGGGCGATGGCGTCTTGGAAATCGAGGTAGACGCCCAGGCCGCCCGGCCCCACGCCTTTGCCGGCATCGCAGGCTTCTTTGGCGGCGCGGGAGGCGATGTCGCGGGGCGCCAGGTTGCCGAAGCTGGGGTATTTGCGTTCGAGGTAGTAGTCTCGCTCGTTTTCTGGAATGGCTTGCGAGGGGCGGGGATCGCCGGGTTGTGCTGGGACCCAGACGCGTCCGTCGTTGCGGAGGGATTCTGACATGAGGGTCAGTTTGGATTGGTGGCTGCCGCTGACGGGGATACAGGTAGGATGGATTTGCGTGTAGCAGGGGTTGGCGAAGGCGGCGCCGCGTTTGTAGGCGCGAAAGGCCGCGGTGACGTTGCAGCCGACGGCGTTGGTGGATAGGTAGAAGACCGGCCCGTAACCGCCGGTGGCGAGGATGACGGCGTCTGCCGAGTGGGAGCGGATTTCTCCGGTGATGAGGTTCCGTGTCACGATGCCTTTGGCTTTGCCGTCGATGAGGACGATGTCTTGCAATTCTGTACGGGAGAACATCGCTACTTTCCCGGCGGCAATTTGCCGGCTCAGAGCTTGATAAGCGCCCAGGAGGAGTTGTTGGCCGGTTTGCCCGCGGGCATAAAATGTTCTCGACACTTGCGCTCCGCCGAAGGAGCGGTTGGCCAACAGGCCGCTGTATTCCCGGGCAAAGGGGACACCCTGGGCGACGCATTGGTCGATGATGTTGACGCTGAGCTGGGCGAGGCGATAGACATTGGCTTCACGGGCGCGGAAGTCGCCCCCTTTGATCGTGTCGTAAAATAGCCGATAGACGCTGTCTCCGTCGTTCTGGTAATTTTTCGCAGCATTGATGCCGCCTTGGGCGGCGATGCTATGCGCGCGGCGGGGGCTGTCTTGATAGCAGAAGCATTGGACATTGTAGCCTAGCTCGCCCAGCGTGGCCGCTGCCGAGGCACCAGCCAAACCCGAGCCGACGACGATGACCGCATACTTTTGCTTGTTTGCCGGGTTGACTAGCTTGAGGTCGAACTTGTGCCGGTCCCACTTCTGTGCCAACGGGCCGGGGGGAATTTTCGCGTCCAACATCACAACGCTTCCTTTCCGTAACCGAGCAAGATCGCCAGGGGGATGGAGCTGTTGCCCGCAAAAATGCCCCAAGCGAGAACCACGGCCAAGCGGTCGCCCCAGATTTTTTTAAAGCCGGAGCGGAAGCCCAGAGATTGGAACAAGCTGCTGGCACCGTGACTGAGGTGGACGCAAAGAAGCGCCATCGACAAGATGTAAAATCCCGAGACCAGCGGGTAGGAAAACCCGGAGACGAGCATTCGGTAAATGTCGTGTCTTCCCGCGCCGTCTTTGAGCTGCAACAGTTCGGGGTTCACGGTACCGACGGTGAAGTGCAACAAGTGGTAGATGATGAAGGCCAGGATGATGAGGCCGCTCCAAACCATGGTGCGGGAGGCGTAGCTGGCGCCAGCGGAGCGCTTTACTCGATAAGTGGCCGGGCGGGCGGCCCGGTTCTTCGCAGCCAAGGTTGCCGCAGCCCAGATGTGGATGGCAGCAAGAGCTAGGAGGCCGGCGCGCGCGCTCCAGAGCAGCATGGGTTTCGATTTGAGGAAGGCGCCATAAGCGTTGATTGTTTCGGGGCCGAGGAAGATTTGCAGGTTGCCCAGCATATGCACAATCACGAACAGGAGCAGTAGCAGTCCCGTGATCGCCATCAGATATTTCTTTCCAAGGGTCGAATGGAATAGGGCGGCGATAAAGTTCATAAACAGCGCCTCTGATGTTTATCGGCAAAAAGGCCGGGCGTCAATCCTGGACGGGGGACGGTTGGCTTTTCTGCCGGCAGGGAATGCAGCCGGAATTTACCAGCCTTCCCGGAGGAGATGGGGGAGTTCGGTCAGCCGGGAGATGGAGCCAGGGCCGTTTTGTGCTGCCCGCTGTAAGAGGATTCCAGCTAGGCCGGCGCTTTTGGCTCCGGCAATGTCTTCGGCGGCGGAGTCCCCGACGTGGACAACAGCGTTGGCGGGCAGGCCGAGCATTCGGAGTGTGTGTTCAAACAAGACGGACGAGGGTTTCAAAAACCCGACTTCACCGGATATGGACGCGGTTTCAAAGAAGGGCATGAGCTTTAGTTCCCGAAGCAAGTGGCGGAGCCGGGCATCCCAGTTGGACACCACTGCCAGACGAAACCCCCTTCCTGCCAGTTCATCGAGGGCGGGGAGAACGTCGTCGTGAACGCGCCAAACGTCGGCTGTCTCAAAGCGCTTGTACAGTGCGGGAAAGAATGCGGCGCAATCGGCCTCCGGCAAAATGCCGTGGAAGCTTTGCCGCACCAGTTCAAGCCATCCGGCTTCCGTGTGTTGGAAGTCGGCCTTTTCCGCCCAGGCTTGTTGGAATTGGTTTTCGATTCGGTCAGGGTCGAGGCTGGAGAACCTGTGCTGGTTAGCGACTTCGGCATAGACGGCGCCAACCGACGGCCAAGGTTGAATCAACGTGCCGCCGACATCGAATGTAATGGCTTGGGTTTTGATAGGTTCCACGTCGTCGACTCTCCGACAAGGTACTCATGGGACACCGTCAGGTCCAATACGTTTCAACCTTTTCCCCGAATTGATTGCGGCGCGAGAAATGACGGCTCTGAATTTTCTCCCCGCACGACGATTGCCGACCTGGCGCAAAATAGTTGCCTTACCGCGGATTTTGGGCGAGAGTTGAAAGGAACTTTGGCGGGGGAGAGATGGCTGAGCGGTTTAAGGCGCACGCCTGGAAAGCGTGAGTACCTCCAAAGGGTATCGGGGGTTCAAATCCCCCTCTCTCCGCCATTTTGCTTGCCGAGGGCGCCGTTTTTCGGAATAAAAAAATCGCCTATCAGGGGTGGACATTTGCCTTGGCTTGTGTTTGTATGGAGGCTTATCAGCGTCGAGTTTGAGAGAGAAACGATTATGCGGGTTCTAAAAGGAGCCGGCGAGACACTTAAGATTAGAGTGATGAATTTTTCTGAAAATCGAGTTGGCAAAGGATGCCGGAGTGCTGTCGCAGCCTTGTTGGTGTCGTCAGTTTGTTTGGGAAGCGGCACCGGGCTTTGGGCGGAGGAAGGGAAGAACGGCGGGGAAAGCGAATCATTGGTGAGTTATTACTCGCAGATTCGCCCGATTTTTCAAGCGCAATGCCACGGGTGCCACCAGCCGGCGAAGTCGCGCGGCGGCTATGTGATGACGGATTTTGCGCCGCTGTTAAAGGGCGGCGAGAGCGGGAACAAAGCGGTGATTCCAGGCAATCCGGAGCAGAGTTATTTAATCGAGTTGGTGACACCGGTCAACGGCGAGGCGGAGATGCCGCGAAAGGGCGATCCGCTGTTGGGAGTGGAAATCGAGTTGATTCGCCGTTGGATTGCTCAAGGCGCGAAGGACGACACGCCGGCCAATGTCCGCCGCCGGCACGACCGGGACAATCCGCCGCAATATCGGCTGCCTCCGGTGGTGACTGCGCTGGATTATCCTCCGGACGGGCGGATTCTGGCTGTGTCCGGTTTTCACGAAGTTCTGTTGCATCATGCGGACGGGAGCGGTTTGTTGGGTCGTTTGATTGGTCTTTCCGCGCGGATTGAATCGGTCCGATTTTCTCCCGACGGGAAGCGGTTGGCGGTAACGGGCGGTTTGCCGGCTCGCATGGGAGAGGTTCAAGTTTGGGATGTGGCGAAACAGGAGTTGATCCTTTCGGCGCCGGTGTCTTTCGACACGGTTTACGGCGCGAGCTGGTCGCCCGACGGGAAGTATATTGCCTTCGGATGTGCGGATACAACTTTGCGGGCGATTGAGAGCGACACGGGCAAGGAGGTTGTTTATCAGGGAGCGCACGATGATTGGGTGCTGGATACGGTTTTTTCCGTTGACGGGAAGCACATTGTCTCGGTGGGGCGGGATCAAACGGCGAAGCTCACCGAGTTTGCCACCGAGCGGTTTATCGACAATATCACCTCCATCACCCCCGGCGCGTTGAAAGGAGGCATTTTGGCGGTGGCGCGGCATCCGCAGCGGGATGAAATTTTGGTGGGCGGCGCCGACGGAACGCCGCAGATTTACCGCATGATCCGCAAGTCCAAACGTGTGATCGGAGACAACGCCAACCTGATGCGCCGTTTTGATGCGATGCCTGGCCGCATTTTCGGCGTGGACTACAGCCCGGACGGCAAATCCATCGTGGCGGGGAGCAGTCTGGACGGCAAGGGGACAGTCCGCATTTACAGCAGCGATTTTGACGGCGCCTTGTCGAAAGCGCTGATCGACATCTTGCAAAAAACAGTGTCGAGCCGAAAACCCGAAGAACAAGCCCAAGTGGAGGCATATCGGACGCAGGGCGTGGATTTGAAGGCGAGTGCGGCGTTTCCGGCCGGAATCTATGCCGTCGATTTTCATCCGGACGGCGAGCAGGTTGCTGTGGCCGGAGGCGACGGCGTGATTCGGGTGTTAGACGCCAAAGATGGGGCGCTTCGCCAGGCGTTCTTGGCTGCGCCGGTTCAGGGCGATAACGCCGGTAATCTCTTCGCGTTGAGTGCAGAGCCGCAAACGGTAGTTCTGTCTAACTCCTACGACTACGCGCAGTTAGTGGTTAGCGCCTGGCGGCAAGGGGCGCCGGCGGAAGATGTAACACGGACTGCGGCTTATTCGGGAGCGGAAGAATTGGTTTCACTTTCCAAGACAGGAATGCTCCGCCCGAAGAAAAACGGAATGGGGAGCCTTGCCATCCGCTATGGCGGGCGGACATTGACGGTGCCCGTCCAGGTCTCCGGTTTTGGGGAGGAGTTTTCTCCCGACTACATCACGCACGTGATGCCGGTCATTTCGGCGCTGGGATGCAACGCCGGCACTTGCCACGGCTCCAAGGACGGCAAGAACGGATTCAAGCTCTCGCTGCGCGGATACGACCCCATCCATGATGTGCGGGCCTTTGCAGACGACCACGCGGGCCGGCGGGTTAATTTTGCGTCGCCGGAAGACAGCTTGATGTTGCTGAAAGCGACAGCCGGCGTGCCTCATGAAGGCGGGCAACGAACCAAGCCGGGCGAAGATTACTACGAAATTCTAAAAGCCTGGATCGGCCAAGGCGCCAAGCTCGATGAATCGGCGAGTCGGGTGGCAAGCATCCGCTTGTTCCCGCAAAACCCCGTCGTCGAAAAGATCGGTGACCGCCAGCAAATGCGGGTCGTCGCCACTTACGGCAACGGGATGCAGAGAGATGTCACTGCCGAAGCCTTTGTCGAAACAGGCAACGCCGAAGTAGCCGCTGCTGGAGAAGACGGCATCGTTAGCACTTTGCGCCGAGGCGAAGCGCCGTTATTGGCCCGGTTTGAAGGCGCTTACGCCGCAACCACCTTGACTGTGATGGGCGACCGCAGCGGTTTTGTTTGGGAAGAGCCGGAGGCCTACAACCCCATTGACGAGTTCGCCGCCGCCAAATGGAAGCGGATGAAAATCCTGCCTTCCGAAGTGTGCACGGATGTCGAGTTCATTCGCCGAGTTTATCTGGACTTGACCGGGCTGCCGCCTCGGGCGGAGGACGTCCGCCGATTTGCCGCCGATGAGAGAGACTCGAAACTCAAGCGAGAAGAGTTGATCGACGCGTTGATCGACAACCCGGACTTCGTGGATTATTGGGCCAACAAATGGGCCGACCTCTTGCAAGTAAACCGCAAATACTTGGGAACCGAAGGTGCCGAACTGTTTCGGGACTGGATCCGCCAGGAAATTGCCCGCAACACGCCCTATAATCAGTTTGCCCACAAAATTCTGACTGCCTCCGGTTCCAACCGGGAAAATCCGGCCGCGTCCTACTACAAGATTTTGCGCTCACCCGAGGAAACGATGGAGAACACCACCCACCTGTTTCTTGCCACCCGGTTCAACTGCAATAAATGCCACGACCATCCCTTTGAGCGCTGGACGCAAGACCAATATTACGAAATGTCGGCATTCTTTGCCCGAGTAGGGCTCAAGAAAGACCCAGCAAGCGAAGACAAACGCATCGGTGGCACCGCAGTCGAAGGCAGCAAACCGCTCTACGAAGTAGTTTATGAAAAAGACAAAGGCGAAGTCATTCATCAGCGGACAGGCCAAGTCTCGACGCCGGCCTTCCCCTACACGGCAACCGCTACCCTGGCCGGCGAAGAAGAGAGCCGCCGCCAGCGTTTGGCCTCCTGGATCACCTCGTCCGACAACCGCTATTTTGCCACCAGCTACGTCAACCGAATCTGGGGCTATCTCTTCGGCGTCGGCATCATCGAGCCCATTGACGACATCCGAGCGGGAAACCCGCCGACCAATCCCGAACTGTTAAAATGGTTGACCAACGACTTCATCGCTAGCGGCTTTGACTCGCGGCATCTGCTGAAAACCATCTGCAAATCGCGAACCTATCAACTGAGCATCCAAACCAATCCGTGGAATGAAGACGACACAATCAACTTCTCCCATGCGATGCCGAAACGGTTGCCCGCCGAAGTGTTGTATGACGCCATCTACTTCACAACCGGAACGCGCTCCGACTTCCCCGGAGTCCCTCGAGGGACCCGTGCGGCGGCCCTGCCGGACGTCGGCGTCAAACTAAACGACGGTTTCTTGGCCAACCTGGGCCGCCCAGCTCGCGAAAGCGCCTGCGAATGCGAACGCTCCAACGACCTGCAACTCGGCTCGGTGATGTCCCTAGTCAGCGGCCCCACAGTCGACAAAGCCATGAGTGACCCCGATAATGCCATCGCCAAACTGGCCGCTTCTGAGAAAGAAGACGCGAACCTAATCGAAGAACTCTACCTGCGAATTCTCAACCGGAAACCCAAACCCGCGGAAACTCAAGAAGTGGAAGCTATCCTTGGAACCATGAAGAGAGAGCACGAATCACTGCTGAAAAACCTCGCAGCCTACGAAAAACAAATTGCCCCGGCCATCGAACAGCGCGAACAGCAACGGAAGCAAAACATCCACGCTGCCGAGGCCGCTCTAGCAGCTTATCAAACAGAAGCCGCCCCCCGCCGCGCCGAGGCCGAAGCCAAACGAGAAGCGGCGGTTAAAACGGCCGAACAAGCCATCGCGCAATACCATGAAAATGCGGAAACCGCCTTGGCCATCTGGGAAACCTCGGACAACCGCGCGACCACCTGGACGGCACTCGACCCGCAGCGGCTAAAGGCAAGCAACAAAGCCTCCTTGATTCTGCAACGCGACCTCTCCGTATTTGCTTCCGGCGAAAATGGCAAAGGCGTCTATGAGCTGGCAGCGGAAACCCGCTTCAAAGAAATCTCCGGTGTGAAACTCGAAGCGATTACCGACGAACGGCTGCCCAAAAACGGCCCCGGACGGGCGGATGACGGCAACTTTGTCGTCTCGGAACTCGAACTCTATTGGGCGCCAGTTTCCGACCCCGGCAAACAAACCAAAGTCAGCCTAGAAAAAGCCCGAGCGGACTTCAGCCAGAAAAATTACGAAGTCGGCTCGGCAATCAACGGCCAAGCCCGCAACGACAACGACGGCTGGGCTATCTCCCCCCAATTCGGAAAATCGCATGAAGCCATTTTTGAAGCCAAAAAACCTTTTGGCGACGGAAAGCCTGTCCTTCTAACATTCAAGCTGCGGCAAGAATACCAAAGCGGCAAACACAGCTTGGGCCGCTTCCGTTTTTCCGTCGCGACCGACGCCAAGCCTCTCAACTTCGGCGTGCCGGAAACAATCGCCGAGACATTGGAAATTGCCGCGGCGGAGAGAACTCCCGAACAAAAGAAAAACGTGTTGGCATTCTTCAAAGGCTTCGATCCCAAATTGAAAAAGCTGAAAGCCGCGCTAAAAGAGGCCCAAAAAGAACTGCCGATGGACCCGCGTCTCAAAGAACTTCAGGACGAAGTGGCACGCGTCAGCAAGGCTCTGCCAATGGACCCCGGATTGCGGGAATTGCGCCGGGCCGCTGAGTTAAGCGCAGAACAAATGAAAGACCGGCGGCTAACGGCAGCTCAAGACCTCGCTTGGGCGCTGATCAATAATCCGGCCTTTTTGTTCAACCATTAACCGCAATCGCACGTTGCCTATGGAAACAAAATTTGATACGATCCAACATCTATAACAACTATTCGCGTTTTTAGCCGTCAAAAAAGGAAATAGCCATGATTAGATTACCAGGTGAATTCAGCACGGACCTTTGCGATCCGAAGCTTAAAATGACCCGTCGCGACCTTTTGCGAGTCGGCGGCTCCGGCGTATTGGGGCTGACGCTCGGGTCCATGTTTCAAATGCAGGCGCGCGCCAAACAAAGCCATTACGGTGGTGCGGGTTTCGGCCGGGCCAAGAGCGTCATCATGCTCTACCTCCAAGGCGGGCCGAGCCATCTCGACCTGTGGGACCCCAAAGAGAATGTGCCGGACAATGTCCGCAGCGTTTTCTCGCCCATCTCCACCCGAATTCCCGGCGCCAAGTTCACCGAGATTCTGCCCCGTCTGGCCAAGGTCAACGACAAGATGACCATGCTACGCGCCATGAGCTACACGCCCAACGGCCTGTTCAACCACACGGCGGCAATCTATCAAATGATGACCGGCTACACCACTGACAAGGTCAGCCCCTCCGGCCAACTGGAACCGCCCAGCCCGAAAGATTTTCCCAACTTCGGCTCGAACATTATCCGCTTAAAACCGCCCACCGAACCCATGCTGCCCTTCGTCATGCTGCCTCGGCCCCTGCAAGAGAGCAACGTCGTTGGCAAAGCCGGCACCGCCGGCTTCCTAGGCAAAGCATTTGATCCCTACAACCTCTATCCTGCAGGCGACGACATGGATATGCAGAAAATGGACCGCCTGAAAACAGACGACTTGGAAATGCGGCCGGAAGTGTTTGCCGCCCGTCTCCGCCGCCGGGCACGGTTGCGCGACGCTATCAACGAAGCGATGCCGGAAATTGACAAAGCCGTCGAGCGGTTCAATCTGAACGAGTATTACAACCGCGCACTGAGCCTCATCATCTCCGGCCGCGCCCGAAATGCTTTCGACATCGAACAAGAGCCAGAAGACATCCGCAACCTCTACGGCCGCAACACCTTCGGCCAAAGCTGTCTCCTCGCCCGTCGCTTGGTGGAAGCCGGCACCCGTGTCGTCGAAGTTATATGGCCAAAAGTCGCCAACTCCGACAACCACTCCTGGGACGTTCACGTCGGCCTCTCCAACCGCATGCGCAAGCAATCCGGCCCCATGCTCGACCAAGGCTTCTCCGGCCTGCTTGCCGACCTCGACCAACGAGGCATGTTAGACGAAACCCTCGTGGTAGCTGTCGGCGAATTCGGCCGCAGCCCACAGCGAGGCGTCAGCACTTCCGGCAACAGCAACAGCGACGACGGGCGCGACCACTGGCCCTACTGCTACACCGCCTGCATCGCCGGCGGTGGCATCAAACGCGGCTATGTCCACGGCAAATCCGACAAAACCGGCTCCGCCCCGCTCGAAGACCCGGTGCATCCCGGCGAACTCCTCGCCACCATCTATCACGCCGTCGGCATCGACCCGGAAACCATCGTCTATAACCACCTCAACCAACCGCGCGAACTCGTCAAAGCCAAACCCGTCAGCGCCCTCTTCGCCTAACCGAACTGAATCCAACCCAATCCCAACTGACAGGGAAGCCACTTCCGCTGGTTTTTTCTTTCGGAACACGCCAATTAACACTGCCGGCCGCAATCGTGCGGGGCAGTTGAGGCTAATCTGGAAAGACCGGGAGGTTTACCTGGCAGTGGATGGAGGCGACGATGAAGCGGCGGGCGCGTTCAGCGAGTGCCTATGGCGATGAGCCGCCACTAGCCGCAATTTCCCGGCTCAGCCTCATCCCATCCGCAATCTGGGAAGGAGTCATATATTTCTTGAGGTGTTCCCGCACTTCTTTCGCACTTTCTTCTCCTTGTGCCGCGGCGAGATTGAACCAGGCGTAGGCTTGGCCGTCATCCTTGGGCACTCCATAGCCGTTTTCGTACATGATCCCCAAGTTGTACTGAGCTGTGTGATGTTTCCCTGTTCAGCGGCCTTGCGGTACCGGAACACGGCTTTCTCGTCGTCTTTGGGGACGGCATTGCCCCCGTCGTAATGGTTCCTAGGAGGAACTGGGCATCCGCGTGTCCCTGCTCGGCGAGCGGCCGAAATTTCTGCAAAGCGGTTTCGTAGTCACCCCGCATGTATGCAGCTCTTCCCGCGTTAAAGTCTCCACATGCAGTAAGAATCACTGTTGCCGTCAGGAGCATCAGGGCGAGGATGGTTTGTCGGATAATTTTTTTCATTTTGTTCGGCAATGCCGGATTAGGCATTTTGGCGTTTGTTGCCGTCTAGATTAAGTTTTTGGCGTCCGGTTCCGCTTCCTCTTGCTGTTTTTTGCGCATTCGTTTTTTGGAGGCGTTTTTTCGCTCGATGGGGTATGGGCGTGCGGGGGGGACGCGCTTTTGGATTTCGGCCATGAGGGCGTTTCAAAACTCGGTTTGGTTTCGGCCCTGGAATTACAGGGCTTTGTGTTTTTTCTTGTTGGGCCACCAGTTGACGATTTCACTGGTTTTAGTGCGGTAGGAGTGGTAATAGGCGGTTTCACCTTTTGACCATTCGCCTTTCAGTCCGCAGGCGGCTACTGCGGCTTGGAGTTGTTCCCAATTTCCGTCGTATCGTTCCATATGTTGCTATTCTCCTTGATGGGTTCAGTTTTTGGCAAATCTTGTTGGTTTTTTTGGGATTGGCCAGATTTTTGTTCGGGGAAGAGAGTGGCGGTGAGGAGGTTGTCGCCGCTGAAATATTTTTGGGCGGCTTGCTGGATGCGAGCGGGGGTGAGGGCGGCGACGCGTTGAGGGAAGGTGAGGATGCGGGTGAAGGGGAGTTGGTTTTGGGCGGCGTAGGCGAGGTTGTTGAGCCAGAAGGTGTTTTCTTTGAGGCTGCGTTCGTAGTTGCGGAGGTTGTTTTCTTTGATTTTGTCAAGGTTGTCCTGGGAGGGGCCTTGGGTTTTGAGTTCTTCGACGGTGGCGAGGGCGGCGGCGATGAGTTCGTGGGCTTTGCCGGGGTTGCAGCCGAAGGCGATGTTGTTGGCGTAGTGGCCTTGAGGCCAGCGGTTGAGGCCGCCGTAGATGCCGACGCCATAGACGCCGCCTTTGTCTTCGCGCAGGACTTCGCGGAGGCGAATTTGGAGGATGTCGATGGTGCTTAGGAGGGCGAAACGTTCTTCGGGCGACCAGGGGGCGGGGCCGTGGAAGGTGAGGCGGACGGTACTTTTGGGTTCGAGTCCTTTTTCGATTTGGACGGTGATTTTGCCTTTGGTTTTGGTGTCGCCGGGGTCTTTGGCTTTTTCACGCCGGTTACGGTTGGGGAGGCTAGCGAGGTAGGTTTCGGCAAGGGGCTGGAGGATGTCGGGGGTGAAGTTGCCGACAAGGATGAAGGTAAAGTCGGAGGCGTCGAGAAAGCGGTCGCAGTAGATGGCGAAGGCTTTTTGGAGGTCGAGTTTGTCGAGGAAGGCTTGGTTGAGGGGTTGGTGTCTGGGGTGGTTGCGGTAGAGGGCTTTTTGGATGGCGTCGCTGAAGACGGTTTGAGGGTTGTTAAGGCGGTTGGCGGCGCTGGCGTTGAGTTGGGCCATCATGGATTGGAAGGTTTTGCGGTCGGCTCGCGGCGCGGTGAAGTAGAGGTGGACGAGTTGCAGCATGGTTTCGAGGTCTTTGGGGGAGGCGGAGCCGCTGATGCCCTCGGTGCGTTCGCTGATTTGGGGCACGGCAGCGGCGATTTTCCCCGCCAGTTTTTTCTGGAGTTGGATGCGGTCGAAGGTGCCTAGGCCGCTGTTGGCGACGAGGCTGGCGGCGATTGAGGCGGAGGGGAAGTCTGTGTCGGAGACGAGGCTGTGGCCTCCAGGGCTGAAAGTGCTCAGAAGGATTTGGTCGTTTTTGAAGTCGGTGGGTTTGAGGAGGATGCGGATGCCGTTGGAGAGTTTCCATTCGGTGAGGCCGAGTTTGGGATGGCGTTTTTGGGCGGTGACGGTTCCCGGTGTTGGCGGAGAGGGAATCAGGGGGGCGTCTAGGTCGCCGTCGTCGTAAGCGGCGATTTCCAGTTGCTCGACGTTTTCGATGATTTTGAGGATGTCTTCTTTGGCGGGGATGGCGAGGTTTTTCTTTTCGGGGGCGCTGAAGAGGATGATTCGGTTGTGGGGGGTGATCCAGTCGGCGGCGGCTTGGTTTACTTCTTCGAGGCGAATGCCGGGGAGGAAGGCGCGGTAGAGTTCGAGTTCTTTGGCGATGCCGGGGATGGGTTCTTGTTGGAGGAAGTGGCGCGTGTATTCGGCGGTGTAGGCGCCGGAGTTGGTTTTATCTCGCTCGGCGTAGGCCATTTCCATTGATCGCAGGGCGACGGCCTTGATGCGGCGAAGTTCGGCGGCGGTGAAGCCGTCTTGTTTGGCGCGTTTGGCTTCCAGCAGGAGAGCTTTGAGACCTTCTTCGAAGGCGCCGTCTTTGACTTGGGCTATTTGGATGACGACGTCTTTGGTGCGCACGATGGGGGCTTTGGCGATGGCGCCGTAGAGGTAGGGCGGGTTGGCTTCTTGCACGCGTTCGTTGAGTCGGAGGTTGAGCATTCCCGTGTAGAGGCTTTCGATGATGGAGTCTCGATAAGCGCCGGCGGTGCCTTGAGGTGTTGGGGGGCGTTTATAGGCGATTTGGATAACGGTGGCCTGCAGTTCCGGGTCGGTTTCAATGGAAAAGAGGGTCTCTTGATGGTCGGGGACGGGATAACTTTGGCGCTTTGGCGCGTCGGGCGGGTTTTTGAGTTCGGAGAAGGAGTCGAGGATGCGGCGTTCGATTTCGGCGGTTTCAAAGTCGCCGACGGCGATGAGGGCCATTAAGTTCGGGCGGTACCATTTTCGGTAGAAGTCGATGAATTGTTCGCGGGGGGCGTTTTGGATGATTTCGACTTTGCCGATGGGGAGCCGTTCGGCGTAGCGTGATCCGTGAAAAATGATGGGGACTTGTTTGTCGTTGAGCCGTCCCTGAGCGCCGCGACCAGAACGCCATTCTTCGATGACCACCCCGCGTTCTTTGTCGATTTCTTCGGGTTCGAATTGGATGCCTTGCATCCAGTCTTTCAGCACTTGAAAGGCGGTTTCGAGCACTTCGCTGTCGTCAACGGGGATTTCCAGCATATAGACTGTTTCGCCAAATGAGGTGTAGGCGTTGAGGTGGGAGCCGAAGGTCATCCCGATGCGTTCGAGGAAGTTGACCAGCTCCAGTTTTTCAAAGTTTTCCGTGCCGTTGAATGCCATATGTTCGAGGAAGTGGGCCAGGCCGCGCTGGGCTTCGGTTTCCATCAGGGAGCCGGCGTTGACAACTAGGCGAAACCGGGCGCGGTTCTCCGGTTTTTGATTTTCCCGGATGTAGTAGCGCAGGCCGTTGGAGAGGGTTTTGACGGTGATGGTGGGGTCGATGGGGAGCTGCGCTTGCAGGTCGATCTGAGCTGCGGCTTTCAGCGGCAGCAGGCAGGCGAAGAGAGCTGTCCCGCCAAAGAGAGTTTTGAATCGGTTCATAAAAATTTCTTGAGAGTTGTCAAAGCCTCTGCAACATATCGAGGAGCGGAAAGGAAGCAAGGCCTTTGTCGCAGAGGCAAGGCGGCGGGGGACGGATTTGAGGCCGCCGAAGTTGCTCGAGAATTTTCTGGCAATTGCCGGCGGGAAGCCTTAATCTGACAGTTCATCGTGAAACCGAAAAATCAACTTGAGGGAGAATATGGACGTCGTCTTTAGTTGCACGGAATGCAAGCAAGAGCTCATCGTTGACGCAGGCGGTGCTGGTTCTAAAATTGAATGTCCGGCGTGCAAAACTTCCCTCATCATTCCAGAAGTCGATGCGGCTAATGTTCACACTCAGGCGCCTATTGCTTCTTCGGCGGCTGCCAAAGAAGAGCATCATTTCATCGTGCCGCAGCATCAAGGCCTGGTGGAGCCTCTCATCAAGTCCGCGCTGCCTCCATTGGAAGTTGCCAAGGACGGAGAGCGCATGATTCGCGTCAAGACTATCCGCCGCTCGGAGTGCTTTGAAGTGGGCAAAGACCTCTTCGACTACAAGGCAACAGAGTTCCTCCAGAAAGTCGGCGAGAAGAACATCATCAGCATCAACACGGTCAATTATTCTCATCAGGATATGGCGACCAAAGCGACGCTTTCCGACTACGGCATCCTCGTTATCTTCAAAGGCTGAGGGCACGCGGTCTGCCCGAAGCTGCGCTCTCTGGCAGAGGAAACAGATTGATATGGGACTGGACGCGCCGGCGATGAAGTTTCTCTGTGCGGCCAAGTCGCTGGGGGCGGATTTCTCGAATGTGGCGATGGTGGGGCGGCAGTCTTTTTTTCCTGATGCGCTTTCTTTGCAGCAGGTGTTTTCCGTCTTGGGCATTGCGCGAGATGCGGAGGCATTTCTGCACGAGAACTCTTACGGCGAGGCTTATTTTTCGCTGCTGGGCGCCCGCCAAGTCGTGTCGATTGATTGTTCGGATTATGAGGGGGCGACTGTTCTCCACGATATGAACACTCCCCTTCCCGGCGAGCTGCGCAGGCGGTTTTCTCTGGTGCATGACGGGGGGACGCTGGAGCATGTGTTTCATGTAGTTCAGGCGTTGAAGAACTGCTTGGAGATGGTTCGGGTTGGCGGGTATTTCAGCATGGCGAATGTGGCGAACAATTTTATGGGACACGGGTTTTGGCAGTTCAGCCCGGATTTGATCTTCCGCGCACTTTCGCCGGTGAACGGGTTCCGCGTAGAATGTGTGCTTTTGCATGAAGCGGTTTCTGGCGGGGCTTGGTATTTGGTGGCAGACCCGGCCGAGGTTCGCTCTCGGGTGGAGCTGCGGAATGCGCTGCCCACTTACATCATGGCGCTGGCTCGGCGCGTCCGCGAGACCGAGGTTTTCGCTGTTCCACCGCAGCAAAGCGATTACGCGGTTCTCTGGAAGGCGGGCGCCGGCGAGGGCGTTTCTGATGGGCTGCAGGTTTCTTCTGCGGCGGGTTGGCGGCGCTGGGTGCCTGCGGGTGTTCGTGGGATGTTGAGGCGGTTTCGGCTGCGGGGTTTTTTTGTGCGGCGGCGGCGGGAGTTCAATCCCGCGCATTACCGCCGGATACGGGAAGGGGATTTGCTGCGCGGGCGTCTGGGTGGGCGGGCGCCGGCTTCGGGCCTTTGACGTAGAAGACATTGAAGTTGGCGGCGTGTTTTTTAAGTTGGGGCCATTGCTCGAAGAGCCTTTGGTCGATTTTTCGCAAGACGGTGGGAATCCATTGGAGCGCTTTGTTGCGGGGGAGGAGTTTGGCGGCGTATCCTAGGAGGTTGTAATACTGGATGTGGCAGGAGGCGAAGGAAACGCCGAAGGTTTCGAGAGCGTTGAGGAAGAGGAGGGATTCGTCAATCCACTGGCGGCGGGAGTTGAGGGCGCCGCGAATGGCGGCAATCACGGGGTTGTGTCCCAAGGGCTCGAAGAGGAAGGCGCAGCGGCCGCCGGGTTTGAGGACGCGGGCGAATTCATCTGCTGCGCCGGGGAGGTTGTTCGCCAAGTGGTGCATGGTGGCTTGGCCGACGACCAAGTCTGCGGCGCCGTCTGCAAATTCTTCGAGTTTTAAGGCATCGCCGCTGCGGAAGCGCAGATTCTTCAGGCCTTGGTGTTTTTTCTTTGCGGCGTTGATGTGGATGTCCCAGTAGTCGATGCCGTGCACGGTTGCCCGAGGGAAGGTGGCGGCCAGCCAGGCGGCGAGGTCGCCTTGACCGCAGCAAACTTCGATGAGGATTTTTCCATCGAGGTTGGGGCGGACGAGCTCGGCATAGGCGTTGCGGAAGAGGGCGGCGTCGCTGTATGGGTAGCGGGCGATGGCTTGTTCGACGGCTTCTCCAAGGTCTCCGGCGGTCTTCGAGTGTTGCCTGCCGGCAGCCATCAGAAAGCGGGGTGCAAATGGCGGTGGCTTGGGGGGAGGGTTTCGCCGGCCGGTTCTTCTTCGGTGTGTTTTCGGGGAGGCGTTCGGTAGTCCAGGCAGCGTTTGCAGGCAATCATCAGTCCGGCTTGCAGAGAGAAGGTCTTCATGGCGAATTCGCTGTCGCCGTGAAAGAAAAGGAACGCGATGATGTTGGCCATCCAGACGCTGGCCACGACGCAGCTCATCCGTGCGAAGGCGTCGTCGCAGCCGTGCCGGCGCAGGGAGTTTATAATGGAGATTGCGAGGTAGCTTCCGGCAGCCATGAAGATTAGCATGGAGATGGTGCCGAAGACGCCGGTGTTTACCATAAGCCCGATGAATCCGTTGTAAAACTTCCCTTGGTTTATGTGCATAGTGATGAAGGTCTGGTCCCAAATGTGCGAGTAATCGCGGCTCGGCATTGTGAAGCCTCGGCCGATCCAGAAATACTGCGGGATCAACCGGTAGCCTTCGGCTCTCAATATGCGGCGTGTCTTCATCGTCGTGGCGCCGTTATAGCGGGCGCGTTCGTCGATCTTGATGTAGGGGATGTAGGAGAGGGCGCGTTGGGCCGAGAGCGGAAGCCGGTTGGCGAATAAGATCAGAGGGACCAGCAAGGTGACGGAGAGGCCGAGGCTTATGAGCGTGTTCTTCGTGTTGTAGAACCGTTGGGTGTAAGCTATGAACAGGACGGCGATGCCCAGGATAAGCGAGAGATAGCGATGCCCGGACAACAAGCCCACACCAAAGATCGTGACTGCCAGAGGAAAGAGATACAGCGCTTTCCTGGAGAAAAAGGCGTCGAGCTTGTAAAAGACGAGAATCAACAGTATTAACCCTTGCCCCATTGCGTTGAGGGATTGAAAACGCCGGATGCCGAACTGCTGAGCTTGGCGCTCGAAATTGGCCGCGTCTCCGGGCAATTCAAAAAATTGGAGGAGGCCGAACAATCCGCCGCCGCCGAGCGAAAAGACAAAGTCCGAGACCAAGAAGGTGAGCGTCAGCAAACACTGGAAAATATAGAGCCGGACCAACGTTAATTCCGGTAACCGAACCAAAATGAATAAAACCGGGAAGATGGCACACATCAACTGTTGAAAGTAAAACCGGCCGCCCATTTGGTCCGTGCCCATGATGCGAAGCCCGAATCCGCGGTGACTCATGGTGACGATCAACACAACGCAGTAAATGAGGATGCCGATAAAAAGCCAGCGGTTTTCCCGAATGTATTTGGCGGCATCTGGAGCGTAGCGGCGCAGGGAAATCGTGATCCCCAGCCCGGACCACGCAAGAAAGGCAGCGAATTCCCACATATACGGGCGCCCCGGAAAATAGGGGAGAATCAAGGCTGATTTGAAGGTGATGATTGAAAGATAAGAAGCCAATTTTGCATGGTAAGGCAACAGCACCAGCCACCCCAACGAGACCACGGCGAGAGCCAGAGTGAATCGGTTGGAAGCCAGGAAAAAGCCTGTGCATAGGGCGAAAAACGCTATGACACCAAACCAGAAGATTTGGTTGAAACGGATGCTGCTTTCGATGCTGGTGCCGGCGGCCATGCCTTCTTCATATGGGCATATCCTGCCGGTTGCAATGTTTTTTACGCGGCAAAGCCGTTGGGAGCGCTCGGCGCCGCGTTCCGCGCTCAATGGCTCCGGTATTGGGGCGGCTTGATTGAAACTGCTGCCGAAACTAAGATGCGGCGTCCGCTCTGCTCCTGTCTCGCGAGGAAGCGGCGGTTTTTTGTGGCGATTGTATGAAAAAGGCGCATCAGTTTAGCGGCATTACTTTGGCGGGCGCATTAGCGGCGGGTTGGTTTTGGATTGGCGGCGCTTTTGCGGAGCCTGAGTCCGGGTTGGTTCGCGTGTCGAATGCGCGGTTGAATCTCCCGCTTTCGCCCCAGCTTTACGATTATCATGCGGTGGATCTTTTTCCGGGAATTTCCTTTGAGCGGCCGGTTCGGGTTCGAACTCCTGCGGGCGAGCAGGACCGTCTGTTTGTTGTTGAACAAGGCGGGCGGATTTTGGTGATTCCGGACTTGGCGCGGCCTCGCGTTTCGGTTTTTTTGGACATTGCCGATCGCGTGGTTTCAAAGGATGAAGCGGGTTTGCTGGATGTGGCTTTTCATCCGGAGTTTGAGCGGAATGGGTTTTTCTTTGTTTTTTACACGCTGAATGATGCCAGTTCTCAGGGAACGGGGCTGCATGATCGCCTGTCCCGGTTTCGAGTGTCAGAGGATGATCCCAACCGGGCGGACGCGGGCAGCGAGGTTGTGCTCATTAACCAGTTCGACCGCCATGTTTGGCACAACGCCGGGGGGATGGCGTTCGGCCCAGACGGTTATCTATATTTGACGGTCGGAGACGAAGGCTGGGGCGCGGATGCGTTCAACAACAGCCAGAAAATCGACCGCAATTTCTTTTCCGGCATGCTCCGCATTGACGTGGATATGAGGCCGGGGAATCGACTGCCGAACCCGCATCCGGCGGTGCAAGGGCATTATTTGGTTCCGGCGGATAATCCGTTTGTGGACACAACTTCCTTCAACGGCGTTCCAGTGGAACCGGCGGCTGTGAGGACGGAGTTCTACGCGGTTGGCTTACGAAATGCCTGGCGATTTTCCTTCGATTTCCGGACTGGCAGGCTTTATTGCAACGACACGGGCGAGGTCACCCGCGAAGAGGTTAATTTGATCGTGAAGGGCGGCAACTATGGATGGGCTTACTGGGAAGGCGGAATGCCCGGCCCCAAATGGCAGTCGGGAATGGCCGAGAGCGATTACGAGCTGCCGCTGATCGAATACGGCAGGGAAAGCGGCAACGGAATCGCCGGCGGGCTGTTCTATCGAGGTTCCGCCGTGCCTGCTTTGGACGGGTCTTATTTGTTTTCCGATTTTTGGAACGGCTTCCTCGGCCGGTTCCGCGATGACGGAGAAACGGCCGGTGAGATCGAATGGCTTTTGTGGGATTCGAACATCTCGGACATCGGCGTACATCCGGCCACGGGGGAAATCTTGCTGGCGGATTGGTTCGAGGGGCGCATTAAACGGCTGGCGCCGGGACCCGATCCCGATCTGCTGCCCTTGCCGCAGCGTCTTTCCAAGACCGGTGTCTTTCGCAATCTCGAAACTCTCACTCCCAACGAAGGCATGGTGCCTTACGAAATCAACGTTCCCTTCTGGTCAGACCATGCCGTCAAACGTCGTTGGTTCTCATTGCCAAATCCCAGCCAACACTTTTCCCTGCAATCGCCCGAACAAATTCACTATCCGGCGGGCGCCGTGTGGATCAAGCAGTTCGACCTGGAGCAAACGCCCGGAGACCCCGCCTCCCGCCGCCGACTCGAAACCCGAATTCTAGTGCAAACCCCCTCCGGGATTCCCTACGGCGTAACCTATCGCTGGGGCCATTCGCTAACAGAAGCGGAATTGGTGCCGGCTTCCGGGTTGGATGAACGCATCACCATCGAAAGCCCGCAAGGCAATCGCGTGCAAGTTTGGCGTTACCCCGGCCGCCGGGAATGTTTTTCCTGCCACAATTCCCGCTCAAGCGGCGTGCTGGGCTTCACACCCGCGCAACTGAATCGGAAAACCGATTACGGCTGCGGCCCAGTTTTTCAACTGGAGGCGCTCAGCGATGCCGGTTTCTTCCAGCCGGCATTGAAAAACGTGCATCAACTCCCGGCATTGGCGCCCTTGGACGACCACTCGCACAGCCTCGAATACCGCGTGCGCTCTTACCTGGAAGCCAATTGCGCCAACTGCCACCGGCCAAAAGGCATTGCCGTCGTGCCGTGGGACGCCCGCAGCGCCACGCCCCTTCGCGATACCCGCCTGCTCTATGGGAAACCCTCCAACCATCTCGGCGATCCCGACGCCCACCTCATCACCCCCGCTTCGCTCGAACACTCCATCCTCTTCCGGCGAATCAGCCAATCCGAAATTGGCCGGATGCCGCCCCTCGCCTCGAACGAACTGGATGCGCAAGCCGTTGAACTCGTGCAGGAATGGATCGCCGAGACACTGCCCGAACGCCCCGCTTTTTCCGATTGGCAGGCAGTGCACTTCGGAACGGAAGACGATCCGCGCCGCCTGCCCGATGCCGACCCGGACAATGACACTGCCAGCAACTTCCTCGAATTCCTCGCCGAAACCGATCCCCTGCTGCCCGGAGACGCCTGGCGAATCAATGTGCGCCCGCTGGCCGACGGCGGCGTGGAAATCAAATTCCGCCAACTTCCCAACCGCCGCTACCAAGTGCAATGGACTGACGACTTGGCCGCCCCGGCCCCCTGGCAACCGTTGAATGTCCCGGACAACCGCCCCTTCATTTCCGCCGCGCCGTTTTGGAAAACCGTCGCTGACCCGCAGCCGCGCTCCAACACGAGATTCTACCGCGTGATGGTTCACGAGCTTTGATTCCCAATCAAACGGCCCCAGCCTGCCGGCGGTGTTGCTGCACGAATCGCCGAATAGTTTCGACCTCTTCCAACCCGGCGATGGTGTGTTCTTTTTGAAATTCACGCCACTCGATTTGAATGCTGTTTTGCCGGAACTTCTCGATGTCGGCGCGGACTGGGTCAATGGGAATCAGTGGATCGCGCCGGCCGTGAGTGATGAGAAAGTGTTGTTCGCCGGCAACAGGAGAGGCTTCCGCCAGCAGCTTGTCCGCCTGATGCGCATAACCGCTGATGCCGATGCAAGCGGCAAGCCGGCGAGGATAGCGGATGCCGATTTCCCAAGCCATCAGGCAGCCTTGGGAGAAGCCGAAGAGATAGGTGGATGCCGAAGGGCATTCCGTCTCGTGCAGGCAGTCGAGCAATTCAAAAAGCTGTTTTCGACTTCGGACGATTCCGGGATGGGAATCCCCCGGAAGGTCATACCAGGAGTAACCGCCAAAGTAGCTGTCGGGAGCGTTGACAAGCGCATAGCTGAGCCATGGCAGGTTCAACGCAGCAGGGAGCCATCGGTAGCCTTCGAGGCTGTCGCCCAAGCCGTGTAGGATGACCATGAGGTGTCGGCCGTTTTTGGCGGCGGCAGGAATTTTCTCGTAATGCAACACGGAGCAGTCCGGGCTTAGTGGGCGGGTTCAGTCGATAAGTTCACCGAACTCGCAGTTGTGAATTTTTTGGCATTGGGTGCATTCCGCTTCGGAAATGCTGATGTCTGGCGTCCAGGAAAACTTTTCGGTGCATTCGGGGCAGCGAATGATGTAGTGCTTTTGTTGTTTGCGGTAGGCATCGAGCGCCGAGCGGGCGGGCGAATCCAGGTCGCTTTCGATGAGATTGACCAGCGCGTTTGGTTCCGGTTCTGGGTTGGCGGCGAGGCGGCTGGCCTGAGTGTTAACGGTTTGCTCGAAGCAGTTGCGAACGAGGCGGGCGTTGCCGAAATGCTCGTCGCGTTCTGCGTGCAGTTTGTGGAAGTGGTGCAGGAGCATTTCTTTGAGGCCGGGGGCTAGGCGGAGATCGTTTTGACGTCAAAGGCGGCTGAAGATTCGGCAGAGTTCTTGTGGCACATAGTCGGGAAAGTGGATGAAGCGGGAGTGCAGGCCGGGGTTGGAGTGGATGAAGGTTTCCATTTCGATCCGCGACCCCTCGACGGCATTCAGAACCGTCTCGAACAAGTTCAAAAAGATAGACTTGATGCCCGCGAGAATGACTGATGCCGAAAACACGGCAAGCCCAAAATCAACTCCTGGAATACGTTATGTAGAGCTGCAATCGGCAGGCGCCGACTCTGAAGCAACAGCGCAGCCACGATGTGATCAAGTGCTGCCGGACGGTGAGTTATGCCCGGGGATGGGCTTTTTGGTGGGCGGCCTGGAGTTTATCGGTTGAGAGGTGGGTGTAGATTTGTGTGGTGGCGAGGTGGGCGTGGCCGAGGAGTTCTTGGATGCTGCGGAGGTCGGCGCCGGCGTTGAGGAGGTGTGTGGCGAAGCTGTGGCGGAGTTTGTGAGGGGTGATGGCGGAGTCGAGTCCACTTTGGCTGAGGTATTTCTTGAGCCGAAGTTGGATGAGCCGGGGATACATGGGGGCGTGTTGGCGGTTTGGCTCTGCTCCGGCTGTTTGCCGGTCGGGATGGTTGGCGAGGAAGACCGGGAGTTGCGGGAGTTGCGGATGGTGGGCGGTTTGCCAGTAGTAGCGGATAGAGTCGAGGGCAGGGGCGCCGATGGGGAGGAGACGTTCTTTTTTTCCTTTGCCCATAACACGGATGAGTTGGTCGTCCCAGCAGATGTCCTGGACGAGGAGGCGGCAGAGTTCGCTGATTCGCAGGCCGCAGGAGTAGATGGTTTCGAGGATGGCGGTGTCGCGGATGAAGGGGGCGGGGGAGGTGGGCGTGTTTTCGGTTTGGCGTTGGAGTTCGATGAGGGGGGCTTTGAGGAGGTTGTTCATTTGTTCGAGGGTGAGGAAGCGGGGGAGGTGTTTGTTGGCTTTGGGGAGGGAGATTTGTTTGAGGGGGATTTCCGCCAGTTCTCCTGTTTTGACGAGGTAGCGGTAGAAAGTGCGGAGGGCGGAGAAGCGGAGTTGGATGGCGGCGCGGCTGAGGTTTTTGCGGCTAAGGTGCCGCAGCCAGGCACGGAAGTGATGGCGCCGGAGCGCTTTCCATTGAGGGGGGTGGTTTTGTTCGCGGCAGTGCCAGTTGACGAATTCTTGCAGGGTCTGGCGGTAGTTTCTTCGGGTGTAGGGCGAGGCACCGCGCTCGGTTTCCAGGTGTTCGAGGAAACGGGCAGTCCATTCGTCTAGGCCTTTTTTTTTCATGGGGTGTTTCTCTCTCGGCGGCAGGAGGGCGCGGCATCAGGTTTCGGATGGGGTGTTGTTGTCGTGCGGGGCGAATTCGAAGCCGATTTTGCCGGTGTCTTTGAGAATGAGCGCGGCTTTGAAGGGGAAGCCGCGGCGAGAGATGAATTGGTCGAGGATATCTGTGCGTCTGTTGGCCAGCAGTTTGGCCATTTGGTCCGGGGCGATGGGTTGTTGGAGGATGGTTTTGCCTGAACGGAAGGTGCAGTTTTTTTCGATTTTTTGGGTACGTTCGCAGAGGTAACCGGCTTCGGTGTCGTAAACGCCGCTGCCGCAGAGGGGGCATTTGCCGATGGGTTGTTGGTTGTGAAGATTGATTTCGGGCGCCGGTTTTTTTGAGAATTTGACGGCCGATTTTTTTTTGGCGGCGCGGGGTTCAAACTCGAAGCTGACTTTGCCGGTTTCGCCCAGGACGAGGAAGGCGTTGAAGGCTTTGCCGGTTTTTTTTGAGATGAATCGATCCATGAGGTCGGTCTTGCCTTTGGCGAGGAGTTTTTGAACTTGCTCAGCTGGGATTTCCCTCTGGAGGATGATTTTGCCAGTGCGGAAGTCGCAGGCTTTTTCGGCGCCGACGGATTTTGCGCACACGTAATTCGGGCCGCTGTCATAGACGGGTGCTTCACATTTCGGGCAGTTGCCCAAGGGCTTTTGACTGGTGAAGTCAATGTCTGCTGGTTCGTTTTCGGTTTCTTTTGAGTTGCCGAAATCGAACTCGATTTTGAAATCGTTGGTGAGTTTGACGGTTGCTGCAAAGGGCCTGCCTTGCTTGCTGCGAAATCCCGGCAGCGGCCCCACGGTTCGTTTTTCGAGCAGCTCTTCGATTTCATGGGGTTCGAATTGCCTGCCGGCAGCGATTTTCCGAAGCGAGAAATCGCACGCAGGGCATTGGAAGGTTTTGTAAGTTTCCCGAATGGTGCTGGCGCCGCATTTGGGGCAGGGAGCGGCTAAGGTGCCGAAGTCTCCGGGGATGGTGTCGCTTTCGTAGCTTTTGGCTTTTTTGACGATGGTCTTTGTCATGGCACGGATTTTGGCCATGAAGGTTTCGCGTTGGAGGCGGCCTTGTTCCATTTGGTTCAGTTCGTATTCCCAGTTGCCGGTGAGTTCAGGCGAGCAGAGTTCGGGAATGTTGAGGCCGCGCAGGAGGGTGAGCAGGGAGAAGGCTTTGGCGGTGGGCTGCAGTTCCCGATGGTTGCGGAGAATATATTTTTCTCGGAGGAGGCCGTCGATGATAGCGGCGCGTGTGGCGGGGGTGCCTAGGCCTTTGGCGCCCATCGCGGCGCGGAGTTCTTCGTCGTCCACGAGTTTTCCGGCGCCTTCCATCGCGCTGAGCAGGGTGGCTTCGGTGTAGCGCGGAGACGGTTTGGTTTCAAATTCCCGGATTTCAACTTCGAGGGTTTGGACGGTTTCGCCCGGTTCGATGGGAGCGAGATTTGCCTTCGCGTCTTCCCGGATTTCTTTGCCGTAGACAGCGAGCCATCCGGCCGAGGTGAGGACTTTGCCTTCGGTCTTGAACGGGTGCTTGCCGATACGGGTGATTCGAACGGTCAATAAAAACTCCGCTGGCAGAAAAAACACAGCAAGGAATCTGCGGGCAATCAGGTCGTAGAGTTTGCGTTCGTTCTCGTTCAGGCTTTTTTTGGGGCTGGTGGCGGTCGGGATGATGGCAAAGTGGTCGGAGATTTTGGCGTTGTTGAAGATGCGTTTGTTTGGTTTAACCCAGTTTTGGTCGAGAATTTTTTGGGCGAAGGGTTTATATTCCGATGGGCCGAGGGCTTTGAGGGTATTGTTGACGGTCGCGAGGTAATCCTCCGGCAGAGCCCTGGCGTCGGTTCTCGGATAAGTGATGAGTTTGTGGCGTTCGTAGAGCGCTTGCGCGATTTGTAGCGTTCGCGCCGCCGGAAGCCCGAAGCGGGAGTTGGCTTCTCTTTGCAGGCTGGTGAGGTCGAAGAGTAATGGGGATTGCTGGCGGCTTGGTTTGCTTTCTTCGGTGGCTGTTCCGGTTTTGCCTTGGCAGGCTTTGGCTAGTTCGATAGCTTTTTCGTGCGCCCAGATGCGTTCGGCGCGTTGCTCGTTGTCTTTTGCCTTTTTCGTTTTGTCGAATTGCTCGTCGAACCAGCGGCCGGGGTAGGTGCCGCTCCGGGCTTGGAAGAGGGCGTGCGCTTCCCAGTATTTTCGGGAGGTAAATTTTTTGATGGCTTCTTCGCGCTCCACAAGGATGGAGAGGGTGGGAGTTTGCACGCGCCCGACTGTGGTCAGGTAAAAGCCGCCGGATTTCGAGTTGAAGGCGGTCATGGCCCGGGTGCCGTTGATGCCGACGAGCCAATCGGATTCCGACCGACAGATAGCGGCGTTGGCCAGGGGTTGCAGGGCTTCGTCCGTGCGCAGTCGGTTGAATCCCTCCCGAATGGCGGCGCGGGTCATGGACTGCAGCCAGAGCCGCTTCACCGGTTTTCGGCTTTTCGCATATTGGATGAGGTAGCGGAAAATCAATTCCCCCTCCCGACCGGCATCGCAAGCGTTGATGAGGCAGTCCACATCCTTCCGCTTGATGAGGCGTTGGAGGAGTTTGAGCCGGGCTTCCGTCTTCGGAATGGGGCGCAAGTCGAACCGGGGCGGAATCATCGGCAGGCAGGCGAAAGTCCACTTCCCGCGTTTGACTTCCGATTCCGGCGGCACAACGATCTCCAGCAAATGGCCGATTGCCGAAGAGACCACATAACGATCGTTCTCGAAATAATCGTTGCGGCGGGTAAATCCCCCTAAAGCCCTGACAATGTCCGAGGCGACCGACGGTTTCTCAGCAATGATGAGTGACTTGCCCATGTCGATACAAAGGAAACCGTTACCAATCTCCCGCCGAAAAACGCAAGCCTTTTGTTCACAATGGCGAAGTTTATAGATAGGTGCCAATGGAGGGAAAACAATCATAAAAACCACAGAAACCGCGGAATTGGGAAGAAGTCTTCGGCTCAATCTGCTTTTTGCTTTTGCGTAACTTACTCGTTACCAATAACTTACAGCAATTCAGAAAAAATAAAAAAAATGAAAAATTATCTTGCGTTCGTTTCCGGGATTGGCTATTTATCGTAAAGGTGAAAGCCCAATTTCTGAACTTGTTCGGGACGGTTCTCGAGGCCGTCAAAGTGTCGCGGATCGAGAAAGCGGCTGCCAGGTTGCCGTCGGTTTCGGTCTCAGTGCCTGCCTGTTTACTGTGCTTTCCGTTTCTGAAAATGGTGAAAAGGGGTCGGTAGTTGATGGAGAAGTGCCTGTTCCTGAACCCTGTCATAGAGCTTACGTGTGCTGTGAAAACTGGAATATTTTGGCTAGTTGTCTCGAGAAAGTTGATTCGATGCGCGATATGTTAGTGCGAATCTGTGAGAAGGAGTGTGAAGGTGATATGCGTAAAATGGTGAGACTTTGTAGGAAAACTTATCAAAAATCTTTGGATAAACTTAATTCTGATATGAATGAGCTTGCTAAGAATTGCATTAATCATTATGATGCGGACCGCGAATAATAGGAGGAAGATGGAAACTCAGAAGATTAAAGTTTTTGAAATAACGGTTATCACCTGTTTGGTGATCGTTACGTGTTTTGCGTCTGTGGCGTTGTTTTCGTGGGTGAAATGCCATAACAATCCGGCTTTTGATTATGTGGATTCCAAAGTGGCTGAATTGGAACACTCCATTGCTCGGAAGATCAAGAAATCAGAAGTTGCGATGTTGCAGGAGCTTTTGGCTCATTTGGAGGAGCGTGGCGGGCGCGATACGGTTGAAGTTTCTGAACTGGTGGAGCAACGGGAAGAGGAAGTTGTTGATTGTATTCCCTGTTGCGGCGGAGAGGACAGTTTGACAAATATTAGTGATGCGACAAACGTTAATGATTCAGCAAGTGTTAGTAATTGGGCAAGTGTTGATCTATCTGTTTTTGGTCTAGGACATGTTACTGATTATGATTGGTCGACGTATTCAGAAGAAGATCGGATTGATGAGATGCTGGAGCAATTGCAGCATTCTGCGGATGGAGTTTGAACGGAGAAAAGAAGAAGAAATGAAATCGTGGGGATCGCTTCTTACTAAAAAATAGACAAGTTCTCGAGGCAGCTTCTAAGGTTATAGTTTTACCGTATATGTGGGGAGAACAGGTTATGCTTAAGGAGATTAATCGGAATAAGGCGGTACCGCTTTCGTCGTTAGAAGAGGTAGAAAAATTGTATGGAGATGAATCGGGTGATGAATGATTCTTCGGATTGTGTCGTTTGATTCTGTGTTGCTGGTCTTTGTCTATCGCTTCTTGGGCTTTTGTTTGGCTGTTTCGTTCAGTCTGCGCTTCGTTCCTGGCCGGTTATTCTCGCGGGCGTTTCTGCTGATTGAAGCATTGTTTTTGGCGGGAATGGCTAATTGAACGGTTGACTGCTTTTTCTCCCTTGCGTCGGTCTTCTGCGGCGATTTACCTGCCAATTTCGGTTCGGGCGGCAACAATCTCTTTGTGGCTCAATTCCGGGTGTTTGAGGGTTTGGCCGGCGGCGACCAATACCTCTGCGGGGTAAAGGGCGGCGGTTTGGGAAGGGATGGTGGCAGGAACAGGATTCGAACCTGTGAAGGCAATGCCAGCAGATTTACAGTCTGCCCCCGTTGACCGCTTGGGTATCCTGCCGTGTTCCTCGGTGCGAGGGGCAGTAATTAAGCCCGATGCTGGCTGGGTTGTCAACTGGGGAGGTTGGTTTTGTTATTTTTTCTGGGGCGGATTTTTCGGAGGAGGTAGGTTGCGGTGAGGGCGGCGGCGAGGAGGGCGGCAATGGGAAGGGGGATTGACTGCGAGGTGGAGCGGGCTTGGATGCGCAGGGTAATTTTGTTTAGGGAGTCGACTTGAACGCTTTTGAGGAATTGGAGTTGTTGGCCTTGTTCGGGGAGGGTGATGTCGAATCCGCGCGGGGCGGCGGCGGCTTCGTCTTGTTGTTCGACGAGTCGGTTGGCAAGGTTGAGGAGGGTGTTTTCGTCGGCGGGGTTGGTTTGTTCCAGGACTTTTTTTGCGGAGAGTTGTTGGTTGGTGTCGGCGGGGAGGAGGTTTGCGAGGGTACTACTTTGTTTGTTTTGTTGGATGGTGATGCCGGCCATGGCTTGTTGTGTTTTGAGGGTTTTGAGTTGGACGCGGGCGTCTTCGTTGAAGGCGTCGTCGTGGGGGGTGAGGTGGTAGGCGTTTTGGAAGGCGAATTGTGCTTGGGCTTCGTTGCCTTGGCGGAGGGCTTGGTTGCCTTGTTGGAGGAAGGCTTCGGCTTCTTTGACGCGGTGGCGGCGGCGGGTGTTTTCTTGGGAGAGGTAGTCTTTGAGTTCGGCGGAGCGGCGGGGAGGAATGGCGCGGGTTTGGATGAGTTGGAGGTCGCCGTCCCAGTCGGCGAGTTTCCATTGCCTGTCGAGGTAGACGGTCCAGGTGATGGAGTCTGCCGGGAGATCGAGGTTGGGGCTTTTGAGGGCGGCGCGGAGTTGTCTGGTTGTGGTTTGTGCGGGGGGGGCTTGGAGGTAGATTTCGACTTGAGTTGGGTTGGCGGTGCCGAGGTTTTGGCCGAGGGGGATGAGGAGGTTGTCGTTGTTGTCGAGGGCGGAGACGGTTTGGCCGTCCACTCGGGCGAACCAGAATTCGCTGTCGGGGGGGAGGGTGATTTCGAGGCTGCGTTTGCTGCCGGGGGAGATGGCAATGTCTGCCTGAGTGAGGATGCTTCCGTTTTGGGAGATGATGGTGGTGAGGTCGAAGCGGTTGACTTGGGCGGTGAGTGTTTGGGCGATTTGGCGGCGGGAGAGGGCTAGGGGGAGTTGGAAGTCGGCTTGGACGGCGCGGAAGCTGTGTTCTATCGGGAGGCTGTCGGGCAGGTTGCGGCGGAGGTTGCGGGGGATGTTGTGCCAGTCTGTGGGGTAGAGGGATTCGGGCAGTTGGTCAAGTGCGAGTTGCAGCCGGCCTTTTGTCCGCAGGGCGAGGAAGCTTCGTTGGAGGTTGGCGTTGTTGACGATGATGCCTTGCAGTTGAAAAGGGGTGACGGTTTCCGGGGCGGCGGTTTGGTAGGTGAGGGCGAGCCGGTGGTTGCCGATGATTCGCCGTTGCAGGCGCACGGTCCATTGGCTGCGGTCGGTGTTTGGGTCCGGGGCGAAGACGGCGTCGGCAATGTGGTTGCCTTCGAAGCGCACGTTGTTGGCATTGTTGGGAAGGGCGAAGCTGAGGGATTTGACGGCGGTGTTTTTGATGCGGAAGTCGAGGAAGTGGGCGATGTCGATTTTGCCTTCGGCGAAGAGGGTGTCTTGGAGGGAGGCGACTTCGATCCAGGGGGCGACTTGTTCGATGCGGAAGGCCAGGTTCCAGTTGCGGTTCAGGAGGTCGAAGGCTTGGGCGCCGCTGGTTTGGACGCCTCGCGTTTGCGGGTCGATGGGCGAGACGTTGTCGCGGGCGGTCGGCTGTAGCCGGACGCCTTGTTCGGGGATGATGAGCAGTTGGCCGCGCTGCCGGTTGGATTCTTGGATGATGATTTTCGGCGCGGTCCAGGTTTCGCTGAGGGAGATGCCCGGCCCAGAGAGGGTGAGGTCGAATTGTTGTTGGCCGAGGCTTTTTTGTTTTAGGTGGAGGGTGACGGTTTGAGCGTTGTTGCCGGGGATTTCTGTCCAGTGGCTTAATTGGTTGCCGCTGACGCTGTCGATATTCATGCCGGCGGGGAGGAGGAAGCTAAGGTGAAAGATGCCAGCGCGAGAGATTTGGGCGTCGATGGTTGCGGCTAGGAGTGTGCGGTCTTCGCCGATGGACAGCCTTTCATTTGTGGTGATGGCGATGTGGGGAGTCACCGGCTCGACAGATAGCTCCAAGGCGGCGGCGGGGTTGCTGTAACGGAATGCTTGGCGAATCCCGGCATCGGGGAATTGGGCGCGGCACAGTTCAAGGAGTTTCCGGGGGAAGTCTTGCGGGTCGATGGGTGTCAATCCGCTCGGAGCCAGTTCTTTGATTTGGGCTTCGTTGCTGGTGGCGATTCCGATGGTGCCGACTTGGCCGGAGATGTCTTCGACGGCGGGGAAGGCGAGGGCAGCGGTGTAGGGCAGGGGGCCGGCAATCCATTGGCTGCGGATGCGGATGAGGAAGGGCTGGGCTTGGGGTTTGATCAGGTCGATTTTGAGCCGGTTGTTTTCCGGTTCAAAGCGCCATTGGGCGAGGTCTTGCGCCCAGACGTCGTTGATGGCGATTTTCGAGGGGGTTGCGAGGTGGATTTGGGCGACTTCGCCTTGGGCGGGGCGGATGGCGATGTCTTGAAAGCCTTCGATGAGGCCTGAACTGGGGATGAGCAGAGTGGTGAGTTCCGCAAAGTAGACCGGGGTTTCTTCGCTGCGGTTGCGCTGCCGGGGCTGCCATTGGATTCGGATGCCGTTGGCGGGTTCGGGGATGATGGTCCAGTAGCTGTAATGGTCGTCGCTGGCGCGGGTGGGGGCGATGGAGATTGCCCGGGGCGCGATCAGCTCGGCGTTGGGTTCTTCCAGGTCGATTTGGATGTGGTTGATGAGGCCGTATTGTGTGGGCAGCTCGAATTCTGCCGGGGCGTCTGCCGGTTGTTTCACTGGGATTTGGTAATCGAATTGAACGGTTTGCGGTCCGTCTTGCAGGGCGATCAGGGTTTTGACCGGCGGTTTAGCAGTTGTTTCCGAAAGTTTGGCGCGGGCGGCGTCGAAGGCAATTCGGGTGAGGATTCCCGGCTCGCGCAGCAGCGAAATGGCTTGTCCGGCGCGGGCGTTCCATTGGATTGCGGCTTGTCCGGAGACGAATCCGTCTTCGATTTTGAGTTGTTGTTCGACGCGGTCGGGCACTACGGCTGGGCGTTTGCCTTCGGGCGCGGGTTCACTACCAAAGGCTGCAGGGGCGTGTCCCAGCAAGAGGAAGGCCAGTAGTGCCGTTGCGCTGGCGGGCAGATGCTGCGCTTGCCAGGCAGTCCGTATTGTCGGGAAGACGAAGTGGCGCATCAGAAACGCAAACGCCAGCAATAGAGCGAGGGGGCCACCTTGAGGCCACGAAAGCACGCCGAAGAAAACCAGCAGCCAAGTGCCTAGCTCCGCATGGTCTCGATAGGCCGCCGGCAGTTTGACCGCCGAATATCCCAAGAGGATCGCCGCTAAAGCGAGAGGCCAGCCGTAGGCGAGGGCATCACTGAGGAGGAAATCGGCTGAGCGGTTTTCGATGAGGGCGTAGGCTGTTTGGCCGGGCAAGGTGAGGGAGAGGTCGAATTCCAAATTGCCGGGCGGCGGCGTTAACTGCCGGAGCGATTGGATGGCCGTGGCGAGGATCACGACTGTACTGGCTATCAAGGCTGCCGCGCCGATAGCGATTCCAATGCGACGGCGCCATTTGAAGTCCCGAATTTGGGCTTGGCGGCTGAAGTGAAAGACGAAGGCGGCCACGGCCAGCAGGACACCGGCCACGGCGAGTTTGTGGAGGATGTCGGGCGGCCATGTCTCTCGGTTTGAGAAGAGTTGCTGCAGTTGGTGAAAACCGTTCGAGGCACCCGAGGATTGTCCGGGGATGAGGTTGCCTTCGAGGTATCGCAGTTTTTGTTGGGGGGCGGCTTCCAGATGCCATTTCGAGTAGAGCATGGGGACGGTGAGTTGCGGCAAGTCGACGGAGACGGGGTTGGCGGTCTGGGGGGCGGTTGCCGCCATGCTGATTTCGACTTGGGTTGGGTTGGCGGTGCCGAGGTTTTGGCCGAGAGGGATGAGGAGGTTGCCGTTGTTGTCGAGGGTGGAGACGGTTTGGCCGTCCACGCGGGCGGACCAGAGTCGGCTGTCAGGGGGGAGTGTCAGTTGGAAGTGGGGCGAACCGGTGGATTTGACGTAGTATTGGGCGGTGGTTACGGTTTGCCCGTCTTGCGCGATTCGTGTTTTGATGACGGCATGGTCCACAATTTGTTTGACGGAGCTTCCTTCGCTGAGGGTGGAGAGGCCCAGGTTGAGGTTGAAGGGGCGTTGCCGGTATTGGAAGGCGGCCAATACTGGCTGGCTGAGGAGGAGGCGGTGTTCGGGCGAGAGTTCTTCGGGGGCGAGCCGGATGAGTTGGCCGGGGGCGTCGCCGAGGTCGAGTTGGATTTGGCGGCTGCTGGAAAGGATGATGGTGCCGCGTTCGGTTGTTGTGTTGAGGGGGAAGGCGCCGGAGGCGTTCAAGTTGTCCGATTCGTCTTGGAACGGGCGCTCGTAGGAGACTAGGAGGGTGTAAGGGCCGATGCGGGGGGATTGGAGGATAACTTCGTAGCCGGCGTCAGTTTCGATCCAGTTTCTGATTTCTTCGCCGGTGAACTCCACATTCTGATACTCGCCGGGGATGTCGAATTGAAAGGCATCGACCGGCGCGCCGGAGATCGCGAATTGAATGAGGCTGCTGCCGTAGATCAGCCCGTTGCCGATGGTGTAGAGGTGTGTGCAGTCGGCCTGGACGGCTTGCGGGATGGGGGCGGCGTTCAGGTGGATGTTCCAATCGGCGCCGGTGATGCGAAAGGCGGCTTGCAGGCCTTCTGTTTGTTTGGGGAAGTAGACGGTGGCAATTTCTGAGACGCCGCTGAAGGTGTTCGGCGTGATGCGGAAGCCTTGGATGGAGGAGATGCTGATGTGCCCGCGAAGCTGGCGTGTGGCTTGGGGGGCGACTTTGCCGAGCTTCCACAGGGTGCCTTCCAGGGCTTCGTTCTTTTCGAGTCTTAATTGGATTTGCTGCCGCCCGAATACCGGCTGTTCGAATTCGAGGCGGATTTCCGATTCTTCGGCATTTTCGGACGGGGTGATGAAGAAGTCCGCTAGGCCGTGGGATTTGACTTCGGCCATGACGTAGTCCGAGGGGATGCGGATGACATGGTCGCGGATGGGTGCTTCTCGAATTTCCAAGTCTAGGTCGGCTTCGATGCGGGTTTGCTCATGCCCCAGGTGGTAGGCGATGAGGGCGGAGGCGGTGATTTCCGGTTGGATGTCGTCCACCTGGGCGGTCAGGGCGTATTCTGTGGAAGAGTGTCGGAAGGCGAAGCGTTGGGAGGGGTAGGCTTGCCGGCGTTCGTTTTCGGCGCGGGGCGCCGCGTTTTTGGGGGAAACGCGCGAGAGTCCCGATGTGTTGGCGATGTGGAGTCGCACGGCGCCTTCGTTGACGACTTCGATCCAACCGTGATGCCGGGTGGCGCCTTGGGGGGTGATGCGGATGGGTTGAGTTTCGAGGGGGAAGGTGCCCAGAGTGGAGAGTGTGGAGACGCTGATTTCGCACTGTTTGGTTTGTGCTTGGCTGAATCGAATGGCCAGTTCCCGAATCGCGGGGTCGTCCGTCGGGATCGCTTCCCAGGAGAGGATGTCGGTGGCAGTGACTCGGGTGATTTCGCCCTCGCCGGTGATGTGGAGTTTGATGCGGTCCAGTTCCCCTTGCATGACGGTCACGGCTGTGGCGCTGGTTTGGCGCATTACCCCTGTTCCGATACGGATGATGGCGTGGGATTCGGTGTTGTAGAACAGTTTGGATGAGGTCTCTTCTTGCTGAAAGCGCCAAGCCAAAGTCGCTTGGCCGTTGGCGGGGAGGAAGGTGTGGAAGCCGTTCTCTGTCGCTTCGATGGAGCCGCCGTCGGCCAGGTGAAATTCGGTGGCTGCATCAAAGCCGGACAGTTGGAGGGGGAGCAGGGCAGCGGCGGGCAGATGGAAGGTTGCCTTGCGCCAGCCGTTGTTCTCGGTGATTTTCGCGGCAAACTCAAAGACGATGGGGTAGGCGCCGGGTCTGTCCAATTGAAGCATGTAGCCCTCAAGCTCCAAGCGAACGGCGCAGTGGTCGGGAAGGGCGATGTCGGTGATTGCCGTTTGCCCACCCAAGAGGAGGCGGCGGGCACCGCGAGGGTTTTGGGTAGCTGCCTCTGCCGCGACTTTGAAGGTTAGGGAATGTTCGTTGTGTTTGCCTTCAATTTTCAGGTTGTCCATCACGACTCGGAGCGCGTCGGCATCGCGGGGGCGGATGCGGCCGGCGGCGCGGTAGCCAGTTCCGTGAAAGCGGAATTGCCTGGTGCCGGGTTCGGCAAGGCGCCGGGTTTCGGGTTCAAGTGGAATGACTGGTATGAGTCCTTCGGCATTGGCGATGTCAACGGCTAAATCGGGATCGAGCGTGAGCCGAATCTCGCCGCTTGACAGGGTGGGGAATTCGAATTGCAAGCTATGCAAGGAGAAGTCGAAGGGCAGTTGGTCGATCTCGATTTCAGTTTCAATAGTGATGCTGGCGGCAAGGGGTTGGGTTTCGGTTGCTGCTTCGTCGCCGTCTTCTCTGGCCTCCGGGTCTTCAAATTCCAAGACGAGCAGTTCTTCAGCTTGGTCCGTCGAGCGGATGCTCCAACTTTTCAATCCTTTTCCAGCCACTCGCGTCGGCCAAGTCTTGCCGCTCCAGCCGAGGGTGACGATGTCGAACTTGCCTTGAATGCGCCGGAAGGTGATTTCGCGTCGACTGCGGAGCATCGCGGGGCCGGCCTGGATTTCTCTTTTGATTTGGCTGGTGTAGAGAAGGCGTTCTTTTTCTTCCCGGTTTTTGAGGAGATTGGCGGTGATGGTGAGCTGCGCTTTTTCCTCGCCCAAGCGGCCGGACACGGCGATGTCTTTGGCTTGGAGGGAGGGGGGCGGAGATTCCGCGAGGAGGGCGGAGGCGATTACGGTGCCGAGCCAGCCGAATGCGGCGAGGAGTTTGGTTCGGGCGGGTTGGGAGAGTTGGCGGTTTTGCATGGTTTGTCGCAAGTTTGTTTTGATTTGTTGAGTGTGGCAATGGGTGGGCAAGCGCAGGTTCAGCCTCTGGTGAGGCTCTGCGCTTGAAAGATCATATTTTCGAGCTGTCGGATGTCGGGGTCAAGTGGGTAAGCGGATCGCGCTTGGGCGAGGAGTTGCTTAATGGCGTCCAGGTCGATGCCTTGGCTGTAAGGTACTCCGGCCAGCCATTCGGCGAACGCCCCGGCTGCTGCCGCCAATTGCATCGCTGCGGAAGCCGCTTCCAGTTCTGTCGCGTCTTCTCGGTAGGGGATGCTCCATGAAAGCTCGCGGTATTCGTTTGTTTTCGGGTTTTGAAAGCGGATGGAAAGGTCGCCAATGGGACCGGTGCCTTCCCGGTCGATGGCCAACAGATACAGGGCGGTTCCCGTTTCTGCGGCTGACATCTCGGCGGCGTCGACCGTGTTGTCGCGGAAGTCTTCTTTTTTCAGTTGGTGCTTGGCGTAACCGATCTGGCGGTAACCGGTAACGCGTTCTGCGCGGAAGGTGATTTGAACTTTGACGTTTCGAGCGGCGACGTTGAGCGCGCCGGTCAATTGCCGGCGGAAGTCTGCTTCCACTTGGGCGGCGTTGTTCAGAAAGGCGTAGCGGCCATCGCCGTTCCGTGTCAGGGCTTCCAGCCGCTGATCGTCGTAGCCGTCCCATCCGATACCGAAGCAATCCAGAGCAATGCCGGCGCGGCGGTGCGATTCGACTTGGGAACGCAGGGCGGCGGTATCGGTGTTGCCGAGGTTGGCCGCGCCGTCGGTCATAAGGATCACGCGGTTGAGCCCTTGGGGGAAGAAGTGCTTTTTGGCGGTCATATAGGCTGTGTCCAGCGCGGTTTCCAAGTTCGTGCCGCCTTCCGGGATGAGTTTGCTGAGCTGTTCAAGCGCTTGACGCGCTTCGCTGCCGGGCAATCCGTCCGCCCACAAACGAGACTCGCGGGCAAAGGCGACGAGGCTGATCCGATCTGAATCTTGCAGGCTGCTCGCCAGCGACTCCAGGGCTTGGCGGACGATGGCCTGACGGTCAGGGCGTTCCATCGAGCCGGAGCGGTCCAGCAGGACGACCAGGTTCAGCGGCGTTTGGCGGCTGCGGCCGGTTGACTGAGTGCGCACGCTGATGCGGAGAATATCCTGGCCGTGTCCGAATGGAAACCTAGCTTGTTCTGTGCGGACGGCAATCGGCGCGGCGGAGCGAGGGAGCGGATCGTAATAGGCAAAGGCATTGAAAAACTCTTCGGGGCGAATGTTCGCGGGATCGGGGAGCGCGCCTGCGTTGAGGCTTGCCGCTGCGAGATGAAACGAGACGTCGCTGACGTTCAGGCTGAATGTGGAAATGGGGTTGACGCGGGTGGATTGTTCGCGGTTGAAGAACAATTCTTCCGCCGGCCGCCTTTCGAGTGTCCTTTCAACCTGCCGGATTTCCTCCTCTTCAGCTTCCATCAAAGCGATTTGCGACAGGGCTTTTTCGCGTTGCTCCACTTCCCGAAGCGCTTTGCTTTCGGCCAAACTCTGCTTTCGGGACAGGACTTCTTTTTGGCCCGCAACGCGATCGGCAAGACCTTTAGGCACGGCAGCCAATTCGTCGAACAATGCTTCCGTCGAACCGAAAGCGCGCGTTTGATCGTCTGCGAGGATGCTCAATGCGGCGGCGTCCCGGCGTGGGGCAAGGCCGAGGGCTTCGTGTTCGGCAAACTCGGCTTCTATTGCCAATCTGGAGAGCCGTTCTCTTGCTGGTGCGGAGCTGAAGCCGAAATCGTTCCCGTCCGAAGGCGCTCCGTTTAGGAGGCTATATGCATCTCTCTTGGTTGCCGACTGGTTGCCCGTTGTGTTGTTAGAAACGGCCTTGGCCATGACATTGGCCAGCGCGTCCGTCTCGGTTTCGAGGTCGTCAACGGACTCAAAGTTCCAGGTGTAGAGCTGTTTGCTGAGAGCGGCATTTTCTTTTGGCAGATGCCGAATGCTTCCGGCTGTTCCAGCTATTCCACCGCCGCCTATCCCGTTGTTGGTTTGGGGGCGTCCGCCGTAGGCGCCCCAAGCGCGGTTGCTGCTTTGGGCTTCTCCTCGGAGAGCGAGGCGGGGCCGAGCCGCAGAAAGCTGGCTTAGCGGGACAGGTTTTGATGGAGTCGTCTCGTCTGCTGGTCTGCTGGTTTGCTGGTCTTCCTGACGGAATCTGTCGTCGAAGAAAACGCCGGCGAAACGTTCAGTGGGTTCGCCGAATTGCTGCCGGGTCGATTCTCCGCCGGACACCGCGTCTTCCGCAGTGGGAGATTTTTCTTCAAAATCGGCGAGTTCGCCAAGCACTTCTGCCGTCTCCGCCGCCCTGCCGCGCAACCGGCGAGAGCGACTTTCCGGCTTTTGGCGTTCTGTTTGCAAAAGGCTTTCGTTGAGCACTCGCAAATCTTTGTCTTGCGTCAGAGCTTGCTTGGCGCTGGTTGCCGCTGCTTTTGCTTTGGAGTCTTCTGGAGGAGGAGCGGATTTGATTGCTGGCGGAGCAGGTACTCGAAAGAAGTAGTGGCGCGAGGGGTGTTCGGGTGTCGGTTGGGAACTTCTCTCCGGGCCGGTCGCATCCGGCCTTTTGGCAGCACGGAGGCCTAATTGCATTTTGTCCGCCAGATTTGCGTCCACTGGAGCGGCGCTCGGTTGAGCTGCCAGCGGCCGGCTTTCACGGCTGAAAGGCCCGGCCTTTGGGGAAGCGGTGTTTGGTTGGCTTGCTGCAAGGGCGGCGCTCGTCTCCGCGGCGGGAGTCTCTGGTAAGGCGATTCCGAAACGTGCTGTATCAAGAGAATCGGATGCTTCGCCGTCCGGGTTCAATCCAGCGTAGAAATCCATTGCCGACACCGGGGCGCCGGCTGTGATGGAATCGTTGGAAACGGCTTCCTCTTCGCCGGCGCCGTCCATCCACTGCGGCTCGCGAGAAACGCCCGATTGCACAATAGCTTGAGAGGCCGGCAGCTGGATTTCCGAGATGCCGCCGCGTCGCATGGTGTCAAAATCGGCAACGCCTGTCTGCGTTTGTCCGGTTGCATCGGTGTTGGCGCGCTGCAGTGACTGCGATGAACTTTCGCTCTTTCGCTGGATGCCCCGTTCATTTTTCAACTCCATTAGACGGCGGGCAAGTCCGCTTTCCCCTTGACGGGCGTATTTGATGGCAGCGCTTTTTGCCTTTACCAGGCTGGGCAAATAAAGGGCCGGAAGGACAACAAAAACCAGACAAGCGGCGATGCCCAGGGGCACATACCAAGGGATTTGGCTTTGTGGTTGTGATGCGGTGGTGAGGGCTTGGGCGGAGAGTTTTGCCAGGAGTGCCTTTCGGCGTTCGGACGGGAAACGCCAATCGCCGCTTGACTCCGGGGATGACGTGGTGGAGGGAACGGCTTGCTGGAGCAGGCCGATGGTTTTTTTCAGTCGATAGGCCAAAGCGGCAAGCTCTAAATCGGCAGCGATTTGGATTTCGACAGCTTTCTGTTCTTTGGGCGGCAGTTGACCTAGGAGGTAGGCCGTTATCCGGGATTCGGCGTCGTTGGGTTGAGGCGGGGGTAGGTTCATTTGATGTCTCCGTTTTTTTCGATCTCGACGGCGAGGGATTTGAGCAGGTGGTGCAATTGGTAGCCCACATTACCGACGCTTAAGCCGGTGCGTTTGCTGATTTCCTTGTAGGAAAGGTCTTCTTCGAATTTGAGCCGAATCAGCTCGCGTTTCTTCGGCTCCAAGTTCCGCAAGGCAAGACGAACTTGGTCAATGACTTCCAGCCGGGAGAGGTATTCGTCTGGCGCTGTTTCTTGAGCCGCTTGTTCGAAGGCGGACATTTCCACTTCGTCCGAAGCGAGGGAGACGATTCGTTCTTCCTTGCGGTGATAGTTGACTGCCAGATTGTGAACAGTTCGGTAAAGCCACGCTTTGGGCTTGGCCACCGAGCCCTGCCGGGCTTGAAGTTTGAAAAAGGCTTCCTGAACCAGGTCTTGAGCCACCTCGGGGCGTTTCACCATTTGACAAGCATAGCGGAGGAGCGGCGCCTCCAGCGATTCGAACAAACCGGCAAGCGGCAGAGTCCCTGCTCCCGCGCTCCCGAGGTTCTCCAAATCCGCCGGATCGTTTCTGTTCAGTGAGTCGGCCACGGGCATCGGTTCTGCGGCTGGAACGTTTTCAAAGGCGACATCATTCAATAGTTCCGCTTCGGCTATGTGTATGACAACCCCGGACCGAGAATATTAGGCATTTTTTTCGGAAAAGAAACGATTTTCCGCCGGCGGATGAAACTCGACGCCCGGAAATCCCTCCCCGGCACGCCGAAATCAAAAAGCTGTCCGACACGCCCGAAGCCGCCATTTCCTGAAAATGCGCAAAAACTCGCTAAAACTCCGGAAAATTGGCTTCACTTTCCCTGTTGATATTCCTGTCTCGGATGATTTGATAGTTCTGGTCCGGCGGCCAGGGCATCCTGACGGTAGGTTGATGCTCGGAACGGCCATTTGTCTGGGCGTTTTTCTAGTGATGATTTGTAAGGTTAAGGTTTTTCGAGTAACGGTTTTAATCTGTTTGGTAATTGTTACGTGTTTTGTGTCTGTGGCGTTGTTTTCGTGGGTGAAACGCCATAATAATCCGGCTCTTGATTATGTAGATTTAAAAGTGGCTGACTTGGAAGCCAAAGTGACCGAATTGGAGGCCTCTATTTCCCGGAAGATCAAGGAATCGGAAGTTGCGATGTTGCAAGAGCTTTTGACTCATTTGAAGGAGCGCGATGAGCGTGACGTGGCTGAAGTATCTGAACCGGTGAAGCAACGGGAAGAGGAAGTTATGGATTCTGTTCCGTGTTGTGGTGGAGAGGATAATTTGCCAAACTTTATGGAACTTTCCGAAGAGGAAGGGCTGTCCCTTCAGGAATATCGGCAAGAACGTGCGGATTTTAGGGCTTCGCTTGATGAGAGAGGTTTATTGGAACTCAAACTGAGAATAGAAAAGGAGATGAAAGAGTCTCCTATGTTCGATGAAGAAGATGCTGAGTTGTTTGCTTTGACAGATATGTTAATGGAACGGGAGCCTCTTGAGGTTATGAATCGGGGTAGTACATTCCCGCTTTCGTTGGAAGAATATAGGAAATGGCGTGAAGAAAAACCGGTTGATCGGGATGTTGAATTGTCGCCTTTGAACGAATCTATAAGAGAAGAGATGTTGAGAATGTTTCGAGAATTGGGGGGGATGAATAGTTTTTCGGATCGCGTTATTCAGTTCTGTGCTGTTGGCCTCTCTGCTGGTCTTGTTGTTCTTCGTTTGCTGCCTCTTAAGCTTCTTTTCGGCTGCTCGGCTTGTTCTGTGTTTTGTTCTGGCTTCGGTTATTCTCGCGGGCGTTTCTGCTGATTGAAGCATGGTTTTGGGCGGAATGGCCTATTGGACGTTGATTCCCTCCTCTCCCCTGCTGTTTGTGGGGGTGGGCTTTTTTTAATGCGTTGTCTCCCTGTAATTGGCTTTTGAAAGCTCAGGGGAAGGGCATCGCGTTTTGACCGGTTGCCCGTCCGACGCCGATCTTTCGAGACGCGCTTTTTTAAATCAGGCTTGGAAGAACTGAAGAAGTTCCAGCATTTTTTGCGGGGCTAGGGTTCCGATGGGAAGGGAGCTGTTTTTTGCCGGATTGGGAGGTGGCAGGTTGGAAAATTTGTTTTCGATTCTTCTGGACATGGGTTTATTTTTCGGCAATTCTTTTGGGCCTTCCGGTTTGGGCGGGTGTGCTGGACGTCCGAAAGAATCCCGGTGCCGCCGGCATTGGTGGTGTTTGTGGGCGATGGAAAGTTTGTCGGGCCGGCTTGTCTTAAGTTAGTTAGGATGTTTGATTATGAAGTTGGATAAGGGAGTGAGGGTCAAGACGGATTTGGAGTCGGGGCAGTTGTGGAAGGTGGGCGAGTTTCATATCGAGATCGTTCAGTTGGGCAAGACGCTTTGCCATTACCGCCACCTGCGAAACTTGAATCAGAAGGGGATTCCTGTGCGACTGGAGCAGCGCCGCGCGGTTGAGAAGTATCTCAAACAGAATAAGGCCAAGTTGATGGGGAATCGCAAAGACAAACAAGGGCAGGCGTGAGCCGGCGCCTTGTGGAGTGGCGAGGCGATATCTGCTGCCGGGGCTGCAAAACGGGGTCTTGCTTTTGTTTTTCGAGAAGAGCGTTTGGCGTGAGCCGGGCGCTCTTTTTGCTGCGCGGGCAAGGGTTCAGCTGAGCAAGCGGTTTCGCGCTTGGGGGCATCGGCCAATTTCGCCGCTCCAGAGTTTGGCAAGGAGCCGGCCGATGGTTGCGGTTTGTTGTTTGTCCAGCAGGGTTTCGGCGGGAAAATCTTTCGACTGCCGGTTCCATAGAACCAGGGTTTGGCGGCATTTGGCGTCGAGGCGGATTGCGCTGACTGCCGGTTGCAGCCCCAAAATTTTCAGGAGTTGCCATTCAAACCAGAGAGTAAAGGCGGCGCCACAAGCGCCTTGTTCCGTGCAGTTCAGGGTTTGGTGGAAGAGTTGGAAGACTTCGGGGATGGGCGTTTCCGGTTCTGTGGTTCGTTGGATTAGTTCCACGAAGTAGGCGATTTGTTCGAGGCTTGCCGCTGAGCGGCGGATGCGCCGGGGCGTGGTTTTGAGCTCGATTTCTTTCAGCGTGTGCAGGTCGGATTTTCGGCTTCGCCGGTAAGAGATGGCGGCGTAGAAGAGAATGTCCAGTTTCCCCGCAAAGGTTGATTTTTTTTTGAAAGCGCTGCGGGCGACGGTGGCTATCCGTCCCTCATGTTCCGTTAGCCACTCGACGATCAAGCTAGTGTCCGCCAGGCGGCAGGTGCGAATGATGTAGCCGTGAATGCGGACTTCGTGCTGACGGGAAGACGGCATGTTGCTGAGGGCAAAAGGTGGCGTTACGGCCAAGCGCGCCTCCTCACAGCACTTGCAACTGGGGCCAAAAGCCAAAGCATCGGCGGGAAAGCTAGAAGAAGCGGCTCGACTGGTAAAGCGGGAATCCGGCCGCCACCTCTTCGGGAACTGGCGAAAAGAACTTGTCCGCCTCCCGCTGCTGTGTCCATTATACAGGGTTTAAATCTGTTGAATGGAAAGGCGAATGATGAATTCTAAAACGATCGACGATGTGGATAAAACGCTGAGAAAAGGCACTTTGGTCGATACACTGTGTGATAACCAAATCCGCGTCATGATCAAACACGTGCTAGAGGAGTGGAAAAACTTTTCCCCAAAACTCCGCAAGCAATTCAAAGAAGCCATTAAAAGCGCGAAAAAAGCCGGTGCCCCGGAAACGCCCGGATTCCACGCGCCGGAGAGGGCTTTGGAACGGCATCCCAAAATACTGGAAAAACCGCTTTGCCAGATGGCGCGCTCCTCGAAACTTTTGGCCGGGATGATCGTCGAACTCTGGTATGAAGCCCGCCGGCCACTTTGCGACGCCGCGCTGCGCTTTTTGGAAGCCGACCCTAACTGCTCCGCTGCTCTATGCCAGGCCAGAAAAACCTTCCGGCGCGGCAGCCCGGAAACAACCGAGTGGGCGGCGGTCCGAAAGGATTTTGCCGGTTCACAGAATGGCGAATTCCCTCCGGAACACATCGACTTGATGCTTTGCTGCGTTGCAGACCTCCGCTTTGCCGGCGAGGCTGGCGACAGCGACTCGCTGCCCCTGAATGACTGGCTCCGCTCCCTAAAATATCTTCCCCACGAAGATTCTCTCTGGGGGGAACGGTTCGATCACTTCTGCCGGCGCATCAAAGAGATTGGCCAATCCAAACACGCTGCGCAATCCGCCGCGGCTACTCTGAAAGACAGTTTGGCTGAGATTGCCCGGAAATTCGCGAGCGACCTGGCATTCCTGGAACTCGCGCCCCCCGCCATGCCTCGTGAAACGATGATGCCCACAGACTTCGACTCTGCTCGCAAACTCGCCGACGCCCTAAAAAAACAACTCGACCGATTCGCCGTCCTCCGCCGCGATGAAAAAGAAGCCGAAACCTATGCTCAACATCAACCCGTCATCAAAAAACTGCCCGATGCCGCCCAGCGCGTCTATGCCGCCCACAACGAACTGAAAGAGAAACTCACCCCGCAAGTCCCTCTGACAAAAGCCCTCCCCGTCCAACCCGAACAAGAAAACGGCCGAATGGAAACCAAAAAACTGCGGCAACAAATCAAAGACTTGCAAAAAAACGCCCACGCAGACAAAGCCGAAATCAAAAAACTGCGGCATCAAATCCAGGAACTGCAAGAAGACGTGAGCACCAACAAGACCGAAATCAAAAAACTGCGGATCAACCTAGACACAAGCCGCGACAGCGAAAGGTTGTGGCGGGAAAGCTATCACGAAGAAATGAAACAAAAACCGACCGTCAACCCCAACGGACAAACAGCCGGCCTGAACGTCCAATCCGTACAAGATGCCTTCGAAAAAGCAGCGCGCGACTATCCCGACAAACTGCTGGTGAAGTTAAACACCCACTCGAATCTGAAAAAAAACCGCTTCGAGAAACCTGACGACGTCCTCAAAGCGCTGCAATGGCTTGCCGTCTTCTACCGAAAAACCCGCATGGGCGGCGCTTCCACTTCCAATCTGGACGAATCCCTGCGCCAAACCTGCTCCAACTGGTTTTACAGCGCCAACCAAAGCGAATTCGCGGTTCGGGATTTTCCCGCTTGGTACCGCACCACCATCAACAACAAAACCTACAGTCTAGAACCCCACATTGGCACCGGCAGAAACTTGGACGAACGCCACACTATCCGGATTGCCTTCGACTGGGACCCCGACCTTAAAAAAGTGATCGTCGGCTTCGTCGGGCAGCACCAGCGCACGTCCAAAAAAACTAGCTGACGAACTCCAAATCCTGTCTGTGAGGAAGTAGGCTGGCGTCGTAGGCTTGGCTGAGGAAACGGCGGAGGGCTTCGCGCCCTTGGTCGCCGTAGTCAAGCGTCCAGCGGTTGACATACATGCCGACGAATCGATCCGCCAGTGCCGCGTCCATCCCGCGGGCAAATTGAAGGGCGTAATCGACAGCTTCCCGGCGGTGGTCGAGGCTGTATTGAATGCTCTGCGCGAGAAGGGCGGCAATTGTCTTGCGTTCTTCCGGCGGAAAACGTTTGTGAATGACATTGGCGCCGAGGGGCAAGGGCAGGCCGCCGTTCTCTCGCCCCCACCAACTGCCGAGGTCTTGGCAAAGCTCCAGACCTTCGTTTGCGTAGGTGAGCTGGCCTTCGTGAATGATCAGGCCGACTTCGGCTTCATCGTTTTTGACAGCTTGAAAAATTTGATCGAAAGGCATGGCCTTGAACGCGAGTTCGCCGGCTGGTTTGCCCAGCCAAAGTTGCAGGGCGAGAAAGGCGCTGGTCAGGACGCCGGGAACGGCGATAGTTTTTCCGGCGATTTCTTCCGGGCGGAACTTCTGCTTGGCGACCAGCATCGGCCCGTAGCCCTCGCCCATGCTCGCCCCGCAGGGCAGAAGGGCGTAGTTTCCGCTGACATGAGCGTAGGCATGAACGCTGATTGCTGTGATGTCGAGCTCGCCCCGGGCGGCGCGTTCGTTCAGCATTTGAATGTCCTGCAAGATGTGCTCGAAGACGTAGCCGCCGGTGGGAATCCGCTTCTTGGCCAAGGCGTAAAACATAAAGGCATCATCCGGGTCTGGAGAATGGCCGAGTGTTAACTGCTTCTTCATCATGTGGATTGTCCCAAACTGCTTACCCCAGAATGAACGATAGAGCCGACGGGGTCAAACCCCCAGAACGAAACTCTAATCCCTCGCTAAAAAGCCAAACTAGAGGCTGTTCCCGCTAAAAATCGCTTTGGAAAAAGAGTCGCACGGAAATTCCTTTTCCATCGGCAAAACCGAGACTAAGCCATTACTAAGCCGTCTCACACCGCTTATGAAACCGCCAAACTCCCAAAAACCCAGCTTTTGCCTGCACCCGCCATCCCGCAACAAAAACCTCAAAAAGGTTGAGATTTTTGTTATTAACATGCCGCCGAGAATCGCTACTCTCGGCGGCATGTCCAATAATTTTAGTTCAATTCATAGTCTGGCGGCCTGCGTTGCGGTCGCTGTTTCGGAGTCTAAAAAAGCGGTTTCCGCTATGGCGGCCGCTATTGTCGGGATCGGTCTATTCACTGTGCCGATCGAAAAAGCGCAAGCGCAAGTCCTTTCTCCTTCCCATATCACCGGGGTTACTTTGTACGCCGCCGAGTCTAGCGATTACGAGCTTACTCACGGCATTGTGGGCATTGAAGTTGACATTGACGTCTTTGACACCAGCGCGATCGTCGATCCCGAAGATACTTACGCCGTTCATTCGTTTTGGCCGGGAAGATATTATTATCTGATTGATGATTTTGGTGATTCCTCCACTCGGACTGAATCTTACTGGTATTTTGATCCGTTGCCGGCTGGGAACTATTACCATGTCAAGTTTTTTGTGAAGGATAGTGAGGAAGACTGCATCGAAGTCATCATTTGGGTCGGGGCGGATGGTTCTGTTTCGGCTATGGGATACGATTCCGACGGTAATTCTTATTCGGTTGACGTGACGGTTGAATGGCCTTAGTCTGATGTCGATGAAACGTCGAGCGTTCACGTTGATCGAGTTGCTGGTGGTCATTGCCGTTATCGGCATTTTGGCGGCCATTTTTTTGCCTGCTTTAGCTCGCTCCAAAGCAGTTGCCAAGCAGATTCACTGCGTCGGCAATGTCAAACAGCTGGCGTTGGCGGCGCATCTTTACGCAGTCGACAATGCGGATTGGTTGCCTCCTCATTCACAGAATAATTGGGAAGCTCGAAGGTATCTGGGAGGGAAAAAAGTTTGGCATCATTTGCTTTTGGACGGCTATTTGGACGGGAACACCAACGTTTTTCAATGCGCCGGCAACTCTCGCTTGAAAAAAGTTTTCCCCAACGATTATGATTATGGTACTCGACTTTTCAACCTTGCTTACGGTTGGAATGTGGAAGTTGGAAATGAAAAATCGATAAAGTTGAGTCAGGTAGTTTCGCCTTCGGATCATCTTCAATTGGGCGATACCGCGGGATGGTTATATACTCCAAGAACTCAATGGATGGATTATCCTCCTCTCCCCGCTATAAATCCTGTCATTGACTACAAACCTGTTTACTCAGTTTATCAAGCTTATTTTTTCGAATTGACTCGTCGGCATTCGGGCAAATCCAACATGGCTTTTTCAGATGGGCATGTGGAGCATGGAAGTTTACGGGATTGGACTTTGCCCATTGAGTCTGTTCATCGCCGTTGGCATTACGACAACCAAGCGCGTTTGGATCGCTTGACTCATCGAAATGCCGACAACTGGCATCCTTTGCGCGGTGTTGACGAACCACGAACCGAACCCATAGACGAACCGTGAACAACCCACTTCCGCAGCCGCCGTTTGATTGTCTTTGATTCCCGCAGGATTTTTCTGCGTGCGTGCGGCGTCGCTTTTAGCGATGGGAATGAAAGGATTGTTTCTGTTCTTCCCATGGATGATGGAGGCTTTGCCGGCCAATGCCAAGCGGACGTCACAAGGCGGCGGAAATCGCTTGTTGGACGCCGTTGATGAAAACGGCTCGGACGGAAAAGTCGCTGTCCAGCACCGTCAAATCCGCCCAGTATCCGGGCGCAATTTTTCCGAGCCGAGGCAGTCCGAATGAGCGGGCCTGGTTCCATGATGTGGTGCGCACCAGTTCCGCCAGCGGCCGCCTGCCAAGTTCCGCTGCGTTCCGCAGAGCAGCATTCATTTTCAACATACTTCCTGCCAAAACGCCCGAAGCCAAACGCGCCGCGCCGTCCTGAACCCTCACTTCCAGCCCGCCCAGGAAGGCGGTTTGATTGCCGGCGAGGCCGCTGGCGGCCATGGAGTCGGTGACGAGCATCAACCGCTCCGGGCCGATGATCTGGAACGCCAGCCGAATCATTTCCGGGCAGAGGTGAATTTTGTCGCAGATAATTTCGACCATGATTTGCTCGTCGAGGAATCCGGCACCGACCAGCCCGACCGCGCGATGGTGCAAGGCGGTCATTTGATTGCAGAAATGCGTCAGGTGTTTCGCCCCCGCTCGCTTGGCTTCCAAAAATTGCTCGTAAGTGGCCGCCGTGTGCGCCAGGGAAGGTGTTATGCCGAGCCGGCTGAGCGAGCGGATCAGCTCCAATCCGCCGGGCATCTCCGGCGCTAGAGACACCATTTGAATCGGCAAAATCGCCCGAAGTCGCTCAATCTCCCGGAGGTTGGGCGGGCGGATGTGCCGGGGGTTTTGCGCGCCCGCGTAGTCTGGATGGATGAAGGGGCCTTCGACATGAAAGCCGGGCGTTTTGGCGTAATCCTGTTGTGCGAAGTAACCTGCTGCTTGTTCAAAAGCGCCGGCCAGTTCTTCTTCGGGCAGCGTCAAGGTCGTCGGCAAAAAGGTGGTGACACCTTCTGCGAGTTTGGCTTTGGCGATGTCCCGCACAGCGTCCGGCTGCCCGTCGCACACGTCGCGTCCGGCGACGCCGTGAGTGTGAATGTCGATGAATCCCGGCACAACGATCGCGCTTTCCGCATCGAAAAGAATCGGATAATCCGGCCAGGCGTCCGCTCTGGCAAAGACTGCTTCGACCTTTCCCTCAGCAAGGGCAATTGCTGCGCCTTCCGCTTTAAAACCCGGACTGACGACATGGGCATTTGTGATGAGGCCCGGCTGCATCCGAGGCATTCTGCGGCATTTAGTCCCTATCCGGCAATGAAAACTTTGCTGCTGCCATTCAGGTCGATTGGGGACGTTGGTGGGTTTTTGGGGAGGTGGTCGGGGCGGCCGGACTTGAACCGGCGACCTTCTGAACCCCATTCAGACGCGCTACCAGGCTACGCTACGCCCCGAACCTTGGGAACCGTTTTGCGGTTGCGGAGGATATTAAGGGATGATACCGCGGTTTCAAGCGTTTTTGATGGGTGGATTTTCAGGTTGCTTGCTTTGGCGAGTTGGGTTGAATCAGAATGGTTTTATGTCTTTGGTGGCGTCAGTGGAGGCGTTTTTGCGGCGGCATCGGCTTTTGCCGGATGGAGAAGGGATTTTTGCGGCGGTGTCGGGCGGGGTGGATTCGATGGTGCTGCTGGATATTTTAAGCGGGTTGGCGGGGAGGCATGGTTGGAAGTTGACGGTGGCGCATTGTAATCATCAGCTTCGGGGCGAAGCGAGCGAGGGGGATGAGCGGCTGGTGCGGGAGGTTGCGGGGCGTTTGGGGTGGGATTTTGTTTTGGAACGTGCGGATGTGAAGGCGTTGGCGCGGGCAAAGGGGGTTTCTGTCGAGATGGCGGGGCGGGAGATTCGGCATCGTTTTTTTGCGCGGGCGGCGTTGGCGCGGGGGATTGAGCGGGCAGTGTTGGCGCATCATGCGGATGATCAGGCGGAGTTGTTTTTTTTGCGGGCGTTGCGCGGCGCTGGTTCCGAGGGTTTGGGAGGGATGCGGGTTTCCAGCCGGTCGCCATATACGGCGGGGGTGCGTTTGGTGCGTCCGTTGTTGGAGCAGAGGAAGGCGAGTTTGCTGGAATATGCCAGGGAGCACGGTTTATCTTTCCGCGAGGATGCGACGAATCGCAACCGGGAGGTGATGCGGAATCGGATTCGGCATGAGTGGCTACCTCGGTTGGTTGCGGCGGGCGTGGCGGGGAGTGTGTTGCGCTCGATGAGGATTCTTGCGGATGAGCATCGGTTTATTGAGGAGGAGGGGCGAAGGTGGTTGCTAGGGGAAGGGGCGGGGGAGTTTGCCGAATTGCCGGTGGCGTTACAACGGGAGATTGTGTGTTTGGAGTTGCTTCGCTTGGGGGTGGTGCCGAGTTTTTCGGTGATTGAGGTGCTGCGGTGTTCGGATGCCGGGCGGGCGGTGGCGGTTGCCGGGGGGAGGCGGTTGTGTCGGGATGGTGGGGGGCGGTTGGTGGAGGCGGCTGGGGAAGTGGGGCTTGCGTTCTCGAAGGCGGAGGTGTGGGTGAAAGTGGCGGCCGGGTTGCCTGCTGTTTTTTTCGGCGGGTTGGAGTTGCGTTTTACAGTTCAGCGGGTTGGGGATGGCGGTTTTCCTTTGGGATGCGGCGGGGGGCGGCTGGCGGCGGCGGGTTGGCGGGCGGAAGTTTTTGATGCGGGTTCGTTGGGGGAGAGGGTTCGATTGCGCCATTGGCGTCCCGGTGATCGTTTTCGGCCGATTGGGATGGCGGGGACGGTGAAGTTGCAGGATTGGTTTGTGAATGAGAAGGTGCCGGCGAGGGAGCGGCGGCGGCGTGTGGCAGCGGAGAGTGGGAAGAGCGGGTTGTTTTGGGTAGAAGGGATGCGGATCGGGGAGCGTTTCAAAGTTACTTCCTGCACGAAGTGGGTTGTTCGGTTGAAATGGCGGCGGCGGGAGGCGATTTGATGCGGTCTTCTCTTGACCTCGGCTGCTTTCTGAGCCCATGATGAGCGCATGACATCGCCCCTTGCGGTTTTGTGTTATGAGAAGCTTCTCCCCGGCAGTCAAATGGTGGCTCGTCTGGGGGATTTGGCGTATCGGGTGGAGGTTTTGAATGACGCGGAGCAGTTGGCGAGCATGGCGTTGCGGGTGAGGCCGATGGTGGTGCTGGTGGATATGGTCTCGAAGGCAGGCAATGTGGCTTCGGCGATCCGAACCTTGCGCAAAACAGCCGCCACATCGCATATTCCCGTCCTGGCCTTCGCCGCCGAGGATGATGTGGCCGGGCAGGAATCGGCGCGGTCGGCAGGGGCGGATTTGGTGGCGAGCGAGGAAGCGCTTTTGGCGCAGTTGCCATCGCTTTTGGCGCGTGTTTTGGAATTGAAAGAGTGAAGGGAGCAAGGCGGGAAAGCATGGCGGGACCGGCAGTCAGATTGGATCAGGGCATTCATTTGATGCACTTGTTTTACCGGGTGAATCGGGCGGTTTGGGAGGATTGTCCGGAGGGCGTTTCGGTCCATGTCCGCGAACAATTGGAGGCGCTTTTGGCGGCCAACGCCGCTGCATGCCAGCCGAGAATCGTCCCCTTTGTGAACGTGGGAGGGAAGGCGGATTTGGTGTTTATGCTGTATGCCGCGGATTTGGTCATGCTCAGCCGGTTGCATCGAGAGCTGGAGTTTTGTTTTCCGCCGGAGGCGATTGAGCTTCTTTACAGCTACTTGAGCGTGACGGAGCTGCCGGAGTATGTGAAAACCGAGGAAGATTTGAAGCATATGATCCTCGGTCAGGAAAACCTGAAGGAAGGGACAGAGCCGTTTGCTGCTCGTCTCGACGCGCTCAAGAAAAAACAGGCGGAATATCGGCATTATCGGCTCTATCCGGAGCTTCCCGACTGGGAAGTGATGGGCTTCTATCCGATGAGCAAACGGCGGCAGGGGGCGGACAACTGGTATTCTCTGGGCTTCGACACGCGCAAGAAATTGATGGCCGGCCACGCCGAAGTGGGGCGCCGGTATGCCGGGCGCATTTCGCAGTTGATCACAGGCTCAACAGGGCTGGACGATTGGGAATGGGGCGTGACGTTAATGGCACATCAAGTTGATGCGCTGAAAGAAATCGTCTATGAAATGCGCTTTGACGAGGTGAGCGCGCGGTATGGAGAATTTGGCCCCTTCTACGTCAATTTGCGGATGGAGCTTGTGGATGCGTGGACGCATCTGAAGTTGTGAGAAATGGCAGAGCCGGGCAGAAAGGTGGGTGAGATTTTTTTGGGATGGAGCGTCGGCTAGGGCTTGACGCCGGCATTTGGGAGCGGTTAATCTCTCCACCGAATCCGCAAGATTTTTTTGCCCCCGCTTGTTTGTGCAGCGTTCAGGGGGCGTTGGTAAAGTTTTGGAGCAGTGAAATTTTCTTGCCGTATCGAGTGCGGGACTTCGATAGTGGTTGTTTAGGAGACAGATGTTATGGCCAGCGGGAAAGTAAAGTGGTTCGACAACAAGAAGGGATTTGGGTTTATCCTGCAGGATAAATCCGGCGCGGATATTTTCGTGCATCACTCGGCAATCAACGGCAATGGTTTCAAGACGCTCAACGAGGGGGAGGTCGTCAATTTCGAGATCATCCAAAGCAACAAGGGGTTAAAAGCGCAGAATGTCCAGCGCGGCTACCTTCAGTAAGCTCGGCCGGCAGTGGGCGCGCGCGGGGTTAGGTCTCCGGGTTGCCGGAAGACTCTGCATTGAGTGATCTCCTCCGTCTATATCCATATTCCATTTTGCGCTCAAAAGTGCGGGTATTGCACCTTTTACTCTGAGCCGTCTCAAGGCGCGCGAATGGAACGGTATGTTTCCGCGCTGATTCGGGAAATCGAGTCGCTGACCTCTGACCAGGCAGCTCCCCAAACCGTGTTCTTCGGCGGCGGGACGCCTTCGCTTTTGTCTCTTTCGCAGTGGCGGCACCTCTTCGAGGCCTTTGCGGCGGCGGGGTGGCAATCCATTCGCGAGTTCACGGTGGAATGCAATCCGGCGACCGTTTCCCCCGCCAAGGCCCGGCTTTTTCGAGAGGGCGGCGTGAACCGAATTTCACTGGGGGTGCAGTCTATGGACGACGGCCTTCTCGGCAAGTTGGGGCGTGTTCACTCTCGGGAAACGGTGTTTCGTTCTTACGCCATTCTGCGGGAAGCCGGCTTCGACAACATCAATCTCGACCTGATGTTTGCCCTCCCTGGCCAAACGCCGGAGATTTGGGCGGCGACCTTGGCCGAGGTTTTTGAGATGGGGAGCGAACATCTCGCATGCTACGAGGTGATTTACGAGGAAGACACGCCTTTGTTCCGGCAATTGCAGGCCGGGAAGTTTGCGGTCGATGAAGATTTGACGGACGAAATGTATCAGCTGTTGCTTGATTTGTCGGCCGCCAATGGATTCGAGCAATACGAAATCGCCAACTTTGCGCGATCCGCTGGCACTGCCTCCGATGGACTGCCGCACTACGCCTGCCGGCACAATGTCAACTATTGGACGGGCGGCGAGTATCTCGGACTCGGCCCCGCGGCGGCGGGCCATGTTCGCGGCAGGCGCTATCAAAATTGGCCGAATGTCGATTTGTACTGCGAAGCTGTTGAAGCGGGAAAGCTCCCCCGTGAGCCGGGCGAACGGTTGGAACCGCTGGCCAAGGCGTCGGAAACTGCGGCATTCTGGCTGCGAATGAACTGCGGAATTGACTTCCAATCGTTTCGCCGGCGCACGGGTTTTGACTTTGAAAAGGGCTGGGCAGAAGAGCAGCAGGTTTTGATTGCCAGGGAGTGGGGGGAGCACCGCGAAAATGGTTTTCGGCTGACTCGCGAGGGACTTCGCTTTGCCGATGCGGCGGGCGCCGAACTTTTGCGGCTCGGCGGAACGCAGCGGCACAAGCCGGCCTCTCTTTCTCCGAGCGCGGCCAATACTGACAAGTGAAAAGAGATTCCACTTTCGCGCAGGTTTGTGCCGGTCTTTGTTGGCGCTTTATTTCATCAGCGGTCTTTCCTGTGATGCTGAGCTTTCAGCGGGTTTTGTCAGGTTTCCTTTAAAGGGTTGGAACGGAAGAAGCCTTTGGGATAGCAGCGGCTGAGGAGGCCGAAGGGGAGGTGGTCGGTGAGGTAGGGGGGGCGTTTGGCGGAGAAGTTTCGGGAGATTTTCGGGAGCGCTATGATGGTGTTGAGGAAGCCCATGAATTGGGCGTGATAGGATTCGGGGGAGTGGCGGAGGCTGATTTGCCGGCTTTGATGCCGCGCTTTTTGGTAGTCGGCAGCAGATTTTGCCTGCCAGGTTTTGAGGGTGCGAGCGATGTGGTTCCAGTCTTCCGGGGGGTAGAGGAGGGCGGGGTCTAGGGCTTCGGCCAAGAGATCGCCGCCGCTGCCGATTTTGGGGAAGATAGGAATGTTACCGGCGCTCATGGATTCAATCATGGCCAGGGGGGAGCCTTCGTGGTCGCTGGTGTAGAGGACGAAGTCCCAGCCGGCCATGGTCTTCCAGTAATCGTCTCCAGTTTTGCGCCCGAGGAAGGCGACGGTGGCATCTGCGGGGAATTGGGATGGGAGGGTGTCTTTGGCAGCTCCATCGCCGAGGAATTGGAGTTCGCAGCGGATGTTTTCCTGGCGGAGTTTTTTGAGGAGTTTTGGGAAGCGTTCGACTCGTTTTTGGGCGTAGTCGAGGCGCCCGACGAAGCCGATGATCAGAGGGCGGCCGGCCAGTGCGGGGCGTTGTTGGAGGCGGGATGCCGGCGCGATTTTTGCCGGAACGGGGAGGTGGCGGATTCGGGAGGGGGAGAGTTCGGGGTATTGGGTTTGGATGAGGCGGGCAATGGGTTGGCTGTCGGTGAAGATGCCATCGAGGCTGCCGCGTAGTTGCTGCAGTTGGTGTTTCAAATGGGGCCATTGTGAGTGGACGGCGCCGATTCTGCGGAGGGGTTGAGTGTCGAATTCTCCGAGAAAGGCGAGTCCCCAGAGGTCGTGGTAGATAGGCACGTCATATACTTGGTGGCTTTCGTATTGCTGAAATTTTTTCCGGGCACTCCGGATGGTGTTTTTTCCGGTGAGTCCCAGGCTGGCGACGGCGGGGTGGGTTGGGGATTGGCCGGCGGGGTCAAAGAAGGCGAGCAGTGAGCTGGAGAGTTCTTTGGCGGTGTCGAGCCGGAGGTGGGTATGGAGGATGGATTGGACGCCGCCGAGGGATTGGTAGTGGGTGAAGTAGTGGCGTAGGCGTAGGGGGCGGTTTGGCGGCGGGGGGTCTCCGGCGGCGGGCATTGGCTGAGTTCTGCTTCCTGCGGGATGGAGGAGCGGCGATCAGGCGGAGAGTTCGAGCATCCGATTGATGGGGGTTTGAGCCTGGTGGATGAGTTTTGGTGGCAGTTCCACTTTCGGCTCCAGCGCTTCCAGGCAAGCGCGGAGTTTGTCGAGGGTGTTTCGTTTCATGTATTTGCATTCGTTGCAGCGGCATGAGTCGGTGGGGGCCGGGATGAAGGTTTTGTCGGGGCATTCTTTTTTGAGCCGATGGAGTATCCCGGATTCGGTGGCGATGATGATGCTTTTGGCTTTGGAGGTTTTGCAGTAGCTGATCATTTTTTCTGTGGAGCAGATTTCGTCGGCCAGCAAGCGCACGGATTTGGTGCATTCGGGGTGGGCGACGACGGGGGCGCCGGGATGGGCGCGGCGGATTTGCAGGATGCTGTCGCGGGTGAATTCGACGTGGGCGTAGCAGTTGCCTTGCCATAGGGTCATGGGGCGGCGGGTTTGTTCGGTGACCCAGGCGCCGAGGTTTTCGTCGGGCACGAAGAGTAGGTCGCGGTTTTTGGGGGCAGCTTCGACGATTTTTTTGGCGTTGCCGCTGGTGCAGATGATGTCGCTTAGTGCTTTGACTTCGGCACTGCAGTTGATGTAGGCGATGGTGTAGAAGTGAGGATGGGCTGCCTGGAAGTTTTTGAGTTGGCTGGCTGGGCAGCTTTGTTCGAGGGAGCAGCCGGCGTCTCGGTCGGGAAGGATCACGGTTTTGGTTGGGTTGATGATTTTGGCTGTTTCGGCCATGAAGTGGACGCCGCAAAAAACGATAAGTTCGGCTTCTGTTTTGGCGGCTTGTTGTGAGAGACCGAGGGAGTCGCCCACAAAGTCGGCGACGTCTTGGATTTCGGGAACTTGATAGTTGTGTGCTAGGATGACAGCGTTTTTCTCGCTTTTGAGCCGTAGGATTTCTTGCGAGAGTTTATCAAAGTGCTGGGGGGTGTGCGGCTTTCGCACGGTCCAATCTGGGCCGCCTCGGTGTTCCAATGTGATGGGAACGTTCATTGGTGGGAGTTTATCTTTTTGGGAATGGGGTTGGCAATAATTTGTTGCCGGAGTTTTCTTCAAGTGGTTGGAAGCGCGGTGGTGTTGTTGCGGATGTGGTTGAAGAAGGTCTCAGCGACGATGTAGCCCACGCAGTTGGCCGCACCGCACCGGCAAGGGTGGTGTCTGTAGTCTTCCAGATCGTAGCCGTAGTTGATGGTGATTTCTTCGCCGGACGCAATAGGCTTCAAGCTGTAAATCCAAATCTCATCGGCGGTTTGGCGGGTTTCGCAGTTTGGCGAACAGCTGTGGTTGATGTATTTGGCGAGGTTGTCTGGAACATCGCCGTCCATGTCGACTTCTTCGTTCAGACAGAAGATGTAGGTGTTTCCCTCTTGGAGCCGCCGGGTGGAGAGGGCTTTGGAGATTTTCTCGCCGATGTAACGGGCGATGGGCGTTTCTTTCGGGATGCGCCGGCGGGCGAAAGCCCCCAGGTGATGGATGGAGGAAGGAGCGATCTTCATCCACTTGTTTTGGCGGGGCGGGGATTGGGTTTTCGGGCGGGTGCCGGCGGGTAGAAGGCTTTGCAGCGGGCAGCTGTCGCAGCGGGGTTTCTGGGGGCGACAGAAGTTTTTTCCGATGTTCACGATTTGGGCGTGGTAATCCTGCCAGTAATCAAGAAGGTCTTTTGAGGGAGGATGGGCCAGCTTGGTTTCGCAAAGTGTTTTGATTTTGTGGTAGTCGGCGGTTTCTTCGATCCATTGATGCCGTGTGAAAATTCGTTTGGTGTAGGCATCGACGACGAAGGTCAGGTGGTTGCCAGCGTAGAGGAGGATGCTGTCCGCAGTTTCCGGTCCGATGCCGTAAATGGCCAGCAGTTCTTCTCGGACGCTCTGGGTGTCTTGTTGGAAGAGAGAGTCGAGCGAACCTCTGTGGTGGGCCATTAGTCTGGCGGCAAAGGCTTTGAGCCGTTTGGCCTTGAGGTTGTAGTAGCCGGCTGGGCGGATGAGCTTGGCCAGGCTTTCCTGTGGCAGTGAGTGGACAGCGCGAATCTTCAAGGCGCGGTGTTTTTTGAGGTTCTCGATGGCCTGTTCAACGTTTTGCCAGTTGGTATTTTGGGTGAGGATGGCGCCGACGCAAATCTCGAAGGGGGCGTCCCCCGGCCACCAATGCCGATGTCCTGAATGTTGCCACATGAGCGAATAGGCGGTTGCGAGGGGGACGGTCATTCTTGGGGAAAAGCGCGAGCGTGCCAGGCTGGGCCGATGGAGTCAAACATTTCGTTCCAACGAAGAGTCTGCAACGGCTTATTGCGGAAAAACGCGCGATAAGGAGTTATGGGCTTTGATGGTTATGGAGGGCGATTTCGTTCGGGACAAATGGATGGACAGGAGGCAGAGGATTGGATTTTTTGTTAAGCGTGTGGCGGTCAACGGGTCGAGTGCCTGCGCGTCACCCTGTTAAGCCCATAAATGCTTATTGCGGAAAAACGCAGAATAAGTAGCTATGGGCTACATTGACGCTCCAGCGGGCAATCCTGCTTTTTCCACGTCCAGTGACCTCATTCCCCTAGCCAAAATATTTAACACAGTCTGTTCCGTTGCCAAGCACTTTGCTTCGAAGCCCCTAAATACTTATTGCGGAAAAACGGGTTGACATTTGGCGGCGGGGCAAGCAGTTTATCCGCACCCGTTGATACGACGGTCTCATAAAGAGTGGCGGAGGGACTGGCCCGATGATGCCACGGCAACCGGTTGGGGGGGGGGGCGTGCCTCGATGTCCAGGTGCCAAGTCCAGATCGAACCGAGGATCAGATGGTTTGGGAAGATGAGAACCCGCGCATGAATTTGACAGGCTCTCCTCTTTTTCCAAGACGGGAGCTTTTTTGTTTTCCCAAACGCTGGCGTAGGAATGACAGAATATGAGCGACGAGAATGGTTTTATGGAGGCGTTGAAGTGCCGCGAGTGTGGTCGGGAGTATCCGCTCGAGGCGAAGCATGTGTGCGAGTTTGACTTCGGCCCGCTTGAGGTGGTTTATGATTACGAGCGGATTCGGCCGGTCTTGACGCGCGCGCGGATTCTGTCGCGTCCGCAGAGCATGTGGCGGTATCGTGAGCTGCTTCCGGTTGCTGGGGAGCCGACGGTGGGCTGCCAGGTGGGGTTCACGCCTTTGGTCAAGGCCGAGCGGTTGGCCGAGCGGCTGGGTATCCGGGAGCTTTGGGTCAAGAATGATACGGTTAATTATCCGACGCTTTCTTTCAAGGACCGTGTGGTGAGCGTTGCCTTGAGCCGATCACGGGAGTTGGGTTTCGAGACGGTTGCCTGCGCGTCCACGGGCAACCTTGCCAATTCAGTGGCGGCCAATGCGGCGGCTGCGGGTTTGGAGGCATATGTGTTCATTCCGGCGGATTTGGAGCAGGGGAAGGTCTTGAACTCGCTGGTTTACGGGCCGCATGTGATTGGGATTCACGGGCATTACGACGAGGTAAACCGGCTTTGCGCCGAGATTGCCGGGAAATATGGCTGGGCTTTCGTCAATGTCAACATGCGCCCCTACTACGCCGAAGGGTCGAAGAGCATGGGATTTGAAATCGCCGAGCAACTCGGATGGCGAGTGCCACAGCATACAGTGATCCCGATGGCTTCGGGATCGTTGTTGACGAAAATTCACAAGAGCTATCAGGAGCTGAGCAAGTTGGGGCTGGCGGCGGCCTCTTCTTGGCGGATACACGGAGCGCAAGCGACGGGGTGTGCGCCAATATCCTCGGCACAGAAGGCCGGCCTCGATTTTTTCCAGCCGGTCAAGCCGGACACCATCGCCAAGTCGCTGGCCATTGGAACGCCGGCCGACGGCTTTTACGCGCTGCGCGTTATGAAGGATTCTCAAGGCGCGGCGGAGGATGTCTCTGACGATGAGATTCGCGAGGGCATTCGTTTGCTGGCGGAATGCGAAGGGATTTTTGCCGAGACGGCGGGAGGGGTTACGGTGGGCGTGGCCAAAAAACTCATTGCCAACGGCAGCATTCCAGCAGAAGATTCGGCGGTTCTGTGTGTTACTGGGCACGGCCTCAAGACTTTGGACGCTGTGCAGGGACGAGTGGGCAAGGCGCGGGAGATCAGACCGAGTTTGCGCGAGTTCGAGTCCGCAGTGGCCGGAGACAGAGAAACCGCCCGTTAGCCGGCGACAAACTGAGAAGACGGAAAGAAATTTATGGCAGTTCGAGTTCGAATCCCCACCCCGTTGCGGAAGTTGACACGTGAGGCCGAAGTGGTCGAAGTGGAAGCCGCAACCATCGCCGCCGCCATTGAGGCGCTGCAGGCGCAATTCCCAGGCATCAAAGAACGTCTGGTGGACGAATCGGGCGAAGTGCGGCGCTTCGTCAACGTCTATGTCAACGAAGAAGATATTCGGTTCCTCCAGAATCAAGACAGCCCGCTGAAGGACGGCGATGAGGTGAGCATCATTCCGGCCATTGCCGGCGGCTGAAGACCAATCCCGAATCCGATGGCAGCAGGCACCCAACGCAAACGTCCGGCGAAGAAGGCGGCGAAGAAAACGCCGGCAGCCGCGCCGGTTGAACAGTTCCGGCTTTGGCTCATGTATCCGTCGAGGCTGATTCAAACCCCTGTAATCTGGCAAGTCGGCGCCAAGTTCAACCTCATCCCCAATGTGCGGCAGGCCAGCGTTACCGATGAAATCGGCATTGTGTGTTTGGAGTTGTCGGGATTGCGCAAGGATATCAAGGCCGCCGTCAAGTGGATGGAGAAGCTTGGCATCCGGGTCGAGCCGGTCGAGATTAACGTGATTGAAAGCTAACTGGCGGCCGCCATTGACGGCGTCGAGATTTACCGCGCTGGCGCCGCTCTCTCCGCTGCCCGGGGGTGAGGGCAGTTTGCTCTGGAAGCGTCTTTGGAAAGGCGGCATGTTGAAGCACCCAGCAGTATGACGAAGCGCGACTTGATCATCCGTATCAGTGAGGAAACACAGTTAAGGCAGGCGAACGTGCAGGCAGTTGTCCAAAAGATGCTCGACTATATTTGCGAAGCTCTCGCGGAGGGAGCCACTGTCGAGCTGCGGAACTTCGGTGTTTTTGAAGTCAATGTCCGCAAGGGGCGCATTGGCCGCAACCCGAGATTTCCTGGGAAAGACATCTCGATTCCGCCCCGGGCGTTTGTCAAGTTCAAGCCCGGCAAGGGGATGCGCGAAGGGGTTGTTCTGTTGGCGCCGAAAAACTTGGAGTAGCGATTTGGCGAGTTGCGTTTTTCATAGTTCGGGATTTTCCTTTTCGAGTCTGTGGCCGCCATCCCGTTGAATAGCTCATGGAACGTCTGCCGGGATTTCGGGATTTTTTCCCTTCGCCTTTGCCGCAAAAGAATCAGGGGGATTTTGAAGCGCGTTCTTATCTCTTTGCTGTCTGGCGCCGGGTGTTGGCGGCTTACGGTTTTCGCGAATACGACGGCCCGCCGCTGGAACCTTTGGAGCTGTTCACCCGAAAGGGTGGAGAAGAAATTGTGCGGCAGCTTTACGCATTCGAGGATAAGGGCGGGCGGGCGGTGTCTCTGCGTCCCGAAATGACGCCCACTCTGGCTCGGATGGTTGCGGCTTATGAGCGGCAATACAAAAAGCCGATCAAGTGGTTTTCCATTCCCCAGTTGTTTCGTTACGAACGCCAACAGAAAGGCCGCTTGCGGGAGCACTTCCAGCTCAATGCGGATATCGTCGGCGAAGCCGGGACAGCCGCGGATGCCGAGTTAATCGCCCTGCTGATTGACGTTCTCAGAGCCTTGGGACTGGGCACGGAGGATTTCGTGATTCGGTTGAGCAGCCGCGAGGCCTGGCAGGCTTTTTTCCGCCAGCGGGCGGCCAAGGGCGCCGGGGAATATGCGTTCTTTCAAATCGTCGATAAACTCGAGCGGACTGCGGACACTGCGGCGGCGCGGCAGCTTGAAGCAATCGGAATTCCGCTAGAAGCCGTCAAGCAATTCATTGCGGAAGGGGCGCCGACCGAGCACTTGGAGCGCATTGCGGAGAATCTCGCCGCTCGCGGCCTGGATGCCTTTGTCCGGATTGATTATGGCGTTGTCCGCGGGCTGGCCTATTACACAGGGGCTGTCTTTGAGGCTTTTGATCGGCAGGGTGAGTTTCGAGCCATCGCCGGCGGGGGGCGTTATGATCAACTGATTGAGCGGATTTCAGACGGCAAAACATCCCTTCCCGCTTTGGGCTTTGGCATGGGGGATGTCGTCCTGCTAGAATTGCTGCGTTCTCGGAATCTGCTGCCCGAGCAGTCTTCCAGCGTCGATGTGTATTGTTTGATCGAAGAGGAGGGTCTTCGCTCGGCTTCCCTGCGGCTGGTTCAAACACTCCGGGATGCGGGGCTTCGGGTGGAATACAGTTTGACTGCCCGGAAACCCGACAAGCAGTTTCGCCAGGCGATGGAGATGAAGGCTGTCTTCACGGCGGCGCTGGTTGCCGCAAAGCCACCGGCCGTCCGATTAAAAAATCTTTCCAACCGCAGCGAGGAGACCGTTTCCATCGGCGACTGTGCGGCGATGCTGCGCCGGCGCGTCCCGGCAACCGGATAGCGTTCCCAATGCTCTCGAATCCATTTTCCGCCGTTCTTTTCGATCTCGATGGAACCCTCTTGGATACGCTGGAGGAGATTGCCGCAGCGGCCAACGCTGTCTTGCGGCGACGCGGCTATGCCTGCCACGAGATTCAAGCGTATCGCTATTTTGTCGGGGACGGCGTCCGCCGCCTCGTCGAGCGAGTTCTGCCGGAAGGTCGCCGTTCCAGCGAGCAGGTCCGGCAATTCGCTGAGGAACTTGCCGCAGAATACGAACATCGAGCGGATCGGCTGACGAAGATTTATCCGGGCATTCCCGAACTCCTAACGGCGTTGGAAGACAGGGAGATTCTCAAGGCTATCCTCTCCAACAAGCCCCATCTTCTGACGCTCCGGTGTGCAGGCCGATTTTTATCTCGATGGCAGTTTCAGCCAATTCTCGGCCAACAAGCGGACGTGCCGAAAAAGCCCGATCCTGCCAGTGCTCTTCACATTGCCGAACAACTGAACCTCCCGGCAAATTCCATCCTCTACGTCGGCGACACGGATGTGGATATGCAGACTGCCCGAGCGGCCGGCATGTGTTCCGTCGGAGCGCTCTGGGGGTTCCGTGACCGGGAAGAACTGCTGGCAAACGGCGCCGGCTTTATCGCCGAAATGCCGAAACAAATCCTTCCCCTGCTGAGGAAAGAAACTGAAGCAGAGCGATAGAATCGGGCCGTTTAGGCGGGCGGCGCTGTTCACACAATGGAATCGCTGTCGAGCAATGCTTCGGCCTTAGCGCGATCGTCGGCGGCCAGGGCGACTGTCGAGTAACCGGCGCGGCAGTTCAGGATGTGCAAGCTGCGTATGCCCACTCCCGCTTGCTTGAACTTCGCTGCAACCTTGGCAAGAGCGCCCGGCTCATCGCGCAACCGGATGACAAGGGCGTCGTCAGTGACGGCTTTGAACCCGGCTCTTTTGAGGGCATGGAGAGCTTTGTCAAGGCAGTCCGTGGTCAAAATAATGACGCCGGTTTTGCCAAGATTTTCGGTGTTGAGCGTCTTGATGTTGATGTTGTCATCCGCCAATGTTTCGGTGATGTCGGCGATGATGCCTGTTTCGTTCTTGGCCATGATCAGGATTCTTTCCACTTTCATTTTGCTTCGCCTTTCCTGCTGCTCTTCCCGGCTGCACACGCGCAGTCGACGGCAATCTTATCTATCGTTTCACGCGTGACGTGCGGCATGGTGATGATGTGGGCAATCTCGCTTTTCGGAGCGATTTGCCATTTGAGTAAAACTTCCCGTGCTGGTTTTGGGAAAACGACGGTCGCCGAGTTTTTGTTGCGCCAGGCGGGAATGTCGCAAGCGTTGAAGCGCCGGACTGCGTATTCAGCCGTCGCCAGCATTTCCGCCACTATTTTTTGAAAGCCATCCATCCGGTGTTGTTGGAATGCGTGCCATAATATAAGAGGCGCCAGCGCATTGCGGGATCCGGGCAAAGTGGTGTCAAGCGCGCCTATGTATTCAATCGCCCGTGCCACCCGCGCCACGTAATCGCGCCGGGTCAGCACGACGCCGCAGGGCCAGGGAGAGCCGATGAGCTTGTGGCCGCTGATTGCCATGCTGTCGATGCCGGCGTCAAATCCGAAAGGTTGCGGTGATTCCACGAAGGGTAGGATCATGCCGCTCAGGGCGGCATCGGCGTGGATGTAAAAGTTGGTAACCGCCAAGTCGTCCAGGATGCCGCGCACTTTATTCAAGTCATCCACAGCACCTTTCATGGTGCTGCCGATATTGGCGATAAAGATCACCGGCATGTCGCGGTGAATGCGGATTGTTTCGTAGAGATCGTCGTAGTCAATCTCCCCGTTGCTCCGGCTTTTTATCATAATGTTTCGCGCGTGCAGGACGTGCAGAATTTTGAGAATGCTGTAATGCGTGTCCTGCGAGAAATAGACCATACCGTCGGGGTAAAGTTCGCGCCCCAGGTAGAGGCCATACATGTTGCCTTCGGTTCCACCGGAGGTGACATAACCCCAGGCTTCCTCTGGTGCCAGACGGGCAAGACCGGCAAAGAGGGCGATGACTTCGCGCTCGATCTCGTGGGTATTGCTGCGGAAGTTGCTGTCGTGAAAAGGATCGCCGATGTTGTTGAGGGAAAACTGCATGAAGGGCAGCAAGGCTGAATAGTCGAAATCCTGATTGCAGGGGTAGCCCACTTGCCGCGTCGCCAGCTCACCAAACTCCCGCAACAGAGCGTCGAGCCGCACCTGAGCTTCCAGAGGCAGTTTATTCATAACCTGCCCATAATAGCCTTGGCAAAGGCGGCAAGTCAAGCGCCCGCAACAAAATCTTCTTGGCAAAGGGTGCTTCCCTGTGGCAGTTTGTCCTTGCCGAAGGCGATCGGGGCGTAGCGTAGTCTGGCTAGCGCGCGTGGATCGGGACCACGAGGTCGGGAGTTCAAATCTCCCCGCCCCGACCATCGCCGGCTTCGGGATCGGAGTGTTTTCTGTGGAGTCGCTCTGAAGTTCTCTGTTGCTTTGCAGCTTCAACCGATCAAGCAAATGTCGAATCCGTTGGCTGGTTTTTGCGTGGTTTTAGTGGAGCCGACACTCCCGGAGAACGTGGGTGCGGTGGCTCGGGCGATGAACAACTTCGGCATTGAAGACCTGCGTTTGATCAATCCGTGCGATTACCGAAACCCCGCCGCCGAACGCATCGCCGTCCATTCGCAAAACGTGTTGCGAGAAGCACAGTGTTTCCACTCGTTGGAAAACGCCGTTTCCCGGTCAAACTTCGTGCTGGGTGCCACCGTTCGGCGAAGAGGCCGTCGGGCCGTCCCAATTGATTTGCCGGATGTATGCGCCCACCTTCCAGCCCGCCGGGAGAACGCGGCGCTTGTCTTCGGACGGGAAAGCGGCGGCCTGACAAACCGGGAACTTTCTTGCTGCCACCTGCTCGTCCGAATTCCAGCTTTTGGAACAACCCACTCTTTCAATCTGGCCCAAGCGGTTGCCCTGGTGCTTTACGAACTGTCTCGAAGCGCCAAAAGGCATGAAGACAACACGGCACCGGCGGAAGAACTCGCAGCAGCGGAGGAATTGGAAGGGCTCAAACTCCATCTGTTCGCAGTGCTCCGATTGGTAGGTTTCCTAAAAGAAAAGCAGCGCGAAACACTATGGCAAAGTTTTTCCGACCTCATGGCCCGCGCTCGAATGCGCTCTGCGGACGTACGCTTGCTCCGAGGCTTTCTGCGGCGAACCGAATGGACAGTACGCCACCCAAAACCCGGCCAAACAACAACAGACAAACCGGCGGCCGGCCTTTGCAAACAAAAACGCCGAACCCATTCAAAGAGATAGCCGGAATTTCCGTTGGCGGAAACGCTTGCAAAACGCAGCTCATATCAATAATTTGACCAAATATTTCAACCGCGGCTTTTTATAAAACACCCTTCCCTTTCACTGTAAAATACTCTCCGGAGAACAATTGTCCATGCCAACTGTGCCCCATCTACTATATCAACATATAAACAGAGAGCGTAACATCAATCGCATTGGCATGTCGATTGCCGATGGTGTTTGGTCTACATATAATACCGGCTTGAACACGGAGCTTTATAGCCAAATATCCATACCCGCAGATCCAGCGATTCTGTCATCGAACGGAAATCGAATTTCAAACCACTCGCCAATAAAAGAAATAAGCTGATGAAATCGATCTTTATTGTACGGCCGCAGGCGGTTGCCGGCAAGGGGGATTTATCTCTTGGTCGGGCGATTGGCGGTGCCGTGGTGTCGATTGCGGCGTTTTGGCTGGCAAATGCGGATTGGCGCGCGGTTGTTTTGGTTTGGGTATGCGCGCTTTCTCTTTTTCTGTTGACCTTTATGCGGGAGGGGCGGTCTGCATTCTACATCGGGTTGTTGGCCGGACTGGGAATGTTTGTTCCGCCCTTGGCATTTTTTTGGAGACTGTTTGGGCCAGCAGCGATTGCTTTGTGGTTGGTTTTGGCGTTTTGGATGGGGTTGTTTGTATTTCTCGGCGCGAGATGCCGGGCGTGTTATGGCAAGGTTGGCAGCGCGATTTTGATTCCGTTCCTTTGGCTGGGGATCGAGTTTTTTCGGAGCGAATTATATTTTCTCAAGTTTTCATGGGTGTCGCTGGGGAGTGTGTTTTCGGAATCCGCATTTTCGATTTTTTATCCCTATTTGGGTGTGTATGGGGTTGGATTTCTTTTGCTGCTCCTGGCTGGGGGTTTGAGTCTTTTGCCGTTTAAAATTGGATCGGTTGTTGGCGGCGGCTTGTTTTTGTTGCTGGGGATTTTTTCGTGGAGCGGAAAATTGCTGAAAGCGGATGGGTTGCGGGATGGGGTTCGGGTAGGGGGGATTCAGTTGGAGTTTCCGATGCCGATGCAAGTGAAGGAGGCTTTGGAACGTTTTATTGCGGATGTTCCCGATCTCGATTTGGTGGTTTTGAGTGAGTATACGTTGGAGGGGCTGCCTCCTGGTTGGCTGCGCGATTGGTGCCGCAGATATAAGAAGTATATTATAGTTGGCGGGAAACGGCATGTCGGCGGGGAGGAGTTCTATAATACGGCGTTTGTTGTCGGACCGGACGGCGCTCTTGTGTTCGAGCAGGCCAAGTCGGTGCCGATTCAGTTCTTTCGGGATGGGTTGGCCGCGCCGGGCCGCAGGGTGTGGGATTCGCCTTGGGGCGGCGTGGGGATTTGCCTTTGTTATGATTTGAGTTTTTCGCGTGTGACGGATGATCTGGTGCGGCAAGGGGCGGGTTTGATTGTTGTGCCGACGATGGATGTTAAGGAATGGGGGGAGCGGGAGCATGAGCTGCATGCGAAGGTGGCGCCGATTCGGGCAGCGGAGTATCGGGTGCCTGTCTTTCGCACGGCTAGCTCGGGGATTTCTCAATCGGTTGATTCGGCGGGTTTGGTGAGGGTTTCGGCGGGGTTTCCCGGGCAGGGCGAAACGTTGGCAGATGTGGTGGTTTGGTCGGCACGGGGCAGTCTTCCTTGGGATCGGCTACTGATTTGGCCGGGGGTGGGGGTTATGGTTTGGTTGGCTTTTGGAGTGCCGGTTTTTCGTTTTTGGAGTTGGCCGGTTCGGCGGCGGTTTGGAATCGGCGGATTTTGCGCAGGAGTCTCTCGGTGGCGTCGAGCGATTTGGCGGCGATTTTGGAGCGGGAGCAGAGGATGATGATTCCGGGGATACCGAAGAGGAATCCGGAGATCATGGGGACTGGTCCCAGGAGGAGACCTAAAAGGGTGAGGAGGGCACCGAGAAGAATCATCGCCCAGTATTTGGCGGCAGATTCGATCCGTTTTTTTCGGTAGTTGTAATAGTCGATGAAGCGGCTGCCGGGGCGGCCTTGTTTGATTTTGGTGGCGGCGTTTCGGAAGTGATTCAACATGGCAGGGGGCGCGACTCTTTGGAGGCGAGGACGGGGTTTCGTTACAGCCAAGGGAGGATGGCTTCTTTCCACAGTTGGTAGCCTTTGCGATTGATGTGTAGGCCGTCGTCAACGAAGAGGCTTTTTTCCGGGCGCCGGGTTTTGTCCAACATGGGAATCCAGATGTCCACGAAGTCTAACCGGTTGTCGTTTTGGGTGAAGTCCCGAATCTGCGCGTTGGCTTTTGCCATTTCGGGCGCCAGGTGCCAGCGCTTCAGGCTGGGTTTGATGGAGATGAAGAGAATCCGTGTTTTGGGGAGTGTTTGGTGGACTTTTCGGGCGAAGCGTTGGAAATCTTTCAGCACGGCGCCAGCGGTTTTGCCATCGGCAATGTCGTTGTCGCCTGCGTAAAGGAGGATGGTTTTCGGCGCGTAGGGGAGGACAATGCGGTCGGCGAAAAAGACGCTGTCGATGATGTGGGAGCCGCCGAATCCCCGGTTAACGACTGGCAGGCCGGGGAAGTCCGAAGTCAGGGATTCCCATCTGTGAATGCTGGAGCTGCCGATGAAGAGGATGCCTCCCGGCGGGACGGGGGAGGCCAGGTCTGCTGCTTCGAATGCCTGGATGTCCGCTTCCCATTTGGCGTCTGTCGGCAGGATTTTCGATGTGGCACAGCTAAGGATCACGCCGAGCAGCAAGCAAAGAGGAGCGGAGGGTTTCAGCCGGCCCTGGGGTTTTGAAGGGTTGGAGTTTGTTGCGGCCACTATGGGGTGTTCGGCTGGAACCAGTCGTTTCTGAGCCAATCGGCCAAGAGGTTGATTTGAATGTCGTTGAGGATGCCTTCTGAGGCGAAGGCCGGCATTCGGTCGTTTTTTTCGCCGTAGAACTTTGTATGAGAGGGGTTGGCAACCATTTGTACTAGCCATTCTTTGGAGCCGTAGCCTGTGAGGTTTGGCGCTGATGCGTCCTCGTCTTCAAAGTGGAATTCGTGGCAGTCGGCGCAGCCGATGTCGTCGAGGAGGTGGTTTCTGCCTTCTTCGATGTGCTGGGCGTCGGTTTGGTCTTGGGTTTTCTGGGCTGGCAACCGGGCTTCGGCTGAGAGGGCGATGATGGCTTTGCGGAGTTGTTCAGTTTCTGTCTCGTTGAAGTTTGCCACTTTGTTTTGGACGAACTTGGCCATTTTGCCTTCTTTGAATGCGGTTTTGCCGAAGAAGGCATCGGTGGCGATGTGGTCGGGATGCAGCAGGCGGGTCAGCCATTCTCGTGAGGCGAAATCTTTGAGGTCAGATGCCGAGGGTGCGTCTTCTGGCGGGGTGCCTAGGCCGTTGTGGCCGTTGTATCGGTGGCAACTGGCGCAATGGGCGGCGAAGAGTTTCGGCCCTTGGGTGAATGGGTCGTTGCGGAGAAGGGCGGCTGCGCCTTCGTAGGGAATTCCCATTCCTGCGGGGGGTTTTTTGGCGAGGGTTTTGATTCGTTCGGCGGCGCGTTTTTCGGCTTCAACGGCTCGGATGTATTCCAGTTTCTTGCGGTCTTCAAGGATCGCCAGGGAGGTCAAAACGCCAATCCCCAGTAGAAGCGCGAACATGAAGGCGATGTTAAAGCGATGGCCGAGGCGCCAGCGGCCGATGAAGGGCATCAGGCCAATCAAACCAATGGCCGCTCCGGGGATGACCAGGGCGCCGTAGATTTCACGTTCGCCGGGGAAGTATTTGAGGAATTGGAAGAGGAAGAGGAAGTACCATTCCGGCCGGGCGGCGGCGTAGGATTCGGCGGGTTCCGCCGGAGCGCCGAGATGCCCGTCGCCGATTACCTGGCTTCTGATGACGAAGAAGAGGACGACGGCAAAGACAGCCAGGCAGGCGACGGCGTCTTTCAAAACTTGGTCCGGCCAGAATTGGGCATCGGGTTTTCGGAGGGGTTTGTTCGCGGTGATGCCGTGGCGCCGAAAGAGGTAGATGTGGCCGATGATCAGCAGGATGACTGTGGCGGGAAGGATGCCGGCGTGAAAGGCGAAGAAGCGGGTCAGGGTGTGGTGGCCGTATTCGGCGCCGCCAACTGCCAGTTTTTCGAGGCCGGGACCGATGATGGGTGCCTGCGCCATCAAGCTGGTTGTGACTTTCGTCGCCCAGTAGCCTTTTTGATCCCAAGGCAGGAGGTAGCCGGTCAGCGAAAGGGCGAGAGTGAGGAGTAGCAGGCCGATGCCGAACCAGAAGTTGATTTCTCGCGGTGCACGATAGGCGCCGTCGATGATCACTTGCATCAAGTGGAGGATGAGCAGGAGGATCATGGCTTGGGCGGTGTAGTGATGCACGCCGCGCAGGAGCCAGCCGAAGTTCATTTCGTATTGGATGTGAAAGACGCTCTCCCATGCTGTCTGCGCGCTGGGGCTGTAGGCCATCCAAAGGATGAGCCCGGTGATGGCTTGCACGAAGAAGGCGAAGGTGAGCGTGCTGCCCCAAACATAGCGCCAGCGGGAGCCGCCGGGGATGTTCTCGAACAGCGCTTCGGAGAGGAGGCGTTTGATGCCGGTTCGTTTGTCGAGCCAATGGATCATGTCCGCCCTTCAGACCGCTTGTTTTTTCGGTTTGCCGGCCTGGAATTTTTGGAATCGGACCCAGACTTCGCTGCGATTTTGCAATTTTCCGGCGTCTACTTCGAGCGCATCCAAGCCCCTCGGGCTGGGGCTGGCGGGGTCTTGCACCGTCCCGTCGAGGTTGAAGCGGCTGTTGTGGCACGGGCAAAGATAATCCTTTTCTGTGCTGCGGTATTCTACGGAACAACCGGCATGGGGACAGGTGACGGTGAAGGCTTGCACGGCGGTTTCTCCGGTTCGCCACAGGAAGACGGCGCCGATAGGGACATTGCTGAAGTGGTTCCAGGCGTCGGCGTGATTTGTTACAATCGGAAATCTTCGCGGCACGCCGTCTGCCGGAAGAGCGGACAAGGGGGCGACGTGGATAAATTGTCCACGGGGGGATTTCTTTCGGAGCGGATTCAAAAGCACACCCAATCCCGACAGAGGTGGCAGGATACCGGCCAGCGCGGCGGCAAATCCGGCGAGAAAGTGCCGCCGGTTTGGGGTGGGGGGATTTTTTTCTGTTGGCATATGCGTTTGCTGCGGGGGCTGATTTTTCGATGCGTTTTTGCCAGAGAGCGGTCCGGGTTTTCTGCGGTTATTTGGTTTTTGATTTTGACGCTGACGGGCCGCCCGATAGGCTCTGGCCTCCGGCGCTTCTTGCCCTTTGCGCCAGCGAGTGAGGAGAGTTTGGTCTATTTCCTCTGGAAACGCAACTCAGAATCCAGGCGGGATGGCTTGCGCTTGTCTGAAGGCGGTGGGAGGATTGGGCGGTGCGTTGGAAGGGATTTTTCCCGGCGGGGTGCCGCCGGTTTTTGAGTCGTCGATTGGCGGTGGCAGGGGCTTTGTATCTGTTGCTGCTGGTTCTTTGCCTGGCGGTTATTCCTTTTTTTTCCCGGCATTCGCCGACGGCTTTGTCAGAGAATCAATTTGCCCGTCCTTCGGCAGTGCATTGGTTTGGGACGGATATTCATGGGCGGGATTTGTTTCGCCGGACGGCGTTTGGCCTGCAGATTTCGGTTATTGTGGGGGTTTGCGGGGCGGCGGTCAGTTTAGTAATCGGCGCGGTTTGGGGGAGTTGCGCGGCTTATTTCGGCGGTTGGCTTGATGCGGTGTTGATGCGGACGGTGGATGTTTTGTATGCCATGCCTTCGATTATTTTTGTCATTGTGTTGATGGCCGGTTACGACGGGATTTTTCTGCCATATGTGGAGCGGTTTTTGGGTTTGCTTTTTGACGGAGGAGGGGTGGAGGCGGCTTCTTTTGTGCGCTTGCTTTTGTTGTATGTGGGTCTGGGGGCGGTTTCGTGGCTGACGGTGGCGCGGATTGTGCGGGGGGAAGTGTTGGCGTTGAAGGAGCGGCCTTATGTGATGGCGAGCCGGGTTTTGGGGGCGTCGGCGGGGCATATTTTGCGGCGCCATATTTTGCCCAATCTTTACGGGGTGCTTGTGGTGTATCTGATGCTGACGATTCCTTCGATTATTCTTTACGAGTCTTTTTTGAGTTTTCTGGGGTTGGGCATTCAACCGCCGTTTGCTAGTGTGGGTAGTTTAATTGCCGAGGGGGCACAGCAGATCAATCCCATCCGCATTTACTGGTGGATGATTTTGTTTCCGACGGGCGCGTTGGTGGCGACTTTGTTGGCGTTTCATTTCGTTGGAGACGGCCTCCGCGAGGGTTTCAATTTGAGGCATTCGACGGGGCGTTCCTAGAAGGCGGATTCGGCGGCGCAAAGGGATTTCGCGTGGGTTGGATAGTTCTTCCGGGCAAGCGGCAAATGGCACCGAGGGCGTAAATCCAGCCGATTAGGAGATGGAGCCCGGCCGCCAGCAGCAAGCCGAAAAAGCTGAGCCAATGCAGCCCGTATAAAATAATGGACGCTATCAAAATTGCGGCTCCGGGAATGAGGACGTTCCCAGCCAAACGCCAGGCGGTCCCGAATTCGGCGCGGCGGCTGGCCAAGAAGGAAACGGCGGCGATAGGGAGGCAATAGCTAGTGGCCAGTCCAGTCCAAACAGCGAGGAGGCCGATTACCAAGAATGCAAAGGCAATGGCGGTGAACAAGACTTTGCGGGCGCGCCACCACGGCATGATTTGGTTAGGCGCCAGCGGAATCCATTGCCCGCCGGGATAAGGGAAGGACAGGTAACCGAACAGGGATTGCAGGCGGATTTCTTCGCAGGTCAGGAGAATCTGGAAGTCCGCCGTCATATCGCTGTCGGGTTCCGGGTTTTCGCGCAGCGCCAAGGAGAAGAAGCGGTTTTGTCTGTAGCGGGTGAAGTCCGGCGGCAAATGTTCGAGCTGCCCCTCCCGGATGACCAGCTTTTCGGGGAATGCCTGGATGGAGGCTTCCAAAATGGGAATCCAGCGAAGGTGGAGGAACCAGAGGAGTGTTCCGGCAGTCAGGCAGGCCAGCGCAATCCAGGCCGACAGGAGCCAAGATGCCGGGCGTTGTGAAAACAAAGCCATGCCCAAGAAGGTCAAAGGAATCGGCCAAGCCGGCGGGGCGGCCTGGCCGGTTTGCGGGGCGTCTTTGTCCGGCTTCATTGGCTCGCAATGATTTTGGGTTGAGGATTGGGGTCAAGGTTCGCTCGGCGGCGGCGCTTCCGAGGGTGGCGGCGGGGCGACTTGAACGACTAGGGGATACCGCAGTTTCATTACTTCATCGACGATGATTTCGACGAAATGGATGCCGGCTTCTTTGAACTCGACTTGGCCGAAGAGGGACACGTTGATAGTGTGGCTAGATGTGTCGCGGAGGTTGAACTTGACTTGGCTCTTGCGGATGATGGTCGTTTGGTCCGGGGCGATGAGTTGAATCGTCTCGGTGAATGCGCCCGCTCCGGCCGTCCAGCGGTTGAAGATGCAGAGCTTCAACGCAGTGATCGGCGTTTTGGGGACTCGGAGAAAGCCGATCACGCCGATGAGGATGAAGTTGCCGTTCGATTCCTGGCGGACGTCTTCGCACAGGAGCGAGCATTGCAGGTCGGGAAGAATTCGCGATGGTTCCATATCAGTTAAAGTTTTGTTGTCGCGCCGCTGCCGCAACGGTGTTGCGCATGAGCATAGCCAGAGTCATCGGCCCGACGCCGCCCGGATTGGGCGTGATCTTTCCGGCGATGGGCTGCACTTCTTCAAAGGCGACATCGCCAACGAGCCGCTCGCCGGATTTCGCCTGGGGGTCGGAAATGCGGTTAACGCCAACATCAATCACCACAGCTCCGGGTTTGACCATGTCTTTCTTGACGAATCGAGGGGCGCCCATGGCGGCAATGAGAATGTCGGCTTCCCGGCAGCGTCGCGCAATTTCCGGCGTGAACGAATGGCACAGGGTAACGGTGGCGTTGGCGTCCGGCGCTTTTTGGATGAGCAGAGCGGCCATGGGTTTGCCGACGATGTTGCCCCGTCCGAGAATTACGGCGTGCGAGCCGGGTATCTTGATGCTGCTCTGGCGGAGGAGTTCATGAATGCCGGCCGGCGTGCAGGGGATGAATCCCGTCGGATCACCCAGCCAAAGTTTTCCTGTGTTTTGGGGATGAAATCCGTCCACGTCCTTTTGCGGCGAGATGCTTGCAAAAACTGCTGTTTCCCGGATTGGTTTTGGCAGTGGGGCTTGAACGAGGATGCCGTGTATTTGCGGGTTTTGGTTGCAGTTTTGAAGGCGCTCGATGAGTTCGGATTCTGGGGTGGTTTCGGGCAGGGCGATGGTCTCGGATTCAATACCGAGTTTTGTGGCGGTTTTTTCCTTCATCCCGACGTAGACTTGCGAGGCTGGGTCTTCGCCGACTCGCACAAAGACCAGTTTCGGGCGGATGCCGTTTTGTTTAAGCCGAGCGGCCTGCAGTGCGGTGGCCGTATTGAGTTCGGCGCTGATCCGGCGCCCGTCGAGAAGATTGTCCACCTTGGCTATTCCAGAACGCGAAGTTCCTCGACTTCAATGACCGGAATCTGCGGCCAGCGGGCGTCGACAGCTTCTGTGCCGATGACGCGAATTTTGTGTCCTTCGTAGGATTTCAAGGCTCGGGGGCCGTCGCCGAGATATACTTGCAGTTTGCCTGTGTGCAGGTAGTTGATCGTGGCGCCTGTTCTGGGGTCTTCGAGCCGGTGAAAGGCAGGCGCTTGGATGTTCCGGGAGCGCCGGACGATGCCGTCTCTGGTGATGATTCTCTTGATAGGGCTGGCGACTTTGGTGGAGAGGTCTGCGCCAGGTTCTCCACCGGGCGCCGTTGTCGAATCTGGCTGGGCTGCAGAAGGTTTGGCATTTTTCGCGACTGGTTCTTCCGTGTAGATGGGCGGCGGGAGTGTTTGGTCTTTCGGCCGCGCTTTTGTTCGATTTTCCGTTTGAAGGTTTGTTTCTGCCTCCCCCGGTGCGTCGATGATGATTTCGGGAATCTCTTCGTCTGAGATGATCGGCGGTGTTTCGTCGGAACGGAGATTATTTGGGGCGGGCGGTTCGGTTTTCGGCTCTGAGCTGGGGCGGACGAACTCTGCGGCAATGTAAGCTATTGTGCCGGGCAAGGGTTGGATTGCCATCCAACCAGCCGAGGCTCGAATCGGCGCGACGATTGTGTTCTGTTCGATGCGTCCGACGACGGAGAAATTCTCTCCCGGCCCGGCGCGGACGTTCAATCGAGAAGCCTTCACGGCTTTGGTGTCGGCATCGATGTATTCGGTCGAAACCCAAAGAGTGGCTTGCGCGGGCATTGCAATCCGATACCACTTCTTCGGTTCACCCGGCTGCGATTCGACCAGGCGGATGCGTTCCAAGATGTTCACCGTGTCTCCGGTGTTGAGCTGATGAATGACCTCGCTTGCAATGCTTGGGCGCGTCCGCACATTGACGCGCTCGTTCAAGACCGTCCCTTCGGCGCCTCTGGCCTCGAAAAAAACTGCGGCGATGGCGCTTCCAATCAGGCCGGCGGAAATCCAAAAAATGCGTCTCATGGCGAAGAGTGAATGCGTTCCAAAGCGTTTTGTCAATGCTGCAAATGAAGCTGATGAAGGCGGCGCCAAACCTTGCCGCTGGGCGAACAATGCCTCGGTTTTGCGGTGGAAAGTGGCAAGGGGGAAAGCGCTTGATTTGGTGGGGCAATGCGCTAGGCTAAAAGGTATGTGTTTGAGGATGTTGTTGGTGTTGTTGGTTCTGGCACCTTTTGGTTTGGCGCGGGGGCAGGTGACGGTGGGTCTGGATTTTGAGAAAGGTTTTTATCTGGCCGATGAGACGATGATGGCACGTGTGCGGATCACGAATTTTTTGGGGCGTTCGCTGGTTTTCGGACAGGACAATAATTGGCTGCAATTTTCGGTGGAGAAGCGAGATGGTTTTTTAGCGGAGCGGCGGGGCGTTCCGCCGGTCGCGGGCAAGTTTGAAATTCCGAATGCCTCCCGAGGCACGCGCCGAGTGAACTTGGCGCCTTACTATAAGATGAAAGTTCCGGGGCAGTATTGGGTGATTGCAACGGTGTTTTGTCAGGAGCTGGGTGAGTTTTTGCAAAGTCCATCAGTGGAGATCAACATCATTCGCGCGACGACTTTGTGGCAAAGGGAGTTTGGCGTGGCTGCGGCAGGGGACGGGGATTATGAGGTCAGAAAGTATGTTCTGATTCGGGCGTTGAACAACAATCGGCTGGAGCTTTATGTGCGGGTGGCAAGCCGGGATGACGCGCAGGTTTACGGTGTGTTTCCGGTGGGCAATTTGGTTTCGTTCGGGGCGCCGGAAGCGCAGGTAGACCGACAGAGCCGCTTGCATTTGTTGCAGCAGTATGGCGCGCGGAGTTTTCGGTATCTTGTGGTAATTCCCGACGGCAAGTTGATTATTCGGCGACGGTATGATTATACGCAGAGCCGTCCCCGATTGGTGGCTGATGGGGAGCATCGGATTGCTGTTGTCGGCGGAGTGCGGATGCCGGCAGCAGATGATTTGCCACCGTCGTTGACGCGGCTCGAAGAGAAGGAGGCGGTGCGATTTCCGGGGGAAGAAGCACTGTCCGGGGGCAGCGAAGAGCGGGATTGAATTTGTCGGTCAAGAGTATTTTGCGCGATAAATGTTTACGGGCTTAACAGGGTGACGCGCAGGCACTCGACCCGTTGACCGCCACCCGCTTAACAAAAAATCCAACCCTGTGCCTCCTGTCCATCCACGTTTCCCGAATAAATCGCCTTCCAAAAACCTCAAAGCCCCTAAATGCTTTTTGCGGTATTTTGTTTCATGTATAACGTTGGTTAAGAATTCTGCTGAGTGCGATTGCGAAGTTAACATGATGGCGTTGGCGTTATAATGGCAAGGTGAATAATTTGGATGGCTACTTTTGGGCGGAAAGATTTGGGCAACTGAGCGCCTCTTCGCGGTGTTGATGAAGAACTTCCGCGATGATAATTCTTCGGATCGTGTTGTTTGATTCTACGCCGGTGCTGCTCTCTCTGCCTGCTGGTCGTGCGGGGTGGGGGTGGAGCCGCGTGTTGTTGAGCGGCGTTTTCAGGTTCGGGGCTAGTTTTATTGGAAGAGGTCTCCGCGGTCGAGGATTTGGGCTTCGATCATTTTGACGACGGGCAGGCAGCGGATGATGGCGTTTTGCCGGGTTTGGCCGAATGAGGATTTGAGTTCGATACGGCAGGCGGCTATGCCTTCTCCGTTGCGGTCTTTGACGGGGAGGGTGACGATGGCGGTTTTTTGGGTTTTGGCGAAGTAGATGTTTCTGCGGATGATGGCGTCTAGTACGGCTTCGTCAGCGGGTTGTCCGAGGCGGTCTTTTTGGTTGCTGGCGATGATTGTGGCGGGGGTGTTTTCGTCTTTTTGGGCGTAGAGAGATATCTGGAGGAGCCGATTGTATTTTTGCATCGCTTGGTTGACGAGGCTTTGGGCGGCGGCAATTTTGGGGCGGTAGATGATTTTGGTGTCAGCGAAGTAGGCCACTGTGTCTGCTTGGGTCCAATAGCCGATTTTGCCAGTGGGGAATTGGGTGTCGGTCAATGTCGGGATGGTTTCGGTGCCGTTGAATCGCAGCGAAATCTGCGGCCCTTTGCATTGGATGTCCAAGGTGTGCCATTGCCGGGGTTCGATTTTGAGGCGGTTGCCGATGGGTTCTTGTTCTTGTCCGTTGATGACTTTTTTGAAGAGGAACCATCCGCCGAGGGTGTCAATGCGGGCGGAGTAGTAGTTCTGCGGGTCTTGCCAGCGAAAGACGATTCCAGCGGATTGCGCTTGTTTTCCTTCCATGATTTTGAAGCGGGCGGAGAGTTGGAAGTCTTCGAAAGTTTCCTTGGTGTAGAGGAGCATGGGGAAGCGGTTTTCGGCGGGGATTTTGGAGAGCTGGCCGACGACGTTTTTGCGGTGGGCGTTTTGGGCGAGGGGGGAAATCGGCGTCATGGCTGGGGGCAGGTTGTCGGCGAGGATGCTCCATTTTGCGGGCGGTCCGCCGCCGGCGAGTTCTGAGTGGAAGCTGCTGTCGTGGCCGTCGAGCGCGGCGGGCGAATGTTCGAGGTAAATCTCCGCGCCGCTGAGTTGGAAGCAAGCGCAGAAGAGCGCCCCCAAACAGGCAAACATTTTCTGCATGGCCGGAGAATAGCAAAGCGGGAGGTGATGCCGAAAGGATTTTGCGGGATTTGTCGCGGGCGGCGGTTGGGCGGGACGGAAGTTTCTCTTGCCAAACGCCGGTTTCGCCTTAGATTACTCCGCTTTTTATGATTGGTTTGCAAACAATGAACCGCACGAGCGTTGAAATCGTTGCCTTCATGCCGCCGCCTTCTCAATCTGGAGAGAAGCCGCCGATGCCATTCTGGATGAGTCTGGCGCCTTTTGTTTTCGTCTTCTTCATCTTTTACGCGCTCTTCATCCGGCCGCAGCAGAAGCGGGCGAAGGATCATGCCCGGCTGTTGGCGAAGTTGAAAGTCGGCGACAAAGTGACCACTTCCGGGGGCATTGTGGGGACGGTGGTGAGCTTGAAGGACAAGACTGTTGCCCTTCGGTCGGCTGACACCAAAATGGAAGTTTTGAAGAGTGCAGTTTCCGAAGTCGCCGGGAAAGATTCGAATCAGACGGGAGGCAACCGCCGCGGCTCCAGTTCCCCAACCGGGGCGGTCGTCAGAGGGAAGTGAATATGAAATCGGGATACTATTGGAAATGGTTTTTTGTGGTCTTTATCGTGGCATGGGCGATTTGGGAAATCACCCCGCCCCGAAGCCAAAATCTGGTGGATTTTTTTGCTCTGAACGCCAACCAGAGCGATGCCGCCCAAGCTGAGCAGATTAACACGATTGTTGCCGAAGCGCTTCGGCTGAAAGAGGAAAATCCCGGCCGGGATTATGCCAACCTCTTGGACGCCGCCGGCACCAACGACCTCCGCCCCTTATTCCCGAGTATCGACACCGCCGAGGCCGACACGCCGAATCAAGTGATCTTGAATGAACTGCAAAAAGGCGCGGCGGGCAACATTCGCCTCGGCCTGGATTTGCAGGGGGGGATTTCGTTTTTGGTGGCTATGGAGACGGATAAACTGCGCGAAGATCAGGAAAAAACCGCCATTCTGGCGCAGTCGATCGAAGTATTGCGCTCACGGGTTGACAAGTTCGGCGTGGCCGAGCCCAGCCTGCAAGCGGTTGGAGAAGACCGCATTCTTATCCAATTGCCGGGATTGTCCGAAGTGGATTACGAGAGAGCTAGAACAACCTTGACCAAAGCCGCCCATCTGGAGTTTCGACTGGTGCATCAACAAAGCGCGCAAATGCTGGCGGAAGACGCCTTGGTTCCGGGTTATGAAATCCTGAGGATGAAGGATGCATCACCGGATGAACCAGACCGCTACCTGGTCAAGGAAGGCGCTGAGCAGGGGTTGACAGGCGCCCATCTCGAACGCGCCTTTGTGACTTTTGATCCCGTCACTAGCCGACCGGAAATCTCTTTTCGGATGACTAGCGAAGGCGCCAAAATTTTCGCGGATGTAACAACCAAAAACACCCATGGTCTGCTGGCCATTGTCTTGGACGGCGAATTAAAATCCGCGCCGTTCATCGAGCAGCCCATCACGACCGGCGACGGTGTGATCCGCATGGGAAAAAAAGCCTCATTACAGGAAGCATTTGAGTTGGCCAATGTGTTGGAGAACCCTCTGGAGACGCCCGTGAAAATTGTCGAGGAGCAAACGGTTGAGCCGACTCTAGGCCGCGATTCCGTTCGTTCGGGAATCAAAGCATCCCTCGCTGGCCTCGCCCTCGTGGCGGCGTTCATGGCGGGGTATTATCTCTTGACTGGGATGATTGCCAATTTCGCCCTGCTGTTGAATCTGGTGATCCTGCTCGGTGTGCTTTGTTCCGTCGAAGCCACGCTCACTTTGCCGGGGATAGCGGGCGTTGTGCTCACGATTGGGATGGCTGTGGATGCCAATGTGCTGATTCTGGAACGCATTCGGGAAGAGCTCCGGACGGGCAAGTCCACCCGAGGCGCTGTTGATGCCGGCTACAGCAAGGCCTTTGGGACGATCTTCGACGCGAATGTAACGACTTTGATTGCTTCCATCATTTTAATCTACATGGGCAAAGGGCCGGTGAAGGGGTTTGGGGTGACGCTGACGGTCGGCATTCTGACGAGCATGTTCACGGCTTTGGTGGTGACGCGCCTGGTGGTCCAGGGCTTGCTGGGCGCCGGTTTGCTGAAGTCCGTCTCGATGTTTCAACTGCGCTTTTTGCACAACCGGCAGTTTGATTTCATGCGGTTGTGGAAGCAGTGGTTCGCGATTTCTTGGGCGTTAATCCTCATCGGCCTGGGCTATGGCTTGTATCGCGGGGGGACTGTTTTGGGAGTGGACTTTGCCGGGGGCGATTCCCAGGTTTTCCGTTTTGAGCAGATGGTAGAGGTCGGGGAATTGCGCTCGGCGATTGAAGAGTTGGATGTTGGCGGCGCCCAGATTTCTTATCAACGGGACATCGGCAGCGGCGACCAAACGTTGAAGATCGCTTGTGCCTTCGGCGAGGGGAGGAAGATCGCCGGCTTGTTGAACGAGAAATTTCCACAGGCCAATTTTGAATCTTTGACGACAAGCAAAATCGGCGGCTCGGTCGGGAAAGAAATTCAAAAGTCGGCAGTGATTGCCGTGGCGCTGGCCTTGTTCGGCATCTTGTTTTATGTCGCTTTGCGGTATGAGTTTTCTTTTGCCATCGGTGCGGTGTTGGCAGTTCTCCATGATATTTTGATGACTTTGGGGTGGTTTTTTCTGACGGGCAGGGAGTTGAACGCGCCGATGGTCGCCGCTATTTTGACGGTGATCGGATTTTCCATCAACGACACCATCGTGATTTTTGACCGCATTCGGGAGGATTTGAAGCTGGGCGTCCGGGGCACGTTTCGTGAGATCATGAATGTGGCGATCAACAAATGTCTCAGCCGGACGATTATCACTTCCGGCACCACCTTTTTGGCGGCGGCGTCACTGTATGTTTTCGGGGGAAGCGTCATCAACGATTTTTCGTTCACCTTTTTGATCGGCATTATCACGGGCACTTATTCCAGCATTTACATTGCCTCCTCCATCGTCCTTTGGTGGACTAAGGGGGAGAAGCCGGATCTCTCCGAGCCGGCGCCTGATGCCGTCCTCGAAACTTAATCTCCGTTGGCCTTGTCGCGGTGATTGCGGTCGGCGGCGTTGCTGGTTCTGCCGTCTCTGCTGTTGGTGTGTTGGCGTTGGTTTCCGGTTCCGTCCTGTGATTGGTGGTTGATCTTTGTTGGCCTCCCTGCCCTTCTCCCCGCTTTTCTTGTCGTTCTTGTGCGGCTTCTCCGGTCCGCACAATCTGTTAATCCGGCAAGCGCGGCCTGTTGCTCCGGTTTCAACAGCAACCAGAGCATGGCGGCTTTAAGCGCGGCGTTCGCGGTGTTGGTCTGCGGTTCGCGGCTCTCCAGCCTGTTGTCGGTGGCCTTGGCGGTGGCGGCGGTCTTCGGCGCTGTGGTGGTTGTCTCGCTGGTCTTGATCGCGATAAATATTTACGGACTTAACAGGGTGATGCGCAGGCACTCGACCCGTTGACCGACCGACCGCCGCATCCCCTGGCTTTCGGCAGCCCCAGCTGAATCGCCATCAACCCTCCCTCCAAAACCCCCAAAGCCTGTAAATACTTATTTCGCCATCTCCCCTTGACAAAAAATCCAATCCTGTGCTAAATCTCCCTTGTCGGGGGAGAAATGTGGGGCAGACAGGATGTCTGCCTGCAGGCGGTAAGCCTGCGCCGCCTGTGCCCCGCATTGAACCGAAAATTAAAAAAACTTTGAAAACGCCAAACAACCTGTTAGTATGAAAAAAGACCAGCCCACCAGCCAGTACTCCTGCCTTCAAATCGCCTAAACGGAAGAGCCGGGCACGGGATAGTGAATATCGCCTCTATCCTTACATTAAAGAATCGTTGAAGAATCTTGGATGGAAGACGGGCAATCCGGCAACCCGTCCATCAGGGCAAGTTGATGCGCAAGGCGAGTTCCGCCACTACTCCGAAAAACTCATCAAGCCTACAACGTTTATTGCGGGCAAAATGCTTGAAGATGGGAAAAATTGTGCTAAGCAAAACACCGCCATAATGAAATTGAAAAACACTACAGCTATGAAACTATTATCCGTTATCCTCTTGAAATTGGCGGCAACCGCCGCCAACAAAACCGCCAAACCGCAACTCATCAAAAACAGGCCAACATCGCCGCATCGAATCGGCTTGGCGCTGGCCCTTGCCGTGGCCCTCGCCCTCCCAGCCGCCGCCCAAACCCTCACCGTCACCGGAACTAAAAGCGACGGTAGCGCCTTCAGCCGGCAAGTCAATGCCAGCACGACATCTCTGTCTCTCAGCTCCCTTAACCTGGCTTCCCTAACCTTGCCTGCCGGCTTGACCAGCTTGACGAATCTGTATCTCTACTCCAACCAACTAACCAACCTGACCTTGCCCGATGACTTGACCAAATTGGAGAGGCTGTATCTCCGCGACAACCAACTAACCACCTTGACCCTGCCCGACAGCTTGCCCAACTTGCAGACGCTGAATCTCGGCAACAACCAACTGACCACCTTGACCCTGCCCGATGACTCGACCAACTTGGAGGGTCTGCATCTCGATCACAACCGCTTGACCAACCTGACCCTGCCCGACAGCTTGCCCAACTTGCAGAGGCTGTGGCTCTACGGCAGCCGCCTGACCACCTTGACCCTGCCCGACAGCTTGCCCAACTTGGAGAGTCTGTCTCTCGGCCACAACCAACTGACCAACTTGACCCTGCCCGATGGCTTGACCAGCTTGAAGAGGCTGGAACTCTACAACAACCAACTGACCACCTTGACCTTGCCCAATACCTTGACCAGCTTGCAGAAGCTGGATCTCGAACACAATCGCCTGACCTCCTTGACCTTGCCCGATGGCTTGACGAGCTTGTTGGTTCTGAATCTCTCCGGCAACCAACTGACCAACTTGACCCTGCCCGACGGCATGGCAAGCTTGAAGGAGCTGCGTCTCTCTAACAACCAACTGACCTCCTTGACCTTGCCCGTCGGCTTGACCAGCTTGGAGGAGCTGTGGCTCGACGGCAATCCTTTGGAGAGTTTGCGTGTGCCTCTGGGCATGGACATTGAATTTCTCCCTATTCAAGGCTTCCTGAAATCAGAAGTGACCTTCTACGATCCAACGACCGGAGAGACAATCGAAACAGAGCCCCCGCCAACTGAGGGAACTCTCACCGTCACCGGAACTAAAAGCGACGGCAGCGCCTACAGCCGGCAAGTCAATCCCAAGGAGACATCTCTGGATCTCCGTGACAACCGCCTGACCACCTTGACCCTGCCCGATGGCTTGACCAGCTTGAAGAGGCTGGATCTCCAACACAACCGCCTGACCACCTCGACCCTGCCCGATAGCTTGACCAGCTTGGAGTGGCTGAGTCTCGGCCACAACCAACTGACCACCTTGACCTTGCCCGATGGTTTGACCAACTTGCAGTATCTGGAACTCCACAACAACCAACTGACCTCCTTGACCTTGCCCGTCGGCTTGACCAGCTTGGAGAATCTGCAACTTCAAGGCAACCAACTAACCACCTTGACCCTGCCCGATGGCTTGACCAGTTTGAAGGAGCTGCGTCTCTCCAACAACCAACTAACCACCTTGACCTTGCCCGTCGGCATGACCAGCTTGGAGAATCTGCGGCTCGACGGCAATCCTTTGGAGAGTTTGCGTGTGCCTCTGGGCATGGACATTGAAAATCTCGATCTTCAAGGTTTTTCGAAATCAGAAGTTACCTTCTACGATCCCGCGCCCGAAGAGCCGATTACGCCGCCGCCCACAGAGCCGACAGAACCAGAGCTTCCAACTCTCCTCATCACCGGAACCACAAGCAACGGCAATGCCTTCAGCCAAGAAGTCGCCGCCAACGAGACCTATCTGGCTCTCCACTCCTTTTTTGATCTGGCTTCCGTAACCTTGCCTGCCGGCTTGACCAACTTGGAGGTTCTGTATCTCGACCACAACCAACTGACCGCCTTCACCGTGCCCGATGGTTTGCCCAACTTGCAGTATCTGGAACTCCACAACAACCAACTGACTGACCTGACCTTGCCCGGCGACTTGACGAGCTTGAGAGAGCTAGACCTCAGCAACAATTCCCTGACCAATCTGACCTTGCCCGCTGGCCTGACGAGCTTGAGAACGCTGGACCTCAGCAACAATTCCCTGACCAATCTGGCCTTGCCCGATGGCCTGACGAGCTTGAGAACACTGAATCTTTCCGGCAATCCTTTGGAAAGTGTGCGTGTGCCTAATGGCATGAACCTTGAAAATCTCGATCTTCAAGGTTTTTCGAGATCAGAGGTTACCTTTTACGATCCCACAACCGGGGAATCCCCGACAACCAATACCAACGTCCCACCGACGACCAATACCAACATCCCACCGACGACCAATACCAACATCCCGCCGACGACCAATACCAATATCCCCCCGACAACCGAAGAACCCCCAACAACTGAAGAACCGCCCACAACCGAAGAGCCCCCGACAACGAATACCAATCTTCCGCCCACGACTGGTACATTCATTACCCTCACCGGAACGACAAGCACTGGCGACGCTTTTCGTTTGGAGGTCGATGCCGGCACGGAATCTCTGTCTCTCTCCGACACTCAACTCTCTTCCCTCACCGTGCCCGCTGGCCTGGAGAACTTGCAGCGGCTGCACCTCTTCGACAATCAACTCTCTTCTATAACCTTGCCCGAGGGTCTGACGAACTTGCAGCACTTGTATCTTTTCAACAATCAACTGACCAACCTGAGCTTGCCGGAGGGTTTGGCGAACTTGCAACGGCTGTATCTCTTCGGCAATCCTTTGGAGAGTGTGCGGGCGCCCGAAGGCATGGACATTGAAAGTCTTGAGCTTCGTGGCTATTCCAAATCAGCAGTGACCTTCTACGATCCCGCGAACGAAGAGACGATTGCGCCGCCGCCCACAACCGAAGAACCCCCGCCAACTGAAGAGCCTCCCACAACCGAAGAACCTCCGACAACCGAAGAACCCCCGCCAACTGAAGAGCCGCCCACAACCGAAGAACCTCCGACAACCGAAAAGCCACACACAACTGAAGAGCCGCCCATAACTGAGGGAGCACTCCTCATCACCGGAACGACAAGCGACGGCAGTGCTTTTAACCGGGCGGTGAATGCAAACGCGAAGTCTGTAGACCTCCGAAACAATGACTTGACCCACCTGACTTTGCCCGATGGCTTGACGCATTTGGTGTGGCTGTTTCTCAATCACAATCGCTTGCCCTCTCTGACATTGCCGGAGGGCTTGGCCAAGTCGAGAGGGCTGTATTTCAACGACAATCAACTGACCTCTTTGACCTTGCCTCACGGTTTAACGAACTTGTGGGTGCTGTATCTCAACGATAACCAACTGACTGATCTGACCTTGCCCGAGGACTTGACGAGCTTGAGGACGCTAGACCTCGGCAACAATTCCCTGACCCACCTGGCCTTGCCCACTGGCCTGACGAGCTTGCGCTCGCTGGTTCTCAACGGCAATCCTTTGGAGAGTTTGTGTGTGCCCGAAGGCATGGACATTGAGAGTCTCAACCTGCAAGGTTTCCCGAAATCGGCGGTGACATTTTGCGAGCCAACGATAGGCACCTTGACCTTGCCGGATGCCAGCTCGACGAACTTCAGGCGCCTGTCACTCGACAACAACAACCCTTTGGAGATTGTGCGGATTGCAGGCGGCGGGGTGCAGATTCATTGGCGTGAAGGGACATTGCAAAGCACGACTGATTTGAGTGGCGAGTGGGAAGCCGTGGCGCCGTCTCGTTTTTCACGGGAGGGTGTGTTGTCGATTCCGCCTGAGCGGAAAGGCGCAGAGTTCTTTCGCCTGAAACCGGCGAAGTAAAAGTGAGGCAGACACTCGAAGAGTGGGTAGGGCGACGGGGAGCCGACATCCGACTTCCTGTCTGCCTTTGTGCAGGCACTCGACCGGTTGACCGGCACCTCCCTTAAACATCTTCAAGACGGCTTTTGAGAACAGATATTGGCTCGTTCTGCCTTTGATTTTGTGTGCTGTGACGGTCTTTGCCTGTTCCAATCGTTGAATGGCTGCCTGTGCTGTGTTCTTGGAAACGCGAGCAAATTTGGCGGCTTCTCGGATAGAGATGATTCCGAAACGAAGCAGGATACGGGCAACACTCATTTGCCTGGGTGTCAGGCCTAAGTCGTCGAGAACGGCGGGCATAGCCATTTGATTTCCCTTGGCAACGGTGTAGATGGCCGTTTGGTGTTCGCGGTGTTCGGCTTCGAGGATGCCATTATTAACTAGCCAAAGGAGTAACCGGCGGCAACGGTTGAGTTTGATTCTGCAGGCTATGGCCATGTTACGGACGGATTCGAAGCAACGGCGTCGGCGGCAAATGAAGTCGAGTTCGCTCAATTAAACCTTGTGTTCCCTCGGCGGCGTCGGGGGAGCGGCTTCCTTTTTTGGCTGTTTTTCCTTGCTTTCGGTCTTGGAACGGTTATTCTCGCGGGCATGAAAGCAACTTTTTTGAACTCGTTCGGAGCGGTTTTGAACGCTGTTAAGGCGTCGTGGATTGTGAAATTGGCTGCCGTTTTTGTTGTTGTTGTGCCGGTTTCTGTTGCTCAACCTGTTTCTTTGTCTCTTGATATTTCTACTCCATATGTTTCTAATTCGTTATTTAAGGCTAGATTCCACTCCGATACTAATTTGCCTGGCCCTAGCCTTCCAGTTCGGGGAGTTGATAAGGTTGGTGATTATGTTGGAACAATTCCAATTCCAGATAATCATTCTGTTGGAACAATTCCAAATTTAGATGTTTGTGTTTCTAACTTGGTTTGGTATTAGTATACAGGAGTATATACTAAAAGCTCAGCTTATGCAGATTCTGAGGGGTTTCGAGAAGTTGAGCTTTGTATTCTTAACGTTAGGGTTGATTTTGTTGATGACGAATATGTTTAATCCGGTGAATTCTCGGGTTAATCCTAAGGTGATAATTACTTCGGATGATTATCCGAATTCTCAGTGGGATTTACGTTCTTCTATTGTATTTGCTGTGGATATTGAAGAGGTTGATGATCCACTCGTTTTTCCAAGTGATTGTTGGTTTTTAGATGTAGAATTTCATTATCACCTTTTCTCTGGGGATTATTCGTTTATTTTTGATGCTTGGAGGCTTAGTGGTCTTCCTTTTCCTGAACCTGAAGTTGGTGATTATGGAGTTTCTTATAGACGACGTACTTTACGGCCTCGGTTTAGATTTAGTCCATATGTGCAAATTCAAACTCAATATATCCAGGATTTGCCCGAACGGCTACAATTTGCGCCGCCTAATCAGACGCTTTATATTTGTTTTGATCCTTATCTTTCTTCTTGTGATGATGATTAGTTTTAGATTGGTTTGAAAATGAAGAAATCGAGTCTCTTTTGTGTTTTTGGTTTGCTGGTTGTGTTGTCGCTTTTTGTGATTTACTGGCCTAGGGAGAGCGTTGATTCTGATTTGGTGGACTCTTCGGCGCCGGTTCAGTCTTTAGAACGAGACGATAATCAGAACGCTAAAGTAGATGCTTTTAAGGATAGGGTTCAGCAAGTGATTCAAGCGCGTCCTGCTGCTCCGGTTTCTAGAGAGCCAAACACTTATTTTGATCCTGGTAATCGTGATCCTGTTTATCGTAAAAATTATGAGCGTCATCGTCAGATCGTTGATTTTGTTAATTCTCCTCATCGTGATCATCCTGAGAATCGGAGGTTGATGGTTTTGTTGCTTGAGAATGGGTTTGATATTTCGGATTGGTCGAGAGTGGCTACAGCGGTTTCTTGGATTAATCGGCGAGTTGTTGCAACTCGTGAGAAGGTTGAAAAGTCTAGTTTGTCTCGTGCTGAAATGGATGAAGAGATGGCTGTTGCCTATAAGTTTCGGAGGAGTGGTTTGAGTGGTTTTTCGAAATTGATTTATCAAAGAGGTATTGAGCCTGGTTCGGATTTGTTTGAGAGTTTGGTTTCGATTGAGCTTCCTTATTTTGGGAAAGCTGTGTTTAGTGATGTTGTTATTCGTGGGGATACCTTTTTGACTGATGAAGATTGGATGGATGAAGAGTTTCAGGCGGCAAAAGATCGCTACCGCGGGCCGGTTCGTGATGTTAGTGCTGCGGCTCATAAGCGTCGGAAGGATGAATGGTATGCTAGGGATAGGGAACAGCGTGCGGAACGGAGACGGGAACGGCAACAGCGGAATGCGGAAACTCGTCGGTTGCTGGGAATGGAATGAGTGTTCTCTCTCTACAGGCAGCGCGTAAGCGCTAAAATGGACAATCCTGCGCGTTCTTGGGTGTTGTGATTACGCTCTGCCAACTGTGGCTTCCCTTACCCTACAGGCGGCGCTTAAGCGCCTTGGGAGGGTTCTTCGGAGATGTCCTGAACGGTTGGATGAGTGTGTTTTTCCTGGTTCTATTGTTGCCAAATGTGTCCTTTGGTAGTGTCTTTGGTGTTTTCTTCTGGCCAGATGTGTCCCTTTTTAGATTCTGATTTTAGGGTTGATTGTTGTCAAATGTGTCCTTTTTGCAGAAATTTTGAGGGAATCGAAAAAAAAGGGGTTGACAAGAAGATTATCTGTTGACATCCTCGCGCGGAAAGCGGTTTTGTGTACATGGCACATAATGGTAGCTGAGGGCTTGTCTGCTACCATTGTGTCTACAATTTTCAATGGTAATGGCGGTTTCAATGGCCGTTGAATTGTTAGCTTCCCTCTGAACGGGGGGATTTTTCTATTCCATTTCTGAGAATTCAAAAGCCTCTTCTTTTCCGTCGTTTGAGTAATTGATTCATCTTTCTCCATAGCCTGATTTGTTCTGGGTTTTCCATTATCTCTTTGAGTTTTCTGTGTCGCTGGCGTTTTTTTAATGCTTGGCGGCTGGCTTTTGTTGCTGCTTTGCTGTTGGTATGTTCGAGGCGTATGAATCCTGCCTGCGTTGTCAGGATGCGGTCAGCTCGTATCGCTGTTCTCCTGCTGGTTCCTGTTCGTTCGGCAATCTCGGTATGGCTTAACTCTGGATGTTTCAGAATTTCTACGGCGGCGACGAATACTTTTGCCGGTAGGTTGTTGTCGATTTTGTCGATTCTTTCGGTGTATTCTTTTGGGAATTGCCATGGCTTTGGGTTTTGGATGGTGTGATTTGCTGTGATGATTCCGTCTCCGGTCAGTTTCTTGATGGTGTTGCGCGTGGTCTTCGGGCTGATTTTGCAAGCTTTGGCAAGGTTTCGGATTGGTTTCCGTTGTTCGGAACGGGCTAACTCGTAGAGAATTCTTCGTTCTTCGGCGCTCATAGATAGACTTCTTCCGCTGTTGTTGCTGATTTGCTCTGTTTCGGCGGTTTTGAGGTTAAGTTTTGGCGGTTTTCAGCTCCTCGGCGGCCTGTTTGATGGCATCGAAGTCGAGAATTTTCCCGCTGATGGCCTTGGCTCGCTCCCAAAGTGCCATTGCTTTGGGGTCAACCTCCTCTTTTAGCCTCTTCATGTAGGCTTTTGACCACCTTTTTAGGCGCATCTCGGAAAGCTTTTCTTCGGAATTCCTTAAGTGGATCCTTTTTTGGGACAGTGTGAATGCCCTTTTTGGGACACTCCCTTTAAACATCTTCAAGACGGCTTTTGAGAATAGATATTGGCTCGTTCTGCCTTTGATTTTGTGTGCTGTGATGGTCTTTGCCTGTTCCAATCGTTGAATGGCTGCCTGTGCTGTGTTCTTGGAAACGCGAGCAAATTTGGCGGCTTCTCGGATAGAAATGATTCCGAAACGAAGCAGGATACGGGCAACACTCATTTGCCTGGGCGTCAGGCCTAAGTCGTCGAGAACGGCGGGCATGATCATTTGATTTCCCTTGGCAACGGTGTAAATGGCCGTTTGGTGTTCGCGGTGTTCGGCTTCGAGGATGCCATTATTAACTAGCCAAAGGAGTAACCGGCGGCAACGGTTGAGTTTGATTCTGCAGGCTATTGGCCATGTTACGGACGGATTCGAAGCAACGGCGTCGGCGGCAAATGTGGGCAACGATGCGCTCGGCGGCGATTTGGTCGTAACGGCTCCAGGAACGGACGGTTCTTCGGAAGTCTGGTCGGCGGCGTCGCTGGTTCTGTTGTCTCTGCTGCTGTTGTTCGGTTGCCTCCCTGCTCTTCTCTGCGCTCTCCTTGCTGTTCTCGTGCGGCGTCTCCGGTCTGCCTAACCTGTTTGTTGTGTTGAGTTTTCGGACGTCTGGAATGGCCTGTTTTGGCCTTTGGTTGGCCTTGTGCGCTTTAAGTTCGAGTTGCCTGACGGCAAGGATTCGCTTTTCTTCGTCTGGCATTCCTGCAAGTGCGGCCTGCTGCTCCGGTGATAACAGCAACCAAGGCATGGCGGCTTTGATGAGCGCGGCGTTCGCGGTGTTGTTCTGCGGTTTGTGGCTCTCCGGCTTGCTCTCTGGCCTGCTGCCGGTGGTTTCGCTGGTGATGTTGGCGGTTTCAATTCTTCCCGCCGTCCGTAAATATGTTTCTTGTGTTATGGGCGACATCCGGCTATTTTGCCTTCTGCGTTTATGGGCGACAACCTTAAAAACGCTTCCCGGTTCGGCTGTGGTGGTTTTCTGCTGTCGTGTCGGTTCTTCCCGTCGGATGGTGGTTTTCTTAGTCACTTGAGCTTTCCATCGTCCGGCGGGATTCTTTTTGAGCGGTGATGCCGAGGTGTCGGCAATATATGGTGTCGGCTTACCGGCTGCTCTGGTGGAATCGTGGTCGGAACGGCTGAACCTCCGCTTCCCGTTCTGCAGTGTCGCTGGGGAAGCGGCTTCGTTTTTTGGCTGTTTCTCCTTGCTTTCGGTCTTGGAACGGTTACTCTCGCGGGCGTGAAAGCAACTTTTTTGAACCCGTTCAGAGCGGTTTTGAACGCTCTTAAGGCGTCGTGGATTGTGAAATTGGCTGCCGTTTTTGCTGTTGGTGTGCCGGTTTCTTTTGCTCAAATGTATTCTCATCCTGTTTCTTTGTCTCTTGATATTTCTGGTGATTATATTGCTTATTCGTCTTATCAGGTCAGATACTTCTCCAATACTAATTTGCCTGGGGCCGGCTTAATTAAGAGGGGGTATAATTGGTTTGATGAGTTTGTTTTTGATTGGCTTCCAGATGTAGATCTTTGTGTTTCTAACTTGGTTTGGTTTGAGTATACTCAAAAGTATTTTCAACATTCAGCTCATGCATACGGTAGGGGTTATCGAGAACTTGAGATTTGTGTTTCCGGCGATAGGCTTGATGAAGTTGATGATGACTATCTTATGTCGGAGTATTATCAGGTTGATCCTAGGGTGGTAATTACTTCGGATGATTATCCGAATGCTGTGTGGACTTTAGAGTCTGAGATTAGATTTGCTGTGGATGTTCACCGGGTTGATTATTCTGATTCAAGTGATTGTTGGGTAGTAGATGGAGATTTTTCTTATTACATTTTGTCTGGGGATTATGATTTTTTTGTTGATCCTTGGATTTATGACTCCTCCTCGCCCCTTGGATCAGCAGCGTTTTGTATGGATGCTTATCGTCCTCTGCCTATTTACTCTGATGCTACTCTGATGCCAAATGAATACTCTGATGAAATGCGCTATATTCGGCCTACGAAGGAATATCATCAATCATCGATTTCATTTATTTCATGTCCTACTCGACTTATTTTTAGACCGCCTAACCAGACCTTTGGTGCATGTTTTACTGCTCGGATTTTTACTTGTGATGAACTTGATGAATAGTTGTAGAAATGAAGAAATCGAGTTTCTTTCGTGTTTTTGGTTTGTTGGTTGTGTTGTCGCTTTTTGTGATTTACTGGCCGAGGGATAGCGTTGATTCTGGTTTGGTGGAGTCTCCGGCGCCGGTTCAGTCTTCGGAACGAGACGATAATCAGAATGTTAAAGTAGATGCTTTTAAGGATCGGGTTCGGCAAGTGGTTCAAGCGCGGTCTGTTGCTCCGGTTCCTAGGGAGTCAAATACTTATTTTGAACGTAATAATACTGATCCCGCTTATTGGAAGAATTATAATCGTCATCGTCAGATAGCTAGGTTTTTTAATTCTCCTTATCGGAATCATCCTGAGAGTCGGAAGTTGATGGTTTTGTTGCTTGAGAATGGGTTTGATGTTTCGGATTGGCCGTATGTGGCTATGGCAGTGTCTAGTGTTAATCGGCAAGTTGTTTCGACTCGTAAGAGGGTTGAATATGCTGGATTGTCTCGTGCTGAAATGGATGAAGCAATGGCTGTTGCCTATAAGGTTCGGGAGATTAATTTGAAGTCTCCTATTTTGGATTTTATTTATCGAGCAGGTATTGAGCGTGATTCGGATTTGTTTAAGAGTTTGCTTTCGATTGAGCTTCCTTCCGATCCTGGGGTTTCCTTTGCTATCAAAGATACTCCTATGCTTCCTAGGGAACCGTTTTTGACTGATGAAGATTGGATGGATGAAGAGTTTCAGGCGGCAAAGGATCGCTATCGTGGTCCGGTTCGTGATTCTAGTTATGCGGCTCAGAGGCGTCGGAGGCAGGAATGGAATGATAGGGAGTCGGAACGGCAGCGGGCTAAATATGGTCCGCCAGGTTCGGTTGCTGCTGAATTTGAGGATGGGGAAGTTAGAATTTTGCCGCCGTTTTTGCCGCCTAATGCGCCTTCGGTTGAATGAGTGTTCTCCCTCTACAGGCAGCGCGTAAGCGCTAAAATGGACAATCCTGTGCGCTCTTGGGTGTTGTGATTACGCTCTGCCAACTGTGGCTTCCCTTACCCTACAGGCGGCGCTTAAGCGCCTTGGGAGGGTTCTTCTGAGATGTCTTGAACGATTGGATACGCCTGCTTTCGACGGCTCTCCCTCCCTGCAAAAGTGTGTTTTTCTTGATTCTATTGTTGCCAAATGTGTCCTTTGGTAGTGTCTTTGGTGTTTTCGTCTGGCCAGATGTGTCCCTTTTTAGATTCTGATTTTAGGGTTCATTGTTGTCAAATGTGTCCTTTTTGCAGAAATTTTGAGGGAATCGAAAAAAAAGGGGTTGACAAGAAGATTATCTATTGACATCCTCGCGCGGATAGCGGTTTTGTGTACATGACACATAATGGTAGCTGAAGGCTTGTCTGCTACCATTGTGTCTACAATTTTCAATGGCAATGGCGGTTTCAATGGCCGTTGAATTGTTAGCTTCCCTCTGAACGGGGGGATTTTTCTGTTTCGTTTCTGTAGAAGTTTGGGATATTTCTGTAGGAGTTTGAAACGTTTCTATTCCATTTCTGAGAATTCAAAAGCCTCTTCTTTTCCGTCGTTTGAGTAATTGATTCATCTTTCTCCATAGCCTGATTTGTTCTGGGTTTTCCATTATCTCTTTGAGTTTTCTGTGTCGCTGGCGTTTTTTTAATGCTTGGCGGCTGGCTTTTGTTGCTGCTTTGCTGTTGGTATGTTCGAGGCGTATGAATCCTGCCTGCGCTGTCAGGATGCGGTCAGCTCGTATCGCTGTTCTTCTGCTGGTTTCTGTTCGTTCGGCAATCTCGGTATGGCTTAACTCTGGATGTTTCAGAATTTCTACGGCGACGACGAATACTTTTGCCGGTAGGTTGTTGTCGATTTTGTCGATTCTTTCGGTGTATTCTTTTGGGAATTGCCATGGCTCTGGGTTTTGGATGGTGTGATTTGCTGTGATGATTCCGTCTCCGGTCAGTTTCTGGATGGCGTTGCGCGTGGTCTTTGGGCTGAGTTTGCAAGCTTTGGCAAGGTCTCGGATTGGTTTCCGTTGTTCGGAACGGGCTAACTCGTAGAGGATTCTTCGTTCTGTGGCGTCCATAATAGATACATTTCTTCCGCTGTTGTTGCTGGTTTGCTCTGTTTTGGCGGTTTTGAGGTTAAGTTTTGGCGGTTTTGCGCTCCTCAATGACCTGTAGGAGGGCATTGAAGTCGAAATTCTTCCCGCTGATTGCCTTGACGCGCTCCCAAATGGCCTTTCCCTTGGGATCGATTTCCTCCTTTAGCCTCTTCATGTAGGCTTTTGACCACCTTTTTAGGCGCATCTCGGAAAGCTTTTCTTCGGAATTCCTTAAGTGGGTCCTTTTTTGGGACAGTGCAAAAGCCCTTTTTGGGACACCTCCCTTAAACATCTTCAAGACGGCTTTTGAGAACAGATATTGGCTCGTTCTGCCTTTGATTTTGTGTGCTGTGATGGTCTTTGCCTGTTCCAATCGTTGAATGGCTGCCTGTGCTGTGTTCTTGGAAACGCGAGCAAATTTGGCGGCTTCTCGGATAGAGATGATTCCGAAACGAAGCAGGATACGGGCAACACTCATTTGCCTAGGCGTCAGGCCTAAGTCGTCGAGAACGGCGGGCATGATCATTTGATTTCCCTTGGCAACGGTGTAAATGGCCGTTTGGTGTTCGCGGTGTTCGGCTTCGAGGATGCCATTATTAACTAGCCAAAGGAGTAACCGGCGGCAACGGTTGAGTTTGATTCTGCAGGCTATTGGCCATGTTACGGACGGATTCGAAGCAACGGCGTCGGCGGCAAATGTGGGCAACGATGCGCTCGGCGGCGATTTGGTCGTAACGGCTCCAGGAACGGACGGTTCGGCGGAAGTCTGGTCGGCGGCGTCGCTGGTGTCTCTGCTGTTGTTCGGTTGCCTCTCTGCCCTTCTCTGCGCTCTCCCTGTTGTTCTCGTGCGTCTTCTCCGGTCTGCCTAACCTGTTTGTTGTGTTGAGTTTTCGGGCGTCTAGAATGGCCTGTTTCGGCCTTTGGTTGGCCTTGTGCGCTTCGAGTTCTAGTTGCTTGATGGCAAGGATTCGCTTCTCTTCGTTGGGTATCCCTGCAAGCGCGGCCTGCTGCTCCGGTGATAACAGCAACCAAGGCATGGCGGCTTTGATGAGCGCGGCGTTCGCGGTGTTGTTCTGCGGTTTGTGGCTCTCCGGCTTGCTCTCTGGCCTGCTGCCGGTGGTTTCGCTGGTGATGTTGGCGGTTTCAATTCTTCCCGCCGTCCGTAAATATGTTTCTTGTGTTATGGGCGACATCCGGCTATTTTGCCTTCTGCGTTTATGGGCGACAACCTTAAAAACGCTTCCCGGTTCGGCTGTGGTGGTTTTCTGCTGTCGTGTCGGTTCTTCCCGTCGGATGGTGGATTCCCATCGTTCGGCGGGATTCTTTTTGAACGTCGATGCTGAGGTGTCGGCAATATATGGTGTTAGCTTGTCGGTTGCTCTGGTGGAATCGTGGTTGGAACGGCTGAACCTCCGCTTCCCGTTCTGCAGTGTCGCTGGGGAAGCGGCTTCCTTTTTTGGCTGTTTTTCCTTGCCTTCGGTCTTGGAACGGTTACTCTCACGGGCATGAAAGCAACTTTTTTGAACCCGTTCGGAGCGGTTTTGAACGCTCTTAAGGCGTCGTGGATTGTGAAATTGGCTGCCGTTTTTGCTGTTGGTGTGCCGGTTTCTTTTGCTGATCTTGTTCCTTCTGGTACTTATGTTGCTTCTTCGTACTATGTTGTTGGATACAACTCCAATACCAATGTGCCTAGCGCCGGTCAGGTGGCTCGTAATCCATGGAATCCATGGGGAAATCCTTGTATTTCTAATAATTGGTTTGATTATACTTCATCTTATAAGAAACGTTCGATTGATTCGGAACCAAAGGGGTACCGAGAACTTGAGCTTTGTATTACTAACAATAGGGTTGATGAATATGATGATGTCAATTTTTGGCCGGTGTATATTCAGGCTGATCCTCAGATAGTATTTGATTCTGTGAACTATCCGGGTGCTCAGTGGGATTTGCTTTCTCGTATTGTATTTGCTGTGGATATTGAAGAGGGTGATGGGTCAGGTTTGTCAATTGGTTCAAGTGATTGTTGGGTTGTAGGTGCAGACTTTGATTATATCGATTTTTCTGGGAATGATTGGGTGTTTCTTGATCCTTTTTCTTGGATTGATTATGATCCTATTAACGTTAAATATTTTGGTCTTCCCTTTCCTTATCCTCGTCTTGGTTCAGATCGTTTCGATTCGCAAGAACCCCGCCGTGTTTCGGCCTCAGGTAGACGGGCCACTTTTAAGCCTCCTGATCGGTCTTGTTATATATCTTTTTGGGCTTGGGCTGATCATTGTGATGATGATGATTAGCTATAGACTGGTTTGAAAATGAAGAGATCGAGTTTCTTTTGTGTTTTTGGTTTGTTGGTTGTGTTGTCGCTTTTTGTGATTTACTGGCCGAGGGATGGCGTTGATTCTGGTTTGGTGGACTCTCCTGCGCTGGTTCAGTCTTCGGAACGAGACGATAATCAGAACGCTAAAGTAGATGCTTTTAAGGATAGGGTTCGGCAAGTGATGCAAGCGCGGCCTGCTAGAGAGCCGAACACTTATTTTGATTCTGCTAATGCTGATCCCGTTTATTGGAAGAATTATAATCGTCATCGTTATATTGCTAGATTTGTTAATTCTCCTTATCGGGATCATCCTGAGAGTCGGAAGTTAATGGTTTTGTTGCTTGAGAATGGGTTTGATGTTTCGGATTGGGGGGAGGTGGCTATGACGGTGTCTGCTGTTACTCGGCAAGTTGTTTCAACTCGTAAGAAGGTTGAAGAGGCTTGGTGGTTGTCTCCTCGTGAAAGAGATGAAGCGATGGCTGTTGCTTATAAGGCTCAGGAGTATAATTTGGATTCGCCTATTTTGGATTTTGTTTATCGAAAAGGGATTGAGCGTGATTCGGATTTGTTTAAGAGTTTGTTTTCGGTTGAGCTTCCTTCCGATCATGGGGTTTCTTTCACTGTCAAAGATTATTTTATGATTTCTGGGGAGCCGTTTTTGACTGATGAAGATTGGATGGATGAAGAGTTTCAGGCGGCAAAGGATCGCTATCGTGGGCCGGTTCGTGATGTTAGTGATGCGGCTCATCGCCGTCGGAAGAAAGAGTGGCGTGCTAGGCAGTTGGAACTGGATCGGGCTAAATACGGTCCGTCAGGTTCGGTTGCTGTTGAATCTAGGGATGGGGAAGTTAGAATTTTGCCGCCGGGTAATGCGCCTTCGGTTGAATGAGTGTTCTTCCCTCTCCTGCTATTCTCCCTCTACAGGCGGCGCTTAAGCGCCAAAATGGACAATCCTGCGTGTTCTTGGGTGTTGTGATTACGCTCTGCCAACTGTGGCTTCCCTTACCCTACAGGCGGCGCGTAAGCGCCTTGGGAGGGTTCTTCGGAGATGTCCTGAACGGTTGGATGCGTCTGCTTTCGATGGCTCTCCCTCCCTGCAAAAGTGTGTTCTTTCTGGGTTTAGGTTGGTCAAATGTGTCCTTTCCGGGTCAAATATGCTCTCTAATTCCCTCTGATTTCGTGGTTTAGTCTTCGAGGTTCAGAGGGTTGATCGTTGTCAAATGTGTCCTTTTTGCAGAAATTTTGCTGGAATCGAAAAAAAAGCTTGGATGACCCCCTTGAATAATGGTAGGCAAGCTTGTCCTACCATTATACCTAGAATTTTGAATGGCAATGGCGGTTTCAATGGCCGTTGAATTGTTAGCCTTTGAATCGATTCCTCCTTCTTTGTTGTCGCTCGAATGCGCGTCTTGCTCTTCTTTTTGCCATTTCTTCGTTTGCAAATTCCGTAAAGGAGTTGGATTTTCTTGCTCTCCTCTGTTGATTGAATTCCGTAAAGGGTATTTTTGAATGGCCAAATATTTTCTTGAGTTCGCTTCTTAATTCCTCTTCTGAATGCTTGCCTTTGGCACATGCTTCCCTAATGCGGGCAAGGTGATCGTAGATTGAGATTGATCTTTTGGCCTTTTCTTCTTTGGCGGCTTCCGCTTTCTTCCGTCGTTCTTCAGCGGCGTTGTGTTGTGCGGTCGCTCGCCTGCTGGATTCGGATGTCTCGGCGTTCGCGTTCTCGAGCTGTATTCTCTTGCTTCGTCTTAATTGGGTTATTCGTTGGACATGCTGTCCGGCTCGGGTAACTGTTTTTCTGCTGGTTCCCGTTCGTTCGGCGATTTCGGCATTGCTTAAAGTTGGGTGTTTTATGATTTCAACGGCGGCAACGAATATTCTTGCGGGCAAGTTGTGTCCGTTGAGGCCGTATTGGAATTGCCATGGCTCTGGGTTTCGGATGGTGTGATTTGCTGTGATGATTCCGTCTCCGGTCAGTTTCTTGATGGCTTTGCGCGTGGTCTTCGTGCTGATCTTGCAAGCTTTGGCAAGGTCTCGGATTGGTTTCCGTTGTTCGGAACGGGCTAACTCGTAGAGGATTCTTCGTTCTGTGGCGTCCATAATAGATACATTTCTTGCGCTGTTGTTGCTGGTTTGCTCTGTTTCGGCGGTTTTGAGGTTAAGTTTTGGCGGTTTTGCGCTCCTCAATGACCTGTAGGAGGGCATTGAAGTCGAAATTCTTCCCGCTGATTGCCTTGACGCGCTCCCAAATGGCCTTTCCCTTGGGATCGATTTCCTCCTTTAGCCTCTTCATGTAGGCTTTTGACCACCTTTTTAGGCGCATCTCGGAAAGCTTTTCTTCGGAATTCCTTAAGTGGGTCCTTTTTTGGGACAGTGCAAAAGCCCTTTTTGGGACACCTCCCTTAAACATCTTCAAGACGGCTTTTGAGAACAGATATTGGCTCGTTCTGCCTTTGATTTTGTGTGCTGTGATGGTCTTTGCCTGTTCCAATCGTTGAATGGCTGCCTGTGCTGTGTTCTTGGAAACGCGAGCAAATTTGGCGGCTTCTCGGATAGAGATGATTCCGAAACGAAGCAGGATACGGGCAACACTTATTTGCCTGGGTGTCAGGCCTAAGTCGTCGAGAACGGCGGGCATAGCCATTTGATTTCCTTTGGCAACGGTGTAGATGGCCGTTTGGTGTTCGCGGTGTTCGGCTTCGAGGATGCCGTTGTTCACAAGCCAAAGGAGTAACCGGCGGCAACGGTTGAGTTTGATTCTGCAGGCTATTGGCCATGTTACGGACGGATTCGAAGCAACGGCGTCGGCGGCAAATGTGGGCAACGATGCGCTCGGCGGCGATTTGGTTGTAACGATTCCATGAACGGACGGTTCGGCGGAAGTCTGGTTGGCGGCGTCTCCGGTTCTGTTGTCTCTGCTGTTGTTCGGTTGCCTCCCTGCCCTTTTCTGCGCTCTCCCTGCCGTTCTCGTGCGGCGTCTCCGGTCTGCCTAACCTGTTTGTTGTGTTGAGTTTTTGGGCGTCTAGAATGGCCTGTTTTGGCCTTTGGTTGGCCTTGTGCGCTTTGAGTTCTAGTTGCTTGATGGCGATGATTCGCTTCTCTTCGTCGGGTATCCCTGCAAGCGCGGCCTGCTGCTCCGGTGATAACAGCAACCAAGGCATGGCGGCTTTGATGAGCGCGGCGTTCGCGGTGTTGGTCTGCGGTTCGTGGCTCTCCGGCCTGCTCTCTGGCCTGCTGCCGGTGGTTTCGCTGGTGGTGTTGGCGGTTTCGATTCTTCCCGCCGTCCGTGAGTATGTCTCTTGCGTAATCCGATGCATTCGGTTACTTTGCTTCTGCGTTTGTTCCGATGCAAGTTCAAATGTTTCTCGGCGCGGCGGTGGGGTCCCCTGCCGTCGCGTCGGGTTCTTCCCGTCGGCGGAAAGGCTTCGTTCAAGAGGTTGATTTCATTCTTCTGTTCGGCGGGATTCTCAATGCCGAGGTGCCGGCAATATACGTATCGGCAGTTGGCTTCTCTGGTGGCATCGTGATTGGAACGGCTGAACCTCCGCTTCCCGTTCTGCAAAATCTTGTTTCTTCTGCTCCCTCGGCAGCGGTGTTTGTCGGGGGAGCGGCTTCCTTTTTTGGCTGTTTTTCCTTGCTTTCGGTCTTGGAACGGCTACTCTCGCGGGCATGAAAGCAACTTTTTTGAACCCGTTCGGAGCGGTTTTGAACGCTCTTAAGGCGTCGTGGATTGTGAAATTGGCTGCCGTTTTTGTTGTTGGTGTGCCGGTTTCTTTTGCTCAGGAAGGTTATTCTTATGTTTCTTCTTCGTTTTATCAGCTTGGCTACAACTCCAATACCAATGTTCCGGCGTCCACTGATTGGGAACGGCAAGATTATGTTTCTTGGTTTGGTGGAAATAATCCTTGTCCTTCTAATACTTGGTATCAGTATACTTCATCTTATCGGAAACGTTCGTTTGATTCGGATCCAAGTGGGTTTATAGAACTTGAGCTTTGTATTGTTACTAATAATTCATCGTTTAAAGATAAGAACGAAGAAATGTTTTGGCCGGTGCTTTGTCAGGCTGATCCTAAGATAGTATTTAATTCTGTGGACTATCCGCTTGCTCAGTGGGATTTGCTTTCTCGTATTAAAGTTGCTGTGGAGATTGAAGATTTTGTTTCAGATGATTGTTATGTTGTTAATGGAATTTTTGATTATGCTAATTTTTCTGGGAATGATTGGCATTTTTCTGATTATATTTTTTGGCTTTTTTATGATTCGGAGAATGTAGAAGCTTTACTTTTTGATGTTCCTCGCCCTCATCCTGTTCCGCGTTCATACGGTTCTTCTTCTAAAGAAAGAATTTATGACTCAGATAGACGGGTCATTTTTGCGCCTCCTGATCGGACTGTTCATCACTCTTTTTGGGCTGAGGTTGATTTTTGTGATGGTGATGATGATGAATAGCTGTAGATTGGTTTGAAAATGAAGAAATCGAGTCTCTTTTGTGTTCTTGGTTTGTTGGTTGTGTTGTCGCTTTTTGTGATTTACTGGCCAAGGAATAGCGTTGATTCTGGTTTGGTGGAGTCTTCGGCGCCGGTTCAGTCTAATCAGAACGCTAAAGTAGATGCTTTTAAGGATAAGGTTCAGCAAGTGATTCAAGCGCGGCCTGCTGCTCCGGTTTCTAGAGAGCCAAACACTTATTTTGATCCTAATAATCGTGATCCTGTTTTTCATAAGAATTATCAGCGTCATCGTCAGATTGCTGATTTTGTTAATTCTCCTCATCGGAATCATCCTGAGAGTCGGAGGTTGATGGTTTTGTTGCTTGAGAATGGGTTTGATGTTTCGGATTGGGGGGAGGTGGCTTTGGCTGTGTCTAGTGTCAATCGGGAAGTTGTTGCGACTCGTAAGAAGGTTGAAGAGGCTAGGGATTTGTCTCCTCGTGAAAGAGATGAAGTGATGGCTGTTGCTTATAAGCTTCGGGATCGTCATTTTGGTGATCCTTTGACCTCCATTTTGACTTTTATTTATCGAAGAGGGATTGAGCGTGATTCGGATTTGTTTAAGAGTTTGCTTTCGATTGAGCTTCCCTCCGGTCCTGGGGTTTCCTTTGCTGTCAGAGATACTCCTATGCTTCCTAGGGAACCGTTTTTGACTGATGAAGATTGGATGGATGAAGAGTTTCAGGCGGCAAAGGATCGCTATCGTGGGCCTATTCGTGATTCTAGTTATATGGCTCATCTGCGTCGGAAGAATGAGTGGTATGCTAGGCAGGTGGAACTGGATCGGGCTAAATACGGTCCGTCAGGTTCGGTTGCCGTTGAATCTGAGGATGGGGAAGTTAGAATTGTGCGGCCGGGTAATGTGCCTTCGGTTGAATGAGTGTTCTTTCCTCTCCTGCTATTCTCCCTCTACAGGCAGCGCGTAAGCGCTAAAATGGACAATCCTACGCGCTCTTGGGTGTTGTGATTACGCTCTGCTAACTGTGGCTTCCCTTACCCTACAGGCGGCGCTTAAGCGCCTTGGGGGGGGTTCGGAGATGTCCTGAACGGTTGGATACGCCTGCTTTCGATGGCTCTCCCTCCCTGCAAAAGTGTGTTCTTTCTGGGTTTAGGTTGGTCAAATGTGTCCTTTCCGGGTCAAATATGCTCTCTAATTCCCTCTGATTTCGGGGTTCAGTTTTTGAGGTTCAGAGGGTTGATCGTTGTCAAATGTGTCCTTTTTGCGGAAATTTTGCTGGAATCGAAAAAAAAGCTTGGATGACCCCCTTGAACAATGGTAGGCATGCTTGTCCTACCATTATACCTAGAATTTTGAATGGCAATGGCGGTTTCAATGGCCGTTGAATTGTTAGCCTTTGAATCGATTCCTCCTTCTTTGTTGTCGCTCGAATGTGCGTCTTGCTCTTCTTTTTGCCATTTCTTCTTTTGCAAATTCCGTAAAGGATTTGGATTTTTTTGGTTGATTGAATTCCGTAGAGGGTATTTTTGAATGGCCATATATTTTCCTGAGTTCGCTTCTTAATGTCTCTTCTGAATGCTTGCCTTTGGCATATATTTCCCTAATGCGGGCAAGGTGATCGTAGATTGAGATTGATCTTTTGGCCTTTTCCTTCCGTCGTTCTTCAGTGGCGTTGTGTTGTGCGGTGGCTCGCCTGCTGGATTCGGATGTCTCGGCGTTCGCGTTCTCGAGCTGTATTCTCTGGATTCGTCTTAATTGGGTTATCCGTTCGACATGCTTTCCGGCTCGGGTAACTGTTTTTCTGCTGGTTCCCGTTCGTTCGGCAATTTCGGCATTGCTTAAAGTTGGGTGTTTCATGATTTCAACGGCGGCAACGAATATTTTTGCGGGCAAGTTGTGTCCGTTGAGGCCGTATTGGAATTGCCATGGCTTTGGGTTTCGGATGGTGTGATTTGCTGTGATGATTCCGTCTCCGGTCAGTTTCTTGATGGCTTTGCGCGTGGTCTTCGTGCTGATCTTGCAAGCTTTGGCAAGGTTGTTGATTGGTTTTCGTTGTTCGGAATGGGCTAACTCGTAGAGAATTCTTCGTTCTTCGGCGCTCATAGATAGATACATTTCTTGCGCTGTTGTTGCTGGTTTGCTCTGTTTCGGCGGTTTTGAGGTTAAGTTTTGGCGGTTTTGCGCTCCTCAATGACCTGTAGGAGGGCATTGAAGTCGAAATTCTTCCCGCTGATTGCCTTGACGCGCTCCCAAATGGCCTTTCCCTTGGGATCGATTTCCTCCTTTAGCCTCTTCATGTAGGCTTTTGACCACCTTTTTAGGCGCATCTCGGAAAGCTTTTCTTCGGAATTCCTTAAGTGGGTCCTTTTTTGGGACAGTGCAAAAGCCCTTTTTGGGACACCTCCCTTAAACATCTTCAAGACGGCTTTTGAGAACAGATATTGGCTCGTTCTGCCTTTGATTTTGTGTGCTGTGATGGTCTTTGCCTGTTCCAATCGTTGAATGGCTGCCTGTGCTGTGTTCTTGGAAACGCGAGCAAATTTGGCGGCTTCTCGGATAGAGATGATTCCGAAACGAAGCAGGATACGGGCAACACTTATTTGCCTGGGTGTCAGGCCTAAGTCGTCGAGAACGGCGGGCATAGCCATTTGATTTCCTTTGGCAACGGTGTAGATGGCCGTTTGGTGTTCGCGGTGTTCGGCTTCGAGGATGCCATTATTAACTAGCCAAAGGAGTAACCGGCGGCAACGGTTGAGTTTGATTCTGCAGGCTATTGGCCATGTTACGGACGGATTCGAAGCAACGGCGACGGCGGCAAATGTGGGCAACGATGCGCTCGGCGGCGATTTGGTCGTAACGGCTCCAGGAACGGACGGTTCGTCAGAAGTCTGGTCGGCGGCTTGGCGTTATTGTCTTGTGATTTTTTTCGGTTCCGGGCATTCTGGCGACGCTTTAGGTGCTTCATGAATTTCCGGTGGTCGACATCGCAGCAACAACCTTCCGCGGCGGGGAAGCTGGCGCATCGTCTGGGCGTCTCGAAGTTGTCGGCGCAATGCCTTGTCAATCGAGGGGTGACGGATGCTGAAGAGGCTCGACGTTTCCTCCGGCCGCAGTTGAGAGATTTGGCATCGCCATTGGATGTGCCTAACATGACGGCGGCGGTGGAACGCCTTTTTCAGGCGCGGGAGGCCGGCGAGAGCATCGTCGTTTTTGGGGATTACGATGTGGACGGCGTAACCTCGACGGCGCTTTTGATTGAAGTGATGGGAGAGTTCGGCTGGCGGTTGGACTTCTACTTGCCGCACCGCCGGAATGAGGGCTACGGCTTGAGCCAGGCGGCGGTTGAAAATTGTTTGGAGCGTTTTTTGCCGCAGGTTCTTTTGGCGGTCGATTGCGGCTCCACGGCGCGGGAGACGATTGCGTTCCTCAACGAGAGGAAAATCGATGTCCTCGTGCTGGATCATCATCAGATTTCCAATCCTTCGCCGCCCGCCGCAGTTCTGGTGAATCCTCAGCTCAACGGGGGCCGGTTTTGCGAGCTGAGCTCCGTCGGGTTGGCCTTCAAGTTGGCTCAAGCACTAGTGATGCGGTGCCGGGAGTTGAATCAGCCGCCTGCCGCGCGGGATTATGATTTGAAGCTGCTGTTGGACTTGGTGGCTTTGGGCACGGTAGCGGATTTGGTGCCTTTGGTTCGGGAGAACCGGATTTTGGTAGTGTCGGGGTTAAACCGGCTCAATCAAACTCGGCGGGCGGGTTTGCTGGCGTTGATGGAAGTGGCCAGGATGCGCGGCCGGATTGATGTATCCGGAATCAATTTCCAACTCGGCCCGCGGATCAACGCTTCTGGGCGGTTGGAGGACGCGATTGAGTCGCTGAATTTGCTCTTGTGCAACGATGCGACTGCGGCCAGACGGCAGGCGATGAAGTTGGATGCTTGCAACCGGGAGCGCCAGCAGGTCGAGAGAGACCTTGCCAATCGGGCGATTGCCAAGGTTCGTGAGCGCTTTGATGCCCAAGAGGATTTTGTCATCGTCCAGGGAGATGGCGGCTGGCATGTGGGTGTGGTGGGGATTGTGGCCTCCCGAATGCAGCGGGAGTTCCACCGCCCCGCGATCATCCTCGGCGGGGAAGGGAGCGAGTTGCGGGGTTCTGGCCGAAGCATTGAAGGCTTTGATTTGGCGGCGGCGCTTCGGAAGTGCGATGATTTGCTCGAAAACCATGGCGGCCACGCGATGGCTGCTGGTTTGTCGATTGCCCCCGAAAACCTGCCCGCGTTTCAAGATCGGATCAACAGCTATGCCAAAGAGCGCCTTTCGCCGGAATGCCTGATTCCGGTGCTGCGTCTCGACGCCGAAGTCTCATTAGGCGCCATGTCCCTGCAACAGGTGGAAGAGCTAATGCGCCTCCGCCCCTTCGGCGCGGGGAATGTCCCACTGCAGTTTGCGGCGCGGAATGTTGCGTTGCAGAATCCGCCGCAGCGAATGGGCCGAGAAGAGCAGCACGCGAAGTTCTGGGTTACCGATGGAGAGGCCAGCAGCGAAGTGTTGTGGTGGAATTGCCGGGACGCCCCAATGCCTTCTGGCTATTTTGATTTGGCATTCGCGCCGCAAATTAACGATTACAACGGCCAACGTTCTATTCAGCTCAAGCTGCTGCATTGGCGCCCGGGGCGTTGAAGGTTTCCCGCCGAAGCTGCCTTCAACGCGCGGTTGCGCTTTCCGGTTGTTGGAGCGCCACGGTTTGATCTTCCGGCTCGAAGGCCGGCTCGTCGGCAAATCGGACTTTGACATGGCAGAACCGATCCTCCCGCCATTGGTCTTCCTGGAGGAGCCAATTGCGGACGAAGGCGGCAACGGTTTTTCGCGCCGACTCCCGAATCAAAGCGATGCGCTCCGCCTCGCCGGCGTATTGCGTGAGCTTTGCCGTGAGGCTTTTCTCTAGGGTTTTCAATTGGGCGCCGGCGTTGAATCGAGCCCAGCCGTTTTGGGAGGATTTGACCATTTCTCCGGTGTCGATTCCCGGCGGCAGGGTGGGGTGGATTGGGGGCGCGATTACGATGCAGGTTTGGTTGGAAACTTCCAGTGTCCAGGCCTCTTCCAGCCGCAGGTGGTAGCGGTAGGTAACGGGCACTGAAATCTCGGTGACGGTTGTTCCCAGGGAGACGGCATCCCACCAGATGCGGCGGTTGTCTTCGGAGCGAAATGTTTCAGTGGTGCTGAGGGCGGCGAGTTCGAGACGCCCGGAGCCGCCGCTTTCGATCTTCGGGAGCGAGGCGATGAAGGTTTCGGTGATGGAGCCGCTCCGGAATTTTTCGGCGATGGCTTCAACTCTTTTGGACAAGGTGTTTGCGGTTTCGGCTGTCTGTCCGATGGCGTCCCGCACGGTGTCCTGGCTTCGGTTCCAGGCGAGCAGAGCAGCAGCGGCGGCAATGCCCGCCAAGCCGAGCAGTGTCAAGGGCCAGCGGTATTGCGTGAGGAGCAGGACGGCGGCATTTGCCGCCGGCGCATCCCGATGTTCCTGCCGGGGCAGTTCTGGCGGGGGCGGAGGTTTCATTGTCGACAGTGGTTCATCTCTTTTTGAGACCGGCTTAAGCGGCGGATGTTAGATTAAATGCCGGGGGATTGTCAAGGAGGGTTGGGCGTCCGCCGATGCTTGCGCTGGGTTGGCGGGAACGGGCGTTGCGGGTTCGCGAGTTTGAGCGGACGGCTTCCAGCTTGCGCGGCAAGCGGAACGGAAAGCAGCGAAGGTTCCTTGCCGGATGTGTTCCCGAATCTGCCGCATGAAGTCCAGATACAGGTGGGTGTTGTGCAGGCTGAGCAACTTGAGGCCGAGGATTTCGCCGACGTTGAGCAAGTGTCGCAGGTAGGCGCGGGTGAAGTTTTGGCAGGTGTAGCAACGGCAATCCGGCTCGATAGGCGCTGAGTTTGCTTTTTCCCGTCCGGCCTTGATGCTGAGGCAGCCTTGTTTGGTGAACGCCGTGCCATTCCGCGCCAGCCGAGTGGGCAGCACGCAATCGAACAGGTCAATTCCGCGGGCGACCAATTCCACCAACTGCCCCGGTGTGCCCAAACCCATGGCGTAGCGGGGTTTGGCGGCGGGAAGGTGCGGTTCGGTTTGTTCAACGGCTTCCATCATTTCCGCTTCGGTTTCGCCGACGCTGACGCCGCCGACTGCGTAGCCGTCAAAATCCATTTCGACCAGGCTCTTGGCGCAGGCTTCGCGGAGTTCGGCATGGCAGCCGCCCTGCACGATGCCGAAGACTTGCTGCCCAGAGGCGCGTTCTTGTGCGCGGCAAATCTCGGCCCAATCCAAAGTGTGCCGGACGGCTTGCTCCATGTCCCGAACCGGCGCGTCGTGCGGCGGGCAGTGATCGAATGCCATAGCAATGTCCGAGCCGAGAACACGCTGAATGGCCATCGCCTCCACCGGCCCCAAAAAAAAGGGCGCCCCGTCCAAATGCGATTGGAAGGCCACGCCGTGGGAATGGATTTTTCGAATTCTGGCCAGGCTGAACACTTGAAAACCGCCGCTGTCGGTGAGGATGGGGCACTCCCAACTCATAAAGCGGTGCAAGCCGCCGGCTTTGGCAAGAATCTCCATCCCCGGCCGAATCGCCAAGTGGTAAGTGTTGCTGAGGATGATCTGAGCGCCGCATTCCACCAGCTCGCGGTTGTCCAGCGTCTTGACGCTTGCCTGTGTGCCGACCGGCATGAAGGCCGGCGTTTCAATCACGCCCCGCTCCGTGCGCATCCGGCCCAAACGCGCCTTGGTGCCGCTGTCTTCTCGGAGGATTTCAAACATTCAAAGTAACAGACGGTTGAAAGTCGTTAGTTCGGCCAACCGCAAGTCCAGCATCGCATTTTGCCTTCCCACAATCTGAGCGGTCCGTGACCTCGCGGGCAGTTCACACGAGTGCCTTGCCTCGATGCAAATAGTCTTTTACACGGACTGCATACAAATCCACTGCCTTTGCCATCTCGATTAAAGCAAAACAGGCTTCGGACACATCGAGGTCTTCAAATGAGCGAGTAAAATCGAGCTTCAGATTTTTGTCGTCGTCAATCTCAAACTGTACTATGTACATATCATTTTGCCAGCGGAGCAATTGAAAGAACAGCTGGGCATCTTGCTGGTGAGTGTGATCAAGCTCGGCAATGTAGTGTCTAGAAATGAACCAATTGTTACTGATGACAGCAAAGAAATAGTCCCCGGCCAGGGTAGTTATCGTCCAAATGTTGTCGAGTTCGGGATTTTTCTCAATGGCTAATTCGGCGAGTTCTGCTGCGGCATGGAGGAGTTCCGGAGGGAGGGATTGTTCTGACTGAGTAAGTTCTTCGTCGGAGGGGATGGCAATTTTGTTGGCGCGATAGAGTTCGAAAAATTCCTGCCAGTATTCAAAAACTTGCATGCCGGGAATGGCGAAGCCCAAACCGTCCGAATCAGACAATACATATGTGTTGATGCCGATGAGGTTTCCATCGGCGTCGAGCAGAGGGCCACCGCTGTTGCCCGGATTGATGTCGACATCCGTTTGAACGAAGAGGCCGTCTGACATGGCTCTGCGAGTTTCGCTGACGATACCGCGGGTGGCAGTGAAGTGCAATCCGCGCGGGTGTCCGATAGCGAGGGCTTCGTCGCCGGCTTCGCAGTCGTGGGCGATGTGGTTGGATAATTCAAAGTAGCGCGGCGTGTGGATGGCGGCTTTGACAATGGCGAGGTCAGCTTGCTGATGGCGGTGGACCATTTGGGCTTTGGCGCGTGTGCCGTCGTGAAGGGAAATGAGGAGTGCGCCTTTGCCGTCAACGACGTGGGCATTGGTGACGATAAAGCCATTTGAGGAAACGAGTAGTCCCGATCCCAAGTGATTGGAGCCTTTAATGATGGGGACGTAGTTGCGGCATTCCTGAATGATTGGCTTCCACGGACCGGCAAGAGCGTCTTTCTTCTTTTTGAGAGCCAGCACCAGCGCGATCAAAGACAACCAAGCCGATGATCGCCCACAACCCAAACACCCAAGCACTTCTTCGGCGCGCGCGAGGGAGTTCATCAATGGTTGGCGTGACGGACTTGCTTTGCAAAATGTCGTAACTGACGGTGAAGGTTTTTGAGCAGGTCGGGCAGGTGAGTTTGGTTTCGAGGAGTGCCGTTTTGTCGCAATCTACTTCCAGCGGCTGACTGCAACTGGGGCAATGGAAGATTGTCGGCATGGCGTTTTGGAATTGATTATGCTGTCAAAGCAGCGGATTTGCATCAAAGTGAAGCGTTGTGGGCGGCGAGGTATTGGGCGACGCCTTCGGCAGTGGGTTTCATTCCCGCGTTGCCTTTGTTCCAGCCGGCGGGGCAGACTTCGCCGTATTCTTCGACGAATTGGAGGGCTTCTACCATGCGCAGGTGTTCGTCGATGTTGCGGCCAAGGGGGAGGTTGTTGACGGTTTGGTGTTGGACAGTGCCTTGTCGGTCGATGAGGAAGGTGGCGCGCATGGCCACGCCTTCGTCGGGATGTTCGATGCCGTAGGCTTGCGAGATGGCGTGTTTGACATCGGCGACAATGGGGAATTTCACTGGGCCGATGCCGCCGCATTCGACGGGGGTTTTGCGCCAGGCGTGGTGGGTGAATGCGGAGTCGATGGAAACGCCGATGATTTCGGTGTTCAGGTCCGAGAAACTTTCGCTGCGATGGTCCATGGCGATGATCTCGGTGGGGCAGACGAAGGTGAAGTCGAGCGGCCAGAAGAAGAGCACGACGTGTTTGCCGCGCAGCTTCGAGAGCTGAAAATCTTCTTGGATGCTGCCGTCGGCATGGCGGCGGGGGCAGTAAAATCAGGGGCTTCTTTGGCGACTAAAATGCTCATGGTTTCAGGATGTTTTCTTTTGGGTTTGTTTATTATTTGCCTCGGTCTTTTGCCGAGGCGGTTCAAAAGAGAGAAAGTGTACCCCGCGTTGGACAAATCGGCAAACGGAAAAATGGCGCGATAAATACTTACGGGCTTAACAGGGTGACGCGCAGGCACTCAACCCGTTGCCCGCCACCCACTTAACAAAAAATCCAACCCTGTGCCTCCTGTCCATCCACGTGTCCCGAATAAATCGCCTTCCAAAACCCTTAAAGCCCCTAAATACTTATTGCGAAAAATGGGGTTGACAACGCGCTGGCAATCGGCTTGGCTCCCGTGTCCAGCACAAAAGTGCCGTAACATAATGAAAATAAGAATCTGGAAACCAATCGCACAACGACCATGAAATCGGACGAATTCTTCCCCCCGCACACTCACGTGTACGGACCTATCCTCCACCACTGACGGCCTGACTTGTCAGCAAATAGACAACTCCCGCCAACAATACCGCTCTCTCGCAACACCTCCTCCCCATTCAAACATCGCCCGGCGCATCAGCCTGGCACTGATTCTTGCCGCCGCGCAAGCCTTCACCATCACCGGAACCAAAACCGACGGCAGCGCCTTCAGCCGGGAAGTCGATGCCGACGTCGCGGAGCTGAATCTCATCGACAATCAGCTCGCCTGCCTGATCTTGCCGGCCGGCTTGACAAACTTGTTTGAGATAAATCTCAACAACAATCAGCTGACTTCCCTGACCTTGCCGGCCGGCACGACGAGCTTGTTTGGCCTGCATTTCTCCGGCAATCCTTTGGAGAGTTTGTATGTGCTTGAAGGCATGGACATTGGGAGTATCTTTATTGAGGGTTTTCCCAAATCAGAAATGACATTCTATGACCCCACAACCTGATCCCGCGACCGGGGAACCAGTTGCGGGTGGAGTGCTGGAAATTGGGCGGATTGGGGGCGGTGTGCGGATTATTTGGACGGCGAGTGGGAAGATTTGGATCCGGCGCAGTTGTTCTTCCGCTTGAAACCGGCGAAGTAAAAGCGCCGCTGAAGGCGACGCAAATTCCTTTATGGCTGGTGCCGGCGGGGGTAATCTCAGCCAAGTGAGCGAGGATTTTATAGCTCGCAAGGAGCGTTGGGCGTGGAAAATGACCGGGAAGAAGCTGGCTCGGAAGACCGCTGGTGGCCGATTGCCGCCCGGCCAGCATGAAGTCCAGGACTTTCCCGTGCTGGATTTGGGATGGCGTCCCGAGGTGCCTTTGGCGGCGTGGCGCTTGCACATTCACGGGCAAGTCGAGAATCCGGTGAAGCTATGTTGGGCAGACTTTATGGCCTTGCCGCAGTGTTCCGATGTCAGCGATTTTCACTGCGTGACGACCTGGAGCCGGTTTGGCATGGAATGGCAGGGAGTGGCTTTCTCCGCCATTGCGGCCTTGGTGAGGCCGAAGCCGGAAGCCAAGCATCTGTTCTTCAAAGGATACGATGGTTATTCGACCAACAATTCCCTCGGTGTTTGTTTGGATGCGGATGTGTTGATTGCCCATTCCTGGAAGGGCCGGCCGTTGAGCCGGGAGCATGGCGGACCGGCCAGGGTGATTATTCCCAAACGTTATGCCTGGAAAGGCGCCAAGTTCATCCGCGAGATTGTCTTTTTGGAGCGGGAAGTTTTGGGCTTTTGGGAGTTGAGAGGCTACTCGAACACGGCGGACCCTTGGAAGAACGACCGCTTTGCCGAGTCGAGCTTGCCGTGAAATTCATGCTCTGCCGCTCCCATCCTGCCGCGGGCAGCAAACTGCCGGGTGCGGGCCGGCTTCAATTTAGGGCTTTTCTCGGTTGAGGTGACAGCTTAGAGTCTGCATATGCAAGTCTCCAAAGCGTTTCGGCGGTTCTCGGTTGCTTATTCGGGTTTGTCTCTTCTATTGTCCGGCCTGTGTCTCGACGTGGCCGGCGAAGATGAAAGCCCTCCTCCTGATTGGAAGGCCAAGGATTGGCAGCCGCTCTTTGACGGCAAGAGTTTGAAGGGATGGAAGGTGACGGATTTTGCGGGACATGCTGTTCCCAAGATCGAAGGAGGCCACATTGTGATTCCGGCTGGGTTGGCTTTGAGCGGCATCAACGCAACTAATCCGCCGCCGAAGATAAACTTCGAGTTGACTTTGGAGGCGAAGAAGATTGATGGGAATGATTTCTTTTGCTGCCTGACCTTTCCCTACGGGGAGAGCCACTGCAGTTTTGTGGTGGGGGGATGGGGCGGGGGGATTGTCGGCATTTCGAGCGTCGATGGCATGGATGCCTCGGAAAACGAAACGACGGATTACATGGTGTTTGAGAAGGATCGCTGGTATCGCATCACCGTTCGCGCCACGCCGAAGAAGATCGAAGCCTGGATCGACGAGAGCCAGATGGTGGATTTGGAGACGGCAGACCGGAAGATCGCCATGCGTTTTGGCGAGATTGAAGAGTCAACGCCACTGGGCATTGCGACGTGGATCACTTCGGCGGCTCTGCGCGATATTCGGATTCGCAAAATCCGGTGAACGTTCCAGTCAGCCGGAGGCCGAGATTGTTTTCAAATCGGCGCGGATCGTTTCGTAGGTTGTGTGGAAGGCGAGGATGGCGGCGTCCGGTTCCACTCCCCATTGCCGGCAGGCGTCGCGGTAGACTTCAGGCCACCAGTTGCGGTGTTCGGTGAGTCCGTCCCGCTTCCATTGCTGCCAATCGATCAGCACTTTCGACCAGCATTGATCGCCATAGTCCACCGCTTTTTTTGGGTTGCCGATTTGAGAGAGATACCAGTCGCGCCCAATCCGGGCGTGCAGCACTTCGTCTGCCCAATCGTAGTCTTGAAAGAGAGCCGCCAGCGGGTTCTTTGAGGCCTGCGCCACTTCCCACTCGAAGCGTTTGCCTGTTTTGGGCATCAATCCCTGTTCGATGTAGTAGAGGACGGCGTGTCGTTCGATGGGGGTTAACTGCGTGTTGAGGGCTAAGGACCAGGTGAAGTTGACCATGACTTTGCGCCAGTCGATTCCCAGATGGACAAAGCCGACTTCACCCATCATGGCGTGCCGGGCTTCGTCCCAAAGTTGGCGCGTCATGTCGCGGTAGTAATCCCAGGGTTTGCCTGGGGTTTCGGTGATGATGCTGGCCATCATTTCTGGGACGTCGATTTCCCGAAGGCGTTTGTAGAACAGCATCAGGGTTTTGGGTTCGGGCGGGAACGACTGGTCGTATAAGAAGGCTTCGGCGTTGACGCCCATGTTGTATGGGTCAGGGAAGCGTTCGTCTCTTTGGGGGCGGAGGTTGTATTGCCAGGGGGTTTGGGAGTATTGTCGGGGGGTCGGATCGCTCGGCGCATCGCTTTTTCGAGCGCCGTTCAGCCCGCCGGCGGCCGCAAGATGCCTGTCCAAGCTCTGCAGCCAGGTCGCCGCTTTGCTCCGGCGCGTCTCGTCCACGAGAGACGCCAAACAGTCCCGGCCGTAATCCGCCATTTCCTTCACTTCCAGCCGGGCGAATTTGCAAACTCGGACCGAGGGAGCGTCCGCCAGTGGATTGGCCTCGTCGAGGTGTTGCTGGAGGGCGTCTTGCAGGGCGGGAACTGCTCGCTCGTAGATGCCCAACAACCGTTCTTCGGCGGCGGGAGCACTGAGGATTTCGTCGAAGAAAACAGCGAGATTCGAGTCAGGCACTTTGTCGAGTCCCAAAGGGGGCTCGCGCATTTCGGCGATTCGGGTTCGCAGGGCGTAGACATGTTCGGCACAGAGATAGGCGTGCAGGGAGAATCCCATCTTCAGTTCATAGATTGGTTCGGCTGTGATGTGCGCCGTGAAAATCCCGTGAAGGCGTTTGAAGGCGTAATGGTATCGCTTGAGGCGGGAGACGCATTCGTGGATGGACAAGCCCGCTTTGGCCGCTGCCTGAAAATCGCACAGGCCGCTAAGCGGCGGGAGGTTTTTGTAGCTGTTGTAAAGCTGGGTCATGCGGCCATTATAGACGACTCTCAATAGCGGAAAAGGGAAACCGCTGGATCGAGGGCGTTCGGCAAAGCGGGGCTGTGTTCAGCAAATCTCGCCTTCCTCGAAGCGACGTTTGCCGGTGTCCCAGCAGAACAGTTTCTGATCTGCCACTTGAATCGCGCCGTCCATTTTTTTCACGGAGAGAACCAGGTAGGCTGTGCTGGGGTAACTCGGTTCTATGCGTTTGTTTTCCTCGTAAGTGGCGTCCTGAAAGTCTTTCTCGGAAAAGTAGGCATCCTTGTCGATGTGGGAATGGTAAATGGCGGCGATGCGTTCGGTTGTTTTGGCTAGTTGGGCGTTGATGCGCATCAAGTCTTCGGGATGCAGGAGATAAGCCGTCCGGGAAGTTCGCGGGTAATCCTTTGGCGCTGTCCGGTGAAACAAGTCCTGTGCGTTGCGGCAGGGGAAAACTCGAGTCAACGCCTCAGTGCCCGCGTTGCCGAGGAGGAGACCGCAACATTCGGCGGGATATTCGCGAATGGCCTGAAGGCGGATGCTCTCCAGGAAAGATTCGGGAATGGAAAGACGCCGGCTCATGAGAACAGCGAGGTGCTCAGGTATTTGTCGCCTCCGTCGGCGAAGACCACGACAATCAGCCCTTGATCGAGCGTCTTGGCAACTTCAATGGCGCCATGCAAAGCAGCGCCTGCCGAAGGCCCCACCAGCAGGCCCTCTTTCATCGCCAAGCAGCGTGCCCAGTGGTAGGCAGGCTCGGTCGGCACTGTGATGAGTTCATCGTGAACGGCGGCTTCGTAAATGCCCACAGGAACTGCCGTGTCCATGTTCTTCCAGCCTTCAATGCCGTGAAAGGGCTCCGGTTGAAGGGCGACAGTGCACACTGCCGGTGACTGTTCTTTAAGAAACCGCCCCGCGCCCATCATCGTGCCGCTGGTTCCCAGCCCGGCAACAAAATGCGTCACCTCCTGATTGGTGTCGCGCCATATTTCCGGGCCAGTGCTCTCGTAATGCGCTTTCCAGTTGGAGGCGTTGCTGTATTGATCCGCAAAGAAATAACGGGGCGACTCCTTGGCAGTCAACTTGTCCACCAAACGCCGCGCCCCGTCAGAACCTTCCAAAGGGTCCGAGTAAATGATGCGGGCGCCATACCCTTGCAATATCTTCTTTCGCTCCGTGCTGGCGTTGCTGGGCATGACCAAAGTTACCGAGAATCCCATAACCGCTCCAATCATCGCAAAAGCAATCCCGGTATTGCCCGAAGTCGAATCAATCAGCCCCCGATCAGCCGTCAGATCGCCCGATGCCAAAGCATCCCGGACAATGCGGAGTGCGGGGCGATCCTTGACCGAGCCGCCAGGATTGAACCACTCCGCCTTGGCCAAAATCCGAACCTTGTCGCTGATCTCCCTCGGCAACGCGCGACGAATCTCAAACAAAGGCGTGTTCCCGATCCGATCCAGAATGGGCGATCCAATTTTCCTCTGAGTTTCAACAATGGTTGCGGCACTCTCCACAGCAAAAGCCCAAAGATTAACCGCTTCAATGCTGACTGTCCACACGGATGTGAAGCAACCCGGCAGCCGCCGACCGAGCCGGCTGCAGCAATTGCCAGAAGGCGCCGTTCCGCCTGCCGCCTTTGGTAACAGCTGCGTATCGGATAAGTTGTCGTGTTGACGGCAACTTTGCGCTGGTTGAACTTACTCGGATTCCACTGCTCGCTTCAGAACTTCGCGGCGATCGCGGAGGTGATGATACATTTCCACCGCATGCCGCTCGACGGCTTCTTGCGCCCCTGCCGCATCATAGCGATAGCGTTGCCTCCGGCCGAGCCGAGCCTCTCGTTCCTCCCGGAACATCTTTATGGATCAGTGGATTTCCTCCCGCTCCGCTTCCGTCAATCCGGGCATCCCGCTGATGCTCCGATTGTCGAACTCCCGGTGTTTGGCCTCTCCTGCGGCGATCTTCTCCTCGATCCACTGGATATGGTCGGCGTGCCAGTGCGGGTTTTCCGGGTTGCCTTCGTTCAGTTCGTATTAAGAATTCTCGCGGCGATCGCGGAGGAAGGCGACCACTTGCCGCCAAAGCTCCGGCCGCGTGTTGAAGTCGCTGCCTGCTGTGAAAATTGCCTTCTGCGCCACCGCTTCGGTGACGGTAAGGTGACTGAGAGGCTTATTTTGCTCGTATCTCTCTAACTAACTCTCGGCGGACGTTTCCAATGGAAGTTCCCGCCACCCTGCGGCGAATTTTCTCCGTTTCTGCGAAGAAATACGCGTTTCTTCGCCGGGTCTCTTGTCTGGAAATCCAATCGCCCAAGTCGGCCAAAGCCTTACCTTGCGAATCCAGCGCTTCGTAGGCCGCCAAATTCGTTTCGGCATTTTCTTTGAGCGCTGCCACCAAATCCGGAGGAGTCGGAGGAATGCCGGAAAGGTCGCGTTCAATGGTGTCATCTAATCCATACAAGATGGTTTCCCGTTTATTGCCGCGCGGGCTGTTGTAATACGCTTGCTTCTCTTGCTTCCGTTTCCGTCTCGGCGGCGGCGGGGCGCGCCGTCAACTCGGCAGAGGCCGTCTTCTCCGTCTGCTGGGCATCCGCTGTTGCTTCGCTTGGGTTGGGCTTGTTGGCCATTGGGGTCTTCTCTTTCTTTTCGGAAAGCGCTAGCTAAAAGATTCCTGCCAAGGCCGCCAGGCCGATCCCGATAATCACGTAAGTTTGTTTCCTCATCATCGCTGTCTCCTTTTGTCCTCTTGATACATAGCAAGAAAACCACGAGGCGCCTCCGATTGCAAGGCTTTTTGCGAACTTCTTTTGATTTTTTCGGGAACTGGTGTGAGAGGCCGTTATGGTGATTGGCGGAGAGCGCGATTCAGCCTGCCGATTGGGGCCTTTGGCAATGGTGTTGATGGCCGAATCATTTAGCGGCGTTTTCAGAGAAAAATTTTTCGTGATTCTTGCGGTGAAATATGTTACTGCCTAGCCCATGATTTGGTTGATTGCGATTTTGTTGCTGGCGTTTTTTGCCGGCATGGGCTTCTTGAGAGGGGCGATTCAGATGGGCATTTCCTTGTTGGGTCTGTTTTTGGGTTTGGTGTTGGCGGTGTCGATTTCGTTGCCGTCAATTGTTGGCCCGGGCGGCGCCATTAATCCGGCCAGCGACAGCGAGTTTAGCGGGAATGCCGTTGGGCTCTTGATTGTCGACACTCTTTTTAATTTTCTGCAGCGGGTTGGCTTGTTTCTCCTCGTGGGTTTTGTTTTTCTGATTGCGGGGATTGTCGTTCATTTCAAGGTCTGCAAGCACTTTCGGTTCAAGGCGGACGAGGCGATGCAGTTGATGTTCCGGCGCTTGAATAAACGCCTCGGCGTTGCTTTTGGTTTGGTCATTGGCATCGTCTATACGATTCTGATTGGTGTCTTGATTTTCGGGCCGGGTTACCTCTTTGACCAAGTTACCCCCCGAGCGGAAGTGGGGGGGACGACGGCGGGTTGGCTGAAGTTCCTCATCAAGACTCGGGCCTCGATGGAGAACAGCGGTCTGGAGAGAATGGCGGCGAGTTTGGACCCGATGCCGGCCAAGTTTTATGAGGTTTCGGATATTATCGGCCTGGGAATCAATAATCCTCGGTTGGTGTCCCGTTTTCTGGACTATCCCCCGCTCTTGAAGGCTTTCACCCTGTTTGAATCTCAGGAGGCTATAGTTTTGGATACGGAGTCTGAGGACCAGTTGGGCGATATGATTGGCTCGTTCACCGGTGAGCTGGCAGACGCTCTTTTTAAAATCGATCTCAGAGACTTTCGAACCTATCTCGAAACGGGTAAGTCGCCGCTTTACGACGATGAAAAGTTGCTGGGGCGTTGGGAGCTCGACGGCAAAGCCACGGTCATACACCTGAAAAGAACCAAGATAGGGCTTAATGTTCCCGCCACATATGTGGATACCGCTGGAGTGCCGAGAGAAACCCGTGTGAAAATCAAATCCCGGGAATTTCAGCAGTTCAAAGAGATGTGGGTTGATGGTTTCCTAAGAGGGCTCAAGCTGTTCGTCTATCCGGATAACACCTTAGCCTTTGCGGCGCCGAAACCTCCCGAACCGCCGGAAGAACCACCGGAAGAAGATGATTACAATAGCGATGATCCTTATTCCCGTTATGGGGAGGCTTCCAACCCGCGCCCAAACAGAGTTCAACAGCCTGCTCCGCCGGAGAGACAGCCAATCGCCTTCAGCGGCGAAGGCGATTGGGAGCGCAAGTCTCAGAGGCGGTATGAATTTAAGACGGGCGAGGGCAACTATCGAGTCACTCTCGACAAAAACAGCCGCCTGGTGATCCAGGATATGATTCCACACATTATGAAGCGTTCGGGTATGCCCGATGCCAAAGATAATTTTGCGGTCATCACGGTGGACTTGGTTTTCCGCCGGGTCTATACCGCTTTCTGACGGTTGGGAACTTTCTTTGGGAAGAAGCTCGGTTGCCTCGGCGGCTCAATGCTGGAAGCTGGCGGGTTGTAAGAGGCGGTTGCCGTCGATGGAGAATGGGGCGGGTTGCCGCCCCGTTGAATGCGGCAATGGTGGCCTTTGGGTTGTTGGGAACAGTGGCGGCAAGGGGCTTGTCATAATGGGCTGCATGCTGGGTGCGGTGTTTTTCCAGTGGTGAGCGCTGAGTTCCCGTAATAAAATTTCTGAATTGGGCAATCGCAGAATTTCCGGGCGAGCGGTGTTGTCTGCAGGGCGTACGGTTGAAGGGAAATCGTTTGGATGGGACGGGAACGATTGGCGGGAGTGTGGCCTTTCTTCGTTCAGGCTGAGGCCGAAGAAGAGAAGTCCCATTGCGGCGACGCTGTAGGCGCAGGCAAGCGCTGGTTTGATGTTCAGAAGGCTGCCGGCGATTTGGGACCACCAGCCGGGGCCAGTGGCTCGCTCGACTTCGATTTGGGCGATGATGCGGGCGGAGAGCCGCTCCTGGTGTTCTTTGGGAGGGGACCAGCGTTTCAGCCGCAGGAGTTTTTGGAGCGGATCAGATGGTTTCGGGGTGTTGGGCATCAATGTTTGAGGTAGTCTGACAGATAGGCTTGCAACTGCCGCCGCGCGTAGAAGAGTCTGGAGCGCACGGTTCCGGTGTTGCAGTCCATGATTTTTCCGATTTCGTCATGTGGTATTCCCTGGATGTCATGCAGGGTAACGACCAGTCTGTGAACTTCGGACAGTTTTTGCATGGCTTCGTTCAATTTCTCTTGGAGTTCTTTGAGGCGGAGGTCTCGGCGCGGGGTGTGTTCTGAGACAAATTCGAGGATGGGGCCTCGGCCTTCGTCGGCAGGGTCGATTTCGTTCAGGCTCAGGTGGGTGAATTTTCGGCGGCGTTGTTTGAGAAAGTTGATGGTTTTGTTGACGGCGATTCGGTAAATCCAGGTGTAGAAGGAAGAGTCTCCTTTGAAGGATTTTAGGGCTTTGTAGGCTTTGAGGAAGGTTTCTTGTGTGAGGTCGTCGGTGTCTTCCCGGTTGGAGGTCATATGGTAAATAGTGGCATAGACGCGGGATTGGTGGCGGCGGATGAGTTCGTCGAAGGCGGCGAGGTTGCCTTGGCGCGTTTCGCAGAGGAGGTCTTTTTCCGAATGCTCCGCGTATTCGCTGAAGACTTCTGTTTCGGTGGATTGGCGCAGGGGGGCGGTTGGCATCAGTCCGAGTATTTTCTTGTGATTTTCGAGGACATTTCGCCGACTTTCAATTCCAAGAAATCGGATAGATTATACAGCGCAGCAATTGCAGAGGAGCGGTCGATGGCATCTAGGCAGGAACGGGCGCCGTTCAATATCCTCTGCACGGCTTCGACACATTTCTCCACAACCTGATGACGGTTCATAAGAGTCATTAACCAGTGGGTATGACACCGGTCCCATTGGTTTAGTTGTAAAATAATTTCACTTTTTTCACTTTTGGCTGCTTCTTCGAGGAGAATTAGGATGGGAAGGGTGTATTTCCCTTTGATGAGGTCGGTGCCGAGCGATTTTCCCACTACTTCCTCCGAGCTGAATATGTCGAGACAATCGTCGTAAATTTGGTAAGCTGTTCCCAAGGCCAGCCCGAAATCATGCAGTTGTTCCGCTGATTCAGTAAAGGCCGCCCCGTATCGCGCGCCCAAGTCGCAGGAAAGCCCGAAAAGTTCGGCAGTTTTCATCTCGATGATTCGCAGATACTCGCTCCGAGAGGGGGGCTGGACTCGGTTCAACGTCTGCAGAATTTCTCCTGAGCAGACTCGTTTGGTGGCTTGGGCAACGGAGCGGCAGACCAGGGTGGAAGGAAAGGCGGCGGCGAGTTTCAGGGCATGGGCGAAGAGGCAATCGCCGAGCAGGACGGTTGCGTCGTTTCCGAGTCTGGCAGCGAGGGTGGGGCGGTTTCGGCGGATTTCCGCCGCGTCCAGGATGTCGTCGTGCACTAAGGTGGCCAAGTGGATCATTTCGATGATGGCGCCGATTTCGACCAAGGGGCGGCTGTATCCTTGCGCCGCGCCGCCGGCCAGGCCGACGAGGAGCGGGCGGAGGCGTTTTCCGGGATTTGAAATCACATAGCGGGCGTGTTCCAAAATTTCCGATTCAAAGGTTTCGATTTGCCGCTGCAAGGCTGTGCCCACGTCGTCCAAGAATTCCTGACAAGGGTGCACGAGTCGGCGCCAGGTCTCTGTCGAAGCAATCGTTTCTCGATCTTGTGGGGGCAACTGGGTAGGGTTGGCCTTGCTGACTGGCATCTGATTGGCATCTTACGGTTCTCGCATTTTCAAGTCAAATGGTTACAGGGTTTTTGCTGGAACAGCGGGCGGGCGGCTGTTCCAGCGTTGGAGTGTGGCGACGATGGATTGAATTTGGTCTTGGGGGGTGGATGTGCCGGCGGTGATGCCGACGCGGTCTGTCTCGCGGAACCATTCCGGCTGGAGGTCGGCGGCGCTTTGCAGGTGATGGACGCGGCGGCAAAGGCTGGAGCAGAGAGCGAAGAGTTCGCGGGTGTTGTTGCTGTTTGCTCCGCCAATGACGAGCGCAATATCGCAGAGGGAGGCCAAACGCCGCGCTGCCCATTGACGGTTTTTTGTGGGTTGGCAAACGGTGTCCCGGAATTCCACGCGGGCGCGAGGGAATTGTTCCTGGATTTTCTGCGCCCATTGGCGGACTCGCTCAATGGGTTGGGTGGTTTGGGCGACGATGCCATACCGGGGGCGGGCGGGAATTTTTTGGATGTCGGCTTCGGCGGAAATGATTTGATACTCGGCAAGGTCGCCGATGAGCCCTTGAACTTCCACATGCCCGGCTTTGCCGATGATGATGGGAAAGCAGCCTTGGGCCACGAGGTTGGCGAGTTGTTGATGGGCGTGCCGGACTAGGGGACAGGTGGCGTCGTGCACTGCGAACTTGTGTTGGGCCAGCGTTTGCCGGATGCGGTCGGAGCTTCCATGGGCGGTGATCATGACCGATGATGTGGCTACTTGTTTAATGTCACGGGTGGATTCGACGCCGCGTTTCTTCAAATCATGGAGCACGCCCGGATTGTGGACGAGGTCGCCCAGGATGGTGAGCGGTTTTTTTGAGCTTTGTTGTTGTGCTAAGGCGATGGCGTCGCGGACGCCAAAGCACATGCCTAAATGATCAGCGAGTTGGATTTCCATATAGATTGATTTGTAAAAGTTCTTTGTTTTGCAAAGTGAAAAATGAAAGGGCTATCGGTTTGCTATTGCGACGGGGGGGATTAAATTCGGTTTTGCTGGACGATTTGTTCGAGCAACGCAATGTATTGCTTGAACGCTTTTTTACCGGCGGCGGTGAGGTGGCAGGTGGTGAGCGGGCGGTTGTTCGAGAATGATTTCGAAATGGCAATGTAGCCGGCATGTTGCAGGGTGCGGAGGTGGACGCTTAGGTTGCCGTCTGTCATTTCGAGCAGGCGCTTGATTTCGGTGAAGGACAATTCGGACGAAGCGGCCAGGAGCGACATGATGCCCATGCGGCCCCGCTCGTGAATAATTTTGTCCAGTTGAAGGCAGGATTCGGCTTTCATGGTGTGGAGTGCGCGTTTTCCGTGAGGTAGAGGTAGAGTCCATAAAACAAGTGCAATATGCCGAAACTGCCGCCCATGACCAGGTGAGCTTGCCGCAGATCGGGAAGTTGATGCTCAAGGGTGGAGTGCACCAGCCCGAGGAGGGAAGCGCTGCCCGTTACAATGAAACCGAAACCAAACAGTTTGATCCCTCGCGGCATGAAAAAGCCCGCCGAACAAAGTCCGCACCCGTAAAGGATCATCCAAACAGATGGCAGCCACCAGGACAGAGTTTGGCTCGGAGGGGCGGGAAGAAGAGCCAGCAAGCCAACCACAAGGCCGACCAAAAAGGGAGGAAACATGGCTTCCGCCACCCTTCGAGTGGGCAGCGACCAAAACGGCTCCGCGCTTTTGAGGGCTTGCCTTCGAATCATCAGAAGGGTGGCGACGGAAGACACCGCAGCGACCGAAAGCCAGAAAACGGCAAAAGCCCGGCCGCCGTTAATCTCCCACTGCCAACCAAGGCCACCGGCAACTAGACCAATCGATCCCATCGTCAGGGCTATGGGCGCCAGCGCCCGGCGATACAACGCAGAACGCTCCATGAGCAAGCGAATTTGCTCCAATCTCTCGGCTGCCCAGTTAGAGTCCATGCAGTTACTTTGCCATACAAAGTTCGTTTGTCAACCCCCAAAAATGGAAAAATAATTCCCGCGTTATTGCCCGCCGTCCCTCGTCCGGCCTCGGCCGGGAAGGGAAAGCGGGTTTGGCTTGGATTTTGCTCTTCGCTCTGGTAAATCTTGCAATTTGCTTTTCGGCTGTCAGGCGCGGTGAAAAATATTTTGGTAACAGGCGGAGCGGGGTTCATCGGTTCGAATTTGGTTTTGTCTCTGCAGGAGAAATTTCCCGATTCGCGGATTGCGGTGGTTGATGATTTTCGGTCGGGGAATTTTTCCAATCTGGCAGGTTATCGGGGGGATTTTGTCGCGGCAGATGTTTCGCGTTTGGATTTCGAGCGGCAATTTCGGGGTTTGAGTTTTGACGCTGTTTTTCATTTGGCGTCCATCAGCAAGACGACGGTTCACGAGCAATGTTTGCAGGTGCATGACAATGTGGAGGGGTTCCGAAGGGTTTTGGATTTTGCGTTGCCACACCAAACGCCTGTGGTTTATGCGTCATCGGCGGCGGTTTATGGGACTGGCCGGACGGCAATGGAGGAGGGGATGTCGCCCGCGCCGGCGAATGTCTATGCTTTCAGCAAGGCGCAGATGGATAATCTGGCGCGGATTTGCGCGGAGCGGCATTTGGCATGGCGGATTGTCGGCATTCGTTATTTCAATGTGTATGGGCAGAGGGAATCGCACAAGGGAAGGGCCGCCAGCATGATTTATCAGCTGTACTGCCAGATGGTGGCAGGCAAACGCCCGCGGGTGTTTGCAAGTGGCGAGCAGAAACGCGATTTTGTTTTTGTCGATGACGCAGTGGCCATGACGGTTCGAGCAGTGGAAGCGCCGGCCAGCCGAGTGTATAATTGCGGTAGCGGCACGGCTTTTTCCTTCAACGCAGTCATCAAGACTCTCAACCGCGCCTTGGGCACAGAGTTCTCGCCGGAGTATTTTGAGAATCCTTACAACTTCTACCAGACGCACACCGAAGCGAATATGAAGCTCGCAGAGAGGGACTTGGGATTTACGCCGGCGTATCCGCCCGATAGGGGAATCGGCGAGTATGTGAAGCGGCTGCAAAAGGCAAAAGCGGTTCCTTCGCTTTGATTTTGATGCGGCGATTGGCAAGATGCCAACGGTTGGCGCGAACCGAAACTTGCGGCACCATTCCCAAAATGAATCATTTATGAAGAAAGTCCTGGATTATCTGAGCCGTCACCAAAAGCGGTTTGTGCAAGAGCTTTGCGAGTTTATCGCCATTCCCAGCGTCTCCGCTCAATCCGAGCGCCGGGCGGATTTGAACCGCGCGTCCGACTGGCTGGCGCAACATTGCCGGAACATCGGCCTCCGGGTGAAGCAACATCGGACTCCGGGCAATCCGGTGGTTACCGCCACCACTCGGGAGCGGCCTGGGAACAACCGTCCCCACTACTTGGTCTATGGGCATTACGATGTGCAGCCTGCGGAGCCGCTCGCACTTTGGAAAACGCCGCCCTTCGAGCCTGTGGTTGCGGGTGACTCTTTGTTCGGCCGCGGGGCAAGCGACAACAAGGGACAACATTTTGCGCATCTGAAGGCCGTCGAAGCGTATCTGGCGACAGACACGCCTTTGCCCTGCGATATAACTTTTTTGCTGGAAGGCGAGGAAGAGGTCGGCAGCGAACATTTGGGAACTTTCTTGCGGGCGGAGCGGAAGAATCTGACGGCGGCAGGCGTTGTGATTTCCGACAACGGGATGCCGAGCCTGAAGCATCCGGCGTTGACTTACGGCCTGCGGGGCGTGGCCGCTTTCGAGGTTCATCTCGAAGGGCCGAACCGGGATTTGCATTCGGGCATCTACGGCGGCGCGGTGGAGAATCCAGCCATGGCGCTTTGCCGGCTTCTCGGCTCGTTGCGGCGGGCCGACGGCCGGATTGCCATCCCGGGATTTTACGACGGGGTGGTTTCTCTAACACAATCCGAACGGCGGCAATTGGCCCGCTATCCGGAATCCGAAGCTTCGTTGAAAAGGCAATTGGGCGTTCGAGAGCTTTTCGGCGAGCGGGGGTTCAGCGCCGTTGAGCAACGGGTGGCGCGGCCGACGTTGGAAATCAACGGCTTGACCAGTGGCTATCAAGGCGAAGGCAGCAAGACTATTGTGCCGTCTCGGGCGAGCGCCAAGGTAACTTGCCGGTTGGTTCCCCATCAGGAGCCAAAACGCATCTTGCGGGCGGTTAAGCAGCATCTTCGGAAACTCTGCCCTCAATCAGTGAGACTAGTCTTTGAACCGGGACATGCGGGAGAGGCCTACCTGGCCAACCCGTCCGGCCCGCAAGCCGGCGCGGCGCAACGGGCACTGGAACGAGCCTTCGGCCGAAGACCGATCTTAATGCGCGAAGGCGGCTCGATTCCCATTGTAACCGAGTTCAGGCAGATTCTGAAAATCGACACCTTGCTTCTCGGCTTGGGGTTGCCGGACGACAATGTCCACTCTCCCAATGAGAAGGTGAGTTTAACTGCCTTGCGGAAGGGCATGGATATGAGCGCCTGGCTTTGGCAGGAGTTGGGCGCGTTGTAAGGGCGCCGGTTGCCGCGGTGGCTCTTCTTCGCTTCACCCGGCAGCCTGCCGGCCTAGATTGAAATGGCGGCGAGCCTTTTGGTCAAAGAGATTTATCGAAGCATTCAGGGCGAAAGCACTTGGGCTGGGTGGCCGTGTGTTTTTGTCCGGTTGGCGGGGTGTGATTTGCGGTGTTCTTATTGTGATTCGGCATATGCGTTTCAGGGCGGGGAGCGGATGCCGGTGGAGGTGGCGGTGGAGGCCGTGCGCCGGCTGGCGGAAGATTATCCGGCCTCTCGCCGAGAGCGGCTGCCCTTGGTCGAAGTTACAGGCGGGGAGCCGTTGCTGCAGGTGCCCGTCCATCCTCTGATGCGGCGTTTGTGCGATTTGGGCTTTACGGTTCTGCTTGAAACCAGCGGGGCTCACCGCATCGGGGAGGTGGATTCGCGGGTTTGCCGGGTGGTTGATTTGAAGTGTCCGAGCAGTGGAGAATCAGATCGGGTTCTGTGGGAAAACATTGGGGACTTGCGGCGGGCGGACGAAGTGAAGTTCGTCATCGGCACCCGCCAGGATTACCAGTGGGCGAAGGGCGTTGAAGAGCGCTACCGCCTAGCCTCGATTTGCCCGGTTCTATTCTCTAGCGTCGCGCCGCTAACGCCGCAACAGGCAAGCCCGGCCTTGAAGCCCGTGCCGCCGGGGCACATCCCGTTGCCGCGCCAGGAGTTGGTGGAGAGCATTCTGCGCGACAAACTGCCGGTCCGGTTTCAGTCTCAGTTGCACAAGTTCATCTGGTCTCCCGACCGGACGGGGGTATAGGCTGTCATGTCTGGATCTCGGCGCCAAGAGACTTTGGATTTGCTTCGGCAGTATGAGTCTCGAAATGTCACTTGGCTGCCGGCGGGAGAGGCTTGGCCGATTGTTTGGGAACGCGCCAAGGGGATGCGGGTGTGGGATTGCGACGGGAAGCCGTATTGGGATTTTACGGCGGCGTTCGGGGTGGCTGCTGCGGGGCATGCGCCTCCGTCCGTCGTTCGGGCTGGCCGGGCGCAGATGGGCAGGATGTTGCATGCGATGGGCGATGTGCATCCGCACGCAGGCAAGGCGCAATTGGCGAAGCGGTTGAGTGACTTGACTTGGGGGCGTTGGAATGCCGCTGAGGGAAGGCAACGAGCAAAGACGGTCTTCTGCAATTCGGGGTTCGAGGCGGTTGAAGCGGCCTTGAAGAGCGTTTGCCAGCTTTCCGGCCGGGAACGAATCATCAGCTTTCGAGGTGCTTATCATGGTGTGGGCTACGGTGCTTTGGTCGCCACAGCGCGTGATCATTTCCGCGGGCGCTTTGGCCGGCAGTTGGCCGGGTTTGCCGATGCAGTCGCCTTTCCCCGCCGCGCGGAGGATCTCGCGACGCTGAAGCGAGCGCTTGCGGCGAAGTTCGAATCGGGGAGAGTGGGCGGCGTTCTGGTGGAGCCGGTTCAAGGGCGCGGCGGGATGAATGTGCCTCCTCTCGGTTTTTTGCCGATGTTGCGGGCGCTTTGCCGGCAATTCGACGCTTGGCTGATTTTCGATGAAATCTTTACCGGATTCGGGCGGACGGGAAAGTGGTTTGCCTGTGAGCATGAGGGAGTGGCGCCGGATTTTTTGTGTGTCGGCAAAGCCCTCACCGGCGGGTTCCCGCTGTCGGCCTGTGTCGGCCGCAGCGATTTGATGGATGCGGCTTGGCCGAAGAACGCAGGCGAGGCGATTCATACCAGCACTTATTTGGGGCATCCGGTGGGGTGCGCTATGGCGTTGGCGCAGTTGGAGTTGATGGAGCGGCGCCGGCTTGTTGAACGCAGCGAGCGCGTAGGCGCCAAGCTGCAAGCGGCGTTGCGAACGGCGTTTGACGGGGTGAGCGGCCGAGTGCTTGTTCGCGGCAAAGGGTTGATGATCGGGGTGGAGTTCCGGGATGTGGCCGGGCGACCGGATGCGGGGCTGGCTTTGGACTTGGTCCAAGCGATGTTGGCCAACGGCTTCCTGTTGCTGCCGGGAGGCGAGTTCGGCAATGTGATCGGCATCACGCCGCCGCTCATTGTCGCGCCGCCGCAAATCCAGGACTTTATCTCCTGTCTGAGCCGTTTGTATTTTGAGCGCAGAAGGCGATGACGGTAAGCGAAATGCGGCGGATTCTTGCGGAGTCCGGCATTCGGTTGACGAAGTCTTTGGGGCAGAACTTTCTGCATGACGGGAACCAACTGCGCCGGATTGTCAACTTGGCGGAGTTATGTCGGGAAGACTCAGTTATCGAAGTGGGGCCGGGGCTGGGGCCGTTGACTGAACAGCTCATTGCGCGTTCGGACCGCGTGCTGGCCATCGAGAAGGATGGGCGATTGGCGCGATGGTTGCAGAAGAAGTTTGCCGGCGTGCCCTCGCTGGAATTGCTCCACGGCGACGCGCTGGATTATCTTTGCCGGGACAAGGGCCGGGATTGGAGCGCCTGGAAGCTGGTGGCTAATTTGCCCTATTCGGCCGGCTCGCGCATTTTGGCGGAATTGGCCTTGGCAGGCGCCCGGCCGGCGCTGATGGTCGTTACCTTGCAGATGGAGGTTGTCAACCGAATCCGAGCGGCGGCGGGAAGCCGCGATTACAGCGTTTTGTCTTTGCTGCTGCAAGTTGGGCATGTTCCCGCCGGCGGGTTTCGGGTGCCGGCGGCTTGCTTCTTCCCGCGACCGGCAGTAGCTTCCGCTTGCATTGCCTTGAAGCGGCGGCGCGAGCCTTTGTTGGCTGGGGCGGATTTCGCCCGCTTTGTCCGAATCGTCAAAACGGGCTTCCGCCAGCGACGAAAAATCCTGCTCAAGCTCTTGAGCATTCATTGGCCGGAGCCATTGTTGCGGGAATGTTTTGCGGCTTTGGAAATCGACATTCGTGCGCGTTCGGAAGCGGTTACCTTGGAGCAGTTTGCCGGTCTGGCGCGAATGCTCCGGAACAATCGGGCGCCGGACAGCGAGGAGTGAGATGGAAGAGATTTTCGACGAGGTGAACGAACGGAACGAGGTGGTCGGGCAACGGCCCCGCTCCGAGATACACCGCCTCCGGTTGAGGCATCGGGCGGTTCACGTCCTCGTCTTCAATGACGCCGGCCAGTTGTTCCTACAAAAGCGCTCGCTGCTGAAAGATTGCTTTCCGGGAAAGTGGGACTCTTCGGCTTCGGGGCATCTCGACGCGGGAGAAACATATGATGCTTGCGCTGTGCGGGAAGTCCGTGAAGAGATTGGACTCGTCCTGGAGCGCGTTCCCGAAAAGCTGTTCGAGATCACCGCTTGCCCGGAGACAGGGCAGGAATTCGTCCGGGTGTATTTCTGCTGTTCCAACGGCCCTTTTGCCCTGCGGGAAGAGGAGATTGCCGAAGGCCGCTGGCATTCGCCCGTCGAAGTGGACCGGTGGACAGCGCGAGCTGCCGGGGATTTTGCCAGCGGCTTTCTCCTGGTGTGGAAACGCTACCGAGCGTTGAATGCCCGTCGTTGAGGTTCGCATGGAACATTTGCTGGGAATTGATTTGGGAGGTTCGAGCGTCAAAGCCCTGGCCGTTTCTTCGGCGGGAGAGCAGCTCTTGGCGCGGCAGGCGGCTTTTGACGCCGGGGCTCCATTCGAGTGGGCGCGGTGTGTTCAATCGCTGGCAGCGGAAATCGAATCCTCCCTCGGCGCGCCGCTTGCCAGCATCGGCCTTTGCGCTCCAGGTCTGGCGGCGGCGGACGGGCGTTCCATTCAGCATATGCCGGGGCGTTTGCAGGGACTGGAACATCTCGATTGGACGGATTATTTGGAACGCGACAGCCCCGTTTGGGTGATGAACGACGCGCAGGCTGCCTTGGCCGGCGAAGCCTGGCTGGGCGCGGCGCGAAATGTTCGCAACATCGTCTTTCTCGCCTTGGGCACAGGCGTTGGCGGGGCGGCGATGGTTGATGGCAACATCCTCCACGGCGCCATTGGGCGGGCGGGACATGTCGGGCATCTTTGCCTGAACCCAAGCGGTCCGCCGGACATCTGCCGCACGCCGGGCAGTTTAGAATTGGCCGTTGGCAATTGCACCGTCCGGCAGCGCACTGGCGGGCGGTTCGAGACGACACACGCGCTGGTCGATGCCGTCCGGCGCGGCGACGAAGCGGCAACGGTTGCATGGCGGGAATCCGTGTGCAACCTGGCCTGTGGGCTGGTCTCGCTGATCAACCTTTTCGACCCGGAAACCATCGTCATTGGCGGCGGTATCGCCCGCGCAGGCAGCGAGTTGTTCAAACCGCTCCAAAGGTTTATGGACGAGTTGGAATGGATCGTCCCCGGACACCGCGTTCAGTTGGAACCGGCCCGTTTGGGAGAAATGGCCGGCGCTTGCGGGGCGGCGATCGCCGGCTTTCGGCAAAGAAAAACAAGCAGTGCTTGATTCAGAGGAAAGTTTTTTTGAGGCGCATCGAAACATCCGGCCTACCCCAAGCCCGGCGACAAACCCTCCTGCGCCGCTCGCCGCCGCGGCCTGGATTCCAATGCGGAATCTGCAAGACGCCATGGATTGCAGCTTGGCGCTGACCAGCCAGGCCATCGCCAGCAAAATCAGCGCGCAAGAAGCATTGCCCGGCCGCTATCAATTGACAGTTGCGGCGGCCGATTACCCACGCGCACTGGAAACCGTCGAGCGCTTCCGCGAGGAAAACCGCCGATGGCATTGGCAACCGCCAGGCGGAACAAAGTTGGCCTTTTGCTGGGCGAGCTTGATTTGGTGCCTTCTGCTGGGCGCTTTCGGCGGCCTGCCCCTGATCAAACCCGCAGTTTTGACCGGCGGCATCCTAGACAGCGCCTTAGTGTTCGAAGGCCAATGGTGGCGCATCGTCACCGCAACCATGCTCCACAACGACATCGCCCACCTCTTCTCCAACCTCTCTTGTGGCTTTCTCCTCTTCGGGCTGGCGATGGGACGGTATGGAATCGGAATCGGCCTGCTCGGCATCCTGTTGACCGGCATCGCCGGAAATCTGTTCGGCCTGGCCTTTCACGTGGAACCTTACCGAGGTCTGGGAGCCTCCGGCGCCGTCATGGGCGCTCTCGGAATGCTCGGTCCCCATGCCGTCGGATGCCTCCGAGAAAACAAGCAAGCCTGGCGCATCGTGGCCGGCGGCCTCATGGCCGTCATCATGCTCTTCGTCCTCTTCGGCCTCTCTCCCGACAGCGACGTCATCGCCCACCTCGGCGGCTTCCTTGCTGGCATCGCTCTGGGCGTCTTGCTTGGCTTCATCAAAGAAACTGAGTTAAAGACGAGCCGCTGGAATGGCCTTGCCAGCCTGGCCGTCCTCGCAATCCTCCTCTGGGCTTGGAGGTCTGCCGCCATCGCTGCCCGACCTTTCCTCTGTCCCTGAGCAACAATTCACCCCCAACAAAAAAGACCTGCCCCCGAAGGGCCCAGGCTGTTTCATCTGCATCATCGTTCTCCCCTCCGCTAAGACGGAAGAAGGCGATGTGTGTGTGCGTCGATCAACTGCGGAATATTCTCCGTCTCCAGATTAAAGCCCAATGGATAGCCATTATCATAAATCTCGAAAATACAATCGCCATCAGGCTTGTCATTGTCCGAGTAACCCTCCCAATACCAAGAGGTGAGGTAATTTAGCCCACCATCGGTTGGATAATCGGAGCTCAATCCATCATACCACAGCCGTTCTTAAAATTCTTCCCAACTCTCGGTAAGATACCAGTAAATTCCGGTGGCCATTCCGCTAGCCGCAACCGCGGCGAATGTATCTTTTGTGGGATTCACGGCGTTGAGCTGACCCTTCACCACTGCATTGCGAGCATTGAACATTGGGCGCAAAAAGCGTTCAGAAGGAACGAGGTCCGGAGATCCAAAACCGAGTAGTTTATTGTCCTGAGATAAAATCAGGTCGAAGCAACAAAGATAGTAGTTGTCTGGAACATACACCCGATTCCAATAATGTAGATTACAGGAAATTTCTAAACCAGGATACAGAACTTAAGCCGCTTTCATTCGCCGGAACAGCGGATCGTGAAACATTATCAGCTGTAATTCTTTAACTCTGTTCATCCATTTCCCCCCCTCTGCTAGAGAGCCAGGGCTTCAACAAATTTTATCCTATGGATCCGGAACAGACTCGGATTACCCCCCTCGCTTGCGCCGCTCTTAATAAAAATCCAGCTCGGCATAGCGCCGCCGAATCGCCTCTACTTCGGACTTATGGTGGCCGAGTGTGCGAATCACGTTCTCATAATCGTCAATCCCATAACCATTTTCTAACAGCAGAATCAGCACTTGCCGCAGGCTGGGAACGTCCTTTCGATTCGAGTAGACCCAACTAGCAATCTGAAGGTGCCGGCGCACCTTGTCTCGATACACGGCATCGCCGCTGTTGAGAAAGCGCGTCGGATCGAAATAATTATCTGAGGCTTCCGCCAACCGGCGAGCTCGTTCTCCCCGATCGGCTAGTTGTCGGGTTCGGGCATCTTGAATCTCTTTCAGGCGAGCAAAAATAGGCGATGGGGGCAAAGGCTTCACTTCAGCAGCCGGGGAAGGCGACGTTTGTGAGAGCGTCGTCTCAGCGGGAGCCGACTCAGCGGCGGGCGGTTGAGGATCACTGCGGGGAGAGAGCAGCATCACGCAGACGGCTAACCCGGCGCCGGCCGCCATAAACAACACATTCTCCCGTTTCATTGCGTGGGTTCTTTTACGGTTCGTCATAGCTAGTGACCTCTTCCCAGTCGCCGGGCGTTTGCGGTTGCCACAACTCTTCGTGCGGTTGATTGTCATAGTTCCATCGCCGCCGCTTCTCCGGATCGGGATAAGCCCAGTCGCTCATAATAATCGTGTCCGCAGGCGCGCGAATCTCGCTTTCCTTGCGAGAGGCGGCATAATCATGATACCAAGGCCATTCGTTTAACTTTGTCCTCACCCATTTCGCAGCCATCCCATACAGCCCCCTCTTGGATAAACCTAACACTTGCTGATTTGCTACACATATCCAGTTGTGCCTGATATCCACAGTGCCGATGGCGTTTATGCCATAACTGTAATGCGATCTTCTGGCAAAAAGAGACTCATAAAGTGACTCTCCTTTCATAAACAATTGTACGTTTCTGATGACACTATGCAGCATCCGGAGGTCCAAGGCGGCGCATTGCCACACGTTGGTGTCACCGCCATGATACAAGTCCCAAGTCAACTCTCTCCAGTTATTCATTCTCCTAGCAGCAGATCGGTTCGATGAATCCGGAATCTGTCGTCTCGGATGCTCGATAGTATGCGGCGGGTACAGGCCTTCTATTTCCGCATCAGTAGCCGTTGCTGTAACCCGGACCGTAAATCGGCTCGGGCGTGCTGGCCGAAAGCGTCGGGTAGGAATATTCGCCCGAATCCGGATAAACGCAGATGTAACTGTATCCGACGTAATAAAGAACATCCACGCTGGTTTCCTGGTCAACGTCGTGGCGGTGGTGAGAAGGAAAGTCCGGGCTTCTGGTGATGGTAACCCAGAAGCAGTTATCGCTGAGGCCCTGAAAACGCCAAAAGGTCGCAGTAGCATCATCATCGATGGTATCTGCAACCGGCGATGCCGATGTCCAGTCCCATTCATCTTCTGTGAATGATTGAGTGACGTAAGCAACTGATATTTCCAACTAGGCTGGATCACCCGGATACTCCCAACTGTAGGCATCGGCCGCCTGTTTATCATAAGCGTGCACGGCCGCGCTAATGATCACCGACGTTTGAACGGTTGTTTTCCCGACCCGTGGCACACTACCTTGCGCCTTGGCATCTGGCGGGCCTTCGGGCGCCAGCAAAAAAGCCAATGCCAGAGCGCAACCGATAACGGCAACCACAGCGGCACGGATGCCCCGCGGCATTCCGAAGAAGGGAAATCCGCGGCCTGCATGATTGGGCTTCGGAGCCGACGCAGAGTCGATTGCCAAAGCTGTTGTCTTCTTCCTCAAGGCCCGGCTTCCTTGCGGGGCAGGGGTTGAGGTTCCGTGTTCGAACAAGCCGGTCAGCGCCGGCACGATTTTGTGCAGTAATTTCATAAGCGGTTATTTGCTCAATTTTTCTCTAATCTTCTGTAACAATGACGCATTTTAATGGCAACGCTCCCTAGAGCGTCCGAAACATCCCGCAGGCGAAAAGCAAGGGGGGAAATTCCCGCTTATTTGCCCGAATGCCGGGGGAGTTTCGAACTTCTTCCGACACGGATTGACAGACTGTTCTATTCAGCAGGCGCCCCAACAAGGAACTCCGGCGAAATAGCTGTGAGCCGTCAACTTAACTGAATGAGGAAGAGGTCGAGCGCTTTTTGAATTTTTTTATTTTTTACTGGGAGATTTTGGGGAGCCTTTGCGGGTTGGCGGAGGAGATTGCAGGTTGTCTTCGACTTCTTGGGGAAGAGTGGGTGCTTCCGGTTTCCCTCTTTCGGCAGCGGCTGAGTCTCGGTGAAGTAGCGGTTCGGGAGATGTGTCGGCGGCTGTGAGCAGAAGCTTGGGCAGCAGTTGGGTTGTGGCTGGGTAGTTTATGGGCGGGGGGCGGTCTTAGGTTGTGGGGGGAGTTTTCTGCGAATTTGGCGGCTGGTTCAGCGGTTCCATGTGAGCCATTGGTTGAAGAGGTTTTTGACGCGGGGGGTGAGTTTTGTGCGGTTGTATTGGTCGCCGAGTTTGCGGACGGCTTCGGCTTGGGTGGGGTAGGGGAAGATGGTGTTGGCGAGGGCGCTCAGGCTGATGTTATGGGTCATGGCGATGGAGAAGGCGCTGATGAGGTCGCCGGCGTTGGCGGCGACGACGGTCGCGCCGAGGATGCGGCTGCTGCCTTTTTTGGTGTGCGCTCGGGCGAAGCCGTTGGTTTGGCCTTCGAGGATAGCTCGGTCGATGCCGGAGAGGGGCTGGGTGAAGGTTTCGATTTTGATGCCTTGTTCGGCGGCTTGTTCGGCGGTGAGTCCGATGTGGGCGAGTTCGGGCGAGGTGTAGGTGCACCAAGGGATGAGGAGTTTGCTGTGTCTTGCCCGGCCATGAAAGAGGGCGTTGCGGAGGACGGCGCGGGCCATGAAGTCGGCTGCGTGGGTGAATTGGTGGGGGGAGCAGATGTCGCCGGCGGCGTAGATGCGGGGGTTGGCGGTTTGGAAGAAGTCATTGATTTTAATGCCTTTTTGTGAGTATTCAACGCCGGCTTTATCGAGGTGCATTCCTTCCACATTCGGAGCGCGTCCGGTGGCGACGAGTAATTGGTCAACTTCGGCGCGGTATCCGTGTTTCGGGTGTTCCACTTCGAGCCGGATGCCTTGGCCGTTTTGGGAAACTTTGAGTTCGCTGCTGTGGCCGAAGAGGCGGACGCCGTCTTTGGCGAGGGCGTCGGCAATGATGCGAGCGGCTTCGCGGTCTTCTCTGGGCAGGATGCCGCGCTCGGAACTGAACAAGCAAACTTGGGAGCCGAAACGAGCGAAGGTTTGCGCCATTTCGCAGCCGATGGGGCCAGCGCCGATGATGCCCAATCGGTTCGGTAGCTCGGTCAGCGAAAACAGGGTTTCGTTGGTGAGGTAAGGCACTTTTTCCAAACCGGGAATGGGCGGTGCGGCAGCCCGCGCGCCGCTGCAAATCACGGCTTTTGAGAAGCGGATGATTTTGTCAGCCACGCGCAAAGTTTCCCTGTCGGCGAACGCCGCTTGGCCGAGGAAGACGTCAATACCAAGATTGCGGAACCGCTGGACAGAATCGTGGAGGCTGATGTCGCTGCGGAGTTTGCGCATTCGAGCCATGGCGGTGGCAAAGTCAACGACCGTGCCGGGCGGGACATGCACGCCGAAATCGACAGTAGCATTGACGGCGGCGGCGGCTCGCGCGGCGCTAATAATGCCCTTGGAAGGCACGCAGCCGACATTCAAGCAATCGCCGCCCATCAAGGCGCGTTCTACCAAAGCCACTTTGGCACCCAGCCCGGCCGCTCCGGCGGCAGCCACTAGCCCGGCTGTCCCGGCGCCGATGACCGCTAGATTGTACTTTACCGCCGGCGCCGGGTTTTTGTAACCGGGAGGGCGCACTTGAGATTCCAGTTTGCGGTTGTATTCGTCATGGGGCAGCAGCACTTCAAGTGGGTTCATGGCTGGCGAGTTCCGGGGAAAGGTCGAGCGTTGTTTGCGAACCGTTATTGGATCGATTTCCGAAAACGTTTCAGAAGCGTCTTGGCGAGAAAAGGAAACAGAGCGAGCAGGAGAAAAGCCAACAGCAGTTGCGGCGAAAGAATGCCCTTGCTGCCTTCCTCCGCCAAATCCGAAAGAGAGGGAAATGCTGCGCCGGCATAAACATAAACAGCAGTGCCGGGCAACATGCCGAGCTGGCTGGCCCACCAAAAAGTCCAAATCCGAATAGGCGTCAAACCCATCGACAGATTAATGACAAAGAAAGGAACTACCACCGCCAACCGAAGCGACAAGAGATAAAAAGCGCCTTCTCGGTCAAGCGCTTCGTTGAAGATTTTCAAGCGCTCACCGAACCGGTTTTGCACAAAATCCCGCAAGAGAAACCGACTGCTGAGAAAAGCCAAAGTAGCCCCGGCAGTGGAAGCCAAACTGACGACAAGCAGGCCGAGCCCAAAACCGAGAAACCAACCCAGAAAGAGCGTCAACACGGCGGCGCCCGGCAATGAAAGCCCGGTGACGGACACGTAAATCAGAAACGACAGGACAATGACCAGTGCGGTGCGGCTTTCCCGCCAAGCCCGCAAGTCTTGTTCCTTTTCCGCCAGGCTTTTCAAGCTCAATGCCTCTCCGAAGCGAACGAAAACAAAACCGATCAAACACAACACAGCGGCGAGGATAAACATTTTGGCGACCCAGTTCTGTTTGGATTTTGATGCCCTAATGTTGCTGTCTGAATAGCTCATAAAAGGCAACCAAAGTTTGACGGAAGATGTAAAACGCGGCATCCATCGTCTCAAACTATATCATGGGGCATTTGCCGAGAGCCCGTACGAATGCCGGACAATTCAACCGACAATCGGCGCCGCGCTCGCCGGCCAAGCCAAAAGAAAAATGCTATTGTTGTCAGCGCTGATATGATGGAGATGGATAAAACCCTACTAAATGCCACAAGGAGAAAGAACATAACAATGTGATAAACTACAACGGTAACCAGTAAAGTCCGTCCCAAGGCGTTGGCCAGCGACTTTGCCGCCAATCCGCGCCATAGTCCATACCAATAAATCCCATAGAGCCAGCAATACGCAGAGATGCTAGTCAAAACCCACATCACTCCATGGAAAACGAGCAAGAGCACTTCGTCGAAACCCGGATCCGCAAAAAGATTGAACACATGAGCATTCGATATGAATAATGTAGGCGAGGAAAACAGTATTTTACCCCGTAATATCTCAAGGCTGTCTGCATTCGCCACCGCAACCAAGCCCAATACCGCCAGCAAGATAGTTCCTTGCAGTGCCAGCCGCCGGGTCAGGTATTCGAGTTGCGCAATGATGCTTCGGGCGCTGACGGGCGTTGTCAGCAGAAGCTCCAGCCACCCTGAGCGCTGCGCTTCCAAGAACAAACAAATTCCCTGCCAGACTGCTATGCAGAAAAGGCTTACAGTAGCAGCAAATATCATCAACCACTGGCCCATCGACGGAAACACAAAGGCAAGCGCCAGCAGCAATAACAAGCTCAGGAGCTTTACTTGACGACTCTCCAGCCAGCGCCAATTCGACCGGGTGGCAAGCCAGGCAATCGGGCGCTGTTCCAGCAGTTCCCGCTCTGCACGTCCCTGCTTGCGCGGAGCTGATGCGGCCGCCGCAGATTTGCAGAAGGAATGCCTCGAAACCGTTACCCGCCACTGGCGGCTAATCACCAGTCCCGCTCCGATAAAGAACAGCAGACTCATCCCCAAGACCGTTCCCAGCGAAAGCCAGTAAGCCGGCATCCAATAACGCGATTCAAAACTGTTCAGGAGAAGCGTCCAGGGCGAGGGAATTGCCAGGGCCGAACCGCCGCTCGTCAAAATGGCGGCCAACATCCAGAGCAGCAACACCCCGATGGCAACGATTAGCGAGCGTCCGGCGTGAACTGACCAGGCGGAAATGAAAATCCCGACGGACAAACTCAGCCCCAACGTCGCCAACAAGGACACGCTCACCCGGACAAACTCCGCTCCCGTCACGCCGCCCAACAGAATGAAAGTCCCCACGATCGGCAGCGCCGCCAGAATCGGAAAAAACGAAGCGATGAAACCGGCAGACACTTTGCCCAACACCACATCGAACCTCCGCATCCGCGTGGGAAAAAGCAAACCGATCGTCCCCTCCCGCTTCTCGCGGCTGAGCGCATCGAACGATTGCCGAAGACCTTCCGCCAGACAGAAAATCCAAAGACACCAACTGGTGAACACGAAAAAACTGGCGCCGTTCTGCAATCCTGGCGGTGGCGTTCCCGGAATCGGAAGACGGGGGAGAATTATCGCAATCGCCAACAAAACAAAAGCTGCCCCTGCCGTCCACACACGAAGCCGATAAGTGCTCCGGGCGCGGGAACGCACCAGAAACTCGCGATGCACAATAGGCGGAATGACTTCTATTCGCGGCATGATTTCCTATCAGAGTCCACCGGCTTCTGTGGATGCAAGCGATGCTGATGCCCGCAACCCGTGAAGTCCAGATTAAATTGGAAACCGAAACGTTAAGGCGGTTCAGATGTGTGATATAGCTTGAGAGCGGATTTGCCCAGAAGTTGCGTCAAAGGAGTTGCGCGGGCGATTCGGTGCGGACACAGCAGGCGGGCGAGAATAGTAGCCGACAGCAGCAACGATGACTTGTCCTCCATCGCTCAAAACCCAGTGAACGAATTGTTCGATTTCTGTGTTTCATTGGGCGGAGTTGATATAAAAGTAAAAGGACATCTGGGCGGGTAGGTTCCGTTTTCGATGTTAAAAGCTCGCAGATAGGGCAGCTGGCGTCTACTTATCGTCGTCGAAGATTTTTACCTTAGCAGTTTTCTTAAGGTCTTTAATGTATTGCGGCAGGCGCTTTTCGATATACTGCGCTTCGAGGTTTGCTCGAATAAAGGCTTCCACTTCTTCGAGCGGACGGAGTTTTGCGGGCCGATGCTCCAACATTTTGACCAGGTGCATTCCCTCTCCAATCGTAATCACTTCGCTGATGCCACCTTTATTGAGTCGAAACACAGGGATTTCAAATTCGGGCTTTGTCTGTCCCTTGGCGACAACTATTTCTCCGCCTTTCTGCCGTGTCGAAGGGTCTTCTGAATAGTCTTTGGCCAACTGAGCGAAGTCTTCTCCCGCGAGAGCGCGGCGGCGCAGTTCTTTCATATGAGATTCTTTTTCCTCGAGTACTTTTGGAGAAAGCGGCACGCCGGTCGGGGAAATGCGCACAATGGAAATGCGGCGGATATGAGCCAATTCGGGTTGTGTAAAAGTTTTCTGGTTCTGCTGGTAGAATTGCCGGATTTCAGATTCGGGGACCAAGTAATTGCTCTTGACTTCGCGATGGATGACGGCTCTGGTAACACCTTCTTCATATAATTGTTGGCGGAAATAATCCTCGGAAACACCGGAAGCGATGATATGCCGCTGCAAGGCCTCTTCGGAGCCAAGCTGTTTTTGAAGAATGTTCTGCTGCCGCTCGACGTATTTCTCGCCTTCCTCTCGCTCCGATTGGCGCGCTCGGGCCAAAATGAGCTTGGTAGCGATCATTTTATCCAGCAATTGGGCTTCTAGTTCGTCTCGCTGCTGTCCGCGGACGGAGATGCCTATGGACGCTTTGTTTGCCTTGAGAAAGATGAATGCGCGGTCCAATTCGCTGCGGGTAATTTTGAGATTTTTCCCGCTGGCCAGGATTTTTTCGGGAAAAAGATCGTTGGCGTCCGAATCGCCTTCTGCAGCGTTTACATTCGAGAGCGCACCCAGCCAAAGTCCGAAGACGAAGACGCTTGTTCGGACGGCGTTATATCGGCCGCTAAACGAAAAAGGGAATGGAATTGAGAATGGCATCTTTTATAGTATTTTGTGAATGGATTCGAAATGTTATGAAATTGTTATCGCCGGCCGGTGTGCAGTTGAATGGGTTTGTCGGGCGGTTCATTTTGTGTTGTTAGTAAAAGCCCAAATAAGAGCCACGACCCAAAGAATACCAAAAGTAAATACGCCGGCTATGGAGCAGACTAAAATAGCAACTGAGTTGTTATGACCTCTTACTATCGCGATGATCCAAGGCAGCAAGTAGAGGCCGATTGCTAAGAGCGATAAGAGCAGTATAAACAGAACGAACAGTGCTGTTCCCACGAGTGTTGTTATTTCCATATCTGCTTCTTTTCGGTTGATTGTTTTATAGGTTGGCGACGCGCACGCTGCTGATGTTTTCGAGCGCGCTGATTGCCGCCACAACTTCGGAGGAGGGCACGCTGTCCAGGTGAAGCACTGTGAGGGCTTGGCCGCCGGCGGCGTCGCGGTTTAGGCTCATGTTGGCGATGTTGAGGTTGTGTTTGCCGAGCAGGGTGCCCAGGGCGCCGACGAGTCCGGGGCGGTCGTTGTTTGTCACGAGGCAGAGGACGCCGTTGGGGTCGATTTCAACGGGCAGACTGTTCAGCCGCACGATGCGAGGGTTCATGTTGGCGCCGAAGAATGTTCCGCCGGCGGATACTTTTTTGCCGTTTTGGTAGGCGGCGATGTGTAGCCATTCGGCGAAGTCAGTTTCTTCGTTGGATTTCACTTGTTCCACGACCAGCCCTAGGGAGGCGGCAAGGGATTTTGCGTTGACGAGGTTGACGTCGGCGCCGCCAGCGTTGGAGAGGAAGCCTGTGAGGACGCAGCGGGAGATTGGGTCGCCGGGGATGTCAGCGGCTTTGCCGCCGAAGGTGATGGTTAACCGGTCGTTTCGCTGCGGGGCCAGTTGGGCGAGAAGCCGGCCGAGTTTCTTGCCGAGTTTCAGGTAGGGGGCGATCTGGGCGTTTGTTTGAGCGTCGAGGCTGGGCATGTTGACGGCGTTTTGGATGGCTCCGCTTTGCAGGTAGTGGCTGATGGTTTCGGCGATTTCGATGCCGACGTTGTCTTGGGCTTCTTCGGTGCTCGCTCCCAGATGAGGGGTGATGACTACTTGTTCCAGGCGCCGGAAGGGATGGTCTTCTGGGAGCGGTTCGGTTTCATAAACATCGAAGGCAGCGCCGGCGACGGTCCCGTTTTCGATGGCTTCGATGAGGTCGAATTCGTTGACGATGCCGCCGCGGGCGCAGTTGAGGATGCGCACGCCTTTTTTCATTTTTTGGAAGGCGTTGCGGCCAATCATGCCGCGTGTTTCGTCGCTCATGGGCATATGGACGGTGATGAAATCGGCCGCTGCGAACAGCTCGTCCAGTTCTTTCATTTCGACTTGCAGCGCGCGCGCGCGGGCCAGCGACAGATAGGGATCGTAGGCGAAGACGCGCATGCCGAATGCAATCGCGCGTTGGGCGACTTCCGTCCCGATGCGGCCGAGTCCGAGAATGCCGAGGGTCTTGCGGTAGAGTTCGACGCCTTTGTGGGCTTTGCGGTTCCAGGCGCCTTGCTTGAGGGACATATGGGCTTGCGGGATTTTGCGGGCTGTGGCCATCAGCATGGAAAAGGTGAGTTCTGCCGTAGAAATGGTGTTGCCGCCCGGAGTGTTCATCACCACGATGCCCCGCTGTGTGGCGGCCTCGACGTCGATGTTGTCCACGCCCACGCCCGCGCGTCCGACGGCCTTGAGTTGCGGCGCAGCGTCTATCACCTTCTTGGTGATCTTCGTTTCCGAACGGACCACCAGCGCGTTCACATCCCCGACGATGGGAAGCAACGCCGCCTCGGACAACTGCTCGGAAAGCGCTTCCACCTCGAAGTCCGGCTGCCGTTGAAATTGTTCGATCCCTTTGCTCGATATGGGATCGCAAATCATTACCTTCATGCAATCGAGCTGCAAAACCTAAATGAAAATTGCTGCAAGGTCAAATGTCGAAACAAGCCGCCCGCGCTTTTTGTCGCTTGCCAAACGCTAGAAACCCGTCAACCCGCCCAGTAAAAGTTAATGTGCCGGAATAGGAGAATGCAGAATACAACGACTGTCGACCAATAGCGAGTTTCGCTGTCTCTCAACTCCTGCGATAGAACAGCAAAAACCGGAACCGCCATTGTCACAAAGCGCGTGTAAGACAAAAAGAAATTCGTGATCGCCGGAATGATTCCCACACCAACCACCCAAGCAAACTCAAAACCGCCCCGCCGAAGTATCGCCGGCAACAACAAGAGAACCAAAAGAAACAGGATATGGTCGATCGCCGAATTTTGGGGATCGTGAAGGTCCTTGACACGTAGAAATGCCTCTACCACCTCGCCGGGCCGCCACAAGTGATGGATGCTCGAATGGTTGGCGTAAAATTGCTGCGCTTCAACCCCTTCCCAGGGATTGCCGGTGAAAATCCAGAGAACACCCAGGTGAACCGCAAAGCCTGCCGCCGGCAGAAAACAAAGCAGAGACCGCCGCATTTGAATCCCTGCGTCTGAAACGCGAAAACCATCAACGGCAAAATCATAAACAATCCCACCGGCCTGGCCAAAGGCAGAAAGAAACTCAACGCCGCAACCGCTCTCCATCGCCGTTTCGCCGCCAAAAAGTAAAATCCGCCTAACAACCCGATGAAAACAGTCTCCGAATACAAAACATTCAAAAACAACGCTCCCGGTGTTGCCAACCACAAGACCACAGAGCGATTCGCCGACGCGCCGCCATGAATCTCCGCCAAAGCTAGCCAAACAAGCCAAATCTTAAGCAGACTGCTCAATTGAGCGATAAAAAATGCTGCCCCAAAAGGGTTCCCGATCAATAGGTTGCCGCAATAAATTAGCCCCGGATAAAGCGCGTAAAAAGCGCACGACGGATCGTCATTTTTGTAACCGTGAACCGCCAGATAGAGATAGTGTCCGGCGTCGTAAGTGGCGAACCGGCTCTGCCAGTTGGACGCCGCCTCCATCGGCCACGACTTCACACCGAAGTGCATCGATTCGGAGTAAAAAGGAAACAGCCACGCCGCAGCCCAAATCAGCTCGATATAAGACAATTTGTAAACGCAGAGAGCAAGAAAGCAGCGCATCTCAAAAAAGGCTGCCGGCCCCAGGCCGGTAGCCTTGCAAATAAAACGGAGCTATTGGCCAATACCGGTCGCCCCTTATCTCTAATAGCAACCGTCGTAGCATCCATCGTTCCCGCAACCATCGCCGCAACCGTTGTCTCCGCAACCTCCGTCGCCGCCATCGTTGCCGTCATCTTCCTCGTCAGTGCTGCGCCACCACCAACCGAATCCTTCTTGCCAAGTGCAGGTACCATCTTCCCAATCTTTCCAATCGGTATACTTGTTGCATTCCTCCTGATTAGCATTTAGGCAACCGTAGAATGTGCCCTCCCTTGTTTGGCAAGCGCCGGAACAACTTGACCCATTGTCTTCCCAAGTCATCAGTCCAATACGATCTTGCGGCCCTTTTTCGCCGGAAGCCCATGCTACAATCACACCCAGCACAGTGAGCGTTACAATAAGCCGATTGATTTTTGAAATTGTCATTTGAATTCAGTTTGGTTTTGCCCGGTTTTTTCGTTTGTTGATGAACCACCCCGCTATTACCAGGTTGCATATCAAGGCGGTCAAAATGAAAAAGAAGACCATCCCATGCCAATGCTCGGCGTATTTGCGTTCGACGGCTTTCTTCATCTTGAAAAAAGTTAGTCTGCACGATGGAATCATCTGCAGGGAGCCACTGATTGTTCTTTGGCTTGTATGTCACGAAGGCTTTCAATCCCTCCGGCATTTTATCCGCGAAACGCGTGTCCATGATAGTTGTTTCGGACAAGAGCGGCGGCGGTTTGATTTGCCTGTTTTTATGCTCTTAGTTCCTGACGAGTATGGCGGTAAGTGAACGAGAGCGACGGTATCCTCCGTCCGCTTCCGGGAAATACTGCTGATAGCGAAACTTCAATTCCCGAGCGTTCATAAAATCACGCGGCGAAACCTCGAGATCGAATGCCTTGATCCCATCGGGAAAATTTTTGGAGTAACCGAAACTCTTGCTGAAGTCATTTCTACGCAGCTCGAGAGTTGACGGCTCCCAACCTTCGAACTTCCATTTGTCTTCTGCCGCTATTTGTCATATGTTCAGAGAACGCTCCGGAAGGTACCGGTGACAGAGAAAACTCAGATTTGTCAAAACAATATCCGGCTGGCACGGCAGGATCGTCGGCAACCAGAGTGATTAGAGCAGATAACTGCCGTTTTGCAAAAGAGGTTCGTATTGAACAATGGCAAATTGATCTTGTTCCAAAGATTTTGTCTTAGCCTCCAAACTCTTCCAAGTGTCGTGCAGGTAGTATAAATTGGTGCCGTCAAAGGTTAGGACATAATCGTGTATTTCTTCTGAAAGATCATACACAAATATCTGCGCTGATGGCGGGTTCAGTAGAAGCAGGACATCGTGCTTCTTGGTGAGGCCGGAGAAGGCCACGGTTTCCCCGAGAAGATTTCCGGCGACCAGCAAAGAGGCAAGAGCCATTGCCAGCGGGTTTCGTTTCGTCAACGAACGAATTAGATTTCGGTAAAATAGCGTAATCATTTGGATTTGGTGAAGAGCGGATATGCGGAAGCGGCAAATGTCGACGCGCCAATATCGGGAGAATAAAGAAATTCAACGCGGAATAGGGCGACTGGCTGATGACACCAGAGCAATCGCACGAGTTGTTTCCCAAGATGTACCACGACATAGCCCGATAGGCCAAGAATATCGCCGTTACGAGGTAGATAATTTGCAGGTGCTGCGTCATCTCGCGAAGACCGATCAGAAAGGCGGCGACCACCAACTCGAATAAACCGAGGAAGGGCAGTATTTGAATTTTGGGGAGCAGAAAGATCGGATCAGCCTTTTGCCAATACGGTTCGCTGGAAAACCCGACGGCGACTTTGCCCAGCCCGGTGACGGCCAGCAAAGCAACGGCCATGAACACCACAACAACTGCGCATCCTGTCACCATCTAAAAGATAAAAATAGCCCGATTTTTTGACGATGCAAGCCTTTTGTGCGCGATAAATATTTACGGGCTTAACAGGGTGACGCGCAGGCACTCGACCCGTTGACCGCCACCCGTTTAACAAAAAATCCAATCCTGTGCCTCCATGTGTCCCGAACGAAATCGCCCTCCATAACCATCAAAGCTCATAAATGCTTTTTGCGCTTTTGTTAAAAAAAGTGAAAATTTTTTCCGGGGTTTTGAATCTGCTGATTCTCCTCCAATGACGCAGTGTGCTGCAAGAGTCGGAGAAGGCCGCCGATTTTTGTTATGAAGGCTCGCTTTGGGAGGGGCACGTTCGGGGCGGATTTTGCCGGCTTGCGGTTTTGGCGGTGCGGATGTTTTCGGCGTAGCCTTCGCGGTAGGTGGGGAATTGGAAGTCGAAGTTCAGTTCGTTGAGAAGGCGCTGGTTGGAGACTCGCTTGTTGGTGGCCGGGCGTTTTCTCTGCTTATGTTCTGTTTGGGCAGCGGAAGGGGGAAGGGGTTTTCCGAGTTCAGTGGCCAGCCAAGAGAAGAATTCGCGTTGGGTGACGGGGTAGCTGTCGGTGAAGTTGTAGGCTTGTCCCGGTGTGCCGCGTTCCAGAGCGCGGATGAGGGCCTTGGCAAGGTCGCCGACGTGAATCATGTTGAGAAACCGCGAGCCGTCCCCGTCCATTGCCGCTTCGTTGCGCAGGTATTGGCGGAAGAGATGGCCGCGTTCGGGACCGTAGATGCCCGATGCGCGGGCGATGATGGCGGGGAATTGGTTCTCCTGCCAGGCGCGGCGCAGGCGGTCTTCGGCTTCGACCAGGATTTGGCTGCCGGGGGCATTTGGTTTGCGTTCGGCGTTTTCATCGACCAGCGAGCCGTCGGTTTGCCCATAGACGCTTGTGCTGCTGATGTGAATGTAACGTTGAATTCGGGTATTGCGCAGGTAACGGATCAGCGATTGAGTCGCTTCCAGGTAGATTTTGCGGTAGGCATCGGGGCCGCGTCGGGAGGAAGAAACGGCGTTGACGGCCCAATGAATGGTGTCGGGTATCCGCTGCAATTGTTCCGGCTGGGTGATGTCGGTGGACAAGGGAATAATACCGGCGGAGTCGAATGGCGCCGGGTCGTCGATGGCGCGGCGGATGCCATAAACTAAGTGTCCTTGCTTGGCGAGCCTGGCCGCGACGCGCATTCCGACATAGCCGCATCCGATGACTGCTGTGTCCACGTTGTCGATTCAGATCGGCAAGAGAGAAGGCGTTGGGCTTTCAGCCGTTCGGTTAGACGTCGCACAGGCGGACGGCTTCGTAAAGGGAACCCAGCGGGTGTCTTTTTGGAATGAACTCTTGGGCGATGTAGCCTTTGAAGCCGGTATCGACAATGGCCTGACAAATGGCGGCATAGTTGAGCTCCTGCGTGTGGTCAATCTCGTTGCGGCCGGGGTTCCCGCCGGTGTGATAGTGAGCGATGTATGCGTGGTGTTCCCGGATGGTGCGGATGACGTCGCCCTCCATGATTTGCATATGATAAATGTCGTAGAGGAGTTTGAAACGTTCGGAGCCGACTTGATCGCAAAGCATGATGCCCCAGGCGGTCTTGTCGCACTGATAATCCTTGTGGTTGACTTTGCTGTTGAGCAGTTCCATGCACACGGTAACTTTGTGTTTCTCGGCAACGGGCATCACCTTCTTGAGGCCTTCTGCGCAAACCCGGAGCCCTTCCTCATCGTCCAGCCCCTCGCGGTTTCCGGAGAAGCAGATGATGTTCGGAAAACCGGCTTCGGCCACTTGAGGAATCATTTTCTCAAACCCTTCGACAAGCCAACCGTGATGCTCCCGCCGATTGAACCCTTTGACGATTCTCCCCGGACCGTTTGCCATAGCGCACACGAGGCCGTATTTGCGGAGGAGGGGAAAATCAGACGGGTTCAGCAATTCCACGGAGTGCATTCCAAATTGGGAAGCGGCCTGAGCCAGCTCGTCAACGCTGAGACCCGGATAGCACCATTTGCAGACGGAGTGGCGAACCTTGCCGCCCAGCTTGAGAGGCCGAATGGAGGCGCCTTCGAGAAGGTTGGAGGGGATGCCGGCAGCAGCGGCGGCAATCGTGGCGCCGGCGCCCGCTTTGAGCGCGTTTCGTCGAGAGAGCTTGTTTTTCATAACTGTCAAAAATGGAATTGTTTGCCGGCAATCACACAGGAAAGTTCGCCGTTCGTCAACTTCAATTCTCCAGAAGGCGGGGGATGCCTACATTGCCCGGTTTGCCCGTGTTTCGAGCGGGGAAATCCTCGCAACAAGTATTTAGGGGCTTTGAGGGTTTTGGGGGGCGATTTCGTTCGGGACAAATAGATTTACAGGAGGCACAGGATTGGATTTTTTGTCAAGGCGGGTGCCCGTCAACCGGTCGAGTGCCTGCGCCACACGTGGCTGCGCCACATGTAGCTGCGCCACCCTGTTAAGCCCGCAAATGCTTATCGCGCGGTTTTCTGTTGCGGGTTTGTCTAACGGTTTGGCGGTGTTTTGTCCACTGCTTTTTGCAGAAATGTGGGGCAAAGTGTGGTGCAGGCTTTCAGATTGCGGGCAGACAAGAAGTTGGATGTCGGTTCCCTTCCGCCCCAACCGCTCTACGAGTCCCACCGCTCCAACCACTCTACGAGTGTCTGCCTCACCCTTACTTCGCCGGTTTCAGGCGGAAGAACTCTGTGCCTTTCCGCTCAGGCGGAATCGACAACACCCCCTCCCGCGAAAAACGAGCCGGCGCCACGGCTTCCCACTTGCCCCTCAAATCAGTCGTGCTTTGCAATGTCCCTTCACGCCAAAGAATCTGCACCCCCCCGCCCGCAATCGGCACAATCTCCAAATGGTTGTTGTTGTCGAGTGACAAGCGCCTAAAGTTCGTCGAGCTGGAATCCGGCAAGGTCAAGGTGCCCATCGTTGGCTCACAAAAGGTCACCGCCGATTTCGGGAAACCTTGCAGGTTGAGACTCTCAATATCCACGCCTTCCGGCACACACAAACTCTCCAAAGGATTACCGTCGAGCCACAGATTCTCCAAGCTGGTCATGCCGTCGGGCAGTGTCAAGGTGGTCAGTTGGTTGTCGTGGAGATACAGCTCCTTCAAGTTGGTCAAGCCATCGGGCAAGGTCAAGGTGGTCAGTTGGTTGTCGTAGAGAGACAGCTTCTGCAAGTCGGTCAAGCCATCGGGCAAGGTCAAGGTGGTCAGTGGATTGTTGTAGAGATACAGCCTCTCCAAGTTGGTCAAGCTGTTGGACAAGGTCAGGTTAGTCAGTTGGTTGTCGTAGAGAGACAGCTTCTGCAAGTTGGTCAAGCCATCGGGCAAGGTCAAGGTGGTCAGGCGGTTGCCTCCGAGAGACAGATCCTTCAAGTTGGGCAAGCTGTTGGGCAAGGTCAGGTTGGTCAGTTGGTTGTGGTAGAGAACCAGCCACTGCAAGTTGGTCAAGCCATCGGGCAGGGTCAAGGTGGTCAGTTGGTTTTGGGAGAGAACCAGCCACTGCAAGTTGGTCAAGCCATCGGGCAGGGTCAAGGTGGTCAGTTGGTTTTGGGAGAGACGCAGCTTCTGCAAGTTGGTCAAGCCATCGGGCAGGGTCAAAGTGGTCAGGCGGTTGTTGGAGAGATGCAGAGATGTTGTGCTGGCATTGACTTGTCGGCTGAAGGCGCTGCCGTCGCTTGTCGTTCCAGTGATGAGGAGAGTTCCCTCAGTTGTCGGGGACTCTGATTCGATTGTCTCTCCGGTCGTTGGATCATAGAAGGTCACTTCTGATTTTGGGAAGCCTTGAATAGGAAGATTTTCAATATCCATGCCCAGAGGTACCCGCACACTCTCCAAAGGATTGTTGTTGAGATACAGCTCCTTCAAGTTGGTCAAACCATCGGGCAGGGTCAAGGTGGTCAGGCGGTTTTTCCAGAGATTCAGCCTCTCCAATTTGGTCAAAGTGTTGGGCAGGGTCAAGGTGGTCAGGCGGTTGTTGCTGAGATACAGCTCCTTCAAGTTGGTTAGGGTATTGGGCAGGGTCAAGGTGGTCAGGCGGTTGTCGTTGAGAACCAGCGTCTGCAATTTGGTCAAGGTGTTGGGCAGGGTCAGGTTGGTCAGCTGATTGCCGTAGAGCCACAGCCTCGTCAATTTGGTCAAGGTGTTGGGCAGGGTCAAGGTGGTCAGTTGGTTGTTGTAGAGGCGTATATCCTGCAAGTTGGTCAAGCCATCGGGCAAGGTGAAGGCGGTCAGTTGGTTGTCGTGGAGTTCCAGCCTCGTCAAGCTGGTCAAGCCATCGGGCAGGGTTAGGGAAGCCAGGTCAAGGGAGCTGAGAGACAGAGATGTCGTGCTGGCATTGACTTGCCGGCTGAAGGCGTTGCCGTCGCTTGTCGTTCCGGTGATGAGGAGAGTTCCCTCAGTTGTCGGGGACTCTTCAGTTGTGGGCGGCGTAATCGTCTCTTCAGGCGCGGGATCATAGAAGGTCACTGCTGATTTCGAAAAACCTTGAAGATCGAGATTTTCAAGGTCCATACCATCAGGCACACGTAAACTCTCCAAAGGATTGTTGCGGAGATACAGCTCCTGCAAGTTGGTCAAACCATCGGGCAAGGTCAAGGTGGTCAGGCGGTTGTTGTAGAGAAGCAGATACCTCAAGTTTGTCAAGGTGTTGGGCAGGGTCAGGTTGGTCAGCTGATTGCCGTAGAGCCACAGCCTCGTCAAGCTGGTCAAGCCATCGGGCAGGGTCAAGGTGGTCAGGCGGTTGTTGAAGAGATACAGATCCGTCAATTTGGTCAAGGTGTTGGGCAGGGTCAAGGTAGTCAGTTGGTTGTTGTAGAGGCGTATATCCTGCAAGTTGGTCAAGCCATCGGGCAAGGTGAAGGCGGTCAGTTGGTTGTCGTGGAGTTCCAGCCTCGTCAAGCTGGTCAAGCCATCGGGCAGGGTTAGGGAAGCCAGGTCAAGGGAGCTGAGAGACAGAGATGTCGTGCTGGCATTGACTTGCCGGCTGAAGGCGTTGCCGTCGCTTGTCGTTCCGGTGATGAGGAGAGTTCCCTCAGTTGTCGGGGACTCTTCAGTTGTGGGCGGCGTAATCGTCTCTTCAGGCGCGGGATCATAGAAGGTCACTGCTGATTTCGAAAAACCTTGAAGATCGAGATTTTCAAGGTCCATACCATCAGGCACACGTAAACTCTCCAAAGGATTGTTGCGGAGATACAGCTCCTGCAAGTTGGTCAAACCATCGGGCAAGGTCAAGGTGGTCAGGCGGTTGTTGTAGAGAAGCAGATACCTCAAGTTTGTCAAGGTGTTGGGCAGGGTCAGGTTGGTCAGCTGATTGCCGTAGAGCCACAGCCTCGTCAAGCTGGTCAAGCCATCGGGCAGGGTCAAGGTAGTCAGGCGGTTGTTGAAGAGATACAGATCCGTCAATTTGGTCAAGGTGTTGGGCAGGGTCAAGGTAGTCAGTTGGTTGTTGTAGAGGCGTATATCCTGCAAGTTGGTCAAGCCATCGGGCAAGGTGAAGGCGGTCAGTTGGTTGTCGTGGAGTTCCAGCCTCGTCAAGCTGGTCAAGCCATCGGGCAGGGTTAGGGAAGCCAGGTCAAGGGACTCGAGAGACAGAGATGTCGTGCTGGCATTGACTTGCCGGCTGAAGGCGCTGCCGTCGCTTTTGGTTCCGGTAATGGTAAGAGTTTGGGCGGCGGCTGGGAGGGTGAGGGCAAGGGCCAAAGCCAAGCCGATTCGATGCGGCGATGTTGGCCTGTTTTTGATGGGTTGCGGTTTGTTGTTGGCGGCGGTTGCCGCCAGTTTCAAGAGGATTGAGGGCTGGTGTTTTTTCATGTTGACAGGTTATTTGGCATTTTCAAAGTTTTTTTGATTTTCGGTTCAATGCGGAGCACAGGCGGCGCAGGCTTGTCGCCTGCAGGCAGACATCCTGTCTGCCCCACATTTCTCTCCCGAAAAGGGGGACTTAGCAGCGGATTGGATTTTTTGCCAAGGTACCACTGATTTTTCTTTTTTGTCAAGGCGGGCGGCGGTCAACGGGTCGAGTGCCCGCGCCACATGTGGTTGCGCCACCCTGTTAAGCCCGTAAATATTTATCGCGGAAATCCTGCTTTACATTGTTGTCAGGACGGAGTAATGCTTTGGCGTATGCGGAAGCTTTTTCGAGTTTGGCCGTGTGTGTTTGTGTTTTTGGGGATGGGGTGCGCCACTTCTTCGATCACGAATTTGACGCCTTCGGATTTGCCCCGGTCGGATGCGGGCTTTTATCGAGTGGAAGCGGCTTGGCGGAGCAACCAGCGGTCGATTCGGGAAGAGACGATTGAGCCGGCGGTGATTGTCGGGATGATGCGCTACCCGATGCGGCCGGTGCCGCATACTGAGGGGCGTTGGGAAACGATGGTTCCGGTGGGGCCGGATCAGGAAATCATTCATTATCGCTTCCAGTTTGATTACGTCCAGAACGCCATTGCTCGGAGGCTGCCGAACAGCAAACGCTCGCCCGAATACCTGTTGGCGATTACGCCCAAAGAGCAATAGGGGGGATTTGCCGGCGGGCTTTCGCTGCGGAATCAGGCGCCGGCGGCGGCAAGTTCCTCTTCGAAATCAACCAACTCTTTGATCTGCGCCAGAAACCATCGGTCAATCTTGCTCAGCTCGAAGATGTCGTCGATGCTGAAACCGGCCCGTAGGGCGTGGCGGATGAAGTAGATGCGCTCGGCATTGGGGACGGTGAGTTTTTGGCGGATGATGGAGGCGGGGAAGAGGTCTCGGTCTTGGAAAACTTGGCCGCCGATTCTCCAAGGTTTCTCGTTTCCGCCCAATCCGTTTCGGCCGGTTTCCATGGATCGGAGGCATTTTTGCAGCGATTCTTTGAAGGTTCGGCCGATGGCCATCGCTTCCCCGACGGATTTCATTTGCGTGTTCAGAGTGGGGTCGGCCTGCGGAAATTTCTCGAAGGCGAAGCGCGGGATTTTGGTCACGACATAGTCGATGGTCGGCTCGAAGCTGGCCGGTGTTTCGCGGGTGATGTCGTTGGGGATTTCGTCCAGATGATAGCCGACGGCTAGTTTGGCGGCGATTTTGGCGATGGGGAATCCGGTGGCTTTCGAAGCCAGCGCCGACGAGCGCGAAACCCGCGGATTCATCTCGATAACCACCATGCGCCCGGTGTCAGGGCAAACGCCGAACTGAATGTTGGAGCCGCCGGTCTCCACGCCGATTTCCCGGATGATGGCAAACGAAGCGTTCCGCATGATTTGGTATTCCTTGTCGGTGAGGGTTTGAATCGGCGCCACCGTGATCGAATCGCCAGTGTGCACGCCCATCGGGTCGAAGTTTTCGATGGAGCAGATGATCACGCAGTTATCCGCTCGATCGCGCATCACCTCCATCTCGTATTCCTTCCATCCTAAGAGGGATTCCTCGATCAAAATTTCGGAAACGGGCGAACGCTCCAGGCCGCGCTTGGCAATGGTTTCGAATTCCTGGCGGTTGTAGGCGATGCCGCCGCCGGTGCCACCCAAAGTGTAGGCCGGGCGGATAATCAGCGGAAATTGCCCGATAGCGTCGGCCTTTTCCAGCGCTTCCTCAAAGGAGCGGGCAGTGAAGCTGCGTGGCAAATCGAGGCTGATCTTCTCCATCGCCTCTTTGAATTCCTGACGGTCCTCTCCCCGCTGGATGGCGTCCGCATCCGCGCCGATCATCTCAATGCCAAACCGCTCCAAAGTGCCGTTCCGGTGCAGAGACATCGCCGTGTTGAGCGCAGTTTGCCCGCCCAAAGTCGGCAACAAAACCAGCGCCCCCGTCGCCCCCCGCCGCGCCTTGTCTTCCAGCTCCCGGACGATGATCTTCTCCACACAATCCGGCGTAATCGGCTCAATATACGTCCGGTCGGCAAATTCGGGATCGGTCATAATAGTGGCCGGATTCGAATTCACCAAAACGACCCGGAAACCATCCTCCTTCAACGCTTTGCAGGCTTGAGTGCCGGAATAGTCGAATTCGCAAGCCTGCCCGATGACGATGGGGCCGGCGCCGATGATGAGAACCGAATCAATGTCTGTTCGCCTGGGCATACTCCGTCCGAGAAGCTTAAACAGAAACCCGCCCGCCTTGTCAGCAAGAATCGAATCCTCCCGGCCAATCTGCCGCTGGCCGCGCCTTTGCACCTGAAAATTTCCCATAATTTTCCCGATCTCGCTGCAATTGGCCTGAAACTTGCTAGTGTTTCCCGTTCCATCTGCCGAGAAATAAAAAAAAGTGAAAATTGCAGTTGACAATCCACATCAAACCGATCAAGATGGGGTAAAGTAAATCGAGTTTCCGAAGATTATGAAATCAAAAGTTGTTTCCGCTCGCTGTTCCACAGCCTTCACCTTAATCGAACTGCTGGTCGTCATCGCCATCATCGCCATTCTGGCCGGGATGTTATTGCCGGCGCTCTCCCAGGCCAAAGCCAAGGCGCAATCAGTTGCCTGCCTGAACAACATGAAACAAATGGCGCTGGGCCTCCACCTCTATACCGGCGACAATGAAGATCGCTATCCGGGGCATTGGGCCAGGACGACTACTGTGGCAAGGCCCGAAGCATCCGGTTCAATCGTCTGGCCGGGGCGTTTGCTGGAAGTGATGGGCGCCGGCCCTCAATCCTTTAACTGCCCGACCCAGAAACCGAAGGGGAGGGAGAATCATTGGTGGTATAAAACCAATCGCTTTGGCAACAAAGAATTTCCGTGGAATTTGGGACCAGGTAGTAATTCTTGCTTCACCTACGGCTATAACGATTGGGGCGTAAGCGAATTCAAATCCAGCGAAACCGGGCCGACATTGGGCTTGGGAGGAGATATCGATAATCTCGACCAGTACATCAAAACTTCAATGGTGCGGGCGCCGTCGGATATGATTGCGATAGCGGACACACAAGCGGATTGCAATTGGGATACGGCGGTGGACCCCAACGATCTGGGAACCTTCGAGAGACCCGCTTCAGAATGGCCCAGCAAGAGACACAGTCTCGGCTCGAATCTTGCCTTCACCGATGGACACTCCGAGTACGATAGACAAAGGAATTTGGTCTGGCTCCTGTCCAAAGATCTCAACAAGATAAAACGTTGGAACAACGATAACCTGCCGCACGAGGAGTTTCTTGATTAAGATGAATGATGTACTAAAAATTATTGGCGCGATTGTTCTCATCGGTTTGGCGGTTTTCCTCTTCAAACGGAGTTCTGACAAGACAAGTCAATCGCAGGATTTCCCGGATGGCGCTTATTATCTCTGCGGCGCCTGCAAGCACGAGTTCAGTATGAGCCTTGGAGACGTGTCGGAATGGACGCGTTCACCGGACAAGGGAAAAACCGTTCCCTGCCCGAAGTGCAAGGCGGAAAGAAGTATGCGTGCGGACAAGTGCCTGCTGGAAGCCTGCGGCCGCCTTTTCCCAACTGCCGGTGATGGTGGCATGGTGATGATCAACGGCAAGGTTAGCTGCCCCATTTGCAAACAGCCGATGCCGTGAGGCTGAGCTCCGCGCCACCGTTCTTTCAACGGATTTCGGCCAAACCGTTACCTCGCCCACGCAACTGGCTTCCAGCGTGTGATCAGACGGTTCTGTTCCTGAATCGCAGATAGCAGAGTCGGCCATTTTTAGACCGTTTCCATTTTCGGCGGCGTTTCAACCAAAAGACGCTCCGCGCGTCTGCGATGATGAGAAACGGCCTGCGAAACAGGGGAGCTGGAAGAGATTGGCTGCGCTTGATGATTTGGGCGTCCTGACAAGTTGCAGGCTTCCATGCCGATGAATCATCTCACCGCACAAGGCACGAGGCGGCGTAGGCGCTCGCGGGAGCGGCCAGCTGACTTCCTGCTTGCACGCCGCGCGCAGAGAAGAATCTCTACGCCACTTCTGTGCATTTTTGCAGCCAAAAGCCCGCAACAAATCATCGCAGATTTTGAGGTTTTACATCACTTGGCAGCCGTGATAGTTTTGCGAGATGTCTCGATTTTTGATTGATGTTGCTGATAGGTGTCGCCGTTTTTCGCTTCTGATGAACCGGGCGGTTTTTCTGTTTTTAGTGTTTGCTGCTTGGATGGCCGGCTCTGCGGCGAGTCCACGTCCGAATATTATCCTGATTATGTGCGATGATATGGGTTTCTCAGACATCGGTTGTTACGGCGGGGAAGTGCAAACGCCCAATTTGGATCGGTTAGCGGCGGAAGGGATGCGGTTCACGCAGTTTTACAATAATGCGAAATGCACGACGACGCGAGCGTCGATTTTGACGGGGCTTTATCCGCGTTTCGGCAAACCGGGGCATCTGCGGGATAATATGATTACCTTGGGGGAAGGAATGCAGTTGGCGGGGTATCAAACCTCGCTGTCCGGGAAGTGGCATTTGTTAAAAGCGCGAGGGGCCAGGAAGGATGTTGCGGGGAGTTGGCATCGGGACTTTGATCGAACGACGCATCCATATTTTCGCGGGTTCGAGCGGTTTTACGGTTTGTTGGACGGTTGCTGCAATTTCTTTGATCCGGCACGTCCCGATCCATCTTACAAAGGGGGCAGGATTCGAAACTTTGGGCGGAACGATCTTCCAGTAACTTCTTTTCCTGACAATTACTATACAACGGACGCTTTCACTGATCATGCCATCGAATCAATTCACAAATTTGCGGCGTCGGGGCGGCCGTTCTTTTTATATTTGACGTATACAGCGCCGCACTATCCGCTTCATGCAAAGCCGAAAGATATAGCAAAGTATCGCGGCCGTTACCGCGAGGGATGGAACGCAATGCGGGCGGCGCGTTGGGAACGGCAACAGGCAATGGGATTGGCGGCGACAAATTGGAGTCTCACACAAGGGGATTCAAGAGCTTACAAATGGTCCGGAGCGGATCATGATTTCGAGGATTTTCGAATGGCAGTTTATGCCGCGATGATTGATTCGATGGATCAGAATATCGGCCGTTTGCGGAAGGCTTTGGAAACTTCAGAAGTCGAGGACAATACGTTGATCCTTTTTCTTTCCGACAATGGTGGCTGTTCGGAAGAGCCGGGTGGCCGGGATCCCAAACGACGAATCCCCGGTCCGAAGGACGATTATGTGGCTGTGGGACCGTCTTGGGGTTGGGCGCAGAATGCACCGTTTCGGCGCTATAAGTCGTGGGTTCACGAGGGCGGGATTACAACGCCGATGATTGCGTGGTGGCCGGGGAGAGTGCCGGCTGGTTATATCAATCGCTCGGCGGCGCATATTATCGATCTGTTGCCAACATTTCTTAAATTGGCGGGCGCAGAATATCCCAAAGTATACAAAGGGCGAAAGATGCTGCCGGTGGAGGGGAAGAGTATGGTCCCGTTGCTGTTCGGAAAATCTCGGGAAGGCCATCAGTCGCTCTCGTGGTATTGGGCGGAGAACCGTGCCATTCGGCAGGGCGATTGGAAACTGGTTTGGGATAAGTTGGTGGAGAGTTGGGAATTATATAATCTCGGACGGGATCGCTGTGAGGCAAAGGACTTGGCGGCGGAACAGCCCGATCGGGTTGCGGCCATGGCTTCGGATTATTTTGATTGGGCGGCAGCGGTAGGGCTAAAGTTAAAGTTGAAAGATGGAAAATAAAGGGGATAAGAATGCGTGCGGGGAAAGCGCAATATGTATAGCAAATTGATATGCCGCTGCTAGTGAGTTCAAAGCTCGGCTGAGATAAAAGGAAGGCGATGGACCCATTGGTTGTTTTATTGGCGGGCATGGCGGTTGTCGTGGGCGGCATTCTTTTTCTCCGGCTTCATGCTTTTTTGGCTTTGCTTGCCGGCGGGCTGGCGGTGGGTGTGTTGACTTCTTCGGAATCGCTAATGGCATATGGCCGGAGCCAGGAGTGGAGCGATGCAGAGGTGTCAGCGTTTGTGGGATTGCCGGCGGTTTCCCGATTGGCTGCTGCGTTTGGGGAGACCTGCGGAAAAATCGGCATTCTGATTGCCATGGCGGCCATCATCGGGAAATGTCTTCTTGAGAGCGGTGCGGCGGATCGGATTGTGCGTTCGATTGTGGGGTTGTCGGGCGAGTCTCGAGCGCCAGTTGCTTTTACGGCCGGCGGATTTTTTCTCGGGATTCCGGTATTTTTCGACACGGTTTTTTACTTGTTGTTTCCTGTGGCTAAGGCGATGGGGCTACGGCGGCCGGATAACTATTTGCTTTATATTCTGACGATTTCCGCCGGGGCAACGATGGCGCATTCGTTGGTGCCGCCGACTCCCGGTCCGCTGCTGGTTGCTAGCGAAACTGGCGTTGGCATTGGGACGATGATGTTGGGCGGAATCGCTGTCGGAATGTCGGCTTGCACGGCGGGATTTTTGTTTGCCGTTTGGGCGAATCGTGTCTGGCCGTTGCCGCTGCGGGAGACGTCGGAATCATCTTTGGCGGCGTTGCGGGCCGTGTCGGAGCGCGGCTTCAAAGACTTGCCGCCGCTGTGGTTGGCGGTGTTGCCGATTGTGTTGCCGGTGGTCTTGATTGCAGGGAATGCCATCTTGCAATCGTTGGTTTCCGGCGAAGAACTTAGCGGTTTCAGCGGCAGGCTTTTGCCGTTGGCCGCGCTTTTGGGCAACAAGAATTTGGCGTTGATGATTGCGGCGGCAGCAGCTTTGGGGACGATGATTTGGGCGAAGCGGCGCGAGCGGCATTCGCTGGCCGGTTCAGTGCAATCCGCTCTCGCCAGCGGTGGGGTGATCATTTTAATTACGGCGGCCGGCGGCGCTTTCGGCGGGTTGCTGCAACAGAGTGGCATCGGGCCGAGAATTGAGGCAATGGCTTCCCCTTGGCAAATGACAATCCTGCCCCTGGCCTTTGGCGTGACAGCTTTGGTTCGCATTGCGCAAGGCTCGGCTACCGTAGCGATGATTGCTTCTGCGGGTATCTTTGCCGGTATGACGACGCCAGAGCAACTGGGCTTTCACCCGGTCTATTTGGCCTTGGCGATCGGATGCGGCTCGAAGCCGTATCCCTGGATGAACGACAGCGGCTTTTGGGTCGTCTGCAAGATGAGCGCCATGACAGAAAGCGAAACACTCCGCAGTTATTCAGCAATGCTGGCACTGATGGGCTTCGTCGGTTTGGGAGTAGTGATGATCTTTTCGAAGCTGATGCCAATGGTATAATCTCCGGACGCTGATGAGTGCCATTTTTAACTTTTTATATTGTGTGAAATCTGTATCCGCAATTCTTTTTCATATTTGCCGAATTGATTCTACTGATGGATAATTTCGGAAATATTTTGATTGCTTTGAAAGACAATTGATTTAGAGTTTTCCCCCTTTCGTTGAAACGAAAGGTCAGGAGTGAAGAGATACATAATTTTATGAAGAGTTACGATATTGCAGTGATTGGCGGAGATGGGACAGGCCCCGAAGTGGCGCGGGAAGCAGTCAAGGTGCTAGATGCGGCGGCAGGAAAGTTCGATTTCAAGCTAAATTATACGGAATTCGATTTTGGGGGCGATCGTTATTTGCGGACGCATGAAGTTTTGCCGGACTCTGCCATCGCTGATTTGCGCCATTTCCCTGCCGTGCTGCTTGGAGCGATCGGCCACCCCGAAGTCAAGCCGGGCATCCTGGAGAAAGGGATTTTGCTGAGGCTGCGTTTCGAGTTGGAACAGTATATCAACCTCCGTCCCGTCAAACTATATGACGAGCGGTTTTGTCCATTGAAAGACAAGAAACCGGAGGATGTTGATTTTGTGGTTGTGCGCGAAAACAACGAAGGTCTCTATACGGGTTCGGGCGGCTTTGTATTTCAAGGAACGCCCCATGAAGTTGCCATTCAGGAAAGCGTTAACACACGGCGGGGAGTAGAGCGCTGTCTGCGGTTTGCCTTTGATTATACCCGCAGACGAAACAAGAATAACAAGCTGACGCTCTGCGGCAAAACTAACGTGTTAACATATGCTTTCGATTTGTGGGAACGAGCGTTCCATGAAATCGGCGAGCAAGATTTTCCTGAAATTCAGCGGGACTATGCGCATGTGGACGCCACGACAATGTGGTTTGTCAAAAACCCGGAATGGTTCGATGTTATTGTGACGGATAATATGTTCGGCGATATAATTACGGACTTGGGCGCCATGGTTCAAGGCGGGATGGGGATTGCGGCCGGAGGGAATTTGAACCCCGAAGGAACCAGCATGTTCGAGCCAATCGGCGGCAGCGCCCCGAAATATACCGGGCAGAATATCATCAATCCCTTGGCGGCGATTTGCGCGGGGCAAATGATGCTCGATTTTCTGGGAGAAATAGATGCTGCGCAGGCTGTCGAACAAGCCGTGATTCATATCACACAGGAAAAAATTAAGGAGCTTGGAGCGGGGCGAATGGGGTGCTCTACCACAGAAGTCGGCGATTTGGTTGCCAGCGCTTTATAGCTTCTACTATAGAGATGCTGAAAAACTGCCGCTGAATCCGATTTGTTTTCTAATGAGCAGGCGAATTGTTGTACTAGACGGGTATACTTTAAATCCGGGAGACCTCAATTGGTTTGGATTGCAGAGATTTGGCGATTGTGCGGTTTTCGATCGGACTTTGCCGTCTCAAGTAATGAATCGCGCGGCGGGCGCTGAGATTGTTTTGACAAATAAGACGCCGATGGATCGCGCGGCGATTTATGGTCTGCCAGCTTTGCAATATATTGGCGTTTTGGCGACCGGCTTCAATGTTGTGGATATAGAAGCAGCGCGGGAACGCCGGATTCCGGTGACAAATGTGCCAGGATATGGAACGCAATCAGTAGCGCAGATGACCTTTGCCCACATATTGGAGTTAACTCAACATGTGGGGCATCATGCGGCGAGTGTTCGAGAAGGAAGCTGGAGTCGGCGTCCGGATTTCTGTTATTGGGAGCGCCCGTTGTTTGAGCTTGCGGGCGCCGTGATGGGAATTGTCGGCTATGGCCGAATCGGGCAGGCGGTGGCGCATCTTGCGCGGGCGTTCGGCATGAAAGTTATAGTGATGAGCCGCGTCGGGAAATCTGGCATAAAGAATGGCGTGGCGTTCTGTTCGCTCGAACGGCTTTTGCGGCAAAGCGATATAATCAGTTTGCATTGCCCGCTTACACCGGAGACGCATCATTTGATAGATGAAGAGAATCTGCGGTTAATGAAGAAAACAGCGTATTTGATAAACACCAGCCGCGGCCTTCTTGTGGATGAAACAGCGTTAGCTGCGGCGTTGAATGAGGGCCGGTTGGCCGGGGCGGGTGTGGATGTTTTGAAGATGGAACCTCCTCGGAACGGCAGCCCGCTATTCACAGCAAAGAATTGTTATGTGACGCCTCATATTGCGTGGGCTACGCGGGCAGCGCGGGAGCGTTTACTGCAAATGGCGGTGCAGAATGTCGAGAATTTTGTAAGCGGTTCGCCGGTCAATGTCGTGAATCGAACGTAGACTCGTATTTCATTATCAAATCAAGCTGTGCGGCGTTTGCCGGCAAATGGTGGTTAGTTATCTTGAGATTTTGAGGGTTGGAGTACAGGGATTCGCCTGCCCACTCGTTCTTTTAGTGTTTTATAGATTGGGAGCGTAACTTGTTCGAGCTCGCGTTTTGCTTGCTCGCTGTTGCCCATTTCGAGGTAAGTGCGGGCAAGGTGAATGCCGATGCCTTGTTTTTCGAAGTCGCTCGGCGCCAGGGATGCGGCGTATTTCCAGGCTTTGAGCGCTGCTTGGGGCCGCGCCATTTTTGGAGATTTGCCGGCAGTTCTTATACCGTAATATGTCTGGGCGATGTCTTCGGCGAGGTCAAAATTTTTTGGATCGAGTTCCAAGGCTTTTTTGTAAAGCGCCAGGACTTTGTCGAACACTTCGGATTGGGTGATTTGATAACGTTCTCTGGCGTCTTTGCGGAAGAGAAACACGGTCGTGCCGAAGTTATGATAGTATACAGCTTCTTGGGGGTTGAGCGCGATGGCTTTCTCGTAGTGGGCGAACGCTTTTTTGACGTTGCCGTTGTGTCCGTAGTAGTTGGCGAGATTGTTCCAGGCGGCGGGCAGGCTGGGGTCGATTTCGACTGCTTTTTGCAGGTGAGGCAGCGCGGCTTGTTCTCCGCCGGCGTCGGAGAGGAAGCTGGCGAAGGCCAATCTGGCGCGTGCGTGGTTTGGGTGGGCGGCGATGAAGGCTTTGTAGGCTTCTTTGACGGGTTGGATTTCGCGGTTGATTTTTCCTGTCAAGGTGATGGGTTCTGTTTCCGATGCGTTGGGGCGTTGGCTGGAGCGAATCCATTCGTCAATTTTCTGGAGCGCGGCATCGTCAAGTTCGAGGAGGCGGCGGTATTTTTGTTCTGTTGGGTCGGTTTCGGCCGGTGTTGCGGGGGAGGGCTGTCCCGGCAAGGGTGGCGCTGCTGCTATGCCGGCGAGGAAGAGGAAGATCGGAATGTGTCTCACGCCGCTTGACGGTAGTATGTTCAGTCGAAAACGCAATGCCCAAAGTTGACGGCCGGTAAGGAGACGTCTCAGTAGTCTATTAGAGCGGGTTTCTTTCACCGATGCTAGATTTGGTCGTATTTTTTGCCGGCATTGTTTGTGCTTGCTGTGGCGGCGAATCCGTTTGCCGTTGGGAGTGACGGCTGTTGGATGGAGGCGCCAGGAGCTGGTGGGTTCCGGTTGCTTTTAGCAACTCGAAAGCGGCAGTGGGAAGTCGGGTTCCCTCTGTCCTAATTGCTCTTTGAGTGCTTGTGCCACGCTCACGGCGCGGGGTCTCGGGGAACGATACGGAAGAATTGCTGCCTTTCGGAACGGGTCTCGAGGAATAGCTGGATGTTGTAGGGGCTTATGGCGTCAATAACGTCTTCCCAAGGGCCGGTAACGCTGGAAGCAACTTGCAGCTTTTCTCCGCCGCCCCACTTCAATAGAGCTCCAAAACCGGAGAACTCGATTCTCAATATCGACGGAGGCGAGAGCACTGGAGGAATGGGAGGCAAGGTGGGAGTGGTTATGTCACGGGCTTTGACAAGTTTGGTCGGGCCGAAGGGATACCAGTGGTCGGAGATTCGGGCGCGGACTCGCAGGAGCCAGTCGTCTCTGCGGGGCGGGCGAAATGCGAAACGGCCGGGGGTTTCTGCGCGGTGCAGCGCCGGCTCGATGATTTCTGTGGTGTCGGTTAGTTCCAGGTTGTCGAAGTACCAGCCGATGGGGCCGGGACTTCTGCTATAAAACTGGCCGTTTCTGAGCGCGAATACAAATCGGAGGCGAATGGGTTTGAGGGCGAATGGGGAGAGGTCGATTGTTTGCCGGCGGAATTGGGATTCACCGCTTTGGAAAGAGCCGACTTCTGTTTCGCCTGCTTGCGACCAGAGGGCGGTCCAGTTTGCTCCTTTCTCGTCGCTGATTTCGACTTGGGCGATTTCCTGCGGGGTGGCCAATGTCAGCCGGCTTTGGAAGCGCAGGGTTGCGTTGGTGCCTGGTCGGAAGACTCGGTTCCAGGTGAGGGTTTGGTTGTCGGCGGTTGTGTGGAAGAGATGGAAAGCGAATTGGCCGGAGGCTTGGACGGTAGATGTTCGGGGTGAGTAGTTGCCGGTCGTTTGCGCCGTGAAGTTGTTTAGGCCGGTTTCCGCGCCTTGGATGCCGGCGATAGGGCGCAGGCGGCTTTGCTGCCATTGGTAGGCGGTGGCGCCGCCAACGGTTGAAAAGGTGAATGCGGTGTCGCTTCCGATGGGGATGGTGTCGGCGCCGGAAATCTGCGGCGGGCGGTAGATCGGTGAGAAGTCCACTTTTGCGTTTTCCGAATTGGCGACGACAGCTCGGACGGTTTCTTCGGCAAAGCCCGGCCCGGAGAAGGTCACTTGCCAATTGCCATTGCGGGAAACTGGCACGCCAAAGCCGCCGGAGTTGGCGGTGAGCGCGTAGAAATCTGAACCGTTCACATCGATTCGGATGCCGCCCAAGCCTTCGCCGGAGTCGTAAAAGTTGTTGCCGTTCAAGTCGTAGTAAGCCACGCCGGTGATGAAGGGTTTAATGTTGTGCCGGGTTCCGAATACTTGCGTTACCAACTGCGGCCCCACATCGAGGCCGCCGGGGCCGGCGGAAGGAATTTTTTTCTTTGAATCATTGATGACGCCGACGCCGATCTCTTTGAAGACGGGATTGTGAATCGACAACCGGTGGCCGGGCGGTTCCTGGATGCCGCCGGTTCCGGGACCCCAATCGACGTTGAAGCCCGCATGGCCGTGAAAGACGTGGAGCGCAGACGCAAAGACATTTTCCCCCACGGTGGCAAATGGATAGCCGGCGGCACTCGCTCTTTCCCCAAGCCGGTTTCCGTTGGAGCTGATGTGTCCCTGAAAGGTGTTTTGGAACATGTCTCGCGTGTGGCGGCGAGCGGCTTCGGTCAACTGCGCATTGGGCACGAGTACCCCGGCGGGCGCAAGATGGTTGAACCCGGATTCCGGGGCGTTGAGCATCCAGTCGAGGTCCACGTCGAAGAAAGTATAAGTTCTCAGTGCCTCTTCGTCTTCGGTTTCGGCCAGCCGCCGTCCCTCGGCTCTGGGGTCAAGCCGCGCCCGGTTGATGAGTTCCACATAGGCTTGTTCGTCGTCTGTCAACTCGCCAATCTCGTAGTGCTGTTTTCCGCCCATGAGGCGAAAGCCGATCTGCGGGTCTGGTATCGAACCGGCATCTGCTGTGATGGGCGGTGGCGGCGTTGGCGCTGGCAAGGGGATGTTGGCGGGGGACGGCTCGGCAGCGGGCACGTTCGGGAGGACGACTTTCAGTAACAAGCAGGCAATGAGGAGCAACAGCCGAAGATAACGGGAGCGCCGATCTTCGAGACGGCATCGCGGCATAGTGAACAGTTTTTCTGAAGAGACAGACATGCGGGAAAATTATGGCTGTGTCGCCGGGATTTCAACGCAAAATGCGCTCTTGCCACGATGCTGGCTTGGCGGCGGCTCGACGGTGGACTTCCTGTCGAGCTGTTTCCCCCTCTTTTGATAAATATGAAAAATCTTGCCAGACTGCCGAGATCGGTTATTTTGGCAAGCATATGGGGAATTATTCTCTTTTCGCAGTTTGATGACGGCGGTTTTGGGTGCCATCAAGATTTTGAAGATCGGACGTTTTCGTTCGTCGCTTAAAATTGCTGGACAGAATCCGCAGTGAATCTTTATTTTCAGTTGGCGGTTATGTCAGAATTTAACGGGCGGTGATTTCGAATGAGCGATTCCACTTTGGCTGTCAAGGCTTTCAGCGGTTCTTCTAATATTTCATCCATTTCCGAGGCGGTAATTCGGATTGCGGGCAATTCTCAGGATGGGATTCAATCCATCGGCGGGTTTTTGGCTCGGCTGGCGGGGCGGAGCGAACAAGATGTCATGACGTTTATGACGATTCCGTCCACCATCTCCGGTGGGCCGTCCATTTTTCAGGTTCGAATTGGCTCTGGGGAAGTTCTCACTGCGGGCGATGAGGCGGATGTGCTCCTCGCTTTTTATCAGCATTCTTACGAAAATCATGTCGATTCGCTGAAGGAGGGTGGCTTGGTTCTTTACGATTCGGACCATGTCGAGCCTCGCGAAGAATGGCAGAAGTGCTACCGCCATGTCGGCGTGGCCATCACCAGCTTGACCATCGAGGCCATCGGGGGAACCTCCCGGGACAAGGGGAAAAACATTTATGCGCTTGGTTTGATTGCCAAGACCTTCGAGCTGGATGTCGCCAAGCTCGAAGCCTTGATTCGAGAGCGTTTCCGGGGCAAGCCAGAAAGCGTCACCGCCAACGCGCTCAATGCCTTTCACGCCGGTTATCAATATGAGATGGGCGACATCCTCGACACTTGCCGGTTTGACGATACGGCGGGACGGACGCAAGACCAGTTGGTGATGACCGGCAATGAAGCCTTGGGCTACGGCTTGATTGCCGCCGGTGTGCGGTTCGGCGCCGGCTACCCCATCACACCGTGGTCCGATATTATGGAGCTTCTCCGGCGCGAATTGCCGAAATACGGCGGTGTCTTCGTGCAATGCGAGGATGAAATTGCTTCGATATCCGCCGCCATCGGCGCCGGCTACGCCGGGCGGGTAGCTGTAACTGGCTCCAGTGGGCCGGGGATTTCGCTCAAGACCGAAGCCATTGGTTGGGCCGTCATGGCTGAAGTTCCCGTTGTTGTCATCGACGTTCAACGCGGTGGCCCTTCGACCGGCATGCCGACCAATGTCGAACAATCCGACCTTTTCATCGCCTGCTACGGGGGACACGGCGACGCCCCGCGAGTGGTGTTGGCGCCCCAGAACGCCGAAGACTGCTTTGGCACTGCCATCGAAGCGGTCAACATTGCCCGCGCCTACAGCGTGCCAGTTCTCATCCTCACCGACCAAGCCATCGCCACCCGCATCGAAGCCTTTCCCGAACCCGATTTGGCTAGGATTTGCCAGGACATTTCCCCGTCGCTCCGAGCCGTGGCCGAACATAAACCATATGACCTCGCCCTTTCCGCCGGCCGGCCGCACCTAGCGCCGGGAACGCGAGTCGCCAGCGGCATCTACCCCGTCATCACCGGGTTGGAACACGACGAAGCCGGCCACCCGACAGCCTCGCCCAAACTTCATATGGAGATGACAGCCAAACGCCGCAACAAACTGCGGGACTTGGCGGCGACTCTCCCAACCCCGAAAACCTACGGGCCGCCCGAAGGCAACGTGCTTCTCGTCGGCTGGGGGTCCACGATGGGGCCCATTCGCGAAGCCGTGGACAGAGCCCGGAAAGCCGGCGACAGCCTCTCTTCCGTCCACATCCGCCATCTCAGCCCCCTGCCTCCCGGCCTTGAAGACATCTTCTCCGGGTTCAATCACATCTTCGTCGTGGAAATGAACGACGAAGGGCTTTACGGATACGGCCAACTGGCCGCCCTCCTGCGTGCCCGTTATTGCGACCCCAAAATTCGCAGCATCACAAAAACCGACGGCCTCACTTACAAAGTCAAAGAAATCCTGAACCGGACAACCGCCCTGCTCCAACCTTGAACCAATCCCTCGCAACCCTTTTCCAAAAGCATGAACGAAAAACCGCCCATCCTTGAACGCGCCGGAAACAACCTTGCAGTCCCTCCCCTGGAAGACACAGACCGGAAGCCGTTGAAGAAAAAAGAACTCGCCGCCGACCACCCGACATGGTGCCCCGGATGCGGCGATTTCTCCGTCCTGGCACTCTACTTCAAACTGATTGAAAAGAGAAAAATCTGGCACGAAAAAATCACCACAATCGCCGGCATCGGCTGCTCCAGCCGCTTCCCCTACTTCGTCCAGGCCCACGGCGTGCATTACATCCACGGCCGGGCTCTTCCCTTTGCGACAGGCGTCTCGCTCTCCCGCCCGGACTTGCACGTTTTCGTCTTTGGCGGTGACGGCGACGCTTTCTCCATCGGCGGCAACCACGTTAACCACACCGCCCGCAAGAACATAAAAATGACCTACGTAATCATGGACAACTTCGTCTACGGCCTCACTAAAAAACAAACCTCGCCCACCTCGCCCCTCGGCTTCAAAAGCAAAACAGACACTGCGGGCGCCAAAGACCAGCCCATCAACCCCATGAAACAACTCGTTGCCGCTGGCGCCAGCTTCATCGCCAGAACCACCAGCACCAACCCCAAACACCTCCTCGACATGATGAACCAAGCCATGGACCACGACGGATTTAGCGTCATCGAATGCCTCAGCGAATGCGTCGAATTCTATCCCGGCGCCTTCGATGCTTCCAACCCCCGCAAAGGCGGCGAATTCAAAGAAGTTCCCGCCGAACACAATATCGCGGATGAAACCGCCGCTTACCGTTTGGCAGACGATCCCTTCCCCGGCTATTTCGGCATCTTCTACCGGGAAAACCGCCCCACCAAAAACGCCAACGAAGCAGCAATCATCGCCAAGGCAAAAAAGAAAATCAGCGGCCTGGAAGACTGGCAAATCCTCCAACAAACCTTCGACCGCATGAAATAGCCGCTCCTGTCATGCCGATTTACGAATACGCTTGCCCCAACTGCCGCAAAATCTTCAGCTTCCTTTCCAAACGTCTCCACCCCGCGCGGCAGCCCAAATGCCCCCAATGCGGCCGGCCGAGATTAACCAAAAAGCTATCCCCCTTTGCCATGATCTCTGGCACCAAAACCGAAGCCCCCGCTGCCGAAACCCTTGACGAACGCCGAATGATGCGGGCAATGGGCGAACTGGAGCGGGACATGGGACATCTCGACGAAAACAACCCCAAACACGTGGCCCGCCTCATGCGCAAAATGCAGCAATTCCTTCCCGCAAAAGCGCTGCCCCGCGAAATGGAAACCGCCGTCAAACGCCTCGAAGCCGGCGAAGACCCGGAGAAAATCGAAACGGACATGGGCGAACTTTTCGGCGAGGCTATCCCCGCCGCCGCCGAGGGTTCTCCGGGAAGTGGAAACGGCTTTGCCCACGACCCCGGCCTCTACGACCTCTAAACTTCTCGCCCGCCTTGAAAGCCGTTCCGCCGCCGCATTCCGGCGTGAAGGAATCCCGCCGGCGGCAATCCCTCCCCAAGAGGCTCAAGCGCCGCTGTTTCTGCCGGTGGTTTCGTCCGAACCTTTGCGGAACCGCTTCCACCACTTCCGAATCGTGCCGGGCGGCACACACAGCCAAGCCCGCTCGTGCAGGTAATAGATGAAGAACTTGGCGAAGAACTCGACGCCGGCAATCCCCACAGCCTGCTTGACATTGCCCGTCCAAAACCAGGCTATCAACATAGTTGTGCCGCTGGCGACCAATCGCCACGTCAATCCCTTCAACAAACTGCGCAGATGAGACTCTCTTCCGAAGATGGAACGTTGCATCACAGGTTTCACTCTTATGGCCACGCCCGGAGAATCAAGCAAAAATCACAGTGGAGCAGGCGTTTCTGCTGGCCATGCGCAGCCGGAAATGTCTGCACCGCAAGGCGCCGCAATTTATTTGAATGCGGCAAGGGAACAAACTAGCTTGCTGCTGTTGGCTGCGCTATGGAGTGATACGGGGATTTTTTCATCTGGTGATTTGGCGGGAGCTTTCTCGGAGGCTTCGGCGGGGCGGTGTATATAGGGATCGGATGTGGATTGCCGTGTTTGGGGGCATTGCGGGCATGTTTGCTTTGGTGGGTGGGGACGCGAACGAGTTGCATCAGCTATTGTTTGTTTGCGGCGGGGGCTTTGCCGTTTGGAAAACACTCGCGCTCACGATGGAAGCGTTTGCAGAAGAGCGGCGCAACAGAACGCTGGAGCTTCTTTTTCTGGCGGGTTTATCGGCTGGGGAGGTTTTCCTGATGAAGCTGGCCGGGGGGATGGCGGTGGTGGCGACGCATTTGGTAGGGATTTTGCCGTTTCAAGCGTTTCCGTTTTTGGCGGGCGGGTTGTCGGAAGCGTTGTTTGTTTCGACGATTGCGGCTTTGGTTCTGTTGACTTTTTTCTTTTTTTCAGTGGGGGCTTTGGGTTCGGCTCTTTGCCGGGAGGAGAGCAGTGCGTTGTTTGTGGCTTTGTTATTTGTCTTTGGGATTGGTGTGTTTCCGCTGCTGTTGGCTTACGGTGGCGCGTTTTTTTCGGCGCCGTTGGCGTTCAGTGTGGCCGCGGTTTCAGCGGATTGGCTGCGGTTTTGTCCGGGGTATCTGGTGATTTTGGTTCTGGACCAGTTACAGAACTTTCCGGTGTCCGAAGTTCGCTATGTCTGCGGGGCGACTTTGGGGTGGGGGATTGTGCTTTCGTGGGCGGCGTTTCTAGCGGTTGGAGCGAGCGCAGTGGAGGCGCCGAGTTTAACTATTATGGAGCGGTTGCGAGCACGGCTGGATGCCCGCCGGCGTTTGCGGGCGCAATGGCTGGAGCGTGATCCATCAGCTTGGCTGGTGTTGCGGGATGGCGGGGTTGTCTGGTTGATGCGGGGAGGGCTTGCGGTTTGCGTTCTTTTGATGATTTTTTTTATTGGTTATGGGGAACGGTTTGGATGACGCCGGGTGTGTTTCTTTTTTTGGCAGGGACAATGTTTTTGGGATTGGCCTGGTTGTTTTTTTATACTATGGGGCGGCGGATTGGAGAGGATCGGCGGTCGGGCATTCTGGAGCTGCTGTTGACTACGGGTTTGTCGCCGAAGGAAATTGTCGAAGGACAGCGGCTGGGGGCGAGGTTATTGTTTCGGCCGGTTTTCTTTTGGGTTTTTGCAGTTTTGTTTTTGTTGTCGTTGTGGAGTCTTTTGCAGCGGGATGTCGAGGGTATGGCGTGGGTGTCGTTTCTGCTGGCGTGGTCCATTTTATTCAGTCTTACCTATTCCATTGTTTCTGACCGTCAATCCAGTCTCGATGTTCAGGTGATGTGGAACAGTCTGAATTCGGCGCGGCCGGCATATGCCGTTTGGAAGCTTGCAATGCCGTATTGGATTTTGCCTGGAGGTCTTTTTATTAATTTTGATGATATTCTTATTCGGTTTCCCACGGGACGGCCAGTTGAAGTGTTCCTCTTTGGCTTCATGATTGTTTTGATGGCATTATTGTCAGGGATCGAATTGCTCAATAAGAGATTGTATGGGAAGGGTCCTCTGGTGGAGGAGAAGTTGAAGACGCGGTTGATGGATGAGTTTCGGTCGATTGCGGCGGAGCCGGTGCCGGAGAAGTCTGATCCCCGGTTCAAGGGTCGGGATGGCGTGGAGCGTTTGTCCGAGAATGTGCGGTCGCGGTGACGTTGACGGTCAGAGAGGGGCGCGGGTTTGTTGGCCGTTGACGAGGCGGGAGATGCCCATGGGGTTGGCGTTTTTCAGGGCGTGGGGCAGGGCGGCATCGGGGGCGTTTTGATAGCAGAAGGGGCGGACGAAGCGCTGGATGGCGAGGGTGCCGACGGAGCTGCTGCGTCCGTCGCTGGTGGCGGGGTAGGGGCCGCCGTGAACCATGGCATGGCAGACTTCAACGCCGGTGGGGAAGCCGCCGAAGAGGAGGCGTCCGACTCGTTTTTGCAGGGCAGCGGTGAGGGCTGGGGCGTTTTGTAAGTCTTGTTCGGTGGCGTGGATGGCACCGGTGAGTTGGCCTTCGAGGGCGTTGACGGCTTGGAGGAGTTCGCTTTGGTTTTGATAGGTGATGAGCGTGGTGGCCGGGCCGAAGGCTTCCTGGTGAAGGGTTTTTTGCCGGAGAAAGGTTGCTGTGCTGGCTTGGAAGAGGGCGGCGCCGATGTGGCATTTGGAAGAGCCCTCGCCGGGGCGGGCGTGATGCACGATGAGGCCGTTGTCTTTGAGGCCGGCGATTTGGTTGATGGTTTTGCGATAAGCGGTGGCAATGCCGGCGTTTAATGCGCATCCTGATGCTGTGTTGGCGAGGGCGGTTTTCAGTTGGGCAGCGAAGCGGTTAGCGGCGTCTCCGGCCGGGAGCAGCACCAGGCCGGGGTTTGTGCAGAATTGGCCGAGTCCCAGGGTGACGGAGGCGTGAAGTCCGGCGGCAATGGTTTCGCCGTTTTGTGCGAGCGCTTGGGGCAGGATGACGATGGGGTTGATGCTGCTCATTTCGGCGTAAACGGGAATCGGTTCGGCGCGTTGAAAGGCGGCTTGCATCAGGGCCTTGCCGCCGGAGCGCGAACCGGTGAAGCCGACAGCTTTGATGGCGGGATGTTGCACAAAGGCGATGCCGATGTCCCGGCCGGCGCCGTAGATAAGGGAGAAGGTGCCGGGCGGCATTTGGTGGCGCTCTGCTGCGGCCATCACAGTTTGCCCGACGATTTCGGCAGTGCCGGGGTGCGAGTGGTGGGCTTTGACGATGACCGGGCAGCCGGCGGCCAGAGCGGCGGCGGTGTCGCCTCCCGCGACGGAGAAGGCCAAGGGAAAGTTACCGGCGCAGAAGATGACTACTGGTCCCAACGGCTGCAGGATGGAACGCACGTCCGGTTTGGGGAGCGGTTTGCGATCCGGTTGGGCGGTTTCGATTCGCGCGTCGCTCCACGAGCCTTCTTCCGCCAAGTTCGCGAAGAGCCGCAATTGGCCGGTGGTTCGGGCGATTTCCCCGCGCACTCGAGGTTCGGGAAGCGCTGTTTCCGCCGGCATTCGCTCGACGAGGTCTTCTTCTGCTGCGTCGATGTTGTCGGCGATTTCTCTCAAAAACGCGGCTCTCTCGGCGCCGGAGCGCCGGCTGTAATCTGCAAAGGCAGTCTGGGCATGGCGGGCGACGGCATCAGCGCTTGCAATGTCCAGCGAATGATAGCCGGGTTCCAGCGGCTGATCGTTGGCGGGGTTGACCGGCCGGAAAACGGAATCGGTTTCCGAAACCGACAAGCCGGCGATAAGAGAATGGCCTCTGAGCTGTGTCTTCATCTGCGGGCGGGACTTTACCGGTTGCGGGAACAAATGGAAATTCCGAATTGCCGGCTTCCAATTTACAAAGCAAGGCCATGCGAAGTTTGATTGAAAACGCAGCGGGAACTTCGCTACTTTCTTCGGCGGCATGAAGACACAATTTCTTGGCACGCGGGCGCCGGCAATTCGGGGCGTCTGTTTCTTGGCGGCGGCCGTCAGTTTGTTGCAAAGCTCTTTGCAGGGCCAGACATCGACCAACCCCAGTTGGTCCCAATTCCGGGGAGACGAAGGGCAAGGAGTGGCGCGAACCGGAAACCCGCCGATTCATTGGTCGCAAACGGAAAACATCCGCTGGCGCCGGCCCGTGCCGGGCAGCGGCTGGTCTTCCCCCGTAGTTCTCGACGAGAAAATCTATCTCACCTCGGCGATTCTGGACGAAAAAGCGCAGCCAACCTCCCTGCAAGTCCTCTGTTACAAGGCAGACAGCGGGAAAACTCTCTGGACCAACGACGTTCTTTCCCTGACGGGGACGCACAACAAACACCAAAAGAACAGCCATGCCAGCCCCACGCCAATCGTCTCAGAGGGAAGAGTCTATGCGCATTTCGGCCATCACGGCACTGTTTGCCTGGACACCGCCGGCAAGGTCGTCTGGAAGCAAACATCCTTGCCTTACGCACCGCTCCACGGAAACGGAAGCTCGCCGATCCTAGTGGGAAACAAACTGATTTTCAGCGCCGACGGATTGGAAAATCCCGCCTTAATCGCCCTGGACAAAAATTCCGGTCGGCTGGCTTGGAAACAAATCCGCCGGACAGCCGCCGCTCGAAAATTTTCCTTTGCCACGCCCTCCCTGTTCACAATGAACGGACGGCAGGAAATCGTCAGCCCCGCCAGCGGCGCAGTGATTGCCTACGCTCCCGCCGACGGCCGCGAACTGTGGCGGGTCGATTACGGGCAAGGATATTCCGTCGTGCCCAAACCCCTGTTCGCCCATGGCCATATCTACATAACCACCGGATTCCAGCGAGCCGACCTGCTGGCCATTCAAAGCGGCGGCAGCGGGAACATCACAGATTCGCATATAACTTGGAAAACGTCCCGCAGCGTGCCGAAAACCCCCTCGATGGTCGTCTTCAGACAAGAACTGTATTATATTTCGGACACCGGCATGGCGAGCTGTGTTAATGCGCTGACCGGAAAATCACACTGGCAAGAGCGCATCCGGGGCAACGTATCAGCTTCCCCGGTAGTTGCCGGCGGCCGGCTTTATATCTCGACGGAAGAAGGGCGCGTGCATGTCTTGAAAACCGGACGGAAGTTTGAAGCACTTGCAAGTAACAACCTCGACGAACGGATATTCGCCTCGCCCGCCGTAATCGGTGACGCCTTGATTATTCGGACGGAAAGCCATCTCTACCGCGTCGAAAAACTGCGGGCCACTCAATAAATCAAAGTGCTTTTTTATATTGCGCTCTATATCATCATGTTCTCGTTAAAACGACGAAAATCCGCGGCAAACTTGTTGGCAATTATAGCTACTTGTCTCAGTTGTTTCGCTGCCCATGCGGCAGAGCGTCCCAACATCGTTTTCCTGCTCTCCGACGATCAAACAACGTACTCCCTGGGCTGTTACAACACGCCGGATGTGCAAACGCCCCACTTGGACCAATTGGCGCGGGACGGGATAACTTTTGACCGCCACTACGACACGACCGCCATTTGTATGGCCAGCCGGGCGAGCATTATGACCGGAAAATACGAATATAAAACTGGATGCAATTTCGATCACGGCCCCCTCCTCCAAATGCACTGGGACGCTTCGTATCCAATCCTGCTTCGGCGGGCGGGCTATCGGACAGCGTTTGCCGGCAAATTCGGCTTTCTTGTAGCTCCTACACCAAATGCTCCGGGTGTCTTGCCGGAAAAAGATTTCGATTGGTGGGGCGGGGGACCCGGGCAAACATTTTACGAAACCTATAAGAACGAATCGATGAAACGTTACGCCGCCAAATATCCCCATTCGACTCGCTCCTACGGTGCCTTCGGGCGTGATTTCATTTTGGAAAGCGCCCGGGAAAAACAACCTTTTTGCCTTTCCATTAGCTTCAAAGCTCCGCACCGCCCTGTAAAACCAGATCCCCAATTCGATTATATCTATCATGGCAAAACCTTTACTAAACCCGCCAACTATGGACGCCGGCACGGACGGCACTTCTCGCAGCAAAGCCGGCAGGGACGTCAATACATTCGTTTCTCCGAGTGGGGTTACGATCGTCATTACGACCGGGTTATGGCCCTTTATCATCAACAAATATATGCCATCGACGTTGCTGTGGGTATGATTCGGCGGGCATTGAAAGAGGCGGGTGCCGCTGAAAACACCGTGATTCTCTATACCTCAGACAACGGTTTCTTATGCGGTTCCCATGGCTACGGTTCGAAAGTGTTGCCATATGAAGAAGCTTCCCGTGTGCCGATGATTTTATTCGATCCCCGGCGCTCGAACAACGACCGGGCCCGCCGCTGTTATGCGTTGACAGGAAATGTCGATATTGCACCGACAATTCTCGATCTAGCTGGTCTGCCGATTCCCACTGAGGTGGACGGCAGAAGCCTGATGCTTTTATATGATAAACCGGAGCAATCGCTCCGGGATTATCTTCCGTTGATCAACGTTTGGGGGCCGGCGCCTGTCCACAGTCTGGCTGTTGTTTCAGCCGATTGGAAATACATATTCTGGGCTTACGGAGAAGGAGACTTTATCCCAACGGAAGAGCTTTACCATCTTGAAAAAGATCGAGGAGAAACAGTTAATCAAGCCACAAACCCGGACTATTTCCGGTCTTTGTATACGCTTCGATCGGTATATGACCGGGCGCTTGCTGATTGGAAAAACAATGCTGTGCCTTATCACGATTACCAGCGCTTCGGCGTTCTGTTCGATCGCCGGTTGCCTTGGTCTGGGAAACGGCATTTGTTGAAGTAGGTGATTGCTTTCAGGAGGTGGCTTTCTGTGTTCCGGTTGTTGCCGCATGCGCTTTGGAGATGCTGGAGCGCCTTCGCTTTTCTCTACAAATAACAGGTGGGTTGATGGCCGGAGGGGGGGGGGGGGGATTTGTTTCACATATATTATCGTCAAGGAAGGCTCGCGAGGTAAAATGGAGAGCATGGCGGAGCGGTTGTTTTTGTTGGATGGGATGGCGTTGGTGTATCGGGCGCATTTTGCTTTTGTGAAGCGGCCGATTTTGACGTCGACGGGGGTGAACACTTCGGCGTTGTTTGGTTTTGCGAATGCTTTGTTGGAGGTTCGGGAGAGGCATCGGCCGACGCATATTGCGGTGGCGTTTGATACGGTGGAGCCCACGGCGCGGCATCGGGAGTATCCGGCGTATAAGGCGCAACGGGAGGCGATGCCGGAGGCATTGAGCGCGGCGTTGCCGGCGGTGGAGGGTTTGTGTGCGGGGTTTCGGGTGCCGGTACTCAAGTGTCCGGGTTATGAAGCGGATGATATTGTGGGCACTTTGGTGCGACGGGCGGAGGCGGCGGGGTTTGAGACTTATATGGTGACGCCGGATAAGGATTTCGCGCAGTTGGTTTCTGAGACGACTTTTTTGTTGAAGCCGGGGCGGCAGGGCGGCGAGGCGGAGTTGTGGAAGCGGGCGGAGGTTTTGGCGGAGTGGGGGATTGAGCGGCCGGAGCAGGTGTGCGATGTGTTGGGGCTTTGGGGGGATGCGTCGGACAATATTCCGGGCGTGCCGGGGATTGGCCGGAAGACGGCTGGCAAGTTGATCCTGCGGTATGGAAGTGTGGAGAATCTTCTTGAGCATTTGGAGGAGTTGAAGGGGAAGCAGCGGGAGAGTTTGGAGGAGCATCGGGAGCAGGCGCTTTTGTCGAAGCGATTGGCGACGATTGATCGGGCGGCGCCGGTGTCTGTTCAGTTGAGCGATTTAGCGTGTCGGCCGCAGGAGGAGGAGTTGCTGCGGCGGTTTTGTGTGGAGTTCGAGTTTAATTCGATTGGGCGGCGTCTCTTCGGGCCGGATTTTAAGGCGGGGCGGGGCGGGGAAGCGGCGGCGAGGAGCGGTGCGAGCGATGCGGGGTTGCGGACGGCGGCGGATGTGGAGCATGAGTATGTTTGTGTTCGGACGGCGGCGGGGCGGGAAGAGTTGGCGGCGCGGCTGGAGAAGCGGGAGGTTTTTTGCTTCGATGCGGAGACGACGGGTTTGGATGCGAAGTCGGCGCAGGTTCTCGGTTTGGCGTTTGCGTTTGAGCCGCATCGCGCTTTTTACGTGCCGCTAGTTCCCTATAACGAGGCGGGGCGGACAGTTGCGGGCGGGGGGGTGGATGGGGCGGCGTTGGAGATATTTCGCGGCGTGTTGGAGAATCCGGCGATTGGCAAGGTGGGGCATCATTTGAAATATGATTTGAGCGTCTTGCGTTGGCAAGGACTGCGTGTGCGGGGGAAGATTTTCGACACGATGTTGGTGCACGGTCTCATCGAGCCAGAGTTGCGACATGGGCTGGATTACTTGGCGGAGCGGTATTTGGGGTATTCGCCGATTGCCATCGAGTCGTTGATCGGCGAGAAGGGCGCGGCGCAGCGGCCGATGGCGGCGGTGGCTTTGGAGCGCTTGGCCGAGTATGCGGCAGAGGATGCGGATGTCGCTTGGCAGTTGTATCAGAGGCTGCGCCCGAAGTTGAGCGAGGCGGGGCAAGAGTCGGTTTATTTCGATGTGGAAGAGCCTTTGGTTCGGGTGTTGGTGGAGATGGAATACGAGGGGATTCGTTTGGATTCCGAAGCGCTTCGGCAGTTATCGGCGCAGTTGGGGGAGCAGATGCAGGCGTTGGAGCGGCGCATTTATGACTTGGCGGGGACGGTGTTCAATCTCAATTCCTCCAAGCAGTTGGGGGAAGTTTTGTTCGAGCGGTTGCGGTTGCTGGAGAAGCCGAAGAAGACGAAGACCGGGCAGTATGCGACCGGCGAGCCGGTGCTGGCGGGCTTGGCGGCGCGGCATTTAATTGTCCGCAAGATTTTGGATTATCGGGCGGCGGCGAAGTTGAAGTCGACATATACCGACGCTTTGCCGGCGGCGATTTTTGCGAGCAGCGGGCGAGTGCATACGGTTTTTCATCAGGCCGCCACAGCGACGGGACGCTTGAATTCGCAACATCCCAATTTGCAGAACATCCCGATTCGCACGGCGTTGGGCCAGGAAATTCGGCGGACATTTGTGCCGCGCGGTGAGGACTATTTGCTGATGTCGGCGGATTACTCGCAGATCGAGTTGCGCATCATTGCGGCCCTGAGCGGCGATGCGGGGATGCAGGCCGCTTTCCGCAACGGGGAGGACATCCATGCAGCAACGGCAGCCAAAGTGTTCGGCGTGTTCCCTGAGGCGGTTACTGCGGAAATGCGGCGGCAGGCCAAGATGGTGAACTTCGGTGTGGCTTACGGGATTTCGGCCTTCGGTTTGGCACAGCGGCTGGGGATTCCGCAAAGGAAAGCGGCGGTCATCATCGGGCAGTTCTTCGAGAGCTTTCCGGGCGTCAAAAGCTACATCGACCGAACCCTCGAATTTGCCCGCGAGCGCGGCTATGTCCAAACCGTGAGCGGGCGGCGGCGTTACCTGCGGGACATCCATTCAGCGAACGCAACCGCTCGCCGCGCAGCGGAGCGCAACGCCATCAATTCACCCATCCAGGGAACGGCGGCGGATTTGATCAAAATGGCGATGGCGCAGATCGGCCGGGCGATTGAAGAGCGAGGGTTGAAGACGCGCTTGTTGCTGCAGGTTCACGACGAGTTGCTCTTCGATCTTTGGCTCGAGGAAGAAAAAGAGGCCAAGACGCTAGTGGCGGAAGCGATGGAAAACGCCCTGCCGCTAATTCGTTGTTTCGCATGATCCACCTCCACTTCGTGCCAATCGAAGTATTTGCCAAGAATTACAATCAATTGACCGACAGAGTTTTTTGTGAAGTTGGCTATCAAGATGAAAAGCACTTAAGTCGTTGCGCGCCACCCGCTTAACAAAAAATCCAACCCTTTGCCTCCTGTCCATTCACGTGTCCCGAATAAATCGCCTTTCAAAACCCTCAAAGCCCCTAAATGGTTATTGCGAAAATCTTTGTTGAAAAAGATGCCGCATCGTTTCCTGACAAGCCGACATCCCGAAAAATCCGATGCTGCAATTTGAATGCATTGGCTTGAAGCGCATTGAGCGCTGTCGGGTCAATTGCCGCTGGCAACCTGGAGGATGAGGCGGTAGTAGCGGTCGGCTTCGGTGTCGGCGGTTTTCCAGATGGCGGTTTCCGCCTCAGCGATGACGGGGGTTCCGGCGGCTTCCCACTCGTCGAGGTTTGCCGATTGTTGAACTTGATAGATGCGGCCGGGGAGGGCGTTCCAGGACAACTGCACTTCTCCCGCCGGCAGGAGTTGGATGGCCAATGCGGGCGGGGCGGTCGGTTCCGGGAGGTTGCGCCGGGCGACGATTTGCCCGGAGAAAGTCAGCTTCAAATCGTTGTCTCTGATGATGCGGGCGAAGATGTCGATCTGGATGGGGAGGGTCAAGGTTTGGATGTTGTCCTGGACGGCGAGAGTGGCTGGGGTTTTCGAGTTGTTGACGCTGCTGACGCTGTCCAAGGGAACGGCAATTCGAATCGGGATGAGGCTGCGCGTCAAAATATCTAGGGCGCCGTTAGCGTCTTCGGGGATGGAGACCACGAGGTTGGTGGCGGGGAATTCGGCGCTGCCCGCTTGCCGGTCAATCCAGTCGCTGGCGAGAATGAATTCTATATTGCGGAGGGCTGAGACGGTGTTGCCGAAGGGGTTGTCGGGGACTGCCCCGCCGTAGTCGGCCGGCGCTGAGCCGTTTTTGCCACCGGCCTGCGGTTCCCATTTCCCGCTGGGAATGGCGTCGAGGCGCGAGGCGGGTTGAAACAGAATTTTGCCGTCGGCGAGAATGGCGTGAATTTCTCCCGAATAGGTGGCGTTCAGGCTGCCTTCTCCTTGCGGTTTGATGGCGATTCCCAAAGCGATGCCGGCAAGAGCCAGGGCGCTTTCCGCCTCGCTCACGGTGAAGACGGCGGGTTTGTCGGCAATTGGCGGTTGGACAGGTGGCGGTGTGCCCGGATCGACGGGGGGCGGCGTGTCGGAGAGTTTCGTGTCGATCCAAAGGCTCCGCAGGTTGGCCGAGGCGGCGGCGGTTTCGCTATTGTCGCCGATGAAGAGTAGGTTGGGGATGGTGTAGGGTTCGCCGGCGTTTGAATAGTCTCGCAGCGGCCCGGCCAAAATCTCTTGACCGTTGGCGGAGAGTGTATAGGCATCTTCTTTGATTTCGAGTGCGAAGTCCGTGTATTCGGTGTTGATGCGGAAGGGCAGCTCGCGGTTTTCTTCGGCGCGGGCGAGGTCTGCTGATTGAGCGAAAATCTCGTCAGTGCGGAATCCCAGCTCAATGCCCGCCAAGTCGTGTGACAGGGCAATCAGGCTGAAGCCGGCTTGATGCGCGGCAGTGTGATGTTCGCTGAGGAGCTTGAGGGCGAATCCAACGCGGTAACAGTGTTGGCGGTCGAAGGTTTCGGGGGCTTGCGGGTGGGTGTCCCTCTGCGGGAAACGAATGAAATAGCCCGCTCGGTCGGCGATGTTGCGGCTGGTGTTGAGATTGACGGCCCGGTCGGCGGTGTTGACCAATTGTCGCGCCTGGTTACGGAGCGGCGGCGTCAAGTGGTAAATCCACCCTTGCTTCTCCGGCAAGGACCGCTGCTCGCCGTCATAAAGAACAACAGGCTCCCCCAAAAGCTGCCCCACCAATACTGCCGCCAACAAAAGGCCGCTCTTTCCAACACAAAACTTCATCAACTGTTTCAACCACACTTCCAATCTTTAAACCAGCCTAAAACGCCGCAACGCATTCATCGGCGAAAATCAGAAGCCCGCCGAAAAATCCTTCCTTTCGCAAATGAAAGCTATAGGCTCCTCCCGGACGCGCAATAGACAGAATTCACGGCCAGAGAGATATGTTGGATTTAAAAAAACTGAAAAGAGCAGGCGGGCGGGCGGCTCTCATCGCGGGAATTGCCGGCTTGGCAACGATTGAAAACACCGCCGCGCAAGGCCGCGGCTTGCTGCGGGAAGTCTGGCGTGATGTGGATGGAACGCGCTCCATCGACATTTTGCTCCAGCATTCCGGTTTCCCGGACCAACCTGACAGCCGCTTCATCATCCACGACTTTGATGCCCCGGAGGATTTTTCGGACTACTACGGCCAGCGGATTCGCGGGTTCATCGTGCCGCCGCAAAGTGGCGATTACATCTTTTGGATTTCGAGCGACAACGAAAGCGTGTTGTTTTTGAGCACGGACGAATCGCCCGACAACAAGGAGCAAATCGCTTCGGTGCCGGACACACGAGCGGTGTATCCGCCTCGGCAGTGGACTGTGTTTCCCGAACAGCAATCTGAGCCGATTCGCCTGGAGAGCAGGCGGCGTTACTACGTCGAAGTGATTATGAAGGACGATCACGGCGGGGATCATCTCACTGTCCGCTGGCAGTTGCCCGATGGAACCGTGGAGTCCCCCATCCCCAATGTCCGTCTGCGGCGGCCGGGTAGTCTCGCCGACCACCGGGCGGACACGGACGAAGACGGCCTCCGCAATGCGGACGAGACCTTCCTGTTCGGCACCAATCCGAATTTGGCCGACACGGACGGGGACGGCTTGTCGGACGGCTGGGAAATCGGCATCGGGCGTTACGAAGTGATTGATGGCTCCTTCACTTGGGAGGCGGCTCAAGCAGATGCAATCTCACGAGGCGGGCATTTGGCCACTATTGTTTCGGAAGCGGAATGGCAGGCGATGTCTTTTGTGCTCGGCGCAAAACTCTGGGAAAATCATAGGCCTTCGTTAGGCCCTTGGTTAGGCGGAACGGATGCCGAACAGGAAGACGATTGGCGATGGATCACCGGCGAGCCTTGGGACTACACCCGATGGGATGGTGTCGAGCCGAATAATCGCGGCGGCAATGAACACGCGCTGCATTTAGTAGGGGGTACAGAAAATTTATGGAATGATGATGAGTCAAGTGACTGGCCCCGTGGCTATATCCTGGAACGCGGCTCTTACACCAACCCGACTGTAACGGATGCGGGTGTGGCGGATTCGGACGAGGACGGTTTGTCGGATGGTCGGGAATGGGAATTGGGCACTTTGCCGTTTGTGAAAGATTCGGACGGCGACCACTTTACTGATGGGCAGGAGGTTTCAGAGGGAACAGACCCGCTGGATGCACAAAGCGTTCCTGCCGGCGAGCCGGATTTCAAACTCATAGTCGATGTCTCTAGCGAGGCCGAGACAGAGGACGGCAGCGAGGCGGCGCCGTTTCGTTCGATTCAAGCCGCGATTGACGCGGCAGACTCGAGCGAGTTAATATTGGTTCGACCGGGGACTTACCGAGGAAAGGTGGACTTCAAGTGGAAATCGGTTTGGGTCAAATCTTCGGACGGGGCTGAATCTACGGTAATTGAAGCTACTCACGGCGACGCAGTAAACTTTCTGGGCGGGAGTGAATGGGCTACTTTAGAGGGCTTTACTGTTGTGAAATCGACTGAGAGCAGGGCGAGAGGTATCCGCATTTCAAACGGGGCGCAGCCGCTAATTAAAAATTGTTTCATCACGGGGGCAGTCCACGGTATTTATCTCAACAATCCCGGCCTGCGTCCCCGGATTGTTGATGTTACTATCTTCGGCGCCACGTCCGGCATTTCTATTTACGGCCGCGAGGAAACACATCCTGTCATTCGCAACTCGCGGGTGCTCGATTGCGGCACTGGGCTTTCTTTTGGGGCTGTTCGCGGCAGTGAAGCCACTGTGGTGGGTTGTACGCTTTACCGCAACGAGACGGGAGTGCGGAACAGAGCAGGCGGCAACGTTCATCTGGTGAGTTGCACGGTGGTGGGGAATGGGGTCGGGTTGGAAAACAGCGGGGAAGTTTGGGCGGTGAATTCCATTTTCGCCGGGAATGGCGAGCAGAATGTTGTGTTAAAGGAGTCGAGCCGGGCGACGGTGGATTATTGTCTGTTGGATGCGGGCAGGGATTCCATTGGCGGGGCGGGGCTGCTTGAGTTTGGGGAGAACAATGTTTTCGGCAATCCCGGTTTTGTGAATGCCGAGGCGCCTTGGGAGGAGGATTTTACTTTGCGGGAGGATTCGCCAGCCCTTGGCGCCGGGAGCCGGGAAACTGCGGCGGCTTTTGGTTCAGATGCTGCTTTGCCAAAAGGGTCGGATCCGGACATCGGCGCGGTGGAACATCCCGCCGAGGCGCCTCGGTTTGCAGTGGCCGTTCATGTGCAGGGCAGCGGGCGAGTGCAGGGGCCGGCAGCGGATTCCGGTTTCGCAAGAGATGAGCAGGTGGAGTTTTCCGCCTTGCCGGATGTGGGCTGGGAGTTTTTGGAGTGGCGGTTTTCGGGGCAAACGAGCCTGGAGAATCCTCTGACTCTGGCTATTACAGAGTCGTTTTCGCTGGAGGCGGTGTTTCGGGAGTTGTCTATGTTGACTCTCCTAGTCAACGGCGAAGGCGAGGTGTTGATGGAGCCGGGGCTTGTGTCGCCAGTGTTGCCTCCTCCACAAATTACGGTAGTGTTGACGGCTTTGCCGGCGGAAGGCTCCGGTTTTTTGGGCTTCAGCGGGGATATAGTGACGTTGGAAAATCCCGCCACGTTCGTGTTGGTCGGCCACAAGTCAGTGACGGCTAACTTCGCCAAGTTTTTGAAGGTGGCGGCGCGGGCGGTTCAGGGCGAGGGCGAGGTGATTTTTTCGGCTGAGGGCGAGGATTTGCTGCCGGGCGATCGGGCAACGTTTGAAGCGGTTCCAGCGGCGGGTTTCGGTTTTTCGGCCTGGGCGCCAGAATCGTTGGGGCGGGAGAATCCGCTGACATTAACGCTGGAAACGGACATTGAAGTGGGCGCGGTTTTTGAGCCGGTGGTGGTTTTGGAGACCCGAACTTCGGGCAAAGGGCGGCTGATTGTGGAGCCGGCGCGGGAATGGTATTTTCGCGGGGCGGTGGTGGAAGTGTCGGCCATTCCTGATGAAGGATGGGAGTTTGGCGGCTGGAGTGATGCGCCCGGCGGCGATAATCCGAGACGGTTGACTCTTTTGGAAGACACGCTTTTGGAAGCCCTGTTTGTCGAGCCGGGGCAGCTTGAATTGACACTGATTGCTCACGGCAAGGGCCGGCTGGAGAGCGACGGCAGCACGACGAAGTTGCTCGAAGGGACTCGGTTGAATCTTCGCGCTTTGCCGGCGCCCGGATTCCGGGTGGAGCGCTGGGAGGGGACGGACGGCGCAACGGGCGATTCGGCCTTCGTGATCATGGATGCGGACAAGACGGCAGCGGTGTGGTTTGTGCCGAGGTTTCAGTTGACGCTGTTGCCGCCCGAAACCTCTGGCGGGATGTTCGCTCTTTCTATCGCCGGGGACGAAGAGCTGACTTTGCGCCTGGAAGCGTCCTCCGCTTTGATCAACTGGACGCCCTTGCTGACGGTAACGAACGCAACGGAGCCCGTTCTCTTTCAAGACCGGAACTCACGGTTTCTCAACCGGCGCTTTTATCGGCTCGTTCCCGATGGCCAGTGATTTTCGCGGGCGATTTGAAGTCGAGCGCAATAAGCAGTTACTGGCTTTTTTCGCCTTGTCCAGCCTGCGCCACTCCCGCTAAGCCTATAAATGCTTATTGCGAAGTCGAGGCTTGACGGCACGGTTGATTCCTTCCAGACAAAAGGGATGCCCTCGATTATCCCAGTTCCCGTTTTCGGTCGATGCCCGCTTTTCGTTTTTAGGCAGCGTGTCCTTTGGCTTTTGGCGTTCCCGTTGGCTTTGGCAGTTTTGGGGGCTGTATTGGGTTGGTCGGCGGTGTCTGCCAGCGCGTCGTATCAATTGACTGTGAAGGCCGGGGGCGTCGACCGCCGGCAAGCGGTTGTGTCCTTCGCGTGCCCGGCGAAGATTTGGAATCCCGAACTGTCCGATGAAGAGGGCGAAGTGCCGGCGCAGTTGGGTGTTGACGGCCGCATCTATTTCATTCTCGACCGTTTGGCTGGCGGGCAGGAAAAGACCTTCCGCCTTCGGAATCGAAGTGGCGGGCGGCGCCTGCGTTCTGCAATTTGGGCAGAGCGCCGGGGAGAGGCTCTTCGATTCACATTGGACGGCGAGCCGTTGGCGCAATATCAGGCGGCGCCGAGTGAACTGCCGCGCGAGGGCATCGACCCGGTCTTCCGCCGCGGGGGTTATCTCCATCCGCTGTGGAGTCCTTCGAGGCTTGTTGTCACCGATGATTATCCGGGCAATCACTTGCATCATCACGGAGTCTGGGTGGCGTGGACGAAGACGAAGTTCGATGGCCGGGAGCCGAATTTTTGGGAGATGGGGCATCGAAAAGGAACGGTGGAGTTTGTAGCCTTGGATCATTACTGGAGCGGGGAAGTGATGGGCGGGTTTCGCAGCCGGCACCGGTTTGTCGATCTTTCTGCCGAGCCGCCCGTAGTCGCGCTTAACGAGACTTGGGAAGTCAAGATTTATGCGGTGCGGGGTGCCGCGTTCCCGTATCGCCTCTTCGACCTCAAGTTTGTGCAGGAATGCGCCGCTGACAAGCCGATTCACTTCCCGAAATATCGTTACGGCGGCTTGGGCTTTCGCGGGCATCGCCAGTGGGACGGCGCGGAAAATGCCCATTACCTGACGGGCTTGGGCGAGACTGACCGGATTCGAGGACATGCAACTCGGGCACCGTGGTGCCACATTGGCGGACAAATCAACGGGCAATGGAGCGGCGTTGCCATCCTCTGCCATCCCGAAAATTTTCGAGCACCGCAGCCGATGCGCATTCATCCCAACGAGCCTTTCTTCTGCTATGCGCCGGCGCAAATGGGCGATTGGCAAATAGCCCCGGGCGAACCCTACATCTCGCAGTATCGCTTCATCGTGGCCGACGGCAAACCGGACAAAGCAAAGCTGGACCGGCTGTGGCGGGATTATGCGGAACCGGTTTCCGTCGCCGTCCGCAAGGAGAACTGACAGCCTTGCGGAAACTCCAGGATGAACACGGGCGTTTTAGCGTTTTTAGCCTTCTTGCCCATCTTAGCAGTTGCCGTGTTTTTAGTGGGGCTGCGCTGGCCAACCAACCGGGCGATGCCGCTTGCCTACGCCATCGCCGCGGGCTTGGCTTTGGGCGTTTGGCAGCTTCCTACAAGGCAGGTAGCGGCGGCTTCGGTAAAGGGCCTCATCGTCGCCGGCACACTGCTCTACATCATTTTCGGCGCCATTCTGCTTCTCAACACCCTGCGACAAAGCGGCGGGCTGCGGGCGATTCGGGAAGGTTTCACCCGCATCTCGCCCGACTGCCGGATTCAGGCCATCATCATCGCCTGGCTCTTTGGTTCCTTCATCGAAGGCGTGGCCGGGTTTGGAACGCCGGCGGCTGTGGCGGTGCCTTTGTTAGTTGGGCTTGGTTTTCCCGCCATGGCCGCGGTAGTCGCCGGGATGATTATTCAAAGCACGCCGGTGTCCTTCGCCGCCTTGGGAACGCCGATTCTGGTGGGAATTCACACGAGCTTGGCCGGCGACGCCTCTGTGGAAGCTGTGGCAAAGGCCGCCGGTTTTGTAACAGTCGAAGGCACCCTTGATTGGCCGGCATTTCTAGCCTCCATCGGCGTCAAGGTTGCCTGCTTGCACGCCGTTGCCGGGCTTTTCATACCGCTGATTCTGGTGAGTCTGCTAACGCGTTTTTTCGGCCCCCGCCGGCGTTTGGCTGATGGGTTGAAAGTCTGGCGCTTTGCCCTGTTCGCCTCGATTGCCATGGTTGTTCCTTATTGGTGCGTGGCGCGTTTTTTGGGGCCAGAATTCCCGTCGCTATTCGGCTCCCTGATTGGATTGATCATCGTCGTAAGCGGGGTGCGGCGAGGATGGTTTATGCCGCCGAAAGAAAGCGTTTGGGATTTCGGCGACCGAAGCCATTGGGAGCCGGAATGGAGCGGGACGATCAAAATCCGAGAAGAAGGCGCTGTCGAAAACTCGTTCAAACTGCTGCAGGCTTGGATGCCTTACTTGCTGGTGACGGGGCTCCTGGTATTGACTCGTCTAAAAGCGTTGCCGGTTGCAGATTGGGTGCGGCGCTGGAAAGTTGAATTTTCCAATTTATTCAGCGCCGAAATCTCCGTCTCTTTCGAGCCGCTCTACTTGCCGGGAACTATTTTTATAGCCGTGTCCGCAGCGACATACTTCTTACATCGCATGTCATTCAAGGCCTATAAAACCGCTTGGAAAACTTCAGCGCAAACGATGCTGCCGGCTTCTGCGGCTCTCGTCTTTACAGTCCCGATGGTGCAAGTATTTCTCCACAGCGGAGGTGGTGCAGCACTCTATGCCAAAATGCCGGAAGTGTTGGCCGAAGGCGCGACCGGGCTTGCCGGCGCAGCTTGGCCCTTGTTCGCTCCATTACTCGGTGGCTTTGGCGCCTTTGTCTCCGGGAGCAGTAGCATCAGCAACATGACCTTCTCGCTTTTTCAATTCAGCGTGGGGCAAAAAATCGGCGTGGACCCCACGTGGATAGTGGCGTTGCACGCCGTCGGTGGCGCGGCGGGCAACATCATCTGCGTGCATAATGTCGTTGCTGCCTCGGCTGTAGTCGGCCTGACGGGAAAAGAAGGCGCAGTGATTCGAAAGACCTTTGCTACATTTCTCTACTATGCGATCCTGCCAGGAAGTCTCGGTTATGCTATCGTCTGGCACAGCGCCAAAGGTTGGTGGAATTTCGGCTTGATAACAACAGTTGCACTATGGAGCGCAATAGTCATTGCCATCGTCAAACTCAAAAACGCTCGATAGGCAATTCTTTGAATAAGTCGGAAATATAAAAACGGATAACATCATGTTGAATTTTCTGTATCGAGTAATAATACAACTCTTTAAGTGCTAATAGAATAGTATCGGGATCGAACAACGATGACACGGTGGTGAAATATACCAGAAATATATGGTCTATAATTTTGCCATTACCCTTTTATTCCCATTTTTCCCGGCGGTTGCTTTTGCTGCGAGTCGATGATGTTCGGTGTCGGTTCTTTTCCATAGGCGGCTGCGGGCGGGCGAACGCGATTTGACATTGGCGGGGATTGACGGTTAAGGTTGCTAGCTTTATTTGTGGCATGAAGCGGTCCGGCGCCATTGGAGACTGGAGCGATTTGGCGCGGAAGGGGCGCCTTCAACTCGCTGATTGGATTGCGGAGAAGTGTCTTTTTGTCGTTTCTCTGAGTGCGGCGGTTCTGGTGATTCTGGTGGTTCTGTTTGTTGTCCGGGAATCGCTCCCGTTTTTTGGAGGAGCGGTGGCGGGCGATCGGCCGGCCGGGGAAACCTTTTCCATCGGTTGGGCAGCGTCTTTGGCGGTTGGCAGTTTGAAAGTCAGTTTGACAGCGCTGTTTTTTGCCGTGCCGATTGCGATTGGGGCGGCGCTTTATGTCTCTCAATTGGCGCCGGCTGGAATCCGCGAATGGGTGAGACCGCTGGTGGAGACGCTTGCCGGAGTGCCGAGTGTGGTTTTGGGGAGTTTGGCTGTGGTTGTTCTGTCTGTCGGTTTGCAGAGCTTGTTCGGCTATCCGTGGCGTTTTAATGCGTTGACGGCCGGTATGGTGCTGGGTTTGGCTGTGGTTCCCCTGATTTTTTCGATTGCCGAAAGTGCCTTGACGAGTGTTCCGGTTTCTTTTCGGCAGGCGGCGTTTGCGCTGGGCAGTTCGCGCTGGCAGGCCGCTTGTTGGGTTGTCTTGCCGGCTGCTTTTCCCGGCGTTTGCGCGGCGGTGGCACTGGGTTTTGGTCGTGCGGTTGGGGAAACGATGATTGTGCTGATGGCGGCGGGGGATGCGGGCGTTCTTTCGTGGAGTCTTTTGGATTCGAGCCGGCCTATGACGGCTGCGATTGCTGCGGAGTTGCCGTCTGTTCTTTTCGCCGGCAGGCATTACCGGGTTTTGTTTGTGTTAGGGGGCGTTCTTTTTGCGGTTACTTATGCGGTGAATCTTGTGGGCGATTGGATTCTTTGTCGACTGAAGCGGCGGCTGGAAGCGAAGTCTTTTTGAACATGTCTTTGGGTGATTTTGGTTTTCAATCGTGCCGCCGGAATTGGCAGTCGCCTTTTTTCACTGGGCTGGCAGCTTTGGCGGCGGCGGTTGTTTTAGGTTTTTTGGCGGTGTTTTTGGCCGGTGTGATTTGGCAGGGTGGAGAACTGTTTTCTTGGCGGTTTTTGACTTCAAATCCGGGGCGGGATTGGTTTGACGCGGATCGCGCCGGCGTGTTGCCGATGCTTGCGGGCACTGCCGCGCGGGTGATGTTGATGGCGGTGTTTGTGATGCCGGCCGGCGTGGCGACGGCGGTTTATCTGGCGGAATATGCTCCCGCTCAATCGCCGGTGACGATTGGGATCCGAAGTGCGGTTCACAGTCTGGCTGGCGTGCCTTCTGTGGTTATCGGGCTTTTTGGTTTGGCGTTCTTTGTCCATTTTGTCGGCGGGAATCTCGACCGGGTTTTTCGGCCTGGGGATGCGGCTTCCTTTTGGGGGCATCCTGCGCTGCTCTGGGCGTCTCTCACTTTGGCGGTGATGACTTTGCCTGTGGTGGTGGCGGCGGTTGAGGAGAGTTTGCGGTGGCGGGCGGACGGGCTTCGGGAGGCGAGCATGGCTTTGGGCGCCACCCGCTTGCAAACAGTTGTCCGCGTTGTTCTCCCTCAAGCTCTGCCAGGAATTTTGACTGGCGGGATGTTGGCGGTTAGCCGCGCCGCTGGGTCTGTCGCTCCCATCCTTTTCACCGGCGTTGCGCATTCTGCGGCAGTGGATTCGATTCGTTTGAACGGGTGCTTCATGGACTTGGGATACTATGTCTTTGTTCTCTCGACTCAGGCGTCGGAGAGCGAACGCACCCGATCCATCCTCTGCGCCGCGGTCTTGGCCTTACTGCTGCTCACCTTCACTTTGAATGCGGGGGCGGTTTTTATTCGGGCGAGAATGCGGAAGCGGGCGGGAATGTTTTATTAACTGCGGCTGAAAGTTGCGCCCTCATATCGGCTCGCTATTTATGATGACACCGTCCCCAGAGCCTTCGAGCGGCGCCGGCGCGGCAGGGCCGTTGATCGTTACCCAAAGCCTCTCCGTCCGCTACGGCGGGGCGCCGGTGATCGACTCCGTTTCGCTGCAAATTCCCGAACGCCTCGTCACCGCTTTCATCGGGCCTTCCGGTTGCGGCAAGTCAACGCTCCTGCGGTGTTTCAATCGAATGAACGATCTGATTGACCGTGTGAGCATCACGGGCAAGGTCGCCATTGCCGGGCACGACATCTACGGACGGAAAGTGGACGTCGCCCAGTTGCGCAAAAAGGTGGGCATGGTGTTTCAAAAACCCAACCCCTTTCCCAAATCCATCCGCGACAACGTCGCTTACGGCCCCAAGCTACACGGGCTGCACGACCGCGAACGCCTGGACGAAATCGTGGAATCGAGCCTGACAGCCGCCGCCCTTTGGGACGAAGTCAAAGACCGCCTGGAGGCCAACGCACTGTCCCTCTCCGGTGGGCAACAACAGCGGCTTTGCATCGCGCGCGCCATCGCCATTCAACCGGAAATCCTCTTGATGGACGAGCCGGCTGCCGCGCTCGACCCCGGCGCCGCCGCTCGCATCGAAGAGCTGATCTTCGACCTCAAACAGCGCTACACCATCATCATCGCTACCCACAACATGCAGCAAGCCGCCCGCATCTCCGACCAAACCGCTTTCTTCTTCTTCGGAAAATTGATTGAATACGACCGGACCAATGTCATCTTCACCTCGCCAAAAAAACAGCAAACCGAAGATTACGTCACTGGCAGATTTGGATAATCCCGCCGCGCCGCCCCATGAGCCAACACTTCCAAAGCGAACTCAACACCCTCAACGAACGCCTGCTCACCATGGCCAGCAAGACCGAACTCGCCGTCAATACCGCCATCCGCGCCTTGGTTGAGCGCGACGACGACTTGGCCCGGCAAGTGGAAGACGCCGACAACGAAATCGACCAATTCGAAATCGACATCGATGAACAGGCAATCCTTCTGCTCGCCAAAGCCCCCCTCGCCAGAGACCTCCGATTCATCGCCGTCGCGATGAAAATCTGCACCAACCTAGAGCGCGTGGGCGACGAAGCCACCACCATCGCTCGGCGCTCCCGAGAACTCAGCAACGAGCCGCCGCTCAAAGACTACATCAACATCCCTCGAATGGCGGCAATGGCCATGGGAATGATGGACCAAGCCCTGAAAGCCTTCGTCAACGCCGACGCCGATGCCGCCCGCGCCATCGTGCCCCAAGACAAAGCCGTCGACCAACTCAACAAAAAACTCCACCGCGAACTTTCCAGCTACATGGTCGAAAACTCTAAAAACATCGGCCGCTGCCTCAACCTCATGGTCATCTCGAAAAGCATCGAAAGAATCGCCGACCACGCCAAAAACATTGCCGAAGTCGTCGTCTATCTTTGCGACGCCCAGGACATCCGGCATCACAGCCGCGCCGAACTGCCGCCGGAATAACCGCCGCTGGCCGCCACATCCCTTTGCTCATGCCCTGCTCACCCATCGCCGAAGCCATGATTCGAGCTGCGCGAAAACTCGCTGCCGCCGCTGATGCCTTCGCCTTTCCCCCTCCCGTTGCGCACGTTTATAATCCGCTCGCCTACGGCTGGGAAGCCCATGAGCAATATCTTGCCCGTTACGCTCATCAGCGGAAACGGGCGTTATTCCTCGGCATGAATCCGGGTCCCTTCGGCATGATGCAAACCGCCGTGCCCTTCGGAGAGATCGCCAGCGTCCGCGATTGGCTGGGCATTCATTCCGGCGTCTGCCCACCAAGACATCAACATCCCAAACGCCCGATAGACGGCTTCGCCTTCGCACGTTCCGAAGTGAGCGGCCGGCGATTATGGGGACTCTTCCGCCGGCGGTTCACCAGCTCAGACGCCTTCTTTGCCGATCATTTCGTTGCCAACTATTGCCCTCTAGCTTTGTTGGAATCGTCGGGACGCAACTTCACGCCGAACAAACTGCCCGCCACGCCCGCGCGAAAGCTCAAGGCTGTCTGCGACGCGCACCTTCGGGAGATTGTCAGCATTCTGCAGCCGGAATGGGTGGTGGCTGTCGGCGCTTTTGCCGGGAAGCAGGCCGAATCCGCGCTTGCCGGCGCCTCGTGCCGCATCGGTCAAATTCTTCATCCCAGCCCTGCCAACCCCGCCGCCAATCGCGGTTGGGCAGTGCAAGCGGAGGGGCAACTGCGTGCCCTCGGCGTCTGGCCGGAGGCCGGGCAATCCGCTGCTGCATCGGCGAAGGAAAGCTGAAGGCGGGAAAAGCGGGAAGGCCGCTTCAGGGTTGGCCGGAGAGGACGGCGGTTACTTGGCGTTTGAGGGCGGCGTAGACTTCGTCTTCGTTGCGGCTGCCGTCGATGATTTGGAATTGGAATTCTTGCTGGAGCCGCATGAAGTGGTCTCGGATGAGGTTTTGGTATTTGAGGAAGCTGTCGAACATGTCGCGGGAGAGGCCGAGGTCCATGCCGCTTTCCCAGTAGTCGAGGGCGTGATTTTTGGCGAAGGAGCGGCGGATGAGTTGTTCGGGCGGGACGTTGAGGTAGAAGACGGCATCGGGAATGAGCGCGATGCCGTAGAGGTTTTTCACCCAGTGTTTTTCCTGGCCGCGGACAATGTCGCGCACCATCAGGGTGTAGATGTATCGGTCGGCCAGGACCATGAAGCCGGCTTTCAGGGCGGGGATGATGGTGTTTTCGGTTTGGTCGGCGAAGTCGGTGGCGTAGAAGAGGCTTAAGGTGGTGTTGCAGAGGATGTTGCCTTCTTTGGCGCGTTCGAGTTCTTCGCTGATGAGGCTGGAACGTTTCAGGCCGACTTGAACGGTGCCGTGTCCGGCGGCTTCGAGCCATTGGACGAGCCGGCGGATTTGCGTGGATCTTCCGGAGCCGTCGGCGCCTTCGATGACGATGAGTTTACCGGTGAGTTCTACAACGCGGATGCCGGGGATGCCGTGTCCGTAGAACTTTTTGGGCGCCGGGGCCGGCACGAGAACTTGTTGTATGGAAGGGCTTGTCGGCATGTCGAAGGGGCGGGGCTTAGTTTCGAAAATCGTTCAGGCGGATGCGGGCGGCGATGAGAGTTCTCAAGATGCTTTGTTGTTCTTCGACCAGTCGGTTGGCGTCGATGATGGTGAAGTCGAACTCCGTGCTCATGGCGAGGTATTGCTCCAGGATTCGGGATTGGAAGATGCGGAAGCTCTCTTGAATGTTGGCGGAGAGACGAAGGTCCATCCCCGCTTCAAAGTATTTGAGCTGTGTTCGGCTTTGCAGGATTCGGCCGAGGGAGGTTTCCAGCTCGGCCTTGAGAAAGAAGACGATGTCGGGGGCAACGGCGAAATCGTAAATCTCCCGAACCCAATCCGGTGGGCAGCCTCGCACAGTGTCACGGGCGAAGGCGGTGTAAATGTATCGGTCGCACAGGACGATATAGCCGGCGCGCAAGAGGGGGACAAGCTGCCGTTCGTAGCGGTCGGCAAAGTCTGTGGCGTGAATGAGGCTGAATGTCGTCGGCGTCAAGAGGGCGCGATTCTTCCCTTTGCTGGTGGCGGATTTGACCAGGATGGAAGAGTTCCATTTGCTGAAGAAAACGCGAATGCCCTGTTGCTCTAGCCACCGCTTGACGAGGTAGATTTGCGTCGATTTCCCCGAACCGTCCAAACCTTCCACAGCAATCAGCCGGCCGGGGTAATTGCGTTCTCCTGCTGGTGTGCCCGCCATCAAAGAGAGGCTAAACCATTTCCGCCCGCAGGAAAGATATTTTTGCGGAATAAGTAGATATGGGCTACATTGATGCTCCAGCAGGCAATCCTGCTTTTTCCACGTCCAGTAACCTCATTCCCCTAGCCAAAATATTTAACACAGTCTGTTCTGTTGCCAAGCATTTTGCTTCGAAGCCCCTAAATACTTATTGCGTATTTTTGCCTTGCAAATCTCGTAGGCAAGGCGAATAATCGGCCAATCCAAGTTTGAACAGACAAGCATCAAGATGTTATGAGAAGACGCAATCAGCGATGGAAACATTCCTCAGCAAGCCAAGGGCGCGGGTTCACTTTAATCGAGCTGTTGGTGGTGATTGCCATCATCGCTATCCTGGCCGGGATGCTCCTGCCTGCCCTCAGCAAAGCCAAGTCCAAAGCCAGAAGCATCAACTGCGTCTCCAACCTCAAACAGTGGGACCTTATCTGGCGCTTTTACGCCGACGAAAACGAAGGGAAGTTCAGCAATGGGGACATCGGCTGGGCGCGGGGCGAGTGGGTTCATGCTCTGGCTCATCATTACTCTGAGAAACCCTGGCTTTTGCTCTGCCCCGATGCGAAACATCGACGGGCAAGTGGGACTTCCGGAATCGAGCGGAAGCTGCCCATTGAGACACCGCAAGGTTCCAGGGTTGCGCTATGGGGCGGTCCGCACACCGCCTACGACCTACCAGCCTACCATCCCAAAGTGAATCAATTGCCGGCCAAAGAACGCTGGCAATGGCGAGCCGCCAGCTACAGCAACAACAACTGGGTTTATGACCCGCTCTCCGAAGTGAATGCAATCCAAGGGAGACAGGCAGCCGATCACTGGGGTTCCTTCGATAAAATTGGCGGCCATTCGCCGACGGAAATTCCCCTGTTTTTGGACTCCATGTGGCGCGGTGGCGGACCGGATCATCGAAACAACACGAAGGACTTGCCGCCGCAATCCCACGGCTATTGGCACGGTTACGGCGCCGAGTCGGCTCACTTCGCCATTATGCGCCACGGCCGGGGCATCAACATCGTCTTCTTCGACGGGCATGTCGGCTCAACTTCCTCTCCCAAGAAGATTTGGAGCTTTCAGTGGCATCGGCAATACCAAAAAGTGCCGCAGGACCGCACCAAAAGTTTTCCCTCTTGGATGAACTAGCGCAGACTGGAACCGCTGAGAAATCAACCGAAGAGGGCGGCCGGCGGCATTTTCTAATGAAATAACATGCCAACCGAAGAAAAGAGAATTCCGCACGAAGAAATTGCCCGCGTTGCCTATTTGCTGTGGGAAGAGGCCGGAAAGCCGGAAGGTCGGGCGGAAGAGCATTGGCTGCGAGCAGAAGCGATTCTTCGCAGGAAACTGCAGAAGGCTGTTGCGGCAAAGCCGAAACGAAAACGGGCAGCACCGAAAAAGAAAACTTCTTCACCTCGCAAAAAGCTTGCTGCCAGGAAGTCGGTTTCCCGAAAAGTGGCCGGCGGGAGTTCCGCGCCGAAGGCTAAACGGAAATCGGCGCGGGGCGGACGCGCGAAACGGGCTTAGTCTTGTCCGCGCTTCCGCGCCCTGCCCGGTCTTGCCGGCGCCGTGTTCGAGGCGAGCGAGGTTAAGCTGGGGCGGGCAATCCGCGCTTGAAATGCGAGGGCTGAGCTGGTTAGCTGGCGGGATGATTTCGAGTTCAATTTTGCCGCGCTGTTTGGGGAAACTTTCTTTGGCCGGCGCGGTGTTTGCCTTGGCGTTTTCGGTCGATTCCTTCGGGCAGGGGACGCAGGAGGATTATGAGCGGGCGGATGGGTTGCGGGATCGGTTTCGCGACCGGGTGTTTCGGGCGAAGGTGACGCCGCATTGGTTTGGCGACGGTTCGCGGGGATGGTATCGTGTTCAGACGGGCAAGGAGGCGTTTGAGTTTGTTCTGTTTGACGCCGTCGGGAGATCGCGGAAGCGGGCGTTTGATCATGAGGCGATGGCGCAAGCGTTGGCGGCGCTTTTGGGGGCTCCGGCGGATGCCGGCAATCTGCCGCTCTCAGCGCTCCGATTTGGGGCGGACGGCCATTTGATTGGCTTTCAAGCGAAGGGCCGGGTGTTCGAGGCGGACGCTTCGAACGGCGGATGGAAGGAAAAAGGGACGGCGCCCGCAAACCCGGCGAAGAAGGAAACCCGCCCTTCCTCGACGCAAGCGCTTTCCCGGCAGAATCCCGAATCGCCGGACAAGCAATGGCGGGTGGAAGTTCGGGATCACAACGTCTGGTTGGTATCGCAATCGGACGGGGGAGAACATCAGCTTTCGTTCGAGGGGAATGCAGCCGACGGGTATGAAGGCCAGGCGGTTTACTGGGCGCCGAATTCAAGCCGTTTTGTTGTGTCCAGACGCCAGCCTGCACAAGGCCGCGAGGTTTATTTGGTGGAGTCCAGTCCCCGGAATCAGTTGCAGCCTCAGTTGCATGTTTTGGATTACTTAAAGCCCGGCGACCGAGTGGAGGTTTTGAAGCCGCATCTCTTCGAGGTGGATTCAAAGGCGGAGATACCGGTTTCCGACGCTCTCTTTTCGAATCCCTATCGCATTCAGGGTTGGCGGTGGGCTTCGGATTCGGGTGAGTTTTATTTTGTCTACAACCAGCGCGGCCATCAAACACTTCGGATGATCGGCATTGATGCGTTCACTGGCTCGGCACGCGCGGTTGTTGAGGAGAGCAGCTCGACTTTTATCGACTATGCCTACAAGCAATTCCACCGGCATTTGGAGGATTCGGAGGAAGTCATTTGGATGTCGGAACGGGACGGGTGGAATCATCTGTATTTGTTCGACCGAGCGACGGGGCGGGTGAAGAACCAAATCACCCGGGGCGAGTGGGCGGTTCGCAAAGTGGATTTTGTCGATGAGGAACGGCGGGTGGTTTGGTTTCAAGCCGGGGGGATTTATCCCGAACAAGACCCTTATTATTTGCATGCTTGCCGGGTCAACTTTGATGGGTCCGGGATGGTGGCTCTGACAGCCGGCGATGGCGCACATCTGGTTCATTATTCGCCCAACCGCCGCTATTTAGTCGATACCTATTCGCGGGTGGACCAGGCTCCGACGACTGAGCTGCGCGACGGAGTGGACGGCTCATTGATTGCTATTTTAGAGCGGGCGAACTGGCGGGCTTTGAAGGCTGCCGGCTGGCGGGCGCCGGAACGGTTTGCCGCCAAGGGCCGCGACAGCAAGACGGATATTTACGGAGTAATTTACCGCCCGATGAACTTTCGGGAGGACAAAAGCTACCCCGTCATCGAACACATTTACGCCGGGCCCCACGGCTCGCATGTGCCGAAGGATTTCCGGGTTTATCGGCCGCCGCAGTCCCTGGCAGAGCTGGGCTTCATTGTCGTGCGCATCGACGGGATGGGCACCTCGAACCGGTCAAAAGCCTTTCACGATGTTTGCTGGCAAAACTTGAGGGATGCCGGGTTCCCGGACCGCATTCTCTGGATGCGAGCGGCCGCCGAGCGGTATCCGTCTATGGACTTGTCGCGAGTGGGGATTTACGGCGGGTCTGCCGGGGGGCAAAACACGGTGAGCGCCTTGCTGCATCACGGGGACTTTTACAAGGCCGGTGTTGCCGATTGCGGCTGCCACGACAACCGAATGGACAAACTCTGGTGGAACGAACTGTGGATGGGGTGGCCGGTCGGCCCGCAGTATGCCGAGAACTCGAATGCGACATATGCCGGCAAGTTGTCAGGCAAACTGCTCCTCACGGTCGGGGAGTTGGACCGCAATGTGGACCCGGCCTCCACGTTGCAACTCGTGGATGCCTTGGTCCGGGCGGGGAAGGATTTTGAATTTTTGTTGGCGCCGGGAGCCGGGCATGGTGTTGGGGATGCTTCGCCGTATCTGATTCGAAAACGCCGGGATTTCTTTGTCCGCCATCTGCACGGCGTGACGCCGCGCCAGGTTCGGGGCCTTGCCGAGGCGCCATCGCAGGCGCTGCGTCAGGAATGGCAGCTTGATGCCTTTTACCGCAAGTGGTTAGACAGCGGTGGCTTTCCTGTTTTGAGTTCGGCGAAAGTCTCGGATTACGCGCTATTGGAGGCGGATTATTTGATCGACCGGATGTTGACGGAACGCGAAGACATCCGAAAGGCGCTGATTGATTTGCGCTTCCGCTTTTCCGTGATGGCCTATAATGAGTTCACAACTGATGTCCCGGAACACGCCGACCTGCGTCCCAAAAACTTTTGGGACCGCCGCGCGCGCGGGTTGGGCGCCACCCCCGCCCGCCCTTCGGTTTCCTGTGGCGAAGAGAACCTTCTGCAATTTCCCGGCGATCCTTATCAGGGCGAGAGCATTTTGATTCACGAGTTCGCCCATGCGATCCATGAGGCGCTTCGGATAGTCGAGCCGGCCTTCGACAAGCGGCTGGAATCCCTCTTCCAACAAGCGATGACGGCCGGCCTTTGGAAAGGCAAATACGCCTCCGCCAATCGATATGAGTATTGGGCGGAATGCGTCCAAAGTTACTTCGATGACAACCGGGAAAACGATGCCTCGCACAACCATGTCGATACCCGCGCCGAGCTGGAACAATACGATCCGGGCATCTTCGCTCTGATTCAGGAAACGTTCCGCAAAAACCCCTGGCGTTATGTGCCGCCGAAAGAGCGGCAATCGGCGGGGCATCTGGCTGGCTACGATTTCTCCCAATCCCCGGCTTTTGTTTGGCCGGAACATTTGGCCAAGGCGCTACGGCGAGGGGAGACTGATTCCGGCGAGCGGCGCAATGAAATCATCAAGCGCCGAATAGAGGGCTGGACAGTGTGGGTGGACATCCAGCTTTTGGAAGGTTTTGACGAGGCGCTGGGCGAGAAAGCCTTGGCGCTGCTCCAACACCAGCTCTTCGGTGTCAAACTGCTAATGCCCGAAGACCGTGTCGAAAAGTTGCAGCAGATCGCCATTCGGTTGGACCGCGACAATAAAACACTGCGGGGCATTCAATACCATCCCTCTGAGCAATGGCTGCGCAACAATGGCCACGATCCGCGAGCGGCGAAGATGGTGCACATCCCGCAGGCTGAGGCATTCGTTGCCCGCTCCTTATCCGCCGCGCAGCCCAAAGTGATCTTGCACGAACTGGCCCATGCTTATCACGACCAGTTTTTGGGCTTTGACCACGGAGGCATTCGCCGCGCTTTTCGACAGGCAAGCGCCGGCGGACAATACGAATCCGTCCTGCACATCCGGGGACAGAACGCCCGGCACTATGCGCTGACCGATCACAAGGAGTATTTTGCCGAAGGCACCGAAGCCTACTTTGGCGGCAATGATTTCTACCCCTTTGTGCGCTCAGAGCTGCAAGAGCACGACCCCTTGCTTCACCAACTCTTGCAGGAGATTTGGGGCAAGCTGTGAGCCGCCGGGTTAATGCGGCGCGGCGGCGCGGCGAAACGGCCGGACATACCAGGCAATCCCGCCCCGCAGCATCTTGCCGATGTCGGCGGCGGCCATGAGAACGCAGGGAATCAAAAAAAGCGTGATCCCCGTGGCGAAAAGAACGCCGAAGGCCAGGGAAACCGCCATCGGAATCAGAAACTGTGCCTGGAGCGAGCTGTCGAAAATTAGCGGGATCAACCCGACGAAAGTGGTGGCGGAAGTCAGAAAAATAGGGCGGAACCGGCGGCAGCCGGATTCCAATACCGCTTGAGAAAGAGACGTTCCCCGCCGGACACGTTTGTTGATGTCGTCCACCATGACCAGGGAATCATTCACAACCACGCCGGCCATGGCGAGGATGCCGAACAGGGAAAGGTCTGAGGGCGTGATGCCCAGGAGGATGTGCCCCAGCATGGCGCCGATGACGCCGAAGGGAACGACGGAAAGGATGTAGATGGGTTGGAGGACGGATTGAAAAGGGATGGCCAAAAGGGCGTAGAGTGCGAACATCAATGCCGCGGCGCCGATGAGGAAGCGCTTGTTGGCTTCTTCGGCCTCGGCCACGAAGCCGGTGTATTTGAATGACAACTCTTCGTGATCGCGAAGGAGTTCTCTAATCCGGGGTTCGGCCGACCGGGCAATGCTCAGGATGTCCACCTTTTTGTTTGCCGGTTCTGCGCCGACTCGTGTGATTTCGGCCTTGTCGTTCCGTTCGATGAAGGTGGGCGCTTTGACGAAGGCGGCGTTTGCCACGGTGAAGAGCGGCACTTCGGCGCCGGCCGGTGTGCGAATCCGCAACTGCTCCAAGGTGTGGAGAGTTTCGCGCTGCTTTTTGGGTAAGCGAACCATGATGCGGTATTCGTCGTGTCCCCGAAGGAGGCGTTGCGCTTCCTCGCCGTAGAAGGCTTGGCGGACTTGGCGGGCGAGGATTTGCTGGGTGACGCCCAGGTCGGCTGCCCGCGGTTTCAGGGTGAGTTCGAGTTCGTCTTGTTGGTGTCGGTTGTGCGCCCAGGCGCGGTCGATGCCGTTGTAGGCGCGGAGGATGTCGGCAATTTGCCGGGAGACTTGGCGTTTGGTTTCCGAGTCGGGGCCGCGAAGTTCGAGTTGCAGGGGGTCGCTTTCTTTCTCGCCATCGTCGCCGCGGGTTTTTTGCGTGCGAATCCGCAGGGCGGTGTTTCCCGGCAGTTCGCCGATCAACTCGCGCCAGCGGCTAATGATGGTATCATTGTCGGGACCGGGTTCTGAGCGAAGGCCAAGCGGCGTCAAGCCTAGGTAGATCACGCCGTCAGAGGGGTTGTAGGGTTTGCCGGCGTAAGAAGTCCCAATCAGCCGCCAGTGGTTGCCGATGTAGGATTTGCCGGTTTTTGAGTCTACAAACTCGGCTCGCATGGTGTCGATAGCGTCGGTCATGCGGTCGATGTACTTTCGCGTGGTCGCGATGGGAACGTGTTCAGGTAAGTCAATGCTGGCGACGATTTCCGGCCGTTCTACCGAGGGGATGGAGACATAGCCCAGATGGCCGCCGGCGAAGTAGCCTGTCAACAGCAGCGCCGAAGATAGGAAAAAGGCGATGGCAGCAAAACGGTGGGTGACCACTTTTCGCAAGCAGGGGGAATAAATCTTTTGGACGAAGGCTTCGAGCGCGGCGGCCACTTTCGCTTGCAGGCGGGCGAGGGGATTGCGCCAATGGCCGCCGATCCGCAAGTGTTTCAAATGTGTGGGGAGAATTAGTTTGGATTCCACCAGCGAGAAGAGAAGAACTGGCGCGACGACTAGCGGAATCTGCCGGGAAAAGTCGCCAGTCATCCCCTCAAAAAAGAGCAGAGGCAGGAACGCCACAATCGTCGTCAAAATGCCGAAAGTTACCGGCACAGTTACTTCCCGCGTGCCGTCGATCGAGGCCTTCAAGGGAGGCAAACCCTCCTGCATCCGCGAATAAACATTTTCGCCGGTAACAATGGCGTCGTCCACCACCACCCCCACCACGATGATGAATCCGAACAAACTCATCATATTGGCCGAGACACCGAAGAAGTGCATCATCATAATGCCGCCGGCAAAGCTGACTGGAATACCCGCCACCACCCAGAAGGCCAACTGCGGACGCAGAAACAGCCCCAAGACAATCATCACCAAAACCGCCCCTTGCAGCAAAGAGCTGGCCAAAGTTTCCAGCCGGCTTTTGAGGGAGATGGCCCGATCGTTGTGAACGCCCAGGACGATCCCTTCGGGGAAATGCTCCTGAGAACGGCGGACATAGTCGCGCACCTTCTCAGCCACATCCAGCGCGCTCTCCTTGCCCGTCCTCGAGACAGTGACACGGATGGCTGTGCGCCGGTTAAATTCTGAGGCCACTTTTTCTTCACCGAAGTTCTCGGTGATTTCCGCTACTTCGGCCAGCGTCAATTGCGAGCTGTTGGAAGAGCGCAGCGGAATCCTGGCGAAATCTTCCTTGGTATAGGCTTGCCCCTTGGTGCGGACAACAAGCCGGCCACTGGAGCTGCGAATCGCGCCGGCCGGCAGATCAATCGAGTATTGGCGAATCGCATTGGCCACATTCTGAAAGCTCAACTTGTAGGCCTCCATTCGGCTCGAATCCAATTCGATGGAAAGCTGCCGATGCGACGACCGGCCGACGCTTACCCGGCTGATGCCCGCAATGTTGAGCAAATCGTCCCGAACCCGCCGCGCCGCCTCCAACAACTCCGGCTCCGGCAAGTTCCCCGTCACCACCACCCAAATGACAGAACGCCGATCCGAACGGCTGGGGATGCTGACTCGAAACGGTTCGTTGGGAGCGGGCAGAGTGGTGATGGTCTTCAGCAGCGATTCGATGTCTTCCTTCAAAACGCGCAGTTCCACGCCCGGTTTCGCCTCCACCCAAATCCGAGCGTGTTGCCGGTGCGCGTCCGTGTTGAGTTGCTGGACCCCATCGAGCGATTCCAAAGCGTTCTCAATGGGAATCAAAATATCCTTCTGCACATCAATCGGCGTGGCGCCGGGATAAGACTTCGAAATGAAAATCCCCCCGTAAGGGCGGTCTGGCTCCAGCTCCAACGTAATCTGAAAAAAGGCGCAATAAACCCCGCCCAGCAAAATGGCAGCCATCAGCAGATTCGCGGCGATGCTGTTGCGGGCAAACCAGGCAATCATTTCTTATAGTCGCTCCCTTCGCGGGAAACGCTCTTAGCAGACGGAGAGGCTGCTTCCTCGGCAGAGGCGCCAAGAGCCGCGGCATCCACAATCACCATCTTGCCGCCGTCTGGCGCATGCACCAACCGTGTCAACACTAACAAAGCCCCATCCGGAATGGCGGCATCCCGAACGATAAAATTCTCCTCGTCCGCCCACACCGGATCAATGACCGCGGATTGCAACACAAGCTCTGATGCGTCCGCCAGCCGAATCCGGTTCAATTCGCTCACCGCCTCGCGCGGAATCACAAAAACATCTTTCAAAATTTGCCCGGGAATATCGGCGACCACCGGCTGCCCTACATGCAAAGGTTCCCTTTCCGACCGAATGCCGAACGGATCCTTGATTCTCGCAATCGCGAACAATTCAAGCGTGTTGGCGTTAAGGGCGCCCTCGGTGCGGAGAATCTTCGCCGGCCAAGCAAAACCCGAAGCCTCGTCAAGATTGTCTTCCAGGCGAATCTCTAACGGCGGGTCAGAAAGTTTCTGCGGCAGGGAAAGATGCGCCAGGACGCGCGTGGGAATCGGCAACCGAACCTCGCTGTAATCAGTGGAAAACACAACGCCCAAAGGCGTGGCCGGGCCGATCGTTTCGCCGATGCCCGTGCTGCGCGTCAGCACCCGCCCATCGAAAGGCGCCCGAACCTTGGAACGTTCCAAATTCCTCTGCGCACTTTCGACTTGGGCTTTCGCCAACGCCAACTGTTTCTTCGCCTGATTCAATTGCGGTTGGCGCAGAACCAAAGCATTCGGCTCCTCCTCGTAGCCGAGGTCTTCCCAATTAAGACGGGCTTGAGTCGCCCGGGTTTCCTCCTGAGCATGATTCAACTCGGCTTGAGCCAGCTGAGCTTCGGCCGCCGCCAGTGCTACCTCAAAATCCGCCGGATCCAGCTCCAGTAAAATCCCTCCCTTCTTGAAAAACGCGCCCTCTTCAAATGCCGAATAAATCTTCTCCACCCGGCCGCTCACCTGCGCCGTCAACCTCACTTGGCTGTGCGCCCGAATCGCCCCCTGAGACCGCACGACAATCTGGTAATCTTCCCGCGTCAACTCCCGCACCTGCGCCTCCACCGGTTTCGGCTCTGGTTTCGCAACCGGCGGTGCCGCCGGCTTCTTGGAAAGCAAAAAGAAGCCCGCCCCCCCTCCGCCCAGGAAAAGAATCGGCAACAGAATACGAACTAGAACCGCACTGAACCCGGCTGTCAACAAAGCCTCCCTCGGCGCCCCTCGCCCCGAAGATTCAACCGTCCCATCCATAATTCCTCTTTCTGCGCATGACAACCTGCCCGCTGCCCGTCTGTAGCAAACAACCAGGCAGAGCCATGAGACTGTCCCCGCAACCCCTTTGTTACAATCCCTTTCACGCTCGGCAAACCCGCCCGCTGCCATCGCCGATCTCCCCCTCCCCGCCAAATCGCAAAAAGCATTGCGAATAAATCATTTTGATGATACGCAAGAGCGCATGAATTGCAGCATTCAAAGAGAACAACAACTTGAGAAATGGAAAGAGTGAGGCAGGCACTCGTAGAGCGGTTGGGGCGGTGGGGAACCGACAACCAACAACCGACATCTTGCTTGCCCGCGCTCTCCACTCACTACTCATTACTCACCACTGACTTGTGAACCTCTCGCAACAAGAAAAACAGGAAATCATCCGGTTTCTGGAAGCAAATAAGCCACTGCCGGAGAAATATCGTTTTCTGTTGTTCGCGGATAAACGCGAGGTGGAACTGGTTTGGAACGGCAAGACCAACGAAGTCTGTCAAACCGTGCTGCCGTTTCAGACCATCGAGCAGGTGGATGAGCCACGCACGGAAAAGCCGGATACTAGCACATCGCAGCAATTGTTGTTCGATAAGCGCGGACGCCAACTCAAAGGCTGGACCAATAAACTGATCTGGGGCGACAACAAGCTGATTCTGTCATCACTCAAGAATGGGCCCCTGCGCGAGGAGATCGAAGCCCAAGGCGGACTCAAGCTGATCTACATTGACCCGCCGTTTGATGTCGGCGCGGATTTCTCCATGGATGTTGAGATTGGTGAAGACACGTTCACCAAGAAACCCAACATCCTCGAAGAAATCGCCTACCGCGACACCTGGGGCAAGGGTGCCGATTCCTTCCTCGCGATGATTTACGAGCGGCTGATTCTGATGCGGGATTTGCTCGCCGAGGATGGCAGTATCTATGTGCATTGCGATTGGCGCGTGAATAGTTATATTCGTTTGGCTATGGACGAGATTTTTGGGAAAGAGAATTTCAGGAACGAGATTATTTGGCACTACGATGATAAATTTGCAACAGGAGGAAATGTTTTAGATAGAAATCACGATATTATCTACTCATTCAGCAAGAGCATCGATTATACTGTCAACAAAATAATGATTAAAAAAGATAATCCAACCAGACGAGCATTAAGAAAAAAGGTGGATGGTAAAACCATTGATGTTCTTGATGAAAGTGGAAACAAGATTGGGTAACGTATGCCGAAAAGAAAGCCAATGATGTATGGCGATTGCCTCGAACTATCCAGAACTTAGAATAATACCCAACCCAAAAACCCGAAGCCCTGCTGGAACGCATTATCAAAGCCTCCTCCAACGAAGGCGACCTGGTTGCCGATTTCTTCTGCGGTAGCGGCACAATGGCCGCAGTCGCGGAAAAACTGGGCCGCAAATGGATCTGTTCCGATCTCGGCAAGTTCGCCATCCATACCACCCGCAAACGCATGATCGGCGTGCAGCGGCAGCTCAAGGCCGAGGATCAAAACTACCGCGCCTTTGCCATCCTCAACCTCGGCAAATACGAACGTCAACATTATATAGGCGGCAACCTGAACCTGCGAGAAGAAGAGAAGCAGCAACAACTGGCGCAGAAAGAATCCGCCTTTGTCGAGTTGATTCTGAAAGCCTACCGCGCCGAAAAAACGGACGGTTTCACCGCCTTTCAAGGTGTGAAAGTGGGGCAGCTTGTAGCGGTAGGTCCCGTCACCCTGCCAGTAACACGCCTCTTTATTGAGGAAGTCCTCTTAGAATGCCGCAAGCATCGGATCACCCGTGTAGATGTGCTCGGCTTTGAGTTTGAGATGGGGTTGTTTCCCAACGTGCTGGATGAAGCGTGCACCAAGGGCATCGACATCGCGCCCAAATACATTCCCGCCGAAGTGTTCGACAAGCGAGCAGTGGAAAGGAATCAGGTGGTGTTTGGAATCTTCCAATACGTTGCGCAACCTATCTGAGATCGCAGTGACCAAAACCGTGATCGACACATTCAAGCAGGCCGTCAATGACCTTATGATCCGAAATAAGGGCAGTGTGGAAATCGAAGATTTTGTCAAACTGCGCCAGACTCGGCCATTTGTGGCCAAGGATCAGGAGTATACCCTGCCGAAAAAATCGGTGTTCAATCGTATTATTGGTGACAGCAGGTTTGAGTTGCAATTCTCTGAATTTCTGGAACGGTGCGGCGACGTGGTTTCCTACGCCAAGAACTATCTGGCAGTCGGCTTCAAACTGGATTATGCCAATGTGGATGGCAATATTGTCAACTACTACCCGGACTTTGTAGTGAAACTGGCCGACGGGCGGGTGGTGATCGTGGAAACCAAAGGGCGAGAAGACCCGGACACACTGTCGAAGATGGAGCGTTTGCAGCAGTGGTGTGAAGATGTTAATCAAGCCCAGGACGATACAGTGTACGAAAGTGTCTTTGTGAGCGACGCAGAGTTTGAGAAGTACAGGCCGAACGACTTTAACGGATTGCTGACCGGATTTAAGAAGTAGCGGTAAATCATGCCTTCGGAGTCACCCCGGGCTAGTTGGGCGACCGCTGATCGCCCCTACTTACCTTTGTTGGAGCGCCGATGTTCTATGGTGACCGGGGTGCCGAGTTGTTCGGATAGTTGCCGCTGTAGCTGTTTGGTTTCAGGCGTGGCCTCAAGGTTGGAGGTATTTTTGCGTTGGCCCCGGTCCCTCCCCCCCTTTTTTTCAAACTGTTGACGTAATCTTCGGTTTGGTGCACGGCCATTTTCTTATCGGCCAACCTTGTGAACCTTCGGTGTGATATGACCAAAACGTCTGCCCAACCCTCCTATATGTTTATGAAACCTCTGCAAGCCAGCTTCTTAAAAGGCTGAGAATTTTTTGTATGTGGCGACGAGAAAGAATGCTCTATTTCGAGGTGCATTTTCGCTATTTCTTGCCCAGACTTAAAGTATAGCTTCTCAGAGAAACGTTTGCCAAGAGACTTGATCAGAGATTCCTAAAACATATATTTTTGTTTGATTTCTATATTGCCTATCTTTCCGGGTTGCACAAGTTTGATTTTGTTGGTGTCTTTTTCTTGACTTGCCGGGCGAGCTGTTGGCAAGTTATGTCTTTTCTTGATGCGTGGGTGTTTGTTTTGTGGTTTTGGAATTGTTGATGGAAAGGCGTCGATGATGGTGTTGCAGGCGGTGTGTGTTTTTAGTGGCGGGGCGGTGTTGGGTGAGGGGCCGGTTTGGGAGGAGGGGGCGCAGGCGTTGGATTGGGTGGATATTGAGCGGGGGAGTCTGTGCCGGTTTTATCCGGCTTCGAGGAGCAATCAGGAGTGGCTTTTGGGGTGCCGGGTGGGGTTTGCGGTGAATACGGAGCGGGGGGATGTGTTGGCGGGGACTCAGGAGGGTTTAATTCGGTTTTCGCGGGAGACAGGGATGAGCGCGGTCTATGCGAATCCCGAAGCGGGTTTGCCGGGTAATCGGTTTAATGACGGGAAGTGCGATCTCCAGGGGCGGCTGTGGGCGGGGACGATGTCGATGATCGAGACGGAGAGGGCGGGCAGTCTTTATCGGGTGGATGCGGACGGGAATGTGAGCCGGCATTTGAGTCCGGTGGGGATTTCAAATGGTCTGGCTTGGAGTGTGGATTCACGGACGATGTATTATATTGATTCTCCCACGAGGCGGGTGGATGCGTTTGATTATGATGCGGAGACGGGCGGGATATCGAACCGGCGTCCGGCGGTGGAGCTGGTGGCAGGGATGGGCTTTCCGGATGGGATGACGATTGATGCGGAGGATAAGCTGTGGGTGGCGCTTTGGGAGGGTTGGGGTGTGGGGCGTTTTGATCCGGCAACGGGGAAGATGTTGGTGAAGGTGGAAGTGCCGGCGGCTCGTGTGACGTCCTGTTGTTTCGGCGGGTCGGATTTGGAGGATTTGTATATTACGACGGCGAGCCGGGATTTGACGGCGGCGGAGCGGGAGAAGCAGCCGGATGCGGGGGGGATTTTCGCGGCGCGGCCGGGAGTTCGCGGCACACCGAGTGTTCGTTTCAGGGGATAGTTGTGGCAATAGCGGCGCCAACGATTATCGACATTGGATTGAATCTGACGCACAAGTCTTTTCGGGCGGATTTGGCTGAAGTGGTAGAGCGGGCGCGGCAGGCGGGGGTGCGGCAGATGGTGTTGACGGGGGCGACGGTTGAGGGGAGTCGAGAGGCGCTGGCTTTGGCGCGGGCTTATCCCGATTCGATGCGCTGCACGGCGGGGATTCATCCCCATCATGCGGCGGCATTTCGACCGTCGGCTTTGACGTCTTTGCGGGCTTTGGCGGCGGATTATCAGGTGGTGGCTATCGGGGAGTGTGGTTTGGATTTTTTTCGGGATTTTTCTCCCCGTCCGGCGCAGCGGGATTGTTTTCGGGCGCAGTTGGGATTGGCTGCGGAGTTGGGTTTGCCGGTGTTTCTGCACGAGCGGGAGGCTCACGGCGATTTTCTTTCGATTCTCGAAGGGGCGATGGCGGGTTTGAAAGCGGCGGTGGTGCATTGTTTTACGGGCGGACGGGGGGCGTTAGCTGCGTATCTGGAGTTGGGGTGTTTTATCGGGATTACTGGTTGGATTTGCGATGAGCGGCGGGGCGGGGAGTTGCGGGAGTTGGCGCCGTTGATTCCGTTGGATCGTTTGATGATCGAGACGGATGCGCCTTATCTGCTGCCGCGCGATTTACGTCCGAAACCGAAGGCCTCGCGCAATGAGCCTTGTCATCTGGCGCATGTCGGGCGGGCGGTTGCGGCGGTTCGGGGGATGTCTTACGAGGCGCTGGCGACGACGACGACGGCGAATGCCCGGCGGTTTTTCGGTTTGTCTGCGACGGAAGCAGCGGCGCGATGAAACTGGTTTCGTGGAATGTGAACGGCATCCGGGCGGTCTTGAAGAAGGGCTTTCTGGAGCAATTGGCGCGGTTCGGCGCCGATGTGGTTTGCTTGCAGGAGACCAAAGCGCGGCGGGAGCAAACGGCGGATGTAGCTTGGCCTGCTGCGTATCATCAGTTTTGGCTCGCGGCAGAGCGGAACGGCTATTCCGGCACAGCGGTCTTCACGCGAGAACAGCCGCTGAATGTGTCTTTCGGGATGGGAATGCGGAAGCATGACCGGGAGGGGCGCGTGATCAATCTGGAGTATGCGGACTTTCACTTGGTCAATGTTTACACGCCAAATTCGCAGGATGAGTTGGCGCGGCTGGATTATCGAGTCCGCGAGTGGGACGCGGTTTTCCGCCGGCATGTGAAGGCGTTGGAGCGGACGAAACCGGTGATTTTCTGTGGCGATTTGAATGTGGCGCATCGGGAGATTGATTTGGCCCGCCCTCAGGCCAATACCCGCAACGCCGGGTTCACTCAGGAGGAACGCGATTCGTTCACGAAGTACTTGGAGGCTGGTTTTGTGGATACTTTTCGGGAGTTTGAGAAGGGCGGCGGCCACTATTCATGGTGGAGTTATCGGGCGCGAGCGCGGGCGAGGAATATCGGTTGGCGGATTGATTATTTTTGCGTGTCTGAGGCGCTGCGGTCGCGGCTGGTTGGCGCTTCCATTCTGCCTGATGTGATGGGCTCGGATCATTGCCCGGTGGCTCTTGAGCTGCGTTGAGGCAGTTTTACTTCCAATCAAGCCCGGCCGGGAGTTCGGGAGTGAGGTTCTCGCAGCCATCCGAGGTGATGATGACTTGGTCTTCCACGCGCACGCCGCCGATTGTGTTCGAGTAAAGTCCCGGTTCGATGGTGAGAGCGTCTCCAGCGAGCAGTTCCGGCCCTTTGAAGTCGAGGAGGGGGGGCTCGTGGACATCCAGCCCAATGCCGTGGCCGAGGCCGTGTGTCATGGAAGGGAGTGTGCTGGTCAACGTGCCTGCCGGTCGTTCGGTGCGGTAGCCGTGTTGTTCGATGACGGCGGCGGCGGCTTGATAGACTGCTTCTCCGGTGGCGCCGGGTTTGGCTGCAGCGATTCCGGCTTGGTGGGCGGCGACAACGGCTTGGTGCATGGCGGCGACTTCGTCGGGGATGTCGCCATGGACGACAGTTCGTGTGCAATCGCCGTGGTAATGAGTGGCTTTGTCGCAGGGGAAGATGTCGATGATGATCGGCTGACCGGTGTGAAATGGGCCGGCGCCGCAGAAGTGGCAATCGGCGGCTTGGGGACCGCCGGCGGCGATGCAGCCAGGGTTGCTGAAACCTTCTTCCAACAGCCAGATGTCGATGCAGGTTTGCAAACGTTCGGAAGTGAGCGGCGAGCCGTCGTGCCGAAGCGTGCCGTCAGCTGCGGCGTCGGCGCGGGCGACCAGTTGGCAAGTTCGGACGACGGCAGCGGCAGTGGCCTTTTGGGCTTTTCGCAGCCATTCAATTTCTTGTGCATCTTTCACGCGGCGTTCGGCGACGCCCAGCGCAGGATTGTAACGCAGGTTGATGCCGCGCCGCTGGAGTTCGTGGGTGAAAATCAGAGGGAGGGAGCGGTCGGCCTCCACTGCCGCAATGCCTTGACGGCAAAGGCACTCGGCTAGGGCTTGCGCCGTCGCCGTTTCGCGATCGCCCGAAAGCCCTTCTGCCGGCGGGAAATCTGCCGGACAGCGGACTTGCTGTGCCCGGGCGTTTTTTCGGGCGCGGGCCATTTCAATGTCGCGCAAGATCAGCGTCGCGCCGGCCGCCGTTTCGATGAGAGCGGCCGGGTCGCCGGCGCTGAATCGGATACGATGGTAGAGCGTGCGGTTGATCGCAGGGATTCCGGCAAAGACGCGGGTGGTGGTCGGCATAGAGATTCAGTGCTTGAACGATTAGCGATGGGAGAGTAAGCGAATCCCTGTGCCAATTCAACTCGCATTTGCCAGTTTCCATTGGCCGCCTCCCGCATAATCAGTGGGCGAGCCGGTCAACAACTCCGGCAGGATGTCGGCAGGCGACAGCTCGCAATATCGTCTGGTGTGTTCTTCGATGACCTGGAATCCAAGGCGGGCAAAAATTTCGTGGTAGTGCATTGTTGGAGACGGTTTTGGTAATGATTCGCGTGGTTGCTTCTTCCACTCGACATCTGAGAAGCGCAGGTGGTTGAGCCTTGTAATTCGCGGATCGTTGTGGGCGTAGTGATCGAAGTAACCAATAGTTGCGGACACGATGTTGCCGGGTTTCAAGATGCGTTTCAATTCCTTCAGGATCGCGATGATGTCCGTTTTCGGGATGTGTTCCAGCACGGCTGTCGAGACGCAGATGTCGAAAGTATCCATCGACGAAATCAGTCTGGCGCATGTCGAATGGCGCTCAGTATCGGATATTATAGGCGCTGCAAGTCCTCTACGGATTGCACCAGTACTGTAGAGTCCCCTCCCGCACAGTTAGCGGCGGGCTTTGTTGACCAGATCGCAGTCGATCACTTTGTGAACATCCACCACGATCTGTTTGATTCCAGTCGCGGACAGATAGATGTTTTGGATGAGCGTTTTGCCGGCTCCAAACTCGATTAAAGTCTTGGCGCCGCTGTCCAGAATGTTCTTCTCATGAAAAAGCAGCTCGGACCAGTAGAATTTAGGGATGGGAGTTGTGATGTGTTTCTGGATAAGGTAGAGACACTTCCACATGGAAAAGGTTTAATATCCGAAAGGCCAGGCTTTTCAAACGCCACGGGATTCTCATCGGCGGGTTCCTATTTCAATTTTCTGGTTTTGGAAAGGCTTTTTTTCGCCGGCAACAGGCGGCGAAAAGGGATTTTTGGGTTGGGGCATCAATCGGCTTGCGTATTTGGCGGGCGGGGGTTTAGGGTGTCCAACATGATTTCCGATGCGGTGGATGGAACAGTTTCAGAACGGATTCGCTGGTTTGGCCAGCGGGTGATTGAGGGCGGGCAGTTGACGCGCGAAGAGGCGTTGTGGCTGTTCGGTTTGGAGAGTTCGGCGGATATTTTGGATTTGATGGTGGCGGCAAACCGCGTGCGGGAACACTTCAAGGGGAACAAGATTCACCTGTGTTCCATCGTCAATGCCAAGGCCGGCGGTTGCAGCGAAAATTGCAAGTTCTGCGCCCAGTCGGCCGCTTGGCAGGGGGCTTCGCCTCGATACGGTTTTGTGGACCGCGAGCCAGTCGCAGAAGCAGTTGACGAAGCGGAGCGCAACGGCGTGACAGCGGTCGGCTTGGTTGCCGCTTGGAAGGGCCTGAAAGAAGGGCCGATTCTGGATGAAGTGTGCGAGCGCATTCGAGAAATGACGGCCAGTGGAAAAGCGCGGCCAGATGCCTCGCTGGGGTTGATCGAAAGCCAAGCCGTGGCTGACCAGCTCAAAGAAGCCGGCCTCGAATGCTACGGCCATAACCTGGAAAGCTCGCGCAACTTTTTCCCCAGCCACTGCACCACGCATACATATGAAGACCGACTCCAAACTATCCGGTATCTGAAAAACGCCGGCATTAAAATTTGTTCAGGCGGCATCATCGGCATGGGAGAAACACGGGAAGACCGCTGCGACCTGGCTTTGGCCCTGCGTGACATCGGCGCACATGTCGTGCCCATCAACATCCTCAACCCCATCCCTGGAACGCCTTACGAAAAAAACGAACCACTACCTCCCTACGAAATTCTCAAAACCATCGCCTGCTTCCGGCTGATCAACCCGCGCAAGGAAATCATGATCGCCGGCGGGCGCACCGTGAACCTGCGCGACTTGCAAAGCATGGTCTTCCTAGCAGGCGCCAGCGCCTTAATGGTGGGCAATTACCTGACGACCCTCAACCAGCCGGTAGAAAAAGACCTCCAAATGCTGAAAGATTTGGGGCTGGACCCCGACTGGGACCAGGACGGATTCGCCGATCAAAAAGAAGAATGTGGATGCGCCGCCAACACCAGCCCTCAAAATACAAGCTCAATCCCAAAAACAAAAACCATGCCGGCCGCTCAACCGTCCGCCGCCGCTTGCCATGGATAAAATCAACCGATTAGCGCGAGAAAAATCGCCCTATCTGCTGCAACACTGCCACAACCCCGTCGATTGGTTCCCCTGGGGCGAAGAAGCTTTTGAGAAAGCGCGTGCCGAAGACAAACCGATCTTTTTAAGCATCGGCTATTCCACCTGCCACTGGTGCCACGTAATGGAACGCGAATCCTTTGAAAACAAACAAATAGCAAATTTCCTGAACGAACACTTTGTAAGCATCAAGGTAGACCGCGAAGAACGTCCCGATGTAGACAAGATTTATATGACGGCAGTGCAAGCAATTTCAGGACAGGGCGGCTGGCCATTGAGTGTTTTTTTAACAGGCGATTTGAAACCATTTTATGGCGGCACATACTTTCCGCCGGACGATGCTTCAGGGCGTCCGGGCTTCTTAAACTTGCTGCATGGTTTGGTCAACCTGTGGTGCAACAAACGCAGCGAAGTGGCCAACTCCTCAGCGGACCTTCACCAGCGTTTGTCTCAACTCTGCAATCCAGACCCGGCGGCAAGTGGCCCGCTGAGTCCGGCCACTTTGGACCGAGCGGCGGCTTTGTTTCGCCGGGAATACGATCCCATAGACGGCGGTTTCGGGCGAGCGCCAAAATTCCCGCGGCCATGCCAGCCGGCCTTTCTCTTGCGGCATGGTGTCCGCAACGGCAATCAAGACGAAATCCAAATGGTGCTACACACCTGCGAGCAAATGGCGAAAGGCGGCATCTACGATCATATTGGCGGTGGCTTTGCACGTTATTCAGTCGATTCAAAATGGCTCGTCCCGCATTTTGAAAAAATGCTGTATGATAACGCCCAGCTCGTTTCTTTATATTTGGACGCTTTTCTAGTCTCCGGCAATGATCGATTTGCGCAAGTAGTACGCGAGACTGTGAACTACGTGCTGCGGGATATGACGCACGCCGACGGCGGATTCTTTTCAGCAGAAGACGCGGACAGCGAAGGCAAGGAAGGCAAGTTCTATTGCTGGACAAAAGGCGAACTTGAATTGCTTTTAGACAGGGAGGAATTTGCGGTGTTTGCGCGGCGTTACGGAATAACAGAAAAGGGCAATTTCATCGACCACAGCGATCCTGAACCGCTGCCGAATCAAAATGTCTTGAGCATAGTAAACGAGAGTCTAGCACCGGAGGAGCGGGAACGATTGACGCAAGCCGAAAGAAAAATCTTCGCGGCGCGCTGCCGGCGGATCAGGCCGCATCGCGACGACAAAGTTTTAGCTTCATGGAACGGCTTGATGCTGGGTGCTATAGCCCGCGCTTATATCGTTTTGGGAGAACCGAAATATCTCGCCGCCGCCGAGAGGAATTTCCAATTTCTGTGGAAGACTTTCTGGGATGAAAAAGCCGCTTGCCTCTATCACCGATGGCGGGAACAAGAGAGAGATGCCGTTCAATTATTTCAAGGATACGCTTACTTCCTTTCCGGCATCATTGATTTATATGAAGCCACCATCGACCCTCAATATATTAAAGCCGCGGCGACCGTGGCCAATGCCATGATTCAGAAGTTCTTTGACGAATCTCACGGCGGATTTTGGCAGAGCGTCGCCAAGACTCCCGACTTAATTTTGCGGTTGAAGGAAGATTACGACGGCGCCGAGCCTTCCGGCAATTCGGTGGCGGCGATTTCATTGCAGAAACTGGCGGCAATTGGCGGCCGCCCGGATTATCTAAAAGTAGCAGAAAAATGTTTGGAAGCCTTTACCGAAAGGATGGAGCAATTACCTCAAGCCCTCCCGTTGATGTTGTTGGCCTTGAACTACTATATAGAACCGCCGCGCCGGATCGTTATTAACGGCGACCGTACTGCTGAGGAAACGCAGAGTTTAATTCGCGCGGCTCATGCAGTCTATCAACCCAATAAAGTTGTTCTTGGCGTTGAAGGCATCCCCAAGTTCTTGATGCCGAGTTTACCGACGCACCGGGATTCTGCCGCTGCAGCCTATCTTTGTACCGGACAGTCTTGCCGGGGATCTACAAACAATCCGGCAACAGTTCAGCAGTTTCTGCAATGATAAAATCGGCAATTGCCGGCCGCGCGATTCAGACTTAGTCTTCTGGCGGTTTTGCTGTCGGCAGGGGCGGAGCGAATATTAAAGTAGGATCATAAACTATAATAAATTGGGGATGAATCAAGAGATTAGAGATTACAGTCAAAAGCTTTTGGGTGCAGAGACATTCAGCGAGTTGTCGGAAAAAAAGTACGAGAGGCGACTCAACAGACTGCGAGCGGATTTAATGAAAGCGCAGCACAAACTGCGGGACGCTCCCAACCCTGTCATCATTATCATCGCCGGCGTTGATGGCGCGGGCAAAGGGCGAGTGATTCAGCTTCTGAACGAGTGGCTGGACCCGCGGGATTTGAGCACGCACAGTTTCTGGAACCTCTCGAACGAAGCCTTGCAACGCCCCCGCTATTGGCGCTATTGGAACGCCTTGCCCCGGCGCGGCAAACTGGCCTTATGGTTCGGCGGTTGGTATTCGGCGCTTCTTATGGACAGCGTTTATCAACAGCACTCCAACGCCCAATTGGAGGAAAACCTTAAAGATATTCAATATCAGGAATCCGCTTTGATCGCAGATGGCGCCGTGATTCTCAAATTCTGGTTCCATCTGACTAAAGCCGAGCAAGAAGAACGGTTGCGCCATTTATATGAAAAACCCAAAGAGCATTGGCGGGCGATGAGCGACGATTGGCAACGTCACGACTTATATCAGCGTGTTGCCTCTATATCAGCAACTATTCTCAGTAAAACACATGGCGACCGTCAGCCTTGGTTTATAGTCCCCTCGGCTAATCTGCTGGAACGCAATCTAATTCTCGCCGCCTTGTTGTCTCGCACATTGGAAAACCTTGTCAATGAAGCCTCCAAATGCCGCGAAAGAAAGGCGCGGACAAAAAACCGTTATTACCCGGCCTCGCGCTGCGCCTTGGCTGAGGTGGACTTGACCCAATGGCTGTCTCGAGAGGATTACAACGCGCAACTCGTCGAAGCGCAGTCGCGTCTACATCGTTTGTTTTGGGCAGCTTACAAAAAAAAGATCTCAACTGTGCTTGTCTTTGAAGGCTGGGACGCGGCAGGAAAAGGCGGCGCTATCCGGCGTGTAACTGCCGCCATTGACACACGGCTATTCAGAATTGTACAAGTTGGTCCGCCGACGCTGGAGGAACATGCCTATCATTACCTGTGGCGGTTTTGGCGGGACTTGCCTCGGGACGGACGCGTTACTATTTTTGACCGCTCCTGGTATGGACGGGTTTTAGTGGAACGAATCGAAGGCTTTGCCACCGATGCCGAATGGCAGCGAGCCTACGCCGAGATCAACGAATTTGAAAAGGAAATTGCGAGGCATGGAACAGTTCTTGTAAAGTTTTGGATTCATATAAGCAAAGAAAAACAGCTTAGCCGTTTTCACAGTCGGGAACAAACTGCCCATAAACGACACAAAATCACAGAAGAAGACTGGCGCAATCGGGAACATTGGGAAGACTACAAAGCGGCAGTGAATGATATGGTAGCTTATACCACATCCCCGGCAGCACCTTGGAAGTTAATCGCCGGCAACAACAAACGTTTCGCCCGAATCCAAACCATTCAAACCGTCTGCGAACGTTTGGAATCTGCTTTGAAATAGACGACGACAGACACGGCAGTGTTCCGCAGGCATGGAAATAAATCTGCTGTTGCTGGAAAAAATTCTGTTGACACTCCGGGGAAAATCGGTTTTGCTGGCAGGCATGTCCAAGGCAACAAGCTTGACAGAAATGGCGGAATTTACCGGAGTAGTCGGATTTTTGCTAAGAAAATGACGCGAGATTGCAATTGAAGTGGAAAGATATGAAGCGTATCCAAGCCAAATTCAAGGTTGTTACCCCGTGTTTCCTGGGCAGTGCTGCTCATGAAGCTGAGTTGCGTTTGCCGTCTATCAAGGGCGCGCTTCGCTTTTGGTGGCGGGCTTTGAATTACGCTCGAATCGCGCAAAAAACAAACAGCATCATCGCGGAGGAACTGCTGCGACAAGAAGAGGGGAAACTGTTCGGCTCCAGCGATCAAGGCCAAAGCCCGTTGATCATGCGGCTGGATACGAAGAGTCTGCCGAAAGTTGAGGAGAATGAAGTCTTGCGTAATGAGTCCGGCAATGTCGTCGGGGCCGGGGCTCGTTATCTCGGTTACGGAGTTATGGACTTCAGAGGAAAATTGACTCGCTCTTGTCTCAAAGCACCCTTTGAGTTTGATTTGCAAATTGGCGTCAGGGAAAAGGATACGGAAAAATTGAATCAAATCCTTCCTGCTCTGAAACTGCTCGGTTTGCTGGGCGGACTGGGCTCCAAATCTCGCAAAGGCTACGGCAGTCTCAACCTAATATCCATTTGCAATGGCAATTGGCAAGCGCCGGCAAGTGAGGGTGATTATGAGAAGTGTCTTCTGGAGTTGCTGAAGACTGCGCTTCAATACGAATCAGAACCGGAAATCAGCGCTTTTTCTTCACACGCACGCATTGACCTCACCAACACCAAGTTCAAGAGAGACACGGCAATGTCTGTTCTCAACCAATACGGCGAAGAAATGGTGCGTTACCGAAGCTGGGGAAGAAATGGCAAAATTCTCGATAATGAATTTTCTAAACGAAAATTCAAAGATGATCACGATTGGGCGAAAAGACAGCTTCACAATTTTCATCCTCGACGGGCAGTGTTCGGTTTGCCGCATAACTATGAAAAAGGGATAGGTGTTAAGCCACAGAACTATGATCGTCGTGCCAGCCCGTTGTTTTTTCATATCCATAAAATCAACAGCGGTTATATCGGCATTACGTTTCTGTTGCGCTCTCGCTTTTTACCGTCGAATGAGAGGATTCTAGCAAATAAACAATCTGTTCCCGCCAAACCCGATTGGACGGTGTTGACGGAATTCATGGGGATAGTATCCACTAAAACTATTTGGCCACAATGACTGAGCATATCTTGCATATTTCCATCGGTCCGGTGCAGGGTTTCGTGGCCCAAGCCCGGCGCACACGGGACCTTTGGGCCGGTTCCTTTCTGCTATCGTGGATATCGGGACAACTCATGGCCGCAACCTTTCGGCAGGACGGGCAAATTGTATTTCCTTCTGTAGGCACAAAAGACAATCCGGAAAATCCAATGCTATCCGCTATTTTAGGAAAGCCGTTGTCCAATGATTCGGGTTCCGAAATCGGTAGCTTGCCTAACCGGTTCAAGGCCTTGGTGCCGGCAGACTTTGATCCGAAAACGGTGGCGGGCGAAGCGAGAGAGAAATGGAAGGAGTTGGCGGAAAGGGTCTGGGAAAAGTTTGTTAAAAATGCCATCGACGAAGATCAAAAGGCTCGCACTCGCAAGATTTGGGAGCGTCAGATAGACGGGTTTTGGGAAATTCAGTGGGTGATGGGTGTTGACCGGAGCAACGGCTCTTGGCTGGATGCTCGCAAAAACTGGCGTTCTCACTGGCCGCCGCAAGAGGGCGGCGATCACTGTACTACAATGGGCGATTGGCAGGAACTTTCCGGCTTCATGCGCAGCTCTCAGCGGCAACATCAAGACGCCTTCTGGAACAAATTGCGGCGAAGAACAGGGCGGCTTGACCTTCGAGACGATGAACGTCTGTGCGCTATTGCCTTGGTAAAACGCCTGTTTCCCAAGTTGGAAAGGGATGATCTTCAAAGAACGATTAATTGGCCTTCCACCGTGTATATGGCCGTGGCACCCTGGCTGATGCACATCGCCCAAAATTCGGCACTTCATCCGAAACTGCACGACTACGTTAAAAAGGTTCGGGAGTTTGTCGGCGAAAAAACATTCAAACAACTGGCCAGCGAGTACTCGACCCAATTGCCGGGGCTTGCACCGCTTGGTTGTGCTGCCAATCTGGACGGCAATTTATATCTCAAAACCGCATTAGCGAATCCCCGCGCGACGCCGTTGAACGATGACTCAAAGGCCAAATCGGGCGATGGCGATCCCGATAAAGAAATTCGCAAGAAACTGTTGCAAAAACTTGGCGAAGCAGTTGGCGGCGATGCGAACTCTTTCTATGCGCTGTTGCTGATGGACGGCGACCGGCTCGGTAAACTGTTGCAGAAGGAAGGTGAAAAAAGAGTTTCCAAATCGCTGGCAAAGTTTGTTGAGAAAGTGCCGGAGATTGTCCCTAAATACAATGGTGTTACTGTATATGCCGGCGGCGATGATGTGCTGGCGATGCTGCCGATTACTCATGCAATTGAATGTGCCATCAAGTTACGTGATGTTTACGGTGAAGCATTTCGCGATTTAGCCTCTCCAACAAACGAAAACACTGCTACGGCTTCGTGCGCCATTATCTTTGCCCATTATCATAATCCCTTGCGCGAGGTGATGAAGTTGGCGCATAAGAAACTTGATGACACCGCGAAGGAAAAAAATGGGAGAAATTCACTGGCACTTGCGGTCATGCTGCCTGGAGGTGTCAACAATTGTTGGGTTGGCCGCTTCGGCGAGTTGCCCAAGTCTCTTGTAAAACTCCGTGATAAAATTGCAAACGAGAACTGTTATTCCGCCAGTTTCTTCTATAATTTGCGTGAGCGTTATGGCGATTGGTTCGATAAATGCGGTGAAGAGAATCGTCGCGCTATCGTTTTGGCTGAATATGTCAAAGGCGCATCGCTTAAAGACGATGGCAAACAAGAAAATACCGAAAAAGCCGTGGATGACTTTCTCACTGCCTGTCGAAGCCAGCGAGGAGACGGCAAAACACCTGAAAAATTATTTCAGCTTGAGGGGGCATTTATAGCCCGCTTTCTAGCGGAGTTGAACCGCTTTGATCCGCCAAAGAAGGAATAAATGCCATGACGCTCGTGCGCTTTGAACCGTTGGACAGTCTCTTCTTCCGTGACGGCAGGCCGTATCATAAAGAAGAGACCAATCAGGCTGGAGTGGTCAGCATGTTTCCTCCTGCCCCGTCAACTTTGGTGGGCGCCATTCGTGCTGCCTGCGCCCGCGCTCTCAGTTGGAAAGAGGGCAAGTGGAGTGAAGAGATATGCAAACGGCTTGGAGACGGCGACGACTTGGGGCCGTTGCGTTTCCACAGACCGATTCTAATCCGTGAAGCGAATAGAGAAATGAATTCTCTGTTTCCCGTTCCGGCGCACCTGATGGGCAAGATTGAAAATAGTAAATTAACCCCCGGTTCACTAGTTCCGCTTTCTCCGGCTTCTCCTTCCGATGCTGTTACTTGCGACCTTGACGAAAACACTCTGTTGCCGGTAGTGGCTGCCGAAAGGCCGGAGAACGCCAAGCTCAAATTGCTCCACGAAAAGGGCTGGTGGATTACAGCGGAAGGACTGGAATTAGTATTACAAGGCAAGCTGCCTGAAGAACGGTATTTATTTCACCAAAACAAATTATGGTCGCAGGAGCCTCGAGTCGGAATCGCACGTTCTGAAGACAAACGCACTACGGAAGAAGGCGCCATGTATTCGCCAAGCCATATCCGCTTGGCAAAAGATGTGTCACTGGCTATGGAAGTTGATGGACTGCCGCAGGAATGTATCAAAGCTCTGCCCGCCAAACTTCACCCTGTCGGTGGCGAATCCCGCGCCTGCTGGTTACATTTATACGAGCGTTTATTGCCTTTTCCAAAACTGCCTGAATTACAATCCTCTGATGAAACACTTCGCTATATGGTTGTAGTTTTGACACCGGCTGATGTTTCTTGCCCGCCTCGTCCTGGAGATCAAAACTATGTTGGATTGCCCGGTCAAATCGTAAGCGCCTGTCTGCCGCGTCCCGTAATGATTGGCGGCTGGAATTCAGTAGCGCATCAGCCGCAGCCGCTAAGACCGCATCTAGCTCCCGGAAGCGTGCTATTTCTGAAGGCCAAAACAGAAGATATAGAGAGGATCGAAAAATTGCATAATACCGCCATTGGCAAACGGAGCGAACAGGGCTTCGGCCTCATTGCCATTGGGCTTTGGAATGATCAACGTAAACACAACTCATAAAGCAATTGTAATGAAACATGTAATTATCGGTCTATTGGCCGAAACGTTCATCCATCCCGGCGCGGAACAAAGCGGCGGTGCCATTGACTTGCCAGTTGCACGGGAAAGGGCAACAAACTATCCCTTCATCGCCGGTTCCAGTTTGAAAGGTGCCTTGCGCGATGCCGTCAAGCGAAACGGTATGAACGGGAGTGATCGGGATCGAATCTTCGGTGAACAAGATCAAGCCGGCGCTTTGCTAGTGTCCGATGCGCGGTTGCTGCTGCTCCCCGTTCGTAGCCTAACAAGCGCCTGGCGTTGGGCAACCTGCCCGCATCTGCTCGAACGGCTCGCCCGCGATTGGCACCGCTCCGGCGACAATGAAGCGCTCGACAAAATACCTGATGTTGCGAAAGGCTGTTATCTTGGCCAAGTTGATAAAGGCAGTAAAAAATTGCATTTAGAAGAACGCAACTTTACGCCATACAACACGAATCTGGAGAATTGGATAGAAGCCATTGGCAAGTTGATCGCCGACTCCAACGCACAAAGCCGGTTGAAAGAACAACTCGTAGTGCTGCATGACGACGACTTTGCTTGGTTCGCCACGAACGGCCTTTCCGTGCAAGCCCGCAATGTGCTTGATGATGAAAAAAAGACGAGCCGGAACCTGTGGTATGAAGAAACCCTGCCGCCGGATACACTGATGTATGCGTTGCTGGCAGAACGGACGGCTAATGCCGACAGTTTGGAACCGGTTCGTGAGATTTTTGAAAACCGTCCCTATCTTCAGGTTGGTGGCAACGAAACCGTCGGCCAGGGCTGGTTCAATGTAAAATGGGAAGGAGAAAAGAAGACAAATGACTGAGCAAAGTCTCGATCAACGCCGGGCCAAACACGCGCTGGACCGTATCAAGGAACAGCAAAACCGCCCAAAGCAGGCGGAATCGGAATACTTGAGCTATGTCAAAGCTCTGCCGGCAACCATCCTGCAAAACGGCCTCGGCCAAGCGATGGCAACTTTGTTGGCGGCAACTAAAGGGAAAGACGTCAACGAGAAAAAGAATGATCCTCACTATCAACTCTACAATGATGTGCAAAGTTGGCTATGCGGTGGCTATGAAGATGCGCCTTTCTCCAACGGAGATTTGCTTCAAGCGATTACCGAGAATGACCAACGGCATTATCTGAGGGCTCAGACAGAGGCGCAGGCGTATATAATCTGGTTAAAGAAATTCGCCGCAACCTACCTAAAAGACTCATCCAATGAATAAAGCCATGCCAAAACGTCCACTCTACAAAGAATCTGACATTGCAAGTTTGCCGGAAAAAGGCAATGCCGGCTTGTGGTATGACAAGTTCTGTAATTGTTGGAAGGGACTGAATCTTGCGGATCGACAAAACGGGAAAGTCGAGATTAAGAAACACAGCAAAAATGGAGACGGATGGATTGACACAGTCACGAAGAGGTCGTGTGGAAACAGCGAAGAACTGGAGCGGCAGACAGATCGTCAGTGGAATATGGTAGAAGTGTTGAATGGCCAAAATCTTTGTTTGAAAACGAACAGTCCCTTTGTAACCGGTTTGGGACGAGAGCATCCGGTTGAAAACGGTTTCCTCTGGCATCACACTTTGGGTGTTCCATATCTTCCCGGTTCCTCCGTCAAAGGCATTGTCCGCGCCTGGATTGGGCAGTGGGTGAGCGAAAGTAATCCAGATGAAATCAACCGCATTTTCGGAACGAAACCGTCTCAGCAATCACAAGTCGGTGAGGTAATATTTCTGGATTCAATACCCTTGGGCCCGGTTAAGCTAAAGGCTGATGTGATGACACCTCATTACACTAACTATTATCAAAACCAGAAAAATGAATTAGCACCCGGCGACTGGATCAGCCCCGTCCCAATACCCTTTCTGGTCGTCAAAGAGGGTGCAACCTTTCACTTCGCCATCTTGCCCCAGCAACAGTCCGCCGAAGCCAAAGAACACTGCAAAACTGTCTGCAATTGGCTAAAGGGAGCCTTGAAATGGATCGGCGCCGGCGCCAAAACCGCCGTTGGCTATGGTCGCATGAGCTTTGACGAAAAGAAACAACAACGATGTGAGGAAAAATACAGTGAGCGTCGAGAACATGAAAAACGAGAACGAATAAATCAGAAAGCAAAGCAGGGTCTTCCAGAAGATGCCAAGTGGGTAATAGATCAAAGAAAACAATGGACAGGCAGCGATCCCAATAAAAATAAAACTAACTTTTTAACCGACACGGAAAAGTTTCTTACTGACAAAGAACGACTCAGTAGTGAGGCATGTGAGTGTCTGTGCAAAAAGATGTCGGAGTTTTGGCCAGGAATTATTGAAAATCCAGATGCTGCCAAGGGCAAGAAGAAGAAACCGAAGTATAAAGAACGACTGCGTGAATTGGCGAAAAAATTAAATGCCCTTTGTTTGAGGGAGAAATAATGTTAGCAAGAGGTTAATTATGAACGGATCGATTCTATTATGTACCGTCGGCGGCGCCCATCAGCCGATTCTGGAGGCAATCAAGTCTACTAGGCCTTGTTTCGTCTGCTTCTTCTGCACGGACCGGGACCCGGAGACGGGTAAGCAAGGCTCCATCACTCAGGTGACCGGCAAAGGCAACGTCATCAAGGCAGGCCGCAACGATGACAAGCCGACGCTGCCGAACATTCCTACCCAGGCCGGTCTTGCCGAGGGCAGCTTCGAAGTGCGGACGGTTCCGGCGGACGATCTTGACGAGGCGTGCTTCGTCATGCGTGGCGCCACCGCTGAGCTGGCCGAGCGGTTCCCCGACGCGCGACTCATCGCCGACTACACCGGAGGCACCAAGACGATGACGGCGGCGCTGGTGTGGGCGGCCCTGGAGAGGGATGACGTCGATCTTCGGCTTGTTACGGGCGCCCGTTCCGATCTCGTCCGCGTGGAGGACGGAACCGAGCAGGCGATGGAGGCGAGCGTGGCTCGTCTGCGCCTCGACCGCGCGATGGCGCCTTATCTCGGAGCTTGGCGCCGGTTCGCGTATCACGAGGCGGCGGAAGGACTGGCCGGCATTCGGATTGCCGTCAACTCTCCCGACAAGGCACGGTTCGGACTCGCGCGATCACTGAGCCGAGCCCTGGCTCGTTGGGACGACTTCGATCATGGCGGCGCGCTTGATCTGATCGAGCTCTATGCTGCGCGCGTTGCGCCATGCTCTCCGACGATGTTGCCGACGCTCCGGTTGCTGACGGCGGACGAGAGCAATCTGCGCTGCGAGCCAGCACGCCTGTTCGATCTCTGGCTGAATGCCGAACGGCGCGCGGCCCAGGGCCGGTTCGATGATGCGGTTGCAAGGTGGTACCGCCTGATGGAGTGGACCGCCCAATGGCAACTGCGAACGAAGCTCGGTGCCGACACCGCGGACTTTCGCCGCGACCTGCTGCCGCCGGATGTTGACGCAACCCCGAGGGAAGACGGCAAGATCAAGATTGGACTTAGGCAGGCATGGCAAGTCGTGAAACACCGTTTGTCGGGACCTGCTCAAGAATTCATCGATGAACACGGGCAGGAACTCATGGGTCTGCTTGAGCTGCGCAATAGTTCGATATTGGCGCATGGATTTCAGCCAGTGAGCAAGGAGAACTGGCAGCGGGTGTGTTCGTGGACTACGAAAAGTTTTTTACCTGTTTTGGGTGATTTGGCGAAAGAAGCGGGTCTGCAGAAAAATCCGCAGCAGCTTCCAACAAAGTTTGTATGATTCCATCTTTGGCCGAGGCGGGTTAGCGGGGGAGGAGTTCGTAGGCGAAGCCTTTTAGGTAATAGGTTTCTGGTATGGCGGGGATGACGGGGTGGTCGGGGGATTGCGGGAGGGTGGCGATTTGCCGCAGGCATTGTCGGTTGTCTAGGGCAGCAGCGGCAATTGTTTTTTCGAATGTGCCGGCATCGACGTGGTGGGAGCAGCAGAAGGTGATGAGTAGTCCGCGTTCTTTGAGGATGCGGAGGGAGCGAAGGTGGATTTCTTTGTAGCCTCGGAGTGCGTCGGCGATTGAGGCGCGGTTTCTGGTGAAGGCGGGCGGGTCGAGGATGACGGCGTCAAATTTGTTTTCGTTGGAATTGGATTTGGCGGAGGGTTGGACGCTTTTGAGCCAGTCGAAGACGTTCGCGGTTTGAAAGGTGCAGCGGCTGCTGAGGCTGTTGGCGGCGGCGTTTGCTTCGGCTTGGCGGATGGCGTCTTGGCTTTGGTCGAGCGCGAGGACGGCACTTTCGGGCGTTTGGGCTGCGTGAAGGGCGAAGCCGCCTTGGTAGGTGAAGCAGTCGAGGATTTGTTTGCAGCTCCATTGTTTCAAGAGGTTGGCGACGGTCTGGTAGTTGATTTGCTGGTCTAGGTAGAGACCGGTTTTGTGGCCGGAGAAGAGATCGGCTTGGAAGTTGAGGTCGTTTAGTTTGACGGTGATTTGTCCGGTTTTGTCGTTTTGCGGGAGTGGTTCGCTTGTTGGCAGGCCTTCTGTTTTTCTGGCGGCGAAGTCCCGGCGCTCGATAATCTGTGCCGGTTGGCAAAGTTGTTGAAGGGCTGCTTTGATCTGGGGCAGTCGTTGTTCCATTCCCAGGGATGCAATTTGGAGGGAGAAAGTGTTTTCGTATTTGTCGATGATCAGGCCGCTTAATTCGTCGCCTTCGGCATGGACTAGCCGGTAGGAGGCGGCTGCCGGCATCAGTTTTCTTCGGAGCGATTGAGCGGCGGTGAGGCGGCGCAGGAAGAACGATTGGTCCATTGGTTCCCGTTTTCGCGATAGCAGTCTCACGGCGATTTTTGATTGGGAGTTGTAGAGGCCGATGCCGAGAAAGCGGCGTTTGGCATCCCGGATTTGGACGGCTTGGCCGTCGGTTGGATGGTTTGTGCAGTGTTGGATGGCGCCTTGGTAAATCCAGGGATGGCCGGCCAGAGTGCGATCGGCTGCGCCGTGCCGGAGGTAAATGGTGGGGAGCGTTTTCAACGGGCGGTGATGTGGTTCGGCGTCTTTGGCGGGCGCCAAGGCGTCGTTGGCGATGGGCGGCGGGTCTGCCGGGCATTGGTATGAACCAGGCTGCCGGGCGGGTTTATTCCTTCCAATCGAAGGCCTTTTTCTTGATTTCGTAGAGGAAGCCGACGGCGAAGAGGCCGAGGAATACCATCATCGAGCCGAAGATGAGATTCGCGTTTTGTGCCAGTTGATCTTGGTAGACGACTGCCCAGGGGTATAGGAAGACGACTTCGACGTCGAAGAGGATGAAAAGCATCGCGACCAGGTAGAACTTGACGGAGAACCGGGCGCTGCCTTTGCCGACGGGGAGCATGCCGCATTCGTAGGCGGTGTCTTTGATTTTGCTGCGGCGTCCGCGTTTCCCGAAGGCGATTGATGCCAGCAGAGTGCCGGCGGCGAAGACAGCGGCGAGAAGGCCGAGGAGGAGGACGGGGAGGTATTCTGCCAGTTGCGAATGTTGCGAATCCATTGGCGGATATTAGAAGACGCCTGCTGTTTTTCAAGTGGAAAGAAAGAAGACCCGCGCTTGCAACACCCAGGAGCGGCTGCGGCGGGGTGGGTTGGAAGTATGGACTCGCCATTTTTGCGGGTTGGGCTAAGCTGTTCTGCTCTATGTTTGAGACGGTGAAAGAGCGGATTGCGGTGTTGAACGAAAAGTTATCTCATCTGCGGAGGTATCTTTGACGCGGATGGCGTTCGCAAACGATTGGCGGAGCTGGAGGCCGCGATGGGGCGGGAGGGTTTTTGGAACCGTCGGGAACAGGCCCGGAAGTTGATGGACGAGTCCGCCGGTTTGAAGCGGAAGCTGGAACCGCTCGACCGGGCTCAAGCCGCCGTGGACGACTTGGTCGTCATGGTGGAGCTGGGGGAGGCAGAGCCGGAGTCGAGCCAGGTGGGCATCGCCGCGGAAGTGGGCGCGGATGTCGAGCGGTTGACTCGTTTGCTGGAGGCGCTGGAGTTGCAAACTTTGTTAAGCGGCGCGCACGATTCAAAAAATTGCATCTTGAGCATCAACGCGGGAGCCGGCGGCACAGAATCTTGCGATTGGGCGGAGATGCTTCTGCGGATGTATCAACGATGGTGCGAGCAGCGGGGCTACGGGGCGGAGATCACGGATTTGTTGCCGGGGGAGACTGCCGGGGTGAAGAATGTCAGCCTGATGATTTCAGGAGAGAATGCCTACGGGTTTTGCAAGGCGGAGCGGGGCGTGCATCGTCTGGTTCGCATTTCGCCGTTTGATGCCAACAAGCGCCGTCACACGAGTTTTGCAAGCGTGGACGCCATTGCCGAGATTGATGATCCGGTTGAGATGGACATCCCGCCGGCGGACTTGCGGATTGACACTTTTCGTTCTGGCGGCAAAGGGGGGCAGAACGTCAACAAGGTGGAGACGGCGGTTCGGATTACGCATCTACCGACGGGACTGGCGGTGGCTTGCCAGACGCAGCGCTCGCAGCACCAGAATCGGGCAACGGCGATAACTTTGTTGACATCCCGCTTGTATGCCTTGAAAGAGGACGAGGCGAAGCGGGATCGGGAGCGCTTTTACGGGGAAAAGGGCAGCGTTTCTTGGGGCAATCAGATTCGGAGCTATGTGTTCCAGCCTTATCGGATGGTGAAGGATTTGCGGACGGGTATTGAGACCAGCGACGTTCAGGGCGTGATGGACGGGAATCTCGATGGATTCGTCAACGGCTGGCTGCGGGCGGGATGTCCGATGAAGCCTGTTGCGGATGCCGGCGATGCGAGGGAGGCGGGCTGATTTTTCAAAAATGGCCGGGGGAAGGATGAGGAGCCGATGACGATTTTGGATCGGATTGTGGCCGGCAAACGCGCGGAGTTGTCCCGGATGGCGGCTCGAGAGGTGACGGCGGACTTGCTGCGCGAAAGGATTGCCGCCAGAGGGGGGCTTCGGTCGTTCCGGGAGGCATTAGTTTCTCCGCGCTTTGGCCGTTTGGGATTGATTGCGGAGGTGAAGAAGGCGTCTCCTTCGGCCGGGGTAATTTGTGAGAATTTTGATCCTGCGGGGATGGCGAAAGTTTACGAGTCCAGCGGCGCTGCCTGTTTGTCTGTTTTGACGGATGCCAAGTATTTTCAAGGTTCGCTGGAGGATTTGAAGGCGGTTCGAGCGGCGGCGGGGCTGCCGGTGTTGCGGAAGGATTTTGTGATCGACGCGCGGCAGGTTCTCGAAGCGGTGGAATGGGGCGCCGATGCGGTTTTGTTGATTGCCGCGATTTTGGACGAGGAGGCGTTGGCAAGGCTTCATCGCTTGGCAGCGGCGGCGGGTTTGAGCGTGCTGGTGGAAGTGCATGACGAGGCGGAATTGGAACGGGCGCTGAGGATTGGCGCTACTCTCATCGGCGTGAACAATCGGGACTTGCGCACTTTTGCGGTGGATTTGAGAACTACTGAGCGGCTGGCGGCGAAGCTGAGTGCAGTTGCGAATCGCGAGACGCTGGTTTTGGTGGCTGAAAGCGGCATCAAAATGCGTGAGGATGTCGAGCGGTTGGTTCGTTGCGGAGCACAGGCGCTGTTGGTGGGGGAATCGTTGATGCGCGCTGGTGACGCAGCAGGGAGGCATATCACAGCGTTGATTGGCCGGTAAGGCCGGCCCGCGCGGCATCTCGGCTCCCGCGCTCAAGGTCAGGCAGTGGCGGCGGTTTTCCAAATGATGCGGACGGAGTCTAGTCGAAGGGTGGCTTGGTTGATGGCGGTTTCGAGTTGTTCTCGTTGGGTTTTTGCGAGTTGAAGTTCGACGGGACGGATGTGGTTGTTGATTTTTTGGAGGGCGGTCAAGCGGTCGATTTCGCGGTTGAGGGCGGTTTTCATTTTGGCGAGGCTGGCGGCGGTGATTTGCCGGGCTTGTTTTTGGGCGAGGGCTTCGGCGGTTTTGAGCATTTTGGGCAGGAGGTTGTTTTTGGCTTTGTCGTTGTCGAGCAGGGGATATGGGGGGGCGTCTTGAAGGGTTGAGGTTGCGGCGGCGGGTTTGTCCGCAATGTTTGGCGCCGCCGGGGAGGGGATTTGTTCGAGGGGCACTGGGTTGAGTTGGTGGTCGATGGCGATTGGAATCGGACTGGGCGGCAGGAAGCGGTCGACGTGCCATTTTGCCGGCGCCACTGCGGCCAGTTCGAAGATGGCTTGGAGGCAGAATCCGTTGTCTGTGCAGTTCGGCCGGATGGCGAAGCAACTGTTGCCGGTTTCGGAACTGAGGATGAGGTCCATGGCTCCGGTGACGATTGGGTGGTCCCAGGTCAGGAAGGCGATGTCTTCCCGCGAGAGGGCGCAGCGGCGGTCGAAGGTGGCGATAAGTCCTTCTTTGGGGAGGGCGGGGAAGGCGTCGGTAACCACGCCGCTGGGGTCCAGCCGGTAGGTTCTGGCGGCCAGCTCTTCGACTTGGACGCCGTAGCGGTCGAACACGACTGCCATGAAATCTTCGAGAGCGGTGTCTGCGTCGTCCGCTTGAATTTGTTCGATTAAGGTTTGTGCCGGCTCTTTGCGGAAGGAGCCGAGTTCCAAAAGCCGGTTTCTGCCTTCTTGTAGTTGTTGGAGCAAAAGGCGGCGGGCAGTGCGGGTTTCTTCCAGCAGCGCGGCGAGTGCGGTTGCCGCTTCAGTTTTGGAGAGGGCGGGGTATTCGAGGGCGAGATCGTGGAGATGTCGGTGGAAGCGCTCAAACAAGTTGTGCCCCCCTTCGAGGTTAGTTTCCAGGTTGTCCAGTCCTTCGTGATGCCAGCGGCTCGCAACTTCCTGCGGGCTTTGCGCTAGGTAAGGCACGTGGATTTGGATGTCTTTCGTTTGCCCGATGCGGTCGAGCCGGCCGATGCGCTGCGCCAGCAGGTCGGGATGGAGGGGCAAATCGAACAGCACCAGATGATGGGCAAATTGAAAGTTTCGGCCTTCGCTGCCGATTTCCGAGCAGAGCAACAATTGCGCGCCGTCCTCTGTGGCGAACCAGGCGGCGTTGCGGTCTCGTTGAATCAGCGGAAGGTCTTCGTGGAAGACGCCGCTCCGGGCGTGAATCTGTTGCCGGAGGGCGTCGTCGATCGCCCGGACTTTCTCTTTGGAACGGCAAATCAGCAGAATCTTTCGGGGCGCGAGGCGTTTGACGAGCCCGGCCAGCCATTGGATTCGGGGGTCTTGCGCTCGCGGGAGGAAGGAGCCCAGAGCGGCGGCGCCTTCATCGGCGGCGAATTCGGCCGAGACGCGATCCAGCCAGATCCCGCGATCTTTAGCTGTTTCAATCGGCGTCAAATGGGCGATGCGTCGGGGAAAGCCGCGGACGGCGTTTCGGGTGTTGCGAAAGATCACGCGCCCTGGCCCGTGGAGATCGAGCAGCTCGTTCAGGCAGGCAGTCCGCGCCGCCATATCGCCGGGGACAGTTCGCCGCCGCGTCAACGATTTCAGCGATGTTTTCTCCCGCGCGGACAAAGTTTCGCCGCCGGCCAACTTCTCCGCCAAGACCGCAATCTCCCGCCAGCCGGAGGATTGTCGGAGAAAAGATGGGTAATCCGGGTAACGTTCGGGATCCAAAAGCCGCAGCCGGGCGAAGTGGCTTTCTATCCCCAATTGCTCCGGCGTGGCTGTCAGCAAGAGAAGTCCCTCGGTTTTCTGCGCCAGCGTATCAACGGCCTGATACTCCGGGCTGGGCGCCGCTTCCGACCATTTCAAATGATGAGCTTCATCGACGACGAGCATATCCCAACCGGCGTCCGCGGCTTGCCGGAGCCGAAAAGAAGAACGCGCCAAAAAACCGGCACTGCAAAGAATCCACTGATCGTCGAGAAAAGGATTTGTCGCCGCCGCAGGGTTCCTGCAACTCGTCCCGGACTGAGCCCGCTCAATGGCCAGACAGCGGTCTTCATCAAAAAGGCTCACTTGGAGATTGAACTTGCGGAGCAACTCGACAAACCACTGATGCACCAGAGATTCGGGCGCGACAATCAACACGCGCCTTGCCCGTCCACTGACCAGCAAGCGATGGAGAATCCAACCGGCCTCAATCGTTTTGCCCAAACCCGCTTCATCGGACAGTAGCACACGGGGCGCATGTCTCTCGCTCACCTCCTGCGCAATGTAAAGCTGATGAGGGAGGAGAGCTACACGCCCGCCCACAAACCCCCGCGTCGGCGACTGTTGCCGGCAGAAACGATGGCACAAACACACCTGCCGAAGGAGAAAAGTGGCGTTATCATCACAGCGGGCGCTAAGAAGCCGCTCCTCCGGCCGACTGAAACTGATGCGGTCATCCAACTGCGCTTCTGGAATCACCAGGCCTTCGCCGCGGTAAAACAGCAAACCACCAGCTTCCGAAACCGACTCCACACGAATCGCCACACCCTCAATCGAAACCACACGATCCCCCGCCCGAAACCGAACCCGCCTCAACGGCGCATTATCGCTCGCATACTGCCGCCGCTCCCCGGCCGCCAAAAACAAGATGTGCACCCGGCCGCCCTCCGCTTGCACCAACGTACCCAAGCCCAGCTCTGGCTCCGACTCGCTCATCCACCGCTGCCCCTCCCGGAATACTTCCGCTGCCATCGTATCCTGCTGTCACCCTCAACCGAAACCAACCATGCTGCCCACTCCAATCAAAAGAAAAAAGCGGGAAATCCAACCTCCTCCACGGCAATATCTCTTCGCCGGCAATCACTACGAAACCATCTCTACTCTATTCAAACACAGCAAATCTCTTTGAAATCTTCCATAAATCGCTTACCAGAAATTTTTGAAAATCGCCAACCTGTTTGCGCAATTCTTCATTGGTAACCATTTCCGGTCTTGGATCAACATAGTAGATTCCACCCAGTTTATTCAGTGCGACAGTGTAGCCTAAAAAGTGATTGGTTTTGAAGGTGGAATTGATCCCAAAAATGCTTTTTCCTCTGCGAGCACGCTGAACATCATGCAAAAAGACTGCTATTACAGGCACGTCACGCCCCATCAAGTTTGTTAACAGATATTTATCGAGAAAGATTTTATCTATTCGGTCTTTACTTGTCACTTTCACGGAACCGGCAATCTCCGTAACATGAATATACTTTGTTTCAGCAGCTACAATTACCTTATTGCATGAGAAAACTAAATCCAATTCGTAAGACATTTCATAACCAGGATGTCCCAGGATTGGGATACTAATAGTGCGCGATTCGCATTCCAAGCCAACTTCCTGAATAATCAGTTTGACCAGTGTCTCAAAAAGTTGTCCTATCCGTTTTCTGGATTGGTTGGGATTATCGAATGAATCACCGATGCTGCCGGCAGCTTGTTGAATAGTGTAGACAACTTTATTGATCTCTTTCGACTCGATGTAACTCTTCCGGCTCTTTTGACAAATGGTTGATTCCTGGTACTGCTTCAGATCAGCAAGAAAAGCAATTAACCTTTCAAAAGTCGCCCTGAATTCATTTGCTGATTCAATAAACAGATCGACATTTAGAGGGCGAGTAATTTTATGTCCGTAAGTCTTGTCGTACTGATAGAAAATGTAATTGTGGTGAGAAGGAGAAATAATGCGCGTTGGCTGTGCGCTTTGGACAAAGCTGAGAAAGGCATGGCATAGTGTAAAATAGTCGGATAGAGTTCCAAATGCTGATTTATCCCGGACGCTTGCTTGCAGGTCTGCCAATGTAGTTTCTGTCATCGGATAGACTTTCTTCGTTCCGTGTTCTCACGGTCATACTGGATCCATTTTTCTACCGGCCAATCTTCTATCAGTTCGATTCTGCGGGCTGCCCACTGGCAGTATTCAAGAGAGATGTCGCAGCCTTTCCACTTTCGGCCGAGTTGCTCGGCTGCGACTGTAGTTGTTCCCGATTCTAGAAACGGATCAATTACCAAATCGCCCTTGTTGGATGAGGCCAGGAGGATTTTTCTCAGAAGCTCTTCAGGTTTTTAAGTAGGGTGAGGCGTCTTTTCGTGCATTCCATTGCACGTTGTGGGGATTTCGATTACGTCTTTGGGCTTGGCTCCTTTTGGATGCGGTTGCCATTGTTTGTCTTTGGTGGCGCGGCCTTTCCCGTATTGACTGCTTTCAGCCTGCGGATGTTCCGGGTATTTCAGTGTGTGTTTGCTATATGGAAGCCGCGCATCGTCTATGTTGAAAGTGAATCGTTGTCCTTTTCGAAAGTGAAGAAGGCTTTCATGAGAACGTCCCCAATCAGTGCCTAGATTGGCTTTGTTTTTGTAATGCCAAACCAGCCACCTACATCCCTTGAAGAAGCGCAAGGCGGGAAGTCTCAGATCAGCCAGGATTTCGGAAAATCCGCAGATGTAAAGTGTTCCGGTCGGCTTCAAAACTCTGGCGGCTTGTTCTATCCATTGCAGCGACCACGCGAGATATTTTTCTTGCGATTTAAAACTATCCCACCCGGCTTTTTTGATGTTGTAAGGGGGATCGGCGAAGATCAAATCGACCGATTCGGTTTTCAGAAGGCTGAGCCAGGCGACTGTGTCTCCGGTCCAGATTTCTCCATTGGGATGTTTGTAGAGCAAGGCGGGAACATCTGGCGTTGTTTGAGCAGAGTGGATTTGAGTAAAAAAGCCTTTGATTATCGGCTGGCCGAAGAAGGTTAAAACATTCTTGCGGCGAGTGTGCTGTCCCGTCTGTTCTCGAATTTTTAATTCCTTGGATGTGTTTTTATAGGTCTGGCATTTTTTATCTTTCATTTTTTATCTTATATTATTGTGAATGCCTTTGTTCTTCTTCTGTTTTGAGTTGGAGGAAGAGGATGGACATGCCGGGGAGGGCGATGTCGATGGCTTGGGGGTGGCCGTCCCAGGGGATGGGTTGGGTGACGATTTCTTGCCGGGGGCGGCGGGATTGGCCTCCGTAGCGGGTGTCGTCGGTTCGGATGGTTTCTTGCCAGGTTCCGGGATGGGGGACGCCTAGCCGGTAGTGTTCTCGTGTTATGGAGGTGAAGTTGCCAATGATGAGGACGGTGTGCTGGTGTGTTGCTGTGGGCGCGTCTGCAGGGTTTTTCGAGGGGAGCCGCAGGAAGCTGAGGACGGAGGATTGGTGGTCGGCGTGGCTGATCCATTGGAAGGTGTGTGTGGCGAAGTCGTTTTTGCCGAGGCAGGGGTGGCGGCGGTAGAAGGTGTTGAGGTCAGCGATGAGTTGTTGGATGCCGTTGTGGTCGTTGTATTGGAGGAGGTGCCAGTCAAGGCTGTGGTCGTAGTCCCATTCGGTGGATTGGCCGAAGTCGCTGCCCATGAAAAGGGTTTTTTTGCCGGGCCAGCCCCACATCCAGCCGTAGAGGGCGCGGAGTTGCCGGGCTTTTTCGGGGATGTTGGGGGCGTTCATTTTGTGGAGCATGGAGCTTTTGCCGTGGACGACTTCGTCGTGGGAGAAGGCGAGGTTGAAGTGTTCGGTGTGTTGGTAGATGGCGCCGAAGGTAAGTTGGTTTTGGTGCCATTTGCGGTGGATGGGGTCTTTTTTGAAGTATTCCAGGGTGTCGTGCATCCATCCCATGTTCCATTTGAGGTCGAAACCGAGGCCGCCGAGGGTGGTGGGTTTGGTGACGCCGTCCCAGGCGGTGGATTCTTCGGCGATCATGAGGACGCCGGGGAAGGTTTCGTGGATGGCGTTGTTGGCGGCGCGGAGGAAGTCGATGGCTTCGATGTTTTCCCGGCCGCCGTATTGGTTGGGTATCCATTGACCGCGCGAGCGCGAGTAGTCGAGGTAGAGCATGGAGGCGACGGCGTCCACACGCAGGCCGTCGATGTGGAATTGTTCGCACCAGGAGAGGGCGCTGCCGATGAGGAAGGCGCGCACTTCGGGGCGTCCGTAGTTGAAGATGAGCGTTCCCCAGTCCTGGTGTTCGCCTTGCCGCGGGTCGGCGTGTTCGTAGAGGTGAGTGCCGTCGAATTGGGTCAGGGCGAAGGCGTCTTTGGGAAAGTGCGCCGGTACCCAGTCCAGGAAGACGCCGATGTTGTTTTGGTGGAGGGTGTCGATAAGGAAGCGGAAGTCGTCGGGCGTGCCGTAGCGGTGAGTGGGCGCGAAGAATCCGGTAACTTGGTAACCCCAGGAGCCTTCAAAGGGAAATTCGGCAAGGGGCATGAATTCGACGTGCGTGTAGCGCATTTGCCGCAGGTAATCGACCAATTGGCCAGCGGCTTCCCGATAGGAGAGGGGGCGGTTGCCTTCTTCGGGGACTCGTTTCCAGGAGCCGAAGTGCATTTCGTAAATCGAGATGGGCGTTTGGAGCCAGTCGGTTTGGGTTCTGCGTTTCAGCCACTCTTTGTCGTTCCATTGGTATTCGCTCGGGGAGGCCACGATGGAAGCGCTGTTGGGGGGAGATTCGAAGAAAGCGCCGTAGGGGTCTGATTTGATTTGGAGGCGCCCGCGGGCATCCAAGAGTTCATATTTGTAAAGTGTTCGGCGTTGCAGGCCAGGGATGAATAGTTCCCAGACGCCGGAGGCGCCCATGGAGCGCATGGGATGGCAGCAGCCGTTCCAGCCATTGAAGTCGCCGGTTACTGAGACACGCCGGGCGTTGGGTGCCCAGACGGCGAAGGAGACGCCCGGGATGCCGTTGACGGTGCGGTAGTGGGCGCCGAGCTTGTGAAACACTTGTCGGTCTGTGCCTTCGTTGAAGAGGTAGAGATCATCTTCGCTGAGCGTCGGTAAAAACGAGTAGGGGTCGTAAAACTCGTGAAACTCGCCGTTGGTCTGCTCTATCCAAAGGCGGTAGGGGAAGACTTCCCGCCGTCCGGCAAAGAAGCCTTCGAAGAAGCCGCGCTCGTCAATCTTCTCTAAAAGGTGCCGTTGTTCCCGTGCTTGGCCGAGATGAACCACGCCGCAGGCAATGGCATCGGGAAGAAAAACGCGGACGATCAAGCCCTTTTCGCCGCCCCTCACCGCCGAGTGCATTCCCAGCCACTGATGCGGATGATGATGTGTGCCTTCCAGAATGGAGAGGGTCTCGTCCGGGAAGTTCTTCATGCGGCAACAACAGCTCTTGCCCAGACAAAACTCTCCTCCACGCCGGGCGTCAACCGTCTTCTTTTTTCACCGCGTCGTCCTCTTCGTCCGGGTCGGGAATGACCAGAAATTCGGGATAGGCTTCGATGTTCAACTCCATGACGTCTTGGCCTAATGTTTCCACTCTGGGAGCCACACGCGCACCAATCGTTTTGTCCAAGAGGAACCAAACCAACAGCGAAGTGCCGAACACGAAAGCGCCGATGGACAACACGCCAACGAGCTGCGTAATAAAGCTGCCGCCTGCTGCGATGCACACGGCGAGCGTTCCCCAGATGCCGGCGAACAAGTGCGCAGGAATGGCGCCGACCACGTCGTCCAACTTGGCGATTTCCAAAAACTTGATGCCGCCGACACAGATGATGCCACCAACGGCGCCAATCAGGATCGCCCAATAATGGTCGGCAAAATCCGGCCCGGCAGTGATCGCCACCAAGCCGGCGATGGCGCCGTTCAGCACTGCCAGCAAGTCCACCCGTCCCAGTATGGGACGCGCCACAATGACCGCCGCAATCACGCCAGCGGCGGCGGCAAGGTTGGTGTTCACGATGACGTTGCTCATCATTACGGCGTTAGCCACGCTGCTCATCGCCAGCACTGATCCGCCATTGAAGCCGAACCAGCCGAGCCAGAGGATGAACACGCCGAGCGTCACAGCGGGAACGTTGGAGGGCGGTGTGGACTTGACCGTGCCGTCCTTGCGGAATTTGCCCCGCCTCGACCCCACGATGAGAGCGCCAGCCAGCGCTGCCCAGCCGCCGGTGGAATGCACGATGGTCGAGCCGGCAAAGTCCGCGAAGCCCATAGCATGCAGCCAGCCGCCGCCCCACTTCCACGCGCCGACGATGGGGTAGATGAATGCCGTCAGCACAGCGGTGAAGGCGAAGAATGACCAGAGCTTGACCCGCTCGGCCAAGGTACCGGAGACGATGGAAGCAGCCGTGGCTACGAAGACCATCTGAAAGAACCAGTCGGACATGGTGGCGTACACAGATTCGGCCTTGGCCGTCAGCACGGCTCCTGCGGCTGCCGGCTTGGCTTCATCGGCAGCGTTAAGCAAGGCAACCTCTTCTGCCGTTGAGCCATAGAAGAGCGTGAACTTGCCGATGAACTGCCCCACATCGACGTACATCAGGTTGTAACCGATGACGTAGAAGGCGAGGCCGGCGATGGAGTAGAGGCCGATGTTCTTGAGGCAGATCATCGAGGCGTTTTTAGTGCGCACCGAGCCGGATTCCAGCATGGTAAATCCGGCGCACATCCACATCACAAGCGCTCCCCAGATGAGAAATGAAAGCGTGTTTAGTATGAAAGTCAGTTCTGATTGTGTAAATACTGGTTGCATAATTTCCCCTGATTGGTTGCGGAACTCATTAATATGTCTATTGATCATATCCGCTGATCCCTCCAGCGGCAATGGAAAAAACAGATTGTGGCCGATTACTGCCGCAAGTGCAACTTTTTTTGGCCGCCGCTGTTTTTTCTGTCAGTCAACCGCTTTTTGTTGAGTGGTTTGGTTTGTGCGGATCGCGTGGTTTGGTGGAGTCGGGGCGGGGCAACATTGGCGGTTGAAAGACGGGCGATTTCCTGGGCATTGTGCGCGTTGGGAATCAGCCGCAGGTGTTACCCGATCAGCGTTGTTGATGAAGGCGCGGGTATGTTCCGACAAGCTCCGTGAATTAGTCGATTTCCGGTCGTCGATGCCAACAGCGGCAGGCCGGACATTCCACAGAGGTGAAGGCGAAGAGAGATTGCGGGTTTTGGCGAGGCGGGAGATGAGTTGGCAATTGGCGATGCGGCCGGCGGCGGGGGAGCGGCAGGTGGCTTTTGTGGGCGATCGTTTGACCTTTACGTTGCGGGCGGAAGGGGCGGCGGATTGGGGCCAGTGCGCGGCTTGTTTGCGGACGACTATCGGTTCGGGGGCTGTTTTGAATGACGAGATTGTGCGGGCTTTTGAGACTTCTGCGCCGGTCAGCCACGCGGTGTGGCGGGATTTGCCGATGGAGCGGGCGGGGGCGGAGTTTCGGTTGAGCGTGCTTTTGGCTGAGACTGGGTTCTATTGGGCCAAGGCTTATTTGAGGGATGAGAAGGGGTTGCAGCATTGGCCGGCAGGGGGAGACTTCGGCGTTTCGGTGCATCCGAATGATTTCCGCACGGCGAATGTGGTGTATTGCGCTTGGCCGCGGCTTTTTGGCGATTCCAAGGACAGTGCGCGGTTTTTGGACGAGGCGGAGGAGACGAAGCTGCGTGGCTTGGACCAGCGGGGGTATTCGGTGATTCCGCCTTCAGGAACGTTGCGGGATGTGAAGCGAGCGCTGGGCCATGTTGTGGAGGGCTTGGGCTGCCGGATTGTGCATCTTTTGCCAGTCAATCCCACGCCGACGACGTTTGCGCGATTCGGGCGTTATGGGAGTCCATATGCGGCGCTGGATTTGACGGCGGTGGACCCGGCTTTGGTTGAGTTCGACCAGCGGACGACGGGGGCGGAGCAATTTTGCGAGTTGACGCAGGAGGCGCATCGGATGCAGGCGCGGGTGTTTCTCGATTTGGTGATCCATCACACGGCTTGGGGCTCGCGTTTGCAGGAGGCTTATCCACAGTGGTTCCGCCGGCGTGGAGACGGGCGGTTTGCCAGTCCGGGCGCGTGGGGGACGGTTTGGGAGGATTTGGTGGAGTTGGAGCATTATGACCCGAAGCTGGGCGTGGAGTTGGCGGAGGCGTTTCTCCTCTGGTGCCGCCGGGGCGTGGATGGGTTTCGGTGCGATGCGGGTTACATGGTGCCGCTGCCTTTGTGGCGTTATATCACGGCGCGGGTGCGGCGGGAGTTTCCGGACGCGATTTTTCTTTTGGAGGGGCTGGGCGGGTCTTGGGAGCTGACGGAGCGACTGCTGGCGGAGGGGGGGATGCAGTGGGCGTATTCTGAGCTTTTTCAAAATTATTCGGGGGAACAGGTTGCCGGGTATTTAGATTATTCGTTGCGGCAAAGCCGGCGTTTGGGTTTGTATCTGCATTACAGCGAAACGCATGACAATCCTCGGCTGGCAGCTCGGGGAGCGGCTTGGTCGTTGCTGCGCAATCGGTTGTGCGGGCTGGCCAGCATCAACGGGGGCTTCGGTTTTACCTGCGGGGTGGAGTGGCTGGCGACGGAGAAGATTGCCGTGCATCAGCGCACGGGGTTGCGTTGGGGGAACGGGGAGAACATTGTCAAGGAGCTGGCGCGGCTCAATCGGGTGTTGGCGGATCATCCGTGTTTTTTTGACGGCGCGGCGGTGAGGCGTTTGAGCGGGCCGAGTTCGACAGTTCTGGCTTTGGAGCGGGTGTCTCGGGACGGGAAGGATCGCGTTTTGGTTTTGGTCAACACGGATGCGGCGCGGCCGGCAAGTCTAGCGTTGAGCCCGGTGGATTGGGAAGGCGGCGGTTCGGCGTTCAAGCTGGATTTGTTGCAGCAGCCCTTTCCCCGGCTGGAGCGGCGTTCGGACGGTTCCATTGAAATCGCATTGGCGCCGGGCGCGGCTCATTGTTTGGCTTCATCGCCAGAGCCGGCGGGCTTGCCGGGGCCGCTCTACCGCCGTCGGCAGGCGATCAAAGCGTGGATGGCCGGGATGATTCAAGCGGTGCGGTTTGAAGGTTTGCTGGGAGATTTTGATAGCGATGGATTGGCCAAGCTGGCGGCTCGGCAACCGCTCGAATTTCTTTCGGCAGTGCGGGCTTTCCAGCCGGAATTTGCGGCTTCCGCGTGGGAGGCAGCGGTCACAAGAGGGCAGTTCCCGGAAGGGTTTCCCGCCGTAGTTTTGTGGGAGCCGGGGGATGAGCGGCGCATTGTGCCGACGCCACCTAATCACTGGCTGGTGTTCCGGGACAGAGCGCCCTTCGAGGTGCGATTGCAATCGGCGGATCAAGCATCGCCGCATTGCGTTGCTTCGACGGAGATATCAGCCGGCGTGCATCTGGCGTGCATCGACGCTGACCGGCAAACGCCCGGCCTGGCGGGCATTCAGTTCAAAAGCCGAAGCCGCCCCGCCGCCGAGACCGTGAAAGGGCAGGCGCTGTTTTTGCCCGCTGTTCCCGAAGGTTTCGAGACGCTGAAGCCGTCCCCCGGCGAAGCCTGGAATGCGTTGGAGGCGCCGATGGTTTTGTTAACGAATGGCCGCGGCGGAATGGCGCGATTGGCTGTCGATTTTGGACAAATCAAATCGAAATATGACTGCCTTTTGGGGGCGAATCTTCATGACAAGGCGCCGGCGGACCGGCATGTCTTGGCAAAACGGGCGCGGATTTGGGCGAACGCGGGCGGCTTGATCACGGCGTTGAATCGGGACAATCTGGTTGCGTTTTCTCCCGGACCGCCGGCGCGATGGCAGTATCTGGTGTGTGCCGGCGCCGGCCGCTGGGTGCCTTTGGAAGTCTGGGCGGATATGATGGAGTATCGCAACACGACGGTGATTCGATGCGGGCGGCCGCAGTCCCAGAGCCTTCGGTTCGAGGATGTGGAGCGCCTCTACGGCTGCAGCCATGCCGCCCTTGCCAAGGCGTTGGCTCCGGAGACGATTGACGGGATTCCGGTTTCAATCACCGTGCGGGTGGACATTGAAGACCGGAGTTTTCATTGGGAAACATGGCGAAACACAGGCAGCGAACGGCATTTTGCCCAGCACACCGAACTGCTGGAAGAAGGCGCCGGATTCCTCTTTCACCCGCCAAAGGAACGGCGTCTTGAAGTCCGTTGCGACCGGGGAACCTTTCATCCCGAACCGGAGTGGTGCGAGAGGGTGCCGCATCCGGTGGAGGCAAGCCGAGGGCAAACCGGGCATGGCGATGCCTACAGCCCCGGTTGGTTTGAAGTGTCGCTTGCCGGTGAGGAAACGGCGCATCTGACGGTTTCAGCCGAACCAGAAGGTGTGGCTTTGGCGGAGGCTTGCCGATGTTTCGAGCGGCGGAAACACCAGGCAAAAAAGCGCCTGCGGCAAGCCGGGCTTCAGCAAGGAGATCGGTTTGGCGAACAATTGCTCCGAGCAGCTGGCGCCTTCGTGGTCAAGCGCGGGAAAGGCGCGACGGTGATTGCGGGTTACCCTTGGTTTTTGGATTGGGGGCGCGATTCGCTGATCTGTGCCCGCGGTTTGCTGGCTTGCGGTTATGAAAAAGAGGCGGTTCAACTGCTTCAAGTGTTCGGGCATTTTGAAGAATCAGGAACTTTGCCCAACAGCTTGCACGGGGAAGACGCCTCGAATCGGGACACCTCGGATGCCCCGCTATGGTATGGGCTGGTGTGCGCTGATTTGACGGCGCGGCGCGGCGCGGCTTTTCTGGAGACACCCCTCGGCAGCGTGTCCCGAAACCGCGCGGCAGCCAAAAAATCAGAACCCCGCACAGTGGGTGAGACGCTGCGGCGAATTGCCTTGGGCTATTTGGCCGGCACGCCCAACGGCATTCGTGTGGACGCGGATTCGGGTTTGGTCTGGAGTCCGTCGCACTTCACCTGGATGGACACCAACCATCCGCCCGGAACACCCCGGGAGGGCTATCCGATTGAGATTCAAGCCTTGTGGATTTTGTTGCTGCGCCTGCTGCATCAAGCCGGCGTGCCGTCCGAATCGCCATCGTGGGAAGCCTTGGCAGCGCAGGCAACCGCTTCCTTCGAGCAACACTACTGGTTGGAAGAAGCGGGTTATTATGCCGATTCCATCGCCGCACCGCCTGGTGTCCGCGCTGCTGAAGGCGTTTTGGACACAGCCTTACGGAGCAATTTTCTTTTAGCCATCAGCGCCGGCCTGGTTCGAGGACAGAGAGCCAAACGAGCAGTGCAAGCCGCGCTCCGTTATCTGATAATTCCGGGCGGCGTCCGCTCCTTGGCACCCTTGCCGGCGGAAGTCCCGCTTCCCGTGCGCGGCAAGGACGGACAACTGCTAAACGATCCTTGCCGCCCCTATTGGGGACAGTATAAAGGCGATGAAGATACCCGGCGCAAACCCGCATATCACAACGGCACGGCCTGGACATGGTCTTTGGGCGTCCTTTGCGAAGCTATGCTGCGGGCTTGGGAGTTTTCGCCGGAATCCAAAGCCGCCGCCCGCGCTTATTTGGCAGCGGCCGATGGTTTGATACAGACTGGCTGCATCGGCCAAATCCCGGAAATCATGGATGGCGACGCCCCTCACACACAGCGCGGTTGCGACGCCCAAGCATGGGGAGTTACCGAAACCATTCGAGTCTGGAAGATGCTGTCATGAAAGAAGACAACCGAAACACCGAACGACAAGAGGCGGCAACGCCGAAACAACTCCTGCCTTGCCCGGAGCGCCCCAACTGCGTGTGCAGTCGAGACGACGCCTCGGATCGCCACCGCATTGCGCCCTTCGCAGTCTCCGGAGACCCCGCGCCCACCACCGACGCAACGCAATATTCCGCCGATACAGAAAGGCCCCGAACACGAAGAAGAGGGCATAGTAGCCAAGCACACTCGGGTTGGGAATCAACCCCGCATCGATATCCGGACCCAAGTAATTCACCTCTTGCATCCAGTATTGCGGCAGAAAGGTGAGGGGCAGCGCCAACTACCATCCCCAGTGAGTGACTGAACGCCCATCCTAGCAGCGGCGGCAAACATTGCCGCGAGCAGAATCAAATACCACAGAAACTATAGATGAGACAGCTCGTCCAGCCACACCAGGGGCCAGTTCATCGGCTCGAAGTTGTCCCATTCAGTCAGCCAGGCATTGAGGGGGACAATGGTCAACGCACTCAGAACCAGAGGCAGGCCAATGCGTTTGAGCCGGTTCTCGACCAGCGCACGCAGGCCGCGCCGTTGCCATAACAAAGGCTGTGAAGAAGCCGCTAATCAGAAAGAACAGCGGCATCCGAAACCCGTGGAGTATGGTAATCAAGTAAGCATACAAGTTTTGGTCTCTAGGTTGGGATTCGGCGTAGGAGTAGTACACGGGCCACTCGGGAACAGGGACGAGAAACACCGCGGTGTGAAATACAATGCCCAGCAACATCGCGGTGGCACGCAGGGCGTCCATCTCATGGTATCGGATTTTTATAGTGCGTTCGTCCACAAGAGTAGATGCCAGGTTGGAATCAGACCGGACAGCCGGGGTGTTCAAGTCAGGACGGCAGGCTTCGGGGCTACGTTCTTTTCATCGGTTCACCACGAAGTAGATTTGTTTTGCTCTACGTGGTCGGGCAAGCGGTAAGAGACGCCCAGTTGTTCGAGCAACGTGTTGTTGACTAAAATTCAAATTTCGCGCTCCGGCGTTTCTGGCCCAAGGAAGGGATGAACCAGCCGATGGCGTTTTGGATTTGATACTGCCAGTGCATAAGAAACAGCATCCCGCCAGTTCGATAGTAGGGGTCATCCAATTTGTCGGCGAGGTCCTCACCGATGAGCGCGCGGGAGACGCGATAGATATACTGAGACAAGTTTTGCTGTTCGTCTTTGTCCTGAATGCCGACGACCGAAGGCGCCGAGTGGATCCGTGTGTTGGCCATGAGGATGGAATCGACAGAGGGCGGCGGTTCGCAGCCGGTGCCGACTCGATAAAGGTTGAGGGCTTCGGCTTCGTTTCGCCAAAGGATGGTTTCGGGCACGCCTATGAGCAGGGCGCTGTAACGCCAGATGTGCATAAAGCTAGCGCGTTCTTGGGCCGTCAGCCGGGCGCCGAGTTTCCTCGCTGATTGCAGCAATATGGCGGAGAAGGCGGCGGAGCCGAACAGAATATGCGCGATGCTGAGGGGCATGCTATAAACGGCTTCGTCCCACAGGTCCGAGACGCGAATCAGCCGCCGGGCTTGGGCGTGAACCAACCGGATGCGAACGGACAGCTTCCAGCCTTCCCCCTGCCTGTCGAGGCCTCCCGGCAGCATGATCTTGACGAGTTGACGGAGGTTGTTCTTGAGCCGTGTAATGCCGTTTTCAATTACCTGCCCGGTAACGACGAACGATTTGCTGATCAACGTGGCAAAGCCCCGGACGAGGGATTCGCCAATGAACGCAGCGAGGAACAAGTCCGAGTGCTTGTGAAAGGCGCGGCAACCGGCTTCGACTACTTCCGGATCGAACCACGTCGGCGGTTGCTCGATGTGTTCAAACAAATCGAGCAGTAGCTTCGGCGCGTCTGCCAAGGTTTTTGCATTCTGCTCCATGCCGGCCTGGATAAATTGACGCACTTTATGTGGCTCGATGCCGGCCAGTGCTTCCACTACGGCTTCGGGATCGCCGATGGTGATGTGCCCCACATATTGGGCGGCAATGTCGGGATCGGTCGCGCGCATCCGCTTAAATCCTGCCTGGTATGCTGTGGGAATTTGTATCCGATGTCGCGCGTTACAATAAATTCCAATGCTGAGCGAAGCCTTTAAGTTTGCCGTCGTGAGCCGTTGCGAATTTTTAATGGCCGGAATCGCCGGCGGGTGAACGGGCGCTTGGCTGAAGCCGCGCTCGACTGCAGGGCTGGGGCGAACATTGGATGGACGTTACGCCACGGGTTCACTGGCGAGGTTTTGGGCGGATGGTTTCCCATTGTTGCCGGCTGATTTTTTCTGCCTGGTGCCAGTGGACGAAGACGCCTTTTTTGTTGCCGACGATAATTTCGGGGAAGCCGTCTGCGTTCAGGTCTTTGGCCAGGACTTGAGTCCCGATGCCGGAGTCGTTGTCGATTTGAAAGGGGATGAAATCCACAGAGTCTTGGCTGCGGTGGAGTTTGAACCAGTAGAGGACTGCGGGGGCGTTGGGTTCGGCGTCGGCTCTCGGCCCGTGCGCCCAGAAGCGTTTGCCGGTGATGATGTCTTTGAGGCCGTCTTGGTCCATGTCCGCCAGGTCGAGGGCGTGCAGTTGAGAGAACTTGACGCCGTAGCGGTTTTCGTCCGGCTCTTTGTTCATAAAGACGCGGGCTTTGAATTGGATAGAGCCATTTTGAGGAATGTTTTCATACCAAGCAAGCCCGTAGCCGTGAGCAGCCAAGCTGGTGAGGACATCGTTGTCGCCGTCTCCATCAACGTCGTAAGCATACATTTGAGCGCCGCCGCCGGGGCTGAAAGCGACCGGATGAAACCGCCAGGCGGGGTCTCCGGCCAGGGAAGCCGGCTGTTCCCACCAGCCGTTCTTTTCGAGAATGTCCGGCCGGCCGTCTCCGTTGACATCGCCAACGCCCATGCCGTGGGTGAAACGATGCCAATCGCCTTTCGGAGTTACCGGGCGGAAAGGCCACGGTTTTGCGGGTTCGTCCCAATCGGGCGCGGCGAAACCGAAGTAACCGCCGGAATTGCAGACAATTTCCGGCTGCCCGTCCCCGGTCAAATCAGTGAAGTGAGGAGACTCGTTGTCAGTAACGGCAAGGGCAATGTGCGCTTTCCAGAAGCGCTCAATGCCCCGAGGGTTCTCATACCAGATGGATTCTTTTCCGGGGAATCCGAGGATGAGAATGTCGTCCCATCCGTCTCCGTTGAAGTCGCCAGTGAAAGCCAGAAAGTTGTCGGAATAAGCATTCTTTTGGCTCAGAGCGCCCGGATAACCGGGGATAATTTTGACAGAGCCGTCCGCTTGTGGCAGCGCAAACGATTCGTTGTCGGGATAATAAGTGTGCCGTTTGATGAAATCGGGGCCTTCCCACCAATACGGGCCGGAAACAATGTCTTGAATGCCATCGCGGTTGAAATCACCGGCATTCGCACCCTCGCTCCAAAACTGATCGGTGAGCTGAATCTTGCGGAAAGTGTGGCGGTAATGGGCAGCCTGGCCGGCGGAAACCAGCCACGCAGCAACGAACGAAAATAACACGAGGCGGACCATCGAGAGAAATCTGTCCAAAAGCTCGGCATTCGGTCAAGTAGAAATTCTGCAATAAATATTTACGGGCTTAACAGGGTGGCGCAACCATGTGTGGCGCAACCATATATGGCGCAGGCACTCGACCGGTTGGCCGGCATCCGCCTTGACAAAAAAGAAAAATCAGTGGTAATTTGTCTCTGCGGGGAGAGAAATGGGGGGCAGACAGGATGTCTGCCTGCAGGCGACAAGCCTGCGCCGCCTGTGCCCCGAGCTGAACCGAAAATCAAAAAAAACTTTGAAAATGCCAAAACAACCTGTTAATATGAGAAAACACCAGCCCACCAGCCCACCAGCCCCCAAATCGCCTAAACGGAAGAGCCGGGCACGGGATAGTGAATATCGCCTCTATCCTTACATTAAAGAATCGTTGAAGAATCTTGGATGGAAGACGGGCAATCCGGCAACTCGTCCATCAGGGCAAGTTGATGCGCAAGGCGAGTTCCGCCACCACTCCGAAAAACTCATCAAGTCTACAACGTTTATTGCGGGCAAAATGCTTGATAATGGGGAAAATTGTGCTAAGCAAAGCACCGCCATAATGAAACTGAAAGACACTGCAGCTATGAAACTATTATCCGTTATCCTCCCGAAATTGGCGGCAACCGCCGCCAACAAAACCGCCAAACCGCAACCCATCAAAAACAGGCCAGTATCGCTGCATCGAATCGGCCTGGCTTTGGCCCTCGCCCTTGCCCTCACTCTCCCAGCCGCCGCCCAAACCCTCACCGTCACCGGAACTAAAAGCGACGGCAGCGCCTTCAGCCGGCAAGTCAATGCCAGCACGACATCTCTGTCTCTCGAGTCCCTTGACCTGGCTTCCCTAACCTTGCCTGCTGGCTTGACCAGCTTAACGAGGCTGGAACTCCAACACAACCAACTGACCGCCTTGACCGTGCCCAATACTTTGACCAACTTGGAGAGGCTGTATCTCCAACACAACCAACTGACCGTCTTCACCCTGCCCGATACCTTGACCAACTTGAAGGAGCTGTATCTCCACGACAACCGCCTGACCACCTTGACTTTGCCCGATACCTTGACCAAATTGGAGAAGCTGGAACTCCCCGACAACCAACTGACCTCCTTCACCGTGCCCGATGACTTGACCAGCTTGAGAACGCTAAACCTCAGCAACAATTCCCTGACCAATCTGACATTGCCCAATACCTTAACCAACTTGAGCTGGCTCTCTCTCTGGTACAACCAACTGACCACCTTTACCCTGCCCGATGACTTGACCAACTTGAGAACGCTGTATCTCACAGGCAACCACCTGACCACCTACACCCTGCCCGATGGCTTGACCAAATTGGAGTTGCTGCGTCTCGACGGCAACCAACTAACCGCCTTGACCCTGCCCGACAGCTTGCCCAGCTTGGAGTGGCTGAATCTCTCCCTCAACCGCCTGACCGCCTTGACCCTGCCCGATACCTTGCCCAACTTGAAGGAGCTGCGTCTCCGCAACAACCAACTGACCAACGTGACCCTGCCGGACGGCATGGCGAGCTTGAAGACGCTGTATCTCTGGAGCAACCGCCTGACCGCTTTGACCCTGCCCGATGGCTTGACCAACTTGAAGGACCTGCGTCTCTCCGGCAACCGCTTGACCAACTTGACCCTGCCCGATGACTTGACCAACTTGCAGAGGCTGGATATCCAACGCAACCAACTAACCACCTTGACCTTGCCCAATACCTTGACCAACTTGAAGGAGCTGGAGCTCTGGAGCAACCGCCTGACCGCTTTGACCCTGCCCGATGGCTTGACCAACTTGACGAATCTGAATCTCGAAAGCAATCAGCTGACCAACCTGACCCTGCCCAACAGCTTGCCCAACTTGGAGTGGCTGGATATCCACGACAACCAACTGACCGCCTTGACCCTGCCCGACAGCTTGCCCAGCTTGGAGTGGCTGGATCTCAACAACAACCAACTGACCGCTTTGACCCTGCCCGACAGCTTGCCCAGCTTGGAGTGGCTGGATATCCACGACAACCAACTGACCGCCTTGACCCTGCCGGACGGCATGGCGAGCTTGAAGGAGCTGCTTCTCTCCAACAACCAACTGACCACCTTGACCTTGCCCGTCGGCTTGACCAGCTTGGAGGAGCTGTGGCTCGACGGCAATCCTTTGGAGAGTTTGCGTGTGCCTTTGGGCATGGACATTGAATTTCTCCCTATTCAAGGCTTCCTGAAATCAGAAGTGACCTTCTACGATCCAACGACCGGAGAGACAATCGAAACAGAGCCCCCGCCAACTGAGGGAACTCTCACCATCACCGGAACCAAAACTGACGGCAGCGCCTACAGCCGGCAAGTCAATCCCAACGAGACATCTCTGGATCTCCGCTCCCTTGACCTGGCTTCCCTAACCTTGCCCGATGGCTTGACCAGCTTGACGAATCTGAATCTCGAACGCAATCAGCTAACCAATCTGGCCCTGCCCGATGGCTTGACCAGCTTGCAGCATCTGAATCTCGAACGCAATCAACTGACCACCTTGACCCTACCCGATGGTTTGACCAACTTGCAGAAGCTGGAACTCCAACGCAACCAACTAACCACCTTGACCCTGCCCGATAGCTTGACCAGCTTGAAGGAGCTGTATCTCCGCTACAACCACCTGACCACCTTTACCCTGCCCGATGGTTTGACCAACTTGCAGGTTCTGTATCTCTCCGACAACCAACTGACCACCTTGACCCTGCCCGATGACTTGACCAGCTTGAAGAGGCTGTGGATCTCCGCCAACCGCCTGACCACCTTTACCCTGCCCGATAGCTTGACCAGCTTGGAGTGGCTGAGTCTCGGCCACAACCCACTGACCACCTTTACCCTGCCCAATACCTTGACGAGCTTGAAGTCGCTGTATCTCGACCACAGCCCACTAACCACATTCACCCTGCCCAATACTTTGACCAACTTGCAGGTTCTGGAACTCGACAACAACCAACTGACCGCCTTCACCCTGCCCGATGGTTTGACCAACTTGCAGGTTCTGTATCTCCACAACAACCAACTGACCGTCTTCACCGTGCCCGATGACTTGACCAGCTTGCAGAAGCTGCAGCTCTACAACAATTCACTGACCACCTTTACCCTGCCCAATACCTTGACCAGCTTGGAGACGCTGCATCTCCACAACAACCAACTGACCACCTTGACCCTGCCCGACAGCTTGACCAGCTTGGAGACGCTGCATCTCCACAACAACCAACTGACCACCTTGACCCTGCCCGACAGCTTGACCAGCTTGGAGTGGCTGTATCTCCACGACAACCAACTGACCACCTTGACCTTGCCCGTCGGCTTGACCAGCTTGGAGACGCTGCATCTCCACAACAACCAACTGACCACCTTGACCTTGCCCGTCGGCTTGACCAGCTTGGAGGAGCTGAATCTTTCCAACAATCCTTTGGAGAGTTTGCGTGTGCCTCTGGGCATGGATATTGAATTTCTCCCTATTCAAGGCTTCCCGAAATCAGAAGTGACCTTCTACGATCCAACGACCGGAGAGACAATCGAATCAGAGCCTCCGCCAACTGAGGGAACTCTCACCGTCACCGGAACTAAAAGCGACGGCAGCGCCTTCAGCTGGCAAGTCAATCCCAAGGAGACATCTCTGGATCTCCGTGACAACCGCCTGACCACCTTGACCCTGCCCGATGGCTTGACCAATTTGGAGACGCTGCTTCTCTCCGGTAACCAACTGACCACCTTGACCTTGCCCGATGACTTGACCAGCTTGATGAGACTGGATCTCCAACGCAACCGCCAACTGACCACCTTGACCTTGCCCGATGACTTGACCAGCTTGAAGGAGCTGCGTCTCCATAGCAACCAACTGACCACCTTGACCCTGCCCAATACCTCGACCAGCTTGCAGTTGCTGGAGCTCTGGAGCAACCGCCTGACCGCCTTGACCCTGCCGGACGGCATGGCGAGCTTGCCGGAGCTGCGTCTCTCCAACAACCAACTGACCACCTTGACCCTGCCCGTCGGCATGACCAGCTTGGAGAATCTGTGGCTCGACGGCAATCCTTTGGAGAGTTTGCGTGTGCCTGATGGCATGAACCTTGAAAATCTCGATCTTCAAGGTTTTTCGAAATCAGCAGTGACCTTTTACGATCCCGCGCCCGAAGAGCCGATTACGCCGCCCACAGAGCCGACAGAACCAGAGCTCCCAACTCTCCTCATCACCGGAACGACAAGCAACGGCAGTGCCTTCAGCCAAGAAGTCGCCGCCAACGAGACCTATCTGGCTCTCCACTCCTTTTTTGATCTGGCTTCCGTAACCTTGCCTGCCGGCTTGACCAACTTGGAGGTTCTGTATCTCGACGCCAACCAACTGACCGCCTTCACCCTGCCCGATGGTTTGACCAACTTGAATTATCTGGATCTCTCCAACAACCAACTGACCTCCCTGACCTTGCCCGGCGACTTGACGAGCTTGAGAGAGCTAGACCTCAGCAACAATTCCCTGACCAATCTGGCCTTACCCGCTGGCCTGACGAGCTTGAGAACGCTAGACCTCAGCAACAATTCCCTGACCAATCTGGCCTTGCCCGATGGCCTGACGAGCTTGAGAACACTGAATCTTTCCGGCAATCCTTTGGAGAGTGTGCGTGTGCCTTTGGGCATGAACCTTGAAAATCTCGATCTTCAAGGTTTTTCGACATCAGCAGTGACCTTTTACGATCCCACAACTGGGGAATCCCCGACGACCAATACCAATATCCCCCCAACAACCGAAGAACCCCCAACAACCGAAGAGCCCCCGACAACCAATACCAATATCCCGCCGACGACCAATACCAACATCCCGCCGACAACCAATACCAATATCCCACCGATAACCGAAGAACCCCCAACAACCGAAGAACCGCCCACAACCGAAGAGCCCCCGACAACCAATACCAATCTTCCGCCCACGACTGGGACATTCATTACCCTCACCGGAACGACAAGCACTGGCGACGCTTTTCGTTTGGAGGTCGATGCCGGCACGGAGTCTCTGTCTCTCTCCGACACTCAACTCTCTTCCCTCACCGTGCCCGCTGGCCTGGAGAACTTGCAGCGGCTGCACCTCTTCGACAATCAACTCTCTTCCATAACTTTGCCGGAGGGTCTGACGAACTTGCAGCACTTGTATCTTTTTAATAATCAACTGACGAACCTGACCTTGCCGGAGGGTTTGGCGAACTTGCAACGGCTGTATCTCTTCGGCAATCCTTTGGAGAGTGTGCGGGCGCCCGAAGGCCTGGACCTTGAAAGTCTTGAGCTTCGTGGCTATTCCAAATCAGCAGTGACCTTCTACGATGCCGCGAACGGAGAGACGATTGCGCCGCCTCCCACAACCGAAGAACCCCCGCCAACTAAAGAGCCCCCGCCAACTGAAGAGCCTCCCACAACCGAAGAACCTCCGACAACCGAAAAACCACATACAACTGAAGAGCCGCCCATAACTGAGGGAGCACTCCTCATCACCGGAACGACAAGCGACGGCAGTGCTTTTAACCGGGTGGTGAATGCAAACGCGAAGTCTGTAGACCTCCGAAACAATGACTTGACCCACCTGACTTTGCCCGATGGCTTGACGAATTTGGTGTGGCTGTTTCTCAATCACAATCGCTTGCCCTCTCTGACATTGCCGGAGGGCTTGGCCAAGTCGAGAGGGCTGTATTTTAACGACAATCAACTGACCTCTTTGACCTTGCCTCACGGTTTAACGAACTTGTGGGTGCTGTATCTCAACGACAACCAACTGACTGACCTGACCTTGCCCGAGGACTTGACGAGCTTGAGAACGCTAGACCTCGGCAACAATTCCCTGACCCACCTGGCCTTGCCCGCTGGCCTGACGAGCTTGCGCTCGCTGGTTCTCAACGGCAATCCTTTGGAGAGTTTGTGTGTGCCCGAAGGCATGGATATTGAGAGTTTCAACCTGCAAGGTTTCCCGAAATCCGAGGTGACATTTTGTGAGCCAACGATGGGCACCTTGACCTTGCCGGATGCCAGCTCGACGAACTTCAGGCGCTTGTCACTCGACAACAACAACCCTTTGGAGATTGTGCGGATTGCGGGCGGGGGGGTGCAGATTCATTGGCGTGAAGGGACATTGCAAAGCACGACTGATTTGAGTGGGGAGTGGGAAGCCGTGGCGCCGTCTCGTTTTTCGCGGGAGGGTGTGTTGTCGATTCCGCGTGAGCGGAAAGGCGCAGAGTTCTTCCGCTTGAAACCGGCGGAGTGAAGGTGGCGCAGACACTCGTAGAGTGGTTAGGGCGGAGGGGAACCGACATCCAAACTTCCTGTCTGCCTTTGTGCAGGCACTCGACCGGTTGACGGGCACCCGCCTTGACAAAAAATCCAATCCTGTGCCTCCTGTCCATCCATTTGTCCCGAACGAAATCGCCCTCCAAAACCCTCAAAGCCCATAAATGCTTATTGCGAGAAATTCCACAATGAGCTATGGGTTTTGGGCCGCAAAAGCCATAGCGCACGAAGATGGCGCAAAAGTGGTGCAAGCACTCGAAGAGTGGGTAGGGCGACGGGGAGCCGACTTCTTGCCTGCATGAGGCGCGGGCAAAAAAATGCCTACGCCACTTGGGGGCTTGCGCCGAGTCTTGGAGTGGTTTAGGATAGGCGTTGTGAGTGCGAATCCTCTTCCTATCCGTGTGGCCGTTACTGGGGCGGCCGGTCAAATTGGTTATGCCTTGCTTTTCCGCATTGCTTCCGGCGCTCTGTTCGGTCCCCGGCAGCCGGTGCGGTTGCATCTCATCGAGATTGAGCCGGCGATGGGCGCTTTGGAGGGCGTGGTGATGGAGTTGGACGATTGCGCTTTTCCTCTGCTCCAGGGTGTGACGGCGACTTCGAGTTTGGACGAGGGTTTCGACGGGGTGAATTGGGCGCTGCTGGTGGGAAGCGTGCCACGAAAGGCCGGCATGGAGCGCAAAGACCTCCTGGGAGTCAACGGCAAGATTTTTGTGGGGCAAGGGCAGGCGATTCAAAAGAACGCGGCCGGCGATATCCGCACTTTGGTGGTAGGGAACCCTTGCAACACGAATTGTCTCATTGCCGCCGGCAACGCGCCGGACATTCCCCGGAACCGCTGGTTTGCCATGACGCGGCTGGATGAAAATCGGGCGAAGTCGCAGCTTGCCCGAAAATCGGGGCGAGAGGTGGCAGCAGTCAGCCATCTGGCCGTTTGGGGCAATCATTCCGCGACGCAGTATCCCGACTTTACCAATGCCAAAATCGAAGGGCAAACGGCAGCGGATGTCATCCGCGACGAGGGCTGGTTGCGGGGCGAGTTCCTCGCCGCCGTGCAGCAGCGCGGGGCGGCCATCATCAAAGCGCGTGGCGCCTCCAGTGCGGCCAGCGCGGCCAACGCCGTTGTCGATACCGTCGCTTCGCTTGTCCATCCACCGGCGGGTGATGATTGGCACAGCGTCGCTCTTTCTTCCCGAGGCGATTACGGCATCGAAGAAGGGCTGATTTGCTCGTTTCCTGTCCGCAATTGTGGCGGCGAGCCGGGCGTGGCGGCAGGGTTGCCTCTGGACGCTTTCAGCCGGGAGAAGATTGCCCTTTCCGTCAACGAGCTGAAGGAAGAGCGGGCGTTGGTGGCGGAGCATCTCCCGAAGGCCTGAGCGGAACCGAAGGAAGTGGGGCGGGCATTCTTGCCTGCCCGCAATGCAGGCAAAATGACTGTGCTACCTTTCATTGGAAGAATGGAACGGCGGCGGTTCAGCGGGAAGGGGATAGGGCGGCTTGCGGGCGGGTTTGGGAGACGGCTTCGGCCAGGCCAATGGTTTTGAACATGGATTGGGCTTTGTTGATGGTTTCTTCGTATTCCTTTTCCGGGATGGAGTCGGCGACCCAGCCGCCGCCGGCTTGGACGTAGGCTTTGCCGTTTTTCATCAGGGCGGTTCGGATGGCGATGCAGCAGTCGAGGTTGCCGTTGTAGGAGAAGTAACCGACGCAACCGCCGTAGGGGCCGCGTTGGGTTTGTTCCAGTTCGGCGATGATTTGCATGGCGCGGATTTTGGGGGCGCCGCTGAGGGTGCCGGCGGGAAAGGTGGCCCGCATAAGGTCGTAGGGCGTTTTGTCTTTGGCTAGGCGGCCTTCGATTTGGGAGACGATGTGCATGACGTGGCTGTAGCGTTCGATGGCCATGAGTTCTTTTGCTTGAACGGTTTGAAAATCACAGACGCGGCCAATGTCGTTGCGGGCGAGGTCGACTAGCATGACGTGTTCGGCGCGTTCTTTGGGATCAGCCAGCAGTTCGGCTTCGTTGGCCAGGTCTTCTTTCCGAGTTCGCCCTCGCGGCCGAGTGCCGGCGATGGGACGGATTTCCACCTGCCCGGATTCGCAGCGCACGTGCAGTTCAGGAGAGGCGCCGACTAAGGCCATGCCTTCCAGTTCGAGGAGGAACATGTAGGGCGAGGGGTTGACGGAGCGCGCGGCGCGGTAAACCTCCAGCGGCGTGGTGCTCACTGATGCGGAAAAGCGTTGGGAGCCGACGGCTTGGATAATATCGCCGGCCTGGATGTAGTTTTTGGCTCGGAGCACATTGGCCAGGAAGCGGGCTTTTTCCATGTTGGGCCGGAAGTCGATAGGAAGGGCTTCTTGATGCAGCGATGCGGGGCGGTAGCGAACCGGCTGTGCCAGCGCCTGGATGAGTTCTTCAATGCGGGCGACGGCAGCTCGATGAACGGCGGCGGCGTTTTGGCCGGACTCAATTTTGGCGTTGACGATGATGTGAATGGTTTGAGAGACCCGGTCGAAAACCAGCAGTTCATCGGCGATCAAAAAATAAACTGCGGGCGTGCCGAGGTCGTCGCGTTCGGGACGCGGCACCGCCGGCTCCACATCGTGAATGAATTCGTAGCCAATGAACCCCACCGCGCCGCCGGTGAAGCGTTTGGGCAGAGACGGAAGCGGCGCCGGACGATAGCGGCTCAAATAACGTTCCACTGCTTCAAGAGCGTCCCGAACTTCATCCGACCGGCCGGCGGCCGGGCTCCGGCAAACTCGGTAGCTTTCGACCAGCTTGCCGTTCTCGCGCAGTTCCACCCGATCGCCCCATTGCCGGATGACCACTTTGGAATTGCAGCCGACAAAGGAGTAACGCCCCAGACGCTCGCCCCCTTCGACCGACTCGAAGAGAAAGGCTTCGCTTTGCCCGCAGAGCTTCCAATAGGCAGAGACCGGCGTGTCGAAATCAGCCAGGATCTGCCGTGAGACAGGGATCAAATTGCCCTGCGCAGCCAGCCGCTCAAACTCGTCTTGACTGGGGGAGTGCATTATTGCTTTCTCAGTGAGCGGATGATGGCGGCCGGCGATTGCTGCGTGCGCCATCCGGGCGCTTCTGCCAAAATCGAAACATGTATGTGATCACAGACAAGCAGTGCCTGGCCTATCATTCGCCGGGACATCCTGAACGCCCCGCAAGGGTCGAAAATACCTTAGCAGCATTGCGAACTCAAGAAGAGCTTGCCATCCAATGGCGACAACCCGGCAAACCGCCCGAAAGCCTCCTGAAACTGGGACACTCGGCAGAACACCTCGAGCGCCTCAAAGCGCCGGCGGCAGACTTTGACGGGGACACCCCCGCCCATCCCCAAATTTATGCGCACGCCTGCCGGTCAGTCGGCGGCGCCCTGGACGTCCTAGAACTCTCCCTGAACGGTCAAAACGCCTTCAGCCTTCTGCGCCCTCCCGGACATCACGCCACCCAAAACCGGGCAATGGGATTCTGCTACCTGAACTCCATCGCCATCTCCGCCCTCCACGCCGCCGGGAACCTGGGGAAACGAATTGCCGTGTTCGATTTTGACGTGCATCATGGCAACGGCACCGAAGCCCTGCTGCTCAACCAAAAAGGCACAGCATTCTTCTCGGTGCACCAACACCCCTGCTACCCCGGCACTGGCGCCGCCAACGCCGGCGAAAATTGCTTCAACTTCCCCGTCCCGCCGCGAACGCCCCGCAAAAACTACCGAAAAATCCTCAGCCAAGCCCTGACAGCCTTGATCCAATGGCAGCCCAACCTCATCGCCGTCTCCGCAGGATTCGACGCTTACGCCCGCGACCCCATCGCACAGGAAACCCTAGAAGCCGAAGACTTCCACTGGCTGGGACAAGAAATAGCCCGGCAACAGCTACCCTTTTACAATGTGCTCGAAGGCGGATACAGCGGCGACTTGCCCCAACTCATCCACGCCTACCTCGCTGGAATCCGAGGATGAAACAACGCCACCCCTCGAAGAGCGGGAGATTTTTCTCTGCCAGAGCTTGCGGTTGACAAGCTCCGCTGCCGCTGTCCAACATACTCCACTTTGGCTGGGAAATCAGCCCCGCGCTGTTGACGCTTCAAAACAAACATTCGAGAATGAAAACGACATGAACAAGCTGGACGACCTCTACGCCAACCTCACGTTGCCCACCACAGCGAAACTTGTTTTGCTAGTGCTGGACGGGCTGGGCGATTTAGCAATGAAAGAGGAAGGCTACCTGACTTCACTGGAAGCGGCCTCCACCCCGAACTTGGACGATCTGACGCAAAGTTCGGCGCAGGGGCGGATGTATCCGGTGGCGCCGGGAATCACGCCGGGAAGCGGTCCCGGCCACCTGGCGTTGTTCGGCTACGACCCGATTGAATATCAAGTGGGGCGAGGCGTGATTGAAGCGTTGGGGTTGGGAATCGAACTGCAGGCCGGCGACGTGGCCGCCCGCGCGAATTTCTGCACTTTGGCTTCCGGCGGCATCGTCGCCGACCGCCGCGCCGGCCGCATCAAAACCGGAGAATGCGAGCGGCTCTGCAGTTTGCTGGCAGAAAAACTGCGCTCGGTTGACGATGTCAAAGTAATCCTCCGGGCAGGGAAGGGGCATCGCTTCGTTGCCGTCTTTCGGGGAGCGGGTTTGGAAGGCCCCTTGACAGATGCGGACCCTCACCGGGAAGGCAAAACAATTCCCGCCCCTGTTCCCGTGAAGCCAAACTCGAAACCAGCGAAAAAAATGGCGGACATTGTGGCCAAGTTCTACCGACAAGGATTGCAGATTCTCGCTGGCGAATCCCCGGCCAACGGCTTCCTGATGCGGGGAATCGCTTCCCAGCCGGAGATACCAACATTTCAAGAGCGCTACTCGCTCAGCCCGGCATGTTTAGCGGTTTACCCGATGTATAAAGGCCTGGCGCAGTTGGTGGGAATGACCAGGATTGAAGGCACCCGCACCATCCGCGAACAATTTGCCCGCTATTTGCAAATCTATAATGAATATGATTTTTTCTTCATCCACTATAAGCACACTGATATGTATGGAGAAGACGGCAATTTTGACGCGAAAAAACAAGCGATTGAAGAATTGGATGAAGCATTGCCGGTCTTATTGGAAAAGCGGCCGGAAGTCCTGGCCATTACTGGCGACCATTCCACCCCCTGCGTCGTCCAAGGGCATTCCTGGCATCCTCAGCCGCTGTTGCTGAATTCGCCTTTCTCCGGCTCGGACAAGCTGGACCGCTTCACTGAAACATCCGCCAATTTAGGCTCCTTGGGCGTTTTTGAAGCAAAGTATCTAATCCGGCTGATGCAGGCAAACGCCCGCATGTTCGACAAGTTCGGCGCCTGAACGTGATGGAAACTTCACATATGCAATCGGATGTTAAAGTACGGAAAGCTGTGATATTAGCCGCGGGGAAAGGCACGCGGATGGAAAAGCTGACATCGGCTTTGCCGAAACCGATGTTGCCCGTTCGTGGCAAACCGATTCTCGAATACATTGTAAACGGATTAGTGGCGGCCGGCGTCGAAAGCATTTGTATTATTACAGGTTGGAAAGCTGAAATTGTCGAGGAGTATTTCAGCGACGGCTCCGCATGGAACACGGCGATTTCTTATACGCGGCAAGCGATTGCGGACGGCACGGGAAAAGCGCCGGAGTTAGCAAAAGACTTTGCGGGCGCCGATAGTTTTTTTCTGACTTACGGTGATATTCTCGTTCGGCGGGAAACTTATTCAGCGATGGCAAAGCGCTTTGCTTCCGGCGCCTTTGGAGGGCTGTTGGCGGTAACCGAAGGCGAGGATATAACAAAAGGAGGGTTGAGTCTTTTCGATGAAAACTTCTGCCTCGCTCGTTTGTTGGAGAAGCCGGATCAGGGACAAGTTCAAGCGTTAAAAGAGCAAGGCTGGTTGAAAGACGGCGATCCGATTTATTACAACGCCGGCATTTATATCTTTCGGCCTTCGGTGTTTGAATACACGGCAAAACTTCAAAGGTCTCCCCGCGGGGAATACGAACTGACTGATGCCATTCAGTCGATGGCTGCGGCGCGGGCCCGGATTGCCGGCCATCTCATTGAAGCGGGTTGGGTGGATGTCCGGGACGCGGCGGTTTTGGCGGCGTTAGAGGCGGAAGCTCTCCTGCCGCGCCCGCCCTGCTCTTCCGAGTCCTCTCTGCAATAGACACCTTTGATATCCCACTGCGGATTGCGGCGGGGCGGTTCCGCAGTTTTTTGAGTCGCGGTTGTTCGGTAGAGAAGCTCTCAAAGCTGGCTGCGGTTTCCGCTGCTTTTTGGTTGTTTCTTTTTCTGGAGAGAGGCTAAGGTTCGCCGCTGTATGGCGTTTGTTAATTGTGATTTGAGGGAGGGATTGCGGGTTGGTTTTTTTTGCGGATGGGCGGCGGTCTTTTCAGTGGTTGCCGAAGATTGGCCTAATTTTCGCGGGCCGAGGCATGATGGGATTTCGCGGGAGACGGCTTGGCGCAAGGATTGGGCTGCTTCGCCGCCGGTGGTGGCATGGCGTGCGGCGACGGGGATTGGGTTTTCTTCGTTTGCTGTTGCCGGTGGTCGCGCGCTGACTATTGGCCACATAGATGGCGAGGAGGTGGTTTCTTGTCTGGACGAGGCGACGGGGAAGGCGGTTTGGAAGCATCGTTTTCCCAGTGAGTTGGGGGCGAAGTTTTACATCGGAGGGCCGGGTTCGACGCCGGCAGTGGATGCGGCAGCCGGCTTGGTTTATGTGATGGGGAAGTGGGGGGAGGTTTTTTGTTTGGGGCTGGATGACGGCGCTGTTCGGTGGCAGCGTTCGTTGGCGAAGGAGGAGAAGTTGTTGACGCCGGATTGGGCGTTTAACGGCTCGCCGTTGTTGCAGGGTGATTTGGTGGTGCTGAATTGCGGGCGGGCGGGCGTGGCGTTGAACCGAAAGACGGGGGCGACTGTTTGGCATTCGGCGGGAAGCGAGTGCGGTTATTCGACGCCGGTTCCCTATCAGGCGGAGGGACGGGAAATGGTTGCGGTGAGTTCGGGCAATGCCTATTCCGGCGTGGATGTGCGCACGGGCGAAGTGCAGTGGTCGATTCCTTGGCGGACGCGCTACGGCGTCAACGCCGCGGACCCGATTGTTTGGAACGATCAGGTCTTTGTTTCCTCCGGTTATCATCAAGGGAGTGGCCTCTTTGCTTTGAGCGCCGGCCGGTTGCCGTCCCTGTGGAAGCAGAGGCTCTTCCGCTCGCAACAAAATGCGCCGGTGCGGATTGGCGGTTTTCTGTATGGGTTCGACGGGGACAGTTCTTCCCGGGCGAAGTTGAAGTGCGTTGAGTGGAAATCGGGCAAAGTTCTTTGGGAAGAGGAGTCTTTCGGTTACGGCGCTCTCTCGGCTGCAGGGGACACTTTGATTATCCTCTCGGCAAAGGGGCATTTGGGGATTGCCAAAGCCTCGCCGGCGGGGTTCCGGCTGAATGCCAGTTTGTCCGTGTTGGCGCCGGATTGCTGGACAGCGCCGGTGTTGGCCAATGGCCGGATTTTTTGCCGCAATTCGCACGGAAAAGTCGTTGTCCTCGATGTCCGAATGCCTCGATAATCTTCTTGAACCAAATAAAACAATGGTTTCTGCAAATCCAACTCCCGGCATTTTCGCCGCCAGTGAAAACATGAATCCCAACCGCCGCCAGTTCTTGAAAACGGCCGCCACCGCCGCTGTCCTTTCCCCCTGCCTTTCGTTGGGCGCCAGCGCCGGGAAACGGTATCGCACTGCGTTGATCGGCTGCGGCTGGTGGGGCGGCAACATCGTGCGGGAAGCGATGGCTTCCAAACGCTGCAAAATCGTCGGCCTGTGCGACGTTTACCGCCGCCCTTTGCAGGCCACTGCTGATGAAGTAGCCCGGCTGGCCGGCGATCAAGCGGTGCTCTTTGAAGACTACCGCGAAATGCTCAAAAAACTGCGCCCGGAAATTGTGATCGTCGCCACGCCCGACCATTGGCATGCCTTGCCCTCCATCGCCGCGCTGGAAGCGGGCGCCCATCTGTTCGTGGAAAAGCCGACCAGCCACACCATCGCGGAAAGCCAAGCCATGTTGCGCCTTGCGCATGCCGGCGACCGGGCCATTCAAGTAGGCCTGCACCGCCGCATCGGGCCGCATCACCGCTCGGGAATGGACTTCATCCGCTCCGGGAAAGTCGGGAACATCGGGATGATTCGACTATTCGTCACCGGCGCCGGCAGCGGAAAAGAACAACCCGCGCCCAACGCGCCAGCGCCGAGCGGCATGAACTGGGACTGGTGGTGCGGTCCCGCTCCCCTGCGTCCCTACAACCGAAAACTCACGCCGGGCGGCTGGCGCAACTTCCTTGATTACGCTAACGGAACCTTGGGTGATTGGGGCGTCCATTGGCTCGACCAAGTGCTGTGGTGGACGGAGGAAAAGTATCCCCGAACGGTTTTCTCGACCGGCGGTCGACCCATCTTGGGACCAGCCGTCGCCACCCAAGAAGAAGCAACCACTGACGCGCCCGATTCCCAAATCGCCGTCTATCGCTTCGAATCCTTCACCGCCGTCTGGGAACATAAAAAGTATTCGGGCAATCAATCTGAAAAACACCGCATCGGCGCTTACTTCTACGGCACCAAAGGCGTATTCCATATGGGCTGGCGCGACGGCTGGACTTTTTACCCCAAAGACGGTAAGCAAGCGGCCATCCACCAGAAACCGCAATTCAGCGATCCGACCGACGGCAACAACCTCAAACAACTGTGGCAGGATTTTCTCAATGCCATCGACCGAAAAGAGCCGCCGGTGGCCAACCTCGAAATCGCCCACCGCTCCTCCGTCCTGCCCCTGCTCGGCATGATCTCCTATCGCTTAGGGCGCAGCCTCGATTGGGACGGCAAACGCGAGCAAATCCTCAACGATTCCGAAGCCGCTGCCCTCATGCGCCGCGACTATAGGAAACCATGGACTTACCCAGCAGTCTAGCGGAGGAAACCGGCCATTGGAAAGGGGCCATGATATCGAAATCTGGCTTTAATGAATATAATAGAAAGGAACTGAAAAATTATAGACATGAGAACGATTCCAATGGTGTTTTTGCTAATCGGGATACTCTTCTGCTTTCTCTGGATAGTGCAAAAACCGGAAGAGATTTCCGAGAAGTTGGACAAGCTCCCGAAATCGAAGGAACCCCAAGGATTGGATGATGAGGTTTGATGATAGTGCTGAGAGCGAAACGGCGGCGGGTCGAAAGCGGCATCTGGTGATTTACGACGGGGATTGCCCTCTCTGCGTGTTTCAAATCCGACTGTTGACGTGGCTGGATTGGTTGGACGCGGTGTCTTTTATATCCATCGGCGAGGCGCATGCTGCCGGGCTTGCCTCAAAGGTGTCGCCGGCGGATCTTTTGGAGGCGATTCATTGTTTGGCAAAGGATGGCAAGATTTACCGGGGTGCGCGGTGTATCCGGTTTGTGGGGATGCGGATGCCGGTTTTGGCGCCTCTGGCCTTGGCGCTTTGGTTGCCCGGAGTGATTGGGATTGCGGAAGCGATCTACCGCTGGGTCAGCCGGAATCGTCTGGTTTTGAGCCGGCTTTTTGGTTGCCGGGGGGCCTGCGCCGTCCTTCCCGAACGGCGACGGCGGGAGGACGATGAAGCCGTCAAGCGGTGATGGGACTGGATTACGGCAGGATTGCCGCCGCGTTTGAGAGGGCAAGGGAGGCTTTGTGGGCCGAGCGGGAGGCGGCAGGATATTGGACGGGCGCGCTCAGCAGTTCTCCTTTGGCGACGGCGACGGCTGTTGCTGCCTTGGCGGTGATGGATCGGGCGCTTGCCAGTTCTTCTTTGCGGCAGCCACCTGCTGAGCCGCGCTATGGCGGGTTGGTGTCGCGGGGGTTGGCATGGATGGCGGCACATGCGAATCCCGACGGCGGTTGGGGGGATACGGACCGAAGCCGGAGCAATGTGAGCGCGACGGTGTTGTGTTGGTCAGCATTCCATTTGGTTGAGAGGGAGGAGCGGCATCCGTTTCAAGAAACGGTCGAGCGGGCAGAGGCTTGGCTGCGGGCAGAGGCCGGCGGGCTGGAGGCGGAGAAGATTGCGGCGGCGGTAACTCGGCGCTACGGCAAAGACAAGACTTTCTCCGTGCCTATTTTGACGATGGCAGCGCTGGCCGGGCGGTTGGGCGCTGGCCGGCAGGCTTGGCGGTGGGTTCAGCCTTTGCCTTTCGAGCTGGCGGCGTTTCCTCCCAAGTGGTATGCGGTCTTGCGACTTCCGGTGGTGAGTTACGCCTTGCCAGCCTTGATTGCGATGGGGATTGCCCGGCACACGCATCTTCCCCCGAAGAGCCCGATTTTGCGGGAGCTGCGTTCTGCGTTCCGCGTCAAGTGCCTTTCGGTTTTGCAGTCGATTCAGCCGGCCAACGGCGGGTTTTTGGAGGCGACACCTTTGACCAGTTTCGTGGCGATGAGCTTGGCATCGAGCCGGCTGGCCGGGCATCCGGTGGCCTCGAAAGCGGTGGATTTCATCGTGAACGCCATCCGCGAAGACGGGAGTTGGCCGATTGACACGAACCTGAGCACTTGGGTGACAACGCTCTCTGTGAATGCTTTGGGGACTCGCGGGCTGGCGGGTTTGCCCGGTGAGGAGCGGGCGGTGTTGTCCCGATGGCTGCGCCGCCAGCAGCATCAGCAGCGCCATCCTTACACACAGGCGGCGCCGGGCGGCTGGGCGTGGACAGATTTGCCGGGAGGTGTTCCCGATGCGGACGATACAGCCGGTGTCTTGGTCGCCTTGCATCATCTCCGAAAGGTTGAAGAAGAGTCCGCTTCCCCAATCGCCGGGTTCTTTGAAGACCGCGTGGCGGCGGCGGGCTGTCAGTGGCTTTGCGATGTGCAGAATCGAGACGGCGGCATCCCCACCTTCTGTCGAGGCTGGGGGAAGCTGCTTTTTGACCGGAGCAGCGACGATCTCACAGCACATGCCGTCCGCGCCTGGACTTTGTGGATGCCGCGGTTGATGCCGAACGAGCAGGCTCAGGCTGGGAAAACGCGGCGGCGGGCAGTGGCTTTCCTGTTGAAGCGCCAACGCGGCGACGGGAGTTGGCGCCCGCTGTGGTTCGGCAATCAGGAAGTTGCCGGCGATGAAAATCCGGTCTATGGCACGGCGCGAGTTTTGTTGGCCTTGGTTGATTTGCCGGAAGAAGAGTGCCGTCGGGTTTTGCCGTCGATTGCTCAGGCGGTTCACTGGCTGGCGTTGAACCAGAATGACGACGGCGGTTGGGGCGGCAGTTACGGCGCCAGTTCGTCGGTCGAGGAGACTGCGCTGGCGGCAGAAGCGCTGCTGGCCGGGACGAGGCTGCGCAGCCTGGATGTTCGTTGGATTCAAGCCGCGGCGGAGAGAGGGCTGGAATGGCTGCTGCGGCGGATGGAATCCGGGCAAGCCGGCGTGGCCAGCCCCATCGGGTTTTATTTTGCCAAGCTGTGGTATTATGAAAAATTGTATCCGCTCATCTTCGCCGCTGGTGCTTTTCGTCGCGCTTTGGAGGTCTTCCCGCCGGAGGATGCTTTTGAGGTTGAGCGCTCTGTGGCTCCAGCCAGTTCTCCTCCGCTCTAGCCGCTGCCGGGTTCGATTCTTTGCCCCTGCAGCAGGTGTTGTTGGATGATTCCGGTTCTTTTTCGTTATTTTGCGACATTTTCCGGTCTCGATGGTCTATTAGAGCAAGCCCTGTTGCCGGCGGCGGACTGACGGGCACAGAATCAGAGTTCAATTGTTTTTTGAAACGGCTGGAGAAACAAAGGGCAATTTGCGGCGTCCGGCGGTCAAGCGCCAAGGCGCGAGCAGCGGAGAGATTCTGTGACATATCCGGGAAGGCTTGCGTCCCCAAGCATTTGCGAAATACGATAAACTCCATATCCGCAAGCCGGCTCAACAGTTCGGCCTCGATTTTGCCGATGACCCAAGTCATCCAGATATCCGGCAGACAGTGGCACAGAGTGCGGATTATCAGCAGAATATGTGTCATGTTGCCGATGGAAGACAGACGTGTCAGACACGAGCTTTGACAGGAAGATATCAGCAAGAGGCATATATCCGTGCGAAGGAACTACGACCATTTTGACGGTCGGCATATCATATATGACCGGGAACTGTTCCCATGTTCGCCGCGAGAACTGTTCGATCCGCAACATCTGAAGGCCAAGGGTCTTCTAACCACGTTCAGCGACGCCGGGCGCGGCACCGTGTGGATGTTCCGCTACCGCGACACCAAGTACGCACTGCGCCACTACCGCCGCGGTGGAATGATGACCGGTATCCTAGACGACCTGTATCCATGGCAACCGCTCAGTCGCGCACGACCGACCAACGAGGCATGCATGCTTGAGATGCTGTGCAAGCGGCGCATGCCGGTGCCGCGTCCGGCCGCCTGGCAGGTGTGCTATCAAGGTCCGTTTTACCGTGCTGACCTGATTACCCTGCAGATTTCCAACGCCCTGCCGCTCAACCGCTTCCTGCGCCAGAACGCGCTCGACGACTACGACTGGTATGAACTCGGTATCATGATCCGCAGTTTCCACAACCGGCAAATCTGGCATGCCGATCTCAACCTCAGCAACATCCTGATCAGCCCCGGCCCGGAGTTCACCCTAATCGACTTCGACCGTGCGAAGCTGCGTCGTGGACAATACTGGAAGCGGAAGAATTTAGACCGCCTGTACCGCTCCTGTTGCAAAGAGCAGTGCTATTATCCCGATCTGCATTTCGAGGATGCGAACTTTAGCTCTCTGTGGCGGGGCTATAATGAATAGCCGGGCTGCAGGAACCCAAGAAGCTGTAGCGCGTGAGTGCTTTGGCCTAGTGCTGTGCCGTGCTCTCGCACTCGTTCGCCGATGTTCCGCGCAGCCGCATGATCGGCCAGCCAGTTCTCCTCCGCTCCTAGCCGCTGCCAGGTTCGATTCCTTGCCGCTGCGGCAGGTGTTGTTGGATGATTCCGGTTCTTTTTCGTTATTTTGCGACATTTTCCGGTCTCGATGGTCTATTAGGGCAGGCCCTGTTGCCGGCGGCGGACTGGCGGGCACGGAATCAGAGTTCAATTGTTTTTTTGAAACGGCTGGAGAAACAAAGGGCAATTTGCGGCGTCCGGCGGTCAAGTGCCAAGGCGCGGGCAGGACAGGTGCGTTGGCTTTTGGCGGTTGGGTTGTTGTTGCTGGGGTGTTCACCGCAGCGTTACCGGCAAGCGGCGGATCGTCAGGTCGCGGCGATTCTTGCGGAGAAGGCGCGGGAAGCGCCTGAATTTGGCGCGAATTTCTCCATCAAAATGCTGCCGGTGGAGGCTTGGGAAGGTCTGCCGCAAGTGGAAAGGGCCGATGATTATTTGGGAGAAGCGGGGAAACTTGAGGTGGGCGCTTACCGCATTTCCCTGCGCAAAGCATTGGCCTTGGCCACGAAGCACAACCGCAATTACCAGACGCAGAAGGAAGTGGTGTATCTGGACGCGCTGCAGTTGACTCTGGCGCGTTATCAATTCACGCCACTCTTTTCCGGGCGAGGTTCCTCCCGCTATCAGGAAACGGTTCGGGAAGTGGCCCAAGGAGTGGATGCGGTGACGGAGGCTGAACGCTCGGTTCGGCTGAGCGGGGAGGGAACGGCCGGCTTCAACCAATTGCTCCAGGGCGGCGCGCGCCTGGCGACGGATTTCATGACGGATTTTCTCCGCTTCATTACCGGGGACGGTTCTGTAGTCCGGTCGTCACGGGCGGCTGCCACGTTAACGCAACCGTTGCTGCGCGGCCGGGGCTACCGCGTGACGATGGAGAATCTGACGCAGGCCGAGCGAAATGTGCTGTATTCGCTGCGAGATTTCATTCGTTTCCGACAAGAGTTCACCGTCCAAGTGGCCTCGGCTTATTATCGCGTGCTGCTGAACCGCGAGTTTGCCCGAAACGCCTTTCTGGGGTTGGAGAATTTTCGCCAAAACGTCCAGGAAGGCCGCGCCCTGTTTAAGGAGGGGCGTCGGTCGCGCTCGCAACTGGGGCAGTTGGAGCAGGCCGAGCTTTCGGCGGAGAGCCAATGGATCCATGCCGTCCGCAATTACAAACAATCGCTGGATGATTTCAAGGTGAGGCAGTTGGGACTCTCCGCCGGGACGCCCATTGTCTTTGACTGGCAAGAGGTGGAGGGGCTTTCCATCGTCCACCCGGAGATTGATTTGCAAGGCGCCATCATCATTGCGGAAACCTCGCGAATGGATTTGCACACTGCCCACGATCTCGTGATTGATGCCGCGCGGCGCGTCCAGGTGCGCAGCAACGGGCTGTTGCCGGATTTGGATTTGGCGCTTTCGGGCGGATTGGATTCCGAGCCGGGCAAGCCGTTGGCCTTCAGTTGGGATCGGTCGCAATGGGATGCCGGCTTGCATTGGGAATTGCCGTTCAATCGGCGTTCCGAGCGAAACGCCTACCGCGCCTCCTTGATTCATTTCGACCAAACCGTCCGCCAGGCTCAATTGCGGCAGGATGAAATTCAACTGAACGTAACGGAAACGCTTCGCAGTTTGGATCAAGCCAAGCGCCAGTTTGCGATTAGCGAGGTTGGGGTGGAGCTGGGGCGCCGGCGGGTCGAGGAAGAGAACCTGCGCTCAGAGCTCAATTTGGGAACCGCCCGCGATCAAGTGGAAGCGCAGACTGATTTCATCAACGCGCTCAACCAGCGGACATCGGCTCTCATTAGCCACACCATTGCCCGGCTTGATTTTTGGAGCACTTTGGGCATTCTGCAGATCAGCGACACGGGAAATTGGATCGAACCGCACAATGAAGGATAACTTAATCTCATGGCTCAAGCGTTCCCGGCGGGCCGTTGGCCTTGCCGCCGCTCTCCTCGCCGCTGCTCTCCTGCTGGGATTCCTGGCTGGGATGGGAAGGGATGCCGGCGCCGGTGCCCATCTCTCCTTTCAAGTGCGGCGAGGGAATCTCCCAATCACCGTCGTGGAAGGCGGCAGCGTCGAGGCTTTGGAAGTTCAGGAGATTCGCTCTGAAATAGAAGGGTATCAAGGCACCAAAATTCTCAGCATCATTGATGAAGGCTACCTGATAACCGAGCAGGATGTCGCCGAGCAAAAGCTGTTGATCGAGCTGGACTCCTCCGAAATCCGGCAGAAGATTGTAACGCAGGAACTCCAGTTTCAATCGACGGCCGCTTCCTTGACCGAAGCCCGGAATGCGCGAGACATTCAAGTGAACCAAAACCTCAGCGACGTCAAGACGGCAGAGTTGGCCGTGAAGTTTGCCCGGATGGATGTAGAGAAGTTTTTGGGCGCCAAGATAACGAAACAAATCTTCCAACGCTTGGGCTTGCAAGAGCCGGAACGGATTGATGTTACTATACTGCCGCCGAGTTTGGGCCTTGAGGATGTTCTTCCTAACCTGCCGCAGGAAACGCCTCCTCCTCCCGCCGTTGGAGAGACGACGCCCCAGTTTGCCGACCCACCACTGCTCCAACTGCCGGCTCGCCCGAAAATCCCCGCGCCCGAACCCCCTCCGGCAACGGGCGATGCCACCACTTCTAAACGCTTGCTCCGCCCGACAACTGTGGTTATCGACTATTCGGACTACGCCGACGAACAACTGCTCGGCGACGGCGAAGCGCAGCAAAAAATCCGCCAGGCGGAGGATGAGTGGTTGGTGGCGAAGACGGATTTGGGTTTGGCTCAGTCCGATCTTGCCGGCACGCAACGGCTTGCCGAGAGAGGATTCGTCACTCAAAAGGAATTGGAAAACGCCCAAGTGCGCGTGAAAAAGGCGGAAGTCAAAGTCAAAGCCACCGACACAGCGCGGAAGCTGTTCCAAATCTACGAATTTCCCAAGACAGCGGAAGAGCTGGTTTCCAAATATGAAGAGGCGCTTTTGAGCTTAGACAAAACGCAAAAGGAAGCGATTTCAAAACTAGCCCAAGCCGAGGCCAACTTCAAATCCGCCCAGGGGCGTTACCGCATCGAACAGAACGATCTGAAGGAACTCCAGGACCAACTCACCAAAACCAAAATCTGCGCTCAAAAGACGGGGCTGGTCACTTACGGAGGGAACCGCGAACATCACTACTACGGCGAAGAACATATCCGCGAAGGCGCGACCGTGCGCCAACGGCAGATCATCATCACCATCCCCAACATGACCCAAATGGGAGTGCGCGTCAAGATTCACGAGTCATACATCAAAAAGATCGAGGAAGACATGTCCGCCCGCATCCGCGTGGAGTCGTTTCCTGATCGGCCAATTCAAGGCAAGGTAACCAAAGTGGCGGTGTTACCCGATTCTTCCAACCGCTGGATGAACCCCAATATCAAGGTGTATAAAACAACGATCAAGATTGACGGCACGCACGAGTGGTTGAAGCCCGGAATGACGGCCAAAGTCGAAATTCTGGTCGATGAACTTCAAGGCGCCGTCTATGTCCCCATTCAGGCTGTGTTTGCCGAGGAAGAAGAGCAAGTTTGTTATGTCCGCAAAGGTTCGCTCCAGCGGCGGGTCGTTCAAACAGGGGAATACAACGACGAGTATATTCAAATCCTCGACGGTTTGGAAGTGGGGGAGAAGGTAATGCTCAAAGTGCCGCCAAATCAAGAGAGGCGGGCGGAAGATGCCCCGCTGCTGCCGGTGGAAGAAAGCCGAGCCGCCGCCGGGACGGCCGGTTGAGAAACGCTGTTGTTCCCTTCCCGGCCATCTCTTCATGCCGCCGCTTCGCCGCAGCTCTTTTGTTTTGATTTCTCGGCTGGTGCGTTTGGGCTTCAAGAGTCTTTGGCTGCATCGGCTGCGTTCGTTGTTGACGGTGCTGGGGATTGTTTTCGGCGTGTGTTCGGTGATCGCTATGCTCGCCATCGGCGAAGGCGCCAGCTACGAGGCGCAGGAGCAAATCAAAAGCCTGGGCAGCGAGAATATCATCGTGCGGAGCATCAAACCGCCCGAAGAGCAGAAGGTTACCGAAAGTGCGCAGAGCAGCTATACGTTGGACTATGGGTTGAAGGCGGTGGACGCGAGCCGGATTCGGGCAACGATTCCGGGCGTTCGCATTGTGGTGCCTGCGCGGATCATTCGGGAATACGTCTGGAATGTACGGTATCGGGTGGACGCGGAAATTGTGGGGACGACTCCTGATTTCAAGCGCATTCGGAATCAGCGGATGCAGGCGGGGCGGTTTTTCAGCCGGATGGAGTTCGAGGACAAGGCCAATGTCTGCGTGGTGGGGTCGACGATGGCCGAGCGTTTATTTCCTCTTGAGGGTCCGTTGGGGAAGGATGTCCGCGTGGGGAGTTCTTACTTCCGTGTAATTGGCGTGTTGGAGGATGCCGCCGGCGACTCGGTCACGCCCGGCCTCTCTGTGGCTTCCGGCGTGTCGGGGACGGTTCACAGCCGCATGTATATTCCGCTTTCCACCTCGCGGATGCACTATGGCGAAATTCTGATACGCCGCCGCAGCGGGAGCTCAGAACGCGAGCGGGTGGAACTGCACGAGTTGACCGTCCGCGTCTCTGACATCGGGTTAGTCATCCCAGTCTCCGAACACGTCCGTGCCTTGCTGGAGAAGACGCATAAAAAGGCGGATTACACGATGGTGGTGCCGTTGGAGTTGCTCAATCGGGCGGAAGAAACGAAGCGGATTTTCAATATCGTTCTGGGGTCCATCGCGGCGATTTCTCTATTGGTGGGCGGCATTGGAATTATGAATATCATGTTGGCCAGCGTCACGGAGCGCACACGGGAGATCGGCGTTCGGCGGGCCTTAGGCGCCAAGCGAAGGGATGTTACCACGCAATTTCTGGTGGAGACGGTGATCTTGGCCGGAATGGGCGGTTTGATAGGCATCGTCCTTGGAGTGATCATTCCTTACTGCGTCTCCGTTTTTACCGACATGGTAACCATCGTTACCCCCTGGTCGCCGGTCATCGCCTTTTCCATCAGCGCGGCGGTGGGCATTGTCTTTGGCATTTACCCGGCCACCCGCGCCGCCAAAATGGACCCTGTCGAAGCCTTACGCCATGAGTAGAACGCACGCGCTGCCAAGGAGTTTTAGGCAGGAGTCAAGAGGCGGGCTGGTTTTGCTGAAGGAAAGTCGAAGAAAGAACCGAAGAGTATTCGGCATAACACCTTGGCGGTTTTCTGTGCGCTTCCCAGCCGCTATTACACTATACAACACAAATGCCGGCCGCGCTTCGAAAAAATGCGTTTTCTGAAAAAAATCTTTGGAGGTAACTTTGCAGCGTCTTCATTTTAACAGCTTGGCGCCATCGCTCTCTTGCCGATGGATTTCATGCCGGGACGCCGGGGCTTGCCGGCCGCCATGCTTTTATGGCAGATTCTTGAAATGCGTTTGCTATGTATTCTCTTATCACTCGGTCTTTTGCTTCCGACAGCTTGGGCGAAAGATAATTCTCGACCGAACTTCATCGTCATCTTGGTGGACGACCTGGGTTGGATGGACCTTTCCTGCCAGGGGAACGACTATTTTCAAACGCCGAATATCGACCGCCTCGCCACCGAAGGCATGCGGTTCACAGATGCCTATGCCGCCTGCGCGGTTTGCTCGCCCACTCGCGCCGCCATTCAGACCGGCCGCTATCCGGGGCGAATCGGCGTAACCGATTGGATTCGCGCCCGTTTCCAGCGCGGGCGAATCGGCACCCCGAACAAAAATCCATCAGCTTACGTCGGCTCGGCAGAGAGGCGCCTGCTCTGCCCACCAAACCCCTACTGGATGGAGCATAACGAAATCACACTCGCCGAAGTCTTGAAAAAACACGGCTACAAAACAGCGCACATCGGAAAATGGCACCTAGGCGACGAAGCCTGGTATCCGACACGCCAAGGCTATGAAGTCAACCGGGGCGGATGCGACTACGGCCAGCCACCATCTTATTTCGACCCCTTCACGCAACCCAATCATAAACACCAAATGATCCGGCAAGGCATTCCCCATCTCGAAGGCAAGAAGAAAGGGCAATATCTGACAGATCGAGAAGCAGAAGAAGCCGTTCAACTCATCCGCCGATGGAAAGACAAACCCTTCTTCATCCACTTAGCCCACTACGCCGTGCACACCCCCATCCAGGCCGAAAAAGCAGCCGTAGCCAAATACCAGCAGGCCGGTAAATCGGAGGCAAACGCAAAATACGCGGCCATGGTCGAATCCGTTGATCGTGCCACCGGCAAAATACTCGACACTTTGGGACAGCTGGGCCTGGCCGAGAAAACACTCCTCCTCTTCACTTCTGACAACGGCGGACTCGACCGCAACGGCAATCCCACCGAAAATGCACCTTTGCGCTCCGGCAAAGGATACGCCTATGAAGGCGGCATTCGCGTGCCCTTCCTCGCCCGTTGGCCCGGCCAAATACCGGCAGGCAAAACCTCCGCCGAACCGATCAATTCCATTGATATCTTTCCCACCATCCTCAAAGCCGCTGCAATACCGCCGCCGGCTGACCGGCCCATTGACGGGCTTTCCCTCCTCGCTCACCTACGCTCTGGCGGCAAAAAGCCATTGAACCGGGACGCCCTGTTTTGGCATTTCCCCCACTATCGCCACGAACCGGGACCTTACAGTATCATCCGCAAAGGCTCCTGGAAACTGATCCATTTCCACGAAGGCATCCGGGAACTCTACCACCTGGGCAACGACTTAGGAGAACGGCGGAACTTGGCAGCGGAGCGATCGGCATTGGCCGGCGCGCTCGAAGCGGAATTGAAAGCAGCACTGGACGGCATGGGCGCCCTCCAGCCCCGCCCCAACCCCAATCATCGCCCCGTCCGTTGAGGCGCTTGCGCCCGATGAAACCCCCGAATAGTTGCCTGCGCGTGAAGTCTGCCTTCCGCATCGCTCTGGCAATGCTCGCCCCACTGCTGGCAGTGGATTTGCCGGGAGACAGCGCCCAAAACTTCCAAAGCCCCGCCGGAAACAAAGATTGTTTTGTGATAGTCCGAGTTCGTTACGACAGTTTGGGCGGACACGGCGAAGCCTGGTATGCCTACGAAGGCCGCATCTGGCAACGTTGGGAAACCGATTATCCGCGTGCAGAACTCAACTTCCTCTACCGGCTCGCCGAACTGACCTCCATCCCAACGGCACCCGAACCCATCAGCCTGCAACTCACCGACTCCGCGATTTTCGATTATCCCTTTCTCTTTATGAGTGATGTCGGCTGGCAAGTATTATCCAAAGAAGAAAAAGCCAACCTCCGCCGCTACCTCCGCCAGGGCGGCTTTCTCTGGGTGGACGACTTTTGGGGAAAAGCCGAATGGCGGAACTTTGCCACGATCAGCGCAGAAGCCTTTCCCGATTGGGAATGGCGGGACATCCCCGGCGATCATGCTCTACTCAACATCGTATACCCTCTCGACCGCTGCCCCCAAGTGCCGGCGCGTTTGTTCTATGAAACAACCGGGCAAAGTTACGATCCTTATTGGGTGCACCGCCCCCCCAACGGCGGAGACGCGGACTTGTCACAAGTGCACTTCAAAGGCTTGTTCGATGAGAAAAACCGGATAGTCGCCGTGGCAACCCACAACACAGACATCGCAGACGGCTGGGAAAGAGAAGGCGAAGACCGAGACTATTTTGAACGCTTCTCCATCCGTGCCTACGCCTTGGGCATCAATATCCTCACCTACGCGATGACACATTAAATGGAACTGCCGGGGCTTCCTGACTACGCCTGCTCAAAACTCCCCTAATACGGCTGTTGGCGATACGCGCGAGAAAACCGGGCAAGAAGGCGGGTTTTCGCCACGAAGGCGAGGCGCGAGAGCGGATTTGTTTTTGCCGATTTTGTGTTGCCGCTGCGCCTGCGAACCGGGTCTTGGACGGTTATCGTTTGCTGTATTGGAAGCGGCGGCGGGCGCCGGGCTGTCCGTATTTTTTGCGTTCCTTCATGCGGGGGTCGCGGGTGAGGAGGCCTTCGGATTTGAGGCGGGGGCGTAGCTCGGCGTCGATTTTGAGCAAGGCGCGGGAGATGCCGTGGCGGGCGGCTTCGGCTTGGCCGGATTGTCCGCCGCCGCGGACGTTGACGCGGATGTCGAGTTGTTTGGCGGTGTCGGTCAATGTGAGCGGGTGGGTGATGGTTTTTTGATAGGATTCGAGGGGGAAGTAGTCTTCGAAAGTTCGGCCGTTGATGGTGATTTTCCCGTTGCCGGGGATGATGCGGACTCGGGCGACAGCGGTTTTTCGGCGTCCGGTTGCAGCTTGTTCGGCTGCTGGATCGGGGGTTTGTTGAAGGCTTTTTTGTTCTTCAGAGAGGCGGTTTACGGCGGAGGTTTCGGGAGGCTCTAGGCCCAGGTCGTTCCAGGCGAGGGAGGGGCATAATGCCACGATGTAGTATTGCATGAGATATTCGACTGCGGTTTTCACGGAGTCAAAGCGGATGCCTCCTTGGTAGTCGGGGTTGCCGACGCAGGGTTGCTTGTCTTCCGGCAATTCCCGGTATTCTGGGTGGTTCAGAGGGTTGTCGCCTTGTTGGTTTATCTCGCCGATGAGGTGGCCGTTGGAGTGCGGTTGTCGCAACCAGAGGTGGGTTCCCCATTTGTCCCAAAGGGTGTGGCCATGGGAGCCCCAGAGGCAAATCATGCCGATGTGGATGTCGTCATCGCAGGAGCGGACGATTTTGAGGTAGTTTTGCGGTCCGGATTGGAGGCGGATGGTTGGTTTTGCTGGTTCCATGTTTTGTGTTGGCGACGGATTTGTTTTTATACGTCTAGTGTGAGCGGGAGGGGGTTTTGCGCGGTGTGGGGGTGTTTGGGGCCGGCGTAGACTTTGAGTTTGGTGAGTAGGCGTTTGCCGAGGCGGTTTTTTGGGATCATGCCTTTGACGGCGTGGGTGATGATTCTGTCGGGGTGCGCGGCTCGCATATCTTTGACGGTTCGGCAGCGTTTGCCGCCTCGCCAGCCGGAGTAGGTGGTGTAGGTTTTTTGTGCGTCTTTGTTGCCGGTGAGTTTGATTTTCTCGGCGTTGATTACGATGACGAAGTCTCCGGCATCCAAGTGGGGCGTGAAAACGGGTTTGTTTTTGCCCCGCAAAACATCGGCGACTTTGGTGGCCAGGCGTCCGAGAATGAGGCCGTCGGCATCGATGATATGCCACGCGCGTTTCTGAATGTCGATTTTCGGCAGATATGTTTTCATGGGCTGTCCCAAATCAAAAGAGCGGAAAAGTAACGGTTTTTTCCGGCAAGTCAACTGGTTTGACGCCGTTTTTGTGCAGGCCGGGTTGGCGTTTGCAGCGCTGTTTTGGCTGTAAGGTTTGGGAGTCAGGTTTATTTCGCGCCGCTGAGGATCCAGAGTTTGATGAGGTCGGCTTGGGCTTTGGAGAGGGGATCGCCTTTGGGCGGCATGATGTCGTCGTCGCCTGCCGGGAGGGTGATGCGTTGGTAAAGCGAGCTTTCGTCGGGTTTGCCGGCTTGGACAACGGCGCCTTCTTTGCTGCCTTTGAGGACTGCGGCGATGGAGTCGAGTCTCAAGCCGGCTTTTTGCTTTTCTTCGCCGTGGCAGTTGGCGCAGGTGGATTTGAAGATGGGGAGGACGTATTCGATGAAGACGCTGCTGCCTTCCGGTTGTTTTTCGGCGATTTTGGGTTCAGCGGGTTTTGTTTTGGCTTCGGCTTTGGCGCCGTTGGCGATCCAGTTTTTGATTAGGGCGATTTCATTTTTGGAGAGGGGGCCGTCTTTGGGCGGCATGATGTCGTCATCGTCGGGGGGGAGGGTGATGCGTTGGAAGAGGGTGCTGTCGATGAGGTCTTCTGCCACGATGACGGCGCCGTGTTCGCTGCCTTTGAGGGCGTATTCGTAAGTGTCCAAGCGGAGGTCGTCTTTTTGTTTTTCTTCGCCGTGGCAGTTGACACAGTTGTTTTGAAAGATCGGCAGGATGTGGGTTTTGAAATCCGGGTCTTCGACAAAGGCGGTTTTTGCCGGGGCAGTTTCTTCGGCTGGAGTTTCGATTTTTTCGCGTTGGGCTTGGAGTGAGGCTAGGCGGGTTTTGCTGAAGATTTCTTTGTCCCAACCGAGGTTGATTTCGAGGTTTTCGTTGCCGGCTTCGGCGGCGGCTTCGTGGAATTTTTTGGCAGCGTCGAAGGTGACTTTTGTTTGCCAGAGGTAGAGGTTGCGGAGTTGGCCGAGCGCTTTCAGGTGTTCCAGGCCGGCGTCGGTGACTCCGGTGCCGTAAAGGTTCAGGTATTTGAGTTTGCTCAAGCCTTTGATGTCGGCCAGGCCGGCGTCGGTGATTTTGGTTTTTTCGAGGTGCAAGCGTTCCAGGCTGGCGAGGGGCGAGAGGTGTTTGATGCCGGCGTCAGTGATGCCGGCGTTCTTGAGGTCGAGTTCGACGACGGGGTTCAGGTCTTTGAGGACGGCCAGATCGTTGTCGGTTAGGATGCGTCCTTCGAAGGTTTTCGGCGGAATCAGGACTCGGACGCCTTCGGTGTTCTGGGCGATGCCCAGCACTTGGCCGCCGAGTTCTTTTATCTTGGCGCTGGCGGCGTCTTCGTCGGCGGCGAGTGAATTGACCAGGACAACAACCAAACAGGTTTTGAGAATGTTCACAATTGGCTTCATAGTGTTCATGGCTCCAAACCCGTATTGAGCGCGATTTTTTTCTTTGAGTCAAGGATTTTGAAATCACAGGGGCGGGGTTTGTGCCGATTATTTCTGCGGGGCGGTTTGCAGGTTTACTGCCAGTTTTTTTGCCAAGGCCGCTCCGTTGTTGCGTTCTGTGGTGCCTTCGAGGGTTTTGACACCGTCGCTAAGGGGTTTTGCGGCGAGGAGGCGGAGCGTGTTTTTGGTGAGTTGGGCGTGGGCGGCCAGGGGCGATTGGCAACCGCCGCCCATTGTTTGCAGAAATGTCCGCTCGGCGGTGACGCAGATTTGGGTGTCTTCGTCGTTGAAGAGGTCGCAGAGGGGTTGGATTTCCGGGTCGTTGAAGCGGGTTTCCAATCCGATGGCTCCTTGGGCGGGGCAGGGTACCAGATACTGGACGGGGAGGAGAGTGGCGAAGAGGTTCGGTGGCGCGTCGTTGCCTTGGATGGCTTGGTTTGTCGGCAGGGAGTAGCCTAGGCGTTTCAAGCCGGCGACGGCGAGGATGATGCCGTCGAGGTGAGGGGAATCGGCGAGTTTGCGGATTCTTGTTGGCACGTTGCCCCGAAGCGGCACCGGCCGGAGCCTTGGTTCTGCCGCCAGAAGGAAGGCTTGTCTGCGCGGGCTTCCGGTGCCGATTGCGGTGCCCGGCGGCAAGGCACGCAAGGGGTTGCTATCGGGAGCGAAGGCGAGCGGGCGTTTGGTGAGAAGTGCTTCGCGGGCGTCTTCCCGGGGAGAGACGGCGGCGAGTTTGAGGCCGTGCGGCAGTTCGGTTGGCAGGTCTTTGAGGCTGTGAACTGCAAGGTCGGCCTGGCCGTCGAGAAGGGCGCTTTCGAGTTCTTTGGTGAACAGGCCTTTGGGCAAACGGCTGGGGATTGCGGCGGGCGGTTGGCTTTGTAGTCGATCGCCAGTGGTCTTGAAGATGCGGATGGCAATTGGCCAATCCGGCAGCAGGGTTTGCAGGCATTTTCGCATGTAATGCGCCTGGGCGAGCGCGAGGGCAGAACCCCGCGTCGCCAGCACGATCGGACGGTTCGGGCGATTCGGAGGCATTCAGTTTCAGCAAGCCGGCGCGGTCAGACAAGACACGGCAGGGAGTGCTTCACTGCCGGCGGCAAGCCGAGAAATTTCTCGACAAAGCCATCGAGACTGCCTCGGGTTTTTTTAGAGAGCCTGCTTTCAAAAATCTCCATAGCCTCGCTGCTAATCAGGAAAGGGAGGTCGCAAAGGAGGAGTTGCTCGCCGTGGCAACCCGCCAGGATGTGATATTCTTTGCATTCGGAGACCGGCTTGCCGGTGATGAAACAACGGGAGAGCCAAAGGGAGGCAGTCGGTTCGTCATTGCCGCACTGGGCGAACAGTTGTTGCCTGCGCCGGGGCAGGTCGACATGTTCTTCCACGAAGTTGGTGATCAGTTTAACGGATTGTCGGGAGAACTCGGCGCTTAACTGCTTGCTGCAATCGTTGCAAATCGCGTATTCAAAAATCACCTCGCCGTTTTTGTAAGCCTTCTCGATCTGATACTGCTCGTCGGGATTCAACTCAATAAACCCCTCGTTGTTTTTGCGGGACTTCTCAAACCGATCGGCAACCTTCAACAAGTCCAGGTTGCAGACAGTGCATCGGCGAAAAGGAGATTCCTTTTCAAACGACCAAAACTCTTTGGGCACGGGCAGAAAGCGTACCTCTCCAAGCGGACCCTCATATGAAAGCTCATCATTATCCATGCTATTTGTGAACGCGCCGTTGGCATCGGAGGCATTGTCCAAATAATTGGCCGATTGACAAGCCCAGTCTGCCCTCGGCACACATTGACCGCTGCCGCGGCACCGCTGTATGTTTGAATCCCCGGCGATTTTATGGTTCAACCAAGCGGTTTCCCTTCGGACGCGGGCGGGAAGCGGTGCCGCTGTCTCCGGCGGAACATCATGCAAGCGATGAACAATTTACTCCAAACGGCGGCCGGCGAACTCGCCCGATTTCTCAGCAAACATCTCCCGTCACTTTCGGCGGAATGGTGGTCAGAACAAGTCAAGCCCCGGCTCAGTTTTCAGCAGCAACGCCTGGCCCAGGAACGCGGCATCCGAACCTTGCAACAATTAGACCTTGCGGCCTTGCTTCGCCTCTTCAACGCCAATTGGCGGGAGCTTGCGGCGCTTCTCTCCCTGCCTTGTGAAGCGCAAAGCTGGCTGAAGGAACTGCAAACCGTCCACAACAAATGGACGCATTTATCTCCTGAAACCATCCCCGCCAGCGAGCGCTATCGAGACGCGGACACCCTGTGTCGATTGCTCGAACTGATGGGAAGCCGCCCGGAATCTCTCGCCGCCGCCGATGCCGTCCGGGAAGCGGCCGTGCTCGAAATGGCGCAAAAACAATCCCTGCCGAACCGGGCAACAGGCGCGGCTCAATCTGCCAAAATCGCCGGACCGGCACCCTTCCAACCGGGAGACCTCGTCGTCTTACGCTCCCAACCCGAAGTCCAACTGCCGATTCTCGCAATTCTTCCGAGCAGCCCGGAACGCCGTTACGAAGTCTTTCAAGAAGGCGCCAAGGCCGTTTATTACGAGAGTCAGCTCCGGGCTGCGCCGCCAGATGAACAGCCGCCTGAAGCACTTTCGGCCTCGGCCCTGCGGGCGCGTTTGACCGCCATGCACCTCCTCTCCGCCTCCACTGCCAACCTCTTCTCCCTCCGCACCGGGCGCATTGAATACGTGCCTTACCAATACCGGCCGGTGATGAGACTGATTCGCTCCGACCGGCCGCGTTTGCTAATCGCCGACGAAGTGGGCGTTGGCAAAACCATTGAAACCGGCCTCATCCTCAAAGAATTGCAAGCCAGAAGAGATTTGTCCTCGGCGCTCGTCCTCTGCCCCAAAGCCTTGGTCGCCGAGCGCAAATGGGAGCTGGAAATGAAACGGTTCGACGAAGAATTCACCGCCTTAGACGGCAAACTATTGCGCCATTGCCTAAGCGAAACAGACTTGGAAGGCCATTGGCCCGCCCGCTACGCCAAAGCCATCCTGCCCTTCAGCCTCGTCCAATCGGCAGCCCTGCCGAACCAGCTGAACGTGCTAGACCCGCCGCCGCAGTTCAACCTCGTCGTCGTGGACGAAGCCCACCACATCCGCAACCCCGCCACCAACCTGCACAAAGCCGTCCGCATATTCTGCGAAAACGCCGAAGCCGTCGTGCTCCTCACCGCCACACCCGTCCAAATGGGCGATGCCGACCTGTTTCACCTGCTGAATATCTTACGCCCCGACATCGTCATCGACACCGCCAGTTTTCAGCAAATGGCAGAACCCAACCGCTTCATCAACCAGGCCATTCAAAACTGCCGAGCCCCAAAAAGCGGCTGGCAACAACGCGCCCGCGCCTGCCTGCAACGCGCCGCCCAAACGGAATGGGGACAACAATGCCTCTGCGAATCACCCGTTTTTCAGGAAGCCTTTGACAGCTTCTCCGGCGATGCCCTCAACGATCCCCAGCGAGTCGCCCACATCCGCGACCTGGAAGAACTCTACACCTTCAGCGGCCTCATCAATCGCACACGCCGGCGAGACATTGGCGAATTCACCGTCCGCAAACCGGAAACCATCACAACCTCATTCACCCCCCAACAAAAACAATTGCACGACGGCTTGCTCGCGCTGATCGCCAAAATCCTCATCCACCGCCACGGCGAACAAAACATCCTCTTTATGATGACCATGATTCGCCGTCAGGCCGCAAGCTGCATCCACGGCTTGGCGCCCCTCCTGCAAGACATCCTCGCCGGCAAACTCGACCGCCTAGAAGCCAGCAGCGATGCGGAAGAAACCGCCGCCGAATGGAACCTGAGCTTCATCAACGACATCCGAGCTGACATCGAAAACTTGCTGGCACAGGCAAACCAACTCGACACCAACGATCCCAAAGCCGATGCCTTCAAACAAGCGCTCCTCGACAAAGCCAAACGCCCCAACAACAAAGCCCTCGTCTTCAGCACCTTCCGCCACACACTCGCCTACCTCCTCCAGCACGCTCGGCAAACTGGCCTGCGCTGCGGCTTGATTCACGGCGGCATTCCCGATGCCGAACGCGCTGACCTGCGCCGCCGCTTTGCCCTGTCGAAGGAGCATCCCGCCGCCCTCGACATCCTGCTCTCCTCAGAAGTCGGCTGCGAAGGACTCGACTTCCAATTCTGCGACATGCTCCTCAACTACGACCTGCCTTGGAACCCCATGAAAATTGAACAGCGCATCGGACGCATCGACCGCTACGGACAAAAAAGCGAAACCGTTGCCATCATCAACCTCATCACCTCCGACACCGTCGATGCCGACATTTACCATCGCTGCCTCTTCCGCATCGGCATCTTCCAACACACCGTCGGCGGCAACGAAGCTATCCTGGGCGACATCGCCAAAGAAATCCGCAACATCGGCGAAAACTTCCGGCTGACCGAAACCGACCGCACCGCCAAACTCCAACAACTGGCCGACAACCACATCCGCCGCATCGAAGAAGAACAAAAAAACGAAGAGAGACAAGCCGAACTCTTCGGCCTCAACATCCCGCCCGCTAAATGGAAACACGACCTCCAGGCCGCCGAAAACCACTGGCTCACCCCCGCCGCCCTCCAACAATGCGTTGCTGCCTACCTGTCCGACCGCCTCCGCTTCCCCACCGAACACCTGCAAAGAAAGAAACCCATCAAAACCTTGCGCCTCACCCAAACCGCCCGCGCCGCCCTGCTCCAGGACTTCCAACGTCTCCCTCCCTCCAACGACTCCGCCACCCGCAAATGGGAAAAGTGGTTGAAAGGGAGCCAACCTGCCCTGCCCATCACCTTCACCCAAGCCGCCGCGGCTGCCGATCCCCAAACGACTCACCTCTGGCCACTCCATCCCCTCATCCGCCAAGCTGCCCGCCACCTGCGACCCGACAAACCAATCCACGCCGCCCTCCTTGCCCTCGCCGCCGGCATCCCGCCCGGCGACCATCCATTCGCCCTCTACTGCTGGCGCAAACAAGGCGTCAAAAAGGATGAAACTCTCGAACCCGTCGCCGCCCAACCCGCCTTCGAAACCCAACTGCTCTCCCTGCTTCAAATTGCCGAAAACTGCCCAAATCTCAACCTGCCGCCACAATCCGTCTTCGACCAACTCGAAACCCGGCACCACCAAAAATGGACCGCCGCCAAAGCCAACCATATAGAAACCAACCAACAAACCGTCGCCCACCGCCGCCAAAGCCTCCACACCAGCCATCAAGCCCGCCTCCGAGTCCTCAAAGACCAAATCCAACGCGCCAAAAACGACAAAATAAAAACCATGAAACAAAGCCAACTCACAAGAGCCGAAGCCGACTACCAAAGGCGCATCGCCCAACTCCAAAACCAAGCCGCCAGCGGCGACATCCACACCACCCCCGTTCTCTTCGGCATTATCAAAATCATCCCCGAAAAATAAAAAAACACGCCAGCCTCAACTTGACAACCTTGCAAAGAAAAACCAATACTCTCGTCGAAATAAGGATACATTGTCGGAACTACGCATCGTCCCATGTAGTGACGGCGAGTACCGAGTTGGAAGCGAATCCTTTTTCCCGGACGATAATCAAGAGCAGGATAAAGAATTCCCCCGTGTCGTCAAAGGTGTTTATTCTTCCGGGAAGGATAAGAAGCAGCAAGAAAAAGCTCGCAAGTTTCTTAAAGAAATCGGGGTCGGTGAAGTTACTGAAGCTAGGAAAATAGAGGCCATGCTAGAGAAACGATATTCCGACGGTGAGCATGTTAAGCCCGACATAAAAGACATTAAACGTTTCGTTGCTTTGGTGAAAAATCGCGATCATGTAGACTTGTTTGCAGATTATTTTATTTTCAAGTTAGCCGACGGAAAATGGGGCACGCCGAGTCATGTTTATCTCGATGCGCCTTTCTGTGAGACCGGACTGTCAGCCTATTATTGTAAAACATTAGCGGCTCAACGCAAGGAAACACTAAAAGAAGCTATCAAAGCAGTCCTGTCAGCCTATTATGGTGAAACATTAGCGGTTCAACGTCGGGCGTTGTCCAAGAATTACTACAAAATTGCGGCAAGGCATTGCGGTATTAGTCTTAAAGAAATCGGAGAGTTTGCCAAAAAACTGGGTGCTCAGACAGAACTGGAGCCGAAAAAACAAAGCATTCCGCGGGCCCATCCGGAGAGAAGTCAGCTACATGACAATGGGAGACGGTCTAAGAAATATGGAACTGATCAAGACTACGATCTGTCAGAACTTGACGCTCTTTTTAGAGATTGCAATTTGAAAAAGTTCAAACTAATTTGGGATACAATGAATAAACTGTCTAACAATTGCCTCGAAGCTAAATACAATTCAAATAGTCGGTATCCTGTTAAAACTGGTCATTCCTCACTTGTCTGGAGATTGCGAAGACACGAATGGGTGCCGCAAAGACAAAGTGATTCGGATAATTACTTTTTTGTGAAACCTGCAGATGCGGATATGGAATTGTTGCCGGAAGGTTTTGACTTCAAAACTGGGACTGAGTGGTTGAAAGCAATTGAATTCGGTAAGGCCGAGCAGGACAGGAAAGAGAATGAACGCCGGAAACAAGAGCAGAAATCTGAAAAATATCAACGCAAACAAGAAGCCGCCAAACAGTTGGAATTTGATTCTGTAGATGATGCACAGGAAGCAAAAGAATTGCTCAAATTGAAGCGTGAAAACCCGGAGTTTTTCAAAAAACTGTCGAGACATGGCAAAAACAGGGAATTTGAGCAGGCAGAGCCTATTCCTTCTTTTGGCGAAGCTCTGAACGATGCCTTTTCAGTGTCCGGCAAGGCTCCGCTTGCGGAAAGTATAGTGGAAGGCGACACTCAAAATCCTTCCCGCCGTCGAGAAAGAACTCGGCAAGATATTGCCAATGCAATCGAAAACGAAGATAAGTCTGGAGAACTGTCCTATCTCACTATTCGTAAGAAGTGGAAGGGTAAGAATGATCAAGTTCGGACAGCTTTTATCGAATGGTACGGTGGTAAGTGCCAGATCTGCGAAAAGACATTTATGCAACAGAATGGGAAACCCTATTTTGAAGGTTTGTATCTTGTGTCGCACACGACTGCCAAATGGATTGACCGAGTGGGCAATGTTCTTTGCCTCTGCGCCGAGCATAGCGCAAAGTTTCAGTTTGGTCCAAAAGAAATTGATGAAAACATCATTCGGCAAGTAATGCAGCTAAAAATAAAAGCGGAAGGCGGCGATGTTTCTCCGGCAATTCGAATGAATCTATGTGGCAAGCGAATTGAAATTGTGTATGCGGAGAAGCACTTGATTGACTTACAGGAAATGATCAGGGCATCCCAAAATGTTGGATACTGACTTCATCTTGTTTCTTTGTCTCCGTAATTTGGAGTTTGTCGTTTTTAATTGGATTCTATGTAGGGGATGGTGAGGGGGCCTTGGGGGAGGGCGGCGATGCGGGCTTGGGGGCCGAGTTGCCGGAGGTGTTGGCGGACGGTGTGGGCGATGTCGGGGCAGGGTTTGAGGTGGGCGTTTTGGAGGATTTGAGGATCGAGGGAGCTGTGGACTTGGATTTCGGCGCGGCGCTGGATGAGGGCTTGGATTTGGGCTTGCCATTGTTCGGGTTTTTGGAAGCCGGGGGTGGCGAGTTTGGCGAGGATTTCTTCGGGGGAGCGGGTGGATTGGAGGAGTTTGTCGAGGGGGCTGTCTGGGGGAATGCCTTCGCGGCATTCGCAGGCAAGGATGAGGAGGCCGCGGTTTTTGAGGATGCGGGCGCCGGCGCTCATGCCTTTGACGCCTTGGTAGAGGTTGAGGTCGAGGGGGTAGCCGCTGTTGGTGGTGAGGACGATGTCGAAGGGGGCGGGGACGGGTTGCATGGCGGATTGTTTGACGAATTGGCAGCCTTGTTGGTGGGCTTGAATGAGGTCGCCGGCGAAGGTGGCGGTGATTTGTCTGGTTTCGTTGAGGGCGACGTTGAGGAGGAAGCTGGGGCCGGCGCGGAGAGCGATGTCACGTAGTTCTTCCCAGAGGGGGTTGCCGTGGGTGATGCCGAAGGTGGCTTTGGGGTGGCGGATGTTTTTTTCGCCGTGGTTGCTCATGATGGTTTGGAGGCCGGCGACTCCGGGCATGATGCCTTTGGGTCCGCCGCTGAATCCGGCGAAGAAGTGGGGTTCGATGAATCCGGTGACGATGCGGAGGTCGGCCTGGATGGCGAGTTTGTGGATGAGGGCGGGGGTGCCGTCGCGGGTGTGGCCGAGTTGGAGGAGGGAGTTGGGGTCTTCGCAGTTGTGGTTGATGACTCGATAGTTGCGGACAATTTCCGGGGTGAGCATTTGGCAGAGTTCTTCGTGTGTGTTGGGGCGGTGTGTGCCGAGTTGGTTGAGGAGGGTGATGTTTTCGCGGGGATGGTCTTTGAGGTGGTGGAGGAGCCAGGGGATGAGGCGTTCGTTGGGAGTGGCGCGGGTGATGTCGGTGAAGAGGATGCAGAGGCGGTGGCTGGGGTGGATGCGTTGTTTGAGGGGCGGGGATTGGATGGGGTTTTGCAGGGCGTTTTCGATGGCGCGGCGTTCGTCAGGAAGGCCGGGCGTGTGTGTGGGTTGGAGGACGGTGGTCTTCGAGTCGGGGAGATCGACGGCCAGGGCGGAGTCGCCGTAAGCGAGTTCGACAATCATGGTTTGCGGTTGGCTTGTTGCGCGAGGGAGGAGGTTACGGGTTTTCGGGCTGTCAAGCCAGCGCTGATTTCCGAGGGAGGATTTTTGGCAAGAAAGGGTTGCTTTCCTGTCCGGGGTTTGGTTTTGTAGGCGGCAGGAACCGTTTGGCAGCGGTGAATTAGAAGCAGTGAATTGGAATATGAAGCGAGTGTTATTCTGCGTTCTTGGCGGGGCGGTGTTGTGGAACGCCGCCAGTATGGGCGTTTGGGCGGAAGAAGCGGCGGAGGCTCCTCAGGAACCCATCTTCCCGGATAAGAATCTGGAGGCGGCAGTGAGAAAATCCGTCTACGCCAAGCGAAACAACGACGAGCCGATTACCGAGGCGGATGTGATCAACGTCTCGACGATTACTGGGCGGGGCCAAGGCATCCGCGATCTGACCGGTTTGGAGAAGTGCCGGAGTCTGGCTTTGTTGGACTTGGCCGGCAATCAGATCACGGATATTTCGCCGGTGGCTAATCTGCCGCGCTTGCAGTCTCTTGATCTTTCGGACAACGCCATCAGCGACATTTCGACTTTGGCGACTCTAAAGGCGCTCCAATATATCGAGTTGTCGAATAACCAAATCAGCGATCTGAAACCGCTCTCGACGTTGACGAATCTCTCGGCGTTGTATCTCGGTTACAACCGCATCCGCTACATCTACCCGATTTTGAATCTCCCCAAGCTGGCTTCTTTGCACTTGAGCGTCAATGATATTGAAAGCATCGAGGGCATCAGCTCGCTGAAGTGGCTCTCATCGCTGTCGTTGGACGGCAACAAAGTTTTCAACCTCTACCCTCTGGAAGAGCTCAAGAATCTCAACTACCTGTTTTTGGAATACAATCGGGTGTCGGATATCGGGCCATTGATCAGCGCCGCCAAGGCTGATTACGAAGGGAAGAAGCGCTTTGCCCCCTTTCTGCATTTCTATGTCAAAGGCAACCGCATCCCCCGGAGCCAAATAAAGAAGATACAAGAATACGGCGTGCGTGTGTTTCGTTAGCAGCGCAACCGGCGTGTGGCAAAAGAAGACTGGCTATGGAACCTGAAGTTGTATGGATACTTGCGGGCATCTTGCTCATTGTGGCGGAATTTGTGGTACCCGGGCTGATCGTCATTTTCTTCGGTTTCAGCGCGTTGGTGGTGGGGCTTTTGATTTGGGCCGGGATGCCGGGAGGAGGCGCGCTTCCTTTCCTTGTGTTTTCCGGGGTTTCGATTGGCTCTTTGCTACTGCTTCGCAAACAGTTCAAGTCTTGGTTTGTGGGCCGGTCTATGGGCGTGCAGATCACGGGCGTAGACGATGATTTTGTCGGCCATGAAGCGGTTGTTGTCTCCGGGTTCAGCCCGTCGCAAGCCGACTCAGGGCGGGTCGCTTACCGAGGCACGCAATGGGATGCCCGTGCTGTTGACGGTGAGGCATTCCAGACAGGTGATCCGGTGAAAATCGTTAGCCGCAAAGGTCCCGTCTTGATCGTCGAAAGAAAGTAGTTACTCAATCTCCACAGAAGAAATTCACTATGGAACCCATCTTTGTTATCCTCGCCATCGGCGTGACGTTAGTCGTGATCATCGCCATCATCAAAACCGCGCGAGTTGTGCCCCAAAGGGAACAATTCGTGATCGAGCGGCTGGGCAAGTATTCCCGCACTTTGGATGCCGGCTTTCACATCCTCGTCCCTTTTCTGGACAAGGTGGCCTACCGCCATTCCCTCAAAGAGAAGGCCGTGGATGTGCCTTCCCAAACTTGCATCACCCGGGACAACATCTCGGTCTCCATCGACGGCATCATCTACATGCAAGTGGTGGACGCCCGCGCCGCCAGCTACGGGATTGTCAACTACACCTTCGCTACCTCCCAACTGGCACAAACGACCTTGCGCTCTGAAATCGGCAAAATCGAACTCGACCGCACCTTTGAAGAACGCGAAACCATCAACGCCCAAGTTGTGGATGTCGTTGACCGCGCCTCTGAGCCTTGGGGCGTGAAAGTCCTGCGATACGAAATCAAAGATATCGTGCCGCCGGACTCCGTCAAAGATGCTCTCGAAAAACAAATGCGAGCCGAGCGGGAACGGCGTGCCGTCGTCGCCGAATCCGAGGGCGAACGGCAAGCCAAAATCAACGTCTCCGAAGGCGACAAACAAGAAGTCATCAACCTCTCGGAAGCGGAAAAACAAAAACAAATCAACGAAGCCGAAGGCAAAGCACGGGAAATCACCCTCGTTGCCCAGGCCACGGCGGAAGGCATCCGAAGCATTGCCCAAGCCATCAACCAACCCGGCGGCCTCGACGCCGTGAACCTGCGAGTCGCCGAGCAATACATCCGCGAATTCGGCGAATTGGCCCGCACGACCAACACTTTGATCTTGCCCGCCAACCTCGGCGACCTCGGCTCCGCAGTCGCCGCCGTGATGAAAACAATCGAAGGCGCCAAGACCCCGGCCAAAGCCTCTCAGCCCTCCCAACCTCCTCCTGCCGACAACCCGATAGAAGAACCTAAGAAGGAACCTCCTTCCTCCGAGGAGCCTTTTTTTCCCGAAGAACCCTCTCCCTCCATCCCGTCGCCGCCCAAGCTTCCCCCTGAACCGCCGCCTGTTCACTCCTAGAAACGGCGAGCCAGGAGAAAGTTCCGGAATGAATGATTGCGGCTTCATTGCGCTGCAATAAATGCGTCTGCGGCGCACAGGCTGAAAGCCGCGCCACCTTTGTTGCCCCAAATTCTATCAAGCTTACAAATTGCCGGCGACTGGCTTTTGTGCCGCTTTTGGTGAAAGGGGTTAGACGTTGAATTTGAAGTGCATGATGTCGCCGTCTTGGACGATATATTCTTTGCCTTCCATTCGGCAGAGGCCGCGCTCGCGGGCGCCAGTGACAGAGCCGGATTGGAGGAGATCGTTGTAGGCGACGGTTTCAGCTTTGATGAAGCCGCGTTGGAAGTCGGTGTGGATGGTGCCGGCTGCTTGGGGGGCGGTGTTGCCTTTGCGGATGGTCCAGGCGCGGACTTCTTTGGGGCCGGCGGTGAAGAAGGTGCGGAGTCCGAGAAGGCGATAGATGCTGCGGATGAGGGCGCCGGCGCCGGATTCTTTGACGCCGAGTTCGGAGAGGAAGTCGCGGACTTCGGCTGGGCTGAGATCGGCCAAGTCGCTTTCGATTTGGGCGCTGATAACGGTGGTTTCGCAGTCGTGTTGGGTTTTGGCGTATTCGCGGACTTTTTGGATGTAGGGGTTTTGGGAGGCGGTTGCCAATTCGCTCTCTTGGACGTTGGCGGCGAAGAGTGTGGGTTTTTGGCTGAGCAGGCAGAATGGGCGGGCGGTTTCTTTTTCTTCGGGCGAGAGGTTGAGGGTGATTGCGGATTTGCCGTTGTTGAGGTGGGGTTGGAGTTTGTTGAGGACGGCGGTTTCGGCAGTGGCGGTTTTGTTGCCGCGTTTGGCGTCTTTGGCGCGGCGGGCGATGCTGGTTTGCACGGATTGCAGGTCGGCAAGGATGAGTTCGGTGGCGATGGTTTCCATGTCGCGGACGGGGTCGAGTGCGCCGGCGATGTGGTGGATGTCGGGATTGTCGAAGCAGCGGACGACTTGGATGACGGCGTCGACTTCGCGGATGTGGCTCAGGAATTTGTTGCCTAGGCCTTCGCCTTGGGCAGCGCCTTGGACCAGGCCGGCGATGTCGACGAACTCAATGCTGGCCGGGATGATGGTTTGGGTTTTGGCGATTTTGGCCAAGGGTTCCAACCGTTCGTCAGGGACGGTGACAACGCCGATGTTGGGGTCGATGGTGCAAAAGGGGTAGTTGGCTGCTTCGGCTTTGCGGGTTTTGGCGAGCGCGTTAAACAAGGTGGATTTGCCGACGTTGGGCAGTCCGATGATTCCAGTTTTCAGCATGATTTGAATGGAGTTTGGCAGTCGGCTGTTTTGTGTCCGGCGTTTTGCCTGCGCCTCTTTTCGGCGAGGCGGCTCGAGGGGATTTATGGAGGGAGGTGGGGGGGGATTCCAATGATTTTTTGGCGGCGGCGGTTTCCTTTCTCGACGGGCTGGCGGGAGGGTCGGTAGGATGCCCGTTTTTTGACGGCAAAGGTTCCAGGTTCGGTTGTGGACTTGTTGCGGGAATTGATTCGGATTTCCAGTGTGAATCCGGCGTTTGCCGGGGAGCGAATGGAATGGGCGGGCGAGGGCCGGGTGGGGGATTACTTGTTGGCGCTGGCTCGGAATGCGGGTTTGCGGGTCAAGAGCCAAAGGGTGGCGCCGGGGCGGAGGAATGTTTGGGCGGTGTTGCCGGCGTTGGGCAAGCGGGCGCATCGGGTTATTTTAGCGCCTCATCTCGACACTGTCGGCGCGGTGACGGCGGAGCAGTTCCGGCCGCGATTGTTGAAGGGGAGGATTTATGGTCGGGGAGCGTGTGATACCAAGGGCGCAGTGGCGGCGATGTTTTTTGCGTTGTTGGAGTTGGCTCGGAGCGTTGAGCGTCCTGGACGCACTGAGGTTTTGTTTGTCGGCTTGGCGGACGAGGAGAATGCCCAGTTGGGTTCGCGAGCGTTTGCGGCTCGGTGCCCGCAGGCAGATTTGGCGATTATCGGCGAGCCGACTCGGTTGAAGGTAGTTGTGGCGCATAAGGGCGATTTTTGGTTGGAGGTAGAGACGCGCGGTAAGGCGGCTCACGGTGCCCGCCCGGAGTTGGGGCGAAATGCCGTTTTGGAGATGGCAAAGCTGGTTGTGGCTCTTGAGACGGATTACGCGGAGGCGCTCCGCAAGAGGCACCATCCTCTTTTGGGTTCGCCGACGGTTAATGTCGGCGTTATCGAAGGCGGGAGGCAGCCGAATGTTGTTCCCGATTGTTGCCGGATTCGAGTGGATCGCCGCGCGTTGCCCGGCGAGAGTTTGGCGAGAGTCAAGGCGGAGATTCTTGGCGTCGCTCGGAAGGCGGGGGTAAGAGCAAAGGTTGCCGACTTGCGGCAGAGGCCGGCGCCGGCTCTTGAGACCAATCCCGCCCTGCCTGCGGTTCAGGATTTCCTCCGGCAGACAGGGCAAAAGAGTGTCTGTGGGGTGGATTACTTTTGCGATGCCGCCGTCATCGCCAAGGCCGGGGTTCCGTGTGTTGTTTACGGGCCAGGAGATATTGCGCAGGCACATATGGAGAGGGAGTGGATTTCCGAGCGGTCGCTGTGTTTGGGCGTTCGGCGGTTGCTCCGATATTTGAAGTCGCTGCCATGAGCGAATTGCTGCCGTTGATAACGGTCATCATTGCGGCACGGACGGGGCAGACTCATTTAGAGGCACTTTCGGGTTTGCGCGGCTGCCGGTTTCCTCGGGAGCGTTTTGAAGTGTTGCTGGCCAGGGGTCATTGGCCCAGCCGGCAGCGGAACCTAGCCGCTCAAGAAGCGCGGGGGGAGATTTTATATTTTCTTGACGATGATTCGGTGGTGGACAGTGAGGCGTTGAACTGCTTGAGTCGGGCTTTTGCGGCGATGGATACGGTCGTAGTGGGGGGGCCGAATTTGTGTCCGGAAGATGCGCGGCCATTGCAACGGGTGTTTGCCGCTTTGATGGGGAGTTGGTTGGTGTCCGGACCGAGTTGCGCTCGGTATCGCCGGGTCGGCGCCGAGCGTTCGACATCGGAAAAGGAGCTGATTCTCTGCAACATGGCCGTTCGCCGCAGTGAGTTTGAGCGGCTGGGAGGGTTTGACGAATCGTTGTATCCGAATGAGGAGAATGCCTTTTTGGATCGTTTGGCGAGCGAGGGACGGCGGCTTTGGTATGATCCGGATTTGATAGTTTATCGCTATCCGAGGCGCACGATTGCCGCTTTCTTGCTCATGTTTTTTCGCTATGGGCGGGGACGGGGCGAGCAAGTTCGGCGGCATCCGAGCCGGGGATCGCTTCCGAACTTTGTTCCGGCTTTGTTTGTGTTGTATTTGTCGGTGTTGGCGACGGCTTGTGCTGTGTCCGAGGAGCCAGCTGCTCTTTTACGATCGCCGGCGGCTTGGCCGTTCTGGCTGTATTTTGCGTTTTTGGGCGGGTTTTTGCTGAAGGTTGCGTTAACGCAGGGAATGTTGGCCGGCGTTCTTGCGGCGCCGCTTATGGGGTTGGCTCATTTTGTCTATGGCGCCGGGCTTTGGAAAGGGTTGCTGGGGTTGAGGGCGGCGGCTTCGGGGCGGTCGCGGGCGGGCAGCGGGATTGCGGTGTCTCGCGTCGATTTGGGCGAAGGTGGAGAGATCGGGTAGGTGAATTTTTTTCGCCAGGGAACGTGGATGATGGCGGCGACGACTTTGTCGGGGTTGTTTATGTTCGCTGTGCATTTACTAGTTATGCTGTGGCTTGAGAAGGGAGGGAATAGTTATAGTTATTTTTTTACGTTGATGACGATTTTGAATGTTTCGATGATTCCTTCACTGGGGTTGCAGACGGTTTTTGCGCATGAGGCGGCGGCAGTTGGGGATGAGGCGGGGCGGCGGGAGCTAGCGGGGAATATAGTTGGCATTCTGGCTTTGTTTGCCGGGCTTTGGGTGGTGGTGTTCGGTTTGGTGGTGTTGGGGCAGGAGTGGGTGTTGGCGTGGTTGAAGTTGGAGCCTTGGGGACTTTGGGTGACGCTTTGCGCGGTGCTGCCTCAATTTTGGCTGCCAGTGTTTTGCGGTGTTTTGCAGGGCAAGCAGTGGTTTGGCTGGTTGGGGGGGGCGGTGATGTTCAACGGGCTGGGGCGTTTTTCGGCGGTGGTGCTGGTTCTTTTTCTGCTGGGGCCGAAGGTGCCTTGGCTGATGTTTAGCGCGTTGATTGGATTGGGGGTGGCGATTGTGCTGGCGTTTATGCCGTGTCGGGCGGTTTTAGCGGGAGGCGTCGCTCGGATTCAGTGGCGGCGTTGGTGTCTGCGGGCGCTGCTGGTTGCTTTGGGGCCGGGGATTGTGCAGTTTATGTGTCAGATAGATATGATTGTGGCTCGGGGCAAATTTGATGAAGCTGTGAGCGATGATTATGCGATGGCGAGGCTTTTCGGTTGGGGTTTGTTTATATTTGTCAGCCCGATTGCAGGGGTGATGTTTCCCAAGCTGGTAAACCAAGCGAGCGAGGGTTCTAAGGCGAAGTTGGTGTCGCAGACGTTTTGGGCGACGTTGATCATTGTTGTTCTGGTTGCGGGGGGTGGGGTTGCGGTTTGTTGGTGGGCGGCGCCGGCGTTTTTGCAATCGGCGGATGCGGCTTCATGGCTGCCGGGGGTGGCGGCGGATTGGCTTTCGAAGGATAGGACGGAGAAACTTTTGTGGGTTGCGAAGCTCATGCCTTGTTTTTTTGGCGCCATGGGGTTGTTGGCTTTGGCCAATGTGTTCGTCAGTCACTTGGTCGCCCGGAGGGAGTTTGGCAAGGTGGGTTGTTTGTTGCCGGTGCCGGCGGTTTATGGTTTGGGTTTGGCGGTGTTTGAGTTTTCGCCGGTTTCGCTGATTCTGTGGATGGGTGTGGTCAGCGCCGGGTTGTTGGCGCTGGTGTATTGTTTCAGCCGCCGGGTTGTTGCTGAAGAGGCAGCGACCGGTTGCGGGAATGCAGGATGCGAAAGGCTCTGAAAGCGTTGATCGTCGAGGATTCGGAGTTTGATGCTCAGGTGATCGCGAGCATGCTTCGCCAGGGGGGATACGAGTTGACGAGCCGGCGGGTCGATACGGAGACGGCCTTGCGGGATGCGCTGGGCAACGGCGATTGGGATGTGATTTTGTCGGATTACAACTTGCCCGATTTCCAGGCGACGGATGCGCTGCGGATTTTGAAATCAACGGGACTAGACATTCCGTTCATCATCATCTCCGGGGGGATTGGCGAGGATGTGGCTGTGGCGGCGATGAAATCCGGCGCTCACGATTACTTGATGAAAGGGCAGTTGGCGCGGCTGGTGGTGGCCGTGGAACGGGAAATGCGGGAAGCGCAAATGCGGTGTGAACGGCGGCAAGTGGAAGCGGCGTTGAAAGAAAGCGAACTGCGAAACCGGCTGTTGTGGGAAAACTCGACCGATGCGGTCATCTTCATGGACGAGGCGGAGCTGATTCATTTCTCCAATCCGGCCACGACGGAAATCTTCGGCTACCCGACCGCCGAGTTAATTGGCCGGAGCATAGACCGGCTCTTTGGGGAATCGGGCTTGTCGGAGATGCGCCGGCAGATGGCGCGAGATGCCCAAGAAAGAGAGCAGGCCAAAGGAGAAGGGCGTTTGTTTGAAACCAAGGGGCGGACTCGAAGCGGGGAGGCCATCCCGCTGGAGATCGCGACCAGCCGATTGGAGCTGCATCAACGCCTGATGCACGTGGCCTTCATTCGCGATATTTCAGAGCGCCGCCGCGCCGAGCGCAAACTGCGCGAACACGAAGAGCAGTTTCAAGTGGCTCGGGATATCCAGCAATGGATGTTTCCCAAACGTTCCCCGAATGTTCCCGGCCTTGACATCTCCGGCGCCAGTTTTCCTATAGAAGCCGCCGGCGGCGATTATTTTGACTATGTGTTGCTGAACGAGCGCATCGGTTTGGTAGTGGCGGACGTTACCGGCCACGGCATCGGCCCGGCTCTGTTGATGGCCGAGGCGCGGGCGTATTTGAGAGTGTTGACCAAACACTGCCGGAATGTCGGGGAGATTTTGACACAGGCAAATCTTGTCCTGGCAGAAGACCTCAGTTTGGAACGTTACATTACAATGATCCTGGTGGCTGTTGACACGGAGAAAAGGCGTTTGAGTTGGGCAAACGCCGGGCATCCGGCCGGACTGATCATCGACAAAGCGGGAAACCGGCGCGTCCGAATGGAGTGCACCGGGCCGCCGCTAGGGATTCGCGAGGATGTCCGCTACGGCACAAAATCCAATGTGCCTTTGTTGGACGGGGACATTGTTGTGTTGTTGACTGATGGTTTCGAAGAGGCCTTGTCTGAAACAAGCGAGTTTTTTGGCACTGACAAAATCCGCGAACACGTGCATCAAAACCGCGAATTGCCGGCCGGCGAAATCCTCAGCTCCCTGCGGGACAAGGTGAACGCCTTTGCCGGCTCCCCGGGCCAAGCGGATGATTTGACGGGGATTATCGTCAAGGTTGGTTCGTAAGCGAGTCTAAGAGCGGCGGCAACGGAAGGCGCTCGATCGGCAAGGTTTGTTCCCCGGCGTATTCTCCCTTGCCGAGGCCGGCCAGCGGATCGCGCGTTTGCTGATAACGCCAGAAACGCGTGCCGAGACTGCCGGCCACGAGGAGAAAGAGGAGAAGAAGCGCGGCTGCGGCGATTTTCCAATTGATGCGAGACAGATACAGGGCGAGAATCTCTATGATTCCCTTCGGTTGCATCCGGTCGTAGTCTTCGGCGTTGGCGATGCCTTTTTGGTTCAATTCCTTTTGGAGGGCGGCGAGCAGTCTCGCCGTGTCCAGCTTCAGAATGGCGGCGTAGCTCCGGGTGAACCCGCGAATATAGACGGGTGCGAAGAATTGGCTGTAATCGCCGGACTCCAAAGCGCGCACGTGATCGCGGCGGAGTTTGGTCATTTCCACGACGTCTTCGATGGAGAGTTTTTGCCGCTCTCGGGCAGTGCGCAGTTGTTCGGCAACGGTCGGCATTCGCAGGTGTCCAAAGTCAATTCGCTGCCAAGCATGGGTCAAGTTCCAGAAAGGATCAACGTAATCTTGGCTGGATGCAGCTTTATTGGGCGGGTTATTTCACGGCAATAAATGTCCCTTGGCTGAGGTTGGTGTAGCTTCCCGAACCGCTTTCTTGAGTTTTCCCGGCGCGGATACGGTAGAGTTTGGGGCCGGGAGGAGGCGTGGTGTCCAGCCAGTTTGGGGTGGGGGTGGTGTCGGTGAGGGGAACGAAGCGCCCGTGAATGCCGTTGGTGGATCGGTGGATGTAATAGTGAACTCCGTTGACGGGAGGCGGCTCCCAAGTCAGCATGATTTGTTCGCCTTGTGCAACGGCTTGCAGGTTGGCCGGTGGGGGGAGGATATGTATGCGCAAGGTGGGATCGCCTAGAATGCTCAACATCCTCGGCGGCGCGAAGTCGGGGCGGTAAGAGGAGAGGATGGCGCCGTTGGAGGAGAGTCTGTGGCTTTCGTATTTCGTGGGGTCGTTGAATTCTTGCATGCCGACGGCCAAGGGTGCTCCCAAGCCGAGTTTTTCCAGGCGCCATTTGTTTGGAAAGTAGTATAGAGCGGCTAAGCCGGAGTTGGGCATCGCCAGGAGGGATTTCAACCAGTTGTTCGAGTTGAGATTCCAGTCGCCGAAGTAGGAACCGTAGGCTAGATGAAATCCGATTGCCGCCTCGTTTTCGGGAACGACAAGGTCTTCCGAAGTGTGGCTGTAGGTTCTGGCTGCGTTGCGGTATTCCCAGCCGAGAATGATGCCTGTGCTGAAGGCGTTCATCTCGTGGAAGCCGAAGAGGTAGGCGACGCGTTGTGGGAGGGGGCGCATGTTGATGAAGCGGTCATCGGTGATGCCGAAGAGACTGGCCGAGAGATTGAGCGCGTTGTAGAACGAGGTAGCGCTGTCACGGGCTTGCCCGAAGCCGCGAAACCCGGAAAACCGCTCTTTGAAGGTTAGTTCGCCGAGGCGGTATCGGCGGTTTTTGTCGAGGTATTGGCGAAGAAGTGCGATTTCTGCTGAGCGGATGGTGTGCCGGGGGAATCCCGGCAGGAAGGAGGCGTTGGTGAATGCCGGCATTTGCGCAAAATCGATGCGCCCGACGGCGCTTCCATATGGTTGCGGTAGCCAGTTTTGGTCGAACTTGCCGTCTCCCGGCACGTTGGAGTTTTTGGGGTTGTCCCGGTTGACGATGGATGTGGGGCCGATGTCGGTCCAAAAGTTCTGATTAGTGGAGCCGTAGAATCCGTCGGCAGCCCAGGCGCCGCGATGGTCCGGAGGGCTGTGGTTGCTGTGGCCGTCAGCAGCGGAGATGCCGGACATGGGGACGGGGACATGGCCCAAGAGGATCACAACGTTGGTGCGGTTGGGATCGGTTTCGCGGTCGATGAGGGTTTTGATCCCGGCAATTGATTGGGCGTTTTGTTCGAAATCGCTGTCATTTTGGCGGGGGACGAGATGGGAGACGACTTCCCATCCATCGCCGACCAGGTTGGTTTGGAAGGCGGCAATTTCCGTGTTCAGCAGGGGGGCCGCGGCGTTTTCGATCATCAGAATCACCTTTCCCCGTTCGTGGGACGGCGGCAAGTCGATGGCCGCGGTTAGATGCTGTTGCAGCACGATCGAGTTGTCCGGTTCACCGGTGTCCCAGATTCGATACTCATATGCACGGCCTGGCTTGGCGGTTTGGTCTTCAAATGCTGTTTCCCGGTAATCGGCAACCAGGGGGCGTCCCCAATTGGTGCTGCCGAAAGGTCGCCGAAAAATCTTGACCGGCAGCGACGGGTGAACGTTTATAGCTGAATTTCTTTTTAGGATAATTGTGTTGTTGGCGCGGTTTGCCTGCGCGCACCAATTCCGGTCTGTCAAGATTTTTTCGTTCCAAGAATGCAGCGGGTAGTTGTAAGTGTGCAGTTCGTCGATGGTGATGTCGGCGTTGAGTGCGCCGTCCGTTTGGCTTCCCAGGGCAAAGCCGCCCGCAATGGCGGTTTCGTTGGGCAGCAAGTTGGGGTTGACGCCTAATCCGAATCCCGCCCGGCGGCCGTTGATGTAGAGGTAGGCGTTCGAGTATTGCTGCTCCCGTTGGGGGTCTTTTCTGCCGTAAGGGTAGGTGATGCGGGGGCCGTAAGTCAGCTCGACTTCATACCATTGCCCGACTTTGAATTGGAGGTTGTCGGCTTCAATATAGCGTTCCCAAGTGGTGGAGTTCGGCCCTTGCGAGCCGAAGGAGAGTTTGGTGCGATCCTGGTTCAGGAAGAGTCCCCACCAGCCGTCGTTCTCCTGGCCGTTGGGGCTGAATTGGCCGACTTCCAGAAGACGCGAGCCGAATGGATGGCTGGGTTGGCCGCTGCTCCAGTTGTTGGGTTTGAACGAAAATCGGACAGTTCCCCGGAGCAGATTCAGGTTGATTCGGTTGTCCGGCTCGACGACGCGATAGAGGAGCTGGGAGCCGTTGTGGGCGCGATAGGCACTGCCGGCGCGGGAGTGGAAGCTCGAAACCGGAGTTCCCGCGTTGTTGAGCAGCGGTTCCTGGCCTTGCTCTCCTGAAAACGCTGCTGTGTCGAAGGCAAAACGGCTCAACGCTCGCGGCTCGAAAGCATACTCGTTTGTCGGCGAAGTGCCGTCGATAAGCTCTTGGGTATCCAACACGCCATCGCCGTCGCTGTCGGCCTGGCGCGGATTCGTTTCACCGGCATCGACTATGTAGTTGCCGTTGTTATCTTCCGCAATGTCCAGCAGTCCGTCGTTGTCTTGATCTTGAACGCCGTCGGGAATGCCGTCGCCGTCGCTGTCGGCCAAGTAGGGAACAGAACGATATTGGAGAACCTCCGTGCCGTCGTCGATGCCGTCGCCGTCGCTGTCGGCGTTCTGCGGAAGGGAGCCGAGCAACAGCTCGAACCGGTTCGGCAGGCGGTCGCCGTCCAGGTCTTCAACGCCGTCCGGGATGCCGTCGCCGTCCGAATCTCTGCTGTTTGGATCCAGGCCGAGAGTGATTTCCACCTCCTCCGGCAAGCAATCTTGGTCCGCATCCGAGCAGGGGAGGTGATGAATCTGAGCCATCGTCCTGGCCGTCAGAATCCCGCCGTCCACAATCGCCAACGAGGTGTCCAACGATGAAACCTGGCCGAAGAGAGGCGCCGCTGGGCTCGAAAGAACCCTCACGGCCGGTCGGGACAAAGAAGAGGGGACATTCGGGATTTGATAACGCCCATTGGCGTCCGTGGCAGCCGTTGTCGCCGTCCCCGGAATATGCACCAGGGCACCGGTAATAGGCTGCCCTTCGGGATTGAAGACAAAACCGACAATCGTTCGGGCGGCGGCGGGAATTCCCACTTCAATCGCCGTGCTTGCGGTTATTCCTTCGTGGAACGCTGAAAGATGAACCCACCCCGCCGAACGTCCGGTAACCAACCCATCAGCAGAAACGGAAGCCACAGCTGGGTTGCTGGATCGATAAACCGTGCGGCTTGCCGAGGCGGTTACATCCTGCAATCTGCCGCCCGCCAGAAAGGCCGTCGTTTGCAGTTGGGTTGTCGCTCCGATAGTGCTCAGCCGATCAGGATTCGCCGTGAGAGACAGAGTGGTAACAACTGCCGGAAGCGTGTCGCTGAAAATCAACTGGCCGGCCTCAATCTGAACGGTCTCGCCGGGAGTGATTTTCAAAGGCTTGCTGTGAACATAGCGCAGTTGTTGGCCGAATGTTTTAAAACCGATCAATCGGGCATAGTAAGGCAATGGCAGCGCGTTCGGATTGGCCGGCGCGAATTGCGGCGGGATGCCGATGTTAAGAATCGTGAATGTCCCATCCGGATTCACCCGGGCACTACGGCCGGCCACTTGTACCCGCCAAGTCGAATCCAGCGATTGCGCCTCCAAAGAAAACACTGCCAAAAGCCCGACGCCGGCCAAAAACGCCCGGCAGCACATCCATCCGCGCCAAACCTTCGGCACGAAAAAAACGCCCGCTGGAGTTGGACTCAGTGGCGAATCGGATGATGAAACTCGCTCTCTCATTTCATTGCCGCGAAGAGACTTTTTCAAATTGGCATTTTGTCAACCAGTTTAAACGGAATAAGCATTTATGGGCTTTGAGAGTTTTGGGGGGCGATTTCGTTCGGGACAAATAGATGGACAGGAGGCACAGGATTGGATTTTTTGTCAAGGCGGGTGCTGGTCAACCGGTCGAGTGCCTGCGCCACACGTGGTTGCGCCACATGTGGCTGCGCCACCCTGTTAAGCCCGCAAATGCTTATCGCGCGGTTTTCTGTTGCGGGTTTGTCTAACGGTTTAGCGGTGTTTTGTCCACTGCTTTTTGCAGAAATGTGGGGCAAAGTGTGGTGTAGGCTTCCAGCCTGCGGGCAGACAGGAAGTTGGATGTCGGTTCCCTTCCGCCCTAACCGCTCTTCGAGTCCCTCCGCCCTAACCGCTCTTCGAGTCCCTCCGCCCTACCCACTCTTCGAGTTCCTCCGCCCTACCCACTCTTCGAGTCCCAGCGCCGCAACCGCTCTTCGAGTGTCTGCCTCACCTTTACTTCGCCGGTTTCAGGCGGAAAAACTCTGCGCCTTTCCGCTCAGGCGGAATTGACAACACCCCCTCCCGCGAAAAACGTGCCGGCGCCACTGATTCCCACTCCCCACTCAAATCAGTCGTGCTTTGCAATGTCCCTTCACGCCAATGAATCTGCACCCCCCCGCCCGCAATCCGCACAATCTCCAAATGGTTGTTGTTGTCGAGTGACAAGCGCCTGAAGTTCGTCGAGCCGGCATCCGGCAAGGTCAAGGTTCCCGTCGTTGGCTCGCAAAATGTCACCTCCGATTTCGGGAAACCTTGCAGGTTGAGATTCTCAATGTCCATGCCTTCGGGCACACACAAACTCTCCAAAGGATTGCCGTTGAGAATCAACGTTTTCAAGCTCGTCAGGCCAGCGGGCAAGGCCAGGTTGGTCAGGGAATTGTTGCTGAGGTCTAGTGTTATCAAGCTCGTCAAGTCCTCGGGCAAGGTCAGGTGAGTCAGTTGGTTGTCGTTGAGATACAGCACCCACAAGTTCGTTAAACCGTGAGGCAAGGTCAAAGAGGTCAGTTGATTGTCGTTGAGATACAGCCCTCTCGACTTGGCCAAGCCCTCCGGCAATGTCAGAGAGGGCAAGCGATTGTGATTGAGAAACAGCCACACCAAATTCGTCAAGCCATCGGGCAAAGTCAGGTGGGTCAAGTCATTGTTTCGGAGGTCTACAGACTTCGCGTTTGCATTCACCGCCCGGTTAAAAGCACTGCCGCCGCTTGTCGTTCCGGTGATGAGGAGTGCTCCCTCAGTTATGGGCGGCTCTTCAGTTGTGTGTGGTTTTTCGGTTGTCGGAGGTTCTTCGGTTGTGGGAGGCTCTTCAGTTGGCGGGGGTTCTTCGGTTGGCGGGGGCTCTTCGGTTGTGGGCGGCGGCGCAATCGTCTCTCCGTTCGCGGGATCATAGAAGGTCACTGCTGATTTGGAATAGCCACGAAGCTCAAGACTTTCAAGGTCCAGGCCTTCGGGCGCCCGCACACTCTCCAAAGGATTGCCGAAAAGATACAGCCGTTGCAAGTTCGCCAAACCCTCCGGCAAGGTCAGGGAGGTCAGTTGATTGTTGAAAAGATACAAGTGCTGCAAGTTCGTCAGACCCTCCGGCAAAGTTATGGAAGAGAGTTGATTGTCGAAGAGGTGCAGCCGCTGCAAGTTCTCCAGGCCAGCGGGCACGGTGAGGGAAGAGAGTTGAGTGTCGGAGAGAGACAGAGACTCCGTGCCGGCATCGACCTCCAAACGAAAAGCGTCGTCAGTGCTTGTCGTTCCGGTGAGGGTAATGAATGTCCCAGTCGTGGGCGGAAGATTGGTATTCGTTGTCGGGGGCTCTTCGGTTGTGGGCGGTTCTTCGGTTGTCGGGGGGATATTGGTATTGGTTGTCGGCGGGATGTTGGTATTGGTCGTGGGCGGGATATTGGTATTCGTTGTGGGGGGCTCTTCGGTTGTTGGGGGTTCTTCGGTTGTTGGGGGGATATTGGTATTGGTCGTCGGCGGGATGTTGGTATTGGTCGTCGGGGATTCCCCGGTTGTGGGATCGTAAAAGGTCACTGCTGATGTCGAAAAACCTTGAAGATCGAGATTTTCAAGGTTCATGCCATCAGGCACACGCACACTTTCCAAAGGATTGCCGGAAAGATTCAGCGTTCTCAAGCTGGTCAGGCCAGCGGGCAAGGTCAGGTTGGTCAGGGAATCGTTGCTGAGGTCTAGCGTTCTCAAGCTCGTCAAACCATCGGGCAAGGCCAGATTGGTCAGGGAATTGTTGCTGAGGTCTAGCTCTCTCAAGCTCGTCAAGTCGCCGGGCAAGGTCAGGTCAGTCAGTTGGTTGTTGTGGAGTTCCAGATACTGCAAGTTGGTCAAACCATCGGGCAGGGTGAAGGCGGTCAGTTGGTTGTGGTCGAGATACAGAACCTCCAAGTTGGTCAAGCCGGCAGGCAAGGTTACGGAAGCCAGATCAAAAAAGGAGTGGAGAGCCAGATAGGTCTCGTTGGCGGCGACTTCTTGGCTGAAGGCATTGCCGTTGCTTGTGGTTCCGGTGATGAGGAGAGTTGGAAGCTCTGGTTCTGTCGGCTCTGTGGGCGGCGGCGTAATCGGCTCTTCGGGCGCGGGATCGTAGAAGGTAACTTCTAATTTCGGGAAGCCTGTCAGTCTGATACTCTCAATGTCCATGCCCAAAGGCACACGCAAAGTCTCCAAAGGATTGTTGTAGAGATGCAGCGTCCGCAAGTTGGTCAAGCCATCAGGCAGGGTTACGGAAGCCAAACCAAGGGAGGTGAGATCCAGAGATGTCGTGCTGGGATTGACTTGCCAGCTGAAGGCGCTGCCGTCGCTTTTGGTTCCGGTGATGGTGAGAGTTCCCTCAGTTGGCGGGGGCTCTGTTTCGATTGTCTCTCCGGTCGTTGGATCGTAGAAGGTCACTTCTGATTTCGGGAAGCCTTGAATAGGGAGAAATTCAATGTCCATGCCCAAAGGCACACGCAAAGTCTCCAAAGGATTGCCGTCGAGACGCAGCTCCGGCAAGCTGGTCAAGCCGACGGGCAATGTCAAGGTGGTCAGTTGGTTGTTGTCGAGACGCAGCTTCGTCAAGCTCGCCATGCCGTCCGGCAATGTCAAGGTGGTTAGTTGGTTGTTGTCGAGATCCAGCCACTTCAAGCTGGTCAAGTCATCGGGCACGGTGTAGGCGGTCAGTTGGTTGTCGCGGAGACTCAGCCAACTCAAGCTGGTCAAGTCATTAGGCAGGGTCACGTTGGTCAGCTGATTATAGTCGAGATGCAGCTCCTGCAAGCTGGTCAAGCCATCGGGCACGGTGTAGGCGGTCAGGCGGTTGTAGTAGAGATTCAGCCTCTTCAAGCTCGCCATGCCGTCCGGCAGGGTCAAGGTGGTCAGGCGGTTGCCGTAGAGATTCAGCCTCTTCAAGCTCGTCAAGTCATCGGGCAGGGTCACGTTGGTCAGTTGGTTGTCATCGAGATCCAGCTCCCTCAAGCTGGTCAAGCCATCGGGCAGGGTTACGGAAGCCAGGTCAAGGGACCTGAGAGACAGAGATGTCGTGCTGGCATTGACTTGCCGGCTGAAGGCGCTGCCGTCGCTTTTAGTTCCGGTGACGGTGAGGGTTTGGGCGGCGGCTGGGAGGGTGAGGGCAAGGGCCAAAGCCAAGCCGATTCGATGTGGCGATGTTGGCCTGTTTGTGATGGGTTGCGGTTTGGCGGTTTTGTTGACGGCGGTTGCCGCCAGTTTCGAAAGGATAACGGATAATAGTTTCACAGCTGCAGTGTCTTTCAGTTTCATTATGGTGGTGTTTTGCTTGGCACAATTTTCCCCATTACCAAGTATTTTGCCCGCAATAAACGTTGTAGGCTTGATGAGTTTTTCGGAGTGGTGGCGGAACTCGCCTTGCGCATCAACTTGCCCTGATGGACGAGTTGCCGGATTGCCCGTCTTCCATCCAAGATTCTTCAACGATTCTTTAATGTAAGGATAGAGGCGATATTCACTATCCCGTGCCCGGCTCTTCCAATTAAGCGATATGAGGGCAGGAGTACTGGCTGGTGGGCTGGTGGGCTGGTGGGCTGGTGGGCTGGTGGGCTGGTGGGCTGGTGGGCTGGTGGGCTGGTGGGCTGGTGGGCTGGTGTTTCTTCATGCTGACAGGTTGTTAGGTATTTTCAAAGCTTTTTTTAATTTTCGTTTCAGCGCGGGGCACAGGCGGCGCAGGCTTGCCGCCTGCAGGCAGACAGGATGTCTGCCCCACATTTCTCTCCCGACAAGGGAAACTTAGCAGCGGATTGGATTTTTTGTCAAGGTACCACTGATTTTTTTTGTCAAGGCGGGCGGCGGTCAACGGGTCGAATGCCTGCGCCATATATGGTTGCGCCACACGTGGTTGCACCACCCTGTTAAGCCCGTAAATATTTATCGCGAGTTTAAAGAGCAGATTTGCCAACCGCATCTTGCCTTGCCGCAACGCGCCATCGGCGGAAGCGCAGGCGCAACGCGTTGCCCACAACCACTAAATCAGAAACGCCCATTGCTACGGCGCACAGCAGCGGGCTGAGGAAGCCGAGCGCGGCCAAAGGGACGCCGGCGGCATTGTAAAAGAAAGCCCAGAACAGGTTTTGCTTAATGGCGCGGAGCGTTGCCCGAGCCAAAGCCAGGGCTTGGGGTATGGCTTGAATGTCTGAACGCAACAGGATGATGTCGGCCGATTCCTTGGCCAGGTCGGCGGCGGCGCAAACGGCAATGCCGAGATCGGCCTGTTCCAGTGCCGGGGCGTCGTTGATGCCGTCTCCCACGAAGCAAACTTTTTCGCCCTGGCGCTGCAAGGCGGCAATGAGATCGGCTTTTCTTTCGGGAGAGATTTCGGCATGTGCCGAGGCGATTCCCAATGTGTCGGCGACGGCGGCAGTTGTTTGACGTTGGTCGCCGCTAACCAGGGAGATTGAAAGGCGCATTTTTTTGAGCACTCGAAGGACAGTTGCCGCGCCGGGTTGAATCCGATCCCGCAGGGCAATGGCTGCCGCGATGCCTTCGGGACCGGCCAGCGCGATGACTGTGGCGCCGGTTTCCGCCTGTTTGCAGGCAAAGTCTTTGACGGGGCCGATGTCCGTTCCCAACTCGACAAGCCAGCGGAGGGAGCCGAGGCGAAAGGTTTCTTCGGTCTTCGAGTCCGGGGAGGTCCGCGTCGCTTCCACACCTTTTCCGGGGATTTCCTTCCAAACGCTCCAGGCGATTCCCGGTTCTGTGTTTCCCAAGTGTTTCCCAATGGCTTGGCTGAGCGGGTGTTGCGAAGGGGCAGCGAGCGCGAGCAGGACACTCGCCCAATCGGACAAGGCGGGGGCATTCGGTTGCCCGGCCGGGATGGTTTCCACAGCGGCGACTTCCGGCCTGCCTTGCGTCAAGGTGCCGGTTTTGTCGAAGAGGATTCGGGTGATCGTTCCAGAGCGCTCTAACGCTTTGCCGTCCCGAATGAGAATACCATGGTTTGCAGCGGCGTTCGTGCCGGCCATGATGGCAATGGGCGTGGCAAGTCCCATCGCGCAGGGACAGGCGACGATGAGCACGGCAGCCGAATGGATGGCGCCTGCCGCCAAGGCAGATGCAGGAATCGCCGTGCTCCACAGATAATTCGAGAACCAAACGTGAATGGCGTCGGTGGTTTCGGGCAAAAGCAGCCAAGCCAGCAAGGTTCCCAAAGCGATGCAAACGACAATGGGAACGAAGATGCCGCTGATTCGATCGGCAAGTTTTTGGACTTCGGCTCGGCTGTTCTGCGCTCGTTCCACCACGCCAATGATACGCGCCAAAGCAGTGTCTTTTCCCGCGCCGGTAACTTCCACAGTCAACAGACTGGACAGGTTCAACGTGCCGGCATAAACCGGTTGGCGAGTGCTCTTTTCGACCGGCAAAGATTCACCCGTCAACATCGATTCGTCACAAGTCGATGCACCCTGGAGAATGTTGCCATCGACAGCAATCCGTTCCCCCGGCGCGATTTGGATGCGTTGCCCCGGACACAGGGAAGCGGCATCGACTGTTTCGATTGCGCCATCTTCGCAAAGGCGTTTGGCTTGGTCGGGCGCGAGAGAAAACAGCGATTCGACCGCCCCAGCAGCCTTGCCCGCCACCCGGCTTTCAATAAAATGGCCGAAGCTCACAAACGCAATAATGCCGACGGATTCCATAAAATAAAGCGGTTGCGCCAAACCCAAAAAGAGGGCGGAAACACTATAAGCGAAAGCCGCCGTCGAACCCAGACTCACCAATGTATCCATGTTCGACCGGCCTGATTTCAATTGTCGCCAAGCGCCAGCATAAAAACGGCTGCCGCAAAAAACTTGCACTGGCAACGCCACCGCAAAAGCAAGCCAACGAAACCCGGATTGCTGATGCCACCCCAAAACCCACTCGGAAAGCATGAAAAAAACGAAAGCCGCGCCGGCAAATACAACGCTTGCCGGCCAATTGCCGCGTTTTTTGGCAACAGGCGCCGCCTCATAGCCGGCGGCTCGAACGGCTTCAATCACTGAAGCTTTGTTCTGAAGACCGGAATGCGTCCATTGAACAAACGCAGTTTGCGCCGATAAATCCACTCGAACGCCCGCAATGCCATCCGTCGCCTCAATAGCTTCCCGGACGTGAAGCGCACAGTTCGGACAAGTCATGCCGCCAATTTTAAAAACAGCCTCGCTATGCAAATTTCGTAAAGGCGTATCCATTTAGATATAACGAAAAGGAGAAAGTGGAGTAAAGCAACTATTCCTTATCTAATTCCATCAATTTTTTCTTTCAAAAGACTGATTTGCTTATTCGGATTGGCATCTGGGGTATTGCAATCAAATTCAGATAGTATTTGTCAGTGCGTTTGGTACACTTCGGCATCGAAGCCGCTGACCATGAAGATAAAGTTGGGCGGAATTGTTTGAGTGTGCAAGTGCTTGACAGTTTGGTATTCTGGGAAAAATCAAAGGATTTTGCGTGTTTCTTCTGTTGATGGAAATTTAAACAGCGTAAACTTGGTGTCTTCGTCCGGCCAGATTCCCTCGAGTTAAGCCAATGCTTGGCTGCTGCCGCCGACAACCAGGAGTTTGGCGCGGGATTTCTCAAGTAATGGCTGCACTGCTTTGAAATAAGGCTCCAGAGAGTTATGGCCTTCTTCCATGATGGAACTGCACACCAAGTAGGCTGAGGTAGACTGAGATGTGATGCAAGCCGTTGGTGTTATAGAATCGGTTCTACTTGACATAACTGTATCTAGTTCAAAAGGGAATTATTTACTTAACTTCCCGTGTTTGAGATATCTTTCTTTTTCAGGTAGCCTTTGTTGGTCAGACGCACCAGCAGTTCTTCTTGCGGGCGGTCGCCTTTGACGGCGTTGCAGTTGTGGCAAAGCAGTTGCAGATTGCTGATGTGGTCGATGCCGCCCTTCGAGATAGGGGTGATATGCTCCACGGACAAGAGCTGCCTCTCAAAATGTTTTTGATAGCCGAGACAGTAACCGCTCTGTTCTCCGTAGAGGTATTTCTTATTTTCCGGCGAATTGTAAGGAAGAACTTTGCCCGAGTCTGTTCGTTGGGGGATGTCTTTCCAGTGAGCGCCTTTGTATAACAGGTTGAGTTCATCGCGTATTCGCGATTGCACCAGGTCGGCAGCCTTCGAGGAAACGTCGATCCCAACCCAGTGCCTACCCAGCCGTTGCGCTGCGCTGCAGGCAGTGGCACAACCGCAGAAGGGATCGAACACTATGCCGCCGGGTTTGCTACTCACCCGAATAAACTGTTCGATGAGTCTGACAGGCTTCTGCGTCGGATAATTGACCCACGGACTCGCTGTTCATGCCTCGCAGGATGTCGGGGTTGTCTCCGATCCAGATAGTCTGATGTTTCCAGTTGGGTTCTGCCATTGTTTGGTTCTCCTGAATACCGGGAGTATTCTTTGGAAGTTAAGTAATATAAAGCTGATACGTGATGCATCAAAGAGCAGTGTCGCCAAAACTTGTAAGATCAGAGCAGCGGGCTAGGGGATGACTTTCATTATGCCGCGCATGAGGATGTGGTGGCCGGGGAAGGTGCAGACGTAGGGATAATGGCCAGGCTCGCTGGGCGCGGTAAATTCGATAGTGGTCTCTTGTTCGTGATCGATCAGTTTACTAGCAGCCAGGATTTTTTCGCTGTCGGGGATGTAGTTTTTCTTGAAGCCTTGGGCGCCAAGTGTCAGGGCGGCGAGGGCAACTTCATCGGCTGCTTCCGGTGCGACGAATACGATGTTGTGCGGCATGAAGTCCGGGTTGGTGAAGGTGATGTGAAGTTTTGCGCCGGTGGCGACGGTAAACTCGTTTACATCGTAGCGCATTTGTTCGACGAGTGTGCCGATGCGGATGAAGGTTGTGTCGGCTGTGTCTTTGATGACACCTGATGGGGTTGTTGTTCTGGTTTCTGTCGGCGGGGCGAGGGCGGTTTGGGCGGTTGAGATGTTGTACCAAAAGTGTTGCACGGTGCCGGCGGCGATGCGGGCGTGGGGTTCGGGGCTTTGCAGGAGGGTTGTCAGTAGTTGGGGGTTGCGGGTGTTGTGTTGTTGGTGCAGCCAGAGGGCTTCCAGCAGGTGGTGGGCGTCTTCTTTTTTCTTGGGGTCGAATTGCTGCATCCATTTTTGGCAGGCGGGGATGACTTGGTCTGTGTCGCGTTCGCTGAGTTCGATGCGGGTTCGGTAGCGGATGCCGTCCACAGGGTGTTTGAGGTTGTCGAGGAGTTGGGGGATGGAGGCGCCAGCAATGGGGATAGGTTGTTGGAGAGGGCGTCCGATGGCAGTCATGCGGTAGATGCGGCCGTGGCGGTGGTCGCGGTTGGGGTCGCGGATGTTGTGTTGCATATGGCCGATGATGATGTTTTGCCAGTCGGCAATGTAGAGGGCGCCGTCGGCGCCGAATTCGATGTCGGTGGGGCGGAAGTTTTTGTCGCTGCTAACGAGGAGGTCGCCTTTGGGTTCGCCCCAGACTTTGCCGGTGTTGGGGTTGCGTTCTAGTGTGTATTGTTTGATGCCGAGAAAGCCGATGGTGTTGAGGATGAGAAAGTCGTCTTGCATGGATTCGGGGAAGTGGGCGCTGGAGATGATGCCGTTGGCGGGGACGGGGCGGACTTGTTGCTTGAGCAGTTCTTGCATGCGGAATCCGGTGCCGTGGGGGCGGACTTGTTTGGCGTTGCCGGAGGTGCCGTCGGTGGCGTAGTGGTAGCCCCAGTAGTCGAAGCTGATGCCGTGGGGGTTGGGTCTGTTGGCGGCGTGGAAGGCGATGGTGTACCGGCGGGGATCGAAGCGATACATGCCTGATGCGCCTGTGCTCAAAGGCGCGGCCCAGGGGCTTTCGATGTGGTTGACGAGAAAGATGCCGCTTTGCCAGTAGATGCCGCCGTCCGGTCCATAGATGAAGGCGTTGGCGGCGTGGTGTGTGTCGGCGGAGCCGATGCCGTTGAGGTAGCGAATGTTGATGTCGGCGATGTCGTCGCCGTCGGTGTCTTTGAGGAAGAGAATATCGGGTTGCGAGGCGACGAGGACGCCGCCGTTCCAGAATTCGATTGCGCTGGGGTTGTGAACTTTGGCGAAGGTGATGGCGCGGTCGGCCACGCCGTCGCGGTCTTCGTCGGGGAGGATGAGCAAACGGTCGTTCATTTCCTTGAGCGGTTCCCATTTGGGGTAGGTGGCCCAGGCGGCGACCCAGAGCCGGCCTTGTGTGTCTACGGCCATTTGCACGGGGTTGACCAGTTCCGGGAACATTTGTTCGTCGGCGAAGAGGTTGACGGTGAAGCCTTCGGGGATGCTGAGTTTGGAAATGGCTTCTTGGCCGTCTAGGTAGTGCATCGAGCCTTCTTTGTCGGCGCTGGAGCTGGGGCTACCGCCGCCGACGTTGGAGATGACTTTGAGAGGGGGGGGGACGTTGCTGTCGTCAATGGCGAGGTCTTTGCCGGCGGCCAGTGCCCAGATGCGGCGGTCGCGGTTGGCGGTCATAATGTCGAGCATGAGCAATTCGTGTTGGAGGACTTCAAAGTTGGTTTGGCCGTTGACGAATTTGAGGCCAGAGCGCCCGCCCCAAACGTCGTTGCCGTCGGTTGCTCGATAGCGGTTGAACCAATGCCAGTTTTTGTCGATGACAGCTTCGCGAAGCGGGCGGTCGCCGGCGTTGAACTTGACGGAACGCCCGAGCAATGCGGACACGATGGCTTCGCCGATCAACCGGTTTCCATACTCGTTCAGGTGGACGCCGTTCAGTGTGAGTGGATCGGCGGATTGGGCGTAGAGTTCTTGGGAAATTTTGAACAAGTCGATGAAGGCAATGGCCTTCTGCCGGGCAATGGACGCCATTGCTTCGCTATACAGCGCGAGGTTGGGATTGTTGGCGCTACCGTCCGGGAGATTGCGGTTGCCAAAGTCTTCGTGGGCAATCGGCGAAAAGAGGACGAGCCGGGGGGCGTTCGCACCGTTGGGCCGCAGCGCCCGGTATTCTTCGATGAGTTGATTGAGATGGCGCCGGAACTCAGCCAGCCCCGCTTTGCCGCGATAGGCTTCGTTGTAACCAAAGAAGATGAAAAGAACATCGGCTCGGCAATGCCGCAGATAATCCCCATGCAGCATGAACCCTTTGCTTCGGGGGCGTTTGTCCACTTGATCGCCGGGAAAGCCCAGGTTGCGGAAGGCAAGATTCTTCCCGGCCAGTTCGCTTTGGAGCAAAGTCTCCAGCCAGCCGTGATGTTGCATCCGCTCCGCCAACGAATTGCCGATGAGGCAAACGCGGTCTCCGTGGCGGAAGGCGAAGGACGCGGCCACGCCGGAGAAGGCAAGAAGTGCGAGATGGATCGAAAGATAAAAAAGGAACGCGCGATGGCAAAATGATCTGAACATAATTTCTCAAACGAATTTTCCCTATCGTGGTTTGCTCACCAAACTTTGTCGATATTTTTCCGAATTTTTCCGCAATAAGTATTTAGGGGCTTCGAAGCAAAATGCTTGGCAACGGAACAGACTGTGTTAAATATTTTGGCTAGGGGAATGAGGTTACTGGACGTGGAAAAAGCAGGATTGCCTGCTGGAGCGTCAATGTAGCCCATAGCTACTTATTCCGAATTTTTCTGTTGACCCCAAATTGCGAAACGCCGAAACCCACCAGATGAGAATCCATTACAGGCTCCTTGCTTTTTTAACGGCTCTGCTGATTTCGGCCGCCAACACCGGCCTTGCCCAGCAAAACTCCCTTGAACCCGGCGATGAAGACCCACCCGCCGACCCCGGCAGCGTCAACGAAAACGGACCTGACCTCAACCCGGAAGCGCTTAAGGAGTTCAACGAGAACTTCGCGCCTTGGCTGCATCCATCCAATCAACCTGACGGCGGAAGACCTGCCCCTGTCGTCCGGTTTCGCGCTGTGGGAACTCACTGGTGGCCGAGAGCGTGTTCACGTCCTCTCCAATGAACTGGGTCAATGGCAGGGGCAGGAAATGGAAGAAGCCAAAGCCTTCACCAAATGCACCGGCCTGCCCCTAGTGTGGCGAGAACCTTACCAGCGTTTTTTCTTTCCATCAGGGGCATTTGGAGAACCGGAGTTTCACCCTTCTATCGTTGTGATGGTCGGGGTGGAACATGGTCAGCCGGTCTATCTCTCTTCCCTTAACGTGAGGGCAGCGGACACGATTGGAACCGATGAACTATGATCCACCAACAGAATGAGAATACCCGGCGGCGATCTTTTCGTGTTGAACCTGAACGGAGAAGACACACAACTGGCTATGTGGGACAGCGAAAATGTCTTGACCACGCATCAGGAGTTTGCGATTACTAACAGCCTAGGCATGGTGGTGGGCAGTCGAGTGAGCGACGGGAACGGCCCTAGCATCGACGGATTCGGCGGCCGTGCGACACATGTTGCCGGCACCTTGGTAGCCTCCGGCTTAGTTCCCACGGCCAAAGGCATGTCGTCCAGGGCTACTCTGCTGGCACACGACTATTACTATGGCTTCTCGGAAATGATCAAAGCCTTTGTCCATACCAACAATCATTTCCAAATTTCCAATCATTCATATGACTAATATGTTGAGTGGGGACATCAAAATCACACCAACAAACTTGACAATAAGGTATACCCTGTATGGGAAGGTAACCTTTCTGTCAGCGCAAAGGAGGATTACAAGTTTGGCTCTTACAACCTTTACTCGCAGAACATCGACGACATCGCCTGGTGGAACCGTTATTATCTTTCGGTATGGGGCACCGGCAACGAGCGGCCTTCAGGTGGCAGAGGATATCCCTCTCTTCCCTTAATCCTACCAATGGATACTACGCCTATTCCAATGATATCATAACATATACCAACTCGAAAGGAATGGTACTATCATTCACAAATTAAAGTCGACCAATTTTGATCACCAATAACATACCACCGCCGCCGCCTGCAGACTATGTCGTTAATAGTGGTTACGATGTGCTGGTACCGCAAGCTGTGGCCAAGAACAATCTGGTCGTCGGTGCCATTGTCGACATCTCCGGCGGTTACGGCTCTACAATCACTAATATAACGCCATCGACGAATGTCGTAACGTCTACCAACAGGGTAGTGGCTTCCGATGGAGTGGTAACCACTAACATCGTAATGACAACTAATGTTGTAGTCAATACCAATGTCTTGATGACTGGATTCAGTAGTTGGGGACCGACCGACGATGGCCGCATCAAACCCGATGTCGTCGCTCCTGGATTCTGGCTTCATTCAACTTACACCAGTATTCCCGGTAGGATTAACATGACTTATTACACTTCGTCCGGCACAAGCATGGCGTTGCCGACAGTGGCCGGCTCGCTCAATTTGCTGACGCAACTACACTGCCGGCAGGCCGGCACTAACACCGTCCAGCCCATGCTCGCCTCTACTCTGCGCGGCCTAGCCATTCACAGGGCGGATGAAGCCGGCAACCATCCCGGCGCCGATTACCGCTTCGGCTGGGGCCTGTTCAATGCCCTGTCTGCCGCCAAGCTGATGGACAGCAATCACCGTAGCGGCTCCCTCGCCCATATCAAAGAAGTCCGGCTTTCCAATACCAGTATCACCAACGTATTCAACGGAAGGACAAATGTCTTCAACGACAACAACTACATTCCATTCCCCGTAGTGGCGCACGGCAGCGAGCCGCTCAAAGTCACTCTCTGCTGGACGGATCCGGCACCGACGAATTTGCCGGCGCCTGCTCTTGACCCAACCAACCGGATGCTGGTCAACGACTTGGACTTGCGCCTGGTGTATGAAAGCGACTCGGGGAACGTGACCAATTTTCCGTGGGTGTTGAACTCGTTAAGCCCCACGAATGCCGTGATTCACGGGATTAACCGTGTGGACAATGTAGAACAAGTAGTGATAGAAAATCCGATTACCAACGGCGTTTACAATGTGCATGTCTCTGTGCCAGCGGAACTGACTTTTCCGGCGAGTCCGATGGTGTCAACTTCTATCAACCTGCTGTCGATGACGGATCAATGGGTGTCGCTGTTGGTGTCGGGAAACGTGGCGCAACCAGAGCGGCGGCTGAGTATTTACAGTGCGACTCATAGGTGGAAGGGAGGGGAGAAAGTTAGCATTACCCTTCGTTGGCGGTCGGTTGTGGGGCGAGTGTATCAGGTGACGAGCCAGACGAACATTGCCGCGTCTCAAGAAGAATGGTTGCCGGTTTCAGGAGAGGTTGTGGCGACCAAAACCAACGTGGCAGTGGTGCTGGCAGGGAGAGAGAGAGGGAGTTTCTACATGGTGCGTCGTGTGCGGTGAGCTTTCGGGCAAGGGCGGGTTTGTGTCTCAGCAGCTGACGCAATGATGGGGCATTGGCTTGTCGGCGCTTGTTTCTGCCCCTCGCGTTTGCGGAGTTCTTCGAGCGGGCATTCGGGTTTGTCAGCGGTTTAGGTGTTGTTTGAGTTCCTGAAGGTCTTTTTCCATGCGGGCGAGGAGTTGGGCGAGGTCTTTGGCGGGGGCTTTGGGATCGGGCAGGGAGGCGAGTTCTTGCATGGTGGAGACGATGATGCCGATGAAGAGGTTGAGGATGGTGAAGGTGGCGATGATGATGAACGGCACGAAGAAGGCCCACGCCCAAGGCCATGTTTGCATGACGGGGCGGACGATGCCCATGGACCAGCTTTCCAGAGTCATAATTTGGAAGAGGGAGTAGAGGCTTTTGCCGATGCTGCCGAACCAGTCCGGGTGGGAGCTGCCAAAGAGGTTGGTGGCGAGCACGGCTGCGGTGTAGAAGAAGATGCCCATTACTGCCATGACGGAGGAAAGGCCGGGGATGGCATGGAGGAAGGCGGCGACGACTTTGCGCATTTGAGGGACGACGGTGAATAGTCGCAAAACGCGGAGGACGCGCAGCGAGCGGAGAACTGCCCAAGGCCCGGTGCCGGGCATCAAGGCGATGCCGATGACGAGAGCGTCGAAGAGGTTCCAGCCGCTGCGCCAAAACAGACTGCGATAGACGGCCAGTTTGGCAGTGAGTTCAATGGTAAAGAGAGCCAGGCAGAGGGTGTCGATGATGCCGATGGCCGGGCCGAACGTGTTTCGGGCGGTTTCACTGGTGTCTAGCCCGAGGATTAGGGCATTGAGCAGAATGACGGCGGTTACGGCGGTTTGGACGGGCAGGCTTTCGATGCGTTCGGCGAGGTGGAGACGCCAGAGGGCGATGCCGGTTTTTTGGCGAAGTTGGCTCAGTTCATTTTCACTCATAATGTTCTGCTTTGCGGCGGGGGGATGTCAGAGCGGAGTTGTGATGCCGGAGTCAGGGAATTCGGGTCAAGGTCAAGAGGCGGAAGTCGATGGCTTTGGCGCCGGGGATGTGTGTGGCTTCGAGTTTGAGTTGGCCGCTTCCTTTCCTGAGGCGGATGACTCCGAGTCGCATGGGTTTGAAGGCTTTGACGTAGGATTCGATTCGTGGGACGCGGTCGCGCTTGGCGCCTTGTTCGGGCGGGTTGTGGGCTTCCCGGATTGTGTTTTGAATGCGGCCGCCATTCAGGCTTAGGGTTAATGCCGCGCCGATGTCGGCTGGCCGGCATGTGTAGTGAAGATTGACGGCGTATTGCCCGGATTGGAGGACTTCGACATCCCAGGAGAGGAAGTCTTCGGGGTTGGTCCAGTTGGAGAAGTAGGAGCAGTTGGGAAAGCGATTGGATCGTTTGATGTTCCCATGGGCGGTGGCGTCGCGCGCGGGGAGTTGGGTGTGCGGGCTGTCAGGGTGGCCGATGGGGAACGGGCGTTTGGCCGGCGGTTGTTGCGGCACGAGCGCTTGTTTCCATTTGGCTGCGGCTTGGGACAGGCGGCGGTGTTCGGCCGGGTATTGCTCTTGCACTTCGCGCTGTTGTCCGGGATCGGCGATCAGGTCAAAGAGTGCGTTTTTGTGGTCGAGCCGAAACCGTTGCGAACGAACACTGACGCGGCCGCGCCAGTGGGAGAAGATCAACCGGTTAGGCCATTTCGGTTGCGCTTCGAGGAGCAAGGGTTTCAGGCTGAGGCCATCCAAAGGCTGCGGCGCGGGAGCGGGGAAGCCGGCGAGGTCGGCAAGCGTCGGCAAGAGGTCGATGGCGGCGCTGATTTGGACGATCTTCTTGCCCGCGGCAATCCGGGCTGGCCAGCGGATAAACAACGGGCTGCGCACGCCGCCTTCGTCGGTCGAACCTTTGCGTCCCTTCATGCCGCTGTTCCAGCGGTGGCCGTTGGGGCCATTGTCGCAGAAGTAAACCACGATGGTGTTCCGGGCGAGCCCGGAGGTTTCCAATTGCCGAAGGAGGCGCCCAACGTTCCAGTCGATGTTTTCGCACATAGCCAACGCCGCGCGCGTGTGGTCGAGGTTCTCCCGTTCACGGTTTCGGGAGCGCCTGGCCAACTTCTTGCCCGCGAATTTTTTCCAAAAACGTTCCGGAACTTGCATGGGCGAATGCGGCGTATTGTAGGCGAGGTAGATGAAGAAGGGAGCCTTGCGGTTAGCTTTGATGAACTCAATCGCATGATCGGTGAAATCATCAGCAAGGAATCCGTTCCCTTTGACAATCCTCCCATTGTGATCAAGGGGCGGGCTAAAGTAATGCCCCCAATGCCCTGAGCAGAATCCATAGAACTCATTAAAGCCGCGTCCGTTCGGATGATAAGGGTATTGCGTCCCGTTGTGCCATTTGCCGAAAGCGGCAGTGGCATAACCGGCATCCCGGAATGCCTCGGCGATGGTGGCTTCATCCAGGTCGAGCCGCTCCCCGCCGGCGGAAGTGCTGCGCACGCCGCCGCGCAGATGATAGCGCCCGGTCAAAAACTCCGCCCGCGTGGGCGAGCAAACCGGGCAGACATAAAACCGTTCAAAGCAAACGCCATCCCGCTCGAGCGAGTCAATGTGCGGCGTGCTGAGATTACGATTCCCGTTCACACTGAAATCGCCCCAGCCCTGATCGTCAGACAAAATGACAATGACATTGGGCCGCCCCGCCGCTTCGACCGTGCCGTCAGCTTCCAACGCAACTGCAACAGCCACAGACAGAACGGCAAACAGCGGACAAAGCGACAACAATTTCCAAAAAATCCAGACGCGTTTCATATGATAGCAACAACATTATTTGTTCCGCAAAAGCATTGCCACGCCAGCCGCCTCCCAGCAACCCTTTACATGAATCCATTCGCCTTTCAACTCTCCCGTAGATTGGTTAAAAAAGGTTGCCAACTTGAATCTGAATCTTTATTTCGTCCAGGGGTGTCGTTAGCAAATATGAAGCCGGCAAACGATCTCTCAACCAAGAGAGCTTGGCTGGCATGGGTCTGGACAGGCGCCATTTACGGAGCAAGCGGCGTTCTTTTGTTTGCCGCCGCCAAGCTGCTGGTTGTTTTCGGCTTCGCCGGTGCAGACAAAAGCGCCTTGAAACAGACAAATCTCCTCTTCCCTTTCATGACGGAAGGCGCCGTTCGGTTTTTCGCCTTCGCTGGTCGAATTGGGCGTTTCGGTTTATCTGGTTGCCTCCGGCCGGCCGTTCCCCAGAGCGGCGCTTCTGCTCTGGTTGACCATTGTGTTCAGCGTTTATCGCTACATTGCCTGGGAACTGAATGATGATTGCGGTTGTTCCTTGAACTCCGGCGGGAACGAGCTGATGAACATCGCCCCTTTCGCGGTCTTCGGGCTTTGCACCGGAGCCGCCTGGATAGCCACCCTCGCCGCGCGACTTACAGGAGAAAACTGAATCATGAAAAAGAAACCTTTTGCGCCGGTCATCGGGAAAACGACATTGAGTTTGGTCTCACTGTTTGTTTTCGCATCCGACAACGCTGCCGAACCGGAGCCACCTATTATTGACGTCCGCTTGGGACTAAGCTACTTTGACCTTCGTAAAGAAGAAAATCGAAAACCATTGTTCACTTCTCCCATTCATTGCACGTTCACGCGGAGAAAATGGCTAATTGAAGTCATGTCTGATGAACTGAAAACATCCAGCTATTATCTGTATGACGATAATAACGGGGACTATGTCTTAAACACAACTCAGTTTTACGATCATAACTATGATGAGGAGACAATTAACGCTGCGGTTGAAATGGGCTTTGCTCTGGTTATGGAACCGATCCCAAACAATCCGAGATAAGTGTTGGTAATCGCGGGCGAACATCTCCTGAGTAATGAGGGAGAAGTGAATATTCCGTGGCTAGTTTATTGTTCCGCTCATTTTTTTGGAGATCAACATTTCAATTTGCCGCTTCCCTACCCTCATGGAATGACGGCAGACGATCTTTTTGCTTTCGGTTATGATGTAAAAGTCGAGTGTTTCGAGGATAATGAGGGTTTGCTGAAAATGGTTGAATTTATCGCCTCGGAAGAGCGCATGTTGCAGTCTTCCTCCAATCCGAACATCTTGCGTTACCAAGAGAATGCCGAAATGCGTTTCTATCCAGTGCCTTCGTTGAGTGACGGCTTCGTCCGGGCCGTCTATCCCGTCCAACGTTCGACTAATATCTTAGGTCGCACCTTGCCGCTTGAATTCCGTTACCAGCAATTCGAGGAGTTGAAAGATAGGAAATCCAAGTTGCAATTTGAATACATCGGGATTGCAAGCAAGATTGAAACAGTCGAGGCTATTCGGGAAGTGCTTTAGGAACCCGGGAATGATTACTATATTGACCGCCGGTTTCGCCACAACCGAAAACTGGTGCACTCTATCTCCTATACCAACGACTCCCGAACGCCGCCGCCTGTTTCTTCTGAGCGGCTACAAAAGATTTTTAGAGAAGAAGTGTCGCAAGCTCAATTGGATGGAAGATTATGATCTTGGCTGTGATTGGCGGCATGTTTTTTTGTCGCTCAGTCTATGCTTCTCGGGCAGTTGGGAACTATACGGGAGGCGCGTTGCTTGACCTATAAAGCAATTACCATTGATTGCGACGATAACGAAGACTGCACAGGTAGTTGTTTCAAGACGGAAATGCCTAAAAAAGCCGATCTTTGTCATGCTCCTATGAAGATTCCGAGTGTCAGTACTGGGAGATCATCAAGGCAAAACATTGGACCGGAAATTGCGCGGATAATCCTGATTATGACGAGGAAGGCGATCCTTTTCAGGATTCTTGCATTTGCAACACTATGGGCAGGCCGAGGGATCTTAATCTGGCCAAGTGCTCTACTTGACTTCTACCTGGCGTCTGTCTCAGTGCGGAGTTTTGCCGGCTTTTTCCATCATGTAGAAATTGGCATATTGCCACCGACGAACTGGGCTTTATCTCTGCGGTTTTGAGTTGATGAAGCGGTCTCGCAGGTGAGCGGCTTTCGCGCCAAAATCGTTCCAAAGTCTCTCTTCGTCTGCAGTTTTGATGGCTAGATAAGTTCCCTCAGCGGAGGCGATTTCAGTGTCGGCGACCCGCAGGTTTGCCCGCGTCTTAAAGAGTTTGCTCCGGCGATTTTCTTCGATGGTTCCGGCGCATTGAGCGTTATCGCCGGGGCGAAGAGGGTGCAAGTAACGAATGCGCATATCAACGGAGTAGGCGAAGCGTCCGCCCAAGATACCACATGTCCAAGCCATGATCTCGTCCAGGACGGTGGCAATGAGGCCACCGTGAATTGTGTCGGCAAAGCCGGTGTGTTGGGTCAATGGAATCCAGGCGGCGGTGATTTGCGAGCCGTCGGTGTGAAAAACGAGGTTGAGGCCGCGCGGATTGTTTTTTCCGCAGGCAAAACAGGACTGAGTTTGAGGTAGTGTTTCCATGCGGACAGTCTAGTTCATGCGACGGTGAAAGAAAGTCGGAATTGGAACCGCTTGACGGCGGGTAAATGGGAGACATAATCTTTTCCGAATGACTCGTTATGACTCAATATCTTGATTTGCTTCGGATGGTTTTGGATTCTGGGCGGTTCAAGCCAGATCGAACTGGCACAGGAACTCTGTCCATTTTCGGCGCGCAAACTCGCCTCCCTTTACAAGACGGTTTCCCTCTCTTGACTACCAAGAAACTACATTTCCATTCCATCGCGCATGAATTACTGTGGTTTTTGAAAGGGGACACCAATATCAGCTACCTGCAGCAAAAGGGCGTTTCCATTTGGGATGAATGGGCGGATGCCAACGGCAACCTGGGACGCATCTACGGGGCGCAATGGTGCGATTGGCGGACATCCGACGGACATTCCATTCACCAAATCGACCGCGTCATCAAAGAAATTCAGCAAAACCCAAATAGCCGGCGACTCATCGTATCCGCATGGAACCCGGCCGAAATTGATCAAATGGCATTGCCGCCATGCCACGCGCTCTTTCAGTTTTGCGTTCAAGATGGCAAACTCAACTGCCAACTCTATCAACGCAGTGCCGACTTATTTATAGGTGTCCCTTTCAACGTCGCTTCTTATGCGCTGCTCACGCTCATGACGGCGCAAGTATGCGATCTGAAACCGGGCGAGTTCGTGCATACTTTCGGCGATTTGCACTTATACATAAACCATCAAGAACAAGCGGAACGACAGCTTGCCCGTCCGCCTCGCGCACTGCCGCAGATGAAATTAAATCCGGCAGTGAAAAACATCCACGACTTCCGCTACGAAGATTTCAAATTGTGCAACTATAATCCACACCCGCACATCCCGGCGCCTGTGTCTGTGTAAGATTTGAGAACATTATATGTCAGAAATGTTGAATATAAAAACAACACAAACAGACATTTGGAGCGGAGTTCCGGTTGTCGAGAATCCGGATTATCTGTCTCGCCAACTAATCACTTGTATCGGAAACAAACGTTCTCTTCTTCCCCAAATCAACAAAGCTATTAAGCGAGTCAAGCACCGCCTAGGCAAGAATCGATTGCGTTGTTTCGACGTCTTTAGCGGTTCCGGCGTTGTCTCACGTCTGCTCAAATCCCATTCTTCACTGATTGTAAGCAACGATTTAGAAGACTATGCAGCAGTTATCGGAAGATGCTATCTCGCCAACCAAAGCGAGGTCGATTTGAACACATTGAAAGAGCTTATAGACACGCTCAACAAGCGAGTGCTGGCTGAGCCTCTGTCACAAGGTTTTATTGAAGAAATGTATTCTCCTCGCGATGAAAGACGCATCACAAAAGAAGACCGGGTTTTCTATACAAAAAATAACGCGCGGCGATTGGACAACTACCGAAGATTGATAGAAAATGTTCCGCGGAAGATACATGATTTTCTTCTAGCTCCGTTGTTGAGCGAGGCGTCGATACACGCGAACACTTCCGGCGTTTTCAAGGGCTTCCACAAGAATCGGCATACAAAGATAGGTCAGTTTGGCGGGAGCGGTTCCGATGCGCTTCTTCGCATTCTGGGAGATATCACTCTTGAAGTTCCCGTTTTCAGCAATTTTGAGTGTGAATATGAAGTGCTTCAAGAAGATGCCAATGCTGCAGCGAGGAAGATTCGCAATATGGACATTGCCTATCTGGACCCTCCTTACAATCAGCATCCATATGGATCAAATTACTTTATGCTGAACTTGATTACCCGGTATCAGAGGCCAAATTGCGTCAGCCGGATTTCAGGCATCCCTGCGGATTGGCGGCGTTCGGGATATAATGTGCGTGCGGAATCTTTTGATTTGATGACGGATCTTGTCCGAAATATCAACGCGTCGTTTTTGCTGGTTTCTTTCAATAACGAGGGTTTTATTCGACCCGATGCGCTGCGGGCGATGCTCAGTGAAATTGGCTCGGTCGAGGCAATGGAGATGTCATACAACACTTTCCGGGGCAGTCGGAGTTTTGCGAACCGCTCGATTTATGTGACTGAGCAATTGTTTTTAGTTGAAAAGAGGCGGCGACTATGGCAGATAAAAACGGATGGTAATCGCTGTCAAGATATGGGAGATGTCTGACAAGGGAGCAGTACAGACAGAGTGTCCGTTTCAGGCGATTGCGGCGATGTCGTTGAATCGAGCGATCGGAAAGGAAAACAGAATTCCCTGGCATCTATCCGAGGACTTTCAGTGGTTTAAGTCGAAGACGATTGGTCATGTGCTGGTGATGGGGCGGAAGACTTTTGAGAGCCTGCGGCGTCCGCTGCCGAACCGGCGCATCATCGTGCTGACCCGGCATCCGCAGAAGCTTATAAACGCGCACCCCGGCATTTTCGGGAAGTTTCGTGAGTGGTGCGGGGAGAAGAAGTTTCACGAATGGCGCGGCGGCAAGGAAGTAGAGGGGCAACTCGGAAGTGATTTTCAATTCGATTTTTTGCGGCGTTTGTTTGTAAAGGCAGAGAGACAGCTTGATTTTCAATCCCGCTTATTTATTCCCAAGATGGAAACACGCGGAGGATATAATCTCCTTTTGTTAAGTTCGGTAAACATTTTGACAGAGTTCTGCTACCGGTTTGACCGCTGTGTTTTTGTATGTGGGGGCGCAGAGGTTTATAGGCAGTTGCTGCCGTATTGTTCGGATATTTTTCTAACACGAGTGAAACGTGAAGTGGATGGCGATTGTTTTTTTCCGCCTTTTGAAGATGGGTTTAAGCGGCGAGAAATAATGTGGGAGTGCGAGGCATTTCAAATTGAACACTGGCGACGCAGGGGATAAGACGATATCAGGTTTTTCTGGGTGATTGCAATATGTCCAAGATGTTGAAATCGAGTGGGGGGATGGGGGTGGCGACTTTGTTAAGCCGGATTCTTGGGATGGTGCGGGAGATGGTTTATGCTCGTTTTATGGGGGACACGGCGGTTGCCAGCGCTTTTATTCTCGCCTTTCAGATTCCCAATCTTTTCCGCCGGTTGTTAGGCGAGGGGTCTCTATCGGCAGCGTTAGTACCGATTCTCAAGGAGACGGAAATTCGCTCTGGAGAGAAGCCGATGTGGGAGACGGCAAATGCGGCGCTTTCTTTGCTTTTTTGTCTTTGTTCTGTGGCGGTGGTGTTGGTTGTTAGTTTTGCCAGTTTGTTGCTGTGGCTCGGCGGCTGGAGATGGGAAACTCAATTGCTTCTCAAGTTGCTGTGTGTGATGTCGCCTTATATTTTAATGGTGTGCGCGGCGGCGGTTTTGATGGGGATTTGCAATGCACGGGGGATCTTTTTTATTCCTGCTTTAGGCGCTGCAATGTTGAATGTTGTGGCGGTGATTTCCGTACTGTTTCTGGCGCCGCGAATGGGGAATGAACTACGTGAACAAGTGTTTGGCTTAGCGATTGGAGTGTTAGTTGCGGGGTTATTGCAAATGTTGTTTCAGTGGCCAGTGTTAATGAAGCAGGGTTTTCGTTTCCGGTTTGTTTTGCCTTGGAAGCACCCGGCAGTTGGCGTTATTATCAGGAGAATGTCGGCGGGGGTTGTGGGTGTTGCTGCGTATCAGATTAATGTTCTGTTGACTCAGTGTGTTGCTTATTGGGAGGGGGAGCATATAGTGGCTTCTTTCAATTATGCCGTCCGGTTGATGGAATTGCCGCAGGGCGTGATTGGCATTTCTTTGGCAACAGCTTTGCTTCCGATGTTGAGCGGTTTGGCGGCGGAGAAAAAGTTTCCTGAGTTTCGAGCGGCTTTGAAGGAGGGGATGGGGCATGTGATTTATGCGAATGTTCTGGCGTCGGTTTTGCTGTTTGTGTTAGCAGCGCCGGTATTACGTCTGCTTTTCGAGCGAGGGGAGTTCGGACCGGAAACTACGTTGCGATGTCAGTTTGCCTTGAGGTGTTTGGTGCCGGGCCTGGTTGCGTTTTCGTTGGTCAATATTTGCACTCGGGCATTTTTTGCTTTAGGCGATGTAAAGACGCCGATGCGGATTGGTGTTTTTTGTCTCGGCATCAATTTGTTTCTGGCCATTTTGCTGATTCCTCGGTTGCAACAGGGAGGTATGGGATTGGCGAACACGGCTTCTTCGTTTCTCAATTTGGGGCTTCTGATTTATACGCTGAAGCGGAAGTTCAAGAGTTTGAGTTTTGGGGATATGTTCTGGACGCTGGGGGCGGTGGTTGTGGGCGGTGTTTTGGCGGGGTTGTTGGCTTGGCGGGTGCATGTATGGCTTGATGGCATGATGGGGCATCAGACTTTAGGTGTGCAGTTGCTGGCGGTTTTTGTTCCGCTGATTCTTGGAGGGATCGTTTATGCGGTGATTACCTATTGGTTGAAAGTTAAAACGGCGAGAGAGATTTGGGCTTTGGTGAAATCCAAGCTGGACAAACGGCTTGGCATTGGGTAGAAAGAACCGATTCTGCCGAAGGCATGAAGCGAGGCAGCTTTGCAAAGCGACTGAAATGAAGAACCGGTCTGAAGAATTTGGGATTTGGAACCTGCTGACTTGGGTAGCTATGGGATTGTTTTTGTTGGCGGCGAGCGTTGTTGTGGTGTCGTTGTGGTATATGCCTGTGATCCAAAAGAACGAAGGGATGCGGCAGGAAATCATCGCTCTTAAAGAGAAGATTGCCCGCGAGCGGGAAGTGGCGCGGCAATTGGGAGAGTCGATCAACGCGCTGCAAACGGATCCGGAGGCTGTCGAGCGGCAGGCGCGAGAGGCGCTCGGCTATGCGGGACCCGACGAGAGTGTGGTGCGAATTATTGAGGAAGACGGCGGCCAGGAATGAACAGCTCTTCCTGTCGCCGCGGCTCTGATGGGTTCAATCCCATTTGGAGTGTTGAATGCGACGGCTTCAGACCGTCATGATCTCCGTTTCCTTTTTCTTCAAGTGCCCGTCGATTTTGGCAACGAATCGATCGGTCAGCTTTTGAACTTCTTTCTCGCCGACGGTTTGCTCGTCTTCGGTGATGGCACCGGCTTTGGTTTTTTTCTTAAGCGCATCAATGGCATCTCGGCGGACGTGGCGGACGGCGACGCGGCCGTCTTCCGCCATTTTGCGGACGACTTTGGTGAACTCGATGCGGCGTTCTTCGCTTAGTTCCGGGAGAATGATTCTCAAAAACTTCTTATCGACCATGGGGTTTAGGCCAAGATTCGCTTTTTGAATTGCCTTGTCGATGTGAGCAATTGTGCTGATGTCCCAGGGTTGGATGAGTAGGGTGCGCGGTTCGGGGATGGTGATGCCGGCGAGTTCGCGGATTCTCATTTGTGATCCGTAGGCATTGACCAGAATGTTTTCGATGAGGGCCGGAGAGGCTTTGCCGGTTCGGATTCCCGAGAATTCGTTGATAACGACCTCTTCGCTTTTCTGCATTTTCTCTTCGGCTTCGAGCAGGATGTTGTCGATTGGCATGAGTTGGATTAAGGTTGATTTGAGGTTTCGTTGTCTGCGGTTACGCGGCCACCAAAGTGCCCACTTTTTGGCCGGCAATCACTTTCTTCAGGTTATGCGGTTTGAAAATGTCAAAGACGATGATGGGCATTTTATTATCCATGCACAAAGAAAACGCGGTGGAATCCATAATTTTAAGGCGCTTCTGCAGGGCTTCGGAGTAGGCAATCGTTCGGTAGCGTTTTGCGGTTTTGTTCAGCAGAGGATCGCTGTCATAAATGCCGTCAACTTTGGTGGCTTTGAGGATGACTTCCGCCCCGATTTCATTGGCGCGGAGGGCAGCGGCGGTGTCGGTGGAGAAATAGGGATTGCCGGTGCCGGCGCCGAAAATCACGACTCGGCCCTGGGCGAGATGCTGGATTGCTTTGCGGCGGATGAAGGGCTCGGCCACTTGCGAAATCGAAATGGCCGTCTGGACTCGCGTATCAACGCCGTTTTTCTCCAGAGCATCCTGGAGCGCAAGAGAGTTGATGACCGTTGCCAACATGCCCATATAATCCCCGGTAACACGTTCGATCCCTTGCTGGCTGCCACGGAGACCGCGGAAAATGTTGCCGCCGCCAATCACGAGGACAATCTCCACGCCAAGGTCTTTGATTTCCGCAATCTGACGAGCAAGACCATGCACTTCCCGCGGCGAAATACCCGCGCCGTCGTCCCCGCCAAGACTTTCGCCGCTGAGCTTGACGAGAACTCTTCGGTATTTAGACCGCGCCTTCTTCTTCGCCTTTTTCTGCATGAATATCGTTCGTGCGATTCAGTCTCCGGAAAATTCTTCCACACCCAACCGTAAACCGCCTTGTCTAACCGCAATCCGTTCAGGCGTCAAGACCGGCCTGCGCAATAAGTATTTAGGGGCTTCGAAGCAAAATGCTTGGCAACGGAACAGACTGTGTTAAATATTTTGGCTAGGGGAATGAGGTCACTGGACGTGGAAAAAGCAGGATTGCCTGCTGGAGCGTCAATGTAGCCCATAGCTACTTATTCCGCCGGCCTGCGCGATAAATATTTACAGGCTTAACAGGGTGACGCGCAGGCACTCGACCGGTTGACCGCCATCCGCTTAACAAAAAATCCAAGCCTGTGCCTCCTGTTCATCTATATGCCCCGAACTAAATCGCCCTCCAAAACCATCAAAGCCCATAAATGCTTTTTGCGCCGGCCTGCCGCACCCAGTAATAATCTCGGAAAGAGTGCCCTTAGCGGATAAACGCCAAAGCTCGCTCTCAGCGACGCGACGCAATGCTCCAAGGCAGAATCGTAAGCGCCCGGACCAAAGAGAAACCGGCGGGGAAAATAGGGCGACTTCTGCGGTTGATAGTTGACAAAACCGTTTGGCGTTTTAAAGTCCTTTGTGTTCATGCTTATGGGCAAAAAAACGACACATAAATATGACGAAAGCAAGATCAAGACGCTCTCTTCGCTGGAGCACATCCGGCTCCGCACAGGAATGTATATCGGCCGAATCGGAGATGGAAGTCATTATGACGACGGCTGCTACATTCTATTGAAAGAAGTCATTGATAATGCTGTTGATGAATACATTATGGGCTTCGGTAAAGAAGTCCATATCACAATCGAAAACGACGCTGTCACAGTCAGAGACTTCGGTCGCGGGATTCCCTTAGGAAAGATTGTTGATTGTGTTTCAACCATTAACACGGGAGCAAAATACAACGACGATGTGTTTCAATTCAGCGTCGGACTGAACGGGGTCGGGACCAAAGCGGTCAATGCCTTGTCCGAACAATTCATCGTCCGCAGCATCCGCGACAGCCGCTATGCTCAAGCCTCTTTTGAGCGGGGATCTCTTAAAAGAGAATCCCGAGGAAACTGTAAGAACGAACCGAACGGAACTTTGGTTCGATTTGTTCCGGATTCCAATATCTTCAAAAGCATTCTCTTTCGTGACGATTTAATCGACCGGCGGCTGAAACATTATGCGTATCTAAACTCGGGACTCCGGTTAACATACAACGGAAAGAAGTACTTTTCGCGCAAAGGGTTGCTTGATCTTATAGGCGAAGAAATCAGCGATCAGGCTATCTATTCTCCAATATTTTTTGCCAAAAAAACTTTGGAATTTTGTTTTACTCATAGCAACAGCCGAAGCGGGGAAACATTCTTTTCTTTTGTGAACGGCCAGTATACTTCGGATGGAGGAACTCATTTAAGCGCCTTCCGCGAAGGTTTGCTAAAAGCTGTCAACGAGTTTGCCAAAGGCAAGTATGATGGCGACGATGTTCGGGAGTCGATGGTCGGCGCAATTTCAATTCGCCTCAAGGAGCCTGTTTTCGAATCGCAAACGAAAAACAAATTGGGTAATGCGGAAATTCGTTCGGACTTAGTCGCTCAAGTTCGCGAGGGAACGCTGCACTGTCTTCACCGCAATAAAGAAATTGCCCAACAAATTGTCGCCAAGATCGAAGACACAAAGCTATTACGCAAAGAGCTTCAGGCAGTGAAAAAAATCGCTCGCGAACGAGCGAAGTCCGTCCGCATCCGCATCCCTCAGCTTAAGGACTGCAAGATGCACCTTGATAAGAAGAAGGGTAAGGGTTTAGGCTCAATGATCTTTATCACTGAGGGAGTTTCAGCCGCTGGCTCCATCGTCAGTTGTCGGGACGTCAACACACAAGCTATTTTCACGCTCAAAGGCAAACCTTTGAATGTCTGGGATCTCAAGCGAGATGTGATGTATAAAAACGACGAGATGTATAATTTGATGTGCGCGCTTGGTGTGGAAGATTCGTTGGATCGCCTGCGGTATAACAAAGTGATTCTCGCGACCGATGCCGATGTAGACGGGCTTCATATCCGCAATCTCATGATAACCTATTTCTTTAGATTTTTCGATCAACTTGTTTACGAAGGGCATTTATACGTATTAGAAACACCGCTGTTCAGGGTCCGTAATAAGAAGATGACGATATATTGTTATTCCGAAGCTGAACGTGGTCGGGCGGAAAAAGAGATTAACAAAGGCCGGGAGATTACCCGTTTCAAAGGACTTGGCGAAATTTCTCCCAAGGAGTTTAAAAACTTTATTGGAGACACGATGCGCTTGGGCAAAGTTGAGTATGCCGCTGGCCGAGATGCAGCCGGGATATTTACCTTTTACATGGGGAAGAATACTCCGGAGCGCAAGGCATATATCATGAAGAATTTGATTGTTTCCAAGGAGGATTGAACGCGTGGGCGAAAACGGGCAGATTGGACTGACTTTGGACGAATCCCTTGGAGATGAGGGGATACAAGATGACTTTCGTGGCTTGCGTGCTCGCATGGATCGCAGTTTTTTGGAGTATGCTTCATATGTCATCCGCGATCGGGCAATCCCGAATTTGGCTGATGGGTTGAAGCCGGTTCAGCGGCGGATTCTTTGGTCGTTACATCAGAATGACGATAGCAAATTTATTAAAGTGGCCAATATCGTGGGACATACCATGCAGTATCATCCACATGGCGATGCTTCGATTGGCGATGCCCTTGTAGTATTAGCCAATAAACGTTATCTCATTGAAGGCCAGGGAAATTTCGGCAATGTTTTCACGGGCGATCCACCGGCGGCTTCCCGTTACATCGAATGTCGGTTAACGCCTTTGGCACGCGAAGAAATTTTCAACAACGAGCTGACGGAATTAGTACCGAGTTATGATGGCCGGGGGAAAGAACCTGTGTCCTTGCCTTCAAAACTCCCACTTTTGTTAATGCTGGGTACAGAAGGAATCGCCGTCGGGCTTTCGTCCAGGATTCTTCCCCATAATTTTATTGAGTTGTTAGAGGCGCAGATCGCGATTTTGCGAAAACGGCAATTTGAGTTGTTTCCGGATTTTATTGCTGGGGGAGTGATGGATGCCTCCGGGTATAATGACGGGAAGGGGAGCATTCGTATTCGCGCTAGGATTCAGGTTAAAGATAATTCAACTTTAATTATTACTGAAATACCGCCAGGAACAACCACAGAATCTCTTATCGCTTCAATCGAAGATGCCGCGAGAAAAGGCAAATTGAAGGTAAGAAGTATCAATGATTTTACAGCTGAGAAGATCGAGATTGAGATCAAGTCACCAATCGGAATGGATTCCAGAAAGTTGATACCCGCGCTTTATGCGTTCACCGGATGCGAGACTTCTCTCTCAAGCCGAATCACTGTAATTCGTAACAGCCGCCCTGTTGAAATGACGGTTTCCGAAGTCGTCAGGCAAAATACGAAAAACCTCGTTGAACTATTGCGGCGCGAACTGGAGATCAAAGAAAAGAGGTTGCTCGAAGATTTGTTTTTCAAAACCCTTGTCCGAATTTTTATCGAGAACCGGATCTACAAAAAGATTGAAACTTGCAAGACAAACGAGGCGATTTATCGGGCGATCTATCGGAGCTTCGAACCGTTCAAGGATCAGTATTATCGGAATTTGAGAGATGATGATGTGGAGATGCTTCTAGGGGTAAGGATTCGCCGAATCTCACTGTTTGACATCAACAAGCATAAGGATGAAATGGAGAAGGTGAAGGTGGAATTGACCGAAACCCACCGACGGCTGAAATCGTTGACTCAGTACGCGATCCATCATTTGAAGAGGCTTGTCAGCAAATATAAAGACCAATATCCCCGCTTGACGCAAATCGGCGAGTTTGGAGCGGTCGAGGCCAAAGAGGCGGCGTTCAAGTCTTTTAAGGTGAGTTACGATCGGAAGAAGGGCTATATTGGTCATAAAGTTGCGGGCAATGAATTTGAGATTGCTTGCTCTAAGTTTGACAAACTGCTGCTGGTTTTTCGGGACGGCCGATATAAAGTGATTGAGCTGCCGGACAAATTGTTCATTGGCCAGGATTTGATTTATTGTGGAATGCCGGATCGAGACCGGGTTTTCACTTCCGCCTATCAATTGAAGGGAACCACTTATTTGAAGCGCTTTAAATTTGGCGGCACTATATTGAACAAGGAGTATCAATGTGCTCCGACCAAATCGAAGCTGCTTTTCTTTGAGTCTGACACGCCGGAGAAAATTTATATCAAGTATAAGCCGGCGCCTTATCAACGAGTGGACCAACAGGTGGCGAATCCTGCTGAATTATTGGTCAAATCGGCAAAGACACGGGGCAATCAGGTTTCAATAAAGGAAGTGGCTTCGATTCGCAGCAAGCCGCCTCGCAATTGGGATGGAGATACGGCGACTACTGTTTTGAAATTTGTTTGACAGTGCTGGGAGGGAGAAGAAGGGCAGGGATTGATGGTTCGAGTATTAGCGATAGCGACGAATTTGTTTCCACTTTGGACAGTGCTTGGCGCCGGGGCGTCGTTGGTGTGGCCGACGGCGTTCACTTGGTTTGGCGGCCAGATGATAGTATGGGGGCTGGCGGTTATTATGTTGGGGATGGGGATTACCTTGAGTGTTCGGGATTTTCGGTCTGTGGCGGAGTCGCCGCGGCTGGTGTTTCTCGGTGCCGGCGCTCAGTTTTTGATTATGCCTTTTTTGGGTTGGGCGGTTGGCGTGGGGTTGCAGCTTCCGCCGGATTTTGCGGCCGGGCTGATTTTAGTTTCGTGTTGTCCCGGCGGGACGGCTTCCAATGTGGTTGCTTATTTGGCGCGGGCGAATTTGCCGTTTTCGGTTTTGATGACGATGGTGTCCACTTTTGCGGCTGTGGTGATGACTCCGTTGCTGACGAAGTTTTTGGCGGGGAAAATTGTGCCGGTGAATGCTTGGGGGTTGTTTTGGAGCACGGTTCAGGTGGTGCTTTTACCTGTTGCTTTTGGGGTTGGGCTCAATCAGTTGGCTCCCCGGTTGGTTGGCAAGGTAAGGCTGTTTTCGCCGCTGGTTGCGGTGGTGGTGATTGTGCTTATTGTTGCTAGTATTATCGGCCAGAGGGCGGATGAAATTCTCGAGAGCGGCGGCGTTTTGTTGTTGGCTGTGGCGTTGGTGCATGGATTTGCTTTTGGGTTGGGGTATCTTGTGGCGAAGGTTTTCGGGTATGGGGAGGGGTTTCGGCGGACGGTTTCGATTGAAGTGGGCATGCAGAATTCGGGCTTGGGTTCTGCGTTGGCAACGAAGCATTTTAATCCGTCAACGGCGACGCCTTGTGCTATTTCGGCGGTGATGCATTGCATTATCGGGAGTGCTTTGGCCGGGTATTGGCGTTGGCGGTCTTCGCGGCTGGAGGTGCGAGATCGGCCGGATTGCAGGACCGGCGGCACCGAGTGATGTTTCCCGGCGGAATGCGTTTTGAGACAGTTAGCCGAAGGGATTGAGAGCTGTTTGAGGGCGCGTCTCGATTCGCGTTTGACGGCGGGCAGGAATGCGGTTGGGTTGGATAGACGGATTTCAGTTTCCGCGAAAATTTGTATTCCTAGTTTGCCAAACCGTTGTCGAATCGGCCATACTGCCGCTTTCTCTTAATCGAATGAATCGGTTCAGTTTTGGACTGAATGCTTCAACTAGCAGATGCAGGCAATAGGCGTTTATCCCGGCAAGCAGGATGTGGGGGTTTTGGATCATTCGAGGCCGGAAATCCATCGCGATGACGCGGTGAAGGTGCGCTGTCTTGAAGTGGGCGTTTGCCGCACGGATCGGGAGATTTGCTCTTTTGTGTATGGCGAGCCGCCGGCGGGCTCAGAGTATCTGATCTTGGGGCATGAATCGCTTGGCGAAGTGGTTGAAGCGGGGGTTGCCGTTCAAAACTTGAAGCCGGGGGATTTGGTGGTGCCGTCTGTGCGGCGTCCCTGCGGTCATGCGGTGTGCCGGCCTTGCCGGGGCGGGCTTCAGGATTTTTGTTCGACCGGAGAATTTGTCGAACGCGGCATCAAGGCTGAGCACGGTTTTATGGCGAAAGAGTATGTCGAGCGCGAGCGGTATCTCTATGCGGCTTCTGAACATTTGCGGGAAGTTGCCGTGCTTGTCGAACCGTTGACGATTGCCGAAAAAGCCGTGGCTCAGGTATGGCACACTCAGGGAAGGCTCCCTTGGGTGGTGGCAGGAAATGCCGGCGTCCCCAAAGGCACCGGCTTGAAGGCTGTGGTTATCGGGACGGGGCCGATCGGCATTTTGGGAACGATGAAACTGCTGGTCGAAGGATTCGACACCTTTGTCTATTCACGCTCGAAGAAGCCCAATCCCAAAGCAGAGCTGGTGGAAGCCCTTGGTGCCGAATACCTGTCGAGCTCGGAGCACTCCGTCTCGGAACTTGCCGGCAGAGTCGGCAACATTGATTTGGTTTACGAAGCGGTGGGCGTCTCCGGTCTTGCCTACGATGTGTTGAGCGTTTTGGGAGACAACGGTGTTTTCATTTTCACAGGCATTCCTGCTCCCCGCCCGCCGATCGAAATCGAAGCTGACCGTATCATGCGCAACGTTGTATTGAAAAACCAACTGATCATCGGAACAGTCAATGCTGATGCTGCCGCCTTCGACGCAGCATTGGCGGATTTAGACCGATTTCTCCGCCGCTGGCCGGAAGCGACGCATTCAGTAATCACCGGGCGTTTTGGCGTCGAATCATGCCGCGAGTTGTTACTTGGCGAAGCGCGGGGAATCAAGAACGTGATCCGATTTGCTTGATTGGGGCGGAGGAGAACGTTCTGTCTCCAACCGTCCTGCTTACAAGGGGATGGCGCGGACAAAGAGCGCTGCGCCTTCGATGGGTTCTGTGTGAAGGGCGGTGCCGTCTTCTCCGATGACGAGGTTTTCCACTTTGATTTCCCAAGTTTCGGCAGTAATTACCGGGGCAACTTCGATGCGAACGGCTTGTCCGGGCTCGCCGGCGATGATGATTTCGAGGTTGGCATCGTCTGCGCTCAGGCGAGTTGTCAAGGTCAGCTCGGCGGGAGCGGGAGGGGTGGGTGGATCGTCGGGTAGAGGAGTGACTGAGGACGAGGGGATGGCGCGGACAAAGAGCGCTGCGCCTTCGATGGGTTCTGTGTGAAGGGCGGTGCCGTCTTCTCCGATGACGAGGTTTTCCACTTTGATTTCCCAAGTTTCAGCGGGAATTGCCGGGGCAACTTCGATGCGAACGGCTTGTCCGGGCTCGCCGGCGATAGTGATTTCGAGGTTGGCGCGATCTGCACTCAGGCGAGTTGTCAAGGTCAGCTCGGCGGGCGTGATTGGAGGTTTGGGCTTTGGGGTGGTGATTTTCACAAGGGCTTGTTGGCTGCGGATGGAGTGTTTTGATGTGAAGATCACAACGGAGTAACTGCCGGTGTGGTTTGTTGTTGTCTCGGCGATGGAGTAGATGGCTTGGTTGGCGCTTTCAATGTCGTTGCCGTTGTGCTGCCATTGGTAGTTGAGGCTGTCGGCGCCGCTGGCGGCAACTGATAGCGATAAGTTTTCACCTTCATTCAGGGTGGCGCTTTGCGGTTGTTCGGTTATTTGCAGCGGGTTGTTCTCGCCCTCGACCGTGAAGTTTTTGCTCCAGACGATGTTGGTAGGAGAATTCACCAGAACTGATTTTCCGATTTCCAAAACGGGCTCCTCCGGCTGCCAGGAGCCATCCTGATATGTGGCCGAAACGGAGAGATTGCCGGTAAGGTCGAGGGTCGAGAGGGTGAGTCCCTCAACCGCGGGAAATCCCAGATCTGTTGAGATGCGCCCCGCCAAGGGGAGGATGCTCGCTCGCAGGGATTCTCCTTGCGGGATGAAGTTTTCCAGGATGCCGGTGATGGGTTTGCCGATGGAGTTCCAGATGAGGGCTTCTGGGCTTGAGGCGAGCGCACCTTCGCCGGGTGTCAAAGTCATTTCGGGTATCGACCATTCGCCGGAGTCTGCGGAGTAGCGGTTCGTCCGCCAAACCTTGTCTGAAAGTTTAATCAGCTCGAAACCGTCGGGAACGTCAGTGAACAATTCCCAGACTCGGTTGGCTCCGGTTTCCAAGGGATTGGCGATCAGCGTGTGGCCTTCGGTAATCTCTACTGGTTGCCAACTGTTGCCCAGACTTTGACCCGAGAGGTTGGTTGCGCTGAGGCTCAAACTCAAGGCGACGGCTGGTGTGAGGATTTGCTTTCGAGTTTTTTGTGGCTCCATTTTGGTGAATCTTTCTGTAATCAAATCGGAAAGTCATCGTATCAGGGAATCGGCTGTTGTCAAAGTTATTCCTGAAGTCCGGAACGCCGAATGGCAAAAAGTGTTTTCTTCCTGGCCTTTCCCCGGTATGACTTTGAAAGCCATGGACTTCAGAATATATCATTTCATTGTTGTGGTTTGGGTTGCCAGTGCGGTTTCGGCGGCGGCCGGCAATCAGGCGGATTGGCCGCAGTTTCGCGGGCCGACTGGGCAGGGGATTTCCGGAGCGGAAACTTTGCCAACTTCATGGAGCGAAACGTCGAATGTGGTCTGGAAAACGGCAATTCACGACAAAGGCTGGTCTTCACCCGTCGTTGCGGGCCGTCAAATCTGGTTGAGCACGGCTTCGGAAGATGGGCGCCGGCTTTCGGGAATCTGTGTCGATGCTGAATCGGGCGCCGTTCTATTCGACCAGATTTTGTTCCGAATTGCCGAACCGCAGGACGCCCACAAGTTCAATTCATATGCTTCGCCCACTCCGGTCACCGACGGCGAAAGGGTTTATCTAACTTTCGGCGCGGCGGGGACAGTCTGCTTGAATGCGGCCGGTGGGGAGTTTCTTTGGGAGCGCCGGGATATTGAATGCAATCACTTTCGCGGCGCCGGCTCTTCGCCCATCCTCCACGACGACCTCCTGATCATGAACTTTGACGGCAGCGACCGGCAATTCATCATCGCTTTGGACAAATACAGCGGGCGAACGGTTTGGCGGACCAAGCGCTCCATCGACTTTCAAGACCTCAACGAACACGGGCTGCCGGACCGGGACGGAGATTGGCGCAAGGCATTCTCCACGCCGCACATCGCCTTCTTCAACGGAGAACCGGTTCTGCTGAGCCTTGGCTCAAAATGCCTCTACGGATACGAACCAGCCAGCGGGCGGGAAAAATGGCGGGTCGAATCTCGAATCGGGCATTCCGGCAGCACGCGACCCACCGTCAGCAAAAACCGAATCTTCTACTGTACCGGTTTCTCCAAAGGCGAACTGTGGTGTGTCCAACCCGGCGGCAGCGGCAATGTTACCGATTCCCACGTCCACTGGAAGCTCAAGCGCAGCGTGCCTAACAAACCCTCTTTGATCCTGTTTGAAGATACCCTCTTTATGATTCACGATGGCGGCGTCGCCTCTTGCATCGACGCCGAAACCGGTCGGCCGCATTGGCAAGAACGCATCGGCGGCAACTATTCCGCCTCGCCTCTACTGCACACCGGGAAAATCTACTTCTTCAGCGAAGAAGGTAAAACGACCATTGCGGCAGCCTCACGGAACTTCAAAATACTGGCAGTCAACCAACTAGATAGCGGCTTCATGGCCTCGCCCGCCGTGTTTCAAAACTCGCTCATCCTCCGCACCAAATCACACCTCTACCGCATCGCCGCAGATTGAATTCTCTCTTTCCAGCGTTCGGATAGAACAAAAGATAAAAACCCAACGAAGACAAGGCTAAATGCCCTCATCATGCCGCACCGGCGGTTCCCAATCTGCCAGTGCTTGTGAAATGCCGTTTATTATGTACTTTGCATCCCTCAAACGTATATGATTCGCCTTCGTCCAATGCTCTCCTGGTTGTCATAGTTCTATCGCGTCCAAGTCTCAAACGACGGATACAGAAGCTGATAAGGTGTCTCCGTGCCGACGTGCCCGTCCGCAAACAAAACATTCGCCTTTCTCGAGTGACGGCGGGAAATAGACGTATCTATAAACCCGATCGGAATACTCGGATATGTATGAACCGTAAGATGCCTTCGCTCATTAGCTACCCAACCAAAGCGGGCAGCATCTCCCTGCGCAATCATCCGCGCCGGCATCGCCACATCGCTGTCCCGAATCGTCCGCGGAAATGACCGATTAAATAGCTCGCCATCCCGTTTCGGCAAAACGTCATTCCCCTTGTGTGCGCTAATTCCCCAAAACGGATACCAATTGGGCCCCGAAATAATGCCATGATGATTCGCTCCGTAACCCCAACTCCAGGTTTTCTCCACTTCTGCTACCGTAAGGTCAGAGGGATAAATCACCAGATCCTTCCGTCGAACCATCTCCAGCACCTTCGCCAGCTTTTGCTCTGCCGGACACTCAAACAGCTCTATGTTCCGATCTAAATACGAATCGCAAAGGATGTCCTGCCAGATTACTCTAAACACTAAAGGAGGACGCCTTCCCGGAAAAGGCGCCGTTAGCCGATCAATTTATGCTCTGGGAACCAGAAGTCCTTCGTTGTCCGTTGCGTACAGTTGCCGGGCAATCCCGATCTGCTTCTGGTTATTGATGCAGGCAATCTTCCGTGCTGCCGCCTTGGCCTCGCCCAAGGCGGCAGCAACAAGCCCGCTAATATTGCGATAATCGCAATGACCACCAGCAACTCAATCAATGTAAACGCTCGCTTGTTCATCTCTCACCTCTCAAAAAACTGCACAAACCTTGCCAAGCATTCACTCCAAAAATATGGTTTTCATCAGCTAAGTTCCAAACTGAGAATCAGTAGGCAACTTACCAACAGCGATGGCAAAAGCAAGCCCAAAATGAATTCGATTTTTTTCTCGCCGATTTCTCGGCGGTTTTGGAGGGATCGGCGAGCTGATCGAAGAATAGAGTGGCCGGGGCATGAACTTGAAGGACAGGGTGGCAAACGGCCGGATGCGATGTCCGGTGGTGAATGCCCGTTTTGACAAGGCATATCGGATGAGGCCGACGCGGTTCCATAGTGGGTTGTCAGTAGCAGTTTGGCGGCTTCGCGTTCCGTGAGGGAAAGGTCGAGCAAACCGGCGGTGTTGGCCAAGGAGTCCGCAGCGCAAGTCGCCCCGTAGGTTTGCATCCCGATGTCTTCTTTCATGGTCGTTTCTCCGATCGTGCGGGTGATGGGCGAGAGATGTCGAGAGGCGAAGAATGCAAGGGACGCATTGAGCAGGATGACTGCAAACAACAACAATTTTCGTTGCGGATGCCGGTGGGCAAGGGCGAGGCTCGACAAGGCACCGCGGCAAAGCCAGAGGCTGACGACCGTTTCAGAGCGCTTTCCACTGTTAAGTCCGCGAGGAACCGCCGGCGGTTTGCATCCCTAGGTGAGCGCTAAAGCCAGCAAACCTGTTTGAAGTACCACAGCAGCGTAGGCTTCTTTGGCTTGCGCGTTGGGCTATGGTTTGCCGAAGGACAGCCGTTCAAAGGCGCGGAGTTGGAAATCGAATGGACCGAAGTTGGAGTTGGTTCCGCGCAGGCGCCCGTCTCGAAGTTCGGAAAGCTTCAGGCGGATGGTTCCTTGATCGGCCAGGTTGCCGGCGATTGTGCGATTATCGGCAGGCGGGGCGGTTTTTTGATCGGCGACGCCGGCGAATTCGATTTTCTTCACGGCTTGCAGGGGGATTTCGGTTGTGCCATTGGCTGCGCTCAGAATGATTGCGCCGTTTTGGATGGATTGCACTTTTCCGATTTGTCGGTCGCCATTGCGCAAGGTGATCTGGTCTTCTTGGGCGGCGGCTCGGACGGCGGGCGGTTCTTCAATCCGGCCGTTCCAGGCAGTAACGCGGAAGTTGCTGAAGCGGATGGCGCCTTGGCCTTGATGCACTAGGCGAATGCCGGCGCCTTCTCCCACAAAGCCTTTTTTGTCCGTCCACTGTTTGACTAATTGTCCGTCCACCAGCAGGGCGATGTTGGCGGTTGCCTTGTCCACCCGAATGTCGATGTGCGCTTTTCGTTTCTCGGAAAAGGCCCGTGTTTGCACTCGTTCCAAATAATGCAACGGCACGTTTTGTTTAACCGTCACGACTTCCACGAAGTGGGAGGAGAGCCGCATGCTGTAGAAGCCGCCGAAGGCCGGTTCTGAGTCTTTCTCCGTCAAGTTGACGGGCTGGAGATAATCTGTATACAAGGCGAAGGCGAGGTTGAGCAACCCTTTCCAGTGAAGGTCGAACTGCAGTCGCGCCCGATCGGGCAGCGCGAGGTCGCGGGCGATGGAGGCCGCTTTGGTGGCATAGAACGCCTGGTTGTGGTAAGTCCAATAACCACCCTGCATCAACGCCATTGAAACATCGCCCCGCGTCCAACCTTCCAGCCCCGCTGGGCCGGAGAACAAAGGCGTTTCCGATTCATCGTCAAAGACGATCCACTGCCAGCGGTCTCTCGGGAAGCGCAACGCGCCGCCATACCAAGTCTCGAAGACGGCTTCGTTTGCGGAGACTTCCCGCAGTTGCCCGGCCAATTCATCCCCGTTGGACAGCCGAATCACACTTCGGTTTCCGCCCTGTTTCCTCGGCTGCCACAAAAGCGCCAGCTCGATTTCCCGGACAGCAGAGTAGTTGAAGTTTGCCGCCGGGGTGTTTGTAGTATATTGCCAAACGACTCCCGTTTCGGGGGAAGCCGCCAATATCCGCCCGACCAGCTTATCGCCGTTGGCTAAGTGCAGCATGTCTCCGAAACGCGCGGCGGCGGGTTCAGCTTCCTGAGCGGCGGGAAACCGGCACAGGCCGGCCAGCGCCAGCACTGCCGCAAACCCGCATCGCTGCAGTTTTCTCTGCAAGCGGTTCGTTTTGCGTCTCGCCGGCAGGAGACTCGGCTTACTCATCCATCTCAAAGTTCCAAACATCTTCCGAGTTTTCCAGTGCTGCCGGCGATTTTTGCCGTTGGTGTTTGAGGTTGAATGCCGCCAACCGGACGGAATCCGGCTTGAATTCTACCGGGCCGAATGTGCGGCTCACTCCCCGGATGGCGGCGTCAGTCCATTCAGCCAAGGCGAAGGACAGATTCCCGCCGCCGGCAAGCGACACCCGAATCTCGTTGTCCGGGGGTGTTTCGACTGCTAGTTCGGTCTGACGAAGATAGATTTGCCGAACGCGTTCCAAGGGGATGTCCACTTCGAGACGGTTGCGGAAGTGGAAGCGCAGGCGGTTGTCCCGGATTTCCCGAATTTGCCCCGTTGGCTGGTCGCGGTTTATCAACAGCAATCCATCAGCGGCTGAATCGCCGGCGGTTTCCCAATCCGATTCGAGGACGCCGTCCCATTCCGTGACGAGGATTCGGCTGAGGGAGAGCTTCGGCTGGCTGGACCAGACGGAGAAGGAAACGCCGCTTCCTTTAGCGATAAACCCTCGTCCATCTTTCCAAGTGGCGATCAACTCATTATTGGCCAGCAGCGCGAAGAGGGCTTTGTCTCGATGCGAGCGGAGGTCGAAACGCGCCTTGGTTTGGTTGGCAAGGTTGGTGAACACTACATCGCCCAGCGTTGTCGTTCCCGCCCCAGGATGAATGCGCTGAATGGAAGCGGCGTTCGGACGCAGAGAAAACATATAAGAACCTTTGCTGTAGATGTGATGATCGAACGTTTCGGTATGCAGCGCCGCCGTCATCTGAAAGGTTCCTTCCCAACGGAGGTCAAACGCCACGCTTGCCGAGCCTTTCAGCTTCATGTCCCGGCCAATCACACCGCGATTCGTCGCGTTCAACATGCCGTCTCGATAACTCCAGCCATTCGGCCCCCTGCTCCGAGCCCACTCGTCCAGGCTGTTGGGTCCCTCGTAAAGCACTTCATAGCCGTTCTGCAAGAAAGCGATGCTCCGCACCTGCTTTCGATCTGCCCGAAGTGCTCCGCTGAACCAAGTTTCCATTTCAAGAAACGCCTCATCCATCCCCACGATTTTCCCGTAAATCTCGTCGCCGTTGGCGAATCGAAAGCGGCATAACGATTGCTGCCCGCCGCCCGCCTGCGATTGCGACGGGGTGAATTGAATCGAGTCCAGCGAGGCGAAGGGGAAGTGCAAGGCCTCCGCCGCGTTTGGGTGCCGCCACAGCAAGCCGTCCGTCGGAGACAGAAACGCCATCCCGCCATGCAGCGCTGAGCCATCGAGGAGCCAAACACAATCATTGCGCTCTTCCGCTCGCCCGGCGAGCGTTGTTGCCCCGGCCAGCGCCAGGCTCATCCATCGCATTCGCAATCTGCTCTTCGCCATAGCTCTCCTTAAAATCTCGCTAGGCCGCCGCTACCGTTCATAGATGGGAAGGTAGCGGTAATTCAACGCCAAAGACAGCAGACTTGCCGAAGTGCAAAAAGTCGCACCGAATTGCCCTTCCCAACTGCCGTCTTCGTTTTGAGACTTGCTCAACTCAATGATGTTTTTCCGATTCCACTTGTTCCATGCTTTCGGTTCGGCGTGAAAGAACGCTTGGGAGGCATAGTAGAGGGAATACTGGTAGTAGCTGGTGCTTCGGGGTGTCTTTTGCAGGTAATTGAATGCCCGGCGAAAGGCGTCGGAGTTCTTCTCTTTGGCCAACGCCAGCACCAATACCCCGATTGCCGTGCGCGGCCCGTTTGGCCCGGAAGCCGATGTGTAGCCATATCCGCCCTCGCGCGTTTGACATCGCTGAAAGAACTGAAGCCCCTTTTGAATCGCCTCCTCCGGCACGCCAATCCCGGCATTGCGGGCCGCGAACAAAGCCACCATTTGCGCCCCGCTCACCGTTGTGTCCGCGTCCCGGCTCTCCGGCGAATACCGCCAAGCGCCCAGGGGATTCCGGCTTTGCGAATCCGTAATCAGCCGCACCGCCTGCACCAGCGCTGCCCCCAGCCTTTCGTCTTCCACGGCGCCGTAAGCCTCCGCCAGCGCCAAAGTCGCAAAGCCGTGATTATACATCGAGGTGCCGATATAACCGGTCTTCGAGTTCTGCTTCTCCAAAATGTAATTCAAGCTCCGGCGGATTGCCGTGCTGAAAGGGCCGTGGTTCGGGTCGTCCCCATGCGCCAACATGCTGACTACTGCCAGGCCGACGACGCCCGGCGCTGCTCCATATGGCCGGTCGGGCCAAGTCCCGTTCTCCTGCTGATGGCGGTTCAAATACGTCAATCCCTTGACGTAAATCCGATCCACCTCCCGCGCCGCCAAATCCACCGACTCCGTGAACAGCTCCTGTCCCCTGACCGCTCCGCCTAGCAAACCGCCTGCCACCGCGAGCGCAAAAAACCAACAATGCCTGCTCATAAGACCGCCAATCTTGCACGGCTCTCGCTTCGGATGCAAGCGGCAGAACCTTACCGCTCCCGCTGCCTCGACCGGCAAGAGATTTTCCCACAAAGACAAGTTGAGGGCTTTTGGCCATAAAAAACACAAAAGAATTCTGTGATTTCTGTGCCTGTGCGATTCCCCTGCGCCCGGACTGCTCTTGCGCCCGTGGCGATTCGTCTGCGTGAAAGCCCTGAACTGGTTATTGTGGATTTCCCACCCCTCGACATCTCTAGCACATGCCCCGCGAATCAGCTGCCATCGAAATTCCTAAACATCCCGAATTGAGCCACGTCGAGATCGCTGCCAGAACCAACACCAGCAAGAGCACCGCACGCCGCGCCGCACGACACGTCCACCGAATAACCCATCTGGAACGCGCCCAAAGAATCCAAAACACCGGACGGAAATGCGCCAAAAACCACGTCGCCGGACAACACAGAGCCGCCGACATCCGCCGGAGAACAGAGCAGGAATCAACCATCCGGCAGGGGCTCATCAAGACCAATAAAAGGTTCCCAATTATCCGCATCCTGACGGGGCAAGTGCTCCAAATGCGCCTTGCCATCCAAAAACCAACGACGCTGGACCGATTCCACCGGCAACGTCAATTCCCGAAGCGTCAACGCCTCAATATGCCCGTTCACAAAAGTAATATTCACCTTGCCGGAATACCGCCGCGATAAATAAAAGCGATAAGGAGAAGTGACAAAATCAACGATCTGACGATGACGATCATAATTCTTACGATGAACAGGATCATAATTATCAGGATCAAAATAAGTATTTGGCTCTCTAGAAACCGGAGCAGCAGGCTGCGCTTGCATCACTTGTTGCCGTACCTGATCCTTAAAAGCATCTACTTTAACATTCTGATCATCACCTCGTTCCGAAGACTGAACCGGCGCCGGAGACTCCACCAAATCAGAATCAACGCTCTCCCTCGGCCAGTAAATCACAAAAGAAAATACCCCCTCTCGGATTGAAAGACGGAATCCTATTCAGGGGTTAAGGGCCGCGCTTGGCCGGCGTTCGGCGGTTTTGTGTCGGGTGGAAGCAAAGTGGGATGGCGAGGGTTTTGGCAATTCAATGGGTAGCGAATGGCGGGGCGGTTTGGAGTTGTTCGAGTTGTCGGAAGTAGTGTTCAAAAGCGCGGCGGAATTCGGTGGGAAGGTTGTCTGTTTGTCCGCTGGAGCGGGAGATGCTGCGGGGGTTGTCAGGGTTGCCTGCGAGGTTGCCGTTTGGGGTTTCGGGAGTTTGGTCGGTGTCGCCACCGGCGCGGCTGCCGCTGTCGGAGGGCTGGGATGCGGGGGACTGGCTTTGGCCGATAGCGGCCATTTGCATCATCATGGTGATTTGTTGGGCGATGCTGGTCGAGGCGGCGTTTTCTCGGCGGGCTTGTTCGTTGATGAGGTTGATGGCGTCGGTGAGGGTGTGGATGGCGCTGGTTTCTCCGGCGATGGTTTTTTCGCCGGTTTGGTTTTGCCGCAGCAGTTGGATGACTTCTTCCATTTGGAGATGGGCTTCTTGAAGGACACCGGCGATGTCTGGCAGGGGGTTGTCGAGCGCCAGGTCGTTCAGTCTTTTTTGGATGTCGGTTTGGGTTTCGGCTAGTTGTGCGGTTTGTGCCGGCAGGTGGCCGGGGTCTGTCTGTTTTTCGTGCAGCAGGCGGGTTTGGACGCGCAGGGTGAGTTCGCTTTTACGCAGGCGCAGTAGGGTCATCAGTTGTTTGGTTAAGTCGATCCCGCCTTCGCCGCTGCCCTCGCCGCTCCCACCGGCGGAGTCTTCCGAAGATTCGGGGTTGAGAAGTTTTGCCCATTCGTCAAAGCGGCCGGCCCAAGCGGCGAGGTCTTCGGTGGCTTGGGCGACACGGTTGCTTTGAATCAAGCGGCGCACGGCGAGCAGTTGTTCGGCGGCGTTGCTTTTTTGCATTGCTTCGCTGACTTGGCCGTAAGCTTCCTGCTGGGTGCGTTCGAAGAAGCGGCTGATTTCTTTTTGAATGGTTGTTGTTTTTTGGCTAGCTTCAGTTTGGGTTTCGGAGAGTTGTTCGTTGCTTGCCTGGAATCGGGGCGCCAGCTCGTTGGGGAAAAGCCCGATGATTTCTACCGCTTGCTGCATCAAGGTTTTTTCAATTTCGGTTTCTTCCTCGCCGATGGCGCGCAGGCGTTCTGACAAGGTCATCGCTTCCATCGAGTCCAAATCTTCGTTGGCTTCACTTTGCAGGGCGGCCAGTTCTTGTTGGATTTCTTCTTGGGTTTGCTGGGCATCGGCCAGGTTTTGCGCCCGTCCGGCGGGGCTTTGCTGGGCAGAGCGGAGGGATTGCGAGGCTTGCGCCATTTTCTGCTGCGCTAGGGATTCCATATGGGTCAAGGTTTCGTTCCATTGTTGCATCATGGTGTCGGTGAACCGTGTGTTGCGCAAGGCTTCCCGCAGTGTTTGGAAGCCTTGCTGGGCGATTTGGCTCAACTGCGCGGCGTTGGTTGCCTGGTCGTCGAGTTGGTCTTGCAGGCTGTTTTCAATGGCGGCGGGTTCCAGGTCCGGGTTTTCCCGAAGGTTTGCTGTTGCCGCTGTCAGCTTTTCTTGCAGGCGGCTGATTTCTTCCAGGTGGTTCAGCAGCGATTCCAGGCGGGAGCGAATCCATTCCGCGTGTTCGACTGAGCTGACGATGTGAATCTGGTAGGCGGCGGTCTCGACGGGCGCCCGGCCAGGGTAGAAATCGGTTGCAAAAGCCCGGAACTCCATCGTCGTGCCGGCAGAGATTTGGAAGATGGCAGGGCTGAAGTAGAAGGTGGCGTCCAGTTCCGTCTGCGAGCGGCCTAGCGGACGGTCGTGGAACTCGTCCTCCAGTAGAGCTGCCGCCGGTTGGGGTGCTGTGTTCTGCTTCCAGTTCAGGCCGAAGGTGTGAATCCCGAAGTCATCGCGAGCCACCACACGCAGGGGCAGAACTTCGGTGTCGAGAATCACGCTGTCAAAACCCAGTTCGGGCAGCTCAACGGATGGCGATTGGTCTGCGCGGTGCCGGATGGCGAAGGTCCACGGTTCCGGGTTTTCCAGCCCCAACTCGTCGCGCCAGCTCAGCGATGCCGTGTAGATGTTTGTCAAATGCAGCGGAGCGCTGGAGAAGGCGGCACCGTTGACGGCCAACGCTTGTTCGCCGCTCTCGCCCCAACGCAAGGCCGCGCCAGCGAGGTTCCGGCTAATTTTGCCGCGAAGCGAAACTGCGCTTCCTTCTAGCACGTTCAGCACTCCGCCGGAGAGTTTCAGTTCCTGGTCGGGATGCTCCAGATAGGCCGGCAACTGCGCTTGCCCGCGAAGCTCTACCAGCTTCGGCCGAAACACCGGCGCTACGAGAAGCTGGGCCGAGGCGTCCCCCAAGTGCACGTCGAGAACCCGCGAGTCGTGCTGGCCGGGCACTTGGACGCGCAGCTGTCCTGCTGTTGCCGAGGCTTCCAGCGGGCGCTCGTTGCCAAAACGCGCTTGGACGGCTTTTGGTTTCCAGAACGATTCATAGCGAACTTCGGCCACGGCTTCAAAAGGCTCGCCATGCACCACAACTCCCGACGCCCGCAACCCTTCGATGCGCACCAACGCGTAACGAGGCACATCGCGGTAAGGCGCAAGCCAACGGGAAAACGCATTGACGGCCGCTCCGGGAACCACTCCCGCAATCGCAATGAAAATCAAACCGAGAACCATCGAAGCCATCGCCAAATGCCGCAGCCTCCGAACCGCTACCGCCTTCTTGAAATCGTAATGCAAGGTATCGGCGGACACCTGCTCAATCGCGGCTTTGTAAAGCTCCTCGGAAAAATGTGCCGGGCGAGCGGCCTCATCCGCCAACTCCACAATCCCCAAGAGCCTGTCGCCCAACTGACGGTAACGGCACTGCACCAGCACGGCCAGTTCCCGCACTCCGGGACGCCGAAGGAGCCAGCGAAACAACCAGCCCATCACCGTCCAGCCCGCTGCCGCCAATCCACTCGCCAATAATGCCGCTCGAACCCATGGCGCCGTGTCCCAACCCCGGTCGAAGAGAAAGACCGTCAAGTAGGAAACACCCAGCGCCGCAAAGACCGCCAGCAAGGCCTGCAAGGTGTGCACTCGCCGCCAGCGCTGCCGCAGTTGACCGAACCGCGCTTCGAGTTTGTCTGGAAGCCGAATGCTTTTCATGTTGCTTGCTCCGTCCGCCCGGAGCGGTCAGAAATTGGCGCGGAGTCGTTCGAGTTTTGGCCGCAGTTTTTCGCCCACGTCTTCTTGGAAGAAGTAGGCATCGCGGGTGCCGCCCGTGTTCCAGCTGTGGAGAAAATACATTTTTTGAAAGCGCACCCAGTTAACGGAGCCGTCCATGTAGAGGTGGTTGCCACCTTCGGGGAGGCCGTCTCGGCGGTGCGGCGGCATGTTTTTGAAGGCGATGGCCCGGCCGCCGCCCCATTCGCCGTCTATTTTGAGCACAGCATCGGCGGCCAATGCCCATCCCGGTCTTGATGTGGAGGCTTTGACGGGGCTGCGGGAGGGGAATCTGCCGGCGGGGTTGTTCCATTCTTCAATGCCGCCGAAGTATTGAAAGCCGATGACCCATTGGGGGTATTGCGACTCGAAGGTGGGGAAGCTGGGGCGGTTGGGGCAAGTCCAGATTTTGGCGATGCCGCGGTTGGTGTTGATGATGAGGCCAACACTGGCGGCGGCTTCGCGCTCGGGCGGGTTCAGGCAAATCTGCACGGATTTCCCGCGGGCTTGCAGCAGTTTGTCCTGGTTGTCGTCGGCGTAAATGGTCATGGCAATGCCAATTTGCCGGAGGTTGTTGAGGCACTTGATACGCTTGGCCGATTCTTTGGAACGGGAGAGGGCAGGCAGCAACATGCCGGCTAGGATGGCGATGATGGCGATGACGACCAGGAGTTCGATGAGAGTGAAGGCGGTTTTTGTTTTGTACATGATGACGAGGAAGGATGATGGCTGAAGTCAAGCAGCTGGATCAAGCGCGTTTTCGACGCTGGTCGGGGATTCGGTTGACTTGGCCGGAGCGGAGGCGCAGGGTTGCGAGTTATGGATATTTTTCTCTGGGAATTGCACAATGCCGACTTAGGAAAGGGAACGGCCGGCGCTGGTCCGAGGGCGCATCAGATGGAGCTCATGCGGGCGCTTCAGCGCCGGATGGAGCACTTGACTTTGGCTTGCCAGGCTATGTGGGAGTTGATTCGGGAGAACTCGAACATCAGCGAGGAGATGTTGGCGGAGCGGATTCAGGAGGTGGATATTCGGGATGGGGTGGTGGATGGCAAGATGAGGGCTCAGGTGGTTGATTGCCCGACGTGCGGTCGCAAAACCAACATCAAACGGGGTTTCTGCGTGATATGCGGGGATCCGGTGGCGAGCGGCGATCATATATGTGGAGGGCTGAGGTTTTCAGACCATGATTTCCCAACCTTTGCGGTAGGGGCGCCGGATGTGTTTGTTGAGTTCGGGGCGGCCTTTGACGGATAAGGTGGCGGCGTCCCATTCAAGGGTGGTTTCGGGAAGGCGCTGGGCTAGGACACCGAGGAGGATTTGCTCGGTGAAGGGGCCGGCGTGGGTGAAGTTGGATTGGCAGGCGGGAATGCGGCCGTTGATGGCGTCCATCCATTCGCGGTAGTTGTCTTGCCGGTGGGCGCGGGGAATGGAGGAGGGCGGCCAGGGGAAGCCGTCGAGGGGGCTGCTCGGTTTGACGGTCCAGTTGTTGCGGCCGCGGTTGAAGAAGAGTTTCCCTTTATCGCCGATGACCATGCTGCCGTAGTCTTTGAAGCTGAGTCCTTCCAGGATGTCGTCGTCCGGGTGGTTGGATTCCGGGCTGTTTTTGACGAGTGTCCATTTTTCGCGGTCGAAGTGGGCGTTCAAGTAGCCGTCATACCAAAAGTATCGGAAGCCTTCGGGGGCGGTGTGTTCGCCGGGGCCGAATTCCCAGGTGATTTTTGAGTTGATGGGCGGGGAGAGTTCGGTGGCGCCTTGTTGTTCGGCGCGGACGGTTTTGGGCGGGCCGGGCATCAGTGCCCAGTAGGGCATGTCCATGATGTGACAGGCCATGTCGCCCAGGGCGCCTGTGCCGAAGTCCCACCAGCCGCGCCAGTTGAAGGGGGCGATCTTGGCGCTGTAATTGTGCCAGGGGGCGGGGCCGATCCACTGCGCCCAGTCGAGCCATTCGGGAACGGGGTCTTTGGCGGGCGCGGTTTGGAAGCCTTGCGGCCAGATGGGGCGGTTGGTCCAGGCGTGAACTTCTTTAATTTTGCCGATGATGCCGGCGCGGATGAGTTCGACGCAGCGGCGCAGGTGGTTTCTGGCGTGGGCCTGGTTGCCCATTTGTGTTTTCAAGCCTGTCCGCTGGGCCATTTGCGCCAGTGTCCGCGCTTCCCAGATACCGTGGGTGAGCGGTTTTTGGCAATAGACGTGTTTGCCGTTTTGCAGGGCGGCAGCGGCGGCGTGGAAGTGGTGGTGGTCGGGCGTGGAGATGGTGACGGCGTCGATTTTGGCGCCCATTTTGTCGAACATTTCGCGGTAGTCAGTGAAGAACTTCGCTTGAGGGAATCCATTGCGGGCGCGAGATATGGATTGGTAGCGGCGGCCGGCGGCGCTCGGCAATTTTGCCGTGTCCACGACATCCACCAAGGCGATGACATGGAAGCCGACGCGGCTGGAACCAGCAGTGTCTGCCGCGCCTTTGCCGCCGGCGCCGATGCCCGCAAGAGTCGGTTTTGTGAGCTGTCCCCAAGCGCGGCCGGGGATGAATTGAAAGGCGAAGGCGGTGGCGGCGGTTTTGGCTGCGACGCTGCCGAATTGCCGCCGGGAGATTTTTTTCGGTTTTGAGATCGCGGTCATAACGGCAAGTTTTCCAGATGATGTCGAAGTTGTCGAGTCCCCATTTGGGCGAGATTTAATTGGGCGTGAGTTGGAAGTTTTTTTCTGCGAGACGGTCTTGCCAGCGTTGCAGGAAGGAGAGGGCCCGGCAGATGTCCTGCAGTTCATCGAGGAGGGCGTGGCGGGCTGGCGGGTTTTCTGCGGCGGATAGTTCGAGCCAGGATTGATGGGCTGTTTGCAGACGGGATTGGTTTTTCGAGACGAGGGCGGCAATTGTTGCCGAGGCTTCGTCGAGTTTGACCAGTAAAGGGCCTGCGGTTAGGTGGTGTTTGGCTTTAAGAATGGGAGAGGTTTCTTCCCGGATGGCGCCGATGGCGCGGTCAGCTTGCTGGAAGAGCGGGCCGAGTTGCATGAAGAGGGTGATCAGGGTTTCGGGCGCTTCCCGCTCCTGGCGGATGTCTTTGCCGGTTTCGAGTTCCAGGAAGTGTGCCAGGCGGTCGGTGTCGTTTGCCAGCACTTGCCAGGCGCGGTTGACGGCGGAAGGGTCGGGATTGCCCGACGGCTGCGCCGCTGCCGGCGCGGTTTGGTGTCGGTTTTGGCGGGAGTGTTTTGCCAGCTCTAGGTAACGCGCTTTCAGTTGGTTGCTGTCGATCCAAGGTGTGGGGGCGAATCCCATAACGGCAAACCAGTTTTCTGGCGGGTGGTTCTTGGGCGGCAAGGGCATTCAAAAAGGCAGGAGGAGAGGCGGCGGGGCTAGGCGCTGAAACTTTCGCCGCAGGAGCAACTGGTGGCGGCGTTGGGGTTGTTGACTTTGAACCCGCCGTCCTGGAGGGCTTCGATGAAGTCAAGTTCCGAGCCGGTTACATAGAGGGCGCTTTTGGGGTCCACGACAACTTGGATGCCGGCGGATTCAACCAAGATGTCCCGTTCGGCGGGAGCGTCTTGCAAGTCCATCTTGTATTGCAGGCCGGAGCAGCCGCCGCCGATGACGGCCACGCGCAGCACGCCTTGAGGCCGGCCTTGTTTGCGCAGCAGGGTGCCGACTTTCTTGCCGGCGCTGGCTGTCAGTTTGATGAGGCGCTCGTCGCCAATGCGGAAACCGGCGGCCGTCGGGCGGTTCTTTTTAGTTCGGGAAGCAATCATGGCAACGGACGGATTGAGACTAACGCCGGAAGGGGAAACCGTCAAACGGATTTCCAAGCGCGGGATGGTTTTCCATCCGGCGGGGGCTCTTTGGCGCTCGCGCTGCTTGACATTCTTTCAGGCATCGGCGAAGAACAAACGCGTGCGACGGGAGAGTTGCCTTCATGCCGCATTGTTTTGTTCTTCTCGAATGGCGATGAGCATGACCGGATTGTATCTTGATCAGGCGCGGCGTTTGGTGGAAATCGTTGCTGGGCAGGAAGCGGCGATTCAACAGACGGCCGATTGGTTTGCCGCGTCGATTCTGGCGGGGCGCATGGTGCATTTGTTTGGGGCGGGGCACAGCCGCATCCTGGTTGAAGAAATGTGGCCGCGTTACGGATCGTTCCCCGGCTTCCATCCGATTGTGGAGTTATCGTTGACTTTTCACAACGGCGTTGTCGGCGCCAACGGCCAGCGGCAGGCGATGTTTCTCGAAAACACACCCGGACTGGCGGCTCGGATTTTGCGCAATTTTGTTTTGAGCCGGGCTGATAGCGCTCTGGTGGTTTCTTCCAGCGGCTGCAATACGGTGCCGATTGAAATGGCGGAGGGGTTTCGGCAGTGGGGGATGAAGGTGGTTGCCTTGGTGAGCCGGCACCACGCGGCCGCTTCGACAAGCCGCCATCCGCAAGGGCACAAGCTCCCGGATTGCGCGGATTTGGTTTTGGACACGGGGGCGCCGGCGGGGGATGCGATGGTGGACGTTCCCGGATTGGAGACGCCGGTTTCGCCCGGTTCCACTGTGGGGGGATGTCTGGTGGTCAATGCGTTGAAGGCGGAGGTGGCCCGGCGGTTGGCTGCTGCTGGTTCTCCGCCGAAGGTTCTCACATCGGGCGCATTAGTCGGCGCGGAGCGGGCGGAGGAACTGTTCGAGTCGGCATATAACGAGCACGCAGCCCGATTGTCCCGGCTCTATTGCTTTGAGGCCGGGCGAGGGTGAAGGGGCTTGACGGCGTGGTAGACGCCGGCGGCGGGTTGGTTGAGCGTTTGGCGGGCGCCGTTGGGCCAGCGGATTTCCAGCGATTGCGTTTGGTCGAGTTTTCCGATGCCGAAGTGCAGGGTTGTTGAATGCTGGCTACGGTAGGAATCGCCGGTAACGATGTGGCGCTTTTGGGTGCCGGCCTTGGTTGTCAAACGAGCAACGGCGCCGATGGCGGGGGTTCCGGGGGCGTTCTCGATGCGCAAACCGATCCAGTTTCCCGATTCGGCAGTGAAGTTGGGGAAGAGGTGGAGAGCTTGTTTGGGTTCGGGCCAGCTTTCAAAAGTGAGGGCGAGCCATTCGAGTTTGCCGTCACCGTCGAGGTCTTCGCTGATGAGGTTGCGGCAGTCGATGTCCAAGGACATGCCCAGGAGGTAGCCGATTTCGAGGAATCCGTTTTTCCCGCGGTTGAGGAAGAAGCGGTTTTGTTCGTGGCCGCCAAAGGAGGCACCTGAAGCGCGGGCGGCGTTTTGTTGGGATTGAAAGAAGGCGTCGAGGGCGGGATCTTCGCTGGAGTTGCCGAGGTAGAGATCGTAGAGCCAGAAGCGGGGTTGGTAGTCGCGCACTGAAGCACCGGTGATGTGGCCGTTGACGACGTAGAAGTCTTCGTCGCCGTCGTTGTCGAAATCGCCGGAGGATACGCCCCACGACCAACCGGTTCTGGCGATTTGTTGACCGTGTGCCGTTTGTCGGAATCGCCGGCCGTGCTGGTAGAAGAGCCGGTTACCGAAGGCCATTGCCGGGCGCATGGCGGCGTAATCCGGCCGTCGCGCTACTGCCAGTCCGAGGTGGTCGAGCCGGTGAGCGGTGTAGGCATTCATGCCGATCATCAGCACGTCGAGCGAGCCGTTGTTGTCAAAGTCGCCGAAGGTGTGCGCCATCCCGAAGCCGTGCCGGTCGGGGCATTCGCCGCTGACATCCCGGAAACGGCCGCTCCCGTCGTTTTGATACAAATCGATGCCGGCGAAATCGTTAACGGTGATCAAGTCTGCATCGCCGTCGTCGTCCCAATCTACAAACGAAGCGCTGTAAGTGCGCCGGTAGCGTTTGGCAGCTAGGCCGGCTGCCTCGGTCGCGTCCGTGAAACGACCGGCGCCGTCGTTGCGGAGCAGATACGATGGGTAGCCGTCATTAGCGTCATAAAAGGGCGTGGGCATTTGACCGTCTTGGAAGGGGACGCGGTATTGCGCCAGCCAGAGGTCGAGATCGCCGTCGTTATCAATGTCGCCAGCTGTCATCACGGACGAGTTCAGCAAAACGCTTGGCCCGACGGAATGGTGCTCTGGCGGAAAAGGAAATTTCCCTTCGGCCGTCCCGTGAAACAAGGCGAGCCCGTCGCAGTTGACGCCGAGAAAATCCACCGTCCCGTCGCTGTCGAAATCTGCCAACAACCCGCTGTTGAGAAAAGGCAAAGGGAAATCACAGAGGGGCGCCGGGTGGAATTGCCCTTGCCCTTGGTTCCAATAGACTCGGTTGATTCGGGAGACAACGATGTCGGCCAAGCCGTTGCGGTCAAGATCGCAGACTTGCAAGTTCGGCTCGAAGCGCAGGGAACCCCGGCGGGGCGTGAGGTCGGCCGGGACAACATGGGCGAACGGCGTTGCTCCCTGCCGGGAGAGCAGCTCGGCATCCAGGACTTCAACCGATTCCATCGCCGGGCTGGCCTCTTCCGTTTGAGGACGCCAGCGGATGCGAATGCGGCCGCGGACAATGTAACGCGTCTCTGGAACCGGCTGCAGCATATGCAGGGAGAAAGTATAGCGGGATTGCGGAGCGCCGTCCCGTTCAGGCCAAAACCGTTCATGTCGCCATTCCGATTGTTCCAGCGCCAGCCTCTGCGTTTCGATGAAGGCGAACCGCCGTTTCCGCTCGGCGGGCGGGATTGAGCGCTTGGGGCCTTGCATGGTGCGGATGGCGATTTCGTGCTCGATGCTCCGGGGTTTGCTGAAATCGCCCGCAATCAGATTGCCGAACGGCACAGTAACCAACACGGCGAATGGTGCTTCGGCGGCGCGGAGATCGTCCCAGAGTTGTTCCACCTGAGCGGCGAATCGTTGTCCGGCGATTTCGGGCGCCCACACGGTTGCGTCGAGCTTGGCCGTAATGGCGTCGAAATCGTGCGGCGGCTCCCCAACAATCGGCGGCGGGGATTGCCGTTTGACGAGAAAGAAGCCGAGCTCTATCAACGCGAGGCAAGCGCCGCAAAGAAGCGCTGTCAGGCAGAATCGGCGGAAGGGCTTCAACGGTTTTGATGCGGTCGGCGACGGGCGCTCTCGGCAGTTATTTTCGGGCGGCGGGTTCCCGTTCGGCGTTTGGCGTTTCGATGGGGACATCAATCAGCATGGGGCGTTGGGAGCAGTCCGCGCTCCAGCCTCGGTTGGAGACCAAGATGCCTGTCAAGCGGCTGTGTTCTTCCGGAGCGAATTCCTCGGCAAATAGATCGAGTTCGTATCCCCTCGGCAGGCGACGGAGAATCTGCGGCTTGTCCGAGCTGACTTGCCGCCGAAAGCCGAAGAACTGGATGGCTGCATCGTCCGCTGGCGGGAGAGGTTGGGCGGAAAGGGCGGACAGCTGGTAGCAGTCTCCCGTTCGGGCGCAAGCAATTTTCCAGCCAGGAAAGACTTTGGGTTGTTGCTGCCGCACTTGCTCGAACTTGCCTGCCCAAGCCGGATTTTTGGATGCGGTGGCAGTTGCGGGGAGGATCAATTCCAACGGCTTGAAGCCCGGATGGCATTGCCGGCCGCAGCACATCCAATTAGCTTCGGCGGCGATCGCCACCGGTTGGCCGAGCGAGAGCTCCGCCGGCGCGGCGATGTCTGTCAGCAAGAGCACCTCGGTTTGATACCCCCACACGCGATAGGCCGCCATGCGGCACACTTCGGGCAGCGGCCATTGGATGGTACCGGCCTTAAATCCGGGCGGGAGCTTCCAGCGAATGCTCGACGGAAGGCCGACTGTCCCCGGATTCTTCCAATAGGTGTGAAATCCGGGCGCCATTTTTTGGTGCAAGGCTACGCTGAAGGTTTGTCCGGGGACGATGCCGGATTGATCGGAGACAAGCGTCACCCGAATGGGCGAGAAAATTGCGGACTCGGCGGCGGCAAGGGAACTGGCCAAGACGAGCTGGCCAAGCCAGAAACGCAGCCGTGCTACCAGAGGCCGCCCGGACGGAACGCCCGTTGCCGGCTGTCGTTGCATAAAACATTGCCCGCGAGAACTGGCCGCCATTTGCCGCTAGTGGATTTTGAGGAGTTCGACCTCGAAGATGAGTGTGGAATAGGGGGGAATGACGTTGCTGACACCGCGTTTGCCGAATCCCAGCTTGGAGGGAATGAACAATTCCGCCTTGCCGCCTTCAGAGATCCACTGCAGCCCTTCGGTCCAACCGGGGATCACTTGACTGAGGTTGAAGGTCTCTGGCTTGTTGCGGGAATAGGAGCTGTCGAATTCGGTGCCGTTGATCAGTTTGCCGCGATAGTGAACGGTTACTCGATCCGCCGCTTTGGGTTTGTTGCCGTTGCCAATTTTGAGGATTCGGTATTGAAGGCCGGACTCTGTCGTTTGAATGCCGTCTTTCTTGGCGTTGGCTTCGAGAAAGGCTTTTTCTTTGGCGCTGGCCGCAGCGTCCACTTCGCTGACTTTCTTTTTGAGCGCTGCCAAGTCGTATTCTCCAATAAGACGGACGGATTCAATCACGACGGGAACAACAGGGACGACTTTGCCGCCGGGGTATTTTGGGTGAGTTTGGGTTTCAGTATGGCGGATTTTATCGACCGCGTCCATCCCTTTCACCACTTTGCCGAAGACAGCATATGCCGCGCCGTCACGAGGTTGATCGAGGGTGGCGTTGTCGACGACATTAATGAAGAACTGGGCGGTTGCGGAATCCGGTTGAGCGGTGCGTGCCATCGAGATGGAGCCGCGAACATTTTTGAGGCCGTTTTTCCATTCGTTTTTGATGGGCGGACGCAGGCCGGCAGTTTTCTTGTCGATGGTTTTCGTGAAGCCGCCGCCTTGAATCATAAAGTCTGGCATCACGCGGTGAAAGATGGTGCCGTCGTAGAATTGGCTCTCGACGTATTGGATGAAGTTCAGCGTGGAAATGGGTGCTTTCTCGTCGTCCAACTCCAGGGTGATCTCACCGAGAGTGGTTTTCATCAAAAGTTGCGGCCGACCGACATCGGCGGCAGTCTTGACCGGAGACAGGGAAAACGCCAGGCAAAGGGCGAGCGCTCCGGCCGAACGAATGGGTTTGCGGCACATATAATTCATGGCCGGGAGCTTGCCGGCAGGCGGCGGCGATTTCAAGGGCGAATCTTGGTTGAAATGTGCAGGCAAGCGCTGTTGGCTCCGTTGCCTGCAAACGGACATTTCGCCTGTTGGAATCCCCTCAGGCTGCCTTGTTTTGCGGGAACACCTGCGCCTGATTCCCCAAATTGTTCCGTGGCCAGTGGCTCTCACGACTCTTCTTCAGCATCCAAGAAGGCCAGTTTGATTCCTGGCTTTTGGGAAAATTCGTTGTTCAGGCTGTCGATGAGACTGGCGGGAGTGGGCGCTTCGGGGGGTTGGGCGGCCTGCGTTTTTTCGGCAGCCAATGCTGATCGGAGCGCGTCCTCCACTAACTGAGTGCAGTGAATTTTGGCGGGAGGGAGCGGTCCGAGATCGGCGGCGAGTTCGGTGCCGGACATGGCGGCAGCTTCTTCCGGGGTTTTCCCGCGAATAAGTTCTGTGGCCAGACTCGCCGCCGCGATGGCTGTTTCGCAGCCGAAGGATTGAAAGGCCGCCTTGTCGATGAGCTTCCGGCCGTTTTCGACCTTGTATTTCAACCACAGGCGGAGCATATCGCCACAACCCGGACTGCCGACAGTGCCTACAGCGTCGGCATCGGCCAGCTCGCCCATATTCTTAGGGTTTCGAATGGAGGCTTCCACTTGTTTTTGAAACTTATCGCTCGTCATTGCCGGCTTAAAGAAACTTCACTTACCGCCCAAGGTCAACATGAAACTTCGGCGCCACCCGCATTTGCATCCAAATCCCGCCCGCCTAGGCATTGGTTGGCAAAACCGGCACCGCCAAAACCGGCGAAGTCCCCTCGCATTCCTGGTTCAAAGGCTACGCTTCCTTCAAGTCGCCGCAATTGGCCGTTTGCGTCATCGTGGAAAACGTCGGCTACGCCTCCGTAACCACCCTGCCCCTTGCCACGAAACTCATCCGCAAAGCCGTCCGCCTAAGCCTCCTCCAACTATCCAGTGAGAAATAATTCTAGAGAAGGGAAGATATGGAGATAGCAAATCTGCCGAAAATTTAAGTCTCTGATTTACTATTCTATCGGTTATTGATAATTTGCGTGGTTATATCTTTGACAAAATTCGGGATACTCATTCCGACTTCTTGCGTATCACTCTTCAGGCGTTCATATTTCTCAATCTCATCTCCCTGCCACATCAAATCAAGTCGTCTCACTTGACGCATGGCAATATGTGTATAATTTTCGAGGTAGGCCCAGTAGCACGAAAGGCAGAGTTCCTTGGCTTTTTTGCTTTGCCAGTTCTCGCAGTGTTTGCAAGACCATGACTTCGCGCGGTTGGCGGAGCCGCAGAGAAGCATAAAATCGTCTGGATTTAATTCGGTAGTATCACCCGCAATTTCATATGGAACACGGTGGTCAATTTGAAGTTCTGGATCATCCACCTCCTCAAGATAGATAAAACACCGGCAACCGTATTTCTCGATCAAGTTGTCCTTAATTTTTTTAGACAATCCGGTTCGTCCATCGAAACGTCGAAACTTCACCTTGGATGGATCGGCAAAACAGTAAGCGGCGATCTTCCGTCCGTCGGGACCAACAACGCGGAAGGTTTCAAGAGGGAGTCCTCTCTCGCGGACATCCCGCGCGGCGCGGGGCGGATAGTTATATCCATAAGTGGTTTTCAGTTCGTCGGTTGTGATGTGGCCATGTTTAAGAATATGATCAATAACTGTTTTTGGGCGCTTGTCAGTTATAGACTGACAAATCTCAAGAAATGCTTTGGGATATTTTGTCATACTTTATAGGAGATTCAGACAGTCGAATTTGTGCAAAAGCATTCCGATGGTGAGTATGAGATTGCATGTTCACTTCATCCATAAGGGATTGAGAAAGATATAGCGACTCGAAAGTGATTTCGTCGCGACCTAACAGGGTTGCTTGTGATGATCTTCCCGCTTCAATCTCCACAAGTGTGAGATTCAAGTAGCCGGGAAGTGGCTCGCCGTAGCTGCGATTGCCCAGTCGTCCATCGTAACTGATGAGGTATCGTATTCCACGCTCATTGAGGCAATGTAAAGCCTGCACAAAATCGTCAAATAAGATGCCATCGAAATAGCGAGCATCGCGCTTGCCGCATACACCTTGATAAGGAGGGTCTATGTAGATCACGTCGGATTTCCGCGCTTTCACTAAAACATCCCGATAATCAAATGAAGTTACGATGCTTTTGCCTCGCATGAGCATTGAAATAGCGTGAATATTTTTTCGCATGGTTTCTGGACGGGTGCCTAAACGTCTCTTGTCGGGGCTCTGGTTGAAACGTCGTTCAGAGTTATAGCGAATCGAACCCTTGACGCATCGCGCTAACAAGTACAAAAGTAGTCGAGGGTCTTGAGTACGGTTGAAGCGTTTCCGAATCCGATAGTAGTGGTCCAAAGATTTTTGGGTATCACCGAGCCAGATGCTGTGATAAAATTCACTCAGATTTTCGGGCTGATTGATTATCAGTTCAAGGAGTTTGGCTAATGACTGGTTGAAGTCGTTGAGCCAGAATTCCTTTGCGCGATCTCTGGCTGCGCAAGCTATTGATATTGCGGCAGAGCCGGCAAACGGTTCAATGATCCTTTCTGATCTCGCTGGCAAGTACTGCAAAATCGCGGAAGCCAAGGAGCGTTTGCTTCCTTGGTATTGAAACGGCTGCGGGACTCTCATGGGTTGTGTTTGCTTCGAGTTGGTTAATGATGAGATACGGGAAGAGAGCTACTTGGTGTGGGTGGCTCATTGGGCTTCCAAGTGGAAGTAGAGAGCATGTAGATCGTGAGGGAAGTGGTAGGCTCCGCGGACTTCAGAGTCTGTTTCCAAAGCGCCGAGCTTTTTCATGCGCTGGAGGAAGTTGGGCAATGCTTTCTTTTCGTTGCTCGTTAATCTTTTCTCAATCTCAAACTTCTGAGATCCTTGAGTCTTAGTGGCTGCGATTTTCCTCAAGATGGAGTGGTAGCGTTCGCTGCGAATAGCAGAGAGTATCCCCGGCTTGAGATATTTGTTGCCAATCACGTCAGCGGCTAGACGGATACCCTTTATGATTTCGTCTCTGCTGATAGTCTCGCTTGAAGCAACGTGCCAGACGGCGTAGCCGATATCATGCGCCAACATCGGCAAGCCGCTGGTGAAAAGCACCACAAGCTCAGCCAAAACGGAGTCGGATAACTTAACGTTTCGGAAGCTGAATGCTTGTTTGTAGAATTGAATGACTTCGTCATCCGACCAAGGGTCAATCTTAATCACGTCGAAAATACGGGCGACCGACTCGTTGCTTTTGATTAGTGACTGGCGACGTTTTTCGAGGCCTACGACAACAGGCAGAGGAGGACGACTCCCTTGGAAGAAGTCGTCATGCCGTCCACTAAGCTCTTGATCCAATGAGCAAAGTCAGGCGATTCGGCGAGGCTGTTGACGTTGTTGAAAATCAGGAGCAGCGATTTTCTTTCCCCTTTCATCCCTACCAGTAAACGTCTGAGGACTTCAGCAAAATCAGAGTGAGTCTTTGGCAATTCTTTTTGTGTTAGGTTGAGTTTTATTGTCATTCCGAATAAACCGACCTGTTCGATACGGTTGCCAAACAACTTTTAGAGCGGCGCGTACCATTGTTTGTCGGCGTTCTCTTTGACGAGCGTGTCGAGAGTTTCCTTCATCAACCCGGGCAAATCCTTGACGGCGCCCATATTGACGTGAGCGGCAAGTGCCTTGTGCTGTGTCTCGGCCAGGCGCCGCACGTTGGAGACGAGGGGGCTTTTGCCAATGCCGCGTTCGCCGCTGACGAAGCCCACGCTGAGCCGTCCTTTTTCGGCGGTTTTAACCATGCCAACAAAATGTTTAATTTCATTTTGACGTCCTATGAACAAATCGGCTGTCGCGGTTTGTCCGAGTTTAAAGGGGCTGGATTCGTGATTTATTTTTGAGTGTCCATTGTCTCCGAGTATTTAAGGGTGGATTTGGTTTTCTGCCAAGTTTTATTGAATTGGCGGTCAAGGTGAATCGACATGAAACTGGCGTTCAAGACGACGGTTCGGAGGCGAGAATCCTCTGGCGCCTGTCTCTGCCAGTTTTTTCTGATTCCGGTTTTGTTGCCGCGCTGTTTTCCCGTCTATTTGCGGGGTTTCTTTTGGGTGCGGCGGGTTGGGTCCATGACTTGGTCGGCGTTGTCGATGTATTTTTGGAGGGGTTCGCCGGGGAGGACGTTAGGGGTGAATTCGGTTTGGTCGGTTTCGTCGCGGGTGAGGCGTTGGAGTTCTTCGGGTTGGTTGACGACGTAGGGGGTGAGGAAGATGAGGAGTTCGGTTTTGGTGTCTTCTTTGATTTTGCGGCGGAAGGCCCAGCCGAGGAGGGGGATGTCGCCGAGGAGGGGGATTTTGCGGATGGATTCGGTTTTGTTGCGTTCCATGAGGCCGCCGATGACGACGGTTTTGCCATTGCCGGTGACGACGACGGTTTCGGCGGAGCGTTTTGCGAAGACGGGGGCGTTGATGTTGTCGGTGATGGGGATGGTTTGGTCGGTGATGGTAGAGATTTCGGGGGCGACAATCATTTCTACTAGGCCGTCGGCGGTGATGAAGGGGGTGACGCGGAGGATAATTCCGACGTCTTCGTATTCGACGGTGTTGATTTGTTGGCCGGTGCTGCTGATTTGGGTGTTGCGGACGAAGGGGACTTCTTGGCCGACGGTGATGATGGCTTCCTGGTTGTTGCGGGCGAGGATGGAGGGGCGGGAGAGGACTTCGAAGTTGCCGGCTTCGGCCATAGCGCGGGCGGTGATGGAGAAGTCGTTGTCGAGGAGCCGGTAGAAGCCGCCTTGGGTTTGCACGGCGGAGCCGAAGAGGGTTTCGATGACGACGTTTGCGGAGCCGCTGTTGTGGGTGTAGTTGACGGAGCCGTCGATGCCGATGTCGAGGTCGTCACGGTGGGTAACTTCTACGAAGACGACTTTGATGAGGACTTGGGGTTTGGGGCGGTCGAGTTGTTGGATGACTTGGTCGATGTGGGTGTTGGTTTCTTCGTCGGTGATGATGATGAGGGAGCGGGTTTCGGGGTCGATTTCGATGAGGGCGTCGCCGAGCATGGTGTTATTGAAATACTGGCGCGAGCCGTCGGCTGGGATGTTGCTGCCGAAGCCACCCTGGAAGCCTTGGCCGAGGGTGTTGGCCGACCAAGACAGGGCGGTAGAGGTTAGGAGCAGACAGAGTGTTTGCCGGGGGTTGAGGCGTTTGCGGAGGGGTTGCATGGGGTTGGAGGGGCTGTGGTTTATTGGCCGGCGCCGCCGCGGATGGGCTGTGTGTTGACGGTCCGGTTGTTGAGCGGGTTGTTTTGTTGATTGTTTTGCCGGTTGATGGAGCGGGAGGTGCCGTTGAGCCGGTCTTCGAACATCCCTCGCAGGATTTCGGCGACGTTGTCGGCGTCGGCATGATCCAGGGAGTAGACGTAGACTTTTTGTTTTCTCGAATTGTCGGCGTCTAGCTGGTTGATCATTTTGCCGATTTGGTTCATCAACATGCTGGAGGCGCTGACGATGATGGAGTTGGTGCGGGGGTCGGCTACGGCGACGACGGTGTTTTGCTGCTGCAATCGCTGGCTGCCTTCTTGTTCTCTGCTGCTGCGGCCGCCGCTTTCTCGTCCGAAGTATCTTTCGAATCCGCCGCGTCCGAAGCGGATGCCCGGCCGTCTTTCTTCGTCTTGGCCGTCGAAGAGGTTGTTTAAGATTTGGGCGGTTTCGGTGGCGTCGGCGTGTTGGAGGCGGAAGACAGCGATTTCGGTGATGTCGTCCACATTGCGGTCCATTTGTGTCACTATAGCTTCGATGGTGGGGATGAAGGTGTCTGGGGCGGAGACGACTAGGGAGTTGGTGCGTTCGTCGGCTACGGCGACGATGTGGGAGGCGGCTTGTCGGGCTTCGCTGGAGCCGGAGGAGCGCCCGCGGCCTTCGCCGACGTCTTTGCCGAAGCGTCTGAGGATTTCGGCACGCCGGGCTTCCTGTGATCGGTTGCCGCTGGAGGGCGGTTGTTCAAAGACTTCTTTGATCACTTCGGCGAGAGCGGTGGCGTCGGCGAATTCGAGGGGGAAGACTCGGATGGTGGCGATGCTGGAGATGGAGGTGTCGAGGGCGGTGATGATTTCGGCGATGCGTTGGATGTTAGCTTGGCGGTCAGTGAGGACGATGGCGTTGCTACTTTCGTTTGCCGTCAAGGTCGCTTCTTCGGGCAGCAGGGGCTGGAGGTTTTCGATCAGTTGCATGGCGTCGGCGTAGCGGACGGGGATGATTTGGGTGACGATTTGGTCGGTGGCGGGGATTTCGGCGGGGTTCGCTCCTTTTTTGACGGGGAGGATGTTTTTGTGGGCGTCGCTTTGATTGACGATTTTGAGGATGCGGCCGTTGCGGATGGCGGCGTATCCTTTGTCGGCGAGGAGTGTGTCGAGGAGGTTGACGGCGTCGGCGCTGGTGATGGGTTGACTGCTCCAGGCGTTGATGTTGCCGGAGACTTCGGTTTCGAGGACAATGATGAAGCCGGCGGCTTCGCTCAGGTAGTTGAGGACGGTTTCGATGGGAGCGCCTCGAAAGTTGAATTTCAGGGTAGGCTCTTCGGCATCGGCGCTTTGAACCGGCGGCTGGATGGCGGTGAAGGCGATCCAGGCGGCCAGGGCGGTTTTGAATGGGGTTTTTATGGTTTTCATTGGCTTATTTGTTGAGTTCTTGTTGTCTGCGTTTCATCATTTGTTTCAAAATATCGTCGTCGGCACCTTTGAGAGGCGGCGGTTTTTCTTCGGTTTTCTGCTTGCTGTCGGATGGTTTGCGTTTGTCGGGGATAGGGGCGCTTGTTTGGCTGCTGCTGGAGTTTTTGCCGAGTTGCCATTCTGCTTCGCCTTGCCGGCGCATTTCCATCCCGACGGCGAGCTCGAAGGCTTTGCCTTCTTTTGAAAGGGTTACGGTTTTGTCGCGGATGGCTGCCACGGTGTAGCCGGCGATGGGTTGGCCAGTTTGCCGGACGGAGCAGAAGGCGGGTTCCGTCCCGGTGAAGAAGGCGAAGGCTTTGCCTTGGTTGTGCATGGTGCCGACGAGGGCGAAGCGAATGACGGGAAGGGGGCGTTGTTGGCTGCGTTGCTTCTCGGTGTCGAGGCGGGCACGGTCTTGGCGGTGGGCATCGAAGATGTTGTTGTGGAGGAGAGGGGCGAAGTCTTCGAAGCGAGTGACGGGAAGGGGCGGTTGGTTTGTCTGGGCGAGGGCGTTTCCATTGGCACGGGCGGGCGGTTGCGGCGTGCCTATAAGGAGGAAAGCAAGGGCGGCGGCGGTTTTGGCGTCAGCAAGTCGGAAGGTTTTCATTGGTTGTCCTCCGTGAGTTGGAGTCCGCTGAAGCGAAGGGTGAGGGTGAGTTTGCTGCCTGTATCGTCGCGGGATTTGATCTCGACGGATTCAGCGCGAATGGGCAGGGGGTCGGCTTCCATTTCGTAAAGGAAGCGGACGATGGCTTCGAGATCGCCGACGGTTTCGGCTTGGCAGTTGTAGGTTTTGTAGCTGCTGTATTCGTTCCCTTGCTGTCCTGTGAAGGTAGTGAATGTGGCGCGGCTTTCGTTGCGCCAGCGATGGGCGGCTTTGATGACGATGTCTTCAGCGCTGGAGGTGTCTTGGGAGAGGGCGGTTTGCCACATGTCTTCCCAGCGGCGGGTGATGGCGGTTTCGCGGTTGAGGAGGTGGCGTCCCCGCGCGATGGATTGTTGCAGGGTGCGAATTTTTTCCGAGCGTTCCGCCCACAAGTTGCCGAGACGGCCGAGTATCCATCGGTCGGCGAGCAGGATGCCGACGGCGCTCAGGGCGACGGTTAGAAGCAGGCGTTCGCGGTTGGGGAGTTTCATGAACGGCCTCCTGTGTTCCACTCGAACTTGAAAGTGAATTCCACGGGTGCTTCGCCGCGGGTTGTTCCGAGGGTAACTTTCTGGATGTCGGGCATGGCGCGGAGCCGGTCTGTAACCGCCAGAAGGTCCCGGTAGCTGTTAGCTGTGCCGGAGCAGGAGGCCTGGCGGTTTTCTGTGATCTGGAGGGATTGAAGCCAGATGGAACCTTCTTTCGGAAAGACTTCGGCCAAGCGGCGGACGATTTGCAGACTTTGCGCGGAATGGTCATACCAAGGGCGAAATTGCCTGATTTTGACCTGCAAAGTTTCCAGAGTCTCCGCCTGCGCCCCCATGCGGTCCCATTCACGCTCCAGGGAATCGAGGCGCCAACCCTGAATATAAAAGGCAGCGGCGGTGGGGAGGACGAGCATCCCGGCGGCGGCGCTAATCCAAACATTGCGGCGAGAGGAGGCTTTTTCCGCAAGGATTTGGAGAGGGCTGCGCTGCGGCGGGAGGAACTCCAGGGCGGTGGATGAGTTGGCGAGCCGGTCTTTCACGGCAGCTTCCAAAGCCGGATGGCTGCCTTCGCGGAATGCCGTTTGGAATCTCATCTCCGCCAAGCTCTGCTCCAGGGATTGCTTCCAGTTTTGGGAGAGCCCGGCCGGATGGCAAACTGTTGCGGCGGAGAGGTTTTGGCGGAGGTTGCCGGACAACTGTCCCAAGGTGATTCGAATCTCGCGGCAGAGCAGTTTGCAATCGGGTGCTGCAGGGTTTTGCTCGAAATCCAGCACTTCTTCGAGCGAGCGGATGACGGCGAATCCTGTGCCGCAGCGGACGCTCAGGTCAACATGATCTGGCTGAATGTCCAGCACAAGTTGCGGCTTGTTCGGTGGTTTCCCGCTCTCGATGGCGGCGGGCGCCAGCCCTAGGGTGAGGCTGATGGGACGCAGGCGGGCGTGTTGCAGAATCTGTTGGATGCGTGCGATGTGATGCTGCGGGATGGCAGCCAGAGTCGCGTGGCGGGATTGGTCTGGGGCGCGGTAGGTGGTCGAGGCGAGTTGCATGTCTTCGATACTGAAGGGGAATTCGCTTTCGGCTTGCAGTTCGAGGTAGCTTTGGAGGTCGTCTTCTGCCAGGTCGGGAATCTCGACGGACATGGTCATGGCGAGGTTTAGGGGAAGGCAGAGCAGGCAGCGGTTTTCTCGGAGTTCGTGCTGTTGTAGGAAGGCGCGGATTTCTCGGCCAACGCGTTCGGGGTCGCCAGCCAAAGGAGGGTGAGAGAGCTCGGCGTCCGCAATGGCGGAAAGGCCGGCGGTTCCATTCCGTTTGGCGAGGCCGGCGGTGAGGCGGCGTCCGCGGATGGTGAGTCCGAGCAGTGATTGCAAGGGTTTGGGCTTCAGCAGGTTCAAAGTTGTTGGTTTTGTTTTTGTTGCGTCAGTAGGAAGTGAGTTTGTGCGCCGAGCGCCCAGCCGGCTCGGGGCAAGTCGCGACGGGAAATGATTCGGGGTTCGCCGCTGCTGGTGTCGATCACGAATTGCGTCCGGCGGTAGCCTTTGCCGTGGCGTCCGACGGCGGCGATGTCGACGCGGTATTGGGCAGTTGTTCCGGTGAGGTAGGGGCCGGCTGTGGCGAGTTCTTCGGCGGTGAGGATTTCTTTGAGCCAGGTTATTGTGGCGGTTCCGGGTTCGTTGGATTGGCGTTGGGCGACGATGGCGGCAGCGGTGCCGGGGATGGTGCCGGGGATGCAGGCGAGGACGGCTTCGGGGGCGGTGTTGACGTTGATCCATGCTGCTGGGCTTTCTTCTGAATTGACGGTGATCCGGTGTTCGATTTGCCCGAATTCTTCGGCTGTCATGCCGGAGATGTAGTAGTATCGAAGGACGCTTTGGTAGGGGACGTTGTCGGGCATTTTGATTTCTTCGGCGCGTTCTTCGCCGAAGGTTTCTTCGAGCAGGGCAGCGAGTTGATCTTCGTCGTTGTTGAGGTCGATGAGGGCGGGGGGGTCTGTGTTTGCGTCGTCCGGGTTTTCCGGGGTTTTGGCGACGGCGGGTTTTTGGGTGTGAACGGTAAGGTGTTCAAAAAGGCCCGGGTCGAGGTGTCCGTCTTGGTTGTCGGGTGGGTAAGAGGTGTCGCCGTCGTTTTCGTTGGGGTCGAGGATGCCGTTTTGGTTGAGGTCTTCGCCATAGAGGAGCGCTGGTTCGGCGCCGGCGAGCAGGCGGAGTTCTTCGACGGAGTCGAAGGGGGCGTTTTTGGCTGGGTAGGGCGGTTCGCGCCGCAGGTAAGTGCTGGATTCGGCACCGTTTTCGCTGGGTTCTTCGTCTTCATCCCGCCAGTCAATAATGGCGCCGGCCAGTTGCGGCGTCATGAGAGGGAGGGCTTCCAGCATTTCCCGTGTGGCGGTGTTGAGGTTTAGTTTGGCGGTTTCGTCTTGGATGCCGAAGGCGGGGAGGTCGCGGCTGGGGGCGTGGGCGCGGCCGATGAAACAGAAGTAGGCTTCGCCGACAGGAATGGGACCGGTTTGGTGGTGTTCGAGGACGGGTAGGGAGCCGGGCGTTTCCAGATTTTGGATCAGGTGAACAGCGTAGCGGAGTCCGGCTTCGGTGGCTTGTTCGGCTTGCCATCCGGCGGCGCGATTTTCTGCGGCTCTAAAGTCCAACATTGCCGAATGCCCGAAGAGTAGGGCAATGGTTATGAGTCCCAAGGTGACCCACAGGACGATGATGAGCACTGAGGCTTGGTTGCGCCTGGGCGGCGATGGCAGGTTCATTCTTGGGTTCTCCCTCCGCTGGTGTCGGCGTCCAGCGCCCGTCCGGTGTTTGGGTTGACGGGTGTTTTGGGCGGGGCGTTGTTTTCGGAATCGCCGCCAGTTGCTGGCGCTTCCGCTTTTTCGTCTTCGGCAATTTTGGGCTCGGCTAGGATGGACACGTTTTGGGTCAACGCGGGGGGCGGTTGGCTGTTGTGGTTTGCGGGCGCGAATTCGAGTTGGATTTGTACGGCTTTTGGCAGGACGGGGTCTTGCAGTTCGGAGTCCCAGGAGGGCGTCCAGATTTCGCCGTCGAAGAAGGCGAGTTGGAAGGCGCTGACGCCGGAGACGAGGCGCTGTTTAACCGGTGGTTGGTAGGTGTCGATGAGAAAATTGCGGGTGATGGCGCGGACAAGTTCTAGGCGGTTCCGGTCTTGGCTCGGGCTGTTTGCGGCGGCGAGGTAGTATTCGACTTGTTGCACGTCCGGCCAGGGGGCGAACTCGTCGGTTGTCCCGGAGGCGGCAAAGAATTGGATGTGGTCTGCCGGAACGCCGAGCCCTCGGCTGGGTTCGGCGCGAAAGCGGTCGGCACGGAAGCCTTTGCTGTAAAATGCGGCGCGGAGGTCGCGTTTGAGTTGTTCGAGCGCCTGCAAGCGCGGCATCAATTCTTTCTGTTTGACGTCCGCCCGTTCGCGGAGTCGCAGCGATCCGTAGAAGACAGTGTTGATGGCGGCGAGAACGATGGCAAAAACCAAAACGGCAAACAACACCTCGATCAAGGTGAATCCCGAAAGGGAGCGGACGGGCAGTTGCGGGCGGGCGGTTTTCATGCTGCCGGTTTTCATGCTGCCGGTTTCTCCACCAGTGTGCCGGTTCGCACTTGATGTTCGCGGCCCTGGACGGTGAAGATTACTTGCACTTCCAGGTAGATCATCGCGTCAATTTCCCAGTTCCGGCGTTCCAGCCGCCATTCGTAGGCTTGATAGGCGCCCGTGAATTTTCCAGAGGCCGGCATGTTCTGCCAGGATTCGGCGAGGATGAGTTCCGTGAGGTAGTTGTCGGCCAACTGCGCGGCGATGGTTTTGCGCTCGGCGACGACGGCGGCGCGGTTGGCCAGGACGATTGCGTGGATGGCTGCCGGCAGAACAATGGCCATAAAGAGCATGGCCGCCAGGACTTCCACAAAGGTGAAGCCGGACGCATGGCGTTCAAGGGCGGGCCGGGAGCGCCGGATTGTGTTGGGGGTCGCGAACTTCAAAATGCAATTGGTTGTCGGAGCGGGCAATGTGAATTTCGCCCTCGCGCTGGTCTTTAATTCGGACGGCGGTGAGGCTGGCGTCCGAGATGGAGCCGTCAGGCAGAAAATAGATTGACGGCGTGCGGGCCGCATTTGGGAGAGAGAGCGAAGCGGCCTCAATGTCCAGTTCCAGATCGTCGTGGAGGCGGCAGTGGAAGGTGTTGTGCCGGTTGGTGGAATAGCCTCTTTCTGGGCGCAGGCCGTATTCGCCGAGCTCGGTTTCGATCCACAGCACCATGGGTGTGCCTTCGTTGATGGCTTGGTTGCTTCCGTATCGGGCGAGGGCGAGGAAGCGCCGCGTTTCTTCCTGCAACGCCCGCCCGCTGAAGAATCGGGACAGCGCCGGGGCTGCGATGGCCATGACGCCTGCCAGAAGGCCGAGCACCAGAATCAGCTCGATCAAGGTGAACCCGCGGCTATTTCGACTGCCAATTAACGATGTCATCGTCTCCTCCAGCGCGTCCGTCGGGACCGAACGAACTCAAATCATAGCCGTTGCGATTGTGGCTGCCGGGATACTCGTAGAGGTAATCGTTGCCCCAAGGGTCTTTTGGCACGCCGCGTTTGATGTAGGGGCCTCTCCAATCGGGAGTGTTGTTCGGTTGAACGACTAATTCCTCCAGGTTGCCGCTTTTGGGGTAATAAGTGTTGTCGATTTCAAAGGCGTCGAGCGCCGTTTCCAAACCCTTGATCTCGCTTTTCGCCGCCGCGATTTTGGCCTGTTTCGACCGGCCGGCAAACTTGGGCACTACTACTGCCGCCAAGGCAGCTAGGATGACTAGTACCAAGAGCATTTCTACCAGAGTGAAGCCGGTCTGCTGCCGGCAAGTCCGTCGGGTTGAATGGGTTCCGTTGACTTTCATCTTCTCTGCGCGTTGCTTGGCTATTTGATATGGTCTTGAATCGTGAAAATCGGCATGACCATGCCGACGAAAATCGCGCCGATGAACCCGGCGATGGCGAACAGCATGGCCGGCTCCAAAAGCGCCACAGCCGTCTTGAGCTGTTGGTCCAATTCTTTTTCGGTGACATCGGCCAGCCGGATAAGCTCCTTGTCCAAGCAGCCGCTTTCTTCGGCGACCGAAATCATCTCGATGACGGAGCCCGGAAACAAATTGCGGCAGTCGCGCAGGCTGTTCGCCAGCCGGTCGCCTTTCTTGACACGCTCGATGCTTGAAGCGACAGCGTCCACCAAAATCTGGTTGCCGATTGATTTGCGGGCGACGTTCAGGGCGTTGACCAACGGCACGCCGGAGGCGATGAGCGTCCCCAACATGCGGCAAAAACGCGCCATGGCAAAACGCGCGTTGAGCGGCCCGATGACGGGAGCGCCCAGCAGCCAACCTTCCCACAAGCGGCGGCCTTTCTCCGAAGCCGCCCACTGTTTCCCAAAGTAAACCGCAAAGAAGAAGCCAGCCACCAGAAAGAGGCCGTAGCTCTGAACAAAATAGCTGATCCCCACAATGACGCGGGTGAGGAGGGGAAGTACGGCGCCAAAGCCTTCGAAGATGGTGGTGAATCGCGGGATGAAAAACACCAGGAGAAAGATCAAAACCGCTATCGCCAGCCCCGCAAGCACAAGTGGATAAATGGCCGCCGAGACGACTTTGGCCCGCAGTTCTTTGTCTCGGGATTGAAAATCCGCGATTTGCGTCAAGACCAAGTCTAAGAACCCGCCCGTCTCGCCGGCCTGCACCATAGCCACATAAACACGGGGAAAGGTTTCGGGAGATTTGGCCATAGCGTCGGCCAAAGACATGCCGTCCACCACAAGGTCATGCACTTCTTTCCATTTGGCGCCGGCTGCCGGTGTCGCGGCTTCGCGGTGGAGGATCACCAGCGCCCGGCTCAAGGGAACGCCGGCGGCAAGCAGGCTGGAGAGAAGGCGCGTGAAGTTCTCCAGCAGGGCGAAGGAAATGCGTTTCGACGGCCACGGCGGACGGAGTCTTGAACCGGAGGCCGCTTGCGGGGAGTCGACTTCGGCAATCTTGACGGCTTTCATGCCCAGGCTTTGGATTTGGCGCAAGGCTTCGGCGCGGCTGCCGGCTTCCAGCGAGCCTTGGGCGATGGCGCCGTCGGTTTGGATTGCTTTGTAGTCGAAGGAGGCCATTGCTTTCAGCCGTTTCCACCGCCTGCTTGTTCGTCTTTGGTAACGCGCAGGACTTCGTCTGGGGTAGTGGTTCCTTTGCGGACCAGGCGCCAGCCGTCTTCGCTCAACAAGGTCATGCCGTCTTGCCGCGCTTGTTCGCGGACTTCGCCGTGGGCGCAATGGCGCAGGGCCATGTCTCGCACGGCCGGCGTCATGTCCATCATTTCAAAAATCGCTTGCCGGCCGTGGTAGCCGGTTTGCCGGCAGGCTTCACAGCCGGTGGCGCGAAAGATGGGAGCGCTGTCTTCGACGCCGATTTCCTGCCGCAATGTCTGGATGCGGGCGGCGGTGTCCGGGGTTTTGCATTGCAGACAGAGGACGCGGACGAGGCGTTGGGCCAGGATGGCTTCCACGGAGGAAGCCACGAGGTAAGGTTCGACACCCATGTCGATGAGCCGCGAAATGGCGCCGGGGGCGTCGTTAGTGTGGAGAGTGGAGAAGACTAGGTGGCCGGTGAGCGAGGCTTGCACGGCGATTTGCGCGGTTTCCTTGTCGCGAATTTCGCCGATGAGTAGCACGTCCGGGTCGTGCCGGAGGATGGAGCGCAATCCGCGGGCGAATGTGAGCCCTGATTTTTCGGAGACTTGAATTTGGTTGATGCCGCGGATTTGGTATTCGATGGGGTCTTCGATGGTGATGATTTTCCGCACGGTGTCGTTGATTTCATTCAGCGCGGCGTAGAGGGTGGTGGTTTTGCCGCTGCCGGTCGGTCCGGTAACGAGGACGATGCCGTGCGGCAGGCCGAGCACGCGCTCGAAGAGTTGGCGCTCTCTGGGCCCCATGCCGAGTTGGGAAAGGCCGATGATGGAGCCGTCTTGCCGGAGCAGGCGCATCACGACGGCTTCTCCATGCAGCATGGGGATGATGGAGACGCGGACGTCTACTTCCGAGTTGTTCACGCGGATTTTAATGCGACCGTCTTGGGGGACGCGCTTTTCGGCGATGTTGAGGTGGCTCAAGATTTTGACGCGGGAGACGATGGCCGGCTGAAAACGTTTGATTTCTGCCGGGACGGGGACTTCCTGGAGGACGCCGTCGATGCGGTAGCGGATTTGGAGTTCGTTCTCGAAGGGTTCGAGGTGGATGTCGGTGGCTCGGAGTTCGATCGCATCGCCGAGGACTTGGTTGACAAAGCGGATGATGGAGGCATCGGCTGCGGCGCTGTCCAAATCCGCATCTTCCCCTTCGGCGCCGTCGTCCACAACTTGGAAAGCTTCGTCTTCTTTGAGCGTGTCGATGGTGTCTGCGCCGATGCCCAGGCGTTTTTTGATTTCTTTCCGAATGCTTTCCGACGGCGCGAGAACCGGCGTGAGTTTGAGGCCGGTCATCACTTTCAGTGTGTCCAGACCGCGAGTGGCGAAGAGGCGGCTGGTGGCGACTTCAACCGCGCCGTTGGCCTGGCGCAGGGGGAGCAGTTCTTCCTTGAGCAGAACCCGCGCCGGGAACTGGGAGAGCAATTCCCGGTCGGGTTCGATGGATTTCAAATCTGTGAATGCCACACCGTATTCGCCGGCCAGCCATTGCAGGACGGAGGCTTCACTTTCCATCAAACGGGCGTTGCCGTTGGTGGTGGTCTTTTGCAGGCCGTCCGCGTCCGAGGCGGAGAGATGCCCGGAGGCCACCATCTGTTGCAACAAATCGCTCATTTGGGGATGGGTCGGAAGCAGCGGCCGGCCGGTGACCGAAAGGCGCGGGTTGGCGGGTGCCGGTCAATGTCTAGTCCAGCAGTCCCACAAGCACCAGGTTGGCTTCTTGTTTCAGGGTCAGGACTTGCCGCAATTTTTCGCGGGCTTTCTTGAGGGCGACAGCGCGCTTTTTCTGGACGGCGCGATAGGCGGCGAGTTCGGCTTGAATCTTGCCGGCATCGCCAGAGTCAATGGCGTTGCGGAGGCCTTCCATGTCGGCATTGCCGCCGCGCCCGGTTCGATTGCTGCGATTGCGTCCACTCTCGCGCTCTCTTGATTCGCCGGCATTGCCGCGCCTTTGAAATCGGCGGTTCTCGTCGTCATCGCCGCCGCGCCCGCGCCGCCCGCTGAAATCGGCAGAGCGGTTGGCGCGATTGGCCCATTGTTTTTCGATGACGTCGGCGACCAGTGGTTTGAGGACGCTCCATTCGCTGTCGGAGACGTCCAGAATTTCCTGAATTCTGAGGACGGCCCTTTCCTTGAAGCGTTCTATGAATTGTTGAGTGCGGTCGAACTCGGCGCGCTGCGCCTGGACGGGAGAGGACAGGAGCGCAAGGCCGATGAGGATCGGCAAGGTTCCCAGTTTGGCTGTTGTTTTCATGACGAGTATGCGATTCAGTTTTTTGAGTTGATGTGGCGTGCGGCGGTTCGCAAAAACAGCCTGCGGGATGTCTGCGAGTTGTCCGGGGCGCCGGCTTTTTCCATTGTGATTTTCATATTACGAACTGATGGGGAAGACGAAGCGGCGGAGGGAAAAGTTACAAGAGAATGCCGTTGGTTGTCGCGTGGCACTTTGTTTTGCGGCAAGATTTGACGGTTGAATTGGGGCGGGGGAGCGGTTAGCGTGGCGGGGCGTTTGGCGTTTCTGTTGGCCTTCTGATGCCAGTTTAGCTCAGTGGTAGAGCAACGGTTTTGTAAACCGTCGGTCATCGGTTCGAATCCGATAACTGGCTCCATAATTTATCCGGTTGCCGGGGACGCAGTCAAAAAAAGGCCGGGCGTTCGCCCGGCCTTTTGGAGTGGTTTTCCGGCGGTTGTTAGTCTACGCGGTAGAACTTGGCTTCTTGGTCTGCCGTGACGGTGTAGGGGGAGGTGGCGCCGTTCACGGGGGTGAAGTCTCCTGTGATGGTATCGGCGCTTTTGAGCGTGCCGGTGAAGTGGATGGCGATGATACCGCCGGTGTCGCGGGCGATGGAAATCATGCCACCGCCGATTGGCGGCACTTCGTCCAATCCGGCTTCGTAGTGCACTTTGACGCGCGCTGCGGAAAGGGCTGTGTTGTAGAGCGCGAATTCGTCCAGCCAGCCGTCGTAGTAGAATTGTTCAGCGGAGTTGAAGATAGCCGGCGTTGATGCGTTGATGATCAGGTCATGGAAGGAGACTTCGTTGTTGCGGCGGCCGATGCCGATGCCGTCGGTGTGGTTCCGCAGTTGGTTGGCACCGATGGCTTCGCCGAATTTCTCGCCGTTTAGATAGCCGGTGATGCCGCCTTCGAAACTGTCTGCCTCGTTGTCTTCCTGAAAAACGAGTGCTACGTGATAGACGGCATTGGCCTGGATGGTGGTTTTGATGGCGACGGCGTCCTGGTCGGTTCCCACGCCGTCGACGTCGTTGTAGGGAAGCGTGCCGCCCCAGACGACTTCAGCGCGGTTGAGGACGTTGAACCACAGTTCGGCTTCCTTTGGGTTGGGGCCGGGTTGGGTGCCGACGAGGTAGACGTTCATGCCTCGCGTGGCGCCGCCTTGTTCGTAGATGACTTGCCGCTGCGAAATTTCAAAGTCCGGGTGCGCCAAGTCCGAGGTGGGCAGGTTGCGGGCTTTGAACCAAAATTCGATGGTCTTTTGCGGCCAACCGGGATTGCCGCCGAGGTTGTTGATGTCGGCGTGGTTGATGAGACGTATCCAGTGCTGTTGCTCGGCGTCGAGGAAGACGGATGGGGAAGGGTCGCCTACGACGAGCCGCTCGGCACCTAGGCCGGGGTTGTTGTTGTAGGTGCCGGTGTGTATGCCGCTGACTGCGTTGTAGGCCGAGTTGCCTTCGGTTTCTCCAAAGCGCCAGTAGGCGAAGGGGTTGTCGCTCAGAATGACTTCCATGCCTTCGGGCACGGTGAATTCGTGAGCAAAGGTGCGGGTGATGGGGGGATCACTTGCTTCGTTGTAGGTGAGGACGGCGCGGTGGTTGCCGCTGGAGAAGTAGCCGTCCGGGTTTGTGTAGCGCACGGTGGTGACGCTGCCGGATTTGGCGATTGCCGGTGCCAACGCGGCGCCGTCGAGGGTGAGGGCAATGGAGCCTTCCACTAGGCTGATGTCGCCGTCGTTGATGGTGTATTCGATAGTGTCTGTCAGGCTTGTCCCGGTCGGGGAGACCGCGCTGATGTAGGGCCGGTTGACGCCAGAGCGGTAGGCTTTGATGGCGCGGGCGTTGCTACGGTCATTGATGAGAATTTTTTCGCCGTCTTCCATGATGGAGTAGAATTCGACGCTCGCGCCGCCACCGCCTTCCCACCAAAGCAGCCGCACAGGATAAATCCCGGACTCTTCAATGTAAATGGTGAAGGTTGATTCGCTCACAGGGCGGCTGTCGTTCCAGAGACCAATTTCGATGGCGCCGTGGTCGTTGACCGAGGGACCAATCTTGACCTGAAAGCCGTCATCGCTGTTCACGCCCAGGGTGTGAAAGCCTTTGTTCAGTTCCAGGAAGGCGAGGAACTCGACGGCAATGCCGTCCAGGTTGTCTTCAAAGCCGGGGATTTGCGGAATGGCAGCGTCCTCGTTGCCGTTGTTCGCCGTGAAGATTCCGGTTGGGCCGGGTATGCCGTCCTCTCCCTGTTCCAGGTTGATGACGGTTTCGATATTGGCGGGCGAAATCTCCCAACGGCTCGCGTTTTCCGGGCCGGCTTCGTTGAGGTAGGGGTTGCCGTCTGCGTCGGTGTAACCGCCGGCCAGTTGCCTTTCAGCGCCCGCAATGCGGTTGCCGTGCACATGCGCCACCCCGCTCTGCGCGATGCTGATTTGCGAGACGTTGGCAACGAAGCCTGGCGCGTCCGTGTCCGCGCCAGGCGTGGCGAAGGCGGGCGGCACCCGTGTGAATACTGCGGTCACCGTGAAGCTAAAATCCGCCTGGTGGATTCCCGCTGCCGAGTCCGTGTAACGGAGAGAAACTTGATGGATGCTCAGTGATTCGGGCGGCTCCGGGAAGTTGTAAGCAATCGTTACGATGCCAGCGCCAGCGCTCACATCGGCCTCCACTGACTCGCCGTTGAGCGTGGCTTGAACCGAACTCTCGTCCACTGTTGTGGCGAAGTTCTGAATGCTCGCCTCGAAGCCGTTGATGTTCCCATTGGCGGAAAGCAAGCGCGGTGCGGATTCGATGCTGCTGGGGTCGATGGACTCCTTTTGAATCAACGAGAAAATGGCGCCGCCGTCAATGGGATCAATGTCGTCGACACTAAAGACATCGCCGTTTTGGCCTTCCTTCTGTGTGCTGATGGTGATGGTGTCGTTGGCGGCCAGGTCTTCCAGAAGGAAGACGAGTGTGCTCGATGATTCGTTGTGGCCGTCCTCACTGCGGATGTAGTGGCTCTTGGTCTCCGCGCCCGGCACTTCCGCGCCGTTGACTTCAACCGATATCCGCGGATTGGGACGGGCAGCCGCGCTGTAAAGATTGTCGTGATAGAGCAGCAGATAGCTGCCAGCCCGGCGCACTTGAATGCTGGAGTTGTTGTGCCGATAAAGAGCGCTGTCGATGGCGGCCGGCTCTTCCCAAACCAAAGCGGCCTTCGCATCGGGATTCCAGTTGTCGGGATTGTTGGCGTTGTCCACTGTGATGGCGCTGCTGGCAATCAAGCCGCTGCCAGCGTCAATTTTCTCCAAATAAACGGATGCCTGCTTGTCACTTTGAAGGGACACTTGGCCAGCCCGGGCGAGGCGGTAAGTCTGCAAAGTGAGAGTTTTCGTGCCGGAGACTTCGATCACGCCGGCCCAATGCACTGAGGCGCGTGTATGCCCGCTGGCGTTGCGGATGTAGCCTTGCCGGGCGAGGCCGCCGGGAACCACCTCGTCGTCCAGCAATACTTCGAGGCCGGCCGAAGCCCGCTGCACAGTGGCCTGCATGGGGATGTTGACGAACAATATATATGCGCCTGCGCTGAGGCGAATGTCCGCCGAGCCATCCGAATGGGTGATGCCAGCGTCTTTGCGCGTCGAGGTCCAGCCCAGCTCGGCTGGGTCGTCACCGTCTTCATTGAAGTTCGGATTCAGGTTCGCGCCGCTGATGGGGCCGTCCGAAAGGGCGGCGAACACGGTGCGAGAGTTGTCCACCAGTTCCACATACAAGCTGGCCGATTGGATGCCGGTTGCCAGGGCTGCTTGGGCGGTTTTGTGGGCGCGGACTTCGATCATGTCTCCGGCGCTCAGGCCAGCAAGTAGGGTGTGGGCGTGGTCTGAGGTCTCCTGCTGCATGTTGATGTTGCGGGGTTGGTTGCGGATGTAGCCGGAGGAGCCGACAGTGCCCGGCGCTGGCTCGCCGTTGACATACACTTCCAGCGCTTGCGAAGGGCGGTTATCGGCAGTGTTGATGCTGATTAGCGGCATGGTGGCGGCAACGAGGTAATCGCCGTCTTTCTTGACGATGAGCTTGGCCGGGTCGGTAAAGGAATGTGCGAAAGTGTTCGGGTCGATGGAAGACCTTTCCGTCCAACGGATAGCTTTGGGGGTGGCGGAATCCAACACGGTTGAGCCGTCTGCCAGTGTGGAGCCTTGCAGGAAAGCGGCGTCTTTGACGGCTGCGTGCAGCGAATGGCCAGCCAGAACGCCGACGGCCAAAACAACGAGGGAAGTAGTTAATGTCTTCATACCAGATACCAGATACGGTTGATTGGGTTAATGCTTGAAGGGTGAGAATAGAGAACCTTCCCTCGCCGTCAACCCAAATTTTCGCAATAACAATTTAAGGGCTTTGAGAGTTTTGGAAGGCGATTTATTCGGGACACGTGGATGGACAGGATGCAGAGGATTGGATTTTTTGTTAAGCGTGTGGCGGTCAACGGGTCGAGTGCCTGCGCGTCACCCTGTTAAGCCCATAAATATTTATCGCGCAAATTTTCAACCGCTGCTGGCAAGCATTCACCAAGGCAAACGGCAAACCACGGCACGGGAGACGCGGGGGAGAGAATTTGGTGGAGCCGAGGGGAGTCGAACCCCTGACCCCCACAATGCCATTGTGGTGCTCTACCAGCTGAGCTACGACCCCAAATCCAAAGCCGTGGACCTTGCCTCAGCGCTCTTGATTCTGTCAAAGCCTTATTTCGAAGCGGCAGGATTGTGGACGCCCGCGGTGGAAAAAATTTGCGCAATAACAATTTAAGGGCTTTTGGGGTTTTGAGTTTTTATGGTGGTCGGTCAATCGTTAAAGCAGCCGGTGATGAAGGCGCTGAATGGATTGGGATTGTTGCGGTAATTGTATTTCCAAGTGGCTTCGGAAAGGTAGAGCTGCATGTCTTCTTTGGAATAATGATGGTGGCTGCCATACCAAGCGCGTTTGAGCAAAGACCAAAAGCCTTCAATCGTGTTGGTGTGGACATCCCCCAGCGCGTAGCGAACGGCATGGCGCACGACTTCGTGTTCCACGCCAATGGCGTCAATGTTGTGGAACTCCCTGGCTTCATCCGTCATCAGGCGAGTCCGTTTTTTGTGCAGCCAAGTGGCCATCAGGTGCCGAATGTTGGTGCGCAAAGGCGTCCCGGGCGGGTGTTTGACTTGGGCTCTGACTTGGCCGCCCCGTTCGACCGCGCCAATCACCGGTGTTTTGTCGGTATATTTGTCTCTGGGCGGACGATTGTCGAAATGTTTGTTCGGTTTGCGGGGGCGCCCGCCGATAAAGGTTTCGTCGGCCTCGACAATCCCCCGCAAGAGTTTCTTGCTGCGCATCTGCCCCATCGCCAGGCGCACCCGCACTTGCAGATACCACGCCGAGGGCTGGTTCATCTCCAAATCGCGGGAGAGTTGCCAGCTGGAAAGGCTTTTCTTGGCGTTGAGGATGAGGGCAATGGCCATGAACCATTTTTGCAGAGGGATGCGGGTGCCTTGAAAAATGGTGCCGGAAAGGACGTTGAAACTGCTCTTGCAAGCATGGCAATTCCACCGGCCAATGCGGTTTTTGTCCTTCTTTTTGGCGACATCATGGCTGTTGCAGAGGGGGCACTGGGGTTTGCCGTGCCAGCGGACGGCTTCCAAGTAGTCGAAGCAGGCTTGCTGGTCAGGAAAGCGTTCAAAGACTTTGATTAAGTTCATCCGCGCACCTTACCAAGCCCTCGAAATCTTGTCAAGCCCTTAAATTGTTATTGCGAAAATTTGGATTGACAGGGAGGTTCGAATAGTCTCGTGGCTCGCAAAAGCGCAATTGAACTATTGAAACCATTGACCGCCCATGAAACAGATTCCATTCCTCGCCGCGCTAATGGCCATTAGCGCCACAGCCATGTCCTCTGCTGCCGTCATTGAAGAAACGTTAATCAGCGCTCGCAACAACATTCGAGTGGAGCATTGGCATCGAGACTACCGCGACCTACAACTGCCCGTGGCGGCAAAATGGTCTATCCGAAAATCCGTTCTGCGCGGCGGCAAGCAGGAAGGAGTGGACATCATCGAAGTGGATAACGGCCGCTTGCGGTTCACCGTCATCCCCACCCGCGGCATGAGCATTTATGAAGCGGCCCTGGGCGACGTCCGCTTAGGCTGGAATTCCCCTGTCAAAGAACTCGTCCATCCACGGCACATCAACCTCCAAAGCCGCGGCGGATTGGGCTGGCTCGAAGGGTTCAACGAATGGATGGTGCGCTGCGGTTTGGAGTCCGCCGGGCATCCGGGAGAAGACCGCTTCATCAACAACGTCGGCGACGAAACGAGCATGAACCTCACATTGCACGGCAAAATCGGCAACATCCCCGCCTCAGAAGTCCAAGTGCTCATCGAAACCGAACCGCCCTGCCGCATCAAAATCCGCGGGCGCGTCGATGAACGTATGTTCTACGGTCCTCAACTGGAACTCTGGACGGAAATCGCCGCCGAAATCGGCTCCGACACCTTCACCATCCAAGACACACTCACCAACCGCGGCGGCAGCGAACAAGAATTCCAACTCATCTACCACGGCAACTTCGGCCCGCCACTTCTCGGCGAAGGGGCCCGGCTAATCGCTCCCCTCCGCAAAATCAGCCCCTTCAACGCCCACGCCGCAAAATCCATCGCCGGCCACGCCACCTACGGCCCGCCGACCCGTGGATTCATCGAACAAGTCTACTGCCTCCAGCCTTGGGCTGACCGCCAAGGGCAAACCGCCGTCATGCTCCACAACCCCGCCGGCAACCGCGGCGTTCACATATCCTGGTCCCTGCAAGAACTACCCTACTTGACCCAATGGAAAAACTCCGCCGACCTGAACTCCGGCTACGTCACCGGCATCGAACCCGGCACCGGCTTTCCCTACAACCGCCGAGTAGAGCGGCACTTCGGCCGCGTCCCCAAACTGCAACCCGGACAAACGCGCCGCTTCACCCTCGCCTTCACCATCCTCGACAGCGCCGAAGACATCGCGCAAAGCCGGCAACAAATCACCGACATCGCCGCCGGCCGCCCCACTGAAATTCAATCCTCCCCCGAAGTTGATATTACTGAATTTGATTGAGAGATAACCAAGGTTTTTCAGAATGAACAAAATACTTTCGCTGTCTGACTTTCCTTTTATCAAATCTTTTGGATTTCGGTTGCCCTGGTTTATCAAGCAGTGGATTACTCTTTCTCAAAAAATTGCCGGGTCTTGGAGGCGGTGGATGGTGTTGTGGATGACGCGCTGGACGGGTTCGCCGTTTTTGCCTCGGAGGTTCATTTTGATTTCCATGCTCCAGGTGGACGCGATTTTCGGGATGCGCAAGAAAACGGAACGCCCATTGTTGAAGACTTCGGCGCTTTCGATTTTCAAAGGCCGTTCGTTATAGTGTTTTGAGCCGTAGTTTTTGGTGCGTTTTAAGTTCCACACTTTGACAGCATAATTGGAGGCGTCGCCGGCGCTTTGGCTGTCCAGCGGGTCGGTGAAAGTCAAGTGGATTCCTTTTTGGAGCGCTCGCAAACCGGTGATTTGATAGGCTGGTTTGCCGGTGTAGCGGATGCGGTAGAAGCCGCCGTCTTGTCGCTTGTTGCCGGCCCAGGCGAACATGCCTGTGGCATAAAGTTGGCCGTTGGTTTTGTGGAAACGCCCGCGCATGATTCCGGTGGGAAATTCCAGTCCCAGGCTGACCATCCCGCCTTGCGCCTGGCCGTTGACGATTTCGTGCGGCACTAAAAACACGCGACCGGTGCCGTAACTGAGGTTGAGCAAATGCCCGTTGAGCGCCCCCCAGTTGGCGCCGATTGGAATCCACAGCAATTCGCCGGGGCTGCGGTCGAACTCGTTGGTGATCCAGCAGAGTGGTTGTTGCATGGCGTCGTCGCTTTTATCCGTGATGTTGTGGTAGCCCATCATGTTGCCGTAGAAGCCGCCGGGGCGAACGTAGTTGATGCGGTTTTTGGGGTTCCAGTGGCCTTCCTGGTCTGTGACGATGAAACTGCCGTCGGGGTTCAGGCAAACGCCGTTGGCGGCGCGGAAGCCGGTGGCCAAGATTTCTGTTTTGGCGCCGTCGGCGCTCACTTTCAAGAGCGTGCCGTGATGAGGCACGAGGGCGGTTTTGGCGTGTCGGGCGGATTTCGCATAGTAGAAGTTGCCGTCGGCGTCCGTCTGCAATCCCATAGCGAACTCATGGAAATGTTCGGTGACTTGATGGTCTGAGTTGAAACATTCGATGTAGTCGATTTCCTCGTCGCCGTTGACATCATGCAGACGGGCTATCTGGTCGCGGCAAGTGATGTAGAGGGCGTCGCCGACGGTTTTAACGCCGAGCGGTTGGAACAAGCCGGTGCAGATGCGCTTCCAGCGGTGTCGGCCCAATGCGCCGTCAATTCCGTCTACCAGCCAAACATCGCCAAGCCAGGTGGCCACTGCTGCCCGTTTCCCGCCGGGAAGGAAGTCGAATCCGCCGATGCGCATCCAGCTATGCCAGGGGTTTTCGTGTGGGTAGGTAATTTCGTCGATCTCGAAGGGTTTTTGATTGCCGCCGTTTTTCCCTTGGGTGATGACGGCTTCGGGGAATCTTGCGGGGCCGCCGTTGAGGTAGGCGCTCAAATCTTCTGCCGGAGCAGAAACGGATGCCTGAAAGTCCAGCTTTTGTGGGTCCACGTTGCCGATTAACAACTTGGCTTTGAGAGGGGTTGCGGCGGCCGGGATCGCCAACATTTGAAAACCGCCGGCGGTTTCGATTTGCGCTCCGTTTGCCGGGTGGTCGCTGAGGCGGTCCGGTGGCGGAGTTCCCGTCAGAGCGACCGCTGTTGCCGCCGGAGCGATTCGGAGGCGCAAGTCGCGCGCTGACCGGCCGATGTTCAACGTGCGGGTATAGACGACTTTGTTGTCGCTGGCTTCCATGCCCGGCAATTCGAGCACCTGCGTTCCGCCGACGGTGTAGCGCAGAATCACTTTTTGCCCGTGGAGATATTGTCCGCGAAATTGCGCCCAATCGTGCGGCAACGGGCCATAGGGTTTGCCGTCGCGTCCGAGGAAACGCGGGTCTTCCCAAGAGCTGGTTTCGGGGTGTGCCCAGCCGGGGCCGACCGGGTTCACAAAGGCGATTTTGCCCGCAATGCTGGCGTGCGTGCCGTGGGATTGGTCCAAGGCGATGCCCTTCCAGTCGATGAATCTCTGCCCGGACCAACCCGCTGCCACGCGCATGGTGTCGTGATCGTAAACCAGCCAAGCCCGGCCTTTGCTGACGCCGCCGGCGCCCGCGTCCAACCGCACGGCAATGGCCTTGTAGGCGATGTTGCCGGGCGCGACTTGATATGTCCAATTCAGCATCGGCCCGAAATTCATCCGCAAATATTTGGGGCCTTTTGCGTATTCGCGCATTTCTTCGGTTATTGTGCCGGTTAGACTTTTGCCTTGGGGCAGGCTGGCCAGATAGCTCTCCGTGATTTCGAAATACTCCTTTTCATTCGTCGGCTTGACCAACGTCTCGCGCAGGTAATGGATTGTGTCGTAGCGTTGCTGCACCGTCAGGAAGGGAAAGGCCGGCATCTGCCCGTAGCCCATCCCGAGCGTCCGAAACAAGCTGTAAGGGTCTTTGCCATTTTTGAACTCCGCTTCCCAAAACTTGCGCGAAGTCGGCAACGAACCCTCCTTCTCCAGATCGCCGTGGCAAGTGATGCAGACCGCGTCATAAACGCGCTTCCCCCGCGCGAGCGCTTCTCCGTCCCAACCCTTGAGAATCGCCGCATGATCAATATCGCCCAAAGGCGCCGCTTCTGGCAGCTGAGACGGCGGGGCGGTTGGCGCCGATTCTGCCGAACGGCTTGGAGGAGAACCTGGCAATGCGCCGGCGTCAGGCGACAACGAGCACCCGGTTTCCAAACAAAACAACGCCGACCAAGCGGCCAACAACAGCAGAATCACAAGGCTCTTTCTCATTGGCAAAACAGGCAGTGAACAGCAAGATGCCGCAAACCGCAAGTGCCTTACCACTAGAAAGCGGCCGCGCTTCCGGGCCGAAGATTTTTTCTTGCGCGTTCGGCTTCAACTGCTCAAACTAGCGACTCTGTTTCAGAACCACCCAATCCAAGCACGCCATGAACCCAACACCACCAAAGATACTTCATCAAGGCTTCACCTTGATTGAACTCCTCGTCGTCATCGCCATCCTTGCGGGCATGTTGTTACCGGCTTTGGCAAAAGCCAAAAAGAAGGCCAAACAAATCAAGTGCCTCAACAACCTCAAGCAATACGGCCTCGCCATCACGATGCACAAGAGCGACAACGACGAGAACCTCATGCAAATGACCCAGCAATGGGGCACCCGCCCCAACTTCATCCGCTTTAAACACCAACAAAATCTCAAAGAATGGTCGATCGATCAGATTCAGCCATATGTTCAAGCCTACAATATGCAAAGCGAAAACATCCTCGGCATCGCTTTGTGTCCCGAAATCGACGCCCGGAAAATGAACGAATGGATCAAGACCATCAACTTCACGAGTCACAACTTTCTGGAATTTCAATACACCTACTTTGGCAGAGTGGACTTGGCGCCTGCCTCGGACAAGGACAGGCGCGGCCGCGAACACGGCTACGCCGAAACCAGCCTTGCCGATGTCCAGCTATGCGACAACCGACTGGAATCCACCCGCATCCTGATGGCCGACATCCTTTACATCGACGCCTCCGACAAATCCTGGCGCTACAACCACGGCCCCAAAGGCTGGTCATACAACGAAGGCCACAAAACGATTACCTTCCCCCAGCATAAAGGCAACCTCCCCATCATCTCCGGCGTCAACCAATTGGAGACGCCCATGCCGAGTGGAAAACAAAAGCCGAATTTCCCCACCTGGATAAAATGTATCAGCCGGCCGCCTATCCCTTGGGCCGCATCACCGCCGGCGGCGGCAACGGCGACACTTATTATTGGTAAAAATTGCCGCGCCTCCAAACTTGGCACAATTCTTGCCGACAATCTGACAACATTTTTTAGTCTTTGTAACAGTCCGAATCCATAAAACCATGAATAACAAAACCAAACGGAACTCTCTCATTCGCATTGGCAGCGCAGCAGGGAGTCCCTATCGGTGGCACCGCGAGCCCCATCTTTTCCTCTGAACCGCCTGACTCCATTTTTCGCATCGGCGGCGGCAGTCCCGGCGAGGCCGATGCCGGCGGTGAAGAATTTCCCAAACCCAACCAATTCCTCGGCAAAATCGATGAAGTCCGCATCTACAACCGCAGACTCTCGCACTCCCGCATTAAAGAACTGTTCAAAGACGGCGCTGATGAACCGCCCTCGCCTTCTTTGTCATTCCACCGAAATCTCAGCGAATTGGGGGATTTCTTGATCATCCACTGCTCTGGCACACTCGTCATCTCCGACAGAGTCGACGGTATCTACTTGCCTGTGCCTGGTGAGAGCCACATATCGCCCTACAGCGTCAACTTATGTGGTCACTTGGGCAATCCGACCCCCTCCTGCCCCCAGTATCCGCTTCTTTCGCGCTGTCGCTACTTCTCCACTCCCCCTTCCCATATTCCCATAACACAACCGGCCTTCAGACGGACTATTGCAAAAGAGAGCGAAACTTCGCCCGCAAGAGAAAGCGATGGCGGCGGGTGCAGAGGATTGCGATTGCAGCTGTAATGCTCTGCCAAATCAATATGACGGCTGTCCCGAGGCCATAAGAACTGCCCGGCACGATTCCAGCGACCACGAGCATCAAAAGCCAGGAAACGCCCATGATTTTCGCTACTGTATAAAAAATCGCCCGATTCAACTTGCGATGCTGCAAGCCGGCAGCCAGCCCGGTCCAGAGAAAAGCATCGAGATCAAGAAAAAGAAGGATCGTGCCCCCGATGCAAAAAGCCGAGATACCAACGAATGGCTGCCACCACAACCAAGGGTCAATAATGAATGCAGGTGGCTGTTTGGTTGCACTCTCCCATAGCATCCGCCCAATAAACATCAGCGAAAGATGGGCCAGAAAGATTGCCGGGGGAACAAACTGCTTCTTCAGCCTGCGAACATAAGCTACGGGTAAGACCTCAATCGGCGTTGGTGTGACGCAAAGCAGCTCCAAAAGACCGTTTTTCCGATCTTCGTGAAACTGCCGGCAAGCCTCGACGGCCACCCAAATTTTGAATAGAACGTGGAGCAGATACAACACCAATGCACCAACCCCGGAAAACGGTGGCGTCGCCAGAAAAAACATCCAAAAAAGGCAGAGGCTGGAGACGATCAGGAGAATCCAAAGAAGGCGATTTTGAGAGGTCGCCCGCGAAGCCAGCCACAAGAACGGATTCTCTTCCAGCAACCGGCGATCGCCAGCGCGGGAGGCTTTCCGCCTCACCTTCCGGGCGCGGGAAACGGTTTGGGGTTTCGCCAACTGATTCAACTCTGTTCGCCAACGCATCGTCAGGATGCTGGCCGCCACAAAAGAGCCGGCGCCAAGTCCCAAGATCGTCCAAAACGACGGCCAAAAGGAACCCCCCCCGGACCAAGCAACCTGCAAGAGCGTAAACGGGCTTGCCCAGGCGAGGGCGTTTCGCACAGGGGAGGCCACAGGAAAGAGCATTTCCCGCAACAACGGAAAGCCAAACGAAACCAGCCCAAGCGCCAACACCGTAAAGGACATGGAGCTTCGAGCGTCCCGAAACATGGATGAAGCCAGCAAGCCGACACAAAGAGACAGAAACAGACAAGCCAGCAAAGCCAAAGCCGTCCAGTAGAATTGCCCGCTCGTCACGCCCCCGAATAACATGGACAAACCCATCACAGGCAATGCCGCCACCAAGCCGTAAAGAGCTTGTAGCGAATGCGCTGCCAACTTCCCCGCCGTGATGTCGTAAGCCTTCAGCCGCGTCAGGAACAGAAGCCCAATCGTGCCGCTCCGCTTCTCCACTCCGATGCAGTCAGAAGTGCAAAAGACGCCCGACAAGAAAGTGTAGCCAAACAGAATCGACGACAACAAAGTCAAGATGTTGGCACCCAAATTCTTGGAAGAGAATTGTCCAAACTCGGTGAAGAACCAAAGATAACAGACGAGACACAGAGCGAGAGCAACCGCCCAAGCGCGAAGGTGATAGGTGCCTTTCCGTTGAGAGGCAACCCGGAGTTCTCGATGGACGATGGGCAGGAACGACACGGCTCGATTCCCGGCCAAATTAGTCGCAAACAGAAACGCTTGCAAAACGAATCACAAAATCCCGCCCAGCAGATCGCCAAGTCGCCGCCGAGCATGGCCGTCAAATCGTCCATCACCCGGCGATAGGCTGTGGCCGTCGTTGCCAGCAACCGGAAGTTCCTGGGCAACAAGTCGACGAAACGCTCGATGAGCCGATAGTGGGAGCGGAAGTCGTGCGCTGGCCGTCAAACAGATTGGACTTCAACGCACCGGAAGCAGCACCGCCGGAATGCCGCCGATCTCGAAAACCCGCGCGGCACCCGCAGCCGCAAAGCAGATGCGTGGCGCTTCCCCGCTGAGGACTTGGTTAAGAAGCCGAAGTGTCGGCCTCGCTCTGCATCTTGTCGAAATAAGCGTCCGCCTCGGCAACGCTTTCAAAGCTTCAGACGGAGTATTGCAAAAAAGAGCGAAACTTCGCCCGCAAGAGAAAGCGATGGCGGCGGGTGCAGCCGATTGCGATTGCAGCTGCGATGCTCTGCCAAATCAATATGAGGGCTATAAAGGGGTCAAAAGAACTGCGCGTGCGCGGGATGATTTCAGCGACCATGATTACCACGGGCATCAAAAGCCAGGAAACGCCCATGATCTTCGCTACCGTATAAAAAATCGCCCGATTCACCTTGCGATGCCGCAAGCCGGCAGCCAGCCCGGTCCAGGTAAAAGCATCGAGATCAAGAAAAAGAAGAATCGCGCCCCCGATGCAAATAGCCGAGTAAAAAACGATTGCCTCCCATAACCAATTGGGGCCAAGCACGATCCGAGGGGGGAGGTTCATCCAATCTTCCACAATAACCATCAGCGAAAGATGGGCCAGAAAGATTGCCGGGGGAACAAACCGCTTCTTCAGCCTGCGAACATAAGCTACGGGCAAGGCCTCAATCGGCGTTGGTGTGACGCAAAGCAGCTCCAAAAGACCGTTTTTCCGATCTTCGTGAAACTGCCAGCAAGCCTCGACGGCCACCCAAATTTTGAACAGAACGTGGAGCAGATACAACACCAGTATACCAACCCCGATAACCGGTGGCGGCGCCAGAAAACACAGCCAAAAAAGGCAGGGGCTGGAGACGATTAGGAGAATCCAAAGAAGGCGATTTTGAGAGGTCGCCCGCGAAGCCAGCCATAAGAACGGATTCTCTTCCAGCAACCGGCGATCGCCAGCGCGGGAAGCTTTCCGCCTCACCTTCCGGGCGCGGGAAACGGTTTGGGGTTTCGCCAACTGATTCAACTCCGTTCGCCAACGCATCGTCAGGATGCTGGCCGCCACAAAAGAGCCGGCGCCAAGTCCCAAGATCGTCCAAAACGACGGCCAAAAGGAAAACCCCCCGGACCAAGCAGCCTGCAAGAGCGTAAACGGGCTTGCCCAGGCGAGGGCGTTTCGCACAGGGGAGGCCACAGGAAAGAGCATTTCCCGCAACAACGGAAAGCCAAACGAAACCAGCCCAAGCGCCAACACCGTAAAGGACATGGAGCTTCGAGCGTCCCGAAACATGGATGAAGCCAGCAAGCCGACGCAAAGAGACAGAAACAGACAAGCCAGCAAAGCCAAAGCCGTCCAGTAGAATTGCCCGCTCGTCACGCCCCCGAATAACATGGACAAACCCATCACAGGCAACGCCGCCACCAAGCCGTAAAGAGCTTGTAGCGAATGCGCTGCCAACTTCCCCGCCGTGATGTCGTAAGCCTTCAGCCGCGTCAGGAACAGAAGCCCAATCGTGCCGCTCCGCTTCTCCACCCCGATGCAGTCAGAAGTGCAAAAGACGCCCGACAAGAAAGTGTAGCCAAACAGAATCGAGGACAACAAAGTCAAGATGTTGGCACCCAGATTCTTGGAAGAGAATTGTCCAAACTCGGTGAAGAACCAAAGATAACAGACGAGACACAGAGCGAGAGCAACCGCCCAAGCGCGAAGGTGATAGGTGCCTTTCCGTTGAGAGGCAACCCGGAGTTCTCGATGGACGATGGGCAGGAACGACACGGCTCGATTCCCGGTCAAATTAGTCGCAAACAGAAACACTTGCAAAACGAATCACAAAATCCCGCCCGGCAGATTGCCAAGTTGCCGCCGAGCATGGCCGTCAAATCGTCCATCACCCGGCGATAGGCTGTGGCCGTCGTTGCCAGCAACCAGAAGTTCGTGGGCGACAAATCGACGAAACGCTCGATGAGCCGATAGTGGGAGCGGAAGTCGTGTCCCCAGTCCAAGATGCAGTGCGCTTCGTCAATGGCGAGAAGGGCGATTCAACGCTTTCAAAGCTTCAGACGGAGTATTGCAAAAAAGAGCGAAACTTTGCCCGCAAGAGAAAGCGATGACGGCGGGTGCAGAGGATTGCGATTGCAGCTGTAATGCTCTGCCAAATCAATATGAGAGCTGTCTCAGGGACACTAGAACTGCCCGGTATGATTTCAGCGACCAAGATTCCAACAACCACGAACATCAAAAGCCAGGAAACGCCCGTGACCTTCGCTACCGTATAAAAAATCGCCCGATTCAACTTGCGATGCCGCAAGCCGGCAGCCAGCCCGGTCCAGAGAAAAGCATCGAGATCAAGAAAAAGGAGGATCGCGCCCCCGATCCAAATAGCCAAGAAACCAACGAATTCCCACGACCACCACCAAGGGTCAACAGGTGCAGACCCAGGTATTCGGGGGGTGTCGTTTGCTATCTCCCATAATATCCACCCAATAGGTATCAGCGAAAGATGGGCCAGAAAGATTGCCGGGGGAACAAACCGCTTCTTCAGCCTGCGAACATAAGCTACGGGCAAGGCCTCAATTGGCGTTGGTGTGACGCAAAGCAGCTCCAAAAGACCGTTTTTCCGATCTTCGTGAAACTGCCAGCAAGCCTCGACGGCCACCCAAATTTTGAACAGAACGTGGAGCAGATACAACACCAATATACCAACCCCGATAACCGGTGGCGGCGCCAGAAAACACATCCAAAAAAGGCAGAGGCTAGAGGCGATCAGGAGAATCCAAAGAAGGCGATTTCGAGAGGTCGCCCGTGAAGCCAGCCATAAGAACGGATTCTCTTCCAGCAACCGGCGATCGCCAGCGCGGGAAGCTTTCCGCCTCACCTTCCGGGCGCGGGAAACGGTTTGGGGTTTCGCCAACTGATTCAACTCCGTTCGCCAACGCATCGTCAGGATGCTGGCCGCCACAAAAGAGCCAGCGCCAAGTCCCAAGATCGTCCAAAATGACGGCCAAAAGGAACCCCCCCCGGACCAAGCAGCCTGCAAGAGCGTAAACGGGCTTGCCCAGGCGAGGGCGTTTCGCACAGGGGAGGCCACAGGAAAGAGCATTTCCCACAACAACGGAAAGCCAAACGAAACCAGCCCAAGCGCCAACAACGTAAAGGACATGGAGCTTCGAGCGTCCCGAAACATGGATGAAGCCAGCAAGCCGACGCAAAGAGACAGAAACAGACAAGCCAGCAAAGCCAAAGCCGTCCAGTAGAATTGCCCGCTCGTCACGCCCCCGAATAACATGGACAAACCCATCACAGGCAATGCCGCCACCAAGCCGTAAAGAGCTTGTAGCGAATGCGCTGCCAACTTCCCCGCCGTGATGTCGTAAGCCTTCAGCCGCGTCAGGAACAGAAGCCCAATCGTGCCGTTCCGCTTTTCCACTCCGATGCAGTCAGAAGTGCAAAAGACGCCCGACAAGAAAGTGTAGCCAAACAGAATCGAGGACAACAAAGTCAAGATGTTGGCACCCAGATTCTTGGAAGAGAATTGTCCAAACTCGGTGAAGAACCAAAGATAACAGACGAGACACAGAGCGAGAGCAACCGCCCAAGCGCGAAGGTGATAGGTGCCTTTCCGTTGAGAGGCAACCCGGAGTTCTCGATGGACGATGGGCAGGAACGACACGGCTCGATTCCCGGCCAAATTAGTCGCAAACAGAAACGCTTGCAAAACGAATCACAAAATCCCGCCCGGCAGATTGCCAAGTCGCCGCCGAGGATGGCCGTCAAATCGTCCATCACCTGGCGATAGGCTGTGGCCGTCGTTGCCAGCAACCGGAAGTTCCTGAGCGACAAGTCGACGAAACGCTCGATGAGTCGATAGTGGGAGCGGAAGTCGTGTCCCCAGTCCAAGATGCAGTGCGCCCCGTCAATGGCGAGAAGGGCGATTCGGTTGGCGACTTCCGCGAGTACCCAGTTGCCAAAGCGCGCATTGGCGGGCCGTTCGGGCGAGATAAGCAGGATGTCGACAGCAACCGTTCCGAGTGCCGGCCCCAAGCCGCCTTCGCGCAACAGCCGAGTCGCGGTGAAATAGACCAAGCTCTTCCCTCAACCGGTCCTGTGGACGACGAACGCCCAACCGTTTCCCCAGAATCACACGCTAAATCGTCTCCTCCTGGCCTTGGCGAAACTCCGCATTCGATTGGCTGCAACCGGCTCTCAGAAGTTTCAAAGCCGTGCCGGCTCGTAAGCTGTCTCTCTCGTTGAAGAACGCACTGCGACCGGCATTGGCGCAACAAACAAGGCGCTGGCCGTCAAACAGATTGGACTTCAACGCACCGGAAGCAGCACCGCCGGAATGCCGCCGATCTCGAAAACCCGCGCGGCACCCGCAGCCGCAAAGCAGATGCGTGGCGCTTCCCCGCTGATGGCTTGGTTAAGAAGCCGAAGTGTCGGCCTCAGCAACGCTTTCAAAGCTTCAGACGGAGTATTGCAAAAAAGAGCGAAACTTCGCCCGCAAGAGAAAGCGATGGCGGCGGGTGCAGCCGATTGCGATTGCAGCTGTGATGCTCTGCCAAATCAATATGAGGGCTATCCCGGAGCCAAAAGAACTGCCCGGCAAGATTCCAGAGACCACGAACATCAAAAGCCAGGAAACGCCCATGATCTTCGCTACCGTATAAAAAATCGCCCGATTCACCTTGCGATGCCTCAAGCCGGCAGCCAGCCCGGTCCAGAGAAAAGCATCGAGATCAAGAAAAAGAAGAATCGCGCCCCCGATGCAAATAGCTGAGATACTAACGAATTTCTGCCACCACAAAGGGTCTCCAACGTATTTCTGCCACCACCAAAATAGATCAACACCCCAGAATACTCCCCCAATAAACATCAGCGAAAGATGGGCCAGAAAGATCGCCGGGGGAACAAACCGCTTCTTCAGCCTGCGAACGTAAGCTACGGGCAAGGCCTCAATCGGCGTTGGTGTGACGCAAAGCAGCTCCAAAAAACCGTTTTTCCGATCTTCGTGAAACTGCCAGCAAGCCTCGACGGCCACCCAAATTTTGAACAGAACGTGGAGCAGATACAACACCAATACACCAACCGTCAACCAAAACGGTGGCGGCCTCAGAAAAAACATCCAAAACGGTGACATTGGTCTAATAATCATCCAAATCGGTGGCGACCACATAAAAAACAGCCAAAAAAGGCAGAGGCTGGAGACGATCAGGAGAATCCAAAGAAGGCGATTTCGAGAGGTCGCCCGTGAAGCCAGCCACAAGAACGGATTCTCTTCCAGCAACCGGCGATCGCCAGCGCGGGAGGCTTTCCGCCTCACCTTCCGGGCGCGGGAAACGGTTTGGGGTTTCGCCAACTGATTCAACTCCGTTCGCCAACGCATCGTCAGGATGCTGGCCGCCACAAAAGAGCCAGCGCCAAGTCCCAAGATCGTCCAAAACGACGGCCAAAAGGACCCCCCCCCGGACCAAGCAACCTGCAAGAGCGTAAACGGGCTTGCCCAGGCGAGGACATTTCGCCCAGGGGAGGCCACAGGAAAGAGCATTTCCCGCAACAACGGAAAGCCAAACGAAACCAGCCCAAGCGCCAACACCGTAAAGGACATGGAGCTTCGAGCGTCCCGAAACATGGATGAAGCCAGCAAGCCGACGCAAAGAGACAGAAACAGACAAGCCAGCAAAGCCAAAGCCGTCCAGTAGAATTGCCCGCTCGTCACGCCCCCGAATAACATGGACAAACCCATCACAGGCAATGCCGCCACCAAGCCGTAAAGAGCTTGTAGCGAATGCGCTGCCAACTTCCCCGCCGTGATGTCGTAAGCCTTCAGCCGCGTCAGGAACAGAAGCCCAATCGTGCCGTTCCGCTTTTCCACTCCGATGCAGTCAGAAGTGCAAAAGACGCCCGACAAGAAAGTGTAGCCAAACAGAATCGAGGACAACAAAGTCAAGATGTTGGCACCCAGATTCTTGGAAGAGAATTGTCCAAACTCGGTGAAGAACCAAAGATAACAGACGAGACACAGAGCGAGAGCAACCGCCCAAGCGCGAAGGTGATAGGTGCCTTTCCGTTGAGAGGCAACCCGGAGTTCTCGATGGACGATGGGCAGGAACGACACGGCTCGATTCCCGGTCAAATTAGTCGCAAACAGAAACACTTGCAAAACGAATCACAAAATCCCGCCCAGCAGATCGCCAAGTCGCCTCCGAGAATGGCCGTCAAATGTCCATCACCCGGCGATTGGCTGTGGCCGTCGTCTCCAGCAACCGGAAGTTCCTGGGCGACAAGTCGACGAAACGCTTGATGAGCCGATAGTGGGAGCGGAAGTCGTGTCCCCAGTCCAAGATGCAGTGTGCTTCATCAATGGCGAAAAGGGCGATTCAACGCTTTCAAAGCTTCAGACGGAGTATTGCAAAAAAGAGCGAAACTTCGCCCGCAGGAGAAAGCGATGACGGCGGGTGCAGCGGATTGCGATTGCAGCTGTGATGCTCTGCCAAATCAATATGAGGGCTATCTCGGGGCCACCAGAAAAACTGCGCGGCATGATTCCAGCGACCAAGATTCCAGCGACCACGAACATCAAAAGCCAGGAAACGCCCATGACCTTCGCTACCGTATAAAAAATCGCCCGATTCAACTTGCGATGCCGCAAGCCGGCAGCCAGCCCAGTCCAGAGAAAAGCATCGAGATCAAGAAAAAGAAGGATCGCGCCCCCGATGCAAATAGCCAAGATACTAACGAATTCCCACCACAACGGAGGGAGGGCAACCATAGGGGGGCGGGGGGTAGAATCAAAGAATACCCACCCAACCATCAGCGAAAGATGGGCCAGAAAGATCGCCGAGGGAACAAACCGCTTCTTCAGCCTGCGAACATAAGCTACGGGCAAGGCCTCAATCGGCGTTGGTGTGACGCAAAGCAGCTCCAAAAAACCGTTTTTCCGATCTTCGTGAAACTGCCGGCAAGCCTCGACGGCCACCCAAATTTTGAATAGAACGTGGAGCAAATACAACACCAATGCACCAACCCTCGACCACCAAAACTTGAACGGCGTCAGAGAAAGCACCCAAAAAAGGTAGAAGCTGGAGGCGATCAGGAGAATCCAAAGAAGGAGAATCCAAAGAAGGCGATTTCGAGAGGTCGCCCGCGAAGCCAACCACAAGAACAGTAGCAGATACAATACCAATACACCAACCGTCAACCAAAACGGTGGCGGCCTCAGAAAAAACATCCCCGGTGGCGACCACATAAAAAACATCCAAAAAAGGCAGAGGCTGGAGACGATCAGGAGAATCCAAAGAAGGCGATTTTGAGAGGTCGCCCGCGAAGCCAGCCACAAGAACGGATTCTCTTCCAGCAACCGGCGATCGCCAGCGCGGGAAACGGTTTGGGGTTTTGCCAACTGATCCAAAAAAGAGCGAAACTTCGCCCGCAAGAGAAAGCGATGGTGGCGGGTGCAGAGGATTGCGATTGCAGCTGTAATGCTCTGCCAAATCAATATGATGGCTGTCCCGAGGCCAAAAGAACTGCCCGGCACGATTCCAGCAGCGACCACGAGCATCAAAAGCCAGGAAACGCCCATGATCTTCGCTACCGTATAAAAAATCGCCCGATTCACCTTGCGATGCCTCAAGCCGGCAGCCAGCCCGGTCCAGAGAAAAGCATCGAGATCAAGAAAAAGAAGAATCGCGCCCCCGATGCAAACAGCCGAGTAAAAAACGAATGGCTGCCACCACAACCCAGGGTTACTAAAAGTATCCCAGAATACCCGCCCAATAAACATTAGCGAAAGATGGGCCAGAAAGATTGCCGGGGGAACAAACCGCTTCTTCAGCCTGCGAACATAAGCTACGGGCAAGACCTCAATCGGCGTTGGTGTGACGCAAAGCAGCTCCAAAAGACCGTTTTTCCGATCTTCGTAAAACTGCCGGCAAGCCTCGACGGCCACCCAAATTTTGAACAGAACGTGGAGCAGATACAACACCAATATACCAACCCACGGCCACGAAGACGGTCGCGACGTCGGAAAAAACATCCAAAAAAGGCAGAGGCTGGAGGCGATTAGGAGAATCCAAAGAAGGCGATTTCGAGAGGTCGCCCGTGAAGCCAGCCATAAGAACGGATTCTCTTCCAGCAACCGGCGATCGCCAGCGCGGGAAGCTTTCCGCCTCACCTTCCGGGCGCGGGAAACGGTTTGGGGTTTCGCCAACTGATTCAACTCCGTTCGCCAACGCATCGTCAGGATACTGGCCGCCACAAAAGAGCCGGCGCCAAGTCCCAAGATCGTCCAAAACGACGGCCAAAAGGAACCCCCCCCGGACCAAGCAACCTGCAAGAGCGTAAACGGGCTTGCCCAGGCGAGGGCGTTTCGCACAGGGGAGGCCACAGGAAAGAGCATTTCCCGCAACAACGGAAAGCCAAACGAAACCAGCCCAAGCGCCAACACCGTAAAGGACATGGAGCTTCGAGCGTCCCGAAACATGGATGAAGCCAGCAAGCCGACGCAAAGAGACAGAAACAGACAAGCCAGCAAAGCCAAAGCCGTCCAGTAGAATTGCTCGCTCGTCACGCCCCCGAATAACATGGACAAACCCATCACAGGCAACGCCGCCACCAAGCCGTAAAGAGCTTGTAGCGAATGCGCTGCCAACTTCCCCGCCGTGATGTCGTAAGCCTTCAGCCGCGTCAGGAACAGAAGCCCAATCGTGCCGCTCCGCTTCTCCACTCCGATGCAGTCAGAAGTGCAAAAGACGCCCGACAAGAGAGTGTAGCCAAACAGAATCGAGGACAACAAAGTCAAGATGTTGGCACCCAGATTCTTGGAAGAGAATTGTCCAAACTCGGTGGAGAACCAAAGATAACAGACGAGACACAGCGCAAGAGCAACCGCCCAAGCGCGAAGGTGATAGGTGCCTTTCCGTTGAGAGGCAACCCGGAGTTCTCGATGGACGATGGGCAGGAACGACACGGCTCGATTCCCGGCCAAATTAGTCGCAAACAGAAACACTTGCAAAACGAATCACAAAATCCCGCCCGGCAGATTGCCATCCGCTTTTTCGCGCTGTCGCTAGTCGCCGCCGAGCATGGCCGTCAAATCGTCCATCACCCGGCGATAGGCTGTGGCCGTCGTTGCCAGCAACCGGAAGTTCCTGGGCAACAAGTCGACGAAACGCTCGATGAGCCGATAGTGGGAGCGGAAGTCGTGCGCTGGCCGTCAAACAGATTGGACTTCAACGCACCGGAAGCAGCACCGCCGGAATGCCGCCGATCTCGAAAACCCGCGCGGCACCCGCAGCCGCAAAGCAGATGCGTGGTGCTTCCCCGCTGAGGGCTTGGTTAAGAAGCCGAAGTGTCGGCCTCAGCAACGCTTTCAAAGCTTCAGACGGAGTATTGCAAAAAAGAGCGAAACTTCGCCCGCAAGAGAAAGCGATGGCGGCGGGTGCAGAGGATTGCGATTGCAGCTGCGATGCTCTGCCAAATCAATGTGAGGGCTATATCGGGGTCAAAAGAACTGCGCGTGCGCGGCATGATTCCAGCGACCATGATTCCAGCGACCACGAGCATCAAAAGCCAGGAAACGCCCATGACATTCGCTACTGTATAAAAAATCGCCCGATTCAACTTGCGATGCCGCAAGCCGGCAGCCAGCCCAGTCCAGAGAAAAGCATCGAGATCAAGAAAAAGAAGGATCGCGCCCCCGATCCAAATAGCCGAGTAAAAAACGATTGCCTCCCATAACCAATTGGGGCCAAGCACGATCCGAGGGGGGAGGTTTATCCAATCTTCCACAATAAACATCAGCGAAAGATGGGCCAGAAAGATCGCCGGAGGAACAAACCGCTTCTTCAGCCTGCGAACATAAGCTACGGGCAAGGCCTCAATCGGCGTTGGTGTGACGCAAAGCAGCTCCAAAAAACCGTTTTTCCGATCTTCGTGAAACTGTCGGCAAGCCTCGACGGCCACCCAAATTTTGAACAGAACGTGGAGCAGATACAACACCAATGCACCAACCCCGGAAAACGGTGGCGGCGCCAGAAAAAACATCCAAAAAAGGCTGGGGCTGGAGACGAGCAGGAGAATCCAAAGAAGGCGATTTCGAGAGGTCGCCCGCGAAGCCAGCCACAAGAACGGATTCTCTTCCAGCAACCGGCGATCGCCAGCGCGGGAGGCTTTCCGCCTCACCTTCAGGGCGCGGGAAACGGTTTGGGGTTTCGCCAACTGATTCAACTCCGTTCGCCAACGCATCGTCAGGATGCTGGCCGCCACAAAAGAGCCAGCGCCAAGTCCCAAGATCGTCCAAAACGACGGCCAAAAGGAACCCCCTCCGGACCAAGCAACCTGCAAGAGCGTAAACGGGCTTGCCCAGGCGAGGGCGTTTCGCCCAGGGGAGGCCACAGGAAAGAGCATTTCCCGCAACAACGGAAAGCCAAACGAAACCAGCCCAAGCGCCAACACCGTAAAGGACATGGAGCTTCGAGCGTCCCGAAACATGGATGAAGCCAGCAAGCCGACGCAAAGAGACAGAAACAGACAAGCCAGCAAAGCCAAAGCCGTCCAGTAGAATTGCTCGCTCGTCACGCCTCCGAATAACATGGACAAACCCATCACAGGCAACGCCGCCACCAAGCCGTAAAGAGCTTGTAGCGAATGCGCTGCCAACTTCCCCGCCGTGATGTCGTAAGCCTTCAGCCGCGTCAGGAACAGAAGCCCAATCGTGCCGCTCCGCTTCTCTACCCCGATGCAGTCAGAAGTGCAAAAGACGCCCGACAAGAAAGTGTAGCCAAACAGAATCGACGACAACAAAGTCAAGATGTTGGCACCCAGATTCTTGGAAGAGAATTGTCCAAACTCGGTGGAGAACCAAAGATAACAGACGAGACACAGCGCGAGAGCAACTGCCCAAGCGCGAAGGTGGTAGGTGCCTTTCTGTTGAGAGGCAACCCGGAGTTCTCGATGGACGATGGGCAGGAACGACACGGCTCGATTCCCGGTCAAATTAGTCGCAAACAGAAACGCTTGCAAAACGAATCACAAAATCCCGCCCGGCAGATTGCCAAGTCGCCGCCGAGCATGGCCGTCAAATCGTCCATCACCCGGCGATAGGCTGTGGCCGTCGTTGCCAGCAACTGGAAGTTCCTGGGCGACAAGTCGACGAGACGCTCGATGAGCCGATAGTGGGAGCGGAAGTCGTGTCCCCAGTCCAAGATGCAGTGCGCCCCGTCAATGGCGAAAAGGGCGATTCAACGCTTTCAAAGCTTCAGACAGACTATTGCAAAAAAGAGCGAAACTTCGCCCGCAAGAGAAAGCGATGGCGGCGGGTGCAGCCGGTTGCGATTGCAGCTGTGATGCTCTGCCAAATCAATATGAGGGCTAGCCAGAAGCCATCAGAACTGCCCGGCAAGATTCCAGAGACCATGATTCCAGCGACCACGAACATCAAAAGCCAGGAAACACCCATGACCTTCGCTACCGTATAAAAAATCGCCCGATTCAACTTGCGATGCCGCAAGCCGGCAGCCAGCCCAGTCCAGAGAAAAGCATCGAGATCAAGAAAAAGAAGGATCGCGCTCCCAATGCAAATAGCCGAGAAACCAACGAATTCCCACGACGACCAAGGGTTACTAAACGGAGGAGGGTCAACAATGTCCTCCCATACCTCCCATAATATCCACCCAATCAACATTAGCGAAAGATGGGCCAGAAAGATCGCCGGAGGAACAAACCGCTTCTTCAGCCTGCGAACATAAGCTACGGGCAAGACCTCAATCGGCGTTGGTGTGACGCAAAGCAGCTCTAAAAGACCGTTTTTCCGATCTTCGTGAAACTGCCAGCAAGCTTCGGCGGCCACCCAAATTTTGAACAGAACGTGGAGCGGATACAACACTAATACACCAACCCACGGCAAAAAAAGGCAGAGGCTGGAGACGAGCAGGAGAATCCAAAGAAGGCGATTTCGAGAGGTCGCCCGCGAAGCCAGCCACAAGAACGGATTCTCTTCCAGCAACTGGCGATCGCTAGCGCGGGAGGCTTTCCGCCTCACCTTCAGGGCGCGGGAAACGGTTTGGGGTTTCGCCAACTGATTCAACTCCGTTCGCCAACGCATCGTCAGGATGCTGGCCGCCACAAAAGAGCCAGCGCCAAGTCCCAAGATCGTCCAAAATGACGGCCAAAAGGAACCCCCCCCGGACCAAGCAACCTGCAAGAGCGTAAACGGGCTTGCCCAGGCGAGGGCGTTTCGCACAGGGGAGGCCACAGGAAAGAGCATTTCCCGCAACAACGGAAAGCCAAACGAAACCAGCCCAAGCGCCAACACCGTAAAGGACATGGAGCTTCGAGCGTCCCGAAACATGGATGAAGCCAGCAAGCCGACGCAAAGAGACAGAAACAGACAAGCCAGCAAAGCCAAAGCCGTCCAGTAGAATTGCTCGCTCGTCACGCCCCCGAATAACATGGACAAACCCATCACAGGCAACGCCGCCACCAAGCCGTAAAGAGCTTGTAGCGAATGCGCTGCCAACTTCCCCGCCGTGATGTCGTAAGCCTTCAGCCGCGTCAGGAACAGAAGCCCAATCGTGCCGCTCCGCTTCTCCACTCCGATGCAGTCAGAAGTGCAAAAGACGCCCGACAAGAGAGTGTAGCCAAACAGAATCGAGGACAACAAAGTCAAGATGTTGGCACCCAGATTCTTGGAAGAGAATTGTCCAAACTCGGTGGAGAACCAAAGATAACAGACGAGACACAGCGCAAGAGCAACCGCCCAAGCGCGAAGGTGATAGGTGCCTTTCCGTTGAGAGGCAACCCGGAGTTCTCGATGGACGATGGGCAGGAACGACACGGCTCGATTCCCGGCCAAATTAGTCGCAAACAGAAACGCTTGCAAAACGAATCACAAAATCCCGCCCGGCAGATTGCCAAGTCGCCGCCGAGCATGGCCGTCAAATCGTCCATCACCCGGCGATAGGCTGTGGCCGTCGTTGCCAGCAACCGGAAGTTCCTGGGCAACAAGTCGACGAAACGCTCGATGAGCCGATAGTGGGAGCGGAAGTCGTGCGCTGGCCGTCAAACAGATTGGACTTCAACGCACCGGAAGCAGCACCGCCGGAACCGCCGCCGATCTCGAAAACCCGCGCGGCACCCGCAGCCGCAAAGCAGATGCGTGGCGCTTCCCCGCTGAGGGCTTGGTTAAGAAGCCGAAGTGTCGGCCTCGCTCTGCATCTTGTCGAAATAAGCGTCCGCCTCGGCAACGCTTTCAAAGATGCCCCAACTCGGCAATACATTCGCAATGTCGACCACTTTCTTGATCGGCGGCTGGAGATTCGCCATCAGCATTTTGCCCCCGCGGCTTTCCATCGCTTTTCGATAAATCAAAAGCAACCGAATCCCCATGCTGCTGATGTAATTCAAACCTTCGAGGTCAAAGGTCATAAACTTTGTGGTGGGAGACACCCGTTCCTTGAGAGCTGTCTCACACGAACCTACCGTTTGATGGTCCAACCGCCCCTTGATTGTAACATTCACAGATCCGGGCCACCGCTCCGTCACACTGATTTCCATTGACATCCCCCAAGTCAAGGCCGACCAAACCCCAAAGTCAAACAAAAAATCCAATCCTCTGCCTCCTGTCCATCCATATGTCCCGAACGAAATCGCCTTCCAAAACCATCAAAGCCCATAAATGCTTTTTGCGAAAAGATTGCACAAAACCCGATGGCAAAAAACGCCCCCCCAATTCACCCCCGTTCGCCAAACCAAAGCGGCTCCTCGCCGAAAAACCTGCGCCACATTGCCTGCTTCCCTTCGGGCGCTTCGTGAACTTCGCGGAGAAAAACGCATTTTCTCCTTGCCTTTTGCTTGTTTGGCCTCATGACACTCTGCTACCGCTCTGGAGTCAACCCGCACACGTTGAAGGTCGTGTGCCGGGAGGTCTGCAAAGTCTTCCCGGTGAAGACAACTCCTAACAGGCTTCCTAGCAAGCGTGCGCGCGAGCTGGGGGAGAGGTAGAATTCATTCCGTCCAAGTTGGTGTCCGGTCGGACGATCAATCGCTAACCCATCGACCACGCCAGCCAAATGATCCTCGACGAAGAAAATCGCTTCATCGAGGCACACGAACCCTGGCTCCGAATCCTCGCCGCCGATTGGCGCCGAAAATACCCCTTTCTCGATGAAAACGATGTCCTCCAGCGAGCCCGCATCGGCCTGCTCAAAGCCCGCCACACTTACGACCCTGCCCAAGGCGCTTCCCTCAAAACCTACGCTGAAACAACCAAAATCCGCCAAGCCCTCACTGAACTCCGCCGCCGCGAAGAAAAGCATATCAAAAAATGCTGCTCCCTGGACGAACCGATTGGAAACGACCAAGACGGCCAGCCCATCCTCCTTGCCGACACGCTCCTGGCCAACCCCCTGCCCGCGCCCATTGATCCGACCCTCCTCGCCCTCTTGCCCGCAGACCAGGCCGCAGTTGTCCGCCTCAGCTGCGAGGAGGGCCAAACCTTCAAAGAAATCGGAGGGCACTTGGGCGTCTCGGAAGTTTGGGCCTCCAAACTCTTCCAGAAAGCCGGCAAGAACAAGACACTGCAAGCGGATCCGCTCGCTTTTGCTATACGTGAATATGGACTTGCTTGATTCAGATGCCGGAAAGGCCGGCCAACCAGCTTGAAGCGGGCGAGGCGAACAGAAAGTTGAACAACTGAATTCAGTAGGATTATGACCATCCGCAAAGCACTCGAGAAAATGAATGCCGCCCGGCAAGCTGCTACAGCAGAGGAAACCGCCGGCGGGAAGACCGGAATCACAGAAGTAGCCGCCCCGCTCCGCACCACTGGCGGACTCGGCGCCGACAAGCATAACCCCGACGCACAAGAAGCCGGCGGCTCCCATTGATGATTTGGATTGCCAGGCACTAAGAGACGAATATTGCGTGCCATACCGGTACCATTGTTTTCCCAAAACGAAACCGCCAAAAGGCCTACCCGATCGGTGAAAAGGATATTCTGCAGCATTTACACGTCATAGCGAAGGCATGTACAAAGCCTGTGGTCCTCTCGATCAACACTACTATATGGGGAAAATAGGTTGCTTTAAACATTTGGGCGATTGCAAGTATATCGAACAGTTCGATTACTTCAGGGGGCCGAACTGTAATGATGGTACTCGTGAAGGAGTGTCGGTTAGTAGAAAAGGGGTGACTATCCTCATATGAACTGAGTTGTATGGTAATGACTGCACTTGGGACGGACCATGGCAAGATGAACTCTCCAAATCTGAAGATGCTTTCAATAAGGCTGCTTTTTTGGAATGGCTGTTTGGCGATAATATGCAGCTTTCTCTTAAAAGATCAAGTGACAGCTGCTTCTCTTCTCGATTGGGAGTTAAAGCCGGGGCAATCTTTACATTTATCCGTAACGATAACATCAAGATATTCACAAGATTTTGTGGACTGGATGACGGAAGTCAGGAAAGCCATTCGCCAGGAAATGATTCGTGAGGGAATTGATCCCATAGATGATGCTCAATATTTGACTAGCGATGGAACTTGGCGCAGCGGTCCCGAGCCTTTTCCTCTATATTCGACTCTGCGCTATAAGTTGAAAAACCGATCAGGATCGCTTTGTGTTCACTGAACCTAATCCTCCTCTTCCTGATCTTCCACGTCGTTCACGTCCTGGAGATATGACTCGTTGCGGCAGGAATTACCAACGGAGCCTTCTGGGAAATTATGCCTAGCACCCATTCTATCACGTTCAGCACCAATGTGTTTGAAGGAATAAATATCTGGAAAGAGTTGTTAGCGATCAAACGCGATTCCACTTTCTATGCCAATATTGATTGGGCCAGAAAAGCCAAGAATTTGGGATTTCCGGTGTTTCCGGGAAAGATGAATTGGGAGGAAGATTCTTTTAAAGGAGTTGGTCTTTACGGAGCGTTCAAAGGTGAAGTGCGCCGTTCCAACGGCCGGGTGATTTCAGCGTATTATGACAGTGAGAATGATTCTCTAGGATTCAGTCTTCGGGTTTTGCTTGAATATGCCTATCCCGATAACGAGACTTGGATTCCCAGCAGTTTCAATTGGAAAGGAGCATCTTTGGATGATAATGGTGTGCCTTTGGAAGATTCAACGGACATCACCCACATTTTCGAGTTTGAGAAATTCGAGATTCTAGAGGAGCCTTTTCCGGACAGCGACTTTGCTCCGGTGACTTATTATGTTGGCGACACCAATCGGTTGAGATATGAATTTATCTCCGGGAATGTTACCAATTACTTTTCCATGGAAGACGATAAACGGGCACGCCGCGCTGAGGCATGGCGGCGGAAGATAATTCGGAACCGAATCTTTTTTTCATCCGCTCTGGTTGTCATGGGCGTTTTGATGTATCTCAGCGTGTATGGCCTTCGCAATCCGTTGAGGCCGAGGGGCGAATGTCCTTGATGGGAGGCGACAGTATAAAACCAGCGGCGCGGATGATGAAGGAATGGCCAAAGGGTAAAACGAAGTTTGCCTGGGTGGTGCATCGTTGGCTGATGCCTTCGGCGGGAGTGTTATTTGTGATTGTCGGTTTGGCGAAGTTGGTCAGTGTGTTCGGGGAAGCGGAGTTGCTGGGGAAACTGGACCCAGTATCCGGTATTTCGTGGCGGGTTCTGATGACGGTTGCCGGGCTGGGAGAAGTGGAGGTAGGGGCGGTGTGTTTGTTGGGGAAGAGCCGGCTGTTTCGGGCGGAGTCGCTGCTTTTTCTAGCGGGCGGGTTGTTGTTGTATCGGGGGCTGTATGAACGTTCTGGGGCGAAGGAGCCGTGCAAGTGTTTGGGCGGGTTGCTGGAGCTGATTGGCTTGGAACGTGGCGAGGGAGATTGGATCGCAACTTCCATTCTGTTTTTTTCGCTGTTTGTTGGTGTATCCGGATTGCTAATGATGATGGGGCGGCGCCAGGCTTGGGAGTCGGTTTAAGGTTGGGAAATCCCCCCAGTTTCCGATAAGAAGAGACAGAATCAAAAATCTCATCTACTGGTGCTGTCTGTGTTTTATGAGGCTAGTTAAAGGACGGAATCGGGCGTTCTTTTGATCAAAACCGCTCCCTTTGGCGGGGCGGGAACGTCGGGTTTGCTGTTTGTATACTTGCTTTTTTGATCGCCTTTCGTTTTCGTTGATTTTTTGAAACACCGGAAACGTCCAATCAAGGAGTTGCGGGCATGGGGCGGGCATTCGCTGTGGGCAGATTTCGTGAGATTTTCCATTGTGGGCGGTTCAGGTATTGCGGTGGATATGCTGGTTTTGTTTTTCTTTGTGGAGCTGTTTCCGCTTCGCATTCCTTTGACGTTGGCCAAATTGTTTGCGGCGGAAACGGCCATGGTCAACAATTTCATTTGGAATGATGTGTGGACGTTTCGGAATTGCCGGGGGCAATCTAGCGGGTTTGCTGCCGTGCTGATTCGCTTTTTCCGTTTCAACATGGTTTGCAGCGTGGGGTTGGCCATTGCCATTGGGGTTTTACATTTCCTGCACACGGTTTTCGGTTTCAATCTTTATGTTGCCAACCTGATAGCCATCTTTGCCGGCGTGGCTTGGAATTTCCTTGCTTCCGGCCGGTTTGTGTGGAAGTCTCGCTTGTGAAAATTGGTTTGGATGAGGTGCAGTTATGAAGATTGAAAAGAAGAGGAATAGGCTGCAGGGAGGTTTTTCCGGGAGGGAATGGCGGTGGCGGGTTGCGTTCACGTTGATCGAGTTGTTGACGGTGATTGCGATTATCGGGATATTAATGAGTTTGTTGCTGGTGGCCGTGTCGAAGGCGCGGGGGCAAGTCCGTCGAATATCTTGTTTGTCGCAGATGCGGCAGTTTGGGTTGGCGTTTGAGTTATATGCTGCAGATCACCAGGACGCGGTGCTGCCTAACATGGACGGCCGCAGAAATTTGTCGGGCGGGCGGATTACGGTTGGGCATACGTGGGTGGAAGGTTGGCTGGGCAGTTTGAGAGGCTCTGATTTGACGAACACGTTATATCTGCGAGAAAGTTTGGTGTCGCCGTATCTTGGGGAAGCGGATGTATGGCGTTGTCCGGCGCAGATGAGGAGTCCGACTGTGATGGGCAGTACATTTCCGCGAGTGCGGACGGTATCGCTGAATTGCTTTATGGGCTCCCCAGTGGAAAGTCCGGCAGCGACGAGTTATTTGCGTTTGTCCGAGATTGTCAAGCCTTCACCGGCGGAGGCGATTACGTTCGTAGACGAGAAAATCGAGACGATCAATGACGCTTCTTTCGGGATGCAGTGGGATTTCCGAGAGAGCCAGCCGGCTCATTGGACTTTACGGGATAAGCCTGCGGTGGCGCACAATTCGGGGGCGAACTTTGCGTTTGCGGACGGGCATGTAGAAACACAGCGATGGAAGGATACGCGTACCATTCAGGCACCACGCGATGACGAGGTAATGGCGGGCAATCAAGACATTCTTTGGATGCAGCGCCATGCTACGTGGCGGGAACCTTGAAGGCCGTTTGGCGGTCGGTGTCGATGAGGGGAGAAGGTATATGTTGGTGGCGGCTTTTTCTGTTGCTGGCGGGGTTTAAGGTTTTCTATCTCGCGCTGATTTCATTGGCGGCGGTGTCCGGTTCCAGTTTCGACTATGGAAAAGCCGAAAGGATTCAGAAGAGCTGGTTCCCGGAAAACGGCCGCGGCGGGAGTCGGGGCAAGTTGGAAAAGCATTATACCACTTGGGATGGAGAACATTATCTTTATCTTAGCGAGTTCGGTTATAGCAAGGATGTCAAGTCCTGCGCTTTTTTTCCTCTTTGGCCTTTGGCGATTCGCTGGGGAACGATTCTCACAGGGGGAAGCTACGTGGTTGCCGGGATGGTTTTAGCCAATCTTTTTTCTATAGTGGGATGGTGTTTGTATTACCAGATTCTATTGAAGCGTTTTGGAAGTGATATCGCGTGGTGGGGTCTGTGGCTTTTGGTGTTGTTTCCGGGGAGTGTTTTCTATCAGTTTATTTACTCGGAATCCTTGTTTTTTCTGCTGGTGATAGTTTTGTGGTGGGGACTGGAGAAGCGGCGGTATGGAACGGCTATGCTGGCTGCCTTTCTTTTGCCGTTGGCCAGAGGAGTTGGTGTTTTCGGGGTGATTCCGATTGCCTGGCATTGGATGACACTGCTGCCGGAAAAATGGATGCCGGCATGGAAGTGGTTGCGGCGAGAGCGCCAGCGGGCGTTCGGCCAAGTGCTGGAAAGGCCGGGAGAGTGGTTGTTTCGGTCGTTGCTGTTGCTGATGCCGGCGGCGGGCTGGGGTTGGTATCTGGGGCTGATGTGGCATTGGACTGGAAATCCTTTTGAGGGGATGCAGGCGCAGGAGTATTGGGGAGATACGCACGCTGTCCAACATCTCTGGGATGTTCCTCAATTCGTTGACGGCTTCTTCAAGGCGACGAGTCTGCACAGTTTTTTGGGGTCTTTTTTGGACCGCATGGGGTTTCTTCTTCTGCTGATTTGCCTGCCTTGGATATGGCGGCAGGGGAAAGACTTGCTGGCGTGGGTTTATATGCTGGGGGTTGTGCCGGCCATGAGCGGGACATTCACCTCGTTTCTGCGCTACGAGTCCAACGTTTTTCCGCTGTTCATCGCTTTGGCGGCATTGGTCGTTTCGTTTAGATGCGCTTGGCTGAGATGGTTTTATTTGCTGGGATGGGCAGTCTTGCATGGGCTTCTGCTTTGGCGATTTGTCAACTACCACTGGGCGGGGTAGGGCGAATCCCGATTCGCCGAGTTTGCTGCTGCGAGGGGCAGGGGAGGGATTTGGGGGTTTTGGGCGGTGGCGCAGAAAATCTTTGCGCTTGGGGGATGGATGGCGCATCTTCGGGGTTTTTGAGAGTCGAGCGGCGTTATGTATCCGAAGAGTAGAGATTCGTTGTATCATCCCGGTTTTGAGCATGAGGCTTGCGGGGTGGGGTTTGTCGCCAATCAGAGCGGGAAGCGGGAGTATCGCATTTTGGAGTATGGGTTGCAGGCTTTGTGCAATTTGGCTCACCGGGGGGCTTTGGATGCGGATGCGAAGACGGGGGACGGGGCGGGGGTGTTGCTGCAGATTCCCCATGATTTTTTCCGGTTGGAGGTGGAGTGCCTGGGGGCGAAGCTGGCGCGGGACACGGATTTTGGGGTGGCTTTTGTGTTTCTTCCCCGGGGCAACCGTTATCAGATTAGCCACGGGCAGGAGATTTTGGAGGCGGCTTGCCGGCGGTTCGGGGTGCATTGTCTTGGCTGGCGCGATGTGCCGACGAATCCGCGTTGTCTGGGAGACAAGGCGGCGGCGACGGTGCCGGAGATGAAGCAGTTGTTGATGGCGCGGTCGAAGGGTTGGGATGATGAGGAGTTTGAGCGGCGCTTGTTTCTGGCGAGAAAGTTTGCGGGCATCCGGGCGCGGGAAGCGAAGATCGGCGATTTTTATATTGCTTCTTGTTCCTCGCGCACGATTGTCTATAAAGGGCTTTTCAACGCGCCGCAGTTGGCGAAGTTTTTTCCCGATCTCACCAGCCCGTTGTTCACGACGGCTTCGGTGGTGTTTCATCAACGGTATTCCACCAACACTTTTCCCACCTGGAGGCTGGCGCATCCTTACCGGATGATGGCGCATAACGGGGAGATCAACACGCTCTTGGGAAACAAGAACTGGACGCGGGCGCGGGAGCAGGAGATCACTTCGGCGGTTTGGGGGGAGAATATCGAAGTGCTGCGCCAGATTATCCAGCCGGAGAGTTCTGATTCTGCGGCGCTAGACAACGCGCTGGAGATTTTGCGGCTGAGCGGGCGGAGTGTGTTGCATAGCGCGATGATGCTCATGCCAGAGGCTTGGGAGAAGATGGAGAACATGGCGCCGGCCTTGCGGGATTTTTACTTGTATCACGCCTGTCTGAACGAGCCTTGGGACGGCCCGGCGGCGGTGGTGTTTAACGACGGGCGGTTTGTGGGCGCTGCTTTGGATCGGAACGGCCTGCGCCCGGCTCGCTACACAGTTTACGAAGACGGCCTGGTAGTGATGGGAAGCGAGGCGGGTCTGGTGCGTCTGGACGAATCCAAAGCCGTGCGCAAAGGGCGTTTGGGGCCGGGGGCCATTCTAGCGGTGGATACGGAAGCGGGACGCCTGCTCGACAACGACGAGGTGAAGCGGATGGTGGCGTGCCGGAAGCCTTACGGCGATTGGTGCGCCGGCAACTTGTTCATGCTGAGTGACCGCGCTCAACCGTTCGAGTCGCCCTCGCGGGCGGTGAATTTGCTCGATTTGACCCTGCAACAAATCATGTTCGGTTGGGACACCGAAGAGTTGAGCGTAATCTTCAAGCCCATGGTCGCCAATGGCGCCGAGGCTGTCGGCTCCATGGGGGACGACACCCCGTTGGCGGTTCTATCCAAACGCCCGAAGTTGCTCTACACCTATTTCAAACAACTGTTCGCCCAAGTTACCAACCCGGCGATTGACAGCATCCGAGAGCGCATCGTGATGTCGCTAGCTGTTTGCGCCGGGCATCGGCGGTCGTGGCTGGAAGAAGGCCCGGAGCACGCGCAGTTGATCCGCATCAACAGCCCCTTTCTGTTGGATTATGAACTGGCAGCGCTTCGGGAGCTGGACAGCGGCGCGTTCGCTTCCGAGGACATTTCCTGCCGCTTCAGTCTTGGAGAAGGCGCGGCGGGGCTGGATGGCGCCTTGGAGCGGATTTGCCGCCAGGCGTCCGAAGCAGTGGACGCGGGCAAGGCGATTTTGATTTTAAGCGACCGAGGCGCTGGCGCGGACTGGGCGCCGATTCCGATGCTTTTGGCGGTGGGGGCGATTCATCATCATTTGATTCGGAAAGGCAAGCGGTTGCGGGTGTCCGTCGTCTGCGAAACGGGTGAGGCCCGCGATGTGCATCAATTCGCCTGTCTGATTGGCTTCGGCGCCTCGGCCGTCAATCCATATGTGGCCATCGACACCATCCGGCAATGGCTTGAAGGCGGGGACCTGCAGCTTGGGCTGCCCGCTTTCCTCCACAACTCCATCAACACCATTCAGCAATTGCTTGAAGGCGGGGAGTTGAACGAACTGACCTTGGCCCAAGCCATCGCCAATTACCGCAACGCCATCGAAAACGGCATTCTGAAAATCATGGCCAAAATGGGCATTTCCACCATGAGCAGCTACCGCGGGGCGCAGATTTTCGAGGCCATCGGCTTGTCCCAGGAAGTGATGGAGCGCTGTTTTTTCGGGACGCGCTCGCAGATAGGCGGGATTGGTTTGCGGCACATTGCCGAGGATGCGCTTCGGCGGCATGGGCAGGCTTATGGCGATCCCAATGCGGTGGCGTTGGCGGACGGCGGCAATTACAAAGTGCTCCCCGGCGGGCGCGGCGAGTTTCATGCCTTCAACAAGAAAGTCGTCCAAACCCTGCACAAGTTCCTGCGCTCCGGCCAGCGGGAAGCCTTTCTCAATTACATGAAAACGGCGGAAGGCCGAGACCCGGTGTCTATTCGCGATCTCTTCGACTTCAAGCCGATGCCGCCCGTCCCTCTGGAAGAAGTGGAGCCGTTGGAAAACATCCGCGTTCGTTTCACCACTGCCGGGATGAGTTTGGGCGCCCTCTCGCCAGAAGCACACGAATGCCTGGCCATTGCCATGAACCGCATCGGCGGCAAATCCAACTCCGGCGAAGGCGGCGAAGACCCCGAACGCTACAACCTGCGCGCCAACGGCGACAACCCTTGCTCGGCGATCAAACAAGTGGCTTCGGGGCGTTTCGGCGTCACGCCCGAATACCTGGCCAGCGCCCAGGAGATCGAAATCAAAATCGCGCAGGGAGCCAAACCGGGCGAAGGCGGCCAATTACCCGGCCACAAAGTATCGGTAATGATTGCCAAACTCCGCCATTCGACGCCGGGCGTGCCTCTCATTTCGCCCCCGCCACATCACGACATCTACAGCATCGAAGATTTGGCGCAGTTGATTTACGACCTGAAACAAGTCAACCCGCGCGCCAAAGTTTGCGTCAAGCTGGTGGCCTGTGCCGGCGTGGGCACTGTGGCGGCCGGCGTGGCCAAGGCATATGCGGATGTGATTTTAATCAGCGGGCACGACGGCGGAACCGGCGCCTCGCCGCAAAGCTCGATCAAGCATACAGGCGTGCCTTTCGAGTTCGGCGTCGCGGAAGCGCAGCAAACTCTCATGCTCAACGACCTCCGCTCGCGGGTGGTTCTGCGCACCGACGGCGGCATCAAAACCGGCAGGGACATCGTGATGGCAGCAATTCTTGGAGCGGAAGAGTTCAACTTCGGCACGGCCGCTTTAATCGCTGCCGGCTGCGCCATGTTCCGCGTCTGTCATTTGAACACCTGCCCCGTTGGCGTGGCCACGCAGAAAGAAGAACTGCGCCTCAAATTCCGCGGCAAGGCAGAGAATGTAATGGCCTTCTTTGATGGTGTGGCGGAGGAAGTTCGCGAGTGGATGGCTGCCTTCGGCATCCGCCGCTTCGATGATTTAGTGGGGCGCACGGATTTGCTCGTCGCCAAGAGCCTGGACCAATTCCCCGAGGAATTGCGTGAAAGAATTGGCGCTCTGAAATTGGACAAACTGCTGTGCCAGGTGGACCCGACCGGCGTTTCCCCGCGCATTCACACCCGCGAGCGCAACGAACGTTTTGGGGACAGCAGCCTGGACGACCGCATCATCAGCGACGCCAAGAGAGCACTCAACGGCAAAGGCTCCGTGAAACTCAGCTACCGCGTCTCCAACGTCCGCCGCAATATCGGCACCAAAGTTTCCGGGCTCATCGCCTACACTTACGGAGACAAAGGGCTGGCTGCCGGCGCCATCGACCTGACTTTGCACGGCTGCGCCGGACAAGGCCTGGCCACTTTCCTGGCCGCCGGCATTCGCATCAAACTCTTCGGTGAAGCCAACGATTACGTGGCCAAAGGCATGAACGGCGGCGAAGTCATTATCCGCCCGCCGGAAAATAGCGGCTTCCCCTGGTCGGACAACATCATCATCGGCAACACCGTAATGTATGGAGCCACCGGGGGGCGCCTGTTCGCTGCCGGCAAAGCAGGCGAGCGCTTCTGCGTGCGCAACTCCGGCGGCACCGCCATCGTTGAAGGCGTCGGCGATCACGGCTGTGAATACATGACTGGCGGCACTGCCGTCATCTTAGGATGCACCGGACGCAACTTCGGCGCCGGCATGAGCGGCGGCATCGCCTACGTCTACGATGCGCATGGCGAGTTCTCCAGCCGCTACAACCCGGCAATGGTCCACCTCGAACGGCTGGACGACAACGAAGAAATCACAAAACTCCAAAGCCTCATCTTTGCCCACCTCGAAGCCACAGAATCCTCTCGAGCAAACGAAATTCTCAAAAACTGGGAAAGCGCAATGGCGAAATTCTGGCGCGTCATCCCCGAACCGCCCACCGCAAAACCCGCCTCAAAACCAGTGCATGAACTCTCCAAAAACAAACCGAAAACCCCGCCCAAAGGCTCTTTCTAAAAAAGACCGCCCCGGCGCTGGCCCCAAATGCAATTAACGCGGCAACTGGCGCTCCTGCTAGCCAACAAACCCGGCGCCCTGGCCCGGATGTGCCGGGCCTTGGCCGACGCCAAAATCAAACTCTACGCCCTCTCTGTCGGCGACACAGTAGACCACTGCGTCGTGCGGGTCATCACCAGCGATTGGCAGCAAACCAAACGCATCTTCGAAGCGCACAACGCTCTGGTCGTAGAAACAGAAGTGCTGATGATCGAAGGCCACAACCATCCGGGAAACTTGGCGACCATTTCCGAAAAATTGGCGCAAGCCAAAATTAACATCGACTACGCCTATTTTGCCACCGCCCCGGAAGCCCAAAAGGGCCTCCTTATCCTGCGAACCTCCAACTCGCGCAAAGCCCTCAAAATACTCAACTCCTGACCTGCAACACCCGCGCCGCCAACCCGTAAAACCCGGCGCACACAAAAGCCAATGAGCCCAAACATCTTCAAACTAAATGGCAAAGTCGCCCTCATCACCGGCGGCTCCAAAGGCTTGGGTTTCGCCATGGCCAATGCCCTCGCCAGCGCCGGCGCCGACATCGCCTTGAACAGCCGGCACAGCGCCGAAGCCGAAGCCGCTGCAAACAAAATCGCCGCAACACATGGCATCCGCACTCTGGGAGCGCAGGCGGACGTCGCCCAGCCGGAACAATTCAACGCCTTCGTCGAACGCACAGCAAGCGAGCTGGGCGGCATCGACATCCTCGTCGCCAACGCCGGCATCAACCGACGCTTACCCACAACCGAACTGCCCCTGCACGAATGGCGGCGCGTCCTCGACATCAACCTCACCGGTCCCTTCCTCTGCGCCCAAGCCGTCATTCCCCATATGATCCGAAAAGGTTGGGGCCGCATCATCCACATCTCCAGCATCATGGGCCTGGTCGGCCTTGCTGGACGCCCATCCTACACCGCAACCAAAGGCGGCCTGGTGCTACTGGCCAAAACCCAAGCGCTTGAACTCGCACCCCACGGCATTACCGTCAACGCCCTCTGCCCGGGACCCTTCGCCACCGAAATGAACAAACCCCTGCTGAACGACCCGGAAAAATATCAAACCTTCATCTCCAAAATCCCAATGGGCCGCTGGGGCGAAATGGACGAATTGGACGGCGCTATCATCTTCCTCGCTTCCGAAGCCTCCAGTTTCATGACTGGAACCACCCTCACCATCGACGGCGGCTGGACCGCGCAATAACCTTCGCCACTTCCGAGCGGGCGGAAAGAGAATATCAACAAACGGAAAACAAAGGACGCATGAGAAAATCTGACACTGCTGCAGAAAAGTCTAGCGTATCAAATTGTTCTCCCCCGACAAAAAACTTCATCCCTTTGTCCAAACCTGTGATTTCGGGAGCGCGTCAATTAGGGATGAACAAGTTAATGTACTCCTCCCAACAGAAATGTAGACTCCCTGCTGATCCAGAATTCCCAGAGAAATTCGTCGACAAACTTTCCCGCCGGGAAGTGTTTAAAACATTTATATCGCCCCAACACCTACCTCCATAAATGGTGAGCGCGTCGCTGCGGCTCCACTTTTCGCGCTATCCTCAAGCAGTTTGCGGATGACAATAAACAACAGGATTACTGTGCGTCTGGAGGTTTGGAAGGCAAAATTGTGTTGGACCCTATGATGGGCGGCGGCACAACCATGCACGAAGCCATTCGACTGGGAGCCAACGTGATTGGAGCGGATATTGATCCTGTCCCGATTGTGCAAGCCCGCGCCGCTCTTGCCAGCGCCTCGCTGGCTGGTTTACAAAGCGCATTCGATCATTTTTTCTCCCGCATATACAACAAGTTGAGATTTTACTTTCAAACCGAGTGTCCGACCTGCCGGAAAGCCGTGAACATTCGACACACGCTATATGGAATAAGAAAAACCTGCGCTTGCGGAGAAGCAGTGCAAATTGACCAATATGATTTGCGCAGCGAAGCCAGTAGAACAATCCAAATTTGTCCCCGGAGTTGGGAGATTTTAAACGACCAAACCAAATCAACCGCTCGCTTGAGAACAACTCGCCTGATTACCAAACCTGAAAAAAGATGCACTGTTTGCGGGCAAGAATACACGGAGCTTCTTGACCTGCCTTTTATGCGCGTTATGTGCCGATTGCAATTATTGCCGACTGCCCCGATCACGGGATGTTTTTCCGTTCCCTCGGCAAGGCTGGCCGAGAGCGACGTTGGACTTCGGTTGTTTAGACGATTTTAAGGTGAAAAACGGCCCCAAATCCGGCGACCTGTTGACACGGAACATCCGTTCCTACCTCGACGTTTTTTCGTCCCGTCAATTGTTATATCTTCATCAATCTATCCGGAAATTGCGCGAGTATGACAAAGTGGAAAGATTAAATATCGGGATGCTTGTCTCTACCTCTTTGGAATTTAACTCTATGCTTTGCGGTTACAAGGGATGGTATCAAAACCGACCGGGTGTCATCCGGCATGTTTTCACTCTCCACGCGTATTCGTTTCAATATACGGCTCTGGAGGATAATCCAATCCGCCTTGAAAAATCGTCTGGCAATCTGCAATTGCTCTTCCGAGATCGGGTGCAACGGGGACGCCAGTGGACGGCTTTGCCCGTTGAAAGAAAGATCGAATCGGACGGCCAAAGCAAGTTGGTCAAAATCTTCGGAGAGGAAGATTATGGCATCGAAGTTATTGATCAAACTGGCCTTGCCAGCGGCAAACGAAAGTTTTGGCTCATCCACGGAGATTCCCGAAAGCTTCCTGTGAGGGATCATTCGGTTGATCTAATCGTCACGGATCCGCCTTAATACGACAGTGTGCAGTATAGCGATTTGGCAGCCTTTTTTTGCGTGTGGTCGACCCGGCTGCTTCCCGGTGAGGCGGAATGGGCATATGATGAATCTCGTTGCGCTGTTACAAGAAAGAAAATCGCCAGTGATGGCAACTTCGTCATGGCTCTATCGGGGATATTCGCCGGGTGTAGGCGCGTATTAAAGCAACATATAGGCTATATGGTGTTCACATTTCATCATTGGGATCCTGTTGCGTGGGTAGAACTCACTATATCTCTGAAAAGTTCCGGATTTAAAATGATCGGTGTTTCTGTTGTCTGTTCCGAGAATCCTATTTCAGTACACATTCGCAATTTGAATTCAAAAAAACACGACAGTATTTTGCTATTTGCTTTAGATAACAAAAATTCGAAGACTTCCTGGAAGCCTTTAAAAATCATTGACACGAAGAAGAGTGCCACATTCTGCCGGCAATGCGGCATGGCGCTGGGCTGGTTATTGGATAGCGAATTCTCCCCGAACAAAATTCGAACCGTTTAGAAAAACTTAATCCAAAGGAGAACTCATGCCAACTAACCCAGGCAACCACCCGGCAGAAGTTTTTGGATGTCCGATCGGAAATCGATCCGAGAGTGCACAAAACATCCGCGCACGAAATTGCGGCTTCGATTGGATGTGCGGAGCCGTTGATTTTCTACAAGGTGTCGGGAGATGAGTCGGAAAATCGGATGGGGATGGCTTTTGTCTTTTAAATAGGACAGTATAAGGGGCGGTTGGTGTTGAAAGTGGTTTGATTGAGGATGGGTAAGGCGTCGAGTCAGTGGGATTTTGGGGAGTTGTTTGAGGAGAAAGAGCTCCGGAAGACGTATTCGGTTGGCGAATTGACGTCCCGCATCCGCCGGACGTTGGAGGGGCATTTGGGGCAGGTTCGGGTTTTGGGGGAGGTGTGCGATTTTCGGACGGGGGGTTCGGGGCATTTGTATTTTGGGCTGAAGGATGGCGAGGCACGTTTGGCTTGTGTTTTGTTTCGGGGGGAGGGGGGTGTCCATCGGGCGGTTATTGAAAATGGTGTGGAGTTGGTTTTGGAGGGAGAGCTGACGGTTTATGAGCCGCGGGGGCAGTATCAGTTGGTGGTTCGGTCGGCGATGCCTCACGGGGTTGGCGCTTTGCATCTGGCTTTTGAGCGGTTGAAGAAGCGGTTGGCGGGGGAGGGGCTTTTTGAGGCGGAGCGGAAGCGGCCTGTTCCCCGGTGTTTGTTTCGTTTGGGTGTGGTGACGTCGGCAGATGCGGCGGCTTTGCGGGATGTTCTTCAAGTGGTTCGGCGGCGGCATCCGGCGATTGAGATGGTGCTTTGTCCTTGCCGGGTGCAGGGGGAGGGGGCGGCGGCGGCGATTGCGGCTGGGATTGGCCAGCTGAACCGTTATGCCGGGGCGCAGCGGGCCGGGGAGCGGTTGGAGGCGGTTTTGCTGACTCGCGGGGGGGGGAGTTTGGAGGATTTGTGGGCGTTTAATGAGGAGGTTGTGGCGCGGGCGATTGCGGCGTCGCGTTTGCCGGTGATTTCTGCGGTGGGGCATGAGGTGGATTTTACGATTAGCGATTTTGTGGCGGATTTGCGGGCGCCGACGCCCAGTGCGGCGGCGGAGTTGATTACTGAGGGAGTTTTTTCGAGTCGGGAATTTGTGTTGGTTTCCGGTGGGGAGCTTCGCCGGTTGGTTTGGCGCCAGTTGAACCGCCGAGGCGAGATTGCCAACCATGTAGTTCGGCGGCTGGCGGCGTTTCATCCCCGGCGTTCGCTGGATTTGTATCGGCAGCGGCTGGATGATTTTGAGGCGGCTATGGATCGGTTGGCGCGGGCGCGGCCGGCGCGGGGCTTTTGGGTAGTGAACCAATTGTCCCGGCGGTTGTCGGTTTATCGTCCGGCGGCAGTGTTGAAGCGGGAGCGGGAACGGCTTCACAGGTTGGGAGAGTTGGCTGCGGAGCGCGTGCGCCGAGGCCAGGGGCGAATGCGAAATGCTCTTGATCGTGTGGGCGAGGCGTTGCGGCTGTTGTCGCCATCGAATGTTTTGGAGCGCGGTTATTCGATTACGCGAAATGCGGATTCGGGCCGGCTTGTGGTCTCCGCCAAGGATGTGAAGGCGGGCGACCGCATGGCGACGATGCTTCGGGATGGAGAGGTGCTCAGTGAGGTGAAGGGTTCGCCGGAAGAGGATGAGCGGCCGGTTTCATAATTTGTCGTGGAGTCGGGGGTAGGCGTGGACGTTTCTCCGGGATAGAGGCGGCGGCTCCCTTGCTTGACCGGCGGGATGTTTGGGCGTAGTTTCGCGTTCTGTAAATTTGAAAGATGAGCAAAGTTGCTGAATCAGTGAAGCCGGCGGCTAAGAGCGCCGGGCGGGGAGAGTTGGGACCGTCTATGTCCGGGAGCGAGATTCTTGTTGCCGCTTTGGAGCGTGAGGGTGTGGACACCATTTTTGCCTATCCGGGCGGCGCCAGCATGGAGTTACATCAGGCGTTGACGCGGTCTGACAAGATTCGGGTAGTGCTGCCCCGGCATGAACAGGGCGGCGCTTTTGCTGCGGAAGGTTATGCCCGAGCCTGTGGGAAACCGGGCGTGTGCATGGCCACGAGCGGCCCCGGGGCAACCAATCTGGTTACGGGCATTGCGGATGCTTATATGGATTCGGTGCCGCTTGTGGCTATTACCGGCCAAGTGCCTCAAGCAATGATTGGCAAAGGCGCCTTTCAGGAAACCGACTTTTTCGGGATGACCTTGTCAGTCGTCAAGCATAGCTACCTAGTTACAGACATCAACGAGATTCCCAAAATCATCAAGGAAGCCTTTTATATTGCGGCGACCGGTCGGCCGGGGCCGGTTGTCGTAGACATTCCGAAAAACATCCAACAATCTCGCTGCCAACCCGTTTTTCCTGCCGAGCTGAAAATGCGCGGTTACCGCTGTCAGCCTCGTGCAAGCGACCTCGCGTTGAATGAAATCATCGGCCTTATTGAAAAGTCCGAACGGCCGGTGTTCTACATAGGCGGCGGCGTAATTTCCAGCGAGGCAAGCGGCGTTTTGCGCAAGTTTGCCCAAGCGACGCAGATTCCTGTGGCCACCACCATCATGGGTTGCGGTGCTTTTCCCGAAACAGACCCCCTGTCCCTTCGATGGCTGGGCATGCACGGCGCCGCTTATGCCAACTGGGCGGTAAGCGGCGAATTCAAAAAAACTCCTCAAGCCGACGGCGAAATAAAGATCGAAAAAATTGCGGAAGGCGCGGACTTGCTACTGGCCTTCGGCGTGCGGTTCGACGATCGCGTTACCGGGAAAGTGGCCAAATTCTGCGAACACGGCACCATCGTTCACCTCGACATCGATCCCTCCGAACACAACAAAAACAAAAAAGCCCATCTGCCGATCGAAAGCGACGTCAAATACGCCCTCGAACGCCTGCTGGAAATGGTTCGGCAGCGCCCCATCCAAAAACAGTTTGACCCTTGGCACCGCCAGATCAAAACCTGGAAAAAGAAAGCCCCCTTCCGTTACAGCATCACAGAAGAAGTCATGCACTCACAACATATGCGCGACCACTTGGACGGATTGGAAGAAGAAGTTGTTTTGCCCCAAATGGCCATTGAACTGCTCTATAAACTCACTGGAGGCGAAGCCATTATCACCACCGGCGTGGGGCAGCACCAAATGTGGGCAGGGCAATACTATAAATATAAATACCCGCGCCAACTATTAACCAGCGCCGGCTTGGGCGCTATGGGCTACGGCTATCCCGCCGCGCTCGGCGCCAAAGTCGCTTGCCCCGACCGACAAGTGATCGACATCGACGGCGACGGCTCCTTCCTGATGAACATTCAAGAACTGGCCACCGCCCACATCGAAAAAATCGCCGCCAAAGCCCTGGTGCTAAACAATCAACACTTGGGCATGGTCGTGCAATGGGAAGACCGCTTTTACCAAGGCAATCGAGGCCATACTTACCTGGGCGATCCCGAAAACATGAAAACCATCTATCCTGACTACGTGGCTATGGCACGGGGGTTTAATGTGCCTTGCGAGCGGGTCATGTTTCGGCGCGATTTGAAGCCGGCGTTAGAACGTATGTTAGACTCAGATCAACCATATGTTTTGGATATTATCGTTCCCTATACCGAACACGTCCTCCCCTTCATCCCCGCTAACCACACCGTCGCCGACATGATCTGCCCCTGAATTCTACCAGATTCAATATGGTATCCAGTCATGTCTTGGATATGCGATAAGTGCAAGTGGAAAAATTGGCAAGCAGTAACTGTTTGTTGCCATTGCGCCAAGATTCGCAGCGGCATTGATGACATTCAATTCGAGTGCATGCAATGCGAAGGAAGTCTGATTGTCAGCGTGGAGGGAGCAGGACTCGCCGTGGACTGTCCTCATTGCTGGGTGCGCATCAACATTCCCACCATTCAAGAATTACAAGAAAAAGAATTGCAGCGAATCAAGAGATTGTCAATCGGAGAGGTGATTCAGGACAAGATATTGTTAATCGATGAGGCAATTGAGAGAAGCCGGGAACTACCAAAATGGATATGGCAAAAAGACAAAGTCATCAAAAACTATATCACAATTACGCTTGGTCCCGGTGAGATTCGTTACATTGAGTTACACCATTTGTTGAACCGACAAATGATGGACATAATTCTTGAAGAGATTCACTCATTGTCGAAATCGCCATGGTTCACACTGACTCTGAATTTTGTTGGTAGTCATGAAACTCACATCGAATCTTTCCTACAAGGAAAATCGTTTGATGAACAGATCAGGATTGTGGTGGAATACTTTGAAGCGTATACCAAAAACCCGTTTCCTTCGGAAGCTCACGCCTCCTTCGTCTCGTATCTGCAGCTTAAAACACTCTGTTTGGACGAGTTCTGGGCGTCATGGGTACCGAGTGCTAATTCCAAAGATCTTATCGACAGCTACCGTGACAGCCCGAATCACATTATTCTTAAGAGTTACTCCAGTGATAGATACGTCTTCAAACGCACGACTTTCTTTCGTCAAAGGCGAGAGACGGTTGAGAAAGGACGAAGACAGCAGGAGCAAGAGCGGTTGCGGAGAGCAGAGCGACGAAGACAGCTTGGCTTATAGCCAAAACCCCGAAGAAACGAGAGCGCACGTTGTAGTCTGAGCAACCAGAGACGATTCTTCGTTTTGCCATTTCAGCAGCGCAAAAAAACGAAGCGATGTTGCACGAACGTTTTTCTGCCTATCGGGTTCGTGGCAAATGGTTTGAGTTGGGGGCTTCAGAGATTTATGGCGCAGTGGCTTACCTGATTTCTCGTGGAGATGAAAAGCGGATGCTGGTGGATTATGAATGATGGATGGGGCGGTTAGCCACGGAGCGTTTAAGCGGCGTCTGACGGGCGGTGTTTTGTTTGCCGGGGCGGAGTTGGAGGAGGCAGGGGAGGAGGGTGAGTCCGGCGGCCATGCAGGCGAAGACGCCGATGGCCATGATGTAGCCGAGGCTTTCGATGCCGCGATGTTGAGCGAGGGCGAGGCTGCCGAAGCCGGCCATGGTAGTGAGGCCGGAGACAAGGACGGCTTTGCCGGTGCTTTTGGAGAGGAGGCCGGGGTGTTGTTCTTCCCGGTAGCGGTTGAGGATGTGGATTCCGTTGGTGACACCGATGCCGATGACGAGCGGCAAGGTCATAATGTTGGCCGGGTTGAAGGGGATGCCCATGAAGCCCATCGCGCCCAGGAGCCAGAGCGAGCCAATGCCTACTGGCAGGAGGGCGAGGAGGACGGCGGCTGGGGATCGGAAGTGGAGGAGCGTCAGGAGGACAATGGCTCCCAGGGCGTAGAGGGCGGCTTCTTCGTAGCTGCGTTTGAGCAGGCTGGTGTATTCGAAAAGCTGCACGGGGGTGCCGGTGATGACGGGCGGATTTGGAAATCGGGCGGCGAGGGTTCTGAGTTCCTGAATAAAGGTTTTCTGGTGGGCGCGTTCCCAGGCGTTTTCTTTGGGATAGACTTGCAGGAGGTGTTGGCCGGATTTTCCGATGAAACGTTTGCGGAGGTCTGCCGGCAAATCGTCAGCGGTCAAGGGCGCGCGGGCATCTTGGCTAGCAAGGGCGCGGAAGGTTTGCCGGAGGTCGTTGAAGAGGGCGTTTTGGAAGGCGGTGAGTTGTGCAACGGCGCGTTCGGGCGGGCGCTGCCGGATGTTTTGTTGCAGTTGGTTGGCGGCGGTTTCGAGTGTGCGATATAGAGTGACTTGTTTGGAGAGTTGCCCCGGAGGGTTGGCGGGGTTTGGTTTTTCCGCTTCTTTGGCTGCCAGGGAGAGGTAACTTTGGAAGAAGGTCAAGGTTTGCGAGAGTTCGCTGAGGTTGACGGGTTTTTGGCTGGGCGCGGCGAATGAAATGGTTTCGGCTTCCTGTTTCAGTTCCCGGATTTTTTCCAGTTTGTGTGACGGATCGGTGTGGAGGAAGCGGGCCATGGAATCGACGCCGGCGACGGAGGGGAGTTGGCGGATGGCAGACTCCAAGGTTTTGGCTTCTTCAAGGGAGCCGGTGATGACGAGTGCGAAGAGGACGGATTTTTCGGCTTCCTGGATCAGTTTTTTTTCGTATTGAACTGCCGGGAGGTTGTCGGTCTGCATGTTGAGCAGGTTGTAATCGAAGCGGATTTTGGGAAGTTGGGCGAGGGCGATGCCGCTGAGGATCAACCCGGCCAGGAGGGTTTGTTTGGGGCGCCGGAGCCAGGTTTGTTCGACGGCGGCGCGGGGGTTTTTCGGGGATGGGATTTGTTGGTCCAGCGTGTTTTGCTGGCCGCGGATGAGGAGGGCGGGCAGCACGGTCATCATTGGAATCAAGGCGAGAATCATGCCGCCGCCGGTGATCCATCCCATTTCCTGGACGCCTTTGAAGTCGGTGAAGGCCATGGCGCAGAACGCGCCGGCGGTGGTCAGGCATCCGGTGAAAATCCCTTGCCCGGTGCGGATTAGAGATTTTTTGATGGCGGTTTCTTTGCCTGCACCGCAGCGGAGTTCCTCTTCGTAGCGCGTGATGAGGTGAATGCCGAAATCAATGGCCAACCCGATGAGCATGGGCAGGAAGGCGATGGTCAGAATGTTGAGGTGGCCGATTAGGAGTGTGGTGTACCCCATCGTGTAGCCCAGCCCGATGAGGAGGCAAGCGGTGGCTTTGAGCGGGCGCCCGGTTTCCCGGTAGCAAAACGAAAAAATCAATATCACCAGCGCCAGAGAGACGCAGGAAGCCTTGAAGGTGTCTGCTTGGGATTGCCGCATTTCGTCCAGCTCCAAGACGGTTTCTCCCGTGATGCCGATGTTGACGCCGGGGACTTCAGCTTGGACGTCGGTGATTAGTTCGCGCAGCCGGCCGACGGCTTCCTTCTTCTGGGCAGGATGGGCAGGGCGGGCAGTGGCCAGGTAGATTTTGCCGGCAGCGAAGGTAAGGTATCGCTGCCGTTCGGCTGCGGGGCCGGCGGCGAGAAGCGTTTCCAGGCCGGGGGAGGGCGGGATGCCGCGTCGGGAGAGGCTCGCGTCTGCTTGTTCGAGGACGCGTTGCAAGATGGGCAGGGCGTCCAGCAGCACGGCGTTTTCCGCATCCGATTTTTCTGGGGCGGTTCGAAACTGCCGGTTCAATTCGTTGAAGAGAGATTCCAGGCTGTCGACATGCTGAAAGGCTTTGAGCATCGGGCGGGCTTGGCGGATGCGTTCGCTCATCGCTTCAATGGCGGTGTCTTCGAGGAGGAGCAGGGCTTTACTCCCCAGCGTTTTGAGGTCGCCCTTGTAGAAAACGCCTGAGAAGATCTCCGGCTCGGCGTTGAGCCGCGCGCCCAAGCGTTCGACAAACTGCCGGTTCTTTTCCTGGTCATCGCTCTCGATGACAGCGATGAGGTCGTCTTCGCTGTCGAAGTTTTCCTGATAGTTGAGAAAGTTTCGGTGATAAGGTTTATCGGCGTCCACCAGCACATTGCGATCGGTGTGAAATTCAAGTTTGCCGGCGGTGTAAAAAACGCAGGCGACGAAGAGAATGAGCTGGGAAAAGAGAAACACCTTCGGATGTTTGCAGATGCCGGCGGCAAGATGTCCCAGCATCCGGGCCGCGAACGGCGGTGGCATGGCTTTTTCCGCAGGCGGCGAGGATTCTTCCGAAGGAATCAAAACGACAGGGGGAGGATTCGGCTGGGCAGCTTACTTGGCCTCTGCGGGAAAGTCGGCATTGGAATAAATTTCTTTCACGTCGTCATGGTCGTCGAGCCGTTCCAGGAGCCTGGCCACACTAGCGGCGGCGTTCGGCGCCACAGGAACAAGCAAATCCGGCAGGCAAGTAACGCCCGCCGAGGCGCACAAAATCCCGGCCGCTTCTACCGCCCGGTGCACAGCCTCGAAGACAGAAGGTTCGGTGATAATTTCGTAGCCTTCGGGTTCGGCTTTGAAATCTTCGGCGCCCGCTTCGAGGGCAATCTCCATAGTTTGGTCTTCATCGGCATTTTCCCGGGAAACGATTATCTGCCCCTTGCGGCGGAAGAGCCGAGTAACGGAGCCGGAGGTGGCGATCGAGCCGCCGTTCTTGCTCAGGATGTGCCGAATTTCCGCAGCTGTCCGGTTTTTGTTGTCAGTGCTAATCTCGACGAGCAAGGCGACACCCCCAGGTCCGTAAATCTCATAGATGAGGTCTTCAAACTCGATTCCCTGCCCACCTCCGACACCCTTCTTCACGGCGCGATCAATAGTGTCAGCCGGCATATTGGCCTGCTTGGCTTTCAAAAGAACCATCCGAAGCCGCGCGTTCAAATTGGGATCACCCCCTCCCGCTTTGGCGGCAATGGTGATTTCGCGGGACAATTTTGAAAAAATCCGGCCGCGTTTGGCGTCCAATGCTCCCTTGAAGTGCTTGACTTTAGACCATTTGCTATGCCCTGACATTGCTTGAGACTACTCGCCGCCGCAAACCCCACAAAGTCCGCAGGCTAAACCCCGAAAGTAATCGGAGAAACCGCGCGAAAAAAGCAAAATTCTTGTCATCCGACGCTCAAATGCCCCAACGCTAAAAGCGCATAGTAAGTGTATTCGCAATCCAAAGTTTCCTCTTGCCAATGACCGTAGAAAGAACCCTCATTCGTCCAGAGCGTGTCAAGATAGTCCAAACACAACTCCCTGAACGCCCGGAAAGGAACTTCCAACCCGGCCAAGGCATGAAGCGCAGTAGCCGTGGAAAGCAAATCGGGCATCGGCGCCCGAGGCGCCGCCAAAAAACCGCCCTGAGCATGAAGCCGCGCCAAAAGCCAATCGCCCACAGCGGCATTCACTGGCATCCGCTGATCCCGCAAGACCGCCACTGCCGCCGCCGTAGCCGCTGTCGATCCCGTCCGAATCTGACGCTCGTTAGCCCAACTATTGCTGCCAGTCTCCAAATGTTTGAAAGATTGCGCCAAACGCAACGCCTCCGGAACAGGCGTCTGCAAATCTTGATAGGCGCCGTAAGCGAGAAAATTGCCGTAAGCCGTGCTTTGAGGAGAACCAGCGCGGGGATGAAACCCGCCGTCCCCGGCTCGAAACCCATCCAATCGAGAGCGGAAAATCTCCGCTTGCCCGCCCTCAAAACCCGCAAAAGAGCAGCATCGAATCAAACTGCACAAATGCACAAAATCCAGCTCTTCCCCCGCGCCGAACCCAGCGAGCCAAGAGCAAAGCCCCACTCTGTCCAACTCGATTTGCAAAGCAAGCGAAGCATCAATCCCGAAAACCGTATAATAAAGATCGCTATGGCCCGCTCGATCGCGGAAACCGCCGTCGGCATTCTGCTGCCCGCGCAAAAAATCACTCGTCAACACCGCCGCCTCGCCCAACATTCGCGGCGCCAGTCGGGCCACCTGCAACATCTGAAGACGAAGACTCATAGAAGCTGACTGACGGCTTTCTGCGAATGAGAATGCTGGCGGCAAATTTATGCCTGCACAATCTCATTCCAGGTTTCTTTCAACTGGAAACTTACCGTTGGATCCCTCTCCAAACCGGACACGTACTCATGCATAAACGCGCTCGGGTCTCGAATGAAGCGGAGGTAATACCCCAATGTGTGGTCAACGCCGTTCACTGTCAATTGGCAGCCGTGCGCTCGAGCAATTTGTTGAATATTCAACTTGAACTCCGAATAATCGTTGTGGGGATATGTTGTCAAAATATAAAACCTTTTAACCGGCGTCTTTTGCAATTTCTCGAAGGAACTCCGAATCCATTCTGAAGTGATAGGAATGTTATGTTTGATTTCGTAGCCTTCAAACAAAGTGTTATTGGAATCGACAATGTGCGCGTCTCCAATCAAATCCGTCCGCTGGCCAGCGGCGATATAGTGTTCAAGCGGCAAAACGGCGCAACCTTTATATCGCTCTGCTTCTCGAACCAATACGCTCAAGATAGCCTGCATTGCCAACACCGGCAGCCGTGCCGTTCCTTTCAATAGAGCGCTACAATGCCGGCTCACTCTGTCGACAATTTCAGATATAGACAGATTGATGCATCTGCGCAGAGTATCATTTGAGTTGTCGTGTCTGGATTTAATCATTCGACTGCTTCAATACCCATTTTCCATCGACACGGGCTATCCGACGGTTGTTCCTCAAGTATTGCTGCGCTTTTCTCACCAGATGCTTTCATCTCTTGCCAAAGTGTACACCATCAATAATCCTGTCTACGCTGTCGTCGCACAAATCGGGATGGATGTTCTGTACAAGCGGATGTATTTCTTGGGTTGTGAGCGGCCCTTTTCTCAGAACATAGAGAATCGTTCTACCCAATGTCGAATTTGCGTTTTCTCCCGATCTGGCGCGCAATTGTATCAAAGATGCATGAACAATCTCCAGTTGGTTTTCAAATTCCTGCTTGATGCCTGCGTGAGTGGGATTAAGCACCTCAGCATTTTTGTTTCTAAATGCTTCGAAAAGCTCGGCCAAGTGATTCAAATCTTCAAGAGAGACTGCTGTTTCCAAGTTGCCATAATCGCACAAACCATTGGCAATTTTGAGAACTATTGCCGAATCGTTTATATAGATTCCGTACTCATAGTTACGGCAAAGAGAGCCGTGAGTGAGATTGCCCGAAGTTACTATCGCTGTGTGTTGGTCAGCCACATATGCTTTTGCGTGCCATCTGGGCAAATGGCGGACCACAGTTGTTGGGAACTTTTTACAGAAATCGGCAATCGCTTTACTGTCAACAGAACCTTGAAGCAGACTGTCTGCAGACAAATTGGTGAGCAAACTAATTCGAGGCAGTCTTTTGGTGTCAAGCAACGAAGCAAAACGGCGAAGCGGCTGATCGGCAATGAACGGAGCAACGACAATGGCGCGTTTGCGAATTGACTGCGCAAAACTTTCAAAAGTTTTTACCCAAGGAGACAAGACGAATTGCATATTAGAAACTATCTGCAATTGCTTGGTCCAAGGACTTGTGGGATGTTCGATGTTCTTCCAAGTTCAATTCCGACGATTCTATAAGGTTACAATAGCGTTTTTCTGCTTTTTCGATTAGCTTGTGTTTTAGGGATTGTTCGCTGGGTTGGGAAGACTGAGCGGCCATAATAATATCGCTTCTTTATATGGCGCACTTTTGTCTCAACACGGTTCATTGTTGCCGGGATGTAGTTTATGTCGAGGCGGCGATGGGAAGGGGAGGGGCGGCTTGTTGTCGGTTTTGTTCTTCGAATTCGCCGCACCAGCCTTTGATTTCTGCGTCGTTGAAGATTTTGCCGATGACGCGTCGGAGGAGACCTTTGAGGCTAGTGTTTTCGAGTTGGCGCAGGGAGCGAATGGCTTCTTCTTTATAGGATTGCAGCCATTCTTCGGCGCGTTGGACGGCGCCGAGTTTTCGATAAAGGGCTTCGATTTCGGCAGAGGGCGGGGTTTTGATTTCACGCTGCCAGAGTTTTTCGAGTAATGCTTTTTCGCTGCCTTGCGCTTTTTCGTAGGCGATGGCGAGCAGCAGGCTGGGGCGCAGTCCGGCGATGTCGTCTGTGTCGCCGGTGGTTCCTAGGTCGTTCAGGTCGTCCCGGATTTGGTAGGCGATGCCTAGAGCTTCGCTGTAGCGCGACAGGATTTTTTGCACGGCTTGGTATTCTTGGATGCCGGCGCAGATGGTTCCCAGTTGTAAGGCGACTTCGAAGGCGGGGGCGGTTTTGCGGCGGAAGATGTCGAGGACGGTTTTGATGGGGAGTGGTTGGGGGTTTTGTGCCCAGCAGAGTTCGGCGCCTTGTCCTTGGCAGAGGCGGCGTTGTCCTTCGGCGGCGGTTTTGAGCATTAGGGTTTGTTGTTCGGCGGTGGTGTTGCTGGAGGCTAGGAGGCGGTAGCCTTCGCCGATGAGCAGGTCTCCGGTATTGATGGCGACGGGGATGCCGTGTTCTTCGTGGAGGGTTTTTTCTCCGTAGCGTTGGGTGTCGTTGTCTTCGATGTCGTCGTGGATGAGGGAGGCTTTGTGGAAGCATTCGACGGCGATGCCGATTTTGCGGATGTTTGGTGGCAGGTCGGCGCCGGGGTTTTCTTGCAGGGCTTGGAATGCGGCGGTGGTCAGGAAGGGGCGCCAGCGTTTGCCGCCTCGCATCAGCCAGTTGCGGGCGATGGTTTCTGTCTGGCCGTCGGCGGGGCCGAGGGCGAGGTCGAGGGTGGCGGGGCTGAACGAGAAGTCGACGTCTTCGCGCAGGGCGCCCAGATTCATTCGGCGCGTGTGGTCGTTGCCGGACAGGTGGATGTAGTCCCAAATCCAGTCCAAGTCGACGGTGGTGTCGATGCAATCGTCTTGGAGTAGGGGGATGGCGACTCCGGGAATGGCGGCTGCTTCCATGTAGGGGAAAGCGCGTTCGAGCACGCTGATGCAGCTGACGCCGATGATGGCTTCGATTTTGCCGGTTTGAATGAGGGACATCACAATGGCTGAGCCTTCGGCGACGAGAACGGCATAGCCCAGTCGTTCTGCTTCTGTTTGCAAGTCTTGGATGGAGCATAGACCGCAGGATTTGCAGAGTAAGCCGAATTCGTCGAAGGGCGCGGGACAGCGGCTTTCAACGCGTAGGCATTTGGGCAGGAGGAGCAAACGGCGGTCGTAGGGGACGGCGGCGAGGGGTTCGCGCCACATTTCGTTGTTGATCAGCACGCCGAGGTAGTCGCGGTAAAGGGGGTTGTAGCGGTTTTCCCGGATGATGCGTTCGGCGTGCGTTTTTAAGTCTGCCGCCGGCAAGGGCGGGATGGGGTTGTGCTCGGCCACGTAGCGCCGGACGGTCTGCAACACCTCGTTCCGTTCTTCCGGCGTTTGGGGCAGGTTTTTTTTGGGCGGCCTGAATTTTTGCCGAGGCGCCGGACGCGGCAGGACCAATTCCGTGGAAGACATTTGAGTTTTTGACGTGTGGTTTTACGGTTTTGTTACAACTTGCTTGGGCGCGACATGGCGCAAATCTGCGGCGGCAGCGGCAGGTGCCGGGGCGGATTGATGACGTGGTGCCGCCGCTGAGAGGTTCTGATAGGCTTGAAAGTCGTTGAACCAAAAGCGTTTGGCCCAGCGATACATCCAGTGTTTTTCGGGGATTTCTTCGCCGGGCAGCCATTGACTGAAGCGCGGTTGCATTGCCGCCAGTTCCTGCATCGCGGTTCCCCGGATGGTGGTGTCTTTTGCGCTATGTTTTTCGATCAGCAATTTCACCAAATCCGGCCGCTCCAATACGACGCATCCTCGGGTGGCTTCGGCGGCGAGTTTGCGGAAGTCTGCCAGGAAGGCCGAGCGGCGGATGGTTTCATAAACGCCTCGGTGGTCGTGTATTGAGTCTGCTGAGAATTGAATGATCGGGCATGGTTCGATGTCGCCGCGCGGGCTGACGTGATGGCTGACGCCGTTGGCCATGGGACACAGGGCTTGCCCCTTGTCGTCGTAATAGGCGTCGATGATTCCGATGGGCATTTTCGCCCGCATCTCCACGATGAAACGCCGGACATCAATGAGTTGCTGCCGAGTCAAGCCGAGCTGCGCGTTGCTGTCAGGGCCGACTGGGCGGTAGCTGTGGAACCAGACATAATGCACGCCGCGGCGGATGAGTTCTTCCAGCCAGGATGCCGAGAGTAGGTCGTCGATGTTCGATTGGCAAATGCTGGTGGCTACACCGGTGAGTAGTTTGTGCTGCAGGGCGTTGTCCAGTCCGCGCAGGGTTTTGTTCAGGACATTCTTTTTGCCACGGCGTTTGTCGCTGATGGCCTCGCGCCCTTCGATGCTGACGAGCGGTGTGGCGTTCCCTAATTGCCGCAGTCGCGCGGCCACTTTGTCGGTGATGAATTGGCCGTTGGTGAAGAGTTGAAAGTAGCAGTCCGGGTGTGCCGCCAGGATGTCGAGTAGTTCCGGGTGCAGGAAGGGTTCACCGCCGAGAATTCCGAAGAACACATTGCCGTGTTTTTTCGCGTCGCCGATGGTTCGGTTCATCGTGTTGATATCGATGCGGTTGCGTGGCGCCGCCACATCCACCCAGCAGCCTTGGCAGCGGAGGTTGCAACTGTTGATGATTGAAAGGTAGAGGAACGGCGGGAAATACTCGCCTTTTTTGAGGCGCCATTTGAAACGCTCGACGGACAGCATCCCTCGGACGCCAAAGTGCCACGCAAATTTCCACAGGGCTTTTGGGTCTGTGGTGCGCAAAATGCGAAAAGCGAGTCGAGGCAGCATGGGCAATTTTATCTCACAGTTTCTGTTTTCGCGGGGGCGCGTTCATTGCCGTTTCAGCCAAAGGTCGGCTGCTGATTCCACTGCCCGCAAGGCGCCGGCGATTTTTCTCAAGTCGATGGTTCGGTCATACCAGGAGAACTGCAGGACTTCCGGCTCCAGGCTTCGCAGGAAGAGGTCTTGCCGAAAGTCGGCGGTGGCGCCTCGGGGCATGATGTTCATTCCGATAAAATGGAAATGGTCCAAGCCGTCGAGCCAGTGGTGGAATTGCGCGGCGTCGGCCTCGGCAAAGGCGGCCAGTTCGGGAGCTTTCAAGGCCGAGTCGTCGTTGATTTTCAGCGCTTGCCGCAAATCGGCCCCGTGTTCAGCGGCGTCTGCCGGCCACAGGAGCCGGCTGGTTTGGCGAGCGCGGTCGAGCAAGGCGTGGATGTAGAAAAAGGTTTTTTCCGAGTCCATGCCGTTCAAATTAGCCCGCAAGCCTTGCCAGGCGATTTTACCGAACCGGCATTGCTGACGGACTTCCTCGATGACTTTGGCTAAACGCTGTTGCTCCATGCTTGTCAAATGTTCTCCGCGGTTCCTTGGGGTTGATTGGCCGCGCGGGCGTCGGCAGCTTTGGCGGCGGCGGCTTCGACGCGGCGTTGAATTTCTTCCGGCGCCGGGAGCGACATCAACACTTCTTCCGGCACATCGCCCGATTGCGCCAGCTTGGTGAGGCATTTCTTCCGTTCGTTCAAGGCTTTGTCGGGATTGCGTTCTTTGGAAAATCGTGATTTCGCCTTCTCGCTCCGGTCGCGCAGCATCTGATAGACATCGCCGCCCAGGAGGGAGGATATGTCTATTTTCATCTTTTCGCGGTTGAGATCGGCGGGATTGACGCGGTCGCCGTTGATCGGCCCGCTGCGGTATTTGGGGAACATGATGGCTGCTTCCGGGCAGACGCGCGAACAGGCCGGGCAGTTGGTTTTGCAACTGTCGTTGTTCTGCACTTGCAAGCGGTTTTCGCCGTCCACGCCATAAACGCCGAATAAGCAAAAGCTCAGGCACTGCATACAGTTGGTGCAGCGGTCGTAATCAATCACCGGAAACCAGGGTTTCCAGGCGCCGTGAGCGAAAGCGCCCAGGGCTTCTTGTTGGGAGCGGACGGTTGCCGCAATGGAGTCGGGGGCTTGGCCGCTGATGTCCGCTGCCTTCACTGCCGCATCCGGGTCTTCCGATTCAAAGGCTGGCGCCGGGTGGCCGTTGAATTGGCCGAGCACGAAGAACGCCGTGCGGCCGGCCGGCGACACTGCCCCTTGCCCGTTGGTTCGTGTGACGGCGAATCCCTCCGCCAGCAAGGCCGAGACCGTTTGGTAACGGGATTCGGCGCTCAACGGCTCGCTGCCTTCGCCTTCGTAAAGCACGACCCGCAATGACCGGCTTTCAACGAGGCTCATTGGCTGCCTTTCCTTGAGAGTTCACAGGAGCTTCCGGAGCGGAATTGTCTTCCGGCAGATTCGGGCGCAGCGCTTCATCCAGCAAAGCGGCTGTGGCCTCTTCCGCCGATGCCGTCCGCATGTTGATCACTTCTGTCCGCTCCCGATCCAGTGGCGCGTTTCCCGCGGCAAACAGCCATTTCACCGCTCGCGGGTAACAGGCGGCAATCTTTACCGCGCCGCCGCCGGCCAGACTTTGCAGCATCGGGTCTTTCCGGGCGGACATCTCGCAAAGGTCCGCCACAGCGTCGAACGAAATGTTCGAGGCGCACAGCTTCTGCAGCACACCTTCTTTAGTGGTTTTGGGAACCACTTGGGCATATACGCAGTTGCAATACAAAACTCTCGTGCCTTCGGCCATTTCTGTGGAGAGGGAGTGTGGCGGAAAAATGAGCGCTTGCCAATCTTTTGCTGAAGGTTCCGTATCAATTCCCGGCGGCGAGGCGGTCGCGATGCGTCGGCTCCGGGCGCCCTGGGCGAAAGCGTTCCAAGTCGTCAATCTCCAACGAAATCCCGCTTTGCGCCGCTGTCGTTTTCAAAACGGAGCGCACGATGGTTTCGAGCGTTTCCGGCGCCGCTTCCGCCCGCAGATTCAAAATCAACTGCCCCGCCTGCATTGCGCCGTCCAGTTGTTGGCCGAGTTCGGGCACGAGATCGTTCCGCACCACGTTGATAACAGCCAGATCGCCCAAGCCGACAGCCGGAGCGAGCGTCATCTTAAGATGGGCAATTTCAGTCGGGACATTCCGCAAACGGCCTTGCAGGGCGGTGGCAATTTTCTGCACCAAAGCGTTGCCGTCAAAATCTTGCCCGGCGCGGACTTCAATTGTTGCGTTGAGCCAGCCCAGCAACGCCTCCCCGTCCGCGTAAATATCGTAATCCACCTCCATTGCCGAGCCACCCGGCTGGACTTCGCCAGTGAGAATCTCGAACCATTCCGCCAAGCCTTTTCCGTAACGGGCAGCAACCTCCAGCATACGTGCCCGCGGGAATTGCGTCTGCAAATGTTCCTTTAATTGCCGCAGCGCCTCGGCGTCCAACAAGTCAGTCTTGTTCACCACGATCAGATTGGCTTCCTCCAACTGCTTCCGATAGATGTAGAGGACTTTCTCGGAAAAACGCCCGCCCGCCGCCAAACCCAAAACCCGCTGCGCCCGGACGGAGTCCACCAGCGTCGAAAGCGGTGCAATCTGAAAATCCTTCCCATAGATGCGTCGAAGCGGATACGTCACCGTAGCGGCCAAGTCCGTACAACTGCCCACCGGCTCTGCCACAAACACTTCCGGCCGGGACGCTGCAGTCAATCGTCTGGCTGCGTCCATCAGCGAATTGAACCGGCAGCAGAAGCACCCTCCCGAAATCTCCTCAGTGGCATACCCCTCGGCTCGCAGAGCGGTTGTGTCCACTAGGCCGCTGCCCTGATCGTTGGTGATCAACCCCACCCGGCGCCCGCGAGCGGATACATATGTAGCCAATTGAGACACCGCAGTCGTCTTGCCAGCGCCCAGAAAGCCGCCAATCATAATATACCGCGCTGGCGGCCGAGAATCCGCCCTCATAGATTTCCCTCCGCCTTTTGTTTTTCAAGCATCTTGTCGATAGTCGCATCCAACACCCCCGAGTAAGCGGCGACATCCAAACACCGCCCGTCCGGTTCCCCGCATATCTCATAAAGCCAGCCTGCGCCGTAAGGTTGGCTCGACACCAGCGCAATCTCCTCCCCCAAGCGCGGATTGCTCCGAACAAACGCGCCAGCGGCAATCGCATAAACATCCGAAATCGCCTTAAACCCTTCCACCCAGCCGATAATCTGCCCCGCCTCCACCACCGCGCCCGCCGCTGCCTCGAACTTGTGATCCACCATCTCGCCCAACATCCGCGTGGCGAACTTCGTTAGCCCAATTCGCCAAACGTTCCCACTGACACGCCGCGCCCAACTGTGGGATGGACTGAACACCGCATCCGCCGGCAAATGCGTCGCAAAATGCGAGCGCTTGTAAAAAATCGTTTTGCCGGACTCCCACGCCATCTCCCCGAAACCTAAAAGACAACTGACAGGAAGGCAAAGCGCAAACGCCGTCAACCTGGCCGCCGACGCTCCCCAATAAAAATGCTTGATTTGAAACCGCCAATTCCAGGAATTATAACCCTCGACAAGAATCATGCCGACATATCAATACATCTGCAGCAAATGCGACTGCGAGTTCGAAATCTACCAGTCGATGAAAGAGAAGGCGCTCGCGATTTGCCCAAAAGAAACCTGCCCCCGAAAACCATGGGGCAAAGGCCGAGTAAAACGCGCCATCAGCGCCGGCGCCGGATTAATCTTCAAAGGCAGCGGATTTTACATCACCGATTACCGAAGCGAAGGTTACAAAAAAGCCGCAAAAAAAGAGACCGACGCTGCCAAACCTGCCAAAAAATCCAAACCGTCAGCAAAAACCCCCAACATATCCAACCCCGCCTAGCCAAACTGCCGCCTTCCCAAAGCCCGGATCCAGCCGCGGCGAACAAATCGCAATGCGCCTTCTCATTCTCATTGCAATCTCTCTGACTTCCCTTCAGGCGGCGGACTATCGGACAGTAGAAAGCCGCTCTGGTCAATTCATTGTCCGCTGGCGGGAGCAATTCCGCGTGCCGCCTCTCCTCCTCGAAGACGAGAAAGCCGCCGGCATCATCGTCCTCACCCCGGAGTTGCTGGCCGTTTCCGCCGAACGCATCAAGGAAAGCCTCTTGTGGCAGCTCGGCGCCTCGGACCGCTGGCGCGGCAAAATCCGCTTTCAATTCAAACAAGGCAAATCCGACCCCGGCCACTTCTTCCTCGAGTCCTTCCGCTTTTCCAACGGCTGGAACTATCAAGTGACCCTCAGCCCCAAAATCCGCCGCTCGGTGTGGCTGCGGCACTGTGTGGCCGTCCTCCTGCTGGAAATGGCCAACCGCCTGGCCGGCGAGCGCTCCGCCGAAGTCCCTTTCTGGTTGATTGACGGCATCACGATGGAACTACGCCAATCCGCCTTGCTCGACCTCAGCCCCAGCCATACAGAGCGGCTCCTCATCGGCGGCGCCAATCCGGGCTTAGGCATGACGACCCCCCAACAACTCTACCAAGACGCCCTCATCTCCACGCGCCAATGGCTCGCCAACAACATCCCCGCCGGCGTCGACGAACTCTTTTTTCCCGCCGCCGAACACCTGCAAGGCGACAAACAACCCCCCTTCTCCCGCTCCGCCCACCTCTTCTTCCGGCAGCTCCGCGCCCTCCGAGCCGGCAAAGCCAGCTTCCGCCAATTCCTCAGCTCCCTCTCCAGCCGTCTCAACTGGCAGCAAGCCTTCTTCCCCAGTTTCCATCCCCACTTCAAAAACATGCTCGACCTCGAAAAATGGTGGGCGGTAACCCTCGTCGATTTTCTCACCAACCCCTACTCCGCCCCCATAAATCCCGAAAAAATGAAAATCAACGCCCACCCTCTCGACGAAAGCCGAACTGCCCTCCAGCAAATCCTCTCTCCCCTCCCCGCATTCGTCGGCCGCAAAAGAAACGAAATCGCCAAACGCGCCGGCTTCACCCTCCAGCAAGCCATCGCCCAATGGGATTACCCCGACCAAAAAACCACCCTCCAGCGCATCATCAACCGCCTCCACCTCCTCAGCATCTACGCCCATCCCCAACTCACTCCCCTCATCCAAACCTACCAAACAACCCTCAGCAGCTACCTCACCGAACGCGACCGCGCAGGCTACCAACCACTTCGGCGAGGCCAACCGCGGCGCCGCTCCCAACAAATCGTCCAAGACACACAACGCAAACTCGACCGCCTGGATGCCCAACTGCTGACTACTGACTAGTGCTCAGTGAGGCGTCCCCGCCAATCTTTCTCCATGCCTATCCACCATTCACACTTCAACTATTACTTTTCACTGACGACAAACACCTTCATCACCTCGTCGCCAAGGTGATTAATCGCCTTCACAGCGATCTTCCCTGTAGACGGGCATTCAAAAGGGCGGGAGACATTACTGTGCAAACTTTCCCAAACCGCCTCATTAATCTCCGCCTTCAACGTTCGTTTTAGAGCGTTGTAAGGGTCCTTGGCGCCTAGAAAATAAGCGTGGCGGATAAAGAAACAATCTTCATTATAATTCGTGTCGATAAACCAGCAAGCGATCCCTTCTGGTCCGTCGCTACGGATAGAGCTACTATTCGGTTGGAACACATCCACGCCATTTAGAGTCACCTGAGTCCATGCATTATCCGTAAGAGATAGAGGATAATCCTTTTCAGCCAAACCATCAATTGTCGGTCGCTCTTGATTAATTTCCTCCAAACTTCCTAGCCCAGACGAACTCTTAACCGACTCATAATTAGCCACCTTCATTCCAGTCATCGTCGACAGCCAAATGCCGCTCGTCACAGCAATGTCCGGCTCGCCAAAAACGACAAACAAATTCCCTTGGCCGGCATTTTTCAAATCCCTGGCCATATGCAAATCAGCATTCATATGCGCTTTAAGAATAGGGATACGGCCAATCCCTTCCAACCCGGCGACCAAAGCTTCAAATGAAAAAGCGCAAGCGATCAACACATCATAGCCTGCATCCGCAGCTTCGCCCTCTGCAGCTGTCAAATCCCTTCGAGAAACCGTGCCAAACTCAGGGCCAATAAAAATCCCCGCGCGTTGATCCTTCCCTTCGCCATCCACATATGTGCCTTCCGCGCAAACCAACTGCCCGGCGCGAGGCATTAGCGAAGAAAACGTAATCCTATCCTCCTTATACGCTTGTTGCACCCCTGTAGACTTCAAATGCTCCAGAATAATCTCCGTAAAACCAGTGGCATCATGGCTAGGGGCAATCAACTCATCATTGGCGTCCACACCCAACATCCGGTGTGGAGACAAACTCTCCATCGTGAACGGACCAGCCACACGCACCTTCTTTTTATCCTCGTAAGGCTTGTCATACAGCGTCTCGTAACTTGCATTTGCCGCGATAGAAGCATCCATCTCCCGTTGCCTAGCTATCCGCAAATCCCAAAACTCCTTATGCAAACCCTTTGCACCTTCTGGCCAATCCTTGGGAAAATCCCTTGGCACCTCCCATTCCTCCATAGCCTTATGCCCATCCGCCGGCGGCTCATGCTTGGACCACTGGCCACTGGCGGCAGACAACTCCTGTCGCAGCTGCGCCAAACTCTTCTCGTGCTTCTCCCAAATCACGTCAATCTCCGCATTATTCGCAATCGACTTCAACGTGACATGCGGCACACGACGATACACAAAACCCTGCTTAATCGAAGGCACACGCCTATCCTCATTCACTTCCTGCTTCATATATCCATCATCCTTTCCTCCACTCCGTTTATTCTGTCCATCCATATTCCTTTTCTTCAACCTGCCTTCACGAGAGTCCGCCAACAGATAATAAGGATAACGGGCAGCCATAATCCTAGCGCGAGCCAAAGTCAACGCCACCCGACTAGTATCAATCGTAATCCAACGTCGACCCCACTGCTCCGCCACAAATGCCGTCGTCCCGCTACCGCAAGTCGGGTCCAAAACCAAATCCCCAGGGTCAGTCGTCATCAATAAACAACGCTGAATGACTTTGGGTAAAGTCTGGCAAATGTACACCTTATCAGGCATGAAAGAGCTACTGGTATCAGTCCATGTGTTATGCAATCGATAAACACTGAAGTCATCGAGAAACCTGACATAACGCAGCGTGCGTCCCAAAATGGCAATGCGATCACTGATTGCAAGTCTGCGCAAACCTTCTTCATTGGTTTTCCAATGCAATGCAGAACCTGGAAAAAACTCTCGACCAAAAGCATATACAGGTTTGTCCCGTTCAGTAGCACCTGGAGACGTTAAAGCAGTTAACGACACAAGACGCATCGAATCGAAAGCACATTGTCTCAATGATTGAATACTCCCAACCTCTTGATAACCTGTGGCGCCTTCATCGCCAGCTTTTTTAGACTGCAACAAATGGCGATACTTAACCCCCCCACCATTTTCCTTGCTTTTTGAATACCAAAGGATATAATCTGATATATTAGAGAGTAAATTACTAGAAAACCCACTGGTCTTAATAGAAGAAATGCAACTCACAAAATTATCAGGCCCAAACACCTCATCCATCACCGCGCGAACCCTATGGACATTCTCGTCCCCTATTTGGACAAACACAGAGCCGCTGGGCGTCAACAAATCCCGCGCCGCAACCAGCCTATCGCGCAAATAACTCAAATAAGAATGAATGCCATCGTGCCACGTATCGCGGTAAGCCCGCACCTGCTCCGGTTGACGTGGAACATGCGCCGACTTCCCATCCTTAACATCCCGGCTAGTCGTGGACCATTGAAAATTAGAATTAAACTTAATGCCGTAAGGCGGGTCCATATAGATACACTGCACCTTCCCGCGCAAACCCTCGCGATTCGCCAGCGAAGCCATCACCTGCAAACTATCCCCCAAAATCATGCGGTTAGACCAATTCGCGTCATGCTGATAAAACGCCATCTTATCAGCATCAGGAGGCAACCCATTAAAATCAGCAAACAAATCAGGCTGATCCTCTGATTGGCGTTCACCGCTAGCCACTTGCAAATCACGGATAATCGCTAACGGCTGCACCTTCTCTTGGATATACAGAGGCGGCGCAGGCACCTCCAATTCCCCTCATTCTGCGCATCCTTCCCCCGCCACACCAGCTGCGGGTCCAGCTCCTTGTTGCGCCGTTCATATGCTGACTTGATAGGGCTGCGGGCTTCCTGCTCCATCACCGAGTCATGTTCAGCAGAGGGAATATTCTTGCGCTTATCCTCAATATGTGGAATCGTTTCGACAATCTTCCGGCTTCGCTTGCTTTTCCGTTTATTCATTTTGGAGTGTGCAGTTTTTCGTTTTGGTTACGCGGCGACACGTTGCAAGACTTTTCGTTTGAAGTCCTCGTGCGATTCCAGCGACGAGATCATATCGCCGCCGACGTTTGAAAGCCTGGCGAGGTCTATTCTGGGGATTTCGGTTTGATTTTCAAAGACAAGGACGGACTCGAATTTGAGTTTATGCATATGGAAATGCGACAGCAGGATTGTCGTCAGGCGTGCTTTGTCGCGGTTTAATATCCCATACAGGAATAACGGCACATCGTTCTTGCCTTCGATGCGGTAATCCACTGAGTAAGCCTGGGCATTCGGCACATCGGGTTGGTAGTCTCGCTGAATTTTGGACTCGTCCACCAAACGGGAGAGGATATCGGCCAAGTCGTCATAAAATGTGGAGCCGACATTCGAGCGGGACAGCAACGTCAAGTCATATATCCTGGTCAATGCTTGCCCGAAAGCGAAAATGGCTTCCGGTAGCCGTTCGTGTGGCGTATCGAGACAGAAATCCCCTCCGTCCCATTGCAGCCCTGTCTCCCTCATAATGCGTTCCAGCAACATTCCCCGCGTTCCATCTAGGAAGGCGTCGATGTCGTGCTCGTAGCTGATGTGCATGAGCGTGTGCCCGTGGTCGGATAATCGCAGCCCGCCCGGTCCGGCTTTGGCAAGGTGAATTGGGTAGCGGTCTCCGTCGGGAAACTCGAAACGTGCGCGCAGCATCAGCCCGCCTGCCGGGTGCGGTTCGACTTTAACATCCTCACAGAGGCGTTCGCACAAGAGGGTTTGAAGTGTATCAGGATTGAGGTTCATATGGCAGCTTCGGTTCGTCATGTTTGGCGTTGAGTCCGGTCAAATTAATATGGCCTGGACCATTGTAACGAGCCAGCGACAAGGCCTGACTGCCAGGCGGGAAGTATAAAATGCCGCACGAAAAATCTCTGTCGTCGATCAAGTTCTGGCATTGATATATCGAGAAACGCGCCTCCCCGACTTGTTGAGGGGACGCTTGAAAGTTGCGCTGACGGCGCGCGGGTCTCCTCTTGGGCTTTTCCAACCAGCGCGCCTTCGGGTTGGTTATTCGTTTCGGCATTGCCCGGAGTGCGGTGAGTTCCTTGTTGTTATAGAGTTTGGTATTCATCTGAAATGATGCTGCGAGAGGTATTCAGATATCCGGGGGATTATTTCTTGCTTTGACTAGTTATTTCGGCGGCGGCAATCTCTGTCTGTGGCCGGAGCTGCTTGATCAAATGATTGAACCCCTCTTTCACTTTGGTCTCGAAGTCCGATTGTATCTCGTAAACCTCTGTGAATTCGGCGAAGGCCCAGCGGCCGTAACGGCGGTAATTATTCACGCCGGGCACCCAGTAAGTATCCATGGTTGCCTTTTTCTCTTTGGCGTCCTCTCCACGGTAGCCTTTGATCTCGACGATGAGGTGCAAGGGGTTGTCTTCACCGTGTCCGTCGTCTACCAAGACGATGAAGTCGGGGATATACTTCCGGGTTTCCAAACCGTGGCGGTAGGGGACTTCGAGGCCGAGGCCTTGATTTTTGACGTAGGCGAAGACTTTGGGATGGGCTTCGGCGATGCGGCAGAATTCCGTTTCCCAGTTGCTGTCGCAGACTGCGTAGTTGATGTGGCATTTGCCGGCATCGGTCTTCCAGACGGTTTTCGAGGTGGTGAAATGGACTTGTTTTGTGGAGCCGATTGGGTTGTAGGGGTCGAGGACGGCGATGATCGGACGCTTTCCCTCATGCCGCGCGACGATCCCCTGCGTGATGCGTTGGCAGGCCGTCTCGGCAATCTCCTGGTATATCAACTGCGCCTGGTAGGTGCCGCCTTTGCAGATGAGGTGGTTGTCCAGCCATTGGCGAGTGATGCGTTTGAGCTGGCCGAAGAGGTGAAGTTTGATCGCTTTGTTGGGATCGCGCCAATGTTTCTCCAGTAAGTGTTTGGTCAGGTGGTAAAGGATGGTAGAGTGCCGCATATTTTTCAGGAGATCAGGTGATAGGTCAACGCCCTTGCCGATGATGCCTTCGTTGCGGGTAATGGACGGGCCGACATGTTCCGGTGTCAGTTCGAGGGTTGAGTCGTTGTTGAATGTTGCTTCGAGCCGCTCGTCGGGCAACTTGATGCGGTAGCCCGCAATGCGTGGGAATTGGATTTCTAGCGCGTCGCGGTCGGGGCAAATGGCGCGGACTTGCACGGTTTTGCACGGCTTCTGCGGTGGGGCGACTACGGGTTTGGCGGTGAAGTCGAAGGGGATGCCGAGCACGTCGGCGTATTCGACGTTGAAGAGGTTGTTGTTGTTGAGGTCGTAGGATTGCCGGCGCAATGCGCGGCCAACCACTTGCTCGCAGAGGAGTTGGGTGCCGAAGGCGCGGATGCCGAGGATGTGGGTGACGTTGTTGGCGTCCCAGCCTTCGGTGAGCATAGCGACGGAGACGACGCAGCGGATGGAGTCGCCAAGCTTGTTCGATTTGCCGACGGTGTTCATCGCTTCGCGCAGGAGGTCTTCGTCGGAGAGGTTTTCGGCTTGGCTGTGATCGCCGGTGCGTTCGATAATTTCGCGGCGGAAGCGGTCGATCTCGTCCGCTGCGGCTTGGCGGAAGTTTTTGTCGAGCGCTTCGCCGGATTCGAGTTGCCGGCTGTCGATGAGCAGGGTGCGGAGTCTGGGGAACGGATTGCCGGACTCGTCAAAGTTGCGGAACAGCTCCAAGCGTCCGTTTTCGAGCGTCTTGGATCCGTCGTCGTTTTCGCGATGAAAGCCGGCGATGTAGTCATAGACGAGCTTCGAGGTGGAGGTGTTGTTGCAGACGATGATGAAGCAGGGCGGCACGTCGATGCCCGCCTTCTGCCACAGATCGAATTGTTTTTCGTAGTGGCCGTAGAGGGCTTCGAGGGCGGTTTGCAGCTCGACCGGCAGGCTGAGGGGATCGAGTTTTCCCGCCTTGCCGCGCCCGGCCTTTGGCATCTTGCGGCGGATATGCTTCCAGAGGTTGCGGAACTTCGGCATGTCGCCGCTGGGGACGTTGTCGGCGACTGGCACGCGCGGCAGCTTGACGATGCCGCATTCGATGGCGTCCATGAGCGAGAAGTCGCTCATCGTCCAGGGGAAGAGCGTGCCTTCCGCATAGCCTGAGCCGCGCAGGAAGAAGGGCGTTGCCGAGAGGTCAATCACGCGGTTGAGGCCGATTTTTTGCTGCACCGTTTCGAGTGCCGAAATCCACAGGCGGGCGGCTTCGCGATTCTTTTTGGCTTCTTCGCGGTCGTCGCCTTTGAGGTCGCCCTCGTCGCTTTCCTCCGCCGGTCGCTGACGGTAGCAGTGATGTGCTTCGTCGTTCAGCGCCAGGATGTTTTTCATCGTCATCAGCTCGGACATGACGCGCCGCAGCATTTGGCCTTCGGTTTCCGATGTCATGATCGGTTGGCCTCGTCCTTGAAGCAAGGCGCGGCCAACTTTGGACAGCTCCATGTGCTCGCGCAGCCTGAAAGCGTGATAGTTGGTGATGACGATTTTGGCCTTGTCCAAGTCCGGGAGCATGTCGCTCGGCGCCAGCTCGCGGCTCCGGTAGTAGCTGTCCGGGTCGTTGGGCTGCAGTACGCGCAGGCGGTCTTTGATGGTGATGCCGGGCGTGACCACCAGGAAGCCGCGGGTGAACTTCGGGCTGTTGGGGCGACGCAGGGCGTTGATGGTTTGCCAGGTGATGAGCATGGCCATGACGGTGGTTTTGCCGGCGCCGGTGGCCAGTTTCAGGGCAAGCCGGGCAAGGCTGGGATTCGCTTCGTTGTTGGCATTCTCCAGATGGTCGAGAAAATGCTGACCTTGCTTGCGGAGTTTGGGCGCGACTTCGGTCAACCAAATAACGGTCTCGACCGCCTCGACTTGGCAGAAGAAGGGGCGAATTCCGGCAAACGCATGTTGCCGCCAGTGTTTGAGGAGGCGGGCCGTTTCGGGCGTTACGCGCCAGTAGGCGGGATTGGAGAGATTGCGCCAGGCGCCGACTTTCTCGCGCAGGCTGTTGATGATTTCCGTCAGATCGTATTGCCGTTTCTCCGAGATTTTTTGCGCCGATTGAGCATAGACGATCTCCCTTTGCTGGGCGCCATCGCGTTGCTTGGGCTGGGGGATTGGGGAGATGAACTCGGCTTTGCGGCGGGCGTTCTGGGTGTGGTTTGTGGGCTGTCCGTTCTCGTCCAGTTCCCAGTGGCACGACGGGTAGTTATATGGCGAGTTCAGGATCGGCTGCTCGAAAAACGTCATCTGGTCTTGCATTCGTTTTGGATTCTTTTGCCAAACAAAGCGAGCGCCGGGAAACCGGGCCGAACGCGCCGTTGCCCTTCGCAACTCCGCCATCGAAAGGCAGGAGAATACAGTGAACAAACTCCGGGCGCAAAGAAATTGTCTTGTCGGCGCCTTTCCGTCCGGCCTTGCTCGGTTTTCCCAAGCGCGTCTGGGAGCAAAAGAAAGTCTAGGCGGCGGGCGGCTACTGCTTTATAAACGCCCGAATGATGTTTAATTGTTCCATCATCCTTGATGGTTCCGCGCAGATGGTTGGGGAGCGAACAGCGATCTTGGCGGCGGGCGATTCATGGACTTACAAGGGCTTAAATTGTGCGGCCTGCCGATTGGCGGCGGGCTTGGCGGCGGCGGGGATTGTTCCCGGCGATCGCGTGCTACTTGCCTGCCCCAACCGAGTGGAATTCGTGATTGCCTTTTTCGGGATTTTGAAAGCAGGCGCCGTGGCAGTGCCGGTGAACATTCTCTGGAAGCGCGGCGAATTGTCGTTCGTGATGGAAGACACGCAAGCAAAGGGCGTTGTTTGTTTCGAGGGGACCGAAGCGCTGGCCATCGGCGAAGAAGGCTGGGCGGCCTTTGAAGAGTCAGACGCCTGTTTCCGCTTCTGGTTCATCCCAAAGGATTCTAGGCGGGAAACGATTCACGGAACGCCAACAATCCGAGCGCTAATGAACGGAATGCCGACTGCCTTCCCCACAACCATGACTGCGCCAGGCGACCTTGCCGTCATCCTCTACACATCCGGCACCACAGGAAAACCCAAAGGCGCGGCACTGACGCACCAAAACATTTTCACCGCGGCACTGACAGCTTCGCGGCTGGTCGAAATAAACTCAGAAGACGTCTCGCTCGTAGCGCTCCCGATGTTTCATTGCTACGCCCAAACAGCGCAGTTAAACGCCGGCCTGCTCTCCGGAAGCGCGCTGGTATTGCTTGAACGATTTGATCCCGGCCGGGCGCTCCAATCCATGCAAGAACACAACGTCACCCTCTTCTGCGGCGTGCCGACAATGTATTGGGAATTATTGCATCACAAAGGAACCGGCAAATACAACCTCAGCAAAATTGCGGCGAACCTTCGCCTGGGATGCTCTGGCGGGGCGGCAATCGCCGCAGAAGTGCTGCACGCAGTCGAAACAAAATACCAGTTCCGAATACTAGAAGGCTACGGCCTTTCCGAAACCTCGGCAATGGCAACGTTCAGCCAACTGCGCCGCCCCCGAAAAGTGGGGTCCGTTGGGCTGCCGGTGTGGGGAATGGAAGTGCAAGTAGTGGACAACAATATGAATCCCCTGCCGCCGGGAACGCGCGGCGAAGTCATCATTCGAGGACACTCGATAATGCAAGGTTATTACAACCGCCCAGAACTTCTCGAAGAAGTCTTCCGCGGCGGCTGGCTGCATACGGGCGACATCGGACAAATGGACGAAGAAGGCTATCTTTATATCGTCGACCGAATCACGGATGTCGTTATCCGCGGCGGCTTCAACGTATACCCGCAAGAGGTTGAAGAAGTTTTGGCGGCTCATCCGGCGGTTGCGCTCTCCGCTGTTGTCGGCAGGCCCCACGAAAAATATGGAGAAGAGGTCGTGGCTTTTGTAGTGTTGAAAGACAACGCCCTGGCCACCTCCGAAAAAATCGCGGCTTGGGCCAAGCAGAAGATGGCAAACTATAAATATCCGCGCCTTGTTAAAATTGTAAAATCCCTGCCTTTGGGAGCGACGGGAAAAGTGCTGAAGAAAGAACTGCGGGCGCAGATTGCGGCCGGCGAGATTGGATCCGAAACTTTTTTATGATTTATATTGCTATGAACTCTTTTCGACTGATTCTATTTGGAGCCGTCTTGTTGTCTGGTGTGGCGCAACTCTGTGCGAACAAGGACTCTCGTCCCAACATACTCTTCATTTTTCTGGATGATTTTGGCTGGAAAGATGCCTCTTATATGGGATCGGATTTTTATGAAACGCCGCACTTGGACCGTTTGGCGTCCGAGGGAATGATTTTTACAGATGCCTATTCAGCCGCCGCCAATTGCGCTCCTGCCCGCGCGAGTTTGTTGTCTGGCCAATATACGCCGCGGCATCAAATTTACAACGTTGGTACTCGACCGCGGGGTGACCGTCAATATAGAAAATTGGAACATATACCGGGCGTCGATGTTTTAAATTCCAATATCCAGACATGGGCTCAGGTGGCGAGAGAATCGGGGTATCGGACTGCAGCTATCGGGAAATGGCATTTGAGTTCCGATCCGGCTCTTTATGGCTTCGACGTCAATATCGGCGGCAGCATGTCGGGAAGTCCGCCAAAAGGATACTATCCGCCACATCCAAAAGTTCCTGGTTTGAAAAAGGCGCCGGCGGGCGAGTATTTGACGGATCGGTTAACAGATGAGGCTATCGGTTTTATACGGGAAACGCGGGATCGCCCCTGGTTGCTTTATCTGTCGCACTTTGCCGTTCATACTCCTCTAGACGCCAAGCGGGAATTGATGGCTAAGTATCAATCTAAACCCCGGGGGAAGCTGCACCATCATGTTCATATGGCGACAATGATTCAGGCGGTGGACGACGGGGTGGGCAGAATGCGGGTGGCATTGGAAGCGCTCAACATATTGGATGATTGTATTATTATTTTTTTCTCCGACAATGGAGGCTATGGTCCGGCAACAGACATGGATCCGTTGAAGGGCTATAAAGGGACTTATTATGAAGGAGGCATTCGAGTGCCGTTTTTCGTTCGCTGGCCGGGAGTAACGTCTGCTGGTTCGCAGTCGTCGAAACCGGTAATTGGAGTCGATATTTTTCCCACGCTATGCGCGATGATGAACGCGCCGCTACCTCGCCAGATTTTGGACGGATTGAGCTTGGAGCCTCTTTTGCGGGGGCAGACTGGCTCTTGGGAACAACGGGCGATTTATTGGCATTTCCCCGCTTATTTGCAGGCATACCGGACGACAGACGAACAGCGGGATCCGTTGTTTCGTTCCCGGCCTTGCAGCATCATCCGAAGGGGCAGTTGGAAATTACATCACTATATCGAGGATGACGGGGTTGAATTGTATAATCTGGCGACGGATATAGGAGAGCGATATAATTTGGCTTTTTTCAAACCGAAACTCGTTCGGAGTTTGATGAAAGACTTGAACCAATGGCGGGAAAAGACAAGGGCGGCGATTCCCCGGAGGCCGAATCCATTTTATGACGCTGCTGCCGAGGGAGCGGCACTTCAACGTATTGCCGGCCAAGGGCGCCGGCTTCAAGGGAAGACTGGGCAGACTGATTGAACGCCGGCGTTTCTTTTGGCAGGCGCTTTTACCGGGGTTGTCCGGCTGCGGGATGGGATATAAGAATCACCGAACTGACAATGACGGCCGCGGCCGTCAGCATTCTGAAGTTCAGCTCTTCTTCGGCAATGAACCAGCCGAGGAACACGGCGATGACGGGGTTGACGTAGGCGTAAGTCGCCACGGTGGCCGGGCGGCAAACTTTGAGCAGCCAACTATAAGCGGTGAATCCGATCAGCGATCCGATGAAGACCAGATACGCATAGGCGAGGAGTGAGCGGCGCGACCATTCCGAGGCGGGGTTTGTTTCCAGTTCTCCGGCGGCGAATCCCGCAGTGGCGAGTGCCGAGCCGCCGAGGATCATTTGCAAAGCGATGCCCATTAGAGGCGAATCCGGTTTCTCTGTATAGCGAGCAAATAGGGAGCCGGCCGCCCAGCACAAGGCGGCCAGCAGCAGCACAACGGTGCTGACCGGTTCTACGGCCGTCTCGCTCTGGTGGAACGGATTGCTGATGAGGAGAAGAATGCCGGAGAAGCCGAGTGCGATGCCGATGACATTCGGAATTCCCGGGAAACGGCCTTTGGGGCGGAGGGCGTCTAGTGTTGTGATCCACATCGGGATGGTGGCGATTAGCAAAGAAGCGAGGCCGGAGGGCGTTGTTTGTTGGGCCCAGGTGAGTCCTCCGTTGCCGCAGCCGATCAGCAGGGCGCCGACAATCAACCCGTTGCCCCAGTGTTTTGCGGCTGGCATCGGGTGCCCTTGCATTCGGAGGGCGATGAAGAGCAGCATCCCCGCAATCACGAATCGGCTCCCACCCATGAAGAGTGGCGGCAGGGTTTCGATGGCGATCTTGATGCCGAGGTAGGTGGAACCCCATATGAGATAAATGGCCGCAAATGCGAGGAGAATCAGACTCTTCGGTGGCGGTTGCCGTGGATTCATGTTTTTGGATGCCGGGTTCAGTTGGTGGTTTTGGCGGTTGTTGTGAAAACGAAGAGACCCTCTTGTCGAGGAACAAGAGGGCCGGCGAAATCTTCAACTCAGGTGAACGGTGTTAGGGCGACTCTCCCCGATGGCTTGCGGCAGCAACTGCGGCTCGCCGGCGCCAGGCAGCAGGGATTGGCTGGGCGGTTGCTTGGCCGGGCGGAAACCAATGAATCCAGCGGTACATGGGTTTGCTTGTAATCGGCGCCCAGTTCTGTGTCAAACAAATCTGCAAGGCGCCCGCAAAATTTGAAGATTTTGCCCGCAAAAAGCATTTATGGGCTTTGATGGTTATGGAGGGCGATTTCGTTCGGGACAAATGGATGGATAGGATGGGATTTTTTGTTAAGCGGGTGGCGGTCAACGGGTCGAGTGCCTGTGCGTCACCCTGTTAAGCCCGTAAATGCTTATCGCGATTTTGCCGGTTGAATTTGCGGTCGTTGCTTGGTAAGTTGCTTTGCCGGCCGGGTTTCCGTTATAGCGATCGGCGAGGAGAGGCTGCGGCAGTCCGGCATTCGTCGCGGGCCAATGTAGCTCAGTGGTAGAGCAACGGTTTCGTAAACCGTCGGTCATCGGTTCAAATCCGATCATTGGCTCCATATCTTTTTTGTGATGGCGGAGTCTGGTTGATTTTCTGTGTTTGAGGTCTGTTTTGCCGGCGGCTCTTTTACTCTGGTGGGAGCGGGAAAGCGCTTGGATTCAAAAGCAGAAGAATCCCATTCAAAGTGTAATTTCACGTAACATCTCCGGTTTGTTATATGTAGGCAAGCGGTGAGCATTGCATAGACCAGGTTTTGGATGAGAGGGCGGTTGATTACGTTCGAGGGGATTGAGGGGGCGGGGAAGACGACGCAGGTTCGGATATTGGCGGAGCGGCTTCGTGGGGCGGGGCGTGTGGTTTGTGCGGTGCGGGAGCCGGGGTCGACGCCGACTGGGGAGCGGGTGCGGAAAATTTTGAAGGATTCGCGTTTGGCGGGTTTGGTGTCGCCGGAGACGGAATTTTTTCTTTTTTGCGCTTGCCGGAGCGAGTTGGTGCGTTCGGTGATTTGGCCTGCATTGGAGAGGGGGGAGGTGGTTTTGTGCGATCGTTTTACGGATTCGACTTTAGCTTATCAGGGTTACGGGCGGGGGCTGGATTTGGAGTGTTTGCGGGCGGGGCTGGATTTTGCCGCTGGAGGGTTGGTTCCGGATGCCACTGTTTATCTGGATATTTCGGTGGAGATGAGTCGTTGTCGCGGGCGTTTGCCGGCGCCGGGGCAGTTGAGGATGGATTGGGCTGGGTTGGAGGATCGGTTTGAGCATCGGGCGGGGGAGGCGTTTTTTCGACGGGTGGAGGCGGGGTTTCGGGCGTTGGCGGCGGCATCGCCAGAGCGCATCTGTGTTGTGGAGGGGGGCCGCAGTGTTGAGGAGGTGTCTGCCGATGTGGCGACGGCGTTGGGGTTGTGATTTTGGGGTGGGTTAGTTCAGCGCGGCGAGTTCGGCTTCGAAGAGTTCGCGGGTTTTGCCCTGCAGTTCTTCGAGGGCGATTTCGTCGGCGTCGACTTTTTTCAGGAGGGCTTTTTGGGCGAGGTAGTCTTTGTTGAGGATGCCGGCTTTGCTTTGCAGCATGCGCCAGGCTTTGCGGCGTTCGACGGCGAAGAGTACCATTTGGCGGGAGACGGTGAAGAATTTGATTTTCCCGTTGATTTCGGCTTTGATGTAGATGCCGAAGTCGGGGACGTAGGAGCGGTGGTTGGGATCGAATACTTTGCGGTTGATGACGTCGTCTTGGCTAATGCAAGCTAACATGTCGTCCATATGGATGAATTCTTGGGCTTGTTCTTCGGTAATGGGTTTGAGGTGTTTGCGAAAGCGGGCTTCGGTCAAGGCCCAGTGGGCGACGGTGAAGTTGTATTTTTCGCCGGTGGATTTGTATTTGGTTTGCCACCAGTCTCTTGTGGGTGTGGGGTTTCCTTTGAGGTTGAAGGTTTCCTGGGAGGTTTCTCCGTTGCGGGGATTGCAGACGAATTCGGGCATGCCGCGGGCGTCGCGGACGAGTTTTGCCTGGTCGGCGGACATATTGTCGGGCACGCCGTGTTCGGGCTGGCAGGTGGTGTAGGCTTGGAAGAAGGCGCTGCCGCGGTATTCGATGCCGTCCAGCATGGCGCGGTAGAGTTTGGCGGCGTTGGCCATGGAGACTTGAGCGACGAAGGGGGAGCCGTGGCCGGAGGTGAAAGCTTCGGCTACGTTTTTCTTTTCGATGAGTTTGCCTTGGGAGGCTTGGCCGAATTGGTTCATGTCATAGCCACCGAGCATGGTGGAGGAGTCGGAGTTTTGGCCGCCGGTGTTGGAGTAGACTTGGGTGTCGAGCATCATCATTTTGACGTTGGGGCGGTTTTGCAGGATGACTTTGGAGACATTTTGGAAGCCGATGTCGCCCAGGGCGCCGTCGCCGCCGATGACCCAGACTTTGGGAAGTTCTTTGATTTCTTGGTCGGTCATGAAGGTGTCGTCCAAGCGGGTGAGCAGGAAGTATTCTTCGTTGGAGAGGACGTTTTCGCTGCGTTCGAGCAGGTTGTTGGCGAGGCGTTCGGGGGCGACGGAGCGGCGGGCGTGCTGGACGATGAGGGATTCGCTGAGGAGCCAGCTGATGGTGGCGCCGTCTTGGAAGAGGGAGTTCATCCACGGGTAGGGGTGGGGGTTGGAGGGCGGGGTGGAGCCGTAGACGGTGTTGCAGCCGGTGCTGGCGCCCATGAACATGACGGACATGCCATTGGGCGTTCTGCCGTCCACGGCTTGGAGTTCTTTGTGGTTGAAGGCGTCGGTCCGCAGGACGGCGCAGAGGGCGTCGATTAATTCCCGGTCGGTGATGTCGCCGCGGTCAGCGATTCGTTTTTGGGTGTCTTCATCGCTTTCGCCGCCGAGTTCCATCACGATGTGGGCGATGGCTTGCCGGTAAAGTTGGTATTCTTGGCTGCTGCGGTCGCGGAGTTTGGCGAGTTTTTCGGGGCCTTCGGTTTGCAGGCGGTCGGCGACGGTGCGGAGGCGGTCGGCTTTGGCGTGGTAGAGGGGGCGCATGTAGGCTTCGGTGACGGAGCCGACGGCGCGAAGGATGCTTTTTTCACCGCAGCCGGCACAGGCGCCGTCGCCGGAGACGAGGGCTTCGTAGTTGCGGCGAACCATCAGGTGGTTGCGAAGGGCGGCTTCGCGGGAGTTTTCTGGGGCGCCGTCGTTGTAAAGTCCTAGGTATTTCTGCCGGGTGTCGGGGAGGAGGCGGGAGAATATTTGGGCGGTGGTTAGCTCGGAGTTGAGTTCTTCAGTTTCTTCAGCCATTCGCAGGGCGTCGTGGTCGCCGCAGACTTGCACGCATTCGCCGCAGCCTTTGCAGAGATCAGAGACGAAGATGGAGAAGAGGCCGCCTTCGCCGGGTTTCTTTTTTTCGATGGATCGGAAGATGGCCGGGACGGCGGAATAGGCTAGGGGGAGTTTTGCGATGATGCCGGTGAATTGGTCTTTGCAGGTTTGGTTGATGGAGCTGAGGGCGCCGATTTCTTCTCGGATGATGTCGATGAATGGAATTTTTTGTTTGGTGTTGATGGCCTGGATCATTTTGGCGCGGGCGCGTTCTTCGATGCCGGGCAGTTGTTCGATGAGTTTGGTTTGTTGTTCTTGGTCGGTGACGTAGTTTTTGGCGGCGGTTTGGAGGACGGTTTTGATTTCTTGCGCGGTGTTGGGCAGGGCGGTGTCTGGGCAGGCGGTGATGCATTCCATGCATTGGGTGCAGTTTTCGGCGATGTAGACGGGGGTTTCCCTGCGGGCGACGTATTTGGAGGAGGTGGCGCCGGTTCCGGCGCTCATGATGCCAACTGAGGCGAGGGGGCCGGAGGGTTGGTGGTAGCCGAGACTGCTGCGGAATTCGCTGTCGAATTTCGCCAGGGCGGCGTAGGGGGCTCTTTCAGTTTGTTCATCAGGCGGGAGGTGGATGCCGCAGCCGCTGGCCTCGCAACCGGCGGTGGCGGGGATGCGGTGGTTGCCCAGGGGGATGACTGGGGGTTTGCGCATGCTGGAGGTGTCGGGGGCTTCCGGGTTGCCGTATTGGATTTCGACGACTTGGTTGAAGCCTTGGGTCATAACTTCCATGTTGGAGTTGACGACGGCTTCGCCGAAGCGGCCGAACTTTTTTTCGTATTGGTTTCGGACGATTTCCCGGTATTTGTCTTCCGAGATGGCGTTGTCGGCGAGGAAGCTGGAGACGCGGAAGAACGCGCCGAGGAAGGAGTTGCCTTGCATGCGGAGTTGGAGGTCGGCGCGGTTAGTGGCGTTTTTGGCGATGTCGAATCCGGGGAGGATGTAGACTTTGATGGCGTTGTCTTTGATGAATTTCCGGTGATGGCTGGGGATGCGTTGCCAGGCGGTTTCTGGGCGGTCTTTTGATTCCCAAACGAGGCAGCCGCCGGGGTTGATGCCTTCCAGGGGGTTGGTGTGGGTGAAGGCTTTGGGGTCGCAGCAGAGGACGACATCGACGTGGTTGAGTTCGCAGTTGACCCGAATGGGCCGGGGGGCGACGACCAGGTAGTAGTTGGTGGGGGCGCCTTTTTTTTCCGAGCCGTATTTGGGGTTGGCGCTGACGAATAGTTTGTCTTCGAGGACGCCGTGTTCGTCGTAGCTTGGGTTGTGCTGGGAGATAAGGTTGCCGAATTCGCCGATGATGGAGCCGAGGTTTTTGCCGGTGGTGATCATGCCCCAGCCGCCGATGGAGTGGAAGCGGACGGCGATGGCTTTTTCGGGGAGCAGGGAGGGCGTGTTTTTGGAGATGACGGCGTAGGGGTGGTCTACGCCGAGGACGAAGAAGGTTTCGCCGTCCGCAGCGTTTTTGCCGTCTTTTCGGTTGATTTCTCCCTGGGAGAATTCGTAGGCGCCCAGGATGTGTTCGGGTCGAAAGTCGCGGGAGCCGATGCCGTAGGCGGCGCGGAAGATTCGCGGTGTTTCCTCGGGCGCGAGCGGGCTAACGGGGCCGCCGAATCGGGCGGTTTCTTGGGCTTTCCCAATGGCGGTGCGGATGTCGCGAGCCAAGGGGTTGTCTCCGGCCATGCCTTCGTCGGTGCGTTCGAGGATGATGATGTTCTTTTTGCCGCGAATGGCTTCGATGACGGCGGACTCCGGGAAGGGGCGCAGGACGTTGATATGCAGCGAGCCGATTTTGGCGTTTTGTTTTTTTCGCAAGTAGTCAACGGCTTCGTCCACATTTTCGGCGGCACAGCCCAGCGAGATGAAGAGGGTTTCGGCGTCTTCGGTTTTGTATCCGGAGACGAGCCCGTAGTATCGGCCTGTGAGTTGGCCGAATTCTTTGTAGGCGTCTTCCAGGAATTTGAGGATGGGTTCGTTGAAGTTGTCGCGGCGGGCCACGACGCCGTTCATATGGTGTTCCTGATTTTGGACGGGGCCGAGCAAGATGGGGTTTTTGAGGTCCATCATTTCGGGGACGCGCTGCCGGGTCGGGCCGAATAGTTCGCGTTGGGCTGGGGTAGGACATGGGATGATGTCGCCGGGGGCGCCGAGGAACTCCCGCAATAGGTCGGCTTCGGGCGCGTGGTAGGTACGCTCGGAGTGGGTTGTCAACATGCCGTCTTGGATGTTCATTCCCGGGTTGAGGGAGAGTTCGTTGACTTTGCGGAGGATGATGGCTTGGTCGGCGGCTTGTTGGGCGCCTTTGGCCATGAGCATGGTCCAGCCTGTGTCCAGGGCGGCGTAGAAGTCGTCGTGGCCGCAGTGGACGTTGAGGGCGTGTTTGGTAAGGGCGCGGGCGCCGACTTCGAGGATCATTGTGGAGCATTTTCCCGGGGCGTGGTAGTATTGCTCCATCGCATAGACGATGCCTTGGCCGGAGGTGAAGTTGACGGTGCGGCGTCCGGCAACGGAATAAGCGGTGGCGCCGCCTTGGGCTGCGTGTTCGCCTTCGCATTCCACGGCGATTTTTTGGGCGCCAAAGACGTTGAGTTGGCCTTGGGCGAAGGATTGTTGGTAAATCTCGCCGCCTTCTGTCGAGGGGGTGATGGGGTAAAAGACGCCGCCGTCGGTGATGCGAGTTTCGACGTGTTCGGTGACCAGTTGGTTCCCGTTGCAGGTGACGCGGATTCCGGGGTATTTCGGTTTGTGCGTTGGGCTGCTTCCTGTCGAGCGAGCTTCGGCGTTTTTTGTTGTCGCTAATTCGGCCATAGAAGGTTCAGGTTAACCGGTCTTTCGAGTATTTTCAATAGTGCTGTTTTTCAGCCGTTGCGCGTCCTCAACAGCCGACCGTGTGCAATCAGGATTGGCTTGCCGGCGGCGCAGGGTTGTGTGCCAAAGGGCGTTCATGCGGAGCCGGGCATCCAAACGGCGGCCGAATTTCGGGTGCTTGGAACGGCCGGCGCTGCCATTCCTTTCTATTCAAGAGCGATTGGCCGGGTTCGTCAATGCAACAATTGCAGTTTTTGGACAGTGTCGTGTGTCGGTTTGGTGAATTTTTCCGTGGCCGGGGTTTTGTCAAGGGTTGGCGGCTGGCGGTTTCTGCCGTGTTCTTGACGGCATTGGATGTTCAGCCCAAGGTTTTTGGCCGATGATTCCAGCGATTTTCGCGACTGTGTTTTTCTGTCTCTCGGCGGTGACGGCCCATCGGGCGGTTCGGTTGGCGGGCAGTATTGAGGCGAATTTTTGGCGGCTTTTGCTGGCTTCGGTTTTGCTGGGGGTTTGGGCGCATGGGTTTGGCGGCGGCTGGGGCGGGAGTGCGCGCGAGGTTTTCTTTGTCAGCGGGATCATCGGGTTTGGCTTCGGGGATGTGGCTTTGTATTTGAGTTATCCGCGTTTGGGTTCGCGGTTGACTTTGTTGTTGGTGCATTGTTTGGCGGCGCCTCTGGCGGCGGTTTGCGAGTGGTTTTGGCTGGGGACGGCGCTCAGTTTGGCTGAGGTGCTTGCTGGCGGGGCCATTTTGGCGGGGGTTGGGTTGGCGTTGGCTCCCGCTGAAAACTTGCATTTGGAGCGGCGGACGTTGGTTGTCGGGGCGATTTGGGGTGTTTTGGCTGCCGCAGGACAGGGGTTGGGAGCTGTTATGAGCCGGGTCGGGTATGCGGTGCAGGTTCGGGATGGCGGCGATGTGGACGGGATGACGGTTGCTTACCAGCGGATTTTGGGCGGTTTGTTGGTGGGCGCGGTGTCGTTTGTTTGGGTCAACGCGAGAAAGTCGCGGCCGGTGCCGGGGGCGTTTCGGCAGTGGTTGCCTCCGGTGTCGTCTTGTCGATGGATTGCCATGACTGGTTTGGCCGGGCCGACTTTGGGGGTGGCTTGTTATCAATGGGCGCTAGAACAGGCGCCGAGCGGGATTGTGCTTTCCATTGTGGCCACGGCGCCTTTGGCGGTGATGCCCATGACGTTTTGGTTGGAAGGCGACCGGCCGAGCAGACGGGCATTCTTGGGGGGGCTGCTGGCTGTTTTGGGGGTTATTGGGCTAGGATTGGCGTGATTTTGGGCTGCAGATTTTTTCAAAAAAAACTGTTGACAGCATCTGAAACCTCGCTTAATTTCACCGCTCGTTTTTAGGAGTCCTAAGCGAAAAAACCGGTGCCGTTCCAGTTTTCCAGTTCCGGGAAGGTGGGAGGGCGAAGGTGATTTTTTGTCTTTTTGGCAGGCGCTGACGGGTTTTTGGGCAAGCCCATGTAGCTCAGTGGGTAGAGCGCATCCTTGGTAAGGATGAGGTCGCCAGTTCAATCCTGGTCGTGGGCTCCAGAAATCTGTTTTTGGGCTTGTGCATTAAAGAGTGACTTGATAATCAGAACATAGAATCGAATGGCAAAAGAAGCGTTTCAGAGGACTAAACCTCATGTTAATGTCGGGACGATCGGGCATGTGGATCACGGCAAATCCACCCTGACGGCGGCAATTGTGGCGGTGCAAGCCCGGAAGGGTTTAGCGGAAAAGATTTCTTATTCGGACATTACCAAAGGAGGCACTGTCCGCGATGATTCCAAGACGGTGACCATCGCGGTCTCGCACGTCGAGTACGAATCCGAAACTCGGCACTATGCCCACGTGGATTGCCCGGGGCATGCCGACTACATCAAAAACATGATCACCGGCGCGGCGCAGATGGACGGCGCCATTTTGGTGGTGGACGCCGCCTCCGGCCCCATGCCGCAGACCAAGGAGCATGTACTGCTGGCGCGCCAGGTGGGTGTGCCGGCCATCGTGGTGTTTTTGAACAAAGTGGACTTGGCGGACGACGACTTGCTGGAACTCGTGGACATGGAAGTCCGGGAGCTGCTGAACAAATACGAATTTCCGGGTGACGACGCGGCAATCATCAAGGGAAGCGCCACGGCTGCAATGGAAGGCACGCCCGAAGGCGAGAAGGCGGTCACCGATTTATTGGCGGCGATTGACGAAAAAATCCCCTTGCCCACGCGCGATGTGGACAAGCCTTTCTTGATGTGCATCGAAGATGTTTTCAACATTGAAGGCCGCGGTACGGTGGTAACGGGCCGCGTCGAGCGCGGCGAGCTGAAGAAAATGAGCGAGGTGGAAATCGTTGGACTGCGGGAAACGCAGAAAACCACCGCGACGGACATCGAGATGTTCCGGAAACTTTTGGACAGCGCGACGGCGGGCGACAATGTCGGTGTCTTGCTGCGGGGGATTAAAAAGACGGATGTCGAGCGCGGGCAAGTTTTGGCCCGGCCAGGGTTCCATTACGCCGCACAAAAAGTTCAAGGCCGAGGTCTATGTGCTGTCGAAAGAAGAGGGAGGGCGCCATACGCCATTCTTCACCAAGTACCGGCCGCAATTCTATTTTCGGACGAGCGATGTTACCGGCACGGTGGCCTTGCCAGAAGGGGTGGAAATGGTAATGCCCGGCGACAATGTTTCTGTGGATATCGAGTTGATCACGCCGGTGGCGATGGAAAAAGGCCAGCGCTTTGCCATCCGCGAAGGCGGCCGGACAATTGGCGCCGGACGCATCAGTGACATTGTCGAATGACGGATGACCGTTATGCGACAGCGGGAAGGGCGGTAGCTCAATTGGTAGAGCAACGGTCTCCAAAACCGTAGGTTGGGGGTTCGATTCCCTCCCGCCCTGCCAATGTTGGAGGCATTCCGGGAGGGGTGGCGGAGCGGTTGATCGCGGCGGTCTTGAAAACCGTTAAGGTGAAAACCTTCGAGGGTTCGAATCCCTCCCCCTCCGCCAAAGGGATTTGAGAGAGAGAGATGGATGTTTTTGATTTTATTTGGATTGGCGTTGCCGCGGCGTTTTTCGCTTTCCTGTGGCGAAAGGGCTATTTGCTTCGGCTATCCCAATACGTCGGGCAAACAAAAATGGAACTCCGAAAATGCGCTTGGCCGACGGCAAACGAGCTGAAAGGCTCCACGGTGGTGGTCATCATCGCAACGGCAATCATCGGACTGTATGTTGTCGGGATTGATTTCGTCGTCAGGCAGTTTATGAAACTGATTATGAGCTGACCCAGACATGCGGACAATTGCCAGCGAGCGACTATTTTAGACGATGAAAAAAAGCCAATGGTTCGTAATCCATACCCTGGCGGGGCAAGAACAGAAAGTCAAAGAAAACATTGAGAAACGGCTCAAAGCCGAAGAAATGGGGGAATACATCCGGGAGGTCTTGGTGCCGATGGAGAAAGTCGCCGAAATCCGGGGGGGCAAGAAAACGGTGACGAAGCGAAAGCTGTATCCCGGATATGTCTTTATTGACATAGTGCTCTTGGACGATGAACAGCGTATCGTAGATCGTCCGTGGTATTTTGTCAGGGACACGCCGGGGATTATCGGTTTTATTGGTGGTGATCGACCGACGCCGACATCCACCGAGGAAATCGAAATGATCAAGTCGCAGATTTCCGCCTCGGAAGATCAAGAGAAGCCGAAGATCAACTTTGAAGTGGGCGAAACCATCAAAATCAACGACGGTCCCTTCCTTAATTTTAGCGGCGTTATCGAAGAAATTGAGCCGGAGCGGGGGAAACTTCGAGTGACGGTGAACATTTTCGGACGAAACACGCCGGTGGAGCTGGAATACTGGCAAATCGAACAAGCGTAAAAAAGGCCAATGGCAAAGAAAGTTACAGGAATCGTCAAACTACAAATCCCGGCGGGGCAGGCAAACCCGGCGCCTCCGGTCGGGCCGGCCTTGGGGCAACAGGGAGTGAACATCATGGGGTTTTGCAAAGAGTTTAACGCCCGCACCAAAGCCCAAGCTGGGGTGGTTGTTCCGGTGGTCATCACCGTTTATCAAGACAAGTCCTTTACCTTCATCACCAAATCGCCGCCGGCGGCATTACTGCTCAAGAAAGCTGCCGGCATTGTCTCAGGCTCCAAAACTCCCAACAAAAGTAAAGTAGGCGCCGTCACTCGAGACCAGGTGATGGACATTGTGAAGACGAAGAAGGAAGATCTTAACGCAACCAGCGATGAGGCAGCCTTTCGAGTCATTGCGGGCACGGCTCGCAGCATGGGAATCGACATCAAGGAATGACTGAAAATCCGAGCGGGAAGGCTTTCAAAAGAACACGCTGATCCCACCTGCAAAAATGCCAAGCAAACGATACAAACAGGCTTTGAAACTCGTTGACCTGAAGAAACGTTATGGCCTTGAGGAAGCCGTTGCCGCTTTGGGCAAACTGCCGAAGACGCGATTCGACCAGACCGTCGATCTCGCCATTCATTTAGGCGTGGATCCCCGGCAGTCCGATCAAATGGTTCGCGGGACGGCGCCCTTGCCATATGGAACTGGCAAAACTGTGCGCGTGCTCGTCTTTGCAAACGAGGATTCAGCGGCAGCCGAAGCCGCTCGCGAGGCTGGCGCCGAATATGTCGGCTACGAGGAATATCTGAAAAAATGTCGCGAGGGCTGGACGGATTTCGATGTCGCGATCGCCACCCCTTCAGCCATGGCAGAAGTCCGAAAACTGGGCAAAGTGCTCGGCCCCCGAGGGCTGATGCCGAATCCAAAAATCGGCACCGTCACCGAAGATACGGCAAAAGCCGTTGCCGAAGTGAAAGCGGGCCGGGTGGAATTCAAAATTGACAAGACGGCAAACATTCATGTTCCGATCGGGAAGCTGTCCTTTCCTGCCGAACATTTGAAAGAAAACGCGGAAACCGTCATCGATGCTGTGTTAAAAGCCAAGCCGGCGAGCGCCAAAGGAACCTACCTTCTCAGTTGCGCCTTGAGCGGCACAATGAGCCCGCCAGTGCATCTCGATGTGAAACCTTTTGTCAAAGCAGCTTGAATGAAACGGTATTCCATCATGTTGTTTTGTCTTCTATTGCTGCCCTCAACGATAATCTTTATGGAGGCTACTCCTCTTTATGTGTCGCCTCATAAAACCAATGGCGGCTCATGCTTAAGTCCCAACCGTTAATGCAAATTTAAGAGAACAACTATGCGGCTCGAAAAGAAGCGGATTAGCGCCGAGTATCTGGAGCGGCTGCAATCGTCTCCCTACTTTATCGCGGTGGATTACAACGGGATGAGGGTGGATGAATTTGCCGAGCTGCGCCGGCGGTTGCACGGGGCGGGTGGCAAGATTCACGTTGTCAAGAACTCGATCTTCAAAATCGCAGCGGCGGCGGCCGGCATGGAAGATTTGGGCGGAGCGTTGAAAGGACAAATTGCGGTGGCGACCGGCGAACGGGAAATTTCTGGGGCAGCCAAGGTATTGAAGAATTTCGCCGAAGAGTTTGAAAAACCGGTAATTCTCTTCGGTTTTATGGGACGCGAGCGTTTGGACGCCGGCGGGGTGAATCGGATTGCGGATCTCCCCTCGCTGGAGGAGCTGCGTGCCGCGCTCATCGGCGGGATACAGGCGCCGGCTAGGCAATTGGCGACGCTGCTTAAAACGCCGGCCAGCCAGCTGGCTCAAATCCTCAAGGCCAAGAGCGAGCAGCCGGGATAGTGGAACCAGATTTTGGCCGTTGTCCCAAAGGGAGCGGTCTTCTTCGGAATGCGGAAAATACGGAATACAAAAAAGTAAATCGTCGACTGAACCGTTCGGTTGAAATCAGCTATGCTGTGATAGCTGGCGACGAGACTCAGAAAATGGCAGATATCAATAATCTAGTGGAGGAGTTGAGCCGGTTGACGGTGATGGAAGCCGCTGACTTGGCGAAACAATTGGAAGAAAAGTGGGGCGTCAGTGCCGCCGCGCCGGTGGCGACTGTGGCAGCTGCCGCTCCGGCGGAAGGCGGTGTCGAGGAAGAGAAGACGGAATTTGACGTTGTTCTGGCCGCTGCCCCTCCGGACAAGAAGATTCCGGTGATCAAGGCCGTCCGCGAGGTCAAGGCAGGTCTGGGGCTTGCGGACGCCAAGAAGCTGGTGGAAAGTGCGCCGGCCACCCTTTTGGAGGCGGCACCAAAGGAAGAAGCGGAAGGCGCGAAGAAGAAGCTGGAGGCTGCGGGAGCCACGGTCGAGCTGAAGTAGCGGCTGGCCGCCGTTTCGGGGCCGGATGTGGAATTGCGGGCATTCGGCCTTGGGCGCGGTGTTTTCCGGCACGGTCAGGAGAAATCATTATTAATTAATTTGAACGGGCGTCGAAAAGAGAGCGTCCCAAGAGGTTGGGTTCAGGCCGGCGAATGTATCCGGTGCGGGCGTCTTTCTGTCCCATCGCGAGAGGCGCCGGTGGATTCCGGTCGAGCGAAACGGTTTGAGTAAAAGCATGCCAACGAAAAAAATTAAGCGAGTGAATTTTGGTAAGATTGACGAGGTTATCAAGCCTCCCAATCTCATCGAAATTCAGATGGATTCCTACCGGGAATTTTTGCAGGAGAAGGACGAGAAGGGGGAAAAGATTGATCCGGCGAAGCGGCGTAATCTGGGGCTTCAAGCTGTGTTTCGGGAGATTTTTCCCGTCAAAAGCTACGATGAAAAGAGCCAGCTGGATTTCCTCTTATACGAGATTGGCACTCCCAAAGCCAGTTGGCTGGAGTGCCTGCGGGAGGGGCAGACTTTCGGCGCTTCGCTTCATGTGAAGTTCCTGTTGACGGACGAGCAGGGGACGAGGGATGACAAGGTGTTTATGGGGGAGCTGCCTTTGATGACGCCGCAAGGCACCTTTATCATCAACGGCGCCGAGCGGGTCATCGTCAGCCAGCTCCATCGTTCTCCCGGATTAGCCTTCGAGGCGGTGCAGCATCCCAACGGAAAGATGCTCCATTCCTTCCGCATTATTCCCGACCGCGGCTCTTGGTATGAGGCGCAGTTTGACACTGGCGACATGCTCTATGTTTATCTGGACCGCAAGAAGCGGCGGCGCAAATTCCTGGCGACAACTTTCTTCCGTGCTTTGGGCTACGGGTCTGATGCCGAGATTTTAAGACTTTTTTATGACATCAAGGAGTTGTCGATCAAAAAAGTGGTGAGGCTGGAGGACATTCAGAACAAAGTGCTCACGGAAGATGTGATTGATTTGGACAAGGGTGTTGTTGTGGCGCGGGCCTTCGAGCCTTTGTCCAAGGCAGTTGTGAAGCAGATTGCCGATCTGGGTTTTTCCAAAGTCCGGGTGGTGGACACCAGTGTGGACGACGGCATTATCATCAAGTGCCTCAAGAAGGATCCGACGAGGAATGAAGAAGAGGCGTTGAAGGATATCTACCGGCGTTTGCGGCCGGGAGACCCGCCGACGGCGGCGAATGCCCGCGCCTTGATCAAGCGCTTGTTTTTTGATCCCAAACGCTATGACTTGGGGCGCGTCGGGCGTTACAAAATCAACCAGAAGCTGGGGTTGAAGCACTGGTCGGAGGCCAGCGTGAAAGAGCTCGGTTTAAGCGCTTCCATCCTCGATTGCCTGGAGAAGAAGCAGATCGCGACTGTGGGGGATTTGGCGCGGCGGAAAAAAGACGATCTTTTGCTGTATCCGAACTTGGACGAGCCGTCTATCGAGGCAGTTGACCAGGCGTTGCGGGATTTGGGGAAAGCGCATTTTGCGTATGTTCATCTCGGTATGGAGGTGAACGACCGCGTTCTGGAGCACAAAGATTTGATTGCGGCGACAAGATACCTGCTCCAGCTCAAGAAGGGGGCGGGTAGCGTGGACGATATTGATCATTTGGGCAGCCGGCGTGTGCGGACTGTGGGCGAGTTGCTGGCCTACCAATGCCGCATCGGGCTGGCCCGGACGGAGCGTTTGGTCAAGGAGCGTATGACGCTCTACGACCAGGGGTTGGACACGATGTCGCCGCAGAAGTTGATCAACCCGAAGGCTCTTTCCGCTGTGGTGCGGGATTTTTTTGGCCGGAGCCAGTTGTCGCAGTTTATGGATCAAATCAATCCTTTAGCAGAGTTGACTCACAAACGCCGTCTTTCGGCCTTGGGGCCGGGCGGCTTATCCCGCGAGCGGGCGGGGTTTGAGGTGCGGGATGTCCACCCGTCGCATTACGGCCGGATTTGTCCCATTGAGACTCCCGAAGGGCCGAATATCGGGTTGATTGCTTCGTTGGCGACTTTTGCCCGCGTGAATGATTTCGGTTTTATCGAGACGCCTTACCGCAAGGTTGAGAAGGGGCGCGTGACGCAAACGATTGAGTATCTGACGGCAGACCGCGAGGAGCAGTTTATCGTGGCGCAAGCCAATGCGCCGATTGACAAGAAGGGCAATTTCCGCAACGAGCGCGTGATGTGCCGGTGCAAAGGAGACTTTATTGATGTGGCACCCGGCAGCGTTGATTTTATGGATGTCTCGCCGAAACAGTTGGTGTCGGTCGCTGCGGGGCTGATTCCTTTCCTGGAGCATGACGACGCCAACCGCGCGCTCATGGGATCGAACATGCAGCGGCAAGCGGTGCCTTTGCTAACGACGGAAGCGCCCTTTGTGTCCACGGGATTGGAAGCCCGCGTAGCCCGGGACTCGCGTTCCGTCCTGGTGGCTGGGGAATCCGGCATAGTGGCTTCCGTCAACGGCGACCAAATCGTCATCACGCGTGACGGCAAACTGCCCGCTTCCAAGCGCAAGCTCAAACACGATTCCGCCAACGGCGTCTATCTCTACCGGCTGCGGAAGTTTATGCGCTCGAACGCGGCCACCTGCATCAACCAGAAACCCTTGGTCGAAAAAGGGCAGAAAGTCAAAAAAGACCAAGTGATCGCCGATGGCCCCTGCACGGACAACGGCGAGCTGGCGCTCGGCCGCAACGTCTTGTGCGCCTTCATGCCCTGGAACGGTTACAACTTTGAAGACGCCGTTTTAGTCAGCCAGCGCATCGTCAAGGACGATGTTTTTACATCCATTCACATCGACGAGTTCGAAGTCAAAGCGCGTGACACAAAACTCGGCCCCGAAGAAATCACCCGAGACATTCCGAACCTGGGCGAGGAAGCTCTGAAGAACCTGGGGCTGGACGGCGTGATCCGAGTCGGCGCCGAGGTGAAGCCGGGCGATATCCTCGTCGGCAAAGTAACGCCCAAAAGCGAAACGGAACTGGCCCCGGAAGAAAAACTGCTCCGGGCGATTTTCGGCGAAAAAGCTGCGGATGTAAAAGACTCCTCGTTGAAAGTCCCTTCCGGAACCTACGGCATTGTCATGGACGTAAAAGTCTCCATGAAAAAAGAAAGCGAGAAGGCGCACCAGGCCGGCGAATCGAAAAAACACGCCCGGCCAGCCGAAGATGATTACAAAAAGAAGCGGATTGAAATTCGGGATCAGTTGACCGAAAAGCTGAGCGACATCTTGTTGGGGGAAAAAATCCCGCTGGACGTCCTCGATTCCAAGAGCAGCGAGGTCATCATCCCCGCCAACCGCAAGATCACTAAGACGCTGCTGCGGAAACTTGCCGATGCTGGCGTCCATGACCGCATCGAAATCGAACACTCGCCGATTCGAAACAAAATCTTTGAGATTATCAGCCCTTTCAAAAAGAAGTTCGATGATTTGCAAGTGCAGGAAGCGGAGATGGATCGGGCTGAATCTGAGAAGGAGGAGGTGAGCGGCATCGTCAAAGCCGTCAAGGTATTCATCGCTTCCAAGCGCAAACTCTCGGTGGGGGACAAAATGGCGGGGCGCCACGGCAACAAGGGCGTGGTGGCCAAGATCGTGCCTGAAGAAGACATGCCCTTCATGGCGGATGGCACGGCGGTCGACATCGTGCTCAACCCCTTGGGCGTGCCGTCCCGAATGAATGTCGGGCAGGTGCTGGAGACTCATCTGGGTTGGGCGGCCAAAGTCCTCGGCATCAGTTTTGCGACTCCTGTCTTCGACGGCATTAAGGAGAAGAGCGAGGCGGAAAACAAAGAGGATGAGAAGAAGAAGGGCATTTGCGATTTTCTGAAAGAGGCCAATCTGTTGGTCAAGGAAAAGGAAGGCGGCGTGGGGTTGGTTAACGAGGCAGGCAAGACGCGCCTTTACGATGGCCAAACTGGGGAGCCGTTCAATCAGGAGGTTGTCGTGGGCTATATTTACATGTTGAAGCTGGGGCATTTAGTGGCCGACAAGATTCACGCGCGCGCTGTCGGCCCTTACTCGCTGGTGACGCAGCAGCCTTTGGGCGGCAAGGCGCAGTACGGCGGGCAACGTTTTGGGGAGATGGAAGTCTGGGCGATGGAGGCTTACGGGGCGGCTCATGCGCTGCAAGAATTGCTCACGGTCAAGTCGGACGATGTGCAGGGACGGACGCGCATCTATGAGAGCATTGTCAAGGGTGACAACTCGTTAAATGCCAGCGTGCCCGAATCCTTCAACGTATTGGTCAAGGAAATCCAGTCTTTGGGCATGGATGTTCAAGTTGGCTATGTTCACGGCCGGGAAAAGCCGGTATTGACGTCCGCCGTGTCCTCGGAACTGGAAGAGACGCGCAGAGTTTTATAGACACTCGAAGAACAGAAAATTCCCAATTGAAAAATGATCCCCAACAAGGAAGCCACCCAATCCGCCCGCGAGTTGCTCGGTCTTGAGCCGGTCAACTCGGTTAACCACATCACCATTTCTGTAGCGTCGCCCGAATCGATCTATTCTTGGTCCAAAGGCGAAGTCAAGAACCCGGAGACCATCAATTACCGCACCTTCCGGCCGGAAAAGGGCGGGTTGTTCTGTGAGCGCATTTTCGGGCCGGTCAAGGATTGGGAATGTTCCTGCGGGAAATACAAAAGAATCAAACACCGCGGTGTGGTCTGCGACCGTTGCGGCGTTGAGGTAACCCTTTCGCGCGTGCGGCGGGAGAGGATGGGGCATATTGATTTGGCTGTGCCCGTTTCCCACATCTGGTTTTTCAAGTGCATGCCTTCCCGCATCGGTTTGATGCTGGACATGACCGCACGGGAGCTGGAGCGGGTGATCTATTATGAAGATTACATCGTGATTGATCCGGGAACGACACCGCTGGAGAAGCACCAGTTGCTGAGCGAGAACGAACGCCGGGAAGCGCGGGAAACTTACGGTGCCGATGCCTTCCAGTCGGAGATGGGAGCCGAGGCAATCCGAAAAGCCTTGGCACAAGTCGATTTGGCGCGGGAATTGGAAAAACTGCAGCAGGAACTGACCGAGACGCGGAGCAAGCAAATCCGTAAAAAACTGGTCAAACGCATCAAGATCTTGCAAGGCTTTCTGTCTTCCCGCAGCAAACCGGAATGGATGATATTGACGGTTCTGCCCGTGATTTCCCCTGACTTGCGCCCGCTAGTGCCTTTGGAAGGCGGCCGCTTTGCGACTTCTGACCTGAACGACCTCTACCGGCGGGTTATCAACCGGAATAACCGCCTCAAAAATTTGATGGGGCTGAAAACGCCGGAAGTCATTATTCGCAACGAGAAGCGGATGCTCCAAGAAGCAGTGGATGCGCTGTATGACAATGGCCGGCACGGCCGGGCGGTGGCGGGCGTGGGCAGCCGCCCGTTGAAGTCTCTCAGCGATATCCTGAAGGGCAAGAGCGGACGCTTCCGGCAAAACCTCTTGGGCAAGCGCGTGGATTATTCGGGACGTTCGGTTATCGTGATCGGCCCGGAGCTGAAGCTCAACCAATGCGGCCTGCCCAAGAAGATGGCCTTGGTGCTTTTCGAACCGTTTATCATCCGGCGTCTGAAGGAGCATGGCTATGTCCACACCGTCCGGTCCGCGAAAAAACTCATCGAACGGCAGGCTCCCGAAGTCTGGGATATTTTGGACGAAGTGACCAAGGGGCATCCCGTACTTCTGAATCGTGCGCCGACTTTGCACCGTTTGTCTATCCAGGCTTTCGAGCCGGTTCTCATCGAAGGGGAGGCCATTCGCGTGCATCCTTTGGTCTGCACCGCTTACAACGCCGACTTTGACGGCGACCAAATGGCCGTGCACGTTCCCCTGTCAGTGGAGGCGCAAATGGAAGCGCGTCTGTTGATGATGGTGCCAAACAACATCTTCAGCCCTTCCAGCGGGCGCCCGATTATGACGCCGACTCAGGACATCACCCTGGGCTGCTACTATCTGACGGCCGAGCCTCGAGAGAGGGGGAGAAGCCGGAAGAAGCGGCGGAAACTCTTCGGCACCAAAGAAGAAGTCATCTTTGCTTTCGATGACGGCGCGGTGGCCATGCACGAATGGATCGACCTGGCGAATCCGGATCAGAGAACTGAAACAGTTTTCGGTGACGCAACCAAAAAAACCATCAAGACAACGGTAGGGCGCGTGCTCTTCAGCGAAATTTGGCCAACCGAGCTGGGGTTTCCCAATCGTGTTGTGGACAAAAACGAAATCGGCGATCTCATCTGGTATTGCTACAAAAAATGTGGTCACGCCCGGGCAGTCGAAACACTCGACAAGCTGAAAGAAATCGGCTTCCGGGAAGCGACGCGGGCAGGCGCTTCCATTGGGATTGACGACATGATCGTCCCCAAAGAAAAGCAGCAGAAAATTAAATCGGCCGAAAAGAAAATCGAATCCATCAAAAAGCAGTACGAAAAGGGCGTGATTACTTCGGGCGAACGTTACAACCAGATTATCGACACTTGGACCGATTGCACCGATCAAATCGCCAACGTGATGCTGGACACCTTGCGCAAGAACCAGAACAAGGACGAATACAATCCCGTCTGCCTGATGGTGGATTCCGGTGCTCGGGGCAACCGGCAGCAAGTGCGGCAGTTGGCCGGCCTGCGCGGCTTGATGGCCAAACCTTCCGGCGACATCATCGAACGGCCTATTCTCTCCAACTTCCGCGAAGGTCTCTCCGTCCTGGAATACTTCATCTCTACCCACGGCGCCCGAAAGGGACTAGCAGACACCGCTTTGAAAACCGCCGATTCCGGCTACATGACTCGCAAACTGGTCGATGTTGCCCAGGATGTCATTGTGCGGGAGCACGATTGTGGCACTGACAACGGCATCACAGTGCGGGCCATTTACGAAGGGGAAGACGAGGTGGTCAAACTCAGCGAACGGTTGATTGGCCGCATTTCCTGCGACGACATCCGGGCGCCGGACGATCAAAAAAACATCCTCGTTAAAGCCAATCAAGAAATCGACGAAGACTTGGCAGACAAGATTGACGACCACGGCATCGAAGAAGTGAAGATTCGTTCGGTGTTGACTTGCGAGAGCAAGCACAGCCTTTGCCAGTTGTGTTACGGGCGCAACCTGGCAACCGGCGAATTGGTCAAGGAAGGCGAAGCTGTCGGAATTATCGCCGCGCAATCCATCGGCGAGCCGGGCACACAGCTCACTATGAGAACCTTTCACATCGGCGGCGTGGCCTCGGTGATCGTCGCGGAAACGGCGATCAAGGCCCGGAAGAGCGGCACATTGAAATATAAAGACATCCGCAAGGTGGACCTCGAAGACGGAAACAGCATTGTCCTCAACAAACATGGAAGCGTGGCCGTTGTGAATAAAGACGGGCAAGAGCTGGAATCTTACTCCGTGGTGGTCGGTGCTGTAATTTCTGTGCCAGATGGCGGGACGGTCGAAAAGGGAGACACCTTCGTTCAATGGGATCCCAACAACGCGCCGATCATTTCGGAAAAAACAGGGAAAGTCGGGTTTCGAGACATCATCTTGGGGGTAACCATGAAGCAAGAGGTCGATGAAACCACGGGGAAAGAAGCGATGGTCGTCATTGATCACAAGGAAGACCTGCATCCTCAAATTATGATTTTAAACAGCAAGGACGAGGTGCTCGCCAACTATCCGATCCCCTCAGGCGCCCACATTGTGGTGCAGGAATACAAGGAATACGGAAGAAGAATCCCGGCGGGGACCTTGCTGGCGAAGAGGCCGCGCCGCAAAACCTCCAAGACCAAGGACATTACCGGTGGCCTGCCGCGAGTGGCGGAGTTGTTTGAAGCCCGAAAGCCCAAAAACGCGGCAGAGATTTCCAAGATCGATGGCATCGTCGATTTCGGCCCCACCGAGCGCGGCAAGCGCTGCGTCATCATCCGCAATACAGACACCGGCCTCGAGGAAAAACATATGATCCCGATTGCCAAGCACGTGATTGTCTTCGAGGGCGATTATGTGAAAAAGGGACAGCAACTGACCGAAGGGCCGGTCGTGCCGCATGAGATTCTGGAAGTGTGCGGCCCGCAGGAACTCCAAGAACACCTGGTCAACGAAGTGCAGGAAGTCTATCGGCTTCAAGGAGTAACCATCAACGACAAGCACATTGAAGTCATCGTCCGGCAGATGTTGCGGAAAGTGCGGATCACCGATCCGGGCGACACCGAATTTCTGTGGGACGAACAGATTGAGAAGTTGATCTTTGAGCAGGAAAACCAGCGCGTGGAAGAAAAAGGCGGCAAACCAGCGGAGGCGGAGCCTGTCCTATTGGGAATCACGAAAGCATCGGTTGAAACGGAAAGTTTTCTCAGCGCGGCTTCTTTCCAAGACACCACGCGGGTGTTGACTGAGGCGGCGACCTTGGGCAAGAGAGACCATCTCCGGGGCTTCAAGGAGAATGTCATCATGGGGCATATCATCCCTGCCGGCACCGGATACCCGGAACACCGGAACGTTCAGGTCAAATACTTGGTGGATCTTTTGCCGGTGGGAGAGCCTGCCTTGGAGGAGACAGTCGAGGAGGAGAAACAGGCACCGATGAAAGAGGCTCGCGTTGGCTGAAGTCGGAAAAAATTCGGCGGCATTTTTTTTGAATAATCTGTTGCACTGGAAATTGTTTTTGGTAATATCTGCCTTCCGTTTTGCCGGAGCAAAGCTTAAAAGGGGCTTTTGCCGATAGTTCAAGCAGCAATGCCGACCATCAATCAACTCGTCCGAAAGGGACGCAAGAGGATTCGACTCAAGTCGAAATCGCCGGCTTTAGAGAATTGCCCGTTCCGGCGGGGCGTCTGCGTTCAGGTGATGACGCGGACGCCGAAGAAGCCGAATTCGGCCATGCGCAAAGTGGCCAAAGTGCGGCTGACAAACGGCTACGAAGTCATCGCCTACATTCCCGATGAGGGGCATAATTTGCAGGAGCATTCAATCGTTTTGGTGCGGGGGGGGCGTGTCAAGGATTTGCCCGGTGTGCGCTATCACATCGTCCGCGGGACGCTGGATGCTGGCAGAGTGGAAAAACGCCGTCAAAGCCGTTCGAAATACGGCGTCAAACGCCCGAAGGAAAAGAAGTAATCGAGGCAAATTGATATTGGATTTTTATGTCACGGCGGCGGCAAGCAGTAAAAAGAAGTGTAGTTCCGGATGGGCGGTACGACAGCGCTCTGGTAGCGCGGCTTGTGAATGTGGTGATGGTCAAAGGAAAGAAAACCGTGGCGGAAAAGGTGGTCTATGGCGCTTTTGATGCCTTGTCGGAAAAGAAACCTGGCGCCAATCCCTTGGAAATTTTGCAGCGGGCGGTAGACAATGTGAAGCCGCGCTTGGAGGTGAAGCCTCGGCGCGTTGGGGGGGCTACCTATCAGGTGCCTCTGGAAGTCTCGACCGACCGGCAGAACGCTTTGGCCTTGCGCTGGCTGGTCAAGTTTGCCGCCGGACGAAAGGGAATTACCATGCGACAAGCCTTGGCGGGGGAAATTCTGGATGCGTATCGCGGACAGGGGACCTCGATCCGCCGGCGAGACGAAGTACATAAAATGGCACAGTCAAATAAAGCATTCGCCCATTTTCGTTGGTAACCAATCAAACTCAAGTAGCCCCGGAAGTCGTCAAAGCGGGGCATTTTTATTCTCTCCATCCAGTGGCTTCATTTTCCCGACAGTTATCTCCGGCTAATTCGCCGGAGCGCGAGTATCCGATGGAGCGGACGCGGAACATCGGCATCGCGGCGCATATTGACGCGGGCAAGACGACGACTACGGAAAGAATTCTTTTCTATACGGGTCTCATTCATCGGATGGGCGAGGTGCATGACGGCAACACGGTGACGGATTGGATGGATCAGGAGAAGGAAAGGGGCATCACCATTACTTCGGCCGCCATCACCTGTTTTTGGACTCAGCGGGCGGACGGCACGCGGAAGAGTTTTGAAGGGGTGCCCTTCAGGATCAACATCATCGACACCCCGGGGCATGTTGATTTCACGGCGGAAGTCGAGCGTTCCATGCGGGTGCTAGATGGCGCTGTGGCCGTGTTCTGCGGGGTGGCCGGCGTGCAGCCGCAATCTGAAACGGTCTGGCGCCAAGCGGCCAAATATCATGTACCTCGCATTGCCTTCGTCAATAAAATGGATCGGGTCGGCGCGGATTTCGACAATGCTGTTGAAGAGATGCGCTGCAAACTCGGCGCATATGCGTATCCAGTCATCATCCCGCTCGGCAGCGAGGGAAACCTCCGAGGTGTCATTGATGTGGTGAGCCAAAAGGCTATTGTCTATGATGATTTGGATCCACTGGGCGTCCGGTATTCTGTCGCCGACTTGACGGAAGACCAGAAAATCCGCGCACAATCGGCTTGGGATCAACTGGTTGCTGCGGTGGCGGACAAGGACGATGCGGTGGCGGAATTGGTGATCGAGGATCGGCCCATTGAGCCTTCCGTCTTGAAGGCGGCGATTCGCCGTTTAACCTGTGGTTTGGAGTTGGTGCCGGTCATCGGCGGTTCGGCCTTCAAGAAGAAAGGGGTGCAGCCGCTGGTCGATGCCATTATTGATTATTTGCCTTCCCCTCTGGACATCCCGCCGATGAAGGGGCATCCGGCGAATCGCCTCAATGCCTCGGTCGAGATTGTGCCGGACGACAGCCAGGATTTTTGCGGGTTGGCGTTCAAGCTCTGGCGGGATCCGTTTGTCGGGAAACTAGTCTTTTTCCGCGTCTATCGAGGCTCGCTCAAAAAGGGGGAAGCCGTTCTGAACACTCGAACCGGGCGGAAGGAGCGGGTCAGCCGGCTGTTGCGGATTCAAGCGGACAAGCGCATCGATGTGGAGGCGGTTTATTCGGGAGACATTGCGGCTCTTGTCGGCGCGCGCAACGTGGCGACTGGCCATACCCTTTGCAGCCAGAAAATGCCTGTTCTGCTGGAGCCGCCGACTTTCCCGGAACCCGTCATCTCTATGGCCGTCGAGCCGCGCACAACTGCAGATCGGGAGAAACTGAGCGAAGGCTTGCAGCGGTTGGCGGACGAAGACCCGACTTTCAAATGCCATACCAACGACGAGACCGGACAACGGATCATCTCCGGGATGGGCGAGCTTCATCTCGAAATCATCCGAGACCGGTTGCTTAAAGAATTCAAAGTGGACGCGAATGCCGGCGCCCCGCAAATCGCCTATCGGGAAACCATCACCCGGCCATCCAGAGGAGAAGGAAAGTTTATCCGGCAATCGGGCGGCAAAGGACAATACGGCCATGTGGAAATTGTCATGGAGCCGAACCGGGACGGACAGGGAATAGAGATCGAAAACCGAATCGTTGGCGGAGTGATTCCCAGGGAATTTATTCCCGCCGTCGTTGCCGGGCTGAAGGAATCGGCTGCTGGCGGCGTTTTGGCTGGTTATCCGATGGTGGATATCAAACTCACCATTGTGGATGGCTCCTTCCATGAGGTCGATTCCAGCGAACTCGCCTTTAAGATGGCCGCGATTTTTGCCTTCAAAGACGCATCGAAAGGTGCTGGACTGCTTCTCCTGGAGCCGGTGATGAAGGTTGAAGTGAGCGCTCCGGAAGAGTATCAAGGGGATATTCTCGGCGATCTCAACCGGCGCCGGGGCAAGATTTCGAGCGTGGATTCCAAATCCCGCGCGGCGGTCATCCATGCTGAAGTCCCACTTTCGGAGATGTTCGGCTATTCCACGGCAATGCGCTCGCTTTCCAAAGGCCGGGCGTCTTACTCCATGGAGCCGCTTCAATTTGAGCAAGTGCCGGTGAATGTTTTGGCGGCGATTTTAAACACTGGACACAATAATGCCGCGCGAGGGTAATACTGAGCAAGCGCGGTAGATTTAGCGAACCAATATGGCAGAACAGCGCATTCGAATTCGATTGAAGGCATATGATCATCGAGTCATCGATCAATCGGCCGGCGAGATTGTGGACACGGTCAAACGTTCGGGCGCTCGGGTCGCCGGGCCGATACCTCTGCCCACTCGCATCGAGCGGTTCACAGTAACGCGCTCACCGCATGTGGACAAAAAATCGCACGAAACTTTCGAGCAGCGCACGCACAAACGGCTGCTCGACATTCTGGACCCGACGGCCAAAACGGTCGATGAATTGAAAAAGCTCAACCTCCCGGCAGGAGTCGATATTACAATCAAAATATAGCCATGATCGGTCTGCTAGGAAAAAAATTGGGGCAAACCCAAGTCTATGACGAGAGGGGCAACTTGGTCTGCGTGACGGCGGTTCAGTGCGGCGCCAACCGGGTTTTGCAGCGCAAGACCGAGGCGGCGGATGGATACAACGCCGTTCAATTGGGGTTTGGAACTCAAAAGCCGCAGCGGATGAACAAGCCTTTGATGGGGCATTTCCGCAAGCATGGCACGGAGCCGTGCCGGAAGATCAAAGAGTTTCGGGACTTTGATCTCCCGGTGAAGCCGGGCGATGCGGTGAGGCCGGGCGATTGTTTTTCAGCGGGCGATTTTGTTGATGTGGTGGGCGTAACCAAAGGCCGCGGTTTTCAGGGGGTGATGAAACGGCATGGTTTCAGCGGTGGGCGGGCCACGCACGGCGCCAAAGGTTGGAAGCGGCGTCCCGGTTCCGTCGGTCAAGGATCGACACCGGGCTACGTGCGCAAGGGACAACCCATGCCGGGGCATATGGGACAAGAGCGCCGAACCGTTCAGAATTTGAAAGTGGTGCGGGTGATGGAAGAGGAAGATGTGCTGTTGATCAACGGCGCTCTTCCGGGAGCCGCAGGAGACTATGTGGTGATTCGCGGGGCGAAAAAGAAGCGGAAAGCGGCGCCGGCATCAGATGCGTAAAAGGAGCGAGCATGAACATCAAAATCAAAAATGTCTCCGGCGCTGAAGTGAGCGATTATGAAGTTCAGTTTGAACTCATCACCAATGGACGCGGGACGCAGGCCGTCCATGAAACGGTGGTCGCCTATACCGCCGCACAGAGAAGCGGAACGGCCTGCACCAAGACGGTTGCAGAGGTGGCCGGTTCAGGCCGCAAACCTTGGCGGCAGAAAGGCACGGGACGCGCGCGCGCTGGCTATGTTCGATCGCCCATTTGGCGAGGCGGCGGCGTCGTGTTCGGGCCGAAACCGCGCAGCTTTCGGAAAACGCTTTCAAAGAAAACTAAACAGTTGGCTTTGAGGAAGGCGATGAGCGAGCGGTTGAAGGCCGGGGATGTTCAAGTGGTGGATGCGTTCGGCCTCGAAAAACCAAGCACCAAGGCGTTCCTATCTGTTTGCGAATCTCTGGGAATTGACAGCACCGCTTTGATGGTAACGGATTCCAGAGATGAGAATTTGATTCTTTCGGCGAGGAATGTTCCCTATATCGAGGTTGTCTTGGCGGCCACTTTGAACACATATGAGGTCTTGAAGTGCGACTATCTGGTCTTTACCCGCCGGGCTTTTGAAACGGTGGATTGCCGGCTTACTGGGAAAGAATAGGCTGTGGCGTTATGAATGCTTTTGATATTGTCAAGGTGGTTTGCGTTACGGAAAAGGGCGCGCTGCTCACGGACGAGCTCAACCAATATGCTGTGGTGGCCGATCGGCGGGCGAACAAAATTCAAATTCGCCAAGCAGTTGAAGAGTTGTTCAAAGTCAAGGTGTTGAATGTAAACACGATGAACATGCGAGGCAAGGCCCGCCGCAAGCGAACGCGTCAAGCGGGTAAATCTCCGGATTGGAAAAAAGCGATTGTAACCTTGAAAGAAGGCGACCGGATCGAGTTGACTTAAAGTGGGAGGAGAAAGTTGTGGCGGTAAAATCATTTAAACCATTCACACCAGCAAGACGGTTTCTAACGGTGGCGTCCTTTGCCGACATCACCAAGAAGAAGCCGGAGAAGCGGCTGACGACAACGCGAAAAAAGACCGGCGGGCGTAACTGCTACGGGCGGATTACTGCTCGGGCGATTGGCGGCGGCCATAAGCAAAAGATCCGCGATGTGGATTTCCGGCGGCGGAAGCACGGCATCGAGGCCGCCGTAACTGCCATTGAATACGACCCCATCCGGTCTGCCCGGCTGGCCTTGTTGCGGTATGCCGACGGGGAGAAGCGATACATCATTGCGCCGAAGGGTCTCAAGCTGGGTGACAAAGTGATGAGCGGGAGCGGCGCCCCCAAAAAAGTTGGGTGCGCGATGCCCTTGTCCGAAATCCCCGTTAGTTCGAGCATTCACAGCATAGAATTGGTTCCCGGCAAGGGCGGCCAAGTTGTTCGCAGCGCTGGCTCCTTTGCCACGTTGATGTCGTTTGACGCCGGGTATGCGCAGGTGAAACTTCCTTCGGGGGAAATCCGCAAGTTTCACGGGAAATGCCAAGCCACCATCGGCGCCGTTGGCAACAGCCAGCATGAAAATGTCATGTTGGGCAAAGCCGGGCGGGCGCGCCATTTGGGCCGCAGGCCGTTGACGCGCGGGGTTTCCCGGAATCCGGTCGACCATCCGAACGGCGGCGGGCAGGGGCAATCTAAAAGCGGCGGCGGCCGCCAGCATCTGGTGTCGCCTTGGGGTCTATTGGCGAAAGGATATAAAACGCGCCATCCGCACAAAACTTCCAACCGGTTCATTTTGGTGCGGCGGGACGGCCGGCCGATGAAACGCAAATAGCGACGAGTATGGGACGTTCAATCAAAAAAGGGCCGTTTGTGGATGAGTCGCTTCTCAAAAAGATCGCCCGGATGAACGAGGCGGGAGCGAAGAAGCCGATCAAGACTTGGTCGCGGCGCTCGATGATCACTCCAGACTTTGTCGGGCACACCTTCAGCGTTCACAACGGTAAAGTGTTTCATTCGGTTTTTGTCACGGAAAACATGGTGGGGCATCGGTTGGGCGAGTTTTCGCCGACGAGGGCCTTTCGCAAACACGGTTCGCACACGGCCAAAGTTACCAAGTAGCCATGAGAGTACAGGCTGTTACCCGCAATGTTCGAATATCGGCGCAGAAAGTGCGCGAAGTTGTTCGGCAGATTCAAGGTATGAACGCATTGCAAGCGGTCGCGGTACTCTCGGTTGTCCCGCGGAAATCGGCGCGAATTGTCGAGAAGACTCTGAAATCGGCCATTGCTAATGCGGAAAACAACAACAATCTCAAGCCGGAAGGGCTGGTTGTGCGGGAAGCGGTTGCCGGGCAAGCCAGAACCTTGAAACGGTTTGTTCCCAAGGCACGCGGTTCGGCTGGGGCCATTCTCAAACGCAGTTGCCACGTGAAGATTGTGGTGTCCGATTAAACAGATTTAGCATGGGACAGAAGACAAATCCGATTGGCCTGCGCATCGCCGTGAACCGGGACTGGCGCTCGAAGTGGTATGCCGACAAGCGAAACTTTGGAGGGTTGTTGGCCGAGGACTGCCAGATTCGCGACATTCTCAAATCGAAACTGGAAGCAGCGGCGGTGCCCAAAATTCAAATCGAGCGGGCGGCTACCCGTTGCCGTGTAACTATTTTCACCGCACGGCCTGGCGTGGTGATCGGCCGCAAAGGGGCAGAAATTGACAAGCTGAAGGAAGAAATCTCGCTGCTGACAGGCAAGGAGATTTATGTGGACATTCAGGAGATCAAGAAGCCTGAACTGGACGCACAACTGGTTGCCGACAATGTCTGCCTACAGTTGGAGCGCCGGATTTCTTTTCGCCGGGCGATGAAAAAGGCCGTTCAAATCGCCATGGATTTTGGTGCTGAAGGCATCAAAATCCGTTGCGCCGGGCGGCTGGGCGGCGCTGAATTGGCGCGGGTTGAATCTTATTTGGAAGGGCGGGTGCCGCTGCACACTTTGCGGGCTGACATTGATTACGGCTTTTCGGAGGCAAAAACGCTCTACGGTGTCCTGGGCGTCAAGTGTTGGATTTGCAAGGGAGAGATGGACGCTTCGCCGCCGGCGTCGGAAGCGCGGCCTGCGGCATCGTCGAGCTTGCCGTTTCTTGGTTAATCAAAGGGAAAGAAAGGAAGCGTTGATATGCCTTTAATGCCGGCCAGAGTGAAGCATCGGAAGATGCAGCGGGGGAGCCGATCGGGAATCGCCCGCCGGGGCGAGTCGGTCGCCTTCGGTGAATTCGGGTTGCAAGCCTTGGGGCGGTGTTGGCTCGACAACAAGCAGATTGAGGCGGCCCGTATTGCTCTCACCCGAAATATGAAACGCCGCGGCAAGGTTTGGATTCGCGTATTTCCGGACAAAAGCTACACGAAAAAACCTTTGGAAACGCGAATGGGGAAGGGCAAAGGGCCTGTGGAAGGCTGGGTCGCGGTGATTCGCCCGGCAAGGATTCTGTTTGAGATCGACGGCGTTTCGGAAAGTTTAGCCCGCGAGTCCCTGCGTTTAGCAGCGGCCAAGTTGCCCATGCGGACTAAGTTCATTGCCCGGCACAAGTTAAGTTAATCGTCATGCCGTTAAAAATGTCAGATTTGCGCGATCTCTCGCCGGTAGAGTTAAACGCCAAGAACCGGGATTCTCGTCAGGAGCTCTTCAACCTGCGTTTGCAAAAGGCAAGTAGTCAATTGGAGAAGCCGTCGCGGCTGCGGGATTTGCGCCGGGATATCGCCCGGATTGAAACGCAGATGTCTCTTCTGCGCCGCCAAACAAAGAGCAAAGTTTGACCGCATACACTATGGCAGAGCCGTCAGCAAAACGAGGACATCGCAAGGAGCGCGTGGGGGAGGTAATTTCCAACCGGATGAACCGAACGATTATCGTGCGGGTGCGAAGGCGAATGCACCATCCCCGCTATAAGAAAGTGGTTACAGTGTTCAGCAAATGTTACGCGCACGACGAGCGGGAGCAGGCAAAAGTCGGCGACCAAGTTCGCATTTTGGAGACGCGGCCTCTTTCCAAAACGAAATGTTGGCGTTTGGTTGAGATTTTGAGTTCGGGCTCTGCTGCTTAAAACCTTAAAACGATAGGGAAGGCGAAAGAAAATGCTTCAATTGCGCAGTTTGTTAAACGTAGCCGACAACACCGGCGCCAAGAAAGCGGCGGCGATCGGCGTGTTGGGGCAAGGGCAGCGCGTGGCTCGCATCGGCGACATCATCAAAGCCCACATCAAAGAGGCTTCTCCAGATGGAACTGTCAAGAAGGGAGATGTCGTCAACGCCGTTGTCGTCAGAACCCGGCATTCCATCCGCCGCAACGACGGGTCGTATCTTCGTTTTGATTCCAACGCCGTCGTGATTATCGACAAAGATAAAAACCCACGGGGAACGCGCATCTTCGGCCCCGTCGCTCGGGAGCTGCGGGAAAAGAAGTTTATGAAGATTGTCTCCCTCGCCCCGGAAGTGATTTGAGCATATGCCGACAAAACTTCATGTAAAAAGAGGGGACGAAGTCGTGATCCTATCCGGCACCGAGAAAGGGCGGCGCGGGAAAATTATTGCCGTGTTTCCCAAGGCCGATCGGGTCATCGTCGAGGGTGTCAAGTTGATCAAAAAACACATTCGAAAGAACCAGCAATATCCCGAGGGCGCCATTCTGGAGCGGGAAGGGACGATCCACCTCTCGAATGTGATGTTGGCGGAAAAGTTTGACGCTCGCGCGGCGCGGCGCAGGCAAGCGAATGAAGATCGTGTTGCATGAAACCGAGGTTTTATCAAAAATATATCGACAGCGTGGCGCCCGAACTCAAGGAGAGCAACCAGTATGCCAATATCCATCAAATACCCCGGTTGGAGAAAATCGTGGTCAACATGGGTGTCAGCTCTACTTTGGAAAAGGGCGCGCTGGAGGATGCCGCGCGAAATTTGGCTTTGATTACCGGGAGGAAGCCAACGTTGTGCCGCGCCAAGAAGAGCGTGTCGAACTTCAAACTGCGCGTTGGGCAGCCAATCGGTTGCCGCGTAACTTTGCGGCGAGGGATGATGTATGAGTTTTTCGACCGGCTTGTCACCGCGGCCTTACCCCGCATCCGCGATTTCCGCGGCATTTCAAGCAAGTCGTTCGACGGGCGCGGGAACTATTCCCTGGGCATCTCGGACCAAACCATCTTCCCCGAGATCGACCTTGATAAGGTCAAACGGACGCAGGGAATGGACGTGACAATTGTAACAACGGCAAAAGCGGATGAAGAAGCTCGCAAATTGCTAACGCTGATGGGCATGCCCTTTGCATAAACGGATATCAATATGGCAAAAAAATCCTGGACAGAACGGAACAAAAAGAAGGCGGCGATGGTGAAGAAGTATGCCGAACGCCGAGCTGAGTTGAGAGCTCAGCGCGATTACGAAGGCTTGAGCAAGCTGCCCCGGAATGCCAGCCCAACTCGGTTGGTGAACCGTTGCCACGCTACCGGTCGACGGCATGGATACTTCAGGAAGTTCGGCTGTTCCCGGTTGGCATTCCGGGAAATGGCGTTGGCTGGATTGATTCCCGGCGTTACGAAAGCGAGTTGGTAAAAGTATGGACCCGATTGCCGACATGTTGACCAGTATCCGGAACGCGAATTCCGCCTTGCTGCCCGAAGTGCAGGTGCCGCACTCGAAGTTGAAGGAAGGCGTGGCTGCGATGCTGTCGCGGGAAGGGTACATTCACAAGTATCGCGTTTCCGGCGAGAGCAAGAAGCAAATTTCGATGACTCTGAAATATAAAGGGCGCTGCGGCGTGATTGCTGGAATTAAACGAATTAGCCGCCCCGGTTTGCGCCGTTATGTCGGCTCTCGGGAAGTGCCTCGCGTGTTGGGGGGGATGGGCATTTCGATTCTCTCCACCTCTCGCGGCGTGATGACCGGGAGTGACGCCAAGAAACAGAATATCGGCGGAGAAGTTCTCTGCCATGTCTGGTAACGATAATGTCAAGAATTGGAAAAATGCCGATCCCCGTGCCTGAAAAGGTGAAGGTGGCGATTGCCGGCCGTTCGGTGGCAGTTGAGGGGCCGAGGGGAAAGCTGTATTGGGAGGTGCCCGGCCGCACGACGGTTTCCTTGAAGGAAAATACGATTGTGGTAGAACGGGGCAGCGACGATAAAGAGGCGAAGTCCCAGCACGGCTTAACCCGTTCTTTGGTGAATAACATGGTGGTTGGTGTTTCCCAGGGATTCGTCAAGGAGCTGGAAATCCGGGGCGTTGGCTTCAAGGCAGCAGTCAAGGACAAGGCGGTGGAACTGAATCTGGGATACTCCCACACCATCCGCTACTCGATTCCCGAGGGGATTCAAATTTCTATTGCCGAAGGGACGAACGTCAAGGTCGAGGGCGCGGACAAGCAGGCTGTGGGCAGAGCGGCAGCGGAGATTCGGAGCTTCTATCCGCCGGAGCCTTACAAGGGCAAAGGAGTGCGGTATAAAGACGAGCGTGTTATCCGCAAGGAAGGCAAGACGGTACAGTAAGCGATGAATGCAAACTTTCCGGTTAAAGAGATGAAAACGAAACGGCGGAGACAACTCGTGCGGCGGCGGCGGTTCCGCATTCGGCGGAAAATTTCTGGGACAAGCGATTGCCCGCGGATGAGCGTCCGGTTCACAGAAAGGAATGTTCACGTGCAGTTTATTGATGACATCGCCGGCGCCACCTTGGCGTCGGTCTCCTCCATTAGCCAACAGGCCAAATCCTCGGACAAGCTCTGCGCCAATGTGAAAAGCGCGGCGGTGTTGGGCGGGCTGGCAGCTTCCGCAGCGAAAGAAAAGGGGATTGCTGCTGTGGTGTTCGACCGGAGCGGCGCCCGTTATCATGGAAAAGTCAAAGCGCTGGCTGAGGCGGCCAGAGCCGGTGGCCTTCAATTCTAACTGGGCAAGGATTTCTCGTGGCAGAAGCATCGAACACAAAAGAAAGCGGCTCGTTCCCATCGGCCGGCGCGGCGCCGAATCCCACATCCCGCGGGCGAGCGAGCGGCGGGTTTCGCAACCCAGGCGGGCGAGCGGGCGGTAATCGTGGTTGGCGCGAAGGCCGCGGCGGCCAAAAATTCTCCGACAATGGAGGTGATTCGGACATCACGGAAAAGGTGATTTTTATCAACCGCTCATCCAAAGTGGTTAAAGGCGGGCGGCGGTTCAACTTTAGTGCCTTGATCGTCGCCGGCGATGGCAAAGGCAAGGTCGGCCTCGGTTTGGGTAAAGCCGGAGAAGTGGCCGACGCCATTCGGAAGGCGAGCGAAAACGCCCGGCGTTCCATGGTTCCGGTGGCCTTGACGGGCAACACTATTCCGCATCGGGTGAACACCTGTTTTGGCGGCGCGTCCGTCATGCTCCGGCCGGCATGTCCGGGAACCGGAGTGATTGCCGGCAAAATCGTGCGCTCAGTGCTGGAATCGGCGGGAGTAAAAGATGTGTTGACGAAATCACTGGGCTCCAATAATGCAGCCAACGTGGCCAAAGCGACCTTGGCGGCTCTGACGGGATTGAGGCGAAGAGTGGATATTTTTGCCGACCGCGGCGTGGCTGCACCGGAACAGACGGCTCGATCCGCCGTTGAAGCGCCTGCAGACATCCAAGAAACAGCAACAGAAGCGGCACCGGAATCAGCCAATGCTCCCGCGCCGGCAAATGAAACAACAACATCCGATCCATCCCATGCGCTTACATAACCTTAAACCACGCCCCGGAGCGAAACACCGGCGAAAGCGCCTTGGACAAGGCGATTCCAGCGGCCGCGGCAAAACCAGTGGCCGCGGACACAAGGGGCATCATGCCCGCTCAGGGAGAGGGTTTCGTCCCGGATTTGAAGGCGGCCAGATGCCGTTGATTCGGCGTTTGCCCAAGAGGGGCTTCAGCAATGCGCGACACACAACCACTTACATTCCGGTGAATGTCGCGGCTCTGGATATTTTTACCGAGGGCAAAGTTGTGGATAACGCCGCGCTGCGAACCGCCCGTTTAGCTCATGGTCGGGCCGCCGGCATCAAAATCCTCGGCAACGGCGAGATTTCAAAAAAACTAGTCGTCAAAGCACAAGCTTTCAGTGCTGCCGCCAGAGCAAAGATCGAAGCTGCTGGGGGGAGCTGCGAAGTCGTCCCGGCCGTCAAAGAGAAGAAGACCAAACGCGGAGTGTAAAAGACGAATCGTAAACCATGCTTGCCGGCATTGCCAATACCTTTGCAAATTGCTTCAAGATTCCGGAGCTCAAGCTGCGCATCCTGTTCACACTGTTTGTGTTGGCGGTGTGCCGCCTCATTGCGCTAGTGCCGATTCCGGGTTTGGACGGGGCGCTATTAGCCACGTATTTTGAACAAAACCAATCCACGGGATTGTTAGGCATGTATAGCTTGTTCACCGGCGGCGCCTTGGAGCATTGCGGCATCGGCTCGCTCGGCATCATGCCCTATATCAGCGCGACGATTATCATTCAGTTGATGACAGCTGTTTTGCCAAATTTGAGTAAACTGGCACGGGAAGAAGGCGGGCGAGCCAAGATCATTCAATACGGCCGGTATTTGACGGTGGTCCTGTGCCTGGGGCAAGGATTTGTCATGGCTTTAGGCTGGGAGAATCCCGGCAAGATGTTCACCGGATTTGATGGAGAACTCGTGCTTTCCGATTCGAAATGGTGGTATCGAATTCAAACGGTTTTAATCCTTACCACGGGAACGCTGCTCTTGATGTGGCTGGGGGAGCAGATTACCGAGCGGGGGATTGGCAACGGCATTTCGCTGGTCATCACCGTCGGCATTTTGGCGGAACTTCCCCAGGCAACGCGCTCTCTCTTTGTGATGTTCAATCCGCCAGGGGGGATAGAAGCCAGACATAACCTTTTCCATGGGGTGGCTCTTGTGTTGATATTGGTCGCCGTGGTGGCGGGCGTGATTGCCGTAACCCAGGCGCAAAGAAAAATCCCCGTCCAATACGCGCAGCGGGCTGTGGGAAGAAAAATTTATTCCGGCGGGAGCTCGTTTATGCCTTTGAGAGTCAACTATGCCGGCGTGATGCCGATTATTTTTGCCCAAGCCATTTTGATGTTTCCGGGATTGCTGTTTGACAACTTAGGCAGAGTCACCGAGATAGACTTATTTCGAGACATCAGCCGGCTAATTGCCCACGGCAGCCCGGGGTATATCATTTTGCAAGGGGCGATGATACTTTTCTTCTCTTATTTTTGGGTGGCAACTCAGTTTAATGAAATACAAATTGCCGACGACTTGAAAAAGCATGGAGGCTATATTCCTGGGGTTCGCCCTGGGCAGGCCACCAGTGATTTTCTGCATCGAACGATGAGCCGCATCACCTTTGCGGGAGCGGTGTTTCTAACCTTGATCGCCACAATGCCCATTATCTTGAACAATGTGTTGGAGGTGCCCTTTGACGTAGGCTCCTTTTTTGGGGGCACAAGCATTTTGATTACGGTGGGCGTGATATTGGACACGATGCGGCAGATAGAGTCGCATCTGCTGACCCGCCATTACGATGGATTTATGAAGAAAGGCCGGATTCGGGGGCGTTTTTAGTTCTTCGGTTACCGATTTGTTGTTGTATTCTTTCGCGATTATGATTGCTACAAAAGACCGAAAAGGCATTCAAGCGATGCGGGAAGCGGGCGCTGTGGCGAACACCGTCCTGAGGGAAGTGGCCGCATATGTCGCGCCCGGGAAGACGACAAAAGAGTTGGACGAGTTTGCTGCTGAGCGGATTGCGTTTTATGGAGGCAAGAGCGCCTTTTGGGGATACCGAAATTATCCGTGCCATATATGTATATCGGTGAACGAGGAAGTGGTTCATGGGATTGCGGGGCCCAGAGCCTTGCTGTTCGGAGATATTGTGAGTTTGGATGTCGGCATTCGATATGGGGGCTTTGTCGGGGACAACGCGATGACGGTAGCCGTCGGCGGGTGCGGTGTCGAAGAGCAAAGGCTTTTGGATGTTACCGAGAAGGCGTTGTTTGAAGGAATCAGCAAGGCTGTGGCTGGGCGTCGGGTTTGCGAAATTTCGCGGGCGATTCAACGTTGTGTGGAAGAAAATGACATGGCGGTGGTGCGGGAATTCGTCGGCCATGGAGTCGGCCGATCAGTCCATGAAGAACCGCAAATTCCAAACTTTTTTGAAGGCGGCAAGTCGCCCAAGTTGAAGGCCGGAATGACGCTTGCCATTGAGCCGATGGTGAATTTGGGATCGGCTCAGGTGGTAATGCTTTCGGATGGCTGGACGGTTTTGACGCGGGACGGTCGGCCTTCGGCTCATTTTGAGCATACCGTCTTGGTGACGGCCGGCGAGCCGGAGATTTTGACATGCCCGGAGAACATGCCATCAGTGTTGAAGGCTCGGTTGTCGAACTAATGCCTAATCATCGTTGCCGAGTGAGAATGCCCAACGGCCATCACATTGTCGCCCGCTTGTCCGGCAAGCTGAGATTGGCCTTTGTCCAAGTGAACATCGGAGATCGGGTCAAAGTAACCATGTCGCCCTTTGATTTATCGAAGGGCACGATTATAGAACATATTGCGAGTTAAAAATATGAAAGTCAGAGCCTCCGTCAAAAAATTATGCGAGCATTGCCGGATCATTCGCCGCAAGGGTGTGATTCGGGTGGTTTGCACCAATCCCCGGCACAAACAGCGGCAGGGTTAATCCAGTGGAGAAAGGAAACATATGCCACGTATTTTAGGTGTTGATATTCCCGGAGAGAAGCGGATCGATGTGTCCCTTCGTTATTTATATGGCGTTGGTCCGGTGAATTCTTTGGAAATTTTAGAGAGCGCCGGCATCGAACCCAGTGTGCGGGCCAAGGATTTGAGCGACGAACAAGTGAGCAAAATCGTCCACGCGATTCAAGACGGCCAATATGGGATCGAAGGCGATCTGCGGCGCGAGATCGGCATGAACCTCAAGCGGCTGCAAGCGATCAAATCCTATCGCGGCCTCCGCCACATCCGGGGATTGCCGGTGCGCGGGCAGCGGACATCCACAAATGCCCGAACGCGAAAGGGGCCGAGAAAAACGGTTGGCGTTCAAAGAAACCCGAAAGCGAAATCAGGAATTCACTAACAACAGATTGACAGTAGTCTTATATGTCTGAACACGCAGAAGACAAGCCGGCTCCCGAAACGAGCACCGCCATGCCGCCACCAAAGCCCGAAGTGAGAAAGGAAGTGAAGTCCGAAACTCCGCCGGAGGCGCCGGCGCCCGCCAAGAGTCCGGCTGCAAAGAATCCCGATGGCGGCAAAAAAACCGACGGGCGGTCGGCAGCGGCGCCGACTGCCGCCGAGTTGCTGTCTGCCGACAGCGGGCCGGCAAAAATCATCAAAGCCAAAGGTTCGAAGAACATCGCCTTAGGGATTGCCAGCATTTTTGCCACGTTCAATAACACGCTGGTAACGATCAGCGATATGCAGGGGAATGTGATTGCCTGGTCAAGCGCTGGAAGAGTGGGCTTCAAAGGCTCTCGCAAGAGCACCGCTTTTGCCGCGCAGCAGGTCTCTCAAGATGTGGCGCGGCGGGCTATGGCTCATGGTTTGAAAGAAGTGGAAGTTCGGGTGAAAGGGCCAGGTTCGGGACGGGAATCGGCTATCCGCGCTTTGCAAGCCATCGGCTTGGAAATCTCCTCGATCAAAGATGTGACGCCTGTGCCTCACAACGGCTGCCGTCCCCGCAAGAAACGGCGCGTATAAGGATTGAAACTATGGCTCGATATACAGGACCGAAGACACGAATTAGCCGCCGGTTTGGGGTGCCCATTTACGGGCCTTCCAAGTATTTGGAACGCCGGAATTACGCGCCTGGAGTTCATGGCCCGAGAAGCCGGCGCAAGCAGACGGACTATGCGCTTCGCCTGGCTGAGAAGCAGAAGTTTCGCTATTATTATGGTTTGCTGGAGAAGCAGTTTCGTGCGGTTTATGAGAAAGCCCGGCGGCAGCGTGGTGTAACAGGGGAGACCATGCTTCAAATTCTGGAGACTCGCTTGGACAATATCGTGTATCGGCTGGGATTGGCGCCTTCTCGTCCGGCGGCCCGCCAGATGGTGGTCCACGGGCATTTGATGGTGAATGGTAAACGGGTTGATATTCCTTCTTATGCCGTTCAAGTCAACGATACCATTGAAGTGTGCGATGCCAGCGTTTCCAAACAGTTGGTGACGAAAAATATCGAAAGCTCGGCGAGCCGAAACATTCCCGACTGGTTGAACCTCGACAAAGTTCTCTTTAAAGGAGTTCTCATCAGAGTGCCGACCCGCGATGAAATTCAACCGGTTGGCAACGAGCAGGTGATTGTTGAATTTTATTCCCGTTAAACGCAGTTGAAAGAACAATAATCCGTGCAGTTATATGGGAGTTTGCCGGGGAGCAGGACCGGTGAAGCCCAGGTTAAAGCTGCCAATCAGAGTGATAACAGATGCCCATTAGACTAGGCCCATTTGAAATGCCGAAGCGGTTGACTAAGGACGCCGCCAAGAAGGATTATGCCAAGTTCATTGCCGAGCCTTTTGAGACCGGTTATGGACATACCATCGGCAACTCGCTGCGGCGCGTCCTCCTCTCCTCGCTGGAAGGTGCCGCCATTACTTCCATCAAACTGGACGGGGCGATGCATGAATTCGCCACGGTGGACGGGATCGTGGAGGATATGACGGAAATTATATTAAATTTGAAGCGGGTGAAATTGAAATTTCACAGACGGGAGTCGCAAACTTTGTTTCTCAGCGTGCATAAAGAAGGTCCCGTCACTGCGGGAGACATCACGGAAAACCAGAATGTGGAAGTGGTCAATCCGGAGCAGCACATTTGCACAATCGATAAGAAAAAGCGGTTCGAAATCGAAATGGAAGCCAAAGTAGGGCGTGGTTTTTGTCCGGGAGATGAGAATAAGAAACCGGACCAAGCCATCGGAGTGATCGTAATTGATTCCATCTTCTCTCCGGTGAGTCGAGTCAAATACACGGTCGAGAGCGCCCGTGTAGGACAGCGCACCGACTATGACCGGTTGATTCTCGAAATTTGGACGGACGGCAGAATTACTCCCGACAACGCGCTGACACATGCCGCCAAGATTTTGCAAAAGCATCTGGATGTATTTGATCTCGACAAGGACACACTCAAATTTGACGACCTGAAGGAACGTAGAGATGATGAGCGGGCGCAGTTGAAGAAGACGCTGAACATGAGTGTGAACGAAATCGAACTCAGCGTCCGGGCCGCCAATTGCTTGAACAATGCCAATATTACCACTGTGGGAGAGCTGGCGGTGAAGTCCGAGTCCGAGATGTTAAAGTACCGCAACTTCGGCAAAAAATCTCTTAACGAAATCAAAGAGAAATTGCAGGGCTTGGGTCTGAAACTCGACGACCCGGACATTGACTCCAGCCTCTTGGATTCCCCTGCGGAAGAAAAGAGCGGCATCATGGACTAAAGGCAGGGCAAAGAAACGATGAGACACCGGAAACACACGGCGAAGTTGGGGCGGAAAGGCAGCCACCGCAATGTGATGTTGGCCAATTTGGTTTGCAGCCTGATTAAATCCCGCCGAATCACCACAACGCTTGCGAAGGCAAAAGCTGCCCGGCCGATGGCGGAGAAAATGGTAACCTTGGGCAAGAAGGGCTCCATTCATCACCGCCGTTTGGCCGCTGCGAGATTGCATCAGGAAGACGCCGTGCGAATTCTCTTCAACGAAATCGCTCCGGAACACAAAGGGCGTCAGGGCGGCTATACCCGAATTATTAAGCTGGGCACCCGCCGGGGTGATGCGGCGATGACAGCGATTCTGGAGTGGGTAGGCGCCGAAGGATCTGGAGGTGTTGAAGCCAAGCAAACGGAAACGGCTGAAGTTACGGCGGGAGCGGAAGAAGCGGCCGGCTCAACGGAGCCGAAAACTGCTGTCGAGGCGTCTTCTGCAAAAGACAAGGAGAGATAGAGCCGCTTTTTTTGCGGTCGGATTTGCCGCTGCTTTGGCGGTGTTCAGGAGGAGCGGATAGATCTCCGATGCCGGGAATCTCGGATGGAAAACTTTCCACAATGCCGGATGGAAGGGAGGTTGTGCCGGGTTTTTCGTAACCTTCATAGCCAGCATCCCGTCTCTTCCTCCAGAATGCGACATTTTTTATTTCGTTTTGGTTCGGGCGGATTTCTTGGGGCATTGATTATAGCAGTCGTTTTTTCTGCGAATTCTTGGGCGAGCGAATGGCCGCAGTTTCGAGGTGGGCGTTCGGATGGGAAGAGCGACGATCTTAACGTTCCCGTTCATTGGTCGAGCGAAAAGAATCTGAAATGGAAAATCCCTTTGCCCGGTCCGGGTTCTTCCAGTCCCATTGTTACAGGGGATCGAGTTTTCGTAACCTGTTATTCCGGTTATGGGGTTGACGCCGGCGATCCGGGAGAAATGGAAAATCTGGTTCGCCATTTGGTTTGCGTCGACCGCCGCGCCGGAAGCATTCTCTGGGAGCGAAAAATCCCGGCCAGGTTGCCCGAAGACCCCTATCGCGGATATATTTCTGAACACGGTTACGCCAGCAATACGCCGGTTGCCAATGGGCGCGAAGTGTTCGCTTTCTTTGGCAAGACAGGCGTAATTGCCTTCGATCTGGATGGAAAAGAATTATGGCGGGCGGATGTGGGGCAAGAGTCGAGCAACCGACGCTGGGGTTCGGCGGCCAGTCTCGTGCTTCACGGCGATAACGTCATCGTCAATGCCAGCGATGAAAGCCAATCCATACGGGCTTTAAATCAGCGGACGGGCGAACAAGCCTGGATTGCCGAATCTTCCAGCCTAGAGCTCGCTTACGGGACGCCGCTTCTAACAAAGCGCGGGAGTGAAGAAACGAGCCTCCTCATAGCCGTTCCCAACGAAGTCTGGGGATTGAATCCGAACACAGGCAAACTCAAATGGTATGCAATAACCAGTTTGTCGGGGAATATCTGTCCCTCACTCGCCGTTGCCGGCGACGTTGTTTATGGCTTTGGCGGCCACCCTTCCCGCGGCAGCTTTGCCGTGCGCCTGGGAGGCAAAGACAATGTAACATCTTCTCATCTGGTTTGGACAAGCCGCGTGAGTTCATATGTCGCTTCCCCGGTCTTTCATAACGGCTTCTTATATTGGGTCAGTGACCGCGGGGATGCCTTCTGTATAAAGGCCAGCGATGGCGCTATTCAGTTTCAAGAGCGGCTTCCGGGTCTTGAACAATCAGGGCGACAAAGAGCGGTTTATGCCTCTATAATCTATGCGGCCGATAAATTATATGCTGTCAGCCGATACAACGGCACATATATTCTCGAGGCAAAGCCCAAGTTTTCGCTAATCGCACAAAACCGCCTGGAAGGAGACAATAGCCAATTCAACGGGACCCCGGCCTTTGCGGATAACGGTATCTACCTGAGATCTGACAGATATTTGTACTTTATAGATGCAATGTAGCCCGATTGGCTGCAATGTGTTTGAGTGAGACCTGTAATATAAAAGAAAAGGAGACAGTATGAACCAATGGACGAAACTAATCATTATCGCTGCGGCTGCAGCGTTTGTGGCCGAGACATCGACGGCTCAACCTTCGGAACGCCGCGGCCGCTTTGAAGGCCGCGGCGGTTTTGGCGGACCGGCATCGGGCTTTCCGAACCACCCCATCATGGCCGTGTTTGATACAGATAAAGACGGCAGTATTTCTGCGGATGAGATTAAAAATGCAGCAGCGGCATTGAAAAAACTCGACAAGAACGGCGATGGAAAAATCAGCCAGGAGGAACTTCACCAGCCTCGCTTTGAGGGACGAGGCGGCCGGCGTAGCGGTTTTGGCGGCAGAGGTTTTGTCGATCGCATCATGGAATACGATAAAAATCAGGACGGAAAAATCAGCGCAAGCGAGCTTCCCGAAAGAATGGCAGAGTTGATCAATCGCATGGATAAGAACGGAGACGGCGTGCTGGAAAGAGCCGAGATTGAAGAAAACGCCCGGAATTTCGGCGTGCGTGAACGCCGAGGCCGAGGCGGCGACCAGGGAAACCGCCGGCCGGAACGCCCCGTCCGGCCGGAGTGATTTGAAATCATTCGAGAGACACGGTTGAGGATGCGGTTGCTTTGGCGGCCGCATCCTTTTCGTGTCCGAAGCATCGCCAGACATCCGACCGCGAATTTCTGCCAAACCGCGAGTCCAACAGAAAATCTCTATTGCGCTGGAGACGGTTGCATTGATAAGGGTTCTTTTTTGTGGGCAAGAAGAAGCGCATTTCGACCGGCGGCGGAGCTCCGTTGACTCATAGTCCTTTTGACGGATTGGATCGTTTAGGGTTTCCAGGGGGGGTGGCGAGTCTTCCTGAGGCGCCGTCTCGGAGCGATGGGGCGCTATCCAAAAGGAATCGAGGGCGGGTGGACATTATGCGTCAGACGGCGCATCGCGGAGGGAAGACGGTTACCGTGGTGGCGAACTTTGTGGGTGTCGGGCTTGCGGAGAAGAAGGCTTTGGCGAAGAAGATGCGGAAGACTGCCGGCGTCGGCGGAACAGTCAAGGGCGGCAATATCGAGATTCAGGGGGATTGCCGGGAGCAGGTTGCGGCTATTTTGAAAGAAGTGGGTTTCCGTCCGGTGTTTGCCGGCGGTTGACCGGAAAGAATAGCTTGCGGGCTGATTGATCGCCGGTTTTGCTTGACAGGACGGAGGGACCGCAGGCAGATTGAGCCTGTGGACAGCGATGGAGCCAAATCATTGAAACCACAAGGACAACAGCAAACAATGTCTGGCACTAACGTACGTGCACAGTGTGAAGTCCCCCCCCCCCCCCCCCCCCCCCCCCCCCCGCGAATTCATTAATGCACTGCGCGTCGTCGGTTGGAGTGCGCTGTTTATCTGCATCGGTCTGGTCTTTCGGCGGCCGGTAGCGGCACAGTCCTCTCTTGGCACGGCACGTGAAGCGGGGCCAGTGGAAGCGGGTGTCGAGTTGATCATGACGCAGCTTTATTCACTGGAAATGCGCACGATCACAGGCGCACCGCAATTTGACCGGCTACGAGGCGGCGCCATCGAAAGTCTCGGAGGCAGCCTCCTGTTCGCAACACAGCGTGGAAGGTTCTTCCTGATTCACCCGAATCGGACCGCCCGGGTGGAGCGTCTCCAAGAGCGTGTTCCAATGGATGAACCGGGTTTGCAATCCCGTGGGCACCCCAAGTACGAACCAAAGCACTCTCGAGTCGCAGACATTCTGTTGAAACAACATTCACCCAATCGCTTCACATTGTTTGTTACCCATCACTATTTCACCGGAGAGTGCGTGCTGTTCAGATTGTCATCCACAACACTGCTTCGGGAAGAGGGAACCATCACCATCTCGCCTTCCTGGAAAACGATATTCGACGCGAAGCCATGTCTACCACCTCCATATGAATTGCCGCAAGCAGGGGGAAAGATGCTGATGGATGGCTCGGATCACCTGCTGGTCATCATTGGGGACCATGGGAAAGATGGACTCTTCGCATCGGCTCCATCCCTTGCTGACGACCCCGTTTCTCAAATGGGCAAACTCGTTCGCGTTGACATCGAAACTGGCGAGCCGGAAGTGCTGACTCTGGGGCATCGCAATCCGCAAGGACTTGCGCGGGACAAAGACGGCAATTTGTGGGCAACAGAACATGGGCCGCGGGGCGGAGACGAACTCAACCTGCTTGTGCCGGGCGGCAATTATGGCTGGCCTATAGTCAGCTACGGCACCAAATATGACGGTCGTAGATTAAACAACAAGGGTGAGATAGGCCGGCACGACGGCTTTGTGCGGCCTGCCTTCGCTTGGGTGCCGTCAATAGGGATTTCCAGCCTAGTTGTGAACGACAAACAGGCATTCCCCTTTTGGGGGGATGATCTGTTGGTCGCTTCGCTGGATGGGTCTTCATATGCCAAAGAACCGCCGCCGGGCCGCTCGATATTCCGGGTTCGCCGGCACGGCACGGAAATTCAGTATGTCGAACGGATCAAGATCGGTTCTCGTATCAGGGATATGGCGTTTTTGTCGGACGGCCGTCTGGCGCTATTGCCGGACGAAAGTGATTGGGTGAAAGTCTTGCGGCCTACTGACAGGGACCACGAGCGGAAACTCGCCTGCGAATCGGAACGGTTGTTCTATACGCATTGTGGCCGCTGTCATCGTTTGGACGAGGAAGTGAACGGCATCGGGCCTCACCTTGTGGGCGCTCTCGGCCGGAGGGTGGGCACAGTGGAAGGCTATGGCGGTTTCTCGCCCGCTTTACAATCGCTGGATCGGATTTGGACCCCCGCCGACATGGAGCGATTCATCCGCGACCCGCAAGAGTTCGCGCCCGGCACATCTAAGAACTTCTCGAGCCTCACTGAAGAGGAAGCGCGGCTGATCGTAGAGTTGATCGGTGGCGGTCCTGATGCCATCACCGGTTTCACCAAATTAGCCAATAATCCCGACGGCTCAGACATGAACTATCGGATCCGCCACATAACGCCCGGAAAAAAATACAAGGCACAGATACGTAGTCGCGCCGCCAATGGAAAAGTTGCCTATAGCGAGGAAGTATTCGGAACGCCGGCCGGCAATGGCAGCATGGCGTTGACCTGGGATGCGCCTCCCCCAGGGGCATGCGTCGTCTACGAGTTCCGACTGCAGAGGGAGGATGAAACGAGGTGGCGGCCGTGGCGCCGATTTGTTCCCTCTGTCAAGTAAGGCAAGATGCGCTGGGTGGGGAAAGGTGGGTAATACTGGCCCGCGAAATGGCTTCCATTGATGGTTCCATGCACTGGAGGCCCAGCGCTGTGTTTTGGTGCGGCGTTATTTTTTCTTGCTTGCAGAGGGTTTGGCAGTTTCCGTTTTTCTCCGAAACTTCAGCGAAGCGGAGTTGATGCAGTAGCGGAGCCCAGTTGGGAGGGGGCCGTCTTCAAACAGATGGCCGAGATGGCCGTCGCAGCGGTTGCAGACGATTTCGGTTCGGAGGGTGAAAAAGCTGCGGTCGGGTTTTTTGCCGATGTATTTTTCTTTGATGGGTTTCCAGTAGCTAGGCCAGCCGGTGCCGGATTGGTATTTGGTTTCGGAGCTGAAGAGGGGCAGGTCGCAGGCGACGCAGTGGTAAGTGCCGGTTTCTTTGTGGTTCCAGTAGAGGCCGGTGAAGGCGCGTTCTGTGCCTTTCCGGCGGACGATTCGGTATTGTTCCTTGGTCAGGAGTTGTTTCCATTCCGATTCCGGTTTGACGATTTTGGTGGGGGCGCTGTCTTGCGCGGCTGTTGCCGCTTTAGTTTCGTCGGCGTTTGCCGGTGTTTTCGAGTGCATAAGATATCCAGTGATTGCGGCCGCCAAGGTTGTGGAGCTGAGCACTGTCCAGCAGATGACGGATTTTGTTTTCTTGCTCATAATGTCTTGTGCGTTGTTTTTCAACCAGCGCAAGGATGAGACGCGGCGATTGGATTCCCGTTTGCCTTGCGAAAGAGACGGCACACACCTTAAGCCGTTAGGCGGTGAAATCAAGAAGAAACTTGCGGCGAATGCGCAAGGAGGTGCAGGGCAATTTTAAAATGGCACCTAGCGTTGGCGGGCTTTACTATTGCGGCATGATTTCTGGCAGGAGAGCAAAAGGGGTATTGGCCTGTGTCCTGGTGTTTGCCGGCCGGGCGACGGGAGACGGAGTGGATTTCAACCGGGAGATTCGGCCGATTTTGTCCAATCGCTGTCTGGTTTGCCACGGGCCTGATTCAGCGGAAAGGAAGGCGAGGCTGCGGCTGGATACAGAGGCTGGGTCGCGTGCGGACTTGGGAGGGTATGCCGCGGTTGAGCCGGGGAATCTCGAAGAGAGCGAGTTGCTTCGGCGGGTGATGGCGGCGGATGAGTCGGATCGGATGCCTCCTGCTGAAACGGGACCGCGATTGACGAAGGGGGAGATTGCTCTCCTGCGTCGGTGGATTCAGGAGGGGGCGGGCTATGCGCGGCATTGGGCATATCTCCAGCCGAGCCGTCCGCGTTTGCCGCCAGTTTCCCGGCAGGATTGGGCGCGGAATCCGATTGATTTCTTTGTGTTGGCCAAACTTGAAAGACGCGGTTTGGTGCCTTCTCCGGCGGCGGATCGTTGGGCTTTGGCTCGGCGGGCGGCGATGGACATTACGGGGTTGCCTCCTGCATGGGAGGAAGTGGAATCTTTTCTTGCCGATGAGAGCCCGGCGGCTTTCGAGCGTTATGTGGACGCTCTGTTGCACAAGGCCGCATATGGAGAGCGATGGGCGCGGGTGTGGCTGGATTTGGCCCGCTATGCGGATTCGGCGGGCTATGCTGATGACCCGCCGAGGGTTATCTGGGGATACCGCGATTATGTGATTCGGGCGTTGAACGACAATATGCCCTTCGATCAGTTCACAATTGAACAACTCGCCGGCGACCTCCTGCCGAACCCGACTGAGAGTCAACTGGTGGCGACGGCGTTTCATCGAAACACTATGACCAACAATGAAGGCGGCACCAACGACGAGCAGTTTCGCAATGAGGCTGTCGTGGACCGAGTGAACACCACAATGCAAGTTTGGATGGGGACGACGATGGCCTGCGCGCAGTGCCACAACCACAAATACGACCCAATTTCCCAGAAAGAATACTTCGAGTTTTTCGCTTTCTTCAACAACTCTCAGGACAGCGACAAACGGGATGAGCGGCCGATTCTCTCTCTCTACACCGAGGCACAAAAACAGCAAGCATCCCAATGGCGGGAAGAGAGTGCCCGGCTGAAGCGGTTGATCGAACGGCCGAACGATGTCGTGGCGACCGAACGGCGGGCTTGGGAAAAACGGATGCGCCAAACGCCGGTGTGGGAAGCGATTCATCCCTTCAAAGCTGAGGCCGAGCGCCGGGCTCTGAAACTGCGCGGCAGCCTCATTCAGGCCGAGGGCGAAAAAAACAATCAGGACACCTACCGGATTCACTTCCGCGTCGGGGAGAAAGCCGTCCGAGCGCTCCGGTTGGAAGTCCGCCCCCAACCGGAAGGTTTCGCCTTGTCCCAAGCGCAAGCCGTTTTTCAACCCGACGAAGCGCCGCCGGTCGAGAGTCGCTTTGTTCGAATCGAGCTTCAGGGAAAAGAGAAAATTCTGTCGCTGGCCGAGGTGGAAGTGATGCGCGGCGGGGAAAACATCGCTCCTTTCGGGACCGCTGCACAAAGCTCCACCGCTTACGGCGGTGAGGCGGGGCGTGCCATCGACGGCAACCGCAATGGCGATTACCGCGCCGCTCAATCCACAACACACACGGCAGCGATGGACGATCCATGGTGGGAATTGGATTTGGGCGCCGCCCGGAGGATTGATGCGGTTTCAATTTGGAACCGGACGGACAACAGCCCGGTGTTTGGCCGGCGTTTGGCCGGGTTTAAACTCCAATTGCTGGCGGAGGACCGCGCCGTGGTCTGGGAACATTCGCCCGCCGAAACGCCCTCACCAAACCTGTCCCTGTCGCCCGGGGGCGTGCGTTTGTTGAAGTTTTCGGATGCCGTTGCGGATGAGGCGCAGAAGGGATTTCCGGCGGCATCCGTCATCGCGGCCAAGGCCGATCCCAAAAAGGCTTGGGCGGTCAGCGGGCAAGGCGGCAAAACGCATCGGTTGGTCTTGGCATTCGACGAGGCGTTGGAAGGCCGCCCCGGCAACGTGGTGTTGACTTTGCGCCAGGTATCGCCACAGGCAAAGGGACCGATGGAGGCTTTCACGCTTTCCTTCACCAGCAGCGAGCCTATTGCAGAGCGCATCCGCTTGCCCGAAGATATCCGCAAGTTGCTGGCGATGGAACCCGGCCAGCGCAGCAGCGAACAGCAAGCTCGGCTCGCGGCGCATCACCGAACGCTTTCCCCGGCGCTCCGCCCGTACCGGGAGCGTTTGGCCCGGCTGCAAAAACAATTGCAAGAGCATCGCCCCTACACGACGGTTCCCATTTTCCGCGAATTGGCGTCCGGCCAAAGACGCAAAACCCATATCCAAATCCGCGGCAATTACCTCAACAAAACGGCAGAGGTTTCGGCGCGGACGCCGGCAGTGTTTCACTCGATTGCCAAAGGAGAGCCGAAGGACCGCCTCGCCTTGGCCCGGTGGCTGATCGATGAGGCAAACCCGCTGACGGCTAGGGTGATTGCCAACCGGCATTGGGAGCAGCTTTTCGGCGCCGGCATTGTACCGACGAGCGAAGAGTTCGGTTCTCAGGGAGAATTGCCGTCCCATCCCGAACTTTTGGATTGGTTGGCGGTGGAACTGATGGAAAGCGGTTGGGATTTGAAGCGCCTGCTCCGATTGATGGTTACCTCGGCCACTTATCGTCAATCCGCCAAAATGACTCCGGCCATGCTCGAAGCCGATCCGGAGAACCGCTTCTTGACTCGCGGCCCTCGGATTCGTTTGTCGGCTGAGATGATTCGGGATCAGGCTTTGGCGATCGGCGGCCTGCTCAGCGAGGCGCAGTTTGGCCCGCCCGTGCGCCCACCACAGCCCAAGCTGGGGTTGTCGGCGGCTTTCGGAAGCGGGATTGATTGGGAGACCAGCCCGGGAGCGGACAAATACCGCCGCGGCCTCTACACAAACTGGCGGCGCTCCAACCCCTATCCTTCCATGATCACCTTTGATGCGCCCACCCGCGAAGTTTGCACCGTCCGCCGCCCGCGCTCGAACACCCCATTGCAGGCCTTGGTGACGTTGAACGACCCCGTGTATGTGGAAGCGGCACAAGGATTTGCGCGGCGGATTGCCGGCAGGGAAGGATCAATCGAAGACAAAGTGGACTGGGCGTTTCGAGCGGCGTTGATTCGTCCGCCGGCCGCATCTGAGCGCGATCGCCTGGCGTCCCTCTATTGGGAAGCTCGCCGCGAATATGCAAAAACTCCCGATCAAGCCCGCGAAATGGCCACCCATCCGCTGGGCGACCCGGGCGCGGGAACCGATCTCATTGACCTAGCGGCCTGGACAGTCGTCGGCAATGTCATTCTCAATCTGGACGAAATTTTCCTGAAACGCTAACTTTCCCCGAACCCTGAATCGACATGAATCTGCAACTGGAAACTCTTCGACTTCAAACCCGGCGACACTTTTTGAAAGAAGCCGGTGTGGGCGCGTTAGCATTGGGCAGCTTATTGGCCCGGGACGCTGCCGCCTCGCCGCTGGCAAATCCCATGGTTCCGGAGGCCCCGCACTTTCCCGCCAGGGCCAAACGGGTGATTTATCTCCATATGACCGGCTCGCCGCCGCATTTGGATTTGTTCGATTACAAGCCGGTCTTGTTGCAGCGCGACGGCGAAGATTGTCCCGATTCCGTTTTGAAAGGGCGCACTTTCGCATTCACCTCCGGAGTGCCGAAGTTGATGGGCACGCCGCGCCGCTTTGCCCGTTACGGCTCCGGCGGGATTTGGATGTCGGACGCGGTGCCGAACTTCCACACCGTCGCGGATGAGATGTGCATGGTTCACTCGCTCTATACCGATCAATTCAATCACGCCCCGGCAGAGTTACTGCTCTACACTGGCTCTTCGCGCTCCGGCCGCCCGTCCATGGGCTCTTGGGTTACTTACGGCTTGGGAACAGAAAACGAAAACATGCCCGGCTTTGTCGTGCTCATCTCCAGCGGCGTCCAACCCAACGGCGGCCGCAACTCCTACGGAAGCGGATTCCTCCCCTCCGTCTATCAAGGCGTGCAATGCCGCTCCAAAGGCGACCCCGTGCTCTATGCCTCAGACCCCAAAGGCATGACTCGCGCAATGCGCCGTCGCAGCCTCGACGCTTTGCGCGAACTGAACGAGCGGCAAGCCGCCGCCTTCGGCAGCCCAGAAACACTCACCCGAATCGCGCAATACGAACTGGCCTACCGCATGCAAGCCGCCGTCCCCGAACTCACAGACATCAGCCGGGAATCATCAAAAACTCTCGAAGCCTACGGAGCCGAACCCGGCGCCAGCAGCTTCGCTAACAATTGCCTCTTGGCTCGGCGCCTGGCCGAATCCGGCGTGCGCTTCGTCCAACTCTTCGACTGGGGCTGGGACTTTCACGGCACCAGCGAAGGCACCGGCTTGACCAAAGGCTTGACTCAAAAATGCGCCACCATGGACAAACCCGTAGCCGCCCTCATCAAAGACCTCAAAGACCGCGGCCTTCTGGACGAAACCCTCATCATTTGGAGCGGCGAATTCGGCCGGACACCCTTCCGAGAAGGGCGCACTGCAAAAAGCAAAATCCTGGGCAGAGACCATTACCCGGACTGCAACTCGATATGGATGGCCGGCGGCGGCGTCAAAGGCGGCTTCCACTACGGCAAAACCGACGAACTCGGCTTTGCCATCGCCGAAAACCCCGTCCACATCCATGACCTCCAGGCCACCATCATGCACCTGCTGGGCTTCGACCACACCCGCTTGACCTTCCGCTTCCAAGGCCGGGACTACCGCCTGACCGATGTACACGGCCAAGTCGTCAACCCCCTGCTCGCTTAATAAAAGGCCAGTTCACGCTGAAGCCGGCATATCGTGCTTCTGCCCTTTGGTTGAAGGTTTCCTCCTCTTTGATTTTACGCCTGGCTTGCCGCCGCCGCTCTCGGCGCTTGCCCCTTTTTCCGCTTCAGTCTTTTGATCGACATAATCAGCAGACTCACCAAATGCGGCTAGCTTCCGCAATTGTTTGGCTAGCCTCCACAATTGGCCGGCAATGTCCTCAAGAGATTTAAGTTGCGCGGCGATCTCCTCAATCCTTTGAGAAAGCTCCTGATACCGCTGCCTTAGTTGGTCGGCAACTTTTTCGACTTGAAGCAGCACATCGTGTTTCTCCGTTGCCAGGCGATGGAAAAAATCTTCCCAATTCATCTTACGATTCCATGCCTCCTTGCTCACAGCAATCCATTCTTCGGGACTCAATATCTCCATCACTCGGGGAATGTTCTCGAAACAAATGCCGGCTACAGTGTCAAGTGCCTCCCGGATGGAATAAGCCTTTTCTTCGCCTGATTTAGGCTTTTGGATCACAAGAGAGACCACACGCTTGCACTCCTTTCTAGAGAGCTTATTGACATTGATAGCAAGAGCAAGAACCCATTGTTCCTCCTCGTTTTTCAATCGGGCAATATGCACTCCATGAGCGATGTCAATCTCGCCTCGATCAATCTTCCACAGAATGCCGGGAGGCAGCTTTTTATAGATGCGATGCAGATCGGATAAAGTAAAACTCCGGCGGCAGCCACTCCGCTTCACTTTCTTTATGCCAATCGTTTCGGATAGCTTCTTGTATCCTACCCTCTTACGATTCTCGCTGTGTTGAGATAACAAAACATCGATAGCTTCGCCAATTTCAGAAAATTTTTTTTCGTCAGGATTCTCCAGAGTAAACTTGGCCTCTCTTTCATTCATTAATCGATATCTTTCGGTTCTTATTTCTTTAATGTCTCGACAATCATATTGACGACTATGCTGGAGAGATCGTTAAGTCCCCGCTCTGTTCCCCATTGCACCAGACGCGGTTTGACTTTGGCAGGAATGATAATGTTGATGGTATTCTCGGCGTCAGTAGTCAATTCCTCCTTTTTCTCTTCTAAGTCTCCAATGTCCGCGTCACTGCCGCACTCTTGCATTGCCTGTTTTGCGATTTTTCTATTTTTCTTCTCCTGCTTGCCGAACCATTCAGCCCTCTCTTCCATAATTTTCTTGGCTTTTTCTTCATCAGCAATGCTAGCAACAGATTTGACAATGACACCCGCAGCGTCTTCGGGAAAGCTTCTCTGAGCGACTTTTTTCTTCAAGTTCTCTGGAAGGCTGCCAAAGCAATGGTATCTCTTTGCCTTGGCCACAGAGATATTCCAAAAGGCAGCCGTCTTCTTGAATGCTTCTTCAGGGGTGCAGCCTTGTTTCTTGAATTCCTCGTGTTTCTTTTCGATCCAGTAGGTGTAATCGCTGGGCGAAAGTGGGGTGCGTTTGTCGTTCTCGCTGAGCGAACGCTTCAAGGCGGTATTGTCATCCAAGTCAGCGATGATGGCCGGAATTTCTTCAAAGTTGAGGTCAAGAGCTGCCTTCGCCCTACATTGTCCGGTCACGTTCTCGTAGGCGAACTCTGATTGCGGATCGGGATGAGGACGCAAGACAATCGGAAATTCTGGCAAATAGCCTCTTTCAGCAATGGAGGATTTGACTGCCTCGACACTTTCCTCGATTCCGGTGCGACGGACATTAATAGTGCTTTTCGGGTCGATTTCGCTCAATTTAACCTTGGTGATTTCGTTTAAGGGATACTCTTCACTTGAGCTTTTTTTTGGCATAATACTGCTTCTTTCTAATGGGACTTGGCCCGTCGTTATTTTACATACTGTGCAGAACGGCTCCACTCTGAAAAATCAGCAACAAAATGTCAACGCTAAATTCCGCGATGTTATGCTTTAAGCCAGCCGATCACATATTCTTTGTGCACTCGCTTTTCAATTTGTGAAGTTCTTGGTTCTTTGTTCCAGCGTGCCGGCATCATGCGTTTGTCGCGATCCAGCTGGCGAACGCCGATGCCCGCAAGGTTCAAGCCGACGCTTTGTCCGATGGCCGCTAATCCTTTTTGGGTTTCGACATCCAGACCGCGCAAAGTCGAAGAACCGACAACTATCACCACCGGCTTGCCTGTCCGCAACACCCTTTGCATTTCCCGCAACACGGCGGACATCTCGCCGAAGTAGCGGCGCAGCGCTGCTGCTCTTAGGGGATCGAGTTCGGTCAGTCGGGCGAGCGTGTTTTCGCATTGCGTGGGCAAGCGATTGAAGTGTGTGTTGCCGCCAGTTTCATGTCCCAAATAGCGCCTTCGCATCTGGGAGAGTTCTTCGATCTTCCAGCCAAACCATACTAGAGAAAACTTGTGCGCCCGCATGTAGTCGATGGCGTTGTTGGCGTAAGGGGGCGAGGTGATGATCATATCGACACTCGAAGACGGCAGGCCAGTGTCGTCTGCACGCGCAGGCCGGATTTCGGCGCGGTGCAGGACATTCAGGCCGTCAACGCAAGAGGCGAGATTTCGCTCCATGTGCTTCTCAAACTCGGCCAGTCCCGACGCCGGTTTTTTACTGCCGACTCGATGCGGTCGAGTGTGCGCCAAGTCGCGTGCCAGGGAAACGCCGCCGGATTTGGCAATGATTGTCGAGGAGAAAACTATCTTGAAGAAAGTTCGCAGTTCTTCCTGTGGCAGCGATTCGATCTGCCTCAACAATGCGAGTAATTCCAATTGTTGCGCAGGCAGGAACCAGTAGTCGATGAACGCTCGTGTTTTCGTGTTGAAACGTTGTTTGAGTTCCCGCCGCAACTGGTCAGTGCGGTGGCAAAGCTCGCGCTTGGCTTCGTCGATGATCTGCCTTCCGATCTGCAAGGTTTGCACTCCGTTAAGGGCAACGAATTTTGATTGGGCAATGAATTGCGCCAGCGGATCAATGTCGCACCCAATGGCACGCCGTCCTAGACACGCCGCTTCCAGGAGAGAGGTGCCGGAGCCGCACATTGGATCCAGAACGACATCATCCTTCGCCGAAAGCCGCTCGATAAAAAACTGCGGCAGTTGCGGGGGGAACTTGGCAGGAAAAGGGTGCCAGCCGTGGGAGTGGTGTCTGCTGTTGCTGCCGTGAAAATCCAGGTCGGAGCGCAAGGCTTGTTGCAGTCTGGTGAGAAGGCTTCCGTTTGCTCTATCCATTGACTGATGCTTGTTCTCTGTGTCGAATGCCCAATGTTCTCCTTGCCGGAGTGAATGTGAAATTTAACCTATCCCTGCAGCGGCGGGAGTCAATTTTAATTTGTGCTGGTGGATGCAGCGAGCAAAGGACCGCTCTCTTTTGCTTGGCAAAGTTGCGTGAAGGGAGTAATGTCGGTTGTGTGCTTGCCAGTGAACGTTTCCATCGCTGGCGTGTCAAGTGATCCGAATCTATCAGGCAGATGAATCAAGAATCCGATAAGAAGACCCGGCGCGAGTTTCTCAAAACCGCGTCTCAAGCGACGGCTGCCGCCGCTGTTTCCATTGCCACGCATGCATATGCGGCTGGCAGCGACCGCATCAAGGTGGGCCTTGTCGGCGCCGGCGGGCGGGGCCGCGGTGCTGTGGTGCAGAATTTGTTGAACGATGGTTGCGAGCTTTACGCTGTGGGGGAGGCATTTGCCGGTCGTTTAGACGCCGCGCTACCGAGTCTCCGCGGGCAGTTGGAGAGCCAGGGGAAGTTCAATTTGAACGCCGACCGCATGTTTGTCGGCCTGGATGCTTATCGGCATGTCATTGATGCTTCCGATATGGTGATTTTAACAACGCCGCCCGGATTCCGCCCGATGATGTTTGAATACGCCGTCAAACAAGGGAAGCATGTTTTTATGGAGAAGCCGGTCTGCACAGATGCGCTCGGTTTTCGGCGGGTGATGGCGGCGGCTCGAGAGGCGGATGAAAAGAGGTTGAAGGTAGTGGTGGGTTTGCAGCGGCGTTATGAAGATTTGTATTTACGGGCTTACGACGCGGTGCAGAGTGGTGCTATTGGCGAAATCATCGGTGCCCAGTGTTATTGGAATAGCCGGGGCGTTCGGCGGCAGCCGCGCAAGAAACTCGCTGAAACTCTGGGACGCGAGCCGACGGAGATGGAGTATCAAATCTATAACTGGTATTACTTCACCTGGGTGGGCGGTGACAACATTTGCGAACAGCACGTGCACAATCTTGACGTGGTCAACTGGTTTCTCGGCGGCCTGCCGGAGGAAGGCTACGGCTCGGGCGGCCGCGCTGTTCGCACAGGGGAAGACACCGGCGAAATTTTCGATCATCATTGTGTCGAGTTCAAAATGGCCAACGGCGGCTATTACCATTCGGACTCCCGCCACTTCCCCAACAGCGACAACCGCGTGGGTGAAGTCATTCTCGGCAGCAAAGGGCGGCTGGAGATTTCCTCTAACGGCGGCGTCTTTTACGATCACAAAGGCAATGTGGTCCGGCGCCTCCGCCGAAACCGCCAGCAAGTTTCAAAGGAAATCGAACATGCCGTGTTGCATCGCCACGTGCGCGAAGACAAACCCCTCAACAATGCTGACTACGGAGCGACCAGCAGCATGACCGCCATCCTGGGCCGGATGTGCACCTATTCCGGCAAACGGATTACCTGGAATGAGGCCGTGAACTCCAAGGTGAATTTGTTCCCGGAACGGCTGGCTTGGGACGCGAACCCCCGCAATATGCCTTTGCCAGACGGAAGTTACCCCCACGCAGTGCCAGGGTTGACCGAGGTGTTGTGAGGCGCGGCGGCGGAGATTGGCCTGCGCAAAACCTAGCCGCTGCCGAGGAACTGGTCACGCCCCTGAGCCAAGGCGTCGATTTTGCGGTCAGCGACCGAGCGTTTCAACATCCAAAAACCGCAGTCCGGGTGAAGGTAGCGAATCCGCTCGGCGCCGAGTTTACCGGCAGCCTTCTCGACTGCTCGCGCGATTTCGTCTGCGGTTTCGATGCGGTTGATTTTGATGTCCACTGCGCCGATGCCCAAGGCGATTTCTGGCCGAATATCCCGGAGCGCGTCTAGGTCGGCCTCCGGGCGATGGGCAAGTTCCAGCACGAGATGATCCGTCCGCAAGCCGTTCAAGAAGTCAATGAGCGGCTTCCAACTGCCCGATTGGATAGTTTGGCCGCCGTAGTTGCCGAAGCAAAGATGCACGCCGGTTGGCCCCTCGAAACTGTCAAGGATGCGGTTGATCGCTTCGCCTGCCAGGGGGGCGTGTTCCGGGCTGCCGGGGATGTTGGCTTCATCCACTTGCAGGCACGAGGCGGGGATGTTGGCGGTTTGTCCCGCCAATAAATCGGCAATGGCCAGGGTGAGCGTCTCCAGCTTGCCGTAATGTTCATCCAGCAAAGTACGCGCCAGCATGTAGGGGCTGGTTACCGTGAACTTGAACGGGCCACCGGCAACTTGGCCGGCTCGCCGGCAATCCTCTGGCAGGTTCAGCGCCCCTTCTGACAAGGCTTCGAGGACGACAGCTGCCGGCTTAGCGCGGAAACGCATTTCCTGTTTGGCAGCGTAAGATTCGCTTCGGGAACGGTTGATTGCTGTCGAACAGCCGCCGAACCGCCTCGCAAAATAATCAATCATGCCGTTGGTGTCAGGATGATTGATGTCGAAACGATACAACTCGCCGTCTGTCGGCAGATCGATTCCCGCCTGGCGTTGCGTGTCAAAAATAACGCGAGTCGCATCGCGCAATGCCTGCTCACTCGGCATGGCCGCAAGCCATTCGGGAACGGGATACGAGCCCACTGTTGTGGTGAGAATTTTTGGGAAAGCCGGAAGAGGTGGGGCAGGATTCGCCATTGTTCCAATGTCTTCAGTTGCTTTTTGGGAGCCGTTTCAAGCAAAGCGCGCGCCTTTGCCCGCTGGCCAAGCGGAAGACTTGGCAGACTATATACTGTTGCGCAATTAAAAATGCGCTGGCGGTGGCTCCGTCCAACCAAAACAGCGGCGGTTCAATTGGTTAACTGCCGTCTTGCCCAATCTTCTGGCGCGATGGTGCGGCTGCCTTTTCGATGCCGGTTCGAGCGCGAACTCGGCGTGATGATTCGGCGGGAAGCGGTCGGGGTATGCTGTCTTCGTGAAATTGGGTTGAGTGTTTGGCGCCTTTAGTCTATAAAGGGCGGATGAATCACTTGGGAAAAGTTCTTTTGGTTTGCGGGTTGTGGAGTGTGGGAGGCGCGGAGGTTTTGGCGGTTGAGGGGCGTCCGTTTCTGCATCCATTGTTTTCGGATCATGCGGTTTTGCAGCGGCGGGTGGAGGTGCCGGTTTGGGGGTGGACGACTCCCGGGGCGCGGGTAATTGTTAGCCTGGCGCATCAGATGATGCTGGCGAAGGCGGATGCAAGCGGGCGTTGGGAGGCGCGGCTGGGGCCGTTCAACGCGGGCGGGCCGTTTGAGCTGAGGGCGGAGGGGCCGGAAACTGCCGTCATCAAGGATGTGATGATCGGCGATGTTTGGCTTTGTTCCGGGCAGTCGAATATGGAATGGCCGGTGGCGCTCGCTCAAAATGCCGAGACGGAAATTGCGGCGGCGGACTTTCCCGGGATTCGTTTGTTCACGGTTCCTCGGAACATTGCCTTGGCGCCGGTGGAAACTTTCGAGGCGTCTTGGGCGGTGTGCTCGCCGGCGTCAGTTGCCGATTTTTCTGCGGTGGGCTACTTCTTTGGCCGGGAGCTGCATCGGGAGTTGGGGACGCCGATTGGATTGATTGATGCGTCGTGGGGCGGCACGGTTGCCGAGGCATGGACGAGTGCTGGGGCGTTGAATGATTTGGCGGATTTCCGCCCTGCAGTGGCGGAGGCGGCCGAATGGGAGAAGCACGCTGCGGAGGCGGAGGCCATTTATGAACGCCGGATGCGGGAATGGTGGGCGGCCAATGATCCGGGCTCGCAACCGGAGGCGGCGTGGGCCGCGGCGGAGATGGACGATTCCCGCTGGGCGGAGATGGCTTTGCCGGCGCATTGGGAGGAGGCAGGGTTGCCGGGGTTTGACGGCATTGTTTGGTTCCGCAGGAAGTTCGCGGTCCCGAAAACGTGGCGTGGCGATGATCTGATGTTGCATTTAGCCAAGGTTGATGATGCGGACACGACCTTCATCAATGGCCGGCAGATTGGGAATATGCGCCTTTGGAACCGGCAGCGCGTCTATCGCGTGCCGGCCTCTTTGCTGAAGGCGGAGGCGAACACCATTGCTGTGCGCGTGCTCGACACCGGCGGCGGTGGCGGGATTTACGGTTCGCCTGACGAGATGTTCCTGCGATCCGCCGATGCCGCAAAAGCCGGCGCCCAACCGTTGGCGGGCTGGTGGAAATATCAAGCCAGCACTGAAATGTCGGCCTTGAAGCGCCTGCCGCAACAACCGGGAGCTTCGCCCAATGCGGCCGCCGTGTTGTATAACGGCATGATTGCGCCGCTGCTGTCCGGCGCCATCAAAGGCGCCATATGGTATCAGGGAGAATCCAACGCCAACCGCCCCGCACAGTATCGGACTTTGCTGCCGACGATGATTACCGATTGGCGGGCGCGTTTCGGCGCCGGCGATTTCCCGTTTCTGATTGTGCAATTGGCGAACTTCCTGCAGCGAGAGACAGAGCCGACAGACCCGGATTGGGCGGCCTTGCGGGAAGCGCAGGCTTTGGCGGCGTCGCAAGACGAGCAAACTGGTTTGGCGGTGAGCATCGACATCGGCGAGGCGAACGACATCCATCCCCGCAACAAGCAGGAGGTGGGCCGACGCTTGGCTTTGGCAGCACGCAAAATCGGCTACGGCCAGAACATCGTCTCCTCCGGCCCGCAGTATTCCCGGATGACGGTGAGCGGGCGGTCGATTGTGCTGTCCTTCGATTCCATCGGCTCCGGCTTGACGGCGAAGGGCGGGGGAAAGCTCAAGGGATTTTCAATTGCCGGCACCGACGGCCGGTTCATATGGGCTGACGCTGAAATCAGCGGTGATCAAGTCGTTGTTTCCTCACCTCAGGTTCCAGCGCCGGCCGCTGTTCGCTACGCTTGGGCCAATAACCCGGAATGCAATCTCTACAACCGGGAAGGCTTGCCGGCGGTTCCCTTCCGAACCGATGTCGAAAAGACGAAACCGCCGGCGGGCTTCGTCTCCCTGTTCGACGGCGAGACCTTGAAGGGATTCCGGCTCATCAACGGCACGGCGGATTACGAAGCGATCGCCGGAACTATTCTGGGCACGACGAAGAGAGGCAGCCCCAACTCCTTCTTGTGCACGGAAAAACGCTACGGCGATTTTGAACTCCAATTTGAAGTGAAACTGATGAACCCGCAGCTCAACTCCGGCGTGCAGATTCGGAGCAACAGCTACGATCACCACCGCAACGGGCGCGTTCACGGCTATCAGGTGGAGATCGCCAGCAACGGCAACGCCGGATTCATCTACGACGAAGCCCGCCGGGGATGGTTGAGCAAAGACCGCTCCGATACAAAAGCGCGGGCAGCCTTTCGCTCAGACGACTGGAACCACTACCGGATTCTGTGCGCGGGCAATGCGATCCAAACCTGGGTCAACGGCGTTCCTGTGGCAACGATCAGCGACCCCATGACCGCCGAAGGCTTCATCGGCTTGCAAGTCCACGGCGTCAAAGGAGACCCCCATTGGCAAGTCGCCTGGCGCAATCTTTGGATTCGCGAGATTGACGAAGACCGGAGCGTCCCCATCTTCGATGGCAAAACCCTCAACGGCTGGAAAGGCAAGCCCAACGGCTGGCATGTCGACACCGAAGGCAACCTGGCGCGGCGCCAAAGGAGCGGCTACCTGTGGACGGAAGAAACCTACGGTGACTTCGAACTGCAAGCCGAATTCAAAATCGCCGAAAAATGCAACAGCGGCATCTTTTTCCGAACCGACCCCGGCAACCCCGTCCAGGGCGGATTCGAAATCCAAATCCTCGACTCGCACGGACGCAAAGAAGTGGGCGTGCACGATTGCGGAGCGCTCTACGATGCTCTGGCGCCGAGGATGAACGCCATGAAACCGGCGGACGAATGGAACCGCTGCGTGATCCGCGCCCAAGGACCGCACATCTCAGTGCGGCTCAACGGCGAAGAAGTCATCAACGCCAACCTCGACCATTGGACAACAGGAAACACCAACCCCGACGGCTCGCGAAACAAGTTTCGGACGCCACTCAAAGAACTGCCTCGCTTCGGGCATATCGGCTTGCAAGACCACGGCCATCCCGTCTGGTTCCGCAACCTCCGTATCACGCGCTTATAGCGACAACCCGTCGTGCATCTCCGACCTGGCTTTGCCACCGTGAACCGACGGCTCGGCGCACCACTTGGCGGCGAGATGGCGGACGGCCCGATAAGTGGCCTTGAACTCAAAGCCCAGCATGTCGCAGATCACCCGCCTGTCCAGCAGGCGCCGGTTGGGGTCAACATCGGCCAGATAAGCCGGCAACAAGTCTTTGTTGCGGAACTCGGCAAAGATGCGCTTAGCAGTATCTAGTTGGTCGTCACTGAGGGCGCGGAGGTCGAGGACGGGCAGGGTTTCGGCAGAGCGGATGCTTACTCTTGCCTTGCTTGACTGCTGGCGGCTGGAATGCCACCAATAAGACAGCAAACCTAGCGTACTGTTTGTCCACACTGTAAAAGCATAATCAAACCGTTTATCGGGGAAAATTACGTTGGGCCATACGTGACCGCCGACCGATTCCCGATCCGTAAAAGCGGCGGCGAGAGGTTGAGAACCGAAAGTGAATTCGCTGTTCAGATGGGCGCGGCTGGCAGTGTCCCAAACCTTGGCAGCTTTCGCCTCCATCCCTATCCGCGCCTCCAACTGCGAATCGGGCTCGCAGACCATCCGGGTCTCTCTCTTCGCGTTGTGGTTCCAGAGGGCGGGGTAGGTTGCCGTCCGGCTGGGCGCGATCTTGTTGAATGGGCCGCGGGGGGGGGGGGGGGGGCCGGTGATGTCACGTCCAAGCAGACCCAGATTCCCTACACTGCCCAACGGGGCCGTTTTCAATTCCAATGCCGCCGGTTGGGCCGGCAGCCACAATTGGGATTGGGTCAGGGCGTAGGCCGCCTGTGCAAGGGAGTAGTCCAACATGCGGACTCCACCCCCAATTCCCGTTCGTGTCCGTCTGGGGAGCGGTCAGCATCGCGCCGGCCACGTCGTCCCCAACTGTCAGGTTGGTGCCGCTATATGGCCCGTCCTCTATTTGCCGAACGCCGTTGAAATGCACGATGCTCTTGGCAATCTCGGCGGCATGGGCAAACTCTTGGGGCCGGCAGCGCAGAGAGGTAAAGAGGACGCGGCTGGGTTTTGGATTCCGGCTGGCGCGGGAATGACGGGTGGGGATTTTTTTGCGGGCGATTACCAAGCATTCCGCCATTCCGGTGTCAGATGAGAAGGACATATCCCGGCCATTGGCGGCAATGCTCACGATGGTCAGGTCGGTATAGTCATCGGCCAGCATTTTGCGAAAATCCTGCCAGGACAGGCCGGAGGCGGCGGACAAGGGCAGCACCAGTGCCAGGATGCCGCCGGGCTTGAGCTTTTTATTCGCTAATGCCGCAAAAGCCGACGCTATGCCTGCGTTGCCGTGATAGCAATGCCTCTGCCCCAATTCGTTAATCCGATTGCCCATAGCCGTCTGGTCGTCCCGGCTGGCGTCAAAGGCGGCAAAAGCGGGGTTAGTGACATCGGCGTGGGCGCCTTCGTGGTTGGTGGCACGGGTGAAGGGCGGGTTCATAATAACGAGGTCGAGGCTTTCGTTGTGCACCTCTGCGTCACTTGGATCAGCGGTTGCTTCGCCGGTCCCGCCGATTCGTTTGGCCGGATCGTTCGTGGGGAATAGCGCCGATTGTTTGGAATTTTGCAAAAATTCCAGCGAGCCAATCTTCACGGTTTCATCCTCTTGACGTCCATATGGCATAGTGTAAAGGCAGGATTCTTCGTAGCCGACGGACGGCTGCTTCCCGGATAAACTGGATGCGGTGATGTGAACAGCGGAGGGCATCACGTCGAATCCGTGCAATACTTTTTGCATCATTGCTGAATGCAGTTTGGCCGGGGTTTTACCGGCGTGTTCGTGGCGGATGGTGATTTGTTCATACACGGCGGAGAGCAGTGCGCCGGTGCCGCAGGCAAAGTCGGCGATACGCAGCTCGCCGATGGCGTCGGCATCCGACCAATCCACACCGTTTATTTTAGCTACGGCCAATCGAGCGAGCAAAGAGGCGGAAGCGGGCAAGGTATAGAAGGCAGCCAAGTATTTGCGGTCGCTGATCAGCCGTTGGAAGACATGGCCGGTCAGGTCGTGTTCGTAGAGCAAACCGGTTTTTTGGATGCTTTCGGCGGCATTTTTTAGAATTTTCAGAATTTGGGAGGCTTCTCTGGCGGGAAGGAGGGCAATGATTTTTTTGGCCATGTGGAAGATTGGCCAGTAGTTGATTTTGAGGATCTTCTCCCAAGCATCCAAAGTGGCTTGCTTCGGGTTGTCTACGTTTTGTCCGCACACTTCGTTGAGCGGTCGAATGGTTTTGTCGGTTCCGGCAATGCGCTCGTGGAAGATGAGGGCGTTGGCGAGAATGGCGCCGGCCATACGGCGGGTTTGAAGGGTGTCGGCCAAGCTGAGCACTCGAGAGATTTCGCTGGTTAAGTGAACGGCTGTGGAGTTTTCCAGGACGGAAACGGCAGTGTCGATGCCGGCAATCAAGATGTCTGTAGCTCGGTCAAAGGCAGCCTCTGGGACGGCAACGAGTTGTATCAAATCGGCGAGGTCGTTGACGAAGCCGGAGAGCCAGCCCTTTGCGGGAAAGCGATGGCCATCGGCATAAAGCGCAGCGTAAGACAGGCCGGCCTCTTCAACCGCTGGCTCCAGGTGGTAAGCATTTTCTACTGACACCGGGTAGCGCAGGGCGATAGCCACCTCAATGGGGCGGGGTTCATTGTCCACAGCCCGGCCGAGGCGCTGGCGGGCGTCTTGCTCGACTTCGGACGCGGGTTCGTACTCGGCTTCAACGACCACCGGGGAGCGGCCAGGGGCGGTGATGAGAATGTCCGGGTGTTGACCGGCGTGGCCGCTCAGGATTTGGGTGTTTTCGCTGAGGACGGTGCAGCGCCGGGGAAGCATCCGCGCAAGCAGGTTGCCCAGGGCGTTGTTGGCGTTGGGTTCGGGTTGGCGTGGCATCGAAACAAGAAAATTTTCCTGCAATGTCGGCAAGGTTCAAGAACAAACGGAAGCATTCTCTCCGGCTGCCATTCAATTATCGGTTCCTTTCGGCTGCAATTGGTCTGCGAGCGAAGCCAATGTTGGCCAGAGTGTTATTTTGTTTTTGACGCAGTGAGGAAGGCGGCGAGTTTTGCCAGCGCTTGGGCGCGATGGGAGATGCGGTTTTTGGTGTCGGCGCTTAGCTCGGCAAAAGACTGGTCGCGGCCGGCGGGAAGAAACAGGGGATCGTAACCGAAGCCGCCAGCGCCTCGGCAGCTTTCAGCGATTCGCCCTTCGCAACTTCCCGCGAACAGTTGGACGTCGCTTCCCTGGGGATATTCGAGTGCGGCGAGGACACAGCGGAAGCGCGCGGTTCGCTTTTCATCGGGGATAGCTTTCAGCAAGGAAAGGAGTTTGGCGTTGTTTTGTGCGTCCGGCGCGTTGCGGTTGGATTCTTTGGCGGCGGCGAATCTTGCGGAGCGGATGCCTGGGGCGCCGTTCAATGCGTCCACTTCGAGTCCTGAATCGTCTGCCAGGAGGCAGGTTCTGAAATACGCGGCAGCGCGGTGATGGAGTTGGGGGTTGCCGTCCAGCCATTGGCGCAGCTGGGCTACTTTCATGGCGGCGTTGGCCTCGAAGCTGCCGCCGTTTTCAACCAGGGCCGGTGCTTGGCCAAACTCGTGCATCCCGATGCCGTCAACTTTTGATCCGAGTGTTTGGATGATTTCCCGAATCTTGTGAGGGTTGCCGCTGGCGATGACGAGCAGCGAGGGCATGGCGGGCGTTGGGTTCAAGCGGTTTCTTTAAGTGTTTTGAAGTGTTCTTCGGCGACCATGTAGCCGGCGCAGTTTGCGGTGCCGCAAAGGCAGGGGCGGTCAAGGTAATCGTCTAAATCATGGCCGTAGTTGTAAGTGAGTTCTTCGCCTTTTTTGATGGTTTTGAGGGCGTAAATCCAGACGCGGTTGCGTTTGATGTCGGATTCGCAGTTCGGGTTGCAACTGTGATTAAGAAAACGCGCCGGGTTCCAGTCTACGCTTCCGTCGAGGTCGAACTCGTCGTTGACGGTGAAGATGTAGCAATTGCTGTTTTCCAATGCTTGCTCGGCTTCTGCTTTGGTGAGTTTCTTGCCGACGTATTCGATGATGCGTTTTCCTTTGCGGATGTTTGCGCGGGCGAACCCACCCCAGCCGTGAATGGGGGACTTTTTGAAAACGGCCAGGGGGTGATCATTTTGGAACTTTTTCTTTGCCATAAACGCGTTGGATGGTGGCTTCAAAAGGGCGGATTAGCAAGAGGGGCGGGCGCCTGCTCATCTATCCGCTTTCGGATGCGGCGCCATTCGCGGATGAGGAGTAGGGACAGGGAGAAGGCGACGCAGCTCCAGCCGAAGAAGTCTCCGCTTCGGCGGTAGCGTGTCGGGGTGGGAGCGGGGTTGGGAAGGGGGATTTCGGCGATTTGAAAGCCTTTTTTGTAAATGTCTTCCGGCGAGTTGGCCGGGAGGGTTTGGATGCGGCCGTAGGGATCGATCCAGCAGGTGATGCCGTTGTTGGTGCAACGGACAAGCGGCAGGTTGGTTTCGATGGCGCGGAAGGCGGCGGCGCGGGTTTGCTGCCATTGGGCTTTGCTGTCGCCAAACCAGGCGGCATTGGTCAGGTTGACTAGAAAATCCGGGTGTCGTTGCGCGGTTTCTCTGGCCAGGGCGGGGAAGGCGTCTTCAAAGCAGATGAGTGTGCCGATGGCGATTGGCGGATCGTCCAGTTCGAGAATGCCCGGCTCTTCGCCGCGAGCGTATCCGGGGCCGATGGGGCTCAGGGATTTCAAAAAGGGGAGCGTGTCAGCCAGCGGAATGTATTCGCCGAACATGACCAATTGCCGTTTATGCGCCCGGCCGATGATGCGGCCATTCCGGTTCATTAGAAAGGCGGCGTTGTAATAGAGCGGCTCGGCGCCGGCGGGCGGTTGCGAGGTGTCCACAGCGTTGAAAATCAGAGGCACGCGCCGCTCGCGAATGAAGCTGGCTACGCGCTCCGGCTGTTTGAGTCTGACCGGCAAAGCGCTTTCGGGCCAGACCAACAAATCTGGACGAGGCCGAACCGCCAGCGCCGCCGCCGACAAATCCAACAATTCCCGAAAACGCTCTTCCTGGCTTTCCCCTTTCCAAATCAGTTCCTGTTCCACGCTGGGCTGGATCAAGGCGATGCGCAGGTGTGCCGCCGGCCAGGGCGCGTCCTGAATTCGCTGAAACCCCCAAGTCCAAACAATGACAAGCCCCAAACCCGCCGGCAAAATCTCCCGCCCCCAAACCCACGGCCGCCCGGGACGCACGGCAATTCCGGCAACCGCCAGCCCCAGAGACAGCGACACCCACGCCGTCAAAAAGGACACGCCATAAACACCCGTCAACGAAGCAAATTGCAGAAGCGGCAACATCTCGATTTGAGAGACAGCCAGGAAGTTCCAGGGAAACCCGCTGAAGAGATGAGCTTGCAGCATTTCGACCGAAGTCCAACCCGCCGCCCCCGCCAAAGCCCAAAACTGCCTCTCGCTCCAAGACAAAGCGCCTAGTCGCCTCTGCAAGGCGAAAAACGGCGCCGGCGCGGCAGACGGGGGCAGCATTCGCCAGCAGAAAGAAACCCAGACAGCGGGGTAAAGAGCGCAATAGGCGCTCAAGACCAGCCAAGCGCTGACAGCGCCCGGAAGTGTTGGCATAAAAAGCAGCCAGTAAAGCGCGACAAGATGAAAACAAATGCCGCTCAAATAGCCCATTCGGAATCGGCTTACACTCTTTTCCACCCCTGGAGCCAACAACAGCATTGCTGGAACAAACCACGCCACCCCGGCAAATCCTGTGAAGAGAAACGGCATGGCCCACAGAACCCCGGTCGCAGCAGCCCAACTCTCGGCGAGCCGGTTCATCCGAAATAGCGGTGGCAACTCCAACAAGCAAAGACTGCCCAAAAGCCGGTGAAAAGCGCAAGATGGTTGCGGCCGGGAATTCGAAAAAAGGATTTTTCAGCCGGAGCCAATCGCGTTAATGATGGAGCTTTTCCGACAAAAACCAGTTGGCAGACATCGGGAAATAAAACTGTGAAACCCAACGACCTGAGAGGCATTTTAAATTACATCCCGCGATTTCGCGGCGAGACCTTCGTGATCGGCATCGACGGCGCCATTGTCTCCGAAGAGAACTTCGCCAATGTCCTCCTCGATATTGCCGTGTTGCGGTCATTGAACATCCGAGTCGTCCTCGCTCACGGCGCCGCACATCAAATCCAAACGCTCGCCAGGGCGCAAAATTTTGCGCCCGCCGACCTCGAAGGCGAAGGCATCACCGACGACGCCACCCTCGAACTGGCTATAACCGCCGGCAACCGATTGGCGCACGAAATCCTCGAAGGTTTTGCCACGCACAACCTCCACGCCGCCATAACTAACGCCGTCAAATCCCAGCCCCTCGGCATCCTCCAGGGCATTGACCAGCAAAACACTGGCAAAGTGGAAAAAATCGACTCCGAATTACTGCTTTCCCTGCTGGACCGCGGTGTGATTCCAATCGTGCCGCCCTGGGGCTTTAATGGCAGCGGACGCACCTTTCGCATCAACTCGGATTCAATCGCCGTAGCAGCGGCGCAAACCTTGAAAGCAGTGAAATTAATCTTCATCACCACGCAAGACGGCCTCCTCGACCGGGGTGTTCTGATTCGGGAAATTCCCTCCTCGCGGTTGGCAGAACGACTAGCCTCAGAAAAAGACCGGGCAAACCTATCCAACGCTTCCAAAGCAAAATACGCTATGCAAGCCTGCGCCGCCGGCGTGCCGCGAGTCCACATCATCAACGGACGCACAGAAGAAGGCTTGCTAACAGAAGTGTTCTCAAACCAAGGCGTCGGCACTCTGGTTTACGCCAACGATTACCAACAAATCCGAAGAGCCAAAAAGAAAGACATCCAGCTGCTTCTCCAACTCACGCAAAACTCCATCGCTGCCGAAGAACTATTCCACCGAACCCGCCGGCAAATCACCAAAAACCTGGACGATTACTATATCTTTGAAATCGACCGACACGCTGTGGCCTGCGTGGCCCTTCACCTTTACCCCGAAGAAAAAAAAGGCGAACTGGCCTTCCTTTGCGTTTCGCGGTCCCATGAAAATCAAGGCATCGGACAGAGGCTGATACAATTCGTCGAAAACCGGGCACGGCAAGCCGGAATAGACACGCTCTTCTTGCTCTCGACCCAGACTTATACATACTTTCAAACAAAGGCCGGCTTTGTAGAAGGACGTCCTGCCGACTTACCCGTTTCCCGGCGAGAAACTCTCCTCCAAAGCGGGCGTAACTCCAAAATCCTCCTAAAATTCCTCGCTGCCGCAGACTAAACCGCCATCCGCGGCGAATGATAAAAGTGGTTTGCTTGAACCGGGCGTCGCAGAATTTTAGAGTTACATAGCGAAAATGCCGTCTTTTATATAGTCAGAGTCTGTTTGCTTGAAAAATCTTTCTCTGTAGCCAACTTCACTTCAGATTCCATCCCTCTCAGCTTTCTCCACAACCAAAGTGTTCCACTGAAGATGACAGCGTAATACAATAGGCAAGAGATATAAGATGGAAAACTAAAAACTAAGCCAAGGTTCGGAGAAAACTTGCCTTGGTGCAGGAGGGGTAGATGGATATCCAACAATGGATTCGTATAATTGCCGAACGAGGGGCATGCATCCGTCAACGTAGCTATCGTTGTGATTAGAATTGAATACGCCCCAAGAGGGATTCCAATTTTCGGAAATTTGCACACTCCATATGCATATGGCAACGCCAACCAAGGCAAGATAGGAGCCAACAATCGGGGGCCTAGCGTTGGTCCTGCCGGCTAATCCCAGGTCCGCCCCGAAATTACAAGAATCTGAAGGATTGGCATGATGTAAACGAACCAGAAAAGCCGAGGGGAATCTTCTTTCAGTTTCCAATAACCAAACGCCGCCATTGCCAGAAAGGGCGTCCAGAAAAGCAAACCTCGCGATGAGGAAAACAATAATTTGACGGCAGTTTCCGCGTTCGGCCACTTGATGGCATATAAACCTTCTTGCATTTCGGGAAATGAGGCTTGATGACTGTAAATCAGTGTGAGCGGATCTCCGAAACAGATCCAACTATAAACGGGAATCAACAGCAGCAGTCCTATTGCCGCAAGTCTAAACGGCATCAAGCATCGCCAATTTATCAAGAGCAACCACAGAAATACTCCCCTACCATCAAACCGGAACTGTATTCACTTGCTAACGCCCAACCGCAAGCAAACCCGGCAAGAAGGCTCCAGCGATTATAGATAAACCAGCGCCTGAACTTACTGATTCCCCGTCTGGGAATCGAATTGAACATATCCGGTTTTATTTTTTTGCTTCTTTCAACCGCCCAGATCGCAATGGCGAGCAACCCGACGACCAGCGCATGGGAGAACATCATGGTCGCATATGGCAACGGCGCGGCTCCGAGGAATAATATAAGGGTTGTGATCAGTGCGGATCGGCAGGACACATAATTTGACAGCCGGGCGAACATGGCTACGCCACCTAAAGAAGTGATAAGTCCAATCGAAGCTGCACACCCCACCCAATTTCGGAATCCAAGTCAATGCCGGCTATTGCCAAAACCGCATAAGAAATGGCAAACGGAAGAAAGGCCAAGGTTACCGTTCCCGGCACTTTGTCGCTGAAATACTTTCCCTCGAATTTTGCCTTGTCCAGCGTGTTCAAATGATAGGGATTGATGTCGAGTCTCGACACTGGCGTTGGCGCGTCAAATTTCTTTTGATGCACGTATCCCATGGCAAAAAACAATAATGCAAAAAGCCCCCAATAGATGGTTCGTTTGTTCGTCATTAAAATCGTTGTCTCTGAACACCCCCAAATTTTGCCCTGTTTTCTGTTTTGACTCCAGTCCGAATGAAGGATTCATTGAATATCCAAGTTGTTATTCTTCGATTCGGCAAGGTTTTGACAAGATTTTCCATTGTAAAAGCCATCACCGCAATAGAAGAAGAACCATGTCAGCGCCCGATTTTTTGTTTCATCAACGCGAAGGGGATTGGATTTCAGAGTTTTGCTGGTTGGGAGAAAATCTGCGTAACCCATTGAATATAAAAAACTTAAGTCCAAAAATGAAACGGCCAAGCCGGTTGAAAAAAGATTGAATTTTTTATTGACAGGGATGAGCGCAAAATGCAGACTTCCCACGATGATTCGTTTGGTAGCGATTTTTGCCTTGTTTGCCTTCGGCCTGATGGCTCGGAGCTATGCTCAGGCCGATGAGCCGGCATTTGCGGTTACGGGGCGCCTTTTGTATGAGTCCGTCCGGAACGAAGTCTCGGTGCTCTTGGACTCTGAACTTCAGGATCAGGTCTCGAAGGGCGATATTTTCATAAGGCCGCCGGGGATGACTCGGCTTCGATGGTTGATTTGAGTGATAGTGAACGTCCTGCTGCTGGCGCCGTTTATCCCTAGGATAAACAAGCGCCAAAAACAATAACAGGAAACGAAAATGAGAAAGCCGAAATTATCAGATAAACGACAAACGAGCCTGCGTTGGCTCTTTATAATGAGTAAACTGAAATCCTTGCTCCACTGCGTTGAAATTTTTCATATAATGATGAAAACCAGAATGAAAACCCCTGAAATTCTTTGGTGCATGAGGAAAAGAGTTGCTTGTGTCTGTTGTATAGTACTGTCGGCATTGTGTTTATTCGGTGTCTTGGGAAGGAACATCTGCGTGGCATCCAAAGAAGCCATTGCCGAGGCTGCGTGGCAGAATTTGCGCGAGGAGCGGGAGAATGAATACTATACCACAGAAGAAGGAAAAAAATTGCGGCAGTTGCTGAAGCCTACACCGGAAGATCTGACCAGAAGGCCAGCAAAAGGCTTATCTCAATCGGAAAGGTCTAGATTAGAAGAGATATCCAAGTTATTGGGTAAAGTCGGCGAGATTGAAACGCCGGAGTGGCGCATGGGTTGGATCAATCGTTATCTTGAGTTTGCCGAGGCGCATTCAGGGACTCAAGCAGCCTTGAAATCTTTGAAGCGGGCGGTTATTTCGGCCAACTCCATGGGAGACCGCGTTTTGGCGGCAGAATTGAAGGGGCGGATTGTGGAGGGATCGGTTTCACAGATCGAAAAAGGCAAGTGGGCATTGTCCCAGGCGGCAAGCTTCCAGAAGCTCTATTGGGAAACGAAGGACGAGGCGCACTACAAGGCTACCCTTGCCAAAATTGATGAAGCCATTGCCTATTGGGAGAGTGCGGATAACACGGACGAGACGGAGGACAAACTCTACAAACCAGTTGAAGAGAACATCCTGAATGCTAAATACGAGAAGGGAAAACATCTGTGGGGGAAAGAGAATCCGGAATATCGTCGAGAAGCGTTGGTACTCTTCAAGGAAGTTCTCACGGGATTCGATTCCATTGCGTCCCACGAAGGGTTTCTCAAGAAAATAAAGAGAAGAAGTTTGCTTTGGTATATTTTCGAACTTTCATGCGAACTTAAGGATCGAGAATCGGCGGATTTGGCACTGGAAAAGATGCGTCCGCCCGAAGATCGTGGGGGGCCTCTGTCCTATTATGCTGAACGATACGCGGACGCTTTTTTCGGCAATGATGATCGAGCTAAGGTGGATTATCGTGTGAAGTGGTTTGAACAAAATGCCGACACCGAACGAGCCTGGTATGTGCTTTATCATGCGGCCGTCGATCTTTTCTACGGCAACCATAAGGAAGAGGCATATTCCTTATACAAGCGCCTTCTTGAAGATCATCGCCTCGAAATGGAAAAACACGAGTCGGAATCGGAAACCCGAGAGGAAGGCAATGCGGAATACTTTGGCGAGGTGATTTACAGGATGGGGATAATGGAGAAACACCGCAGAAACTATGAGGCTTCGATTGAGTATTTGAAAGAGTTTATTGAGCGCTATCCGAAAGACGATCAAGTATCCTCTGCCGAGTTTTCAATAAAATATATTCAAGATCGACTAGCTATATTCAAGATCGACTAGCCGAGCGTCCGTCGCCTATTTTGTCGTGGTTGTTTGGTGTGGGTTTGATAGCTCTGTTGCTGTTGCCATTCGTTGGCATGTTCAGCAATTCCAAATATAGAAAAAAGGCTTTGGAGAAGTTCCGGATGTGGTCGGGAAAGATTCGACGAACCGGCAAAATGTGATTCGGCTTATCCGGCTTTTTTTTCATTCCCACCGGACTAGTTCCATGAGTTGCTGGGGACGCCTCGTCTGAAAATTGACCGTAAGGCGGAGAATGATTTTGTAATATCAGGCAATTGCTTTACTGCCGGGCAAACTCATGTTACGCCCTCGAAACTGGATATCATCATCTTTGCCTGCGGGATTCTGGCATCCGCGGTTTTGCGCGTTCTCCTATTCGATTTCGTCAGTGGCGACATGCGGGCCTTCCATTTCAAGTGGTACGATGAGATTGTAGACAAAGGGAGACTTGATTCGTTGGGGCATCAGATTGGGAATTATCCGCCTCTGTACATTTATTTTCTGACTGCGGCGACTTGGCTTCCGCTTCCGCCGCTCTACTCGATCAAAATTGTGCATTGTGTCTTTGATTATGTAGCCGCGTTCTTTATTTATCGAATTGTGCGTTTGGTTTACCCTGGACGTTGGTGGCCGCCGAGGTGCGCCTTTCTCGTTGCGCTTTTTCTGCCGACGATGATTCTCAACGCTTCGTTTTGGGGACAATGCGATTCGATGTATACCGCCGGATTGATCGCTTGTGTCTATTATTTGATGGCAGGGAAGAGTGCCGGCGCTCTTCAGAGACGCATTCCGGTAGCGACCTTTGGAATCGTCGGTTGGGTTTACGTGGCCTTTGCGATTCCTCCTATTCTGATGGGACGCCCGGCGGGTGATTTGATTCTCCTTTATATCGAGCAACCGATTCAGCCGCGGCCGGCGCTGACGTTTGGAGCGCCGAATCTCTATCAATGGTTGTCCGACGACTATTTTTCTGTTCTTTTTCCAGCTGGTATTTTTTGGCAGCCTTCATCGGGCTTATCTTTGCTTTGCTTATGCTTCGCTGCTTCCCTAATGGTCTGGATGGAAAGGGATGGGTCCAAGCGTCGTTCATATATCTACTGTTGATGTCGTTTGTATTGCCAGCCATGCATGAACGATACTTCTTCTCGGCGGATGTGCTTGCTGTTGTATATGTTTTCTGCTTTCCTCAACGTTTCTATTTGGCGATTCTCATCCAGGCTGCTTCGTTCTTTAGCTATCTTCCTTATCTCTTTGAAATCGAGCCAGTGCCGATACCTTGGTTGGCGTTTTTGGTTACGTTTGTTTTAGTGTCTCTGGTTCGAAATATCGATTGGAAGGGATGGAAGCATGATTCGAATCGGGAATGCTGAAGAGATGGCATATAAGTGGCGCTGTCCGACAGCAGAGTGGGGTTCGGGATTTTATTTCAATAGAGGAGATGGGGGGCGCGGCGTTGACGGAAGGAGTCAAGTTCTGCTGTCCAGGAGGCTTTTATATCGGCGAGGAGGTGATTTTGGCGAATGGCGTCGATGGTTGGGGGATGTTTGAGGAGGCGGTTGACTTTGGCGAGGTCGAAGTGTTGGGGGTAGTCCCGGTGCAGGATTTTGGCGATGCTGAGGCCGAGGTCAATGGGTTGAAACTGTTCCCGATCGGTAATTGTGAAGTGGAGGCCGCGGCAGGTTTGTTTGGCGAAGGTGCTGCTGGCGGGGGTGTATTGGATGGGTTGGATTTGGATGCCGGGGAGGTTGAGTTGGTTGAGTTCGGCGGCGAGTTTTGCGTTGTCGATGTAGGGGGCACCGATGATTTCGAACGGTTCGGGTGTGCCTCGCCCGACGGAGAGGGCGGTCATTTCGAGGAGGCCGATTCCGGGGTAGAGGGCGGCAGCGGTGAGGTTGCGCATGTTGGGGGAGGGGTTGGTCCAGGGGAGGGTGGTTTGGTCGAGCCAGGTGTCTCGCCGCCAGTTTTCGAGTTGGATGATTTGGAGGCGGAGATGGAGTTGTTTTTCGGCGTTGAAGAGTTGGGCGAGTTCGCCTGCGGTCATTCCATGGCGGATGGGAATGGGGTGGTGGGCGATGAAGCTGGTTTTGCCGGTGGTGAGGGGGCCTTCGATGCGGTTGCCGGAGATGGGGTTGATGCGGTCGAGGACGATGAAGGGGAGTCCAGCGTCCGCAGCGGCTTCCATGGCGAGTCCCATTGTGGAGATGTAGGTGTAGAAGCGGCAGCCGATGTCTTGGATGTCGAAGATGAGGGCGTCGAGGTTTTGCAGTTGTTCGGGGGCGGGTTTGCGGGTTTTGCCGTAGAGGCTGTAGATGGGGAGTCCTGTTTTGGGATCGGCACTGTCGGGGACTTGGCGGTCGAGTTTTCCGCGGAGGCCGTGTTCGGGGCTGAAGAGGGCGGCGAGTTGGATGTCGGGGGCTTGGGAGAGGAGGTCGATGGTGGATTGGCCGTTTTTGTCACGTCCGGTGTGGTTGGTGATGAGGCCGACGGATAGTCCTTTGAGGGGAGCGAAGTTGTCTTTTTTGAGGGTGTCGATTCCGTTGAGGGTGTCGAGTGGTTGGGTTATTGGGAAGGGGTGTCCGATGATAGCCTCGGCGACGAGGGTGCCGAGGATGCGGCGGAGGGCGACGACGCTGCCTTTTTCGGTGGGGTGGTTGCGGTTGGCAAGGAAGATGACGAAGGTTTTGGAGAAGGGGTCGATCCAGATGGAAGTTCCTGTCCAGCCGGTGTGTCCGTAGGAGCCGATGGGGAAGAGTTTGCCTCGGGGGCTGGAGTAGGGGGAGTCGATGTCCCAGCCCCAGCCGCGTTGTTCTTGGATTCCGGGGGGAGATTGGTTTTGGGTCATATGGGCGATAGTTTCGGGTTTCAGGATGGTGGTGCTGTTGTGTTGCCCTTGGTTGAGTATCATGCGGGCAAAGATGGCGAGGTCTTTGGCGGTGGAGAAGAGCCCCGCATGGCCGGCGACACCGCCCATTCGGAAGGCGGCGGGGTCGTGCACGGTTCCGCGGATGATTTGCGATTGGGTTTTGACGGTGGGGGCGATTCGGGGCTGCAGGGTGGCGGGGGGAAGGAATTGGGTGTCGGTCATTCCGAGGGGGATGTAGAAGACGGATTGAGCGAAGTCGTGCAGTGGAGCGCCGGCGGCGCGATGGATGATTTCGCTCAGCAGGATGTAGTTGATGTCGCTGTATTGGAATTTTGTTCCGGGCGGGGTTTGGAGGGTTTCGGCGCAGGCAAGTTGGATGGCGCGGTTGCTGCCTGTCCAATCCGGTTGGAGCGGCAGTCCGGGACGCAGGCCGGAGGTGTGGGTGAGCAGGTGCCGGATGGTGACGGCTTGTTTGTTGTTTTGGGCAAAGGCGGGGAGGTGTTGGGCGACGGGGGCGTCGATGTCCAGTTTTCCGAGTTCGTGCAGTTTGGCGGCGGCCGGCGCGGCGGCAATGACTTTGGTGAGCGAGGCGATGTCGAAGATGGTGTCCGGGGTCATTTTTTCGCGACGGGGGAGGAGGGCGCGGTGTCCGTAGGCTTTGTGGTAGATTTGCCCTTTGCGTTCTACCCAGAGGACAGCTCCCGGTGTTTGGCTGTCGGCGATGGCTTGTTGGATGGCTTGGTCGACTCGGCGGAGTTTTTCGAGGTCGAGGAATTTTCCGGGCGCGGGTGTTTCGGCGGTTTGGGGCGGCGGTTTGGGCGGAGGATGTTCGGGAAGGGGTTGGCGCTGGCGGTTGGATGGAGCTTGCGGGCTGGTTTGGCAAGCGGCTAGGCCGAGGAGGCAAAGGAGGTTGAGGAAATGTTTCATTGCGAGTTTTGGGTTGACGGGTTTTGCGGTTGCAAACTTGCGGAGGAGAGAATAGTACATTTTGCTAGGAATGCCAGTGCATTCGGCCGGCAGTGGAATGGGGGGAATGTGGCGTTTTTGGGCGGGATGGCGGGCTGTGTGCGTTTTTTGCTTTTCTTTCATTTTTCAGGCTTTAGCATCCGGCGGTTTCGGCAGAGATTGCCCGGAAAGAGAGTTGATAGATTATGCCACTGACTCACACGAGAGAGTTGTTTGCGAAGGCTTTGAAGGGGAAATATGCGCTGGGGGCGTTCAATGTCAACAACATGGAATTGCTGCAGGCGATTATTGAGGCTTGCGAGGAGGAGAAGGCGCCGGTGATGCTGCAGATTTCAAAGGGCGCCCGGGCATATGCTAGTCCGGTCTATTTGATGAAGTTGATTGAGGCGGCGGTGGAATGTTCTTCCATTCCCATCGCGGTTCACTTAGACCATGGGGACACGTTCGAGCTTTGCCGGCAGTGCATTGATGAGGGGTTCACGAGTGTGATGATTGACGGGAGCCATCTGCCTTTTGAAGAGAATGCCGCTCTTTGCAAGCAGGTTGTCGATTATGCGCACCGGCACGATGCGGTGGTGGAGGGTGAGTTGGGGCAGTTGGTCGGCGCCCAGTTCGATGAGGGCGAAGAGGGCGGGGAATACTCCGAAGGCGGCGTTTACACCCATCCGGCGGAAGCCGTGGATTTCGTTCAAGAAACCGGCGTCGATTCCTTGGCCGTTGCCATCGGGAATTCCCACGGTGCCTATAAGTTCAAAGGCGAGCAGCATTTGGACTTGGAACGGTTGAAGGCGATCAAGGCGGCGCTCTTGGATGCCGGCTTGGGTGATTATCCGTTGGTGCTTCACGGAGCTTCGAGCGTGCCGGCGGATTTGGCGGTGGAGATTAACCGATATGGCGGTGATTTGGGAACGGACACTGCCGGTGTTCCTGAGGAAGATATTGAAGTGGCCCGGCGGACGGGCTGCACCAAAGTGAATATCGACACGGATTTGCGTTTAGCGATGACGGCAGCGATTCGGAAAACGCTGGCTGAGTCGCCCAAGCAGTTTGACCCGCGGAAATACATCGGCCCGGCCCGTTCCCGCGTCAAAGAGCTGGTGCGGCACAAAATTACGAAGGTGCTCTGTTCGGCAGGGCATGCCTTCGATTGACGTTTCCCTTCGTTATGCGCGTGATTGGCCATTTGAATGGGGAATCTGCCGCCCGTTTGTTTGTTGATTACCTCTATGTGAAAGGGGTGGACAGCGAGATGGAATGGGAGAGCGGCGATCGGTGGGAGATTTGGGTTCATGCAGAGGAGCAGTTTGCTTTTGCCCGGCAGTTGTTGGGCGAGTTTGCCGCCAACCCCGGCGCGCCACAGTTTGCCGCCGTTGGGCGCCAGGCGGAGGCGATGCGCCGGAAAGCCGCCGAGAGAGAAGCTCACTACCGGAAGCGCGTCAAGACCCGCGCTGAAACGGTTGCTGAACTGGGTATGCCGCGGATGGGAAAATTGACGGTGGGGCTGATCGGCGTCTGTGTCGGGGTTTTTCTGCTGATGCAGCTCAGCGAAGCCGCAGAGGAGAAAATATTCTATTGGCTCAAAATCTCGAATCACTCTCCCAGCAAGGGCAGCATTGGTTTGTCGGAAGTGCTGAGCGGCCAGGTCTGGCGCTTGGTGACGCCCATTTTAATGCATGCCAATTTCGTCCATATCTTCTTCAATCTCTGGTGGATGAAAGACTTGGGGAGCATTCTCGAGTGGAAGTTCGGGTGGCGTGCTTTGTTGATTCTCGTTGTGGGGATTGCCGCGGGGTCGAACCTCGCGCAGTATTATGTGGGCGGAAGCGGAAATTTTCTAGGCATTTCCGGGGTGGTTTTCGGCTTGCTTGGGTTTGTCTGGGTGAGGGGGAAGTTTGATCCGAATTTTGGTTTTCAGTTGCCTCCGGCCATCGTGTTTTTGATGTTGCTCTGGTTGGTGTTGGGTTACACGGGCGTGCTGGCAAGCCACTTCCACATCCATCTCGCGAATACGGCGCATTCAGCGGGTTTGGCGATTGGAGTGCTGAGCGCCTTCCTGCCGTGGCACACCGGGAGATAGCTCGAAGGCCCCAACGCTTTCGGAAGCGGAGGTTGCCTTTGTTGAGGGAGAAGGCGGCGCCGTTTGTTGGCCGGCGGCCGGAGTTCCGGCCGCACGGCTGCGATCTTTTGTTGCGGGAGTTTTTCTTAGCGGGAGTAGTTTCTGGGGCGTTCTTCCCGCGGGCGAGCGATGTTGACGGTCAGGGGCCGTTCTTCAATGATTTGTTTGTTGAGTGCTTCAACGGCTTTATTGGCTTCTTCTTTGTTGGCCATTGTGACGAAGCCGAAGCCTCTCGGCCGGCCGGTTTCGCGGTCTAGGATGATTTTGACATCCATGACTTCGCCGTGGGGCGAGAAGAGGTCGAAGAGATCGGATTCAGTAATTTTGAACGAGAGGTTTCCTACGAAGAGTCGAGTTTCCATTCAGGGTATTCGGTCGTCAGCAGCGCCTGCCGCATCGAAGAATGTTCCCGACCACCGGGTCTCAAATCATCACTGGTGAATTCCACTTGATGGATATGCATTCTCTGAGGGTGCAAAACTGCCGTATTCGCCTTTAAGATTCCGCAAAAGGGAGCAAAAGTAAAATGATTTTTTTGTGAAAAAGAAAAAAAGGCAGTTTTTGTTCAAATTTTGCGGCGATTTCGCTGTTTTGCGACAACGATGCGGGCAATTGTCCTGCCTTGGGGCTTGTTGTTACGGAGGCTACGCTTGCATTCGGTGTGTTTGGTTTTTGGGAAAAGTCTGGCAGCGATTCGCTTCTCAATGGCCGCTGGATGTGGGATGCGACGCTCAGGGATGGGGCGTTGTTTCGTAGTGGCGTTTGAGGAGGTCGATGCCGAAGTCGTTGTTGAAGTCCCGCCAGGTCGCGTGGATGTGGTTGGCGTTGTTTTGGATGTTGTCGTATTCCAGCAGGAAGGTCGGCCCTTGCACGCTGTAATAGTGGGCTTGGCCTTTTTGCAGGCTTCCCATCCAGGCGAAGTAGATGTTTTCGATGCCTGCAGTTTTGATTTTTTCGAGGTCTTGCTCGGCGAGTTCGACTCGGTTGCGGGAGGTGTATTGTTTGATGATTGCCATGAGCAGTTCTTTTTGATGCCAGTTGAGCTCTGTGGAGCGGATGCCTCGGTGTTTCAGGGGGTTAGCTTTGCGGTGGGCGCTGGTGAAGATGTCTCTGGGGGCTTGGCCGCTGACTAGCGCTTGTTGGAGTTGGGCTTTGTCGAGGGATTGAACCAGGGCGCGGGCGGTGTCTTCTTCTGCACTGAGGACGCGCAGTCCTTTTCGAGGGCCGGACTGCACGCGGGCAGGGTTCGCGCCGTAAAACGAGGGGGTCCCTGAGATCAAACGCCCTTGGACGATGGTGTAGTTGAGGGAGAGGTGGTGTCCTTCGAAGCGCCAGCCCCAAGTTCCGCCGGCGTCGGGTGTGCCGAAGATGCTGAGGTGATAGAGGGCTGGGTCGCGCAAGAAACGGCGGTTGGAACCTTCCATGATCTGGAGAATTTTTTCCAGGCTCATAATCGTCAGCGCTTTGATTTGTCCCTCCCGGCTCATCCCGGCGGCAAGCAGGGCGAACGCAAGGGCTTTTTGCTCTTCCTCCATTTTGTTCAACGGAAGCCCTTTTCGGTCTTTGGGGATGAAGTGCCAGTTGAGCCGTTCATCATTGCCGAAGTCGAAAGCGGCGGTGGCGCGTTGTTCGTCGTCGAGGGCGTTTAGAAAGGCTGTTGCCGCGTCCGTCATTTCCGCGACGGCGTGGCTGGAGGCTGATAGGTTCGATGGTAGGAGGCAGGCGGAGACACCCGCCAAGAGGAGGAGGACGCGTTTCAAAGCGGTTTTCATGCGGCGAGGATTGACGATGCCACACCAAAAGGCAATCTCCGATTTTTTGGTGATGGCGGTAGTTTGGCGGATTGCCAGCGTTTGGGGGGTTCAGTCTCGACACTTTTGGGGAGGGGTGGTAGGTTGTGCCGGGGTTTGAGCGTTGTTCCGGTCGCTTTCAATCACCAAGTCAGTCATGGACGAGAGTTCTCATTTGCCTCCTCGCGGCGAGCCTGCGGAAAGGGATGCGGTGTTCGTGCAGTCGCGCCGGGAACTGTTTTACATTCTCGGGATTTGGCTGGTTTTTGCTGTGTGGACGCTCAGTGTGGCCGGGCTTTTGAGCTATGGCGCTGCGGAGGAGGAATTCAAGACGGTTTTCGGCAAGCTGGAGAAGCCAACAAGCAAGCGCATTGCCGATGGCGCTGCAGAGGAGGAACTCAAGATGGTTTTTGGGATTCCGGCCTGGGTTTTTTGGTCGGTTGCTGTGCCTTGGGTTGCGGCTAATGTTGTCACTTTTTGGTTTTGTTGCCGGCAGATGGAGGATCAGCCGCTGGATGATGCGGGTTCGGCGGGTGGCGAGGAAGCGGCCAGAAAGGGTTGAGGGCGGGATGGAGAGTTCGAGCGAGGTGATTCAGCTGGCGAGCCGGGGCGGTGGCGCAACGAATGCCGCTCTTTTCACCTTTGGCGTTTATCTCTTCTGCGTTTTTGTTTTGGCTGGGTTGTCGAGCTGGGCGCGCAAGCGGCAGGAATTTGTCGGCGAGTATTTTTTGGGAAGCCGCCGTTTGGGCGTTTGGGCGTTTGCGCTGACGTTTGCGGCGACGAATGCTTCGGGCGGGACGTTCATGGGATTTCCGGCGTTGATTTACACACACGGCTGGGTATTGGCGCTTTGGATTGCGAGTTACATGGTGGTGCCGATTGTCACTGCGGGGTTGCTGGCCAAGCGGCTCAATCAGGTGGCGCGGCGGGCCGGGGCGGTGACGGTGCCAGAGATTCTTCGCGAGAGGTTTGGCAGCCCGGCTGTTGGGTTGATCGCCACGGTTTTGCTGGCCTTTTTCATGTTCTTTTATCTGTTGGCTCAGTTCAAGGCCGGGAGCAGCATCCTGGCGACTTTGCTGGGAGATATCGAAGCCTTCCAATCCGCCGTGGCCTGGGTTGCCGAGCGGCAGCAGGGGATTCCCCTGGTGGAACGGGTGGAGCCGGATTATCTGCTTTGTCTCATTGTATTTTCGGGGACGGTCATCCTTTATACGGCTTACGGGGGCTTTCGCGCTGTTGTGTGGACGGATGTGATGCAGGGGTTGGTGATGGTCTTCGGGACGGGCGCGATGTTGGTTCTGATGCTGCATCAGACGGGAGGGCTGGAAAAAGCCACGCGCCGAGTGGCGGATATGACGCCACCTGAACATGGTGAGGTGTCGATCCATTTGGAAACCGCTGCCGATCGAGATGTGATTTTAAGGAAGGGGGCGTGGCTGGAAATTGCCGCCGACGGCGTTCGGGAGTCGATGGCACGACGAAGGGGTTGACGAAAATCCCGGCGGGGCAGGAAAGCGTTGCCGGTGTGCCCGCGCTCTTTATTACTACGCCGGAGGAAATTGCCGCGATTCAGCCCGATGAATTGGCGATGAGCGTTCGCGTAACAATCACCAAGCGGGGACCATATCGGAGCGGGGCGGGGCAGCGAGGGGCGTACACGACAGCGCCGGGTCCCCATCGGAGTCAAGATGCGGGCTTTTTATCGCTGGGAATGGCACTGAGTTTCTTTGTTTTCTGGGCCTTCTGTGGGGCGGGGCAGCCAAGCAACATGGTGCGCCAAATGGCCTTCAAAGATTCGCAAACGCTGCGGCGAGCGATCATGATGGTGGCTGCCTATTACTCGCTGATTTATTTTCCCTTGGTGATTGTCTTTTGCTGCGCCCGGATTCTCGTACCGGGCATGGAGATCGAACCGGACCGGGTGATGCCAGAGACGGCACAGGTCTTGGCGGCGGCGGCTGGGACGCCTTGGCTGGCGGGATTGATTATGGCGGCGCCGTTTGCGGCGGTGATGTCCAGCGTCGACAGTTTTTTATTGATGGTCTCTTCCGCTCTGGTTCGGGATGTCTATCAGCGCAATATCCGCCCCGACGCCGGCGAGCGGCGGATCAAGCGGCTGACATATGGCGCGACTTCGGCGGTGGGATTAGCCGCGGCCTTGGCAGTTTTGAACCCCCCGCAATACTTGCAGAGTATCATCGTGTTCGCCGCTGGTGGGTTGGCTGGCTGTTTTTTGATGCCGATGGCGCTGGCTTTGTTTTGGCCGGGAATCACCCGGGCGGGTGTTGTCGCCGGGATGATTGGGGGCTGCGGCATCCATCTCTTTCTCTATTTGGCGGGCTTTGGAGTGTATGGCCGATTTACGGCATATACGCCTCTGGGCATCGAGCCTTTTGTTTGGGATGTTGTGTTTTCTGCGGTGTGCGTGGTGGTGACGAGTCGGCTCAGCCGTCCGCTTCCTGCGGCATTGGTGCAGCGTTTCTTTGGCGCCGGGTAGAAGCGGTAGTGAAGCGGTTTCGAGTTTTTGAACCGGCGGTTGGCTGTTAAGCTGAGCGGGTGATTGCTTTGCTGGATTACGGGTCGGGGAATCTTCGGAGCGTCCACAAGGCCTTGCTGGCTGCGGGGGCGGAGGTGGGGCTGGCGCGCCGTCCCGAAGATTTTGCGGCTGGCTATCGGGGGATGGTGCTGCCGGGCGTGGGGGCGTTTGATGATTGCGTTTTGGCTCTTCAGAAGCAGCGGCTTTGGTCCTGCGTTCTCGATCACATCCGGGGGGGGAAGCCGTTTCTGGGCATATGTGTCGGCTACCAAGTCCTGTTTGAAAGGAGCGATGAATTCGAGAGCCGGGCGGCTGGCTTGGAGGTTTTCAGGGGGCGGGTGGTTCGGTTTCCCGCTGGCGGCCGGGCGCACAAAGTGCCTCAAATCGGCTGGAATCAGTTGGCGATTTGCCGCACGGAATGCCCGTTGTTTCAGGGGGTGCCGGACCGGAGTTATGTCTATTTCGTGCATAGCTATTATCCGGAGCCGGTTGACGAGGGCATTGTTGCCAGCCGGACTGAATACGGGCTGTGGTTTGCCTCGGCGGTTTGGCGAGGGAATGTTGTGGCCACTCAATTCCATCCGGAAAAGAGCCAAGCGGCGGGGATGCGGATGTTGCGCAATTTCGTGGATTGGACGCAGGATTCGTGAATGGATTTTGGCGCTTGCTTTCCCGGGGCGCGTGTGTTACTTTTTCTTGTGAATTAATCGGCTATGTAAAGACGACCTAGACTTAAAATCAGACAAATAGTTATGGCACACGAGTTACCCACACTTCCTTACGCAACAGACGCATTGGAACCTTATATTGATGCCCGGACGATGGAGATTCACCACGGCAAGCATCACAACACTTACGTAACGAAACTGAACGCCGCGCTTGAAGGGCATCCGGAATTGGCCAGCAAATCCCTCTGCGAGCTGCTCCGAGATTTGAGCGCAGTTCCGGAGGCAATTCGCGGCGCCGTGCGCAACAATGGCGGCGGCCATGCGAATCATGCCTTCTTCTGGCAAATCCTCGGCCCTAACGCCGGCGGTGAACCGGCCGGCCCTCTGGCTGAAGACATCCGCGCCGCCTTCGGCAGTTTCGACGCTTTCAAAGAAAAATTCGAAGCCGCCGGCGTTGCCCGGTTCGGCAGCGGCTGGGTTTGGCTGTTCATCAACCGGAACGGCCAATTAGAAATCGCCTCTTCTCCCAACCAGGACAATCCGCTCATGCACGCGCCCCCGGAACAGCCGATTCTGGGCTGCGATGTTTGGGAACACGCCTATTACCTCAAATATCAAAATCGCCGTCCCGAATACCTGAAAGCCTTCTGGAACGTGGTGAATTGGGACGAAGTCGGCAAAAACTACGAGAACGCCAAGAGTTGACATAGAGACACAGCACGGGGTTTGTGCCTCGGAAAGAATGTTGCAAGAAGCGGGCGACGGGGTTCCACTAAATAACAAAGAAAAGAAGACACCATAAAACACGGCCCGATGACGCCCCCTTGCACACGGCCGCCTTGAGGAGCTCAAGGCGGCTTTTCTGTTCTATGCGGGGCGGTGGAATCCGCTTCTCGCGGCAAGCGACTTGCGTCGAAGGGGCGAGCCGCTATTCTCGCTCGCAAATCCCCATGCATGTTCTGGATTATCTAGTCTTGGTTGGTTACTTCGGTGTGATGCTTCGCATTGGGCAGTTGGCGATGCGGCGGGTCAAGGAGCAGGAGAGCTATTTTCTGGGCGGCCGGTCTTTTGGGCGCATGATTCAAGCCTTTGCGGCGTTTGGCGCCGGCACGGGCTCTTCGGATCCGGTCAACACAGCCCGCACGAGTTTCACCAGCGGCATGAGCGGCATTTGGAGCACAATGTCGTGGCTTTTTGTAACGCCCTTTTACTGGATTGCCGCTGTTTGGTATCGGCGGATGCGGCATTTGACTTTGGGGGATTGGTTTGTGGAGCGTTACGAGTCGAAACGGCTGGGCGCGGCTTACACGGCTTTCGGCATTTTGTTTTACATGGTTTACGGCTCCATGCTGTTCTCGGCCATCGGGAAGGTTGCCGCTCCGCTTCTGGGCGATTCGGTTTCTTTGTGGGGGCGGGAGGTGCCTTTGGAATATGTGCTGGTTCCTGTCATTGCGGTCATTGTGGTTCTTTACGGCGCTTTTGGCGGGTTGACGGCAGCTTATTGGACGGATGTGTTGCAGGGGGTTTGCATTATTGTTTTGTCTGTTTTGCTGATTCCTTTCGGGTTGAGCGCTTTGACAGAGCGGTTTGGCGATCCGGCCGGCGGGGGGCTGCTCGATGGGTTTGCCATTATGCGCGAGCAGTTGCCGGAGTCGATGTTTGCTCTTGTGGGGTCGGCCAAGGCCAGCGAGTTTCCGCTGCATCGCATTGTGGCGGTGACGGTGATTTCCTTGATCGGCATAGTGGTGTCGCCGCATTTCATCGCCACCGGCGGCGGTTCAGCCAACTCGGAGTCGAGCGCCCGCATTGGGTTGGTGGCGGGGAATCTGGCTAAGCGGTTTTGCACAGTTGGCTGGGCGCTGACGGCGTTGATCGTTCTTGTTTTGTTTGCCGATCACGCGGAGGTGATGGCGGACCCGGACAAGGCTTGGGGTGTCGCCTCACGCGAGTTGTTGTTGCCGGGTCTTCGGGGGCTGATGTTGGCTTGTCTTCTGGCGGCTTTGATGAGTTCGGTGGATTGCTATATGCTGGTTTCGTCCGGTCTGTTGATCCGCAATGTTTATGTGCCGTTCTTCAACCCGCAGGCGACCGAAGCCCAATGCCTGGCTTTGGCGCGAATCACGGGGGCGGCGGTGATTCTGGGTGCGGTTTTCTTTTCCTGGTCGATGATGGATGTCTTTAAGCAGTTGCAATTGACTTGGATTGTGCCAGTGCTTTTTGCGGCCCCTTTTTGGGTGGGACTGTATTGGCGGCGGGCCACTACGAAGGCCGCTTGGGCGACTATTGCGTTCACAGCGTCGGCCTTTTTCCTGATCCCGTGGCTCTTGCCGTTAGCGCCGGGGTTGAAGTTGCATCCGCGCTTCACCCAGGCCACACATTTGGTGACGATGACAACGACCCGAAAAAGCACGCCGGCAGATGTGCGCCGCCGCCAGGCGGAGATTGCGGTATGGGACGACGGCGCCAAGTCCAAACTCGGCGCGGGGGCGGACGCCTTGGGCGAACGCCCAGAGCCGCTCGCTTTGGGTGAGCCAATGGCGGAAGTGAAAACCAGCGGCGGCAAGGCAATTTATTGGACGGGCGGCGTGAAGCCGGTGGGCGATCTGCAACTCAAAGAAGTCTCGCGCGAGGTTCGGGGAAACACGGAAATTGTGATCCAAACCTACGACGGGCCGATGAAGGGAGAAGGCAATTTCAAGTTGGATTTTCTGCTCTACGATATTCTCGGCGTCGATATGCGGCAGCAGCCAGATTCCATGCTGAAGACAATGGAACTGCCGCCTAAAATCATCGCGCCGTTTTTGGTGATGATTGTTTGCAGCCTGATGACGCGCCGAAACAGCAAAGCCTCCTTGGACCGCTATTACGCGAAAATGAAAACGCCCGTGGCGCCGGACCCTGAAGCGGACACGCGGGCTTTGGCGGAAGCCATGCACCATCCCGAAAAGCTGGAGTCGAAAAAACTTTTCCCCGGCTCCGACTTTGAATTCTGCCGGCCAAGCCTGCTGGACATCGGCGGTTTTGTGGCCACTTTTGCCCTCTGTTTTCTCATCATTGGCTTAGCGGTTTGGATTGCCGGCCTCGGCGCGGGATAAGCATTGGCTGCCGCCAGACGCCTCTTTGCCGAAAGGAATCAGCGGCGTTATCGGAAGCGTTGCATGTCATAGAATGCGTTTAGTTTCTTATAGGCTCGGTGAGCTTTGGTGTCTCCTCGGGCCATCGGATCGCCCAAGGCATCTCCCACATAATTGAGGTATTCCTCTTTTTCTTCGCGGGTTCTGCCTTCCTTGATGGCGATGTCCGCGGCTTTCATGTAATCGCCCTGGTCCAAAGCGGCGTCGATTCGATCCATCACTGAGGAGGTTGTTTTTTTCCTGGAGGATTTTTTGGCAGCGGTGGTTGTTGCCGTCGGTTGTTCGATGTTGGCGTTTTCCTCGTCAGTGCTTTCTTCATTGCCGCCGCAGCCGGCGAGCATGGCGGAGAGGGCGAAGGCCAATAGCGTGGTTTGGAAAGGTTTGAGTTTCACGGCTTGTTTTTGGTTGTGGTTTTTGGGTTTGCAGGTTACCAGCCGCCCCTAGTGCTTCCGGGCATCCAGTAGAGATCGTTGGGGAGTTCAGCCGGTTGCTGGGGGAAACTGTTAGCTGGTTTCAATGCGCCGCGCCTCCCTTTGCCGACCATCAAGTAAAATTCGCGGAAGGTCATGTTGACGGCGTGCCCGCCAACGGCGCCGACGGATGAGCGCCCGCCAACATCCGTGTAGCTGTCTTGGGGGGCGGTGGCGCTGTGGCGTTGGGAGATGCCTTCGTCGGGGCGGTTGCCGGCGTCGTTGAAGAGAAAGGGCGTGTTTTCGTCCGTTTCCCATTGGATGATGTTGGTCGGTTTGAGCGAAGAAATTCTGTAGGTTTTGCCACCTGCAGGAGGGGTGCCACCGCTGTTGCTACCAAGTCCGGCAACGAAGCCGTTCCAGGTGTAGCTGGTGATGAGGATGGGGCGTCGGAGGTATTTGTTGCGTTTGGAGCTGCGGGATTCCACGCGGTCTTTGGGGCAGAACATGATTTTTTCGCTGTTGCCGAGGTAGGTGGCCAGTTGGCCGGCGAGAAAGGCTTCTCTCTGACGGGTGAGTTTTTGCTCCAAGTTGTTGATGGTGGCCGGTCCGATTGTGGTTGTTCTGGCCATTAGACTCGTTTTGTAGGCCCAATTGTCCGGCCCTCTGCCTCCACCTCCCCAACTGGGGTGAGGCAGGTGGTCTTCATTGTCGCCGGCATACATATGTGTGGCGAGCATGATTTGTTTGGTGTTGTTGAAGTCGAGGGTGTTTTGCGCTTTGTCTTTGGCTTTGGAGAGGGCGGGCAGAAGCATACTCGCGAGGATGGCGATGATGGCGATGACGACGAGCAGTTCGATGAGGGTGAAAGCTCGTCCGGCGGAACTGTTGAACTGTTGAACTGTTGAACTGTTGAACTGTTGAACTGTTGAACTGTTGAACTGTTGAACTGTTCCGGTTCCAAAATAGCTGTTTTGTTTCATAATGTCAACGATACAGTTTTTGAGTTAAAGGTTTCGACGAGCATAAAGCCCGGTCGGCGGGTTGGCAAGCGTTTTTTTCGCGATAAGCATTTATGGGCTTTGATGGTTTTGGAGGGCGATTTAGTTCGGGACAAATGGATAGAACAGGAGGCACAGGATTGGATTTTTTGTTAAGCGTGTGGCGGTCAACGGGTCGAGTGCCTGCGCCAACCCCCTTAAGCCTGTAACTCCTTATTGCGGTTTTTTTATTGGGCAGGATGTTGGGGGGTGCTGCGGCCAGATTCGCGGTATTCGCGGAGTTTGGCTTGGAGTTGGGCGACGATGGCGGGGTATTTGTGGTAGAGGTTGTTGGTTTCTCCGGGGTCGGTTTCGAGGTTGTAGAGTTGGCCGGGGGCGTTGGGGGCGGTGTTGGGGAGGGCGAGATGGCGGAGGGGTTCTCGGCTGTAGTTGTTGCCGCCGGAGCCTGGATGGTGGAGGTATTTCCATTGGCCGCGGCGGATAGCGAGGGCGAGGCGGATGGTTTGGTGGAGGGTGTGGGTTCGGACGGGTTGGTTGGGTTTTTGGAAGAGGGGAAGGAAGCTGATGCTGTCTTCGGCGGCGTTGGAGGGGAGTTGGAATTGGATGATTTCGGCGCAGAGGGCCATGAGGTCGGTGAGGCAGACAGTTTGGGCGGTGACGGTGTTGGGGGGGACGTGTCCGGGCCAGCGGGCGATGAGGGGGATGCGGTGGCCGCCTTCCCAGTTGTCTCGTTTGAGGCCACGCCAGGAATGGGCGGCGTTGTGTTGGTGGTCTTGGCGCATGCGGATGGCGGTGGAGACTTCGGGGCCGTTGTCGCTGGTGAGGAGGACGAGGGTGTTTTCTGCTAGGTTGAGGCGTTGGAGGGTATGGAGGAGTTGGCCGACGATGTGGTCGAATTGGAAGATGAAGTCGCCGTGGGGGCCGGCTTGGGTTTTGCCTTTGAAGGCGTCGGCGGGGAAGGAGGGAAGGTGGACGGCTTGGGCGGAGTGGAAGAGGAAGAAGGGGCGGCGGGGGGTGTGTTGGGCGTGTTGTTCGAGGAATTGGATGCTTTTTTTGAGGAAGAGCATGTCTGTTTCTTCGAGGTCGAAGTTGGGGGCGATCATTCCGGGGCGGTTGTCGCGGGAGTAGGGGTGTTTGGGCAGGGCGCTTCGGTCGAGGAGGCGGACGGGAGGGATGGGGATGCGGTCGCCGTCGATGTAGGCGTAGAGCCAGTCGGTGGTAGGGCAGCAGGCGGTGCCGAAGAATCGGTCGAAGCCGCGGTGAATCGGGCCGTCAGGGATGGAGCGGGAGTAGTCGATTTGTTGGACGGGTTGGAGGCCGTTTTTGTGGATGGGGTTTCCGTTGCGGTCGAAGAAGGTCAAGCCGATGTGCCATTTGCCGATGAGGGCGGTGGTGTATCCTCTCTTTTGGAGCATGGCAGGGAGGGTCAACCGATTTTCTTCGATGAGGCAAGGGCCGCCGGCGCCGGTGAAGACGCCTCGCATCCCGTTTCGGAAGGCCATGCGTCCGGTCATCATGCTGTAACGGGTGGGGGTGCAGACGGTGGCGGGGCTGTGGGCGTCAGTGAAGCGAAGTCCTTCCTGGGCGAGCCGATCGATATGAGGGGTGGGGACTTTGGATTGGCTGTTGTAACAGCCGAGGTCGCCGTAGCCGAGGTCGTCGGCGAGGATGAGGAGGATGTTGGGAAGGGCATTGGGCTCTGCTGCGGTCGCGGTTGGGCGGAGGGGAAGCGGTGGGAGTAGAAGCGCAAGCAGCGCGGCAGTGGCCGAGGCGAGCGTTCGCAGTGGAATCAGAGCGGAATGTTGGAATGGGTTCATGGCGGTGTTTGGTGGCGCTTAACGAGGCTATGTTGAACTCGCTTTTGAAAAGTTTCAATTCTCGGAGCGCTCTGACTGGCAAAATTTGAGAGGGAAAAATTGAGCTTATTGAGGTTGCCGGCGCTTGGAGGTTTGTTGTAGGTTGGAGGGACATGAGCCGCACGAGGAGAAAGCTGTGCTGTGTGTGTTGGCGGAGTGTGTCGGCGGTGGTCGGGCTGATGGCGCTTCCAGGCTGTGTGGTGCCGAAGCCGGGGACGATTGTCGTTACTGTGCCTCAATATGAGCGGCCGTTCAACGGTGTTGATTTGGCGGGATGGCGCCGCCCGACGGGGGATTGGATGGCGGCGGCGGTAGAAGCGGATGCCGCTGACCGAAGGAAGTTGCTCTTGACCGCGGGCGCCGGCGTGCTGGTCAACGGGCCAGCGGGAAAGACATCCAATCTTCTGACCGAGACGGAACATCGCGACGCGGAGATAGACCTGGAGTTTTTGATCCCCGAAGACTCCAATTCAGGCATCTATCTTCAAGGCCGTTACGAAGTGCAGATTCGCGACAGTTGGGGCCGTTATGATTTGACTTTTGGGGATTGCGGCGGCATTTACGAACGATGGGCCGGCAGGAAAGGCTTTGAGGGACAGAAACCGCGGATCAATGCCTCTTTGCCACCCGGCAGTTGGCAGCGTTTCAACATTACTTTTCGGGCGCCGCGCTTTGACGAATCGGGCCGCAAGACGGAAAACGCGCGGTTTGTCCAGGTGGTTCATAACGGCGTGGTGATTCATGGGAATGTCGAGGTAACTGGCCCCACTCGCGCCGCCGCCTTCGACGATGAACAGCCCTGGGGGCCGCTAATGTTGCAAGGCGACCACGGCCCGGTGGCTTATCGGAATTTGGTGATTCGGCATTTGGACTTACCATGACTGCGAAGAGGGCGCGGCATTTAACAGATATTTAACAGATAAATGAAGGTAAAATGATGAGCGATTTGGAAACGATCCGATCGGTTTTGAAACAGGCAGCCAAGCGCCGGCGTTGGGCGCGGGCGTGGAACGGACTCTTCGGCGGGCTTTTTCTGGCGTCCGCTGTGTGGCTGGCGACGGTGGCGGTGTTCAAGTTGTTTCCGGTTCCCTTTGCCTCGCTGGGGGCGGCGGGAATCGCCGCCGCGCTTTTGGCGTTGGGCGGGTTCCTCTGGGGCGGGCGGAAGAAGGATTCTGGGCTGGAGACCGCTCGTTGGGTGGACCAAAAACACGGCTTCAAGGAACGTTTGAGTGCGGCAGTGGAATTCCGTTCGTCCAATGCGTGGGGCGCAATTCTGCTGCGAGACGGCGCCAAATGCGCGGCCGAAGCGGCGCCGCGGCGGATTCTGCCTTACCATCTGCCAAATGCTGCCCGCTGGACGGTTCTCTTGCTGCTCGCTGGCGCCACGCTCGGCTTTGTCCCGGAATACCGGAGCCAGCGCTATCTCGACGCTCAGAAAGAACAAGCCGTCATCAAGGAGACCGGACGGCAATTGGAAAAATTCGCCAAACGCGCCTTGGAGCAGAGACCCAAAATGAAACCTACCGAAAAAGCGATGATGTCAATGCAGGAATTAGGGGACAGACTCCAAACCGCAAAGCTGACACGCACGGATGCCTTGGACAAAATTGCCAACGTCACCGAACGGTTGAAATCGCAAGCCAAAACGCTGAATGAAAACTCCGCCTTCAAACGCCTCCGCCAAGCCGCCCGCACGCCGTCGAATGCCTCCAGCAGCGTCGCCGGCTTGCAGGAGAAGATTCAAGCCTTGCAACAAAAAATGTCTGGCAATGCGAGTGATCCGGCCGCTCTCCAAAAAATGAAAGATCAAATAGCGCAATTGCAAAAAGCAGCGGCCGGCCTCAATGCCAACGACGAGGGCGTGTCGTCGAAAATGCAACGCCAGATGGCCGATGGCATGGCCAGCCTTTCCCAAATGACGCAAGAACAAGGGCTTTCCCTGCCGGACTTGGAAGAAGCGCTCTCGGCCTTGCAAAACGGAGAAATCGACCAATTCCTTAAGGCGCTGGATTCAGCGCAAATCAATCTCGACAAAATGCTCGAAATGGCCAAGGCATTACAAAAAATGCAAATGGAACAAGCGGAAATCGGGCGTAACTTAGGCGAACAATTAAAGAAAGGACAAGCCCAAGCGGCCCATGACCGTTTGCTGGAAATGGCTGAAAAACTTCAATCCGGAGCGCTCGACTCCGAAGAGGCGCAGCGCCTCATGGACGAAGTGACCGAGGCGTTGAAGCCGGCCGGCGATTACGGCGAAGTCCAATCCCTGCTGCAACAAGCCTTGCAGCAGGGCAAAACTGGAAACCCGCAAGAAGCGGCGCAATCGCTTCAGGCCGCCGCCGCTGAGTTGAAAAAGTTGATGGAACAATTCGGCGATATGCAAAGCCTCATGGCGAGTTTAGAAGCCTTGCAGCGGGCGCAAATGTGCGTCGGCAACTGCATGAGCTGGGGACAGTGCCAAGGCATGGGTCTCGGTTTCAGGCCGGGAGAAAAGCCGGGAGGTGGCGTCGGCACTTGGGCGGACGAAAATAACGGCTGGTTCTACTTTCCCGAAACTTCGCAACGTTGGGACAACTCCGGCATCGCCCGTCCCGATATGGAAGCTCGTGGCCACACCGACCGGGGCGAAGGCCAAAGCACATCGGGGATGATGCCCACGAAAGTCAAAGGCAGCTTTACTCCCGGCAGGCCGATGCCGAGCATCACCTTGCGCGGTGTGAGCATCAAAGGCGAAAGCCGGGTCAACATCGAAGAAGCCATTGCTACAGCCCAAGACGAAGCGCAGAGCGCTCTCAGCCAGCAAAAAATCCCCCGCGCATATCAACCGGCCGTCCGCAGTTACTTCGACGACATGGTGGTCAAAGAAAAAGCAGAATCAAAATGAACACTGAAAACCTGGAAACGTCTTTGGGAGAACTTGTCTCTCTCAATGAACAGATACTGGAACGGCTGGACAATATAAGATCGGATGTGGACGAGATTAAAGAGGTGCTGACTTCTTCCAACGGAATCGCCGACAAACTCGACGGATTGAACGAGATATCGTCCACCTTGTCCAGCATCGACTCGGGGATTTCCAGCATCGATTCAAATACCCTATAAGATGATAGAGGAAAGAATCCGCGAGTTTCGGGACGGCTTCGCTCGGCTCAAGGCCGAGATCGGAAAGGTCATCGTCGGGCAATCGGCCATTGTGGAGGGAACGCTCCAGGCCATCTGCGCCGGCGGGCACGTGCTGCTCGAAGGCGTGCCGGGTTTGGGCAAGACGCTTCTGGTGCGGACGCTCAGCGAAGCGCTCGACCTTTCGTTCAACCGCGTGCAGTTCACCCCCGACCTGATGCCGGCCGACATTTTGGGAACGAATCTCGTCGTCGAAAACCCTGATGGCCGTCGGGAATTTCAATTTCAGCGCGGGCCGATTTTCGCGCACGTTATTTTGGCCGACGAAATCAACCGCGCGACGCCGAAGACGCAGTCGGCAATGCTCGAAGCCATGCAGGAAAAAAGCGTCACTGCCGGCGGGGAGATTCGCCGCTTGGCCGCCCCGTTCTTCGTCTTGGCCACGCAGAACCCGATCGACCAGGAAGGCACCTATCCCCTGCCGGAAGCGCAACTGGACCGCTTCTTTTTCAAACTCTTGGTCACTTACCCCACGGCCGACGAACTGGCGGACGTCATCGACCGAACGACCGAAGGCCGGCAAACAAAAGTGGACAAGACGGTAGATCGCGAAACCTTGCTGCAGATGCAAGAGTTGGTGCGCGAAGTTCCGGTGCCCGGCCATGTCAAGGATTACGCGGTGCGCCTCGTCCTGGCCACGCATCCCGGAACCGAATCCGCCGCCGCCATCTCCAACCAATACCTTCGCTTCGGCAGCAGCCCCCGCGGCGCGCAGACCATGATCCTGGCGGCCAAGGTGAAAGCCTTGACCGACGGGCGGTTCAACGTGAGCTTCGACGACATCAAAACTGTTGCGGCGGCGTCCCTGCGCCATCGTCTCATCCTCAACTTCGAAGCCCAGGCAGAAGCAGTAACCACAGACCACATCCTCGCCAAAATCCTCGAAGACGTGGCCGAACTACCGTCCGAAGCCCGCGCCGCTTCGTAAGCGGGGAGGCTTTCGGGCGGCGTTATGGAATCAAAAGTTCTCTACCTGCTCGTGGCCGACGCCCTCCTTCTGATCCATATACTGTTTGTGGCGTTTGTCGTCTTTGGCTTGCTACTCATTTTTGCCGGCAAGTTTTTGTCGTGGTCTTGGGTACGGAATCTGTGGTTTCGTCTGGCGCACATCATCGCCATTGGGGTAGTTGTGCTCCAGTCATGGCTGGGCATCATTTGCCCGCTGACGATTTGGGAAAACGCCCTTCGGGTAAAAGCCGGTGCTGCTATATATGCAGGCTCGTTCCTCTCGCATTGGTTGGAAACGCTCCTGTATTACCAAGCGCCCGCGTGGGTATTCACCGTTTGCTACACTGCATTCGGACTATTGGTTGCCGCCAGTTGGTTCTGGGTGCCCCCGCGAAAGTGAGTGAGAGAAGAAAAAGAACACCAATTGGCTTTTCCGCCCAAAACCATGCTTTAATTACCACGTTGCTTGCGATCCCCTTTCTACCAAACAGAAGCCCAAGAAGCGGAGAACAGCAAGACCGGCAGGGTAGAACCGAACAACGCGATGCCAAGAATCATTCATCTGAAGACAACAGCTCCTCTCCCAAAGCTCTCAACACCTCTGCCTCTTCTCTTATCTCCTCCCATGTAGACGAATCCGGTGATCGCTTAGGATGCAAACTTACAACCACTTCTCGATCACCCATCATCATCGCCAGCGCATAACTATCAGCCACCATATCAAGAGATTCTTGACGCTCAGACTCAGATAAACCGAGACCAACAAACACATCCTTATACAACTCTCTATTCTCTTTTTGTTCTCCGTTCAAGCTTAGCCAAACCCTCTTTATCAAATAAAGCCCTAAAATCTTCAACTTCCTGCGAATGAGCCTGCAACAGAAACGCTCGCTCCTCTGCTGAAAACATACGGAGACCTTCCGGCACCGGCATTTCAATATCTGCAACCGTAGAATCTTCTCCAGTCACATCAACGTTTGTCAAATTGTCTTCTCCACCACGACAAGGAATAGAATCAATAACTTCCTCTTCCCGTTGCTCCACCGGTTCAGATACTTCAGCCACGTCACGCTCATCGCGCTCCTTCAAATGAGTCAAAAGCTCTTGCAACATCACAATTTCCGATTCCTTGATCTTCCGGGAAATAAGGCCGCCAATTCGGTCACTTTGGCTTCCAATTCGGCTACCCTAGAATCCACATAAAATCAAGAGCCGGGTTGTTATGGCGTTTCACCCATGAGAACAACGCCACAGACGCAAAACACGTAACGGTTATCACCAAACAGGTGATAACCGTTACCTCAAATACTTTGACTTTATGGATGATCGATTTCATGCCCGCGAGAGTAGCTCATCCCAGACTGAAGGCGAGCAAAACACGCAAAAAATGGGACCGCTTCCCGCACTGAAGGAGCGGAATTAGGATGCCCTGAGTTTACGCAGGTTGGCGGCGGCGGTTTCATTGCCTTGTTGGGCGGCTTGGGCGAGGAAGCGGCGGGCAGCGGCGATGTCTTTGGGCACGCCTCGGCCGAGGATGAACATCATGCCAAGGTTGGCTTGTGCTTTGGCGTGGCCGCGGGTGGCGGCTTGGGCGAACCATCGGGCGGCGGCTTGGTCATTGCGCGGGACGCCGCGTCCGTCATAGCAGCGTTCTCCCATGTCGTAGAGGGCTTCTGGGTTTCCGGTCAGCGCTTGTGCCAGGGATTTTTGCGTGTGCTTTTTTGAGATGCCGGCGGCCAGGGAAAAGACTTGTTTCATGCCGGCTTTGGTCTGCCCGACGGTGGATTTGAACCGCATCCAGGAGGCGATGAGGGCGATGATGCGAAGGAGCCAGCTCATGGAGTTGATTGTTCGGCAGGCTGGTTTTATTTTCAATGCGTATTTTTGGCGCCGGCTGGCAAAGAAAGACGGGCAGCGTTGCGAATGGCTTGACTCGGCGGCTGACTTTTCGGTTGAATGAGCGCATTGTTTGTTGATTGTGCGGGCGCTGCTTGGGCGTCTTGTGTGGGTTTGATAGAAAGGATTTCAGATGAAAATGTCGGACAAAACGTTACTTTTTTTGGGAATGGCGGCCTTGTTGTTTGCGGGCTGTTCCAGGGATGAGGTGGAGGGGGTTCAGGGGACGGAGGCGGTTTCGGAAGCTCAGAGCGCGGCGGGTACTCAGGAGAAGGGCGTCGTTTCAGAGTCGCTGGATGCGCAGGCCGGGGGCGCCGCTCCCAAGGGGACGATTGCCATATCGGTTCTCGATGCGTCGAATCCCTTCTTCCAGGTGATTGATAAAAGCTTGACCGCCGAAGCGGCAAAGTATGGGTATAAAGTTTTGGCCGTGAGCGGCGATTTGGATGTGGCAAAGCAGCACAATCAGGTTAAGGATTTCATTGTCAAGAAGGTGACGGCGATTGTGTTGTGTCCCTGCGAGTCCACGGCCATCGGCTCGGCGATAAAGGAAGCCAATGCAGCCGGGATTCCGGTGTTCACGGCGGACATTGCCTGTTTGGCGCCCGGAGTGGAAGTGGTGTCACATATAGCGACGGATAATTTGAGCGGCGGCCGTGAGGCCGGGAAGGCCATGATCGAGGCGCTGGACGAGGCGGGCGGCGAAGTGGTGATCCTGGATTTCAAGTCGGCGGAATCCTGTTTGCTGCGTGTTCAAGGCTTTAAGGAAGTGATTGGGGCGCACAACAAGCAGCATCCGGATCAGGAAATTTCAATCGTGATGGAACTCCCCGGAGAGGGGCAAAGACATCTTGGTTACAAGAGGACGGAAGACGCCATCCAGGCTTATCCTGATCTTGCCGGAATTTTCGCGATCAACGATCCTTCGGCGCTCGGTGCTCGAGCTGCTCTTGAAAAAGCCGGCAAAGCTGACCAAGTCAAGATCATCGGCTTCGACGGCCAGCCGGAAGGGAAGCAAGCGATCAAGGAAGGCAAGATTTACGCCGATCCTGTCCAGTTCCCGGCCGAGATTGGGCGGATAACCATGCAGACGATTCTGGCTTATTTGAGCGGGGAAGAGGTGGAGCCGGAAATTCTGATTCCGACCAAACTCTACCGCCAAAGCGATGCGGAGAACGATCCCGAATTGCGCGGCGGGAGGAACGCTGCCGAATGAGCCGGGGACTGGGCGATGCGGTGAACGTTCGCGCTTTGGGAGCTTCGCCGGTTTAGGCTTGAAATTGTTTCAAAGGCGGGGCAGTTTGGCGACGACTCCTTTGAAAATCTATTTTGCGGTTATGAGCGGTTGTTTTCGTTTTTTTGTTTGGGGCTCTTGGCCTCTTGTCGCTCTTTGTTTTGTGTCTTTGCTGCGAGCCGGCGTTGAGGCGGAAATCCGGTTCAATCGCGATATTCGATTCATTCTTTCCGACAAATGCTATCGTTGCCACGGTCCCGACGCCAATGCTCGCCAGGCGGATTTGCGCTTGGATATCGAGTCGGAGGCCAAGGCAGATCGCGGGGGGTATTTCGTCATCGACACGGCCCGGCCGACCAAGAGCGAACTCTTGGCGCGAATTACGGCAAGGGATGAGGCGGACCGCATGCCGCCGATGGATTCGGGAAAGTCTTTGAGCGGGGAGGAGGTTCAGACGCTGATTCGCTGGGTTCAGTCCGGGGCGGAGTGGGAAGGGCATTGGGCTTATTTTCCGCCCGTCAAGGCGCCGGTGCCGGCGGTCCGCAATCTGGAATGGCGGCACAACCCGGTGGATCGTTTCATCGGCGCTCGTTTGGAGCGGGAGGGGTTGTCGCCTTCGGTGCCGGCGGATCGCCGCACGTTGATTCGGCGCGTCTTTTTGGACCTCACCGGTTTGCCGCCTTCTAGGGAGGATGTGGAGCGTTTTGTGCGCGATCGGGATCGGTTTGCTTTTGAGCATGTTGTGGACCGGCTTTTGGCTTCTCCACATTTTGGGGAGCGGATGGCGGTTTATTGGCTGGATTTGGTGCGTTATGCGGACACGGTCGGCTATCATGGCGATCAGCCTTACAGCGTCTGGCCTTATCGGGATTATGTGATTGATGCGTTTAACCGTAACATGCCCTTTGACCGGTTCACCCGCGAGCAGTTGGCGGGGGATTTGCTGGATGGCGTGACCCGCGAGCAGCGTGTGGCTTCGGGGTATAATCGGCTGCATATGATTACTTCCGAGGGCGGTGCGCAGGAGAAGGAGTATCTGGCAAAATACGCGGCGGATCGGGTGCGGACCACTTCCAGCGTCTGGTTGGGTTCGACGATGGGCTGCGCCGAATGCCACGATCACAAGTTCGACCCTTTCACGACCAAAGATTTTTACCGTTTTGCTGCCTTCTTTGCGGATTTGAAGGAAAAGGGCTTTTATGGCGGGAGCCGTTGGGAGCCTGAGTTGCCTTTGCCCTCGGCGGTTCAAGAGCGGGAGATGGCCGCTTTGAAGACGCGGATTGCGGGGTTGGAGGCGGAGCTGGCGACGGCGACGGAAGCCTTGGTCAACGGGCAGCTTGCTTGGGAAGAGCGGGTGCGGGAAGCAGACCGCGCCGGGCGGTTGATTTGGGAGCCGGTGGCGCCGGCTCAAGCCCGATCCATCGAAGGCGCTTCTTTGCGGGTGCTGGCAGACCGCTCAGTGCTCGTGTCGGGAAAGAATCCGGAATCAGACACATATATGGTCACGCTTGCGGCCGGGCGGCGGCAAGTGGCCGGGATTCGATTGGAAGCTTTAACGCATCCTTCCCTGGACGGTGGGAGTTTGTCGCGAGGTGGCGGAAATTTTGTGCTGACCGATTTCAAAGTCGAGAAGGCGGGAAAGGACGGCGGCGCGGCTGAACCGATACTCATTTTCCGGGCGGAGGCGGATTTCTCGCAGGGTGGTTTCGATGTGTCTCGGGCGATTGATGCCGATGAAGAATCGGGTTGGGCGGTGGACGGCGGCAAGAGGAAGGAGGATCGGAAGGCCGTCTTTACTTTTGCCGTTCCCGTGTCGCTGGATGCGGACGAGGCATTGAAAGTTACGCTCGCGCATCGGTCGCCGCACAAGCGGAATAACATAGGCCGTTTCCGCCTGTCGGTGATTGCCATTGACCGCCCCGGCCTGCAAGAGATCGGTTTGCCGGCGGATGTGTATCGGGCGGTGTTGATGCCGTGGGCGGATCGCAATCCGGCTGAGCAGTCTCTGTTGACGGGTTACTATCGGCAACGTTCGCCGCTGTTGGATGACGCGCGCGCGCTCCTGGCTTCCACCCGCTTGGCTCGGGACCGTTTGCAGCGGGAGATTCCCACCATGTTGGTGTCGCAAAGTGTGGCGCCGCGGCCGATGCGCGTCTTGCCTCGGGGCGATTGGATGGACGATTCCGGAGAAGCGGTGCAGTCCGGTTTTCCGGCTTTTCTGACCAGCGGCCCAGCGGCGGAAGAACGGCTGTCCCGCCGGCGTCTCGCCGATTGGATGACTTCGGAAGACAACCCGCTGACCGCTCGCACTTTTGTGAACCGGCTGTGGAAGCTCTATTTTGGGACCGGCTTGTCCAAAGTTTTGGACGACTTGGGATCCCAGGGAGAATGGCCGACCCATCCGGAGCTGCTCGACTGGCTGGCGGTTGAGTTCATGGAAAGCGTCTGGGATGTAAAACATATGGCGCGACTTTTGGTAACATCGCAGACTTACCGGCAAAGCTCTGCAGCGAGCAATTCTTTGCGAGAGAGAGACCCTTTCAACCGCCTGTATGCCCGCCAATCAGCCCTCCGCTTGGATGCGGAAGCCGTGCGCGACGTGCTGTTGAGCGTCAGCGGCCTGCGCGTAGATCGGCTCGGCGGCCCTAGCGTCAAACCCTATCAACCGGCCGGATATTACGCCCAACTCAATTTTCCCAAGCGAGAATATGAGGCTGACTCCGGCGCCGACCAATACCGCCGCGGCGTCTATACCCATTGGCAACGAACTTTTCTCCACCCCAGCATGAAAGCCTTCGACGCGCCCAGCCGGGAAGAATGCACCGCCGAACGCACCCGCTCCAACACCCCCCTCCAATCCCTGGCGCTGCTGAACGATCCCAGCTATGTGGAAGCGGCCAGAGCCTTTGCCGAACGCATCCTGAGCCGCGGGGGCGATCTCCGGGCGAAAGTGCGCTGGGCATTTCAAGAAGCCGTGTGCCGCTCGCCGCGCGTTGCTGAAGTCGACATCCTCGCCGGGCTGTTTGAGGCAAGCTTGCGCCGCTTCGCGGCCGACGAGGAAGCGGCCCGCGAATTGGTGGCAAACGGGCAGCCAGCGGCAAACGTCCAGACACTGCCCGGCGAATTCGCCGCCTGGACTATGGTCAGCCGCGCAATATTAAATCTGCATGAAACCATCACCCGTTATTAAAGAGGCGAGCGAAATCCACTCCAGCGCTCTTTTTGTTCAGCGGCAAAATCGCCGTTCGTTTTTAAGCCGAAACACAGTGGGACTCGGCTCCTTGGCCTTGGCTTCCGTGCTAGAGCCTTGGCGGTTGCGGAGCGTGGCGGCTCCGGGCGCCGGCCGGCCGGCGCCGCCATCACCGAAAGCCAAGCGGGTGATCTACCTCTGCATGGCCGGCGGCCCCTCGCATCTCGAGACCCTCGACGAAAAGCCGAAACTTGTGGAAATGAACGGCCGCCCCATGCCGGAGTCCTACACCAAAGGGCAGCCCATCGCCCAACTGCAAGGGCAAGAGCTCAAGTGCCTGGGACCGCAGCACGCGTTCCAAAGCTTCGGGCAGTCCGGCCAACGCCTCTGCGCGTTATTTCCCCGCATTGGCAGCATTGCCGACGAGATTTGCATCGTCCGCTCCTTTCACACCGAGCAGATCAACCACGACCCCGCGCACACATTTCTCAATACCGGCACTTCGATTTCTGGCCGGCCGAGCATGGGCTCGTGGCTGTGGTATGGATTGGGCAGCGAAAGCGAGAACTTGCCGGGCTTTGTCGTACTGACTTCCTTGGGCCAGGGCGGGCAGGGGCAGCCAATTTCCTCGCGCCAGTGGCACAGCGGATTTTTGCCGAGTAACTTTCAGGGCGTCCAGTTTCACGGTTCCGGAGATCCGGTTCACTACGTCCAACGGCCGCCGGGGGTTTCGGAGGCTGACCAAAGCCGGTTGGTGTCCGCAGTCAACGCCTTGAACCGGGAGCGGAACGAGGCGGTGGACGATCCGGAAATCGCCACGCGCATTCGCCAGAACGAAATGGCCTTTCGCATGCAAACCAGCGTGCCAGAACTCATGGACATCCGCAACGAGCCCCGGCACATTCTCGACCTCTACGGCACGGATGGCAGCGACGGTTCCTTTGCCTCCAATTGCCTGCTGGCTCGTCGGTTGGCTGAACGCGGCGTTCGCTTCATACACCTTTACCATCGTTCTTGGGATCACCACGGCGCCATCAAAAAGAACATGACCATCACCGCCAACGAAGTCGATCGCGCTTCGGCAGCTTTGGTGGCGGATTTGAAACAGCGCGGGATTCTGGACGACACTCTTGTCATCTGGGGCGGCGAGTTTGGCCGCACGCCCATGGCGCAAGGCTCCGGCCGCGACCATCATATTCGCGGTTTCTCATTATGGATGGCCGGCGGTGGCATCCGAGGCGGAATGCACTACGGCGAGACCGATGATCTCGGTTACAAAGCCGTTGTCGATCCTGTCCATGTCCATGACCTTCACGCAACGATGCTGCATCTTTTTGGTGTGGATCACAAACGCCTCACCTACCGCTTTCAAGGTCGAGACTTCCGTCTGACGGATGTCCACGGCCATGTTGTGCGCAAAATTTTGAATTGAACCCGCAAACGAAACAATACATGTGAATCTGGATTTGAACCCGAACTCGCTCTATTACGGCGATTGTTTGGAAATTCTGAAGAAATGGAAGAAGCCGTGCATCGACCTCTGCTATCTGGACCCGCCCTTCAACTCCCAAACAAACTACAATATCCTGTTTGGACAGGAAGAAAAAAACGGAGTCAAACCCATTCAACTAGCCGTCTTTGAAGACACCTGGCATTGGGGTGAAAAAGCGCAAAAGCGCCTAGATGTTTTGAAAAAAGCCCACGGCTATCCCGAATCTAAGGCAATCATCAGTCTGCATTCTCTCCTCGGCGATTGCGGCATGATGGCTTACCTATCCTACATGGTGCTGCGATTAGCCGAAATCCGGCGCGTCCTTAAACCGAATGGCAGTGTCTATCTCCATTGCGACCCCACTGTCTCGCATTACCTGAAGATCATTATGGACGCTGTCTTCGGTGCTAATAACTTCCGCAATGAAATCGTGTGGAGCTATCAGAGATGGACAGGTGGAACAAAACACTTTCAGAGAATGCACGACACAATTTTGTTCTATGCCAAATCGAATAAAGATTGCGTGTTTAATGCTCTCACAGAACCTTACAGCCAAAAATCTCAACACAAAGGAAGACGCCACTCTAAATTCACAAAGGCCGGGAAAATAGAACAAAAATATACATCTGACACAACTCGTCAAAAATCAATGCGCGATGTGTGGGATATTTCCTATCTAAATTCCCAAGCCAAAGAACGTCTTGGCTACAGGACACAAAAGCCTTTGGCTTTGTTGGAACGGATTATCCAAGCCAGTAGCAACAAAGGGGATATTGTGTTGGATCCGTTCTGCGGCTGCGGCACCACGGTTGATGCGGCGAACAGGTTGGATCGACGTTGGATTGGCATTGACATTTCGCCATATGATCATGGCACGGGAAATGGCCAAGAATAATAGCTTCGATCTCGAGAAGTGGGCTTTGTCTCGCATCCCCGGCATGTTGCCCAACCAAAAGCAGGGCAGAGACAAAGGCATCGATGGGCGCGGGAAGATATTTAATGGAGGTGACGATGACATGGTGTTGGCGCAAGTGAAAAGTGGCAAGTTTTCGGTGAGCCATTTTAGAGATTTTTGGGGAGTGATGGGACGCGGAGAAGCAGCACTCGGCATTTACATTACGATGGACAAAGTCACCTCGATTGACGCCAAAAGCGATGCCTATAGGAAGGGAGAATTCAAGATGGGCGCAACCAGTTATCCGAAGGTTCAACTATGGTCGATAGCTGAATACTTCAACGGCCGGCAGCCTCGCTTGCCCTCATTAGCGGATCCTTGGACAGGAAAACAAATGCAAACAGAGCTGTTTTAGCTGTGTTTTCAGCAGGATGAACCCGCAACGTTGACCATTTCTTTTGAGGACAGGGCGGATTATTTGCGGATACAGAATTTTCACGAAAGCAGCGGGGGAACTTCGGAGTCTCCCCCCGTCTTTTATCGCGCGGCGATGGAGGCAGGTTTGATTGGAACCGATGTCAGCCCCATTGCCACGCACTTTGCCGCTTTTTCTCTGGCGGCCATCGGCATGGGAGACCCTTACGGCGATACGGCCATCGGTTGGGTCAAGGTTGACGGCATCGGTTCTTACACCGGTTCTTTGAAATATCTGGCAGCAAGCAGTGTTCAAGACCTTTTCGGAGAAGTTGTCGGCGCCGCTTCTGGCCATTCTTCCGGTTCTCCATCCGGCCATTCGATCTTCGTTCCCAACTGCAGCCTGGACTACATCTTGATGAACCCGCCCTATTCGAGAACGCGCGGGGGCCAAAGTGCCTTTGACATCGCCGGGTTGAGCGACGCAGAACGTGCCGCCTGCCAAAAACGTTGGAAGAAACTCGTGCGCCACGAACCCGTCAACAACCAGGCAGGAATGGCCGCCAGTTTCCTCGCCATGGCCCGCCAGAAAATCAAACCGGGCGGCCGCATTGGATTTGTGCTGCCGTTGACCGCCGCCTTCGCCGACACCTGAAGCGTTACCCGGCAAATGATCGAGCAAGATTTTGAAGACATCATTGCCATAACCTCTGCTGAGGGCGCTCTTTCTGCAGATACCGACATGAGGGAAATGCTCCTTGTGGCCACCCGCCGCAAGAACCCCGGCGCGGCCCCCTCGCCCGTGCATTGCGTGACGCTCCGCTATTTGCCTGAATACATGGGTGAGGCCAACGAAATGAACCGCGCTGTCCGCACTGCGCCGCTTTTCCGGGGGCGTTTATCCCGTCCGCGTTGGCGGCGAAGAGATTGGGCAAATCGCCCGCTTTGAAACCAATCACGGCGTCCCCTGGAGTCACTTGGGCATTGTGCATGCCGAACTCGCCGTTGCCGCCGTCCGTCTGACTTCCGGCACGTTGTTGGACTGGGAACACAACAAAACGCATCCAATCTCTTGCGGCATGACCACCACTGCCGACCTCTTCGCTGTTAGGCCAACGCATCATCTAATCGGCCATTTTCCTGGGAGCGAACTTATCGGCGCATTTGAATTTCATCCCGTCGCTGGCGGAGGGGACGCTCTCGGCAGAGACCGCGCGCTTTGGGCCGCCAATGCCAAAGCGCAGTGCAGACTCATCGTGCAACCGACGCACAAAGGCGCCGCGCCGAAGGGGGTAGACTCCAATGAAAAACGCCGAAAAATGCGGCGTCAGCGCAGCCGACTGCATTACGCGCGAGGGATGCGCTGGACTTCGCAAAGCCTCCTCACCGCCATGACACCAACGCCGGCATTGGGCGGCCGCGCTTGGACCATTTTGCAACACAAGGACGAGCGCGTCTTGAAAGCCTTTGCCCTCTGGTCCAACTCCACCCCCGGCATGATCGTCCATTGGTCTCAAGGCGGGCGGACGCACGAAGGACGCTCCACAACGCAAGTGGGCGCTCTGGCGCAAATCCCCTGCGCCAACCTCGGCGAACTTTCGGACGTTCGGCTGAATGCCGCCGCCGCTGCATTCGATGCCCTGGCCGAACTGGAGTTGAAGCCCGCCTGCCAAGCCCATTGTGATGCAGCCCGCCGTCGCATCGACGCTGCCGTCTCCCGAATGCTCGACCTCCCCGAACCCGCCCGCATTGCGCCGGCTGTGGTGTGCCGAGCCTTCCATCCACGGCGGCAACCGAGTCGCCCTGCGCTTGCTACCGAAAACTTTTTGAATGCGCCGCGCTGCCGATGTGTGAAAACAAATCACCAAAAAGGTCTAAAGAATTTGCGCACTGATTACGGCACTGTGCGCAACGCACAAATTTGGGTTTCCGGTGGGCGGGTCTATCAGTAAAGAGGGTGAAACTTTCTCGTGCCGGGGTTCGTCTGTGGCTAGGTTGGCGGCGGGCGCATGAGATTCAGTTGGCGAGGAAAGGTTTGGTGGTTTTCGGCAGCGGCGGCAGCAGTAGTGGTAGCGGCGGGGTGGTGGTGTGATTCTGAAGTTCGACGAGCGATTGAGCGGCAGTTGGACAACGAGTTGCAAGCGATGGTTCAGGCCAATGTGGCGGCTCTCGACATTTGGATCGACAACCAGCTTCGCTTTGTGGAAATCCTCGCGGCGGAGGAGAAGGTTCGCTCTTTGGCTTTAGCTGTCGCGGAGCAGGCAGCGGCGGCGGGCGCGACGGCGGCGGCTTTGCAGACCAGCGAAGAGGTGCAGGCGCTGCGGGATTATATGGAGGCGCGGCTACGGACGATGCGGCTGGGTTTTGTGTTGATTGATCCGGAGGGGATTATCTTGGCGGCGCCGCTTGAGGAGATGCTGGGCGACCAGTTGTACGAGGAGGCGTTGGAAAAGTTTCAGCGCATTTTCACCGAGGGCGAGTCCAAGCTGATTACGCCTTACCGTCCGAACCCGAACCGGATGCGGGCGGCGATGAAGGGCGGGCCGCTGTTCCGGGGAGGCGGAGCGGGGGGAAGGGATGGCGGGCGTTCTCTTCGGAGCGAGCGCGGTTTGAGGCCTCGGGAGGGGAGCGGTTTGGGGCCGTCTGGACTTCGGGGTGGCGGGCGGAGGAATCGAACGATTATGGCGGCGGCAACGCCGATTCGATTGCCGGGCGAAGGGCAGGAGGTTGCCGCGGCGATTGGGTTGATGATTCGGCCGGAGCGGGAGTTCACGCGCATTTTGTCGGTGGCCAGGCTGGGGGATTCAGGGGAGACGTTCGCGTTTGATGCCGGCGGGGTGATGTTGTCGAAGAGCCGCTTTGAGGAGACCTTGCGCGAGTTGGGGTTGATTAAGCGGGGGGCGATGTCGGCGTTGACACTGGAGCTACGTGATCCTGGCGGCAATCTTGTCGAGGGGCATGAGCCGGCGGCGGCTTCCTGGCCATTGATGCGGCTGGTTCGGGAGGCAGCGGCGGGGAACGACGGGGTGGAGGTGAAGGGGTTTCGCGATTATCGCGGGGTGACGGTGGTGGGGGCGTGGCGTTGGTTGCCGGAGCATCAGTTTGGCGTGGCGACCAAGTTGGATGCGGCGGAGGCGTTCGAGCCGTTGCGGGTGTTGCGTTTGGTGTTTCTCATTCTTTTGTTGTTGTCTGTTCTGTGCGGGATTGGCCTGTTTCTGTTTTCCTATTTCAACACGGTGTTGCGCCGGCGGATGGAAGAGGTGGCGTTGGAGGCCCAAGAGTTGGGGCAGTATACTTTGGTGGAGAAGATTGGCGAGGGCGGGATGGGGGCGGTGTATCGAGCGCGGCACGCTTTATTGCGGCGGGAGACGGCGGTCAAGCTATTGCTGCCGGACAAGGCGAACGAGCGGGCGGTCCAACGTTTCGAGCGGGAGGTGCAGTTGACTTGTCGGCTGGTGCATCCTAACACCATCCAGATTTTCGACTATGGCCATACGCCGGAAGGGATTTTTTATTATGCGATGGAATTCCTCAACGGCGTCAATCTCCGGGAGTTGATCCAAACGGAAAAGCGGCTTTCCGAAGGACGCACGATTCACATTCTGGAGCAGATTTGCGCTTCTTTAAGCGAGGCGCACGAGGCGGGATTGGTGCATCGGGACATCAAACCCGCCAATGTCATTCTCTGCGATCGCGGTGGCCTGGCAGACATGGTAAAGGTGCTGGACTTCGGCCTGGTGAAGCCGTATCGGGGGGAGGCGGCCTCGGCGACAGAAGCGACGCATACTTGGACCATTACCGGCACGCCGCAGTTCATTTCGCCGGAAGCGGTGTCCCGACCAGAGCAGGTGGACCAACGCAGCGATCTCTACGCCCTCGGCGCCTTGGGCTATTACCTGTTGACGGGAAGCCATTTGTTTGGCGGGGAGTCGCCTTTTGAGGTGATGCAGAAACACGTCTCCAGACCGCCGGAACCGCCGCGGCAACGGCTGGGCGCCACTGTAGATGCAGACTTGGAAACACTGATTCTCCAATGCCTGGAAAAAGAACCCGTCCGCCGTCCTCAATCGGCTCGAGCTGTAATCGCCGCCCTGCGCCAATCCCCGGCCTGCGGCGCCTGGACAGCCGGTCAAGCGGCAGACTGGTGGACGCAGTTTCGGGAACGCTGCAAAGCCCGCCAGCAAAAATCTCCCCCGGCGCCTTCAGAGCCGACCTTGCAGATTTATCTGGGCGAACGCACTCGCGTGGTAAAATAGGCTGGGCTTCGCTGCTTCAAAAACGACTGCCGTTTGGCAGAAGAGGTCTTTGGCATTGTAGAGCAACGCCGAAGAAGGCGATTCGATGAACACTGCGAGGGACTCAAGGCGGCGATCATTGGCGCCCGCTCAAGGCTAATTTTGTGGAGGGGAAACTGCGATAAATATTTACGGGCTTAACATGGTGACGCGCAGGCACTCGACCCGTTGACCGCCCGCCCGCCGCATCCCCTGGCTTTCGGCAGCCCCAGCTGAATCGCCATCAACCTTCCTTCCAAAACCCCAAAAGCCTGTAAATACTTGTTTCGCCATCTCCCCTTGACAAAAAATCCAATCCTGTGCTAAATCTCCCTTGTCGGGAGAGAAATGTGGGGTAGACAGGATGTCTGCCTGCAGGCGGCAAGCCTGCGCCGCCTGTGCCCCGAGCTGAACCGAAAATTAAAAATAACCTTTGAAAATGTCGAACAAACCTGTCAGCATGAAAAAACACCAGCCCACCAGCCCACCAGCCCACCAGCCCACCAGCCCACCAGCCCACCAGCCCACCAGCCCACCAGCCCACCAGCCCACCAGCCCACCAGCCCACCAGCCAGTACTCCTGCTGCCCTCATATCGCCTAAACGGAAGAGCCGGGCACGGGATAGTGAATATCGCCTCTATCTTTGCATTGAAGAATCGTTGAAGAATCTTGGATGGAAGACGGGCAATCCGGCGACTCGTCCATCAGGGCAAGTTGATGCGCAAGGCGAGTTTCCGCCACCACTCCGAAAAACTCATCAAGCCTACAACGTTTATTGCGGGCAAAATGCTCGACAATGGGGAAAATTGTGCTAAGCAAAGCACCGCCATAATGAAATTGAAAGACACTGAAGCTATGAACCTATTATCCGTTATCCTCTTGAAATTGGCGGCAACCGCCGCCAACAAAACCGCCAAACCGCAACCCATCAAAGCCAGGCCAGTATCGCCGCATCGAATCGGCCTGGCCCTCGCTCTTGCCCTCACTCTCCCAGCCGCCGCCCAAACCCTCACCGTCACCGGAACTAAAAGCGACGGCAGCGCCTTCAGCCGGCAAGTCAATGCCAGCACGACATCTCTGTCTCTCGAGTCCCTTGACCTGGCTTCCCTAACCCTGCCCGATGGCTTGACCAACTTGGAGACGCTGAATCTCGAACGCAATCAGCTGACCAATCTGACCCTGCCCGATGGCTTGACCAGCTTGCAGCATCTGAATCTCGAACGCAATCAACTGACCACCTTGACACTACCCGATGGTTTGACCAGCTTGCAGGATCTGGATCTCTCCAACAACCAACTAACCGCCTTCACCGTGCCCGATGACTTGACCAGCTTGAAGGAGCTGGATCTCGACGGCAACCAACTAACCACCTTCACCCTGCCCAATACTTTGACCAACTTGCAGGAGCTGCAGCTCAACCACAACCAACTAACCACATTCACCCTGCCCGACAGCTTGACGAGCTTGGAGAAGCTGGAACTCCACAACAACCAACTGACCGCCTGGACCGTGCCCAATACTTTGACCAGCTTGAAGAGGCTGGGTCTCCACAACAACCAACTGACCGCCTTCACCGTGCCCAACAGCTTGACCAGCTTGCAGGATCTGGATCTCTCCAACAACCAACTAACCGCCTTCACCGTGCCCGATGACTTGACCAGCTTGAAGGAGCTGGATCTCGACGGCAACCAACTAACCACCTTCACCCTGCCCAATACTTTGACCAACTTGCAGGAGCTGCAGCTCAACCACAACCAACTAACCACCTTCACCCTGCCCGACAGCTTGACGAGCTTGGGGGACCTGCGTCTCGACGACAACCAACTGACCGCCTTGACCCTGCCCGATACCTTGACGAGCTTGAGAACGCTAAACCTCAGCAACAATTCCCTGACCAATCTGACATTGCCTAATACCTTAACCAACTTGAGCTGGCTCTCTCTCTGGTACAACCAACTAACCACCTTCACCCTGCCCAACACCTTAACTAATTTGAAGACGCTGTATCTCACAGGCAACCAACTGACCACCTACACCCTGCCCGATGGCTTGACCAAATTGGAGTTGCTGCGTCTCGACAACAATCAACTGACCACCTTCACCGTGCCCGATACCTTGACCAACTTGGAGTTGCTGTATCTCCACGACAACCAACTGCCCACCTTGACTCTGCCCGACGGCATGGCGAGCTTGCGGGATCTGCGTCTCTCCAACAACCAATTGACCGCTTTGACCCTGCCCGATGGCTTGACCAACTTGCAGTATCTGCAACTCCATAACAATCCTTTGGAGAGTGTGCGTGTGCCTCTGGGCATGGACATTGAAAATCTTGAGTTTTATGGCTTTTCCAAATCAGAAGTGACCTTCTACGATCCAACGCCCGAAGAGCCGATTACGCCGCCCACAGAGCCGACAGAACCAGAGCTTCCAACTCTCCTCATCACCGGAACCACAAGCAACGGCAATGCCTTCAGCCAAGAAGTCGCCGCCAACGAGACCTATCTGGCTCTCCACTCCTTTTTTGATTTGGCTTCCGTAACCTTGCCTGCCGGCTTGACCAACTTGGAGGTTCTGTATCTCGATGCCAACCAACTGACCGCCTTCACCCTGCCCGATGGTTTGACCAACTTGCAGTATCTGGAACTCCACAACAACCAACTGACCTCCTTGACCTTGCCCGGCGACTTGACGAGCTTGAGAGAGCTAGACATCAGCAACAATTCCCTGACCAACCTGGCCTTGCCCGATGGCTTGACCAGCTTGAGAATGCTAGACCTCAGCAACAATTCCCTGACCAATCTGGCCTTGCCCGCTGGCCTGACGAGCTTGATAACGCTAGACCTCAGCAACAATTCCCTGACCAATCTGGCCTTGCCCGCTGGCCTGACCAGCTTGAGAACGCTGAATCTTTCCGGCAATCCTTTGGAGAGTTTGCGTGTGCCTGATGGCATGAACCTTGAAAATCTCGATCTTCAAGGTTTTTCGAAATCAGCAGTGACCTTCTATGATCCCACAACTGGGGAATCCCCGACAACCAATACCAATATCCCGCCGACGACCAATACCAATATCCCACCGACGACCAATACCAACATCCCGCCGACAACCAATACCAATATCCCACCGACAACCGAAGAACCCCCAACAACCGAAGAGCCCCCCACAACGAATACCAATCTTCCGCCCACGACTGGGACATTCATTACCCTCACCGGAACGACAAGCACTGACGACGCTTTTCGTTTGGAGGTCGATGCCGGCACGGAGTCTCTGTCTCTCTCCGACACTCAACTCTCTTCCCTCACCGTGCCCGCTAGCCTGGAGAACTTGCAGCGGCTGCATCTCTTCGACAATCAACTCTCTTCCATAACCTTGCCCGAGGGTCTGACGAACTTGCAGCACTTGTATCTTTTTAATAATCAACTGACCAACTTGGCCTTGCCGGAGGGTTTGGCGAACTTGCAACGACTGTATCTTTTCGGCAATCCTTTGGAGAGTGTGCGGGCGCCCGAAGGCCTGGACCTTGAAAGTCTTGAGCTTCGTGGCTTTTCGAAATCAGCAGTGACCTTCTACGATCCTGCGAACGGAGAGACGATTGCGCCGCCGCCCACAACCGAAGACCCCCCGCCAACTGAAGAGCCACCCACAACCGAAGAACCTCCGACAACCGAAAAGCCACACACAACTGAAGAGCCGCCCATAACTGAAGGAGCACTCCTCATCACTGGAACGACAAGCGGCGGCAGTGCTTTTAACCGGGCGGTGAATGCAAACGCGAAGTCTGTAGACCTCCGAAACAATGACTTGACCCACCTGACTTTGCCCGATGGCTTGACGAATTTGGTGTGGCTGTTTCTCAATCACAATCGCTTGCCCTCTCTGACATTGCCGGAGGGCTTGGCCAAGTCGAGAGGGCTGTATTTTAACGACAATCAACTGACCTCTTTGACCTTGCCTCACGGTTTAACGAACTTGTGGGTGCTGTATCTCAACGACAATCAACTGACCTCCCTGACCTTGCCCGAGGACTTGACGAGCTTGAGGACGCTAGACATCAGCAACAATTCTCTGACCCACCTGGCCTTGCCCGCTGGCCTGACGAGCTTGCGTTCGCTGGTTCTCAACGGCAATCCTTTGGAGAGTTTGTGTGTGCCCGAAGGCATGGACATTGAGAGTCTCAACCTGCAAGGTTTCCCGAAATCGGAGGTAACATTTTGCGAGCCAACGATGGGCACCTTGACCTTGCCGGATGCCAGTTCGACGAACTTTAGGCGCTTGTCACTCGACAACAACAACCATTTGGAGATTGTGCGGATTGCGGGCGGGGGGGTGCAGATTCATTGGCGTGAAGGGACATTGCAAAGCACGACTGATTTGAGGGGCGAGTGGGAAGCCGTGGCGCCGTCTCGTTTTTCGCGGGAGGGGGTGTTGTCGATTCCGCGTGAGCAGAAAGGCGCAGAGTTCTTCCGCCTGAAACCGGCGAAGTAAATGTGGCGCAGATATTTCTGTCTGCGCAAGGCTTGATTTCGCAATAAGGAGTTACAGGCTTAAGGGGGTTGGCGCAGACACTCGAAGAGTGGGTAGGGCGGTGGGACTCGTAGAGCGGTTGACGGGCACCCGCCCTGACAAAAAATCCAATCCTGTGCCTCCTGTAAATCTATATGTCCCAAACTAAATCGCCGTCCAAAACCATTAAAGCCCATAAATGCTTTTTGCGGGGGAAAGACTTGACAAACCGCCAAACTGAGTCAAAAGTCACGGCTGATGAAAATTGAGTTTCCGGATCGCGTAAGCGTTTTGTCGTTCCCTGTTGGATTATTTCTGCTGTTGCTTGGGCTGGGGGACGGGCGATTGACGTCGAATGCTTTAAGTCTTTTATCAGCCATCCGCCGAACGTCCTCGGCCTGTGTTATGAAGTGTTTAATCCGCCGCATTCCAATCGCACTGAATACTGGTTTGTGTGGTCGCGAGATGCCTTCCGCATGGAAGAGTTTGGCCAGAAATTAACAGTCATCACTGACGATCGGGCAGTTGAACAAGTTTTTACCGACGCCGGGGGCAAGTATCGCGGAAAGTACTGGGGCCACAGCGAAGGCTACGGCAGCGCGTTTGGCGGAGGAAGCCGTTTGACCATCTACGAACAGCCTTCGCCAAATTTGGAAGAGATTTTGCGGGATAACGATGGAATATCCCTCGAAGAGATACAGGCTTTTGGAGTTCTGCACCTAGGCATCAGCTTGGTTACGCCGGATACGATTATTTGTAGCGGGCGATCTTTTTCCACCTTGCCATACATCGGTCTTGAAGGCGCTATCAAGACTATCCACTGACGATGGACGGGTGAAGGCGCTGGAATATGAATACAATGGCCTGAACGCCTCGGTTTTCTACCCAGCCGGTTTCAGGCTGTTATGACTACTCTCGAAGGAGAACATTATATGACGAGCGATTATCGAATCAAAGAATGCAGTCTCACCGACGACTCGCTCCCGGAAGAAATAGTGAATCCCGAATCGGCCTACACTAATGCTATTGTGACCCGCATCTACGGCAAACAGGGCGGGTGAGAAAGGTGAAAATACCTTGAGATTTTTCCGGCGTGCGAATACATTCCGGAATTTTAGAAACAAGAACATAGTATAAGAATTCTATAAATAAGCCAAACAGAACGACTGAAATGAAGGATAAGGTGATCGCTATCTGCATCATCTTGATCCTCACAACATTGACGGCACTGGCGTCGGCTCTTCCGCCTTGTTGGGTGGATGATTCGGAGATTTGCTACAAGAAAGGGGCCGTTGCTTTAGAAACAAGAGGAGGAGTAGCGGCGGGGCGAGGTTGCCCGGATCGTTGTCTTTTCCGACGCGATTACTATCGGCCTACTGTAAGAGAGTTTGATTCTGAGATAGACTGCTCCGGGGGGAAAAGAAGGCACGCGATTCAGGCGTAGAGAACACCTGACAACTTTAGATATTCAAATGCGGTGGCCTCACTCGATGAGGAAAGGTTGTGGCGTTGTTTCTTCTCTTGGGGAGTGCGTTTTTCATCGCGGTTGGTATTTGGGAAAACAACTTTGAGACGAACCAAAAGCTATGATTGAAAAGGTGGGTGTGTCGCTTGGCGAATTTATGCTGGAGCTGAATGCCGGGCGGGGTTAGTCTGGGGGCATGAATTATTATTCAATAGGGAGGCGCCTTCGATTGGCGATTTTTGGGTTGGTTTGGGCGGTTGGCCTGCCGTGCTTTGCCGGCGAGGGGCCGATTCGGGTTCTTTTTCTCGGCCACGAGAGCGAGCATCACAATTCCAATCTGTATTACCCGATGCTGCAGCAGGCGCTGGGACCGGAAGCGATTTATTTTGATTATGCGACTTCGGCGGAGGTGGCTTTGGGCGATGCAGTGTTTTTGGAGCGTTTTGATGCGGTGTTGCTTTATGCGAACCACGCGGAGATTTCGCCGAAGCAGTGGCGCAATCTATTGGCGTTTGTCGAGGCGGGCGGCGGCTTTGTTCCGGTTCACTGCGCCAGTTGGTGTTTTGGCAACGAGCCGGGATTCGGCCGGCTAGTGGGCGGGCGTTTCAAGAGCCATCAGAGCGGCGTGTTCAAGGTGCGGACTGTCCGCGCCGAGCATCCCGCTGTTGCGAATGTGCCGGAGTTGGAGGCTTGGGACGAGACCTATTTCCATTCGGATCATGACTCGGCGAACCGGACAGTTTTGCAGGTGCGGGATGCGATGCCGGGCGATCCGCACACGGAGCCGGAGCCGTGGACTTGGGTGCGCACGCAGGGCAAAGGGCGTGTGTTTTACACGGCTTCGGGCCACGATCATCGCGTTTGGAGTCGGCCGGAGTTTCACGCGCTGTTGAAGCAAGGCATTCTGTGGGCGACGGGCGAAGAGCGGCGGGTGCGTTACGAGGCGTTTATCCGCAGCCGGCCGCCGCTTCAATACGAACGCCGCGCCGAGATTCCCAATTACGAAGGCCGCCCTGAGCCTTTGAAGTATCAACTCCCGCTGCCGCCGCGGGCAAGCCTGGATTACACGCGCGCGCCGATGGGCTTTCGGTTGGCGTTGTTTGCCAGCGAGCCGGATATTGTGAACCCGATCGCTTTGAGTTGGGATGAACGCGGGCGGTTGTGGGTCGCGGAAACGGTTGATTATCCCAATGAAATCAAACCGGGACGGCAAGGCAGCGACCGGATCAAAATTCTGGAAGATACCGATTCCGATGGGCGATGCGATAAGGTGACAGTTTTTGCCGAGGGTTTGAACATCCCGACCTCGCTCGTTCACTATCGGGGCGGGGTGATTGTGGCCCACGCGCCGGACATGCTCTTTCTGAAAGACCTCGACGGGGACGATCGTGCGGACGCCCGCCAAGTTTTGAACACGGGCTGGGGAACGGGCGACACACATGCGGGGCCTTCTAATCTGCGGTATGGGTTCGACAACCGGATTTGGGGAACGGTGGGCTATTCCGGGTTTGCCGGCGAAGGGGCAGGACGCTTCGGCTCTGGCGTTTTCCGAATGGCCCCCGACGGCAGCAACGTCGCCTTCCTGCACCAATTCAACAACAATACCTGGGGATTGGGCTTCAACACGGCCGGGGATGTCTTCGGTTCAACCGCGAACAACAATCCGAGTTTCTTCTGCGGTTTTCCGGCGACGGGCTACAAAGGCTCCCGCGGAATGACGGCCTTGATGATTGCCGATTCCCGAGCCTTCCATCCCTTGACGCCGAACATCCGGCAAGTTGATGCCTTCGGAAATTATACGGCGGGAGCGGGTCACGCCTTGGCCACTTCCGATGCGTTCCCCGAATCTTGGCGAGACTCCATGGCGTTTGTGTGTGGCCCCACGGGGCATCTACTCGGCGGTTTTCGCCTGTTGCCGGACGGCTCCGGTTTTCGAGCCCAAAATGCCTTCGCTCTGGTGGCCAGCGCGGATGAATGGTTTTCGCCGGTGGCAGCTGAAATCGGGCCGGACGGAAACCTTTGGATCGCCGATTGGTATAATTTCATCATCCAACACAACCCGACGCCCACCGCCGCACGCGGAGGCTATGCCGCGAAACGAGGCGCCGGCAACGCCCACATCAACCCGAATCGCGACCGGCGGCACGGACGGATTTACCGGCTCGTTTGGGAAGGCGCCGCCCCGCAAAAGATTGCCTCGCTCGAAGGAGCACCGGCACTGGCCTTGGTTCACGCCCTGTCCGCCCCCAACTTGTTTTGGCGGCTGACCGCACAGCGTTTATTGGTGGAGTCCCCGTCCGAGGAGGCCATTCGACTGCTGCGAAAAGAAGCGGTGGCAGGCGGGCGTTCGTCTATTCACGCGCTATGGGCGCTGCACGGCATGGGGCGATTGGACCGCCCGGTGCATCAAGCCGCCTTGTTGAGCCGCAACCCGGCCTTGAAACAAAACGCCATTCGTGCGCTTGGCCACAATGCCGACGCCGAGCAATTGCTGTTCGACACAGCAGTCATCGCCGACGCCAGCTTGGCCGTGCGCCGCGAAGCCTTCACCAAAATGGCGTATTTTACCGCTTCCGAAACAGCGAAACGCGCAATCAGCCGCCTGTGGCTCAACCCCGAAAACCGCGAAGACCCGTGGCTTTCGCTGGCCTTGAAAACGATGGCGCAGCGGTTTGATGTCGCCTTGGGAGAGAAAACGCTAGGCCCCAATCTCCTAGAGAATCCCTCCTTCGAAGACGGTCCGGCATCCGCGCCTACTGGCTGGCACGCGCATCTCTACGGCGACAAAGGAGAGACAAGCTTCTCGGTGGCAGCTGAAAACCTCTTCGTCCGTAGCGGCAAACGCTCCTTAAAAATTCAATCGCGAAAAGGCGCCGATGCCGGCTGGCGCACGGAAATCGCCGTCAAACCCGACACGGAATACCGCCTTTCCGGCTGGATCATGACGCGCGGCGTGAGCGGCGCAAAGGGAGCGTTGCTAAACGTCCATTCCATGGAAGGCGCCGTCACCCAAGCCTTGCAAAAGCGGCAGGATTGGACGCAAGTCGAAGTGGCGTTTCACTCTGGTCGGCGAAGTGCCATCGTGATCAATTGCCTCTTTGGCGGTTGGGGAATGTCCACAGGCGAGGCTTACTACGACGACTTGGCGCTGCAAGAAATCATTTTCAAACCCACCGCCGCCGAGAAAGCGCAGGCCTCGGGAAACGCCACCCGCGGAGAAACCATCTTCCGCGAACATCCAGTTGCCTCGTGCATCCGCTGCCATCATCTGAGCGGGGAAGGGGGATGGGTCGGCCCGCCGCTGGACGGCATCGCCGCCCGCCACGCGCCGGATTACCTTCGCCAGAGTTTATTGGAACCGCAGGCGGCCCTCGCCGAAGGCTACCCCGCCGAAATCTCCCCGATGCCGCCCTTCGGCGTCTTGCTGAAACCCCAGGAAATTGAAGACCTCATGGCTTTTCTCCTCACCCTGAAAACGCCGCCGGCGCCGGGAACTGTGAAGCCGCCCGAGCCGATCTCTTTCGAATAGGCGGATTGCAGGTTTTGGGAACACCGCCGCTCTCCGCGCTCGCGATGGAAGAAGCGGATATTACTCAGCATAAGCAGGTCGTATTTGTGCGGCAATTGGCCGGCCACTTTATATTGTGATTGGCTATGCCTGTTCACTTCCATTGTGGATTAGTCATCGGAGGCAAGCGGTAACCAGAAGCGGGCGCCGCGTCCAGAATGATGCGCTGACGGCCGAGCTTTGCTGCGGTCTTCCTGTTTTTCCAAGCGAGCCAAGCCTAGTTGATCTCCGTCGTTTCGGGGTCGGCGATGATGGTTCTGCCGGTGCCGCCGAGAGTGTTGCCGGGAGGATTTGCGGGCTTTTGCCGGCCCAATTGCGGCAATGGGCTTGTTTTTCGCGAATCAATTTTTTCCTTGCAAAAATCGCTCCGCTGTTTTTTTCTCTCCCCGAAGACGAAAATTTTTTGAAATTAAAGGAATCTTGATATGTCTAGTACTACTTCCTCCTCGCGTATTTGGAATGCAGCAGTGTTGCTTGCCGTCGGCGCCCTTTCGGTCGGCTCTTATCCCCTCGAAGCACAGAACCTGGAAGAAGGCCTTGTTGCCTATTGGCCGCTGGATGAGGTTCAAGGGACGAAGACGCCGGATGTGATCGGCGGTTACGATATGGAGTTGAGCAATCTTTCTGCCGAGGATTTGGTCGATGGCCAGACGGGGCAGGCGTTCAGCTTTGACAATCAGCGCCAGACTTTGTTGTCGCGGGTGCATCAGTCGGGCGAAGACTTGCCGGCGAACCAGCACGCGGCCTGGACGCTGTCCATCTGGGCCAAGGTCGAAGGCTTTGGGCAAAATGATCTGCGCATCTTTTCCGAAGGCAACACCGAAAACAGCAATCCCTTGTTCAACTTGGGCACGCACAATGGCGGCGCTTCGGGGCAGTTGGATGTCTACATCCGCAACGGGGCTGCAGGCTGGCCGACGGTAGGACACATCTACACGGAGCAGGAGCCGTTTGACGGGGAGTGGCATCATATCGTCTTCGTTCAGGAGGACGGGGAGCGGAGCCTGTTTATCGACGGGGTTTTGGACAGTCTGGAGATAGGGTCGCAGCCGGGGGGGGGGGAATGGCCGTTGAACAACACGTCAATCGGCGGGATTTTGCGGGCGTCGTCGTCGCATTGGGTGAGCGGGATTTTGGATGAAGTGGCGATTTGGAAACGCGCTCTGAGCGAGGCGGAAATCGGCGAGGTGATGGACAATGGTGTGCCCGAGACGCCTTCTCAAACTCAGCCGCTCGTCATCCGCAGTTTTGCCGGTGAATATCCAGCAGTGGTCAAGGACGGCTCTGTTGTTCTGCGTTGGGATGCCAGCCCGGATGCGGCATTGACGATCAACCACGGCGTGGGCGATGTTACTGCGGATTCCGACTTCGGGGTGGGCAGCAAGGAAGTGTCTCTCGACGCGACGAAGACTTTTACGTTGACAGCCACGCGCGGTGGCGAATCGGTTTCGGCTGATTTCAAGGTCAGCGCGTTGGACGGTGTGAGGGAAGGCTGGACGTTGATTGATAATTTTGACACCTGGCCGCTGGGGAGTCTCAACGGCCGGGGTTCTTGGAAGAACCCGGTGGGAGACGCCGAAGTTGTGGAGGGCGTTACAAGCCAGGCGTTGACTTTCCTCGCCGGCGAGGCGCTGAACGCCATTGAATTGAAGTCGTTGGAGATTGAAGAGGGCGAGCGGGCCACCCTGTTTTTTCGGGTGTTTGTGGACCCGGAATCCGACGCGGACGGGTTGATTCTCAATGTTGGGTTATCCGAAAAGCCGATTCGATTTGTGGGCGATTTTGGTGGCGATGTGGGGCCGTTTATCCAGTTCAACAATGCCGATGGTTGGGGCGTGGAGTTGAAAACGAGGGATGGCGTGGGCGGTATAATCGACTTTTTGGGGGACCAGGAGGATGTTTTGGACGCGGAGGAGACGTACAACATTTGGCTGGATGTCGATAATCGCTCGATTGAAGACGGAGATTTATTCAACATCCACGTTCAAAAGCTCGGCGGCGACCGAAGGACGCTGGCCGAAGAGTTTGTGTCGGATCGCAATCCGGCGGGCTCTGTTGATTTGGGCGCTGTCCAGCCGCAATTGGATACTTTATTCACGGTGGCGTTCAGCGGCAGCCAATCGGATGGGCTTGTTCAGTTCGATGACTTTTACTTGAGCAATACGGGCGCGTTCAACGACAGTATTCCGATTGCAGCGGGGTCGACGGTGTTCCTGCCCGAGGTGGTCTCTCCGCCGACGGGACAGCCTGGGGAAATTCACTCTGTATCCATCAATGCCCAAGGCATGATTGTGATTGAGTTCACTGGAACCTTGCACAGCGCCGCCAGTGTGTCCGGGCCGTTTTCCTCCATCCCGGGGGCTGCTTCGCCGTTTCTCGTCGACCCGAGTGCCGGTGATGCGGCGGATGCGCAGTTCTATCTCGCGCGGTAGAAGATTCAGTAAATAATAAGTTGGAGTGAAGACCGGGAGGGGTAGCCTTGCGGTTTTGAGGATGGCTGTGAAACGTTTTGGAGTTGGGCGCCGGCAGGGGGCGGCGGCAAGCATTTTGTTGGGGCTGGTTGTGGCGGCGCCGCTCGGCCGAGCAGCTACGGCCGGCGAGGCGCGGACCGTTGTCGAGCAATGGGTTGCGGTGGAAAGAGCAATATCTGAGGAGGCCGTTGCGTGGAAGGAGAAGGAGGAGTTATTGCAGAACCTCATCCAATCGGCCCAAGCGGAGCGTGGCAATTTGAACGCGCAAATCGCCGACGCCAGGGAGACTATGAACGTTGCCGATCAAAAACGCGCTGAGTTGATGTCGCAGCGGCAGGAATTGGACGCCAGCGCCGCTATGGTGTTCCGCTTCCTGGCCAAGATGGAGCAGCGCCTTCGGCAGCTCAAAGTGCGTTTGCCTCAGCCGCTTCAAGAATCGCTAGCAGCCCACTTTGAAAAACTGCCGATGGCAGACACGGCTGCCTCGGCGCAAGGGCCGTCGATTCGGATGCAGAATGTGGTCAGCATTTTGGACACTATCCAGAAGTTCGATGATATGCCGCCAGAGGTTTACGAGGTAGTGCGGCCTTTGGCTGATGGTTCGATGGGGGCGGTTCAGACTCTTTATTTGGGGTTAGGAGCGGCTTATTACCTTTCGGAGTCAGATGAGGACGCGGGTTTTGGTGTGCCGTCTGAGGCGGGGTGGAGTTGGGTGTCGCGGCCGGAGATTGCGGCGGCAGTGAAGGAAGCGATTGCGATTGCCGAGGAAAAGGTGGCTGAAGCGAAGTTTATTCTGTTGCCGGTGCAGGGCTTGAAGCGGAATTGAGCGATGCGGCGTTTTTTCAGATTAATTTGGGGCGGGCTCCCGATTCTTCGGCTGGGGACGGTCGGGTTGATGGTCGGGCAGCTTTGGGCAGTGTCGCAGTCGTTGGATGAGTTGGTCTCGCAGCAGCAGGCAAAGTTGGAGGATGCTGTCGAGCGTTTGAACGTGCAGCGGGAGGCGGTTCAGGCGGCGCAAGTCCCGCTGGCGAACGAATGGAACAATCTCCAGCAAGAAATCAAGACACTCCGCGATACTGCGCGGAAGCTTCAAGCTGTCCGTGATAGCCGGAGCATTAGCCTAGAGGCCATGGAATCTCAGGTTAAGGAGCGGCAGAGGGAATACGATTATATTACCCGGGCGCTTTCGGGAGAGTTTGTCGCCAGCTACGAAGCCATTCTTTCTGTCGGCGAGTTGGCAGGAGAGGAAGGCAAAGCAGTTCGGGAGCACAATCTTTTTATGGGCAACGAAGGTGTCTCGGACCAGGAGAAGATGGAGAAGGCTTTGGCCTTGCTTGATTCGGCGGCTGGGCGGATTGAGACCTTAATCGGCGGCAAGATTTACACCGGCAAGGCGCTGGGCAAGGAAGGCCAATTGGCGGATGGGACGTTCATTCAAGTGGGGCCGCTGTTGTATTTCTCTGATGAGTCGGGCGGAACGGTTGGCTGGGTGGATGAGAGCCGCTCGCTTCAGCCGCAAGTGCGCGTTTTGGAGAAGGGCCAAGGGCAATCCATCGCCGAGATTGCTCGGAGCGGCGAAGGGCTTTTGCCAGTGGATCCCACTTTGGGCGATGCCATTGCGATTGAAGAGACCAAAGAATCCTTTCTCGAACATTTAAAAAAGGGAGGCCTTTGGGTTTATCCCATTGTGTTCTTCGCAGTGGTTGCGGCTTTGGTCGGCGTTTACAAGTGTGTCCAGATTTTCAGCATCCGGCAGCCTCAACCTTTGGTGGTGCATGAGATTGTGAAGTTGCTGCGAGAGGGCAAGAAAGAGGCAGCGCTGGCCTTGGCCCAGCGCCAACCGCAGCCCGGCGCGGACCTTTTGACAGCGGGCGTCAAGCATTCCGACGAGCCGATCGAGCTGGTGGAGGAAGTCATGTATGAGTCTATGCTGAGCGTCCAACCGCGGCTGGACCGGTTTCTCAACTTGATTGCGGTAACGGCTGCGACCGCGCCGCTGCTCGGATTGCTCGGCACAGTAACCGGCATTATAAAGACTTTCAAATTGATGCAGGCTTTCGGGGTGGGAGATCCCAAGCCGTTGATAACGGGCATCTCCGAAGCCTTGATCACAACTGAGCTCGGATTAATTCTGGCGATTCCGACCTTGATCTTGAACGCGCTGTTATCCCGCAAGGTAGTCGGGGTGATGGCTCGGCTGGAGAGATTTGCTGTGGAGTTTGTCAATGGCTTGTCGCGCGGGCAGGCAATGCAGGCCGGCCCGCGAAAAAAGGGAGACGGAAATGAATGAGCCGCCACCGGGGCTTTTCCAGGAGATGCTCTCGATTTGGGCCAGCGGTGGCTGGTTAATGGTGCCGCTCTTCCTGCTGGCCGTGGCGCTTTACTACACGGCGTTAAAGTTGTTTTTGAGCCTGCAATTTCATTTTTTGATTCGCGCCCGCGTTTATGACTGGTCGGACAAAGAGATCGAGGAACAGATTAGCGGGCCTTGGCGGATGTTGTGGGATTTGCTCGATATTCGCGCCTCCACCGCCCGGGAAGTGAGGCGGCACTTCGAGGAAGTCTTCAACGAATACCTCTTACCGATGAATCGCCGCATCAAATTCTTGGCTGTTCTCATCGCCGTCGGCCCGCTGATTGGCCTCCTCGGCACGGTAACCGGGATGCTGTCCACCTTCAACGGGATGGCGGCCAGCCGCAACTCGCAGTTGGACAGCGTGATCATGGGTATTTCCGAAGCGCTGATTACCACCCAGACAGGCTTGATCATCTCCATCCCCGGCTTGATCATCCTCTCCTTGATTGTGCAGCGGCGCAACCTGCTCCAACGGGCGATCCTTCGTTTGGAACGCTACAACACCTACTGGATGCTGCACGTGGAATGGCTCTTTCCTGAAGCGGAGGACGCAGAAAAGAAGGCAGCGTCGCCCCCGACGGGAGAGACGCCGGTGGAAGGAGGCCGTATATGAAAGGCCGCCGGCAGATATTCAACCCCTCCGGCCATTCGGGGGAAATCAACGTCTCCCCGTTGATTGACATTGTATTCATCCTGTTGATCTTTTTCATCGTCACCACCGTCTTCATCGAAGTGCCGGGCGTCGAAGTGCGGCGGCCGCAAGCGGCTTCGGCCTCCCAGCTCGAAAAGCAATCCATCCACATTGCCATCACCGCGGATGGCAGGGTGGTTTACGGCGGGAACGAGATCGGCGTTCGCGGCGTTCGCGGGGTCGTCAAACGGCTGTTGAAGCAAAAGAAAGATCAGCCTGTAATTATCCAGGCGGATCAGGCCGTTACTGTTAATCTCTATACAGATGTGCATGACGAAGCCGCCCTTGCCGGCGCCGAGCGCATCAATCTAGCCACCCGTCATTAATGTTTTCCAAACTGCCACAATCCAACCATCGGACGACGGCCTTTCTGGCCTTGGTCGGCGCTGTGCTCTTGGCGGCTCTCCTGTTTCTTATCATCCCCGTCAGCCAGGCGCTGCAGGACATCGATGTCGAAACCAAGACCTACCGCGAAGTACCCGTCGTCGTCTTGCCACCGCCCGATCCGCCGATGCTCGAAGAAGAGCGGCAGATCGAAGAAACCTCGGACACAATACCCGAATTGGAACCCGAACCGCCGCAATTGGAACTCAGCCAGTTAGAACTCTCGCTCAATCCGGGCATTGGCGAAGCCCTTTCCATGAGCGTGCAGGGCGGCGCCTTTGGTGTAGAAATCGATGTGATGGGCGATCTCGATGAAATTTTTGATTTCGCCGACCTTGCCCAACCGCCCACTTTGCTCAACGGCCGGAGTCTCAACCCGGAATTCCCGTGGGAACTGGAAAGACGCGGCATTCGGGAAATCAAGATGGATCTGGAAATCCTGATCGACAAGAAAGGCAAAAGCCATTTCCAAAAAATTCTCTCCACCTCCCATCAACACCCCAAATTGGAGCAAGAAGCCCGCCGGATGGGGAATCAGGCGCGGTTCACGGTTACCATTGTTGAAGGGCAACCCGTGAAAGTGCGGGCAAAGTTTCCCATCACCTTATCTCCCCCCCGGTAATTATGAGAACCTTTCTTTGCAGCATCCTCCTGGCAACGAGCGCAATGGCGGCCGCGCCCTTTCCCTTGAGCGATTCCAGCCCGGACAGCCCGGAGTTTCGGAAACGTTTTTTAGGTTCCTACGGCATCAACGAAGCCATTGAACCCAAGCTGACGTCGCAAGACAAAACCTTGTATGAACAAGTGGCCCCGTTAATCGGCCCGCAGCCTCAGCAAGCGATTGAGCTGATTCTTCCTAAAATAAAGCCGGACAGCAATTCGGCCTTCTCCTTTCTGCTGGGCAATCTCTACTATCAGGTGCGCGACTTTAACAATGCGGAGAAACACCTGATCCAAGCAGTGGAAAAATTTCCCTCGTTTCGCCGCGCCTACCGCACTTTGGCTTTGATACAAGTGCAGCGGGCGCAATACTCCAAGGCGGTGGCGCCGCTGCTCAAGGTCGTCGAACTCGGCGGCGGTGACGCCCAGATTTACGGGCTTTTGGGCTACGCTTACATGATCGACGGGAAGTACGAATCCGGGCTGGCGGCCTACCGAATGGCGCGGATGTTCAAGCCAGACAGCGTCGATTTCCGCCGCGGCCAAGCCCATTGTCTTTTGTCCACACAACAGACGGAAGCGTCCATTGCGCTCTTTGACGAATTGATCACCGAGCAGCCTGAAGTGACCGATTTCTGGCTGTTTCAAGCCAATGGATTCCTCGCCACCGAGCAGCGCCTCAAAGCCATCGCCAACCTGGAAATCGCCGCCGGCCTGGGGCGGAGCGATTGGAATGTGCTGGTGTTGTTGGGGGATCTTTATCTGGGAGAAGGCATTGTCCATCTGGCGCTGGATGGATACCAGCGGGCGTTAAAGGGCAAGCGCTCGACTAATTGGAACGCCTTGCTGAAACCGTTGGAACAGTTGCTGGAACGCCGGTTTTACAACGAATCCCGATCCTATTACACAACTTTGCAGGAAGGCGAAAACCCGCCACCGAACGCTGACAGCGAAAACCGCTTGGCTCTTGCCGCTGCCAAGATCGAAATGCAACTCGGCGATCCCCAAAAAGCCATTGCCGCGCTCGAAGCCGCCGTGAAAAAAGACCCTCTCAACGGCGATGCCTGGCTGTTGCTGGGGGAACATTACCATCTGGAATCCGATTTCGAGCAAGCTGTGTTTTCCTTTGAACGCGCTCTAGCTGTGCCAGCTTTTCAACATAACGCCTTGGTGTCGCTGGGGCAAACAGCTGTTGCCAAAGGCGATTTGCGCGGCGCCGTCAAATACCTGCGGGAAGCCGAGCAGATAAAATCCAACCCGAACATACGGAATTACCTGAACTTCATCCAGGAGCGGTTGGGCACAGAAGACTAACCATGCATTCTCAACGCGTTTTCCCTGTTAATGCTTGCTAAACCATAACTCGGAAAACATAGATGCAGGAATGCAGCAGGCCTTGACTGCCTGTCTTCGATTGACCAGCGGCGGCAGTGAAATTCGATATTATCGGTATTTGGGAAGGTATTCGTCGAGTAATAGATATCACCTCCTTCGGCTTCTGTTGTTAATGGCCGTTTCGCTCCCCGGCGCTTGGGCACAAGAGGAAACCTCGGAAAACCCCGCACCGCTCGGTGAGTCGCCGTCTGTAATGCCTACCGAAGACAGTGCACGAATCATAGAGATCGAGGAATTCATTGCTGTCGGCTCCCGCCGCCAAGACCGCCCCGCTGCCGATTCCCCCGTGGCGGGGAAGACCTTTCCACACAGGGATACACGGACATGGACTCAATGCTCTCCACAGTCATCCCTTCCTACAACGTCAACACCCAGCCGATCAGCGACGCCACCACTCTTGTACGGCTTGCCGTCGGACTCCACGCTAGTGCTCATCAACGGCAGACGCCGCCATCGCGCCTCCGTCATCACTTTTCTCGGTGGCGGCATTGTTGATGGTTCTCAAGGCCCCGATTTGGCTGCCATTCCCTACATCGCGCTGGAGCAGGTGGGAGTGCTGCGTGATGGCGCCTCAGCTCAATACGGCTCCGACGCGGTGGCCGGCGTGATGAACTTCGTCCTCAAGGATGACGCTCACGGCGGCCTCGTAGAGACCCGCTGGGGACAGCATTACGAAGGCGACGGCGGCACCTACACTGTTGCAGCCAACGCCGGGATGCCTTTGATGCGGCGGGGCGAGCTAAACGGTTTCGCCAACCTCAGCGTGGAATATACCGAGGCCAACTCCCACCAGCCGCAGCCTCCAACGTGATGACGCTATTGCTCTTACTGCAGCGGCTCAAAGCGAAGAGGCGCAAGAACTCATTACCCGAAGAAATCCTTTTGAACTACGATATCCGCGATCCTGCCCAAATTGGGGGTTCACCCAAGATTGACTACGACTTCAAATTCTTCGGCAACTTGGGCATAGAACTTGGCAGCCAAGCCGAACTCTATCTTTTCCCCAGTTTCGCCAAGCGCGAGGTAGAAGGCGGTTTCTACTTCCGCAACCCTGTCACTCGCGGCGGTGTTTTTCTGATGGGAAAGAGGAAACAACCCTCAAGGTGGCGGATTTGCGAGCGAATCCCGATCCGGCCACCGTGCCTGTAGTTGACTTCTTTCCTGGCACGCATATCCCCGATGCCGGCTTTGAAGAACAGCTGCTTAACAATGACGATTTCTATGCGTTTAATGAACGGCCTGATTTTGCTAACGGGTTCAATCCACAGTTTGGCGGTGTCGTTACGGACATGAGCATTGCGGGCGGCGTTCGCGGGAAACTGGAGAGTGAGTGGCGTTACGATGCCAGTGCAGTTATCGGCCAGCACAAGTCGGAGTTTTTTTTATGAAGGAGACGATCAATACGCATCTTTTGTGGCATCCGGAATTTTGTAGGGAAACCCAACGGCATCCCCACGAACTACCGCCCCGGCAATTATATTGAAACGGACTACACCTTGAATGTTGATTTGTCCCGGGCTTTTGAGACGGGGGTGTTTTATTTTCCGTTGAACGTGTCTGCCGGGCTGGAATACCGCGTGGAGGAGTTTGAGGTTGAAGCTGGTCATGAATATGCCTGGTATATTAGCGAAGAAGGCGCCAGCCAGGGGTTCACCCCTGGCTCCAACGGCTTTGTCGGTTTCCTTCCCGAAATTGAGGGCGTGAAAGACCAGGGCAGCTATGCCGCTTATTTGGATTTGGAAGCGGATGTGGTGGAAGATGTGCTACTTGGCGCGGCGCTAGAAAATTTCGAGGGCGTTGTTGGCGATTCTCTCAACGGCAAACTGGCTGCCCGCTGGCAAATGATGAACAATGTAGCTTTACGCAGCTCGATCAGCACCGGCTTTCGGGCGCCAACTGTTGGGCAGGCAGACATTTTCAACGTGACCACCCAGATTAATGATCAGACGGGCAAGTTGGAGAATGTCGGCACGGTTCCGGTGGCTGAGTTGGCAGGCACCGTCACCTGCCGGACGTTCGCGCCACTTTGGGCGCCACCCACATCTAGGGGCCTTGGGATTTTCATGGCGCGCCTGCGCTACTAAGATGATTTTATCGAGTTTCATGCGGATGTTGCGGACAACCGATACTCTTCCGGCGCCCGCTGGTTAGTGGACGCAGAACTGGGATATTTCTTTGAGAGCGGTGTTCGGCTTGCGGCCGGCGCACAGAACTGTTTGATGTCTATCCAGAGGAAAATCAGTATTCGGGTGCATATGGCGCGCTGTATCCTGAATCCTCGCCAATATGGCTTCAACGGCGGATTCTATTACCTCAAAGCGGCTTACATCTTCTAGGCTGAACTGGCTGTTTCCGCCTGCCTTGCCCGCGCGGGAAGGAGCGCGATTGGATTCACGGCCCCGGGAGCATTTCCATCCTCCAACGCTTGCCTTGCATCTTGTCGGGAGTTTTTTTTCCTATTTTTTCTTCGCCGAGGCGTCATTTCGGCTTGCCGAGCCCAATCGGAGGGTCTATGAAGGGGGAGCGCAGCAAGCTTTGGCCGCCTGTCTGTCGGGCAGATTTTCGATTGACAGAGTTGTTTTTCGGCAGTGAAATTGGGCTTTGTTGGCATTTGGAAAATAGTAGTAATTAACGATTAATAAACTCATGACCATGAAACCATCTGTGAATCACCTCCTTCGGCTTTTGTTGTTGATGGCCGTTTCGCTCCCTGGCGCTTGGGCGCAAGAGGAAACTTCGGAAGACCCTGCACCGCTCGGCGAGCCACCGTCTGTAATGCCTGCCGAAGACAATGAACAAGTCATGGAGGTCGAAGAATTCGTCGCTGTCGGCTCCCGCCGCCAAGACCGCTCCGTCGCCGATTCCCCTGTGCCGGTGGATGTGATTGGCGGGGAAGACCTCTCCACACAGGGATATACGGACATGGACTCAATGCTCTCCACAGTCATCCCCTCCTACAACGTCAACGACCAGCCGATCAGTGATGCTGCTACCATCGTCCGCCCGGCCAACCTGCGCGGCCTCTCGCCGGACTCCACGCTAGTGCTCATCAACGGCAAACGCCGCCATCGTGCCTCCGTTATCACTTTTCTCGGCGGCGGCATCTCCGACGGGGCACAAGCGCCTGACCTTGCCGCCATTCCCTATATCGCGCTGAAGCGGGTGGAAGTGCTGCGCGACGGCGCCTCGGCTCAATACGGCTCCGATGCAGTGGCCGGCGTGATGAACTTCGTTCTCAAGGACGACGCTCAAGGCGGCAGAGTGGAAACCCGTTGGGGGCAACATTACGAAGGCGACGGCGGCACCTACACTGTTGCGGCCAACGCCGGAATGCCTTTGATGCGGCAGGGCGAGCCAAACGGTTTCGCCAACTTCAGCGTGGAATACACTGAGGCCAATCCCACCAGCCGCAGTGTTCAACGCGATGATGCCCAAGAGATCATCGACGCCAATCAAGCCCACATCAGCCCTTTCGTCCGAACCCCTGCCGCGCAAATCTGGGGTTCACCGAAGATTGACTACGACTTTAAATTCTTCGGCAACCTAGGCATAAAACTCAGCGACCAAGCCGAACTCTATCTCTTCCCCAGCTTCGCCAAGCGCGAGGTAGAAGGCGGTTTCTACTTCCGTAATCCGACCAGCACGTCTGCCGGGCGCAGCGGTGTTTTTAGGCACGGAGATTCCCATCTGGTGGCGGATTTGAGGCCGAGTCCCGACCCGTCCACCGTGCCTACAGTTGCTCGCAATGATGATGGCACGCCCAGCTCGGATGACCTTGAGGCTATCGCTGCCGACCCGAATTTCTACACCTTCAATGAGCGGTTTCCTGGCGGCTTCACGCCACAGTTCGGCGGCGTCGTTACGGACATGGCCATTGCGGGCGGCGTTCGCGGGGAGCTGGAAAACGAGTGGCGTTACGATGCCAGCGCGGTTATCGGCCAGCACAAGACGGAGTTCTTTATGAGGAACACCATCAATCCACAGCTTTTGGCGCATCCAGATTTCATTGGCAAGCCTAACAGGATTCCCACCAACTATCGCCCCGGCAATTTCATTGAAACGGATTACACCTTGAATATCGACTTGTCCCGGCCTTTCGAGACGGAGATGTTTTATTCTCCGTTGAATGTTGCCGCCGGGCTGGAATACCGCGTAGAGGAGTTTGAAGTCGAAGCCGGGAATGAGTATTCTTGGTGGGCTGACGGGAGACCGAACGGGCTGGCAGCGCAAGGCTTCGGCGTTGCTTCCAACGGCTTTCCCGGTTTTCGCCCCGAAAACGAGAGCATCACCGATCGGGGCAGCTACGCCGCTTATTTGGATTTGGAGACGGATGTGGTGGCGGGCGTGCTCGTTGGCGCGGCCCTGCGGTATGAAAATTACGAAGGCACTATCGGCGATACCCTTAATGGCAGGCTGGCTACCCGTTGGCAAATGATGGAAAATGTGGCCTTGCGCGGCTCGGTCAGCAGCGGCTTTCGGGTGCCGACCACCGGGCAAGCGAACATCCGCAGCGTGAGCACGATCTTCGCCCCACTACCCGACGGGAGTATTGGGTTGGCGGACCGCGCTGTTCTGCCTGCTGGCAGCTCGGAAGCGATGGATCTGGGCGCCCAACCGCTGGAGTCGGAAACCTCTGTCAACTTCAGCCTCGGCACAGCCCTCAACTTCAACGAGCTCGACATCACCTTGGATTACTACCACGTCAGGGTAAAAGACCGGATTGCCTTGTCTCCCTCAGTGCCTTGGCCGGCGGACCTCCCCAATCCGCTGAACTTGACCGAAGCGAAATGGTTCAGCAACGACTTCGACACCACCACACAAGGAATCGATATTGTAGCACATTATCCCATCGAACACTCCGGCGGTGTCACCACCCTGACCCTCGCCGCTAACGTGAGCGACACCGATGTGGATCGTTTCCGTGGGCAAAACGATGAAACCTTGAAAGCCAGCATCGACCAACGCATCAACCAACTGGAAAAAGCGTTGCCAGACTTTCGTCTCACCTTAAGCGCTACTCACAACATGGGGCCTTGGCGCATTCTCTTGCCCCGCCTGCGCTATTATGACGACTTCATCGAATACCATGCCGACAGCTTTTACATCACTCCGAACGCGCGCTTGCTGGTGGATGCCGAGGTGGAATACGCTTTCAACAGCGGTGTCAGCTTGGCCGTCGGCGCCCAAAACCTGTTCGACGCCTACCCAGAAAAAAACTCGTATTCTGGAGTGACCGGGGCACTGTATCCTGAGTCCTCGCCCTACGGCTTCAACGGCGGCTTCTACTATCTGAAAGCAGCTTACACCTTCTAAGCTGGATGATTGTTCCTGCCCGCCTCTGCGCGCGCCGCGGGAAGGAACGCGATTGAATTCGCAGTGCCGAGGATACATCCTTGAAATCGCAGTGCCGAGGATACATCCTCTGGTGCTTGCCAGGCGCCTCGGCGAGGGTTTTCTCTGTTATCCTCTCGCCGAGGCGCTCCCTGATTCCGGCTGGTCACCTTCATCGGGAGCTGGGCAGTTCTCCTATTTTTCCTTATCGGGCATGAAAAATGCTCCTATAATTCTGGCGGTGTGCGGGTTGAGAAGGAAAGGACTGGATGATGTCGCAGGCAATTATGGATCCGGAGGAAGTGCGGCGGTTTGCGAAGGAGCTCAAGGCCTTCAATACCGGTTTGCAGCAGGGCATGTCGCTGCTTGAAACGCGTTTCAAGGCATTGGGAGACAGTTGGCAGGATCAGGAACATCGAAAGTTTGCCGATGAGTTCGGGCAGACGATGCGGGCCTTGAGAAAGTTTGTCGAAGTGTCGAACCAACACACGCCTTTTCTTTTGCGCAAGGCGCGGCGCATCGAAGAATATCTGGAGCAACGATAGACATGGTCGACAAAGCCCATTTATCTTCTGTAGAGGCGTTGGATGTTTTCCGAACTCGCTTGATTCATTATTTGGAGAAGGCAACGCTGGCGGTGGATGAAGCGGGCGGCGAAGTGCGACGCACGCGGGCTTGGCTGCAAGATTGCCAAAGAAAGTTTTGGGAGCAGCAGGTGCGACTGCGAACCCGCGCCTTGGAAGAAGCACAGCACGAGGCTTTTGGTGCGCGGCTGTCTCCGTTCAAAAAATCTGGCGGGACGCCACAAATGGCCGTCCATCGTGCCAAGCGCGCGCTGCAACTGGCGGAGGAGAAACTGCGTTTGGTGAAACGCTGGAGCCGCCGCTATCCGAGCGAAATCGAGCCCTTGGGCCGCGAGGTTGAGAAATTGAGAACCATTTTGATTCAAGACCTCAAAAAAGGAATCACTGGCTTGGAGCGGATATTGCGTTCGCTGGACAATTATTCCGGCGAAGGCCGGCGTGCCAGCCCGCCGGCTGGTTGGCCAGAGGGAGAGCCGGCGGCGTTTGTCGAATCTGCCGAGGGCGGCTTGTCGGCAACAACGGATCGGGAACGCAAGACATGAGTTTGCACAGCCGACATCAACTGACGGGCTTGACCAAAGACTTGTTGCGGCATTGGGAGCAGACTCGGCAGGCCTGGCAAGACCGGAAGGCGGATGACTTCGAGCGGGACTATCTGAAGGAATTGGAGCCGAGCGTGAATCGGGCGGTTCATGCGATGGAAAAACTCGATGCCATTTTTGCGAAGGTGAGGAGGGATTGTGAATAAGCTGCTCACAGCGAGGCAAACGCTGGCGGCTGTGGATGCATTGCGGCAGACCCTTCGAGACGCGGCTCTCCGGGAGTCGGCATTGCGGGCGGAACGCGACAAGGAGCTTGAAGCGATTCGGCGCCGGCACGATTTGCTGAAAGCGCGACTCCGGCAGCAAGCGGAGGACGAGCGGCGGCAAGCACTCGCAGCCTTTGAAGCGGAAGAAGCGAGACTTCGGGCGCAGGCTGCCTCTCGTAAGCTCCGAATTGATCAAGCCCGCAAACACGCATTGACGGCTCTCGAAATATCCGCCGATCAATTGCGAAGCCAGCAGAAGTACGAGAATCAAAAAATCTTATTGCAGGCGAATCGGGAACACGAGGCCGAACTTCAATTGATCGAGCGAACGCAGCGGAAATTGCTGCGGGCGTTACGGGATGAAGAGGAGCGTTTTGAGGGTCTGAAAGATCGCGCCCGACGGTTGTTTCGCGGGTATCCGCCTTTCGCCGCCTGGCTTCAACGAAAGCCTGAGAGCGTGGCGGAGCTTTCCGGCGAGCCGGACGCCGGCGCCGTCTTGCAAAGCCTCAGGGAAGTTGGTGGTCAGTTGGAGGCGGCAGTGAACCATTTTGCCCGGAGAATCCTCGCGAGACTTTTTGCTTGGGTGCCTTGGTGGTTGATGCTGGCCGGAATCCTCGGCGCCGGCGCTGTGATTCTCTTGGCGCCGGCAGTGCGGGAAGCGCTAGGGGTTTCGCGGATGACGCTGGTCGGCGCACTGGCCTGCGGGTGTCTCGGTGTTTTGGGGATGTATGGGATAGGGTTTGGGCTGGGGCGCCGGCAGGCTGTCTCGATTGCTGAAAAGTTTTGGTGGGCGCAGGGGGCGCTCTCACGCTGTCGGGAATGCGCGGCGCTCGGCTATCAAGATGCCTTGACGCAAGTCCAAAGGCGGCTTCGGGATGTCGAAGACCGCCTCGAACAGGCGTGGCGTTCGACAGAGCAAAAGGCAGTGCGGCGGCTGAAAATCGGGACGGCCAAGCTGGAGGAGCAGCACAAACGCTTGCTGGAGAAACACGCGCGGCGCAGTCAGTCTGTGCTGTTTGCCCATCATCAATCCGGTGCGATGGCCGGTTTCGGCGATTCGGAGTTGACTCGTGTGGAGGCTGAAGAAGCCGGTCTTGTGGCGGAAGCAGCCGCTCGATTTCAGGAGCAGATGAATGCCTTGGAGCGCGATTGGCAGGAGAAGGCCTCCAAGCTCGTGGCAGAATTGGAGTCGAGCCGAGCCGCCGCCGAGTCGATTTTTACGGCTTGGACTCCGAAGGCTTGGGCTGATTGGACGCCGCCGGAAGGCAATGCTGTTGCTGCGCGTTTCGCAAGCCTTGAACTCGAACTTGGTCCTCTGGCCGGAGAACTGCCTCGCAGGGCGCAGTTGGGGCGGGACGGGAGAAATCGGTTGACAGTGCCCTTGGCCGTCAAGATACCCGCGGGCGAGTCTTTGTTGTTCGAGACTGAAGGCGCCGGAAGTGGCACGGAAGTGGTGTCGGCAATGAATGGAATTTTGCTGCAGCTCTTGACTTCCTCGCCGGCAGGAAAGGCGGCGTTGCGGATTTTCGATCCGGTGGGTTTGGGGCAGAATTTTGCCGGGCTGATGTATTTGGCGGATTACGACGAGCAAATCATCAACCGCCGGATTGGGACTCAGGCAAGCCAGATCGACCGTTGTTTGCAGGATTTGACGGATCAGATGGAGAAGGTGACGCAGATGTGCCTGCGAAACGAATATGAAACGCTGGCCGAATATAACGCGGCGGCCGGCAGCATTGCCGAGAAATATCATTTTCTGGTCGTTGCCGATTTTCCGATTGGCTTCAGCGAAACGGCTCTTCGGCGGCTTCAAAGCATTGCGGTCAGCGGGCCGAGATGCGGGGTTTTTTTGATTCTCCATCGCAATTTGCGGCAATCGCTACCCGATGAGGCGGCTGGGGAGGATTTGCGCGCGCATTGCCATTGGATGCGTTTGCGCGGCGGCGTTTGGGAGTTTGGCGGTCGGCGGTGGCCGGGGGTTCGGTTGCATTGGGATGCGGCACCGGAGTCCGGGTTAGCGATTGAGATCGTTCACAAGGTGGGACGCGCCAGCACGGGCAGCAGCCGAGTCGAGGTGCCGTTCGATTTGATCGCTCCTCAAGCCGGCAAACTTTGGTCGCAGCGCATTCGGACCGAACTCCGAGTGCCGATTGGCCGGGCTGGCGCGGCGAAAAGGCAGTATCTGACTTTGGGCAAGGGGACGCAGCAGCACGTTCTAATTGCGGGCAAGACCGGTTCAGGGAAGTCGACGCTCTTTCACGTGATTGCGACGAATCTGGCCTTGTGGTACCGGCCGGATGATGTGGAGTTTTATCTGGTGGATTTCAAGAAAGGGGTGGAGTTCCAGTGCTACGCCCGCCGCCGGCTGCCTCATGCGCGAGTGGTGGCGATTGAGAGCGACCGGGAGTTTGGTTTGAGCGTGTTGGAACGGGTGGATGGGGAATTGCGCCGGCGCGGCGAGCTCTTTCGCCGGCACGGTGTGCAAGACTTGGCCGGTTATCAGAAGGCGGCGCCGGGGAAAGCTTTGCCGCGGACGTTGGTAATGATCGACGAGTTTCAGGAGTATTTCGTGGAGGAGGACAAGGTGTCGCAAAGCGCGGCGGCTTTGTTGGATCGAATTGTCCGGCAGGGACGCGCCTTTGGCATTCATGCGATCCTGGGGTCGCAGACTTTGGGCGGCGCCTATACCCTGGCGCGGACGACTCTCGCGCAAATGGCTGTCCGCATTGCGCTCCAATGCGATGAGGCCGACGCTTACTTGATCCTGGATGAAAGCAATGCCGCGCCGAGATTGCTCTCCCGTCCCGGAGAGGGAATCTACAACGACAGCGGCGGGACGCCGGAAGGAAATCATCCTTTCCAGACGGTTTGGCTTTCGGATGTGGAGCGCGACTGCCGCTTGGAGCAAATCCGTCGATTGGCCGACGAAACCCGTTGGCGGCGCGAAGGTCCGGTTGTTTTTGAAGGGAATGCCCCTGCCGCCGTTGCCGAAAACCCTTTACTGGCCGCGGCGTTAAGAGGCGAATTGGGAGCAACGGCAAGCAGCAAGCGGGCCTGGTTGGGCGCTCCCAACGCGATCAAAGGACCTACGGAAGCCGTCTTTGAACGGCAAAGCGGCAGCAACCTTTTGATCATCGGACAAAACGAAGAGACAGCACTTTCGCTGGTCTTGTGCAGCGTGATTTCATTGGCCGCGCAACATCAGGCGGGAGAGGCGCGGTTTTGGATTCTGGACGCCATTCCCGATCATGCCCCGCATCGCGATCTTTTGGACCGCATCGTCGCCATGTTGCCCCATCCCGTCCGAACGCTGAAGGATGCGGATTTGGAAAGCCTGGTGGGAGAAGTCGATGAAGAGAGGCGCCGTCGCGAGGCCAGCGGGAATTCATCGCCGGCAATTTTCATGGTGGTTGTCGGGCTTCAATCGTTCAAGAAGCTCCGCCCTGAAGACGAGTTTGGCTTTTCGGCAGACGGCGAGGAAGGCGGGAAACCGGGAGACGCTTTCGACCGAATCGTGCGCGAGGGCGGAAACCTGGGTGTACATGTCATTGCTGCTGCGGACACATACAACAATGTCCAGCGATTTTTGAGTCGGAAGGCGCTTTCCGAATTCGAAAAGCGGGCGCTACTTCAGATGAGCGCTAATGATTCCGCCGCTTTGATAGACAACGCCAAGGCCAATCAGTTGGGATTGCATCGCGCCTTATTATACCACGAGCGAAAGGGCTGGTTGGAAACTTTCCGGCCATATTCTCTTCCGAGCGGTGATTGGCTGGATAAGGTTGAGTCGCTGTTCGCCCGCCGACGCGCTGGCGCTTCTGTCTCGGCTTGATCCCGGCAGCCGCGCTGATTGAAAATTCCGGAGAAACTGTTCAATCGCCTCATGGTTTGTTGAGTAATCGCGGAGGGAGAAAGTATTGATTCGGTGAGAGTTTTTCAATGAAAAAGCCGCTGACGGGTTTTGGTGATTCAGTTTTTTGGTGATTGGGTTTGTCGGTTTTTTTGGTGGAGAGCGTCGAGTTGGGTTTGGAGTTTGTTTTTGACGGCGCGGGTCATTCGGTCGATGAAGAGAATGCCGTTGAGGTGGTCGGTTTCGTGTTGGATGACGCGGGCGAGCAGGCCGTTGCAGCGGAATTTGAGTGTGGAGCCGTCTGGCTGCAGTGTTTCGATGTTCACTGTTTCAGGCCGGTGGATGTCGCCGAAGATGTCGGGAAAGCTGAGGCAGCCTTCCTGTCCGGGAACGGGGGCGTCCAAAGGGGCGATTTTGGGGTTCAGCAGGGTCAGGGGCATATGTTTTTTAATGGGCGCTGGTTGGCCTCCGATCCACATTTCCGAATCGTTTTCTTTGGCTTCGCTGAGGTCGATCACAGCGAGTTGGAGTGCTTGGCCGATTTGTTGTGCTGCCAGGCCGATGCCGTTTGCTTCGCGCATGGTTTCTAGCATGTCGCTGATGAGTTGCCGGAGGTTTTCTCTGTCCGCGCGGATGGGTTCGCCTTTTTGCCGGAGGATGGGGTGGCCGTATTTGACGATGGGCAGTAGCACTGTCTTATCTTGAAGGATTGGTTGGGCGGGAGCGAGCGGAAAGGCTAGAGTTGCTGCGGGCAGCGGGGCCAGTTGGCGAGGAGCTGCCGGAGGTCTCGGATTTGCGGGCTTTTTCCTGTGCGGACGTAGTGGCCGCTGGAGGCGACGCCCAATTGCAGGGAGAGGTCGGGCGACATGTTGAGGAGTTGGCCGAGGCAAAAGCCGGCGTTGAAATGATCGCCGGCGCCGGTTGTGATTACGGGTTTTTCGATGAGAGGGCCGGGAACCCAGGTTGTGATGTCTTCGGTGACGGCGAGGGCGTAGGCGACGGGATGGACAACCAATAAGTCGACGTCAAGTTTTTTGAAGAGGGCTTTTGCCAGCAGGCATCGGTCTTCGGGAGAGTCGGCACCCGCCGGGATGCCGTAGACTTCGGCCAGCTCCAGAGCTTCTTTTTCGTTTAATCCGAGGATGACGCGGAGGTGTTTGCGGAAACGCCCCAGGAGGGTCATGGCATGGGCGATGTCGTCGTTGTTTCGTTTTTCCGGGTCGCAGAGGTCGAAGAAGGCGGTTTGATTGGAGTGGCGCCGTGGGAGGAGGTTTTCGTCGAGGATGGCTTCCCAGATTTCGCTCATATATGGCACCATGGTCCAGTTGACGAAGGAGATTAGGCGGGCGGTTTGGATTTTTGTTTCGAAGGCGCTGCGGCCCATGCGTTCCAGGAGGTTCGGCCAGGTGATGTCGTTCAAGGGCGTCATTTTTCCGAGCATCAGTTTGCCGTCGCTGAATTCGAGGGCGTCTGTATGGGCGGCTTCGGCGATGGAGAAGACTTCGCCTTTGTCGGCCAGAGGGGAGAATACGGGGTGGAGATTGGGGTAACCCAGAGCGCCCACGTAGGCGACGCTGACACCGAAGGCGGCCAAGGCGTTGGCCATGATGGGGCCGTTGCCTCCGAGTTTGACTCGTTGTGCCACCAGCTCGATGTTAGTGCTGCGGCCGGCAGCTTCGGTGATGCGTTCGGCGAGGGCGGCAAGGGTTGGGATTCGGATGAAGGAATTGGCGGTTTCGCGTTTGTCGACGACGTGGATGATTTCATCAACGAATCCATCCAAGCCGACGAAGGCGCTGAGGCCGGGAACGCGCGGCTCCAAGCGGCCGAGTTCTTGGATGCAGCGGGATCGGGTGTTCTGTGCTGTTGCCATAAAAGCGCTTTGGAATGCTGAATCGATCCAAGTCTGGCGAGTTGTTGGGGGCTTTGAGCGCTCAGTCGGGTTCGATGCCGAGGGTCTGGATGATTCTTTCCAAGTCCTCGTCCGAGAAGAACATCAGGTTCAAAGAGCCTTTTCCCTTGCGGTAGCGAAGGTGAACGCGGGTGCCGACTCGTTGGCGGATTTTCTCTTCCAATCGGGCGAGGTTGGGGTCTTTGAGTCCTGTTGGGGGTGTGTTCTGGAGGGTTGCAGCAGTGGTTTTGTCTGTTTGGAGTTTGGTGACTAATGCCTCGGTGTGGCGCACGGAGAGGCGGTCTTTGACGACTTGTTCGGCAACAGCGAGTTGTTGTTTGGCGTCTGAAAGTCCCAGGATGACTTTGGCGTGGCCGGCCGAGATTTTTTTGTCTTTCAGGTAGATTTGGACTTTGGCGGGCAATTTCAAGAGTCGAAGGGCATTGGCGACGGCGGCGCGGCTTTTGCCGACTTTTTGAGCGGCTTCGTCTTGCCGGAGATTGAATTGGTTGATGAGCTGCTGCAATCCGGTCGCTTCCTCGATGGGGTTGAGGTTTTCGCGTTGGAGATTCTCGACAAGCGCTAGTTCCATCACTTCGCGGTCGTCGGCCTCGCGGATGATGGCGGGCGCTTTGCGGAGGCCGGCAAGTTGTGCGGCGCGCCAGCGGCGTTCGCCGGCGATGATCTCGAATTGGTCGCCGCTTGGCCGGACGATCAGGGGCTGGAGGATTCCTTGGGATTGAATAGAGGTGGCAAGTTCTTTGAGGGAGCCCTCGTCGAATTCCTTTCGAGGCTGGAAAGGGCAGGGGTGGATTTGATTCATTGGAATCTCGTTTGCCTCGGCGTCGGGCGCCGCTGGTTGGAGCGGTGCAGGGGGCGATTCTTCTGACGGGCTGGGCGCTTCAGAGTCTACCGGCGGCCCCCCGCCGAGCAGTGCGCCAAGACCCCGTCCAAGGGGCGGCTTTGCCATGCAGTCAGCTTGTTGCATGCGGTTCGAGATGTCAAAATCAAAACGAAGTTTGGCAGCGGGAAAATGCTGGAAGGCCGGCCGCGGCGGGTGTGCGGTTGATTGAGATGAGCCATAAAGACTTAGAAATTGCGGCGTTGATTACCGGGTTGCAGGGCAGGGATTGGCCTGCGCATTACCTGGGGTTTTTCGCGTGTTTCAATCGGGGGTTGTTTTATGAAGCACACGATGTTTTGGAAGCGTTGTGGTTGCCGAGCCGTCGAGGCCCCGATGATTTGTTTTACAAGGGGCTCATCCAGTTGGCGGGGGCGTTTGTTCATTTTCAGAAGGAGCGGCTTCGTCCCGCAGGCGCTTTGCTGCGGCTAGCTCGCGGCAACTTGGCCGATTATCCGCCGAGGCATCAGGGTGTTGAAGTGGCGTCGATCCTCCGGCTCATCAACGTTTGGTTGGCACGTTTGCCAAGCGATCCCGACGGGCCGAATCCTTTCCTGGATTGCCCGCCGCCGCGGCTGAATCCGCCCACTCGCCGGCGCGAAGGGCGAAAGGTTTTTTGATGTTTTTGCTTGAGAGTTTTTTCCGATGGAATTACAATTCCGTCTCTCGTGTGGAGACGCCCTGTTGGAGACGGGGTGTGGTTGGCCGTTAGCTCATTGAAAAGTTGGGAGTCGACAGAGAATTAACCCTGCCGTGCTCGTGTATCGAAACAAAATCCTCGGACCGTAAATCAATAATGAATGGAGCGGTAGCCTCAGGTATGGCGGCCGGCATGCCTTAATTGGAAGTCGAATGCAGGCCGGGCGAGTTCCACTTGTTTCCATCCTGTTCGAAGGATGTGTTCCCACGGCACAGTGCGGGGTTTTCTTTTTCCTCAAGAGAGATAGTTTCCCTTTCATGGCTCAAGAGTCTTTATTTGAAAATCAGGTTCAGGTCGAAAATGGAGCCGATGTTCCGAGCGGCGGAAAGACGGCTCCGGGCGGCAATTTCGGTGTGCCGCTAGCGGCTCGCATGCGCCCGGCCTCCCTTGATGAGTATGTCGGGCAAACGCATATCCTGGGTTCTGGATCCTTGCTGCGAAGATCGATTGAAGCCGATCGTGTGCAATCTCTCATCTTTTACGGACCGCCGGGCACAGGGAAAACCACTTTGGCTCAAATCATCGCCCGCTCATCTAGGGCGAAATTTGAGCGCCTCAGTGGGGTGGAATCGAATGTCGCCGATATGCGGGCGGTATTGCGCGGCGCCGCCAACCGTTTGGACAACACCAGCATTCCGACGCTGCTTTTCATTGATGAAATCCATCGTTTCAGCAAATCGCAGCAAGACGTTCTCCTGCCGGACGTCGAAAGCGGCACGGTGAAGCTCATCGGCGCCACGACGCATAATCCATTCTTTTTCGTGAATTCTCCGCTGGTTTCCAGATCGCAAATTTTCGAACTTCAGCCATTGGAAGTCGATGAAATCATTCGGTTGCTCCACCGGGCAATTGACGACAAGGCGCGAGGCCTGGGCGGAAAGCGCATCGAGATCACCGAAGAAGCGCTTCACCATCTGGCTGCCACGGCCGACGGAGACGCTCGAAAAGCACTCAATTCGCTAGAGATTGCCGTTCTCACCTCGCCGGCGAATCCGGCGGGCGTCGTTTCCATCGGCCTCGAGATTGCGGAAGAGTGCATTCAGAAGAAGGCGGTTGTGTATGATGGCGACGGCGACGGGCATTACGACACGATCTCGGCGTTTATCAAATCCATGCGCGGTTCCGACCCTGACGCGGCACTCTATTGGCTGGCCAAGATGATCCACGCAGGCGAAGACCCGCGCTTCATCACCAGGCGCCTGCTAATCTGCGCGGCGGAAGATATTGGCTTGGCGGACCCGATGGCTTTAGTGCTGGCGTCGAGTGCCCATCAAACCGCTGAATTTGTCGGGTGGCCCGAAGCGAGAATTCCAATCGCCGAGGCCGCCATTTACCTGGCAACAGCTTGCAAAAGCAACAGCGCCATGACGGCCATTGACAAGGCGCTGGAGGACGTTCGGAAAAATCCGACAATCCCCGTGCCGCGGCATCTTCGGGATGGACACTACAAAGGCGCCGCGAAACTGGGCAACGGAGTCGGCTATAAATACAGCCATAAATATGCCGATCATTTTGTGCCTCAGGATTATCTGGGTGCCGAGCGCCGATACTATTCCCCTTCGGATCAAGGGGCAGAGCAAAAGATCGGCGAGAGAATCCGGCATTGGCGCGAGCAAATGTCCCGGATCCAGACCGGCAAGCCCCATTCTAAAAACAGTCCGTGAATCTTGAAGTTGACAGCGGCCAAGCGGCGGAGAAAGCGCGGATTCGGCGCAAAATGCGGTTGGTGCTGGCGCGTTTGCCAGCCGCGTCGATGTCGGTTGCCGCCGGGGCGCTTGTCGCCCGATTGCTCGCTTCGGAAGAATTCAGCCGCGCTCAATGCATTGGGATGTATGCCGCTGCCGGGTGGGAGATTGATTTGACTGGAGCGGTTTCGGCGGGTTTGGCCTGCGGAAAGAGCATTGCTTTGCCCAGATGGAATGCGGCGGATTCGGAATATGAGTTTGCTGTTATTGAGCGGCTGAGTCAGTTGGCGCTTGGGCAATTTGGCCTTCGGGAACCCATTGCTCGATGCCCGAAGGTGGAGGGAGGCTTCTTGGACGCGGTCTTTGTGCCCGGCCTGGCTTTTTCCCGGGACGGCGTGCGGCTTGGCAGAGGCCGGGGGTTTTACGACCGTTTGCTGCGGGATGTTCGGAGGGGGCGTTGCGGTGTGGCATATGAATGCCAGTTGCTGGAGGCGTTGCCGGCGGCGCCGTGGGATCAGAGAGTGGAACACATCTTCACGCCGGGCGGCAGAGCGGAGGCGCAACGGGCTTGATTTCGAGATGGGTATCCTCGCGCTGAATGGATCGTCTGGTGTGCTGCTCATGGTGGTGGGAGGAGTGTTGGTGCTCTTGGGACTGAATCTCTGGGCTTGGGAGCGGTTGCGGTCTATGCGTGCCAAAGGATTGGCTGAGCGCGAGAAACAGTTCCAACTTCAAGAAGACCTTTTACAGCTCCAGTTGGAAAGTCTGGCCAAACGAGAATCGCTGCTGGAGAGCAGTCAAGCGACCTTGACCAAGGAAGCAGCGGAAGTCAAAGCTCGAATGGCTTCTGTCAAGATGCTGGCGGAAAAATGGCAAAGCCGGTTGGTGAGCTTGGCGGTGTTCACGCCGGCGGAAGCGCGAAAGGAACTGTTGAAATCCGTGGAGCGCGAGTCCCAAAGGGATGCGCATGTTTTGGCCCGGAAAATTGTGGAACAGGCAAAGCGGGAAGGGGAAGAAGAGGCCAAGCGCATCATCGGTATCGCCATCCAGAGGTATGCTGTGGATTACACTTCGGAAGCCACGACAGCTTCGGTTGCCTTGAAAGGCGACGATATCAAGGGGCGCATCATTGGACGGGAAGGGCGCAATATTCGGGCTTTTGAAAACGCCACCGGCATGACGGTGTTGATCGAAGACACGCCTAATGCTGTCGTTCTTTCCGGGTTTGATCCTGTGCGGCGCGAGATCGCCAGGGAAAGCATGGAGCGGCTCATTGCGGACGGGCGCATCCACCCCGTGCGCATTGAAGAGGTTATCGAAAAGGTTTCATCGGAAATTGAAGGGCGGATTTTTAAGATGGGCGATGAGGCGGTGCGCCAGTTGCGCTTGTCTCCGGTGCATCCCGAAATTGCTAAACGCTTGGGCCGCTTGTATTTTCGGCAAAGCTATTCCCAAAACGTGTTGGATCATTCTGTGGAAGTGGCGCGTTTGACGGCGTTGATAGCGGCCGAGCTTAGCGTCAATGCAACCGAAGCAGCCCGGTCGGGCTTGCTCCATGATGTCGGGAAAGCCTTGGGCGATGAAATCGACGGCTCTCACGCTGTCGCTGGAGCGGAGTTCATCCGGCGTTATGGAGAGAACGAGACGGTGGTGAATGCGGTGGCTTCCCACCATGATGAGGTGGAGCACGGGACGGTTTTGGGGATATTGGTGAGTGCTGCCGACGCGATCAGCGCCTCGCGCCCCGGCGCTCGTTCGGAATCTATTGCCGCTTATATCAACCGACTCAAAGTTCTTGAAGAAGTGGGACTGTCGTTCGCGGGCGTCGAACGATGCTTTGCGCTCCATGCCGGCAGGGAAGTGCGAGTCTTCGTGCGCCCGGAAAAAGTGACAGACGAGGCGGCGCATCTGTTGGCGCGCGATGTGTGCCGAAGGATTGAGGAACAAGCGCAATATCCCGGGCAAATTCGGGTGACGGTGATTCGCGAAGTGCGTTGTGTTGACTACGCGAAGTAGCCGTTCAGCGCCCTTCCATGATGCTGGACGGCAAGCCGTGTTCCCAGTCCCGCGGCGAGCTCCAGGGTTGAGCCGAGGCGTTTTGCATGTCTCCGGTTCTGCAGCCGGCCGAGCTCAACAGAACGGCGGCAAAGACGGCAACAGCAATCCAAGCCGCCAGCCGGCTGTTTCGTCGACGCTGCCGCCGCTTTCGCATCGTCTTCATCATATCTGCTGATTGGCTCAGTAAAGGACGGTGTCGCCCACTTGGATGTCGCCCTGCTTCCATCCCGGGAGAATATTGGCGATGCTTTGATTGGCTTCCAAAGAGGTAATTTGCACTTTGCCGATCAGCTCGCCTTCGCGGCTCACGATGAGTTTTCCCGATTGGCGGGCGCCGTCTTCTTCTCCCACATTGACGACGACAAAATCCCAATCGTCGTCAACGGCGATAACGGAGCCTTTGACGCCTTCCATAACAACTTCGACATTGGGTCCTTCGTATTTGCTCAAGTCGTATTTGAGCTGATTGAACTGGCGGAGCAGGACGAGGCGTTCTGCCTTCCCGGCTTCGATCGCCTTGCGCGCGTCCATGAGGTCGTCCCTCATGGATTGCACTGCCTGAATGCTCACTCCCAAGGCGTCCCATTGTGTCAACTTTTGCTGCGCTTCGTTTCTTTCAGCAGTGACGTCCCGCCACTTGCTTTCCATCTCGTCTGCTCGCACGCGCTGTATCTCGGCAATTCGAGATTTTTCTTCCAGCTGGCTCCTAGTGTCTGCAAGCTCGCCTCCGAGCATTTCTTTTTCCTCTGTGAGTGTAGCTGCCTTTGTTTCGGCTTGTTGTTGGGCTAGTCGCGCAGCACTTTCCGATTGTTGGGCTGCTGTCAAGTTAGTGTTCAATTGGTCGATTTTGCTTTTTACCTTCAATTCGCCGACGCCTAAAGTGGCAGTGGCCAACACGATCGCAAGAATGAGACAGGCTTTTAACATTTTTCAGAGCACTTTCAAAACAACCAGAATAGGCAAATTGGAGTGTTGTGTCAACTCCTTTTTCCGCAATAAGCATTTATGGGCTTAACAGGGTGGCGCGCAGGCACTCGATCCGTTGACCGCCGCCCGCCTTGACAAAAAAGAAAAATCCGCGGTAAATTGCCTCTGCGGGGGAGAAATGTGGAGCAGAGACATCCTGTCTGCCTGCAGGCGGCAAGCCTGCGCCGCCTGTGCCCCGAGCTGAACCGAAAATCAAAAAAAAACTTTGAAAATGCCAAACAACCTGTCAATATGGAAAAACACCAGCCCACCAGCCAGTACTCCTGCCCTCAAATCGCTTAAACGGAAGAGCCGGGCACGGGAAATCGGCTTGGTGCTGGCCCTCGCCCTTGTTGCCCTCACCCTCCCAGCCGCCGCCCAAACCCTCACCGTCACCGGAACTAAAAGCGACGGCAGCGCCTTCAGCCGGCAAGTCAATGCCAGCACGACATCTCTGTCTCTCAACTCCTTTAATCTGGCTTCCCTAACCTTGCCTGCCGGCTTGACCAGCTTGAGGGAGCTGGATCTCGGCTGGAACCAACTAACCAACCTGACCTTGCCCGATGACTTGACCAACTTGGAGCATCTGAATCTCCAACGCAATCAGCTAACCAACCTGACCCTGCCCGACAGCTTGACCAGCTTGATGAATCTGATTCTCTCCTTCAACCGCCTGACCACCTTGACCCTGCCCAATACCTTGCCCAACTTGCAGGATATGAATCTCCGCGACAACCAACTGACCAACTTGACCCTGCCCGATGACTTGACCAACTTGAAGGAGCTGTCTCTCCGCGCCAACCACCTGACCGCCTTCACCGTGCCCGATGGCTTGCCCAGCTTGACGAGGCTGGATCTCTCCTACAACCGTCTGACTACATTGACCCTGCCCGACGGTTTGACCAACTTGGGGAATCTGCATCTCTACAACAACCGCCTGACCAACTTGACCCTGCCCGTCGGCTTGACCAGCTTGAAGGGGCTGTATCTCTACAACAACCAACTAACCAACTTGACCTTGCCCGATGGCTTGACCAACTTGCAGAGGCTGCGTCTCCACAACAACCAACTGACCGCCTTGACCTTGCCCGTCGGCTTGACCAGCTTGGAGGAGCTGTATCTCCACAACAATCCTTTGGAGAGTTTGCGTGTGCCTGATGGCATGGACATTGAGAGTCTCAACCTGACAGGCTTCCCGAAATTAGAGGTTACCTTCTACGATCCCACGCCCGAAGAGCCGATTACGCCGCCCACAGAGCCGACAGAGCCAGAGCTCCCAACTCTCCTCATCACCGGAACCACAAGCAACGGCAATGCCTTCAGCCAAGAAGTCGCCGCCAACGAGACCTATCTGGCTCTCAACTCCTTTTTTGATCTGGCTTCCGTAACCTTGCCTGCCGGCTTGACCAACTTGGAGACGCTGTATCTCGACGCCAACCAACTGACCGCCTTCACCCTGCCCGATGGTTTGACCAACTTGCAGTATCTGGAACTCCACAACAACCAACTGACCTTCCTGACCTTGCCCGGCGACTTGACGAGCTTGAGAATGCTAGACCTCAGCAACAATGCCCTGACCAATCTGGCCTTGCCCGATGGCTTGACCAGCTTGAGAACGCTAGACCTCAGCAACAATGCCCTGACCCACCTGGCCTTGCCCGATGGCCTGACGAGCTTGAGAACGCTGAATCTTTCCGGCAATCCTTTGGAAAGTGTGCGTGTGCCTGATGGCATGAACCTTGAAAATCTCGATCTTCAAGGTTTTTCGAGATCAGCAGTGACCTTCTATGATCCCACAACTGGGGAATCCCCGACGACCAATACCAACATCCCACCGACAACCAATACCAATATCCCGCCGACGACCAATACCAATATCCCCCCGACAACCAATACCAACATCCCCCCGACGACCAATACCAATATCCCACCGACGACCAATACCAATATCCCCCCAACAACCGAAGAACCGCCCACAACCGAAGAGCCCCTGACAACGAATACCAATCTTCCGCCCACGACTGGGACATTCATTACCCTTACCGGAACGACAAGCACTGACGACGCTTTTCGTTTGGAGGTCGATGCCGGCACGGAGTCTCTGTCTCTCTCCGACAATCAACTCTCTTCCCTCACCGTGCCCGCTGGCCTGGAGAACTTGCAGCGGCTGCACCTCTTCGACAATCAACTCTCTTCTATAACCTTGCCCGAGGGTCTGACGAACTTGCAGCACTTGTATCTTTTTAATAATCAACTGACGAACCTGACCTTGCCGGAGGGTTTGGCGAACTTGCAACGGCTGTATCTTTTCGGCAATCCTTTGGAGAGTTTGCGTGCGCCTTTGGGCATGGACCTTGAAAGTCTTGAGCTTCGTGGCTTTTCGAAATCAGCAGTGACCTTCTACGATCCCGCGAACGGAGAGACGATTGCGCCGCCGCCCACAACCGAAGAGCCCCCGCCAACTGAAGAGCCTCCCACAACCGAAGAACCTCCGACAACCGAAAAACCACATACAACTGAAGAGCCGCCCATAACTGAGGGAGCACTCCTCATCACCGGAACGACAAGCGACGGCAGTGCTTTTAACCGGGTGGTGAATGCAAACGCGAAGTCTGTAGACCTCCGAAACAATGACTTGACCCACCTGACTTTGCCTGATGGCTTGACGAATTTGGTGTGGCTGTTTCTCAATCACAATCGCTTGCCCTCTCTGACATTGCCGGAGGGCTTGGCCAAGGCGAGAGGGCTGTATCTCAACGACAATCAACTGACCTCTTTGACCTTGCCTCACGGTTTAACGAACTTGTGGGTGCTGTATCTCAACGACAACCAACTGACTGACCTGACCTTGCCCGAGGACTTGACAAGCTTGATAACGCTAGACCTCGGCAACAATTCCCTGACCCACCTGGCCTTGCCCGCTGGCCTGACGAGCTTGCGCTCGCTGGTTCTCAACGGCAATCCTTTGGAGAGTTTGTGTGTGCCCGAAGGCATGGACATTGAGAATCTCAACCTGCAAGGTTTCCCGAAATCGGAGGTGACATTTTGCGAGCCAATGATCGGCACCTTGACCTTGCCGGATGCCAGCTCGACGAACATCAGGCGCCTGTCACTCGACAACAACAACCATTTGGAGATTGTGCGGATTGCGGGCGGGGGGGTGCAGATTCATTGGCGTGAAGGGACATTGCAAAGCACGACTGATTTGAGGGGCGAGTGGGAAGCCGTGGCGCCGTCTCGTTTTTCGCGGGAGGGGGTGTTGCCGATTCCGCCTGAGCGGAAAGGCGCGGAATTCTTCCGCCTGAAACCAGCGAAGTGAAGGTGGCGCAGATATTTCTGTCTGCCCGACCTTTATGCTGGACAAGGCGAAAAAAGCCAGTAACTGCTTATTGCGAAAGAATTCAAATTATTTTCGTTCTGGTTTTGCGGGATTGTTTGGGCGGAGGCGCTCACTGCGAGGAGAGGGTGGCAATGAAGTAGCCGGCAACGATGGCCGAGCCGATGACGCCGGCGACGTTCGGTCCCATAGCGTGCATGAGGAGGTAGTTGTTGGGGTCGGCTTTCTGTCCTTCGGTGTGGGAGACACGGGCAGCCATGGGGACGGCGGAGACGCCGGCGGAGCCGATCAGGGGGTTGATTGGTGTTTTGCGGTTGAGCAGGTTCATCAGCTTGGCCATGAGGACGCCGCCGGCGGTCGAGATGCTGAAGGCGATCACGCCGAGGAGGATGATTTTCAATGTGCCGGTTTGCAGGAAACGTTCTCCTTGCATCGTCAGCCCTACGCTTGTTCCCAGGAAGATGGTAACGATGTTGATGATTTCGTTTTGCGAAGCCCGCAGCAGGCGTTCGGTGACGCCGCATTCTCGGAGGAAATTGCCCAGCATGAGCATGGTAATCAGCGGCGCGGCGTCTGGGACGAGGAGAACGCAAACGATGGTCACGACGATGGAGAAGGCGAGTTTTTCCAGCTTGGAGACTTTTCGCAAGGATTGCATATGGATGCGGCGTTCGGCGGCAGTGGTCAACAAGCGCATGATGGGCGGCTGGATGAGGGGTACGAGGGCCATGTAGCTGTAAGCGGCCACGGCAATGGGGCCGAGAAGTTCAGGGGCGAGTTTGTTGCTGGTGAAGATGGCGGTGGGGCCGTCGGCACCGCCGATGATGCCGATGGAGGCGGCTTGATGTGTGGTGAAGCCGATGAGGCTGGCGCCGAGAAAGGTGAAGAAGACGCCGAGTTGAGCCGCCGCGCCGAGGAGGAGCATTCGGGGGTTGGAGATGAGCGGGCCGAAATCGGTGAGGGCGCCGACGCCAAGAAAAATCAGCGGCGGAAAAATCTCCAGCTTTACCCCTTGTGAGATGAAGTCGAACAGGCCGCCCTCGATTTTCGTGATCTTGAACGAGTCAGGGGGCGCCTCCGCTGTCGGCTGAGCTTCCGCCTGCGGCACTTCGTGAATGGCTTCGACGCGAATGTGTCCCGGCTCAATGCCGTCGGCGGTTTGCTCCAAAGTGATGATGCCGCGGGAGGGAAGGTTGGCGATCAACGCGCCGAAAGCGATGGGAACTAACAGGAGCGGCTCGAACTTTTTGCCGACGGCCAGGTAGAGCAGCGCGAAGGCGACGAGCCACATGGCCGCCATTTGCCAGGTGAGCGCTGAGAATCCAGAGAGGCTTAAAAATTCGAGCAGGTTGTCTAACATCGGAAAAATTCTTCGCTTGGCCTAAGCCATTATGATGAGAGGCTGTCCTTCTTCCACGGCATCGCCTTCGGAGACCAGGACGCGGGCGATGCTGCCGTTTTGGGGCGCGTAGAGGTAGGTGTTCATTTTCATAGCTTCGAGGACCATGAGTTGGTCGCCTTCCTGAACGGGTTGGCCGGGGCGGATGTCGATGGTGACAACTTTTCCGGCCAATGGGCTGGGGATGGGCGTGTTTCCTTCGGTGGGCGGCGGCGGCGCTGGCGGTGCTTGGGCGGGAGATTCGAGCAGGGAAGTGTCCTCGGCCAGCGGCTCTACCGTGACGAGGTAGCTTTTTCCTTCGACGGTGACTTTTAGTTTTTTCATGTTTTATCGACGCTTGCCGGGCGGTTTGTCGGGGCTTCCTCGATGCTCGCGATTCGAACGGGCATTTGGAGGACTGTGTGCAGGGCTGCGGTGATGGCGGCTATGTGTTCGGCGGCAATCGGCGCTTGAACGGCTGCCGGGGACGCGGCCGGCGGCGCCGGCGGGTCTTCCACCTGGAATCGCGAGAAGATGGCTCCGATGAGCGAGACCGAAGCCCACAGCGTGGCTAGCGCTATCAGGACGATGGCGAATCCTGTGATTTGAAAGAGAATCTTGGCCCAAGCCGAACTTTCCAAATCCGCAGCAGCGGCGAGAACCGGAATAAAATGGATTTCTGCACCAAACATGTTTTGCCTCTCAACTGAGGGCGGATTGTTGAAAACACGGCCTTCGGTTTCAACTTCTTTTTGCGGTCTGGCGCTTTCAGGGCGCATTTTGTTTTTGTAATCGCCGGGAATTCGTAAATTCCCTTTGGTTTTCTGATGTGCGATGAGGCTTTTCGTTTATGGAACGTTACGTCCTGAGTTGGGCCATGTGCTGGGGCGGCGGCTTGGCGAGACGGGGTGGCGGCTTGGTTTGGGGCGGGTCTTCGGGCGTTTGTATGATGTCGGCGAGTTTCCGGTGGCGTCGCCGGATGCTTCGCAGCGCTTTCGGGTGATGGGCGAGGTGTTTGAGGTCTGGGAGAGTTCCGGTTTTTGGCGGCTTTTGGATGAGTATGAGGACTTCAGGCCGGATAATGTCGGCAATTCCATTTTCCGGCGGGTAGAAGTCGAAGTGGAAATGGAGTCTTCGAGGCGGTTGCTGGCTCAAATTTATTGGTATCGGCTTTCGGTCGCCGGCCTGTCGGCGATTCCCGGGGGGGATTACTGCGATTATCTCCGGCACTGTGGCCGGCTTTGAAGGGTGCGGTGAAACGCTCGGCTGGATGTTGCTTTTCCATCGACATGCCGGCTTCTCCCGGTTAAGAGTTTGTCCGTGAGTTTGTTTGATCTTTCCGGGGAAGTTGCGGTGGTTGTCGGCGGCACGGGCAGCTTGGGCGGCGCGATTGCGCAGGGCTTGGGCGAGGCGGGAGCTGATGTGGTTGTCCTGGGGCGCAACCGGGAGCGCGGCCAGGTGCGGGTTGCCCGTATTGCGACGCAGTCCGGGAAGGCACGTTTTATCTCGGCTGACGCTATGAGCCGGGAGAGTCTGAAGACGGCGGCGGCGGCTATTGAAGAGGGGAACGGCCGGCCTTCGATTTTAGTGAATGCCGCCGGCGGCAACGATCCACGGGCGACTGTTTCTGAGGAGAATCTGTTTGAAGACATCCTGCCGGAGGCTTGGCGGGACAATGTGGAGCAGAATCTCAACGGCGGCGTGTTGTTTCCCTGCCAAGTGTTCGGCCCGTTGATGGCGGCGGCGGGGCGTGGAAGTATCCTCAACATTGCCAGCGTTTCCGCTCATATACCGCTTTCGCGGGTGGTTTCTTACTCGGCGGCCAAGGCTGCAGTTTTGAGTTTGACCCGGTTTTTGGCGCGGGAATGGGCACCGAGGGGGGTGCGGGTGAATTCAATTACTCCGGGCTTCTTCCCGGCGGAACAGAACAGAAGGCTCTTGTTTCACGGTGATGGGAGCCCCACAGCGCGGACGAAGTCCATCTTGGAACACACGCCTATGGGCCGGTTTGGCCAAGCGGAGGAATTGGTCGGGGCAGCTCTTTTTCTGGCTTCTTTTCGGGCTAGTAGCTTTGTTACCGGCGCAGACATTCGGGTGGACGGCGGGTTTCTTTCGCAAACAATTTGAAGAGGAGGCGGCAAGCGCGGCCATGAGCCATTCAATCGTTGCGCCCGAAGGGGCTTTGGTTTCCGCTACTGAGATGGCCGGTTTGATGGCGTCTGCTTGTCCGGTGGGCGATTATGCTGGCAAGCGGGTTTTGGCCATTCTTCCAGATGCGACGCGCACGGCTCCGGTGGGGATGGTTTTTCAGGCGTTTCACGAGCAGACGGCAGGGGCAGTCAAACAGTTGGATATTCTGATTGCTTTGGGAACGCATCGGCCGATGTCTGAGCGGGCGATTTGCCAACGCATCGGGATTACCCTGGAAGAGCGCCGCAGCCGGTATCGAGCGGTGCGGTTTTTCAATCACGAGTGGGACAATCCGGCGATGTTGCGCGAGGCGGGCGTGATTCCAAAGGCTTTGTTGAGCGATTTGACGGGAGGGCGGTTTGCGATGGCGGTTCCGGTCGAGATCAATCGGCGCTTATACGATTATGACCGGATCCTCATTTTCGGGCCGGTGTTTCCACATGAAGTGGTTGGGTTTTCCGGCGGCAACAAGTATCTGTTTCCCGGCGTGGGCGGTCCGGAGCTCTTGCACTTTTTTCATTGGCTGGCGGCAGTGATTTCGAGCCCGAAAATCATCGGCCACAAAGAGACGGCGGTTCGCAAGGTGATTGATTACGCCGGCGGGCTAGTGCCGCTCCCGAAGCAATGTTTTTGTATGGTGGTTCGGGACGGCGGATTAGCGGGCATCTTCGCCGGCACACCGGAGGGCGCTTGGGACCAAGCGGCCGACCTCTCCCGCAAACTGCATGTTACTCTTAAGGAAAAGCCGTTTCACACGGTGCTGTCTTGCGCTCCGGCGATGTATAGAGAGCTTTGGGTCGGCGGGAAGTGCATGTATAAACTGGAGCCGGTGTTGGCGGACGGCGGCGAGTTGATCCTTTATGCGCCTCACATTCGGGAAGTGTCAGCAACGCACGGCAAGAAGATTTATGCGCTCGGCTACCATTGCCGGGATTACTTTTTGAAGCAGTGGGAGCGGTTTCGAGACGAGCCTTGGGGGGTGCTGGCGCATTCGGCGCACGTTTACGGCCAAGGCGCTTTTGTCGATGGGATTGAAAAGCCGAGGGCGCGGGTTACTTTGGCGACTGGTTTGAGTCCGCAACAATGCCGGCGGTTGAACTTGGGCTATCGCGATCCGGAATCCATTGACAGGGCAACCTATGCCGGCCGGGAAGATGAAGGTGTGTTGCTCGTCCCCCGTGCGGGTGAGGAATTGTTCCGACTCAAAAATCCGCCGGATTGGGCTCGGCCGGATTGAAAGGAAACCGCCGCGCCCGGGCAGGTTTGTGGCGCAATCAAAATGAAAAACTCCCTGAACAAGAAAGCGCCAAAACCGTTGCCGCCGGCGGGCCGAATTTTTGCGATTGGCATTGGCTTCCTTTGCTTGATGGTGGCGGTCGGTTTGGGGATCATATTTTTGAAGGCCAAACAGCAGGCGGCCAATCGCGATCGGCATCCGACCATTGGCCAGCCGGTCGAGACTCCGTAGCCGTTCTACCAGCCGCTGTCAGCGAGCAGAGCGGCGATGCGGCGGGCCAGGTTGCCGGCGAGGAGAGGGAGGGCCTGCCTTTCCGCGCTGGCGGGATCGTCAAACGCCCGAATCAAAGTGCGGCCGGTGACGGCGCGTTCCAGAAGCACCTGACCGGTACGGCAGTGGAGGACTTTGATCTGCGCCGTCATTCGGAGTTCAAAGTCGCGGGCAGTGGCGAGGTCGTCCGGTTGGAATGTTACGCCGACGCGGCGATATTGAATGATGTTGCCGGTGAGCCGCAGATCACCTTTCCCGCGCGTTTCGAGTTGGTAAGTGCCGTCGGTTTGAATCTGGCGGCGCAGGGCGGAGGCGAGCGCCGGCGACAGGCGCGGCTCTTCCGTTTGGTTTGGAAAGGGAGTGATTTCGATGGTGCGGGCACCGATTGCCAAACCAGTTCCGGGGCCGAGCCGATAGCCTGCGCAACCTGCGTGGAGCAGCAGGACGGCGGCAAGGGTCAGGCGGTGTGCCAAACGCGGAGGCATTACTCGCTGGTTGTTGGCGCTTGGGTGGGTTCCGGGGCTTCAGCTTTCAATTGGGCGATGCGTTCCCGGGCTTCGACGGCGTATTTGTGCTCGGTGTCGTTGAGCAGGCGGGAGAAGATGTCGATGACGTCGTTATAGTAGGTGAGGGCGCCTTGCCGCTGTTTTTTCTTGTCGTAGAAGCGGGCGATTTGGAGGCTGCCGCGGGCTTGCTCCACGCGGAGTTGGCGGATGCCTTGTTCGGCTTGCGGGATGCGTTCGTCGTCGCTGTGGAACGCAATGAAATCGCTGAACGTTTCAATGGCTTGCTTGGCGACGCTTTGGTCGTATTCGGCGTCTTTGGCTTCCTTCAAGAGCGCTGTTCCCGCTCGATAGAGGGCTTCGGCGGCGATCTCTTTCTTTGCGGCGTATTTGTCGGCGGCGATTTCATAGGCGACGACTGCGGCGGCAAAGTTTTTCTTTTTTTCGTGGGCTGTTCCGATGCGGATCTGGGCTTGGGCGGCGACGTCGCTGTAAGGGCCATTTTGGATTAGTTTCCGATACATTTCTGAGGTTTTGTCCATGGAGCGAAACAGGGGGAAGAGACCCCAAAGGCGGAACCTCTGGCCGCCGAGGAATTTGTTGGCGATGTTGAATTGGCGCTGGAGGACTTCGTCGTATTTGTCGTATTTGGGGTATTTAGCCACTAGGGTTTGGTAGGCTCTGAAGGCTTTTTCGTCGCGTTGGTTGCTTTCGTGTGCCAGCCCGGTGAGGTATTGTGCTTCAGGTGTGTAGTCCGACAGGGGCCATTTTCGGATGACGCGCCCGGCGGCTTTGACGGCGTTTTTGTAGTCTTTTTCTTGATAGGCTTTGCGGGCGGCTTCGAGTTGTTCTTTGGCGGTGTCCCGCTGCCACTTTCCGGCTTGTCCGGGGGTTTCATAGCTCCACCCTTCGCCGGGCGTGTAGATGAAGGGCGCCAAGCATTGATTGGCAGAAAGTAGCAAGGCCGAGAGAAAAATCGGAATGAGTCGAGTGTTGCGCATAATGCTCGGCGAAAGAGGCTAGACGGCTGGGAGACCCAAGTCAAGGCGGCGGGCGTGCTGGCGGCGATTCTTTGGCGCGGTAATCGTCAAAGCGGCCGAAGGAGCGGGCGAGGGAGTGGCCGCCGTCCGGGAGGAGGATTCTGGCGTGGGCGCCGGGGTAGAGCGACAGCAGGGCTTCGACTTGCGATAGGTCGATGACGGAAATCGCGGTTGCCAGGCTGTCCGCAGTGATGCCGGAAGGCGCGATGACCGAGACTAAGCGCCTCTCTGTTAAGCCGATGCCGGTGCGTGGGTTCAAGATGTGGGAGTATCGTTTGCCGTCCAGTATAATGAATTGATATAGGTCTCCGGAGGTGGCGATGGCTTGGTTTTTGAGGAGGACGAAGGCGGGAGCGGTGGCCAGCGGCGTCAAGCGGATGCGCCAACCCTTTCGCTGGGGCGGCGGTTCGGAGACGGCAATGTCGCCGTCTCCTGCTGCAAGGGCGCTTCGGATGCCGTGCTGTTTGAGGACGAGGAGCGCCTGGTCGAGCGCGTCTCCTTTGGCGATTCCTCCCGGATCTAAACGCATGCCCGGAGTGGTCAAGCGGACTTGCCGGCGAGAATGATCCAGTTGCAAACGACGCCAGCCGACGCGCTCAAGGAATCGGGCGGTCAGTTCCTTTTCGGGGAGTTGGCGGGTTCTCCGGGTGTGGCGCCAAGCGGCAGAGAGTGGGCCGACGGTGATGTCGAAGGCGCCATCGGTCTCGGCGGCTAGTCGTTGCGCGTGGGCGATGATGCGGTAGAGATCGCTGCTGATGGGCGTCCAGTCTCGCTTGTCCGATTGATACCCCAGACGGCTCAGTTCGCTGTCGGTTTCGTAGTTGCTGAGCTTTTGATTGAGCTCGGCGATGCGGGCGAAGGCAGCGGCGGCGGCGGGGTTTGCAGCGGCTTCAGATGCCGCATAGAGGACGATGCGGAAGGGGACGCCCATTTGGGATTCGGAGAACTCGAACCGTTGCAGCGGTTCCGAGGCTGTGCTGCTGGCGCTGATCAGCAGTAAGGCCTTGCCCAGCAACAGTCCGAGCCGGCTCCGGATGTGCCTTTGAAGCGCGGTAGGGCAGCTTGCAGGCGAGCGATAGAGTTGAGGTTTGCCGTTCGGTTGCATCATTTCCCGCATCCGAATGGACGGCCGAGGTGAAGCTGTCAAGGCCGCCTTTCTGTGGACGAAAGCAGCGGGTAACCGTCAGAGTTCCCAGCCGTCGCGATAGGTTTTGTGGATGTATTGGTTGGCGGCTGGTGAGTTGGTGAAGCGGAGGTTCGGTCCGTCCCAGAGGAGTTTTTTGTCCGAGCGGATGGCGATGTTGCCCAACAGGATGGTTTCGGTGAGGAGGCCGGCGTAGTTGAAGTTGGACATAGCCGGGCAGCCTCCTCGCATCGCCTCGACCCATTCTTCTTTCATTCCTTTGTCGCCTCGGCCGTTGCGGGGCAGGGTTGGTTCCGGTTTTTGGTAACCTTCGAAGGCGTTTTCGGGGAGGAGTTTGTAACGGGAGCCGTAGTCGTTGGGGGTGTAGAGAATGCCTTTGTCGCCGACCAAGAGGGAGCCGCTGCCGGGGGGATTGTTGCCGTGGAAAAGGTCTTTTGGGGGCAGATTCTTTTCGCCGCTCGGCAGTTTGCCTTCATACCAGTAGAAATCGACTGGCGGGAGGTAGCCGCGGGCGGGGAATTGGAATTTCACGGTGGCCCAAGCGGGGTAGGTTTCTGGGTTCAGAGGGCCGTTTTCAGCCTGGACGGAATCGGGGTAACCGAGTTTGAGAGCCATGAAGGCCATGTTTGCGGTGTGGCAGGCCATGTCGCCGAGGGCGCCGGTGCCAAAGTCCCACCAGCCGCGCCATTTGAAGGGATGGTAGGCGGGATGGTAGGGACGGCGGGGTGCGGGGCCGAGAAAGATGTCCCAGTGGATGTGCTCCGGGATGGGCGGCGTTTCGGGCGGGCGGGCGACGATGCCGGGAGCTTGCGGCCACACAGGGCGGTTGGTCCAGACGTGAACTTGCCTCACGGGGCCGATGGCACCGAAGCGGATGACTTCCACGGCTTCGCGGAATCCGTTGTCCGCAGTCCCTTGATTGCCCATTTGAGTAGCAACTTTGTAGCCGTGCGCAGTTTCCCGCATGAGGCGGGCTTCAAACACCGTGTGCGTCAAGGGTTTTTGGCAATAGACATGTTTGCCCAATCGCATGGCCATAACAGCGGCTGGGGCGTGGGTGTGGTCGGGCGTGCTGACGGTTACGGCGTCGATGGAGGCGTCCATCTCTTCCAGCATGATGCGGAAGTCGTTGTAAAGTTTTGCCTTGGGGCTTTTGGCGGCGCGTTGCCGAAGCGTGTTGTCGTCCGCATCGCAAAGGGCGACCATCTCGCCCAGTTCGCCAGCTTGGGCCGAATCGCTCCCACCTTTGCCGCCGACGCCGATCGAGGCCATTTGTAGCCGTTCATTGGCACCCCAAACCCTACTGGGCAGGAAGGTGAAGGCAAATGCCGAAGCCGAAGCAGCGCCGAGGAAATCGCGCCGCGAGTAGTAAGTTCTGCTGATTCTTCGCATGATATATTCGGGTTCTCGTTTTGTTTCGGTGAACAGGCGCGAGTATCGGCCAACGGCAAGGGCAGGCAAGCAGAATTTTTGTGGTGAGGCGGTGCAAAGGCGATGCAGACACTCGGAGAGCGGTTAGGGCGGTGGAACCTGGAGAGTGGTTAGGGCGGTGGGGAACCGACAACCGACAACCGACTTCAGCCTGCACTTGCGCAGACAGAGATGTCTGCGCTACCTTCACTCCGCCGGTTTCAGGCGGAAGAACCCTGCGCCTTTCCGCTCAGGCGGAATCGGCAACACGCCCTCCCGCGAAAAACGAGCTGGCGCCACTTCTTCCCACTCGCCCCTCAAATCAGTCGTGCTTTGCAAAGTCCCTTCCCGCCAAAGAATCTGCATCCCGCCGCCCTCAATCCGCACAATTTCCAGCATTCCACCCGCAACCGGTTCCCCGGTCATGGGCGGTTCTTCAGTTGAGGGATCATAGAATGTAGCCTCTGATTTTGGAAAACCCCAGAGGAAGAGATGTCCATGCCTTCGGGCACGTACAGACTCTTCAAAGGATTGCCGGAAAGACTCAGCGTTTTCAATCTCGTTAAGCCGTCTGGCAAGGTCAAGGAGGTCAGGTCAAGATGGCTGAGATACAGAGATGTCGTGTTGGCATCGACTTCCCGGCTGAAGGGGCTGCCATTGCTTTTAGTGATCCGGTGATGGTGAGGGTTTGGGCTGCGGTGGGAAGGGCGAGGGCCAGTGCCAGGCCGATTCGCTGCGGCGTGATCCGGTAGGTGAATTCGTTTTTATTGCGCGATGGATGTGTCAGATTTCTTTTCGTCATGGCAGTTTGTTGGCGGTTTGGCGGTTCATTGTATCGACGGGCAGTCAAGCCGATTGCCGGCGTGTTGACAACTTTTTCGCCGTGATTTGGCGGAACGAAAGGGTTTTCCTGTTGGGGGCGACTTGGTAGGGTTTGCTGCCGAATGCACTGGGAATGGCATCGACAGCTGTTTTTCCGTTTGGCCGGCGGCGGGCTGGCATTTTGGCTTGCCGTGTCTCCCCGCGCGCAGGACGCCAGCGAATGGCGGGTTGTCGGCGGGGATGCGGCTAGTTCGCAGTATTCAACCCTGTCGCAAATTCACACGGGCAATGTGGCTGGGCTGAGGGTGGCCTGGCGTTACCGGACGGGCGACGCCCGGGCGGATGGGCGTTCGCAGATTCAATGCAGTCCCATCATTGTCGGGCGGGTGTTGTATGGCACCTCGCCGCAGTTGAAGTTGTTTGCGCTTGACGCGGCGACTGGGGAGGAACGATGGGTGTTCGACCCGTTTGAGGCTGGGGCGCGGAAGGAGGCTTTGGGCGTTAACCGGGGCGTGGTTTATTGGGAAGACCGGCAGGGCGCGAACGGGCGGATTCTGTTCACGGCCGGCCGCAAGCTCTTTGCCGTCGACGCCCGCACGGGACGACTCCTGAGTGATTTCGGCCGGCACGGCACGGTGGATTTGGGAGAGGGGCTGGGGCGGGATGTCTCAGAGCTTTATCTGATCTCCAGCACGCCGGGCGCGGTGTTTGACGACCTTCTGATCTTGGGAACCCGCGTTTCTGAAGGGCCGGGGCCGTCGGCTCCCGGACACATCCGCGCCTGGCACGCATTGACGGGGGAATTGGTTTGGGTGTTTCATACCATTCCGCATCCGGGGGAGCTGGGCTACGACACCTGGCCGGCGGATGCCTGGCAGAGAAGCGGCGGCGCCAATGCCTGGAGCGGCCTCGCGGTGGACCGCAAACGCGGCCTGGTGTTTTGTCCGACAGGATCGCCCGCCTTCGACTTTTGGGGCGGCAACCGGCACGGGCAAAACCTCTTCGGCAATTGCTTGCTGGCGTTGAAGGCGCGAACCGGCGAACGAGTCTGGCATTACCAATTTGTGCACCATGACTTGTGGGACCGGGACTTGCCCGCGCCGCCGAACCTCATCACCGTGGAGCGGGACGGCGCGGCAATCGACGCCGTGGCGCAAATCACCAAGTCCGGTCACGTCTTCGTTTTTGAGCGCGAATCTGGGCGGCCTTTGTTTCCCATCGAAGAACAGCCCGTGCCGGCTTCTGACCTGAAGGGCGAGGCCGCTTGGCCGACGCAACCCCTGCCGCTGAAACCGCCGCCGTTCTCGCGCCAAAAGTTCACCGAAGAAATGGCCACACGGCTCACGCCGGAGTCTCACGCCTACGTCGTCCAACGCTTGCGGGAAGTGCGCACCGGGCGCCAATTCATCCCGCCAAGCCTTGCCGGCACGGTCATCTTCCCCGGCTTCGACGGTGGCGGGGAATGGGGCGGGGCGGCTTGGGACCCGAAGACAGGCGTTCTCTTCGTCAACGGCAACGAGATGCCCTGGATACTGACGATGAAAAAAGTGGCGGCTGGGAAAGGCGAGCGCCTGAGCCCCGGCGAAATCGTCTATCGGCGCAACTGCGTCGCCTGTCACGGCCTCTCTCGTGAAGGCAACCTCCAACGCAACGTCGCCAGCTTGCAAGACATCGCCCAACGCCTGAAACGAGACGATGCTCTGTCCATCCTCAACGCCGGCAAAGGCAACATGCCCGCCTTCGGATTCCTGTCGTCACAGGAAAAAAACGCAGTGATCCACTTTCTATACGGACGGGAATCAGCCACGCCCGCCTCAGACAATCCGCCCGAAAAAAACCGAAAACGCCGGCGCCACAATGTCCCCTACACGCACACGGGGTACAACCGCTTCTTCGACCTCGACGGCTACCCCGCAGTCGAACCCCCCTGGGGCACTCTCAACGCCATCGACCTCAACCGAGGCGAACTCCTCTGGCAAATCCCCCTGGGTGAATTCTCGGAACTGACCCAACGCGGCCTTCCCATCACTGGGACGGAAAACTACGGCGGCCCCATCATTACCGCTGGCGGCCTGGTGTTCATCGGCGCCACTCAGGACGAACAATTCCGCGCTTTCGACAAATCCAGCGGCCAACTCCTGTTTGAAACCGCCTTGCCCGCAGGCGGCTACGCCACCCCCGCCACCTACGCCATCGACGGACGGCAATTTGTCGTCATCGCCTGCGGCGGCGGCAAAATGGGCACAAAATCCGGCGACTCCTACCTGGCCTTTGCTCTGCCGAGCGAAGAAAATCTCGAAAACGATTGATTGAACGCTCCGAACCAAAAACGCCCTTTGATATGACAAACCCCTGCCGAAAGCTCGCCGCCAAACCCGCCTTCACCCTCATCGAATTGCTAGTTGTTATCGCCATCATCGCCATCCTGGCCGGGCTGCTTCTGCCCGCCTTGAACCGAGCCAAAGGCCAGGCACGGCGCATTCGCTGCGTTTCCAACCTCCGCCAATTAGGTCTTGCCATGACCATGTATCGCGATGACCACGCAGGAAAATTCCCCGACCGCCGAGACTTAAAACGCACACTCCCCGGAGGTTACCGCCCTTGGGACACTTGGCCCAAGTCCGACCCCAGAACCGGTTGGGCGGGAATCGTCTTTTCCAACCACGCCGCCGCCCCCGCACTTTGGTCCTGCCCCAGCATCCGGCTCTCCCTCATCGGCAAAGCCGCTCAAACCGTCCAACCCATCGGAACCACCACAAACGCCCCGCTGGCGAACTACTGGATGTGGCGCTTCGACCGCGCTGACGAAACCATCCCCCTGGACAACTTCTGGGGAAAATCCGAAACGCAATCCGTCCAACACCTTCGCCAAGCCAACAACCCCTTCATCGGCATCCCCAACGGCCCCGCCGAAGTCGAACTCATCGTCGATGCCTACTTCCCCAACACCATCGACGCCCTCCCAGACAACCTCCGCGGGCGCTCCGCTCATCCGGGCGGCCGCAACCGGCTCATGCTCGACAGCCACATCCAATTCCTCAAAGACAAAAGAACCCGCTAATATCCCCCTTGCTGTTGCTCTCTTTGCAGCCCAAAAGCCAAGTGCCCTTCACCGCGAAAAAAACTGTGGACAAAAAAACGCAAAACTGTTAATAGGCTCTCAAAGATTCCTAAAGGCATTGCAAAAAAACCGCCACTTTATTCGGCGTAAAAATACTGAGCTGACTAAAGAACTGTCGTAATGAAACCGAATCCTTCCCCAGCAACTCATCCACCCTGCGCAAACATGGCACATCGGATTGGCTTGGCGCTGACCCTTGCCGCCGTTCTATCCCTCCCGGTCGTAGCCCAAACCTTCATCCTCACCGGAACCAAAAGCGACGGCAGCGATTTTAGGATGACGATCTCTGCAAACGAAAAGTATCTGAGTCTTTCCGGCAATCAATTGGCCTCCCTGACCTTGCCCCCCGGCTTGACGAACTTGGAGGAGCTAAATCTCAACGAAAATCAACTGACCTCTCTGACCTTGCCCGATGGCTTAACAAATTTGCAGGAGCTGTATCTCAACGAAAATCAACTGACCGCTTTTACTGTGCCGGCCAGCTTGACGAATTTGAGGGGGCTGGACCTCGGTAGCAATCAATTGACTACCTTCACCGCGCCCCCCGGCTTAACAAACTTGACGGGGTTGTATCTCGACTACAATCGCTTGGCCTCTTTCACTGTGCCGGCCAGCTTGACGAACCTGGAGGAGCTCTATCTCGACAACAATCAACTGACTGCCTTCACCGTGCCGGCCAGCTTGACGAACTTGGAGGAGCTCTATCTCGACAACAATCAACTGACTGCTTTTACCATGCCCGCCAGTTTGACGAACTTGAAGATTTTGGCCCTCCACACCAATCAACTAATCTCCCTGACCTTGCTCCCCAGCTTGACAAACTTGGAGAGACTGTGGCTCGACGGCAATGAGGATATGAGAGCATTGTGTGTGCCTGAAGGCACGGACATCGAAAATCTCGATATTCGAGGTTTTGAGAAATCAGAAGTTACATTCTGCGACCCCACAACCGAGGAACCGCCCACAACCGAGGAACCGCCCACAACCGAGGAACCGCCCACGACCGAAGAACCGCCCACAACCGAGGAACCGCCCACGACCGAAGAACCGCCCACAACCGAGGAACCGCCCACAACCGAAGAACCGCCCACAACCGAAGAACCGCCTACAACCGAAGAACCGCCCGTAACTGAAGAGCCGCCCACAACTGAGGAACCGCCCACAACCGAGGAACCGCCCACAACCGAGGAACCGCCCACAACCGAGGAACCGCCCACGACCGAAGAACCGCCCACAACCGAGGAACCGCCCACGACCGAAGAACCGCCCACAACCGAAGAACCGCCCACAACCGAAGAACCGCCCGCAACTGAAGAACCGCCAAAACCCGGAGAACCGCCCACAACCGGTGAAATCCTCACGCTCACTGGCACTACAAGCGACGGCAGCGATTTTAGACTCATGATTTCTAGCGATGCGAGGTCTCTGGATATCCGAAACAATGACTTGGTCTCCTTTACTTTGTCTCCCCGCTTGACGAACTTGATGTGGCTGTTTCTCAACCACAATCGCTTGACCTCTCTGACCTTGCCCGATGGTTTGGCGAATACGAGAGGGCTGTATCTCAACGACAACCACCTGACCTCTTTGACCTTGCCTCACGGTTTAACGAACTTGTGGGTGTTGCATCTCAACGACAACCAACTGGCTCACCTGACCTTGCCAGACGACTTGACGAGCTTGTGGGGGATGAATATTTCCAACAATCACCTGACCTCTTTCACCTTGCCCAATACCTTGACGAACTTGAGGGCGTTGCATCTCAACGGCAACCAACTGACCAACCTGACCTTGCCCGATGGCTTGATGAACTTGAAGGAGCTGTATCTCAACGACAACCAACTGACCAACCTAACCTTGCCTGATGGCTTGGTGAACCTGGAGGAGCTGTATCTTTCCGGTAATCCTTTGGAGAGTTTGTGTGTGCCTGAAGGCATGGACATAGAGAGTCTTGATCTTCAAGGTTTTGAGAAATCACAGGTTACATTCTGCGAGCCGCCGCGCGAAGAAGAGCCGCCCACGACCGAAGAGACCCTCACACTCGCCGGCATCACAGGCGACAGCAACGCCGTTGGATGGGAGGTCGAGGCCCACGCGGAGTCTCTGGATCTCTCCGACAATAACCTGACCTCCTTGCTCTTGCCCGATGGTCTGGAGAACTTACAGCGGCTGTATCTCTTCGATAATCAACTAATCTCCCTGACTTTGCCCGACGGTCTGGAGAACTTGCAGCGGCTGGATCTCTCCGACAATAACCTAACCTCCCTGACTTTGCCTGGCGATTTAGAGAACTTGCGGCGGCTGGATCTCGACAACAACAACCTGACCTCCTTGACCTTGCCTGATGGTCTGGAGAACTTGCGTTTGCTGGTTCTCAACGACAACAACAATCTGGAAAATGTTTGGGTGCCCCAAGGCATGAACATTGGAAATCTCGATCTTCGAGGTTTTCGCAAATTGGCGGTTACATTCTATGACCCAACGACTGGAGAACCGCCAACGACCGGAGGACCGCCAACGACCGGAGAACTGCCAACGACCGGAGAGCCGCCAACGACCGGAGAACCGCCAACGACCGGAGGACCGCCAACAACCGGAGAGCCGCCAGCAACCGGAGAGCCGCCTGCCGGGGGGATTCTGGAGATTGTGCCAATTGAGGGCGGCGGAGTGCGAATTCTCTGGTGGGAAGGCATCTTGCAAGGCACGACTGATTTGGATGGAGAGTGGGAAGACTTGGCTCCGGGACAGTTGTTTTTCCGCTTGAAACCGGCGGAATGAACGTGGCACAGAGGCTCGCAAGAGCGGTTTGCAGTCGACTTTTTCTCTGCGAATCGGGCGAGCAAGAAGTCAGTTATCGGTTGTCTGTTGTCGGTTTCCCACCGCCCTAACCGCTCTTCGAGTGCCTGCGCCACCTTGGCAATGTCTTGTCTGGTTGACAGCTTGCCGGTTTTCCACTACTTTTTCCGAATTCGGCGGGCGAGTCGTCTTGGCACGCTGCTGCCCGCGATGAACTGGAAAGGATGTGAGAAAAGTTGACAGAGATACGTTTGAGAAAAGGAGAACCCGTTGAAAAGGCGCTTCGGCGTTTGAAGAAGAGGATCGACCGTGAAGGTACTTTGAAGCAGGCGCGCAACCACCGCCACTTCGAGAAGCCTAGCGAGAAGAAACGCCGCAAGATGAAAGTGGCGAAGTTCTCGGCAATGCTGAGCGCCCGCTACGCTGAGCTTTAGGCAATGCGGTTTACCTTGATAACCGGGAAGACGCCCTGTCTTGCCGGCTTTTTTCACCTCGGCCCGATGGTCATGCCGCCGTCGCAAACGACTGTTTGCCCGATGACCAAATCAGAACCCTGAATCAAACTCAATATTGCCGTGGCTACATCTTTTGGATCGCACACTTTTCCCAGCACCGCCCGCTGCTCGTGGCTTTGCCTGGCGCGTTGGTAATCTCTGCCCAAGCCGGCCTGCGTCCAGAGATCGGCAATGAACCCCGGCGCAATCGAATTCACGCGAACGCGCGGCACCAAGGCTCGAACGCAAGAAACCGTCAGACTGATCAAAGCGGCCTTGGACGCGCAATAGGCAATGGAGCTGCCGCTGCCTGTGATGCCGGCCACGCTGCTGACATTGATGATTTCCTCCCCGTCCGGAGACTTTTCCAAGTACGGTCGGGCGGCGCGGATGTAATAAAAGACGCCTTTCACATTGGTTTGAAGGATACGGCCCTAATGGGCGTCGATCAGGCGATCCAAATCCGCAAACGGAAGAAAATCGGTAGTTGCCGCGTTGTTGATCAGGACATCCAAGGTGCCGAAAGCGGTCACCACCGCGACTTTGCCCGCAAGATTCATCGCCGTATCTCTTTGCCGTCAAAAACTCAAAACGGCATAAAGCGAAGACCAGCGTCTGTAAAATCGTTTTTGCGTTTTTGGGATTCCGATTTTGTCTTGATTGTCTAAAATCCCTGCTGATGCCCGCCTTTGCCAAAAGTAAAATTGCTGCTTTGATCGAACGATTGCAATCCAAACCGCTGGCGCTTGCCCGCTACTGCCGGAAAGGTTATCGAGCCGGCGGCCGATTCTGGGTGGCTGTCCTCTGGCTCTGCTGGCCAACGCCGGCAGCGGACGCCGCGTGGGTTCGGCACATCATCGACGCCACTTCCCAAGGCGCGGACGGCGTACGGCTCGACGATGTGAACGGTGACGGTTTGCCGGATGCAGCGACCGGCTGGGAAGAAGGCGGCCTGGTGCGCGTTTATCTGCATCCCGGTTATCCAAAAGTTCGCCAACCTTGGCCTCGAATTACCGTCGGCAGAGTCCCCTCCCCGGAAGACGCTGTCCTGGTCGATTTGGATCAGGACGGCAACTGGGATGTCGTCAGCAGTTGCGAAGGCAAAACGCGAACGATTTTCATCCATTGGGCGCCGCGCCAACGTTCCCAATACTTGGACGCCTCCCGCTGGCAAACCCGGCCTATCCCGGCAAGCCAAAACCGGGAACTCTGGATGTTCGCCGTTCCTTTCCCAATCAGCGGGCATGAGCCGCTCGGACTCATCGCCGGCTCCAAAGGCCCCCACGGCAGCATCAGCCAAATCACCGCCCCAACCGCTCCACGCCAACTCGAACCAATGCGAATTCAACGGCTTTACCACGCCGGTTGGATTATGTCTCTCCGCAAAATTGACATGGACGGCGACGGCGATCTGGACTTGCTGGCCTCTGACCGAAAAGGCGAAAACGCCGGCGTCCTCTGGCTAGAGAATCCCGCAACTCACGCTCCGTTCCTTCAAAAAAACAGGCAAACATCGGAAGGGAACCGGCCGTGGCCGGAACACCGCATCGGCGCCGACGGCAAAGAAGCCATGTTCCTCGACGTACATCAAGACACCGCCGCAAAAATCATCGAAATCGCCGTTGCCGTCAAACCCCGCCAAATCTTTCACTTCAAGACAAAACAAAGCCATCCCCTCATCTGGGAAACCCGAAAAGCAACCATCGAAGGCAATGTTGGCAGAGCCAAAGCCGTCCGCTTCGCCGATGTGGACAACAACGGCCAACGCGATCTCATCGTCAGCAGCGAAGGCGCCGCCGACGGGCGAATCGGCGTTTTTTGGTTCCCGCTGGCTGCGCTCTCCCAGCCCGCCATCCGCCACCTCTCGGACATCTCCGGCACGCCGGGAATCAAATTCGACCGAATCGAAACTGCAGACCTTGACGGCGACGGCGACTTCGACATCATCACCTGTGAAGAACGCGACAATCTCGGAGTTATCTGGTATGAAAACCCAACGAACTGAAACCCTGCCGCCCCGCGAACCAATGTCCATGAACTTAACAACGCCCACCCGCGTCTGCTCTACCGGACGTCACCATCTGCTCACCGCCCTCACCGCTGCCTTGCTGGTTTTGGGAACCCATTTCACCGCCGCCCGCGCCGCAGAGCCATCGGCCAACCCGCCCAACATAGTCGTCATCCTGGTGGACGACCTCGGCTATGGCGACCTCTCCGCCTACGGCGCTGCCGACCTGCAAACTCCCCACATCGACCGCCTGATTGCATCAGGAATGCGCTTCGACCGCTTCTACGCCAACTGCCCGGTCTGCTCGCCCACACGCGCCGCCTTGCTCACCGGAATGTATCCCGACAAAGCCGGCGTCCCCGGGGTCATTCGCACTCACGCCCGGGACAACTGGGGCTTCCTCAACCAAGACATCGTCCTCCTCCCCCAAGCCCTCCGCGCCGCCGCCTACCACACCGCCATTATCGGCAAATGGCACTTGGGACTCGAACCACCCAACACGCCCAACCAACGCGGCTTCGACCACTTTCACGGCTTCCTCGGCGACATGATGGACGATTACTACAACCACCGCCGGCACGGATATAATTATCTGCGGCTCAACAACAGAGAAATCGACCCGCCCGGACATGCCACTGACCTGTTCACCCGCTGGGCTGTGGATTACCTCAACGCCCGCAAACAAGACAGCCGGCGCTTCTTTTTATACCTCGCCTACAATGCCCCCCACACACCCATCCAACCGCCCGTTCGCTGGTTGGAAAAAGTCCGGCAACGCGAACCAAAACTCAGCGACAAACGCACCCGCCTCGTCGCCTTAATCGAACATCTGGACCAAGGCATCGGCGACGTCATGGCCGCTCTCAAACAAAACGGCCAGGCCGAAAACACCCTCGTCATTTTCACCAGCGACAACGGCGGCCAACTCAACATCGGTGGCAACTGCGGTCTCCTACGCGGCGGCAAACAAGACCTCTATGAAGGCGGCATCCGCGTTCCCTTTTGCGCCGTCTGGCCCGGAGTCATCCCGCCCGGTTCGCATTCCGATGCCGTTGCCATCACCATGGACCTCTATCCCACCCTCTGCGAAGCCGCTGGCGCTCCCCTTCCACAACCCGTTGACGGCCTTTCCCTCCTGCCCGCTCTGCTGGGTAACCCCCAAACCGGCCTCGACCGCGCCCTCATCTGGATGCGCCGCGAAGGCAACCTCCGCTACCAGGGCCGCGACTACTTCGCCCTTCGGCAAGGCCCTTGGAAGCTCGTGCAAAACTCCCCCTTTGAACCCTACCAACTCTACCATCTCGACCGCGACCCGATGGAAACCGCTGACCTTGCCGCCGCCGAACCCAAGCAATACCGCAACCTCATCCGCCAACTCATGCGCCATATCCAATCCGCCGGCCGCATCCCCTGGCAGCGTCCCGCTAAAAGTGAGGGAGACACTCATCAGAGCGGCTTGTAGCCGACTTCTTGCCTGCTCTGCAAATTTTTCGCGCCCTTTCGTGTTTCGCAATCTGGAAAACCTAAACTCGTCATTGCAAAATCCCCCGCATGCCCCCCCCCCCTCCCTGCAACCTCCAAACTCCCTCCTGCCGCCGGTAACGCCCAATTCACCAGCGGCGCCTCATCCTCCGGCGGCAAGGCAATCTTTGTCGATTGGGCGGACGGCGAGATTGTGTTGCAGGCATTCCTGCCTATGCTCTCCCTCCTGTTTCAAGGGTTTGCGGGATCAACATCGACGGCGAGGCGGACATCTTTGGGCAGAGTGATTGTGGGGATCAGGCGGTTGAGGTGTTGGCTCAGGGCGGCCATTCGGTTGGTGCGGAGCGCGGTTTGGTAGCGGAAGAAGTTCTCGGCTCGCAGCAGTGGCGCCGGCGCGGGGCCGGCGATGGCGAGGTCGCGGAAGCCGGCAGTCCCGTTTTCGAGTTCCCTCTTGAAATGCGCGGCGGCGAGGCGGGTTTTGTCTTCGTTGCGCCCCCGGAAAGTCAGGTTGCAAAGCCGTTTTGCTGGCGGGTAGCCGAGTTCCTGACGGGCTTCAATTTCCTGCTCGTAGAAGCCGAGGTAATCGTGCTGGCGGGCGTATTGGATTGCGGGATGAAAGGGTGTGAGGGATTGGACGAAGACTTCGCCTTCCACCTCGCCGCGTCCGGCTCGGCCGGCCACTTGGGTTAGCAGTTGAAAAGTGCGTTCGCCCGCGCGAAAGTCCGGGGCGTGCAATCGCGAATCGGCGTAGAGAATGCCGACCAGGGTGACGTTGGGGAAGTGGAGTCCTTTGGCGATAATTTGTGTGCCGAGGAGGATGTCGATTTTCCCCAAGCGGAAGTCGCTGAGAATCTGCCGGTAATCCTCTTTGCGTTTGAGGGCGTCGGAGTCCATTCGCTTGACTCGCGCTTTGGGGAAGAGTTTGCCGAGGGTTTCTTCGACGCGCTCGGTGCCGAAGCGCTTGTAGAGGATTTGCGGGCTTTGGCAGTCTTTCTGCAGGCAAGTTGTCGGCGCCGGTTCCTGATGGCCGCAGATGTGGCATTGCAGTTGCCCAGCCTGGCGGTGGTAGGCGAGGCTGAGGCTGCAATGGGGACAGCCCGCCACGTGGCCGCAACGCTGGCATTGCAGGATGGATGAATACCCGCGGCGGTTGAGGAGCAACATAGTCTGCTCACCGGCTTTGAGACGCGCGGCGATGGCTTCCTTCAGCTTGGGCGAAAAGATGGAGATGCCGTTCTCCTTCCGTCCCGCTAGACGCATATCGACGATGCGAACCAGGGGCAAGGTCTTGGCGTCGATGCGGCGTGGCAAGGTGAGCAACCCATACTTCCCGCGGCGGGCGCTGTGGTAACTTTCCAGAGATGGCGTCGCCGAGCCAAGCAGAGCGACCGCGCCTTCCATATGCGCGCGCATGACGGCCACATCGCGGGCGTGATAGCGGGGCGCGTCTTCTTGTTTGTAAGAGAGTTCGTGTTCTTCGTCCACAATCACCAGACCCAAAGGCTCCACCGGCGCGAACACTGCCGAGCGGGCGCCGATCACAATCCGCGCTTGTCCCTGCCGGATTTTGTGCCATTCGTCATGTTGTTCGCCGGCGGAGAGGTGGCTGTGTAGGACGGCTACGGATGTCCGCAGAGAACCGGCGCTGAATCTCGCTTTGAACTGCTCGGCTGTCTGCGGCGTTAGGAAGATTTCCGGCACCAGCACGATGGCGCCTTTTTCCTGCGCCAGGATGTGCTCGATTGCTTGCAGATAAACCTCCGTCTTGCCGCTGCCGGTAACGCCGTGAAGCAGGAAAGTCCGCCGATCTTTTGCCTTGCCGCCGGCGGCTCGGATGATGCGCTCTAAGGCTTCTGTTTGGTCGTCGTTCAACTTCAGCTTCCGCGTTGGGAGAATGGTTTCGCTGGCGAACGGGTCCCGCTTCATCACTTGCGGAGCGATGGACACCAGCCCCTTATCTTCCAAATGCCGCACGGTTTTTGCTGTCGTGGACATGGCGTCCAACAACTCCCGCAGCGGGAGCTCCCGCCGTTGCCGGATGGCTTGCCAAAGTGCCTTCTGCCGTTTGGTCAATTTTGGCGCCTCCCCCGCTTGTGGCAGGGCGCGGACGAAAAGCCTTTCGCGCCAGCCTTCCTTCTCCCTGCGGACAGCGTTGGGCAGCACACTTTTCAAAGCTGTTTCTACCGAGCAGCAATAATACTCGGCCATCCATCGGGCCAGCGAGAGGACTTTCGGCGTAACCAGGCTTTGGCATCCCACAACGCCGAGCAAATCCCGCAGCTGTTTGTGTCTCGAACGCTCGGCCAAACCGGTTACCACGCCCATCACCCGCCGGGCGCCAAAGGGCGCCTTGACGCGAGAACCGACAGCCACTGTGTCCCGCATACTTTCCGGAATGCGGTAATCGAACTCCTTCCCCACGGCAATCTCCAGCGTCACCCGCGCAATCATCCCCGGCAAGCAAACGAGAAAAAACAGCGAGGCAAAAGCATGAAAACATTGAAACCCCACCCGTCCCGTTTTTAATATCCCCTGCAGATGAAAAAATACTGGTGGCTATGGATTCTCTTGGCGCTGACCCTTTTGGCCGGGTGGTGGTTGCTGTACTCCATGCTCCAAAAAAAGCAGCGGCAAGGGCACTTTGACTCCCTGATCCGCCAGGCAGCGGAAACCTACTGCCTCGAACCCGCGCTCATCAAAGCTGTTATCTGGAAGGAAAGCCAATTCAACGCCAGTGCCACGGGAGGCTCCGGCGAAATCGGCTTGATGCAACTGACAGACGCTGCCGCATATGAATGGGCCGACGCCTCCCAAATCACCACCTTCAAACCGGATCACCTCTACGACCCCACAACGAACACTCTGGCCGGCTGCTATTACCTGGCCAAAATGCTTCGCGCCTTCTCTACTTGCGACGACCCCCTCCCTTACGCTTTGGCCAGCTACAATGCGGGAAAGAGCCACACCCTCCGCTGGAGCGAAGGCGCCGCTGCCACCAATGCCGCCCAATTCATCAGCCAAATCTCCTTCTCTACCACTCAGCAATACGTCCAATCCATCCTGCGCCAACGCCGCCGCTTCGAGCGCGACTTCCAATAACTGCCCGGCAAAAATCAGCCGCCCCGGCGTCAGCTCAAAATGCCGCGCACGACATGAGCTTCCTCAACACCGGTCAAGCGGGTGTCCAAACCTTGAAAGGGGACGGAAAAGCGCTGGTGGTCGATTCCCAGCAAGTGCAGCATGGTGGCGTGCAAATCGCGCACATGCACAACATTATCGACCGCATAATAGCCCAACTCATCGGTGGCGCCGTAGTTGACGCCGCCCCGGACGCCGCCGCCGGCCAACCACATGGTGAATCCTTTGATATGATGGTCTCGCCCCGGTCCGCCCTTGCCTTGATACATAGGCGTGCGGCCGAACTCACCGCCCCAGACGATGAGAGTTTCGTCCAACATGCCGCGTTGTTTCAGGTCGGTCAACAGCGCCCAAGTGGGTTTGTCCGTCAAGCCGCAGCAGATATTCATGTAGCGCACGAGGTCGCCGTGATGGTCCCAACCGCGATGGTAGAGGTGGATGAAGCGCACGCCGCGTTCGGCCAGCCGCCGGGCCAGCAAACAGTTGGACGCATATGAGACCTCTCCGGGGCTGGCACCGTACATCTCCAAAACATGCGGCGGCTCGTCCGACATGTCCATCAGTTCCGGCACTGACATCTGCATGCGAAAGGCCATTTCATATGCGGCGATTCGCGTTTCGATTTCGGGGTCGAGAAGGGTTTTGTTGCGGTGCCGGTTCAATTGATTGACGGTGCGCACGAGTTTGGATTGTTGGGCGCGGGTTGTCTCTGCCGGATTGTTGAGGTAGTAGACGGGCTCGCCGCTGGATTGGAACTCGACGCCCTGAAAGCGGCTGGGCAAGAAGCCCGCTGCCCATTGCCGGGAAGCGATTGGCTGGGGATTGCGGCCGCCGATGCTAGTCAGCACGACAAAGCCCGGCAAGTCGGTGCTTTCCGCGCCCAGGCCGTAAGTGATCCAAGCGCCCATCGACGGCCGCCCGCTCACCGCCGTTCCTGTGTTCATAAAGGTGTGCGCCGGGTCATGGTTGATCTGCTCTGTAACCATGGAGCGCACGATGGCAATGTCGTCGGCCATCTTTCCATGCCACGGCAAGAAGCTGCTGATTTCCTGGCCGCTTTGGCCGTATCTCCGAAATGTCGCCATCGGCCCTTGGCATTTCAAAGTCTGCCCTTGGAGCTGCGCAATGGGTTGCCCCTGCGTGTAGGAATTGGGCATCGGCTCCCCGTGCAGGGCCGCCAGCTTCGGCTTGTAATCGAATGTTTCCAGATGAGACGGCCCGCCCGCCATGCACAGGAAGATGACGCGCTTGGCCTTGGGTGCCCAAGACAAGCCGCCCAACGAGCTTTGGCCTTCCGGCGCAGCGCCTCGCAACAGGGAGGCTAGCGCCACGCTGCCGAGACTCAATCCGGACTGGCGCAGAAAGGAGCGCCGGCTCATAACGGTTGGGTATTCCACGTAGCGATGCATAATCGACAAATCCTCCAGTTAAAATCGCGTGATAGTTTCGCTGAGATTCAAAATGGCGCGGGCGGCTAAAACCCAAGCCTGCGCTTCGTCGGCTTCTCCGTCGAAGAGAGCGCCGAGCAAGGCGAGTTCTTCGACGTCCGGTTCTCGGGAAAGCGTTTGTTGGAACGCGTATCGGAGCCGTTCTTCTCGCGACGCCCCGCCGTCTTTTTTCATGCGTTCGGCCAGGCCTGCGGCGGCGGCGGCAAAGCTGGGATCGTTCAGCAAGACCAGGGCGCTCAAAGGCGTGTTGGAGACGGGGCGTTGCGCGGTGCATTCTTCCCGGCTCGGCGCGTCGAAGGCGGCCAGCATGGGGTGGAGAAATTGCCGTTGCCAGTGGATATAGACGCCCCGGCGCCATTGCCTGCGGTCCAGGTGAGGTTGGTAAGTCCGCTTGGGGAAGTTCAAGTGCCGGTAGTAGCCGGCCGGTTGGAGGGGTTTGACGCTGGCGCCACCGATCTCGTAATCCAACAAACCGCCGGCGGCCAGAAGTGTATCCCGTACCATCTCCGCCGGCAGCCGGAAGCGAAATTGCCGGGAAAGAAGTTGGTTGCCGGGGTCGCGCGCACGCCTTGCTGCCGATGTCGATGAATCCTGTTGGTAAGTCCGGCTCCGGGCGATCAAGCGCAGCACGTGCTTGATGTTCCAGCCGCTTTCCACGAACTCGATGGCCAATTGATCCAGCAATTCTCCGTGCAGCGGCGGTTCACCTTGAGCGCCAAAGTCGTCGAGCGACTGCGAAAGCCCGTTGCCAAACATCAAAAACCACAGGCGGTTGGCCATGACTCGCGCCATTAAAAGGCCGATTCCCGTCTCGGCGTCAGTCAGCCAATGTGCCAAATCTAGCCGGGTGGCCCGCCGGTCGGCCTCCAACGCCAATCGACCCAGAAACGCCGGCACTGCCGGTTCAACGACGGGACCGGAATCGTCGAGCCAGTTGCCTCGCGGCAGCAGTCGGATTGCCCGCGGCGGCACTGCCTGTGTTACCATGACTTTTCGCGTTCCCGTCGCAACTTGGTCTCTCAACTGGCGCAGCCGAGGAAGCCGGTTGGCTGCTGCTTGCCTTGTGCCGGGTGCCCGCCGTTCCAGCTTTTGGATTTCACGGTCCAAGGCGGCCAGCAGCAGCCGCTCGCGCCGACTCAGCACTTCGATCTCCGGGTCGCGCCGCGTGGGCAGATCGTTCGTGCCGTTCTTAAAGTGCTGTGTTTCGTCCACATCCGCAAAGAACGCCTGCATCGCGTAGAAGTCCCGGCTCGTGATCGGGTCATACTTGTGGTCGTGGCATTGGGCGCAGCCCATGGTAGCTCCCAACCACACGCCGGAAAGGTTGCGCACGCGGTCGGCGCCGTAGATAGCCAGGTATTCTTTGGGCTGCACGCCGCCTTCGTGGGAAGTCTGCAGCAGGCGATTGTAGCCGGTGGCAATTTGTTGATCGACAGTGGGGTTCGGGAGCAAATCACCCGCCAACTGTTCGCGGGTGAATTGATCGAAGGGCATGTTATCGTTGAAGGCGTCAATCACATAATCGCGGTAAGGCGAGATGTTGTGATCCTGGTCGCCGTGATAGCCGACTGTATCCGCATAGCGCACCAAATCCAGCCAATACACCGCCAGCCGTTCTCCAAACCGCGGGCTGTCTAGCAGTGAGTCGATCAAGCGGTTGTAAGCACTGGCGTTGGGAGAATCGGCGAAATCCCGCACGGCCTCCGGTGCCGGCGGCAGACCGGTCAAGTCAAAACCCAACCGCCGCGCGAGTGTGACGGCGTCCGCCTCGCGGGAAGGCGCCGCGCCTTCAGATTCCAGCTTCGAGAGCGTCCAGTGATCGATCCAGTTTCGCGGCCACTCTTTTTGGGTCACTGCCGGCGCTGGTTTTCGTACCGGCGTTTGATAAGCCCAGTGCTGCGACCAAACCGCGCCCGCCGCAATCCACCGCTTGATGAGAGCCGCCTCGGCAGCCGTCAATGCCTTCCCGGATTCTTTCGGCGGCATTCGTTCCTCCGGGTCTTGAGCGGTGATCCGTGCCAGCGCCTCGCTCAAATCCGGGCGGCCGGCCACAATCGCCGCTCGGCCAGAGCGGGTCGCCTTGGCTTCCGTTTCAATGTCCAACCGCAGATTCGCCTGCCGTTCCGCCGCATCCGGCCCGTGGCAGGCAAAACAGCGGTCGGCCAGCAGCGGGCGAATGTCCCGGTTAAAATCAATTGGCGTTGCCGACAACTTGCCACCATGCCAAAAGCCCGCCGCCAGAGCCACCCCGAACAAAAGACAGCACTCTCGGACTCTCCGGCCCAAGCGGCCCTTGGCGTTGGCAGTCAAGGAATACATTGGCACGGCTTCAGTTCAAATGTAATACATTTCCGGCTCTTCTTTGGCGGCTTCCCTCATCTGCTGAAAGCTGATCGCCCCGGCTGCTGCGTCCAAGGCTTCCTGAATCTGCAGCCAACCTTCCCGCAACTCGGCCGGGCAGCGTGAATCCCCCGACGGCTCGAAAACGCGGCCGTGAACGCATTGCAACACGTCCGCCAATGTAATCTCGCCGGGACTGCGCGCCAGCAAATACCCGCCATCCTTTCCTCGCTGGCTGCGGACGATCCCGGAGGTCTTAAGCTCAATCAAAATCTGCACCAGGTAATTCTGCGGAATCGACTGCTCGTTGGCGAGAGACTCCACGCGAACCGCCCTGCCGGAAGCATAACGCCGGGACAAGCCAAGCACTGCTCGAGCCGCGTAATCACACTTCACCGTCAGCTTCACGCGCCAAAAATAACCCCAACCCGCCGCGCCAATCAACCCTCAAATTCGCGATAAGCATTTGTGGGCTTAACAGGGTGACGCGCAGGCACTCGACCCGTTGACCGCCACCCGCTTAACAAAAAATCCAATCCTCTGCATCCTGTCCATCCACGTGTCCCGAATAAATCGCCTTCCAAAACTCTCAAAGCCCTTAAATTGTTATTGCGCTCAAATGCGCAATAAGTAGCTATGGGCTACATTGACGCTCCAGCAGACAATCCTGCTTTTTCCACGTCCAGTAACCTCATTCCCCTAGCCAAAATATTTAACACAGTCTGTTCTGTTGCCAAGCATTTTGCTTCGAAGCCCCTAAATACTTATTGCGCTCAAATTTCGCGGCGCCGGCAATGTGGCGCAGACATCTACCGTTCGCCCGCTCAGATTTCGCTGCACTTTCCACTTCGCCGGTTTTGACAGAATTCCGCATTGACCGGACCCAACGCTTTGGGTTCAAATCTCGCAAAACGAGCTCCGACAAATCGAAAGCATGAACGCCCTGGCGCAACACCTCCCAAAACTGCCGCGATCCGCTCACGCTTGGACAACGGTGTTCCTCTGGATGCTGCTTGCCGGCATACTCGCCGGCTGCCAAAGCAATCCGCGCCGCATCGTGCCCTATCAAGGAGAGCAAGACTTCCCGCTGCGATCCGCTCCCGTTGCCCGCCCGCCAGAGCAGATAGCCCGCCCGCCCATCCTGGAGGCCGGTTACGCCAGCTTTTACGGAGAAGAGCTGCGGGGCGAACTCATGGCTAACGGCCAACCCTTCGATCCCGATCAATTGATCGCCGCCAGTTGGTTCTATCCCTTCGGCACCAGAATCCGCGTCTTTCATCGAGACCGATCGGTGGTCGTCACTATCACAGACCGCGGTCCCGCCAAGCGCCTGGTGCGGCAAGGGCGCATTATCGACTTGAGCCGTGCTGCCTTTGAAGCTCTGGCCAACCCCCATCTCGGCCTCATCCCGGTGCGAATCCAGCGGGCGGATGACGGCAATTGACTGCCCGGCGCGGCCAAAATTTTGCAAACGTTCACCCACTCTTTCCCTGCCGTTAATTTTTGGCCTTCTGCCAGTATTTCAAAACCTTCTTCACCTCTGCGGGCAAGAGGTCTTTCACGGCGGCTTGCGCAGTTCTTTCCATTCCCGACCAGTCGAGAACGCGCAGTTCCTGGTGGCACGAGGGGCAGCGCCGGCCGAAGCCGGCACCTTCCGGAAAACACTCGGAACAAAAGAGCGTGTAACAGCGGTCGCATTCAAAGGCCGCGCGGGTTTCTCGATGCTGCATACAACTATAAGTGCCGTCGCTCAATTGCGCGGGCGGGGCGGGTATTTCTTGCGGCTTCTTCCCTTCCTGTCGATCAACTTTGGCAGCTTCGATCTGGATGGTAAACGCGCCCAGGTTCAACGTCTGTCCAGGCTTCACCGGCGCCTCCTTCACCAAGTGGCCGTCGAGAAAAGTCCCTCCGGCGGAATCCAAATCGCGCACAATCACCTTATCGTCCAGAACTTCAAATTCACAGTGGCGGGCAGAGACGGCCAAATCATCCACCGCAATGTTGTTGTCCGCCGTCCGTCCCAGCAAAGTGCGCCCCTTTGGCAACGTCTGCGAATGGACTTTTCCGTCCCAAGTCGAATATCGCAACTCTATCATGCCGTATTCTCGCCAAGCCCTTCTAGAAACGCAAAAAAGCAAACTGACATTCCTCGGCAACTTACTCAACTGCATAATGAGCAGACTGTGAAATCTCAACGCAGCGGACACCTTGCCGGGCAAACCTGCGGCAAAACCGGTTTTTCCTTGGCCTTGCCATTCGAACGTGGCAAGCTCCGGCCCGAACTCCTTGGACACACAATTTGGAGTTTCTGAAAAAAAAGCCGCCGCGCCGCCGGCAATCATGCTGCGCAGGCGCTCGGCAAAGGACACGGATATGACGACAACGATTCTTCTCTGTGCCGCTCTGCTCGTTGCCATCGGAGGACTTGCCCTGGCGGCAATTCGCATCCGGCAAATCAACCGCTCCCTGGCAACCCTCTATCCCGATGGGGAAAAACTCAAAAGCGCGGCGTCCTGTTGGGCAGCTCTCGGCCTGACTCTGGCCCTCTCAGCTTCAGCGGTGTTTCTCCCCGGCAAACCAGCCGCAATGCCAACCTCCCCTCAACCGGCGGAACAAAAAGAAACTGCGGCGCTTCGCAACCAAATCGCCCAACTCAAACAACAACTAGCAGAAGCCGCTAAACCGCAACCGCCAACCCCCGCCAACCCCACCCCGGCAACAGACACTCCCTCCCCTGAAACAACCTCCCGCCCCGAAGCCGCAACCGCAGCTCTCCCCGGCAAAGAACCCGTTCCACCCGCACCGCCTGTCTCCCCTCAGGTGGCGCAAAAAACTGTCGATCCCCACATCGAACAACTGAGCGGAACCGTCATCCAATCCTTGATCACAGGATCCACAAAATCACTCGCAACCGTCGCCGACAAAACATTGCTCGACCTCTTGAACCAGCAACTCACCGTCAATCCTTTCGATTACAGCAACCTGCAATCCGGCCTCAAACACCGCCTCCGCAACGGCTATACGCCCAGCTATCTCGGCGCCCTCGCCGTAGCCAACGGAACCGTTCACCTTTGGAAAATCAAAACCGCCACCCCCGGCCCCGACATTCTGGAAAAACTCGCCGTAGCCAACGGGAAAATCACAGGTTTTCACTTCGACGGCCTCCGCTAAATCCGCAACCTGTCCCCGCCGAGACATTCCGGGAATTCAAATAGACACTTGCCATATCAAAAATATTATATCAAAAAATCGGTCTTTTATATTGCCGCGACTCTAATGATTTTTGTCGTAAACTTCTTGTAATGAAGACGCCGCTGTGACAAGCTAACCGTTTATGGCAATAGCAAGAAAAAGAGTCTCGCTAACTGATTTAGCCCGCGAGGCGCAAGTGCCCCGAAGCAGGGTAATCGATGAACTATTGCACCTCGATGAGGATCGTTACCTAGCCGCAAAGGAATCCATTCCTCATTATTTGGCTGAACGGATTAAAAAGCGGCTGGGTGTTGCAACACCCAAACAACTTCGCACTATAAAGTACTGGGCGGATGTGTTCGGCGAGAGCGAATCCGAGATGCGCCAGCGGTTATCAAAGATGGGTTTCAAACTGTCAGCAACCGCACAAAATCTGCCTTGCGGTGCCTATCGGGCTCTGGTAGCGCAAGCTAAAAAGGAAGGCATTAATCCCGCTACTGGCGCCATTGATAGAAAACTCGCAGACGGACAATCTGCAGTTCCAAAATCCCAACCTTTGGCCGGTCGGTCAACCAAAAGTAAAAAGTCCACCCTTCCTCCTCCTGCTTTCGATAACATCGGGCGTAAAAGTAATCGGGGAATTGTCTATCTAAAATGCAAGGAAGTAGAAAACATTCACCGGTTGCTCGTCAAAGTATACCAAGGGACAGACGATCCAATTGACCCACCAGGTGTTCGCGACCGCAATATGTTGGAGTCTGCTCTCCATAGACCGCGCACGGAATTTGATGGCACGGTAAAATACCCTACCATCGAGACTTCTGCGGCGGCACTTTTATATGCGTTGATACACAACCATCCGTTCCATAACGGCAATAAGCGATCCAGCCTTGTGGCCGTGCTGGCGTTTCTTGACAGAAACAGTCTGCGTCCCACCTGTGACCTGAAAAGGAGCGGTTCGCTTTTTTGCTTGTGGTGGCGAAGCATGAGCTTCTGGAGGAAGAGGAAAAAGACAGCCATTCAACCGACCGAGAGATTAGAAAGATAGCCGAATGGATACGTTGTCACTCCAAGGCTATTCAGAAAGGCGACTGTTCCATTCCATGTCGCAGATTGCGCCGCATTCTTCGAGGATACAGCTGTAAGCTGGAGAAACCGCATTCCAACAGTATTAGAATCACGAGACAGGTTAGGGATATCAAGACCTCTTGGTGGGGGCGTGAAAAGCGCACTCCGAAAGTGCTTGAGACATATGTCCATTATAGTGGCGAGGGTCGTGAGGTGGGCATTGACCATATAAAAAAGATTCGTAAGGATCTTTACTTGATCCATGAAAGGGATGTTGATTCTTCGGACTTCTATCACTTCTATCACAAATTCCCTGCAAAGCTGAGTGATTTGTTTGTCAAGTATCGTCCCATCCTTAATCGGTTGGCGAAGTACGATCGCGGCGATTGACGCTTCCGGTTTCGGCAGGGGAGGGGGACATTCGGCGCTTGTCCGGCGGCAGAATGGACGTGACAAAGTAGGCGGATGATGCCAGTTTTGGGGCATTCGGCGGGGGATTGTGGTTCGTTGCGGGGGTTTTGGTGGGGGAGTGTGCGGCGGGTGCGATTGCATTGCTGGTGAGAAGAGATGTCCAGGTTGCCTGTAGAATTGTTGTTTGCGCTTCGTTATTTGAGGCCGAAGCGAACTTTTGTTTCTGTCACCACGGTGATTTCGATTGTGGGAGTGATGTTGGGGGTTGCGGTGTTGATTGTTGTGATTGGCGTGATGAGCGGTTTTGATCAGCAGCTCCGGGAGAAGCTGTTCGGTTTCAATCCCCATTTGCGGATTGAGAAGTGGGATGCGATTATGACGGCTTACTCTGATGTCTTGTCGCAGGTTCTGGCGGAGCCGGGTGTTCGGACGGCGTCGCCGTATATTCAGGGGCCGATTGTTGTGGAAGCGCAAACGACACCGCCGAGAATCGACATGCCCGGCTTGATCGGCGTGGATCCGGAGCGCGAGCGGGGGAGCAGCATTTTGCCCGATAGCATAATCGACGGCGCGTTTGATGTGGAGGGGCAGGGCGTTGTCGTTGGCCATCATTTGGCGAGCGCTTTGAAGTTGAGAACGGGGGACCCTCTCGCTGTTTATTCCCATAATGGCCTTCGGAAAATACACCGCTTGATGCAGGGCGAGGGGGAGCGGATGCCGCTGCCGGATGATTACGTTGTGCGGGGGATTTTCGATGTGGGGTATTACGAGTATGATTCCAATGTGATTGTTTGCTCCGTCTTCGATGCGCAGGGACTCTTTCTCAACGATGAGGACGCTGTGCATGGTCTGCGCGTGATTCTCGATGATCCATATGCCGCGCCGGTTGTTCAGGTGGCGCTTCAAGAAAAGCTAGGGCCTGGCTTTAAGGTTGTCAGTTGGCTCGAAACGCATTCCAGTTGGCTGGACGCTTTGGTTGTGGAGAAGAATATGATTCGGTTTCTTCTGTTTTTCATTGTCTTGGTGGCAGCCTTCGGGATTACGAATTCGCAAATCACCTTTGTGGTGCAGAAGACGAAGGAGATTGGCATGTTGAAGGCGTTGGGGGCCAATGCCCGGCAGGTTCTGCTGATTTTTCTCTGCCAAAGTTTCATCGTGGGCACGACCGGCGTGCTGGCCGGGCTTGGCTTGGGTCTGTTGGCCATTGAATACCGCAACGAGTTTCTCTTGTGGATGAACCGGGCGATGGGTTTTGATCTTTTCCCGGAGCAAATCTACGGCTTTGTTCTGCTGCCGGCAGCGTTAGATGTTGTGGATTTGATGGTTATCTGCGGCGGATCGCTTTTGATTTGCGCGTTGGCGGGAATTTTACCGGCGATCAATGCCGGGCGTTTGCGTCCGGCGGAAGCCTTGCGCCGTGAGTGAATCGTTGCCTATTATGGCGGAGCCTGAGGTGTCCGAGTGCTTGTTGAGGGCGGCGAATATCACAAAGAGTTACCGGCTGGGCCGGAAAAATGTCCAGGTGCTCCGCGGGGTGCATCTCGATATTGCCGCGCAGGATTTTTTGGCGGTTCACGGCGTGTCGGGCGCCGGCAAGAGCACTTTGTTGCATCTGCTGGGAGGTTTGGACGCTGCGGATTCCGGGGATGTTTGTTTCAAAGGGCAGAACTTCCGCTCGCTGAGGGGCGGTGCCTTGTCGCGCTTTCGGAACCGGGAGATTGGGTTTGTCTTCCAGGCCTACCATCTGTTTCCCGAATTCAGCGCGTTGGAAAATGTTTGCCTGCCGGGCAGAATCTCGCGACGGCCGGCGGCGGCATTGGCTCGAAAAGCCGTGGAACTTCTCGAACGCGTGGGATTGAAAGACCGCCTGGAGCACCGCCCGCGCGAGCTTTCCGGCGGTGAGCAGCAGCGGGTGGCTATCGCCCGGGCGCTTGTCAACGATCCCTCGCTGTTGCTTGCTGACGAGCCGACCGGAAACCTCGATTCCGTCACCGGGCGGGAAGTAATCGAGCTGTTGACGAGACTGCGCGGCGAGCTGCCGATTACCCTGGTTTTGGCCACTCACGATTTGACCCTCGGCGTCCGCGCCCGCCGAGTCGTTCACCTCGTGGACGGCGCGTTGCAAACCGCCTCTCCCGAAGCCCGGCATTGAAACGCCGTAAAGGATTGGATGCCCGGCATTGCGTTTAGACGCTCTTCTGCGGTTTGTGTATGGTGGCGCAGGCTTGTCAAGTGGCGGCGTTTGGCGTTTTCTGAGGGGATGCGATGGTTTTCTTTTTGGGTTCGGCGGCTGGAGTTCGACTGGGTTTGGCGCTGTGTTTTGGCTACGGTGTTGGGAGTGCCGGCCTTTGCGGAAAAGCTGGTTGCGGCTGCGGATTCAAAAGGCGAAGAGGAACCAACCTATCGGGTTTTTGTGGGCACTTACACGGGCGGGGAGAGCCGGGGGATTTATGCGTTTGACTTCGATGCGTCCACGGGAAAGGCCGGGGCGGCGCGTTTGGTTGCGGAGGTGGAGAATCCTTCGTTTCTTGCTCTGCATCCGAACGGGCGGTTTCTTTACGCTGTCAACGAGGGGAGCGCGTTCCGAGGGACGGCTTTGGGCGCGGTGAGCGCTTACCGGATTCAGCCGGACGGTTCGCTGGCGTTGCTCAATCAAATGGCTTCCGGGGGCGGGGCGCCTTGCCATCTCGAAGTGGATGCGACCGGGCGTTGCTTGCTGGCGGCCAATTACAGCGGCGGCAATGTGGCGGTGTTTCAGCTGAGCAGCGAGGGTTCCATTGAACGGCGGACGGATCTGGTGCAGCATTTGGGCAGCAGCAGCCATCCTCGCCGACAACGGCGGCCGCACGCTCATTCGATCCGTCTGGACCGAAATAATCGTTATGCAGCCGTCGCCGATCTCGGCGTCGATAAGGTGTATGTCTATCCTTTCAATCCGGCGACGGGCAGGCTCGACTTGTCAAGAGCCGGCGCCGTTTCGCTGCCTCCCGGCGCCGGACCGCGCCACCTCGCCTTTCATCCCAACGGCAGACTGGCCTTCGTCAATAATGAGCTGCATTCCTCGTTGACGAGTTTGCGGTTTGAGCCGGAGAAGGGGAGGCTGGAAAAGTTGGAGACGCAATCGACTTTACCGGAATCTTACACCGGAAGCAATTCCACCGCCGAAGTGCAAACGCATCCCAACGGCCAGTTTGTCTATGTCTCGAATCGCGGACACGACAGCATCGCCGTTTTCGGCATCGAAGCGGCATCAGGGCGGTTGACGCCGATTGAACGCGAGCCTGTTCAGGGGCGCACGCCCAGGCACTTCGGCATCGAACCACGCGGCCAGTTCCTTTTCGCGGCGAACCAAAAATCCGATTCCATCGTCATTTTCCGGGTGAACGCCACAACTGGCGAACTCGAACCGACCAGCTCGAAAGTGCCGGCGCCAACGCCCGTCTGCATCCAGTTCCTGCGGCAAAACTGAGCCGGTTTTGGCGGCCGGTTCGAGACTTGTTTTGCGGCACAATTCCGGCTACTCTCCCTACGCATATAGAATAACGCGCTCGGCGTGTTGTGAAGCGTGTGAAAAAGTCTATCAAAAAAAATCGAAACGTTTATGGCGGGTTGCAGCGGTGGTTTTGGGCGCGGCTCTTGCCGTCGTTTTGATATTTCTTGTGGCTTTTCCCATGCCGAGGCATCAGGGGAAAACTGCCGATGAATGGAGCGACCAGTTGAATGCGGCGGGCAATTACGCCGGAGGCGATGGAAACTGTCGAAGCGCTTGCGGCCATGGGCAAACCAACGGTCAACTCGCTAATCCGCACTCATGCTGCTCCAGTCATTGTGGGTTTTTCCACGCCGGATCATTCTTTGATGGAAGAAGCGTTAGTGGCCATCGGCGAGCCCGCTATTGATCCCTTGATCCGCCTGCTGAAAGAGACAAAACCCAGCCGCTTTCGACAAGGGCTTCAGGATATGTGGTGGCGATCGCCGGGTTGGGTGCAGCAGCGCATCCTGCCGCCAGTGAGAGGCAAGCCAGATAGAGAAGCGTTGCATCTGTTGTATTCTCTTCTGGTCAGGATAGGGCTGTCAGATGAGAAAGTGGTCGAGGCATTGCTCCAAGGCCTCGAATACAAAGCCGCCGTTGGTTTTGACAAAGCTACTGCTGATATGAAAACCACCGCTTATCGAGCATATACCATGGGTTATTTGCCGATGGTAGATCGTCGCTACGCGCCCAAAATCGTCTCGGCGCAGCTCCCGTTCTTGTCGGATCCGACCACGCTCGAATGTGCCCTTGCCGCCAGAGCGCTGGGTCGTTTCGGCGAGCCCGCTGCCCCTGCCGTCCCGAGATTGATCGAGTTGCTCCAGTATCAAGACAATTCCCAAGACGATTATCATGTGCGCCGTGCGGCGGCGAATGGGTTGGGAAGGATTGGCGATGCTTCGGCGCCTGTGGTCGAAGCCCTGCTGCTTGGACTGGAGGATGAAGACGCGCTTTGCCGGGAGTGTTGCGCTCTGGCGCTGTGGTAGTTGGGGAAGGAGCGGGAAAGGGCCGGTTCTGGAAGAAGCACTCGATGTAGACAACCGGGCCATCGTGAGCAAGCTGAGTCGTTTGAAAACGGACGTTCAACCGCCGCTGGCGGACAAAAACGAACCGCTACTTTCTCACAATGATGTGACAATGCGACTTAATGCCGCCCGCTGTCTGTGGAACATGACGCAAGACCCGGCGCGAGTGATGCCCGTTCTGCTGAACACTTTAAATCTGAAAGACAAGAGATTGTGGCGCTACAAGCGCAGCGCCGTAGAAATCCTGACGCTGATGGGGCCGGCCGCTTCGGATGCGGTTCCTGTCTTGGAAGAGATATTGTTTCGGCCGGAGGATGGCGAGTTTTGGTGAGCCGCAGATGAGGCGCTGGAAGCCATTCGCGGAGCCGTCAAGCCGTAGGCGCCGCCGCCCGTTTGCATTCAGTTCTTGCGGCCGGTTCGAGACTTGTTTTGCGGCGCGATTTCGGCTAATTTCAACCCATATATGTCTATAGAATCTCTCACTTTTTTGGATGTCCTACAGGTTTTGCTGTTGACGGTGTTGGCCTGCACGAGTTGGTGGTTGGCCGTGTATGCGTTGTTTCCCAAGTTCAGCGAGCGCTCCAGCTGGTGTTGGGAGCAATTGTTGTCCTGGAGGAGCCTCGCGGGTTTTGTGGCGGGGCTTTTGTTGCTTTTACCAGGAGGAGTGTTGATGCTTGGTGGCGATGGCACCTCTTCCGACTCTTCCGAGTTCCATTGGCTCGGAGCGCTGTTGATTTTGAGCCTAATACTGCTGGGGCTGGCGTCGCTTCTCTTGGGGTTTGCCGGTTTTACGGGATTGGCCTTGCGGCTTGGCAACGGTTTGAAGTCCTCGCGGGATGGGCGCCATTCTTGGCAGAGCATCCTGTGGGGGAGCCTGGTTCTGGGCGTGATTTGGGGTCTGTTGTGGCTGATTTTCTCGAAGAATGATGTGAATAAGCTCCTTCTTTACGTTCTGCTGGCGGCTGGGCTGGGCAACGCGTTGCTGGCGCTGATCTTTCGAGGAGAGAAGCCGCGTTCGAGCCGGACGCGAAGCAGCAGTCCCCGCGGCGTGGCGCGGAGCGCGCGCGTTGAGGGCGAGCGGGAAAGTGCCGATCGCCGGTCTCGAACCCCTCGCCACGGAAGATATTCTCGAAGCCGCGACGCCCAGGACGAGTCTCGAAGAGCAACTGGATCGGAGGGAAGCCGCCCCGCACCCAGCGGCCAATAACGCCGTTCAGCGTGTTGTGAAGCGAAAAAGTCTATCAAAAAAATGGAAACGTTTATGGTGGTCTGCGATGGTGGTTTTGGGCGCGGCTCTTGCCGTCGTTTTGATATTTCTCGTGGCTTTTCCCGTGCCGAGGCATCAAGGGAAAACTGCCGATGAATGGATCGACCAGTTGAATGCGACGGACAATTACGCCGAGGCGATGGAGACTGTCGAAGCGCTTGCCGCTGCCGCTCCAAGGATTGCGGTTTATGATCCCATAGCACAGATTGAATCTTTAACACCGGACGAGTTTTTGGTGAAAGAAGCGTTAGTGGCCATCGGCGAGCCCGCCATTGATCCCTTGATCCGCCTGCTGAAAGAGACAAAAACTGGCCGCTTTCGACAATGGCTTCAGGATATGTGGCGGCGATCGCCGGGTTGGGTGCAGCAGCGCATCCCGCCGCCAGTGAGAGGCAAGCCAGATAGAGAAGCGTTGCATCTGGTGTATTCATCTTCTGGTCAGGATAGGGCCGTCAGATGAGAAAGTGGTCGAGGCATTGCTCCAAGGCCTCGAATACAAAGCCGCCGTTGGTTTTGACAAAGCTACTGCTGATATGAAAACCACCACTTATCGGGTAACAACCATGGCTTATTTGTCGATGGCAGATCGCCGCTACGCGCCCAGAATCGTCTCGGCGCAGCTCCCGTTCTTGTCGGATCCGACCACGCTCGAATGTGCCCTTGCCGCCAGAGCGCTGGGTCGTTTCGGCGAGCCCGCTGCCCCTGCCGTCCCGAGATTGATCGAGTTGCTCCAGTATCAAGACAATTCCCAAGACGATTATCATGTGCGCCGTGCGGTGGCGAATGGGTTGGGAAGGATTGGCGATGCTTCGGCGCCTGTGGTCGAAGCCCTGCTGCTTGGACTGGAGGATGAAAATGCGCTTTGCCGGGAGTGTTGCGCTCTGGCGCTGTGGTAGTTGGGGAAGGAGCGGGAAAGGGCCGGTTTTGGAAGAAGCACTCGAGACGAAAACGGAAGGCATGAATTTCATGGACCGGCTAGAGCACTTGGGAATCGTGAGCTGGCTGGCGTATTTGAAAACGGACGTTCAACCGCCGCTGGCGGACAAAAACGAACCGCTACTTTCTCACAGTGATGTGACAGTGCGACTTAATGCCGTTCGCTGTCTGTGGAACATGACGCAAGACCCGGTGCGAGTGATGCCCGTTCTGCTGAACACTTTAAATCTGAAAGACGAGAGACTGTGGCGCTACAAGTGCAGCGCTGTAGAAATCCCGACGCTGATGGGGCCGGCCGCTTCGGGTGCAGTTCCTGTCTTGGAAGAGATATTATCTCGGCCGGGGAATGGCGAGATTTGGCGAGTCGCAGATGAGCCGCTGGAAGCCATTCGCGGAGCCGCCGAGCCGGTCTCGCCGAATGCTGCCGGCGTGTTCTCTCCAGCAGGACGATGAGCGAGCCGCGCCAAAGTTGGGTGGAAGACGCTGCTTTGCTGCCAGTGGCGTTCTCACAAGTTCGGGAGGATGCGCTGCTGGATCGGGCGGTGGTGGAAGATTTGGGGGCGGATGTGCGCCTGATGATGGTCGCTTCCGGCGGTTGCACGGCGGCTTTGCTGGCTTCGATGCCCCAAGTCAGCTGCTTGCATCTCGTGGACCCTAACCCGGCGCAATTGGCGCTGACCAAGCTGAAACTCCGGCTGCTTTCTGAAGCGAATGCCGCGCGGCGTTTGGCGTTGCTGGGGCATCTCGACATGCCGGCGGCTCGGCGGCGGCGGGAGTTGGAAGCGCTCTTTGCCGAGCTCGATTTGGCGGCAGACGCGTTGGGGCTGCTTTCGCTGGTGTCCTGCTTGGGACCCGATCATGCTGGTCGTTATGAGCAGGTATTTGCGGCGCTCCGCAGCGCTCTTGCTGTCAACCAGCCGGCGCTTGATGCGCTGCTGCAGCTTGCCGATCTGGACGAGCAGAGCCAAGCGGCGGCGCCCGATTCCCCTCTGGGCCGACGCTTGGACGCGGCGTTGGAAGAAGTCATGCCGCTTCCCAATTTGGTGTGTTTGTTCGGTCGAGACGCGGTCGGCCGGCCGCTTGAACCGTTCTCCCGCCACTTTGCCCGGCGCATCCGCCATGTTCTGGCGCATCTGCCTGCTGCCGACAATCCCTATCTTTGGCAGATGCTGAAGGGGTGTTATCCGCCGGGGCGTTTTGCGCCGTGGTTTGGCTGCGCTTTGCCGGGGCATCCGCCGGAAGTGGTCTTCATCAACGCCCAGATGGAATCGGCGTTGAAAGAAACGGCGGCGGCGTCTTGCGACTTTATCCACCTCTCGAACATTCTGGATTGGCTTTCTCCAGAAGCGGTGGCGCGGACGCTTGAATTGGCCGGCCGGGTTTTGAAACCGGCGGGGAGAATTTTCATCCGCCAGCTTAACTCGGCTTTGGACATTCGGCGAACGGGGACAATGTTTGAATGGTTGGGAAAAGAATCGGCAGCGCTGCTGGAAAGGGATCGCAGTTTTTTCTATCGCGCTCTTCATTTGGGCAGGAAGAAATGAAAATCCGCTGCTTCACCAAAACGCCGCCGCCAGAGATGGCACGAGCGCTGATTCGATTCGAGCGGCAGTTTCGCTACCCTCTCGGCCCCGGGCAGTTTTTCACGATTGCCCACGGTGAGGATTATCCGCGATTCTACCGGGCGATGGGGGAGGGCGCCAGTTTTGTTGCGGAACGGGACGGGAACATTCTGGGCGCTATTGGCGCCGCCCGCCGCCGCTTGGCGCTTCCCGGCGGTGGTGTGAAAGACATCGTTTATATTGGCGATGCCAAAGTCTCTCCCCAAAAGCGCGGCGGAAGAGTGTTGTGGCGTTTGATCGAGTCGGTTCGCCATTGGGCTGTCCAGCGAGCCGAAGCCGCTTACTCGGTGGTCATGGAGGGAACGCCTGTTCCCCCGACCTGCTACACAGGGCGGCTGGGCGTCGAACTGTTTGAAAAACTTGCAAAAATTATGATTCTGAAAATCCCGACCGGCAAAGTCTCCGGCGCTGTCCTCAATGATTGGGAATGCAGCGCAGCGGATGGATGGAACGGCTATTGGGCTTTGACGCAAAACGCCGCCCGCTGCCTCGGTGGCAAACCCGCCGTGCGCTCGGCCATATGTCCGCAGTGGTTGGCGGCGCCGAACCGCGAAGCTGTTGGGTTGATTGAGGACACCCGGCGCGGCAAACGGCTTCTATTGGCGCCGCCGCGCGGCTCTTCCTGCGCCGGCGAAGGGGTGGAAATCAACGCTTCCCATCTTTCCCACTGCGCCTGGTCGGAAGCGGAGAGCGGCATCGCCTTATTGCGGCAAGCCTTGCTGCGCTTGAAGGAACGCGGTTTTGGGGCGATGTTTGCGGCGGTGCCTCTCTCGGAAGCGGAGACCATTGCTGCCGGACTCGGTTTGGAAGCCATTGTCCGGGCACCCGCCGGTATCTACGGCGCCGGTTTAGATTCTGGGATGCTCTGGAACATCAACACATCGGAGATTTGAACATGGCCAAAGAAAGCCGCGCCCCTAACATCGTCGCTCATGCCGACCGGGTCTTGCAGCGCATCGACATCCTCAACAACCCTTACCTGGCCGCTTTGAAAAACGGTTCCCTGTCCCTGGAGCGCTTCCGCAAAACTCAGGAACAATTCTTTTTTGCTGTCACCTTTTTTCCCCGGCCGATGGCGGCTTTGGTGGGGCGCATCCCCAATCCGAAACAACGGCTGGATGTCCTCCACAACCTGGTAGAAGAACACGGCGAGTTTGACGAACAAGCCTTTCATCACTCCACCTTTCAACAATTTCTCCGTTCCATCGGCAGCGCCCCGGAAATGCTCGATGAGCTGTTTGTCGCGCCGGCGCTGCGGGCGTTCAACAGCGTGTTGACGGCCGCCTGTGTGCTGGATGAAGTCGAAGTCGGCATCGCCTGCATGGGCATCATCGAGTATGCCTTTGCAGGAATTTCAGCCGTCATCGGCAAAGCCACAGTGGACCAAGGCTGGGTGCAAGCCGAAAATCTCGTGCACTATACATTGCACGCCGAGATCGACCGGCGCCATGCCGAAGAGTTCTTTACGATTATCGAACCAGCCTGGGCGTGGGAACAAAAACGCTACTACATCCGGCAAGGATTGGAACTAGGCGGCTATATCTTCGACCGCCTCTACCGGGACATGCTCGCTCTGGCCGAAGAGACCAATACCAGCAACCGGTTGTAATCATCAGCGGCAATCAAACCTCTAAGAGCGTGTCTGCCATGCGCTCCACTTCCGCATTCGGCATCTCAGGGTAAAGCGGCAAAAAGACCGTTCCGTCCAGCAACCGCCGCGCCAGCGCAGGTTCCCATTCAGGACGGTTGGCCGGCGCCGACACTGCGGCCATGCTGCCGCGCATACTGGCGTCGAAACCGTGCCGGCGCAGCATGGCCATAACACGCATCGGGTCCCTCGCGCGGACGGGGAACAGGTTGAAAATGTGCGCCGCAGCATCTTTGCCGACCGGCGGAAATGCCTCGCCCAGCCGCTCGGCAAGCCGCCGCCCGCGCTTTTGTTGACCCGCCATTCGACCGGCATCAAACCGCCGCAACCGCCACGCCAGCAACGCCATTAACGGCATGCACGGACGCTGCCGCAACTGGGCGAGAAACTGCGCATCGTCAAAGCCGCGCACCTGTTCCTTGAGCCAAACATCGTAATCACAGCCAGCCAAAGCCAGCCCCCCCGCCAAGGCCGAAAAAGGCAAGCGATAACTCAGCGCTTTCAAACCGGCATACTTGAGCAAACGAAGCCCATAACGCAGGCGCGATTGCGTCGCATAACGCCGCTCGATGGCGCGCATTCGATCTGCCAAGGCCCCGTCGCGCACAGTCAACACCGCCCCGCCCAGTGCCGTAGCCGTCTTCACCGGGCCAAAGCTGTGCATCGCCACATCGCATCCCGGCGGCATGGCAAAGGGAACGCCATCGAAAGCCTGAGCGCAATCCTCCACCGTCAACAATCCGCGTTCGCGAGCCAGCGTGTTGATGTCGCCGAGGTCGAGACGAGCGCCAAAAAGATGAGCGACAACGAGAAGGCGCGTTCGCGGCGTGATAGCCCGGCGCATCCCCGCAATCGACGGACGCAAGCCGTCCCCGTCAATATCCAACGGCACAGGTTTCAAGCCGTTTTCTTCCGCCACCCGCATCATGCCCGGCACATTGAGAGCGCTCATCAGCACCTCGCTTCCCTTCGGAAAATCCAGCGCCCGCAACAACAAATCAAAACCTGTGCGAACAGACAAACACACCAGCGCATGACCGTTCCCCGCCCACAGCTTTTCAATCGTTTCCTGCCGCGCCTTGCTCGGCCAAAAACAGCGGAGCCCGCCGTAACAAAAATCGCTCCAGCCGATGTCCAAACGTTTGCGCACCCACATCAGCCGCCTCCGCCGGCCGCCGGCGCTTTGCCGCGAAGTTTCCCGCAAATGGACTGGCATCCTGGAGCTGCTCATTGGTTTCTTATTCGAGAGAGTATGGACTGTCCCGCGCCGCGCCGCAATCGTCCGGGCATCCTGAAAACGTCTCCACGCTCAAACCGTCAATCGACCCGTGTTTAACTTGACTTTTACCATAAAACAATGTATATTGAAGGAATGTATTTAGATGAGAGATTGAAGGAATTGGTTGCATGGAAAGAAAAAGCCAGTGGCCAACAGTTTCGGCGTCTTATAGAAACAGAGATCAAGTATTTGAAAAAAATCAAAAGCATTCCTGCTGATTTCGAAGAACAAGGCGGGAACACTTCTCTCCTGCATCCCGGAACGTGCTGAATGGGAAGAACTGCAGGAGATAGTGCAGAAGTCGCAGCAGTCGTTTGAGAGCGGATTTTATTTATGTACTTTGCTGATGCTCTATGCATGTGTGGCGTTTCACGAATACAAAGACAACACCTTTTGGCCACAGTTTTGCCAGGTGATTGGACTGAATTCTCGTCTCTCGACAAATCGTCAGCGAGAACTAAATGAAAATTTTGCCAAGACGGCGGGCTGTGTTGGACTACGCATCATCAAACATAAAGGCGGCCGTTCGTTTGTCGGATCGGCAGTGTATTATATCGGCGTGCCTATTTCTCTCTGGGATGAATTTCTGTATATTTGCGAGTGGGCTTTGTGGCATCCGGGCTGGGCAGATTTCTCCGACTCGAAATGGGCGATGGCAATGGAAAAACGCTGCGGCGGGTGGAAACGCTTGTTGAAATTTTTGACAGACAATCGACAAGCAGCTACGGAGTTCATCCAGGAAATGTTGGATGCCCGCAAGATGCTGACGGAGGATAACCAACTCGAATTGTCAGCCATCCGCCAGGCCAGCATCTTGCGGCCTGAATATTTCGAGGAGGTGCCCGAAACTGCGGAGTTTCTCCGCCCGAACAACCCGGATTCACTGCTTGAGAACCACCGGCCGAGGCTGCTTTGGCGTGATAACCGGATTGCCATTCACTTGCCGCCTGTTTCTCCAACGGAAGTAAACAGTGGTGCTGCTTGGCATTTTGAGGGGAAAATCCAACCGGCGAGCGATAGCGCCACGGAGCTTCCCGTCAACGGCAAGGTTTTCCAGGAACGATTGACGCTCGAACTGCATAACCGAAGCACGGAATCCTTCCGCTTTGCGGGTTTATGTCCCTTCGGTTTGTGGGATGAAGAAATCAATCGCTTTGTCAATACGAATCGCGCCCATTTGCCTGCACGTCCTTATCGACTGATTTCGCGGGAAAGACTAAAAATCATGGGCAAGGGTTGGGCCAAAGATGACGAGGAAAAGACAGAGAATGTGCCACATTCTCTAATGGATGGTACAGAGGTATTCATCACAAATCTTTGGCCGGTGGATGACCGCCCGACTTTGAAAATTGATGGGCGTAAAATCGAGTTTGGACGGCGGGAGAGCGTCAAACTCCGTCTTTACTCCGGCAGCGAAAACTCTTCGGTGTGTCGCTTTCTGCTTCGTGAAAGCCAACCAATTGAAATTGAGCAAAATCCCCATCTGGTTCTTGAAATTCCCGAAGGATTTGTTGAGGATGAAGCCGACCTCTGCGATAGGGAATTTAAGATTTTGGCGGATCGTCAACAAGTTCCGGTAAAATGGCAATTCTTTCACAATTACCCTAAAGAAAATCCCGATTGGGAGTACTATCAATGTCAACCTAAAATGCCGACTCGAAACCGAAAGAAATGTATTATGCGTAGCTTAGAATTTCTCCGTTTGCCTGAAGAGTCGTCTTCATCCGTTTCACTTGGCGAACATGTTATACAAGTGTGTTCGCGCCGTGCGGGTGTGATTCCTCTTGGCCGTCAAAAAGAATTTCGGGTGAAACTTATTCCCCCAATAAAGGAAGACTGCTGGCCGAAGCCGCGGCGAATGGGAAAATACCTTCTATGGATTCTTCTCTCGCAGATTCAGCATGACGCCACTTGGGAGAATTTCTGGATTGCCCGCCAAGCCGTCGCCGGATATTCGGAAATCAAACTAAGCCAAAACGATTGGAAGAAGCTTGAAAGGCACGGTTATATTTCGCTATACCGCGGCCGGTTTGAGGTTCTAAAAAGCTGCCTAGTTTTTGCCCTCAAAATAAACAGACAGCTCACTGCCCGTTACTGTGGTTTGGTCAACCGCCTGCACGCATTAGTGCGCGAGGTGCAGCCGTTGGGGTTTATTGAATCCAAGCAAGAACGCGGCTTTCCCGCACATCTGGAGATTCAATGGCCGGCGCACAAACGGCAGTTCATTTACAACCTTTGTCAGAGAGAAGATATTATAATCAAAGAACATAGCCTATGGAACCATTAACAACCCGCTTTACGAAAGAAGTCTTCACGCCATATGTGGAATTGCTAAAATCGAATTACCGCTTTCATCACTCATTTGATCATGCGCGCCAATCATGGGAAAACAAGCTCACGGAAGAGGAACTAGTGCATGGGCCTTTTTTGGAGAAGTCGCAAAGCTACGCGGCGGGCGATCCGATGGAGAATCTGTGCCTTCACAGCAAAACTGCCAAAACTATCCGAAACCAGCTAGACGGATACGGCCTTTACCAACACCAAACTGCCGCTATCAAACACATCTTGTCCGACCAAAATGCGATTATTGCTACAGGCACAAGCAGCGGCAAAACGTTGTGCTACCAGATTCCGATTTTGGACAATTTGGTTCGCGATGACTCGCCGGGGCTTCGTGCTATTATCATTTATCCGCTCAACGCGCTCGTGAACGACCAGCTTTCGGAGTGGGAACAGATTCTACAAAATCACCCAAACATTACCTTCGCACGTTTCACCGGCCAAACGCCGGCATCGCAGGAGGAATATGAGAAACGACTACGAGAGCAGATTGAGCAGGAATTGAAAGAGCGAGAGCCGCAGTTGTCCGAAGCTGAGCGTCAGCGCAAGGTCGAAAACCAGTTGACGGAACGTTTGGATAAAAACCCCAGAAATCGGATCAACCACCGTGATGCTATCCGCCGGCAACCGCCACATATTCTCATCACGAACTTTTCGATGGTGGAGTATCTGCTTGAACGGCCGGTAGATGCGCCGATTTTTGAAAACGCCCGGCTCAAGTTCCTTGTTCTGGACGAAATTCACGCCTATCGCGGCGTCCAATCTACCGAAATCGGGTTTCTAATCCGCCGTTTGAAAGAGCGGTTGCAAGTGGAGCAAATCACTTGCATCGGCACTTCCGCAACTTTAGGCGAAACGGACAAAGAAGAAAGCGCGGTTAAGGTGAAAAAGTTTGCCCGCGATATTTTCGGCACTCCGTTTGATGGACCCAATCCAATTTGCGGCGAGCCCGCCACGCCAAAATTGCGATCGCCCTCGCATTGTCCCAGCCCTGCGCAGTATTACGAAGCTGCCGATGCACTACGTGCCGGCAAGCCACTGCAGGACATTCTGAACCTGCTTGGCGTTCGCGCAAAGGCCAATGATCTTGCTGACGCTTTGGCAAGCGATAAAAACCTGCATCGGTTGCGAACAGAAATTTTGACCAAACCGACTCTGCTAAAAGATGCCGCGAAACAGCTCTTCCCCAATAAGGAAGAAGGGAAATCTTCGAGAGCCTTACAGTCCATGCTGGAACTTATTGCTGCCTCCGGCAAGGAAAACCAGTTGGAAGCCTTTCTGCCGACGCGCTTGCATTACTTCGTGCGATCTCAGGCCGGCTTGCACGTCTGTTTGCGGGCCGACTGTCCCGGACGCGCTGAAGGCGGCCCCGCGTTTTTCGTGTCGCGGCAAAACGGCCAAACTTCGTGCGGCAAGGAAACTTTGGATTGTCCCGAAGGGCATTGCCCGGATTGCCATGAAAGCGGACAAAAATCCTTGCTGGCGGAAATTGTTTCGTGCAGGAAGTGCGGTTATCTTTACGGCGCGTTGCAGGACCTTGGCCCCCGCCGAGCACAAAATCTGGACAAGCAACCAAACCAACCTGAACCGGTGTTCGATTCGTTTAGCACGGAACTGGGTTGGGCAGCAGATTCTTTCTGGTCGTATTTCAGCGTCGAGGACGACTTACCATTTCCCAAAGCCGACAGCGTGGAGGATGAAGACTTGGACTCGGTTAAATTTTTGACAGCGCCGGCAGAAATTGACTGGTGCGCCTGCTGTGGAAAGAAGCAGTCTCAAAGTGGCGATTATTGTGATTGCAAGACGCCGCATCCTCGCGCCATACGGGTCTTTCACCGCCAGTGCGACAACAAAGACACGGACAATCGGTATTTGCAGGAAAAGAGATCCTTGCCTTGCTGTCCCAATTGCGGCGTGCGAAATGCGTCGGGCATCGAACCTGTCCAGCGTTTTCAGGAATCGGGAGACGAAACGGGCTTGGCGATGGCGATTCCGTTGGCACACTTCCAAGTTTCGCCACTGGGCGGGATGAATAAAAACAAAAAACCATCCAGGAAATTGCTCTGCTTCACAGACCATCGGCAGCGGGCGGCAGCGTTCCCATCTCTGCTGGAAGAGGAAACGTTCGCGCATGACCTCGGACGCAAAATCGTCGAAATTGTAAGCCAAGCTAACGCAACAGGCATTTCGGTGGCGAAGTTGGGAATGCGGTTGTTTGAAACGACCTGCCCCGACATCAACAGCAGAACAAACCGAAATTACGACCCTGATTTCTTTTTGCCGGTCTCGCGTCTTCCCGGCGAGGACGACCCTCGCGAACAGAGAAGCATCCGCCACTCGCTTTGGGTGGGCGAGACGTTGAGCTATTTCGGCATTCCGGATGCCGCCCGCGAGTCGGCGGAGGACTTCGGATTGGTGCAGGCGGAGTATCGTATTTCGCAAGCGGAACTGGTGGAGTTTCACAATTTGTTTGATGGCTTGGGACGCGAGACCACTGACGCCGCTATGCAAGTCTTGTTGGGGTATCTCCGCCAAGCCAAGGCCTTCACTTTGCCAAACGGTGTTAATCCCGATGACGTCGCCTTTGGCAGAGTCGACGCAATCATCTACTTTGGCCTCGATCCCGATTCAAAAAAGAACGTCAGAGGCTGGCTGCCAAGACAATCGGCCCGAGGCAAGAAGATGCGGCACAATGCCATCACCAGCTTTTTGCGGCGGTTGACAAGGCTGGAAGATGAACCTTTACGCAAATGCGGCGAGAGGATTTGGCAGTTCCTGACGGACAAGGGGTTACTCCACAAAATCAGCAAACCGAACGCATGGCAACTGGATCACGAGCGCATTCTCATCAAACCGGCGGCGCAGCGATACGAGTGCCCCCGCTGCGGCATCGTTACAGCCTATTCCGCTAAGGCCGTTTGCCCGCGCAAGGAATGCAATGGAATACTGGAAGCCAAGCCGTTTGGCGAGTCGCGGGTGGCAAAAAATCTCATTGCCCAATGGGTGGCGGGCCGAAGCAATCCGCAATTCACCACTTTGAAGTCCGAGGAACACACCTCTCAAATCAATAAAGATCTAGCCAAGCGCATCGAGGACGATTTCCGGGATGAAGGCGTGAATTTGCTGAGTAGTACGACCACCTTTGAAATGGGCATCAACATTGGCGATTTGCAGAAGGCACTGCTCCGCAACGCACCGCCTGCCAGCGCGAACTACGTGCAGCGCGTTGGTCGGACGGGACGCGGCAAAGACAAAAACGCCGTCTGCGTTACTCTTTGCCGCCGCACGAAATACGACGCAGACATGTGGGAGCATCCCGAACGTTTGATGAGCGGCGCCATCCGGCCTCCCGCTGTGTTTTTGAAAAACGCCATCATTGCCCAGCGACACTTCAACGCCGTGGTTTTTGCCCGTTTCCTCCGGGTAAAACTGCGCGATGAATTGGTTCTTAGAAGACCGCCTGAACAGAAGATTCCTTTGGAACCCTTTTTGCCGAGCGAAGTGCGGAAAATGATTCCCGAAGGGATGCGGAAGTACGAACCGGAAACATTTCTTACCTTTATCGATTGGGTGGGGGAGCGTACCAAATCCATCTTGTTTTCAACGGAAAACTGCAGCGACTTGCTGCGCGCGGTTGACGATTTCAACAAAGGTATTTGCCAATGTCAAAAGTGTTACGGTTCAGCTTGTAAGGAGATCACCAATGAACTAAATTCACTAGTCAAAGAAAGGAAGCGATTGGCAGATAAAGGCTACGACAGCGAGGCGACAGCCTTCGGAGATGCGATTCGAAAATTGCTTGCGGCAGATGTGATTGCAGAGTTGGCGAAACGTGGGTTCTTGCCACGCTATGCTTTCCCGTTGGATGTCGCAACATTGGAGACGGGCTTTTCGCGCTGGTCACAAGATTCAGATGTTAAGTTGAGCCGCGACCGGGGCATTGCTATTTCGGAGTTTGCTCCTGGCGCTCAAGTCGTTGCCCGCAAACAGATTTTCACGAGCGAAGGGCTATATGTGATGGGCGCAGATGATAAACCGGAGCGGCGATGGTATTCGCGGTGCAAAGCCTGCGATCAGATCCGCACGGCTCCCACCAAAGAGCGGCTGGAAACCCCATGCCCTGTCTGCGACGAATTGAAGAGCCGCCTCAAAGTCGCGCAGTTTGTCAAGCCGTCGGCGTTCAGCGTTCGCGTCAAGAGCAAGCGCCGGCATTTCCGCCGGATGACACTGCTGCGGCAACGGCAGCCACTGACGCATTTCACCGACCATGTTGAAAAAGAAAGATTTAAAGATCGCGGTCTGTTCCGTCTAGCTTTGAAATCAGACGGCTCTTTATTCCGCTACAATTTGGGGCCGAGAAATGAAGGCTTTGTTCTGTGCCCCGCTTGCGGGTATAGCGCGTCGAGACAGGGCTTCAAGAAAGGCAAACATGAATGCTTGCGATGGCAGAGAAAGAAGGAACGAAAGTGCAAGAATGACAAATTATGGGGCACGGGGCAGGGGCTTGCTTATGGCCATGAGTTTCAAAGCCATTGTTTAATCATTCGTCCTCAAGGAGGTTGCCGTTCGCCGGAGTCGCTGATGTTCGCGCTTCAGAAGGGATTGTGCCGGGTGTTAGAATTGGAAGTGTCCGATGTCGGCGTTTCTCAACGTTGGTTGAATCGGCGGGATAACGAGGGCGCCGAGGCGGAGTTTATTCTTTATGATCGGACGCCGGGCGGGGCAGGTTTTGTCAAGGAAGGTCAAGATCGTTGGGATGAGGTTGTCAAAGCGGCGGAGGAGATTTGCCGGCCTACAGCGAATCACGTTTGCGAAAGGGCGTGTTATGATTGTTTGAAGGATTTTGGCAATCAATTGTATCACGAGGGTTTGGATCGGGAGGCGGTGTTGCGGTTTTTTGAGGCGGAGCGGCGGGCGGTTTAGAGGGAGAGTTTTTGGAAGCTTTCTTCGATGAATGTGGTGTTTTGGATGCGGGCGAGTTGGGCGTAGATGCCTTTTTGTTGGAGGAGGGATTGGTGGGTGCCGCGTTCGATGATACGGCCTTTATGCATGACGAGGATTTGGTGAGCGTTGCGGATGGTGCTGAGGCGGTGGGCGATGACGAGGGTGGTGCGGCCGGCGATGAGGCGTTGGAGGGCTTGTTGGATGAGTTTTTCGGTGGCGGTGTCGACGCTGGCGGTGGCTTCGTCGAGGATGAGGATGGGGCTGTTTTTGAGGAGGGCTCGGGCGATGCTGATGCGTTGTTTTTCGCCGACGCTGAGTTTGACGCCGCGTTCGCCGACGTGGGAATTGTAGCCTTCGGGGAGGGCGGTGATGAAGGGATGGCAGTTGGCGGCCTGGGCGGCGTTAAGGAGGTCGGTTTCTGAGGCGCCGAGATGTCCGTAGAGGATGTTTTCGCGGATGGTGCCGTTGAAGAGGAAGGATTCTTGGCTGACGATGCTGATGGCGGCGCGGAGGGAGCGGAGGGAGGTTTGGGAGATGTCTTGTCCGTCGATGGCGATGCGGCCTGCGGAGGGTTCGTAGAAGGCGGGGAGGAGGTTGACGAGGGAGGATTTGCCGGCGCCTGTGGGTCCGACGAGGGCAGTCATTTCTCCGGGCTGTGCCTGGAAGGTGATGTCTTGCAGGGTTGGGCGGTTGTCGGTGTAGCGGAAGGCGACTTGTTGGTATTCGATGCGGCCTTGGAGTGGTTGTCTGAGGGTTTTGTTTTGTGTCGGGCGCTCGATGGTTTGGTCGAGGATGTCGAAGACGCGTTCGCCGCCCGCGCGGGCGGCTTGCAGCATTTGGTTGAGTCCGTGCAGTTTGGAGACTGGCTCGTAGAGAAGGGCGAGGAAGAAGACGAAGCCCATCAGTTCGCCGACGGTCATGGTGCCGGCGATGACTTGCTGGCCGCCGACCCAGAGGACGAGGCCGATGCCTAATGAGTTAGCAAAGGCCATGGCGGGGGAATACACGGCCCAGGCTTTCATCACGCCGAGGGTTCCTTGCCGCAAGCCGTCGGCGCGGGCGGCAAAGCGGCGGTTTTCGTGTTCCTGACGGCGGAAGGCCTTGATTTGCCGCACGCCTTGCAGGTTGTCCATCAGCAGGGCGTTCATGGCGGAGGCGGCTTCCCGCTGTTTGCGGTAACGGCGATGGGCGGTGAGGGTGTAGGCCAAGGCGCCGGCGATGAGGAGGGGAAAGGCCGCCAGCGCCACTAGCGCCAGAAGCGTGTTCTTGAATAAAAGAATGCCAATGACACCGAAGACGCTCAGGACAGCAATGACGCCCTGTTCCGTGCCGTCAATGAGCACTCTTTCAACGGCGTTCACGTCTTCAATGACGCGGGTCATCAGGTCGCCAGAAGCCCGCTGGTCAAAGTAGTGCACTGGGAGCCGCTGCAGACGCTCGTAAACTTCAACCCGCATATCGTAAATCACATTCTGCTCAAAGTGGTTGTTGATCAGGATTCGGAGGCTGTTGAACACTTCTCGAAGAAAAAACGCGCCGATCAAAATGGCAATCACCCAAGGCAGTTCATCAGTCTTCTTCCGGCCGATAACCTCGTCGATGATATGCGGCGTGAGTCCCGGATAAACGAAGGTGAAGGCAAGCGAAACGACCGCGCAGCTGAGAGTGCCCGTCGCCATCAGCTTGTAAGCAAAGAGGTATCGTGCCACGCGGCGTACAATCTCGCAGGAAGACCGGGGGCGGGCACTAAAAGTGGATTGCCAGCGCGGCGGCGAATCTTGGCGGTTTCTCACGAGGCGGGGGATCATGGGAGCAAAGTGGAGATTGTTCAATAGGTATTTTTGGCAGAGCTGCCGGGTAGATGCGCCGCGGCTTGGCGTTTCGCAGAATGGAATTGACAGGGGAAAGCCGGTGTTTCACGTTGGCTTGCCACGATGGACATGATGAAGACAAATCACCCGTCAGCGGCAACGTTCCAATTGATGCGGCAAAAAGCGCTAATCAAAAGCGTCCTGCCCGGCCCCTTTCGCATGAAACAATAATATGGATGTTGATGCTTCGCCCGCTGCCGCCGCGCCGCGCCTTCCTTCAGTGTCGGTTATCATCCCAGCCCGCAACGCGGAGGCGACCATCGCGAGGGCGCTCAACTCAGTGCTGTCGCAGGATTACGCCGGTTCGGTGGAGGTGATTGTCGCCGATGGCTCTGACACCCCGGCCATGGCCGAAGTGGTGCAACGGCAATACCCGATGGTGAAGCTGGTTTCCAACCCGGAGCGGTTCGTCGGTTTTGGAATCGAGGCGGCGCTTCGGATCGTTACGGGTGAAATCATCATGCGCTGCGATGCCCATTCGGTTCTCCCGCCCGGATATGTGCGTTGCGCTGTCGAAACGCTGGAACGGACGGGAGCCGCGAACGTCGGCGGCCGGCAGTATCCGGTCGGAACGACATTCTTCGAGCGAGCAGTGGCGATTGCGATGACCACAACGCTCGGATCAGGCGGCTCCCGTTACCGGATCGGAGGCCTTGAAGGCCCTGTGGACACCGTCTATCTGGGGATGTTCCGGCGGGAGGTGCTGGATGCTGTGGGCGGATACAATGCTACCCTAGTTCGCAATCAGGATTACGAACTCAACTGGCGTCTGCGGCAACACGGAAAAACGGTATGGTTCAATCCGGAGCTTGTGATCGAGTATCAGCCGCGCGGCACATTGCGAGCACTCGCCCGGCAGTACTTCGACTATGGCCGATGGAAGCGAGTGATGCTGCTGCTGCATCCGGCTTCGATGCGGGTCCGGCAGCTTATCGCCCCGCTACTGGTGCTGGGTTTGGCTGCCTCGTTGTTTCTGGCCTTGGCCGGCGCTCCTTGGGAGGCAGCGGCAGCGTTGCCGCTTGCCTACCTCTTTGTCCTGACGGTCGGGTCTCTGGCAATCGGAATCCATCGCCGTGCGCCCGCCGCGCTCCTGCTTCCGCTGGTTCTCGCGACCATGCACTTGAGCTGGGGAATCGGCTTCTTCCTGCCAACTTCGGCTCAGGGTGGCCGATCGTAGCCATGCGCCAATCAAGGCCAGGAACCGGAGACGCGCCGCGAAGTTCGGACACGACCGGGGGACAAGATGCCGCCATCGTGTTTGCCACCCGGATTGGCGTCGCGCTATTCGGTATCCTAATTCAAGGGATGCTTGCCCGAGCGCTCCTTCCCGAAGGCAGGGGCAGTTATGCTGTCTGCGTTGTGTTTGTGCTGTTGCTGGGAGTGTTCTTCACGCCCGGCGCCCAGCAAGGAACGCAGTATTTTGTCATGACGGGACAAATCGGAGTGTCGCAAGGCATCTCTTCCGCTTTCATCATCAGTCTTGCTGGCGCGGGGCTGGCTGTGGTGCTGGCGCTGCCGATGGTCCACAGCGACGTCGCCTACTTTAAAAAAGCCGAAGCGCGCACATTTCATCTAGCGCTTATTCTGCTTCCGCTCATGATTTTCTCGATGGCTGTCGATTGTCAACTAGCCGCATTCCGGCGCTTTGGCCGGCTGGCAGTCTTTACGCTGATTCGACTCGCGTCGAATACGCTGGCGATTTTGGTTCTCGTTTGGGGGCTAGAGGCCGGAGTTGAGGGCGCTATCCTGTCGTTTGCAGCCGGTCATTTGATCATGATCGCCCTCTGCCTTCGAGACCTGCGGCGGCATTGCGGGCTGGTTCCGGCGGCGCCTTCCCGCGCAAATCTCACCCGCATTGTTGGCTACGGCCTGCGATACCATATTGCGCGGATCAGCGACACCCTCGAACTATACATCGGCGTTTTTATGCTCGGCTTGATTGCGAGCCAGGCGGAAATCGGCTTATTTGCCGTGGCAAACACGCTTATGTTTCAATTCGCGGCGCTTTCCAATGCAGTCGGCAACGCGCTGCTGCCCCGGATTGCCGGCCGAGAGCGTCCCGAACTGGTCGCCCTGTGCCTGCGTCTTGTCTGCGGCATGACTGCGGTCGCCCTCCTCGCCTTGCTGGCGATCAGCGAACCTTTGGTTCAGCTGCTGTTCTCCGAAGCCTTCCTGCCGGCGGTGCCCTTCTTGTGGCTCCTTGCGCCCGGCATCCTTGCCTACGCCGGCGCGAGCATGTATATGGCCTACTTCAAAGCCGTCAACCGCCCGGAGGTTTGCTCGTGGGCCGCGTGCCTTGGAACTAGCGCGATTCTCGGAGCGTTTTTTCTGCTTTACCCGAAACTCGGCGTTCGGGCTGCTGCTTGCGCCGTGAGCATTGGTATGCTCTGCCGTTGCCTCCTCCTCGGATTCGTCTTTCGCAAAATGACCGGGATGGCCTGGCTCTCAGTCTGGTTGCCGCGACACAGCGACGCAAGTTTCCTGTGGAAGATCACCCAATCCGTGCTCGGTCGTTGGACAAAAGGGAAGGGCGCCGCTTCGCCCCGGCGAGGCAATGGCCCAAACAGTGCGATGCAAAACAAGGAAACAACATATGCCGACTCGCAGGAGTCCTGAAGTTCTTCTTGCCGGCATCCCTTTAGCTTGTGGAGTTTGGGGTAGATTCCTCTCTGCTTGGGCAGACAGAATATCGGCGGTTTTGGCAGGAAACTTGTCATGGACTCATTGAACTTGCATTTGCACACCAAGTGCGAACGGAGCAAATTTGGGCGGATGTCAGACGCAATGGAAGGCATTCGCATCAGCTTGATCATCGACAAGATCAGCTCTAGCGGCGGTCAGCGCACCCTGTGCAGGTTGGCCGTCCACCTCAAGCGCCGTGGGTACGATGTCGACGTGCTGACCTTTCGCAAGGCAACGTTTTTCCTCGATGTGCTGCAGGAAGCCGGCGTTCCCATCGTGCATGTCCCATCGCGTCACTGGCCGCACCTCATGTTCGCCATGCGCAGGGAGATCCGCCAAAGCAAGCCCGATGTGGTCATCGCCTTCCTGGAGGGAGCGAATTTTCTGGTCGAGTTAGCGGGGCTGCCCCGGCGGGACTTCGCGGTGATCGCCACCGAATTCAACACCGTTACCCACACGAGTCTGCGCCATCATCTGTTCTATGCCCTGCACCACTTGGCAGACGCCGTAGTTTGCAATTCCCACGCGCAGCGCAGCCACATCAATCAGGCGGCCCCTTCTCTGCGACAACGCACTTCCGTGATTGTCGATGGCGTCGATCTTGCGCATTTCAGACCCGCCAACTCGCCGAAACTTGGCCGGCGCAATCGACTGCGCATCCTGGTGCTGGCGAGATTCCATCCGCAGAAGAATCCCTTCGGGCTGGTGGCTGCCGCGGCCCTTGTCCGCAAGCAACATCCGGCGCTAGATCTGGTGATCGACTGGTACGGGGAAATCATCTCGCTCGACCGACCAAGCGACAGCGAATGGTCGCCGCGTCGGCGCCGGGAAGTGACTCAATACTACAAGCGATTGGAAGACGCCATCGCCGAGCGCTCTCTGCAGGACCGATTCCACCTGCACGATGCGCGCAAGGATGTGGCTACGCTCTACCAGGCGGCGGATGCAGTGTGCTTGCCTTCATTCTACGAAGGGACTCCCAATGTCATCTGCGAGGCCATGGCCAGTGGGGTGCCGGTGCTCGCCACCCCGGTTGGCGACGTCCCCCGCCTGGTGGAGGATGGCTGCAGCGGCCTCCTGTTCGACCCCGCATCGCCCCAGGCCATCGCCGACGCCATCGTTCGTTTCGCGTCCATGTCCCCCGAAGCCAGAGTCGCGATGGGCCTTGCCGGGCGCAAGGTCGCCGAGGTCAAGCTGTCGACCGAGGTATTCGTCGACCGCTATGTCCAACTCATCCGCCGCGTAATCGGTCGGAGACGCCAAACCCACGGCGAACTTTCGGCTGCCGCCGCACCGCGTGCGTCCGATGGAAAAATCAAAGTGGCCTACGTGATATCGACATTTCGGAAATGCGCGCCTACAAACCAACTGCTGAACATTCTTCGACATATCGATTACAACCAATTTGAGGTTTCTGTCATAACGCTTTCTCCGGAACCCGCCGACTCTATAATCGACAAAGCCAAAACTTTTCCGTTGACATTTTGCCCGCTGAATCTGGGCAGAGTCTCCGGCATATGGCGGCTCAAACACCGGTTGACGAATGCAATCAAATGGATCGAACCGGATATACTACACAGCTCCGGATGGCGCTGCGATTCCATCGTGTCGAAATTAAATCGAGGCGCTGGATGGATTGCGACGTGCAGGAACCTTCCCCATTTAGATTATACATTGAAGTTCGGCAAACTTTCGGGGAACTGCATCGCAGGAAGCCATGTACGAGCATTGAAAAAATGCCGCAATCTCATTTGCTGTTCAAATGCCATGAAAGTCGAGTATGAACAACACTACAAAATATCAGGAGCCATAACAATTCCGGACGGAGTCGAGTTTCCGCAAACCAACGTCAATGTCAATTCTGCCAAAAGCACGAACCGCGTTATTCGAGCGGTAACGGCAGGTTCACTGATTCCTAGAAAGAACACCGGGCATTTATGCGAGATGTTCCGGCGGCTGCCCGGCAGCACAGCACAGCTGACCATCCTTGGAGACGGACCGGATCGTGTAAAGCTTTCGCCTTATGCATATGAGAACATAGCATTTGCCGGCCATCAGGATGACGTGTATCTCTATCTGGCGGATAGCGATATCTATATGAGCGCATCGGTATCCGAAGGATTGCCGAATGCCGTGTTGGAAGCGTTGTCCATGGGGCTTCCCTGCATTCTGTCCGATATAGGGCCACATCTGGAGTTGAAAAATGAGTTGCCCGGAATTGAGATATTTTCCTTATCGGATTCTCTCGACGAAATTGCCAGGAACTTGCCCGGCTGCATCGAACGCCTGATGAAAATACCGAGAGTGAAAATCAGAGAAGCGGTCATGGAAAAGTATTCCGCAAGGAAAATGTCGGAACGTTACCAAACGTTATATATGAGTCTGGTTGAGCAATCCGCAAGCAATGAATAACCCAGGGGAAACTGAATAATGTCGTCGAGATTTGGCCGCTTCGAAAGGAAAATGTCTGTTTTTCTTGGCAGATTTCCTGTTGTCAAACAAATGATCAAGAAGGCATATACCAGAACAGTTTACCTGAAATACAGAAAAGGCCACCGATGGAAATCCGATTATAAATTCACTCCCATCGGACCCGAAAGCAACGAGACATTTTTTGGATATTACGATAAGACGCCTGAATCGGAAGACGGCCATGTTCTTTGCCATATAGCGGGCTCTTCGACCCGCCATTTGCCCAATCCAGACAAGCCGATACACGTTGCTCTGTTTTTGCCGGGAAAATTCGAAAAACCGATATTCTCTATGGAATCCGCGTCGTATAATTGGCAACAGGGCTGCAGATTGCAATGGGTGAGCGACGATCGGTTTATGTTCAATACATATGACAAGAGCGACAACCGTTACAAGGCGAATCTGGTCTCCAAAGACGGCGGGCATATCGAATATGTGTTCGACGAGCCGGTGCAGGACGCCTTTGGCACCGAGTACTATCTTTCTTTGAACTACGACCGCCTCAACGTCCGGAGTCCTGAATATGGTTACAGGAACCGGGGTATAGCGAGCGGCAATCAATTGCCAAACCTCGACGAAGACGGCATTACACACAGATGTATGAGAACGGGAAAAAAGAAACTTATGTATTCAATCAGCGACCTGCTCAAGGCGGGCGGTGATCCGATTGCCGAATCCGCTGATCACGAAATTAACCATTTGATGATCTCGCCGAATGGAGACAAATTTCTTTTGGTGCACCGGTATTATGTGGGCAAACGCCGGTTTGATCGTCTTTTACAGGCAGGTGTCGGCCGGCCTGGGTTGAGAGTCATCGCAAAGAGCGGCATGGTCAGCCACTATGACTGGATCGATAACGATTCGATTATAGCGTATTTAAGAAGTCCGGAGGGTGTCGATGGTTACTTTTTAGTCTCGCTTGAAAAGGCGGTTTATCAGCGTTGCGGCAATGAGGTTCTTGATGCCGTTGGAGACGGGCATCCTCACGTCAACGGCGATTGTTTTATTACCGACACCTATCCGGATCGGGCAAGAATGCAAAGTTTGCTGTTGGCAAATTATAGGCGGCAACATGGCAAAGTTCTGGGGGAATTCTACCATGGGTTTGGGTTTGACGGGGAGTGCCGATGTGATTTGCATCCGAGGCTTTCACCGAGGGGAGACAGAGCGTATTTCGACACGGTGTTCAGCGGCAGAAGGAAATTAAACCGCCTCGAAACTCTGCCGGATTTGCGAGGTTTGAAAGCGGAAGTTACTTAAACTTCGGCTTCGATTTTCAGGTTCTGAATTGGTTGGCATACTCGTTATCGGAAAGATGAAAAACAAAGACGGCAGCTTCAACCTTTTCTTTTATACTCGGTCGAATTGGATCGTCTTGGCGTTCTGGGCACTGGCGGTTCTGGTTTTGGTCAACGTGCATGGTCTGCATCTTTGGGGGTTGCCGATGTTCAGCCCTGCTGTTCTCTTGACGGCTTTAGGTTATTCTCTGCTCCTGTTGGGTTTGGTTCGTGAGAGATCGTGGAAGGCTTTGGGTGCGTCCGGCGGATGGGGCGTTGCGGCGGTGGGGTCTTATCTGGTTATCGGTGGGGCTGTTTTGTTTTTATCGGGCGATGAGTTCCCGTTGTATTGGGACAGGAGTCTCCGGGGATTGTGTTTGTATTTGATCGTGCTTTTGGCTGCTGCGCTTGGGGGGCGAGCGGTTGTGGAGCGCATCGGGATCGAGGCGTTGTTGAAGGGTGTATTGGCGATTTTGACGGCGAGTTGCATCGTCATTTTGGCCACGCCGTTTCTGCGCGATCTCGGCGTACTGCCATTTTACAGACTGCCCTATCGACTCACCGGCGCCTTTACCGACCCCAACGACGCGAGCTTCGTCGGTTGTATGGCAGTGGCACTGGCGGGGGCGTTTATCAGCCACAACGGGAGGTCGCGCAAGCTCGCTTATTTGGGGTTGGTGGCGGGGTATGGAGCGGTGTGGTTGTCGTTGTCCCGGACGGCCTGTGTGGTTCTCGGCGTGCTGTTGGTTTTCTTTCTGGTGTCGAACCGATTGGGCAAGAGCCGTTTGTTTTTCTGCTGGCTACTGATTTTGTGGGTGGCGGGGTTTGTTGTTTTTTTGACTTTGGCGGGGTCGGCAAGGGTGTTGATGGATTACAGCAGCGTTCGGGCTTCGGACAATCCTGGCTTGGCGGGTGATGCCGCAGCCTTGCTGTCGGCGCGGGATGTTCTGGCGGGCGATGCGGTGTTGAATTGGGACGAGAGGGAACCGATTGCGTTATGGGAAGGCGTCAAGCTGGCCGGCGAGATGCCACGTGTTATGGGACTGAATTTGCTGGATAAGGGTCTCAACGGGCGCATTCCTGCGGCGTTGGGGCAGTTGGACGAGTTGGTCGCGCTGCGTCTGGACCGTAACCGGCTGACCGGCCCTATTCCGCCGGAATTGGGCGAGTTGTCGCGCTTGCGGGTTTTGGCGCTTGGCTTCAATGAGTTGACTGGCTCCATCTCGCCGGAATTGGGCGGGATGGATCAACTCCACTCGTTGAGCCTGCACCACAACCAGCTGACTGGCTCCATCCCGCCGGAGTTGGGCGGGATGGACCAACTCCACTGGCTGAGCCTGCACCACAACCAGCTGACTGGCTCCATCCCGCCGGAATTGGGCGGGATGGATCAACTCCACTCGTTGAGCCTGAACCACAACCGGCTGACTGGCTCCATTCCGCCGGAATTGGGCGGGATGGATCAACTCCACTCGTTGAGCCTGAACCACAACCGGCTGAGCGGCTCCATTCCGCCGGAGTTGGGCGGGATGGATCAACTCCACTCGTTGAGCCTGAACCACAACCGGCTGACTGGCTCCATTCCGCCGGAATTGGGCGGGTTGTCGCGCTTGCGGGTTTTGGCTCTCGGCTTCAATGAGTTGACTGGCTCCATTCCGCCGGAATTGGGCGGGATGGATCAACTCCACTCGTTGAGCCTGAACCACAACCGGCTGACTGGCTCCATTCCGCCGGAATTGGGCGGGATGGATCAACTCCACTCGTTGAGCCTGAACCACAACCGGCTGACTGGCTCCATCCCGCCGGAGTTGGGTGAGCTGTCGAATCTCGAAGAGTTGTGGCTCAAGGACAATGAGTTGAGCGGCCCTATTCCGCCGGAATTGGGCGGGTTGTCGCGCTTGCGGGTTTTGGCGCTCGGCTTCAATGAGTTGACTGGCTCCATTCCGCCGGAGTTGGGTGAGCTGTCGAACCTCGAAGAGTTGCGGTTGTGGCATAATCAATTGACCGGCACTGTCTCGCTGGCGTTGGAAGCGTTCTGCGAGGAGCTGTCGATTCTGCGCTTGGCGGGCAACGAACTGGAGAGCGTTGGCTTGGTGAGTGATGCCGCAGCCTTGCTGTCGGCGCGGGATGTTCTGGCGGGCGATGCGGTGTTAAATTGGGACGAGAGGGAACCGATTGCGTTATGGGAAGGCATCAAGCTGGCCGGCGAGTTGCCACGTGTTGTGGAACTGAATTTGCTGGATAAGGGTCTCAACGGGCGCATTCCGCCGGCGTTGGGGCAGTTGGACAAGCTGGTCTCGTTGCGTCTGCACCACAACCGGCTGACTGGCTCCATCCCGCCGGAGTTGGGCGGGATGGACCAACTCCACTGGCTGAGCCTGAACCACAACCGGCTGAGCGGCTCCATTCCGCCGGAATTGGGCGGGATGGACCAACTCCACTGGTTGAGCCTGAACCACAACCGGCTGACTGGCTCCATTCCGCTGGAATTGGGCGGGATGGACCAACTCCACTCGTTGAGCCTGAACCACAACCGGCTGAGCGGCTCCATTCCGCCGGAGTTGGGTGAGCTGTCGAATCTCGAAGAGTTGTGGCTCAAGGACAATGAGTTGAGCGGCCCTATTCCGCCGGAATTGGGCGGGTTGTCGCGCTTGCGGGTTTTGGCTCTCGGCTTCAATGAGTTGAGCGGCTCCATTCCGCCGGAATTGGGTGAGCTGTCGAACCTCGAAGAGTTGCGGTTGTGGCATAATCAATTGACCGGCACTGTCTCGCTGGCGTTGGAAGCGTTCTGCGAGGAGCTGTCGATTCTGCGCTTGGCGGGCAACGAACTGAAGAGCGTCGGCTTGGTGAGTGATGCCGCAGCCTTGCTGTCGGCGCGGGATGTTCTGGCGGGCGATGCGGTGTTAAATTGGGACGAGAGGGAACCGATTGCGTTATGGGAAGGCATCAAGCTGGCCGGCGAGTTGCCACGTGTTGTGGAACTGAATTTGCTGGATAAGAGTCTCAACGGGCGCATTCCGGCGGCGTTGGGGCAGTTGGACAAGCTGGTCTCGTTGCGTCTGCACCGCAACCGGCTGAGCGGCTCCATCCCGCCGGAGTTGGGCGGGATGGACCAACTCCACTGGTTGAGCCTGAACCACAACCGGCTGAGCGGCTCCATTCCGCCGGAGTTGGGCGGGATGGACCAACTCCACTGGTTGAGCCTGAACCACAACCGGCTGAGCGGCTCCATTCCGCCGGAGTTGGGCGGGATGGACCAACTCCACTGGTTGAGCCTGAACCACAACCGGCTGAGCGGCTCCATTCCGCCGGAGTTGGGTGAGCTGTCGAATCTCGAAGAGTTGTGGCTCAAGGACAATGAGTTGAGCGGCCCTATTCCGCCGGAATTGGGCGGGATGGATCAACTCCACTGGCTGAGCCTGAACCACAACCGGCTGACTGGCTCCATTCCGCCGGAATTGGGCGGGATGGATCAACTCCACTGGTTGAGCCTGAACCACAACCGGCTGAGCGGCTCCATTCCGCGGAGTTGGGTGTGTCGAATCTCGAAGAGTTGTGGCTCAAGGACAATGAGTTGAGCGGCCCTATTCCGCCGGAATTGGGCGGGTTGTCGCGCTTGCGGGTTTTGGCGCTCGGCTTCAATGAGTTGACTGGCTCCATTCCGCCGGAGTTGGGTGAGCTGTCGAACCTCGAAGAGTTGCGGTTGTGGCATAATCAATTGACCGGCACTGTCTCGCTGGCGTTGGAAGCGTTCTGCGAGGAACTGTCGATTCTGCGCTTGGCGGGCAACGAACTGGAGAGCGTCGGCTTGGTGAGTGATGCCGCAGCCTTGCTGTCGGCACGGGATGTTCTGGCGGGCGATGCGGTGTTAAATTGGGACGAGAGGGAACCGATTGCGTTATGGGAAGGCATCAAGCTGGCCGGCGAGTTGCCACGTGTTGTGGAACTGAATTTGCTGGATAAGGGTCTCAACGGGCGCATTCCTGCGGCGTTGGGGCAGTTGGACAAGCTGGTCTCGTTGCGTCTGCACCGCAACCGGCTGAGCGGCTCCATTCCGCCGGAGTTGGGCGGGATGGACCAACTCCACTGGCTGAGCCTGAACCACAACCGGCTGACGGGCTCCATTCCGCCGGAGTTGGGCGGGATGGACCAACTCCACTGGCTGAGCCTGAACCACAACCGGCTGACGGGCTCCATTCCGCCGGAGTTGGGCGGGATGGACCAACTCCACTCGTTGAGCCTGAACCACAACCGGCTGAGCGGCTCCATTCCGCCGGAGTTGGGTGAGCTGTCGAATCTCGAAGAGTTGTGGCTCAAGGACAATGAGTTGAGCGGCCCTATTCCGCCGGAATTGGGCGGGTTGTCGCGCTTGCGGGTTTTGGCTCTCGGCTTCAATGAGTTGAGCGGCTCCATTCCGCCGGAGTTGGGTGAGCTGTCGAACCTCGAAGAGTTGTGGCTCAAGGACAATGAGTTGGGCGGCTCCATCCCGCCGGAGATAAACGCGCTCGACAATTTGTCGATTCTGCGCTTGGCGGGCAACGAACTGGAGAGCGTCGGCTTGGTGAGTGATGCCGCAGCCTTGCTGTCGGCGCGGGATGTTCTGGCGGGCGATGCGGTGTTAAATTGGGACGAGAGGGAACCGATTGCGTTATGGGAAGGCATCAAGCTGGCCGGCGAGTTGCCACGTGTTGTGGAACTGAATTTGCTGGATAAGGGTCTCAACGGGCGCATTCCTGCGGCGTTGGGGCAGTTGGACAAGCTGGTCTCGTTGCGTCTGCACCACAACCGGCTGACTGGCTCCATTCCGCCGGAGTTGGGTGAGCTGTCGAATCTCGAAGAGTTGTGGCTCAAGGACAATGAGTTGAGCGGCCCTATTCCGCCGGAATTGGGCGGGTTGTCGCGCTTGCGGGTTTTGGCTCTCGGCTTCAATGAGTTGACAGGCTCCATTCCGCCGGAGTTGGGTGAGCTGTCGAACCTCGAAGAGTTGCGGTTGTGGCATAATCAATTGACCGGCACTGTCTCGCTGGCGTTGGAAGCGTTCTGCGAGGAGCTGTCGATTCTGCGCTTGGCGGGCAACGAACTGGAGAGCGTCGGCTTGGTGAGTGATGCCGCAGCCTTGCTGTCGGCGCGGGATGTTCTGGCGGGCGATGCGGTGTTAAATTGGGACGAGAGGGAACCGATTGCGTTATGGGAAGGCATCAAGCTGGCCGGCGAGTTGCCACGTGTTGTGGAACTGAATTTGCTGGATAAGGGTCTCAACGGGCGCATTCCTGCGGCGTTGGGGCAGTTGGACAAGCTGGTCTCGTTGCGTCTGCACCACAACCGGCTGACTGGCTCCATTCCGCCGGAGTTGGGTGAGCTGTCGAATCTCGAAGAGTTGTGGCTCAAGGACAATGAGTTGAGCGGCCCTATTCCGCCGGAATTGGGCGGGTTGTCGCGCTTGCGGGTTTTGGCTCTCGGCTTCAATGAGTTGACAGGCTCCATTCCGCCGGAGTTGGGTGAGCTGTCGAACCTCGAAGAGTTGCGGTTGTGGCATAATCAATTGACCGGCACTGTCTCGCTGGCGTTGGAAGCGTTCTGCGAGGAGCTGTCGATTCTGCGCTTGGCGGGCAACGAACTGGAGAGCGTCGGCTTGGTGAGTGATGCCGCAGCCTTGCTGTCGGCGCGGGATGTTCTGGCGGGCGATGCGGTGTTAAATTGGGACGAGAGGGAACCGATTGCGTTATGGGAAGGCATCAAGCTGGCCGGCGAGTTGCCACGTGTTGTGGAACTGAATTTGCTGGATAAGGGTCTCAACGGGCGCATTCCTGCGGCGTTGGGGCAGTTGGACAAGCTGGTCTCGTTGCGTCTGCACCACAACCGGCTGACTGGCTCCATCCCGCCGGAGTTGGGCAGGTTGGACCAACTCCACTCGTTGAGCCTGCACCACAACCGGCTGAGCGGCTCCATCCCGCCGGAGATAAACGCGCTCGACAACTTGTCGATTCTGCGCTTGGCGGGCAATAATTTTTCCAATGCCGTCAACGATTTTACCCGTGCCAAGCCGCCAGTAACTGTGTCGGTTCCCTTGGAACGGGAAGAGATAAGTGAGGTCGTGGAGGTTAGCCAAGGCGAGACAGCCGACTACGAATTGACAGGGAAGCGATCGCTCTTGTGGAGAATGGGCCTCGACATGTTCCTGGAATCGCCCATCATCGGGAACGGTGTAGGCAGGCTCTATTACATGGATGGCACCCCCGTCGGCTACCATCACGGCAGACCATTGGGTGTCCACAATCTGTACCTGCTATTGGCTGGGGAAGCAGGCATTGTCCCGTTATCGCTGTATCTTTTGTTTCTCTTCTCCTTGATGCGGTTGCATTGGACCGCGCCAAGCTCCCTGGCCAGGGATTCAATCGTCGGATGGGCCATTGTCATGGCCTTATACAATATGGCTTTCCAGCATTTACTCAGCATCGGGGCGCATATGTTTCTTTTCGGTTTGAGTTGCGCGTTGGCGAGCGCGGTGAGGAGGGATTCCGAGCGGGACAAAAAAATTTCCGCAAAATGAGGGGAGGACACATTGCGCAAACGGCTGGATTGGGTTATGGTAAGGTATGAATTGGCATTCTCGAATTGCAGCTTTTTTTTTGATGCTGGGGTTGGCCGTCTTCGGGGGGGGATGTGGGTCTTGGACGAACTCTTCTGTGGAGGAGGAGAAGGAGGCGCACTATTTGGCGGGCAAGAATTGCCTCCAAAGCCGCGATTTTCAGGGAGCGCTGAAGGCGTTTGAAAAGTCTCTGCTAGTGATCCCATCCTCGGCGTCCGCTCATTTCCAGTTGGGGAGCCTACACGCAAACAATTTCAAAAACCCGGCGCAGGCAATTTACCACTACGAGAAGATGCTGAGTCTTCGGGAAGATCATTATATGGCCGAACAGGTGAAGGAGTTCATTCGTGCATGCAAGGTCAAAATTGCGAGCGAAGTGGCGCTGTTGCCGGGGGATCCGCGCCCGGCCGAAGAGACCGCAAAGCTGATTCGGGAAAAGGAGGCGTTGACAAATCAGGTGGCCCAACTGCTGGGGCAGATTTCCAAGCTCAAATTGTCGCTGTCGCGGGCAATGGCTCATTCGGGCGCGGCAAACTCCGGGAGAAACACGGCAGCGGCCAGCCCGGAACTACCCGCGCCGCCAGCCGGCAACCGCAAGGTTCAGCCCGCCATGAATACACAAACTCCCGACTCGCCGGCGCGGCGGGAGAAGCCTCGATTCATCAAATATGTGCTGCGGGAGGGGGATAATTTTTATTCGCTGGGGAAAAAGTATCGGACGAGCACGGCAGCCATTCAGAGGGCCAATCCCCAGATGCATCCGTTGCGTCTCCGACCCGGTGCTGTGGTCAACATCCCTTTCTCCCCGACCATGACCGCATCGGCTCGATAGGCCGCGCCTGGCCGTCGCCGTCCGTCCTTGTCGAGCGCGGCGTTAAATGCGCGCAATAAGGGTTTATAGGCTTAACAAGAGTGGCGCAGGCTCTCAGCCTGCGGGCAGATAGGAATATCTGCCCCACCTTTATGCTGGACAAGGCGGAAAGCCAGTAACTCCTTATTGCGTAAATGCGGCTTTACAGCGGGTCAAACCCGGCTATGCTTCCGGCATGGCTTCTCAGTTCGATGATACGGATTTCATAGACAGGGAGTTCCAGCAGTCGAAGTCGTCTTTGGCTGGTTCCCCAGGGGAGTCTGGCGGGAAAGCGCCGGAACGTTTGACACCGTTGCCCACACGGGAGGATCTCGAAGCGAAGGTGGGCGACACGCAAATGCGCCTGGCAGAGCTGAAACGTCAGCAGGACGAACTCGAACAGCAGCGGGTGGCCTTGGAGGAAGTGCGGCGCCGGCGGAAGGAGTTTCACGATGGCACTACCGAGATGCGGCAGCATTTAATCCGGGGGATTTCCCTGCTGGAAGAGACGGTGGTGGCAACGCAGCGGGACGCCGTCCAAATGAACCAGACGCTTGAAGACTTTCGGCAAGCGCTCGAAAAGATCAGCTCTTTTTCCGAGGATTCCTGGACGGCGGAGAATGTGGAAGTGGAGTTGACGCGGGCGCTGACAGCAATCGAAAATGCACGGATGGAGTGGAACGCCGCGCGGTTCAAATGGTCTTTTTTGGACGGCGAGGAAAGCCCTGTGCTGTCCAGCGCGGCGGCCCGGGAGCCGGCCTTCAATGTCTCTGCGTTATCCGAGCTGTCCTTCGTCCAATTGTGCCGGCTGGGTTTTGCCTTGAATTGGCCGCTGGCGGCCATCCTCGGCCTGCTGGCGGCTGTTGTCCTGGTTTGGCGTCTCTTTTCTTGATGGGTTGCCGGAGAGACTGTTCATTGCCGATGTCCGCATGAGACTTTTTCCGCGTCCAGGGGATCCGATTAAAAAGCGGGAACGCGCCTTACAGAAGCAATTGCGGGCGCTCCAAAGCCAGATTGCTGCGCTGGATGAGGAAGCCCGCGAGACGGAGCGGTTGCCGCGAGTGCGTTCAACCGTCCGCCCCGGAGCGAGCGTTTCGCGCCAGAATTCGTATTCGGCTGACTTGGAGCCGGTCTTCGAGTCAGTGGCGCCTGAACCGGCCAAAGCTCCCGAACCTCTGGATGTCGCCCAGCCTCATTACAACGAGCACGGCGTCAAGAAGCTGGATGCTGTGCAGCTTTGGCGCCGGTTGCTGAACGGCCTTCGGCGGACGCCGGCGGTGCAATCAAAATTCGTCGATTATTTGGCGGCGGGCAGCATCCAGGGCATCCGTCCTTTGCGCTATGAACGCCGGGTGGCCAGAAACCGTTTTCTGGCGCTTTTCCTCGTCGTGCTGGTGCTTTTGTTCGGCGTTTTGGTTTTGTTGCAGGAGCGTTTCTGAAGGCAGGAATGGATGGCGCTTGATGCCGCGCTTTTGAGCGTGGGCAGCGGCTTTATTCAACGGCGCCGGCCAAGTTCAGAGGGGTAGATTGGGCGAGGAGCCGCCGAGATTCTTTGAGGAGGAAGTCAATGTCGGTGAAGGGTTCGTAGCTGATGTCTTGCCAGGGAACGCGGCCATTGCTGTCGATGAGAAAGGCGCCGTGCAGGGGCGTGTTCTCGAAGTCGTCGAAAGCGCGGTATTCTTTGAAGACATCCAAAGCGGCGTCCGAGAGGAGGGGGAAGGGGATGTCGCCGAGGAGTTCGCTCTTGTCAAGAGAGGCTTCGAGTTCAGACAGGGTTTCGGTGCTGATGGCGATGATGGCGATGTCTTGTTCGGCAAAGTCGCGGATTCGTGGTTTGATGGTGTTGAGTTGTTCGACGCAGTGGGCGCAGCCGTAACCGAGGTAGAAGAGGAGGAGCAAGGGCTTGTCTTGGTAGTCGGCGAGTTGGCAGCGGCCGCCTCGGGCGGTTGGAAGATTCCAGCTGGGCGCCGTCCAGGGACTCCAACGGAAGGGGCCAAGGTTGGCGAGGTTCGGGCGGTTGCCGACATCCGTCGAGGGATGGCTGGGGCGTTGCCAGTTTTGTTCGATGCCGAGGCTGGGCGCCAAGGTTGTGATGCGTTGGAAAATGGGGGCGTCGAGGTCAATCATTTCCGAGATTTCTTGCAGTTCTTGAAACGCGAGCGCGGCGTCTTCGTTCTCACCCGCAGCGTGCAGGGTTTCGACGGCGGCGGCCAGGATTGGCACTTGACGGGGCGAGGACTTTTGGGCTTGCCGAATGATGTCGGCGGCTTTGTCGGGGTTCCCTAAGTGGAGGTGCAGTTTGGCGAGACGTTCCGGCGGAATACGTTTTGTTTTGGCCAGGTGTTTTTTGGCAGATTCGGGGCGGTTTTCGAGAAGGGCAATGAGAGTGTCGAGTTCGGCAAGGGCGGCTTGCAGGTTGTTGATGGAGCCGCTGTGCCGCATCATTGCCTCGGCCATGTCTTCGGCCATTTCACGGGTGGATTTCTTTTTTTCTTTGGCTTTTGTTTCGGCTTGTTCAGCGGCGGCAAACCGTTTCTGCTGATTCTTTTGGAGGAGCGCTTCTAGTGGTTTTCTGGCGGCTTGGATTCCGGTGATGTCCTGGCTGTGATAGGCGGCGAGGGCGAGGGCAGTTTGGCGTTGGATTTGGTCGGCGGTGGTTTCGGCGGGTTCCAAATAGACGGTGCCGGCGAGGTTGCGGAGTTCTTCCCAGAGTTCGTAGCGGACGAGGGTTTCCATCAGGCGCAGGCGTCCGTAGGCGGCGCTGCTGCCGCGTTTGACAGGGAGGTTGTATTTGGGATGGCGGGGGAGTTCGATCATGTTTTTGGCGAGATCGACGGCGTCGCGGACGCGGCCCAGGTGGTTGAGATTGCGGATGAGCCATTCGTTGTTGTGGGCAAAGTTGTGAATCTGATCCGGCAAAACGCGGTTGCGCATCATCTGGGCGTGGTCCACGCGGGCGGAGGCTTCTTGTTGCCAAGCGGTGTCGGCATAACGATGGAGCCGCGAGAAGACATGGCCGGGCATATGCCACATATGGGCAATGCCGGGAGCGCTCTGCCCGCAGAGAGCCGCCGAAGCCAAGGCACGCTCCGGCTTCTCGTAATCCCAAAGATGAATGGAGTAGTGATGAACCGGGTGCATGGGGTTGGCGTCCAGGACTTGTTGAATCAGGGAGTTGACGGCTTGGTGGGAAGCGATGGGATGGTACCGTCTGTTCTGATAAATGGCGACGACCAGGAAGGCTTTGGCTTCGATGTCGTCCGGGTATTGGTGGACGATTTCTTCCAAATCGCGGATGAGTTGGCGGCTGCGCCTTTTGGAGTCTTTTTCGTCGCCAAGGTAGAAATGTTCGAGGCTCTCGATCCAGAGCTGCTCGCGCGTGGAAACAGCGTCTTTCCGCCGGACAGCTTCCCGGATGAATTCTTTGGCACGGCGGCGATTGTTGATGTTCGCCATCGCCATGCCCCAGTAGGCCATAGCGCAGGCCGGCTCCAAGGCCGCAATGTGGCGGAAACTACGCTCGGCCTCAAAATACCAAAACCCGTGCAATTGCCCGATGCCTTGATCAAAAAATTCCTGAACTTCTCGCGAAGCAACAGTGATGGGAAAATGAACGTTGCCGGTCGTGCCCATAAAATAGGCCGCTTGGCGGGGGCCTTCGTTAAAGGCTTCGCCGTGGGCGGAATGCCCGGCCGGAATCGTTTCGGTGGCGGAGTCTGAGGGACTCTCTTCAGCGCCGGCAAGTGCGATGATTCCCGCGAAAGAGACAAATCCGAGTGTTTTGAGTTTCATGGAACTTTGCTGTTAAAACCTTAGCCAAACTCCAGACTAGGCCGAACAACCGCAGGAAGACAAGCCCCTTTTTTTTAAAGTGGGAACGCGCCTTGCAAAAGCAATTGCGGGCGCTCCAAAGCCAGATTGCCGCGCTGGATGAGGAAGCCCGCGAGACGGAGCGGTTGCCGCGAGTGCGTTCAACCGTCCGCCCCGGAGCGAGCGTTTCGCGTCAGAATCTGTATTCGGCTGACTCGGCGCCGGTCTTCGATAATTCCCCCTGTTTGTCTCCAAGAACTTTTCTTCCATGTAGCAATGACTGCCACTTTTTCTTCTGGCCAAGTTCGGCTGTGAGAGTAAAGGTGATTTTGTCCGTTGACAATAGGTCCGTGTGCCCGCGTTGGGCCGCGTCAATTTCTGACTCAAGAACAGCATGATGGGTAGCGGCTTTCGCCTTGTTGAGCGGCCTCGAGTTAATGAGGGGTTTATTTTCAGGGGATACTTTCATGTTGGCAGTTACGGTGAGGGCGATAGAGTTTCTAAACGTTGGGGAGTGCGTGGCGCTCGTGGGGGCAGATGAATCCGGGTTGCCATTAACTTCTTCGTAAGTTTTGGTTTCCTGATAAGTTTCTTCACTAATTAGTAATTTCACTGGGGATGATCTTATCTTTGATGCCAACACATACCGCGCCGTTGGGGAGATTCGGGTTGTTCAGAACGGGACAGTTTTTGCCGCTAAGACACTGGTGGTTGGTCGTATTGGATTGCGAGGAGGCGCCAAAGGAAGAGGCAACCGACAAGTAATGTGCGTGTGGTTATGGCCAGCCGATGTAGATGTCGCTCCCACAATTGCTGTTGACGATATGTTTCATCCGTAGGCGGCTCTACTTCCAAGCTGGCGGGGGCGTAAACGAAAAAGAAGTTTCTGCGGGGTCAAAAACCGGCGAGTTTGGCGTTTTGCTTTTGGTTGTTCCGGCGAAGAGGGCATTAGTGGTTGAAGAGGAATTCTTTGGTGTTGATGAGTGCCCAGATGATGTCTTCGTAGGCGATGCGGGCGGGTTTTTTTGTTTTATCTTGGCTGGCGCCGGTGGAGACGGGTTGCTTTTGGCGGAGGTATTGAAGGGCAGCACTGAGTTCGTCGGTTGTCGGGTAGCGGCTGAAGGCCATGAGGTAGAGTTGGCTGATTTTTTCTTCGTGGGAACGGCTGGTGTCTTGGGCGAGTTGGGCGGCTCTGCCAGTGTCGGCGGCCAGTTTTTCCTGCAGGTTTTTGGAGTTGAGAAGGTGCAGGCTTTGGGCGAGGCTGGCGTCTTGGGAGCGTTCGCATTCGCAGGAGCTAGAGGCGTCGGGACGGCCGAAGACGGCGAGGAAGTAGTGGCTGTTGTTGAAGCTGTTGTCGGGCAGTTCGATGGCTTTGGTGCCGGGGGGCAGGCTGTCGAAGGCGGCTTCGGCGCCGAGCATTTGGTGGACGGCGTCATGGAGGATTTCGGCGGTGAGGCGTTTGGGGTAGTAGCGGGAGAAGTGTTGTTTGTCGATGCGGTTGTGTTGGTTGGGAATGGCACTGAGTTGGTAGGCGTGGGATTGGCAGATGGTGCGAATGAGGGCTTTGAGGTCGTAGCCGGAGTCGAGGAAGCGCCGGGCGAGGGCGTCCAGCAGTTCGGGATGTGTGGGGGGGTTGGTTTCTCGCATGTCGTCTTCGGGGTCGACAAGGCCGCGTCCGAAGAAGTGTTTCCAGTAGCGGTTGACGAGGGATTTGGCGAAGAAGGGGTTGTTTTCGGCGGTCATCCAGCGGACGAGTTCGAGCCGCGGGTCTGAGCGGGGTGGCAGGTTGGCCGGTTCCATGCCGAGGCCGGCTGGTGAGACGTGTTTGCCGGTTTTGATGTTTTTTGTTTTGGCTTCGCCCGGTTTGTGGAAGATGAGTTCTTCGCCGGGGGTGGTTCCGGCTGCTCGTCCCACGCGTGAGAAGAAGGCGGCAAGGCTGTAGTAGTCGTGTTGGCTCCATTTCTCGAAGGGATGGTGGTGGCATTGGGCGCATTGGAGGCGGACGCCGAGGAAGAGTTGGGCGGTGTCTTCGACTTGTGCGTTGAGTTGGCGGACTTGGCGATACCAGGCGACGGGTGGGTTGTTTGCGATGTCACCGGAGGCAGCGAGGATGGAGCCGACGAAATCATCGTAGGGCAGGTTGTTTTGGATGCTTTGGCGGATCCAGCCGTGGAAGGCGTAGGTGCTGCGTTTGTCGGTGTTGCGCGTTCGTTTGTTGCGGAGGAGGGCGCTCCATTTATTGGCGAAGAGGGCGCTGTAGCCGGGGTCTTCGAGGAGAGTATCGATCCATTGGGCGCGTTTGTTCGGCTCGTTGCTGCGAAGGAAGTTTTTGGTTTCGCGGCTTGTGGGCAAGCGCCCCGCAATGTCCAGAGCCGTCCGGCGGAGGAAGGCGGTGTCGCTGGTTATCTCGGAGGGGGGCAGGCCGACGGATTTGAGTTTGCTGAAGATGTGTTGGTCGATGAAGTTGTTCGGTGGCGGCATTTCGTTGACGGGAGCGCCGAGTGGCACGGTGGCGCGAAAGACGGCAACTTTGGCTTGGTAGCGAATCATCACGGCGACTTCGCCGGGTTGTTGGTGGAGTTGGACGAGGCCTTCTTCGGTGACGTCGGCCATTTCTTTGACGTTGGGTTCAAAGAGGGCGCTGCGGGTGACGTCTTTACGGCTACCGTTGGAGTAGTTGGCGAGGACGGCCAGTTGTTGGTTGTCGCCCATTTCCATGAGCCGTTGTTTGGGGAAGACTTCGATGGATTGCACTACTGGGTCGTCGGGGTTGCCGTAAGGCATGCCTTGTTGGATCCAGCGCCGGATCAGGTCGTAATCGGTGGAGCCTTTTTCCAGGCGCTGGCCGCCGCCGTGGGGGAGTTCGGCGGTCGCTTTGCGCAAGAGGAGGCTGTAGTCCGGCGCGGCGGGGAAGAGCCGCCTGCCTCGTGATTCGAGGACGAGATATTCGTAGTCTTCGGCGGGTTCGAAGCCGAGCAGGGAAAGACGGAATCCATTTTGGCCGCTGGATTTGCCATGGCAGCCGCCGCCGTTGCAGCCGATTTTGGTGAAGATGGGGACGATTTGGTTGGCGAAGTTAATGGGTTGTTCTTTTTCGATGCCGGTGACTTGGAGCCGCAGTTGGGCCTGCAATCCGCTCAAATGTTCGGCTGTCAGGAGTGTGACGCCATTGGCGAGGGGCTGGAGCCAGCCGGCGGCGTCCACCTCCACAATGCCGGCCGGCGCGGTGGTGTAATTGACTTGGCGGGTGAGGTCTTGAACAGTGCCGTTGGGGAAAACGCCGGAGACCAGCAGTTGCCGGCGGTCGCTTGAACCTGTCAGGTCGAGAGTGGATGGGGCGCGGTCTTCCGAGACGCCGGCGTGGAACTGCAGCAGACTGGGCGGCAGCGGTTCTGAAGCGGCTCCGGACGAGGCAATCCAGGCGGCGGCCAAAATGGCCAAGGGCAGTCGGGAAGGGAAAAACGGAAGGCAGTTCATGGGCTTTCTCTGTTGAAAAATTAAATCAGTTCGAGCAGGGGTTGGTAGCCGTCGGTCAAGTAATGAGGACGTCCGGCAAGGTCTTTGACGGTGGCTTTGTTCACGTCCAGGCCCACGTTGTGGTAGAGCGTGGCGAAGATTTCTTGAAAGTGGACGGGGCGCTCTTCGGCTTCACCGCCCAGCCGGTCTGTGGCGCCGATGGTTTGCCCGGTCTTCATACCCCCGCCGGAAAGCAGGGCGCAAGAAACTCGCGGCCAGTGGTCTCTGCCGGCTTTGGGGTTGATTGTGGGCGTCCGCCCAAACTCGCCCCAGACGATAACGGAGACGCTTTTATCGAGGCCGCGTTGGTAAAGGTCAGTTACCAGGGCATGGACGCCTTGGTCCAACATGGGAAGGTCTTCGCGGCAACGGCTGAAATTACTGCCGTGATAATCCCAAAAACCGAAGGCCACCGTAACGCAGCGAACGCCAGCCTCAACCAATCGCCGCGCCACCAGAAATTGTTCGAGGATGCGGGGGGCGGCATCGCCGCGGACGGCTTTATCGCCCTTGCCGTAAAGTTGAATCGTGCGGGCGTCTTCCCTTTGGAAATCCAGAGCTTCCACCAGCCGGCTGGAGGTCAGCATCCCCAACGCCTGTTGATTAAAAGTGTCCAAGCCCTCCATGAGCCCGCCGCTGTCAACATCGCGCCGAAACCGATCCAAACTGGCCAAAAGTTTCTCCCGGTTGCGCAGACGGTCCAAAGTAATGCCGTTGAGCCTCATATCCGCCCGGCAATCGCCTTCAGGCCGGAAGGAGCGGTGCCCGATGCCGAGGAAGCCGGGCGAGGCGATGTTGTAAGGGCGGTGCTTCATCTTCGGCTCCAACCCGACGAACGGCGGCACGCCCGGCTGAGCCGTCCCTTGCAGTTTGGAAACGACCGCGCCAAAAGTCGGCCAACCACCAGGCGGCGGCGGCGTGCGGCGAAGCCTGCCGGTAAAGCATTGATGATTGCTGTGCTCATCCACCGCGCCGACAACCGACCGTATCGGGATCAACTTGTCCATGATGGAAGCCATCTTGGGCAAAAGCTCGCCAATCTCGATCCCCGGCACATTCGTTCGAATCGGCCGAAATTCGCCGCGAATCTCCGCCGGCGCCTCCGTTTTGATCTCGAACATATCCTGATGAGGCGGGCCGCCGGGCAAGTAAATCATAATGATCGACTTCTGCGAGCGGCCCCTTCTTTGTTCCTGTTCCGCCCGAAGCAAATCGGGAAGCGCGAGGCCGCCCAAGCCTAATGCGCCGATGCGCAAAAAGTTGCGGCGCGAGATGCCGTCGCAAAAACGGCGTGCGGCAGTTCCGGGAATGGTAATCATGGCGAGTGTTGTTTCGAATTTGTCAGCAAAATGAATGCGGCAGCAAGGCAGGCGTGGCTGACGAGAAATTGCGGCGCAGGGATGCTTTCTGCCGCGCTCTCAAAAATTATCGTCCACATTTTTGTGCTTGATTTGTTATTTCACTTTTTCGGTTGGCCAAATGCCACTGGCGGAATCGAACTGCTGAATTCCGTAAGCCTATTGCCTCGCAACCCGTTTGGCAATGCTTTTTTTTGCGATAAATATTTACGGGCTTAACAGGGTGACGCGCGGGCACTCGAGGAGTGGGTAGGGCGGAGGGGAGCAGGCTCTCAGCCTGCGGGTAGACAGAAATGTCTGCCCCACCTTTGCGCCACCTTTATGCTGGACAAGGCGAAAAGCCAGTAACTCCTTATTGCGGAAACATTTTGGAGAAGATGGGTTTGGTTGGTGAAAGTTGGTTTGAGTGCGGATGGGGGTGGATTGGATGGATGTTGGATGGGGTGTGTGATTGAAAGCGGCTCCGCCGTAATCCGTCACACGGGGGAGATGACAAAGCGGTCAGGCCCCAGCCTAGGGTGAGCGCGGCTTTCGGCGGTCGCGACGCATCAACGGGCACCCTAAATCCCTTCCGAACCTCAATCCGTTACGCCGTTACCGGGCGTGTCCTGAGCGTTACCGAAACAGGTGCCGCGTTCAGGTTGTTCCCGGTCTACGACGCAAGCAAGAACGGAAGGGATCGAGCAATGGGAAAGCGGACTGCGATCACCGATGCACGGGCACGCGCCTTCACGGCGCCGCCAGGGCGCGAGGCGGTGCTTTGGGATGGCATCGTATCGGGACTCGGACTGCGGGCGCTGCCGAGCGGTCGCAAGACCTGGTTCGTGCACAAGCGGGTCGGCAGCGCGGTCGTCAAGCGCACGCTCTCGGGGGCGGACACGATGTCGGTCGAGGACGCGCGGCAAGCGGCACGTGTTCTGATCGCGGAGGCTGAAGGTGGCGACAGCGCACCGGCATCGGTGCCAACGATGCAGACGTTCGCGCCAGCGTTCCTCGCCGACTGCGCCGAGCGGTGGAAGCCATCCACCAGGACGTCGCACGCCGACAACATGAAGCGGTTCATCCTGCCCGCCTTCGGCAAGATGAGAGTCGATGCGGTTACCGCGAAGGACGTGCGCAACTGGTTCGACGATCTCTCGGTCACGCGCGCGGGATCGGCGAACCGGGCGCTGGCGGTGCTGTCGTCGATGATGAAGCATGCGGAGGCGCTCGGCGTGCGGCGCGAGGACTCCAACCCGTGCAAAGGACTGCGGCGGCGCAAGACCGGCTTCGAGGCGCACTACCTGACGGACGACGAGTTCGCCGCGCTCGGTCGGGCGCTCGACGGCGCGGAAGCGGATTATCCAGTCGCCGTCGCCGTGGTGCGCTTCCTGCTCTACACGGGCGCGCGCAAATCCGAGGCGCTGCGGCTCAAGTGGGAGTACGTTCACGGCGACCGCGCGGTCCTGCCCGATTCCAAGACCGGGCCGCGCACGATCTGGCTGGCGACTCCAGCCCGCGCCGTGCTCGCGGCGCGGCAACGGCGCACCAACTGCCCGTGGGTGTTCGCATCGCCCTGTGGCGGGCCTGCGACGGTGGACAGTGAATGGAACGCGATCCGAGCGGCGGCGGGACTGCCGACGCTGCGCATTCACGATCTTCGGCATTCGCTCGCGGCGGTTGCGGTCAACGGCGGCGAGGGCCTGCGCGTCGTCGCCGGACTACTCGGCCATGCCGACATCCAAGACCACCTTCGGCTATGCGCACCTCGCCGAGGGTTCCGTATTCGACGCGGCCAATCGGGTCTCGCGCGGCCTTGCCGACATGCTCGACGGCGGGGAGGCGGGCCGATGACCGAGCGCGCCCGCCTGACTGATGCACTCGCCCTCACGGCCCAGTCGCGTGAACGCGAATACGCCATCCACGATACCGCCCTGCAAGGTTTCATGCTGCGGGTTCAGCCCAACGGCGCGCGGTCCTGGGTGTTCCGGTTCCGGCGCGACGGCAAGCCGCGCCGGGTCACGCTCGGCAAGCCGGACGCGGTGAAGGCCGACCAGGCGCGGGCCGCCGCGCTCGCCTTCCTCGCGCGCGAGAAGGGCGGCGGGAGTCCCGTGCCCCTCCCCGCTTCCGGCCCGACGCTGACGAAGTTCGCCGCCGAATACGTCGAGCGGCGATCACCGTCATGGAAGCCGTCCACGGTGAAGGCGACGCGGAATTATCTCAACGGCGTCATCCTGCCCGCGCTCGGTCACCTTCGCGTCGGCTCGGTCACGCGCTCTGATATTGCTCGCTTCTTCCACGAATACGGACGCAGAAAGCCGGGCGGCGCGAACCGCTGTCATGACATACTGCGCAACATGTTCGACTGCGCCATCGTGTGGGGCCATCGGCCCGAAGCTGCCGGGAACCCGTGCAAGGGCATCGTCCGCTATCGGAGGCCTCCGCGTGGGCGGCTGCTCGGCGCGGACGATCTGGCGAGGCTCGGCACGGTCCTGCGCCAGCGCGAGGACGAGAATCCGGTCTGCGTCGCGGCGGTGCGTCTGCTTCTGCTGACGGGGTGCAGGCCGGGCGAAATACGCCGCTTGCGCTGGTGCGAGGTCAAGCCGGACCGGCTCGCGCTGATTGACGCGAAGACGGGACCGAGGCACGTTCTGCTCGGCGAGGTGGCGCAGGAGCTGCTGAACGGCGTCGCCAGAACGGCATCCGGGGAGTGGGTGTTTCCGGCAACCAACCGAGACGGACCGTTGACCAGCAACGAACTCTACTATTTCTGGAGGACGACGCGCGACGCGGCCAGGATAGTGGCGGACGCGCGGCTGCATGACCTACGTCATGCACACGCCTCGCACGCGGTCATGAACGGCGAGAGCCTGCATGTCGCCGGACGCCTGCTTGGACACCGGCGGGCCACTACGACGAACCGCTATGTCCATCTGGACGATGCGACATTGAGTCAGGCCGCTGAGCGCGTTGCGGCGGAACTGAAGCAAAAACTCAATCGGGTGGGAAGGTCTTAATTTTGTTGGGAAACGGACAGGAAATGTGTTAGCTGTTATGACTATCGAAACCGATATACGCGAATTAGCCGACAGGTATGCTGCAAACCTGAAAGTTCGCGTGGATGCACGTGTAGCGGAAATGGAAAATGACGACAATAGCCATTATCTGATATACCGAGTCCTTGGCATCACGACTGACGAAGGTAAATTGATAGACGTATACCAAAACAAGGGACGGTTCCTTTACAAGTACGCTGGCTCCTTTCTTGAAGAGGCAGCCAAACTTTGTTTCCTTGCAGCATTCCCAAATTCTGGCTCCGTTCGAATAGCAAACACTCTCGGTCAACGTCCCAAAACCTTTGAAATTGATTGCCTTGTTGATGAGCGTGACGCTATTGAAATCAAGTGGCGTGATGCCACAACCGATGGCGATCACATAACCAAAGAACATACTCGTATGCAAAACATCAAAAGTGCTGGATTCAAACCTATTCGCGTTATGTTCTACTATCCGAACCGAGCGCAAGCACAGAGGATTCAGAAAACTCTCGAAACACTTTACGCCGGCGTGGACGGAGAGTACCACTACGGTGACTCGGCTTGGCAGTATATTGTAAACTATACGAACGTCAATCTTCTCGCTATTCTTCAGGCTATAGCAAACGAGCGAACACTAGCATGAATCAGAACGTTTATGTGGGTGACTGTCTCGATGTCCTCGATTCCGTGGATCGGGAAAGTATTGACTTGGTTTACGTAGACCCTCCGTTCTTCACTCAATCAGTCCAACGTCTTCAAACTCGGGATGGAAAAAGGGAATTCCAGTTCCTCGATATTTGGAAAGGAAATCGTCACTATGCCGATTTCCTGGCCCAACGCTTGAAGAAAGTTCACGACACATTGAAGTCGACAGGATCAATTTTTTTTCACTGCGATAAGGCGGCTTCGCATATCGCTAGATTTATACTAGAAGATGTCTTTGGCGAGGAAAATTTGCAATCTGAGATCATTTGGTCATTCAGAAGATGGTCCAACTCAAAGCGCGGTCTCCTAAACAGCCATCATACAATTTTCTTTTTCTCCAAAGGAGACGACTTCAAGTTTTTTCCAAAATACCTCGATTACTCTCCATCCACCAACGTCGATCAGCTTATGCAGAAGAGAATAAGAGACAGTCGCGACAAAGTCGTATACGCAAGAGGGAAAGATGGTGAAGTTATAGGTAGCGGTGCCAAGAAAGGTGTTCCTCTGGGAGACGTATGGGACATTCCGTTTTTGAATCCTAAAGCAAGAGAACGAGTAGGGTATCCCACGCAGAAGCCGATTATTCTTCTTAAAAGAATCATTGAGTTAACCACCGCTCCTCAAGATATAATTTTGGATCCGTTCTGCGGCAGTGGAACTACGCTTGTGGCAGCCCAGATACTTGGTCGACGCGCGATTGGAATAGATGTTTCCTCTGAGGCAGTGCAATTGACACGTGATCGACTTCGAGAGCCGATAGAAAGTACTTCATGTCTCTTAGAAAAAGGTGTTGACGCTTACAAGACCCATGATCGAGAGGCTGCTGCGCACCTCGCTGGTGTAGAGTACTCTCCAGTGCAGCGGAATAAGGGCATTGACGGCGTGCTAAAGCACGAAGTAGACGGACGGCCTGTCTTGCTCCGAGTGCAGCGGCACTTTGAAACCCAGGGACAAGCGGCCGAGGCGCTCATTAAGGCGAGTAACGGAAAAGGAGAGTGCGTGTTGGTGGTGATTGGGACGAAGGCGGGGGCCCCATCAGACCAGCATTACCCTAATGTTCTCTTCGTGAAATCGGCGCGCCTCTCTTTGGAGCAATCGAGCCTGTGTGCACACTTGGCTGGCCGTCGAGAAGACTGAGCGTGTCCTAGAGCACGGTTCAGTGAAGTTGGAAAGAAAGAAGGTGGCATGTTTGGGAGTCGCATAACGTACTGTAAATCATAACGTTTTTTGGCTTCCGGGATTGTCGGTTGCGGGTTGGGTTATGCACCATCGGTGCGTGGGGTGTGCGTAGATGGCGCGTTAGAGAGCCGTGGAGGGGGTTGTGGGCGCATTGAGCGCATATGAGCAAAGGTTAGAGGAGGGGTTAGGATGCGTTGTATGGGGTATTCTGCGCGTTTTAGAGGGATTGTGGTTTGAGGTGAACGACGCCCATCCCGCCTGTTGCGGCATCGGTTTTGATGCTGATGCCTGGCGACAAACGGAACCGTAGGCGCCTCCAATCGGCTCACAAAAACTGCCTTGTTGGGAAGGAAAACCACCAGTTAGCCGCGCTGAGTCGAGGTTCATTGGCAGCATTGGATAGCGGTGAGGCAAGCAGCGCTTGCACTGCCGGTGAATTTTCCCCTTAAAGCAGCCTACTGACGGTCTCAAAAAATGTTTTTTAACCCAACCGCTGCTGGAAGCGGGGAGGTGAACGGGGAAAATCGGCAAGCGCAGTGGGAAAGGTGTGCTGCGAGGGTTGCGGTTGTGATTGCCGATTTCGGTCGTGCTAATCGTTCCGAGCAACGAGTTTGGCAGCTGTGAGCGTGAGTTGAAGGGTGTTGGTTGGGGGAAAAGCTGAACTCACGGTGGAGCGGCGCAAGGATGCGCTGGGAACGGAGGGATGCGATGAGCGTTTTGTTAGACAGGACAGGACACGCCGGGTTTGCGGGTTGGAATGGAGGGGTTTTGGAGTTGAGGTTGAGTCGATTAAGTGGATGCTGGGTGAGATTGCGGTTTTGGCGGAGGTTGAGCGGATGGCGCGTAAAGAGCCGTAGAGGGCGTTGTGGGCGCTCCGGGCGCGTAGGTAGGGGAATGCGGAGAAGGGGCTAGGATGCGTTGTAGGCGGCATTCGTTGGGCGTTTTAGAGGGATTGTGGCTTGGGAGTATGGCCTCGGAGAGGTTGTTGGGTGAGATTGCGGTTTTGGCGGAGGTTGGGCGGATGGCGCGTAAAGAGCCGTAGAGGGCGTTGTGGGCGCTCCGGGCGCGTAGGTAGGGGGAAATGCGGAGGAAGGGTTAGGATGCGTTGTAGGCGGTATTCTGTGCGTTTTAGAGGCATTGTGGCTTGGAAGCACTGCCCTTCCTTGACGGGCTTGAAATTGCCTTGCAGGTGGTGCAGCCGCTCGAGGGGGTGTGTTGAGGGAGCGCCCGGCGTGGCCGGACGCCGAGGGCGTCTTTGAAGGCGGCGGTGGCTGGCGCCACACTCGCAAGGGGAGAGCGGGCAGCGGGGGCGAAGCGGCAGCGAATGGGTTGAGCATGGGTGATTGGGTGGGCAAATCAAGCGGCGCGGGGCAAACGCAAGGGAGGTAAGGAGCTTTTTGGAGGGAAAGTGGAGTTTGTTAAAAAAGTTTAGGTTTGATGAAAAAAGTGGAGATTTGATGCAAAATATTGTGCGAAAGGAGGAAACGTAACAGCGTAAGTTGTTGATAATAAAGGACTTATGGTTCGTGTTACGTTTGGCCTCAAAACCCAAAATAAAGCGTAACACGCTGTAAGTTGTTTATAACAAAGGACTTACAAAAGCTTGTTACGCTTGTTACGCTTGTTACGCTTTATTTTGGGTTCCTATGTCTCTTAACGTGAAAGGAAGGGAAGAAGAAAAGGCCAGAGAGGATGAGTCTGATTTTTATTTTTTTAAAAGTACTTAAAGTACAATAAATATATATATATATATGGGCTGTTGGCTGTTCGATTGGCCTACGGATTGGCATGCGAAGTTTTGTTACGTTTCCTGTTACGCTTTTGGGCGAAACGTAACAAAATGAGACAAAATCGGCTTTGTTTGGTTGAAAAACTTCTGATATTTTGGGTTGACAAAGGTTTTTGCGTTGATATTTTTGCGTTTTTGCGATGAAAAAGCGATTTGGAGTTGGGTTGGACCCAGAATTGAGGCAGCCGTTGATGCGGAAGGTGGCGTCGATTAACTTGGAGCTACGCGAGGACTCTTGCACATTTCTGCAAAAAACTGTGGACAAAACACCACCAAACCGCTAAGACAAACCCGCAACAGAAAACCGCCATAATGAAACTGAAAGACACTGCAGCTATGAAACCATTCTCTATCCTCTCGAAACTGGCGGCAACCGCCGCCAACAAAACCGCCAAACCGCAACCCACCAAAAACAGGCCAACATCGCCGCATCGAATCGGCTTGGCTCTGGCCCTTGCCGTGGCCCTCACCCTCCCAGCCGCTGCCCAAACCCTCACCATCACCGGAACCAAAACCGACGGCAGCGCCTTCAGCCGGCAAGTCAATGCCAACACGGCATATCTGTATCTCAGAGGGCTTGGCCTGGCTTCCGTAACCCTGCCCGACGGTTTGACCAGCTTGACGAGGCTGTATCTCGACGACAACCAACTGACCAACCTGACATTGCCCGATGACTTGATCAGCTTGAAGAGGCTGGAACTCCGACACAATCAACTAACCGCCTTGACCCTGCCCGACAGCTTGCCCAACTTGCAGGAGCTGTATCTCGAACACAACCCACTAACCACCTTTACCCTGCCCAATACCTTAACCAACTTGCAGGAGCTGTATCTCTACAACAACCGCCTAACCACCTTGACCCTGCCCGACAGCTTGCCCAACTTGCAGGAGCTGTATCTCTACAACAACCGCCTAACCACCTTGACCCTGCCCGATGACTTGCCCAACTTGCAGAGGCTGGAGCTCCACAACAACCGCCTGACCACCTTGACCCTGCCCGACAGCTTGCCCAACTTGCAGGAGCTGCGTCTCGAAAACAACCGCCTGACCACCTTGACCTTGCCCGATGGCTTGCCCAACTTGCAGAGGCTGGATCTCGACCACAACCGCCTGACCACCTTGACACTGCCCGATGGTTTGACCAACTTGGGGAGGCTGGAGCTCAACAACAACCAACTGACCGCCTTGACCCTGCCCGACAGCTTGCCCAACTTGCAGGAGCTGCGTCTCGAAAACAACCGCCTGACCACCTTGACCTTGCCCGATGGCTTGCCCAACTTGAAGAGGCTGGATCTCGACCACAACCGCCTGACCACCTTGACACTGCCCGATACCTTGACCAACTTGGGGAGGCTGGAGCTTTACCTCAATCCTTTGGAGAGTTTGCGTATGCCTCTGGGCATGGATATTGAAAATCTTGTGCTTGGAGGTTTCCCAAAATCAGAAGTGACCTTCTACGATCCCGCGACCGAGAAACCTCCTGCCCTCACGGGAACCCGCAGTGACGGCAGCGATTTCCGCCGAGAAGTCGCCACCAACGCCGCCTCTCTAAATCTCGCCGACAATCGCCTGACGAGTCTGGCCTTGCCGGAGGACTTAACGAGCTTGCAGGAGCTGGTTCTCAACAACAATGCTCTGACCAACTTGGCCTTGCCGGAGAATTCGGCGAACCTGCGGGAGTTGTATCTCGCCGACAATGGCTTGACCTCTCTGACTTTGCCAGAGGGCTTGGCGAACTTACGGGTGCTGTTTCTCAACAACAACCAACTGACCAATCTGACCTTGCCCGAGGGTTTAATGAACTTGCGAGTGCTGGTTCTCAACGACAATCCTTTGGAGAGTGTGCGGGTGCCTCAAGGATTGGACATTGAAAATATCCTTCTCGTTGGTTTCCCAAAATCAGGAGTGACCTTCTACGACCCGGCGACCGGAGATACGATTGCGCCGCCGCCAACCGGAGAACCGCCCACGACTGGGACATTCATTACCCTCACCGGAACGACAAGCGCTGGCAGCGATTTTCGTTTGGAGATCGATGCCGACACGGAGTTTTTGTCTCTCTCCGACACTCAACTCTCTTCCCTCACCGTGCCCGCTGGCCTGGAGAACTTGCAGCGGCTGCACCTCTTCGACAATCAACTCTCTTTCATAATTTTGCCCGATGGTTTGACGAACTTGCAGGACCTGTATCTCTTTGGCAATCAACTGACTAACTTGGCCTTGCCGGAGGGCCTGGAAGATTTGCAGCGGCTGTATCTCTTCGACAATCAGTTGACCAATCTGACTTTGCCCGAGGGTTTAATGAACTTGCGAGTGCTGGTTCTCAACGGCAATCCTTTGGAGAGTGTGCGGGTGCCTCAAGGATTGGACATTGAAAATATCCTTCTCGTTGGTTTCCCAAAATCAGAAGTGACCTTCTACGATCCCGCGACTGGAGAGACGATTGCGCCGCCGCCAACCGGCCAAACTCTGACGGTCACCGGTGCCATCAGTGGCGGCAAGCCTTTCAGCCGGCGGGTTCCTGCCGATGCAGAATCTCTCTCTCTCGACAACAATCAACTGACCTCCTTGACCTTGCCTAGCGGCTTGGAGAACTTGAAGTCTCTCTACCTCTCCAAAAATCGCTTCACTTCCTTGACCTTACCCGCCGACTTAAAGAACCTGCAGACTTTGTTTCTCTACGACAATCCTTTGGAGAGTTTGCATATACCGCTAGACATGGATATTGAAAATCTTGTGCTTGGAGGTTTCTCCAAATCAGAAGTGACCTTTTACGACCCGGCGACCGGAGAGACGATTGCGCCGCCGCCAACCGGAGAACCGCCCACGACTGGGACATTCATTACCCTCACCGGAACGACAAGCGCTGGTAGCGATTTTCGTTTGGAGGTCGATGCCGACACGGAGTTTTTGTCTCTCTCCGACAATCTACTGACTTCCCTCACTGTGCCCGCTGGCCTGGAGAACTTGCAGCGGCTGCACCTCTTCGACAATCAACTCTCTTTCATAACTTTGCCCGATGGTTTGACGAACTTGCAGCATCTGTATCTCTTTGGCAATCAACTGACTAACTTGGCCTTGCCGGAGGGCTTGGAAAATTTGCAACGGCTGTATCTCTTCGACAATCAGTTAACCAATCTGACCTTGCCCGAGGGTTTAATGAACTTGCGAGTGCTGGTTCTCAACGACAATCCTTTGGAGAGTGTGCGGGCGCCTCAAGGATTGGACATTGAAAATATCCTTCTCGTTGGTTTCCCAAAATCAGAAGTGACCTTCTACGATCCCGCGACCGGAGAGACGATTGCACCGCCACCCACAGAACCCACGGAGCCAACAGAACCCACAGAGCCCACGGAACCAACAGAACCAGAACCGCCAATTGAGGAAACTCTCCTCATCACCGGAACGACAAGCGACGGCAGCGCTTTTAGACGGGAGGTTACTGCAAAGGTGACGTCTTTGGGTCTCTCCGGCAATGACCTGACTTCTGTAGTCTTGCCCGAAGGCTTGGAGAATTTGCAGCGGTTGGGTCTCTACCACAACCGCCTGACTGCCTTCACCTTGCCTAACAGCTTGATCAGCTTGCAGTCTCTGGGTCTCTGGAACAATCGCCTGACTACCTTCACCCTACCCAATACCTTAACCAACTTGCAGGAGCTACATCTCGGCAACAATCAGCTGACCGCCTTTGCCCTGCCCCATACCTTGACCAACTTGACGAGTCTGGAGCTCTTCGGCAATCAGCTGACCGCCTTCACCTTGCCTGACAGCTTGACCAACTTGACGAATCTGAGTCTCTGGAACAATCAGCTGACCGCCTTCGCCCTGCCCCATACCTTGACCAACTTGACGAGTCTGGAGCTCTTCGGCAATCAGCTGACCGCCTTCACCTTGCCTGACAGCTTGACTAACTTGACGAATCTGAGTCTCTGGAACAATCGCCTAACCACCTTCACCCTGCCCCATACCTTGACCAACTTGACGAGTTTGGATCTCTACAATAATCGCCTGACTAATATGACCTTGCCCGCCGGCTTGGAGAATTTGGAGACGCTGCGGCTCGATGGCAATCAACTGACCTCCCTGATTTTACCCACCAGCCTGGAGAACTTAGAGAGGCTGGATCTCCGCAGCAATCAACTAACTAATATGACCTTACCCGCCGGCTTGGAGAATTTGGAGACGCTGGATCTCCGCGGTAATCCTTTGGAGAGTGTGCGTGTGCCTCTGGGCATGAACCTTGAATTTCTCCCTCTTCAAGGTTTCCCAAAATCAGAAGTGACCTTCTACGATCCCGCGACCGGAGAGACGATTGCACTGCCGCCCACAGAACCCACAGAGCCGATAGAACCAGAACTGCCAACTGAGGAAACTCTCCTCATCACCGGAACGACAAGCGACGGCAGCGCTTTTAGACGGGAGGTCGACGCCGACACAGAGTCTCTGCCCCTCTCCAGAAATCAGTTGACCGATCTAAGCTTGCCCGCCGGCTTGACCAGCTTGAGGTCATTATATCTTGCCAACAATCAACTCACATCCCTGACTTTGCCAAACGACTTGACCAGCTTGGAGACGCTGTATCTCAGCTACAACCGCCTAAATGCCTTCTCCGTGCCCAATACCTTAACCAACTTGAGGACGTTGAATATCGGCGGCAATCGTCTGGCTTCCCTGACTTTACCCACAGGCTTGACCAACTTGAGAACACTGACTCTCAACAACAATTCCCTGACCAACCTGGCCTTGCCCGTTGGCCTGACGAGCTTGAAAACGCTGGTTCTCAACGGCAATCCTTTGGAGAGTTTGTGTGTGCCGAAAGGCATGGATATCGAGAGTCTCAACCTGCAAGGTTTCCCGAAATCGGAGGTGACATTTTGTGAGCCAACGATGGGCACCTTGACCTTGCCGGATTCCAGCTCGACGAACTTCAGGCGCTTGTCACTCGACAACAACAACCATTTAGAGATTGTGCCGATTGCGGGGGGCGGGGTGCAGATTCATTGGCGAGAAGGGATATTGCAAAGCACGACTGATTTGAATGGTGAGTGGGAAGCCGTGGCGCCGTCTCGTTTTTCGCGGGAGGGGGTGTTGTCGATTCCGCCTAAGCGGAAAGGCGCAGAGTTCTTCCGCCTGAAACCGGCGAAGTAAAAGTGGCGCTGAGGTGGCGCCACGTTGCGCCATTTTAGGAATCCTCTTGATTTTGCGGCGGCTTTCCGTTTTTTTGTGGGGATGTTGCATTGGAACTGGAATCGTTGCTGGGCAGGTTTTTTGGGTGTTGTCTTCGCGCTTCATGTCTTGCCGAATGTTCACGGCGAAGCGGAGGAAGAGTCAGGCGCGGCAACCATTTTGCCGGTGGCGCCGAGAGGTTTTTATGACATCCGTTCTCCACAAGCCGCTGCTCTGCTCAAGACATATCCCAATGTGGTTATTCTCGACATCCGCACGCCGAAAGAATTCAAAGCGGGACATCTGCGGGGGGCGAAAAACTTGGATTACTTCGCCGATGATTTTGAAGCAAAACTCGATGCGTTGAGCAAAACGAAGACCTATCTCGTGCATTGCGCTTCGGGCGGCCGGTCGGGGAAGGCGCTGAAAGTGTTGAAGCGCAAAAAGTTCGCCGCCGTTTATCACTTGAAGGACGGCTACAAAGGCTGGGTGGCCGCGAAGTTCCCAGTGATTCGAGATTGAGCCCGTCAGCTTCCTAGTTTGATTGGCGGGATTGCTTGCAAGTCCGGCGGCAGATTATTTGGCGCGAAGGTCTCGATGTTGAGCCGAACCAGGCTTTTCAAAGGATATTTGAACGGCAGCACTCCATTGGAACGATCCACCAAAACCACAATGCCCACAACAATTGCCCCGGCAGATTCCACAATAGCAATGGTTTCTTGCACACGACCGCCTTGGGTAACGACATCTTCCGCAATAAGCACTCGCTCGCCCTCAGCCAACTGAAACCCACGCCGCAGACGCAACGCGCCGTTGACTTTCTCGGCAAAGAGGAACCGCAGCCGGAGTTGCCTGGCGATTTCCTGCCCGATGACTAGCCCGCCCATTGCCGGCGCCAGCACAGTGTCTGCGCCAAACTCACGAGAAGCCAAAGCGTGACCCAACCGCTCAAGAATGGCCGCCTCTTGCAGAGCCAAGGCGCACTGAAAGAATTGGCGGCTGTGCCGTCCACTGCGAAGAATGAAATGGCCTTTCAGCAACGCGCCGGTTTGTTGAAACAACTTTAAGGCTTCATCACTTGTCATCACTGGCGCAAGGCCTGATTTCGCAGTAAGGAGTTATAGGCTCAAGGGGGTTGGCGGAGGGACTCGAAGAGTGGATAGGGCGGTGGGGAGCCAACTTTAGCCTGCGGGCAGACAAGAAGTTGGTTGTCGGATGTCGGTTGTCGGTTTCCCCCGCCGCAACCGCTCTTCGAGTGTCTGCCCCATCTTTATGCTGGACAAGGCGAAAAGTCAGTAACTCCTTATTGCGGATTTCTGCAAAAAGCAGTGGACAAAACACCGCCAAACCGTTAGACAAACCCGCAACAGAAAACCGCGCAATAAGCATTTACGGGCTTAACAGGGTGGCGTAACCACGTGTGGCGCAGGCACTCGACTGGTTGACCGGCACCCGCCTTGACAAAAAAGAAAAATCAGCGGTAAGTTATCGGTTGATGTCTTCCCCGCTGCTCGACGGAGAGAAAAAAACTTTCGAGAAAAGCATTGACATTGGCGGGCAACGGAGTAATCTTCGCCCGTCATGGAGGCTGCTGAGCCGCCGTTTCGTTCGGAATGAGGGGATGAGACAGTCGCTCAGTTTTTTAACCTCCGGAACGGAAGAGTCTCTGCGGAGAGAGAAATGTGGGGCAGACAGGATGTCTGCCTGCAGGCGGTAAGCCTGTGCCCCGAGCTGAACCGAAAATTAAAAAAAACTTTGAAAATACGAAACAACCTGTCAGCATGAAAAAAGACCAGCCCACCAGCCCACCAGCCCACCAGCCCACCAGCCCACCAGCCCACCAGCCCACCAGCCCACCAGCCCACCAGCCCACCAGCCCACCAGCCCACCAGCCCACCAGCCCACCAGCCCACCAGCCAGTACTCCTGCCCTCAAATCGCCTAAACGGAAGAGCCGGGCACGGCATAGTGAATATCGCCTCTATCCTTACATTAAAGAATCGTTGAAGAATCTTGGATGGAAGACAGGCAATCCGGCGACTCGTCCATCAGGGCAAGTTGATGCGCAAGGCGAGTTCCGCCACCACTCCGAAAAACCCATCAAGCCTACAACGTTTATTGCGGGCAAAATGCTTGAAGATGGGGAAAATTGTGCTAAGCAAAACACCGCCATAATGAAATTGAAAAACACTACAGCTATGAACCTATTATCCGTTATCCTCTTGAAATTGGCGGCAACCGCCGCCAACAAAACCGCCAAACCGCAACCCATAAAAAACAGGCCAGTATCGCCGCATCGAATCGGCCTGGCTTTGGCCCTCGCTCTTGCCCTCCCAGCCGCTGCCCAAACCCTCACCGTCACCGGAACCAAAAGCGACGGCAGCGCCTTCAGCCGACAAGTCAATGCCAGCACGACATCTCTGTCTCTCAACTCCTTTAATCTGGCTTCCGTAACCCTGCCCGATGGCTTGGCGAGCTTGGAGGAGCTGGATCTCTACGACAACCGCCTGACCACCTTGACCCTACCCGATGGCTTGGCGAGCTTGCAGTATCTGTATCTCAACGAGAACCGCCGCCTAACCAACTTGACCCTGCCCGACAGCTTGCCCAACTTGGAGAGGCTGGATCTCAGCAGCACCTACACTCTGACCACCTTGACCCTGCCCGACAGCTTGCCCAAATTGGAGAGGCTGGATCTCAGCCGCAACCAACTGACCAACTTGACCCTGCCCGACAGCTTGCCCAACTTGCAGAGGCTGAATCTCTTCTACAACCGCCTGACCAACTTGACCCTGCCCGATGACTTGACCAGCTTGGAGATGCTGCGTCTCGACCGCAACCAACTAACCACCTTGACCTTGCCCGATAGCTTGCCCAACTTGAAGGAGCTCAACCTCAACAAGAACCAACTGACCGCCTTGACCCTGCCCAATACCTTGACCAACTTGCAGCATCTGCGTCTCCACAACAACCAACTGACCGCCTTGACCCTACCCGATGGCTTGACCAGCTTGCAGGAGCTGAATCTCCACCACAACCAACTGACCACATTGACCCTTCCCGATGGTTTGACCAACTTGCAGGAGCTAAATCTCTTCAACAATCCTTTGGAGAGTTTGCGTGTGCCTCTGGGCATGAACATTGAATTTCTCCTTATTCAAGGCTTCCTGAAATCAGAAGTGACCTTCTACGATCCAACGACCGGAGAGACAGTCGAAACAGAGCCCCCGCCAACTGAGGGAACCATCACCATCACCGGAACCAAAACCGACGGCAGTGCCTTCAGCTGGCCAGTCGATCCCAGCACGACATCTCTGTCTCTCAACTCCTTTAATCTGGCTTCCGTAACCCTGCCCGATGGCTTGGCGAGCTTGGAGGAGCTGGATCTCTACGGCAACCGCCTGATCACCTTGACCCTACCCGATGGCTTGGCGAGCTTGCAGTATCTGTATCTCAACGAGAACCGCCGCCTAACCAACTTGACCCTGCCCGACAGCTTGCCCAACTTGGAGAGGCTGGATCTCAGCAGCACCTACACTCTGACCACCTTGACCCTGCCCGACAGCTTGCCCAAATTGGAGAGGCTGGATCTCAGCCGCAACCAACTGACCAACTTGACCCTGCCCGACAGCTTGCCCAACTTGCAGAGGCTGAATCTCTTCTACAACCGCCTGACCACATTGACCCTTCCCGATGGTTTGACCAACTTGCAGGAGCTGTATCTCTCCAACAACCAACTGACTGACCTGACCTTGCCCGGCGACTTGACGAGCTTGAGAGAGCTAGACCTCAGCAACAATGCCCTGACCAATCTGGCCTTGCCCGATGGCTTGACGAGCTTGAGAAGGCTAGACCTCAGCAACAATTCCCTGACCAACCTGACCTTGCCCGCTGGCTTGACGAGCTTGAGAACACTGAATCTTTCCGGCAATCCTTTGGAGAGTTTGCGTGTGCCTTTGGGCATGAACATTGAAAATCTCGATCTTCAAGGTTTTACCAGCGATGAAGCCACGCTCACCGTCCTGCCGGATGATGTCCCGCCCACGCTCGTGAGCGCTTCCGGGAGCGAGTTCTTCACCACCGTGCGGGTTGTCTTCTCCGAACCGCTGGACCAAACCAGCGCCGAAACCGCCGCCAATTACACCCTCTCTGGCGGCGTTACCGTTTCCACCGCCGCTTTGGCCGCAGAAGCAGGCACTGACGGCGATCACATCGTCGTCCTCACCACTAGCAGACAGGCCGAAGGTGCTCGCTTGACCTTGACCGTCAACAACGTCCAAGACGCCAACGGCGTCAGCATTGCAGCCAACTCCACCATCGACTTCAGAACCTACGTCTGGCAGCCCGGCGTCGTGCTGCAAAAAAGATGGAACAACATCAACACCAGAGTCCCTGGCATCGGGCCCCACGAAAACCCTGATGAAACTTTCCGAGAACTCGCAACCCTTGCCGATTTCCCTGACAACCCGGACAACGTAACGATACAAACACGTTGGGAATATCCCCCCGGTGACCCCCCCCCCTAGCGATCTCCATAACGAATACGCCCAACAAATCTCCGGCTGGTTCATCCCCGCGGAAACCGACGATTACATCTTCATCACCGCTAGCGATGATCCCTCCAACCTCTACCTCAGCCCCAACGACGATCCTGCCAACAAATTCCTCATTGCCCAGCAAATCGGCTGGTCCGGCATCCGAGATTGGAACGGCGGCAACGCAATCAAACGATCCGACGAGTTCCACTTCGCCTACGAAGGCGAGGAGGAAAACCTCTACCCCGAAGACGGTTACACCGGCGACGGCGCCATTACCCTGCAAGCAGGCAAACGCTACTACATGGAATCGGTTCATCGCGAAGGCGGCGGCGGGGACAACTTAGCCGTCACCTTCTACACCGTTGACGAGGACATTCCAGCTAATGGAACCCCTCCCGTTCTGACAGGCGATTTAATCGGCACCTACCTCAACCCCAACGGCGCCGAAGCAACCATCACCCAACACCCGCAAGACACCTCTGTTCTCGAAGGCAGAGAAGTTACCTTCACGGTAAGAGCAGAAGGCACATCAGCCTACGGCAATACAATTGCTTACCAGTGGCAAAGTGCCGATGCGGGGAGCGACAACTTCACCGATATTGCAGGAGCTATCTCTGCTTCTTACACCACCCCGGCAGTGCTGGCTGCCAACGACAACGGTCGGCGATACCGTGTTGTCATCGGCGCGCCGGCGTTTCAAGTGCTTGCAGTGCCCAGCAACCCAGCAACTCTGACCGTTACCAAGGACACCATTCCGCCAAAGATTGTCGCCGTAATCCCGCTGGGAAACCAAGCGGCCGTGGAGTTTGACGAACGGTTGAAAGAATCTTCGGCCACAAGAGCGGGCAATTACAAAGTCAGCGGCGTTTCGGTTTCTTCAGCGGAAGCCTTTGGCAACGAAGGCAAAATCGTTGTGCTTGCTCTTTCAGACACTCCGGCGGCAGGCTTCACTGTAAGCGCCGTCGGTGTGGAAGATTTCGTCGGTAACGCCATCACCAGCACTGACGCCACAAAAGTCGGAGGCGACATTCTCGCCTACTGGGACTTTGACGACGCCCAGTATGAGGGCTACACGCTGGACAAGGCGCGCAGCGCCGTCGGTGAGCTTACGGAGGGCGCAGTTCTCACAGCCGATGGCGAAGGCAGAACCGGCAATGCCGGCGACCGTGCTGCGGACTTCGGCACTCACAACAACCGACAAAACGTCAATGTAGCCGATGCAGAGTGGCTCAATCTCGCCAGCGTCAATAATTCCGTCACCATCGCCTTCTGGCAGAAATGGACAGTTCCCACAGGCAATCAGTCGATCTTTTGGGCAGTCTCGCCATCATCCAGCAATGGATCTCGCGGGATATCAGCGCATACTCCGTGGGAAAGTGGACTCGGCACGGTCTATTTCGATACGGTCGGTTGTTGCGATGGCGGTACCCAACGAATTAGCCTCGGTGTCGAAGGCGTTTTTCCCGAACACAATTGGCAGGAATGGACGCACCTTGCTTTTGTCAAAGACGCTGATTTCAAATCCATCTATATCAACGGCGAGTTTTTTCACGAAGGCGAAAACACCTCGCCGTTGCCAGATGACTTCACCCGGCTGGTTATCGGTTCGAACCAGAACGGCAGTGAAAGTCATGGCGGTTTAGTGGATGACTTCGCCGTTTTCGCCAATGCCCTAAGCGAAGAGGACATTCAGAAGTTGGCTGAGGGGATGCGTCCGGATGAAATCCGTGAGATCATTCCTATTGTGCCAGATGAGCCGTTTGTGCCGGACGGTTTGGCAAATTTGCAGGAGCTGAATCTCGCCGACAATGGCTTGACCAGCCTAAATTTGCCGGACGGTTTGGCAAATTTGCAGGAGCTGAATCTCGCCGACAATCGCCTGACCAGCCTGGCCTTGCCGGACGGCTTGACTAACTTGAGAGGGTTGACACTCAACAACAATGGCCTGACGAGTTTGGCCTTGCCGGAGGACTTAACGAGCTTGCAGGAGCTGGTTCTCAACAACAATGCTCTGACCAACTTGGCCTTGCCGGAGAATTCGGCGAACCTGCGGAAGTTGGAAGCCCAAGGCAATCGCCTAACCTCACTGACTCTGCCGGACAACCTGGCGCATCTGCAGGAGCTCGTTCTTTTCAACAACCAACTGACCAACCTGACTTTGCCGGAGGGCTTGACGAACTTGCGGGAGTTGTATCTCGCCGACAATCGCTTGGCCTCTCTGACTTTGCCAGAGGGCTTGGCGAACTTACGGGTGCTGGTTCTCCACAACAACCAACTGACCAATCTGACCTTGCCCGAGGGTTTAATGAACTTGCGAGTGCTGGTTCTCAACGACAATCCTTTGGAGAGTGTGCGGGCGCCTCAAGGATTGGACATTGAAAATATCCTTCTCGTTGGTTTCCCAAAATCAGAAGTGACCTTCTACGATCCCGCGACCGGAGAGACGATTGCACCGCCGCCCACAGAACCCACGGAGCCCACAGAACCCACAGAGCCGATAGAACCAGAACCGCCAACTGAGGAAACTCTCCTCATCACCGGAATGACAAGCGACGGCAGCGCTTTTAGACGGGAGGTTGACGCCGACACGGAGTCTCTGCCCCTCTCCGGAAATCAGTTGACCAATCTGACTTTGCCCGCCGGCTTGACCAGCTTGAGGTCATTGTATCTTGCCAACAATCAACTCACATCCCTGATTTTGCCAAACGACTTGACCAGCTTGGAGACGCTGTATCTCAACTACAACCGCCTGAATGCCTTCTCCGTGCCCAACACCTTAACCAACTTGAGGACGTTGGATATCGGCGGCAATCGTCTGGCTTCGCTGACTTTACCCACAGGCTTGACCAACTTGAGAACACTGACTCTCAACAACAATTCCCTGACCAACCTGGCCTTGCCCGCTGGCCTGACGAGCTTGAAAACGTTGATTCTCAACGGCAATCCTTTGGAGAGTTTGTGTGTGCCGGAAGGCATGGATATTGAGAGCCTCAACCTGCAGGGTTTCCCGAAATCGGCGGTGACATTTTGTGAGCCAACGATGGGCACCTTGACCTTGCTGGATGCCAGCTCGACGAACTTCAGGCGCCTGTCACTCGACAACAACAACCATTTGGAGATTGTGCGGATTGCGGGCGGGGGGGTGCAGATTCATTGGCGTGAAGGGACATTGCAAAGCACGACTGATTTGAATGGCGAGTGGGAAGCAGTGGCGCCGTCTCGTTTTTCGCGGGAGGGCATGTTGCTAATTCCAACTGAGCGGAAAGGCGCAGAGTTCTTCCGCCTGAAACCAGCGAAGTAAAGGTGAGGCAGACACTCGGAGAGTGAGTAGGGCGGAGGGACTCGAAGAGCGGTTGCATTCATTGAGCCTTAAATAAATGATCGTCCGCTGTAAAACAGAAGAGGATGCAGACAATGAACAATCACGCCTAACAGTCGGCAAAGATTATGTTGTCTATGCTACTGGTTCATCTCTACCTTATTCAGTTGTGGATATTATGGACTATGATAGTAAGAAAGCATTAGCCACTTGGAAACGGATCTAGGCGGCGGTGGAAGCGAGGTTGATTTCGACAGCGCGAAGTTTCGCTTCAATTATTCTGAATGAAGCTGGCGGGATGAGCCCGGCCGGTGTGGGGGGCGGGCTGATTTTCACACGAGTTCGGGCATGGGTTGGCAGCCGGGTTCGACGAGGTATTGGGGGCGGCCGGAGAGGTCGGGGACGGTGGTTTTGCTGATGTCGATGCCGAGGTTGTGATAGAGAGTGGCGAAGACTTCGCCAAACTTGACGGGACGTTCGTCAGCTTCGCCGCCGAGCCGGTCGGTGGAGCCGATGGCTTGGCCGGTTTTCATGTTGCCGCATGCAAGCAGGGCGCAGGAGACGCGAGGCCAATGGTCACGTCCGGCATCTTTGTTGATGGTTGGGGTACGTCCGAACTCGCCCCAGACGACGACGGAAACGTCTTTGTTCATGCCGCGGCGATGGAGGTCGTTGACGAGGGCGGTAAGGCCTTGGTCGAGGAGGGGCATGTCTTCGCGGCCGCGTTTGAAGTTGCCACCGTGCCAATCCCAACGGCTGAAGGCAAGGGTAACGCAGCGGGCGCCGGCTTCTACCAGTCGGCGGGCGATGAGGAAGTGTTCGAGGTTTTTGGGGCCGCCGTCTGCGCGGTTTTTGGGGTCGCCTTTGCCGTATTCTTCGCGGATTCGGGGGTCTTCGCGGCTGATGTCGAGGGCTTCGGCGAGTTTGGAGGAGGTGAGGATGCCAAAGGCTTGTTGGTTGAAGGCGTCGAGTCCTTCCATTGCGCCGCTGGAATCGACGATGCGGCGGAAGCGGTCAAAGCTGGTCAGGAGCTGGCGGCGGTTGTTGAGCCTGTCGAGGGTGATGCCGTTCAAGGTCATGTCGCTTTTGCCGAATCCGTTGGGTTGAAAGGGCGCGTGTGCCGGGCCGAGGAAGCCGGGTTTGCCGGGGTTGGCCCAGCGCATTTCACCCATTTTGGGGGCGAGGCCGATGAATTGAGGCATTTGGGGAGTAACCGGGTTGTGGAGTTTGGAGAGCACGGCGCCGAGGGAAGGCCAGCCGCCGGCCGGGGGTTTGGGGCGCCGAAGCGAGCGGCCGGTCATGCATTGATAGGCGTCGTGGTCCGGATCGGCGCCGACGATGGAGCGGATCACGGCCAGGCGGTTCATCATTTTAGCCATTTTGGGGAATTGTTCGCAGATGTGGACACCCGGGACTTTGGTGGGGATGGGTTTGAATTCTCCGCGAATTTCTGCCGGCGCCTCCATTTTCAAGTCGAACATGTCTTGATGGGGCGGTCCGCCGGGCAAGAAGATCATAATGACGGCTTTGTGGGAGTGGCCGTTGCCAGCGGCAGCATCGGCGCGGAGCAAGTCCGGTAAGGCGAGGCCGCCGAGTCCGAGTCCGCCGATTTTCAGAAAGTTTCTGCGGGAAACGCCGTCGCAGAATGACACTGCTTGTCCAGGTATTGTGAGCATAACGTTAGTTGAGTTGATGTGATTGCCTTCGAAATTGGCGGAATTGATTCCATTGCAGGGATTAATTTTTCATTAAGCCTCTGCCAGAAAAAACGTTTTGTCAAGAGGTTTTTTCGCAATAAGCATTTATGGGTTTTGAGGGTTTTGGAGGGCGATTTCGTTCGGGACATATGGATTTTTACAGGAGGCACAGGATTGGATTTTTGAAAAAGAACATGGATGGACAGGATGGACAGGGGAATAAGGCTTGTGGACGTGGGAAAAGCAGGGTTAGCTGTTGGAGGGTCGAGCTAGCCCATAGCTAGTCATTCCGGTTTTTTTGCCGTCGGCGGCGTTGAGGGCAGCGAAATGTTTGTTTTCTTTTTGGAACGTCTTTGTTAAGTTCTATTGCTTGAAAGCAGTCCGGTCAATCCGGCAGGAGACGAAACGAACTATGGGAGCCGATACTTCAGACGCCAAGCCGATAGATGCCCCGCCTTTGAATGCCCTTTCTTTGCCGCCGCGCTTGGCGGGGAATCCGCCGGGCGAGCCTCGATATTCTGTCTCGGTGAAGAGCCGGGACGGCGGGGAGGTTGTTTTGGGCGATCCGCGAGCCACGCGTGTTTTGGTTGCTTTGATGGACGTTCATGCTGTCAACGGCGGCGCAGCGTGTCATTGGGGGGGGCCGGCGGCGTTTGCGGAGATTATGTCGGCGATTCACGGCATCCTGTTTCGCCGTCGGGATCGTCTGTGGCATGAGGGTTACAACTTTGTGAACGACGCCGGACACACGGAAAATGGCATTTATGCCTTGCGAGCGAATATCGGTTTCGACGGCATGACTTTGGAAGATCTGCGCGGGTTTCGGTCGATTTCCAGCAAGTTGACGGGACACGGCGAATCGCATTTGAACCCCGAGGGGGTTCTCTTGAGCAACGGCCCGCTCAGTTCGGCCGTGGCGCAAGCGCAGGGATTGGCCATTGGCGACTGTGTAGCCGGCCGGAAGCGAACGACGATTTTGACCGTGTCAGACGGCGCGGCGATGGAGGGCGAAGCCAAAGAAGCGTTTGCTGCCATTCCGGGGCTGGCAGCGAAAGGGCGGCTCAATCCCTTCCTCCTAATCCTGTCGGACAACAACACTAAGCTGTCAGGCCGGATTGCTGCCGATGCCTTTTGCATGCAGCCTTCCTTCGAGGTGATGGATGGCTTGGGTTGGCATGTGATTTTGGTAGAAAACGGGCATGACCTGCAAGCCGTCTTTTCAGCGGTGGAACGGGGATTGGCCGACGCCGAAGAAACGCCAACGAAACCGGTTTGCCTGTGGGTCAAAACTGTCAAAGGCTTCGGCGTGAAGGCGACTGAAGAATCTGCTTCCGGCGGGCACGGCTTCCCGCTCAAGGGCGGTGAGAAAATCAGCGAGTTCGTCGCGGAGATTTGGGGCGGCAAAGTGCCAGAAGATTTGGCGGCTTGGGCGAATGAACTGCGGCAAAAATGGGAGAAGGAGCAAGCCACCAAAGCCGCCGCGCCAACTGCTCCCGCCGTCGTCAAGAAGAGCAAGATTCAGGCCGGCTTGGCTGCAGGCGCCATCCAGTCTGCACGGGAAGGGCATCCGGTTTATTCGGTCTCCTCCGATGTGCAGGGTTCGACGGGCATCAGCGCCTTTCAAAAGAGTTTCCCCGACCGCTTTGTGGAAGTGGGCGTTGCCGAAGCGAACATGATCAGCGTCGGCGCGGGATTGGCTAAGGCGGGATTCATTCCGATTGTGGACACTTTCGGGCAATTCGGCGTCACAAAGGGCAATCTCCCCTTGACCATGGCCGCGTTATCCCAAGCGCCGGTGATTGCCATTTTCTCGCACGTCGGCTTTCAAGACGCAGCGGACGGCGCCTCTCATCAAGCCACCACTTATTTTGCGGCCACCAGCGCCATCCCGCATACAACAATCATCGCGCCGTCCTGTGCCGATGAAGCCGAGGCCTTCATGCGCGAGACCATCCGGCGCTATGCCGAAATTCGGAACGCCGGACAAAACGGCGAGACGGTAATCTTCTTTGTCGGGCGAGAGAATTACCCCGTCCATTGGGTCGAAAACGCCCGCTACGAATGGGGCAAAGCGCAACTGGTCCGCGAAGGTGCGGACATCACTTTGATCGGCTGCGGCCCTCTCTTTTCCAAAGCGCAGCAAGCAGCCGACTTGCTGAACGCGGAAAACATCCGCGCAACCGTCATCAACAATCCATTCGTGAACCGAGTTGACCTTGAGACCATCGGGCAGGCGGTAGCAAAAACAGGCGGACGGGTCATCACCATTGAAGACCATCAAATCATCGGCGGCATGGGCGCCCAAGTCTCCCATGCCCTCTCCCGCACCGGCATCGCCCATCAAATACGTTCCTTGGGTATCGACAGCGAGTTCGGACAATCGGCCTACCTTGCAGAGCACCTCTACCAAAAACACGGCCTGACCGCCGCGGAAATGGCAAAAGCTGCTCGGCAACTCCTAAACAAGGCTTGAAATAAAAGACACTTTTTACAGATGAAACTAGATCGAATTTTTTAGCAGCTTTTTTGGGTTCAATGCGCCGCTTTTAGTTCTCAGGAGGCAAACTTCGAGACACGCGGTAAGGGGGCGTATTATCTGCCCGGAAATTCAAAGCCTGTCCACACAATCCAATTCAATGTGACCATTGCCGTCTCTCAATGATTCATCGTTTGCAAAGATAGTGAAAATAGGTACATTTACAGCTGCAATGGCAACAAGACTTGTTCTATTTTTCAAGGGCACAACCCCTTGGAACGAACGACCAACTCGCTCAATTTCCCGGAGGTACGCAAAGCAGCCCTGACCCTGCATCCGTAGAACACGGAAGGTTTTCAAACACGTTTGTTGTCTCTTCACGAAAAGAAATTGGCCCAGATGCAAAACTCTGTAGATGTGTCAAAGAGAGAGAAGACGGGAGTGCAGTTGCTTGGGATAGTATTTATATTATTTGCCAGTTTGAGTGTGGGGATTGCTGGTTTTCTTTCCGGCCCGCTTGTCCAATGGCTGGGGCAGAGGTTGGCTGACTTTGACTATCGCCGGTTCTGCTTGGCTTCCGCTGTTGGCCACGCAACGTCTGGATTATTATCTGTCTGTCCCCTGCTGCTGCTGCTGTTCGCGGCTGGTTTGCCTTTATGATGAGCGAAGTAGCCGTCTCTTGAGTTTTCCGTTGGCTGGCTTGGTTGCCGAGTTTTTCGATTTGTCTGTCTTGGATGGCGAGGCTTGTGCCGGCTATTGCATTTTTTGGTTGGCGCGTTAATCTCGCTCGGAGATGAGCATTGCTTTTCCACAGCGGACGGGTTTGGGGCGTTGCGTTCTTCGGGGGTTGTTGGCGTTGCTTTTGGGCCTGCCGTCATTTGGTCTCAATGGCGCGGCGTTTGAGGCGGCGGCGGAAGCGTTGCGGCAGGGCAAATATGCGCGTTGTATCGAGCGGTGCCGCGATGCCATTCAGGAACAGAGCCGGCCGGGGGAGGATTGGTTTCTGCTGTTGCTGAAAGCGCAGATGACGCTTGGAAGGTATGCCGATGCCTGGAAGACGTTGGAGGAGGGGCTGGAGGCGACTCGGAAGCGCAGTGTCCGCCTCTACTATGCGGGGCGGGAAGTGGCGCTGTTTCAGGATCGTCCGGCTGAAGCGCAAAGGTTTATCGAGAGAATTGATGCCTTGGCCGGCGAACGGGGCTGGGCTTACGGCGATCCGGTCAACCGCGTTGCCTTGGGCCAGGTCGCGCTGCTCTTTGGAGGGGATCCGCGCATGGTGTTGGAAGTCTTTTTCAATCCGGGACTGCAGAGCGACCCGCCATTGCGGGAGTCCGTTTTGGCGGCGGGAGAGCTGGCTTTGGAGAAGGAAGATTTCCGAGTTGCCGGCGATACTTTTCGCGAAGGTTTACGGCATTTTGAGGAGGATCCAGACTTATTATTCGGTTTGGCGGCGGCGTTGGCCAACAGTAATTCAGAAGAGATGTCGGCGTTGCTGGAGCGGGTGTTGGATGCCAACCCGAAGCACATTCTCGCCCTATTGCTGATCGCCGATCATGCCATCAACGCTGAGGAATACCGTTTGGCGGAAGAGACGCTCGACAGGGTTTTGGCGGTCAACGGCGATCATCCGAAGGCTTGGGCCTATCGCGCTGTGATTGCCCATCTCGAATCGAATTTTGAAGGCGAACAGGAAGCCCGCCAACGGGCCTTGAAACATTGGAAGACGAATCCCGCCGTCGATCATCTCATTGGCAAAAAGCTCTCGCAGAAATACCGCTTTGAAGAAGGCGCGGCTTACCAGAGGACGGCCATGCGATTCGATCCCGAAAGCAGCAAGGTGCAGCTACAACTTGCCCAGGATTTACTGCGCTTAGGCCTCGAAGAGGAAGGCTGGCAATTGGTGGCACGTTCCCGGGAGAAGGACGACTACAACCGGACTGCTTATAATCTGTCGACGCTGAAGACCGACTTGGACAAGTATGCGACGTTGGAGAGCGATTCTTTCCTCGTGCGGATGCCGGCCGATGAAGCGCCGATTTTCGGGGATCAAGTGCTCGAACTGCTGGAAGAGGCGAAGGCGGTCCTCTGCGGCAAATACGGCGTGACGCTCGAACGCCGGGTCATTCTCGAATTGTTCGGCCATCAAAAACATTTTGCCGTCCGCACCTTCGGTATGCCGCACAATCCGGGCTTTTTGGGTGTGTGTTTCGGCAATGTGATTACTGCCAACAGCCCTTCGACTCAGGGCGGGCAGCCGGCGAACTGGCGGGCGGTGTTGTGGCATGAGTTCTGCCATGTCGTTACGTTGAATATGACTCGGAACCGGATGCCGCGCTGGCTGAGCGAAGGGATTTCCGTTTATGAAGAGATTCAAAAAGATCCTTCGTGGGGGCAGGCGATGACTCCGGAGTATCGGGAGCGGGTTCTCGGCAGCGGGCTCACCCCGGTTTCTGAACTGAGCGCCGCTTTTTTGAAGGCGGCTTCGGGGGAGGACATGCAGTTTGCGTATTACCAATCTTCGCTGGCGGTGCGGTATTTGGTGGAGACTTACGGCATGGAGGCGCTCGTCGGTGTCCTGCAAGACCTCGGTAGCGACATCCCGATCAACGAGGCGCTTTCCCGAAACACCGTCCCGATTGCCCGGCTGGATGAACAGTTCGAAGCCTACGCCGAGGCATTGGCCGCGGGCTTGGGGAAGGAATTAAATTGGGATGTCCCCGAAGCCTCCATCGCCGCCGTTGCGACCGAGACGGCTTTGGCGTCGAACCCAGACAACTACTACCTGCTCCTGCGCCGCGCCGAAGAACTGGCCGAGGCGGAACAATGGGCAAAAGCCGTCAAGCCGCTACGCAAGATTCTGTCCCGCTACCCCGTGCAACCGGGCAACCGCGAAGCGCCCCGGCTGCTGGCGCGCGGATATCGAGAATCGGGCGATGCCGAAAACGAACAGCGCATCCTGCGAGAAATCGCCGCGGCAGACCACGAAGCGCCCGATGTCTACCTGCGGCTCGTCAAACTGGACTTCGAAGCAAAACGATGGGAGCAAGTTAACGAAAACCTCGCCCGCCTCCTCGCCATCAACCCGCTCATTCCCGAGCCCTACCGTTATTTGGCGGAATCTGGAGAAGCCCTCGGCAATGATGCCCAAGCGATCGATGCCTGGGAGAAACTCCTGCGCTTCGACCCGCCCGACTTAGCAAACGCCCATTACCAAATAGCGCGGCTCTTGCATCGGATGGGCGGGGAACAGGCGCGTTACCACATTCTGCACGCGCTGGAAGAAGCGCCGCGATTCCGAGATGCCTACCGCCTGCTGCGAACCATCAAGGGACTAGACAATTCCTCCCTGCCCGTCGCGCCAAAGACCGGCGGCGAATGACAGGATAAATGAAACGCAACCATCGAAACCCCTTGAACTGACCCGTGGCTCTGCACCTTCAGCAACTGTTGCGCCGCACTCTTTGCGGCTGGGCCGGGCTGGCGATTTTGGGCACGTCTCTTGACAGCTTTGCCCAAGCCCCGCTCCGAATGTTGAACCGCCGAGGTGTGCCGGAGTGGGAGATCGAGAAAAAATTCCAGGCTGATGTGTTCACCTTCGTCCGCATCAAATACACTACTCGCCGATACCATCCTAGAGTCGGGGTTTGGTATGTCGATTATCCCGAAAGCGACCTCAACTTCTCTTACCGCTTGCAGGAGCTAACGGCGCTGAAAGTGGATCCACAAGGCAAAGTGCTTGAATTGACCGATCCCAAACTTTTCCAATACCCGTTCATCTACCTTATCGAGCCGGGGGGGCTGGTCTTTACCGAAGACGAAGTGCGCGCCCTCCGCAAATACTTGCTCGGCGGCGGGTTTATGATGGTGGACGATTTTTGGGGCGAAGCACAGTGGCGCAACTTTTACCGCGAGTTCAAGCGGGTCTTCCCCGAACGTGAGCCGCAGGAACTGCCCTTGTCCCATCCGATTTTCAACTGTGTCTTCCCGCTGGAGGAGAAACCACAAATCCCCAACGTTGGCCTGGGCATGAAAAGCCGGTATGACGGGATCACTTGGGAGAGTTGGGACGCACGGACGGCGCACTATAAAGGAGTCTTCGATGACCGCGGCCGCATGGTCATGATCATCTGCCACAATACAGATTTGGGCGACGGATGGGAATGGGAAGGCATCAACGAATACTTCTTTCGCGAGTTTTCCGAAAAGAAGGCTTATCCCATGGGAATCAACATTGTGATATACGCGCTGACCCATTAAAGCCAATCTACGCCTCAACCTCGCAAGCAAACCAGGCAACCGACAGAAAGGAACCGAGTGGAAGCGACAACCAACGCCGACGAAATCAGAGAACGACAGACCGTGGAACAAATCTTTCAGGGACGCAACCGCATTCAACAAGAACTCGGCAAAGTGATTGTCGGGCAAGAAGAGGCCATTGAACAAATTCTCATCACCCTTTTTGCCGGCGGGCACTGCTTGATCACCGGGGCGCCCGGCCTGGCCAAAACCCTTTTGGTGAAGTCCATTGCCCAGATTTTCCACCTCCAATTCCAACGAATCCAATTCACGCCCGACCTTATGCCGGCCGACATCACCGGGACGGAAATCCTCCAGGACAGCGAGGAAGGGAGGCAGCTGCGCTTTGTACCCGGCCCCGTTTTCGCCAACATGATCCTGGCGGATGAAATCAACCGAACCCCGCCAAAAACCCAAGCGGCGCTGCTCGAAGCCATGCAGGAAAACCAGGTGACGGCAGCCGGCGTGCGTCATCGTTTGCCCCAGCCCTTCTTCGTCCTCGCCACACAAAACCCCATTGAGATGGAAGGCACCTACCCGCTTCCCGAAGCGCAGCTCGACCGTTTCATGTTCAACGTGGTCATCGACTATCTGCCAGAAGACGAGGAAGTGGCCGTCGTTGCCCGGACCACTTCCGCCGCGCCGGAAGCCATCCGTCCGCTGTTTTCGGGCGGAGACGTTCTGCGCTTCCACGAGATGGTAAAAAAAGTACCCATCGCCCAAGACATTGTGCGCTACGCCGTGAAACTGGCGGCGGCATCCCGTCCACAACAGGAAGATGCCCCCGACTTCACGCGGGACTACATCAGTTGGGGCGCCGGCCTTCGAGCATCCCAATACCTCGTCCTCGGCGCCAAAGTGCGCGCCCTGCTGCAGAACCGCGCTCACGTCATCCAAGAAGACCTCCAAGCACTGGCCAAACCCTCCCTCCGCCATCGCATCCTCGTCAACTACCGGGCCGAAGCTGAAGGCGTCGCCGTCAACCAAATCATCGACCGCCTGCTGGAAAACGTCCGTCCCTAACGCCGTCAAAAAATCGCAATGCGTCCATCGACAAAAAACTTGGTTTGCCGAACCCCCAAAAAAAGCGGCCGGCACAACTTGCATCGCTGTGGAGCAACTCGAACGTCAATGGATCAGAATAGAACAATCTGTTGATGCCAAAGAACTCTTAGTGAACCGGCTACAACAAGCCATCGAACAATACAGCGACTTCTTTTTCAACATAAACAAACTCACAATCATTCACAAAACTTAAAAAAAGTTAAACATGATGAAGTGGGACATAATCGGGTTTTGGATTGCGGTTTTAATCTTGTGCTTTATCCCAGCATGGGAACAAACAGAAACAGCAAAACAGCAAAACAGCATAATGAGGCATAATGAGTTAATGGCTGAAATTGGGCGGCTGTATCAAGATGTAGAATATATCATCAGTGGCTCCCGTGGTTACGACAAAATGGGTCTAGTCACATTATACTCGCATCTTGTCAAACGAACAGAGTATCTGATGATGGAGATGCAAGGGTTTTGAAACTTTAATCGCCCCTTGGCTTAAATCACCAGGGGCTTTTCTCCCTTAATAAACTATCAATAGAACTGTATATTGTAAGTAGATTTGAAAAAGGTAAAAGTTACGGAATTCACTAGCTGACAGAAATATGAAAGACGTTGATTGGAAGAGAGTGGATGCGATGAGAAACCACGCCAGCAAAATGGCAAGCGAAGCCGGGTTGGCAAAGACGTGGCTACGAAGCGCTGCAGGAGCGCTCGAATCAAGGCAAGAGGCGTCTGCTTGGCCGGGAATTTTCAAGCGGGTGATGTGGCCTGGCGAATCGTCGGGAAAGATGCGGCCAGTTCCGAATTCAAATTGTGGGAACACGCGCTAGAAAACTGAGTCGGATATGAAAGAGGGAGCGAAAAGCGACTGGAGCCGGCAGGGGTTCATCAGCCCGCGGGCGCTGATGGCCATTGCCAACTTGGAACTGCGGGCGAAGGTGGTTGTGGAAGGTTTTTGGAACGGCCTGCACCGCAGTCCCTCGCACGGCTTTTCCGTGGAATTTAGTGAATACCGCCAGTATTCTCCCGGCGATGATCCGCGCTATTTGGATTGGAAGCTCTTTGCCCGAAGCGACCGCTATTATGTGAAAAAGTTTGAGGACGAAACCAACCTTCGCTGTCACTTGCTGGTGGACCAGAGCCGGTCGATGGAGTTTGGCAGTCAGGGTTTTTCCAAACAGCAATACGCCAACACGCTGGCGGCCACTTTGGGTTATTTTCTGTTTCAGCAAGGGGACGCCGTCGGCCTGCTGTCGTTTGCGGAACGGATTGGCGACTTTTTGCCGGCGCGGCACAGAAGCGGCCATCTCCGCCGCATTATGCTGGCACTGGAACGGCCGCCGCGCGGCTCTTCAACCGATCTCGCCGCTCCGCTCCGCCGCATTGTCGAACTGGTGCGCAAGCGCGGGCTTGTGGCATTGATTTCGGATTTGCTTGCCCCGATGGACGTTTTGGAAAATCGCCTCGCCTCCATTCGGGCTTGCGGCCACGAAGTGCACGTCTTCCAACTGCTAGACCCGGCCGAACGCCGCTTTACCTTCGATCAAGCCAGCTTATTCCGCGATGTTGAATCGGGCAAAGAAATCTATGTGGACCCGAATCGAGCGCGACCGGGCTATCTGAAAAAACTGGAAAAACATCTCGCCACCGTCCGCGCCATTTGCCATAAAAACGGAATAGGCTATCATTTCCTCACCACCGACCAGCCTTTGGAACGGCAACTGTTTGACTTTCTGAAGGCGAGGCTGGAAAAGCGCGGCGGGCGAGGAATGCGCGGATTGTCTCAAAATCGGTCGGCAATCGTTGGCTTTTCCCGACCATGAACTTTCTTTATCCACTCTTTCTCATCGGATCGTTGGCCATCGCGTTGCCGATCCTTTTCCACCTCATCCGCCGTTCTCCGCGCGACCGGGTCCCATTCACCGCCATTCGCTTTCTTGAACCTTCCTCCCCGCGGTTGACACGGAAAAGCCGCCTGGAACATCTCTGGCTTCTCCTGCTGCGCTGCTTGCTCCTGCTGCTGCTGGCGGCCGCCTTTGCTCGCCCCTACTTCGAACGCGCCTTGGGGCCGTTCGCCGGCGAAACAAACCCACCGCGCCGCTTCTTCTTGCTCGACACCAGCGCTAGTATGCAACGCGGCCAAGCCTGGGAAGACGCCCAAACCATCCTCCGCCGCCAACTGGAGCCAATAGAATCCGACGCTCGCGCCGCCGCCTACACCTTCGACATCCAGCTACAACCCCTGCTCACCTTCGAGCAATGGGACGCCGCCCCGCCCGCAGCTCGCGCCGCCCGCCTCTTGCAGCAAGCCCGCCAACGCCGGCCAACATGGAAAGCCACCCACCTCGGCAACGCCCTTCTGTCCGCCGTCGAACTTCTCGAAGAATCGGCTCCCCGAGGCGAAGAAAACCGGAACTGGCAAATACACGTCATCAGCGATCTCCAATCGGGCATGTTGCGGGATGGCCTGCAAGACTTCGAATGGCCGAAAAACTGCTTTGTAGAATTTCACCCCATCGCAATCGAGGGCGACACCAACGTCGGCCTGCACCCACTCCCCAATGCGGCCGGCTGGGCCGACCACGAAACCACGCGGATACGCCTCTCAAACGCGGCCCCCTCAACCGCCGAAATCTTTCAGCTCGGCTGGGCAAAGCAGGGAAAAAACGAAATGCCAGTCTCCCCAATAGAAATCTACCTCCCCCCCGGAAAAAACCGAGCGCTGAACGCCCCGCCCGAACCGAATGATTTCCTGCCCAACATCCTCCGAATCATTGGCGACGATCACGACTTTGACAACACCGTCTGGCACGTCCCCCTCCGCGCCCGCGAAAGCAAAGTCCTTTACCTCGGGCGCCCCGCCGGCAACAACCCGGACACTTTGCTTTTCTACCTCGAAAAAGCATTCCAGCAAACCCGGCGCCATGTCGTCTCCGTAGAAGTTTCCTCGCCCCACCAACCGCTGCTGGAAGCGGCTCTAGACAACCTCCGCTTGATCATCATCGGCGAACCGCTCAGCGCCGCGCTGGCCGAACAAGTAAGCCGCCTCAACACCGCAGGCACAACAACACTTTTAGCGCTGCACCAGGACGGTTTGGAGGCGACCCTGCAGGCGATCCTCCAAGACCCAACCGTCGCCGTAACCGCCCCCCAGTCAAAACGTTACGCGCTCTTCAGCCAGATCGACTTCCAACATCCGCTCTTCGCCGGCTTCGCCGATCCACGCTTCAGCGACTTTACCAAAATCCGATTCTGGAGCCGCCGCCAACTCAATATCGAAAACCGCGAAACCGCAAAAACCATTGCGCAGTTTGACGATGGCCTCCCCGCGATCGTTCAATTCCCCCGCGGTGCCGGTGCCCTCTTCGTCACCGCCTTCGGCTGGCAACCCAAACACAGCGGCTTTGCGCTCTCAACCAAATTCGTCCCCTTCCTTTATACCCTGCTGGATTTCGGAGCAGGAGCGCATCAAATCAAATCCCACTACCTCATCGGCCAAGAAGTCGATCTCTCCTCGCTGGCCGGTGCCATTTCGATCCAACCTCCCCAAGGCGCCGCGATCCCGATGAACGGCGCCCGGCAGTTCAGAGAAACCTCAGTGCCGGGCATTTACACCATCCAAACCGCCGAATCTCCCATTCGATTTGCGGTGAACCTGCATCCCGCCGAAAGCGACACCGCCCCGATTTTGGAAGAAACCCTTCTGGGCTTGGGTATTCCGATTCGGCAACCCCCCGCCTCGACGTCAGTCAATCCGATCGTCGAAGAAACCAAACGCAAACTCGAAGCCGCTGAAATGGAAAATAGCCAAAAGTTTTGGCGCTGGATCGTATTAGCCGCCTTAATCATCGCCACGCTCGAAACCGGATGCTCCGCTCTCCTCTCCCGCCAAACGAGAGCGGATTTATCCGCAGTTGAGAGCCACCCTTGAACGATTCGTCCTCCAACGAGGAAACCAATCAGAGCAAACGAAATGGTAGAAGTTCAATCTCACGGCTTCGAGTTTGAGCAATGGATAAGAGACACTTTCTTCGGCAGGTATTCCAAGATCGGCTCAAAGAAGCAGAGAAAGATACAATGTTCCTTGCCATTCAAAATTTTCTGGGAAACTGTTGGTCGAAAACCAGTGAAGTGTGACAGTCCGATTTTATTTGGCAAGGAGTTCAAGAATCCTATTTGATCCAGACGACGCCGGTTTAGATAAGGTTTATTTCCGATTGGGCGGCGTGGGATTGAATTCTTTTTTGGGAGAGTTTTACATACTTGATCTTCGGTATCGATCCAGCGTCTCTGGCTTTTTTCGGCGGCCTCGGCAGTTGTGCCGCTGCCCAAGAAAGGGCTAATTGCTCAATCATCTGAGCCGGTTTTTGTGCTGGATGTCCCATTTTCTCTTTGGAAGACCCTTTCAAAGACGGCACGCGGAGAATGTTTGCAGCCTATTTTCTTTTGCGCAGGTGTCGCGCTCTCTTTTTTCTTTGTTTTTATATCGTCTCTCTTTAAATACGATTGTATTGTATTTTCTTTATATGGAATGCGAACGGCATCTTTATCAAAATAAGGTTTTACTTTTGCAGATTTTCGCAGCGATAAAATCATTTCATATTGTGGTGTGAACGAATCATACCGCTCGTTATAGCCGATGGCTCGATCCCATATAATCATATCGTGAAATTGTATTTCCTGTACCAGCAAAGAACAAGTGTGCAGCCATACATGCTCGCGCTTTTCGAGTTGCCCGAAGATATAGAATAAGCCATCGGGTTGCAGGACACGTTTGCATTCTTTTGCCCATTGTGTTGTCCAGTCAAGACAATCCTTTCCAGAACTCCATACATTGTCCCACTTTTCATTTTGAAAAACTTGAAAATATGGAGGATCGGCAATAACGAGCTGCGCAATGCCTGCCTTAAATGTTCCAAGAACTCTAAGCGTGTCTCCCTAATGAATAACACCATTCCCGATGATTGTTTTGCGGGGTTTGATCATGTGGTATTTTGTTATATGAGTTGGGTTTGCCGTTCTTCGTCACTGGCGGTTTGACCTAGGCTCCAAGGCACGGTGTTTTGCCGTTGTTCAAGGAGGTGTTTGTCTGCGGAGGGGGAGTAAGGCACGGGGTAGTTGCCGTCGTAGCAGGCGGTACAAAAGGAGTTTTCCGGCAGGCCGGTGGCTTGTAACATACCGCTTTGGGAAAGGTATGCCAGCGAGTCTGCGTTCAAGTATTTGCAGATTTGCCCGGGGGTTGCGTTGGCGGCCATTAGTTTTGAGCGGTCGGGGAGATCTATCCCGTAGTTGCAGGGGTGGATATGTGGTGGGCAGCTAACGAGTATGTGCACTTCTTTGGCGCCGGCTTCTTTCAGGTTTTTGACTCTTGTTTTGCTTGTTGTTCCTCGGACGATGGAGTCATCCACAGCGATGACTCGTTTGCCTCGAACGAGGTCGGAGACGAGATTCAGTTTTACCCGCACGTTGAAGTCGCGGATGAGTTGCGAGGGTTGTAGGAAACTTCGCCCCACGTAGTGGTTGCGGACGAAGGCCATTTGAAAGGGAATTCCCGATTCGAGCGAGTAGCCGAGGGCGGCGTAGTTGCCGCTGTCCGGCACGGGGATAACCATGTCTCCCTGGATTGGGTGTTCCCGAGCCAGTTGGCGTCCCATGGCGACTCGTGTTTCATAAACATTGCGTCCGGCCAGGTTGCTGTCCGGCCGGGCGAAGTAGACGAATTCGAAGACGCAGAGCGCCCGGCGGCGGTGTAGAGGGAAGGCGTCGATGCTTCGCAGGCCGTTTCGGTCGATGATGACGATTTCGCCGGGTTTGACGTCGCGGACGAATCGGGCATGTATCAGGTCGAAGGCGCAAGTTTCGCTGGAAAGGACGTAGGCGTCGTCCACTTGCCCGATGGAGAGGGGGCGGAAGCCATGCGGGTCGCGCACACCGATCAGTTCTTCGGGTGTCATAATGACCAGAGAGAAGGCGCCCTGGATGCGGCGGAGGGTTTCCACCAGGCTGTTACGGTGTCTTGGTGTTGGGGGTTGTGCCAAAAGGTGCAGGATGATCTCGCTGTCCACTGTGGTCTGAAAGATGCTGCCTTTTGCTTCCAGTTCGTCCCGCAATTGGGCGGCGTTTGTCAGGTTGCCGTTATGGGCGATGGCGATTTTGCCTCGGTTGCAATCGACGATGATTGGTTGGGCGTTGCTGGTCAAAGAGGAGCCGATTGTGGAGTAGCGCGTGTGGCCGATGGCCATGTTTCCTTTCAACTGCGCCAGGTCTTCCGGCTTGAAAACTTGGAAGACCAATCCCATCGCACGTCGGTCAAAGAAGGCGCCTTCTTTGCAAGAGACGATTCCCGCGCTTTCTTGGCCTCGGTGTTGCAGCGCATACAGGCCGTAATAGGCCAGCTCGGCAGCTTTCGGATGTCCGTAAATGCCGAAGATGCCGCAATAGTGCTTGGGATAGTCGTTCATATCTTTGCGTTTTGCCGTTTCATTGCATTTGGCGTTCGATGGCCGGCCACCAGGAATCGTATAGCTCGTTTAAGGGCCAGGAGTAATCGGTCTCGCCGTAGCGGATGCGCAAGGCATCGCCACCCACGACGCCGATTGGCGAGACGGGGACGTCGAGAATCTTCGCTTGCCCCAGCACTTTGGGCAGGAAGGCCTTGTGCGTTGTGGCGATGATGCGGGCTTGCGATTCCCCGAAGAGCATTGCTTCGGCGCGGACGCCGGCGCAGGGTTCGAGCTGCACTTGCGCTCCCAACAACTTCGGCGTGCGTCGCGCGGTTTCTTGCGAGAGGCAACATTCAGCCAAAGCCGCCGCCAAGCCGCCTTCGCTGCAATCGTGGGCGCTTTGAATCACGCCGGAGTTGATCCAGCCGCGCAGCGCATCGGTAATTTGCTTTTCCCGGCCAAGATAAACTTTCGGCGGTCGGCCGGATTTGAAGCCTTCGATGACTTGGAGGTAGGCTGAGCCGCCCAATCCTTGCAAGGGGTCTTCCCTGTCAAGCGTTTCGCCCAAGAGCAGGATGGCGTCCCCTTCTTCTTTGAACCATTGGTTGGTAATGGCGTCTTCGTCTTCAATCTGCCCCACCATGGCGATGACTGGTGTCGGATCGATGGCGCCGGCGGGATTTTGATTGTAGAGGCTGACGTTCCCGCCGGTGACGGGTGTGTTGAAGAAAGCGCACGCTTCGGCAATGCCTCGCACGGATTCTTGCAACTGCCAGAACCGTTCGGGATCATGCGGGTTGCCGTAGTTCAAGTTGTCGGTAACGCCGATTGGTTGCGCGCCGGAGCAGGCCAGATTCCGGGCTGCTTCGGCTACGGCCAACCGCCCGCCTTCGTAAGGGTCCAGATAAACATAGACGGCGTTGCCATCGACCGTGAGCGCCAGATATTTTTCAGGAAACGGCCGGCTTGTCGGGGAGGGCTCCGGCACTTCCGGCAGCGAATCCTGCTTGATGCGGATCACGGCCGCATCGGAGCCGGGAAACAGAGCAGTTCCGTTGCGGACGGTGTAATCGTATTGTCGATAGACCCAGTTCTTTGAGGCGATTGTTGGCCAGGCCAGCAACTGCGGCAAAGCGGCCTGTGGCTCTTCGCGGAAGGCGATGCGGTCGAGTGTCAGCGCCCGGCAATTTTCCAGATAAGCCGGCGGCCGGCTTTCTCGATGATAGACTGGCGCTTCATCGGCCAAAGCTTTCGCCGGCAAGTCTGCGATGGTTTCGCCGCGATGGCGCACCACCATCCGCCCGCTGTTGGTAACGCGGCCGATTTCAGCCCAGGGAAGGTCCCATTTCTCAAAAACCTTTTTGACTTCAGCTTCTCTCCCTTTGCGGACGATGAGCAGCATCCGCTCTTGAGATTCGCTCAGCAGAACTTCGTTGGGTGTCATGCCGAGTGCTCGCTGCGGCACTTTGTCGAGTTCGATTTCGATGCCGGTTCTGCCCCGTGCCGCTGTTTCGCAGATGGAGCAGGTCAGGCCGGCGGCGCCCATGTCTTGCATCCCTGCTACCGCTCCAGTCTGCAGCAGTTCGAGACAGGCTTCGAGCAGGAGTTTTTCCATGAAGGGATCGCCAACTTGCACGGCGCCGCGTTGTTGGGCTGCGGATTCTTCCGTAAGGTTTTGCGAGGCGAAGGCGGCGCCGGCCAGTCCGTCCCGCCCGGTTGCCGGTCCCGCGTAAAACACTGGGTTGCCAATCCCCTTCGCGGCGCTTCGGGCAATTTGCTCGTGCCGAAGCGCTCCTAGAGCAAAGGCATTAACCAGGGGATTCCCTTCATATGATGGATCGAAATAGACTTCGCCCGCCACTGTCGGCGCACCGAAACAATTGCCGTAATGCCCGATGCCGGCGACGACGGCTTTGAATAAACGTCGAGTTTCGGGCGAACTCAAAGGGCCGAAACGGAGCGAGTTTGCGATGCATAACGGCCGGGCGCCCATCGTGAAAATATCCCGCAAAATTCCCCCCACGCCGGTGGCCGCTCCTTGGAACGGTTCCACAGCGCTGGGATGGTTGTGGGACTCAATCTTGAAAGCCACTGCCAGCCCGTCGCCAATGTCCAAAACGCCCGCGTTTTCTTCCCCAGCGCCGACAAGCACGCGCCGGGAAGCAGCAGGAAATTGACTCAGCAACGGACGCGTGTTCTTATACGAGCAATGTTCACTCCACATCACTGAGAAAACCCCCAACTCCGTGCAGTTCGGCGCACGCCCCAGCAATTGTTCAATCCGCTCGAATTCCTCTGCCGTCAAGCCGTGCTGGGCGGCGAGTTCCGCTGTGATTTCCGGTTCCATTGCGAATGCCCAAGCGCAGTGTTTTCGAGAACCCGCCGAAGGTCAACCACTGCTGCTCGTTGCTGCTGCCAGAGTCTGAATCATGCTCTCCAATATCTGCTTGCCGTCTTCGCTTCCCGAAACCCTCTCACAAGCTCGTTCCGGGTGCGGCATCAAACCCGCGACATTCGCCTTTTCATTACAGATGCCCGCGATATTCCGCAGGGAGCCGTTAGGGTTGGCGCTCTCCAAAACCCTGCCCTCAGCATCACAGTAACGCCACAAAACCTGCCCGTTGGATTCCAGACGCTCCAACACGGCCTCCTCCGCGACAAAACACCCTTCCCCGTGAGCGATGGGAATCCGCAAAACGTCGCCTTCCGACACCGCCCGGGTAAAAGGCGTTTCCCGGTTGACAACGCTCAAAAAAACATGCTCGCAGCGAAAATTCAAACCACGGTTGCGCACCAGTGCTCCGGGCAAAAGTCCCGCCTCGCACAAAATCTGAAAACCATTGCAGATTCCCAAAACCAGCCCGCCCGACTGCGCAAAAGCTGCCACCGCCCCCATAATCGGACTCAACTGCGCAATCGCCCCCGCCCGCAAATAATCGCCGTAAGAAAACCCGCCCGGAATCAAAACCACATCACAATCACCCACCGAAGATGCCTTGTGCCAAAGATACCGCGCCTCATGCCCCAGAACGCGCACTATATGGACGCAATCCTGATCGCTGTTCGAACCCGGGAATTGCAGCACAGAAAACTTCATGCACCGTTTCCGCTGCCGACCGCCGAACTCTGGCCGCAGTCAAAAGCCAGCTCATAATCCTCAATCACCGGATTGCTCAAAAACCGCTGGCAAGCCTCCTCCAACTTCCGTCGGGCTTCGGGACGGTCAGCGGCAATCTCCAGCTCGATATACTTGCCCACCCGCGCCTCGCCAATTCCCTCGCAACCAAGCTGTTCCAATGCCTTCTTCACCGCTTCCCCCTGGGGGTCCAAAACCGCTTTCTTGGGAGTAATCGTTATCTTCGCCTTCATTCAATAAAACCGCCGCGTCCTGCCCGCAACTCTGCTTGAAACCGCCCCCTCCAAACCAGCATTTTTTCTGAAACTTTCTAATGGACACGCCGAAAGAGAGGAAACAGTGTCCCCGGAAATTGTTTCCGGCGCAATGAAATCTTTCTGACCGGGCGTCCCTTCAAAAGCAGTTGAAACCGCTTCCGCCACTTCACTGGCGAATAGACATTCTCTGCTGCTCCTCCGCTTTAATTAAGGAATCCACCCGCGCAGCCGATTATCCTGTTGCTATTAGTGTCTTCGTTGCGGATTCAACATGGGCGATATAAAAGCCTCGCTTGCATGGCAACGATTTCTGTGGACAGACAAACGCCAATGCAGGTTGAATTCGCTGTGGTTTTTCTATACGCTATTGTGGAAAGGGAAAGTTAACATTGATATAAAAATTCAAGGTAGAGTTTTAATGAGCAAACCACGCATCCTCATTTTATGCACCGGCAATTCGTGCCGCAGCCATATAGCGGAAGGTCTATTGCGCCAGATGGCCGCCGATCTTTTTGAAGTTCACAGTGCTGGATCGAATCCTGCGGGTTACGTCCATCCCAAGGCAGTGCTGGCATTGGCAGAAATTGGAATTGACATTTCTCATCATACTTCCAAGCATATGGATACGTTTCGAGATCGGGAGATTCACATAGTGATCACTGTCTGCGGCCATGCGGATCGAGCGTGCCCGACGTTTCCGGGGCAGCTGAATCGTTATCATTGGAGCTTTGAAGACCCGGCAAAAGCGACGGGCAGCGAAGAGGAAATCATGGCGGTTTTCCGGCGAGTGCGAGAGGCAATTCGGTTGGTTTTCGGCGCTTGGGTGGCCGGGTATCGGGAAGGCATGGCTCTTCCGGGCGGCCGCCGTTCTGCGCTCGATATTTGATAGAAACTGCTGATGAAGATCGGAATTTGTTATTTTTTCTTTTGAGTGCAATCCGAGTTTATACGGAAGTTTGTTTATTCTGTGAGTGAATATCAAGATTTACCAGATGGCTGCGGACGGGCGGGATGTTGGTTTTTGTTCTGCAGTTTGGCGGTTGATGCGGTTTGACAAATTGTTTAAGATTTGCTTTTCGTTGGTTGACGGATCGCCTGAGTTTGTTGGCTGTTGGATTGGATTGTTGTTGATATGCATTATCATCTTGAGTTTGAGAGACCGATTGCGGAGTTGCAACGCAAGCTGGAGGCGCTTCGTTTGGATGCGGATGGTGGGGCATTGGGTGTGAGCATCGCTGATGAGATCAATCGGATAGAGGAGAAGTTGGAGACGATTCGGCGGGATGTTTTTTCTAATTTGACGGCGATTCAGCGTGTTCAGTTGGCGCGACATCCCCAGCGGCCTTTTACGTTGGATTATTTGCGAACGGTCTTTCAGGGGTTTTTGGAGTTGTCTGGCGACCGGTTGTTTGCCGATGACCGGGCGATGGTTGGCGGGTTTGCGCGTTTGGGCGGGGAGCGGGTGGTGGTGATCGGTACGCAAAAGGGGCGAGATACGAAGGAGAAGATTCGGCGGAACTTTGGATCGGCGCATCCGGACGGTTACCGCAAGGCGCTGCGGTTGATGCGGTTGGCGGCGAAGTTCGGTTTGCCAGTGGTTTCGATTATCGACACGGCGGGTGCTTATCCGGGGATTGGCGCGGAGGAGCGGCATATTGCCGAGGCGATTGCGGTGAATCTGCGGGAGATGATGATGTTGGCGGTTCCGGTGATTGCTTTGGTTATTGGCGAGGGGGGTTCGGGCGGGGCGTTGGGCATCGGCGTGGCGGACCGCGTGTTGATTTTGGAAAACGCTTATTATTCGGTCATCAGTCCGGAAGGTTGCGCTTCGATTCTTTGGAAGGATCGTTCGGCGGTGCCCAAGGCGGCCGAGGCTCTGAAAATCACGGCTTCGAATCTGTTGAGTCTGGAGTTGGTGGATCGGATTGTTCCTGAACCGCTGGGGGGGGCGCATCAGGATTTGATTGCGGTGTCCGATACGATTCGCCGGGCTTTGCTGGAGACTTTGGCGGAGTTGCGGGAGCGCTCGACGGCGGAGTTGATGCAGGGTCGGTATCGAAAGTTCCGCTCCATCGGGCGTTATTTGGAAGCGCCGCCGGCGGAGGCGCCTTTGGATTCGGAAGATGCCGGCTTAGAGGTTTAGGCGGCGAATGTGGGTTGGTGTGAAAGAGCCGTTGTATCCATTGACTTTTCGCCCGATTTTTAAGGAGAGGGTTTGGGGTGGGCGAAGTCTGGAGACTCTTTTTGGGAAGAGCTTGCCTGTTGGGAAGCGGGTTGGGGAGTCTTGGGAGATTGCCGATCGGCCGGGGGATGTCAGCGTGGCGGCCGCGGGGCCGTTGTCTGGGCGGTCTTTGCGTGGGTTGCTGGAGGAGCGCGGTGCTGAAATCATGGGTCGATCTCGGTTGCAAGCGGGGCGGTTTCCTCTGCTGGTCAAGATTTTGGATGCGCGGCAGAAGCTCTCGCTTCAAGTGCATCCGCCGGCGGGCGTGGCTCGGATGCTGGGAGGTGAGCCCAAGACGGAGATGTGGTTTATGGCGGATTGCCGTCCGGGCGCTGATCTCTTCGTCGGGTTGAAGGTCGGCGTTTCCCGCAGGTTCTTCGAGGAGAAGATTCGTTTGGGAACGGTGGCCGAGTGTTTTCATCGGGTTTCAGTGAAGCGGGGGGACGGCATGTTTTTGCCCAGCGGTCGGGTGCATGCCATTGGCGCCGGCAATGTGATTTTTGAGATTCAGCAAAACTCGGACACGACTTATCGGGTGTTCGATTGGGATCGCGTGGGGCTCGACGGCAAGCCGCGGGAGCTGCATGTAGTTTCGTCGCTGGAGAGCATTGATTTTGCCGACTGGGAACCTGCGTTGGTGAAGAGCCACCCGCGTGTTATTGCCGAGGGCGTTTCGGGGCGGGCGCTGGCGGATTGTGATTGGTTTCGGGCGGAGCATCTTGTGTTTGAAGCAGGGGCACGGCTGCGCTGGCCTGCGGGGGAAGTGGCGCGGGTGGTGGGCGTTGCGGCGGGGCGGTTGTTTTGCGAGGGCAACGGAGTGCGCCTGTGTTTGGGCGCAGGGGATTTCGGTTTGTTGCCGGCTTCGGTGGAAGTTACTGCTGCTGCTGAAAGCGAAAGCTGCGAGAGTTTGATCGTGGCGGTGTTATAGAGCTTGCCGGGAGAGCCGCCGGGTGTTCGGTTTGCGGAATTTACGGATGGGTTCGATGGTTTTGGGGCGGTCTTTGGGGATGAGGTGGAGTGGGCATCCTTCGTAGCCGAAGGCTTGGCGGAGTTCTCGGGAGAGGTATTTTTCGTATTGCTCGGAGAAGAGTTCTTTTCGGTTGACGAAGAGTAGGAAGGTCGGCGGTTTTTGTTTGACTTGGGCAGCGTAGTAGAGTTTGAGGCGGGCGCCGGATTTGGCGGCTGGCGGTTGTTTGAGAAAGGCGCTGTGGAGGACGCGGTTGAGGACGGCTGTGGGGATGGATTGGTTGAGTTGCCCGGCGACGCAGCGGATGGCTTCCAGGAGCTGGTCGAGGTGGAGTCCGCTGCGGGCTGAGGTGAAGAGGACGGGGGCGTAGTCCAGGAAGAACATTTGTTGCCGGACCCAATCGCCGAAGAGGGAAAGCGCCGGTGGGGGTTTTTGTTGGCGGCGGCGGGTGGCAGGCGGGTTTTTGGCTTGGGCTTCGCGGAGGGCATCGGTGTAGAGGTCCCATTTGTTCACTACGAGTACGCAGGCTTTGCGCTGTTGGATGATGAGGTCTGCGATTTTTTTGTCTTGCACGGTGACGCCGTCTTGGGCGTCAAAGATGTGAAGGATGATATCGGCGCGGGTGATGGCATTTTCGCTGCGTTTGATGCTGAAGAATTCGATGGAGTCGTTGACGCGCCGGCGTTTGCGGATGCCTGCTGTGTCGATGAGGAGGTAGCGTTCTTGTTTGCCGTGGGTTTCGATGGTGAGCGGCACGTCGATGCTGTCGCGGGTAGTGCCGGGAAGCGGGCTGACGATGATGCGCCGGCTTTTGTCGAAGGCGTTGACGATGGAGGATTTGCCGACGTTGGGGCGGCCGACGATGGCGAGTTTCAGCGGTTCGGGCACTGGCGCGGCGATTTCTGTTTGTTGGGGGGAAGCGTCGATAACGGCGAGGGTTTCGTCAATGGCTTGGCAGAAATCCGGCAAGCCTCGGCCGTGGATTGCCGAGACAGGAAAGATCGTTTCAAAGCCCAGTCGGCTGAATTCGCCGGCTGACAAGGCACTGTTGGGGCTGTCGGCTTTGTTGGCCGCGACAATGACGGGTTTGCCCGAACGGCGCAGGCGTTGGGCCACTTCGGTGTCCAAGGGGAGAATGCCGTCCTGGACGCTGACGACGAGGACGATGAGTGCTGCCGATGCGATGGCGGTTTCGGTTTGGTCCATGGCTGCGCCGGCAATGGCGTCCTGGGTTTTCTCTCCCGCTCGGAGGCCGATGCCGCCGGTGTCCACGAGGGTGAGTGGTTTGCCACGCCAATCAATGACGGCGCGGATGCGGTCGCGCGTTACCCCCGGCTGGTCGTGAATGATGGCGATTCGTCTGCCAGCCATTCGGTTGAACAAGGCAGATTTCCCGACATTCGGTCTCCCCACAATGGCAATGACGCGCTCCATGAAACTATTTTGGCGGAAAGGGGCGTTTGCCAGAAGAGAAAACCGTTGCGGATGTTTGGCTACTCGACTGCTGGGCTCTCGGCGGCGGGGGTGGAAGGGCGCTTGCGAAAGCCGGCAGTTTTGTGTCCACTGGCGGGAGATATGAGCGGCTGGTTTGCAGAGCGGGAGTCGGAGAGGATTTTGAAACGTTTCGGGTTGGCTTTCGGCGTGGTTTTTCTCGGTTACGTTCTGCTTTACAGCGGCGACCGCTATTTGCGGCTTCGGAAAGGGCCTTGGGAGCTGCAGTTTTCGAGCGAGAGCGACGGCACGCCGAGGTTGGTGATTAACCAGCCGGCGTTGGGGATCACAAATGTTACCTTGCGGCTGGAAGGGGAATCCGTCCGCCAAGAACCGGTTCTAGTGCGGTTTGATGCTCCCGATCAGTGGAAGTCTCAGCTGGTGGAAATCCCATATGGAAGAGTGTTATTTTTTTACAGGAACTACCTGCCGGGGACGGTGATTTTGGATTTGTTCGGGCATGAGGTTGAGATTGTGAGTCGAGCGCTGATCCTGAACCTCAACGAACATGAATGGCAGTCCGGCGCTGTTATTTCTTTGAAGCCTGAGCAGAAGTGGCGGGTTGCGGCTGCTGCTCGTCAAGAGGAGGAATTGCCCTGACAAGCGGCCGGGTGCGAGCAGTGGTTTCTGCGGCGACGGCTTGACGTTTCGGCTTTTTCCGGTTTAGAGTTGAGATTCGGCTGGTGGCCGTAGCTCAGTTGGTAGAGCTCCAGATTGTGGTTCTGGTTGTCGCGGGTTCGAGTCCCGTCGGTCACCCCAAACGCCCCGCTCACTGTTCGGATTTTTGCTTTCCTTTGTGGCGCGTTTCTTGCGTCTGGCGGTTTTTCTTCTGTTTGGAAAAGGGACTCATTGGTTGCCGGCGTCAGGCGATGGGTTTAGGCTTCGGCGTTTTTGAGATTTGGCGCTGCGGTTGTTGCTGGCGCGGCGAATGGGAGTGAAGGTTATGTTTGGACATCCGAAGGGTTTAAAGACGCTGTTTTTTACGGAGCTGTGGGAGCGGTTGAGCTACTACGGGATGCGGGCGCTTCTGACGCTGTTTTTGGTGGCGACTGTGGAGCAAGGCGGGTTTGGCTTGACGAAGGAGATGGCGTCGGCGATCTATGGTTTATATACGGCGATGGCTTATTTGGTGGCTTTGCCCGGGGGATGGATTGCCGACCGGATTCTCGGTATGCGGCGGTCAGTATTTCTGGGAGGGGGTGTGATTGCTTGCGGCCATTTTTCGATGGCGGTGCCGACGCAAGAGACTTTCTATCTCGGCTTGATTCTCATTGTTATTGGCACGGGGCTTCTAAAGCCTAATATCAGCGCTTTGGTGGGTGAGTTGTATCCAGAAGGCGGCGCTCGGCGGGATTCGGGTTTCTCCATCTATTACATGGGGATCAATTTGGGGGCATTTTTCGGTCCGCTGATTTGCGGTTATCTGGGGCAGGCATATTCGGGCAACGAACCTCGGCAAATCTTTTTCGGATTACAACAAGCGAATTGGCATTGGGGCTTTGCGGCGGCGGGCGTCGGGATGGTGCTAGGGCTCATTCAGTATCGGCTGGGCTATAAGAATCTGGGCGAAGCGGGCGGGGCGCCGAAGGTGGATGCCGCTGCCCGGTCGGTTGCTGTTCGGCAGTTGTTGGCAGGCATTGGCGGGGTTGTTCTGTTGACGATTGTGTTCGGCACTTTACAGGCGACGGGGTTCATCGCGTGGACGGTTTCCGATGTGGCCAAGGGTTTGGGTTGGGTGATTGCTTTGGTGGTCATTTCGTATTTCGTTTATGTTCTCGCCTTTGGCCGCTGGGAACCGGTGGAAAAGAAGCGCATTTTTGTCATCTTTATTTTGATGTTGGTGTCGGCAATGTTCTGGGCGGGGTTTGAGCAGGCGGGGTCTTCGATGACTTTTTTTGCCGACAGCCATACTGATCTTTCGATGCCGGATTGGGTTAGTGGCGATGGTCAGTTGGGCGGAAGAGATTTTTGGTGGCAATTGGTAGATACGGGAGAATCCGTCGTCGTGGTTTCAATCGGTGAATCTCCTTCTCATTATCCGTCGTCGTGGTTGGTAGATGCGGGAGAATCCGTCGTCGTGGTTTCAATCGGTGAATCCCATCCTCAATATCCGTCGTCGTGGTTTCAATCGGTGAATCCGCTTTTCATTATTATCTTGGCGCCGTGCTTTTCTTGGCTGTGGATTTGGTTGGGGCATCGGAATCCTTCGATTGCGGTCAAGTTCGGGATGGGGTTGTTGTTGTTGTCTTCCGGTTTTGTGGTGCTCGGCTGGGGGGCGGTTTATGCAAACGAGGCGAAGGTGTCCGCTTCGTGGCTGGTGGTGACTTATTTTTTCCACACGCTGGGCGAGCTGTGTCTCAGCCCAGTGGGGTTGAGCAGTGTAACGAAATTGTCGCCGAAGCCGCTGACTGGGCAGATGATGGGGATGTGGTTCACAGGCACTGCCTTGGGAACGTTGATTGCCGGGCTATACGGTGGCCTGTTTGATCAGATGAAGACTCATCAACTTTTTTGGATGCCGGCGGCAATAGGCGGCGGGTTTGCGATACTTTTGATGGCTTTTAAGGGACCGATCAAAAAGCTCTGCTGCGGGGTGAAGTAGGGGGGCAGGGGTTTGTGTCCGGGAACTGCAGCGAACCGCCTCTTTTGCCATTGCGTTGGCAACGGCCGCCTATGGATTTGCAAAGGCCGGGCGCGGGTGTGGACTTGTGGCGGATGCGAGCGGCAGCTGGGCGTTTCCCGGCGGCGGCGCAGCGCAGCGTCCTTTCTCCCGATGAATGCGAGCGGGCGGGCCGGTTTCGGTTTGAGCGAGATCGCGCTCTGTTCAGTGTCTCCCATATGGGCAAGCGGTTGATCTTGGCGCGTTATCTCGGCGTGCCGCCGCGGGAGATTGCCTTCCAATCGGGAGGGCGAGGCAAGCCGTTTCTCGCCTCGGGGGCGCTTCAGTTCAATCTCAGCCATTCGAGGGGCGTTGTTCTGATGGCGGTGCAATGGGGCGGGGAGTTGGGGGCGGATGTGGAGGCGGTTCAAACGGCTGCGAGGATGGCGCCGATTTTCAATCGGTTTGCTTCGGCTGCGGAGAAGGCGGATTTTGCCGGCGAACTGCGGCGGGGAGGGAGCGGTTTAGGGCGGCGGTTAACGGCTTGGTGGGCAGGCAAGGAGGCGTTTGTCAAGGCGGTGGGGCGCGGTTTGTCTCTGCCGTTCGCCCGGTTTTCGATTGGTTGGGATGCGTTCGGTGGATGGAGGTTGGCTGAGGCGGGGGCTGAGTTTGGCGCAGCATCTGATTGGAGCCTGCGTTTATTTTTGGTCGGCTCCGATCAACTGGGAGCTTTGGCCACTCGCCGGCTGGCGCCGCGGATTCGGGCGTTTTGCGGGGAGGGTTTGTTTGACGCTGGATTTTGAGAGGCAGAGGATGCCGCCGCCGGAGTTGCGGGCGGGAAGCCGGGGTTGCGATGAGAAAAGCGTTTTCTCATTGCCGGCTTTTCGATTAGTTTGGAGTGATGTTTGCCGCCGCAGATTTTTTTGATCTTAGGGAGACGGAACATGCCGCTCTCTTTGATGGTGCCGATTATGTTTGGGACGCCCTCCGCGCGCTCGAATCATATGTGAAGGCGCAACCGGCGTCTTCACAGCGCCACACGGCCAAAGGGCAAGTGTATGTGGAGGCCAATGTATCGACAGGGGAAGGCACGGTGGTGGAGGCGGGTGCTGTGGTTTTGGGGCCGTCAATCATCGGGAAGGATTGCCAGATTCGGCATAATGCCTACATTCGCTCCTATTCGGTGATTGGCGATGCCTGTGTGGTGGGCAATGCGAGTGAGATCAAACACTCGTTGCTATTCAACGGCAGCCAGGCGCCGCATTTCAATTACGTCGGCGATTCCATCCTGGGCTGCCGCGCGCACTTGGGTGCCGGCGTGAAAATATCGAATCTCAAATTAACGCCGGGCAATGTGATGGTAGATCAGGTGGATGAATCGGGCCGGCCGATTGATAGCAGACTGCGCAAGTTTGGCGCAGTGATGGGCGATCGTGCTGAGGTGGGATGCAACACTGTGTTGAATCCCGGAACCATCTTGGGACCGGGGGCCATCATTTATCCGAACGTCAATTGGCGGGGAATTTTGCCGGGATATATGATCGCCAAAAATCGAGCGGCCATCGAAATTGTCCAGGGCCGCCCACGCACCGAGGAGCTGCCGGCTTCACCCTCCGGTGGGCGGTTCCGTTGATTACTGCAGGCAAGCGCGAAGGATGAGAAACGGCGATGAACCAGAATCTCAAGCGGCCGGCAGTGGGGGATTGTCTGCGTTTGTGGAGCATTTTTTCTCTGACCGGGGGCCGCTGGCCGCCGCGAAAAATTTTGAATACCGCCCTCAACAGCAAGCAATGGCTGTCTCGGTGATGCAGGCATTGGAGCGTGGCGGGCATTTGATCGTGGAAGCAGGCACCGGAGTGGGGAAGAGCTTGGCGTATTTGGTGCCGGCCATTCTTTTCGCTGTGCAGCGCAAAAGGAAGGCCGTCCTCTCGACACAGACGATCAACCTTCAGGAGCAGTTGACGGACAAAGACCTCCCCATGCTGCAAAAGGTTTTGAAGGAGCCCTTCCAATTCACCATGCTCAAAGGGCGGGCGAACTATCTTTGCACCCGCCGGTTGGATCGGGCCTTGCGCCAAGCGGGAAGTCTGTTCACGAACCCGGAGGTTCAGGAACTTCGGCGGATTTTTGAGTGGGCGCAAACCACTCGGGACGGCAGCCTTTCTGACTTTGATCAGGAACCGGACCTCAAGGTGTGGGCACAAGTCTGCTCGGAGCGCGGTTCCTGTTCGCCGAAACTCTGTGGCGCGAAGTCGGCTTTTGCGGCGGACAACCCGATGTGCTTTTTTCAAAAAGCCCGAAGCCGAATTTTGGCTGCCGATGTGCTCGTGCTGAACCACACGTTGTTTTTTTCTCTGTTGGGCGACGACGAAGAGAGCGGCGAGGAAGGCCTCCTCTTTCGCAACGACTTTGTTGTGTTTGACGAGGCTCACAGCTTGGAGAAAACTGCGTCGCGGCACATCGGCATCAGTGTTTCGCGGCAGCAGACCCGCTATGCCCTCAACCGCTTGTGGAATTCCAAAACCCAGAAGGGACTGATGGCAATTTTCCGGCAAAGGAAAATCGCCGATCAAGTGGCTCAACTGCATCAAACGGCGGAGGCATTTTTCGATCAATTGGAAGAGGCGGGGGATTTTCTGGCGGCTTCCCGTGGGACGAACCAGCAGGGAGGGAACTTCGGCCGCCGCCAGTGGAAGGAAATCCGTGTCCGCCAGCCGAATTTGGTGGAGGACTCGCTCGCAGCGCTGTTGGCGGCGTTGCAAGAGCGGCTGGGAGATTTGATTGAGCAGGTTGGAGACAGGGATACCGCCGGGGAGTTGCAGGAATGCTGCCGGCGCTTGGGAGAAATCCGGGATAGCCTTTCCTTTTTTCTCGCTCAAAAAGGCGAAGGCTTTGTGTATTGGATGGAGCGGGGAGGCAAGTTGCAGCGCAATGTTTCGCTGAATGCGGCGCCGGTGGACATTGCTGGCTATCTTCGCCAGAGGCTGTTTCAACAAGAAACTTCGCTGATTTTGACAAGCGCCACATTGTCTACTGCGGCGCCGTCGAGCTCGGATGCGCCGGGTGTGGCCAGGGCGGTTTCGAATCCGCCGCGCTCGGATTTGATGAAGCGGGGCTTGGACTATTTCGCTTCGAGAGTTGGCGGAGAAGATATTGCCGCGCTGCTCCAGGTCGGCTCTCCTTTTGATTACCGGAAGCAAATGCGGGTCTATGTAGCCGGCGGCATGCCTGATCCTCGGAGCGCGGAGTTTGGAGCGGCGTTGGTGCGTTGGGTCCGTCATTTTTTGGAGCAGACGCACGGGAAGGCATTTGTCCTGTTCACCAACTCGCGCACGATGAACGATGTGCATGAGGCGCTGCGGCCGGAGCTTGAGGCAATGGGCCTCCGCCCTTTGCTCCAGGGCGCTGGTGTTCCCCGCTCCGCCTTGCTGGAACAGTTCAAGCAGGATACCGATTCTGTGCTTTTTGGGCTCGACAGTTTTTGGCAAGGGGTGGATGTGCCCGGCGAATCCTTGTCCAACGTCATCATCACCAAGCTGCCGTTTGCCGTTCCCGATCATCCGCTGATTGAGGCGCAGATTGAGAGCATTGAGAACCGGGGCGGGAATCCTTTTTTCGAGCATTCCTTGCCGGAAGCGGTTTTGAAATTCCGGCAAGGCGTCGGGCGTTTGATTCGGACGAAGTCTGACCGGGGGATGATAGCGGTGTTGGATAATCGCGTCGTTCAGAAGCAATACGGGAAGGCTTTTCTGGCGGCAATTCCCCCATGCCCTGTTGAAGTTGTGTGAGGCAAGGCGCGGCAGTGCCGGCGGTCGGACTCGAACCGACACGAGGTTTTATCCTCCCGGGATTTTAAGTCCCGTGCGTCTGCCAATTTCGCCACGCCGGCATTGTCTCGGCGAGAACTTCTCGGCGCCTTGCGGCAACGGCATTTGGGGAGACTACCAGAGCCTTCGACGCGAAGGCAAGCGGGCAATCTGGCGGCTGGAAACGCCGAGCGCTTTTTTTTCAAAACAAACTTGCCTTGTGGAGTCGAAGCCGACATTCTCACCAAGTTGGTGTGAACCTGAATTGTATTATTATGAACTCGAAACGAAACTTTTTGATGCGGTGTATCTTTGCGGCTGGCGCGGTCTTGGCTGGGGGAGGGGCGTTGGCCCAACAAACATGGACTGAAGCGGTTGAAGCTTCTGAGCCGGCCTATTGGTGGCGTTTTGAAGAGTCAAGCGTGGAGGAAGAGATTCCGAATGCCGGCTCGACGGGCAGCGACTTCAACGCCTTTTACGGCATTGACATTGAAGACGAGAACTTGGGCAAGAAGAGCGTATCAACCCAACTGGGCAACGCCATTGAATTCACCGGCCCGGCGGCGGGAAGCAATTCGGAAAAGGTGATTGAGCTGACGTTGCCCGACGATCCCAATGGGATACCGGAACTGGTCAATTTCCGTTCCGGTCCAGAGGACAAAACCACTTCGGTGGAATACTGGATCAAGACTTCGCAGGCCGGCAGCACCGGCACGAGTACCTGGACAAGCCCGGCGGTTTTGGCCCATGAAAGCCCCAGCGACGGCGATTTCTACTGGGGTTACATCACTGGCGACGGTGACTTCGGAATGAGCACCTCTGACATCCGGGAAATCTTCAGCCGGCGGGACGGGAATTACGAGGTGACCGACGGGATTTGGCATCACATTGTCATGATCAAAGATTGGAACCTAGAAGGGCCGAATCTTTCGACCTTGCACATTGACGGCGGAGCGCTCGCCGGCGGCGTCACGATTGAAAAGGAAACCGACGCGGGCAGCGGCAGTCTGCAAGATGATGATTCAGCGATTACCTTGGTCGGCAAAGTACAGAACGGCGGCGGCGAGGACCATCAATTTATTGGCTTCCTCGATGAACTCGTCATCTACGACCGCGGCCTGACCCCGGAAGAAGTGGCCGCGCACTTCAACTCAGTGAATACTGACTCCGACGACGACGGCCTCTCCGACCGATACGAAGAAGCCAACGGATTAGACCCGAACAAGGACGATGCCCAAGGCGATTTGGACGAGGACGGCTCGACAAACTACAGTGAATTTGAAGCAGGCACTGACCCGCAAAACCCGGACTCCGACAGCGACGGCCTGATGGACGGCGTGGAAACCGGCACCGGAACGTGGGTCAGTGCCGAAGACCGAGGCACCGACCCGCTGAATGCCGACACTGACAGCGACAGCCTGATGGACGGCGTGGAAAACAACACAGGTACTTTTGTCGATGCCGACAATCCGGGAACCAACCCGCTGAATGCTGACACCGATGGCGACGGCTTCTCCGACTCCGGCGAAGTAAAACGTAACACCAACCCCAACGACGCCGAAAGCAAACCGGAACCCGCCGCCGATTGGGCAACGCAAATCGCCAATGACGCGCCGAATTATTGGTATCGTTTTGAAGAGACAAGCGTTTCCGATGGGTTGTCCAACGAAGGATCGACCGACGGATTCAAAGGCGTCTTCAGCGAAAAATTTACCGATGCCGACCTGGGCAAGGAAAGCGCCTTTCCCGGTTTGGGCAAGGCCATCGAATTCACCGGCCCGCCGCCGTCGGACATCAGCTCGTTCGGCGAATTCGAGTTTCTCGGCGAGGAGGCTTCTTTTGTGGATTTCGGCGATCCGATTCCGGAGTTGGTGAACCTGCGGAGCGATCCGCAAGTCAAATCCACCTCGGTGGAGTATTGGATCAAAACCTCTCAGGTTGCCAGCACGGCGAATCAAACTTGGAACAGCCCGGCCGTTCTCTCTCACGAAAGCGGCGGTGACGGCGATATGTATTGGGGCTGGATTCGCGGTGATGGTGACTTCGGCCTCAGCACTTCCGACATCCGGGAAATCCTCTCCGAGCGCGACGGCAATTATCCGGTAACGGACGGCCAATGGCACCACGTGCTGTTGGTAAAAGAATGGCCGGAAGCAACGGAGTTGTGCCGGTCGGCCATGTATATTGACGGCGGCACCATTGCCGGAGGCGTGAGCCTCACGGCCACAACGCCGGCCGGCAGTTCAAGCTGGCAAGACGAAGCAGACGGGCAAATCCGCTACTTGGGCATTGTCGAGAAAGGAGTGGATGGCAACCCCGACGTCCAATTCATCGGGATGCTGGATGAGTTGGTGATTTACGACCGGGCCTTGGATGATATTGACGCTTTGTTGCACTGGCTTGCCGCTGGCGGCGAGATTCCGCCCAAAATCGCTATCACCCGCGAGGGAGACACGATCACAATCACTTTTACCGGCGTTTTGCAAAGCGCGGACAATGTCCTGGGGACGTTCGAGCCGGTGGAAAGTGCCGAGTCGCCATACACCGTGCCGGCGACCGGAACGCAAAGGTTCTACATCGCCGTGTCCGCTTCCGGCGGCGGGGAGTAGGGCATGTAACTGTTTCAAAACTTGCGCAACCAAACGGCGACATTGTGTTGGCGCGTCAGCGGGATGCTCATTCTCGCTGACGCGTCCTTTTTGTGCGGTGCGCCGCCGCCGGATTCTTCGCAGATGCCCGGCCGCCGTGAACATGTTTTCAACCTGCCTTTCCGGGATGAGTATCAGCGAGTGGACCCGAAGCGCGACGGCTGGGACACGGAGTTTTGGGAACGCGCGGCGAGCGAGCAGCTTGAAACGTTGTTTTTGACGGCGTCCGATGCCGGCGGCAATGCCCGTGCGGTGAACATCGCCGATGATTTTTCATCGACGCCCTTGCGTGCGGAAACTCGGGAGGTGTTTCGAGACGGGGTGTTTGTGGTTCGCCGGCCGGCAGCGGATTTGTCGATGGTTCAGGTGGCAAGGCGCGAACTCGACGCTGTCCGCCGGCAGTTAAATCAGCCCTTAGCCGGAGGGAAGTCCGTCCAACGTTCGGCAAAAATTGTCTCGGTTGAAGCGGCGGCGGATGAGTTTCGGGCGGGAGTGCTTTATGAGGCCTCGGCTCGGCTTCCGTCGGGGCGAATGCAGCAGAGCGCGGTGTGGCGTTGTTGGTGGCGGGTTGGGGATGATGGGCGCTTGGCGCTCCTCCGGCTCCGCTTGTTGGATTATGAGGAGGTGGAGATTGCGGTGGGTGGCGGGGCGTTGTTTGCGGATTGCACGGAATCGGTCTTCCGCAGCGAGCCGGCTTTTTCTGAGCAGTTGCGTTTTGGCGTGGATCATTGGCGGCATCGGCTGGAGCGCCATTTGGCTCCCGGCTTGGTTGCGGCGAATGGATTAGCCGTCGGGGATGTCAATGGCGATGGTTTGGCGGATGTGTTTTTGCCGCAGGATCGGAGTTTACCAAATCGCTTGTTGATTCAGCAGGAGGACGGCTCTGTGGCGGATCGAGCGGCGGCGGCGGGTTTGGATTTGTTGGCGGCTTGCAGCAGCGCTTTGTTGCTGGATTTGGACAATGACGGCGATCAGGACTTGGCTGTTGGCGGGGATGGGGGTGCGCGTTTTTTTGAGAACGACGGCAGCGGGCGTTTTGCTTTTCGTTCCCGGGCGGGTTTCCCGGCGCGGGTGGAGTCCATGGCCGCTGCGGATTACGATGACGACGGGCGGTTGGACCTTTATCTTTGCGGACATACGCGGTCGAGCATCGATCAGCGGGAGAGTGTCCTGGGGATTCCGGTGCCGATGTTCGACGCCGAAAACGGGCAACCCAATCTCTTGCTCCGAAACCGCGGCCGGTTTCAGTTTGAAGACGTTACCGCCTCCGCTGGCCTGCACCGCAACAACAACCGATTTTCCTACGCTGCGAGTTGGGAGGATTACGATAATGACGGCGACCTCGACCTTTATGTGGCGAATGATTTCGGACGGAACAATCTTTACCGAAACCATGCGGGGCACTTTGAGGATGTTGCGGCGGCGGCGGGGGTGGAGGACATTGCTTCGGGGATGTCTGTCTCTTGGGCAGATTACAACCGGGATGGATGGATGGACCTTTATGTCGGGAATATGTTTTCTTCTGCCGGCAATCGAGTTGCCTACCAGCGGCAATTCCGGGCGGACAGCAGCCAAGACGAGCTAGCCAACATCCGGCGAATGGCGCGTGGCAACACGCTCTTCGAGAACCAGGGAGACGGTAGTTTCAAAGATGTGAGCCTCGAGGCGGGAGTGGCCCAAGGGCGTTGGGCTTGGGCATCGCACTTTGCTGACTTCAACAATGATGGCTGGGAAGATTTGCTGGTGGCCAACGGTTTTGTTACCAACAGCCGCGCCGATGATTTGTGAAGTTTCTATTGGCGGCGCGTGGCGTCGCAGACACCGCTGACGGTTGCCGATACGGACGGCATGGAACGCTATCGAACCGCTTGGCTGACGGCCAATGCCCTGCTGCGGGATGGGTTCAGTTGGAGCGGCTATGAGAGGAACTGCGCTTTTTTGAACCTGGGCGAAGGGCGTTGGGCCAATGTCTCGGCCGCGGTGGGTTTTGATTTTTTGGACGACGCCCGCGGGTTGGGGGTTTGCGATTGGGACGGGGATGGCGACTTGGACATCTGGATGACTTGCCGGACGGGGCCGAATGTCCGTTTCCTCAGAAACGATCTGCCGGCAACGGCCCGCTCGGCAGCTTTTCGATTGCGCGGCGTCCGTTGCAACCGCGACGCCATCGGCGCCCGGCTCACCTTGCACACTTCTGCAGGAACCATGGTGAAAACGCTTTCGGCCGGAGACGGCTATTTGTCGCAGTCCGACAAGTGGCTTCACTTCGGACTCGGCAACGATGCCAAGCCCCTTCGCCTGACTGTTCGTTGGCCCGGTGGCGAGCGAAAGACTTTTGATTTGCCGGCGGGGCATCGCCGCTTTTCGATTGTTCAGGGGGAGAAAGAGGTTCGGACAGTTCCGGTGCCAAAGCGCTTGCTGTCGTTGGCAGCGGCGACACTTCCGCTGACGCCGGTTTCGAGCGCTGCTCGCATCGTCCCGCACAGCCGCTTGCCCTTGCCGCGTCTGAATGTTGAAGACCTGGCCGGCGAGCGGGCGGTCATTGGCGGCGTTGGCGATCAAGCGATGCTGGTCTTGCTGTGGGCAAGCTGGTGTCCGCCCTGCGTCCAGGAGATGAAGGCGTTGGCGGCAGCGGCCAAGGCGGTTCAGAAGGCAGGCCTGAAGGTGGTTGCCTTGAGCGTGGATGCCATCAGCGCTGAAAAGAGCGAAGCCGTGCGGCTGGTCGAGCGCTTTTTGCAGCGAACCCAATTTCCCTTCGCCGTGTATTGGGCGGATCAAAACGTCATTGACCAGTTGGAGGTTTGGCAACGGACACTTTTGGAAACCCATCTCTCATTGCCTTTGCCTTCCAGTCTTCTGATCGATCGCGCCGGACGAGTGGCGGCCTTGTATCGCGGGCCGGCGACGGTGAGGCAATGGTTGTCCGACGCGAGCCTTTTATCGCCCGTGTCGCCTCGCGGCCTGATGGAAATGGCCGTGCCTTTCTCCGGGACTCGCGGGCCTCGGCCAGCTTTGATGGACCCGATTCAAGTGGCCTTGAAGTATTACCAGGCAGGCTACTACCGCCACGCACGCAACTATTTGCGGCAGTTGATTCAAGTGGCGGAGACCCAAGGCCCCGGACATGAAACGATGAACCGAGGCGAGCTGCACTACTTCATGGGGACGTTGCTCGAAGAGTCGGGACAAATCGAGGACAGCCTGCACGCCTACCGCTTTGCTTTGACCGCCAACCCGAAAAAGTGGGAGGCGCATCGGAACTTGGCGCGGCTATTCTTCAAAAAACAGGCATGGCTGCAGGCGACGTTCCATTACCGGGAAGCCCTGGCCATTGAAAGCGGCCATCCTGATTTGCGCGTCGAGCTCAGCGTCTCGCTCCTCCGCCAAGGCCAGCGGCAAGCGGCGGCAAGCGAACTCGCCAAAGTTCTCGAGTGCCATCCCAGCCACGCGGCCGCATTCCGCCTTCTCCGACAATTGCGGCAGAATCCAGTCCCCGATGAAAGCCCGTAGCCGGGCGGATTAATTTGGCCGCCGGCGGTTTGGAGGCGTTGAATGTTTGGGGAAGATTTTTTAAGATGGAAGCGTGGCATCGATGAAACCCGACAGCAAATCTGCCCGCGTTGGCCGGTCGCCAGCGGCGAAGGGACCGGGATTGCACCGGTTCATGGTTGGTTTTTTCAATTGCCTCCTGGCACTCCTCACTTATTGGCTGTTGAGTTTTGTGCTGAGAGACATCGGGGACTTGGACGGCCCCGATTATGCCCTGGTCGAAGAACGCCATGTCGATGCGGCGCAAAAGAGCCGTTACGAGACCCTTGAAAGCGAAGCGCAAAACATCACCCAGTTGATCCGCGACAACCAGGAGCAGCAGCGGCTGGTCAGCGACAGTGTCAGCAATCTCCAAAAGACACTCGAACAACTGGTGAAGCTGCGGCAGTTGAGCATCGAGAAGGGCGTGCCAGTTCCGGAGTCCGAACTGACGGAATTGACTTCGAGCCGGGAATTGTTTCTGGAACATCAAGGGCAATATCAAACGCTCTCCTCGCGAGCGGCGGAGTTGAAAGCGCAGGAGATCGAAACGAGAACCGCGATGGAAGTGCTGAATGCGCAATTAAATCTGCAGCGAGCGGCCGCCCAGGCCGAGTTTCAATCCTTGCGCAAGAAGCATCTTTGGAAGGTCGCGGCGCTCAAGATTGGCGTGCTGGCGCCGATTGTGGCACTGTTGATTTGGCTGTCGATTGCCCGGCGACAGAGCGTTTATCGATCGCTGATTTACGCCTCGGCCGTTGCGGTGTTTTTAAAGCTGGGGATGGTGATGCATGAGTATTTCCCGGCCCGCTACTTCAAATACATTTTGGTTTTGATCGGGCTGGCGATTGTGTTGTGGCTTTTGGTGTATTTGATCTCGGCGGCGCGGTCTCCAAAGGCGGATTGGCTGCTCAAGCAATACCGCGAGGCATATGAAAAGTTTTTGTGTCCGGTGTGTGGTTTTCCGATCCGGCGCGGCCCGTTGAAGTATTTGTTTTGGACGTCCCGAACACTGAAGAACCTGAAGGCTCCAGAAGCAGGCGACCCGGCGGAGGACGCTCCCTACACCTGCCCCTCCTGTGGCACGGCATTGTTCGAGCCTTGCGGGGGTTGCGGGAAGACGCGGGCCAGCCTGCTGCCGGCCTGCGAACACTGCGGTGCCGACGGCCAAGCAGCGGCAATGGGTTAAAAGCGGATTACTCGGCTTTGGCGGCCGGCGATTTTGGCCAGCGCATCGAGACCGATTCGCTGGTAGTCGATTTGCTTTTCTCCTTTGAGGAACGGGTCGCCGGTCTCCGCCCAGATGTTCGCGGCGTGCTTGGCGAGAAGAGGCAGGGATTGTTGGATGATGTCGCCGTCCACCAACGCGCTGGCCGGTTGGCTGAGGATCAACGCGCCGGCTTGGCTGAAACACACTTCAATGCTCAACTCCCCAAGCGCCGCCAAACCAGCCGCCACGCGAACGGCTTCTGCCGGGCGATGACTCGCGCGCGGGTCAGTGGAGATGACGATGAGCATGGGTCCTAGCGGCAGAATCCGACGAAGCGGTCCGAATGCAAAATAAGGTCGTTGAGCATCGAAAGGCCGCCATAGGTAACATGATCGAACAAGGGCATTGAGCGCCGCTGGGCCGCGTAAGCGCAGGCGCTAATCTTGACGCCCTCCTCGGCAAGCACGCGCAATTCCCGGCAGTTGGCCGCAGCGACGGCGTCATCCAGAAGGTAGAGAAACACTTGAACGCCTGCCTTCTGCGCCGCTTCCGCTAGGCCAATTCCGTAACGAAAGGCCGGGGTCTCACAAGGCGCGGCGATCAACATCCCCAAGGAACGTTGGCTGGGTTGCGCGGCGTTTGACTTCATATAAAAATGCCGGCGGAAAATATAGCGGCGCTGCGGAAAAACGCAACGGATTCGCCTCGCGCCCGGCGGGATTGCCGGCGAGCCGTTCGCAAGCGCGGGAGTCTTGCCCAGTTTCTCACTTTTCGCTAACTTCCCGCTTCCTTTGAAACGAGTTCGTCTATGTCAGAATCATATATCCAAAATCTGTTTGCCGAGCGGATTGGCGGGAGTCAATACGGGAAATCGGCCGCCATCTACAAATTTGAAAAAATCAAACGGGCAAAACAAGCCGCGCTGAAGGCCAATCCCGGAGGCAAAATTATTGATATGGGAGTGGGCGAGCCGGACGAAATGGCCGTTCCCGAAGCAGTGCGCGTGTTGGCCGAAGAGGCAGGCAAGCCGGCGAACCGGGGCTACGCCGACAACGGCGGCCGCGTGTTGAAAGCGTCCGCCGCGAAATATCTCAATCGCGTCTTCGGCGTTAGCGGCATCGACCCCGACACGGAAATCTTGCACTCCATCGGCAGCAAGGCAGCCCTGTCAATTCTCCCGGCCGCTTTTGTGAATCCGGGCGATTATGTGTTGATGACGACGCCGGGTTATCCCGTCTTTGGGACGCATGCCCGCTATTACGGCGGCTTTGTCCATCACCTTCCCATCAACCGGGAAAACAACTTCCTGCCCGATTTGCAGTCGATTCCTGCCGACATCCTCGAACGAACCAAAGTGCTGGTCTTGAACTATCCCAACAACCCGACCGGCGCTAGCGCCACAGCGGAGTTTTTTGCCGCCACAGTCGATTTCGCCAAACGACATCAGATGATTATCGTGCACGACGCCGCTTACGCCGCCCTCGTGTTCGAGAACTATCCGCTGAGTTTCCTCTCCATTCCCGGCGCCAAAGAAGTCGGCGTCGAGCTGCACTCGGCCAGCAAAGCCTTTAACATGACAGGCTGGCGCTGCGGTTTTGTGGCGGGAAATCCGCTGTTGGTCAAGGCTTACGGCGATGTGAAAGACAACACGGACTCCGGGCAATTTCTGGCGATTCAACACGCGGCGGCCTATTGCTTCGACCGCCCGGAAATCACCAAAACCATCGCGGCAAAATACTCGCGCCGCATGGATGGCTTGGTCAAAATCCTCCGCCGGCTGGGCTTTGACGCCGTGAAACCCAAAGGCTCCTTCTTTCTCTACGTGCCTGCCCCAAAAGCAGCTGTTCGGGAAAACGGCGAACGCACCCCCTTTGATTCAGCGGAAGCCGCCTCGCAATGGCTGATTCACGACAAACTGATCTCGACTGTCCCGTGGGATGAATCCGGAGCCTTTCTGCGATTCAGCGTCACCTTCTCCGGCAAAAGCGAAGAAGCCGAAGCCCAAGTCTTGAGCGAAATCCAATCCCGTTTGGACGGCGTCCAATTCCTCTTCGCCGATGCCTGCTGACAAAAGCGCCGCCTCCCTGCGGGAAAATCAATTAGCCCCGCAACAGCTCGCCGCTTCCCCCAGTTACGCCGCTTTCGATCGCTCGGACGCCAACGCGAACACTTTATCAGAGAGCCATTGCTTGAAGCTGGCGTCGTCGTTGAACTGCTTGAACAGCTCGGTGTGGTCCACGAACAGGTCAGTTATCGCGTTTGCGAGAGCCCTGTTATACTCAATCCGCGCATTCTGCTCATCGGAGTTGGCCATCGCGTTTTGATAAGCCTTGTTTTCGGAGACCTTCGCGGGCAGGTCTTCGGTGATTACCTTCTTGATCCTGTCCTTGTCCTTCCACGCAATGTTGCCGAAACGCTCGTTGAACTCCCTGATGATGTTGGAGAGCAAGTCCAGATCCGGTTCCGGTTTCTGCCCGCCGCCGGCAGCAGACACCGGCTCGACTTCGGCGTCCTCGTCCGGCAGCATGATATTCTGCATCGCCTGCTTCTCCACCCGGTAACTGTCGATGTCGATAGCGTCCAGGATGCCTTTCGACAGGTCCTCCTCAACCGACGCGAGCAGCTTTGGAATCAGGAAGTTTAGGAAGATGGAGAGCTTCTCCCACTCAGCGTTGGTATAGGGCAGGACGCAAGACAGAAAATTATAAGTCTGCAAGAACACCTTCGCCTTACCCTTGAACGCCACCTGGCCATCCTCATCCAGATCGCTCAGATATGCTGCCACGCAGACGTCGAGGATCGGATCCAGCCGATCCCGTTTCGCTCCTTCCAAATACTGTTTCACGAAGTTGCCGATCTGTTCAGCAGAGTAGATGTGGGCGCTGTCGAGGTTGGCCTTGAGTTCATGCAGCCGGTCAGGATCGGTTTCATCAGCCAAGATGGTGGTTTGGTAGTAGTCTGCAAAAGCAGCACGGATCGTGTCGACATCGTTCATAAAGTCCAGCACGAACACATCATGCTTCTTAGTGTACGCGCGATTCAAGCGCGAGAGCGTTTGCACCGCTTTGACGCCCGACAGCAGCTTGTCCACATACATCGTATGCAGCAGCGGCTCGTCGTAGCCAGTTTGGAACTTGTCGGCGCAGACCAGAAAGCGGTAGGGGGCCTCACGGATCCGCTCTGCAATTTTGCTTGATGGAAAGCCGTTCAGCGACGCTTCGCTCACCCGTTTGCCACTGGAATCGACCTCGCCGGAGAAGGCCACGATGACCCGGTATCGGCTTTTGCGCTCCTTCAGGTATGCGCGGATGGCGTAGAAATACCGAATGGCCCACTCGATGCTACTCGTAACCACCATCGCCCGCGCCTCGCCGCCAATCTTGTTTTTCGCCAAAACTTGATCGTGAAAATGATCCACAATGATCTCGGCCTTGAGGCGGATGGCGCTCTCGTGGCCCTCGACGAAACGCCGCAGCTTCTTCTGCGCTTTCTTGACGTCGAACTCCGGATCGTCCGGCACCGTCTTGGCGAGTTTGTAGTAGCTATCTATCGGTGTGTAGTGTGCCAGCACGTCCAGGATAAATCCCTCCTGGATGGCCTGCTTCATCGTGTAACTGTGAAACGGCAGATGCTTCGTTGCGCCGTTGGGCTGCCGTTCCGGTTGACCGAACAGCTCCAGCGTCTTGTTCTTGGGCGTGGCGGTGAAAGCAAAATAGCTGGCGTTGGAAAGCAGCTGCCGGCTTTCAATTATCCGGTTGATTTTATCCTCAAAAGTATCATCCTTATCATCGAGGATGCGGTTATTGAGAGCCTGTGCCATGGCAGCGGAAGTGCGCCCGCCTTGGCTGGAATGCGCCTCATCAATAATGATAGCAAAAGCACGGTCTCGTTGTTCGCCTGCGATCTCGTCCAATATAAACGGGAACTTCTGAACAGTAGTAATAATGATTTTTTTGCCTTCGCCGATGAAACGCCGCAAATCCTCAGCCCTTTCGGCGTGGCCTACAGTCGCGCCCACCTGCGCGAACTGCCGGATAGTATTGTTGATTTGCCGGTCCAGAATGACACGGTCGGTAACGACGATGATAGAATCGAACACTGACCGATCATCTTTCTTCAACCCGATCAACTGGTGCGCCAGCCAAGCGATGGAATTGCTCTTGCCACTGCCCGTCGAGTGCTGGATGAGGTAACACCGGCCCGCACCGTGCTGACCGGCGTCGTTCAGAAGTTTGCGCACCACGTCCAACTGATGGTAGCGCGGCCAGATTTGCTTCTTCTCTACCTTGCCCGTTTTCTCGTTCTTTGATTTCACCGATTGGGCGTAGTTTTCCAAGATGTCGGTCAGACTCTCGCGGGTTAGAATGTCCCGCCACATATAATCAGTTTTGAGGCCATTCGGGTTGAGGGGATTACCCGCGCCGTCGTTCCAGCCCCGGTTGAACGGCAGAAACCAGGACGCCTTGCCTCGCAGGTGCGTACAAAAGCGCACTGCGTTCTCGTCCACCGCGAAGTGGGCCACGCAGCGGCCGAACTTGAATAGCTTCTCGCGCGGATTACGATCTTTCTTATACTGCTCGACCGCATCATCGACAGTTTGCTTTGTGAGGTTGTTCTTCAACTCGAAGGTGAAGACCGGCAAACCGTTGATGAACAGCGCAAGGTCCAGAGCCTTCTGGGTATTGTGGTCGCTGTAACATAATTGGCGCGTTACCGAAAAACGGTTCTGCTTATAGAGTGCCTCCGCTTCTATGTTGCCCGGCGACGGCGTGCCGTAGAAAAGAACTATATTATTATACTGCCGGTGCTTGACGCCATGGCGCAACACATGAATAGTGCCCCACTTGCTGACCTTGTCGCTGAGCCGGGTCAGAAACCGACGTCGGGTGAGTCCATCTTCAGACAACACCAGCAATTCGGCTATCTTCGGCTGCGTCGTCGACAAAAAGGCGGCGAGCTGCGTCAAGTCAACGCAAAACTCGCGGTTATAGTCCTTCGGGTCGCCGCCAATCCAGCCGACGCCGTATCCGGCTGGCCGCTCGCGCACAGCGCCCTCCTGCGGCGGATCACAGGGATGACCAGCAAGCGCGGTGCAGATGAGGCGTTCAAGCCCTCGTTCAAAGGTGTCAGTAGGCATCCCTGGATTCATGTCTCAAAGGCTGTCGATCCAATCCTGTTCAATCAATACATCAACCGCCAGCTTGATCTGGCGCTCGGAAAACTGTTTTTTCCGTTCTTTCCAAGCATATATTTGCTTGACTACATCGTCAAATGTCTGGGCGTTCTCCTTACTGATAACCCAATGAACCGTGGACAGCAGTTCCAAACCGAACGATGACTCAAAGCCCTCGACCAAGTCGGCAACCCTTTGGAAACGCTCGCGCGTCTTTGGATGGCCCTCAAGAAAAGCCGTCGCATCCTCGATTGCGCCGGGAATCAGTTTAAGTTGCTTCCCAGGCTCATCACCTCCGTCAGCGTAGCCGGACACTAGGTGTCCCTCAATGGCGTTCAGGGTGTGTCTGAGGTTTTCAGCATATGGTCCATAATGGCCTTTAGTGAATTTCAGTTTCAACGGCTCCTCCATGTCCTGCATGAAATACATCAGCTTGTGCACTTCCAGCAATGTGATGAACGGATCCAGCAAGCCACGAATATAGTGATCCATCAGTCCGACCAGTGCGGCACGCCCCGCTGTCATCTCTGGAAACTCGCGCGAACGGTTGACCCTGCCTTCTGCTGGTCCACCGCCTAGCTCGAATACCACAACCTTCAGGTCATTAAATTCCCGCAGATTCGCTTCAATACGTGAGCGTACCTCAGACCAGTTCAGACCGCCTAAGCCGCTCCCCAATGGTGGAAGCGCAATCGACCGGATATTGCGTGACCGAATTTCCTCCACCAAAGCAGTGAGACCAGCCTCGATATCCTCCATCCGGCTCTTGCCGCGCCAGTGGCGCTTGGTCGGAAAGTTGATAATGTATCGCGGGTTAGTCAATTGTTCGGTCTCGAAGACAAACATCTTGCCGGGCCTCACCTCATTGAGCCTACACGCTTGTGTATATGCCTTGAAGTTGCCAGGGAAGACTCTCTTGAACTGAAGCGCGATGCCGCGCCCCATGACACCGACGCAATTGACACTGTTCACCAGTGCCTCGGCATCCTCCTTGAAAATGTCTCCGATTTTGTAATCAATCATGTCAGTCCTCCTGGCCATCAATAATACCACGTATACTCGATCTTAACAGGCGGCAGATGTTTGGCAGCCCCCAAAGCCGCCTCCACCTGTTGGCAAAGCTGCTGCGACCGAACGCCGATGTGAGAAGCTAATTCCCACGGAAATTGTTGCTCGATCAAAAATTCCGCCTGTTTGCCTTCCTTGCATTGACTCCAGTTGGTGGCTTGGACTGCATCCCAGTCGACTTCTTCCAACTGCTCCAAGTCGCATCGATCCTCGAAGTAAAACGCGCCGGCGTTCGAAAGTGTGAACGCCCAGCGTTGCTCGTGATCCTCCGCCCAGGCAACCGTCTCACGCAAGTCGGCCTCCAGGTGGATGATGGATTCCTGCCCATCACAATAGCCCAACTCGGGATGATTCGCCTGGTGGATAACGTAAAGCATCACAGAGCGCGGGCAGAAGTAGAAGGGCACACAATCGCCGATGTGCAGTCCCGGATGACTTGTGAGGGGCCTGTTCAGTCTGCGCTGTTTAATGCTGCTCATACCGACTGTCGTTCCCGTATCGTCGTTTCGCCGTGCCATCTTCGCGTCGCACCACAGGTAGCCGTCTGCGATAATAGACGGCAGTCGATCTACGTGAGCAATGTGGTATATCTTTGGCTTGGCAGGGGCGGCCATGATCAATCTTCCATCGCCTCGGTTCCCTCTTCGGCATTGTTCAGTATGTCCGTCTCGTTGAGTGTTTCCGCACTCCGGTCTCCCCCGAGGTGCGGCGCCGGCGCCTTGCGCACGTCGAGCTTGCCCGTGACGACATCGGCAATCAAGCGCGTGCGGTATTCCTGCAGCAATTCGATCTGACGGCGAGCGCGGGTGATGGCGGCGGCGATCTCGGCGGTGGCCTTGTCAAGATGCTCGACGATGACGGCTTGTTCGGGGAGGGGTGGAAGGCAAGAATAGATCATTTTGAAATGCTCTGGCCGTAAGCTCCACATGTCCGAGGCAATGCCATAAGACCACCGCTGGGCCTCTAATGCAAATGCTGGCATTCTTAATAAATGGTGCATATAGCGCGAAGTCGCTCGGTTGCGTGGCCGTTGCACTACGTAAGCTGGGCTGACGATACCGCGATACACTGACACGCCGATTGCACCCTGCCATGCACGCATTTTGTTATATGCGATGTCACCAGGTTGGACAAGTTTGTATGTGGATCGGTCGAGCCTAGAGGCATCTTTCTGTGAACTGTCTTCCAGCAATACCTGCTGACAAATGACGCCTCTTGTGATTGTCACCGAAAGCATCTGCTCATTAGAGTGGCCCCGTTCGTTCACCTCGGTGAAAATCGCACGATTTGGCACGACCTCCCAATGCGCTGGTACGTCGCCGAGCCATTCGACGCCGGAGGGCTTGTAGGCGGGATAGGGTTGGCCGGTTTCTGACATCTATCCGGCCCGTGACGGCCTCGCTGATGACAGCCTGCCGCTCCTCCTCCAGCAGTGCGATCAGCTTCTCCTTGGCGCGGATGTAGCGCCGGATGCGCCGGTCGGCGTGGTCGAGGAAGCGGGCGATGGCGGTTTGTTCGGGGAGGGGTGGAAGGGCCACTGAAAGAGATTTGGTAAACGAGGAGTTCAATCCAGGTTGAGCAGATCCCGTAACTTCTTGCCATAGACTATCTTGAATGCCAGAGCTGCGGATGTTGTAAAACAGAAGTGGCGACAGGATGTTGTGAGTTGGCCGGATGATATAAACATGCTCATTTATCGAACATTTCTCGTAAGGCATCTCGCGCACAAATGCAACTTTCCCAATTGTGGCACCATCTTTAACGAGCAGAATGTCGTCCTGCTGTACTACTCCTTTGCGAAGGTTCTCGAAAAATTGACAGGACACATATCGCATATTTCTCAGGAGGAGTTGGTTATCCGCTCCAATATGTTCGCCGCCCAAGTTCGGCACACCATTATTAAAACCTACCTCACTTTGTTCACGAGCGCCGCTCTGTATTTGGTCAATACATGAAGCCAGCCGCCGGACATCCCAATGCGCTGGCACGTCGCCGAGCCATTCGATGCCGGAGGGCTTGTAGGCGGGATAGGGGTTGAGAGCGTCAATCATGCCTCGGCCTCCGGTTCGTGGAACAGGGCGATGTAGTCCTTGTATCTGAACAGCCGGTTGCGCGACTGGCCGGTGAATTCCTGCAGGATGCCACAGTCAGCCAGGCGCGCTACTAGGCTATTGGCTGCTGCGTAGGTCGTTCCGGTCAAGCCTTGCACGTTAGTTACCGAGACAATCGGTCGTTCGTAGAGATCGTCCAGCACGCGATGGCCGTTGCCGGCGGCGCGGCCGAAGGTGTCGGTAATGGCGCGACGATGCGCTTCCCGGAGAGCGAGTATGCGCCGTGCTGTGTCGGTCGCCTGGGCGCTCACCTCCACGATGCCGCGCAGGAAGAACGCGAGCCACCGTTCCCACGTCCCGTTATCGCGCACCGATTGCAGTTCCTCGTAGTACTGCTGGCGGTGCCACCTGAAGAAATGAGACAGGTAGAGGACCGGCTTGAGCAGCACTTTTTGTTCACAGAGCAGGAGGGTGATGAGCAGCCGCCCCACCCGGCCGTTGCCGTCGAGGAAAGGGTGAATCGTCTCGAATTGGGCGTGTACCAAGCCGATTTTGATCAACAGCGGCAATGCTGTGTCGGCGTGACTAAACTTCTCCAGTTCCGACAGGTCTTGCGCGACTCGGTAAGGCGGCGGCGGGACATAGGCAGCCTCGTGAAGCGTGCAACCGAGGGGACCGATCCAGTTCTGGCTGGTTCGCAACTCGCCCGGCGTGAGATGGGAGCCCCGCATGCCGTGCAGGAGCTTGGCATGGATTTCGCGGATCAGCCGGAGCGAAACCGGTAGTTCGGACAGCCGTGCGAGGCCATGATTCATGGCGCGAACATAGTTCACCACTTCGTCCACGTCCCGCGGTCGGTGCGGCGCGAAAACCTTTGCTTCGGCTGCCAGCAGGTCTTGCAGCGAGCTTTGCGTCCCTTCAATCTGGCTTGACAGCACGGCTTCCTTGCGAACGTACATGAGAACGAACAGGTCCGGATTGGGCAGCGTTTGGATGGACCCGTCGAGACGGCCCAAGGCAAGATCGGCCTGAGAGAGCAGCGTTTGCAACTCTCCGGCGATCTGGACAGGTGGATCAGGCGGCAAGGGCGTCGGAAAGAATGCCCTGTAGCCGGTTGGCTGGGTGACGTATCGTCCTGCGCGAACAGACGTTGTGGGACAATCTTCCGTGGTGAAGGATCGCTTTCGCATGGCCGGCTGACGAATCTGTAGTGAAGGCTGTGTTTACTATACGGGATTGCTGGAAGCTATATTATAGACTGAGTTTAATATGGAAGCAAAATTCATCCTTGTTATAGCCTGTGTTTAATAACGGCATCCCCCGTACGCCCCCCGACGATCTCGCTCAGCAGCCCTTCGGTCTCCTTTTCCAGCGCCAGGATGTCGGCGCGAATTTCCTCCAGAGTGCGCATCGGCTGTGGTTTGTAGAAGTGGCGGGTGAAACTGATCTCGTAGCCGATCTTGACGCTGCTTTCGACATACCAGGCGTCAGCATTGTGGGGCAGAATTTCGCGCTGGAGGAATGCCTCAATGCCGCCCGCTTCCTGCAGCGGAATCTGCTCGGTGTCACGCAAGTCGGTATCTGGCTCGTACTCCACGATGGCGGGCTTGCCCTTGATGGTTGCCGTGAACAGGCCGCGCAGTGGATCGGGCTCGGCGTCCCGCCGGTGGATTTTGCGGATGACAGGCGGCGCGGTCTCGCTGCGCTTACTGCTCTCCTTCAGCTTTTTGATCTCCGCTGCCTTGTAGGCGCGTTCGGGGTTGATCCCCTCAAGCCGCAGCGGCTGTTCGACCGTGACCTTCCAATAGCCGAAGGCGGCGTTGTCGAAGATTTTGCTCTGCTCACTCTCCTTGAACGCGAGGAAGGTGTCGCAGATGCGGGCGATGTCGTCGTCGCTAAGTTCACAGTTTTTCTTGCCGAGGTTCTTGCGCAAGGGTTTGAACCATCCGGTGGCATCAATCAGTTGCACTTTGCCCTTGCGGTGTTCGGGCTTGCGGTTGGTGAGCACCCAGATGTATGTGGCGATGCCGGTGTTGTAGAACAGGTTGAGGGGGAGGGCGACGATGGCCTCCAGCCAGTCGTTCTCGGTTCTCCAGCTTTTGCCGTAAGGCGGATTGGAGAGCATGAAGTCGAAGTGTTCTCGGGCAAACGCATCTTTGGAAAGCGTGGAATGCTCCGGGCCGCCGACGATGTTGTCGGCGGCTTCCCCCTCGCCTTTCAAAAGCAAGTCGGCTTTGCAGATGGCATAGGTTTCGGCGTTGATTTCCTGTCCATATAAATGGATGGAAACTCTTTTGCCGCGAGTTTTCGCCAGTTTTTTGATTGTTTCTTCGGCCACAGTCAACATGCCTCCGGTGCCGCAGGCGCCGTCGAAGAGTCGGTAGGTCGTGTTCTTAATCTCGTCAGCAACGGGCAGGAAGACGAGTTTCGCCATGATTTCCACAGCGTCGCGCGGTGTCCAATGTTCGCCGGCTTCCTCGTTGTTCTCTTCGTTGAAGCGGCGCACGAGTTCCTCGAAGATGGAGCCCATGCCGTGGTTGTCGAGGCCGGGATGCCGGATGGAGTCGTCAGCGCGTGTTACCGGGTGAGGGCTCAGGTTGATGTCGGGCGAGACGAGTTTTTCGATCAGTGTCCCGAGGGCATCGGCTTCGCTGAGCTTTGAGATATGGTTACGGAACTCGAAGCTGTCGAGGATGTCCTGGACGTTGGGGGAGAACCCATCAAGCCAAGCGGTGAAGTCCAGCGCAAGCTGCTGGCGATTGGCGCGCGCCTTGAGGTCGCACAGGGTGAACTTCGAGGTGTTGTAGAACGCTTGCTTCGCCGCCGAGTGCAGTGCCTTGTGTCCTTTGACTATGCCCTCTTGGTCGAGCTTGGCCTTTATGTTGAGAACTGCTTGCTTGTTATCTTCAAGAACCACGTCGAGGCGGCGGAGCACGGTCATCGGCAGGATCACATCGCGGTATTTGCCGCGGACGTAGAGGTCACGCAGGACATCGTCGGCGATGCCCCAGATGTAGTTGGCAATCCAATTCAAGTCGCCGTTGCTCATTTAATTGTCGGTTTCGTTGTTTGAGAGCTTTTCCCGGAAGTGCGAGTCAGCGGCGGAAAGGTTACTGAAGGCATTTGGGGGGTGTCAATGTTTTCGCTTGGGTTGGGGGATACTGCGAGGTTGTCTCCGGCGGGCAGGAGGCCCATGGCGGCGGCTTGGGCGAGGGCGTAGCGGTCGGTCATTCCGGCGAGGTAGTCGCAGATGGCGCGTTGGCTGCCTTCGGTTTGTGTGCGCGATTGGGCTTGAGTGCTCATTTTTTCGGGGGATTTTTGGTAGAGGCGGAAGAGTTTTTCGAGGGTGTGGACGGCGCGGAGGTTGGGTTGATGGACTTCGGGATGATAGTAGAGGTTTTGGCAGAGGTAGATTCGGAGTTCCAGGTTGTCGCGGGCGAGTTCTTTGGAATAGGCGGCTAAGGGGGCGGGGTGGCGGCGGATGTCGTCGGCACTGCGGGGTTGGGTTTGGGCGAGGTTGCGTTCGGTGGCGGCGACGACGTCTTTGACTTCGCGGTTGATGATGCAGCGGATGATGGCATATCGGCGGGCTTCGGTTTTGGCTTGCGGGCGGGTTGTGCGGATGTGGGCGGCGGCTTGCGCCCAGATGCCGATGTTTTTGGTGAGATCGTTTTCTGAGAGGAGGCCGGATTCGATGCCGTCGTCGAGGTCGTGGCTGTAGTAGGTGATTTCGTCGGCGAGGTTGGCGATTTGGGCTTCGAGGCTGGGGGAGCGGAAGTTAAAGCCGAGGTTGGGTTGGGGGGTGTCGTGGGCGGTTTGGTGTTTGGCGAGGCCCTCGCGGACTTCCCAGGTGAGGTTGAGGCCGGGGAAGTCGGGGTATTTTTGTTCGAGGAGTTCGACGATACGGAGGCTTTGCCGGTTGTGTTCGAAGCCGCCGGTGCCGGCCATGAGTCGGTTGAGGGTGTCTTCGCCTTTGTGGCCGAAGGGGGGATGTCCGAGGTCGTGGGCCAAGGCGATGGCCTCGGTGAGGTCCGGGTTGAGGTTGAGGGCTTGGGCGAGGTTGCGGGCGATGGCGGCGACTTCCATGGTGTGTGTGAGACGGGTTCGGAGGTGGTCTCCGGTGCCGTTGAGGAAGACTTGGGTTTTGTATTCCAGGCGGCGGAAGGCGCGGGAGTGGATGATGCGGTCTCGGTCGTGTTGGTAGCTGGTTCGCCAGTCTTCTTCGCTTTCTGGGTAGCGGCGGCCGCGGGAGTCTCGGCTCTTTTGGGCGAAGGGCGCGAGGACGGCTGCCTCTCTGGCTTCGAGTTCGGTGTGGGCGAGAGGCATGGCGGGGAGGTATTGGCAGGGGCGCCCGGGGGCGGTTTTTAATTTTCGGGGAAGTAATCGTCGATGGAGAGTCCTTTGAGTTGGAACAGGCGTTGGATGACCTCTTCGATGAGGTTGTTGGGGCAGCTGGCGCCGGCGGTGATGCCGATGGTTCGGGCGGTGGCGGGGAACCAATTTTGGGTTTCTATTTCGCGGTTTTGATATTGGTCGTAGTGGATGATTTTTTCGCTGGAGAGCATTTTGTCTGCATTTTTGATGAAGTAGGTGGGGAGTTTGGCTTCGCCCATTTCTGCGAGGTGGGAGGTGTTGGATGAGTTGTATCCGCCGATGACGATGAGGAGGTCTATAGGGTGTTGGAGGAGGGTTTGCAGGGCGTCTTGGCGTTCTTGGGTGGCGCCGCAGATGGTGTCGAAGAATCGGAAGTGTTTGTCGATGTTTTCGGCGCCGTATTTGGTTCGCATGGTTTCTTTGAAGCGGCGTTGCACTTCTTCTGTTTCGCCCCGGAGCATGGTGGTTTGGTTGGCGATGCCGAGGGCTTGCAGGTGGATGTCGGGGTTGAAGCCTTGGGAGTGCGCGTTTTGGAACTTGGCCAGGAACTCTTTCCGGTCGCCGCCGTGGAGGATGTAGCGGCAGACGTAATCGACTTCTTCCAGGGTGAGGACGATGAGGTAGTGGCCGCTGTTGGCGGCGGTTTGGGAGCTGGTGGCCATGGTTTCTTCGTGCCAAGATTTTCCGTGGATGATGCTGGTGACGTTGTCGCGGGAGTATTGGCGGACTCGCTTCCAAACACTCATGACGTCGCCGCAGGTGGTGTCGACGATGGTGCATCCGATGGATTCGATTTGCTTTCGGGTGGCGACTTCGGTGCCGAATGCCGGGATGATGACGACGTCTTCAGCGCTGATTTGGGCGAGTTCTTCGGGGCTGGGGCGGCTGGTCAGGGATTGGATGCCCATGCTCTTGAGTTGGTCATTGACTTCGGGGTTGTGGATAATTTCGCCCAGCAGCAGGATGCGTTGTTGCGGGGGGAAGTATTTTCTGGCGGCGTAGGCGAGGTCAATTGCCCGTTCGACGCCGTAGCAAAAGCCGAATTCTTTGGCCAGGCGAATGGTCAAGCGGTCGCCGGCGGAGAAGACGTTGCCGCAGTCGCGCAGGGTGTTGATGATGTGGCTTCGATAGTGGGCGACAACTTGCGACTGGACTTCTTTCATAATGTCCGGTCGGCGGAGGTTTAGCCGGCGCGGCGGTTGGGTTGCGGTTGCCATATAGTTTCAGCCTAACATTTCTTTCGAGCGTGTCTAGCGAAATCGCCGGCAACGCGGTTGTTGCGCATGTAGTGGAAGAGGTATTGTTGGGCGTAGCCGTTGAAGGGGGCGAAGTGTTGGGCGGCAAATTGTTCAAGAGCCGCACGCGGCACGGGCTGTCCCTGGAAGTAGAGTTTTTCCAACGCCCGCTTGATCCAGACGTCAATTGGGAATGCCTCTTGTTTGCCGTAGGCGAAGAGCAGGACGCAGTCCGCAATTTTGGGGCCGACGCCGGGCAAGCGGAGCAAGGCTTCCCTGGCGCTGGGGTAGGGAAGGCGGCCAATGGCGTCCAAATCCACTGCACGGGTTGCCACGGCTTTTGCCGCTTCCCGCAAGTAAGGCGCTCGATAGCCCATTTTGAGGCGCCGGAGCCGGCGTTCCGAGATGCTGGCGACGGCTTCGGGGGAAGGGAATTGGCAGAGCGAGGGGCAGCCTTCGAGCGCGGAAAGCGTCTGCTGGAAGTAGCGGCAGAGCGCTTCGATGATCTGCGCAATGTGCGGGATTTGTTTGTTGGAGGATAGGATGAAGGAGGCGAGAGTTTCCCAGGGGTCTTGCCGCAGGAGCCGCAGGCCGCGGCATTTGGCGACGGCGGTTTGCAGCGGCGGGTCTGGGGGGAATTGCTCGGCGACGGCGTCGATGTCGATGTCTGTTTGGAAGTAGTGTCGCAGGAGTTTCCAGTCGGGTTTGGGGCGGGCGGCGAAGAGGATGAGGGTGTTGGCATCGGTGGCGGCTCGAACCCAATGGTCTCGGACGAGGCCGAACCATTGGTTGTTGTGCCGCCGCCAGCGGAAGGTTTGGCCGCTCGTCAGCGTTTCTTGCAGGCTGTAGTTTTTTGCGGGGAAACGGCGGGTTTGCCAGCAGGCGGGAGGTGGCGCCGTCAATTTCTGTCCTTTCCCTGAATGGACGACGATCGGAATGTGCCGGGGTTTTTCAGTAGGCGATGATGGTTCGGGCGGGGATTTGCGGGATTTTTTCGCGGCCTTTTAGGAAGGTGAGTTCGATCAGGAAGATGGCTTCGATGACGCGGGCGCCAAGTTTTTCCAGGAGCTTGCTTGCAGCGCCTGCTGTGCCGCCGGTGGCCAGCAAGTCGTCTATCAAGAGGAGGTTGGCGCCCGGCGGCACGGCGTCTGTGTGGACGGCGATGGTGTTGGCGCCATATTCCAGTTGGTAGCTTTCTTCGTAGGTGTCGAAGGGGAGCTTGCCTTTTTTGCGGATGGGGATGAAGCCCGCTTCCAAGCGTCTGGCGGCGGCGGCGGCGAAGATGAATCCTCGGGCGTCGATGCCGGCAATCTGGTCGATTTCTCCTGGCCGGTAGGGTTCGATCAATGCCTCGACAGCCCGCCGGAATAGGGCAGGGTCGGACAGGATGGGCGTGATGTCTTTGAACTGGATTCCCGGCTTGGGGAAATCGGGGATGTTGCGGACAGCGGCGGCGAGGATTTGCGCGGAAGACATGGACGCTATTTCTGCACGGCTTCCAGTTTTTCGATCATCCGGCGGAGTTTGGCCAGCGCGGCGTTTTGAATCTGGCGGACGCGTTCGCGCGTGATGCCGAAGACTTCGCCCACTTCTTCCAGGGTGTGTTCGGCGCCGCCGCTGAGTCCGTAGCGGTAGTTGAGGATGGCCGCATCGCGCTCCGGGAGCTGGCCCAGAATGTCCTTCAACATGCTGTGAACGGTTTTTTTCTGGAGGTGGGTGTAAGGATCGGCCGCTTTTTTGTCAGAGACGAAGTCGACAAGGGTGGCATTTTCATCCTCAAGGATCGGAGAGTCCAAAGAGGCCGGGCGGACGGCGGCGGCGCGAAGCCGCGCGATGCGTTGCGGCGTGATGCCCATTTCTTCGGCCAGTTCTGCATCGGTGGGATCGCGGCCGAACAGCTCTTGCAGTTTGTCTTCGGTTCGTCTGAGTTTGGAAATTTTTTCGACTAGATGGATGGGCAGGCGGATGGTTTTGGATTGGTTGGCTAGGGAGCGTTTGATGGCTTGCTTAATCCACCAGGCGGCGTAGGTCGAGAGTTTGTTGCCTTTTGCGGGATCGAACCGTTCCACTGCTTTCATCAAGCCGATGTTTCCCTCGTTGATCAGGTCGAGGAGCGGCAACCCCAAGTCTTCGTAGTTGTAGGCAATTTTCACCACGAGGCGGAGGTTGGCATTGATCATTTTTTCCCTAGCTTCCATGTCGCCCTTTTGGATGCGAATAGCCAATTCTTTTTCTTCTTGGGGGGTAAGCAGGGGGACTTGTCTGATATCCTTTAGGTAGAGTTTAAAGTTGGAATCGCCCTCATAGCTGGTTTGCCTGTCTCCGTCAGTGTTGGCGGGTAATTCTTCACGGTGGGAAGCAATGTCAGAGCCGGCCATGCCGGGCGGCGTTGGTTTTTCAGGAGTCGATGACGATGGGGAGTTCACCGGTGGTGTCGATGCGGTTTTCCTTTGCGGCCGGCGACGGCCAGTTTTTTGCGCCGCGGAATTCGGTTTTTTTCGGGAACGGCTTGTTGTCGTTTCGCCATGGAGCCATCCCCAAAGTGGGCGAAGGGGCGGCAGGAAGCAAGCCCTTTGTGTGCGGTCTTCCGAAAAATCTTTCCCAGTTTAGCTTTCGCAAAAACGTTCGAAAGCTCCGCCCAGCAAGTCGCCGACATCGCGTTGGATTTCGGCGTCGGAAACCATCCAACCGGTTTGTTCCAAACTGGCGTATTTTTCGGTCAGAGTTTGGGCGATGATTTCCCGCGAGTGGTCCCATTTGTAGATCAGTTGATCGAGAACTCGCGCGTCGGAGTGTTGGGGCGTTACACTCAGGCCGATGAGTTCGAGCCGCAGCCGCGTCATTTCCTCGACGACCGAAGGCACATTGGTGAACCACCAGCATCCGAAGATGTGCAGGTTTGGGAATTTCCGCGCCAGGACGCAGAGTTCATGCTGGTTTTCCCGGGCCAAAACTGTGCAGAGAAACTTGGCTTCCGGGTGATTGGCGCACAGGTTTTCCAAGGCTTGAAGGTTGGCGCGTCCCATGCCGTCGCCGGCCAGGCGCAGCGAGGGGTTGACCGCCCGCTTGACTCCCATCATCAAGGCCAAAGGCTGGCCGTGTTCCCGGCAGTGGGGGATGACGGCTTGGTCGAGGATGGCCGAAGCGTGTCCATTCGAGGGATAGACGAAGGATGGAGGGAGGGAGGCCATGAGATATTTGGCGCCGATTTTGCCGCTCCAATCCGCCAAAAACTGCCGGATGTTGTCCGGCCGGGAGGGGTTGTTGTTATAGCCGCTGCGTTGGAGAAAGGGCGCAGCGCTTGGCCAATCCAAGAGCAGGGGATCGATCCGCAGCCCGCCGATAAATCGTTCGTCTCTGCGGAAGCCGTTTTCCCAAACGCGGCATTCGTCGGGATCAAAGGGCGAGTTCGTCATGCAAAGGCGCCCAACATTGGCCGTCTCCAAACACCGCTCGACCAGGGCGCTGGTCTCTTGCGCCACATACCACTTTCGGACGGCAGGCAAATCCCGCCGCTTCACATCGAGACCCAGCCGGTTGAGGACGGTCAACACACCCCGGCACGCTTCCGAAAGGGGAGAATGCCGGATGAACAAATGCTCCCATATCCAATCGGCCTGTTCCGTTTTGGACAGTTTCCAAAATTGCCCGTAGGAAAGGCCGGGGTATCGGAACACCTCGGCCACTAGGTAATGATAGGTCAGCAAGTCATCAATGCCGCAAAGGAGGAGCGAGCCGAACGCAGGGTCGTAAAGATGCGTGTGAATGTCAAAAACCGGCGCGGCGGCCACGGCGGCATTGACGCGCTCCCGAAGATTTGCTTGGCTCTCAGTGTGATCGTCCGAATGCATAGCAGCCAAGCTATGGCAGATGGCGGCACTTCACAAGCTCAGGAAAAACCGCCATGCCGATCCTTGTCACAAACAGCGAGCTGCGGATGCTACAGGTGAAAACCCGTATGCCTTTCCGCTACGGCATCGCAACAATGACCGAGTTTCCCCTCGTGTTTGTTCGGGTGTGCCTGCAAGCCAACGGCGGCCGCCATTGCGGAATTGCTTCTGACTTGTTGCCGCCGAAGTGGTTCGTCAAACAGCCGAACCAGCCCGCGTCCGAGGAAATCGACGAGATGCTGGAAGTGATCCAGCACGCTTTGACGCGGGTCATCGGCCTGGAATCCGACACCGTGTTCGGCCTTTGGCGGAAGCTCTATGACCGGCAAGCCGCCTTCGGTGTGGAACGGGGGCATCCGCCGCTCCTCGCCCATTTCGGTACCTCCCTCGTGGAACGCGCCGTGATGGAAGCGTTTTGCCGCGCCGGGCAAATGCCCTTTGCCCAAGCCATCTCTTCAAACGCTTTTGGGATTCGGTTAGGGGAGATTCATCCTGAGCTCGGCGGAACAGAACCAGGAGATTGGCTGCCGTCTGCACCGCTTCCCCGCGTGATTGCCCGTCACACCGTCGGGCTGGGCGATCCGCTGCGGGAAAAAGACATCCCGGCGGGAGAGGTGCTGGACGACGGTTTGCCGCAATCGCTGGAAGCCTGCATTCGGCGATATGGGTTAAAACACTTCAAGGTCAAGGTTGCCGGCGATTGGCAACAGGATTTGCCGCGCCTGCGGGAACTCTGCGCCCTGGCGCAAGAATGCGATGTCCGTGAAGCGCGGTTCAGCCTAGACGGGAACGAGCAATTTGACTCCGTCGCCGCCTTCCGCGCGTATTGGGAGAAGTTGTGTGGCGAGACATGGTTTGCCTGGCTTTTAGAGCGGCTCCTCTTCGTCGAACAACCGCTGCGCCGCGATGCCGCACTGGAAGAGGCAGTGGCGCCAAGCCTGCTCGATTGGAACCAACGGCCGCCCATCCTCATCGACGAATCCGATGGTGACCTTGGCGCCTTGCCCCAAGCCCTGCGCCTCGGCTACCAAGGCACTAGCCACAAAAACTGCAAAGGCGTCATCAAAGGAATCGCCAACCGCTGCCTGATCGAAAAACGCTCCCGCCATCCCGACGCTAAACAAGCGCCCTCCGGGAAATTCATGATGAGTGGCGAAGATTTGTGCAACCAAGGGCCGACCGCCCTCCTGCAAGACCTCGCCGCCATGGCCTGCCTCGGCATCCCTTCGGTGGAGCGCAACGGGCACCACTACTGCGCCGGCTTGTCCGCCTTTGCCCCCTCGCTTCAGAACACCATGTTAAAACACCATCCCGACCTCTACCATCGCACCGCGCGCGGCTGGCCTTCCCTGAAAATCGAAAACGGTTCCCTCTCCTTGCGCTCCATCAACCAAAGCCCCTTCGGTGTTGGCTGGTCGCTTCCTTTCGAATCCTTCCCCGCAAACCTTTAACAAGCCGCCATCTGCGTTTCCAGCGTGTCGCTTGTTTTTGTGCACCTTGCCTATTTGAAACGCGGAGAAGTGCCAATGACTCAAAAAGAAACACATCGTCAAGAGTTATTAGAAGAGGGCTTGGAGATGCTGGCGGAAACGAAACAGCAAGCGGAAAATGCCGTTGCCGAGTGTCTTTTCTTCCTTTGTTGTTGCCCATCGGCCAGTCCTTTCAGGGGCTGGCTTTTTTGTTGGCGTGTGATCTGTGCGGCGAAAGTTGGCTTCGCTCGGAATGGAGAGCCGGTTCCGGCTTTGGTGGGATGCGACGTGTTGCCATTCCGTTTGCCGCCTGTGTTTCGAGCCAATCGCAGGCGGCCGGCAACACACAATTCCAGTGGAAGGTGGCGCTTCGGCGCCAGGCACCTCGCCGGCATGAGTCATACAAGGCCGCATCTTCCGCCATTCTGCGGATGCCGGCGGCCAGTGCTTTCGGCGTTTCGCTTTGCGCAACGATGCCGGTCTCTTCGTGCAATGTGGAGTCCACCAGGCCGGGAACCGGATACACCACTGCCGGCACACCTCGGCAGTTCGCTTCGATCACGTTCAATCCCCAGCCTTCCCGAATCGAGGTGTGCAGCAGCAGGTCTGACGACTCCAACACCCGGTCTTTTTCCTCTTCGGACAGCACACCCGCAAAGGAAACCGCATTGCCTAGGTTCAGCTTCGAGACTTGCGCCCGCAACTGCCCTTCGATCTCTCCGCCGCCGACGATGGTGAGCCGGGCCTCGATGCCTTGCCGCCGCAGCATGCCGACCGCTTCGACGGCATGATCAATCCGCTTGTTCGGCGCCAGCCGCGAAACAACCGCCAAACGCAGGGGCGAGGCCAGCGTCTTTTCCGGCAGCGACTCCACAGCTTGAGTGGCCACGCCATATGGGATTCGAGTAACATCCCGAATCCCATGCCGCCGCAAAGCCGCCTCGGTGGACGGGCAGGCCGTCCAAAACGGCACTGCTCGATACCGCCGGAAGCTCCACGCTTCCAACCAACGCCCCGCCGCCGCCAGCGGCCAAGAATAGAAACTGTTCCAAATCGGCCCCAAAACTTCGTGGATGTAAGCGATCGTATTCGTCCCTGCCCACCACGGCGCGAACCAGGGAATTCCGTGATGCTGGTCAATCACCAAATCAAACCTGGCCTGCTGCTGCGCCCAGCTTCGCGCCCGGAAAATCGAAACGCCGATGCCGCCCCCGCGAACCACCCGGACGCCCTCAAACACCGCCTCCACTTCACAACCCTTGAACCCGTTCGCAAACCAGAACACCTCGTGGCCGCGCCGCACCAAAGCCGCCAGATAACCCAGCGAAACCCGTTCCGCCCCGCCGGACAAAGGGTTTCCCGGGTCTCTCCAATTCAACATCAAAAACCGCATGGCCATTGCGCTGAAACCCTGGCGACGCCCTCGCGCTAAATCAAGATTGGATTTAGAAATGCCCGACAAGCTGCCGCACACCGCCCTGGCAAGTCCTTGCCGCTGAGCGAAAGTTTGACGAGCCGGGGAGTTTCTGCCTACCTTCCGCTTCATGCGCTGCGCCGAAAGAACTAAAGTCCGATTCCCGGATCAAAACGGATGCCCAGCCGAATAGAAAAACTTGTCCTGAACGTACTGGAGATTCCAGATTTGCCCGCCGAGTTTTCGTTTTTTCGCGGCCCCTTCCCGATCGGAAACCGCGCCGCCCGGGCGAACGATTGCCTGTCGATATCTGGCTACCTGTGAAAAGCGGCCGGGGAATCTTTTTGACATGGAAGTTCCCGTTTAATGAGTGCTCGTTTCCGGCAGTTTGTTGTCCCGGATTCCGCGCTCGCAGGCCTCTCCGAACCGCTGTCCGCAGAAGCGCCGTTTCCCTCAGAGTTGGCCGATGGAATCGAAGCCGCCATCAAGAAATCGCAGGACTTTTTGCTTGGAGAACAGCGTCCCGAAGGCTATTGGATCGGGGAGCTGATGGTCGATTCCACTTTGGTTTCCGATAAAATTTGCTACCACCATTGGGACGGCCGAGTTGATGAAATTTGGCAACGGAAAGCGATTCACCACTTGCTTTCGATGCAATTGCCAGAGGGCGGATGGAACATTTATTACGGCGGCCCACCGGAAGTCAACGCAACGGTCAAGGCCTATCTGGCATTGAAATTGGCGGAAGTGCCGGAGACGGACCCCAGGATGCTGCGGGCGCGGGAAGTGGCGCTCAACCTCGGCGGCATCCCACGCATGAACACTTTTTCCAAACTCTACCTCGCGCTCCTGGGGCTGTTTCCCTGGAAATACGTGCCCACCATCCCCTGCGAAGTCATCCTCATTGGCAAATGGTTTCACGTCAACTTCCACGAGATGAGCAACTGGACGCGCTCGATGCTAGTGCCGCTTTCAATCATCAACCACTACAAACCCACTCGCCCGCTCAAGATTGCCGGAAACACCGGGGCGGAAAACAAGCCGATTGTCCTGGACGAGCTCTACCCAGAAGGCTTTCACGAGCGCGACTTGGCCCTGCGCCGCGATCCGCAAACCTTCACTTGGCGCAACTTCTTCATCTGGCTGGACAAGCTGCACAAATTCGCCGAATGGTTTGCCCTATGCCGCCTGCATCCCTTCCGCCGACGGGCGCTGCAACGCTCCGAAACCTGGATGCTCGAACGCTTCGAAGGCTCCAACGGCCTGGCCGCCATCTTCCCCGCCATGCTCAACTCGCTAATCGCTCTCAAAGCCCTCGGCTATGCGGACAATCACCCACAAGTCCTCCGCGCCGAACAGGAACTCAAAAACCTCGAACACGAAACAGAAACTTCTGTCCGCATCGAGCCCTGCTTCTCGCCTGTGTGGGACACCGCCATCGCCTGCATCTGCCTGCGGGAATCGGGCGTCAGCGAAAACCACCCGGCCTTAATCCAAGCCACCGAATGGTTAATCAGCAAAGAAATCCGGTTTCGAGGCGATTGGTTTTACAAAAATCCGACCAAAGTCGACCCCAGCGGCTGGGTCTTTGAACACAGCAACCAATGGAACCCGGACGTGGACGACACCGCCATGGTGCTCCTAGCCCTCCGCCTCACCCCAACCGCAAATCCGCGCCGCCGCGAACAATGCTTCCGGCGTGGCCTCGATTGGCTGCTCACCTTCCAATGCCGCGACGGCGGCTGGGCGGCTTTCGACAAAGATTGCACCAAAAGCATCATGGAAAAGGTCCCCTTCGCCGACCACAACGCCATGCTCGACCCAGAATGCGCGGACATCACCGCGAGAATTCTTGAACTGCTGGGCCACGAAGGCTTCCCCCCGAACCACCCGCAAATTCTCAAAGCAATTGACTACCTCAGAAACCAGCAAGAACCGGATGGGTCCTGGTATGGCCGCTGGGGCGTCAACTACCTCTACGGCACTTGGCAAGTCTTGCGCGGCCTGCGCGCTGTTGGGCAGGATATGAACGCTTCCTACCTGCAAAAAGCGCGGATTTGGCTAGAAAACGTTCAAAATGCAGACGGCGGCTGGGGCGAACGATGCAACACCTACGACGACCCCGTCTTCAAAGGACAAGGCCCCAGCGCCGCCTCACAAACCGCTTGGGCCGTCATGGGACTCTGCACGTTTGAAAACCCCAACTCCCCCAGCCTCATTCGGGGCGTCCAATACTTGCTTCAAACTCAAAACCCCGATGGCTCCTGGACAGAACACGAAACCACCGGCACCGGATTCCCCAAAGTCTTCTATCTCAAATACGACATGTACCGCAACACCTGGCCCCTCCTTGCCCTCACCGCTTACCGCAAACTGCTTGCCCCGCACAATCTCGACAAGAAATCGCAAAAGACAGGAGCATAATGCACACAATCTTTTCCGTTATTAGAAAAAAGCACCTTGATTTTTAACAGTCTTACATTTATATTAAAACAGTGCTAAAGAAAAAACCCGGCATGATTATAGGTTAATTGTTTATAGAAAGCAGGTTCAATGAATCAGGAACCCAACAAAATAAAATGGCCATGCTTTATGGCTATTTAACAAGCAATGAATTTCGATCGCTAATTGAGGTGATTGTTGAGAGTTACAATCAGATGAAAACGGATTTAGATGCAGAAAAATAGGCGATGGAAAGAATATGGAAGAAGAGGGAAAAGCAGATTGAAAAGGCTCTTAGCGGCGCTGTTGGGATGTATGGTGCCATTGAAGGCATTGCCGGAAATGCAATTCGATCCATTAGCGCGTTGGAATTGCCGCCCGCTGATGAGGAAGAATGACGGGTAATTGAGGTCAGGGTAAGTGTATGGACGATTGGAAACTCAAACGTGCTGTGCCCTTGTGCCGAAAACAAACCGGCGCCTTTGTCACTTCCATCAGGCATAGGAATAAAAATGTTTGCTATGTGTTATGCACTATCCACTGAAAGGGCGTCCAGAGATTCTGATTTGCTTTGCTGTGAAGGTGGAGTCGCGTTTTTTTCGACAAGGCCGCCGAAGTGTTTCGCTGCTTCACACCGGGATAGGGTGGGTTAATGCGGAAGCGGCGCTCCAGTCCCGTCTTGCGCGGAGCCGGCCTGAACTCATCATTGCTTCTGGGTTTGCCGGCGGCTTGAATCCCGCGCTCCAGACTCATGCGCTCCTCTTTGAAAGGTCAGGGGCGCATCCGCTTTTCGACAGGCTTTCTGGCCTTTCGTTCAGGGAGGGAACTTTTCATTGTCAGGATCGAATTGCGATTACGGCGGTGGAAAAGCAGTCTCTTTGGCGGAGCACTCAGCGTGATGCGGTGGAGATGGAGTCTGCTTCTATCCGTCGAATCTGCCACGAGCACGGGATTCCGTGTCTGGTTTTACGGGCGATTTCCGACACGGTATATGAGGATCTTCCTCTTGATTTCAACCGGTTGATGACGTCGCGGATGACGGTCGGTTTTGCGAAGCTGTGCGGGGAGCTTTGCCGAAGCCCCGCCCGGCTGCCGGCGCTTGTCCGGTTTCATCGCTCTATTGATGAAACGGCTTGGACTTTGGCCGGTGCTCTTTCCTGTTTGCTTGACGGTTAGTTTGGTTTTGGGAGAGCGGTCGATATTTGGTCGTGAAAGGCTTGCAAAATTGATTGTTTGGCTTCACAGTCGTCGATATGAGCGGCAATCGAGTTTCTTTGGGGTTTGGGGTTTTGTGTGTTTGTTTGGTTGGCGGTTTGATTTATCGCCATATGCAGGCTGTCCGCAAAGAGTCGGAGAATCGGCAGGAGGTGCAGGAGGTTCAAAGCCTTCTGAGCCAGGCGTCGGGCGATTTGCAGCGTTCGCAGCAGACTAATTCTGTTTTGCGTTCCGAGTTGCAAGAAGCCACGAACACTCTCGCCGAGAATCGCCGGCAATATGAGGCGCTTTCCACCAATCTCGCTCAAACGGAGGAACGCGTCGCTGCGACCAATCAAGAAGTGCAAGGAGTGCGTGCAGCTCTCGGGGACCGAGAGCAAAAAATTAAGGGACTCAATGCGGATCGGGAGAGTTTGTCCAACCAAGTTGCCATGTTGAACCGCTCGATGGGAGAGCTTGAAGAGAAGCTCGCTGCCGCTGAATCTGAACTGGTCAATTCGCGGAAGGATCGCGAATACTTGTTGCAGGAATTCAATCGTCTTTATGCGGAGAAGCGGGAGCTTGAAGATCAACTCAGACGACGCAACGAGCCCGTTTCCCGCAGCGGCACGAGGGTTCGCTGGAGCGCCAGCAAACACAAAGGGGGCGAGCTTTTGGCCGGCCGATTCCGCAAGTCTGCCGCCTTAAGCAACTACGATTTGAATGTTGAGATCAATCAAACAGGCGGCGTCAAAATCCTTCAACCGCCCCCGCCAATTTCGGAGCCGGAATGAGGAGCAAGCTGTTGCTGGTCGATTCCCACAACCGCACGATTCGGGACCTACGAGTCAGCGTTACCGATCGGTGCAACTTTCGCTGTCTCTATTGCCTGCCGGAGACCGAGGCGGCCGCCAATTTCTATCGAGAGCGCTGGCGCCGGGGGCCGGAAATCCCCATCCGCCATCAGTGGAAACCCAAACGCGAAATCCTCTCTTTCGAGGAAATCGAACGAACCGCGCGAATTGCTATAGCCTGCGGAGTGGACAAAATTCGCGTTACCGGGGGCGAGCCGCTGCTCCGGCAAAACATTCCCGTGCTCATCGCAAAACTGGCCGCGATTCCGGGACTTCGGGATTTGGCGATGACGACAAACGGATTTCTTTTTCCCCAGTATGCGACTGCTTTGAAGGATGCCGGCCTCCGCCGAGTCAGCTTCAGTCTCGACTCCTTCGACCAGGACAACTTCAAACAGCTTACTGGCGTTGCCGGGCTCGACAAAGCAACCCGCTCCGTTCAGCTTGCCAAAGAACTCGGCTTTCATCCGGTCAAAGTCAACGCCGTGATCATCAAAGGCATCAACGATCATGAAATCGAAAATTTATGCCAGTACGCTCTCGACGAACAAATCAGCGTTCGGTTCATCGAATTCATGCCGTTGGACTCCAAAAGAGCCTGGCAAAAAGACTGCGTGTTCCCCGGCAAAGCCATTTTAGCGCGTTTGCAAAAGCGGTTCGACTTGCGGCCCACAACAGGCACCCATGCCTCCGAAACCGCCCGGCGATGGAACATCAACGGCACTGCCGGCGAGGCGGGCATCATCGCCCCTGTTACCGAGCCTTTCTGCGGAAACTGCAACCGCCTGCGCCTCACAGCCGACGGGCGGATTCGCACTTGCCTGTTCAGCCTCTGCGAGCATGAACTCAAACCGCTCCTCCGCGGCAACGCTTCCGACGAAGACATCGCCGCTCGCCTGCAATCCATCGTCCTCACAAAAGAACGCGGACACAAAATCGGCCGCGAAGATTTCGTGCAGCCTGCCAGGACGATGTCCGGCATCGGCGGCTGACCCCCGCTCCACCGGCGACCTTGCCATCTATTTCACCGCGTCGATGATCGCCTCGCTCGTGTGCCGTTTGCGATAACCTTCGTGAAAAAGTTTCACCAAGACCATTCCCTCCGCATTCAGAATGAACGTCCCCGGATGCGGCAACCCGTCGCGGCGAGACGAGTTGCGAATCCCATATGCGTCAATCGTCTTGCTTCCCACATCGGACAGCAGCGGAAAGGAAATCTTTCTACGTTTGGCAAACCGCGCGAGAATTTTTTGCGAATCATAACTGATGCCGACAACCTGAATGCCGACCTCTTCCAACTTCGACAAATTACTTTGCAGTTCAACTAACTGCTTCTGGCAGAACGGTCACCAATCCGCCGAACGATAGAAGACCAAAGCAACTTTCTTCTTTTTGGGGCCGGAAAGATCCGCAAGCGACCACTTCTTTCCGTTTTGATCTACCAAACTAAAAGACGGGGCTTTTGCTCCCGTCGGAATGCCCGGCCCGGAATCCTTCTCCTCTCCGATAGCCATCGTCACTCCCGAACCACTAAAGACGGCTGCGGCCACAAGCTGCACTATAAAACGTTTCATCATTTTTAGTTAGTTTCTTATTTTCATCTCAGCGAACTTCTACATATTATTCAGTCCGCAAAATTATTGCAGTTTGACAACTGCTTTGAAATCTTGTCTGCGGTAAAGACACTGTCCGTTCTCACCCTCACAAATATAATATAGAACATACCCGCGAATTCTATCAAACGGCAGAGCTGTTTTTGCTGAGGTTTTTACTTCAAACTCTATTTTCCGAGGCTCGGCAGAGATCGGAGCTGCCGGGAGCGGATGGCGATGCAATGCTTTGTTGATTTGCCAACCTTCCGGCACCGCCGCCCACAAGACTAAATCCTCTGCCTCATTATTCCAATGAACTTGGCGCGATTTGTCCGGCCAAAGCGAGATGTGAATGCGAATGGCGTCTCCCGGTTGCGCATGTGGTGGCACGACTGTGGATTCTATTTGAACGAGCTGGTCCGAATCCCGATGAATCCGCCCGTCAGGGTCCGGATTTGCTTCGCTGGGCGCAGCAATAAAGGATTGGGCTGGACGGGCCAACTCAGCGCCGCCCGGTTCGACTTTCAGTGGGACGGGCGTTTCCCCGCGGTCTGCGATGGCCTTTCGCGCTTCGTGAATCCAATCGTAAAACGAATACGGCTTCGCCAACCGGGGGCCGTATTGCTGAATTCGCCTGCGCCAGATATACTGGTTCGGATTCAACTCAAGAGCGGCGCTCCAATGATAGACAGCTTGAGTGAAATCTTCTGCTTGTCTCCTGGTGCTGTCGTGTCGGCAGCGATAAGCCGTACCCAGACGGAACTGCAACGCCGCGTTCCCGCTCTCTTTGGCCAATGCGTGTTGGTAAGCGGCTATTGCCCGCTCTGTGCCTTCTTTGCCGCTCCAGAGAAACTCGCAATCCCCTCGCTGGATCGAGCCCGGCCTTGTTTCAGAAAGAAGCGTCTCAACATCTGGCCGAACAACCGCAGGCATCTTCTCGTCTTGTCCCACTGCGAAGTCTTCTTTCAAAAAACGCGGCAACGAATCTCTCGGCGGATTGACGGCTCGAATCACGCCCGCCTCGTCCAGAAACACTGTGACCGGTGCTCCGGCCACGCCCAGCAAGTTCAAAGAATCCACCAGCAACGGCCACTCCATATGTTGCCATTGCATGAAAAGAAGCGCCCGGTCGGCATGTTGTTCTTGAATGATCCCGACTACGTTCAACCGCCCTTGCTCCTGATGCGGCTTTGTGAGAACGTGCCACCCGGGCACGTGCTTGCGGCAACCCGCTCACCAGGAAGCGAAGACATGCACCACAGTCTTTCGCCCTCGATAAAAACGCAAAGAGTCCGGGGCGCTGTCGTCTGCGCGAGGCAAGACAAGTTCGGGAAACTGCCGCCCAACTTTGAGCGGACTTGCTTCGAGACTGCCGGGCGTCAACAACAATGCCGTCGCGCTCACGCCGATTTTCAAGATTCTCAAGACCATCACCGCCAATGACAATGGCACAATTTTCAACAGAAGCCAAGCCAATAACTTTGGCTCGTTTTTTCTGCACTGCAATGGCAAGAATGGAACAGAAATGGTTCGCAGTCCTGTTGAGCACAGATTCCTTGCTATATGAGTTCTGCACTTCCCTCAAAAGGTTCTTCCAAATCGTTTTCAAAAAAATAATTTTTTCTGAAATTGACAGGTTTCTCAATTTTCCGGATGTTCACATTTGCACCCGCTGGATGTGTTCAACACACTGCTTTCCAGCGTGATTCTTGTGGATCGGAAGTTTAGATAGATGCTGAAACAACCACCGAAACCCTCAGGGAAATCGAAAGTCAGGGACATCTATTCATTGGCCGGGTTACTAACATTGTCGAAATCAAAAACGCAACGCCACTGGGAAAACCGCCCATTTGAGAGAAGGGATTGGCGACCAAAGATTACCAGTTCCGAGACAGGGTCAACCCCGTTGACAGAACTTGTCGAAACGTCGCAAAACAACGACAGAATGGAGAAGATGTTTATGGATCAGATAAAAGAACAACTGCAAAAATGGAAAGTCGCCGGAGTTGTCTTTCTCTTCTTCGCGGTATGGACGTCGCCGGCTTGGGCCAAAGATTTGCAACACTATTGCTATGAAGAGAAAGACAAAGCGAAGCCAAAGTGCGTTCGCGCTCTTGACGACTGCACCGCGTGGACTTACAGAGACGCTTATTGTTATGGCCGGGGTACAAATTGCGAACCACAAGAAGAAGGCGAAGAACCTGCCAATCTTGGATATTATAGGAAATTTCCCAGAGAATGTACTATTGGGCGGCAAGTGCGTATAATCCAAAAGGGGCGTATTGACTTTTGGAATACCCCTTGCTAATCGCCGGGGAGTCTTTGCGAGTTCCCTTTTTCTCTGTGGGAAAGGTGATGCAGAGATCGGCAAATTTCTTTGAGTTGCCGCAAATCGCCTTTGCGGGTTGTGATGCCTTGGGCGTCGAGAGATTCGAGGAGAGGCAGCATAATGCGCCGGCTGACGCCGGTGTGTTGGCGGAGTTGGCTGACGCTGGCGGCGCCGTGTTTCTGGAGAAAGTTTTTGATTGCATTGCAAAGTTTGTTGTATCCCGTCCGTAGCATTGCCAGTTCTATATTGATTTCGACGGCTTCGCCGGAATCAATCAGAAATTGCATGGCTCGTTTGTCTTCTTCGGCGGCGGTCATTTGCTTTCGCGCCGGTGGTTCATCCGGTTTTTCTGCCAATGTTTTTCGGAGTCGATGGACGGCGCTGCGCAGGTTTGGCGGCAGAGAAATCACGTGATTTGAACGCCGGATGAGCGCGGATTCAACGGTAAAACCGGATTTGGTCAATGCCTCGACGAGGGCATCGACGGCGTCGCGAGCCGCCAAGCGCTTGTCCAAACGAGACCGCAATTGTGGCAAGGAGAGTCCCCGAAGTTCTGGATGCATTTGGTGGAAATGGTCGATGGTGTTTGTTAATGCGCTGAGTTGGGTTTTCCAGTAATCCGCCTCGAAGACGATTCCCCGACGCCGCAGGATGGCTCCCGTTTTTTCCAACGCCGCTGTTTGGTCGCTAATTTCTTGCCGGCTGAAGCGGCTGCCGCGCATCACTTCGGTTTCCGGCAGCGCTTGTTCGCGGGCAATCTGTGCTTGCATGATTGTTGGCAGGTCGGCGGCGGAACTGTGGCAAGCCTTCAGGTAGCGGCGCTGTGGTTCGCTGCGGAACTGCGCGGCGTTAGCTTGTGCGTCTAAGGCAATGCCGCCGGCCAAGGTGTGCGTTTCGGACCAGTCTCGAATCACAAAGCGGTCTCCTGTCAGCATCAGGATGTTTCGCTCCAATCGAACTTCGCCGAGGGCTTCTTGTCCCGACTCCAACGCGGCGCGGTCGAGGAAGAATATCCGTCCGGGAACATTCGCGCTTCCGTGATGCAGCCGCACGCGGGCGCCATGCTTGAGCGAACGGGATGCCGGCGTTTTGCCGCCGGTCAAACGTTTCGATTTCCAAATCGCGCCGTCAATCACGCGGCCGGCTTTGCCGGAGTGTTCTGTTGCGACGACATCACCGCGCCCGATGCTGGCCTGTCCCGTGCCGGCAGCCTGTCTGACGGCGACATTGGCCAGATTGATTGCCACGCGCGTTCCGGGGTTGGCCGTTTCAACGGGGCGTCCGAAGCATTGCAGAGCGCGAATCCGGGCGGGCGTTTCCTGCGGCTGCACGATGACGGATTGTTCGACTTGGAGTCGTCCGTCCGCCAAACTTCCGGTAACCACAGTTCCGTGTCCTTTCACGGAGAAGGCGCGGTCTACGGACAAGCGCGGCTTGCCGACATCGGGCGGCGCCGGCAGGCGGGCGAAAACTGAGGCCAACGTCCGTTTCAGCTCGGAGAGGCCTCGGCCATTGAGCGCGGAGGTAGCCACAATCGGCGCGGCCTCAAACGCAGTTCCCGCAAGCTCATCCCGGACGACTTCCCGAAAGAACGTTTCGTCGTCTTTGGCCAAGTCGATTTTGTTCAACGCGATCACCAGTTGCTTCACGCCCAGATACTCCAAAATCTGAAAATGCTCCTCCGTTTGCGGCATCCAGCCGTCGTCGGCTGCCACGACAATCAGCCCTGCATCGACGCCGCCCACTCCTGCCACCATGTTCTTGACGAGGTCCTCATGGCCCGGAACATCAATGACGCCAACGCGCAGCGGCACTGCCGGGTCGACGGGAGAGGGCAGTTGCAGTTCCGCAAATCCCAGCTCGATAGTCATGCCTCGTTTCTTTTCCTCTGGCAGGCGGTCTGGGTTCGTCTTTGTCAACGCTGTGACCAGAGCGCTTTTCCCATGGTCCACGTGGCCGGCGGTTGCCAAGATGAAGTGCCGCTTCGCCATCTATGTTGCCTCTGTTTTTCCCGCCGCCCGTTGTTCAAGCACGGCCAGGTGACGGATCAAAATGTTATCCTGCGAAGGGAACACGGCTCGCAGGTCCAGGCAGAGCCAGTCGTTGGTTACATAACCGATAATCGGCGGCGCCATTCGCCGCAATCGGGCGGCGATCTCTTGCGGGCGATGCGCTTGCATTCGAACTTTCAGCCCGATGGACGGCATTTGGCAGCGAGGCAAAGTACCTCCGCCGGCCTCCGCCGCGGTTTCTGCCAGCTGAATTTCCAAACAGTTCCCGCGCAACTGTTCGATTATTTTTTGTCCCCGTTTTGCCAATGCTGCCAGGTCTGCAGATAAGCATTGCCAGACCGGCACTGAAGGGAGGGCTTGTCCGCCGGGACGGTTGTGCAGATAGGCCTCGGCAGTGGCTTGAAGAGCGCTGAGCGCGAGCTTGTCCGAGCGAAGTGCCCGATAGAGCGGATTTTTTTTGAGGCGTTCCATGCGGTCTGCGCGGCCGCAGATTAGCCCTGCTTGTGGGCCGCCGAACAATTTGTCCGCGCTGAAACACACCAAATCCGCACCCGAAGCCAGCGCTTCACCGGGCATCGTCTCTTTGTCCGCGCCCGAAATCGCGGCAGTGTCCGTCATGGCGCCGCTCCCCTGGTCGTAAAGGACGGGAACGCCGGCCCTTCGCCCCAAATCGGCCAGCGCCGCCAACGACGGCTCCGCTACAAAGCCTTCCATGTAAAAATTACTCCGATGCACACGCAAAATCAGCCCCGTCCGGTTGGTGATGGCGTCTTCGAAATCGGCGAGCGTCGTGCGGTTAGTCGTTCCCACTTCGCGCATTGCTGCCCCGCTGGAAGACAAAATTTCTGGGATGCGAAAGCCGCCGCCAATCTGCACCAGATCCCCTCTGGAGATGACCGCCTCGGGTTTCGATTCCCGCACAGATTGGTGGAGAACGAGAAAAAGAGCGGCGGCGCAATTATTCACGATGGCCGCTCCAGAACTTCCCGCCAGCAAAGCAACACACTTTTCAACGTAGCGGCCTCGGCGGCCTCGGGCGCCTTCCGCAAGGTCGAACTCCAGATTGCAGTAACTGCCTGCCATCTCCGAGAGCGAATGCACCGCCTCGGAAGACAGCGGCGCCCGCCCCAAATTGGTGTGAAGCGCAATCCCCGTCGCATTGACGACCGGCTGCAGGCGGGACAAACTCAGAACTTCGACTCGTTGCCGCAAGCGGCGCAGCATCTCTGCATACACCGGCGCCTGGCCTGTCTGTCGCGCTTCGCCCGTCAAGTCGCGGGCGAGATCGGCAATCAGCGGCCGAGGCAAAACGTTCGGCCCAATATCCCGCAACAGCCGATCCACCGAGGGAATCTCTCGGAGACTCTTTTGCAAGCTGCCCATTCCCGGCATTGTCCTCCCGCCCGGTGCTCCTCGCAACCCAATTTGCTCTCTGCTGGTGCAATAGGGGTTGAATCTCCTGTGGGGCCGTTGAAAATCCGGGTGGGATGTTTGGGGTTGTTCCCATCAAAAAAGAAATCGTCCTGCTCGGCGGGGGACATGCTCATGTCGCCGTGTTGAAACAATTCGGGATGCGCCCGCTGCCCGGCGTCCGGCTCACGCTCATTTCTCCCGGCTACGACACGCCTTATTCGGGGATGCTGCCGGGGCACATCGCCGGGCATTACACCTTTGCCGAGAGCCACATTGCCTTGCTCTCGCTCTGCCAATTTGCCGGCGCTCAATTCTATCGAGACGCAGCGATTGGGCTGGACCTTGGCAAGCGCAAAGTTCACTGCCAGCAACATCCGCCCGTTGCTTTCGACATTCTCTCCATCGACACCGGTTCCACGCCGGCTATTCATCCAACGCCCGGCGCGGCCGATTACGCCATCCCGATTAAACCCATCGACCGCTTTCTGCATCAATGGGCGGTGATTGAAAGCAAGCTGAAAAACAAAACCAACCACCCCACCCGCATTGTGATCGTCGGCGCCGGCGCTGGCGGAGTGGAGTTGACGCTGAGCTTGCAACACCGGCTGGAACAACGACGGCGAAAACCGGGAACGCCGGAGGCGCCATGCCGCTTTTCCCTGATCACCGCTTCCCCGACGATTCTGCCCAATCACAACCCGCGCGTTCAGAAAAGTTACCGCAAAATCCTCGCCGCGCGAAAAGTCGATGTCCATCTCAACCGCCGGATCACCGAAGTGCGCCCCAACCAAATCCTGGCCGGCCAAAATGAGAAGTATGAATACGATTACTTGCTCTGGGCGACCGAGGCATCCGCGCCGGCCTGGCTCCAAGCCGCCGGCCTTGCCGTCAACGCGCAAGGGTTCCTCGCCGTCAACAACTATCTGCAATCCACTTCTCATCCCTTCGTTTTTGCCGCCGGCGACGTCGCTTCCATGGCTTTGCATCCCCGCCCGAAATCCGGCGTATTTGCCGTCCGCCAAGGCCCGCCGCTGGCTCGCAATCTCCGGGCGACGGCCTTGAGTGAACTGAATAAATCCCGAAACGCTTCGAATGCAAAAAGAGCGATCCCTCTCGTTTCCTACACACCGCAAAAACGTTTCCTCAGCCTCATCAGCACGGGAGACGCATTCGCTGTTGCCTCGCGCGGTTGCTGGTCCGTGAAAGGAAAATGGGTTTGGAAATGGAAAAATTGGATCGACCGGCGCTGGATGCGGCGTTACCAAAACCTTCCCGCAATGAACCCGCCGCCGCCGGACAGAGGAAAAAGCGAGCAGAACGCGCCCCTTGCGCCCGAAATGCGCTGCGCCGGTTGCGGCTCCAAAGTCGGCAGCCGCATCCTGACCCGAACCCTCCAGCGTATCGAAACCGCCCAAAGCCGCTCCATCGACATCGGCCTCGATGCCCCGGACGATGCCGCCGTGTTCTCCCTTCCGCCAGAATCGCGCCTCGTCCAAACCGTTGATTTCCTCCCTGCCTTCCTCGACGACCCCTTCCTTGCGGGCCAAATCACCGCGCTCCACTGCCTCAGCGACATCCTCGCCATGGGCGCCCAACCCCGCAACGTGCAAATCATCGCCGTCGTTTCTTACGGAAACGAACTTTCAACCGAAGAATCCCTGTTTCAACTGCTCTCCGGCGCTGTGAAAACCCTCAACGCCCATCAAACCGATCTCATCGGTGGACACACCCTGGAAGGCCAACAGTTTGCCTTAGGAATGACCGTCAACGGCCTCTTGCACGATTCAACCCCCTGGCGCAAACAAGGGTTGAAACCCGGCGACCAACTCATCCTCACCAAGCCTTTGGGAACCGGAATGATCCTCGCCGCCCTAATGCAACAAAAAAGCCAAAGCTGCTGGATCGTCGAAGCCATCCGCCAAATGCTCCACTCCAACGCCGCCGCCATCCCCATCCTCCGCCGCCACGAAATCACTGCCGCCACCGATTGCACCGGCTTCGGACTCATCGGACACCTCGCCGAAATGATGGAAGCCTCCGCCGTCGATGCCGTCCTCAAAATCAGCGAAATCCCGCTTCTCGCTGGTGCCATCGAATGCGCTCGAAACAGAATCTTCAGCTCCCTCTACCCGCAAAACCGCCAGCGCTGCGCCCTCATCGCCAATAACACCGACTTCCAATCCGCCCCCCGCTACCCGGTTCTCTTCGACCCCCAAACCTCCGGCGGCCTCCTCTTCGGCCTCCCTGCGGCCAAAGCCCAAACCTGCCTGCAGCAACTGCAGCAAACCGGTTACAAACACGCCGCAATCATCGGAACCATCCTCCCCAAAACCGCCCGCCACCCGCAACTCACCCTCCACTCCTGAACGGTTGCGAGCGGGGCATCAAACCATTTCTTCGCAATAAGTATTTAGGGGCTTCGAAGCAAAATACTTGGCAACAGAACAGACTGTGTTAACTATTTTGGCTAGGGGAATGAGGTTACTGGACGTGGAAAAAGCAGGATTGCCTGCTGGAGCGTCAATGTAGCCCATAGCTACTTATTCCGCATTTCTTCGAGAAAAATCAGCCAAAAATAATATTTTTCGCTAGTTGGCGCGATAAATATTTACAGGCTTAACAGGGTAACGCGCAGGCACTCGACCCGTTGACCGCCACCCGCTTAACAAAAAATCCAATCCTGTGCCTCCTGTCCATCCATGTATCTCGAACTAAATCGCCCTCCAAAACCCTCAAAGCCCATAAATGCTTATTGCGCTAGTTGGGTTTGACAAGCCTCCCTATTTGTCGAATAATTGTGCTCGTCAGTAAACGTTCAATAGGAGCCTCTGTCGGGGCGCCTGCTGAATAGACATAACCCAACAAAAAAGGTGCCGGGAGAGGAAAGTGCACACAATTCCTATCCGATGATCGGGTGAACAGGCGGGAACTCTCGCATTTATTTCTGTTGGACGTTTACGACGCACCTGGCGTGATGCGTCGGGATCGAAAGCCTGTTGGTCAACGGTGGCACACAAGCAGAAAATGAAACAATTTGAAGAATGAGCATAACATCAAAGAAAAGCGGCTTTGCCCTGGATGACTCTATGGCGGAACGTCTGTATCTCCTTGGCGCCGGCCTTGTACTGGCCTTCACCGCCCTCGCCAAAATCAGCGTCTTAATCTGGCCGGCGCCCAATTATGTCATGCAACTGATGAGCTTCAATCCCATTGTGTTCTTTCTCTCTGCTCAAACCTTGCTTTGGTTTGTCGTCCTGCTGGAGTTGGCTGTCTGCAGCGTAGTCTTTAGAAACACCAGCCGAACAACCAAGCATTATGCGCTGGCCTTGCTGGGCAGTTTGTTCGTGTCCTATCAGCTGGGGCTGTTGCTGGGCAACTTCCCGAAGCCCTGCCTTTGCTTGGGTGGCTCGCTGGAATGGCTGGGCATCTCTTCGGAAGCCACCCGTATTATTGCCTTTCTGCTGCTGCTTTATATCTGGCTGCCCTCCAGCGCCGTGCTGGCACATTGGCTATGGAAACGAAAACAAAGCGGCAAACTAGTCGATAGGTCGAAGATTTCAGCCAGTGTGCTGCTGTTAACTGGCGGGCTTGGTTTTGCAATCCCGGCCGGCCAAACAGCGGAAACCTTCAAATTGGAAGGGAAATTGAACATCACGGCGTTTGATTACGAAGAGTCCGACAAGGTATTAGGTTCTCGTAATGTGTTTTTCAGTATCGCGATTCAAGAAAAAGGACAATGGCAAATGCATTATAGAGAACCTAGTGATACCGCTGTCTTTGTTTTCGGTTCGGACGGGAAAGACATTTATGGCATTTGGTATGCCTTGGTTCTGCATCAACCGCCGAGTCGGGAAGTGTTGCGGCTTCCTCCGGGCAGTGAGGCCAGAAGGGAGGCAATGAAAAATCTACCGGTTGAGCAGAGGTTTCAGTCGCCTGATGAAACGGAGGGTAGTATGGGATTTATTACGCCGGGAGTGTATCCCTACGATCTCTTTTGGCGATCTGTTCCCAGAGTGATATGGTTTGCGCTGGCTTCCGACCATTACTTAAACACGGCCACCAATGTTTCTCGGATGCCGGCCTTCTGGATAGGTGGTATTCGAGAGCAGCCTTTTGCGTTTACGTTTGAAAACAAGATCGAAACCTTTCCGCAATGGCCACGTTTGCCGAAGGAAGCGACGTTCAGAACCTTGGGGCAAGACTCTGTGCCGGAAAACCCCGTTACTATGCCCGAAATTGATTACCCGATCGAACCAGGATCACAAGCGATGCTAGAAGAAGAATTGGATATTTTGAAATACATCGAAGCGGGGCATTTGGGGATGGAGTATGCTTGTCTTATCCAGACCAATCTTGGCGGAGCGGTTTTGCCGTTAAAGTTTGAGTCTCGAATCTACTGGCCCGGTTGCGCTGACAGCTACTTCAAGACCAATGAGTTGGCGACGTTACTTGTTGGGCAAGTTACCAACATTGTATGGCAGAAAGACGCGCCGCCTTTAGGGAAACCGCCCATTCGCAGCAAAAGGATTAAGATCGACGATTATCGTTTTCGAGACTCAGGTGGCAAGAGAAATTATCTCATTCACGCAACGACGAACAATGTATGGCCGGCGATGGACGATCCCCACGTGCAGCTATATTACGAAGAACGCAAGATGAAAGAACGGGAGGCAGAGTGGAACAGTTTAGGGCGCTGGGCAGGACTGCTGATTATATTGGCAGTGATTGCTATTCCGGTTTGGGGATGGTGGAAGGAAAAGAGGAAGGCGCGACAATAGAATTTTCCCATTGTATGGGAGGAAATGGATGCGGCTCGTTGATATAAGTCGAAATGCCGTAAGATAACAATAGAATAATACAGAGCAATTAGGAGTGAATATAAAACAAGCAAAAGAAAACCTGCAGAGATGGAAAGTAGCCGGAGCGATCTTCCTGTTCGCTGGGCCCTTTCATTCTGAAACTACTGACAAAAGTCACGCAGCGGATGCTTCGGGAGAGAGGTTTCAGTTGGATGGTTTTATGATTCAAACGTCATTTAATAAAGATGAAGAAGTAGTTCACTCCCAGACCGACCACTTCAGAGTCACTCTTCAAAATAACCAATGGCAAATACGCTACGAATCGCCAGCAAGTTATGCTGATGGCTTTTTTGTTTTTGGCTCTGACGGAAGAAACATTTACGAAATCAGATATGCTTTAAGACATCGGTCGACTAATCTGAATTATAGACTACAAGCAATCAATAGAGAAATTGATATGTCTGATATACCAATCACTAAGGAATTCAAGTCGGTTGATGAAGGAAGCCATTCCGGAATGATTACACCGGGTTTGTATCCTTATGATCTACTTATTGGCAAAACTGTTTGGTTTGCTTTTGCCTCCGGGTATTATTTGAATAATACAACGAATGTTTCAAGAATGCCGGCATTTTGGTTTGATATTAGATATGACCCGGTGGCGTTTGCCTTTGAGAGCGAGATTGAAACTTTTCAGAAATGGCCGCATCTGCCGATGAAAGCAAAATTTACAAGACTAGGACGAAATTCTCTACCCAAAGATATTTTCTTAATTCCCGAACTGAATTACCCTGATAATCCAATGATGTCACAGAGGCTGAAGTCTAAAGTGAGAATTCTGGATATTGTTAAAGGAAAGCATTTAGCATCTGAATATGCTTGTTTGTTGCACACCAATGTTGGTGGCGCAACGTTTCCCTTGCAATTTGAACTTCGACATTACCGATTTCCCGAGGCGCCCCATTCATTGTATTCTCTCCTTACTAGTCAAATTACTAATATGGTTCTTCAGGAGAACATGCCGCCTTTGGGAAAACCGCCGATTCGAGGAAAAATTCTCGGCATGCAAGATTATCGCTTTCGAGATCGGACATCGGGCGGCACAATGAATTATCTATACTATAATATAACCAATAAAACCTGGCCGGCGATGGACGATCCCCACGTGCAGCTATATTACGAAGAACGCAAGATGAAAGAACAGGAGGCAAAGTGGAACAGTTTAGGGCGCTGGGCAGGACTGCTGATGATATTGGCAGTGATTGCTATTCCGGTTTGGGGATGGTGGAAGGAAAAGCGGAAGGCGCGATAATAGAATTTTCCCATTGTATGGGAGAAAACAGATGCGGCTCGTTGATATAAGTCGAAATGCCGTAAAATAACAATAGAATAATACAGAGCAACTAGGAGTGAATATGAAACAAGCAAAAGAAAACCTGCAGAAATGGAAAGTGGCCGGAGCGATCTTCCTGTTCGCTGTGACGTTGATCACGCCAGCCTTGGCTGGATTGATTGATAAATACTGTTGCGAGGACAAAATAGGAGATCGTGTGGACAACTGTGCTACCTATGGTATATGCCACGACTCTCTGTACATAGATCGTTATTGCTGCTACTGGGGATGGTCTTGCCCTGTTTCGGGTGATCAGCAAAACAACGGTTTGTGGGTCTATCGCGCCTATTATTGCGATAGAAATCTCATTTGTCGCGACGATTGGGGAGCGTGGTACAGCGATTTGTCTTCATGGCCTACTCCCTGCTAAACGTTGAGGGATAGCCGTATTCCGGCGGCGTTGTGGTTTCGCCCTGCTGAGGTTTTGTCTTGGCGGGTTTTTTGTTTTACTGTCTAGCTGCTAACTACTCTAATCGACTGGCCACCGCTGACTGTCTATCCGTTGAAGCGGGTGATGAGGAGGCTGGTGTTGTGGCCGCCGAAGCCGAAGGAGTTGCTGAGGGCGGCGTTGACTCTGGTTTCCCGCGTTTGGTTGGGGATGTAGTCGAGGTCGCATTCAGGGTCGGGGTGTTGGTAGTTGATGGTGGGAGGAAGGGTGTTGGTTTGGATGGCTTTGGCACAGATGGCGAGTTCGAGGGAGCCGGCGCCGCCGAGCATATGGCCGGTGGCGCCTTTGGTGGAGCTGACGGCAAGTTTTTTGGCGTGTGTTCCGAATACGTTCTTGATGGCGACGGTTTCGCAGATATCTCCTTGCGGGGTGGAGGTGCCGTGGGCGTTGAGGTAGCCGATGTCTTCGGGGTTGAGTTGGGCGGAGCGAAGAGCAATTTTCATGCAACGACTAGCGCCGGCGCCTTGGGGGTCAGGGGTGGTCATATGGTAAGCATCGGCGGTGTTGCCGTAGCCGCGAAGTTCGCAGTAGATTTTGGCATCCCGTGTTTTGGCGTGTTGCCATTCTTCGAGCAGGAGGATGGCGGCGCCTTCTCCCATGACGAATCCGTCGCGTTCGCGGTCGAAGGGGCGGGAGGCGTGTTGCGGGTCTTTGTTGCGGGTGCTCATGGCTTTCATGGCGGAGAAGCCGCCGATGCCGATGGGGGTGATGGCGGCTTCGGCGCCGCCGGCGAGCATCAGGTTGGCGTCGCCCGTTTTGATGGTGCGCCAGGCTTCGCCGATGGCGTGGCCGGAGGTGGCGCAGGCGGAGCAGGTGGCGAGGTTGGGGCCGCGCAGTCCGTGATACATGGAGAGGAGGCCGGAAGCCATGTTGAGGATTTGCATGGGGATGAGGAAGGGGGAAACGCGGCTCGGCCCTTTTTCCAGGAGGATTCGGTGTTGCCGTTCGATGGTTTGGAGGCCGCCAATTCCCGATCCCACGAATGCGCCGAAGGCATCCAAATCCGTTTTTGCCAAGTCGATTCCGGCATCTTGAATGGCTTGATATCCGGCAAAGACGGCGAATTGCGCGTAGCGGTCTGTGCGACGGATTTCTTTGGAGTTGGGGAAGGCCGGCGCGACATCCAGCGCGTCGATTTGGGCGGCAATCCGGCATTCGTATTGGCTGACGTCGAAGGCGGTAATAGGGACGATGCCGCAGTCGCCGGCGACAATCCGTTTCCAGAAGCTGTCAATGGAAGCGCCCAGCGAGCTGGCGACGCCCAAACCGGTGACGACAACCCGGCGGTGGTCTGCGGTGGCATCCATAAATCAAAAGGCAGCGCCAGCTTCATGTAGAGCGACTCTGCCCCGGCAAGACTCAAACGAAGGGTTTAGCTGTCTTTTTTTTCTTCCTCGATGCGTTTTTTGGTTTCTTCGATGTGTTTGATCACATCGCCGACGTTTTGGAGTTTTTCGGCCTCATCATCGGGGATTTCCTGGCCGAATTCTTCTTCCAGCGCCATCACCAATTCCACTGTGTCCAGGGAATCAGCCCCCAAATCTTCAATGAATTTGGACTCGGGAGTCACTTGGTCGGCATTGACGCCCAATTGCTCCACGATGATGTCTTTGACACGTTGTTCGATCGATTTTTCAGCAGCCATATAGTTTCTCGGTTTTGGATTTGTCGGAGGTGTCATTATCAAGTTCAGTGGAGCCGTCAAGCCTTGATTTCCAGAAAAAACGATTGCCCGCAGAGCGGAGCGCTTGGCTGGTCGATTGTCTTTCCATTTGCGTTTCTCGTCTGGCCATCTCAATAGGTTGCTTACATTCCCAAGCCGCCGTCCACAGTCAACACCTGGCCAGTAATATACCGCCCGCCGGGACCTGCAAGAAATAAAGCGGCCTGGGCGACATCTTCCGGCTTTCCCATAAATCCCAAGGGGATGCCGGTCAAAATCGCTGCCCGCTGCTTTTCGCTCAACTGCGCAGTCATGTCCGTTTGGATAAATCCGGGCGCGATGACATTCGCCGTCACGCCGCGCGGCGCCAACTCGCGGGCGATGGACTTCGTCATGCCGACCAAGCCGGCTTTGCTGGCCGCGTAATTCGCCTGGCCTGCGTTGCCCGTCAAACCGACTACCGAACCGATGTTGATGATGCGCCCCGTCCGCTGTTTCATAAAGAGCCGGACAAGTGCCTGGGTCAATAAAAAAGCCCCCTTGAGATTGGTGTCCAAAACCGTGTTCCAATCTGCCTCGCTCATCCGCATCAGCAGGCCGTCGCGAGTAACCCCCGCGTTGTTCACCAAAACATCCACGCGGTCAACCGCTTCCAAAATCGTTTGAACGCCGGATTCCACAGCGGCCGCGTCGGCTACATCCATCGCCAACGGCCAAGCATTCCTGCCCAGCGCCTTCACCGCTTGCGCCGCTCGCCCAGCACTTTCCGAGCGCCGCGAAACGCAAACCACAGCCATGCCCGCCGCCGCAAACTGCAACGCAATCGCCTTGCCCAAACCCCGCCCTGCACCGGTAACCACAGCGATTTGGCCATCCAACATTCCCATCCGCCAATTTTCCTTCCGAACCCCGCGCCTTGTCAACCCACCATCCGCCCGCAGCTTCCCCGGCCAATCTTGCCGGGGGAAATTCAAGACGCCTCAAAAAAACGAAAAAAATCATTTTTTGGCATTGACACCAATCCCAACCTGTAAGTTGACTTTCCCTCGCAACTAGTTGGCTTGACTGGCTGGTTGCAACGGCCCGGTGTGGAAATCGGATGATTTTCCCATTAGATGCCAGGCCGAAACAGTTAAAGTTCGAATGATTATGCCGATCTGCGATATGGATAAGGTGGCGAAGACATTCCTGTCTGCGCAAGTGCAGGCTCCCAGCCTGCACCACGTTTCTGCAAAAAAGCTGTGGACAAAACACCGCCGAACCGTCAAGACAAACCCGCAACAGAAAACCGTCATAATGAAACTGAAAGACACTGCAGCTATGAAACCATTATCCGTTATCCTCTCGAAACTGGCAGCAACCGCCGCCAACAAAACCGCCAAACCGCAACCCACCAAAAACAGGCCAACATCGCCGCATCGAATCGGCCTGGCTTTGGCCCTCGCCCTTGCCCTTCCCGCTGCAGCCCAAACTCCCCTCATCACCGGAACTAAAACCGACGGCAGCGCTTTTAGACGAGAGGTCGCCGCCGACACAGAGTCTCTGTCCCTCTCCAGAAATCAGTTGACCTCTTTAACCTTGCCCACCGGCTTGACGAATTTGGCGTGGCTGTATCTCGACAACAATCAGTTGACCAATCTCACTTTGTCGGAGGGTTTGGCCAAGGCGAGAGGACTGTATCTCAACGACAATCAACTGACCTCTTTGACCTTGCCTCACGGTTTAACGAACTTGTGGGTGCTGTATCTCAACAACAATCAGCTGACTCACCTGACCTTGCCCGACGACTTGACGAGCTTGAGAACCCTAGACCTCAACAACAATTCCCTGACCAATCTGACCTTGCCCGTCGGCCTGAAGAGCTTGCGCTCGCTGGTTCTCAACGACAATCCTTTGGAGAGTGTGCGAGCGCCCGAAGGCATGAACCTTGAAAGTCTTGAGCTTCGTGGCTTTACCAAATCCGAGCTTGTCTTCTACGATCCCGCGACCGGAGAGACGACTGTGCCGCCGCCCACGGAGCCGACAGAACCCGAACCGCCCATCATAACTGAGGGAACTCTCACCATCACCGGAACCAAAACCGACGGCAGTGCCTTCAGCCAAGAAGTCGCCGCCAACGAGACATATCTGTCTCTCCGCTCCCTTGACCTGGCTTCCGTAACCCTGCCCAACAGCTTGCCCAACTTGCAGACGCTGAGTCTCGGCAACAACCGCCTGACCACCCTGACCCTGCCCAACACCTTGCCCAAATTGGAAACGCTGTCTCTCGAAAACAACCGCCTGACCACCTTGACCGTGCCCAACAGCTTGTCCAGCTTGGAGTCGCTGTATCTCTACAACAACCGCCTGACCACCCTGACTGTGCCCAATACCTTAACCAACTTGCAGACGCTGAGTCTCGGCAACAACCGCCTAACCGCCTTCACCGTGCCCGATACCTTGACCAACTTGGAGGATCTGCGTCTCCACGACAACCGCCTGACCACCTTGACCCTGCCCGATACCTTGACCAACTTGGAGTGGCTGTATCTCCGCGACAACCGCCTGACCACCTTGACCGTGCCCAATACCTTAACCAACTTGCAGATGCTGGATCTCCGCGACAACCAACTAACCGCCTTGACCGTGCCCAATACTTTGACCAGCTTGCAGGTGCTATATCTCCGCGACAACCAATTAACCGCCTTCACCGTGCCCGATACCTTGACCAACTTGGAGACGCTGAGTCTCTTCAACAACCAACTGACCAGCCTGACTTTGCCGGAGGGTTTAACAAACTTGCGGGCGCTGGTTCTCAACGACAATCCTTTGGAGAGTGTGCGAGCGCCCGAGGGCATGAACCTTGAAAGTCTTGAGCTTCGTGGCTTTACCAAATCCGAGCTTGTCTTCTACGATCCCACGACCGGAGAGACGATTGTGCCGCCGCCCACGGAGCCGACAGAACCCGAATCGCCCATAACTGAGGGAACTCTCCTCATCACCGGAACGACAAGCGACGGCAGCGCTTTTAGACGAGAGGTCGATGCCGACACGGAGTCTCTGTCCCTCTCCAGAAATCAGTTGATCTCTTTAACATTGCCCACCGGCTTGACGAATTTGGCGTGGCTGTATCTCGACAACAATCAGTTGACCAATCTCACTTTGTCGGAGGGCTTGGCCAAGGCGAGAGGACTGTATCTCAACGACAATCAACTGACCTCTTTGACCTTGCCTCACGGTTTAACGAACTTGTGGGTGCTGTATCTCAACAACAATCAGCTGACTCACCTGACCTTGCCCGACGACTTGACGAGCTTGAGAACCCTAGACCTCAACAACAATTCCCTGACCAATCTGACCTTGCCCGTCGGCCTGACGAGCTTGCGCTCGCTGGTTCTCAACGACAATCCTTTGGAGAGTGTGCGAGCGCCCGAAGGCATGAACCTTGAAAGTCTTGAGCTTCGTGGCTTTACCAAATCCGAGCTTGTCTTCTACGATCCCGCGACCGGAGAGACGACTGTGCCACCGCCCACGGAGCCGACAGAACCCGAACCGCCCATAACTGAGGGAACTCTCACCATCACCGGAACTAAAACCGACGGCAGTGCCTTCAGCCAAGAAGTCGCCGCCAACGAGACATATCTGTCTCTCCGCTCCCTTGACCTGGCTTCCGTAACCCTGCCCAACAGCTTGCCCAACTTGCAGACGCTGAGTCTCGGCAACAACCGCCTGACCACCCTGACCCTGCCCAACACCTTGCCCAAATTGGAAACGCTGTCTCTCGAAAACAACCGCCTGACTACCTTGACCGTGCCCAACAGCTTGTCCAGCTTGGAGTCGCTGTATCTCTACAACAACCGCCTGACCACCCTGACTGTGCCCAATACCTTAACCAACTTGCAGACGCTGAGTCTCGGCAACAACCGCCTAACCGCCTTCACCGTGCCCGATACCTTGACCAACTTGGAGGATCTGCGTCTCCACGACAACCGCCTGACCACCTTGACCCTGCCCGATACCTTGACCAACTTGGAGTGGCTGTATCTCCGCGACAACCGCCTGACCACCTTGACCGTGCCCAATACCTTAACCAACTTGCAGATGCTGGATCTCCGCGACAACCAACTAACCGCCTTGACCGTGCCCAATACTTTGACCAGCTTGCAGGTGCTATATCTCCGCGACAACCAATTAACCGCCTTCACCGTGCCCGATACCTTGACCAACTTGGAGACGCTGAGTCTCTTCAACAACCAACTGACCAGCCTGACTTTGCCGGAGGGTTTAACAAACTTGCGGGCGCTGGTTCTCAACGACAATCCTTTGGAGAGTGTGCGAGCGCCCGAGGGCATGAACCTTGAAAGTCTTGAGCTTCGTGGCTTTACCAAATCCGAGCTTGTCTTCTACGATCCCACGACCGGAGAGACGATTGTGCCGCCGCCCACGGAGCCGACAGAACCCGAACCGCCCATCATAACTGAGGGAACTTTCCTCATCACCGGAACGACAAGCGACGGCAGCGCTTTTAGACGAGAGGTCGACGCCGACACGGAGTCTCTGTCCCTCTCCAGAAATCAGTTGATCTCTTTAACCTTGCCTCACGGTTTAACGAACTTGTGGGTGCTGTATCTCGACAACAATCAGTTGACTAATCTGACCTTGCCAAACGACTTGACGAGCTTGAGAACGCTAGACCTCAACAACAATTCCCTGACCAACCTAGCCTTGCCCACTGGCCTGACGAGCTTGCGCTCGCTGGTTCTCAACGGCAACAACCATCTGGAGAGTTTGTGTGTGCCGGAAGGCATGGATATTGAGAGTCTCAACCTGCAAGGTTTCCCGAAATCGGCGGTGACATTTTGCGAGCCAACGATGGGCACTTTGACTTTGCTGGATGCCGGCTCGACGAACTTCAGGCGCCTGTCTCTCGACAACAACAGGCTGGAGATTGTGCGGATTGCGGGCGGTGGCGTGCAGATTCTTTGGCGGGAAGGGACATTGCAAAGCACGACTGATTTGAGTGGCGAGTGGGAAGCAGTGGCGCCGTCTCGTTTTTCTCGGGAGGGCGTGTTGCCGATTCCCCCTGAGCGGAAAGACGCAGAGTTTTTCCGCTTGAAACCGGCGAAGTAAGGGTGAGGCAGATACTCGGAGAGTGGGGAGGGCGGAGGGACTCGACAACCGACATCTAACTGCTTGTCTGCCCGCAGGCTAAGAGCCTGCATCACACTTTGCCCCACATTTCTGCAAAAAGCAGTGGACAAAACACCGCTGAACCGTTAAGACAAACCCGCAACAAAAAATAATGAAACTGAAAGACATTGCAGCTATGAAGCTATTCTCTATCCTCTCGAAACTGGCGGCAACCGCCGCCAACAAAACCGCCAAACCGGAACTCATCACAAACAGGCCAACATCGCCGCATCGAATCGGCTTGGCTTTGGCCCTCGCTCTTGCCCTCACTCTCCCCGCCGCCGCCCAAACCCTCACCGTCACCGGAACTAAAAGCGACGGCAGCGCCTACAGCCGGCAAGTCAATGCCAGCACGACATCTCTGTCTCTCAACTTCCTTGACCTGGCTTCCGTAACCCTGCCAGATGGCTTGACCAGCTTGAAGAGGCTAGATCTCTACGGCAATCAGCTGACCAACTTGACCCTGCCAGATGGCTTGACCAACTTGGAGAATCTGTGGCTCGGCGGCAACCGCCTGACCGCCTTCACCGTACCCAACAGCTGGACCAACTTGCAGAGGCTGTATCTCCACCAAAACCGCCTAACCACATTGACCCTGCCCGATGGCTTGACCAACTTGGAGAATCTGTGGCTCGGCGGCAACCGCCTGACCACCTTGACCCTGCCCGACGGCTTGACCAACTTGCAGTCGCTGCGTCTCGACAACAACCACCTGACCACCTTGACCCTGCCCGGCAGCTTGCCCAACTTGCAGAGGCTGCAGCTCGGCGGCAACCGCCTGACCACCTTGACCCTGCCCGATGGCTTGACCAACTTGCAGGAGCTGGAACTCTACGACAACCGCCTGACCACATTGACCCTGCCCGACAGCTTGCCCAGCTTGGAGACTCTGTATCTCTACAACAACCAACTAACCACCTTGACCCTGCCCGATGGTTTGACCAACTTGGAGTATCTGAATCTCAACAACAATCCTTTGGAGAGTTTGCGTGTGCCTCTGGGCATGGATATTGAAAATCTCTATCTTTCTGGTTTTTCGAAATCAGCAGTGACCTTTTACGATCCCACAACCGGGGAATCACCAACGACCAATACCAACATCCCACCGACGACTAATACCAACATCCCCCCGACGACCAATACCAATATCCCACCGACAACCGAAGAACCCACCACAACTGAAGAACTGCCCACAACCGAAGAGCCCCCGACAACGAATACCAATCTCCCGCCCACGACTGGGACATTCATTACCCTCACCGGAACGACAAGCGACGGCAGCGCCTTCAGCCGACAAGTCAATGCCAGCACGACATCTCTGTCTCTATCCGACAATCAACTCTCTTCCCTCACCGTGCCCGCTGGCCTAGCGAACTTGCAGCGGCTGCACCTCTTCGACAATCAACTCTCTTCTATAACTTTACCCGAGGGTCTGACGAACTTGCAGCACTTGTATCTTTTTAATAATCAACTGACGAACCTGACCTTGCCGGAGGGTTTAGCGAACTTGCAACGGCTGTATCTTTTCGGCAATCCTTTGGAGAGTGTGCGGGCGCCCGAAGGCATGGGCCTTGAAAGTCTTGAGCTTCGTGGCTATTCCAAATCAGCAGTGACCTTCTACGATCCCGCGACCGGAGAGACGATTGCCCCGCCGCCCACGGAACCAACCGAGCCCACGGAACCAGCCGAACCCACGGAGCCAACAGAACCCACGGAGCCAACAGAACCCACGGAGCCCACAGAACCCGAACCGCCCATAACTGAGGGAGCACTCCTCATCACCGGAACGACAAGCGACGGCAGTGCTTTTAGACGAGAGGTCGACGCCGACACAGAGTCTCTGTCCCTCTCCAGAAAGCAGTTGACCGCTCTAAGCTTGCCCACCGGCTTGACGCATTTGGCGTGGCTGTATCTCGACAACAATCAGTTGCCCTCTCTGACATTGCCGGAGGGTTTGGCCAAGGCGAGAGGACTGTATCTCGACGACAATCAACTGACGAACCTGACCTTGCCTCACGGTTTAACGAACTTGTGGGCGCTGTATCTCAACAACAACCAACTGACCTCCCTGACCTTGCCCGACGACTTGGCGAGCTTGAGAACCCTAGACCTCAGCAACAATTCCCTGACCAACCTGGCCTTGCCCGCTGGCCTGACGAGCTTGAAAACGTTGATTCTCAACGGCAATCCTTTGGAGAGTTTGTGTGTGCCCGAAGGCGTGGATATTGAGAGTCTCAACCTGCGAGGCTTCCCGAAATCGGAGGTAACATTTTGCGAGCCAACGATGGGCACTTTGACTTTGCTGGATGCCGGCTCGACGAACTTCAGGCGCCTGTCTCTCGACAACAACAGGCTGGAGATTGTGCGGATTGCGGGCGGTGGCGTGCAGATTCTTTGGCGGGAAGGGACATTGCAAAGCACGACTGATTTGAATGGCGAGTGGGAAGCAGTGGCGCCGTCTCGTTTTTCGCGGGAGGGGTTGTTGTCGATTCCGCCTGAGCGGAAAGACGCAGAGTTTTTCCGCTTGAACCCGGCGAAGTAAGGGTGAGGCAGATACTCGGAGAGTGGGGAGGGCGGAGGGACTCGACAACCGACATCTAACTGCTTGTCTGCCCGCAGGCTAAGAGCCTGCATCACACTTTGCCCCACATTTCTGCAAAAAGCAGTGGACAAAACACCGCTGAACCGTTAAGACAAACCCGCAACAAAAAATAATGAAACTGAAAGACATTGCAGCTATGAAGCTATTCTCCATCCTCTCGAAACTGGCGGCAACCGCCGCCAACAAAACCGCCAAACCGGAACTCATCACAAACAGCCCAACATCGCCGCATCGAATCGGCTTGGCGCTGGCCCTCGCCGTGGCCCTCACCCTTCCTGCTGCAGCCCAAACCCTCACCGTCACCGGAACTAGAAGCGACGGCAGCGCCTTCAGCCGGCAAGTCAATGCCAACACGACATCTCTGTCTCTCTACGACCTTGACCTGGCTTTCGTAACCCTGCCCGATGGCTTGACCAGCTTGCAGGAGCTGCGTCTCTACAACAACCGCCTGACCACCTTGACCCTGCCAGATGGCTTGACCAACTTGCAGTCGCTGAGTCTCGACAACAACCGCCTGACCACCTTGACCTTGCCGGACGGCATGGCGAGCTTGCAGGAGCTGCGTCTCGACTACAACCAACTGACCGCCTTGACCCTACCCAATACCTTGACCAACTTACAGGGGCTGTATCTCGACAACAACCGCCTGACCACCTTGACCTTGCCGGACGGCATGGCGAGCTTGCAGGAGCTGCGTCTCGACTACAACCGCCTGACCACCTTGACCCTGCCTAACACCTTAACCAAATTGCAGTCGCTGTATCTCGGCAACAACCGCCTGACCACCTTGACCCTGCCCAATACCTTGACCAACTTGCAGGGGCTGTATCTCGGCGACAACCAACTGACCGCCTTGACCTTGCCGGACGGCATGACGAGCTTGCAGGAGCTGCGTCTCGATTACAACCGCCTGACCACCTTGACCCTGCCCAATACCTTGACCAACTTGCAGTCGCTGAGTCTCGACAACAACCGCCTGACCACCTTGACCTTGCCCGATGGCTTGACCAGCTTGGAGACGCTGAGTCTCTACAACAATCCTTTGGAGAGTTTGCGTGTGCCTAATGGCATGGATATTGAAAATCTCTCTCTTTTTGGTTTTTCGAAATCAGAGGTTACATTCTACGATCCAACGACGGGAGAGCCAATCGAATCAGAGCCCCCCCCAACTGAGGAAACTCTCCTCGTCACCGGAACCAAAAGCGACGGCAGTGCCTTCAGCCGACGAGTCAATCCCAGCACAACATCTCTGTCTCTCGACTCCCTTGACCTGGCTTCCGTAACCCTGCCCGATGGCTTGACCAGCTTGACGAGGCTGTTTCTCAACGACAACCGTCTGACCACCTTGATCCTGCCCAACACCTTAACCAAATTGCAGTCGCTGAGTCTCTACAACAACCAACTGACCACCTTGATCCTGCCTAACACCTTAACCAAATTGCAGTCGCTGAGTCTCTACAACAACCAACTGACCACCTTGACCTTGCCCAACACCTTGCCCAACTTGCAGTCGCTGAGTCTCGACAACAATCAACTGACCACCTTGACCCTGCCCAACACCTTGCCCAACTTGGAGACGCTGTTTCTCAGCTACAACCGCCTGACCACCTTGACCTTGCCCAACACCTTGCCCAACTTGCAGTCGCTGAGTCTCGACAACAATCAACTGACCACCTTGACCCTGCCCAACACCCTGCCCAACTTGGAAAGGCTGCGTCTCCAAAACAACCAACTGATCGCCTTGACCATGCCGTACGGCATGGTGAGCTTGCAGGAGCTGCGTCTCGACAACAACCAACTGACCACCTTGACCCTACCCGACGGCATGGCGAGCTTGCAGGAGCTGCGTCTCGACAACAACCAACTGACCACTTTGACCTTGCCCGTCCTGGATTACTTGGACTTGGAGAATCTATGGCTCGACGGCAATCCTTTGGAGAGTGTGCGGGTGCCTGATGGCATGAACCTTGAAAATCTCGATCTTCAAGGCTTTTCGAAATCAGAAGTTACTTTCTACGATCCCTCGGCCGAAGAGACGATTGGGATTGAGCCGCCCCCCACAGAGCCGACAGAACCAGAGCCCCCGCCAACTGAGGGAACTCTCCTCATCACCGGAACCAAAACCGACGGCAGCCCCTTCAGCCTGCAAGTCAATGCCAGCACGATATATCTGTCTCTCAACTTCCTTGACCTGGCTTCCGTAACCCTGCCCGATGGCTTGACCAGCTTAGAGACACTGTATCTCGACTACAACCTCCTGACATCTCTCACCCTGCCCAATACCTTGACCAACTTGCAGGAGCTGCGTCTCGACAACAACCAACTGACCTCCCTGACCTTGCCCGATGGCTTGACGAGCTTGAAAACGCTGAATCTTTCCGGCAATCCTTTGGAAAGTGTGCGTGTGCCTGATGGCATGAACCTTGAAAATCTCGATCTTCAAGGCTTTTCGAAATCAGCAGTGACCTTCTATGATCCAACGACTGGAGAGACGAATGCGCCGCCGACAGAACCAAAGTCCCCCACAACTAATACCAATCTTCTGCCCATAACCAATACCAATATCCCCCCGACAACCGAAGAACCCACCACAACTGAAGAGCTCCCGACAACGAATACCAATCTCCCGCCCACGACTGGGACATTCATTACCCTCACCGGAACGACAAGCGACGGCAGCGCTTTTAGACGGGAGGTCGATGCCGGCACGGAGTCTCTGTCTCTCTCCGACAATCAACTCTCTTCCCTCACCGTGCCCGCTGGCCTGGAGAACTTGCAGCGGCTGCATCTCTTCGACAATCAACTCTCTTCTATAACTTTGCCCGATGGTTTGACGAACTTGCAGCACTTGTATCTTTTCAACAATCAACTGACCAACCTGACCTTGCCGGAGGGTTTGGCGAACTTGCAACGGCTGTATCTCTTCGGCAATCCTTTGGAGAGTGTGCGGGCGCCCGAAGGCATGGACCTTGAAAGTCTTGAGCTTCGTGGCTTTTCCAAATCAGAAGTGACCTTCTACGATCCCGCGACCAGAGAGACGATTGCCCCGCCCACAACTGAAGAGCTTCCCACAACCGAAGAGCCCCCGCCAACTGAAGAGCCACCCATAACTGAGGGAACTCTCCTCATCACCGGAACTAACAGCGACGGCAGCGATTTTAGACGAGAGATCGACGCCGACGCGGAGTCTCTGTCCCTCTCCAGAAAGCAGTTGACCGCCCTAAGCTTGCCCACCGGCTTGACGCATTTGGCGTGGCTGTATCTCGACAACAATCAGTTGCCCTCTCTGACTTTGCCGGAGGGCTTGGCCAAGGCGAGAGGGCTGTATCTCGACGACAATCAACTGACCTCTTTGACCTTGCCTCACGGTTTAACGAACTTGTGGGCACTGTATCTCAACAACAACCAACTGACTGACCTGACCTTGCCCGAGGACTTGACGAGCTTGAGAACGCTAGACCTCAGCAACAATTCCTTGACCAACCTAGCCTTGCCCGCTGGCCTGACGAGCTTGCGCTCGCTGGTTCTCAACGGCAACAACCTGGAGAGTTTGTGTGTGCCGGAAGGCATGGATGTAGAGAGTCTCAACCTGCAAGGTTTCCCGAAATCGGCGGTGACATTTTGCGAGCCAACGATGGGCACTTTGACTTTGCTGGATGCCGGCTCGACGAACTTTAGGCGCTTGTCACTCGACAACAACCACCATTTGGAGATTGTGCGGATTGCGGGCGGTGGCGTGCAGATTCTTTGGCGGGAAGGGACATTGCAAAGCACGACTGATTTGAGTGGCGAGTGGGAAGCAGTGGCGCCGTCTCGTTTTTCGCGGGAGGGGTTGTTGTCGATTCCGCCTGAGCGGAAAGACGCAGAGTTTTTCCGCTTGAACCCGGCGAAGTAAGGGTGAGGCAGATACTCGGAGAGTGGGGAGGGCGGAGGGACTCGACAACCGACATCTAACTGCTTGTCTGCCCGCAGGCTAAGAGCCTGCATCACACTTTGCCCCACATTTCTGCAAAAAGCAGTGGACAAAACACCACCAAACCGTTAGACAAACCCGCAACAAAAAATAATGAAACTGAAAGACATTGCAGCTATGAAGCTATTCTCCATCCTCTCGAAACTGGCGGCAACCGCCTGACCGCCTTCACCGTACCCAACAGCTGGACCAACTTGCAGAGGCTGTATCTCCACCAAAACCGTCTAACCACCTTGACCCTGCCCGACGGCCTGGATTACTTGGAGAATCTGTGGCTCGGCGGCAACCGCCTGACCGCCTTCACCGTGCCCAACAGCTGGACCAACTTGCAATCGCTGCGTCTCGACAACAACCGCCTGACCAACTTGACCCTGCCCGACAGCTTGCCCAACTTGCAGAGGCTGCAGCTCAGCGGCAACCGCCTGACCAACTTGACCCTGCCCGATGGCTTGACCAACTTGCAGGAGCTGGAACTCTACGACAACCGCCTAACCACCTTGACCCTGCCCGATGGTTTGACCAACTTGGAGACGCTGAATCTCCGCAACAATCCTTTGGAGAGTTTGCGTGTGCCTAATGGCATGGATATTGAAAATCTCGATCTTTCTGGTTTTTCGCAATCAGCAGTGACCTTTTACGATCTCACAACCGGGGAATCACCAACGACCAATACCAACATCCCACCGACGACTAATACCAATATCCCCCCGACAACCGAAGAACCCACCACAACTGAAGAACCGCCCACAACCGAAGAGCCCCCGACAACGAATACCAATCTCCCGCCCACGACTGGGACATTCATTACCCTCACCGGAACGACAAGCGACGGCAGCGCCTTCAGCCGACAAGTCAATGCCAGCACGACATCTCTGTCTCTCTCCGACAATCAACTCTCTTCCCTCACCGTGCCCGCTGGCCTGGCGAACTTGCAGCGGCTGCATCTCTTCGACAATCAACTCTCTTCCATAACTTTGCCGGAGGGTCTGACGAACTTGCAGCACTTGTATCTTTTTAATAATCAACTGACGAACCTGACCTTGCCGGAGGGTTTGGCGAACTTGCAACGGCTGTATCTTTTCGGCAATCCTTTGGAGAGTGTGCGGGCGCCCGAAGGCATGGACCTTGAAAGTCTTGAGCTTCGTGGCTATTCCAAATCAGCAGTGACCTTCTACGATCCCGCGACCGGAGAGACGATTGCCCCGCCGCCCACGGAACCAACCGAGCCCACGGAACCAGCCGAACCCACGGAGCCAACAGAACCCACGGAGCCAACAGAACCCGAACCACCCATAACTGAGGGAGCTCTCCTCATCACCGGAACGACAAGCGACGGCAGTGCTTTTAGACGAGAGGTCGACGCCGACACAGAGTCTCTGTCCCTCTCCAGAAAGCAGTTGACCGCTCTAAGCTTGCCCACCGGCTTGACGCATTTGGCGTGGCTGTATCTCGACAACAATCAGTTGCCCTCTCTGACATTGCCGGAGGGTTTGGCCAAGGCGAGAGGACTGTATCTCGACGACAATCAACTGACCTCTTTGACCTTGCCTCACGGTTTAACGAACTTGTGGGCGCTGTATCTCAACAACAACCAACTGACTGACCTGACCTTGCCCGACGACTTGACGAGCTTGAGAACGCTAGACCTCAGCAACAATTCTCTGACCAACCTGGCCTTGCCCGCTGGCCTGACGAGCTTGAAAACGTTGATTCTCAACGGCAATCCTTTGGAGAGTTTGTGTGTGCCCGAAGGCATGGATGTAGAGAGTCTCAACCTGCAAGGTTTCCCGAAATCGGCGGTAACATTTTGCGAGCCAACGATGGGCACCTTGCCGGATGCCAGCTCGACGAACTTCAGGCGCTTGTCACTCGACAACAACAACCATTTGGAGATTGTGCCGATTGCGGGTGGCGGGGTGCAGATTCATTGGCGTGAAGGGACATTGCAAAGCGCGACTGATTTGAATGGCGAGTGGGAATCAGTGGCGCCGTCTCGTTTTTCGCGGGAGGGGGTGTTGTCGATTCCGCCTGAGCGGAAAGGCGCAGAGTTTTTCCGCTTGAGACCGAGACCAGCGAAGTAAAAGTGGCGCTGAAGGTGGCGCAGAGAATGTGAGGCAGAGACTTCCTGTCTGCCTTTGTGCAGGCTGAAGTCGGTTGTCGGTCCCCCACCGCTCTCCGAGTGTCTGCCCTACATTTTGCGCTACCTTGTTTCTGCACCACCTTGTGGTTTTGCTTACACGGTGATGCCTCGGTAGATGCGGGGGACTCGCTGGGTGATGGAGGTTAAAATTTCCCAGGGAATGGTGTTGCAGTGGATGGCGGCTTCGGTTGCGGTGATGGATTCTCCGGCTTGTTGGCCGAGTATCACTACTTCATCGCCGCGCTGAGTGTCGGGGATTGCGGTTGTGTCGAGCAGGGTTTGGTCCATGGTGATGTTGCCCAGGACTCGGCATTTTCGGCCTCGAATCAGCATGTTGAGGCGGTTGCTTCCCGAACGGAGGAGGCCGTCGCCGTAGCCGGCACAGACGGTGGCGATTTTGCGGGTATCGGAGCCGGCGGGAATTCGCCCGTAACTGACGGAGGTTCCCGGTTTGGTGTCTTTGATTAGGCCGACTCGGGTTTTGAGGGAGAGGGCGGGTTTCAGCCGGTCGGCCCAGTCAATGGTGATTCGGCGTTTGCCGGGGGGGAGGATTCCATAGACCAGCAATCCTGGCCGCACCATGTTGCCGAAGGGCGCCGGGCCGTAGGCGATGCCTCCGCTGTTCATTGCGTGCACTTGCCGAATGGCTAGGTTGTTCCGGCGGAGAAGGCGGACGCATTGGCGAAATTGTTCCATTTGCTGGTGGGTGAATGCCTCGTCGTTTTCGCTGGAGGCGAGGTGGGTGAAGACGCCGTCGAGCTGCAGTTCAGGGAGGCCGGCGATGTGGCGGGCGAGAGGAAGGCAGGCTTCCGGCGCCGCGCCCAAACGGCTCATTCCGGTGTCGATTTTGAGATGCACGGAGGCTTGCTTTTTTTGCCGGCGGGCGGCTGCGGCGAGGGCGTCTGCTTCATCGGCACTGGAGATGGTGGCCATGACATCATCGCGGCAGAGTGTGTCGAACTCTTCTTTGCTACAGCAGGCGCCCAGCATTAGAATGGGCCAGCCTCGGCCGACTGACCGCACGGCAGCGGCTTCCGCAAGGTTGGCGACTCCCAACGCGTCGGTTCCATTCTGCATCAGATGTCCGGCGATTTGGGGCAGGCCGTGTCCGTAAGCATCAGCTTTGACAACGGTGATCACGCTGAAGCTGTCACCCATTCCGTAGCGAATCCAACGCAAGTTGTTAGCCAACGCTCCCAGGTCAATCTCCGCCCAGACGCGGTATTCTGGATCGGGTTTCATTTTGTCTTCACAAGCAGCAAGGGCGGTTCATCGTTTGGGAATCGCGCGAGGGCGAGGGGCTTTGGCGAAGTCGGGCGAGTCCAAACGCAACGGTTCCAAAGGCCGGATGAGATGTTTGTAATCTTCGTGCGCCAGCCATCCGAGGGCGCTGGCGGTGGGGAGAAGGGGCGTTTGCCGAACGGAGGCCGGAAATGCAGCGTGGCCGCTTTTCTTGCTCGAGTGGACGGCGTCCAAAATCTCCGGGACTTCCGGTCCGACAATGCAATCGCAATCGCTCGCAAGGAAGCTCAGCTGCTCCGACACGATCTGTTCCAGCGAGCGCGTTTCAGCGATTTTTTGTGGGGAGACTTGAAAGGCGGCACAGTAAAGTTTGCCGGCAGTTCCGCGAAGCAGGCAAACGACTTTGCCAAACAATCGCTCTTCTCTGGCGCGGGCGGCCAAGGTCCAGAGGCTCGAAATTCCTGCTGCCGGCGTTGCCAGGGCGACGCTCCAGCCGATGGCAAAAGCCAATGTCGAACGAATCCCGGCGGACGAACCGGGGCCGATGCCGACGATGATTCGGTCAATGGCGGCTCGGTTCTCGCCTGATTTCTGCAGCGCTTCTTCGACCAAAGAAGCCAATCGCCCCCCGTGTTGCGAAACGCCGCTGGTCTGCGCGAGGATGTCGAATTGATTCCCGGCGTGCCAGCGGCAAATTGCGGCTGAGCGAAGTTGGGACGAGCCGTCAATCGCCAAAATCTTCATAACGGATTTGGCGTTTGTTTTCCGCGGCGATCCGAAGTTGGGCGAGGCGCAGTTTGCCGCCGTTCCATCGCGGGAAAGTCGGGCGCGTTGCGTTGCCAAACCAGCGGTCCATCCACTCGACCGCGATGACGCCGCAATCGGTTCCAGCCAGGAAATCGCCGATACCGGCGGCGATGATCTCTTCCGGCTCATCCAGCCGGTAAAGATCGATGTGCCATAGTGGAAGACGTCCGCCGGCAAACTCGTGCATCAGAGTAAAGGTGGGCGAGGTGATGGGGGCTGCAATCCCTAAGCCTTTTGCCAGTCCCTTGACCAGTTGCGTCTTTCCGGCGCCCAAATCGCCGGACAGGCCGATCAACCAGCCGGGCATGGCGGATTGCCCCCAGCGCTCGCCCATTCGAAGGGTATCCTCAACGCTGTTTGAAGTGATCGTAACCATGAAGACCGTCAATTGAACGAATCGCGCCTTTCTGCTTAAGTCGAAGTCCGGGCGCAGATTCGACGCGCCCGATAACGCTCAATGGCGTTTCGGGAAACTGCGTCCGCCAGCCGGTTTTCACTGCTGCCGCTTTCTCCGGCGCCAAGGTAAACAGCAGTTCAAAATCCTCGCCGTCAGTCAAAGCTGCCAGCAAGGGTGTCTTTTCTGAAACCCGGTTGCGGAACCGGAGCTTGGCTTCGCGGCTCACCGGAATGGAAGAGGCGTCAATCCAAGCGCCCGCGCCGCTTGCTTGCAACAAAAGCCGCAAGTCAGACGCCAGCCCGTCGCTGATGTCGATCATGGCCTGGGGACGGAAATGTTCCATCAACCAGCGAGCTTCGTTCACTCGCGGTTCAAAGTCCAGATGTCGTCCGCTTAGTGAGCCACCGAGCCGGCCGGAAACGAGGATGGTATCGCCGGGACACGCGCCCGAACGCCGAACGCCGCCCCGGGAATCCACGTAGCCAGTGAGCGTGATTGAAAGAAAGAAGGCGCCCGGGCTGCGGGTGGTTTCGCCGCCGACAACGGCGACGCTGAACTCTGCGGCCAGCAAGTTCAATCCGGCGTAAACTTCTCGGAGAAAGGAGCCGTCTTTGCCGCTCTTTTCGCCGCTCGGCAATCCCAGGCAAACGAGCGCGCTGTCGGGCCGGCCGCCCATTGCCGCTATGTCGCTCAGGCAGCGGGCCAACGCTTTGCGTCCGATTTTTTGCGGCGGGGTCTCTCCGGTGAAATGCACGTCTTCGACTGCGGCGTCGGTTTTCAACAGCAAGGTTTCTTCACTGGCAGGCAGTTTCACAACGGCGCAATCATCGCCGGCGCCGAGGATGGTGTTTTCGTTGGCTGGTAAGGCAGCGGCGAGGGTTTCGATAATTTCCCGCTCGTTCATGTCCGGTTCATTAGGATAAAGGTGAAGGTGGCCAGGTTGAAGAGGGCGTGCGCCAGTATCGGTGCCAAGAGATTGCGCGTGTGCTCGTATAGAAGCGTCAAGAACACCGCCATGACGGTCAGCGGGATCAAGCTCAGCACGTTCCAATGGATGATGCCGAAGAGGATCGCGTTGCCCCATATCCCGGCCGCTCGTCCGCAATGTTGCGACAAGGCGGTGTGCAGCACGCCCCGGAAGAGGGTCTCTTCGGCTACTGGCGCCATGACTATCGTGATCAATGCCAGGAAAAGCACTTGGGCGGCGGACGTCGATTCCTGCAGGCGTTTGACTGAGTCCTGAATGGCCGGCTCCTTTCCCGTCCATGTCTCAAGGGCAATGGCCGATGCCTTCCCCAAAAAATGGGCGCAAAACCAACAAAGGATTGCCGTTGCCAGCGCCGGTAGCATCCAAGACGACAGACGACCGAAGCGAATCCCGAAACCCTCTTGCCAGCTCAGTTTCTGTTCTTTCAAAAACAGTCCCACCAGAAGAAACAGGCCGCTGTGAAGAATTAACATTTGCAGATTCTTGATGGGGAGGTTCATCTTGCGAACTTCCTGAATCTGAAAAAACGAAGCGGTGACGCTGAAGACAGCGAAAAGGAGACACACGCCCATGGCGAAGTGGGCGAGCGCTTCCGGTTGCCATTTGCGCCATTGTTGCATGGAGAATGCGGTCTTGCCGCCGAAGTGCCGGCGGTCAAAAACTGAACTCCGGCGCGGGAATGCCGAAGACTTCGGGGGATTCCGTTGCCAACCCCAGTTCATGGAGCTTCCAGACCCAGGCACTTTCGGCTGCTTGCATCTACCGGTTCGCCTCCTCTCCGTGCCAGCCCAGCGAAACAAGTTGCTGCTGCTCACAAAAGATTTTCACCGTATTGCTCGCCATCGCTTTCTCGAAAGCAGCGGCTATGTGCGAAAGCACTCCGGCTAGTGTGTTTGCCGGCACTGCAATGGCGAAGAACTGGTTCACAGGCATCTTGGCCAAGCCGGGAAACAGAAAACTTTCGGCTTCCACCATCGCCAGTGGCCGCAGCGCTCTTTTGCGAATCCACTCCGCTTGCTCGGAAAGAGAAGCCAGCACAACATCCGCGCCGTTGGAAAACGCTGATTGGAGAAGCAGGCTGCCGGGCTTGCAGGGGATGTGCTGGAACTCGGCTTTGGCGGCGGCTTGAAGCGCCAGCAACTTTATATGCGACAAGCTGCCGGGCGGCGCGGTGGCCACTTTCACAGTTTTCGGGGAGGCTTTGGCAGCTTCTGTCAGCTCTCGCAAGGTTCGATATTGGGAGTTCTGCGGCGTCGAGATCACGCCGGGAGCGCCGGCAATCAGAAAAAAAGTCCAATCGGCGGCAACCGTTTCTGCAAGGCCGGACACGCTGGCCGTCAACATCGCCCTAGAAAAACTGCCCCAGTGGTAACCGTCGCGCTCCTGTGCGGCGGTGTAGTTTATGGCATCGCCGCCCTGATTGCCTGTGCGGTTAACGACGCTCACTGAAACGCCGAGTTGGGCTTCCATCAACCGGGCGATCATGTGGCTGACGGCATCGGCTTTCCCGCCGGCGGCCTCGGAGCAGGAAATGGCAATTGGTTTCTTGGGCCATCCGTAGGCGAGAAGGCTCGGCACAGAGGATGGCGAGCAGCCCGCCGCAAACATGGCCAGCCCGCTCAGCGTGGTGGCGAAAATCCCACCCGCCTGCTGGCGCTTTCTTCTCTGCGCTTCAACCCGCTTCATCTTGAATCCCTTCACGCCGCCCGCCCTTGTTGATTCCATTGTCCATCGGCAACGCACAAAAGCCGCGCCAAGACACACACCCACACTTTAGAAGATGGCTCGCCTGATGTCATCAAAGAATATTTTTGGAGCGGATTTCAGCGCCTGCCGTAGGATGCCAAGGGGCGGTGTTGCGGTGTTTGAACGCTTGACGCTCTGCTAGTTGTTGCCTAAGGTATGCGGCTTGTTGCTTCGGTCGCGGTTGTTTTCCCAGACGGATTCATCGTTCGGCGCGACAAGCGGTTAGCCTGAGTCAAAGTGAATGTATCGGTTGAGACATTAGCGCCTTGCAAGAAACTGGTTCGAGTCGATTTTACCGTGGAAGAGGTGAAGAAGATGTTCGACCGAATCACCCGCCAGTTTCAAAAATATGCCAATCTGCCCGGATTTCGCTCCGGCAAAGCACCCAAACATTTGGTGATGCGGTCATATGGCGAGCGCATTGAGCAGGAGGTGAAAAAGGAGCTGCTGGGCGCCGGCTATCGGAAAGCCGTTGATGAGAATAATTTGCATGTCGTGGGCGAGTTGGATGTTGAAGAAGTCCAGTTTTCTCAAGATGCGCCGTTTCATTTTGTGGTCAGAATCGAGACGGCGCCGGACTTTGAATTGCCGAATTACAAAGGATTGAAGGCGAAGCGGGAAATGCGGACGGTTACCGAGGAGGATATCGAAAGAGCCCTCCAGGTGCTGTTGGAAGAGAAGGCTTCCTTTCGCGATGTGGACCGGGCAGCGGCGACGGGCGACTTCCTGGTGGTGGATTACCAAGGAACTTGCGAGGGCAAACCGATCACCGAGACGGCCCCCTCCGCTTCGCGGTTTGAATCGGCCAAAGGCTTTTGGGTACACATTGCGGAAAACCGGTTTATCCCGGGCTTCGCCGAACAGTTGACCGGAGCAAAGAAGGGCGAGCATCGCTCGGTAAAAATTGACTTTGCGCCGGATTTCGCCGTTTCCGAACTGGCCGGCAAAACGGGCCTTTTTGAAGTGGATATTCACGAGGTGAAAGAGCAAGTGTTCCCGGAGTTGAATGATGAGTTTGCCCGGCAATATGGGGCGGAGTCTCTGGCCGCCTTGCGCGAGGGCGTGATTCGGGATTTGGAGGCAGAGCTGAAATCGAAAATCAACCGCGATGTGAGAACTCAGTTGGTGCAGGCGTTGATGTCTCAAGTGGCCTGCGAACTCCCCGAATCCATCGTCGATGAGGAAACGAAAAATGTTGTCCATAACATTGTCCGCGAACAACGCAACCGCGGCGCTTCCAAAGAATTCATTGACGACCGGAAGGAAGAAATTTATTCAGCAGCGGCTAACAGCGCGAAAGGCCGCGTGAAGTCGGCGTTCATCCTGGGCAAGATCGCCGCTGCCGAAAACATTGCGGCAAGCGAGAAAGAGATTCGCGGCCGGATTGCCGAGCTGTCCCGCCTCTACAATATTCCTTCCGAAAAGATGGCCAAGCAGTTGAAGGAGCGGAACGGGTTTTCAGAAATTCGGGAAGAGATTATCCGCTCCAAAGTGATCGACCTGCTCCAACGGCACGCCGACATCGAAGATGTTTTGCCTGCTGCCTAAACGTCTCCGAATGCGGGCAGTGGTCTAGGGTGCGCGGCCGAATTTTTTCTCCAGCTCTGAACACGGCATTTCAATGAGAGTGGGGCGGCCGTGCGGGCAGGTGTAGGGCATGGTGCATTGCCGGAGGTCCGCGAGTAGTTGCTCCAGTTCCCGTTCGTGAAGGCTGTCGTTTGCCTTGACCGCTTGTCGGCAGACGGTTTTGGCGATGGTCTCTTCTCCTAGACGAATTGTGTTGATGGCCTCGCCGGATCGTTTCAATTGGTCGATCACTTCCAAGGTGAATTGTTGTGGGTCGGGGACTTTGGCAAAAGGGGGCAAAGCGTCCAGAAGGAAGGTGCGGTCGCCGAACTCGCTGATGCCCATTCCCAGCCGGCGCAGCGTTTCGAGTTGTTCTTTCAGGAATTGGGCGTCGCGGGCGCTGAATTCCAAAGTCTCCGGGAGCAGCAGATGCTGGGAAGGTGCGGCGCCTGTTTCCAGTCGTTCCATCATTTGTTCGAAGAGAATCCGTTCATGGGCAGCGTGTTGGTCCATGAGCACCATGCCGCGATCTGACTCAAAGACGATGTAGAGTTTGCCGATGACGCCGAGCATACGCAAGGGGACTTGCAGGAGCGGCACGGGTTCTTTTACGGTCAAGGGTTGGTTTGCTTTTGCGCCGGCTGTTCTGCGATTGGCCGAGGCCGCGTTGCCTGCGGCCTTTTCCGGGAAGGCTACCGGCGGGTCTAAAACATCTGCGCTGTCGGTTGCCGCTTTCGAGGTGCTCAAAGGCGTCGGCAGGACGGCGGATTTGTTTGGAGGCAATGCCGCCGACGGGGATGGCGCTTCGTCGGGCGGCGGAAGCGGGGAGGGAAGCGATAGGGGTGATTTCGGAGTCGCGGGTGTCCAAGGCTCTGGTTGAAGGGGCAGGGCGAAATCCCGGAGGCAGTTGCGGACGGCTTTGCTGGCAAATCGCCGCACGCCAAATTCGTTTCGGAATTTGATCTCTTTTTTGGATGGGTGCACGTTGACGTCTACAAGGCAAGGGGACAACTCTAGGAAGAGGCAGCAGACGGGGTAGCGCCCTTTCATCAAGCTTGTGTGGTATCCTTCGAGGAGTGCGCGGTTCAGCCCGCGGTTTTCCACTGGGCGGCGATTGACGAAGAGATGTTGATCGGAGCGGGTCGATCGGGAAACGCCGGGAGTGCCGAGCAGTCCCCAGAGTCGGATGAGCTGCCCGCTGTTCAGTTCCGAGTTCGAGTGGACGCCGTGCGAATCGAGGACGCCTTCGGCCTGGATTCGGAGCATGTTGCCCGTGTCTCCGTTCAGAGCGCGGTAGCGTTGGGTCAGGAGGCTGAGCATTGCGTCCGGTCTCGGCTCTTCTGCCAAGGGCGGGAGCTGCCAGACGGTCTTGCCGTCGTTTTGATAAGTGAATCCGATTTGGGGATAGGCGAGGGCGATCAAGTGAAGATAGTGGTGGATGTGGGAACGTTCGGTTTCCGCCGTTCGGAGAAATTTGCGACGGGCGGGCAGGTTGTAAAATATGTTCCGCACTTCGACGCGCGTTCCCGAAGCGCCGGTTCCCGCCTGCACGTCGATCATTTTGCCGCCGTGGAGGCGAATTTGCGTTCCGTCTGAATCGGCGCTGCCGCGTTCGCGCGTGGCCATACTGAAGCGGCTGATGCTGGAGATGCTCGGCAGCGCTTCCCCGCGGAACCCCATGCTTTGAATGGAATCCAAATCCGCCACCTCGCGAATCTTACTGGTGGCGTGCCGTTCCAGCGCGAGCAGGGCGTCGTCTCGGCTCATGCCGAAACCGTCGTCGGTGACGCGGATGAGGCTCCGCCCGCCGGCTTCGATTTCCACTTTGATGCGGGTGGCTTCGGCGTCGATGGCGTTTTCGACCAGTTCTTTGATGATGCTGGCCGGCCGCTCGACGACTTCGCCGGCGGCGATTTGGTTCGCCACATTTTCCGACAGTAACCGAATCCGTTGCATGGCTGGCGAGTGTAAAGCGCAGCAGGAATCTCGGCAACGGTTTGGGCGCGGTTGGTCTGTGCCGGCTAGGCTATGCAGTCCGCAGCGCCATCGCGTCGCCCATCCGAGCGTAGGTTTCCCGCTGATTGCGTGTGTTCTGGAGAATGTCTTTGGCCAGCACGGCTCGTCCCGGCTCGAAGAAAGTCATAACGGCTGAGCCACCGAACATGAAGAACCCTTTTTCTTGCCCTTTGAGGACTGGTTTTTCCGGCTGGAAAGTTTGGTGGATGCTGCCAACGTTCGCGGCGCCGAACTCGACAATCACGACCCGTCCGAATTCCGGGCTAGAGAGCTGCGTGAGCATTCGCTTGTTTTGCCAAAGGAAGGCAAGACGCCGCCGCAAAGCCAGCGGACTGACCGAATAAAGATGCCCTCCCAGCAAGACTGGCCTGCTGGCTTTGCCGCCGACAACGAAATGAAAGCGGTGGTAATCCGTCGGGCAAAGCCGGGAAAGCACGGCGGCGCCGCGTTGATAGCGTTCGGCCAACGTGGTGTCTTGAAACAGCGCCGGCAAATTGAATGGCTGCCCTTTGACGAAAACCGCATCCACAGCGGACAAATCTTGAAATCCCATATGACGCCCATCTGCCGGGAAAACTGCGCATCGAGTCGACGGGGCAATAGGTCGCGCTTCGGGTTTCAAGTCGCGGGCGAAAAAATCGTTAAAATGCTCGAACTGATCCAACGGCTTGACAAACTCGCCGGGGTCGAGACCGAAACGCTTGACGAAGGGGCGGATGCGGGAGCGACTGGCCGGGCGGTTCATCTGCCGCCCATACCAAGCCGAAAACCAGAGGCGTTTGGCAATCAGTTGAACGGAAAGCCGTCCCAACGGATTGCCGTAAGCCCATCTCAAAAAAGGCTCGCCGTAAATGGCTTCCGTCTCGATGGCGCCGGAATAGCGGTTGTAAAACTGGAGCGGCCCGTCTTTCAAGCCGTCCCTCCGTTTTTTTTGTGGGCAGGCGGCCTGCGTTTCCGGCGAGGGATGGGCTGCGGCTTTTTTGCCGAAGCTGAGCGCCGCATTCCCGCTGTCCGTTTGCCTGCCGCCGCAGAAGGTTTGGTTTTTCCCGCCGAGGCGGGCGGCGTCTGTTGCTGTTGATGCGGTTCGTTGATGCGGTGCCGTTTTAATTCCGCGTAGAGGGATTTTGCCAGACCCGATTTTCGGAAGCCGAGCAGTTTAACCCCTCGAAGGCCGAAATGTTTTTCAATGTCGGCGGAGCGGAAGCGCTGCACGATGGGGTAATGTTTGAGCTTTCGCAGCGTTTCTGATCGGCCGCGTTCGGAGATGTCTTTGGTGATTAGCACAAATTGCAATCGGGATTTCGAGCGCAGGATCACTTGTTGGCCGACGAGGAGAATCCGCGCTCGAAGGATGAAGGGAAAGAGGCGCTCGGCTTTGGCCGCTGCTGGGGTTTGCGTTTTCAAGCTGGATCAACGGGCGCGTTTTTTGCCAGTAAGGAGCGGCATTAGAAAGGCATTCCGGTCATGGATGTCGCGGGTTGAAGGGGGCGGCTTTTTCAGCGGATGCCTTGGTTTTCGAGTTGGCGCAGTTCGGTTTCCCAGTGTTCGCGGATTTTGGGGTCGTTTTTGGCGTTTTCCGGGAGGAGGCTGCGTCGGGTGCAGTTGACGAGGGCTTGGAGGGTTTGGTAGCGCCGGGTGGCGGTGATTGCCGGGGGGAGGTGGTCGCCGATGATTTCGAGGATGGCTTCGAAGGAGAGGCGTTCGCCGGAGTGCCGGGATTGGGCTTTGAGTTCGGAGCGGAGGGAGGCGTAGCTGGCGGCGGAGTTGGCGGCAGCGGCTTTTTTCAGGGATTGCAGTTGACGGGCGCCGGGTTTTTTTCCCAGCACGGGTTGGATGGCCCAGGTCAGAAATTCGTCGATGTCGGCGCCTTCGGGATCGAGGACGGGGATGATGAGGTCTCCGGCGCGTCCGGGGCGGCGGAGGTCAGGGGAGAGGAGATGAATTCGGGCGGTGACGAGCAGCCAGACGACACGGCCTCGGAGTTGCGGGTTAGACATCATGGCTTGGATGCGTCCGGTGAGCCGGCGTTCGGTGGGATGGGCGTCGGCGCCGATGCCGCCCAGTTGGGTGTCTGCTTCGTCGATGAAGATTAGCACTTTGGAGAGGGCGTGCAGGACGCGGCGGAGGCGTTCGAAGAGGACGTCGGTTTGGCCAAACCATTGGCTGCGGATGTTTTTGATGACGAGGACGACCATGTCTAGTTCTGCGGCGACGGCTTCGAAGAGGAAGGTTTTTCCGCCGCCGATGGGGCCGGCAACGGCGGCGCCGGCGAGTGCTTCTTCCCCGCCGGCGGAGAAGCGGGGGATGAGTTCGGTTTGCAGGAAGGTTTTGAGTTGCCGGAAGCCGACGATGTTTTTGAGGGAGTGTTTGGGTTTTTTGAATTCGACGACGTCTTCTCCCAGTTGGCTTTGGATGTAGCTTTCGACTTTGGCGATGACGGCTTCTTGGGTGAGGGTTTTGTTTTCGTGGGCGGCGCCTTTGAGCAGTTGCATCAGGGCGTGAAGTGAGAGGCCGGCGGTGAAGGCGGCGAGGTCTCTTTGAGTTCCCCAGAGTTTAATTTTGCGGTCTTCGCCTTGGGTTCGGTTGAACCAGGAGATGAAGTGTTTTCGGACGGCGGGACCGGGCGAGGGGACTTCGACTTCCAACAGATGAGGGAGGGCGCTGACGCGGTGGTGCAGTTGGCTGCGGGATTCAGCGATGAGGATGACGGTGTCTTCGCCGTTGACGAAGCCCGGATCGCTGAACCAGTCGTGGCAGATGCTGACGCGCTGGCGGTCTTTGTCGCTTAGACTGGCGATGGGGGCTTCGGGGATGACCATGTCGGCGCTTTCAACGATGAGGATGAGGCGCTCGGAGAGGAGAGGTTGGTGGTCGGCTTCGGTGCGGGAGCAGAGGCACATTTGGCGGAGGAGTTCTAGCGCCAGAGTCGGATTGTTGATGGCTTTGCGCAGGCTGTCGTCGTAGGTCTCGATGATGCGGTCGAGGTCTGTCGCAACTTTGCCTTTGGCGGTCAATCGTTTGATGGCTAATTCGTTGCTGTCGTAGCCGCTTCGCCAGCGCAGCCAGGCGTCGCGCATTTTTTGGGCGCCGGCGTCGTCGAGGAATCGGATGGGGCCGTTGAGTTCATAGACGACGATGAGGATGCCGGGCAGGTTCCAGTTGGCGGCGAGGTAGTGGACAAGGGGGATGTAGTCTTCGTGGCCGGAGAGGTCGGCGCAAAACAGGTCGTGGATGTTGCCGGTGAAGACGAGCGAACGGGCCTGGCCGGAGTTGATGACTCGGCCGGCTTCTTTCAGGAAGTTGTAGGAGCGGGGTTTCATGGGGCTGGGGGGGAGTGTTCGTTCCAGTAGGTGATGTGTTTCCCGATGGATTGCGAGCGGTTGGGGGTGAATACTTGCTGCCGGACTTCTTCGCGCTGTTGTTCGAATTGTTCGTATTCGCGGGCTTCGTGCGGTTCGAAGACCGGGGAGGGGCAGTCATAGACGATGGTGGCGCCGGGGCAGGCTTTGTGATCGCGTTCTTTCCAGTCCCAATACATGGAGAGGCCGACGAGTCGGTCGCCGACATAGATGGCTTCGTTCAGTTCGTGGGTGACAATGATCAGAGTGTAAGGGGGCGGCTGGTTGTGTTTTTTTGCGGTTTGGTTCTGTTCGTAGAGTTGCAGGAGGAGGCGCTGCAAGTCTTCGCGGGTGGCTTCATCCAGGGCGCCGAAGGGCTCGTCGAGCAGGATGATTTCCGGTTGCATGATGAGGGCTTGGGCGATGGCGACCCGTTGCCGCATGCCGCCGGACATTTCGTGCGGATAGAGTTTTCCGGCATCCGGAAGTTTTACTTTTTCGAGGTAGGCATCGGCGCGTTGGAGGTGTTCCCGCCGCAGCCGGCGCCATTTGAGGTAATGGAAGAGCCGGTGGGGGATGCTGGTTTGGTCGAGCTTCAAGCCTAGGGCGACGTTTTCGCGAGCGGTGAGGAAGGGGAATAGGGAGTAGTGTTGATAGACGATTCCGCGATCGCGGCCAGGGCCTTGGATGGGGGCCATTTTGCCCAAGTCCCGGGCGGCATTCACCAACATCCGGCCTTCTTTAGGGAGATGAGTGCCGACAATGGCACGCAGGAGGGTGGACTTGCCGCAGCCGCTGGGACCTACTAGTGAGAGGAATTGGCCGCGCTCGACCTTGAGGTTAATATCCCACAGAACTTTCTTGTTGCCAAACCAATGGCGAATCCCGTGGCATTCAAGAGCGATGGAATCGATCATGGCTGTGTTCAATGCTGCTCGCGCCAGGGGCAGAGCCAAAGTTCCATGCGCCGCAAGAGGAAATCCATCAGATAGCCGAAGGCGGCGAGGAACGCTAAATAAGGATAAACCACGCTCATGTCCAGGAGTCTGGATTGGATCCGAATGCGGTAGCCGAAGCCGACATCGTCGAGGATCCATTCGGCGGCGATCAAATACACCATGGCGGGGCCGATCATCAGCCGAGTGGTTTCAATGAGCTTGGGCAGGACGAATCGGAAGAGAATCGTCCAGATCACTTCTGCATGTGAGGCGCCCAGGGTATAGGCTTTGAATTGCAGCTCGTCGGGGAACGACTTCACCGCCAAGTAAATTGCAACGGCCATCGTCGGCAAAATGCCGAAGGTGATCATGGCCGCATACATTGGGCTGCCTAGCTCGACCATGACCATAAACATGGCCAAGGCGGCAGTCGGCGGAATTTTGGCGAAGAAGGAAAGCGGCGGGTAAAAGAGAGCCTCGACTTTGGGGAAGCAGCCCATATGAATGCCGATGAGGAGTGAGCCTGCGACACCGCAGAAAAGGCCGAGAAACAAGCGGTAACCGGTTGCCCGGGCATCAGCCAGCAGCCAACGTTCGCCGGAGCGTGCGTTGGGCCGGATGGATTTGATGATGCCGTCTTTCAGTTGGGTCCAGCTCGGGATGGTGGTGTCTTTCGGCTGGACTTGATGCTGGCGGTAGGAGAGCCAAGCGTAACCCAGCAGAAGAGCAGCTATCGAGAGCAATCCCAGGAGGATTCTCGTTCTCTTTTTAATGGAGCGCCGAATCACAAGCCTTAAAGGGAATCCAGGTCTTCCTGCATCCGGTTCAACTGGCGCACGGTCAAGCGGTCCGCCAGAACCGATGCCAGACGCTCCGCCTGCTCCCGGTCTTTCTTCAACACGTTGAGCTGCAGTCTGCCTTGTTTGTTTCCCGGAATGCCTATGAAAGTTCGCAGGCTTTTCCCTTGAAAGGCCAAGGTCTGCGAGAGCCACCCGTTTTTGAGTTCGACGGCGGTCAAGTCGTCGATGGGGATAATTGCCTCTCTGATGCCGGTGTTGAACAACTGCAAAAATGTGCACTCGAACTCCAGCCGCAGCTCTTCTTTTTCGCAGTAAAGGACACCTTCACCTGTCCAGGTGCCGGCATACAACTTGGGAAAAGAAAAGGGAAGGGCGATGCGGTCGGATATCATGGGCGAAAAGCTGCCATCCCCGGTTTCCTTTGTTTGGCGCCCCGGGAGATTATTGTTCTTTGTTGACGACTCGGTCGATGTAAGAAGCGTCGAAACGAAGGTCGGCGTCGCCTTCGCTGCCGTAGGCGAGTGCGGGTTCGTGCGCCACCATCTCGCGGGCGACACAGAAGGCAGCCACTTTTTCCATGATGCGCGGAAGCTCGGCGCCGGCGAGGATGTCTTTGCCTTTATCCGGTGTGCTGAAGAATTTGGTTTGTTGCACCACGGTTTTCATCGAGTCCAAGTCCATATGGGAAAATTTTTCGCCGAGGGCGATGAGGGTGTCATCACTGGTAGACGGGGCGGCAAGACGCCGGTTCACGGCGTAAAAAGCGTCGATCAAGGCGCAGGCGAACGCTTGGCCGCCGGGTTTTTGCAACGAGTCTTGAGCCATGATGACGGCGTCAATGATCTCATTGGGAATCTCGGTGGAGTCGAAGAGAACTCTGGCGTCTGAGCGATTTTTGAGTGTTTCCATAAGGAAGGGGTTCCAGACGACGATGGCTTCGACGCCGGCCTTTTTTTGTTGCATGGCCACGGCGGCGGCGCTCGGATCCCGGTTGCTGAAATTGTGGTCAGAGGCTTTCTCGCCTTCGATTTCGAGGTTTCTGGCGAAGCAGTATTCGGAAACGCTTTTTTCCAGGCCGAAGACTTTTTTGCCTCGGAGGTCTTTAATGTCCTGGATGGCGTCGGTTACGATGCAGGCATCGGCACCGGCGCTGGTGGAGGTGGGCAAAATCATCACCGAGGGACGTTTGAGGGAGGGGTTCAAGGCGTCGATGTTGGTGAGGCAGGCTGCATCGACTCGGGCAGTGCCATACATCGTGATGCAGGGGTCGTAATCGGCTTCTCTGAGGATGATGTCGACGTTCCATTTCTTTTCGATGGGGCCGAGTCGGCCTTCGTTCCCGTCGATGAGTTTGACGGCATGGGCCACGCCGAACACGCTCCAGGAGGGGTATTCGCTCCAGGCAAGCGAGAAACTGGGCGGTTTGGCGCTGTCTTCATTAGGGCCGCAGCCGGCGGCCAATACCAAGCAGACGGCGGCGAGGGTCGAGCGAATGGGGGTTGCGAGGGCAAATGTTTTCATAGCGGTTTTATTCGGGAAGAGCGGTGTCTTTACTTTCGGATTCTTTGGGTTTACCAGAGGGTTCGGCGGTTTCGGCCAGCCCGATGAGGGAGTCGAATTCTGAGGTCGATTCCGAGGTTCGGGCGTATTCGAGAAATTCGTTTTCTTGCGCTTTAGTGTCAGCGCCGGCCATTTCCTTGGCGACACGGGCTTCGGCTTTAACTTCCTGGCGCATTTGGCGCAGGGATTGGAGTTCTTCGGCGGTGCCGTCTTCGGCAATGCCAGCGATGGTGTCGGCGATTTCCTTTTCTTGTTTGGCGGAGATGACTTCGGCCACGGTGTCGGCAGCTTCAGAGCGGATTTTTTCAACTTCGCGGAGCAGTTGCTGGAGTTGGACTTTGTGTTCGCTGATGGTTTTTTTGTAGTCGGCGACGTTGCTTTCGAGTTCTTCGATGCGCTGCTGTTTTTCGGCGAGGGTGGAAGAGAAGTCGTTATAGGCGGTAAGGCATTTTTTGTAGTCTTCGTCGGCGTGGATGGCGTCTTTGGATTTTCCGGCGGCTTGCAGTTTGTCGACGGTTTGTTTGGCTTTGGCTAAGGCGCCGGCTTTGAGGCGTTCCAGGTTGGCCACTTCGCCACTGAGTTGTTTAATTTTGGCTGTTTTGGCTTCTTCCTGGGCGATTAGCCCGGCGACGGCTTGTTTGTATTGTTGAATGCGCGAGACTTTTTCTCTGACGATTTCGTCGTATTTGGCGCGGATGACGTGGGGGTTGGTGTCGAGAACGCGGCGGGCAGAATCGACTTGGCCGGTGAGGAGGTATCCGACTGCTTTGATCCATCTTCCTATTGCTCGAAACATGCGGGTTTCCTTTGGTTTTTGGTTTGTTCAGTTTTTAAGGGCTTGAGACTCGCGTATCCATTGATTAACGCGCGTCTCAGCAGTTTTAGCAATTTTTAAACTTTGATCCAATTCGCCGCGCATCTGTTTGAGGCGGTCGGTAGAAACATTCCCCGCGCCCAGTTGTTTCAGGCCAACGAGGGCTGTGCTGAGTTGTTGCACACTGCCTTGGATGTCGTCAATAATTGTTTCTCGTTGGTTGAGGATAGGTTTGCGGGCGGCTGGAGTGTGGAGCGCCGCGGCTGTTTCCCAAAGTTGGATGGTTTGTTCGAGAAGCTCGACGCAGTGATTGAACAGTTCGATGACGCGGGCGTGAATGTCCACCAGTGAGGTGAGCTGGTGGCCGGTGGATTGGAGGCTGCTTTCTTGAAAGACGCTGACGAGCGCCCGGAGGTCGCGCAACGCTTTTTCGGGGCGCGGGTCGTCGTCAGAGCTTTCGAGCCGCCGCTCCAATTGGTCCAGCTTCTGCTCTTTCCGAGCGACTTCGTTGGCTTCTAACTCTTGGAGGATGCGAGCGGCTGTGTTTTCGCCTCCCAGAAGAAGCCGGGTAAGAAGGATGCCGCCGGCGCCGATCAACCCGGCCAGCCCGGCAAAGATCGCAATGCCGGCCGCTTTCCATTGAAACGCCCAAGCCGCCGCCAGCGATGTGACGCCGAGCAGAAAGGGCGTGAGGACGAGTGGGCTGCCGAGGTGATGCAGCAACATGCGTTTTCGAATCTGACGGTTGTCGATCATCATTGCCTCCCGCAGAGGCCTTGGGGGAAAGTATTCACTGGCGCCGCATTCGGAAACAGAATTTTTGGCTGCTGAAACCAAACAGTTTTCCGGGCGGCGAAGGCCGGCGGCGAAAGAAAAGGGCGGGGAATGCCGCCGGGGGTTTTGTTTTCGTTTGCTAATGTCTGCGCTTTTGGACGGTGTCTGCTGGCGGGCGAGGAGGGATGAGCGCGGGAACGAGGCTCGGCCGCAGGTGCGAATTGCCGGGCGCCCGGCGGGTGGGATTTGTGTTAGCGGGCAGCGGTTCATTGGGTTTGTCTTCTGGTTCAGTAAGGGAGTTGCCCGACGATGAAGCGGACGGATTGGGCTGCTCCGGTTCGGTTTTGCGAAGGGATGGCTTCGGTTCGGATGCGTTGGCTGCCGATGCCGGCACGGGTGAGGTATTGGGCGACGGCTTGCGCTCTTTGCTTGGCGAGTTGCTGGTTGGCTTCGGCGTCTCCTTCGGCGCGGGTTTGGCCGATGATGCGCAGGTAGAATTCGGGGAATGTTTTGAGTTTTTTGGCGATTTCGGCCAAGTCGCGTTTGCTGGTGAGGCTGATTTTGTCCGAGCCACGAATGAAGGTGATAGGCTGGATTTTCAGTTCGCCGACGGGTCGCAGTTGCGTCCATTGGGTGTCGTTGAGGGCTGGGGCTTCCGCCTGAGTTCGGATGGTTTCTGCGGCGTTGAGGTTGGCGCCAAGGTCGGAGATGAGGTTGAGGTTTTTGGCGGGATGGAAGCCTTCGTCTTTGAGTTCCGCCAGTATTTGCCGGTAGAAGAGAGTGTGGTGTTTGCCGTCTAGGGGGTCGCGGTTGATGGCTTTTGTTTTCAGGAGGACGTCGATGATGTTGCCGATGATGTCTTCGATGTGTTGGTGTTTGGCGCCGTTGCTGTCGTCCAATCCGAAGTGAGCGAAGTTTTCGAGGGTGTTTTTCCATTGGATGCCTGCGACGACTTTTTGCGCTTGGGCGTCGTTCAAACGTTCACCGCCGGCGCGGGCGGCGTCTTTTTGTACCAGTTGCCATATACTGTCTGGTTGGCGGTGGAAGTGGTAGGCGGCTCGCAGGTAGGCTTTGACGACGGCGGCGATTTGCTGCGGGCGGTCGCGAAGGAGGGCGCGGCGGGCGATGAGGACGTCGACGATGTAGCCTTTGAGTTTGGAGCTGTCGAGGAGGATTTGGTAGCCGTGCTGGTTCACAGCGCGGGAGATGTAAGGTTCCCACAGCACGAAAGCGCGTTTCTGCAAACCCCGGTCGGCGCGGGCTTGGTGGAAGACGTCCTGGGCGCTGTCCGCTGGAATCGACCATTGATCTGGCAGGTTGGGCAGATTGAAGTGGGCAAGGACGACGCGGGCCAGGAATTCGCTGGGGGAGCGAGGGGTGAGGACGATTCTGGCGTCGGGATCATCGAGCGCTTGCAGGCTGGGGACGAGGTTGGTCTTGGCGATGAGGGCGTCGCCGCCTTGGGTTTCATCGAGGATCATGACAATGCTGCCGGGGAAGCTGCCGGCAGCAGCGCCGGCGGCGAGATAGGAGTCGATGGTGAAAACGGCCAAGTCGATGTCTCCTTCTTTTAGCGCGTTCAAACGTTTGGCATAATCGGCCTGGTCGTCCAGGATGCTGAGCTTGATTCCGTCGCTTTTGAGGCGGTTTTTGATCTCGTCGGAGCGGAGGATGGCGTAGCCGGAAAAGGAGTCTGCCGCAAGCCGAATTTCGGTTTGATATTGGCTGGCAGAGCCGGTGTCTTCTGCGAGTTTTTCCGAGAAGAAGGGGTGGACGAGAAATTTGTAGGCCGCTGCTAACACCAAGAGGATGGCGCACCAGAGGATGGAGGCAATGAGGCAGCCTTTGGCTCGTTTTTGGCTCATCGGCTGGAGGATAGTTTCTTTGCAATCACGAGGAGGAGGCCGAGGACAAGCAAGCCGATCGGTAGCATTTTGATGATTTTGGAAGTTTCTACCGGGCGGGCGCCGGGGGTCGCGGATGTGGTTTGCGGCGGTTGGGCGGTTTGTCTGGGAGGCGGGGAGGGGGCGGATGCCGATTGTCTGGATTCGTTTATTGTCCTGGAGTTTTCGCCGATTGGGTGGTTGCCGGAGGTTGAGAGGGCTTGAAGAGCTGCTTCTGCGCATTCGGCGGGGAGGGGGCGGATGAGTTCGATGGCTTCTTTCATCAAGAAATCGCCGGCGTCGGCGGACAACTCTGCAAAGACTTCTTGGATGGCTTTTTCCAAGGAGCCGGGGTCGTTGGCGCGGCGGTAGGAGTGGGCCATTGCGGCGAGGGTGTGGTCTTGTTTCATGTCCACGCCGATAACGTCGATGGTGATGCCGCGGGCCAGTACTTCTGGGGTGTAGCGGTTGACGAGTTTGGAGTCGTCGGCGTTGCCGTCGGTGACGATGAGGAGGCGGTAGGTGCCGTAGCCGTATTGTTGAGCGCGGGCTTGCAGGAGGCGGTCGGCGCCGATTTTGATATATTTGCCGAGGGGGGTTCCGCTGTGGGCTTTCGGCCGGTCGATGGCTTGCAGGAGGCGCGTTTTGTCTTGCGGCCCGAGGGGATAGACCCAGTCGTCGTCGAGGTTGCTGGCGCTGAAGACTAGAAGCCCGATGTGAGTGGTTTCGGGCAGATGCCGCAGCACGGATTTGAGGGCGTTTTTGGCGGCTTTCATTTTGTTGATGCCGCTCCCTCGCATGGGTTGTTTCATGGAGCCGGAGGCATCGAGGACGATGACCACGTTGTCGTGGTAAGCATCGTTTGTTGCGGGCGGTTCTTCTTGGGCGGCGGCGCTACCCAGGAGGACGAGGAGGGATGCGGCGGTTGTTTTGAGTGTATTCATCGATATGGTGGGGCGTTTGCCTTAAAAGTCGAAGTCGGATTCTACTGTGGCTTCGGCGGAGACACGGATGAGGCGGAACTCGACTCGCATGTTTTGGCGGGCTTCTTCTGGGGTGGTGGGTTTGGCGATGAAGGGTTCGCGGATGCCGATGCCGACGGGCTGGATTTGGCTTTTGTCCAGAACTAGTCCTTTGGTTTGGGCGTATTGGGTGATGGAGTGCAGGACGGCTTCGGCTCGTTTGCGGGAGAGGTTGAGCGCGGCTTGCATGGTCTGTCTGGGGTTGTATTGATTGACACCGTCGAAGGCGCCTTTGGTGATGAGGTTCACCAGTTCGGAAGTGGCTTCGAGGTTGAGCGGTTTGCCGTTGAGGGCGTAGCGGTAGTTGCCGCGGGTGCCGGAGCGTTTGAGGATGCCTTTCGTCATGCCGGCTCTGACTAGCTCGCTGAGGGTTTTGACGGGGTCAGCGTGGCCCCGGATGGCGATGACGGCGTTGCCGAAACGTTCGGCGATCTCGACGACGCGCTGAAACTCGGCACCGTATTGCACCGCGCTGAAGGCGTTTTCGTTCGGCTCGAAGTTGATGGTGAAGGAGTAGATGGTCTTGTCGTCCAAAATGTCGCCGGAACTCAGCATTTCGATTTCGCTGCGGACGGCTTCGGCGCGGAATCGCTCGCCGCGTTCGATATCGGTCTTGGTCAAGTAGCCGAGGAACTCGCGGCTTTGGTAATTCAAGTCGGATGGAAAGAGCCCCATGCGCTCTTGGGCGTATCCGCGGTTGACGGCCAAATCAAGCGCGGCAGTCTGAAAGGCTTCAAAACCGCTCAGATTGCCGGACTGGGTGAAGAAGACGACATTGCCGGGGTAGCCGACAAAGGAGCAATCGGAGATCAATCCGTGCGCGTCCTCCAAGACGGAGATGGTCTTTTCCCCGTAAATGTCTTGCGTCATCTGGAGCAGATCCTCAAAGGGACGCGAGCCGCGGTCTTCGAATTGTTTTTTGAGGTCGATCACTTCTTCAGCGCCTTTGAGGTAGCCGGCAACGAATTTGGTGATCAGGGATTTGTTGGCGTCGTAGAAGTCTTTTCGGCAGACATAAACATCGGCGATGGAGCGAGAAAGCTCAGCAGTCGAAACCAACACTTTGGTGCCGCGCACTGTGGTTTCGGCGCCGGTTCCTTGACTGCCGAGACCGCCGCAGAGGGCGACCATGTCCGGGGTGATGACAAAGCAGGCGTGCACATTACGGTCGTTGCGAAAAATTTCTGGCGGCGAATCAGCCGAGCCTGAGAGGTCTTTGGCCCAGCGGATGGTGATGTCTTCCCAAGACAGCTTGGCAGTTTTGAGAATGTCGTCCAACATGCCGACATGCGGGCCGCCTTGTTGCAGGGCGATGGTCTTTCCCTTGAGGTCGGCGATGGTTTTAATCATTTCTCGGGAAACCATATGATCTCCAGCCGACCAGGTCATTTGCAGGATCACGACGCCTTTGGTCCGCGGGTCAGAGCCGATGACTTCCGAAGCCATGCCCATCATGCGGAAGGTGCCGCGCAGAAAGGGGCTTTTGCCGGAGAGATAATGGCGAACTTGAGCGACAAAATCATCGCCGGCAACCAAGTTCAGATTCAACCCCTGCTTTTGGAAGATGGCGCCCGGTTGGGTCTTGATCCCGCCGTTGGCGTAGAAGGTGGCCATATCGCCGCCCCAAGTGATGTAGGGCACTTGCAGGGCGCCGCCGGGGGTTTTGACGGATTGGATGTTGACCGGCCCCACTAGATTGCTGAAACGTTGCTGACCGAAAACTGAGCCGGGAACCAGCGCCAGGATAAGAGCAAGAATCGCGGCCGGGGTAGGATGGTTTGGGTAGCTTCTAGGGATCATTGGTTTTGCTTTCTAAACGGTTTTGTCTGTTGTCTTTTTGCGGAACGGCTGTTTCTTTCTCTTAAGTCTGTCGAATGCCGGTTTCCCGCCATTCTCCAAACCTTGCGAGAGACAGATTGCACGGGACCGTCCGATATTTCCATTACATAAATGCCGGCTGTTTATATCGGTCGGAAAATCGCGAGACCAACACAAATGCCCGGCGGCGCAGTTCCGACTTTTCACCGGCAGACGGCGGCATCATAATACGCGGGAGATGACTTCGGCAAGTCGATTCAGAATTGCCGCCTTCAACGGGGCGTTGGCAGTCGGCCTGGGCGCTTTCGGCGCTCACGGTTTGAGCAGCGTGTTGGAGGCGCGGCAAACGGTTAACATTTGGGAAACAGCTGTCTTCTACCATTTCGTGCATGCCTTAGTTCTCTTATGGGGCGCCGACCGCGGGAAAGCTGTGATGAAACCTTGGTGGTGTTTCTTGTTGGGAACGGCTGTGTTTTCGGGAGCGCTCTACGCACTGGCCGTGAGCGGAGAGAAGTGGTTGGGCGCGGTTGCGCCTGTGGGCGGCATGGCATTGCTTATCGGCTGGCTGTGGTTGGGACTCAGTTTTTCCGAAAAGCGCCCCGGAGCTTATCCAGACGATTGACAATCCCGGCAATCCGAGATTGCTTCCCTCTCGGCAACAGGTTTTGATGAGCGCCAACGAAGATGTTCCGGGGCCATGCCCCTCAGTCGATAATTTCAAAAAAGCGATATGGAACTGACCGAAACAGCTTACGGAATTTGGAGCGGCGGGCGATTTATGCACTTCGGAGAATGCCTAGACGAAAGCCGAATGGCGGTGGTGATCCATCGCGCTTACCTCAAAGGCGTGCGCACTTTTATGACCGCCGACGTTTACGGCCAAGGCGCGGCCGATGAGATGATCGGGCGGGCGCTGGCAGATTTTCCGCGGGATTCCTACTGCCTGGTTGGCGCTGTCGGCCATGATTTTTACCAAGGCAAGCGCGATGGCGCGAAGGGCTTTCCGCGCTTCACCGATGCCCGATTGCGCCCTGCTGAGCGCTACGCCGATTACCTGAAGACCGCCGCTGAAAAGGCGCTCCGGCGTTGCCGAACAGAGCGGTTCGACCTGTTGCTCCTCCACAATCCCGACGCGGCGGGATATTCCAGCGATGCGGTTTGGAATGCCATGCAATCCGTGCGCGAGGAGGGAATGGCGGCGTGTTTGGGCATCGCCCCTGGTCCGGCCAACGGCTTCACCCTGGACTTGATCTTGAGCTTTGAGCGCTTCGGCGCCTTGATTGATTGGGCCATGGTGATTCTCAACCCTTTAGAGCCGTGGCCGGGAAAACTTTGCCTGCCGGCAGCCGAGAAACACGCCGTCAAGCTCATCACCCGCGTGGTGGATTACGGCGGGTTGTTCCATGATGACGTGCGCCCCGGACATCCTTTTGGCAACGGCGACCATCGCACTTACCGGCCTTCCGGTTGGGTGGAAGCCGGCAATGAAAAGATGGAGCAAATGCGCCGCTTCGCCAATAAGTATGGACTGACAATGCTTCAGTTGGCTTGCCGCTGGAACCTGTCCCATGCCCCAGTGAAAACCGTCGTCCCCACGCTGATTCAAGAGACCGGCGAACGCGCCAAACCCATCGAAGCCAAAGTGGACGAGCTGGCCGCATTGCCCGAAATCATGTTGGACGCTGAAGACTCGGCGGCTATTGAAGCCATCGGTGACAATCGCGGCTGCATGACCCTAAAGGGCGGCAATCCCGGCTTCTCCGGGGACGTGGTAGCGGACGGATGGCCGATGAACCCGGACTTGCAATCCACGGCGGAACGTTGGGGCATCCGTCCCAAAGAAGACCTTGTCTGCCTTCACCGATAGCTGAGTCGCGAACCGGCGTCCCGGAGTATCCAATCCGCAGCGGCGGCAAGATTTCCGGCAATTACGGCGCGGGAAAGGCCGGCGCCTCCCTGCTGCGAGAGCTTCTGGCCGTAGCCGGTTTGAACCAGGATGCTCTTGCGGACGCCGGCGTTCCAACCACATTCGAGGTCGCTGCGCTTGTCGCCAATCATATAAGAACGGGCGAGGTCCACTCGATAGTCGCAGCTGGCATCCCAAAGAAATTGCGGGGAGGGTTTGCGTCCGTAACTCGAGGCTTCGGGCGCTTCGGGCGCGTAGTAGATTTTGGTGAAGACCACGCCGGCTTCCGCTGCGGCCTCGGTCAGTTTTTTGTGAACTGCGTGCATGTCCTGCTCGGTGTAGAAACCCCGGCCGATGCCGGATTGGTTTGTGACGATGAAGAGCAGAAAGCCGGCGTCGCCAAGCCGCTTCAACCCGGCAAGAGCGCCATCGAGCAACTCCAGCTTGTCGGGATCGCCCAGGTAACTCTTCTCGGCGCTGATTGTGCCGTCCCGGTCTGAAAACACGGCGCGATTCATCCCCGCTCCTCAAAGCTCGCCAGCAATTCTTTTGGCGAAACGATGGCAGTGCCTTTCTTTCCGACAACAACCCCGGCGGCGTGATTAGAAAAGACGGCGGCCTCGACGGGCGAAGCTCCGGCTGCCACAGCGAGGGTGAACGAAGCAATTGCCGTGTCTCCCGCGCCTGAAACATCGAAAACTTCTTGCGTGAGCGTCGGCACATGAACCGGAGGCCGGCCGCGCTGGCAAAGAAGCATCCCCAAATCGCTCAGGGTAACGAGCAGAACGGCGGGGCGAAGGCTGCGGTGAAGGCGGGAAACGGCCAAGCGCAGATGCTTGTCTTCCAGCGGGTTTGCGCTTGGAGCTGCGTCAGCAATGCCGGCCAACTCGAACGTTTCTTTGCGGTTGGGCGTGATGAGCGAAAGACCAGCGATAGAACGGAGCTGGTTCTCCGCTGCTCCGGGCACTCTCCGTGCCGGTTTGGGGTCCAGGCTAAGCCAGGTTCCCTGCCGCCGGCATTCGGCTTTCAGGAACGCCAGCAGGGAATCAGTGATGGTGCCTTTGCCGTAATCACCGAGGATGACTGCCGAGGCTTTGAGAAGAGCAGCGAGGATTTGGGTTTGGAGGTTGTCCTGTTCAGCGCTGTCCAGCTCCCGGACGATTTCCCGATCTACTCGGACAATCTGTTGTTGGCGAGTGACGATGCGGGTTTTAAGGCTGGTGGTTCGTTTAGGAGAAGAGTGAAGACCGCAGCAATCCACCCGTTCTTTTTTCAGCAGGGACTTTAACTTTCGGCCTTCGCGGTCGCCGCCTGTCACGCCGAAGAGTGATGTGCGAACTCCCAAGGCGGTGAGGTTGCGAGCAACGTTCGCCGCACCGCCGGGCATGAACGACTCGCTCTGAAATTGCAAGACCGGCACCGGCGCTTCGGGCGAAATCCGAGACACAGCTCCCGAAACAAAACAATCCAGCATCACATCCCCAATCACCAAAATCGGCGCTCGCCCGCCAGCTTCAAGGATTTGCCCAGCTCGTTGCGCGGTGAGTGCAGTCACGGTTCAATCGAGAAAGGCGGTCAAGGGACTGGTGGCTTCGGCTGCTGCCGACTGGGGGCCAAGGCCGATGGTCCAGGCTGCCCGCCCGGCTTCAACTGCTTTCTTGAAGGCTGCTGCCATTTGATTCGGCTCGCGGGCGATCGCAATGGCGGTGTTCACTAGCACGGCGTCCGCGCCCAGTTCCATTGCCTCGGCGGCGTGGCTCGGCGCTCCGATGCCGGCGTCCACCACCACCGGCACGGCGGCTTGTTCGATGATGATTTTGAGTTGATCGCGCGTTTGCAATCCCCGATTGGAACCAATCGGCGAGCCGAGCGGCATGACGGCGGCAGTGCCGGCTTCTTCCAACCGCTTGGCCAAGACGGGATCAGCATTGATGTAGGGCAGCACGGTGAAGCCTTCCTGGACGAGAATTTCTGCGGCGGCAAGCGTTTCCACCGGATCGGGCAGCAAATATCGCGGGTCGGGATGGATTTCCAGTTTGATCCATCGAGGCAAACCAGCTTTGGCCGCAAGTCTCGCTAACCGCACCGCTTCCGCTGTGTTTTGCGCGCCGCTGGTGTTGGGAAGGATCAAATAGCGTTCCGGGTCAATAAATTCGAGAATATTGGCAAAGGGATCGTGTTTGCCGGACAAATCTGCTCGGCGCAAAGCCACCGTTGCCATCTCCGCCCCGCTGGCTGCCAAGGCACTCCGCATGGCTTCGGGAGAACCGAACTTCCCGGTGCCGACCAGTAATCGAGACCGAAACTCGCGCCCGGCAATTTTCAAGGCGTCTGTACACATAGCCGCCGCCAAAATAGAAACCCCGCAACTAGCCGTCGAGTGGAATCGGCGCGAAAATATTTACGGGCTTAACAGGGTGGCGCAACCACGTGTGGCGCAACCATATATGGCGCAGACACTCGACCGGTTGACCGGCATCCGCCTTGACAAAAAAGAAAAATCAGTGGTAAGTTGTCTCTGCGGGGAGAGAAATGTGGGGCAGACATCCGGTCCGCCTGCAGGCGGCAAGCCTGTGCCCCGAGTTGAACCGAAAATTAAAAAAACTTTGAAAATGTCAAACAAACCTGTCAGCATGAAAAAAGACCAGCCCACCAGCCAGTACTCCTGCCCCCAAATCGCCTAAACGGAAGAGCCGGGCACGGGATAGTGAATATCGCCTCTATCCTTACATTAAAGAATCGTTGAAGAATCTTGGATGGAAGACGGGCAATCCGGCGACTCGTCCATCAGGGCAAGTTGAGGCGCAAGGCGAGTTCCGCCACCACTCCGAAAAACTCATCAAGCCTACAACGTTTATTGCGGGCAAAATGCTTGAAGATGGGAAAAATTGTGCTGAGCAAAACACCGCCATAATGAAACTGAAAAATACTGCAGCTATGAAGCTATTATCCGTTATCCACTCGAAACTGGTGGTAACCGCTGCCAACAAAACCGCCAAACCACAACCCATCAAAAACAGGCCAACATTGCCGCATCGAATCGGCTTGGCGCTGGCTCTTGCCGTGGCCATCACCCTCCCAGCCGCCGCCCAAACCCTCACCCTCACCGGAACCAAAAGCGACGGCAGCGCCTTCAGCCGGCAAGTCAATGCCAGCACGACATCTCTGTCTCTCAGCTCCCTTAACCTGGCTTCCGTAACCCTGCCCGATGGTTTGACCAACTTGGGGTATCTGGATCTCCAAAACAACCAACTGACCGCCTTGACCCTGCCCAATACTTTGACCAGCTTGACGAGACTGGCTCTCTACAACAACCAACTGACCGCCTTCACCGTGCCCGATACCTTGACCAACTTGGAGTATCTGGATCTCTACAAAAATCAACTGACCACCTTCACCGTGCCCAATACCTTAACCAACTTGGAGTATCTGCGTCTCCACAGCAACCAACTGACCGCCTTGACCCTGCCCGATGACTTGACCAACTTGGAGTATCTGAATCTCGGCAACAACCAACTGGCCACCTTGACCCTGCCCGATGGCATGGCGAGCTTGAAGGAGCTACATCCCCACAACAACCAACTGACTGCCTTGACCTTACCCGATGACTTGACCAACTTGGAGTATCTGAATCTCCCCAACAACCAACTGACCGCCTTGACCCTGCCCAATACTTTGACCAGCTTGACGAGACTGGCTCTCTACAACAACCAACTGACCGCCTTGACCCTGCCTAATACTTTGACCAACTTGACGAGACTGGCTCTCTACAACAACCAACTGACCGCCTTCACCGTGCCCGATACCTTGACCAACTTGGAGTATCTGGATCTCTACAAAAATCAACTGACCACCTTCACCGTGCCCAATACCTTAACCAACTTGGAGTATCTGCGTCTCCACAGCAACCAACTGACCGCCTTGACCCTGCCCGATGACTTGACCAACTTGGAGTATCTGAATCTCGGCAACAACCAACTGGCCACCTTGACCCTGCCCGATGGCATGGCGAGCTTGAAGGAGCTACATCCCCACAACAACCAACTGACTGCCTTGACCTTACCCGATGACTTGACCAACTTGGAGTATCTGAATCTCCCCAACAACCAACTGACCGCCTTGACCCTGCCCAATACTTTGACCAGCTTGACGAGACTGGCTCTCCACAGCAACCAACTGACCGCCTTGACCCTGCCCGATGACTTGACCAACTTGGAGTATCTGAATCTCGGCAACAACCAACTGGCCACCTTGACCCTGCCCGATGGCATGGCGAGCTTGAAGGAGCTACATCCCCACAACAACCAACTGACTGCCTTGACCTTACCCGATGACTTGACCAACTTGGAGTATCTGAATCTCCCCAACAACCAACTGACCGCCTTGACCCTGCCCAATACTTTGACCAGCTTGACGAGACTGGCTCTCTACAACAACCAACTGACCGCCTTGACCCTGCCTAATACTTTGACCAACTTGACGAGACTGGCTCTCTACAACAACCAACTGACCGCCTTCACCGTGCCCGATACCTTGACCAACTTGGAGTATCTGGATCTCTACAAAAATCAACTGACCACCTTCACCGTGCCCAATACCTTAACCAACTTGGAGTATCTGCGTCTCCACAGCAACCAACTGACCGCCTTGACCCTGCCCGATGACTTGACCAACTTGGAGTATCTGAATCTCGGCAACAACCAACTGGCCACCTTGACCCTGCCCGATGGCATGGCGAGCTTGAAGGAGCTACATCCCCACAACAACCAACTGACTGCCTTGACCTTACCCGATGACTTGACCAACTTGGAGTATCTGAATCTCCCCAACAACCAACTGACCGCCTTGACCCTGCCCAATACTTTGACCAGCTTGACGAGACTGGCTCTCTACAACAACCAACTGACCGCCTTGACCCTGCCTAATACTTTGACCAACTTGGAGTATCTGGATCTCTACAAAAATCAACTGACCACCTTCACCGTGCCCAATACCTTAACCAACTTGGAGTATCTGCGTCTCCACAGCAACCAACTGACCGCCTTGACCCTGCCCGATGACTTGACCAACTTGGAGTATCTGAATCTCGGCAACAACCAACTGGCCACCTTGACCCTGCCCGATGGCATGGCGAGCTTGAAGGAGCTACATCCCCAAAACAACCAACTGACTGCCTTGACCTTACCCGATGACTTGACCAACTTGGAGTATCTGAATCTCCCCAACAACCAACTGACCGCCTTGACCCTGCCCAATACTTTGACCAGCTTGACGAGACTGGCTCTCTACAACAACCAACTGACCACCTTGACACTGCACGATGGTTTGACCAACTTGCAGGAACTGAATCTTTCCAGCAATCCTTTGGAGAGTTTGCGTGTGCCTCTGGGCATGGATATTGAAAATCTCGATCTTCAAGGTTTTTCGAAATTAGAAGTTACATTCTACGATCCCGCGCCCGAAGAGCCGATTACGCCGCCGCCCACAGAGCCGACAGAACCAGAGATCCCAACTCTCCTCATCACCGGAACCACAAGCAACGGCAATGCCTTCAGCCAAGAAGTCGCCGCCAACGAGACCTATCTGGCTCTCCACTCCTTTTTTGATCTGGCTTCCGTAACCTTGCCTGTCGGCTTGACCAACTTGCAGTATCTGTATCTCGACGCCAACCAACTGACCGCCTTCACCCTGCCCGATGGTTTGACCAACTTGCAGTATCTGGAACTCCACAACAACCAACTGACCTCCTTGACCTTGCCCGGCGACTTGACGAGCTTGAGAGAGCTAGACATCAGCAACAATTCCCTGACCAACCTGGCCTTGCCCGATGGCTTGACCAGCTTGAGAACCCTAGACCTCAGCAACAACCGCCTGACCAATCTGGCCTTGCCCGGCGACTTGACGAGCTTGAGAACGCTAGACCTCAGCAACAATGCCCTGACCCACCTGGCCTTGCCCGCTGGCCTGACGAGCTTGAGAACGCTGAATCTTTCCGGCAATCCTTTGGAAAGTTTGCGTGTGCCTGATGGCATGAACCTTGAAAATCTCGATCTTCAAGGTTTTTCGAAATCAGAGGTTACCTTTTACGATCCCACAACCGGGGAATCCCCGACGACCAATACCAACATCCCCCCGACAACGAATACCAATATCCCCCCGACGACCAATACCAATATCCCGCCGACGACCAATACCAATATCCCCCCGACAACCGAAGAACCCCCCACAACCGAAGAGCCCCCGACAACGAATACCAATCTTCCGCCCACGACTGGGACATTCATTGCCCTCACCGGAACGACAAGCACTGACGACGCTTTTAGACGGGAGGTCGATGCCGGCACGGAGTCTCTGTCTCTCTCCGACACTCAACTCTCTTCCCTCACCGTGCCCGCTGGCCTGGAGAACTTGCAGCGGCTGCACCTCTTCGACAATCAACTCTCTTCTATAACTTTGCCCGAGGGTCTGACGAACTTGCAGCACTTGTATCTTTTCAACAATCAACTGACGAACCTGACCTTGCCGGATGGTTTGGCGAACTTGCAACGGCTGTATCTTTTCGGCAATCCTTTGGAGAGTGTGCGGGCGCCCGAAGGCCTGGACCTTGAAAGTCTTGAGCTTCGTGGCTATTCCAAATCAGCAGTGACCTTCTACGATGCCGCGACCGGAGAGACGATTGCGCCGCCGCCCACCACCGAAGAGCCCCCGCCAACTGAAGAGCCGCCCACAACCGAAGAACCTCCGACAACCGAAGAGCCCCCGCCAACTGAAGAGCCGCCCACAACCGAAGAACCTCCGACAACCGAAAAACCACATACAACTGAAGAGCCGCCCATAACTGAGGGAGCACTCCTCATCACCGGAACGACAAGCGACGGCAGTGCTTTTAACCGGGCGGTGAATGCAAACGCGAAGTCTGTAGACCTCCGAAACAATGACTTGACCCACCTGACTTTGCCCGATGGCTTGACGAATTTGGTGTGGCTGTTTCTCAATCACAATCGCTTGCCCTCTCTGACATTGCCGGAGGGCTTGGCCAAGTCGAGAGGGCTGTATTTTAACGACAATCAACTGACCTCTTTGACCTTGCCTCACGGTTTAACGAACTTGTGGGTGCTGTATCTCAACGACAACCAACTGACCTCCCTGACCTTGCCCGAGGACTTGACGAGCTTGATAACACTAGACCTCAGCAACAATTCCCTGACCAACCTAGCCTTGCCCGCTGGCCTGACGAGCTTGCGCTCGCTGGTTCTCAACGGCAATCCTTTGGAGAGTTTGTGTGTGCCCGAAGGCATGGACATTGAGAATCTCAACCTGCAAGGTTTTCCGAAATCGGAGGTGACATTTTGTGAGCCAACGATGGGCACCTTGACCTTGCCGGATTCCAGCTCGACGGACTTTAGGCGCTTGTCACTCGACAACAACAACCATTTGGAGATTGTTCGGATTGCGGGGGGCGGGGTGCAGATTCATTGGCGTGAAGGGACATTGCAAAGCACGACTGATTTGAGGGGCGAGTGGGAAGCCGTGGCGCCGGCACGTTTTTCGCGGGAGGGCGTATTGTCGATTCCGCCTGAGCGGAAAGGCGCAGAGTTCTTCCGCCTGAAACCGGCGAAGTAAAGGTGGCGCAGACACTCGGAGAGTGGGTAGGGCGGTGGGACTCGTAGAGCGGTTAGGGCGGTGGGGAACCGACATCCGATTTCCAACGCTTCTCCGCAATATTGACAGCGTAGAGGCGCACGTCCTTGGAATGATATTCCCCGGCAAATCTTGGCAAGAGCAGGCATAGCCGCCACGCAAGGGCCGCACCAGGTCGCCCAAAAGTCGAGATCACAATATGCTTGTCTCGATGCTCTGCTGGGTTGAGCTTTTCGTTGCCGAGCAAGTCCAACTCGAACGCCGGCGCCGTTTTGCCCAACAACGGCTCCTTGTCTGCGCCGTTCTCTTCGGCTCTCCGTAGAAGATGGAAGAAGTCTACGGTAATCGGAATTCCAAAACCCCTGCTTCCGGTAAAGACCATGGGCCTTCCTCTCCGCACACTTAAATCGCCGCTGCCGGCATACGGCCGGGAAGATGCTGTGCTTATCCAGCCTCCTCCATCCGGCTCGATCTTCACTTGCCACTCCCCTTCCGTCCGTGTTTTCCAAAACCGGCCGCTGGTGTTATGCCCGATGGCGCGAAAATTCGCCGGCAAGATGCCGGAGACCTGCATTTCCACACCATCGGTCCAAATACGCCCGATGAACGGCAAGTCCTCTTTCCCGATGAGATAGACAGTGGCAGGGTATCATGTTGTTTCCATTTCCATTGAATCATGCTTTCTGAATGCCTCTATCAGTGTCTTTTTTGTGTCTGCCAAGTTCATGGATTTCAATGCCTCAATGTCCACAAAACCAGTGTCGTGTTCTTCCAGAAGTTTGATAATCTCCTTATGGCTCATTGAATCATAAAACTTTTCCGCTTCTTCTATCCTCTCTTCCAATTCTTCCGTCCTCTTTGGGAGAAAATCCTCCGCTGATTGTTCAAAATATCTCTCTACTTTTTCGCTGCCTTCCGGCGAGATGAAAACAAAAGTCTCTTCCGGCAATTCCGGGTTGATCTCCCAGTTCAGGTAGCGCAGTGTGATCCGCCCCTCCTGGTTCGGGTAGAACCTAACGCCTAAATTAGCAGGTTGAACACGATTAAGCCCGGCGGACGTTAGCGCTTGTCGGCCCAATATCAAGCAAAACTTGTTGCGCGTGCGGCGCTTGGAATAGGTGGGTTGTGCGCTGGTTTAACGCGGTTTTGTCGCCAGGTCGACGCGGACGATTTCTTTGTCGTTGCGGGCGAAGCAGCTTTTGAGGGCGAAGGCAGGATGGCTCCAAACGCAGGGGCGGCCAAAGGCTTCGTTGGTGGGTTCGAGGACGTGGAAACGGCTGATTTCTTCGTAACCTGCTGGGGAGAGTTTTGCGAGGATGAGGTGGCCGGTTTCGCTGAAGAGGAAGAAGCGGTTGGGATGTTTTGGGGTTTGGTGTTTGACGATGAAGGCGGTGCCGTGCCGGCCGCGTTGGCCTTCACCGATGGTGGGTTTGCGTGTGGCCCAGAGGCGTTGAGCGTTGTCCATGTTGACGGCGATAAGTTCGCTGGTTTCAACATTACAGCCGTAGATGATGCCGTTTTGCAGGAAGGGGGTGCTGTTGACGCAATAGACGGCGTTGTTGGCTTTGCCGCGCCAGGCGATGGCGGCAGCGGGTTTTTGGTCGTCGAGTTGGATGAGGGCGCTGATGTTGCCGATGGCGCTGGCAAAGAGGCGGTTGCCGAGTTTTCGCGGTGTCATAATGGACATGTTGAAGCCGGGTTTGAGAGGAATTGACCAGTATAATTCGCCGTTGACCGGGTTGAGGGAGTTGATGGATTGGGCGTGCCATATAATAAGTTGCTGGCGGCCGGCGTGTTGTATCAGCGCCGGTGTGCCGTAGCCGGGCTGGGGAGAAGAGAGGGCGCGCCATTTTTCTTTGCCGGTGTTTTTGTTGTAGGCGATGGCGGTGCTGCCGGGGCCGCCGACGATGCAGTAAAGAGTGTCGCCGTCTACTACGGGATGGGAGGAGTAGCCCCATATCGGGGTGTCGAGTTGGTAGTCTTTGCGGTAATCTTTGCTCCAGATGACTTTTCCGGTGTCGGCGTCCAGGCACCAGAAGTTGCCTTCGGCGCCGAGGGCGTAAACTTTGCCGCCGGCGACTGTGGGTGTGCAGCGGGGGCCGCCGGGGTAGGAGAGATGGTAGGGGCGTTGGTATTCGTGTTTCCAGAGAAGAGCGCCGGTGTCGGCGTCGAGGCAGAGCACGCGTTCGACGCCTTCAAGCAAGCTGCGTCCGCTGGGAGAGTTCTTCATGTCGCCGCCGGTGCGGATGTAATCCATAAGATAGACTTTGCCGCCGGCCACAGCCGGGCCGCCGTAGCCGAGGCCAATGGGAATGCGCCATTTTACCTGCAGGCCGGCGGCGGGGAAGGATGTGGTGATTCCGGTCTCGCGCCAAATGCTGTCGCGGTTGGGGCCGAGCCATTGGGGCCAATCATCGGCGGGAGCGGTGTTGGCGAGGGCAAGGGCGGCAAGGGTTGGCAGTATGGTTTTCATGGTTATTTATCGGAACAATTCGCTAGCAAGTTTCCGCAATTTTGACAAGCTGGCAAGGCTGTAGTTACGGTGTTCGGCGCCCAATCATTTTGGCGGGGTCCACCCATTCGGCGAATTGTTCATCGGTGAGCAGGCCGAGGGCGAGGGCGGCTTTGCGCAAGGTGGTGTTTTCCCGGTGAGCTTTTTTGGCGATTTTGGCGGCGTTTTCGTAACCGATGTGCGGGTTGAGGGCGGTAACGAGCATGAGGGAGTTTTCTAAATGGGTTTGGATGGTGGCGCGGTTGGGTTGGAGGTCTCGGACGCAATGTTCGTTGAAGGATTGGCAGGCGTCGCCAAGGTTGCGAGTGGCCATGAGGAGGTTGAAAATCATCACGGGTTTGAAAACGTTCAATTCAAATTGGCCGGACATGCCGCCGATGGCGATGGCGGCGTCGTTGCCAATCACTTGAGCGCAAACCATCGTGAGGGCTTCGCATTGGGTCGGGTTCACTTTGCCGGGCATGATGGAGGAGCCGGGTTCGTTGACGGGCAGAATCACTTCGCCAAGACCGCAGCGGGGACCAGAGGCGAGCATACGGATGTCGTTGCCGATTTTTATCAGGCTCACGGCCAGCATTTTGAGGGCGCCGCTGGTTTCGACGATGGCATCGTGAGCGGCCAAGCTCTCGAATTTGTTGGGCGCGGTGATGAAGGGCAAACCAGTGAGCGCGGCGATTTTGGCCGCGGCCTTTTCCGCAAAACCTTCCGGCGCGTTCAATCCCGTGCCAACGGCAGTGCCGCCGAGCGCCAGTTCCGCCAGATGGCCGAGCGTGGATTGAAGCACGCGCAATCCGTGCTCCAATTGAGCTGCGTAGCCGGAAAACTCCTGCCCCAAAGTCAACGGCGTGGCATCCATAAAATGCGTGCGACCAATTTTAACGATGTCTTTGAAGGCTTCGGCTTTGGCGGCCAATGTGTCCCGCAACGCTGCAATCTTCGGCATCGAGTCGCTGGCAATCATCTGGTAGGCGGCGATGTGCATGGCGGCGGGAAAGGTGTCGTTAGAGGATTGCGATTTATTAACGTCGTCGTTGGGATGAAGAGTTTTTTGAACGTCAGCAAGCTGGCCGCCGTTGAGGACATGGCCGCGGTTGGCGATGACTTCGTTGACGTTCATGTTGGTTTGCGTGCCGGAACCAGTCTGCCAAACCACCAGCGGAAATTCATCGTCCAACGTGCCTGCCAAAATCTCGTCGCAAACGCGCGCAATCAAATCTGCCTTGGCCGCATCCAAAACGCCGCAATCGGCATTCGCCAGCGCCGCAGCTTTTTTCAGCACGGCAAAAGCCCTGATGATTTCGCGCGGCATTCGCTGCTCACCGATGCGGAAGTTTTGCTTCGAGCGCTGCGTTTGCGCTCCCCAATAACGATGCGCCGGCACGGGAACCTCACCCATCGTGTCAGTTTCAATTCGAAAATCCGACGTCTTCTGCATGACGGGGAGTGTTCAACGCAATCGCCGAAAATTCAAGTGCCGCAACCGCCGGCAAATACAAATCCGTCTTACCCAACTTGCGATGTTCCATAAACCGCGCCTGCCCGCCAAGCCCGCCGCCTCAACAAAAAAGGCCAGCCCCCGAAAGGACTGGCCGATAGGAATGCCGGACGATTGAATGCTATTCGGCGGTGTCCGTGTCGGCTTGCCGGAGCTGCTGCTCCGCCTTGCTCGGATTGAACCAGCCGTCTATTTGCTTCCGCAACTCATTGGCTGCCAGAGCATGTTCCATTTTGTATTCCCGCAACTTCCACGGTGTTAAGTAGTCCGACATCCGCTTCCATTGCTCTCGTTCCAGATCGCGAACTGCCTTGTAATCCTTACCGAGGTCGGCAGTCCAGCGTTTCCTGTCAGCAATCTGTTTCGAGTCCACATTACGGCACTTTTCAAGACGGTGTTCCAATTCCTTCAACTGCGGCAGTGATGAAGCTCCGAATTGGGAGCGCTTTGGTGACAATGGTTTTCATGTCAGTGTAATCATTCTTTTCATTTTTTTTCGGGGCGTTTTCAGTTCGGCCAGGCGCGGTGGAGGAAGCGTATCCAGTTGCTGGAGAGGATGTTTTCGATGTTTTGGTGGGTGTAGCCGCGTTGGGCGAGAAGGGGGGCGAGGGTTTGAAGTTTTTCGATGGAGTCGAGGTCGGCGGGGCATTGTTCGGTGCCGAAGCCACCGTCGAGGTCGCTGCCGATGCCGACGTGTTCGGCATTGCCGGCGATTTGGCAGATGTGGTCGATGTGGTTGACGGCGGCTTTGAGGGTGAGTTTAGTTTCCTGGGAGGTTGATTTTCCTTTGATCCAGCCGGGGGTCAGCATCCAGGCGTCGAGGGCGATTCCGATGACGGCGCGGCGTTGGATGAGGAGGCGGATTTGTTCGTCGTTGAGTTGGCGTTGGTGGGGAACGAGGGTGCGGCAGTTGGAGTGGCTGGCCCAGAGGGGGCCGTTGAAGTGTTGCAGGCTTTCCCGGAAGCCTTCGTCGGTCAAGTGGGTTATGTCGAGGATGATTCCCAGTTGTTCCATTTCGCGGAGGAGATCGCGGCCGCGAGGGGTAAGGCCGCCTTCGGCATCGGTGCCGGCGGCGTAAGTTCCGGGGCCGTAGTGAGCGGGGCCGAGGGCGCGAAGCCCGTGGTTCCAGGCTTCAGCCAGGTCGTTGAGGTTCACGAGCGAGTCGGCGCCTTCGAGGCTGAGGATGTAGCCGATGGGCAGGGGAGGGTGGAGCGGTTGCGGGTGGGGTTGCTGCCATTGTCGGAGGTGGGCGCGGAGTTGGCTGCGGTTGGTGATTTGTGCGAGTTGTCCGTCTCTTTCCATCGCGCGATACCAATTGAGTTGGGCTTGGGTTTGGGCATAGGCTTGTTCGGGCGAATGCCAGCCGGAGCGGGGGTTGCCAGGTTTGACGTAACGGGCGATTTGGGTGGCGACACAAAGGCCGATGTTGCCGCGGCGCATGGCGGGGAAGCTGACGACTCCTCTGCCGCGGTCTTTTTTGTCGCTCATGGAGGATTCTCTTCGACGGATTTCTTTGAGGCTGCAGCGGAGGTCGCGGTTCCATTCCATGGCATTCATGGCAAGGTCCAAGTGGGCATCGAAGAGGAAGGCGGGATCGCGGTTCATGGGCGAATTAGATGCCGAGGGAGCGGGTTCGCGCCTGGATGGGCCAGCGGTCGATGATTTCGTCAGTGTCGGAGAGGATGAAGGCTTCGTCGTAAAGTGCCACAGTCGGGCAGACATGCCGAGGAATGGCCAGGAAGAAATCTCCGGGCCGGCAGTTTTGAACGCGCCGGCTGCGAATGACGAGGTGTTCTTCGCTGTGGCTCACTGCTACGGCATCGGGCAGGTCGGGAAAGATGGCTCTGGGCTGCGGTTTGTCTGCGGAGACGGCCTTGTATCCGAGGTCGAGGCAGATGCGTTCTGCGCTCAACCGGCTGATCACTCGTGTGAGAAGGCAGGCTGCAGGCTGGAAGGGCAGGTCGGGAAAACTCTCTCGATAACCTGCGTCCCAGAGAATCGCCGTGCCGGGGCTGCAATCTGTAACGGCGGGATTTGCCGCATGAATGGGAAATGTGGGAGAGCCGCCGGCAACCAATCGCGGGACGAGGAGGCCTTCCGCTTCGAGTCGGGATTGGATTTCAAAAACCGGGTCGAAAGCTTCGGCACACCGCACCCGCCGCGCTTCCGGGTTTGAATCCTGAAGGTGGCCGTCATAGACATGGAGGCCAGCGGGAATGAGGGCTGGTTCGGCTTCGAGGGCACGGTAGAGGTCTAAAAGTTCGCTTCCTGGCAGCAGCCCCGTTCTTCCCATGCCGCAATCGACATCCAGCAGAAGGCCGATGGACGTCGACCGCCGGGAAAAGGCTTCGGCAATTTGTTTCAGCGAACCTTTGTTGTCCACGATTCCGAGGAACTCGGTTGCCGGATAGCTTGCCTGTAGCTTGGTGAGCTGGAGGATGTCGGGACCCGCCGGCTGCTTGGCCAGAAGAACGCTGGCGCCGCCGTTTTGAGCGGCCATTTCCGCCTCGGCAATGGTGGCGCACTTGAACTGGCGAATTCCCTGAGCCACCTGGCGCGAAACGATGGCCGGACATTTGTGCGTCTTGACATGCGGCCGCAAACGGGCGGGAGACCCGGCCAACCGCAACATACAATCGCCATTCCGATCAATGACCGATTGCCGGAAAAGCAGCGCCGGCGAAGGGAGATCGCTGAGCGGAAAGCTACGCACAGCCGGGAGACTTCTGCCGAGCTAGGCAACCAGCTCGAAGGTGGATTCAATTTCAACCGTGATTCTTCCGGGAAGAGAACCCGCGCCGACAGCGCTGCGAATGCCCACGCCTTTGTCGGCGCCGAAAACTTCCACGAAGAGTTCACTGCAACCATTGATCACTTGAGGATGTTCAGTAAAGTCCGATGTGGCATAGACCATCCCCAGCAAATGAATCACACGTTCAATGCGCTCCAAGCTGCCGAGCTGGTCCTTAAGAGTCGCGAGAATCGCCAAGCCGACTTGCCTTGCGGCAGCTTTTCCGAATTCGAGATCCACCTCAGCGCCCACTTGTCCGGTGATCAAAGTGCCGTCCGGTTTCAAAGGGCCGTGTCCGGAAACACAGACGATATTGCCGACAGTGATCAGCGGTTTATAGACGCCTATAGGTTTTGGTGATGGCGGCAGTTCATAACCAAGTTCAACGAGTTTTGTTTCTGGATTCATATAAGTTTTATATCATGCCCAAACAGCTAAAGCATAAAGAACTGCCACCGGCAAATCAATCTCTAAAATCCGCGTGTCAACGCCATCGGACCAACTCCAATATCCAGGGACTGTGAGCCGCTGCCAATTCGTCTCTCGAAACTGAAGCTACAAAAGCGGCTTCCACTCCCCGTTGATACTCACGCCTTTCGGGACCTGAAAATCGGACCAACCAGCTGTTCTCTCCCGTCCGTCGACTCCAAATCAACGGCAACTCTTCAAGCCCAATCTTCACCCGAATCGCCGAAGGCTCCAAGCGGGCTTCCTGTCCTTCCCTCTTTCTCAACCGAAATTCCAAAAACTCGGCGTCTTTTACAAAAATAATTGCCAATGGCGCCAGCGCCCCCGTCTTCTGATCCCAACCTTCCCGGTCAAACCGAATGCCGGAAAACTCCCGACCTGCTGCAGATTCGTCCGCCTTCCATTCCATTCGTTCCGCTGCTTTTCTGGACGCCACTCTTTCCGCCACCTTCCGCCAACTCACGGAAACCGGCTCACTGTAACTCCCTTGAATGCCGTGCATTTGAAACGCCCACCAACTAAAACCGGCGGTAAAAATCAAAATCAACTGCCAACACTCCTTGCTATACAATAAAGCAAACACCCATGCTACAAATAATAACGCCGCAATACCAGCTGCGAAATCCATCATATAACGAGACGATGTTACCGGAACGTATAAATAAAAGACAAACAGCAGAAACAAACTGACTACTGACCAAAGCCCCATACATAAAAACAAACGATTTCCCAAAGAGCCCTGCTTTTCATTCAAACCCGTCTGTTTCCACCAATCGGCAATTTTGAATCTCGTTGCCAATCGCCAAAGAAGCCAAACCGCCGCTGCCAGCAGAGGAATATAAGACCAATCGTAAGTTGTAAAGTAAAACTCCCGGAACCTTGTCGTTTCCGATTGTCCAATAAATATATCTTCCTGATAAAAATCTCCATCGTTCAAACGGCGCACCCAAAAGAGAGAACCTAAAAGTTCTTGCACTGCTGCTGTCAATGTTTCTCCCTGAAACGGATCATCAAATCGAGTAGCATACATCGATCCTGGACCTTTCTGCAGATTCAACTGATGCCCAAACTCAAAGCCATCACCGAACCGCAACGCATTCGTTGTCCAAAGAAACATGCCCCCGACGCAGAACAGCAGCAGCGCCGGCAGTAACCAGGATCGGATAAAAAACCAGCCGAAAATCTTCCCCTGTTTGTTCGAAATCAGCAGCGCAACTACCACGCTCCCAACGCCGTAGAAAAACAACGTAGGACGAATCATTGCTCCAACACCGGCCAACATACAAAGTGCAACGAAACAACCTAACCGTTGATGCGTCGTCCACCGAACAAGCAAAGCCAAAAGCAGCAACGCGTATAAATAACTATACGCAACCGCCTCCTCCCAAACCGCGCCGCGCACTTGCAATAGAGATACGAACGGAGGAAAAAATAGAAATAACAACAGAACAGCCGCTGCAATAAAAGATGTTTCCCCCTCGGAAGAAGCTAAAGGATTCACCAATGCCCGCAATAACAGAAAAACAACCAAACAGACAAACAAACCAAACGCCAGCCGATCCGGAAATGCTTCCCAACCCAGCCCCTTGGCGAGAAGCTCAAAAAGCAAACGCCACAACGGAACCCCCAATCCCCATACTTGGTGTATTCCGTCCTGCGACCAAGTATGGTCATGCAGTAAATCTGCCAGGTTATCGCTCACCGCCAGATTCCCCTGCAGAAACGCTTCCGTCTGCATCCGATACGGAACCGAACCCGAATACCACTCTCCCCAGCGAACTACCAGCCGAGTTGAAATCAGCAGATAAATCGAACCACCCAGCGCCAAATACAAAAACGAAAAAACCGGGCTCTTCGTCCTCATTCAGTTCATTCCAGCGCTAACCTTATGAAACTCTAACACACACAAGATAAAAAAAAGCGGCGGGGAAAATCCACCGCCGAGAAAGAACAATCCACCCGCTCAAAACAACCTAGCAGGAATTTGTGCCCATCCTGCACTCATAGGACATGAACGATTTCTCGCAACAAATCCCATTGCCAGTTAGTGGGCCGTTATCCAAGCATTCCTTGTCTGCACCGGAGCCAACACAGTAAGGATACTCATTATCGTTGCAGCCGTTGCACTTGCTCGGCGCCCAACCGGGAGGTTCGGATGCCGTCTTCGTGTCGCATTTCGGGCAACCGCTCGAAGCGAGCGCTAGGTTGACCGCCGTGATGAACACGATGAGGAACATCACCAGCGAAGTTGGGGCTTTCGCCCAATGAACCATCCTCTTTTTCATAGTATTATGTCTCTTATTCAGTTATTATGTTGACTTTGTTTCCAAACAATTCTCCATATCAGCAGAGGACCCGCCAAGAGGAGAAAACCCAATAAAATCCACCGCATCAAACTGCCGCGGGCCGAAGCCGCGTGTTGTGCTAGCGCATTTGCGTAAAATTCTTGCTGCATCACCCGTTCCATAGTCGGAATCGAACCATTAGTGGAAGTGTAAATCATGCTGGGAATCCACCCGCTTTTTCTTAACGAAAATCGCCTATCATGAACTGTAACAATCTCTGGAAAATCCAACATTGCAAGCGGAAAAATTTCCGAACGGGCGACGTTGGTAATAGTCAGTTCCACCCGTAGTTCTGTTCGGTTGGTACGATCTAGTTGCTCAGCTTTGGCAGAACTCAGAAAACTTGAATAAACTAGTTGTTGCGGACACTCTCCCAAGTCCGATTCGAAGCGGCCCGAAACCAAAAACAAATCGTTAGTCCAACCACGCCGAGTGCGTGTTGATAGGTGAGTCAACCCGTTAAACAACGAGTTCGTATCAATTTTGTGATCGCTGGTTAGGCGCATCAGTTTGCCTCGTACCTTTTGCCCAAAGTCCAGAATTTTTGGCCCTTTCCCCTTTTGATAAAACAACTCTAACAACGGCCAATTAAATCCCAGAACTATCGGGATGGCTTGGCTGACATTCGCATAAGGAATTGGAGTCGGCGATATTAATGCCACACCAGAAGAGGATCGTTTCCAAGGTGTGGAATTAGTGATCCGTTTCCATTCGCCGTCGATTTTCTTGGGGATGATATAATCGTCCGGCCAAACAATGTTCGTGTCATATCGCCCAAAAGAAATCGAATGTTCCCCATCGGTACGATATTCATAATGAAGTATCCGAATTTCTGTGTTCCAAGGATTTTCAAGAATTTTAATGGTGGCTGACATTCGCCCTTCGTCAATGATTGCCGAAAAGATGCCTTCTTCGGTCTCCATGATTTCAGGGTTGTCATCGTCGGGAGTCAGTCGATCCACACGTCCCTGCACTTCAATTGGATAAGGCGGCTTTTTGAGCAACGCCAAATCCTGTTCTTGCGCCAATAAAGTCTGTCCGCTGCCCGTCAACCACGCTGGCAACAGCAAACAAAGCCAGAGAGCAACCCGATGATGTTGTTTGCCGGTCGGTGATTTTCGGGATTGAGAGAACTTCACTGTTTGTTTCAGCTCCAGGAAAATAATCAACAGGGATACTACGATGAATATCTGCACGGATGTTCCGGCGACGAAAGAGGCGATTCCGGGGCTCAATCCCAGAATTTCAGGAAGGGTGCCGAAGCACGGGCAGTAACCGTTATCGCTTTCGGGAAACCAGGCGCGGTAGAGGGACAGAATAGTGGCAAACCACAAGAGGCAGGCCGCCCGAACAAGGTCGTTTCTCAGGAAGAACAACGCGCCAATTACGGCCAATTCCAGAAGGATGCCGGCTAATCCGACATGGTTGACCATCATCGGAGCGACGACGGGGTCTTCAACAGAGGCTTTTTCCCAACCCAGGATCAACCAGTGCGCTTTGAAGACGGCTGCGGTTAGGAGGATTGCTCCGGCAAACAGCCAGAAGGCTTTCCATTTGGAGCGAAACAGACCTCCAAATTCAGAACGATGAACTCATGTTTTCATCAACAGGGGAATTTTGTTAGTCCAAATTTTGTTAGTCCAAAAGAAAAAGTCAAGAGTTTGGTTCGCGATAAGCATTTGTGGGCTTTGAGGGTTTTGGAGGGCGATTTCGTTCGAGACACATGGATGGACAGGAGGCACAGGATTGGATTTTTTGTCAAGACGGGTGCCGGTCAACCGGTCGAGTGCCTGCGCGTCACCCTGTTAAGCCCACAAATACTTATTGCGGTTTGGTTGTTACATTTTTGTTACAATTATGTTACGGTTCAGTGTTGGTGAGAGGTGTGTTTTGGTTAGGGCAGGGTGGGGAGCGGCTGGATTTGGTCTTCGCGCAGCCAACCGATTTGCCCTTGCGGGTCGCGGATTTGGCGCCAGTTGTCTTTGGAGTCGAGGATGCGAACTTCAGTGCCGTCGCTCAGGTTGTGGCTGCTTTTGGATTCGTCGAAGGGGCCGAATCGAACGACGGCTTCCGGGTTGATAACGATGGCTAGGGGTTTTTGGAATCGTTCGTAGGCGGCGCTCATGAGGAGAAGCGCGGCAGGGAGACAGGCGATGCCCGCGATTCGGGAGAACGTGGTCCATCGGCGGCTGTTTTTGGCGGAGAGGAGGGAGAGAATGGCGCCGGCGAGCCAGCTCCAGAAGGGGATCATGGCTAGGAGCGTCCATTCGTTGAGCGTCAGTTGGAGGAGGAATTGACGCCAGAAGCTGAGAGGGATGGCGGTTTTGGCGCCCAGTTTGTTCCGGGCAAAGCGCAGGTTGGCCAGGATGTCGGGATTGCGGGGGGACAGGGCGAGGGCCTGGTGGTATTGGGCGATGGCTTTGCCGAATTGCGAGGTTTGGTAGAGGGCGTTGCCGAGGTTGAACCGGATGGCGGCGGCATCGGTGCCACGGCCAAGCAGTTGACGGTAGGCTTCGGCGGCGGCGGCATACTCGCCTTTTTCGTAAAGGAGGTTGGCTTTGTTGAATTGCGTTTCGGGCGTATCGGCCGCCGCAAAGGCGAGAGAGAAAAGGAGGGCGATTGCCGGGACGGAGGGTTTCATCTCGTGTCAGGTTCAGGGAGGTTTTGCAATTCACGGAGAGCGCATTGCGCGTCGGTGGCGATCTGAGTCAATTCTGCGCTGGAGTCGATGGGCGCGTAACGGGACTGGTTGCACATTTGGAAGAGCCGATCCAGTGTGTTGCGAATTTCCGGATCAAGGCCGCGGTTGCAGAGTTCGATTTCGATGGCGGCTTCGGTGATGGCGTTTGCGGGAAGGTTCAGGCGTTCGCCGATCTGTTCTTGCAACAGGCGAAACAAAACGGCGAAGAACTCTCCAGAGCAGTTTTCGGCGGCCAGGTTTTTGAGCGTTTGGAGGCCGTCGTCCACGAGGACTTTGACTCGTTTGCGACGCAAGGCGCGGGGGTTCCTGCGGAGGGCGTTCTGGCGTGCGAGGTAAAGGCGGCAGGCAATCCATATGGCGATGGGGACGGCTTGCAAGCCCAGGAACCACGGCTGCCGCAACCACGGTTGGCTTGCGGCGGCGACAGCGCCCAAGCGCGGTTTGATATGGACAATGTTGGTGGCGATGTTCGGGGTCTTGCCGGCCGTTCCAACTTCTGCCGCGAAGGCTGGTTGAGACGTCGTCAAATTGGGCTGCACCGTCAGCGGAATTGGCCCTTGCTGCAGGATTTTATATTGTTCTGCTTGCGGATCAAAAAAGCTGAACTCAATTTGGGGGAGGTTCTGAATTTCTGCGTTTCCGGGGATCACAATTTTTTCAAAAGTCTTGATGCCGCTCAATCCGATTTCATCGGAATAATGGATATCGGCAGTTTCCGGATACTGTTGAAACTCTCGCCAAGAGTCGAAGGCAGGCATTGGCAACGCCTCCAATGCGCCTTGTCCTTGAATTTTCATCGTGATGGTGACGGGATCGCCGGCGACGACGACGGTTGGGGAGGCCTGGACATCCATCGTGAAGTTGCCAATGCCTCCGTTGAAGCTATCAGGGCGTCCCTCATCGGGAAGGGGGAGAATGTTCAACGGAATGGGCTCGGAAGTCAACGTGATGTTTCGGCGGACAGTGTTATTATTGAATATAGAATCGGAAAAAAACGAATCGAATAAATCCCGCCGGCGGTTGGAGTTATCTCGAAAAAACAGAGCAACCTTCCAATCAATAGGGCCGATGGCAAGTTCGCCGGTTTTAACAGCGCGCGCCAAATAAGTGAAAGTAATGCGATTGTATATCTGATTGTTGTCCTGGACCTGTCTTTGGCTGGGTTGACCGGATTCGGCAATAACGAACCCGTCAGAGGCGATGGTGGGTTTTTCCTCTATTTTTGCATTCAGCGCATATAAGTGAACGTGAATTTGAAACACCTCGCCCAAATAAAATCTCTGTTCGGCTTCCTGCTTGGGGATGTGAATCTGCAGGAAGGCGTATTGGCTATAATCGATTCCTTTGGAGACGTTCAACCGGATGGCTTGAGTAGTGTAAGCCTTGCCGTTGATTCGGGATTCAATGGGCGGAATTGTGTAAATTCCTGTTTTTTCGGCGGCGACATTATACTGGTGAATTGTGGAGGTGTTTATCGTTTGACGTCCGTTGACGATGCGGAGGTTGGAATTGCGGGAAGGCCCGATATATGTGATTGTCAACTCATTGATTTTCGGGATTTCAGGGACTTGTTCCGGCTCGCAATTTATATAGCGCAGTTGCAGGACGGTGGGTTCGCCCAAGGGAACTGGATTTCGGGTGAATGCAGCGTTATAGCTGGCGCCTTGGCCGTGAAGGATTTGGGGGAGGAGGAGTATGAACAGTAGCCTGCTGAACCACTGTGGCATCGTACGGAAAGCGAAAGGACGGGCTAGTTTTTTTGTGGTGAACCGCTCTTGCGAGTGTTGTTCAGCATTCATGGTTGCGATTACGGGGTGTCGGTTTACCAATCTTTAAATGAACGGCTTCTTGGTTGGGGATTTTGCGGAGGGCGGAAGATCATCGCTTGGGCTTTGTCGCGTTCGGCGTCGAGCAATTGTCTGGCTTGTTCGGGCGTCATTTTTCCGGGCGCCGGTTGAGGAGTCGCGGCCGAATTTTTTTCGTTTGGTTGAGTTTCGGAAGATTGCGGAGTTTGGGAATCAGTGTTTTTTTGTTCGGGCTGATTGGGTTGCGGTTGCTTTTCTTCGTTTTGTTCCGGGTTTCGGTTGGCAGATGATTCCGGCAACTGCTGCGGTTCGTTGTTTTGTTGTGGTGCGTCTTCTGGGTTTTGATTGGGTTCAGAGGATTCCTGGTTCTCGTTTTTGTTGCTCTGGTTTTGCTCTGGATTTTGCTGTTGCTGTTGTTGAAGTTCTTCTAAACGGCGTTTGACGAAATCAAGATTTTCCTGAGTGAGGGTGTCGGTTTCATCAAGTCTGAGGGCGTGTTGGTAACGTTGGATGGCTTGTTTCCAAGCGGCGGCTTTTTGTTCAAGTTCGGCGGCAGCTTCACCGGAGCGAAAGAAGGAGTTGCCCAGGTTGTAATGCGCTTTTTGTTGAAGTTCGAGATTGGACGATAAAGCAGCGGCGTCGAATTGTTTTACGGCTTCCTCCAGTTGTTCTGCTTTGTAAGCAGCGGCGCCGGCATTATAGGCAAAACGTGAAGTGTCCGGGTTTTCGAGAGCCAAGCGGCGGTAGATTTTCAGAGCGTCTTCATAACGGCCTTCCTGGAAGTGGCGTTGGGCGTCTCTCTCAGTTTCGGCTTGTGGGTGGAGAATGCTTCCGGCAAGAAATGTGATGAAGAGGAGGCTCCTGATGATGTACACTGTCCGTTGTAAAGCGGTTGGAGTTTTTGATTGAGGTCGAGATGTCGTTTTCATGGTCTTTGTAGTATTAACCTTCTTGCAGAACGGTTGCCGATTTGATGGGGCCGTCCGGGCGGGCGACTCTTTTTTGATCTCTAATAAATAGTTCTGTCAGTAAGCATAAAATTGCGAGGGTGAGGGGCCATTGAAAGCGCTCGTGATATTGTCTGGAGAGTCGCGAGGAGAGTTCGCTTTTAGGCAGAGGTGCTAGACCGCTTTGGTAGAGGGTTTTTAGTGATTTTGCGTCCCGCAGGTGGATATAGAAGCCTTGTCCGGCGGAGGCGATTTGCCGGAGGAGGGGTTCGTTGAGGCGGGATTTGATGGCGTTGCCTTGATCGTCTTTGAGGTAGTTTGTCCGTCCTTGTGCGCCGGCAATTTTCAAGAGTTCTCCATCTGTGGTGCCGACGCCGACGGTGAAGATGTGGCAGTTTTGTGCGGCGGCGGCTTCGGCGGCTTTGAGGGCGCCTTCTTCGTGGTCTTCGCCGTCTGAGATGAGAATGATGGCTCGGTAGTTGTCGGTGTTGGTGTCGAAGGCTTTCCGGGCGGTTTCCAGGGCTTCTTGAAGGGCGGTGCCACCTTGGGGGATGATGTCGGGGTGTAGGGCGTTGAGGTTTTGCCGGAAGGCTTCGTCGTCCAGTGTCAGTGGGCATTGTAGGAAGGCAGTGCCGGCGAAGGCGACTAGGCCCAGGCGGTCTCGTTGGGCGAGGGCCATCAGGTCCAGGGCGGCCAGTCGGGAGCGTTCCAAACGGTTGGGGGCGATGTCGTTTGCTAACATGCTTTTTGAGACGTCAATGGCGACGATGATGTCGAGCCCTTTCTGTCGGGTTTCTTCCCAGTGAAAGCCGTATTGTGGTCTGGCTAGGGCGATGATGAGGAAGGCGACGGCCAGGACGATCAGGCTCATTTTTGCGAGTTGTCTTTGGTGAGAGACGCCGACGGTGAGGGCGGCCAGCAGTCTGGATTTGACGAATACATGGATTAGTTCCCGGCGTTTGCGCCAGGCCCATCGGAGGAACCAGACGAGCAATGCAAGGGCTGCCGGCAGGAACCAGAGGATTTTCGGGTGTTCGAATCTCAGGAAGGTGTCCATGTCAGGGGAGGCGGCGCCATAGGGTGTGATTGAGGATGATTTCCAGGAGGAGGAGGGTGAATGCCGGGAGAAGGAACCAGGGGAAGATTTCTTGGTAGTTCAGGTATTGTTTGATTTCGATTTCGGATTTTTCCAGCCGGTCGATTTCGTCGTAGATTGTGGCCAGGGTGTCGGTGCTGTCGGCGCGGTAGTATTTGCCTTGGGTGAGGTGGGCGATTTGGGTGAGGGTGTCTTCGTCGATGTTGACTTCTGTTTGGATGTAGACGGTTTGGCCGAAGGGGTTTTTTCCGGGAACGGGGGCGAGGCCGTGTGTGCCGACGCCGATGGTGTAGATTTTGACGTTCAGGCTTTCGGCGGCTTCGGCGGCGGTGAGGGGCAGCACATTGCCGGCGTTGTTTATACCGTCGGTCATTAGGATGAGGATTCGGCTTTTGGAGTCGAGGTCGCGGAGGCGGTTGAGGCCGGCGGTCATGGCGGAGCCGATGGCGGTGCCGTCTTGGATTGTTCCTAGGTTTAGGCGTTCGAGGTTTTGCAGCAGGAAGTCATGGTCTAAGGTGAGGGGGGCGGCGATGTAGGCTTGGCTGGCGAAGGCGACGAGTCCAATGCGATCGTGGCGGCGTTTGTCGATGAATTGTTCTAGGACGTTTTTTGCGGCGGTGAGGCGGTTGACGCGGTTGCCTTGGATGTGGAAGTCTTCGGCGGCCATGCTGCCGGAGAGGTCGAGGGCGACGACGATGTCGATGCCGCTGGCTGTGATGGTGATTTCGCCTTCTCCCAAGCGGGGGCGGGCGAGGGCGATGATGCAGAGGGCTAGTACCAGCCAGCGAAGTTTGGCGCCGGCGCCTTTTGTTCGGGAGCGTCTGAGGTCGGTGATGCCTCGCACGAGTTCGACGGAGGAGTAGAGGAAGGCGGCGCTGCGGCCGTGTTTGCCGCGGAGCCATGCCAGTATTGGCAGGAGGAGCAGAAGGAGCAGGAGGTATGGATGGCCGAAGTTGAGCATGGTTATCAGGCGGGCGGCGGGATTATTGCGGCAGCGGGGGCGGGGCAGCAGTTGGGTTGGGTTGCGCGTTTGTTGTGTCCGGCAAGTCCAGTGGGGAGGGTTCTGTTTCCCGGACGAGCTGGAGGGCGGCTTCGCGGAGTTTGTTCAGCTCGTAGGCTTCGGGTTGGGATTTTGCGAATTTGACCAGGTCGCATTTGGCGAGGAAGTCGGCTAATAGTTGTTTTTGATTTTCTGCAAGGTAGCGGCTTTCTTGCAGTTCTCCAAGGAACTCTTCGGTGGTGCGTTCGGGGGCTTTGAGGCCGAAGCGGTCTTCGAGGTAGCCTCGGATGGCATCTGAGACGATGACACAGAAGCGTTCGGGGTCGTGCAGGTAGGCGGAGACGTTTTCGAGAAGTCTTCTGGCGCGTTCGTGGGGGAGTTCTTGGTGGGTGGTTGGTTTTGCTGGTTGGTTTTGCCGCTGTTTTTTCCAGCAGCGGCAGGCCCAATAGAGGAGGGTGAGGAGGGCGGCGGCGAGAAGTCCCCACCAGAGCCATGCCCAGGAGGGGGGAGCTTCCACGAGGGGGCGGATGTCGTGGATGTCAGAGAGGGGACTCCGGGTTTCCGGGGAGGGGAGGATTAAGGCGGCGTTGGTCGCTTCCATCAGCGGTTGCGGCGTTTTTCGCGAGTTTCGAAAAATTGGCTCAGTTCGTGGATGTAGGGTTTGTCGGTTCGGAGTTGGATGCTGTCAATGCCGGCGGAGCGGAGGAGTTTATTGAGTTCGCTGCGGGCTTTTTTTTGGCGTCCGGCGAAGGCAGTTCGCTTTCGGGGGTTGCCGGTGTCCACTTCGACGACGCGGCCTGTTTCGGCGTCTTTGAGGATGATTTTGCCGATATTGGGGAGGCGCATTTCAAAGGGGTCGGTGATTTGAACGGCGACTAGGTCGTGTTTTCTTTTGGTTTGCCGCAGCGAGACGAGGGAGTTTTGCCGCAGGCCGTTGGAGGTGACGACGCGCCGGCGCAGGTGTGTTTCGATTTCTTTGCGGGTGGGTTCGGTTTGTCCCAGAAAGTCGGAGATGAGGAGGACGATGGCTCGTTGGTTGATGACTTTGGAGAGGAATTCTAGGGCGGTGTTGACGTTGGTTCGGTGGCGTTTGGGTTCGAAGAAGAGGATGTCGCGGATGACGCGCAGGACATGGAAGCGGCCTTTGCGCGGGGGAATAAATTTTTCGACGATGTCGGTGAAGAGCAGCAGGCCGACTTTGTCGTTGTTTTTGATGGCGGAGAATGCCAGAACCGAGGCGATTTCGGCGGCCAGTTCGCGTTTGGATTGTTCACCAGAGCCAAACAGCCCGGAGCCGCTGAGGTCGACGAGCAGCATGACGGTCAGTTCGCGTTCTTCAACGAACTTCTTGATGAAGGGGTGGTTCATTCGGGCGGTGACGTTCCAGTCGATGGCGCGAACATCGTCGCCGGGTTGGTATTCCCGCACTTCGTCGAAGTTCATGCCTTGGCCTTTGAAGACGCTGTGGTAATGCCCGGCCAAAGATTCGGCGACCAAGCGGTTGGTGCGAATTTCGATCTGGCGGATTTTTTTGATGATGTCGCGAGGAATCATATGCGGGCAGGTGCTTTCCGTGTCTTCCTCAAGGTTATGGCACGGAGAGTTCGTCGAAGATTTTTTGGATGATGGTTTCGGGGGTTTTCTCTTCGGCTTCCGCTTCGTAGGTGATGGCGACTCGGTGGCGCAAGACGTCCATGCCGATGCTTTTGACATCTTGGGGTGTGACGTATCCGCGGCCGCGAAGGAAGGCGTAGGCTTTGGCGGCAAGTGTGAGGGCGATGGTGGCGCGTGGGGAGGCACCGAGTTGCACGTGATCGGCGATTTCGATTTTGTAGACCTCCGGCTGCCGGGTGCAGCAAACGAGGTCGACGATGTAGTCTTTGACTTTGTCATCGAGGTAAATCTCGTTGACGACTTTTCGCGCCGCGAGGATTTGATCGGGCGAGACGACCGGGCGAGCTTCGGGCGGCGGCGTGGTTTTGGCCATCAAGTCTAGTATCTGCCGTTCTTCCTCTCTGCCGGGATAGTCGATTTTGAGTTTGAGCATGAAGCGGTCGACTTGCGCTTCGGGAAGGGGGTAAGTGCCTTCTTGTTCGATGGGGTTTTGCGTGGCCAGCACTAGGAAGGGTTCGTCGAGCGGGTAGCTTTGGTTGCCGATGGTAACTTGCCGTTCTTGCATGGCTTCGAGCAGGGCGCTTTGCACTTTGGCCGGCGCCCGGTTGATTTCGTCTGCCAGGATCAAGTTGGAAAAGATGGGGCCTTTCCGGGTGGAAAAGTCGCCGGATTGGGGGTTGTAGATTTGGGTGCCGATGACGTCGGCGGGGAGCATGTCGGGAGTGAATTGAAGCCGCGAAAAGCCCGCGCTGATGCCGGCGGCCAGGGATTTGACCGAGGTGGTTTTGGCCAGGCCGGGGACGCCTTCGAGCAGGATGTGCCCGTTGGCCAACATGCCGACGATGAGGCGTTCGATGAGGTATTTTTGGCCGATGATGGCTTTGTTGATTTCGGCCAGGAGCGGCGGCACAAAAGCGCTGGCTTTCTGCACTTCGGCGTTGATTGCGGTAATCCCTGCGTTCATTTTTGTTTTGATGCGACATCCTCGGCTGGGAAGGCAAGGAATCCCTGCCGGTGTTTTCCTGTTTCAACTGACAAATTCATCCCGTTCCCAGTTCAAAATTTTGCGGCGGCGCAGAAGCGCGGATTCGGCGTCGGTGGTTTCTCGAAGAATTGTGCCGCCGTTTCAGTGTCTCGTTTGATTTGGTTTCGAAGCGCTTGGAGTGTTGGAAATTTTTGTTCCGGCCGGATGCGTTTGAGCGGTTGCACTTCCAGGTGTTCGCCGTAGAGGTTTCGGTCGAAATGGAACAGATGCACTTCAACCGTCGGCGCCGGGCCGGAGCTTTCGATGGTCGGGCGGCAACCGATGTTGGCGACTCCTTGGAAGGTTTGATCTTGCACTTTTGTCAAGGCTGGATAGACGCCGTTCGGCGGCAAGGCCAAGCCTGAAGTGTCGAGGTTAGCGGTGGGGAATCCGAGCTGGCGTCCGGTTTTCCGCCCGCGGACGACTTGGCCACAAATGGCGTATTGGCGTCCCAAACATTTGCCGGCTTCCTCCAGATGGCCTTCGGCGATGAGCGACCGGATAGCTGTGCTGCTGATTTCTTTGCCTTGTTGTCGGACGGGGGCGATTGGGGGCAGCTCGTAGCCGAACGATGCGGCCCGATCGCGAAGGAGTTGAATGTTTCCTGAACGCCGGTGGCCGAAATGGAAGTCGGGGCCGACGCAGATTAGTTTCAGCGGATGGAACTGCCTGCAAAGCAACTCCAAAAAAGCGTTCCCGCTGATTTGGCTGAAGTGGCGGTCGAACGGAATGATCCAGAGGAGGTCGAGTTGTATTTTCTCTAGAAAAAATTGGCGTTGGCGAAAAGGGTATATCCAGGCTGGCGTCCGTTCGGGAGCGACGACTCTGGCCGGATGCTGGTCGAAGGTAACGGCGAGGGAAAGCCCCTTGGCCTGCCTTGCTTGTTTGACAGTGCGGTCGATGACGCGCTGGTGGCCGAGGTGTAGCCCGTCGAACATGCCGATGGCGCAGAAAATTCCCCTCCGGTTTGGGTTCTCAAAGTCGTCAAGCTGGCGGAAAACTTTCATCTGGCCGAGGGGGTTTGTTGGCGGTGCGGTCGGTCGGGCTGTTCATTGAAGCCGGGCAAGTTGAGGCATGGGGATGACTTGGCTGGCGACTTCCTCGGCGGTCATCGCGGCGATCGAATCAATAGCCAGAGCTTGGGCGATTTGAAAGGCGCCGGAACGGGTTCGGCGCAGAGCTTTGAGATGGGCACCGCAGCCGAGATTGACGCCCAGCTCATGGGCCAGGCTTCTGGCATAAACGCCTTTGGTGCAGGCGAGGCTGAAGCTGCCTTCCGGTTCCGCGTAGGCCGTGAACTGGAAGCGGTAGATGTGCACAAGACGCGGCTTTCGCTCTACGGTTTTGCCTCGCCGAGCCAGTTTGTAAAGCGGGACGCCGTTCACTTTGACCGCCGAGATCATAGGCGGCATTTGGAGGATGTCACCGACGAAGGATTTCGCTTCCTGGTTCAGCAGCTCAAGCGCCATCGGCGGCACGGGGCGGGTGGCGGTGAGGGCGCCGTCGGCGTCGTAACTGTCAGTGGTTTCTCCAAAGCGGATGATGCCCTCGTAGGATTTGTCCTGCCCTGTGAATCGCTCCGAGAGTTTTGTGGCCTTGCCAAGGACGATGACCAAAAGGCCTGTCGCATTAGGGTCCAAAGTGCCACAGTGTCCCACTTTCTTGATCTTGCAATGGCTTCGGATGCGGGCGACGACGTCGTGGGATGTCCATCCGGTGGTTTTGTTGATGAGAAGAGCGCCGTTGATGTCAGTCATTGGATTTGCCGGTGTCCGAGTTCTTTCGCAAGGCGAGTTCTGTGCGGATGGCTTTGACCACGCGCCGTTGGATAGCCATCGGGCGGCCGCTGATTCGCGCGCCGGCGGCTGCTTTATGCCCGCCGCCTCCGAAGTTTTTGGCAATGTCGCTGACGTTGATGTCCGGGCTTTTGCTCCGCAAGCTGATGCGGATGGCTTCCGGCTCCAGTTCTTCAAACATGCAGGCGATGACGACGGGTTCAATGTCCCGGATGTGGTCGATCAAGCCTTCGCTTTCGTCTCGGTCAGCGCCGGTCCGTTGGTAATCGGCTCGGCGCAGCCAAAAGTAGGCGATCTGGTTATCGTTGGTGAGTTTGAAGTGGTTGTAGACGTGTTTGAGGAGCTTGACCCGCGAGAGCGGATGGGATTGATAGACTTCGTCGCAGATGACTTCCAGGTTGGCGCCTTTGTCCACCAGGTCGCCGGCAATCTCATATGTGGAAGGCCGGGTGGTCGGATATTGAAACGAGCCGGTGTCTGTGGAAATGGCAGTGAACAGGCAATCGGCAATTTCCGGGTTCAATTTCCAGCGAGCGGTTTTGATGAGGCGGTAAATCAGCTCCCCGGAAGATGGTTCGTTGGACGAGACCCAGTTGATGTCTCCGTAGCGGGTGTTGCTGGCGTGGTGGTCGATGTTGATGAGCGTTTTGCGGTTTCGGATGAATGGCTCGATGGCGCCCAGCCGGGCAAGGCTGGCGGAATCGACGGCCACAACACAGTCGAAGGCTTGCTCAGCTTGGGGGCGGGCGAAGATGTTCCCGGTGTCGAGAAACTTCAACTTTTGCGGCAACGGGTCTTGATTCCAGCAGACGACGCGGCGGCCTTCGTTCTGAAGAGCCAGGGCAAGCGCCAGTTGGGAGCCGACGCAATCGCCGTCCGGTCTTTGATGGCCGACCACGCAAAAACGTTCGTGCGCTTTGATTTCTTCAATGATTCGAGCAACAATCTTCGGGGCGGGTTTCATTCCAAAGGTTTTGTGTTTTCCGATTTTTTGATTTCTTCCATGATTTCCAAAACGCGGTCGCCTCGTTCCAGGGAGGCGTCGAGCACGAATCGCAGTTGCGGTAAATACTTGAGAATCACGCGGGAGGCGATTTCCTGTTGGATGGCGGGGCGGTCTTTTTGCAATCTCTGCAAGGCGTTTTGTTTTTGTCTGGAATCGCCAACGACGCCGATGAAGACTCGAGCGGATTTGAGGTCGCTGCCCATTTGGATGTCAGCCACGGTGATGAGGCCGTGCCGCTCCAGAGAATACTGCCGGCGGATGAGCTCGCCAATCTCGCGCTTTAAGAGTTTGCGGACTCTTTCGTGCCGGAGTGAAGCCATAATGTCGATAGGATTTTGCGGCGGTCTACAGCTCTTGGGCGACTTCTTCAAGGGAATAGCTTTCGATGGTGTCGCCTTCCTGAAAGCCGTTGAAGTGATCGAGCCGGATGCCGCATTCTAAACCCGCCCGCACTTCGTTGACTTCGTCTTGAAACCGCCGGAGCGATTGGGTGAGACCCTCGTAAATCATGTTGCGGTTGCGGTAAACCCGCACTCTGCCGCGTTCGAATTTGCCTTGTGAAATGATGCAGCCGGCAATTCGGCCGCCTTTGGACAAGTCGAAAATCTTCCGAATTTCTGCCGTGCCGTTGATGCGGTCTTTGGTAATGGGATCCAAAAGCCCCGCCATGGCTTCCCGGACTTCGTCAATCAACTCGTAGATGATGGAGTAAAGTTTGATCTGCACCCGCTCGCGTTTGGCGGTTTCGGAAACCCCGGCATCCAGCCTGGTGTGAAAACCAATGATGACGGCGTTGGAGGCTGAGGCCAGCATGACATCACTTTCGTTTAAGGAGCCGACGCCACTGTGGATCACTTCGAGGTTAACTTTTTGGGATTCGATTTTTTTCAGTGAATCGACAATCGCCTCCACAGACCCTTGGGTATCCGCTTTGACAACTACCTTCAACAGTTTGGTTGATTCGGATGAGAGCGTGTCGAAGAGGTTTTCCAGAGTGACGGCGTTCCGTTTGTCGGCGATTTCTTGGCGGGTTTGCAGGGCGCGTTCTTCTGCCAGTTTCCGCGCCTGTTTTTCGTTGGGCAAAATGTTGAATTCCATGCCGGCTTCGGGGACGCCGTTGAGTCCGAGAACCCGGACGGCAACCGAGGGGGCGGCTTGTTTGAGCCGTTTTTCGTCTTCGTTGATGAGTGCTTTGACCCGGCCCCAGTGGATGCCGCACAACATGGCGTCGCCCACTCTGAGTGTTCCTTTGCGCACCAATACGGTGGCAATCGGCCCGCCTTGTTGCATGCCCGATTCGATGACGTTGCCGAGGGCTGGCCGGTTGGGGTTGGCCTGAAGTCCCATCATTTCCGATTGCAGCAGCACCATCTCCAGAAGGGTGTCGATACCTTTGAAGTTCAAAGCCGATATGTCCACGAAAATGGTATCGCCGCCCCATTCTTCGCAGACCAAGCCGCAGTCTTGCAGTTGTTGACGGACGTTCAACGGGGCGGCGCCCGGAAGGTCGATTTTGTTGACGGCGACAATGATGGGCGCTTGGGCGGCTTTGGCGTGATTGAGCGCTTCGATGGTTTGCGGCTTGATACCGTCATTGGCAGCAACCACCAGGATGACTAAATCGGTGACGTTGGCGCCGCGCGCGCGCATAGAGCTAAAAGCTGCATGGCCGGGCGTGTCCAAGAAGGTGATTTGTTGGAGCTTTTCTGGCCGATCGGGATGCGGGAAATGAATGGTGTAGGCGCCGATGTGTTGGGTGATGCCCCCGGCTTCCCCGGAGACGACATTGGATTTGCGGATCACATCCAACAAGGTGGTCTTGCCATGATCAACATGCCCCATAATAGTCACCACCGGAGGCCGCGCGACCAAATCGCTTTCTTTGTCATCGATGTCCAGGGCGATTGTGTCCACCTGGCGCGTAACGCCGGCGCCTTTTTCCCGCTTCTCGATCTCGAAGCGAAAGCCGTGTTTGGCGCAGATTTGTTTGGCAATGAACTCGTCAATCGCTTGATTGACCGTGGCGAACACATTCAGCCCCATGAGGTCGGCGATGATCTGAAAGGGTTTCCGGTTCAACGCTTCTGCCAGGTTTCGGACAATGATGGGGGGTTTCAGAGACAACGGTTTGGCGTTGGGCGAAGCGGTATATTTCGGTTTCGCCGCTTGTTTTTCCAACTCTCCGGTGGGGCGGGCGGATTTTCCGCTGTCCGCTGCGGGGCGGGCGGGTTTCAGGTTGTTCTTGCGCCTGAGGTTTTGCTTTTCACGGTTCTTTCTGGCTTCTGGCCGCGGCCGTCCTTGCAATCCTTTGGTCAGGCGGATGAAACCGATTTTGGCGCCCAAGCCGGGTTGGTCAAACGCTTCGCTGCCGGTCTCGACGGGTTCGCTGCCTTCGAGTTCTTCGGCGGGGGCTGCCGGCTCGTCTTCCTCGACGGCGGCTTCTGCCATTTCCGGTTCCGCTGGTTCGTCTTCTGGCGGGGCGGTTTCCTCTATCGGTGGCGCATCAGTGTCCAGGGAAAGGCCCTCTTCGGCTGCCGTTTCGGGACTGTCGATGGCTACCTCGGTTTCTGCCGGTTCTTCGGCGGGCGGCGGTTCTGCCGGCGCGGTGACGATGACAATGCCCTCATCTGCGCTCGGTTCTGCCGGTTCTTCAGCAATTTCCGGTTCCGGCGGGCCGCCGATTTGTTGTTCCAGATACTCGGCGGTAATCTTGTCTAAAGAACTGGAGGGAACCCGCGCGTTGGCGATCCCGATTTCTTTGGCACGAGTGATGACTTCCTTGCTTGTGATTCCAAGTTTCTTGGCGATGTCGTAGATGCGGACGGGCATGGAGCTTTCTGTCAGGTTGCCTTCCGGTGAATCCCGAAAGGGCTTTAATCAAAGCGTGTCAATTTATTAGCGGGGATTCTATTGTGTTTCTTCGAGTTTTGACAAGCGCCGAGTCGATTCGGCTTTGGCGGATTTGAGAATGTGCGCGGCGCTGTCGCCAATTTCCGGAATCTCCTGCAAGTCAGCCAATTCCACCTGGAGCAAGTCTTCCAGCGCATGGAAGCCGATGTTGACGAGGATGCTGGCCTGTTCTTCAGTGATGCCGTCGATGGCGGCAAAGGCGCGGATAGCGCGAGCCACTTTTTCTTCAAAGCCTATTTCGGCTACTTCCTGCGCGTGGATATCTACATGGCAGCCGCAAAGCCGGGAGGTCAATCGAGCGTTTTGCCCTCTTTTGCCGATGGCCATGGAAAGTTGCTCCGGTTCAACCAGAATCTGAATGCGGTGTCCGTCGTCTTTGGGCTCGAAAGACAGGATTTTGGCCGGCGACAGCGCGTTGGCGATGAAGGTGCGCAGGTTGTCGCTCCAAGGGATGATATCGACTTTTTCGTTGTTCAATTCCCGGACGATGTTCTTCACGCGTTGCCCCCGAAGGCCAACACAAGCCCCGACGGGATCGACTTTCGAATCGCGCGAGTGGACGGCCAATTTGGTTCGATAACCTGCCTCGCGGGCAATGGACTTGATTTCGATAGTGCCATCGTTGATTTCCGAAACTTCCACCTGAAACAGTTTGACGACGAAGTTAGGGTCCGAACGCGACAGAATAATATCCGGGCCTTGTGAGCCGTGCTCAACCGCTTTCACAAAACAGCGAATGCGCTCGCCAATCTGATATTCTTCCGTAGGCACGCGCTCGCGGTTGGGAAGAATTGCCTCAAACCGCCCCAAATCGAGAAAGACATCTGAGCGGTCGAAACGGCGCACCACCCCGCTGACGATGTCGCCCGTCCGGTCTTTAAATTCGGAATAAATCAACTGTTTTTCAGCCCGTCGAAGCTGCTGCATCAGCGCCTGTTTTGCGTTCTGCGAAGCGATCCTGCCGAAATTCGTCGGCGTCACCTCGACTTCAATCTCATCGTCCAATGCCGCTTCCGGTCGGTTTTTTTGGGCTTCGGCCAAAAGAATTTCGTCGTGTTTCGATGTCAGCTTTTCGACAACAATCAACTTCGCAAATGCCTGAATATCGCCGGTTTTCGGGTTGATCGACACCCGGAGATCCCGCGCCGGCCCCACGGCTTTCTTGGCGGCCGACACAAGAGCTTCCTCCACCGCTTCCAAAAGAGCCTCTCTGCTGATGCCCTTTTCCCGCTCCCAATAGTCAAGCATGGCTAATAAATCGGCATTCATAACTGCTGTCTCCGCTCCGTGTTGAGAACAAAAAAGCCGGCTCCATTCGCCGACTTGACCTGCCACAACAACACAGCTTCCAAGTAATTAAGAGCTGAACCATAAAGGCCAGCCTGCGAGACGTCAAGCCTGATTTTCGGAATAAGTAGCTATGGGCTACATTGACGCTCCAGCAGGCAATCCTGCTTCTTCCACGTCCAGTGACCTCATTCCCCTAGCCAAAATATTTAACACAGTCTGTTCCGTTGCCAAGCATTTTGCTTCGAAGCCCCTAAATACTTATTGCGACTTTTTGAATTTTTTTCATTTTTTGCTGAGGAGATTTTATAGAGCTTTTGCGGATTGCCTGCGGTCTCTTGGGAAAGGGCGGGCGGTTTCCGGTTGTCCGCTTTCCGCAGCGGTTAAGTATCTGTGAAGTATCGGTGCAGTGGCGGCTGGGAGCAAGGGCTGGGTAACGGTTGGGGAATGGCGTCGTTGGCGGGCGGTTTGTTGGATTCGTGTTTGACTGGTTAGAAATGTGGGCTAAATTATTTGTGTTATATGTTTGCAATTCGGTGGTTTTTTTTGTGTTTGGTTTTGTCGGGTGCATTTGTCGGGGGGGCGGCGGCTGATGGGGGGCGAGGGCGTGCGTTTGTGGGGTTTGCTGATTTTTCGGAATGGGTTCGCAGTCGGGATGGCGAAGGGGGGCTTGTCCTGCAGTCTCCGGTGATTCGCGCGGCAGTTGCGTTTGATGAGTTGGTGGTGTCGTGGAATGCGGCGCGTTCATTGAAGTTGTCGGTGGAGGCGGATGTTTGCACGGGCGGTCGATGGGCAGGGCCGTATTGTCTCGGGCGTTGGGTTGGGGGGCGTTTTGCCGCTGGCAGGACGAGTGTCCAGGGGCAGAGGGACGCGGCGGGACGTGTGAGCACGGATACGTTGATTCTTTCAAAGCCTGCCCGCGAGACACGGTTGCGCATTATTTTTCCGTCGGGAGCTGCCGGTGTGAAGGGGCTTCGGTTTGTGGGTCTGTCTTTTGCGGATTCGAAGGCATTGCCGAAAGCGTTGGTTTCCGATCGGCAGGCGTGGGGCAGGGAGTTGGTGGTGCCGCGGTTGTGCCAGTTGGATTTTGAGGGGGGGAAGGTTTGGTGCAGTCCAACGACGGTGGCAATGGTGCAGTCGCATTGGGCAAAGGTTTTGTCTCGCCCGGAGCTGAAAGCGACAGTGCCGCAGGTTGCAGGGGAGGTGTTTGATCCCGGTTGGGACGGGACGGGGAATTGGCCGTTCAATACGGCATTTGCCGGTTCGTTTCCCGGGATTCGGGGTTATGTGGTGCGGCTCAGCGATGTTTCGGAGTTGGAGGCGTTTGTTCTTGCCGGGATTCCGGTGCCGGTTTCGGTGGCTTACAATGTGTTGAAGGGGATGCCGCCTCGAAAGGGGGACGGCCATTTGATTGTCTGTGTGGGGTTTGCCAAGAACGGCGATATTGTGGTCAATGATCCGGCGAAGTCGCCTTCGGTGCGGTGGGTGTATCCGCGGGGCGATTTTGTGAAGGCATGGGCGCGGTCGAAGAACACGGCTTATTTGATTTATCCGGAGTCTGCCGCTTTGCCGCCGGACCCGCATGGACTTTGGTCGGTGCGGTGATGCGGCTCAAAAAAAGGTTGTGTATGCCTCTCCAAAAATGAAAATGGGTGGGCGTTGAATTGCATTGCCGTTATGAGAAGCATCAAGAAACACCGTTGGATTTGTAATTACACTGCCTTTCTGCTGGCCGGGGCATTTGCTTGTTCCTGGCTGGGCCGGGCTGAAGACAATGTGCCGCCGGCTGGCTTTCGGGCGCTCTTTAATGGGAAGGACCTCAGCGGCTGGCATGGGATGGGGCATTTTGATTTGCGAAAGCTCCAAGTGATGCAGCCGGAAGCTCGGGCAGCCAAACGGGATCGGGATATGGCAAACCTGCGGGAACATTGGCGCGTGAAAAACGGCGCCATCGTGAACGACGGCCGGGGCGTTTATCTGACCACTGATGAGGACTACGGCGACGTCGAGTTGTTGATTGACTACAAGACCGTGGCCAAAGCGGACAGCGGCATTTATTTGCGCGGCAATCCCCAGGTTCAAATCTGGGACTTCACGAAGAAAGGCGGGAAGTGGAACATCGGCGCGGACAAAGGATCGGGGGGGTTGTGGAACAACTCACCGGGAACCGCCGGCAAGGACCCTTTGGCGCTGGCGGACCGGCCCTTTGGCAAGTGGAATCGTTTTCGCATCTGGCAAGTGGGCGACCGGACAACCGTCTTTCTGAACGATCTCTTGGTAGTCGATCACGCCGTGATGGAAAACTTCTGGGACCGCAAAAGTCCGTTGTGGAGAACGGGGCCGATTCAGTTGCAAACTCACGGGGGGGAAATCCAATGGAAGAACATTTACCTCCGGGAAATCCCCGCCGAAGAAGCCAATCTCATGCTCGCCGAACCGGGTTTCAAACTGGTGTTCAATGGCCGGAATCTGGACGGTTGGGAAGGTCCGGTGAACAACTACCAAGTGAAGGACGGCGCCCTTGTCTGCAAACCCCGGACGGGCGGGACCATTTACTACCGTCAGCTGTGGAGCGATTTCATCGTCCGCTTCGAATTCAAGCTGCCGCCCGGTGGGAACAACGGCCTGGCCATCCGCTACCCGGGGAAGGGAGACGCGGCATACGAGGGGATGTGCGAGCTTCAAGTGCTGGACGACAGCGCTGCCAAATACGCCCGATTGGACGCCCGTCAATACCACGGCTCTGCCTATGGGATCGCGGCGGCGAAACGCGGCTTTCAACGGCCGGTCGGCGAGTGGAATTATCAGGAAGTGCGGGTTGAAGGATCGACGATCCAAGTGGCACTTAACGGCACAACCATCTTGAATGCAGACTTGAAGGCAATTAACAACTATATGGCCAACCGCCCGCATCCCGGCAAGAACCGCCAATCCGGCTACTTCGGTTTTGCCGGCCACGGCGATCCGGTGGCCTTTCGCAACATCCGCATCAAAGCCCTGCGCTGAACCATCCGCAGCCGCGCGGGTCGATGAGTATTGCCACCAGACGAGGCGACGACGGGTCGACGGCATTGATGTATGGCCGCCGGGTCTTGAAATCGCATCCAAGGGTTGAGGCGATCGGTTTTGTGGACGAGTTGAATGCGGCCTTGGGACAGGTTCGGTGCCAGGCGGCAGGTTCGCGGACGGAAAGCGAAATCCGCTCCATTCAAGACCGTCTGGTTGATCTGATGGGGGAATTGTCCACCGACCGCGCCGACCGGGAACGCTATTTGCAGGGCGGGTTTCGCGCGGTGGACAAGGAGTTTGTCAAGGAGTTGGATTCGCTGGTGGCTGTTTTGGAAAGCCGGATGCCGCCGTTGAAAGGATGGGCCAAGCCCGGAGATAATCCCGCCTCGGCCGGCTTGGATGCGGCGCGGTGCGTTTGCCGGCGAGCTGAGCGGCAGGTGTGCCGTTTGCTGGAATCGGGCATGGAGCCGAATCAGGAAATCCAACGTTATTTAAACCGTTTGAGCGATGTTTTGTGGCTCATGGCTCGCCGGATCGAGATTGACGGCGCCGGTAGTGGTGCAGCAAAGCGCTGACTTCGGATGTGTTGAAGGTGGGGATGGGCTTATCCGCCTTTTGAGATGCGGGATGCTCAGGGGCGACCAGCGGGTGTCAGCGTGGAGCTTGCCGGGGCTCTGGGAGAGTATTGGGGGGGGGGTCGGTGGCGAAGGAAAGTCAGAAAAAGCTCGCTGTTGTGTTGCCTCCGCCTGGAGCGTTCCCATTGCGTTGCGTCTTTGAGCGCGGGGAAGGCTCCGCCTTCGGCAATGGTCGGCGCTTGGTCTCCGCCGATGATGAAGGGGCAGATTGTCAGGTGGAGTTCGTCCACCAGGTCAAGCCGAAAGAGCGATTGGTTCAGGGCGCCTCCTCCTTCGAGCAGCAGCCGGTGGATGCCCCATTTTCCGCGCAGCCAGGCGAGCGCTCGGCGCCAGTGGATTGCCTTGCCTTTTGTGATGTGAATGCCCGTGGCCAGTTCCCGGTAGCGTTCTCTGGTTTTTGCGGGCGCTGAGGCAGTGGTCAGGATGAGGATGGGTGCCGCTGTTTTTTTGAAGAAGGGCACGGTCGGCGGGAGAGAACCGGTTGCAGTCGCGGCGATGCGGTAGAAGGTTTTTGCAGGTTGGGTAGGTTGGCGGAGTTGCAGGAGGGCGTTGTCCCGGACGATGGTGGCGGCGCCACACAAAACGCCGTCGGCTGTGGCGCGAAGTTTGTAGAGGTTCGATTGGTCTGCCGGGGAGCCGAGCCTGGAGAAGAATGACCGGGGGGCAGCGATTTTTCCATCGGCGGACATGGCCATGTTAGCGAGTATGTAAGGGCATTGGCTTGGAGGAGGGGAGGGGAGCGTTTTGGGCATAGGCTTTACTGGATGAACATGGCGTCTCCATAGCTGAAGAAACGGTAGTTTTGGCGAATGGCTTCGGAGTAGGCCTGGCGGATGGTTTGGATGCCGCTCCGTTGGTTAGGCGCGGCAAAGGCGCTGACAAGCATGAGCAGGCTGGATTTCGGGAGGTGGAAGTTTGTGATTAGCGCATCGACAAAGCGGAATTCGCAGGGGGGATGGATGAAGAGGCTCGTTCGGCCTCGTTGGGGGCGAAGCTCTCCCCGGTTCGCTGCGGCGGCTGTTTCCAAAACACGAACCGAGGTTGTGCCGACGGCCACAATGCGGCGTCCTTGAGCTTTAGCCTTTGTCAACGCGATTGCGGATTCGCCGGCCAGCTCGAAGCGTTCGGCGTGCATGGAGTGTTCGGCGATGCAGTTGGCTTTGACAGGGGCGAAGGTGCTCCAGCCGATGTGGAGGGTGACGGAGACGAGGGAAATGCCGCGTTTTTCAAGCCGTTTGAGGAGTTCTTCTGTGAAGTGAAGCCCGGCTGTGGGCGCGGCAACAGCGCCGCAATGCTGCGCATAAACGGTTTGGTATCGGTTGGTGTCGTCGAATGAGCGGCGGTTGGCTGGGCCGATGTAGGGAGGCAAAGGCACTTCGCCGTATTTGTTTAGGGCGTCAAGGAAGTCGTCTGCGCCGCTGAACTTGACCAGGAAGCGGCCGTCCGAGTTTTTTTCCTGCACTTCGAGTTGAATGGAGGATTGGCGGCCATCTGGGTCGGTGATGATGGCTTTGGCGCCGGGCGGCATGCGTTTGCCCGGTTTGAGCATTGCCTGCCAGAGGTTTGGCGCAATTTCTTCCAGAAGCAGTATTTCGAATGTTCCCCGACCGGGATGTTTCCATCCGCGCAGGCGGGCGGGGATCACTTTTGAGTCGTTGATGACGAGAACATCGTCGGGGCGGAGGAGGGTTTCCAAATCGGCGAATCGCCGATGGCTCACGGTTTTTTCCTTTCGGTTGAGAACTAGCAGGCGGGATTGATCGCGCTCGGCAGCGGGTTCCCGGGCGATGAGGCGGTCGGGCAGCACATAGTTAAAATCCCTTAATTCAAGCGCTTTCGGTGCTGAGTTCATTCGCTGTTTAAAAGGGGAAGATTCCTATGAATGGACGTGAGATTCAATCTCTTTGCCGCTTGTTGCGGATGACATTTCCGGTTTTGGCTGAGGGAAATGAAATCAATTTTTACCGATTTTTTATCATTTTTATTGGTTGACTGGAGGGGGATTTAGGGGTAAAGTGTTGCGAAGTGTTTCATTATAGATTGAAAATTAGGGTAAAATTGTGTGAATAAATCGGGCAACTTTTCATGGCTGGACAAGTCGAAAGTGCTGAAAATGTGCCGCTTTTCTTCAATGCCAAATATAAATTCGGCATTGATGCCAAGCGCCGGCTTCAGATTCCGGCCAAATGGAGGAAGGTGCTCGGCGTTTCTGTGTTCACGCTGATGATTTGGCGGAAGGAAAAGCAAGGGACTTGTCTTCTCGCTTTGCCTCCTGCGGCCATGAATGACCTGATGCAAAAAATTAAGGAAAAGCCTTTTTCGCGCACCGAGGATTTGCGGCGGCGGTTGGGCTCACGTTCGGAGGATGTGGTTTTGGATAGCGCGAGCCGGATTTGTTTGCCGGACAAATTAGCCTCTGCTGCGGGGCTGAAGAAGCAGGCTTTATTGGTGGGGTTGTTCGATCTGTTTCAGATTTGGGATCCGAAACGATATGCCGCTGTGGAGGATTTGGACGGCAAAGGTTACGATGATGATATTCTAACAGAGTTAGGTTTATGAGTTTTTGTCGATTGCTGGCAGTTGGGAAGTGTGTGGATGGGAAGCCTGCGGGGAAGGGGCCGTTCCAGTCTGGAGGTTGTGAGGTTTTGTTGGATTTTGATTCGGCACCGCCAGAGCTGGCCGCGGCCGCTTCGGAATCAAGTCTTGCGGCGGCGGATGTTCGGCGGGTTGTGCGAGGCGGAAAAGGGGGTTGGCCGCTCCGCCCATTGAAGGCTTGGCGGCAGAAAAGGGTTACCAGTGGCAAGGCGCGATGGGAGCAGATGGCGCTTGAGGGGTTTCAGGTGAAGCGGAATGATCTTTGGGAATCGGATTGGGAGGTGCGGGTGGCCGCTTCGGAGCGCTTGGCGTTGGGGCCGCGGCCGTTTTGGCTGAAGCGGCGGTTGAGATTTGGGGCGTGGTGGCGCGGCTGTTTGCGTTTTTTGGGATGGAAAGGGAAATGATGGATGGTTTTTATGAAAGAAAGTGGCATTCAATCATACACCAGTATTGCTCTCCGAGACTCTCGAACGGTTGGCGCCGAAGCGGGGGAGGCGGTATTTGGATGGAACAGTAGGTGGAGCTGGGCACGCGGCAGCCATTTTGGAGGCGAGTTCGCCGAATGGCCGCTTGTTCGGATGCGACCAAGATGGCGAAGCCGTTCAGGCGGCGCGGTTGCGGCTTTCGGTGTTCAAAGGCCGGTTTGAAATTCGGCAGATCAATTTTGACGAGCTGGGGAGCTGGCTGGAACGGGAGAGTATGGATGGAGCGATTTTGGATTTGGGGGTCAGTTCCCATCAGTTGGACACGGCCGAGCGGGGGTTTAGCCTGCGCCGGGATGGGCCGCTCGACATGCGGATGGATGAACGGGCGGAGCGAACGGCGGCGGATTTGGTCAACGAGCTTGGGGTTGGGGAGTTGGAGAGACTCATCTTTGAGTTGGGCGGGGAGGCGCGAGCGCGGGTTTTGGCTCGGGCAGTTGTTGCCGAGCGCCGGAAGGGGCGATTGGATTCGACCCTTCAGTTGGCGCAGTTGACGGAAAGAATTTTGCCGCGACGGGGAAGGGTCCATCCGGCGACGAAGCTGTTTCAAGCGCTGCGCATTGCGGTGAATGATGAGCTGGATCGGTTGGAGCGGGGATTGCGGGTGGTTTGGTCGTTGCTCAGGCCGCGCGGGCGTTTGGCGGTGATTACGTTTCATTCCGCCGAAGCGAGGCGGGTGAAATGTTTCGGCCGACAACGGGCGGCGGGCGACAGCGTTCGCGGGGTTGGGGATGTTTCGGAATTTGGGGTGCTGGAGCGAGCGGAGTTGAGGTGGGTGGAACGGCGAGCCGTCCGCCCCCAATGGGACGAAGTGTTGCGCAATCCGCGTTCGCGGAGCGCTCAGCTTCGGGTGATGGAAAAGTTGTAACTCGCGCTGCGTCGATAGGGAGCGTGGGGGGAAGTGTGGTTAGTGTTGTATTGTAATCAAGTTGTGTTGCGTTGTGAAAAAGAGTCGTAAGGAAATTGTTGTTGGAACTGGATGGTTTATCAGAGCAATGGTGGTTTGTCTTTTTGCCGGCGGTAGTTGCGCCGGGTATCTGTGGCAAAAGAACCAGGTGCATCAGTTAGGCAGGCGAATTCGCCATCTGGAACAGGAGTTGGGACAGTTGGAAAGGGGTAATGAAACGCTCCAGCAGCGTTATTCGGCGCTGACGTCGCATTCGGCGCTGAAACAGCGGGTGCGGGAGTTTGGGCTGAATTTGCGCGAGCCGGCGCCGGAGCAGATTCTCCGCATCCGGGAGACGGACGATGGACAAAAGGTTTCGACGCCGGGAGGGCGGCACGCTGTCACCGGCCGTTACAGCGATCGGAGGTAGCGCGCCCGAAGGTGTTTGTGTGGACAATTGAAAATGAGCTCGATGGGAAAGATCGTGAGTTTTCGGAGTCAGTTACGCCGTCTGGTTGTGTTCAGCATCCTCTTGATGGCGGGGTTCTCGCTGCTTCTGGGGCGGCTGGTATTCATTCAGGTTTTCCGACATGATGAGTTGCGAGACAAGGCGTCCAAACACACCCTCAGAACTTATATTCAACAGACTCGGCGCGGGGATATTTTTGATCGGCATGGTTTGCTGTTGGCCAGCACGGAGCGCTTTAAAATCCTCTGCGCGGATCCGAGCCGAATCGGGAAGTATTATCGTCCCCTGGGCGCTGTGTTGGCTGCCCATTTGAAGGTGGATGCGGAGGCGTTGATCAAGCGGTTGCGTCCGAGAGAGCAAACCAATTCGGCGGGGAAAACTGTCATCGATCCCCATGTGCGGCTACGCGTCAAGGTAACTGAGGAGGAATGGAAATCGGTTCAGGCCTTGATGGCGAAGTTGAAAGTAACGAACGAATCCCTTCTGTCCAGGGAGGAAAGAAAGTTTCTGAACGTGCTGCGGCGGCAGGCGATTTTTGTGGAACCGGTGGACAGCCAGCGGCGTTGCTATCTCAATGGCGAGTTGGCAGCGCATGTCCTGGGCTTTGTGCGGATGGAAGAGCGGCTTGTCAGAAACCAACCCGTTTTCTACGCCGTCGGCCAAGCGGGAGTGGAGGCGTCTTTCGACCGGCATATGCAGGGCGTGTTGGGATGGCGGAAAACGGAAACAGACAGCCGGCGGCGCGAGCTGGTGGCTTTCCGAAGTATGGACATTAAGGCACAGGCAGGCCTCAATGTCCATCTGACGATTGATGCCGGAGTACAGGCAATCGTCGAGGAAGAACTCAAGAAAGGCGTTGAGGAATCACGCCCTTTGGCGGCGACTGTCATTGTCGTGCGGCCTCAGACCGGCGAAATTCTGGCATTGGCGAATTACCCTACTTACGATCCGAACCACCATGGCGACTACCCGATCGAAAACCGGCGCAACCGGGCGATTAGCGATCAGTTTGAACCCGGCTCGACATTCAAAACCATCTCGGTGGCCTCGGCGCTGAATGAAAACGCGGTGCACCTCGACAGCCAAATCGACTGCGAAAACGGCCTCATTTATTTCAAAGGCAAACCGCTTCGCGACGATCATCACTACGATGTGTTGACGGTGAAGGGGGTTTTGGCGAAATCTTCAAACATTGGGACATTCAAAATCGCCCAACTTCTGGGGGAAGAACGGCTTTATCTCGCCCTTCAGCAGTTTGGAATCGGTTCGACAACAGGGATTGCTCTTCCATTCGAGCGACGGGGGACATTGCGTCCCCTGGAACGGTGGTCGGGCTTGTCGATTTCCCGAATCCCCATCGGCTATGAAGTTGCGGTAACACCCCTGCAAATTACCATGGCGATGTGCGCGATTGCCAACGGCGGCTGGCTGATGCGGCCGCTGATTGTCCGGCATCTCTCGGACGAAGAAGGGAATGTGGTGATTGCCTGCCCTCCGGAGAAAGTCCTGCGGGTCATGGCCACAGACACCGCTCTCCAAATGACCGAAGCCTTGGAGTCTGTGGTTAGAGAAGGCGGCACGGCGCCGCGAGCCAGACTGGAACACTACACAGTCGCCGGCAAAACGGGCACGGCTCGAAAATACATCCCCAATGTGGGTTACAGCCGAAGCAAATACTACGCTTCATTCATCGGGTTCCTGCCGACCGAGCGGCCTGAAATCGTGATTTCCGTCATTTTCAATGAACCGAAAGGCAGCATCTACGGCGGCGTGATCTCCGGGCCGGTGTTCAAAGAAATTGCCATCAAGCTGGCCAATTACCTGAATATCACGCCGTCGAACGAACTGAGATATCAAACTGAGCGTCCCGATGTTCTTTTGACTGAGACATCTGTCCGACCTCAAGCCGGCCCGGTTGCGCGGCGGCAATAGAAGATGGAAAACCAACAACAATGAAAAAACCGCTTTCCAATTTGCTGAGAGGGCTTTCGGATTTCGAGTTGATCGGGTCTGACTCTGTGTTGGTGACGGGGATTACTTGCGATTCCCGGCAAGTGGTGCCTGGGAGGATTTTTGTGGCGGTCGACGGCGTTTGCGACAATGGAGACCGGTATGTGGGGGAAGCGCTGGAGCGGGGAGCCAGCGTAATCGTGAGCCAGAGAGGCGGCGCCCCCATCGGCAGGCGCGCACTGTTGCAAGTGACCGATCCGCGCCGCACCCTTTCCCGCTTGGCAGCGGCTTGGTATGAGAATCCGAGCCGCTCGTTGGGCGTCACTGGAATCACCGGCACGAATGGCAAAACAAGCGTCTCGTTTCTGCTTCGGCACATCCTCCACCATCAGGGTAGCCGATGCGGTTTGATCGGCACGGTTCGGTATGAAATTGGCGATCGACATATTCCGGCCGGCCGGACGACTCCGGACGCTGTCGAGCTGCAAAAGCTGTTGCGGCGGATGGCGGACGCCGGCTGCGAGAAGGTCGTTATGGAGGCCAGTTCCCATGCGTTGCAGCAAGACCGAGCGGCAGATGTGCATTTTGAATTGGCCGCATTTACCAATCTGACCCGAGATCACTTGGATTATCACAGCGACATGGAAGCCTACTATCAAGCCAAGCGGCGCCTTTTCGCCTTGCTGGCCCGCTCCGAAGGGCGCAAGGCGGCGGTTCTTAACCGGGATGATGCCTACGGGCGCCGGCTGCAAGAGGACCTAGGCAATTTGCCGACGGCCACTTACGGGATGAGGCTGGAGACGGCGGCGGACTTCTCCGCTGCCAACATCGAGCAGACGCCGAAAGGCGTTCGGTTTGACTTGCTCTGGCAGGGAGCAGTTCAGGAAATCTGTCTGCCTTTGGAAGGGACTTACAACGTTCAAAATTGCCTGGCGGCCGCAGCTCTGGCGGTGAACCTGGGATATGCTTTGCCCGACATCGCCGAAGTTCTTGAAACCATGCCGGCCATTCCCGGCAGGCTGGAGAGAATCGCGCTCGGCCAGCCTTTTGCTGTCTTCATCGACTATGCCCATACCGCCGATGCCCTGGAGCGCGTTCTGGAAACTTTGAAAGCCTTGTCACCCAAACGCTTGCTGCTGCTCTTTGGCTGCGGCGGCGGGCGGGATGCGGGGAAACGAAGCGAAATGGGTCGAGTGGCGGCCCGGCTGGCTCACCGCGTCTGGCTCACTAACGATAATCCGAGATGTGAAGACCCAGAGCAGATTGTCCGGCAGATTGCCTTGGGAATACAACTTGGCGGCGGCTGGTCGTGGGATATCGAGTATGACCGCCGGCGGGCTATCGACAAAATCCTAGCCGAAGCCGCGCCGGGCGATGCAGTGCTGATTGCCGGAAAAGGCCACGAAACCTATCAGGAGATTGACGGCTCGGTCATTCCTTTCAACGACCGGCTGTATGCAGAGAGAAGTTTGAAAAACCTTGGATACTGTTCCGAGGAGATGCGTTTGGCGTTGTGATGGAACCGCGGCATTTAGGCTTTATTGCAGAGGCAACCGGAGGAGAATTGCGGCATGCTCGCCCCGGTAAACTCGTGGCCGGGATCAGCACAGACTCGCGCTCGGTGGAGCGGGGCGCTCTCTTCTTTGCCTTGGTGGGAGAACGCTTTGACGCCCACGAATTTCTTACCGAAGCGGTGGGAGAAGCTGCTGGCGCTTGCGTGGTGGAGGCGGCGCGGCTGGGAGAACGTCTGGTCGGCTATCCGCAGATTGTGGTGGAGGATACGCGGGCGGCTTTGGGCCGGCTTGCCGGACGCTATCGCCAATTGTTCGATTCGGCAGTCATCGGCGTTACCGGCTCCAACGGCAAAACATCGACGAAACGTTTTCTCAACAACGTGCTCTCGCAGCGGTTGCATGTCTGCGCCAGCCCGGCGAGCTTTAACAACGATGTCGGCGTCCCTTTGTCGCTGCTGCAATTGAACCGGAGCGTTCAGGCGGCAGTGTTTGAAGTGGGCACTAATCATCCGGGGGAGATTTGGCATTTGACGGAAATGGTGCGGCCTCGCTTTGGGGTGATTACTTCCATCGGGCGCAGTCACCTAGAGTTCTTTGGATCAGTGGAAGCGGTAGCCGACGAGAAGGGGTGTTTGGCGGAAGCCCTGCCGGCGGATGGCGTTTTGTTTGTGAACGGAGACATTCCCGTTCTGGATCGGATTTTGGCGCGAGTGCAGGCGCGAGTTGTGAAGGTTGGTTTCGGAAAACAGAACGAATGGCGGATTGGCGATTGGAGCCTCGACGCAAAAGGGATGAACTTCGCGATGGAAGCGGCGGCCTTGGGTGGCATCCGGCAATTCCATTTGGCCGCTTTGGGCTGCCATCATCTAATCAATGCCGGCCTCGCTTTAGCCGCGGGCGCGGAATTGGGTTTGTCCGTCGAAGAATTGGAAGCGGGAATTGCCCAATGCAGCGCGGAAAAAATGCGCCTGGAATGGGGCGAATTTGGAGGCGTAACCTTGATTGACGACAGTTACAACGCCAACGAAGATTCGACAATTGCAGCGTTGAACACGCTGCAAGCCTTTCCCTCAAAAGGGGCGCGATATTGCGTCCTCGGCGATATGGGCGAATTGGGCGTATTCAGCGCAGAAGCCCACTCCGAAGTAGGACGCGCAGCGGCAAATTGCCGGGTCGACCACATCATCAGCGTGGGAAAATGGTCAAGAATAATTCAGCAGGCGGCCAGAGAAAACGGATCCCAATCAGCCGAAGCCCATGCCGATTGGGAACCAGTGGGCGAGTCGCTCAAAAACCAGTTGAAAAGCGGAGACACCGTGCTGGTGAAAGCCTCTCGAACCGCCCGGCTCGATCGCTTGGTCAAGTTTCTTAAACAAGCATTAGCAACGCGGAAAGATAATTTGAAAGGCGCCGGGAACTCTCCAGAAACCCCCGGCACAGCGAACCGCTTTTCCAAGGCAAACAATTCGCCGATCGGGACTTTGAATTTGACGAGCCGAGCGCCTTGGCAGCAACCGTCCATCCGCCAGTCGTTCCCGTCTGCAGGAGAACACTTTCAGTCTGGAAACAGAATATAAGATCAACGTGCTATTTTATTTGCACCAGTATATATTGGAAAACGTGGCAGGTTCCCCTTGGGAGGGACCGCTATCGGGGCTTCGGGTGTTTCAATACATCTCAGTGCGCAGCATCGGCGCGGCTTTTACAGCTTTGACACTCTCCTGGTTGTTGGCGCCGTTTGTCATCGAATGGTTGAAAGGTCTCAAGTTTCGGCAAAACTATACTGACAAGGCGGAAGCCGCCGGCGGCATGGTTCGAGTTATTGATAAAAAGGGAACGCCGACGATGGGCGGAGTTCTTATTGTTTTATCTCTGGACATTGCGGCGTTGCTTTGGGCGCAGTGGAATTCCTTTGTGCTGCTGACTATACTTTCATTAGTGGTGCTTGCATTTTTGGGTTTTTACGACGATTATCTAAAAGTGACTAAGCAAGATAATGCAGGAGCGAAGTCCCAAGTGAAACTTTGGGTGCAGATCATCCTTGGGTTTGCTGTCGCTTTTTATTTGTGGATGAACCTGGAAACTAGAGGCTTGGTTGCGAATGTAACGGCGCCTTTCTTCAAACGCCCGGTGCTTGAAGGCGTTATCTGGCTAGGCATTGCCATCACAGTTTTGGCGATTGTGGGAAGCTCCAATGCCGTCAATTTGACCGACGGTCTGGATGGTCTGGCGATCGGTTGTACAATTATTGCCACGATTGTGTTCATCGTTCTCACTTATGTTGCGGGCCACGCTATATTCGCCGATTATTTGCAAATCCCATATGTGCCTGGCGCCAGCGAGTTGACGGTTTTTTGCGCCGCGATGTTGGGAGCGAGTGTGGGTTTTTTGTGGTATAATTGCCATCCTGCTCAAGTCTTTATGGGGGACACTGGCTCGCTGGCTTTGGGAGGGGCGTTTGGTATTATGGCGGTTTTGATTCATCAGCCGTTGATTCTAGTCATTGCCGGGGGTGTCTTTGTTCTCGAGGCGGTTTCCGTCATTCTCCAAGTGAGCTGGTATAAATATAATATGAAGCGGTTTGGTGTTGATCGGCGGCTGTTTTTGCGGGCGCCTTTGCATCATCATTTTGAAAAGATGGGTTGGCATGAGTCGAAAGTTGTCGTCCGGTTTTATATCCTTTCCGGGTTGTGTGCTGGATTGGCTTTATTGACATTAAAAATACGTTGAGGACGGGGCGATATCAAAACGGCAAGAGCAGCAAAGATGCAGAACTTTGACGGAAAACGAGTTGTTGTGATTGGCGCGGGGGCTAGCGGGCTGGCGGCGTCGCGTTTGTTGTCGCAGCGGGGCGCTTTGGTTTGGCTGGTGGATGAAGGCGCAGCGGATTTGGGCGTTTCGGAGGTTCGTGCGCTTGAGTCGTTGGGGGTTGCTGTTTGTTTGGAGTATTCGGGTTTGCCGTGTGTTTCTTGGGATTTGGCGGTTGTGAGTCCGGGTGTGGGGAGAGCGTCTGGTTTGCGTCGGCAGCTTTTGCAGCTCGGCGTGCCGGCGATTAGTGAAATCGAGTTGGCTTTTCGGTTTGCGGAGTTTCCTTTGGCGGCTATTACCGGCACGAACGGCAAGACGACGACTGCTCTTTTGGCGGAGGCGGCACTTCGGGGCGGTGGGCGGCGGACTTTGGTTGCTGGCAATATCGGGCGTCCTTTTTGTTCTGTGGCGGGCGATTGTGCGGGGCTGGATTGTGTGGTTTTGGAGGTCAGTTCTTTCCAGCTTGAGCTGGTGGATTGGTTCAAGCCGAAGGTGGCTGTTTTGTTGAATCTCGCGCCCGACCACTTGGACCGCTATGAGAGCTATGATGACTACTGCCGGGCGAAGGCGCGAATTTTTGAGAATCAGGGCGAGGAGGACTGGGCGATTGTCCAGTGGGAGGCGAAGGAGTTTTTAGCGGGGCTCGGCATCGAGTTCGGCTCAAGGGTGCTGACTTTCAGCGCGAGGAATCCGGCGGCGGATGTCTTTTTCGATCGCGGTTTGTTGGTAAGCCGGATTCCGGGCTGGTCGGGAACAGTTTATGATTGCGGCGGCGGGAGACTCGCCGGCGCTCACAATGCCGAGAATTTAATGGCTGCTTTGTTGGTAGGGCGGGCTTTGGGTTTGGAGTTGAGCGGGATGCAGCTGGCTTTGATGAAGCGCCGCGGCGAACCACACCGCTTTGAGGTGTTGGAGCCGGTCAAGGGCGTTCAGGTGATCAACGATTCCAAAGCGACAAACCCGGGTGCGCTCCGGGCCGCGATTGAAGCCGCAGACCAACTGCTGGGCGCGGCAGGGCGTTTATGGCTAATTGCCGGCGGGTTGAACAAGCGGCTGCCTTTTCAGGGGCTCGGCCCGCTCATTGCCGCTAAGGTGGCGGGGGCGTTTCTTTTTGGGCAGGATGGCGGGGAGATTGGCGCAACGCTGGGCCGCTTCACGAAGTGCTCTTTATGCCGGATGCTCGACGATGCGGCGGCTGCTGCGTTTGAGCAAACCTGTCCGGGCGATGTGGTTTTGTTTTCGCCGGGCTGCGCCAGTTTCGATCAATTTCGCAATTACGCCGAGCGGGGCGATCGGTTTTGTTCTCTTGTTGATGCGTTGCGATTGCGGCAATCTGTTGACGGCAATATTCCCTTTCATGGAAAAACTCAAATCTCAAAAGAATCTTCGGTTCGAGGAGCGTTCGATTTCGCCGATGTGGCGGGCCGTTCACCTGCTCGGACCGGCGCAAACGGAATAGTTACATAAACCTTAATGATATAACACTGCATATGAACCAACCTAATCCATTACTACCGTCCGGATCCTCTTCCGGTAATCGCAAACACCGCAAAACCAAAATACTGGCCGCCGCGTGCGCTGTGGTGGCGGTGCATGTTCTTCTGCTCAGCCCCTTTCTCGTATTGCAAGGATGCCAGAAGTCAGAAGAGGAGACAGAGGAGCAAGCGGGCATGATCCTGGAAACTCCATTGCCCCAAACCAACGAGCAGTCTCTGGTTTTAAAAAATCCCGAGACGAACTTGCCGGCGCCGGAGACGAATGCGCCCGATTCTTCCCTGCTCAATACAAACTTGAATGAGGAATCTGCCGGCGCGGTCCATTCCGAGCTGATTATCAACGGAGTGGATCCGGCGTCGCCCGACAATTCGGAATTTGTTGTCAGCGGCGAAATTTCGGCGCCACTGGTAAAGCCGGACGTTTCGGAGCCGTCTCTTCCCGAAGCGCCGGCTTCCTTCAGTTTGGATTACACAATCAGGTCGGGTGATACGCTCTATGATCTGGCCAGGGCTCACGGCACCACAGTGGATGCGATTTTGAATGCCAATCCCGGACTGGAAGCGCGGCGGCTTCTTCCCGGCCGGTCGATTGTGATTCCGAGAAATGCCGATTCCGTGCAATCGGCCGAGTCGGCGAATGCTGGCAGCGGAGAACCGGATTCGGGCAAGGTGTATTCCGTCGAGAGGGGCGATACGTTGATACACATTGCGAGGCAAAACGGCATTACGTTGCAGGCATTGCGCGAGGCCAACGAGTTGCGTTCCGACCGGATTTTAGTCGGGCAAAAGCTCAAGATTCCCGTGGCGGAAGTGGCTGTGGCCCGGTAGCGGGGTTGCGCTGTCGTCAAGGCTGATTTTGATATTCGGACGATGCGGCTGGCCACTATGTTTTTGCTGCTTTCGGTAGCTGTGCTGCTCACCTTAGGGATGGTGATGCTTTACAGTGCGGTGATCTGCGGGGGTGATGAGATGTTGCTGTTCAAGCAGTTGTGTTGGACGGCGTTGGGGTTATCTCTGGGTTTTGTGGTTGCCCGGATGGATTACCGCTGGCTGCAGGATTGGTTTTGGTTGTTGTTGGGCGGGGGGACGGTGTTGTTGGTTTTGGTGTTGCATCCGGATTTGGGGACGCGCATCAACGGCGCGCGCCGCTGGCTGGTTTATGAGGGGTTCAGCTTCCAACCCTCGGAGTGTGTGAAGTTGGCGTTGATTGTCTTCATTGCCTGGTATGGGGATCGTTATCGCCGTTATATGCCGACTTTTTGGCGGGGGTTGTGTGTTCCGGGTCTGGTCATCGGCGGGGTTCTGGCGTTGATTTTTGTCGAGCCGGATCGGGGCACGACGGTGCTTTTAGGTGCTGTTTCGGTGGTGATGTTGTTGGTGGCTGGGGCGCGTTGGCGGTTTGTGCTGCCTTCGTTGATCGGGGCGGCGGCGTTGTTGACGGTTTCGTTACTGGCGGATCCAGTTCGCAGCCAACGTCTGAAGGCTTGGGTGGATCCGGAGGCGATGAAAGACGGCACGGGCTATCAGGTTTGGCAATCTTTGCTGGCGTTGGGCTCCGGCGGGCTGGAGGGCTTGGGGCTGGGAAATGGCCGGCAGAAGCTGGGGTTTTTGCCACTGCATCAGACGGATTTTATTTTTTCGCTGATCGGTGAGGAGTTGGGTCTGGTGGCGACGGCGGCGGTAGTTTTCATTTTTGCGGTGCTGGTGATTTCCGGGGTTTGCATTGCGGCTAGAGCGCGAGATCACTTCGGTTTTTTGTTGGGTGCGGGGATTACTTTTCTCATCGGTTTGCAGGCATTCATCAATATCGGCGTGGTGACGAATACGTTGCCGAACAAGGGCTTGGCGCTGCCGTTCATCAGTTACGGTGGGTCGAGTCTTTTAGTTATGTTGGTCTCTGTCGGGGTGCTGGCCAGCATTGCCCGACGGGGAGGCGAGGCGGAATCTTTGGCGGCTTCGGCTATTGAGCCGGAGTCTGTGCAGGCATGAGCAAGCGGGGAGATTCCAGTCAGTGCAAGGTGGCGATTGCCTGCGGTGGCACGGGGGGGCATTTCTTTCCCGGTGTGGCGGTGGCTCAGGAGGTGCGGCGGCGTGGGGGCGAGGTGATGTTGCTGGCGTCGCGGAAAGGGATTGATCGGGAGGCTGCTGCTGTGCTTCCTCCCGGCGTGCGCATTGAGTTTCTGCCTTCGGTGGCGTTGCTTCGGGGGCGGGCGTTGGCGTTTGTTTGGGGGGGGATTCGATCTTTGGCTCTCTGCTGGATGTGGTTTTGGCGTTGGCGGCCGGATGTTGTGCTGGTGATGGGGGGATTTACCAGCGCGGCGCCGGCGATGGTGGGCAGATTGCTGGGTGCTCGCGTCTATCTCCATGAGGCGAATTCAGTGCCGGGGAGAGCGAATCGTTTTTTGGCTCGTTTGTGCCGCGGGATTTTTGTCGGCTTCCCGTCGGCGGGGAAATTCTTCGGCGGACGGGAGGTGGTTGTGAGCGGTACTCCGGTTCGGAGTGAGTTCGAGGAGGCTTTGCGGCCGGAGGTTTGCCAAAGGCTGGATTTGGTTGCGGGGGTGCCTGTTCTCTTGGTTATGGGAGGGAGCCAGGGCGCTCGGGCGCTAAATGTTTTGATGCTGGAAGTGGCGCCACGTTTGGCACGCCGGCATCCCGGGTTGCAAATCGTCCATCTGACGGGGAAGCAAGATCAGGCGCCGTTTCGGACGCTCTACCAACAGTTGGGTTTGCGGCATTATGTGAGCGAGTTTTGCGCGGATGCTTCGGGGTTGATTCGGTTGGCGACGGCGGTTTTGTCGCGGGCCGGTGCTTCGAGTTTGGCGGAGTATGCAGCGGTGCGCGTTCCAGCTTTGCTGATTCCATACCCTCAAGCGGCGGATGATCATCAGAGGCGCAACGCCGCGATTTTTGCGGAGGATGGAGCTGCGGAATGGCTGGATCAACGCGATTTGAAACCGTCGGCTGCGGTGCGGATTTTGAGCCGTCTGCTTTATGACATGGAAACGCGGCGACATATGAAAGAGGCGCTGCGGGGTTGGGATTCTGAGGGTTCCGCCGCCAGGATTGTGGACGACTTGATGCCGGCGGGAGAGCGCGAGGGGCGGGCGTTTGGCGGTGATTTGGCCGCGGGAGAGGAGGAAAGTTATGCCGCCGAGCGTTCGGGAGTTTCTTGGAAACGGTCGGCAACGTTGCAGGAAAAGGTATGAAACCGGCGGAGATTCAAGATTGGTATTTTCATTCGAAACGCGGCACGCCCGTTTGCCTCATCGGGATTTCAGGCTGCGGGATGGCTTGTTTAGGACATCTGCTGATTGACCGCGGTTTTGCAGTGTCCGGCTCTGATTTGGTGTGGAATGAATTTTCGCGGTCGCTGGCGGAGCGGGGTGCTGCGATTCGCCAAGGGCATGATGCTGACCATTTGCTGGAAAAGCGGCCGGAGTTGGTGATCTATTCTTCTGCCATTCCACGGGAGAATCCCGAACTGAGGGCCGCTCGGCGTTTGGGGATTCCCACGATTCGCCGCGCCACGTTTTTGGCAGCCGTTCTCGCGGCTCAACGGTCGGTGTGCGTTGCGGGGATGCACGGCAAGACGACGACTGCGGGGCTGTTGTCCTTTGTGTTGCGGGAGCTGGGCGTGCCTGCGGGTTGTTCGGTGGGCGGGGAGGTGCCGCAATTGCCGGCGCCGGCTGCGGATGTGGGCGGGTATTCTGCTGGCGAAGGCTCGTCGGAGGAACGGCCGTGGTTTGTGGCCGAGATTGATGAGAGTGACGGCGGGTTGCGGGATTTTATTCCAACGGAGTTGATCCTGCTCAATATCGACGATGAGCATTTGGATTACTTTGTCAGCGTGGATCGCGTTCGCTCGGAGTTTGAGTTGTTGGCTGACCGCACGCACGGCGGCAGTGTGTTTTGCGCAGATGATGGTGATTTGGTCGAGATGTTTTCGAATCGTTCCGGGGCGGTTTCATATGGGTATCATCCGTTGGCGGATTATCGTATTGAGCTTGAGCCGTTTGATTATGCGCAGCCGGCGATTGAGCGTTTCGGGCTTTGGTTTCGAGGGCGTTTGATTGGCGGGTTCACTTTGCAGCTTGCGGGGCGGGCGAATGTTTCGGATGCGGCGGCAGTGATTGTCTGGTTGCTGCGGCAGGGTTTTGGCGCCAAGGAGATTGCCAGTGCCGTGGCCCGGTTCAAGGGGGTTCGACGGCGGCAGGATGTGCTTTTTGCCGATTCGCGGTTTTGTGTGATTGACGATTACGCCCATCATCCGACGGAGATTCGGGAGACTATCCAGGCAGTCAGGCGGCGGGTGCCCAAGCGGTTGATCGCCGTGTTTCAACCGCATCGTTACACCCGGACGGAACGGCTGATGAAGCAGTTTGCCGAGTGTTTTGATGACGCGGACCGGGTTTGGTTGACGGAGGTTTATTCGGCATATGAGAGACCGATTCCGGGAGTGTCGGGCGCGGCGTTGGGGGAAGCGATGTGGGAGAGCGGGCGGCAGTCTGAATATGAGCCTTCGCTGGAGCGCCTTTGGCAGCGGGTACATCGCGATTTGAAGGCAGGGGACATTGTCTTGTTTATGGGCGCGGGGGAGATTACCCTGGCGGCTCATCGCTTAGTGGCGGCGCTGCGGTTGAGCCGCGCAGAGGTGTCTTCGGCGTTTGTCAACGGGTTGAAGAAGGATTTGAGCGTGGGCAGTGTGCTTCGGCTGAAGGAGCCGTTAGCGCGGCGGACGACGCTCCGGGTGGGCGGCCCGGCGGATGTTTTTGTGGAGCCGGAGTCGTTGGCAGATTTGGCTTTGGTGCTGCAGCGGGCGGGCGAGCATGGCGTTCCGGTGTTTGTGTTGGGGCGGGGGTCTAATCTACTCATTCGCGACAGCGGGATTCACGGTTTGGTTCTCTCCCTGGCGCGGCCTGCTTTTTCCAGGTTGGAGATTGAGAGCGAGCGGATGGTTTGCGGGGCGGGAGTTCGGTTGAAGGAGATTGCCGCTGCGGCGCGGCGGGGAGGCCTGGCGGGTTTGGAGTTTTTGGAAGGGATTCCCGGAACTTTGGGAGGGGCGTTGCGGATGAATGCGGGGGCGATGGGCGCGTGGATGTTTGATGTGGTGGAGCGGGTTCGTTTTCTCGACTACGGCGGCCGGTTCCATGAACGCACAACGGCTGAGCTGCATGTTGAGTATCGCCGTTGTCCCTTGTTTGAGAATCATCTGGCGGTCGAAGCTGTCCTCCACGGACAACCCTCCAGCGAGGCGGATGTCGGCGAGAGGATGAGACGTTTCAGCGCTAAACGTTGGGAATCGCAACCGGCAGCGGCCAGCGCGGGATGTATTTTCAAGAACCCAGCCTCAATTCCGGCCGGGCAGTTGATTGATGAGTTGGGGTTGAAGGGCGCGCGGGTGGGCGGCGCTTCCGTCTCCGATGTTCACGGGAATTTCATCGTGAATGATGGCAGCGCGACCGCCGAGGATGTCCTCAAGTTGATCGATTTGCTCAAGAGTCGGGTGCGCCAGTCGCGCGGAATCGAATTGAAAACCGAAGTGCAGATTGTCGGCGGATGAACGAGTGGCGGAACATTGCGGTGATGGCTGGCGGCCCGTCTGCGGAGCAGGCGGTGTCGCTGGCTTCGGGGCGGGCAGTAGTGGCGGCCTTGGCTTCCAGAGGGTATCGGGTGACAGAAGTGGATCCCCGGCCCGGAGCGTGGCGTTTGCCGGAGATGACGGAGGTGGTCTTTTTGGCTTTGCACGGGACTTACGGCGAGGACGGAACCATTCAACGAGAGTTGGATGATTTGGGTATTCCTTACACCGGCTGCGGCGCGGAGGCGAGCGCTTGCGCTTTCGACAAGGTGAGGACGAAACACGCCTTTCAAGCCCAGGGCATCCCAACGCCTCGGTTCGGCGTTTGCGATGAAACGAACCGGGATTTTCCCGATGCTTTGAACTTGCCTTTGGTGCTGAAGCCTGCCTGTCAGGGTTCAAGCGTGGGCGTTGAAATTCTCGAATCAAAAGAGCAGTGGGCGGCAGCTGTGGCCCGCGTGGCGGCTTTTGGCCCTGCTTTGGCTGAGGAATTTATCGAAGGCCGGGAGATCACGGTCAGCATTGTCGGCCGCCGGCTTTTGCCGATTGTGGAAATTTGTCCCAAGAGCGGTTATTACGATTACCGCAACAAATACACGCAGGGCGCGACGGAGTATATCTGTCCCGCGCCTTTTGACGTGGGGTTGGAGCGGGCCATCCGCGAGGCGGCCGAGGGGGCTTTTGCGGCGATTGGCGGCGGCACGTGCGCCCGGGTGGACATGATTGTGCGCGGCCGGGAATTGTTTGTTTTGGAGGTGAATACGATTCCGGGCATGACGGCGACCAGTTTGTTGCCCAAGTCGGCTGCTGCCGGTGGGCTTTCGTTTGAGGAGTTGTGCCATCATCTAGTTGTGTTGGCGTTGGAGAGGCAAGGAGCGGAGTTGATGGAGCGTTGAGGTATGTGGTTTGGCGAAAAGATATTGAAGTTCGGGAACAAATCGGTGACGGGGCGGCATCTGGACATCAAGGCGCGGCGGCGGGGTTGGCATCGCCGGCTCGGCATGGCGGGGCGGTTGGCTGTGGTGGTTGCCGGTCTGGGTGTGCTGGGTTGGATGGGGATTCGGACGGCGGTTGATGCATTTCTCTTGAAGAACGATGCCTTCGCTTTGCGCCGTTTTGAGTTGCGAACTGATGGCCGTTTGACGCGGGAGCAAGCGCTGCGTTGGTCTGGCGTGAAGCAGGGAGACAATGTGCTGGCTTTGGATTTGGCGCAAATCAAGCGGAATCTGGAGATGGTGTCGATGGTGCGGGCAGCGGCCGTCGAGCGAATCATCCCCGATCAATTGCGAGTGCGGCTTTGGGAGCGGCGGCCTGTTTTCAAGGCCTATATCTTGAGCCCCGGCGAGCAAGGCGGGCGGATGGCCATCAGACCTTACATGATCGACGCGTTTGGTTTTGTCCTTTCGCCCAAGTCTAGCGGGAGCGGGGCGTTGGAGCGAGAGAGCTTTTGGCAGCAGCTCCCCGAATTGACAGGGATCAACAGGTTGCAGTTGATACCGGGGGAAACGGCGCAGTCGCGGCAGGTAAATTCAGCGATTCAAACGCTCATCGCCTTTAACGGTTCCCGCTTGGCAGAGCGTGTCAAAATCCGCTCGATCGATGTTTCCAAACGCCGGGTGCTGGTTGTCCGAACTTCTGATCAACAGGAAGTAACCCTGGGACGAGAAGCGCTGGCTACTCAGTTCCGAAGGTGGAAAATTATGTTGGACAGGGCGAAACAGGAAAACATGCGGCTGGTCAGCCTGGACCTTTCGGTGAAAAACAACCATCCCTTCCGATGGGTGCAGCGAAGCACTCGCGGCTCGCCGCCGGCAGAAACGCAACCGCAACTGGCGGGGAGGACGGAGACATGATTTTTGCCGGCAAGAACGTCGTAACTGGGTTAGACATTGGCACCTCGCAAGTGATAGCGATCGTCGCCGAAGCCGCCGGCTCGCCGGATGCAGGCATCATGCCTCGGATCATCGGAATCGGCCAAGCCAAGTCGCGCGGTGTGCGGAAGGGCGAGATTGTGGACGCGGATGCGACGACGGAAGACATCCGCCAAGCCTTGTCCGAGGCAGAGCAAATGGCGGACAGGGAAATCCGCAGTGTTTATCTCGGCGTTTCGGGCGGGCATTTGCGGAGCTTTATGAACCGGGGCGCCCACCCCATCGTGTCGGCAGATCGCGATATCACAAAGGACGATGTCCGCGAAGTCGTCGCCAATGCCAAGGCGGTTAATCTTCCCAGCGACCATAACGTCATTCACGTGATTCGGCAGCATTTTTCCGTCGACGGGCAATCCGGGATACCGAACCCGATTGGGCTACTCGGCGCCAAAATCGAAGTGGACTTGCACGTCATCCAAGGCAAAACCAACCGGCTGCAAAACTCAATTCGAGCGGTCAAAAACCTCCGAGTCGAAGTCGAAGAGATTGTCTTTTCGGGATTGGCCTGTGTGTTGGCAGTGTTGACTTCGCAACAGAAAGAGATGGGGACGCTTGTGCTGGACTTTGGCGCCGGCACAATTGAATACGCCGTCTGCTGCAACGGCTTGGTGAGGCATACCGGGGTTTTGCCGGTGGGCGGCGATCACATCTCCAACGACTTAGCTTTCGGTTTCAAGATTCCATTGGGACGCGCCGAGCAACTGAAAATCCACCACGGCTCGGCGTTGAGCGGCGAGAATTTGCCGAACCAAACGATCACAGTTGCCGACCGCATCGGCCAACCGGATAAAACCATCAATAGGGAACATTTCCGGCGCATTATGTTCCTGCGAATCTCGGAGTCTCTCGAACTGGTCGAGTCTGAACTGGAGGAAGCTGGCTGTCTGGATATGGTTCGCTCTGGCGTTGTCATTACCGGCGGCGGCGCAAAGATTCCCGACATTTTGCAGTTGACCGAGCATGTCTTCGGCGCACCGGCATCGGCGGGCGTTGCCAGGAATATCAGCGGTCCTGCAGGTATTTTGAAACAGCCGGAATTCGCGGCGGGGATTGGATTGGCGAAGTTCGGCATTTTTGAGCTGCTCAAACAGCGGGATCGAAAAGCAAACACGCCCAAGTTGGGCCAAGCCATCAAACAATTGCTCAGAATCTCTTGAACCTGTCCATCAGATTGCACAAGGATTGACATATGGAAGACTACTCAAACAACCCGGCCTTGGCAGCACACGTTTCGACCAAGGCCGTTGGAATCCGCAATGCCAGCTGCCGCGCCGCGGATTTGTTGGCGGGCGAGCCGTTGAACACACCGGCTCTGGAGACGCGCATTTCGACCAAAGTGATTGGCGTCGGCGATGCCGGCTGCCGCGCCGCGGATTTACTGGCATGCGAGCCGTTGCCGGGCGTTGATTGCCTTGCCTTCAACAGCGATTTGCATGGATTACGGGGGGTGACGAACGCCAAGAAGATTCAGTTGGGCCAAAGCCTGCTGCGGGGGTTGAGCGCCGGAGGCGACCCCGAATCAGGGCGAGCAAGCGCGGAGGCGGACCGGGAGCAATTGGCAAAGTGCTTTGACAAAACCGATTTGGTGATCTTTCTCGGCGGCCTCGGCGGGGGAACCGCAAGCGGCGCTTTGCCGGTCATGGCCCGGCAAGCAAGCGATGCAGGCTCGCTCGTGCTCTCCTTCGTCTCCCTGCCCTTCGATTTTGAAGGGCCGCAATGCCGCCGGCAGGCAGACCTGGGATTCAACCAACTACTAGTCACTTCGGACGCGGTGATCTCACTGCCCAACCAAGCCTTTCTTGGCATCGTCAACGGGCAGACCCCAATACCGGAAATCCTTGGGATCATCAACCGCGCCTTCATAAAGGGCGTGCGGGGCGTCTGGCAAATGATCGAAAAACCCGGCCTCATCAATGTCAGCTTTCAAGACTTGCGCTCAGTCGTGCGAAGCAAACACGCCAAAAGTTCCTTTGCGGTTGCCGAAGCCAAGGGCAAACACCGATCGCGGCAAGCCGTGCAAAACTTGCTGGCGCATCCGCTGTTGACTGGCGCAGATAGATTTGAAGACGCCGACGCTCTACTAGTCAACATTGCCGGAGGGAACAGCCTGTCGATTGACGAAGTCAATTGGATCGGCGAGCAATTGCGGCTCCAAGCCGGCGGCGCAAAAGTGATTGTCGGCGCCTCGACAGATTCATCCCTGGAAGAAAAAATTAATCTGACCTTAATTGCTTCCTGGCATCGAAAGAGCCGCTCCGTCTCACTGAAGATTGAAGCGCCGCAAGGCGACGATGCCGTTCTCCCCGTGCCGATCGAAGGTTCGGCAATTGAAACCGCCTTCTTCGAGCAACCCGCGGAAATGTCCAAACCAACCTCGATATGTGTTGCGCCACCGCCTAAATCTGATGACCAGAAAATCAATCGCTTCATGGCCCAGTCGTCGGCCTCTGGCAAGCAACGGCGGCTTCTAAAACGCCAGTTCAAGCAAGGAATGCTCAAACTGGACGCCGTCTCCCGCGGGCGGTTTGAAAAGAGCGCGCCCACCATTTACCATGGAGAAGATTTGGATGTGCCCACCTTTGTTCGCCGCGGGGCTGCTCGAAACTAGCCGTTCTCTGGAAACATTGGTTGAGCTTTCATTCAAAAAAAGCCGAAAATTGTAACCAATCGGCAGCCGGGCGCGTCTGTTCTAATCAGCTCAGCAAAATATAAAAACTGCAACTAATGAATCGCTTATTCTTTCCACTTGCTCTCACCGTCTTTCTTTCAATCTTCATTAACCCACTACAAGGGCAGCCCGGCGGCGGCTTCAGGGAGGTTCCAGCGGGAGAGCGCATCGAACCGGAAGATCTCAATTTCAATATGGGGATGGCCAGAATCCCGGACCATGCGACTTTCGAAAAGCTCTCATATCAAGGTTCCGAAGTCGGGCGCGATAGCTATCTGGCCGATTTGGAATTCGTCAAATTTATCATCGAAAATCCGGGAACGCCCGATGTCAAAATCTATTTTATGAACACGGAAAATTATCGGGCGCATCCGCGTTATATGAGAAGGGTAGGAATCAATATGAGAGCCGTGCGCGGTGCATTAACTTATCTGCCTCTGACGGCTGCTCCAAACGGGGAGACCGGTTTATACATTTTTGACTTTCAACCGAATGATGACTATTGTTTTGAGGAAATTCAAACTTTCCGTGACGATTTAGTGACGTTCATGCCCATCCTCAAGGGCAAAGTGGCCTTTCATCCCTTGAGTGGAAATCTAGAGCGGTATGAAGATGAAAAATATCTATATGAAGCCTCCGATGTGGTGGTTCATCTTGATGAGTTTCTCTATCAAAACAATGTCTTCTTGTCTCTCAATGCAGCGGAATCATTCGGGCGGCTGCAAGTGATGGACAACGAAATTCGTCCTTCTCCCCGCGACATTTTGATTTGCCGGACGCTTCCCAACGAAATGCCGCGGGTTGCCGGCGTGATTTCCGAAGTCAGACAAACGCCGCTGTCGCATGTCAATCTGCGGGCGGTTCAGGATAAAATACCCAATGCCTTTATCGGCGACGCATTGCAGAATGAGAAAATCCAGACGCTTGTGGGTGAACTGGTTTACTATAAAGTGACTTCAGAAGGCTACGACCTCCGTAAGGCGACAAAGGCTGAAGCGGATCAACATTTCGCCAAGCTACGACCGGCGAAACTGCAAAAGCCGGCAAGAGATCTTTCAAAAACCGAGATCGAGCCTTTGAGAAATATTCGATTCAAAGACGCTTCCAGCTTTGGTGTCAAGACAGCAAATGTCGCGGAGATGCATCATTTCGACCTGCCTTCCGGTACTGTCCCCAATGGTTTCGGCGTTCCGTTTTACTACTATGTTGAGTTTATGAAACACAACGGATTGGGTGCTGCCGTCGATGCGATCTTAAATGATTCGGAATCCCAGAACAACCGTGAGATCCTACAAACAGAACTGCGAAAACTTCGGGACAAAATCAAAAAAGGTAACATGCCGAACTGGATGACAGAAGCCTTGGGCGCTGTGCAGCGTTCTTTTCCTAAAGGCACTTCCATTCGCTGCCGTTCGAGCACTAATAATGAAGACTTGCCGGGATTCAGCGGCGCAGGGCTTTACGATTCCTTCACCCACAACCCTGATGAAGGGCATCTGTCCAAATCAATCCAACAGGTGTTTGCCAGCCTCTGGAACTTTCGCGCGTTTGATGAGCGGGAGTTCTACCGAATCGATCATACATTAGCCGCTATGGGCGTTTTGCTTCATCTAAACTTCAAAAGAGAAAAAGCCAATGGTGTCGCGGTCACAGATGACATTCTTTACAAAACACTGGGAAACTACTATCTCAACACACAAATCGGCGAAGATTTGGTGACGAATCCAAATAAGCTTTCCGCTCCAGAAGAGATTCTGTTGGGTTGGCGGGAAGATGACGGACAAAAAGTTGTCCGCAGTTCCAATCGGGTGCCCGCCGGCGAAACCTTGATTGAACGCACCCATCTGAATGAGCTGCGGCATCACCTGGCGCGGATACACAGTCGCTTTGCTCGATTGTATAATCGCGGCAAAGAGGACCGTTTTGCTATGGAAATCGAATATAAGATCACGGAATCCGGGAAGCTAGTGATCAAACAAGCAAGGCCTTGGGTATTTTAATCTACTCGACTTGTATCCTTCTCCGATCGAATATCTTCTAAAGGTCATGTCGTCCTCCATAGTCATCCCTGAAGAAGTTTACATCCTTAAAGGTTGCAAAATTTGAGATTCGCTGTCATATTTCTTTATTGTTCAGGCGACGGCCCAAGGGCCGCGGTATTCCCGTGTGAGCCATGAGGGGTGGCCGGAGTTTTTGACGAATTTCAGTTTCGTCGGATTCCAGAGGACGGCTTGGCGATTGTAATAGGTTTGGTTCATCAGGTGGCAGGCGATAGCCGTTCGGGCGCCGATGCCCTCGTGAGTGATGGGTTTTTGACGGCTCCGCATGCAGGCGAGGAAGTCTTGGATGTGGTTGGAGCTTTTGTAGAGGCGGATTTTGGCGTTTTGCAGGAACATTTTTTCGACTTTGTCCAATTCGTCGTTGAGTTTTGGGCGGGGGGCTTGTTGTTTGAGGTTGCCGGCGAGGATTTTGCCTTTTCGGCTGATGGCGAACTGGCCGCGTGTGACTTGAACGTCGCCGTCGGTTCCGAAGAAGTGAGCGCCGATGCCTTGCCCGTGGACGGTGGCGATGCCGCCTTCGTAAATGAGCTGGGCGCCTTTCATTGCCTCGTGGTCGGCGGGAGGCGTGGCGGCGATGGGGCCGCTTTCGTCTTTGCCGAGTCCCCATTGGATGATGTCGAGGTGGTGGGCGCCCCAGTCGCAGACCATGCCGCCACCGTATTCTTTGTAGTTTCGCCAGTGTGGGAAGTGGTTGTGAATGCCGCGGGGGCTGAGGGTGGAGTTGTAGGAGCGGAGGGGGCCAGGACCAATCCACAGGTCCCAGTCCAATCCGGGTTCCATTTCTTCTTTTGGCAAGTCGCAGGGGATTCCCGGCGGGCCGAAGTTCACGGCTGTCCGGGTGATGTTGCCGATGACGCCGTTGCGTACGAGTTCACAAGCGACGCGAAAGACGCGGGAGGAACGTTGCATGGAGCCTGTCTGGAGGATTCGGTTGTTGTGTTTGACGGCTTTCATCACGGCGATGGATTCGTGGATGTTGTGGGTGAGGGGTTTTTCGCAATAAACGTCCTTGCCGGAATTTGCGGCGGCGATGGTTTGAAAAGCGTGCCAGTGATCAGGGGTGGCGATGCAGACTGCGTCAATATCTTTTCGGGCAATCAGTTCGCGGAAGTCGTTGTAGGCTTTGCATTCTGTGTTGCCGTATTTTTTGTCCACTTGTGCTTTGGCGGCCAAGCGGCGGGTGCGGTCCACCTCAGCAACGGCGATGGCGCGGACGGAGTCGTCCCGCATGAAGTTGTTGAGCAGTCCCCGGTTTTGCTTCCCCATGCCGATGAAGCCGACCTGAATGCGGTCGTTAGGTTTGGTCTGGGCTGAGAGAATCCCGGACGGCAGCAAGAGGGGAGCGCTTGCCGCGGCTGCGGCGGTGGTCTTGAGAAAAGTTCTTCGGTTTGTCGAGTTCGTTGTCATGGGAGGGAACCTAGCCGCGTTGGCAGCGAAAGGAAAGCAAAAAATCGCCATCAAAATGCGGCCGCGGATGGATGTCGTTTCTGCCGCAATAAATATTTACGGGCTTAACAGGGTGGCGCAACCATATATGGCGCAGGCACTCGACCCGTTGACCGCCGCCCGCCTTGACAAAAAAGAAAAATCAGCGGTACCTTGACAAAAAATCCAATCCGCTGCTAAGTTCCCCTTTCCGGGAGAGAAATGTGGGGCAGACAGGGTGTCTGCCTGCAGGCGGTAAGCCTGCGCCGCCTGTGCCCCGCATTGAACCGAAAATCAAAAAAAACTTTGAAAATGCCAAACAAACCTGTCAGCATGAAAAAACACCAGCCCACCAGCCCACCAGCCCACCAGCCCACCAGCCCACCAGCCCACCAGCCCACCAGCCCACCAGCCCACCAGCCCACCAGCCCACCAGCCCACCAGCCCACCAGCCCACCAGCCAGTACTCCTGCTGCCCTCATATCGCCTAAACGGAAGAGCCGGGCACGGGATAGTGAATATCGCCTCTATCTTTGCATTGAAGAATCTTGGATGGAAGACGGGTAATCCGGCAATTCGTCCATCAGGACAAGTTGATGCGCAAGGCGAGTTCCGCCACCACTCCGAAAAACTCATCAAGCCTACAACGTTTATTGCGGGCAAAATGCTCGACAATGGGGAAAATTGTGCTAAGCAAAGCACCACCATAATGAAATTGAAAAACACTGCAGCTATGAAACTATTATCCGTTATCCTTTCGAAACTGGCGGCAACCGCCGCCAACAAAACCGCCAAACCGCAACCCATCAAAGCCAGGCCAGTATCGCCGCATCGAATCGGCCTGGCCCTCGCTCTTGCCCTCACTCTCCCAGCCGCCGCCCAAACCCTCACCGTCACCGGAACTAAAAGCGACGGCAGCGCCTTCAGCCGACAAGTCAATGCCAGCACGACATCTCTGTCTCTCAACTCCTTTAATCTGGCTTCCCTAACCTTGCCTGCCGGCTTGACCAACTTGACGAATCTGAATCTCGAACGCAATCAGCTAACCAACCTGACCTTGCCCGATGACTTGACCAACTTGGAGAGGCTGGATCTCCAAGGCAACCGCCTGGCCACCTTGACCCTGCCCGATGACTTGACCAGCTTGACGAAGCTGAATCTCCACGAGAACCGCCTGACCACCTTGACCCTGCCCGATGGCTTGACCAGCTTGAAGGAGCTGTATCTCGACTGGAACCAACTAACCACCTTGACCCTGCCCGATGGCTTGACCAGCTTGACGAATCTGGATCTCTACAACAACCAACTAACCACCTTGACCTTGCCCGATGACTTGACCAGCTTGGAGACGCTGTATCTCGACGAAAACCGCCGACTGACCACCTTGACCTTGCCCAATACCTTGACCAGCTTGAAGCGGCTGCATCTCGGATACACCTACACTCTGACCACCTTGACCCTGCCCGATAGCTTGCCCAACTTGGAGAGGCTGCGGCTCAGCAGCAACCGCCTGACCGCTTTGACCCTGCCCGACAGCTTGCCCAACTTGCAGGAGCTGCTTCTCCAAAACAACCGCCTGACCACCTTGACTCTGCCCGACGGCATGGCGAGCTTGGAGACGCTGGAACTCCAACGCAACCAACTGACCAACCTGACCCTACCCGATGGCTTGACCAGCTTGCGGGAGCTGCGTCTCCACAACAACCAACTGACCGCCTTGACCCTACCCGATGGCTTGCCCAGCTTGCAGGAGCTGAATCTCCACCACAACCAACTGACCACCTTGACCCTGCCCGATGGTTTGACCAACTTGCAGGAGCTGAATCTCCTCAACAATCCTTTGGAGAGTTTGCGTGTGCCTCTGGGCATGGACATTGAATTTCTCCTTATTCAAGGCTTCCTGAAATCAGAAGTGACCTTCTACGATCCAACGACCGGAGAGACAATCGAATCAGAGCCCCCGCCAACTGAGGGAACCATCACCATCACCGGAACCAAAACCGACGGCAGTGCCTTCAGCTGGCCAGTCGATCCCAGCACGACATCTCTGTATCTCGACAACCTTAATCTGGCTTCCGTAACCCTGCCCGATGGCTTGGCGAGCTTGCAGCATCTGTCTCTCGAATTCAACGGCCTGACCGCCTTGACCCTGCCCAATGACTTGACCAGCTTGGAGACGCTGTATCTCGACGAAAACCGCCGACTGACCACCTTGACCTTGCCCAATACCTTGACCAGCTTGAAGCGGCTGCATCTCAGATACACCTACACTCTGACCACCTTGACCCTGCCCGATGACTTGACCAGCTTGGAGAGGCTGTGGCTCAACTACAACCGCCTGACCACCTTGACCTTGCCCGTTGGCATGACCAACTTGCAGGAGCTGCTTCTCCACAACAACCGCCTAACCACCTTGACTCTGCCCGATGACTTGACCAACTTGCGGTATCTGGAACTCCACAACAACCAACTGACCGCCTTCACCCTGCCCGATGGTTTGACCAACTTGCGGTATCTGGAACTCCACAACAACCAACTGACCTTCCTGACCTTGCCCGGCGACTTGACGAGCTTGAGAACGCTAGACCTCAGCAACAATTCCCTGACCAATCTGGCCTTGCCCGATGGCTTGACGAGCTTGAGAACGCTAGACCTCAGCAACAATTCCCTGACCAATCTGGCCTTGCCCGATGGCCTGACGAGCTTGAGAACGCTGAATCTTTCCGGCAATCCTTTGGAAAGTGTGCGTGTGCCTTTGGGCATGAACCTTGAAAATCTCGATCTTCAAGGCTTTTCGAAATCAGCAGTGACCTTCTACGATCCAACGACCGGAGAGCCGATTACGCCGCCGCCCACAGAGCCGACAGAACCAGAGACCCCAACTCTCCTCATCACCGGAACGACAAGCAACGGCAGTGCCTTCAGCCAAGAAGTCGCCGCCAACGAGACACATCTGGCTCTCCACTCCTTTTTTGATCTGGCTTCCGTAACCTTGCCTGCCGGCTTGACCAACTTGGAGACGCTGTATCTCGACGCCAACCAACTGACCGCCTTCACCCTGCCCGATGGTTTGACCAACTTGCAGTATCTGGAACTCCACAACAACCAACTGACCTCCTTGACCTTGCCCGGCGACTTGACGAGCTTGAGAGAGCTAGACATCAACAACAATTCCCTGACCAACCTGGCCTTGCCCGATGGCTTGACCAGCTTGAGAATGCTAGACCTCAGCAACAATTCCCTGACCAATCTGGCCTTGCCCAATGGCTTGACGAGCTTGAGAACGCTAGACCTCAGCAACAATTCCCTGACCAACCTGACATTGCCCGCTGGCCTGACGAGCTTGAGAACGCTGAATCTTTCCGGCAATCCTTTGGAAAGTGTGCGTGTGCCTTTGGGCATGAACCTTGAAAATCTCGATCTTCAAGGTTTTTCGACATCAGCAGTGACCTTTTACGATCCCACAACCGGGGAATCCCCGACAACCAATACCAACATCCCACCGACGACCAATACCAACATCCCGCCGACAATCAATACCAATATCCCACCCCCGACAACCGAAGAACCCCCAACAACCGAAGAGCCCCCGACAACGAATACCAATCTTCCGCCCACGACTGGGACATTCATTACCCTCACCGGAACTAAAAGCACTGACGACGCTTTTCGTTTGGAGGTCGATGCCGGCACGGAGTCTCTGTCTCTCTCCGACACTCAACTCTCTTCCCTCACCGTGCCCGCTGGCCTGGAGAACTTGCAGCGGCTGCACCTCTTCGACAATCAACTCTCTTCTATAACTTTGCCCGAGGGTCTGATGAACTTGCAGCACTTGTATCTTTTTAATAATCAACTGACGAACCTGACCTTGCCGGATGGTTTGGCGAACTTGCAACGGCTGTATCTCTTCGGCAATCCTTTGGAGAGTGTGCGGGCGCCCGAAGGCATGGACCTTGAAAGTCTTGAGCTTCGTGGCTTTTCGAAATCAGCAGTGACCTTCTACGATCCCGCGAACGGAGAGACGATTGCGCCGCCGCCCACCACCGAAGAGCCCCCGCCAACTGAAGAGCCGCCCACAACCGAAGAACCTCCGACAACCGAAGAGCCCCCGCCAACTGAAGAGCCGCCCACAACCGAAGAACCTCCGACAACCGAAAAACCACACACAACTGAAGAGCCGTCCATAACTGAGGGAGCACTCCTCATCACCGGAACGACAAGCGACAGCAGTGCTTTTAACCGGGCGGTGAATGCAAACGCGAAGTCTGTAGACCTCCGAAACAATGACTTGACCCACCTGACTTTGCCCGATGGCTTGACGAATTTGGTGTGGCTGTTTCTCAATCACAATCGCTTGCCCTCTCTGATATTGCCGGAGGGCTTGGCCAAGTCGAGAGGGCTGTATTTCAACGACAATCAACTGACCTCTTTGACCTTGCCTCACGGTTTAACGAACTTGTGGGTGCTGTATCTCAACGACAACCAACTGACCTCCCTGACCTTGCCCGACGACTTGACGAGCTTGAGAACCCTAGACCTCAGCAACAATTCCCTGACCAACCTAGCCTTGCCCGCTGGCCTGACGAGCTTGCGCTCGCTGGTTCTCAACGGCAATCCTTTGGAGAGTTTGTGTGTGCCCGAAGGCATGGACATTGAGAATCTCAACCTGCAAGGTTTCCCGAAATCGGCGGTGACATTTTGCGAGCCAACGATAGGCACCTTGACCTTGCCGGAAGCCAGCTCGACGAACTTCAGGCGCCTGTCACTCGACAACAACAACCCTTTGGAGATTGTGCGGATTGCGGGCGGGGGGGGGGGGGTGCAGATTCTTTGGCGTGAAGGGATATTGCAAAGCACGACTGATTTGAGGGGCGAGTGGGAAGCCGTGTCGCCGGCACGTTTTTCTCGGGAGGGCGTGCTGCCGATTCCGCCTGAGCGGAAAGGCGCAGAGTTCTTCCGCCTGAAACCGGCGAAGTAAAGATGGCGCAGATATTTCTGTCTGCGCAAGGCTTGATTTCGCAATAAGGAGTTACAGGCTTAAGGGGGTTGGCGCAGACACTCGAAGAGTGGGTAGGGCAGAGGGACTCGAAGAGCGGTTGCGGCGGTGGGAAACCGACATCCGACAACCAACTTCTTGTCTGCCCGCAGGCTGGAAGCCTGCACCACACTTTGCCCCCACATTTCTGCAAAAGGCAGTGGACAGAACAGCGCCAAACCACTAGATAAACCCGCAACAGAAAACCGCGCGATAAGCATTTGCGGGCTTAATAGGGTGGCGCAACCACATGTGGCGCAACCACGTGTGGCGCAGGCACTCGACCGGTTGACCGGCACCCGCCTTGACAAAAAATCCAATCCTGTGCCTCCTGCAAATCTATATGTCCCGAACGAAATCGCCCTCCAAAACCATCAAAGCCCATAACTGCTTTTTGCGGTTTCTGCCGTTGACGGGGCAAGTGGTTTGTGGTCTAAACACGGCATGCACTTGCCTTTTGCCGCGCTGCCTGTGAGTTCGTTGATCGCGTTGCTGGTTTTTGGGATTGTTTTGTTGCTGGTTCTGATTTTGCGGTTCAAGTTTCAGGCGTTTTTGGCGTTGCTTCTTGTTTCGGTTGTGGTAGCAGCCGCTTCAAAGTTTGTGAATCCGGAGGCGGTGCCGTTGACGCAGGTGGCACAAAAGATTGTCGAAAGCATGGGGACTGCGCTGGGTTTTCTGGCAACGATTATCGGCCTCGGCGCTATTTTCGGCGCGGTGTTGGAGCATTCCGGCGGGACGCAGGCGCTGGCGGCTTCGCTGGTGCGGATGTTCGGCAAAGAGAAGGCGCCATGGGCGATGTTGCTGACGGGATTCATCATTTCGATTCCGGTTTTTCTCGATGTGGCTTTGGTGATGTTGGCGCCATTGTTGTATGCTTTGGCACGCGACACGAAGAAGCCGCTGCTGGCTTTCGGTATTCCGCTGGTGGCGGGGATGGCGGTAACCCATGCCTTTGTGCCGCCGACGCCGGGGCCGGTGGCTGTGGGCTACATTTTGGGTGTGAACTTGGGGTGGGTCATTTTGTTCGGCGTGATTATCGGATTGCCGACGGCGGTTCTCTGCGGACCGTGGGCGACGGAGAAGCTCATTAAAGGCATCGATGTGCGCCTTCCCGAACCGGACGACAGCGCAGCGGAGACGAACTCGAGGAGCTTGCCGGGAGTGGTGAGGATTCTGTTTCTGGTGGCGCTGCCCATCGGCCTGATTCTTGTGAGCACAGTGGTGGAGCAGATGGCGGCGGCCGGGTTGAAGACCGGCTTGACTAAGGAGGATTGGGAAGCGGCGTTGAAGCAGGCTTTGGAGAAGGCAAGTCCCTGGATGCAAGTGCTTTATTTTCTAGGGCATCCAGTGATTGCGCTGCTGTTGTCGACGTTGATTGCGTTGTATTTCCTGGGAACGCGGCGCGGCGTCAGAAGGGAAGTGCTGCTAGAAATCTCAACCAAAGCGCTGGGGCCGGCCGGCGTCATCATTCTCATCACAGGCGCCGGTGGCGTCTTCAAAGGCGTGTTGGAAGCAACTGGCATCGACGATGCCTTGAAAGAAGCCTTCGGCAATTCGGGGATTCCGATCTTGGTCTTGGCCTATCTGTTCGCGACCTTGGTACGGGTGGCGCAAGGCTCCGCAACGGTAGCTATGTTGACGGCCGCTGGGTTGATGGCTGGGTTCGTGGAAGGAATGAGTCAGCCAAACTTGGCATTAACGGCTATTTGCATTGCCGCCGGCGCCACAGGCTTCTCGCATGTCAACGATTCGGGCTTCTGGATGATCTCCCGCTACCTCCGCATGTCCGAAGCCCAAACCTTGCGCTCCTGGACGGTAGTCTCTACTATGATTTCAGTCGTCGGATTTGGACTGGCGCTGCTCGTCTCTTTATTCGTTTGAAAAAAACGAAATCCCGCCAATCCGAATTACAATCCAAATTAGACAGACAAGCCTATACAAACGCAGCTAAAATGACTATAGAGCTTCCTAAGTGGTTCGATTGGCACGCCCACTTCCGCCAAGGTCCAGCAATGGCCAGCTACATTCGAGCGCACCTTGACATGGGATGCACGGGCGTTGTGGCCATGCCCAATACAATCCCTCCGGTTGCCCGAGTATTCGGCATAGCGCAGGAGACGAGTTGGTCCGTCGAACAATACTTGCAAATGCTGCGAACAGCCGGCGGAAACGCTTTTGAAACCCTCATCGTGCCATTGTATCTAACACGGAAAACCACACCAGAAATGATTGTCGAAGGTGCCGAACGCGGCCTCCTCAAAGCCTGCAAATACTATCCCCCGCATGGAACGACAAACGCCGAATATAGTATACCCCTGGACGAATGGATTGGAGGGGATATGCTGCGACAATTGGAAGAAACGGAAACCATTCTCTGCCTCCACGGCGAACAACATGGGCTTTCAGGCGAAAAGTATCTGGACGTCGAAACCCATGCGGAGTCGATTTTTTACCGTGAGAAAATGCCCCGGCTTCTCGAACACCATCCCCGCTTGCGGATAATATGTGAACACATCACCAGCAAAGAAGCTGTTGCCTTTGTACAATCGACAGGCAATCGTGTAGGAGCCACTGTCACGCCACAGCATCTGCTTTACACCATCGGACATTTAGTTCAAGGACTTCGGCATCCACTCTACTGTTTGCCGATTGTAAAATTCGAGGCAGACCGCGCGGCACTTCGCTTGGCAGTCACCACCCCTGAACAAAGTCAATTCTTTGCCGGAACTGACAGCGCGCCCCACACAACCAAAACAGCCGAATGCGGATGTGCCGCCGGTTGCTTCACCGGAGGTTACGCCCCGCAATTATATGCAATGGCATTTGAAGAAAGCGGCGTTTCGCTCAACACCGAATCCGGTCGTTCGCAATTCGAGCGTTTCCTCTGCACCAACGGCGCTGCCTTCTATCAACTCCCATTCTCAAAACAACGCTTTCGCCTTGAAAAATACGCTGAAACATTAGTGCCATTGAAAACGCCCGAAGGAACAGTGACGCCCTTGCCGCTCGCCATGAACCGCCCCTTAACCTGGCGATTAACGCCCACCTTCACTTCTGAAAGTTGAGCCACCGAAAACTATTCTACCCAACCCACTCGAACCGCAAATAACGCAGCAATGCAATCCCTTGCAATACAATTGATATCCACAACACCACCCTCGTCATCCAACGACTCCGAACCCCATGCTGCAACTCATATGCCACACCCAAAAATACAGGAAAACACACTGCCAAAAAACGGGTATAAGACAACAGCTGATTGCTCAATGCCGGAATGATCCCAACTGCCAACATCCACCAAAAATCTTCCCAATGGAAACCTTTACCAACTACCGCTGCACCCTCGGTCCTTACAGACCGTTGTCGTCCCGACATCAAACCGCCTGCATATACCACTATGCCAAACACAAACCACACAAAACACACCCGGTCTAACAAGCCCTCTGTGGGATGAAACATATCCTCCACACGCACAAGTGCCTTCGTAAAGCCGGTCCAATCAAATATCTTTGCCACCGACGGACGGTTGGCGTAATACTGCTGCGCCTCAAACCCCTCGAAAGGATTGCCCGTCGCCCGCCACATCACCGCAAAGTAAAACGCATACCCACGGATTGCAGGCAATAGTAAACTCAACAAAAGTCTCCAACTGTTCGCCGTTCGCAAAGACTTTACAAGAATTTTAACCAAACGCAGGTTCTTATATGGCAAACCTCCTGTCTTTGCTTCTGTGTTTTTTGAGGCTAATACCATCCGCATCCAATACACCACCGCCGCAATCAAAATGAAAAACCCGATCGCTTTGGTCAACGACAGCAAAAATGCCACTATTCCAAACACTTTATATCGTTTTAAAGATAAGGCTCGCAAGGCTAAAGCTGCCAGAAACAGAAACAAACTCTCGGTATAAATCAGCGAGAAGAAGATGGCTCCCGGTATTGCCAGCATCAACAATATAGCCAGCAAGGCCGTTCGCCCATCGCATTGCTCCCGGAAGTGTCCGTAGAGAATCCATAAGGCCAGAACGGAAAGCGCGTTTGCCAGTAGCAAACCCCAGAAGAAGGTCGCTTTCTCGCCAAACAATCCGGACGCCGGCGTCAGCAAGGCCGGCCACAAAGGATAATATGCGCACCGCGGCGAGTTGTCCGCGTAGGCGTATACAATCGCATCGTCCTTGCCATACTTGCCCCGCGGATAAACCACCCAGTCCGACTTATCCTCCGCAGCCCACACCGCTGCTATACCCAAATAATGCCCTGCATCCCATGTTGCCAAGCGACTCGCCCAGACAATTTCTTCTCCCCTCGGCCAAGGAAAAATACATTGCAAGTGAAGTCCTTTATATTTGTTGTCTGATACAACTAAAATCGCAGCCAGCAGCCAAAACACCAGCTTGCACCCTATAATCCACAGCAATGCCCGCTTCCCTCCAGAATCCAGATAAAAGAAACAGCGGTTTTGCACCTTGGAGATCGAATTGGCGTCTGCCACATTGGAAGCGGTAGAAGAGTTTTTCATTCACATAAATCACTAGATAGAAAAGCTCCAGCCAATCCCAAAAGAAGACCGGCCGGAGCGAAACTCCTTGGTTGCCCGTCAAGTACAGTTGGCAGGGACTCCTATTCTAACAGGAGAAGGCACCCAAGGTCCTCCTATGCACCGACAACTACCTGCCGAAATCCACGTGCAATTCCCATTGTACACATCCACAATGACTAGCGGCCCCGTTCCAGGATGCCAACTACACCAGATATTCAATGAAGTTTGACAAACACCTCTCGGATTTCGGCCCAACTGGCAAGGTCCTGAGCAATTAATCGTGCCAGGACCGCCGGTTGGACGAGGAGTTGACATCCCGGGCAGAGGTGTAGGAATACACTTCTGAATAAATCCGGCCATGATCGTCACACTCGAGGTAACGATCAAGAAGGCCAGAGTCAACGAGATTACTCGCGCTATCTTCCATTCTCTTTTTTCCATTGTTTTATCACCTCCTTTCCGGTTAATTGTTGTTATCTTCTTTATTTCGCTGCGGCACTCGCACAGCAGAAAATCTCCAAAATTTTAGTATTATTAGCATTACCGGCAGCAATATAAAAGCAACGATTAATATAAAAGTAATGTAGTATAGATAATCCCGTTTTGTTGTTGTTACACGTTCCTCAAACCGAGGTTCTCCTTCGCGCCAAGCGAGACGGGCATCGTTGGTACTGACCGGCCATACTTGATCTTTCAAGATATAGAATCGATACCGAAGGTGACTATCCTTAGTGCGAAACCGGTAACGATAATCATTGTAATGAACGTTCGTCCCCGTCAACTTCGGCAACAAGGGAATTGCCGGCGCATTGGAGTGTGCCACCCAGTTCGTTACCACCAGTGTTTCTCGCCTAAAACGCCAACGCAGTTGACTATTAGTAGGGTTCAGCCGATAAGCGTTTCCCACGAATCGTTTGGGAAAAGAAAAACCGTTTCCATTCACAATTTCTTCTGTCGAAAAAGTCCCTAAAACCAGGTCATTTGGCTGCGGGATGTTCAAGTAAGAATCGATCTTGGACTGCAATGCCTGCAGCTCTTCGGCATTCCAAGGCTCTTCCACATCCGGGTAACGAGTCAGGTCTTTCGACAGCAAGGAGTGGTTGAAGCGAAAGACGCCTGTTTGCCACAACGGGCTCTGTGCCCTCGGATGCCATTCGTGATCCAGATCACAGGCCCAAGAAAGGGGTGCACGATAAGGATATAAAAAAACATTTGGAATGCGAGCTTCGGGATGCCGCTTCACATAATCTCCGCTCATGAAAGCGAGCCAAATAAAAAGCTGCGAATAACCGCTGATACCGGGAAAGGTTCCACGTCGAATCTCCGCATAATGATGAAATCCCGTGAAAGCATTACGCACAGGTCTGAGTGTAGTGCCATCATAAAATCTCGTGGCATGAAGTGTCGAATAAATGTTTGTACCATCATATGAGCTGTGAATGAACGATGTTGGCTCCAAGCTCGGATTCCTCGGGTCACCATAATACTTTTCGTTAATTTGCCAGTTTCCTTGATCGTCTGTAGATATTTCAAAAAGAATTTGTGAATCTTCCCAAGGCCCGTTGCCATCTACTCCAAAGAGCTCGTATGTGTACATTCCTTGCGCGGTGTAAAGTGGTTTGAAGGTTAAGTCTTGGGCGGCTAGGCTGCTTGTGCTCAAGGCGACAATGCCTGCCGCCACTACGGAAACCGGTCCCGGCCTGGTGCCTTTCGCCGTGCTTTGCCACGATGTCTTGGTTGCTGTCCCCATTGCCGGCCACTTGCGCGTCAGCCACAGCAAGGCGCCGCCCCACAACAGCATCCCCGCCAGCAACAACATGCTGATCAAGTCGGTTAAGGGACCGTCTTGTATCCCGATGAGCGATCCGACACCGAAGCACTTGCAGCTCACGCCTTCGGAAGGCGCAAAGACGAAGCCTACCCGGTAAAACAGGAATAGTCCCAACAGCCACATCACCGCCCGCAATGCGGAGACGGCTGCGGCCGCTGAGCCTTGGAAGAGCCGGCGCAATGTGTAAGCGGCAACGCCGATTTCCAAAAAGGCCACCAAAACCAGGAGCGGTTTCACGGGGATGAAACGGAAAAATGGGTCATTGCCTCTGAGGTCAGGATGATGGAAGTCAGAAGTCAATTTAGCGATGGCGGTGCCACAAAAGACTGTGGCGGCGAAGAAAAGATAGCCTTTGAGCTACTTTACGTTCTGGCCAGTTTTTTCTGGCCAGTTTTGACCGGATTGGATTCTTGTTGGCGGTTCATTCGGAGAGATGTTGCTCGTTCGTTTTTTTTTGCAAGCTCTTTTTTAAAAATTTGCAATGTTCATTTGCCGCTTACTGGTGTTTTTGGGGTGATGGGCGGTTAGCGGTCGAGGGCGGTTTGGAGTTTTTTGGTGAGAAGGGCAGGTTTGGCGAGGATGGAGGCGGCGATGAGTGTTAGGGTGGAGGCGAGGAGAGCAACGGCGCCAATGCTGACGTTGCCGGGGATTTTGTAGAGGGGGTTTTCTTTGTCGGGGTATTTGCCGAGGAGGTCGAGGCTGATGTTGGCGAGGATGCCGACGATGATGGCGGCGGCGGCGGCTTGCCGTGTGGCTCGTTTCCAGTTGAAGCCGATGGAGACGACGGGGACGAAGGCGGCGGCGAAGAGTCCCCATCCGAAGGTGCCGAGGATGGCGATGAGGTCGCCGCGGCTTTTGGCCCAGAGGACGAAGGCGGTTGCGGCAACGGCGAGGAGGATGGTGGCGGTTCTGGCGAGGCGGAGTTCGTTGGGGACTGGCCGGCGGAGGAAGACTTGGGGGAGGTCTCTGGCGAAGACGCCGGCGCCGATGTTGAGGAAGGCGTCTGCTGTGGACATGATGGCGGCGAACAGGCCGGAGAAGACGATGCCGGCAAGCCAAGCGGGGGCGTGTTGAAGGAGGAATACGGGGGTGGCATGGTCGGCGTCTGGGAGGGGGTCGGTTTGGCCGGTGATGACGAGGTATTTCATGGCGAAGCCGATGCTCATCCAGAGGAGGATGCAGAGGATGTAAGGGGGGGCGGTGAGGAGCAGGCTCCAGCGGACGGTTCGTTCGCTTTTGAGCATGAGGAATTTGGTGATGATGTGGGGTTGGCCGCTACCGCCGAGGGCGAAAAGGAGGAAGAAGCTGAGGCAGGCCATCGGACCCGACATGCCCCAGGGGCCGACGGCTTCGGGCAGGCCGGCGTTGTGGAAGGCTTGGGTGATGTTGGCTGGGCCGTTGCTGAAGCTGCCTTCGCCGGTGGTGGTCATGGCGATCCAAAATAAGGCGACGGAGGCGAAGGCCATGATGCAGCCTTGTACGAGGTCGGTGTAAAGCCCGGCGATGATGCCGCCGAAGACGGCGTAGAGGATGACTACGGTCATCCCGCTTACGACGGCCAAGGTGAAGTCGATGTTGAAGAAGGTGGCGGCGACGGTTCCAAAAGCGAGGATGTTGGTGCCGAGGTAGGCGACGACGCCTAGCAGAATGACCAACGCTGCCAGGAAACGGCACAGTTCGCTTTGGTAGCGAATGGCAACGGCGTCCGGCAGGGTGAGGATGTCGAAAAGGTCGGAGAAGATTTTGAATCGTTTGGCGATTAGCAGCGAGGTGAGAACAAAGCCTAGGAAGGCGGGGCAGCACATCCAGAAGGATGAGACGCCGGATTTGTAGACAAGCCCCGGCCCACCGATGAAGCCGAAGCCGCTCATCATGGTGGAGAAAGTGGCGAAGCCCATGATGACGGCGCCGATGCGTTTGCCGGCGATGAAGAAGTCGTTTGAGGTCTTGGTTTTTCGAGCTGCCCAGGCGCCGATGAGGAGGCAGCCGGCCATGTAGGCGGCGATGATGGACAGGATGATGGTGCGTTCTTCCATTACTGCGGTGTTTTGGAGGCGCGTTTTTCTTTCTGTTCGTCGAGGTTCCGGGTAGTGTGTTTGGAGAGGATGACTCGATGAAATCCGGTGATCCAAAGGAAGATGTAGGCGAAGGGGCCTAAGCTGATGCCGAAGACTAGGAGGGCGGTGGCTGGTTCCATTCCGGCGAGGCGGGTGTTTGGATTGTTTGGCGGTCGGTCGAGGAGGAGTATTCCGATGACGATAGCTGCCATGAGTGTGGAGACGGCGGCGTAGGCGATGCGGTAGGGTTTGACGTTTAGTGCCGGGTTCAGGCTGTTTTGGATCAGGATGGCGAAAAGTAGTTGCAGGGCGAGGGCATAGGTGAGGGTTTGGGCGGGAAGGGGAATGTGATTTCCTAACAGGATGCTCAGTAGCATGATTCCAGCAAGGATGCCGATGGCGGCTATTGACCGGTCTTGGCGGGATTTCATTGTGGAGTGTCGGTTGCTGGGGAGGTCGTTGGAGGGAAGAAGAGGTGGTTGCCTTTTCTGGCGGCTTTCAGGGCGGCGGGGGTGTCTTGCGGGGTTCCGGGGTCTCCTTGCGAGGCCATCCAGAGGTCGAGTTCGCGGCTCAGTTTGGCGCGAATGGGGGCGTGGCGGGGGGAGTCGGCGAGGTTGGTGAGTTCGTAGGGGTCTTGGCGGGTGTGGTAGAGATGTTCGGGGGGGCGGCGCATGTAGCGTTTGACGAGGGTGTAGATGCGGGGGTTGTCCCAGGCGTTGCGTATCCAGGTTTGCCAGTAGGGGCTGTTGAGTTGGCCGCGGCCTGTCCAGCCCATGAGGTGTTTTTCGATGTAGATTTCTTGCGGGAGGAGGTTTCGGATGTAGCGGTATTCGCCGTCGGTGATGGTTCGGATGGGGTAGGGGGGGCCTTCGGGGAGGTTGTTGTGGATGCCGTAGGCGTATTGGCGGTGGGTGTTTTGTTTGCCGAGGAGGACGGGCAGGAAGCTGGAGCCGTCGAAGGTTTCTTTGCCGGGGTTGCCGCCGGCGGCGTGGATGAGGGTGGGGAGGATGTCGGCATATTGGACGATGGCGGCGGTTTGGTTGCCAGCGGGAGTTTGCCCTGGCCAGCGGGCGATGAGTGCTGTGTGCACGCCGGTGTCCCAGTTAGTCCATTTGCAGCCGGGGAATTGTGAGCCTTGTTCGGAGGTGAAGAGGACGAGGGTGTTTTCGCGTTGGCCGGTTTGGTCGAGGGCGTCGAGGATGTCGCCAATTTGGGTGTCCATGTAGGTGATTTCGGCGAGGTAACGGGAGAAGGCGTCGCGGCTATTCGGGGTGTCAGCGATGTTCGGCGGGAGTTGGATGTTGTCTGGGGGATATTGTGAAGCGTCGCCCATGACCCAAGGCACGTGCGGTTCGACGAGGGCGATGGCCAGGAAGAACGGCTCTTTGGGACTGCGGCTGAGGAAGGCTTTCACTTCGGCGAGGTCGTGCGCCTGCGTGGGGTTGCGGACGCAGTTGGGGTCGAAGCCGCCAACGGATTCAAAAGGGAAGGCCGGCTTGGGTTGGACGTGAACTTTGCCGGCGAGGCCGACGCGGTAGCCCAGCGGCTTGAGAAAGTGTGGGATGCTTTTGGTTTGCGGTCGGCTGGCGGAGTGGTTCCAGGCGCAGCCGTTGCGCAAGGGATATTGGCCGCTGTAAAGCTCTGCCCGGCAGGGCTGGCAGATGGCTTCGGCCAGGTAGGCGCGGCGAAACACTAGGCCTTGGCTGGCCAGCTGGTCGATATGGGGGGTTTTGGCATTTTTGCCGCCGTAGAGGGGCAAGTCGTTGTAGGTGCAATCATCGGCGATGAGGAGGAGGAAGTTGGGCGGCTCGGCGGTGGCGGATTGTCCGAGGAGGCAGGCCAGAAGGATGCCGGTCGAAAGCGTTTTCATATAAATGGCTGTGGTTGCGTTGGGTTGGGTTGGGTTGGCAAAGGCCGCTGCTGATAGTGGCGCAATGGCGTTTAGCCGGCAAGCAGTTTCTCTTGGCTGGGTAAGGCGGGTTGGACTTTGCCGTTTTCTTTTTGGCGGGGGCGGTGTTGAATGTCCGGCGATGAAACAGCGGCGGGCGCAGGTTCGGAGGCATACCGGGGAGACGAAGATTCAATTGACTTTGAATGTGGATGGGAGAGGGGATTATCAGGTCGAGACGGGAATTCCGTTTTTCGATCATATGCTGTGCTTGTTTGCCAAACATGCGGTGTTGGACTTCAAGCTCCAATGCTGCGGCGATGTCGAGGTGGATGGGCATCATATAGTGGAGGATTGCGGTCTTGCTTTGGGGCAGGCGTTTTTCGAGGCTTTGGGTGACAAGAAGGGGATTCGGCGTTATGGGGCGGGGTTTGACCCGCGAAACCCGTTGACGGCGGAGGCATATACGCCGATGGATGAGTGTTTGGCGCGTTGCGTGATCGACTTCGGCGGGCGGCCTTATTTGGTGTGGCGGGGGATGGGGGCGATGGGGTTCAAGATCACCAAGGCCGAGAGAGCGCAGGATATGTCTTGCCGTTTTCGCTTTGGCTTGGCGCGGGAGTTTTTTCAGGGCTTCGCCAATGAAGCGCGGTGCAATCTCCATTTGGAATTGCTTTACGGGGAAGAGCCGCATCATGTCGCGGAAGTTTTGTTCAAGGCTTTTGCGAAGGCGGTGGATGCCGCGTGCGAGCGCGACCCTCGCATTGCCGGCCGGATGCCGAGCACGAAGGGGCAGTTGTAGCGGGCGGTTCAGCGGCTTTCGGGCGGTGGCTTTTCCCGCTTGGCTTGCATGTCAATCTGCCACAACTGCTTTTGGGTTCGATAGACCAGCCCGGCGAGGCCAATGAGAAAAGTCCAAAAGAAAAGAGGAACGGTTACTGTCCACCAAGAAGTGCCGGTGAAAACGATAGAAGCGTTCAGGGCGATGACGAGAAGGCGCACTTCGGTGGGGCCGATGCCGAAGTAGCTGATTTCAAAACGGTTGGTAGCTGCGAACCAAAGGAAGGAGTTGACCATGTAGCCGCCGGTTAGCAGGAGCAGGCCGAAGAAATAATGCGCCAGTCCAGGAGGCGCCATGAGATAATAGCCGATCACAATGGCACTTTGGAACACGTAGTCGAGGAAGTGGTCCATATAAAAGCCCCACTTGATGAGTCCAGTGCCGCGGTGCCGGCCGAGGGCACCGTCAAAAAGATCGGTGAGGTATTGCAAAACGATCAGAGCCGAGACTACCCACAGCCAGTGGAGTTGGCTTTTGGCCAGCCAGAAGAAGGCCAGGGCGAGTAAGCTCCACAGAAGCGTGAGCCAAGTGAGGTGGTAGGTTTCGATCCGGCTTGGCAGGCGGGGCGTCCAGCGGGCGACGAAGCGTTTCTCCCAGCGGCTTAGAAGGGATTCGCCCACTTTTTTATCGCCGGCAAACGGGGAGTTCGGCATGGGCAGAAGGGCGTTTATGCTTAAAGCAGGTGGCGTTTGAGGAAGGCGGCATAGAGTTCGCAGCGCGGCGCGACGTCGGATTGGGAGCTGCCGATGATGACGCCGGCGCTCCGCAAACGGTAGAAACTTTCGGGGGTGGGGCAGCCTTCTCCTTTGAGGACGCCGCGCATGATTTCGGCGAGGTTCGGGGCTTTTGCCAGTAGCAGGAGGATGCGGCGGAGGTGGTCACCGAAGACGCCGTCGTCTCGGTCGGCTTCGCGGATGAAAGCGTCGAGCGGTTGTTTCCGCGAGGCGAGTTCGTGGAGGCTTCGGCGGACGAGGTAGGGATGGCCGCCGACCAGCCGGCGGAAACGTTCGCATTCTTCGTCGGTGGACAGGGGTTTGGCGTAGCGTTGGTTGAGGGTGGCGATTTGTTGCGCCGAGAAATCTTCGAGGAGGAGGCGTGTGCCGACGTTGAATGGCGATTGGTTCATGTCAGTGATGAAGAGGTGCGCTTCGGTGGCGTAGGCGATGGCGAGAGTCAGCCCCGCCCAAGGCCCGGCCGGGTCGAGAGCGCGTTCGTTGTGCCAGGAGCGGAAGAGTCCAAAGACTTCGCTGCCGTAATCGCAGGGGAAGAGCCGGTCCACCTCGTCCAATCCCCAGACGAGGGGCGCGTTGAGGGGTTTCAGTGCTTCGCGGCGGACGAAACGTTCAAAGTTGACGTTGGGGCTGCGGCGTTCGTCCCAAAGGTCAGCGGGCCAAGTGTCGAGCGCTAACTGGTCAGCCAAGGATTCGGCAAGGCTCAGGTAGAAGCTGTCGATGCCGGCAAGGTTTTTGGCATTGAACTTTTGGAAATCCGTGAGGACGACTTTGGCACCGCGTTCGCGGGCGAATTGGAGGCCGCGAGCCAAAAGGGAGGTTTTTCCAATCTGGCGGGCGCCTTTCAACAGGATGATGCTGTCGTAGCGGAGGATGGCTTCCCGGAATTGGCCGTCTGTATGGCGTTTGATGTAGTATTCCGAATGAAGGGGGACAGCGCCACCGATTGGCTCAAAGGGCAGCTGACTAGCTGGCGAACTCGATTGGGGAAAGATGCGAATGGGGCGCGGCTTGGGGACTGGACGCGAGACGAGGCGGAGGCCTTTGGCGATTGTTGGGCGTTGTTCGGGCTTTTGGCTCGCGGCCTGAGCGATGCGTTCGAGCAATTTTTCGGCAATGGCCGGATTGTCAGATTCGCTCTCCCACAGCAGGTGCTCAATGGGGTCGAGAATCCCGCCGACAGGATCGGAGAGATTGCCGTGCCATTGGATGCGGACGGGGATCAGCGTGGGGCGGCCTTGACGCTTTTGGGCAGTGTCGTGAGCGATTTCCACTTGAAACGCCAGCATCTCGTTAGTAGCGGCCGCTTCGGACAGAAAAGGGATCACAACGTGGGCCGAGCGGATGGCATCGGCGATTTCCGCAGCCCATTGGATGTTCGTTGCGGTGGCTTGATCCAGAAAGACCGAATGGCCTTTTGAGAGAAACTGTTGCTCCAGGTAGAGGGCGAGTTGCTTTTCCCGCTCGTCCGAAGAACGGAACAGGATCACAACTCGCAGCAGACCAGACGTGGGCGAAGGAGCGGGGGATTCAGACATGTTTCTGTGAATAAATGTAATCTCTCGCGGCACAGGCGCTGCTCATTACCAAACGCTTCACCTCACCCTTACCGCGACAATCTTGCCAAGTCGATAGCATAAATCAACGTTGCGTTCAACCCTTGCAAAGATTCCGAATCTGCTGCATTCAACCGGGACGGTTCAGTTTTATTGCCTTGCCTTCCTGCTGGTTTCTGGTATTCCAGCGGGCATGAAATCAGCATTTGAATTGGCGATGGAACGGCTACAAGCGGATTCTCCAAGCGTCCCGATCACCGACAAACAGCGGGCTGAACTTGCAGAATTGGACACGGTCTATCAAGCGAAAATCGCAGAGAAAGAAATTTTCATCAAAGGACAAATCGCCAAAGCGGCAGAGCAGGGGGACATAGAAGCACTCGCTTCCTTGGAAAAGCAGTTGGGTGTTGATCGCGCCAACTTGCAGTCTGATCTGGAGGAAAAGAAAAAACAAATCCGCTCGGCGACTTGACTCGCCCTCGGACGAGAGGCGCCAGAACAGGAAACCGTGCGTTTCGTCCAACCGGACAATTCAAACAGCACGGCCGGACGAAGAGCTAAACATTCACTCCGCTTTGCCAGCGGAAAATTTTCGCTCATTGCAATGACGGAAAAGCTAGGAGAAGGGGCACTACTTCTTCAACAAATGTTCAGCTTGCTGCAGGCGATTTGGTGTTAATCAAGATACCCTCTCGGATGTTTTTTATGCCATTTCCAGGCAGTTTCTATAATATTCTCAATTTCTATAAATTTTGGTTTCCATTCAATTTTATCTAAGATTCGGGAAGTTGCTGCGATAAGAATTGGCGGGTCGCCGGGTCTGCGGTCGCATTCTTTAACTTTAATTTTTGAATTTGTTACGGCTTCACATGCGGCGATGACTTCACGAACGGAATAGCCCTTGCCAGTACCGAGATTGTAACATCCTTCAATGTTGGACTGGCACGCGAGTCTATGCGCAGCAGCGAGGTCTTTGACATGGATGTAATCCCGGATACAAGTGCCGTCGGGTGTATTGTGATCTGTGCCAAAGATTTTACATGCAGTTTGTTGTTTTAGCGGAACTTTGAGAATGTTTGGGATGAGATGGGTTTCAATGCGGTGATGTTCGCCGGAGCGGTCTGTGGCGCCGGAAGCGTTGAAGTAGCGAAAAGCAACATATTGCAGGCCATGTATTTCATAATACCACCGCAACATTTTCTCGAATATCAATTTCGATTCGCCGTAAGGACTTACAGGGTCCAACGGGGTGTCTTCTGTTATCGGGACATGTTTGGGGATGCCATAAACAGCGCATGTAGAGCTAAAAACAATTTTGCGGACTTTATATCGAACGCAGGCATTCAAAAGATTCAAACCGTTGGCGATGTTGTTGCCGAAGTATTTTTCAGGCGCTTGCATGGACTCGCCAACTATCGCAGAAGCGGCAAAGTGAATCACAACTTCAGGCTCAAAACTTTTCAACGCTTTGTGAACTTGTTCGGAATCGCTTAAACAACCTTCGATGAAGTTTGCGGCTGGATGCACTGCTGCGCGGTGGCCTTTGCTCAGGTTGTCAAAGACGGCAACTTCATGCCCTTGCTCTGCTAAATCTTCCACACATATCGAACCAATGTAACCCGCTCCGCCCGCTACTAATGCTTTCATTTTTGAGGGGGGAAGATTGCGGTGCCGGCGGTAGGAGTCAAGCTCCAAGCTCGGCACCGGGGATTTGCGGTTTGCGGCGGGCGGCAAATAATCATTTGCTTTTTTGCGGAATTGCTTCAATCTGCCGCGGCGGAAGAAGGTTGGTTTTGAATGATGGTTTTTGGGAACATTGTTGAGGGGGGAAGATTGCGGTGCCGGCGGTAGGAGTCAAGCTCCAAGCTCGGCACCGGGGATTTGCGGTTTGCGGCGGGCGGCAAATAATCATTTGCTTTTTTGCGGAATTGCTTCAATCTGCCGCGGCGGAAGAAGGTTGGTTTTGAATGATGGTTTTTGGGAACATTGTGTTTTCCGGTCGGGATTGGTTGGTACCCGCTTTGGTTTGGCTGGCGTTGGCGGTTGTGCTGCTATTCTTTTCGTATAGGCGTCTGGGTGGTTCGCGGGGCATCAAGCGGGTTTGTTTCGTTCTCAAGTTGCTTGGGTTTGGTTTATTGCTGTTGTGTTTGTTGGAGCCGTTGTGGAGCCAGACTCGGGCGAAGCCGGGGGCGAATTATCTGGCGGTTTTGGCGGACAACAGCCAGGGAATGCAAATTCGGGACGCGGGCTCTGGCGAGAGCCGGGGGGAGCAGATGCTTCGTTTTCTCGTGGACGAGCCGGCTTTGTGGCGGGAGGAGCTGGAGTCGCAGTTTCAGGTGCGGCGCTATCTGTTCGACACTCGGCTACATGGGACAAAGGGCTTTGAAGCGCTTCGTTTCGACGGGCGGGCTTCGAGTTTGGATTCGGCGTTGCGGTCTTTGGCGCAGCGGTTTGAGGGGCAGGCCTTGGCTGGAGTGCTGTTGTTCAGCGACGGGAACGCCACTGATGCCATCGGCGGCGAGTTGGATTTGGCCGGCTTGCCGCCGGTGTATCCGGTGGTGATAGGAACCGACGAGCCGGTGCGCGACATTTCTATCCAAAAGGTGGCGATAACGGAAACCGCCTTTGAAGATGCTCCGGTAACGATTTCGGCGGAAGTCGCTGTCAATGGATTCCCCGGCGGGAAAGTGTCGGCAACTTTGATGCCGGTCTGGGCGAAACCGAGAGAAACACTGCCGGATGGCGGAAGCGAGGTCGGCCGGGAGAAGCGAGGTTTCGAGGAGCAGATTCAGGAAGCGGCCGGGGATTCGGCGACGTTGTCTTTTCGGTTTCAATTTCGCCCGGAAAGGAGCGGCGTTTCTTTTTACCGACTGCAGGCGGCTCTGGCGAATGGCAGGAATTCCGATTTGTCCGGAGAGGAAACTTCCGCTGAAGCCACCTTTGCCAACAACCAGCGGGTCTTGGTCGTTGACCGGGGCGGAGGGCCGTATCGCATTCTCTATGTTGCTGGCCGCCCCAATTGGGAATACAAGTTTTTGCGGCGCGCCCTCATGGAGGACGATCAGGTGCATTTAGTGGGATTGATCCGCATTGCCAAACGTGCTCCGCGATTCGAGTTCAAGGGACGGCTGGGCGAGACCAGCAATCCGCTTTACCGTGGCTTCGACAAGCAAGACGATGTAACCGAGCAATACGACCAGCCAGTGCTCAGAGCGCAGGATGTTAGGGATGAGAACGAACTCAGCGGCGGCTTTCCCAAAAAGGCGGAAGAATTATACCCCTACGCGGCAATCATCATCGACGATTTGGAAGCGGGTTTTTTCACAATGGACCAAATGTCCCTCATGCAAAAATACGTCTCCGAACGCGGCGGTGGCTTCCTCGCCTTGGGCGGCATGGACTCCTTCCTCGACGGCGGCTATGATGGAACACCCGTCGGCGCCATGCTGCCGGTCTATCTGGACCAAAGCCCAGACCATGAACTCACCGGCGAAGTCCGCGTGAAACTCACCCGCGAAGGCATGCTCGAACCTTGGGTGCGCTTGCGGCCGACGGCCTCCCAAGAGCAAGAACGGCTGGAATCTATGACCGCCTTCAAAATCCTCAGCCAAGTCGGAAAACTGAAACCCGGCGCGACCGCAATGATGACGGTTCAGAACGAGGCCACTGGCGAAGAATACCCCGCGCTGGCAGTGCAACGGTATGGGAAGGGAAAAACCGCGGCCCTAATGATTGGCGATCTGTGGCTTTGGCAAATGCGGGACCAAACCGGCACAGGCGAACAGCCGAAGGCTTGGCGCCAACTAATCCGCTGGTTGATTGCCGACGCCCCAGAACCCATCGAGATGGCCGTCGAACGCCTGCCGGCAGATGCCAGCCAAGCCGTCGCCATTAAAGTGCGCATCAAAGACAAAAAATTCTGGCCGATGGAAAACGCCACCGTCCGCTTGAACATCCGGTCGTTGACGCTCGAAAACCCGCGCGAAGACGGCGATGCAACGGCGGGCACGACGGCCATTCAAACCAATCTGGTGCAGCTTTTGGCGGAGGCTTCGCCCGTTGAACCCGGATTATACGAAGCCGTCTATATCCCAAGACAAACCGGTGGTTATGCCGTAGGAGTCACCGTCACCGACATGAACGGATTGACTGCCGGAGAGTCCGAAACCGGTTGGAGCTCAGACCCGGCAGCGGAAGAATTCCGATCGCTCCATCCCAACCGCGAGCTGATGGAACGTATCGCCCGGCAAACCGGCGGGCAAGTGGTCGCCGCCGGCGAGTTGCACACATTCGCGAAAAGTTTGCCTTCCCGCCGGGCGCCTGTGCCCGAAGAATGGACATCGCCCCTGTGGCATACCTTCTGGATGTTTGCTCTGGCAATCAGCTGCTTCATCCTGGAATGGGGCCTTCGCCGCGCCCGAGGTTTTGCATGAACATATGCCGCTTCGTCATTTGGGTTTTCGCGGGCTTGGGAGTGCTCCAGGCCGAACCGCCGCCCGAAGACCGCGCCACGCTCATTGTCGTCACTGGCCATGCCGGCGCCGCCGAATATGCAACCGTGTTCGACCAATGGGCGGCGCATTGGCGGCAAGCGGGAGAAATTGCCGGTGCCGAAGTGCATTCCATCGGCGGCGGAGAACTGAACGAGCTCCTCGACAAAGAGCGCTTGCAATCCCTGTTGGAAACCGAAGCCCATCAAACCGAAGGGCAACTATGGCTCGTGCTCAACGGGCATGGAACATTCGACGGCAGGAAAGGGAAATTCAATTTGCGCGAACGAGACATCTCCTCCGAAGAACTGGCCGAATGGCTGCAACCCTGCCAACGCCCGCTAGTAGTCGTGAACGCATTTTCCGCCAGTGCCCCCTTCATCTGGGCGCTCTCCGGAACAAACCGCGTCATTATATCCGCCACCAAAAGCGGCTACGAAATCAACTACTCGCGCTTTGGTGGCTACCTCGCCGCGTCCGTCAACAACCTCAAAGCCGACCTCGACAAAGATGGCCAAGTCTCCCTGCTGGAAGCCTTCCTGATGGGCGCCCGCGACACCGAAGAATTTTATTCGCTCGACGGCAGATTAGCCTCCGAACACGCGCTGATTGACGATAACGGCGATCAACGCGGCACCGAAGCCCACTGGTATCGCGGTGTGGGAATCATCAAAAAAGCCAAGGACAAAGCCCAGCCCGACGGCCGACGCGCCCACCAATTCCATCTCATCCGCAGCGACTTCGAGCGGCTCATGCCCAAAGACCTTCGAGAGCGGCGCGACACCCTCGAATTAAAACTTCTGAAACTGCGCGACCAAAAAACCTCCTTCAACGAAGTCGTCTATTACGAAAAACTGGAAGCCATCCTGCTCGAACTCTCCGAACTCTATGCGACAGCCGAAGCCGCCATAACAGCACCGGAACCGCTCCAATCTCCCCTCAACCTCGTCAAACCCGAAAATTAAAAAAACACCTCCATTGGAAAAAGCAACATGAGTGTAAGGAATCAAGATGTATACAAAAGTAAGTCCTCCCCCCGTGAATTTATTCGCGTCCTACGTTTGATTGCCGGGAGAGCGTTCCTGTTTCTCGCCGGGCTGTGCTTCATCTGCTTGGTTCTCGAAGCGTATTTCCGGCTGACCGTGCCGTTCACCACGAATGACATGCCCACACGCTTCGTTCCCAACGTCGGGGAACTGCGGCCCACCAACACCACAGTGCGCTGGACGAACGGCCTCGATTTCTGGACCAAAACTCGATCCAACAGCCTCGGCTTTCTCGACCGCGAACCCATCGAAGCCGAGCAGGCTGCTTCCGGCTGCCACATTGTCCTAATCGGCGACTCTGTCGTCGAGGCCAAAGAGGTTCCCATCTCCGAGAAGCTCCAAGTCCGCTTGGAAGTCCTTGCTGCCCGACATCTGCCGGATATGAACATCACCACGTCGGCTTTCGGCGTTTCCGGTACCGGCCAAGTCAACCAATTGGCACTCTATGACGAGTATGCGAGGCACTTGCGTCCGAAGATACTGGTGCTGGTCTTTGTGGATAACGACTTCACCAACAACTACACCCTTCTGTCCGCGTTGCATTCCGGATGGGATCCGGATGGGATTCCGTGGGTCACTGCAGTGCGTGATGCGGACGGAACCATCAAGCTGCGCCCGCCTCATCCTCCTGCGGGGCTTGTCAAACCTTCACCGCCACCGTCGTCGCTCTGGCGGCGGCTTGGGCTTAGCCGGATTTCTCTGTTAACTGCGTGGCTGGACAACAAAGAGCGCGTATCGGCGTCTCGGGCGTCTCTCCATCAGCAGAGGATTGGATACGCCGAACAGCTGAGAAAGCGGCCCGACTACAAGGACGCCCTTGACGGATGGCAACCTACACCGGGCGCTTGGTACTATCAACCGCGTTTACCACCCCAAACAGAGGCTGCGCTGGACTTCACGGCCTTCGCCTTGGATGCCTTCAAGCAACGCGCCGACCGCGATGGCGTATCTCTGGTGATCCTGGCAACGCATCGCATGAAGCTTTATGGAGATCGCCTGTTCGAATGGCTAAACGAGATGGCGGTGGCCCGCGATATCCCCGTCATCGACCAACACGATTATCTCGTTCGTCTGGGCATCGAACCACGGTCGGTGGAGTGGAAGCATGACCCGCACTGGAATGCTGCCGGCCATCAGTTAGCCGCAGAAGCGTTGCTGGAATACCTCGAGCAGCACCCGGAGATCTGCGAGGGACATTCGGTCGGAGAGTAGGATTTAGCAGGCAAGGGATGAAGGGCAATGCGTGATGTGACTCTGGCGGCATTAAGGCTGATTCCGGCTGTTGGGGAGGATGTTGCGGACTTCGATTGTCCAGTTGGGAAACGTCTCCGCAGTCGTGAGGATGGCGTAGGTGTCGAAGTTGTAGTTGCAGCCCACTCCGTAAATGCTGTCTGGCGCGGCGTTGAGGGTGAACACGCTGCCTTCGGCGAACTGTCGACGTTGGCCGGATTCGAGAAACCTTTCCAGCGTTGGCCGGGTGGCGTTCAACAGTGCGGTGTTGTCGTTTTCCTGCCAATGGCGGTGGAGGCCTTTGCCGGCAATGAGGCGGCGCATCATCGGATTTAAGATGCTGGAATGTTGGTGCGCTCGGATGACGGCGCGGAGTTTATACGGCCCGGCGCTGGAATGAGCGAGGATATGCGCCGTGGCGCTTTGGCCATAAACCCAAGCTCGGTCGGGATTGTAGGCGAGGGACGGTTCGCTGCTCAGGAGAGAGAAGTCGTTCCACATGAATCCCAAGGTTGCCGGGAAGACTGGACTGGCGGGAGTGAAGTCTCGCAGTTTGGAGATGAATTGCCCGCGAGCTGCAGGGGCCAGGTAGTTGAGAAAATCCGGATGCTGTCTGGTATAACTGCGTTGCCGTAAAACGCCGAGAAGTTGAAAGCTGACTGGTTTCTCTTCCTGCAATAGCCGCGCCGGGTTATAGCCGGGTTCCATGCCGCCGTGATTGCATTGGATATAGTCGGTTCCGCAGCCCAAGTAGAAAACGACGGGCAGAAAATCATAGAACCGCATCGGTTTGCGCACGTTGTAGCGGCGGCCGAACTTCCCCGCCAGCTCGGCAAAGAAACCGTATCGCGCCGTCAACGAGATGTCTTCGTGATTGCCTCGAACCAAGAACACCTTTTCCGGGTTGGCCAGCAAAAGCCGCAAGAGCGTGTAGATCACCTCGACGCCATAGACGCCCCGGTCTGTGTAATCGCCGAGAAAGAGGAAGGCGGTTTGGGGAGCAGCGATTTGGAAACCATCCAGAATGCCCTGTTCGTTGAGCGCCGAGAGGAAGGCGAGCAGAGAATGAATGTCGCCGTGAAAATCGCCGTGAACCAGCCATTGCGACCCCGGCGCCGCCCTTTGCTTCTGTGCAAAAGGGCTGAAGGGCAATCCGTTGTTTTCGAAATAAACCCGCGAAGTGTCGAAGAAGACTGCAGATTCCGGTCCCTTGCCGAGCCAAAGATCGGCATCCGCCAATCGGCTCGACTTGAAATGCTTAAAGGCCGCTTCCAAGACCCGGTCGAATTCCTGCGCCGTTTGAAACGGAAGCACATTTCGAGGGGGAAAGCGGCCGTTGAGCGTCCGGTTTGCCGGCAACCGGGCGCAAGCCTTTTTCCAATCGGCGAACGAGGCGTAACTCCATTGGGCATCTTCCTGCCGGTCTTTGCCAATCAGCGATATTTGAGCCGCGCTTTGCTCGCATAGAGCCGCCGTCAATAGAACGAGAAAACAACGTGTTGCTCTTATCATGCCGCCATCCATAACGGCTCGTCCCGCCGCAAGCAACCTTTTTCCGAAACGGCCTAATCCGAGCGGCAGCCTGTGAGCCGGGGGGCGGTAAGTTGACGAGCAGGCAGCGAGGCATTGCTGCCGGGCGTTTTCCGTGCCCCGTGCAGCGATGGGTTGCCTTGGCGGTTCAACCGGGTTTAGGCTTCAGGTTTTTCAAGATGGAAACGAAGCAGTGGCGGCAGTTGCCTCGGAGGATGCGCCGGATGCGGCGTTCGACGAATGTGCGGGATTTGGTGCAGGAATGCCGGGTGGTTGCGGAGGATTTGGTGATGCCGCTGTTTGTGAAGGCGGGTTTGTCGGTGCCGGAGCCGATTGAGTCGATGCCGGGCATTTTTCGGCATTCGCCGGATGCGGCAGTTGAGGAGTGCTTGCGGCTTTCGGCGTTGGGGATTCGGGCGGTGGCGTTGTTTCCTTGTGTTGCGTCCGAAGTGAAGGACGCCCGCGGGCGGGAGGCGTTGAATCCAAGTGGCCTGATTTCTTCGACGGTGCGGGCGATCAAAAAGGCGGCGCCGGCAATGGTGGTGATTTGCGATGTGGCCTTGGACCCTTACACGGATCACGGGCATGACGGGGTGTTGGCTTCCGATGGCGGGGAAGTGGATAACGATGCCACGGTGGAGATTTTGTCGGAGATGGCCGCGGTGTTGGCGCAGGCGGGAGGCGATTGGGTGGCGCCTTCGGACATGATGGATGGCCGGGTGGCGGCAATTCGGCGGGCGTTGGATACGGCAGGTTGGACGAACACGGCGATTCTCGCTTATTCGGCGAAGTTCAATTCGGCTTTCTACGGACCTTTCCGCGCAGCGGTGGGAAGTGGGCAGGCGGTGGGAGCGGCTTATCTGGACAAGGGAACGTATCAACTGCATCCGGCCAATGCCCGCGAGGCGCTGCGCGAGGCGCTGTTGGACGAGGCGGAGGGGGCGGATGTGCTGATGGTGAAGCCGGCCGGTCCTTACCTGGATGTTTTGGCGCGTCTCCGCGAGGCGACGGCGATGCCTCTGACGGCGTATCAAGTTTCCGGAGAGTATGCGCAAATCCATGCGGCAGCTCGAATGGGTTGGCTGGATTATGAACGCGCCCGCGACGAATCGGTGCTGGCGATCAAGCGAGCGGGCGCGGATTTGATCCTCTCGTATTTTGCCAAGGAAATCGCACAGGGCTTGGCCGAAAACAAAGCGGGGAGCGGATGCCGAAGGTATTAGTATTTTTATGTTGTCATCAATAATTTGCGCGTTGCAGACTCTACATACCGGTGGATCAAAACACTTGTAGACTTACTATTTAAGAACAGAAACTAATTGTTTATACAAACAAACTATAGAAGACAAACCTTTGTCTTACTTGCGAGTGTGGTCGGGGTGCTTTTCTTGCGACCGATTATTGCGCAGGAAAGTTTTCAACTGTAAGTCTTGCATGCTTCGAATCACGAATCTTCGCTTCAGAATCCGAATACCTTGGGGCCGAAGCTCCTCGACTACAGCGCCGTGCTTGGTGGTTTGAAGCTGCTGGCAGAGCGGGAAGGGATTCCCTCGCTGTATTTGACCGCTGGAGATCAAGCCTTGCCCGGACCGTTTTATCAAGCGGCCGCCGAGGGTTGGCCGACATTAACGGGGTTGATGGCCACCAGCATCGGCGACCATGAGTTCGACGGCGGCATTGACGGCGGGATTGACGGTTTCGTCCGCAGGCTGCGCTTTGCCGAATACCCCTTTCTGGGGGTGAATTTGGATTTTTCCAATGTCCAACTTTCAGAAGGAGTTCCTGCCATCGAGATTGGAGAAGATGCCGCCAATGTCGAGGTCAACAAAGGCAAGGTGGCGAAAAGCGCCTGGATCGAGACCGGCGGGGAGCGTATTGGTTTAATCGGCCGCGCTCCAGACGACCTTTTCGACGTAACATTTGACCCGGAAACGAACTTGCCCGGACTTGACTTTATCGGCGGCCGCCATCCGGAGGCGAATCGGTCGCTGAAGTCTGTAATTCCTCAAATTTCTGGAGCAAGCAGATATTTTGAAGGCGCGAGGTATCAATAAGATTATTCCGCAATAAGGATTTATAGGCTTAACGGGGGTGGCGCAGGCTTTCAGCCTGCGGGCAGAGGCAGACAAGAATGTCTGCCCCACCTTTATGGGGACAAGGCAAAAAGCCAGTAACTCCTTATCGCGGATTATTCTCTTGAACCATCCGCTGAACTTCAGCGGCGATCCTGTGCCGGCGAGTGAATTGCGGGACATCGACATCATCATCTTCGCCGGCAACACGGACTTTATGGCGAAAGCGGTGCCCAAAGGCCCGTTCAATCTCCTGCGCCCTGAGGACAGTCCTGTCGTGGACTACCCTATCTTGCGTGAAGATGCCGACGGGAACCCGGTTTGCCTCGTCAACAGCGGCCAAAACTATCGCTGTATTGGCGACTTATAATCACTTTTGATGATCAAGGCCGGATTGCCCAAGTAGATGAACGTAGCGGGCCGATTGCCAGCACTGCCGGGGCGGTTGCGGCATTGAGCGCGGAATTGTTGGTGCCGACCTTGCAGGTGCCGGAAGAAGCGAAATCCATGTTCGAGGCGCTTTCGAAGACGCCGTTGATTCAGGATTTGTTCACCGTCGTTGGCACCACTGCGGTGCGGCTAAACGGCACGGAAGACGCTATCCGAAGCCGGGAAACAAACCTGGGCCGTTTAGTCAGCGATTCCTACCTTTGGGGAGCGCGCCGATATGTCCGCCGCGAGGGAGGAGAAACCAGTGTGGACATCGCGCTGAAAAACAGCGGTGGCATTCGCGACTCGATCTCGGGGCCGAATATCACCAAGTTCTCAATTGATTCGGCGTTAGCTTTCGATAAAGCTTTGGAAATCATCGAATTGAGCGGAAACGAGTTGCTGGCGGCGATAGAAAAAACGCGCTCTCGCATTTTCCCAACCGATCCGGTTCCTTCCCACAGATAGCCGGTGTGCATCTCGAATTTGATCCTCGACGTCCGGGGATTGCCGACGCTTTGACTTTGGAACTTCCCTCGCGTGTGGTCAAACTGGCCGTCCGCCGCGAAGGTCGAAAACTTCCGAGTCGTCGGGGACCTCTCTCAAACATTCACGCTGGCCTCGAATGAATTCCTGATCGCCGGAGGCAATGGCTACCGCGCTTTTGCCGCTGCAAAGTCGAATTCGAACCGCTTGAATCTGCTCTCACAGATTGGCGAACAGCAAGTCCTCATCGAATACATCCGGGAGGCACTCGGCGGCATCGTCGCTATACCGGAGCCGCTGACTGCCCCTCGAATCATTCGCTCCGAAATCATTGGGAGCAGGTTTCCATCTGCCTCCGCCGAATCGGTTTCCTTCAATTTCCTCTTGGCTGCCGGACGTGAGTTCGTTTTGCAGGTGGGCTCAAACGTAGTCTCCGACTGGTGGGGAGGGCTGGAGCTGTTGCCCGAAGAAGGCATCATCTTCCGCGCGTCCAGCCAAGACAATGACGATGGTTTCGTCAACTTCACAATTCAACTCCCCAACAACCGAGAACAGGCCTTCATCCGCCTTTTGCTACTGGAATAGCCGCTCGTCAAATTTTTGTGAGGTCAGTATCTGCTGAAAGCCATCGAAGCCGTTGAAAAAGGGGAGACCTGAATGCCGGTCGAATCAAACTGCCCTGAAGCCATGCCAGTGGAGCCGGACACGAAAAAGGGGAGTGGATGCGGGGGCAGGATTTGAACCTGCGGCCTTCAGGTTATGAGCCTGACGAGCTACCGAGCTGCTCCACCCCGCACTGCAGAGAGTAGCAATGATGGCTCCGATGGGCAAGCCTTTTTCGCGAGGAATTTTCTGTGTTCGAGGGAGTGCTGTTTTGCCTAATGTTTTGCCGTTGCGCGGTAGAATCGGTTTGGGAAGCGGGGGGCTTCTTCGTCAACGATGTCAAAGGCGCCGTCTTCTGCTGAAGTTCTGCCGATTTTGATCGGCGTCCAAACGTGGAAGTCTGCAGAGGCTTCGATTTGATATTCAGCGGTAGGTTCGCCAAAGACTCGCAGGACGCATCTACCGTCGGGGAGAATGCCCTGGATGGCCACTCTGGAAGGCGGGCGCAGCGGGCCGGCACGGACGAGCGAGTAATTGTCGAAGAGTATGTAGTTGTCACCTGGGCTTTTGGGTTTGAAGATGTGCCATACGATGTCGATGCCGCTGAAGGTGAGTGCGATGTTGTCTTGGGCAGTAATAGGTTGGGCGTTGGCGATCACGGTTTCATTCAGTGTGGCGCACCAGAGATTGCGGTGAAAGTCCATGCTTACTTCGAGGTGGTAGAGTATATCATGGGCGAAGGTGGCCTTGGTAGAGACGGTCTCCCGGCTATTGTTCAAGTCGTATAAGATGAGTTTGGTTTCGTTGTCGAAATGAAGGGAAAACAGAAACTCATTGTTGGTGTTGAAGGCGCTCCAGCTAAAAATATCGCGTTCGTTGTTGGTGGAATCGGCGATTGCCATGTCGATATTGAAACGGATAACCGGCGCGTCTTGGGGGAAATCGGCGATGGGAGTGATCCGGGAGAGTCTGAAAACGCTGGCTTCCTCAGAGTTCGGAGGAGTGTAGCCGATGAAGGCTTGCTGGCCTTGCCCTTCAAAAGCGTTGTCAACCAAGCCGTTGCTTTTGCCGCTGTCGTTGGCGAGGTTGGCTTGCCATCCGTCGTGGCCGGGGATTGTGAAGTTCAGATCGAATCCTTCTTCGGCCTCGAATCCGGTGGCATAGATGATTTCACGGGTATCGAGGTTGGAGGCAGCGGCGCGGACAGAAACGGCGGCAATGGCAAGGAAAATCCCTATCCCTGCCCGCCAAACAGTTCGCAGCGGATCGTTCATGTTTCAATTTTTCAATGGATTATTTGGAGGGGATGCTTTTTGACCGCTGCGGCGTGGATTGAACGGCGTTTGGCGAGCTGCTTCTCAAAGGGGTTGGCCGGGAGCGGGATGATATTGCCGGGCGATTTGAGGTGCGGTTGATCTTCTGTGAACGGGAAGCGCGTTGCGGTGGTTGGCTGCTGCGGGAGGACAAGGGTGGCGAGTGGCGTTGAGGCTGCGCCTGAATGATGGTTCTTCTTGGCGAAGACTGTGTCGCGATTCGATTTCGGTTACGGTTTGGGATTGCGATGCGGTTTCGGTAGCTGGGGGTTGTTGTGGGTCGTGTGAGAGGAGGTTGAACGGATCGCCGGGTTGAGAGGTTGGCCGAAGGTTTGGTGCTTGTTTGGGAACGGGATTGCAGGACAGAGGCGCTGCGGTCGCGGCTGGGTTTGGAGGTTATCGTCCGGTTGGGGCGTGTGGCGATTCGGTTGCGGTTACGGTTTGGGATTGCGATGCGGTTTCGGTAGCTGGGGGTTGTTGTGGGTCGTGTGAGAGGAGGTTGAACGGATCGCCGGGTTGAGAGGTTGGCCGAAGGTTTGGCGCTTGTTTGGGAACGGGATTGCAGGACAGAGGCGCTGCGGTCGCGGCTGGGTTTGGAGGTTATCGTCCGGTTGGGGCGTGTGGCGATTCGGTTGCGGTTACGGTTTGGGATTGCAATGCGATTGCGATAGCTGGGGGTTGTTGTGGGCCTTGCGCGGCGTGTTTCTTGGCGTGCCAATTGCTTTTCGGTGGGGCCGGTTTTTCCATCGAGGATTGTGGGGCGATAGACGGAAATGGTTTCGGTTCGGTTGTCTGCGTGGGGGTTTTGGCCGATTTGATTGGCGGCGGCGACGTCTCGGAGGGCGACTTTTCTAATTTCGGCGAGGTTGCCGCCGACGATTCGGTCGCGGTTGATGCCTTTGTTGATGATCGTGTTGTTGTCGCCGACGATGTAGTTGTTCACGACGGTGGAGTTGTGAAAGACTTGTTGGGTTTGCGTGCGGTCAATGCAATCGCGGTGGTGGTAGTGGCTGCCGAAGTGCTGCCGGGAAACGAAGGTGTAGTGGTGATGGTTGAGGCCGAATCCAAAGCCGATGCTCACACGGGAGCCGTGGTAGGTGAAGCCGATGCCCGTAGCGTAAAGAGCATGAGGTGGCAGGGGCGCCCAGCCGCAGTAGGCATCTGTGTAGCGGAAAGAAACCCAAGACGGCGCCCAGATCGTTCCGGGAACCCAAACCCAGCCATAGCCGGCGTGGAGGTTCCAGCGTCCGTAGTGAAACGGCGCCCAGCCCCAAGAATAGCCGGAGCGCCAATACCAACCGGCATCGGTGTAAACCCAATTGCCTCGATCGTAGTAAGGGCGCCAGTGGGCATTGACGGCGGCGACTGTGGGTTGCCACACCCAGCCGAATTCGTCCAGGTGAATCCAGCTGCCGTAGGGGGACAAGGCGTTGTAAAAGACTTGGGCGGTGACGGCGGGGCGTTCTTCGATCACGATGGTTTGGGCGGCAGCAGCTGCGGGCGACGCCGTTGGCGTGGGAACGGCGGGCGCCGGTTCGCCGGTTGCGCTGGTGGCGGCTGTGTCTTCCGCCGGCAGTGCATCTTCTAGCGGCATCGCTTCGACGGGATGCCCTAGTGCGCGATCGTTCTTGATCATGGCGGTGATCGCGCCGTCGGGAACGCCTAGGTCGTGGAAGTAGATGATTTGATCGGCGGTGAGTTGAAAGGGCTGCGGCGAGTTGTTGATGTGAGCGGCCATCACTTCCAGGCTAACGCCAGACTCATACATCTTGAGGATTTGAGCAGCGGCGGGGTTCAGTGAATGTTCGGTTGCCAGTTCGTCCGACAGGGCAGGTGCCGCTGGTGGTGGCGTTTGCAGGGGCGGCATCTCGGCCGGCATCGGTTTGGCGGCAGGCGCGGAGAGGGACACCGGCGGTGGCGTGATGATTCGCGCGGTTCTCGGACGCGGGTTGGAGTGCTTGCAACCGGCGAAGAACATCATGCCGGACAAGCTGGTGGTCAGGGCGATGAGCGAAGAGGTGCGGAGTTTCATAACAGAGCCTTTGCGTTTCAGATTAAAGCCGTTTTCGAATAATCAAAAGGTTTTTGTTGGCGAATTAGGAACTCGTCGAAGTTTTTCCATCAGTTCGACATTCGTTCCTTTTCTTTAGTTCACGGAAGGGGGGGCGGGAACCGGACAGTTTTTTTTGAAAATTGTGGCAACGGCTGGCGGGCCATGAATGTTGCCGGAGTTCTCGTGGCAATCTTGCGCATCGCGCGAGTTTTGGTAGCGTGGTGGTGTGAGTTTTCTCGAGGAGTTCGAGCGGATTGATTTTGAAGGTTGGGTGAATGCGGCGGTGGCGACTCCGGCGGCAGCGGTGGATTGTGTGCTGGCGTCGAAGGCGTCAGGACTGAGCGCCTTTGCGCCGTTGATTTCCCCGGCGGCGGCGACCCGATTGGAGGTGATGTGCCGGCGATCTCGGCAGATTACCCGCCAGCGTTTCGGCAAGGTGATTCGTTTGTTCGCACCTTTGTATTTGTCCAACGAGTGCATCAACAATTGCCGTTATTGCGGATTTTCTCGGGACAATCCGATTTTACGAGTAACCCTTTCTGTGGCTGAGGTGCAGAGAGAGGCGCGGGCGTTGGCGGAGCAGGGGTTTCGGCATTTGCTTTTGGTGGCGGGGGAACATCCGAAGTTTGTGTCCGGCGGTTATCTGGAGGATTGCTTGAAAGCGCTGCGGTTTGAAGTGCCGGGGCTATCGCTGGAAGTGGGGCCGATGGAAACCGAGGCGTATCGTTCGATGGTTGCCGCCGGCGCCGAGGGACTGGTGGTGTATCAGGAGACTTACGACCGCGCGGTTTATCGGAAGATGCACACTGCCGGGCCGAAGAAGGATTTCGATTGGCGGTTGAAAGCGCCGGAGCGCGCCTATGCAGCGGGATTTCGGCGTCTCGGAATCGGCGCTTTGCTGGGTTTGGCCGATTGGCGGCGGGAGGCGTTGGCGGTTGCCGCTCATGCGGATTATCTTTTGCGACGGTGCTGGAAATCGCAACTGACGATTGCTTGTCCCCGGCTGCGTCCCTGCGCGGGGGAGTTTCCGCCGCCGGCGCCGCTTGAAGACAGGGCTTTGGTTCAACTATTGGCTGCTTTTCGGATTGCTTTCCCGGATACGGGATTGGTTCTGTCCACCCGCGAACCTGCCTGGCTGCGCGATGGGTTGATTCCTCTGGGCGCGACTCTGGTGAGCGCCGGCAGCCATACCGAGCCGGGCGGCTACACCGGAGCCGGGCGCGACAAGCTGCATGTTACTCAACGCAGACAAATCCAGCGGCCAACCGGCACGGACGAATCCAACGGCAAAGCGACGTCAAATTCCCCTCGCTCTCCAAGCGCGGCCAGAGCGACAGGGCAATTTGAAATTGCCGACGAACGGTCTCCGCAGAAAATCGCGGCCTTAATTCGGCGGTTGGGCTGCGAACCGGTTTGGAAGGATTGGGATGCGGCCTTGTCCACCTGAGAGTTCCCGGTGCCGCTGCGTTTGCCGGTTGCGTCTTTCGGAATGGCGTTCGCTCCGGGGCTTGCCAAGTTGGTTTTGGTGGCGTAAGTTCTCCGTCTTTTTATGGAAAAAGTAGTGATCATCGGTTCCGGTTGCGCGGGGTTGACGGCGGCCATCTACACTGCCAGGGCCAATTTGAATCCACTGGTTTTGACGGGAGCCATGCCGGGAGGTTTGCTGACTACGACCTCCATCGTGGAGAATTATCCGGGTTTTCCAGAGGGGATTGACGGTGTCGAGTTGATGCAGCGCATGCAAAAGCAGGCAGAGCATTTTGGGGGGCGGGTGGAGTTTGGCACTGTCGAAGCAGTTGCCGTTGGCCAATCGCCCATTCAACTGACGGTGGACGGCAAAGCCATTGAAACCCAGGCGTTGATTTTGGCCAGCGGAGCCAGTCATCGACGGCTGGGGCTTGAGAGCGAAACCCAACTGGAGAACAAGGGGGTAACCTATTGTGCCACTTGCGACGGCGCCTTGCCTATGTTTCGAGAGCAGCCTTTGATCGTCGTCGGCGGCGGAGATAGCGCTTGTGAGGAAGCGACTTATCTGACCCGCTTTGGCTCTGTTGTGCATCTGGTGCATCGGCGCGGCGAGTTGAGGGCGTCGAAAATTATGGCGGAGCGGGCCTTGTCGCATCCGAAGATTCAGCCGGTTTGGCATTCAGCTGTGGTGGATGTGTTGGGCGTCGAGGCCGGCAAGGTAACCGGTGTGCAGTTGCAAAATCTGCAGACGGACGAGGAGCAAACGTTGGATTGCGCGGGGGTTTTTGTGGCGATTGGGCATGAGCCGAACACGCAGTTGTTTCGAGGGCAGATTGATTTGGATGAGGCCGGGTATGTTGTTCCCCGGAAGGGAACGCAGACGAGCGCGGAGGGCGTGTTTGTCGCCGGGGATTGTTCTGATCATGTTTACCGCCAGGCGGTAACTGCTGCTGGGCTTGGCTGTGCGGCGGCGATGGATGCTGAACGTTATTTGGCGGCGCGTTGGTCGGTTTAGCGGGAGGGGTTCTGCGGCACGGGGCCGCCATTGATGAGGTAGAGCACGGCCATTCTCACGGCGAGTCCGTTGGTAACTTGATCGAGGATTACGGATTGCCGGCTCTCGGCGACTTCGGTGTCAATTTCCACGCCGCGGTTCATCGGTCCGGGGTGCATGATGATTGCGGAGGGTTTCATCTGGTTCAAACGGTCGATGGAAAGGCCGAACAGTTTTGAGTATTCTCCGAGGCTGGGGAACATGGTTTGCCGCTGGCGTTCGTGTTGGATTCTGAGGAGGTTGACGATATCGGCTTCGGCGATGGCTTCGGCGAGGTTGTGGGTGACGCGGCAACCGAGAGCTTGCAATCGGCGCGGCACTAAGGTGGGCGGCCCGCAGAGGGTAACTTGGGCGTTCATTTTCGTCAGCGCCCAGATGAGAGAGCGGGCCACGCGGCTGAAGAGGATGTCGCCCAGGATAGTTACCTGCAAGCCTTCGAGTCGCCCCAGTTTTTCCCGCATGGTGAACAAGTCCAGGAGCGCTTGCGTGGGGTGTTCGTGGGCGCCGTCACCGGCGTTGACAACGGAGGTGTTGAGAACGCGCGAGAGGAAGTGTGGCGCTCCGGCGGAGCGGTGCCGGATGATGAGGATGTCTGCGTTGAGGGCTTCGAGGTTCTTTGCGGCGTCTTTGAGGGTTTCTCCTTTTCGGAAGGAGGAGGTTTCGGTGGAGAAGTTGATAACATCGGCCGAGAGCCGTTGGGCGGCCAGTTCGAAGCTGATGCGAGTCCGGGTGGAAGGTTCAATGAAAAGATTGATGACGGTCTTGCCTCGTAAGGCAGGCACTTTTTTGATGTCCCGTTCGCCGACGCCTTTGAAGGTTTCGGCTGTGTCCAGGACCGCTTGCAATTCCGCCGCCTGCAGACTTTGGATGTCGAGAAGGTGCCGGCGGTTCCAGTTCATGCGGCTTTGATGTGAACTTCAAAACCGTTTGCATTTTCGAGAGAAGTCACGTGCACCCGCTCGCCGCTAGCGATGTCCACGGTTCTGCCGATGTAGTCCGGCGTGATGGGAAGACGCCGCTGCCCCCGGTCGATGAGCGCGACGAGTAGCACGCGGTGAGGTCGGCCGAAATCATGGAGCGAATCCAGGGCGGCCCGAATGGTGCGGCCGGAATGAATGACATCATCCACGAGGATGACCGTCTTGTCCTTGATGGTGGCGGGGAGCGAAGTGGGTTGGAGTCGGGGGATGGGATTTTGGTCCAAGTCATCGCGGTGCATCCCGACGTCCAATGTGCCGCCAAGGATTTCGGTGCGCCAGATGGCGCTCAGCAGCCGGTTAAGATATGCGGCGACTCGAACGCCTTTGCCGTAAATGCCCACAGTCAAGACGCCGTCGGGTCCGGGCAAATCTTCGGCAATTTTCCGGGCGATGCGGTGCAGGTCCGTGTGGGTTGTTGCGGCATTGACGAGCAGTTTTTTTGAGGAATCCATTGCATGAGCCGAATGGTCAAGGTGGCGGTTCGGGGAGAGAAGCCGGGCCCAGCGGGTTGGCCGCACTTTATACTTTGCCTTCTTGCCGGCTTTTGCGCCAGCCGGCGCGATGGTTCATAATCCAGTCAATGAGGGCGTTTTCAAAGCCGATGTCGCGGCCTGCTTTTTCGGATTCCAACCACTTATGCCGCGAAATCTCTTCGCGCTCTGCTTGAAATTCTCGATAAAGGGAAAGGTTTTTGACGGTCTCCGCGGGCTTCAATTGTGTTGGGTTTGCTTTTTTTGACATGGCTCTCTACTCGTTACAGCTAAAGTTAACTTACCACGTTCAGACAGAATAGCAACAAAAAATCGCAATGATTCGTTACTGGTTTTTGGCTGCAAAGAGCGCAAAAGTCACAAGATGGTGCAGGCACTCGAAGAGCGGTTGGGGCGGTGGGAACCGACAACCGACTTTTTGCCTGCACTCTGCGCAGAGAATAAGTCGGTTTTGTGAACCGCTCTTGCGAGTCTCTGTGTCCCCTTCGCCATTTCTCTGTGTCATCTCCAGCATCCGGCTTGGCAGCGAGTGCCACTTTCGTTGAGTCAATAAAAAGTAACTTTTGATTCTGGAAAACCTTGAAGATCGAGATTTTCAATATCCATGCCTTGCGGCACACGCAAACTCTCCAAAGGATTGTTGTTGAGATTCAGCCGCTGCAAGTTCGCCAAACCTTCTGGCAAGGTCAGGGAGGTCAGGTCATGGCCCCCGAGAACCAGCTCCTTCAAGCTCCTTAAGTCTTCTGGCAAAGTCAGGAAGGTCAGGTAGAGATTACCGGTGAGGTCCAGCTCCACCAAGTTCGTCAAGCCGGGGGATACAGTGCAGGAGGTCAGGTCATTGTCGCGGAGATTTAGCTTTTCCATGTTCGCATCGACCATCTGCCTAAAGGTGCTGCCGTCTTTTTTAGTTCCGGTGACAGTTTGTGTGTCGTTTCGACAAGCCGAGAAGGTCAAAGCGGCGGTGAGGGCCAGCGCTAAACAGATACGATGTTGCGGGTGTTTTCATGGAATTGGTGAGTTGCGGTGTGGCGGTTTATTTGCGTGGAAACTCTGAACTGATCGTTGTAAAAGGCGTGATGTTAAGCAGGTTGCGTGAAAAAAGTCAAGCCGGCGATAGCCCTTGGTGTCGGTAAAGTTGCCAAGTCTCCGTTGCTGCTAAGCGAATGCGGGGGAGGGAATGGCTTGACGGCAGGTGGGAAAAGGAAAGAATGTTCCGTATGATTGATGCAGCGAGGCGGATTCGGGACGGGTTTTTGTTTGGCGGGGCAGTGTTGGCGTGCGGCGCGTTGCTTGGAGCATCGGCGGCGGAAGAGCGTCCTTTGTGGGGCGAGGCGGGTTTGAAGGACAACCCGATTATTTATTTGGACGGGGAGACGAGCCGGGCTGAGACACCACCGGCCGGTTCGCTTTCGGGACGGAATCGGGTTTTCAGCCGGGTGTCAGAGCCGACTTATACGATCCATCGGGCGCCGGCGGCATTGGCCAATGGCGTGGGTTTAGTGATTTGTCCGGGCGGGGGGTATGTGGATGTGTGGCTGGATCGGGAGGGACATGATTTGGGTTTGTGGCTGGAGGCGCGGGGAGTCACTTCGCTGGTTTTGAAATATCGAACCAATGCGCGAGCAGAAGGCGGCAGGCAAAAGTTTGCTTGGGAGGTTTATTTGCCGGCGGTGGTAATGGACGCCCGGCAATCGGTGGCGGTCTTGCGCCGCCGGGCTTCGGAGTTGGGGTTGGACCCGAAAAAGATCGGCGTGGCGGGGTTTTCTGCCGGGGGGCATTTGGCGTTCAGCGCCGGTTATGATGCGAGATATTGGGGTGAGGCGTTGCGGGAGGTGGGGCGGCCGGACTTTGTGGGGTTGTTTTATCCATGGTTGTGGGAAGGGTTTGAGGAGACGGCCGCGCGTGCGTCTTCGCCGCCACCGGTTTTTCTCATCAACGGCGGGCCGGATCGTGTTACTCCGGCGGCCAAGTGCCTGGATTTGTGCCGCGTTCTGCTGGAGAGGAAAGTCCCGGCTGAGTTGCATATTTTCGGGAAAGGCGGCCACGGTTTCGACCTTGCCGATGGGCGGGGGGAGTCGGCAGCGTTATGGAAGGCGAGTTTCATTGCTTGGCTGCAGGATTTGGGGTTCATTGTGAAACCGTAGGCACCGATTTCAGCCGGGAGGGTTTTGGGTTTGATTGATGAAGCCGTGTGTTTTGTTCAACCCTACGGCCGGGGGCAAAAAGGCGGCGGAGTTTCGAAAACGGCTGGAGGACTTGCGGCTGGAGCTGGAGCTTCGCGAGACGGCTTCGCCCGCTGCGGCGCGGCGGGCGGCGCGGATAGCGGTGGAGCAGGGTTACGATACTGTGGCGGCGGTGGGGGGGGACGGCACATTCAACGAGGTGTTGAACGGCGTGGGAACGGTGCCGCGGGCTTTCGAGTGGGTTCGCTTGGGCGTGCTGCCTTTGGGCACGGCCAATGTGTTTGCGAAAGAGCTGGGGCTGCCGCTGGAGTTGGATGCGGCTTTGGATGTCTTGCGGCTCGGGAAGGAGCGGTCAGTGGATTTGGCTTTGGCGTCTTTCGAGGAAAAGGCCTGCCGAATAAAGCGCTATTTTGGACAACTGGGCGGTGCCGGCCTGGACGCGCGGGCAATCGAGCTGGTGGATTGGGAATCCAAAAAACGGTTCGGGGCGCTGGCATATGTTGAAGCCGGCCTGAAGGCCATCGTGGAGACGCAGGTGAAGTTGGCGGTCTCAAACGGCTCCGAATCGCTCGCCGGCGAATTGGTATTGATCGGCAACGGCCGTTACTATGGCGGAAAGTTCGAGATTTTTCCGGGCGCCAACCTTGCCGACGGCCTGTTGCACGCCGTGGTTTTCGAGCGGGTGCATTGGACGGATTTGGCGCGGCGGAGTTGGGGCTTGTTCACACAAACCATTTCCAAACAAGAAGGGATTCGGATTCTCCGGGGACGGCGCCTCGAACTGCACAGCAACCGCGCCGCGCGGTTTCAACTGGAAGGCGATTTGGTCGGGCAACTGCCCTGTGCTTTTGAAGTTCTGCCGCGCCGGTTGCGGATGATTGTTCCGTGAAAGAGACGACGCAAAGGCCGCAGTCTCTAAACAGTTTCCAAAGATGGCATTGAATCTGCCGCCGGAACTTGCATATGGTTTGTGAAAGTTTGCCGGAGATTTTGATGCGTGCAACGGAAGCGAAGGAGGGTAGCGGTGTGAATCGCCACTGCCCGGAGGGAGCAGAGAGCGGCGGCCGGACGCCCAGCTTCACGCTCATTGAGCTGCTGGTGGTCATTGCGATTATCGCCATCCTAGCGGGGTTGCTTCTGCCAGCGCTCAGTCGGGCGAAAGAGGCGGGGCGTTCGGCGACTTGCAAGAGCAATTTGCGGCAACTGGGCATCGCGCTGACGCTTTACGGAAACGATGGCGATCACTTTCCTTACACGATAGACACACGGGCTCGCCATGTCTGGTTCACGCAGCTTAGCGAATATCTAGAGATGAATTCTTTGTTGCGCTGCCCTTCGTTTCGCGGCGCGTCTGGCCATCGTTGGTTCGACGAGATGTTTGTTGCAACCGGCAAGGGCTTGAGCTACGGCTATAACGGTTTCGGCACGCTCGGACGGCCGGCCTCTTGGGTCACCTTCCATTCCCGCGGCGCCAATGTGCTGGGGCTGGGCGGTTCCCGCCAAACAAACGCGCCGCCCGTGCGAGTGTCCCAAGTCCGCGTCCCCGTTGATATGCTGGCCATTGGAGATTCTTCGGTTAATCGATTTGGCAAAGGCAATTTTCTGCTGAACACGGTTGACATGGCGAACGCCATCCGGTCGAACCTTCCCCCGCGGCATTTGACGGGGATCAATTCGGTTTTCGTGGATGGCCATGTCGAAGCCGCGCCGCTGGAAGAGCAAGCCGCTCGGATGCCGGAAGCGAGGCGCCGCTGGAACAATGACAACTTGCCGCATCCCGCAACTTGGGAACCGCCGCCGAAAGAGCAGTGAGTGTTTGCCCCGGCCGGTGGCTTCCGGCCGCTTTGGCACAATAAGGATTTATAGGCTTAACGGGGGTGGCGCAGGTTTTCAGCCTGCGGGCAGACAAGAATGTCTGCCCCACCTTTATGCTGGACAAGGCAAAAAGCCAATAACTCCTTATCGCGCGCTTTGGTGTTGACAGAAGATCGGCAGTGCCTTGTGATTTGAAGATGCGTTTGCGCGGGATACTTTTTGTGCTGGTTTTGTTCTTGGCGGTGTTGGGCGGTTTTGGTTGCCAGTCCGTGCCGGTGATGGAGCAGCGTTTGGTGTCGAAGCCGAACATGGTGTTTTCGGATTCGCCGGTTTTTGCCTATCAATCGCCGGTGATGAGTCAAATCGAACCCGGATTGGCTTTGTCGGGCGGCGCGCAGGCAGCCGGATGCACGGCTTGCCAGTGAGCGGCGGGGTTTGGCGCAGATGAAATCGTGGTTTCAGAATGGCTTGGCGGTATTGCTGGCCGGGGCGGCGGCCGGCGAAGAGGCGGCTGTGTCCGGGGAGATCGACATCGGGACGGAGGCACCAGCGCTCGAATGGGATTTTGAGCAGAATCTGCATATCAACGGGGAAGGGCTGTTTTCCCGGGATTTTAAGCTCACTCAGTGGGCCGTCCGATATGGCCACGATTATGAGACCTTCCGATGGGATTTTGGGCTGACGCGTGATGCTTACGACATTGACATTCGCTCTCCAGACCCGTTTTTCAAGCCGGCTTCCTCGAGCGCGAATCGCGCATTGGCGCAATTGAATCTCGCGCGACCTTTGCTGGATCGTGTCGAGTGGCAAAGCCAGGCGGGCTATTACAAAGGATTTCAAAATTTCCGAAACTTGTGGCTGCACGATTATTATCAGCAGATTGGCGCGCTGTCGTTTTTTGACGATTACCCTGAGATCTCACCGCGAGGGTATCGGTTGGGGACGCAGTTGCGTTGGGAGTATTTGCCGGCGTCGGGCTATTTGGAGGCGAACTTCAGTTACTACAAGGACTGGATTGCACCCAGCGCCGAGTGGGAGCCGGCCTTGGTGTTGGGGCGCCGTGTGATTGATTCGTTCGCCTATCGCCTGGCGAGCGAAAACATCCTGAACCCGCGCTTGCGCTCCTTGCTCGAAGTGCAGATGACGGATACGGCGACGCGGGAGAAACGTTACAATGTGCAAGGCTCTCTGAATGCGGCCTTGGGTGAGTCACTGGTGCTGCGCGTGCAAGGGGGCTGGACGACGGAGAATCCGCAGTTTGAGGCGTTTTTTGGCGGCGCGACGCTGGAACATAATTTAACGGATACGTGGCTGGTGAGTGTGTTTGGCCGCTATTATCACGATACGGGGGAAATTCAAAATTCCTTGCCGGCTTCCAATGCTCCGCCCGGTTTGGACAGTTGGCAAGCGGGGTTGGGCGTGCGCTGGATCGGCAGCCGCTTCAGTGTGAAAGTTGTCAGCGGCCCTTATTTCACCCGCTACGAAAAGACGGACAGTGACGCGCCGTTTTTCGAGGACTTGTATCGAAGCCGGGATTGGGCGGCATTTCAAGTGGCTGGGTCCTTGAATTTCTGACGGTCGGAATGCAGACTGAAAAAACGACATGAATATAAAAGATAGTTTGGGTGGATGGACTCGGCTGTTGGCGTTTCTGGCGGCAGTCGGGGGGTTGGTGTTGGGGCATCTCCCCGCGCACGCGCAGGAGAAATCAATTGGTGGAACAGCTGATGATTTCAAGCTGGTGGATGTGAAGACGGGCGATCCGTTTCAGTTGAGTGATCTGGAAGGCTCGATTGTCGTTCTGGATTTTTTCTCCTACTGGTGAAGCATCTGTCGAGCAAACTCAACGGTCGTTGAGTCGAAAATCAATCAGTATTACCGCGAGCTTGGAGGGAATCCCGCCGGCTTGCCGGTGGTGGTGGTTGGGTTGGAAAAGGACTCCCGAGGCGTGCCTTCGGGCGGGACGCTTCAGTTTGCCGAGAGCACAGGGTTGGAGTTGGTGGTGGATGATTCTGATCACTTGGCGATTCGCCAGTTCTTTCCGCCATCGCGGTTTGGAGCGGGCGGCTCGGATTTTGTGGCGATCAACGGCGTTACCTATTCGCCGTCTCATCAATTATGGGAGATTGTCTATCTCCGCACCCACTATGCCCAACGTTTCCGGGATTCGGTTGCCGACATGCGCCGTGCGATTGATTCCGTCCAGGCGCCGATTATTCTTTCTCGCCCAGATTTTGTCGGCGGCCGATTCCAGTTCGACGTTGCGGGAACGCCGGGACTTTCGGTAACAGTGCAAGTCTCCACCAACTGGGTTGACTGGGCAGTTCTCAAGGAATTGACGCTGGAAAAAACCCCCGTCACAGTCGTTGATGAAATGCCTGCTCCAGCGTCCTTCCGGTTCTATCGCGTTGTCGAACGCCAATGAGCCGATTGTCCGCGGGCAATGCGCCAGTTTGCGATGTTCTCTGGGAGCCGGCGGGAAGTTGACAGCGGCTTTGGCGGATGGCAGAATGCACTGCTCGGTTGCCTCGGTAGCTCAACGGTAGAGCAGTTGACTCTTAATCAATTGGTTGTGGGTTCGAATCCCTCCCGGGGTATTCGCCGGCGTTCCACTTTCCGAATCGGCTCGGCGGTTTCTTTTCGTTTGGCGGTTGCCTTTTGCTTTCGTTTTGGAGCGGAATCGGGTTTGGTAAAGGGCGTCCATGCCGAAGGATTATGCGCTTAAACCCAGCCGCCGTGCAGAAGTCGATTTTCAGATCGATTACGAGAAGGAATTAAATTGCCAGCAATGGGCGGCGGCGGCTTGTCCGCCCGGCCCGGCTTTGATCATTGCCGGCGCTGGTTCGGGAAAGACGCGGACGCTCACCTATCGCGTGGCTTATCTCATTGAACGCGGCGTCGCGCCCCGCCAAATCTTGCTGCTGACTTTCACCAACAAAGCCGCCAGGGAAATGATGGGGCGTGTGGCCTCGTTGCTGGGGCAGGAGCTTCTGTCCATATGGGGCGGGACTTTTCATTCCATCGGCAACCGCATTTTGCGGCGGCACGCGCCGGCCATTGGATACTCGAAGGACTTCACCATTATGGATCGCGAAGACGCCCAACGCCTCCTCAGCGATTGCATGGCGACAGAAAAGATTGATCTGAAGGTGTCTCGCTTCCCCAAACCAAAGGTTGTGGCGAGCCTTTTCTCTCAAGCCGCCAATCAAATTATTTCCGTCACCAAAATAGTTCAGGAGCGGTTCGGCCATTTTGAAGACTTTGCATCGCAACTCGAAGCCCTCCACCGGCGCTATCGCCAACGGAAGAAGGAAGGCGGCTTAATGGATTTTGACGATTTGCTCGCGTGCTGGCTGGAGTTATTCGACAAGGACGAGGAGACACGGCAACGGTATCAGCAGCAATTTCGCTGTTTGCTCGTGGACGAATATCAGGACACCAACAAATTGCAAGGCCGCTTAATCGACAGGTTGGCTGAAGGGCATCAGAATGTGATGGCGGTAGGCGACGATGCCCAGAGCATCTATTCGTGGCGGGGGGCAGATTTCACCAACATCCTCGAATTTCCGAAACGCTACCCGGCCGCCAAACTATTCAAGATCGAAACCAATTACCGAAGCACGCCGGAGATTCTGCAATTGGCAAACGCTGCCATTGCTGCTAACGGCAGTCAGTTTAAAAAAACACTCCGCCCCGCCCGCGGTTCTGGGTTGAAACCAGCGGTCGTCTTCTGCAGCGACGCCGACGAGCAAGCAGCCTTTATCGCCCAGCGAGTTTTGGAATTGCGCGAGGAAGGCGCGGCGTTGAGCGATATGGCTGTTCTCTACCGCTCCCACTTCCACGCAATGGAAGTCCAGTTGGAGCTGGCTCGGTGCCGCATTCCCTTTGCCATCACGAGCGGGATTCGCTTCTTTGAACAAGCACACATCAAAGACGCGGCGGCTTATCTGAAATTGGCGGCCAATCCGCGCGATGAGCCGGCCTTCAAACGCCTGGTCAGAATGCTGCCCGGCATCGGCCTCAAGGTGGCGGACAATTTATGGGGTCGGTTTGGCGAGCAACTATCCAGCCAAGCTCAATTGCCGACGGACGGACAGGCCGAAGAATCGAGCCGGGCGGCAGTTGCAGCATGTTTGGCGAATTGCGCTCCTGCTGTGCCGAAGAAGTCTCAAGCGGCCTGGGCGCAGATGAGCGCCACTATCGCGCAGATCGAAACGCCGGCAATGCGGCGCTCGCCCGGCAAAATGATCGAGTTGGTTTTGGACGCCGGTTACGAAGAGTATTTGCAGGTACAGTTTGAGAATTATCGCTCCCGCCTCGAAGAAGTGCATCAACTGGCGCAATACGCCCACCGGTTTGAGAGCGCGGAAGATTTCCTGGCACAACTGGCGCTTGAAACCAATTTTGAAGCCGAAGAGCGCGCTGCTGAAACGGACGGAGACGATCGGCTCCGGTTGACGACAATTCATCAAGCCAAAGGTCTCGAATTCAGCACTGTCTTCATCATCATGCTCTGCGAAGGATTTTTCCCCTCCTCGCGCTCGCAAGGAATTCCGGAAGCTGAAGAGGAAGAACGCCGTTTGTTTTATGTGGCGGTTACCCGCGCCAAAGATCAGTTGTATTTGAGTTTTCCCGGAATGCGTTTTGCGCAGGGACGGCAGGGCGTTGTTCATTTGCAGCCGTCGCCATTCCTTCGTGAACTGCCGGAAAGCGTTTATGAGTCCTGGAATCTTCGTTCCATCAACAATCCCTTTTGAAATGCGGCGGTTGGTTTACGGGTTGCTTCTTGTTTGGTTGGTGGTTTCGGGTTGCGTCGCCCCGGGGAAAACGCCTGCGTCTGGAATGCCGCGCTGTGGGGTCGGCGTCTCCGGAGCGTCAGCGGATGCGTTGCGAAAGTCGTTGACCGCTTTCTTCACCCTTCGGGATTATGCGCTTTACGATTCCGACCGGCGCTCATTGAGTTTCGACCGGCCGGCCTCCAGATGGGTGACGCTGCGTTACGGTTCTTTCGTCAACCCGGAGACTTTTGTGCGGATGAAGGTTTTTGTGGTGAATGTGGGCGCTTTGGACTACTGGATCGGATTTGATCCGCTCATCGTAACCGAGCGCGGGAGCGGTTTTGAACAGGAAAGACCATTTAAAGGCAAAGCGTCCGCTGAGATGCAATCATTGTTGGAGCTTTGGAAATTGCAGCGGCTGGCGCCTTCCGAACAATGAGCCATGCCCCGGATTCTGCAACCGAAGTCAATTGAAGATTTAAACCGTACTTTGAGTGCGTCTTCTCAACGGCGGAAGCAGGCTGCGGGCGGAGGGTTTGATTTGCTTCGCCTCTTCGTGGGGAGCCGCGGGAGTTTGGGCGTCATTGTAGAAGCGACTTTCAAGCTGGCACCCGTTCCGGAAGTGAGCCTCTGGCTGCGGGTGGAAGCGCGAACGAGCGCCGAAATCGCAGCGTTGGCACAGCGGGTTCTGGCGTCGGGGCTTTGTCCGACAGTTCTCGACGGGCACAACCTGGATGCGGCGGGGCAAAGCTCAGAACAGTTGCGCTTGATCGTCGGCTTTGCCGGCTCCAACACTGAAGTCGCCTGGCAAGCAGAACGGCTGGCCGCTCAATTTGATTGCAAAAAGACTTCATCCCGCTATCATGAAAGGTTCTGGAAACACGCGGGCATTGACCGCCGCTCCGTCCTGCCTGCCAAACTCGGGAAAGCGCTGGCAACGCTTTCGGGGAGGCCTTGGCTGGCGCGAATGGGGAACGGGGTGATTTATATCGCCGATTCCGATAGGGAGACGGCACGGCGGCCTTCCCGGTTGGAACGCCGGCTTAAGGCAACGTTTGATCCGGCGGACATCCTGCCGCCCATTCCCGGATATTGACTATGCGTTTGGCTTTGGCGGCAGCCTTTGCGCTCGGCGGGCGGTTGGAGCGGCTGTTTGGCGGCACGGCGGGGACCTTCCATGACGCCTGCCATTTGGCGCACGCGCAAGGCATCCATTCGGCGCCCCGGCAATTGCTCGAAGCTGTTGCCGGAGAGCGGTGGACGCCTCTGCCGGAAAGCGATCTCTGCTGCGGCAACGCCGGCACATACAACTTGACTAAACCGGAAGTGGCTCGGCGGTTGCAAGAGCGGAAACTGCGCAACATTTTTCAGACTCAAGCTGAGGTAGTGGTGACGACCAATCCGGGTTGCCTCCTCCAAATTCAATCCGGTTTGTGTGTGGCCGGTGCTGCTCACATCCGCGTGATGCACCTCGCCGATTACCTCGCCCAAGCCCTGAAAGAAGCCGGAGCCGTTGCCGGGGCCAATTGCGTTCTATAAAGCAAACAGCATCGGCGAAGCAGCGCTGCCGGCCGCTGCGATTGCCGAGAACCGGGCTTCAGCGGGCAGGCGCGGCGGGGCGGTTTGCCGAGTTGTCCAGCGACCAGAGGGTGAGGGTTGTTTTGTCCTTTACCAGGAGGCCGTTTGGGAGGAGGACTGGCGGCGCCCAAGTGGGGCTTTCGGCCACGATGTATGAGGCGATTTTTTCGTAGTGGTCTCCAGTGGTGGCGAGGATTTGCAGTTCACCGGAGTCGAGCAGGGCCAAGATATGGCCGGGAATGGCCAGAAAGGATATGTGTTCTCCGGTTCGCTCCGGGCCTTGCCAGAGGATTTCGCCGGAGTCGATGTCGAGGCAGAAGATACGCCCTCTTCCGTAGTGGGAGAAGCCGTAAAGCCGGTTGCCGTTCACGACTGCAGTACTCGTGTCGAGCGCCACTTTTCTTTGATGCCATTGTTCGGTTGCCGTCCAGTTGTCGCCGTTTCGTTTGGGTTTGATGTTGCGGATGCCGCGGTTTTCACCGCCGACCAGCACTTGCCCGTTGTGGACGGCGGGTGTGGGCATGTTCTGGTTGTTGCCGACATGAGGGAAGGGAAATTGCCAGAGAAGGCGGCCGGTTTTGTATTCCACGCCGGCAACGACGTTGTGGTTCCATTCGATGATTTGGCGAATGCCTTCGATTTCAACCGCAAGTGGCGAAGAGTAGGAGGCGCCGTCGTTGCCTTGGCTCCAGATTTCCCGGCCGGTTTCAGCGTCCAAAGCGACCAGGACGCCTGCCTCATCCCCGCCGAAGTGGACGATAGCGCGTTCGCCGTCCGCCAGAGGGGAAGTTGCAGCGCCCCAGTAGGGATGAGGCTTTGGAAAGCGACGACCATAGTTGCGGCGCCAGAGTTTTTTGCCGGAAGCGGTTTCATATGCGGAGAGAACTCCCGTGATGCTCATCGTGAAAATCCGGCCGCCGGTCAATGCCGGAGAGGATTTCGGTCCCTTGCCGTGCCATTCGCCGCCACCGCCCATTCTGAAAGGCACGGGGTGGCTTTTGCGCCACTGGACGGCGCCGGTTTCGAGGTCGAGGCACCAAAGTGCTTCTTCTTCGCCTTGGCGAGCGTGTTGGAAGACGAATCCGCCGGAGACGAGCGGAGAGCCGTAGCCTGTCCCCACTTCTCTTTGCCAAACTTTTTTCAATTGCTTTGGCCATGAGACAGGCGGGCGAAAGTCGCGCACCCAGCCGTTGCGGTCGGGGCCGAGCCAGCCCGGCCAATGGGGTTGCGTGGCGGACGCAGGCTGCAGGACGTTGGCGAGAAAGAGAGGCGCGATGGCGGCAAAAGTCTGACGTATCATGGCTTATCCGGACGGAAGAGTAACGGGTTCTTGCTGGAAGACCAGCTGAAAAAGCTGCGATTGCCGGCGCCTAGCATTATTTGTTTTGCTGCGAATTAATCTTGGCCGGCTGGCAATGGCTCCGAAAGCCGGGTGACGGCGCGGCATTTCCCGGTGTTTTTGTCGGCGTCAAAGATGACGCCGTGAAGCGCGATTCGCTTCTTGGCTACGCCGAAACGTTGGGGTTGGTTGGTGAGGTAGCGTTTGACGATGGGATCGATTTCGCGTCCCAGGATGCTTTCTTGTCCGCCGGTAAATCCAGCGTCGCAGAGAAAGCCGGCGCCGCCGGGGAGGATTTGTTCGTCGGCAGTTTGGACATGGGTATGAGTGCCGACCAGAGCGGTGATGCGTCCATCCAAAAAACGAGCCATGGCAATTTTTTCCGAAGTGGCTTCGGCGTGCATGTCAACGAAGATCACGGGGGTTGATTTTTGAAGAGACGGCAGGGAGGCGTCGATGGCGTGGAAGGGGTTGTCGAGAGCAGGCATGAAAGCGCGGCCTTGGAGATTGACAACGGCAACCGCCGCGCCGCCGGGATGCCGCCACAAAGTCGTGCCTTGTCCGGGCGTATTGGGCGGATAATTCAGCGGGCGCAGAAATCTCGGCTCTTTTTGCAGCAATTGCGTAACCGTCCGTTGATCCCAAAGGTGGTCTCCCGTGGTGATAATGTCCACTTGAGCTTCGTAAATCTCGGTGGCTGTTTCCGGTGTGATTCCGGCGCCGCCGGCGGCGTTCTCACCGTTGGCAATCACCAAGTCGATGTCGTGCTGAATCCGAAGAAGAGGAACGAGTTCTCGGACGGCTCGCCGTCCCGGAGCGCCCACAATGTCACCGATAAAAAGAATTCTCACCTGCCGGAAGTTATTGGAAACTGACCTTATATGGCAAGCAAAAGCCGAGAAATCTTCCTCGATTGGTGATGTCTTCTTTTAACATTAGAGTAATAGGAATTATATTATTAGTATACTTACGGTTTTTATATCTATTGAAGTCTTGCTGTTTTCCGGGTGAGTAATGAGGAAGTTTTCGGGTTTCTGCTCTTCGGTTTGTGAGCGAGCTGGTGGTCTTGCTGATTGACGTTTTTTAAATTCGCTCTCCAAAATAGCGAGATGCGATGGATTGTTTTGCTGGGCATTGGGGTGCTGGTGTCAAGTGCTTGCCGGAGTCATCGACCGGATGGGGGAGCGGCGGCGGTCGAGCGGGAGTCTGTTTGGACAGAGGGGGCGGATGGAGGGACGGCCGGCGGCGGGCGGGATGGGGAAGCGGTGATTTTTCCGATTACGAGCGGCGACGGGGTGGTTGCGAGGGTGAATCGGCCTTTGCGTTTTGTGGTGCTGGATTTTCCGTTGCATCCGCTGCCTGCGGTAGGGCAGCAGATGTTTCTCTACCGCCGTGGGCAGAAGGTGGCGCGGGTCAAGGTGACGGGGCCGTTTCGCGGGCGGACGGTTGCGGCGGACATTGTCGAGGGGGTTGCGGAAGTGGGTGACGAGGTTCGGGCGGATTGAGGGCGCCGCGTTTTTGCTGGAGCAACTTCAACGGAGGGGTTCCGGGTGTTTGGACAGGCTGGTGGTTTTGGGCGGGTTTTATTTGGTTTCGTCGTTGCGGCGGGTGAGGGCGAAGTAGAGGACGTAGAGCCAGTTGAGGAAGCCGGCGAGGATTGCCCAAAGGATGGAGCGGTTGCGTTGCCAGGAGCAGACGACGGCTATGACGGCGCCGAGGCCGACGCCGGTTTGGGTGATTGTGCCTGCCGTTTCGTTGATGTGTGCCAGGAGCATGGGTCTTGGGGATAGGTTGTGTTGGCTGTGGTTTCAGAGTTGGGGGATGAAGCTCAGGTTTTGGACGAGGAAGGCCCATTGGTCGGCGATTTCTTCGATGATTTTTGCAGTGGGTTTGCCGGCACCGTGGCCGGCGCGGGTTTCGATGCGGATGAGCACGGGCGAGTTGCCAGCGTGGCATTCTTGCAGACGGGCGGCATATTTGAAGCTGTGGCCGGGAACAACGCGGTCGTCTGTGTCGGCGGTGGTGACGAGGGTGGCGGGATAGGCGGTTTCGGGTTTCAGGTTGTGGTAGGGGGAGTAGGCGCGGAGGGCTTTGAATTCGTCGGGGTTGTTGGCGGAGCCGTAGTCGTCCACCCAGAAGCGCCCAGCAGTGAAGTTTTGGAAGCGGAGCATGTCCATGACGCCGACGGCCGGCAGGCAGGCGGCATAGAGGTCGGGGCGTTGGTTCATGCAGGCGCCGACGAGGAGACCGCCGTTGCTGCGGCCTTTGATGGCGAGTTTGCCGGGTTGGGTGTAGTGGTTTTTAATCAGCCATTCGGCGGCGGCGATGAAGTCGTCGAAGACGTTTTGTTTGTTGAGTTTGGTGCCGGCTTGGTGCCAGGCTTTGCCATATTCGCCGCCGCCTCGAAGGTTGGCTTGGGCGTAAATGCCGCCCATTTCCATCCAGGCAAGGTTGCTGATAGAGAAGCGGGGCGGCAGGGGGATGTTGAAGCCGCCGTAGCCGTAGAGGAGGGTGGGGGCGTTGGGCTGAAGCCCTTTGCGGTGGCTGAGGAACATGGGGATGCGGGTGCCGTCTTTGCTGCGGTAAAAGACTTGTTTGACGAGGTAATCGTCGGGATTGAAGGAAACTTTCGGGCGGCGGATGAGCCGGCTTTTGCCGGTCAGGATGTCGTAGTGATAGGTAGTGGGAGGTGTGTTGATGCTGGTGAATGAGTAGAAGGTTTCGGTGTCGGTTCGTTTGCCGCCGAATCCGGAAGCGGTGCCGATGCCGGGGAACGCGACTTCTCGGAGGAATTGGCCGTTCAGGTTGAAGAGTCTGACTTGGGTTTTGGCGTCCTGGAGGTAGTTGGCGATGAAGACATTGCCGACGATGCCGGCGCCGGAGAGGGCGTGAGGGGATTCCGGGATGATTTCCCGGCGTTCCTGGGGTCGGCGAATGTCGATGGCGATGATGCGGCCGTTGGGAGCTTGGAGGTTGGTTTTGAAGTAGAACACTGGGCCGTCATTGCCGAGGAAGGAGTATTCGTGTTCAAAGTTGTCGATGAGGTCGAGGGGCAGGGCGTAAGGCTCTGCCAGGTCCCGGTAAAGGATTCGGTAGCGGTCGTCCGTGCCTTTCCACACGGTCAAAATCAGATAGCGGCCGTCTTCGGTCACTTCGGCGTCAAATCCCCAGTCAGGGAAATCAGGCCGTTGATAGACGAGAGTGTCTTGCTCTTGCCGGGTGCCGGCGCGGTGGTAATAGACTTTTTGATTTTTGTTGAGCGATTGAAAGGCATCACCTGCCGCCGGTGCCGGGTAGCGGCTGTAGAAGAAACCGCGCCCGTCTTTGGTCCAGCTCACGTTGCTGAACTTGACCCATTTTAATTCATCGCTAAGGACGGCACGGGAGTCCACTTCCATGATGCGCCAAGTGCGCCAGTCCGAACCGCCGTCTTGAATGCTGTATGCCATATAGCGGCCGTCTTCGGAGAAAGAGACGGCGCCGAGGGCGAGGGTGCCGTCTGCCGACCAAGTGTTCGGGTCCATCACCAACTCCGTCTTGCCGTCCAGCGTCTTTTGCCGGTAAAGCGCGTTTTGGTTTTGCAGGCCGTCGTTCTTCCAGAAGTAATACCAGGCGCCGCGCTTGAACGGGCTGCTGATTTTTTCATAGTTCCAAAGCGCGGTGAGGCGCTCTTCGATGGCTTTGCGGTGGGGCAATTTTTCGAGGTAGCCGAAAGCAATTTTGTTTTGGGCATCGACCCAGGTCTTCACGGTTTCGGATTTGCGGACATCCGCTTCGAGCCAGCGGTAGGGATCGGCAATTTTGACGCCGTGGTAATCGTCAATCTGCTCGATTTTTTTTGTCTTGGGATAGGACAAGGGTTCGGCGGCTAAGGCATTCATTAGGGCGATCCATCCGGCCGTTGAGATTGAAAAGAGAAGGGTTTGGTGTTTGGGCAACATATCGATTTTCATGGGTTTGGGGTTTTTACATCCGACTGAAATTGAGTCTCCAGGTAACTCGTTGCAAGTCGGCCAAGGAAATGGTGCCGTCTTGGACGCGGTGGAAAGCTGTTTGCCGCAGTGGCCGCCAGCCGTTGTCTTTCGCTGCTTTCCGCAGTTGGGCGAGACTTTGCCGGTCGTGGATAGCCTCTGCCAGTGTTTCGTCGATGGGCGTGAATTCGTAAAGGGCGATTTGCCCTTTGACGCCGGTTTGTCGGCATTCGACGCATCCCCGGCCGCTTTGGCTTTGGAGTTGGTCGAGGGGCAGGGCGAGGGCTTCGGCCATTTCCCGGAGCAGTTCGGGATCGGGGGTGGTGTCGGGAGTGACGCAACGTTTGCAGATGCGCCGGGAGAGTCTCTGGGCGATGGAGCAGTGCAGGGAGGCGCCGAGGGCCGAGGCTTCCACGCCCATGTCGATGAGGCGGGGGATGGCGCTGATGCTGTCGTTGGCGTGGATGGTGGAGAAGACCAGGTGGCCGGTTTGGGAGGCGCGCACGGCAATCTCGGCGGTTTCTTTGTCTCGCACTTCGCCGACCAGGACTACGTCGGGGTCGTGTCGCAGAATCGCGCGCAGTCCTGTGGAGAAGGTAAGGCCGATTCCGCTATGCGTTTGCATTTGGGCAATGCCTTCGATTTGGTATTCGATGGGGTCTTCGATGGTGATGATTTTGCGTTGTCCGTCGTTGACTCGGTTTAATACGGCATACAAGGTGGTTGTTTTGCCGCTGCCTGTCGGCCCGCTGATGAGGATGAGGCCTTGGGGCAGGGAGGGGATTTGGGCGAAGAGAGTTTCTTGGGTGGGGAGCATGCCGAGTTGTTCAAATCCCAGAAGGAGGCTTTGGCGGCCGAGGATTCTCAGGCAAAGGCTCTCTCCGTGTTTGGTGGGGATGACGGAGGTTCGGAGGTCGTAGGATTCGCCTTCGGTTTTCATCGAGATGCGCCCATCTTGCGGCAGCCGGCGTTCGCTTATGTCGAGTTCGGCCATGACTTTGAGGCGCGAGATGATGGCGGCGTAGAGGGGGCGGAGCTCTCTGGGGATGGGGATGGATTGGAGGATGCCGTCAATTCGATAGCGCAGGCGGACGGTGCCGGCGTAGGGTTCAAAGTGAATGTCGGTGGCCCGCAGGCGGAGGGCTTCGGCGAGGATTTGATCGACGAGGTCTGAGATGGTGCCGTCAACGGAGCTGTTTTTTGCTGGATCGGCCAAGTCGAAGACGAATTCGCGTTCATCAGTCAAGTCGCCTTGCGATTCGCGCAGTTTTTCAACGGTCTCGGCGCCGAGGCCGAATTGGGATTTGATGACGGTGTCGATGCGGCTTGGCGTGGTAAGGAGGAAGCGGATTTCCCGTTTGAGGAGGAGGCGGAGGTTGGCCAGTTCGAGGCTGTTGGGAATGTCGCCGCAGGCGATAGTGATGGTGTTCGCTTTCAGGGACAGGGGGAGGAAGCGGTAGTGGAAGATGAGTTTGAGGGGGACGGCTTCCAGCAGGTGTTCGGGGATGAAGAAGTTTTCGAGGTCGCGGAATTCGACGTTGTGGATTTTGGCCAGCGCTTGGATGGTGTCTTGCTCAGAGGCGAGGTTGAGGTCGAGGATTAAGCGGTGGGCGGAGAGCTGGCGCCGATTCGGATGCTTGCGGAGAATTTGCAGTTGCTCTTCACTGAGAATCTCCTTCGAGCGCAGGATATCGCCAATGTCCGGCAGTGGATTTCCGTCTTTCAGCGTCACTGCAGGGGGATTTCGAAGGTGCCTGATTTTTGGAAGCCGATGCGCCATTGTGCGGATTTGCCGGTGCGGATGGAGATGGCTTTGGCGTCGATTTTGACAAGGCGGAGGTTGGCGGTGATGATGTCGCCGACGGATGCGGCTTTAAAGGCGCCGTTGACTTGGAGGAATGCTTTCTGCTCGCCCGAAACCGTTTGGTAAATGCCTTGGAAGTTGATTTTGATTTTCTGGGTTTTTGTGGAGGGGTCGCCGGTGTCCCGAGGGATAGGAGCGAAGTGGTGCGTAAAGAAGGGCGAGGCTTCAGCGTCTTGATTCAGTAGGGCGGCGGGCGCGGCGATGGTGAAGAGTGATTGGATGCGTTTGTCGATGTTCTCGTCTACTGAAGGCGTTTTTTGGGTTTGCAGGCTGGGCAGATTTGGAAAGCTGTCTCCGATGTTCCGAATGATTGAAACGGAGACGGCGGCTAACAGGCTGAGGAAAACAACGGTTGCCAGCGTGTTTTGAGAGATTTGTGCAGGCATGTCGGAGTCGACTAGTCCTCGCGAGGTTCGGCGGCTTTTAGAAGCGGGGAAATAAAGCCCACTATTTTCATCCAAACGGTAACGTACGCCGGTCTTTCGGGCAAGTCTTTTTGAATCAGGATTTGCTCAATATACAAGCCGGGTTTGTACGGAGGGTAGTCGATGCCCAGTTCTTTTTGGATTTCTTCAGAGCGGAGCGGGAGCATGATAAGTAGGCGGGCCAAGCAGCTGGATTCACAGGCGAACTCCAGATCGCTGATGACTGGGATGAGGGTTGGCGGGTGGTCTCCGGCGGGCGATGGGGTTTTTTGGCGCCGCACTGAGAGTTTCGCGATGGATTCGATTTCGGCGTAGATTAGCGATTGCAGGAGATGGCGCGTCAGGGTGAGCTCGCTCCAGAGGTAGTTGGGTTGGTGCAGGTCGCTGTGGTAGGGGGGAAAGTTTTCGAACACGGTGGGAGAGATTCGGGTGTTTCGGGTTTGGGCGAGTTGGCTGAGGGATTCGATGTCGCTCTGGCGGCGGGCTTCGTAATCGACGTGTTGAAATTTTTCGGAGATTTTGTCTCGGTAGAAAGGGGCGATTTCGATGCGGGAGAGGAGGGTTTGATTGGCCTCTGCTTTGTTGGTGAAGGTGAGTCGCTCGAGACAGCGGGCGATGTTGTTTAGGTCGAGACGGTCTGGCGCCAGGCTCCGGTAGTTGATTTCTGTGAGCCGGTTCCATGCGTTTTGCAGGGTGGTGTTTTTCTCTTGGGTTCGCGCGTTGAGTGGGCGGTAGATGAGGAGGAAGGAGAAGAGGATTAGGCAGGCGAGCGCCCAGCATCCCTGGTTCGATTGAGTCCATCGAATAATTGCGCGCATGGTGGTTTTTAAGGGGTTTCCTTTTGGGGATGAATGGGGCGGCTGGCGGTTGGCGGGTTGGCGCCGGATTTGAGCGCGGCTTTTTGCCGGTTCGCCGTTGCGACGGTTTTCCGGGTGGGGGCAGGTTTTGGCAGGGTGGTATCCAGGCGGAGTTGGCGGTCGAAGTAGTTTCGGTGCAGTTCGAGTAAGAGTGCCACGTGCCGGTCGCCGGGGAGGAGGATGTTTGTTTTGGCCAGGGGGCGGCGGATGTCTTCGGCCAGGGTGTCCACATGCCGGTAGGTTTTGTTGTCGTTCAGTCGGTTGACGAGTGAGAGCAGTTTGGTTCTCATGGCTTCGCCTTGGTCGAGGAAGCTGAATTCGGCAACGAATCCGGAGTAGGGAGCAAGATGGCGCCGGTTCTTCGCTGCTCTGGCTGTTCTCTGGGCGGCGGCTGGTTTGGGCAGGGTTTCTGTTTTGTTGGTGAGCATTAGTGTCGATGGTTCGGCGTAGTAGGTATCGAAGTCGGCGAGGAGCACTAGCCAATAGGCGGGGTCTTGGGCGGTGGGTTGCAGGGCGGCGAAGGTTTCGATTAGTTCGGCGGTTTTTTGTTGAGAGCGGAGGATGGGGCGGACTTGTTCGTATTGTTTGGCGAACTCGGTGAGGAGTTTTTCGGTGGCTGTCATTTTTTGGGTGGCGGTTTGGATGTCGCTTAGGAGGCGGTCTTTCATTTGGAGCAGGATGGTTTTGTGTGTGATAGCGAAGAGCAGGAGGAGGAGGGTGGCGGCGGCGGCGGTAGCTGTCCAGCCTCGGAGGCGGTTCCAGAAGAATTTTTGGTCTCTTCGTTGCCGGCAGGCTTTGGGGAGGAGGGAAATCTGGAGTTTTGTAAGGCCGAAGGCGGCCCGGGCGACGCCGAGTGCGGCAGCAAAAGCCGGGGGCAAGTAGCGTTGATTGGCCGGTTCTCTTCCATCCCGGCTGCTTTTGGAGAGCGGCTCTTCTTTGGGGAGGATCACGGTGGTTTCGATTTTTTTGCGGAGGAAGGTGGCGATCGGTTCGATCAAGGCTGTCTCTCCCAAGAGGAGCAAGCGGTCTTGGCGGGTCAGCGGAAGGGTTTCCTGCGGGTTGCCGCTGAGGGTTGCCGGCGTTTGGATGAGGCGTTCGTGCCAGCGTGCCAGCGTTTCGGGAGAGGGCGGCGAGTTGCCGGAGTCCAAGGGGAAGGAGAAGCTGGCGGCGGCTTGGGGCTGCCTGTTGCGGATTTGCAGAAGCGCTGTGTGCTGGCGGCCGATGTCCACGATATGAGCTGGCGCTGTCGAGGGTGGGAGGCTTTCAAAGGCGCCCCACAGGCCTTGGGTAGCGCTAGTGGCGTCGTCGATGTCGTCGAAGCTCAGACCAAGCGTTTGCAGACGTTGTTTGAGGACGGGTTCTTGGCAGTAGGTCAACCACCAGGCTTTGGCATTGCTTTCACTTCTGCCATGTTCTCTGGGCGTCGGTGTTTCGTGGAGGGCTTGATGGTCGAATACCGGTTCGGTGCCTTCGATTTTTTGGAATCGCTCTGCTTCTCCGGCGATGAAGTCTTCAATGGTTTTTGCTTCCAGGGAGATGCGTTGGGAGACGGTTTCGGATTGCGAGAGGATGAGGTAGATGCGAATGGGGTCGTATTGGGATCGCAGGTGTTCGACGGTTTCGGGGACGATGGAATCGGCTGGGGCTAAGTGGTTGGGAATAGTGATGTGTTCCCGAACATGAACTTGTTGGAGAATGCGCTCGACAATCAGGATGAGGGTTGCGGATTCTCCCGGATCGATGATCATCGCCCGTTCTATCGTCCAAAAAGAGCAACGGGCGATTTCGGCAAGCTGGGCAAAGGGGCGAATCACGGTTTTGCCGCAGGTTGGATGTCGATGAATTCTCCGGTTTCGGAGAGCAGGGTGGCCGTTACGAAAATCAGCAGATAGCGGGGTTTGTCCACTTCCGTACGCCTTCTGAAGGCGGAGCCGATGACGGGCAGTTTGCCCAGAATGGGAACGGATTCAACGAAGGTGGATTGTTCCCGCTCCAGCACGCCGCCCATGACGACAGTTTGGCCGGATTGAACGATGACGCGGGTATTAAGGGATTGGGTCCGTGATTCCGGCAGGCGAATCTCGAACGAGTTGCCGGTCGAATCCGCTACGGTGGCAAAGGAAACCAGGCGGACATCCTGGTTGACTTCGGGATGGAGGGCCAGGTAAATCGTTTTGCCGTCCCCGCCAATGCTCGCCATGACTTCAAGCGACACGCCCGAAGTGATCTCTTTGGGAGTGCCGCTAGGCACAAGTGTGGAGGCGATATTGCGTTCGTTGATGGTTTGGGTGACGGTGTATTCCTCGTAGTAGTTTTGTCTTTTGCCATCGGAAATTTGCGCGGGGCGGTTGTTGATCGCTGTGATGCGGGGGACGCTTAAGGTGCGTATTTCTCCCTGCTGGTCGAGAGCGTTCAAGGTGAGGCTGAGGTTATCCCGGTCGAGTATGTTCCTAAAGGTTTCCTGGAGGCTACGCCCCACATTGTCGGGGCCGAAACCGAGGAAATCGCTAGGCACTTGTCCTTCCTCGGCTTGCGGCCGGCCGGTTTCCCACAAGGCGCCCAGTTGCAGAAAAGCAGCTTCGGAGACGGTGATGAATCGGGCTTCGATTAACACTTGCTGGAGAGGGCGATCATACTCTTCGATGATGCGTTCAAGCACGGCCAATTGCTCGCGTGTGCCAGTAGCCAGGATGATGTTGTGTTCGTAATTAATTAGGTAATTCGAGCCTTTGAAGAATCCTTTGATGGCTTGTTCGATGGAAGTGGTTTCGGAGACGCCGTCGCGGACGAAAGATTTTGCTTTCTCAGTGGTCTCGATGGTTTTGTCTTTAGTTTTGGCATTTATGGTTTCCTTCCGCTGTACTTCGTCGGCGCCGAAACGGGCGGGTAGGATGAAGCCTTTCTGCAGACGGTAGATGCGCGTTTCCTCGATGATTTTCTGTTTATCCTCGCCGTCCACAATCCAGATCAGGTCGTCGCCGACTTGAAACTGAAGATCGAAATTCCTCGAGACATAACTCAAAAACTCGCCCACCCGCATCTCATTGGAGTTCATGCTCAATTTCTGTTGGAAGGCTTCGAGCGAGCGGTCGGCGACAAAGTTAATGTCTTGCTCCTCGCCAATTTGAAAGATGATGTGTTCGAGGGTGACATCGTCCACTTTGATGGTGACCTTATTGTCCAACCCTCTGGCCATCCGCCCGGCTTGGCTTTTGAAGTCGAACAGCGGGGCGGGACGCTCGATGATCTGATTGTAGGTGGAGGGGACGTAGGGGCCAGCCTCGATGTCCAGCACGGCGTCGCGAAGGTCTTTCCGCGGCGGCAACCCGCGGTCTGCCTGCTCGGTGATAAAACCGCCGATGGTGGGGCTGAAGACGGAATTTTGGGAATCGATTTCGCGGATGGTATCTTCGAGTTTTTGGCTTCTCAGAATTTCCTGCTGCTTGATTACCCAATCGTGAATGCGAATGACGACGGGGTCGGCAGGGTCCTTTGTGCGTAATTGTTCGGCGACGGCCGCAGCCTCTTCCCAGCGGCTGGCTTTGGCAAGCTCGAAAATCTGTTTTACTTCCTTGTCGTGACGGAGGCTGTATTGGGGCGCTTCTACGTCCGTTGCCGCATTTGAAGCAGGGCTTGATTCCGATTTGTCGGGAGGCACCTGCATCAAGAGCGGCGCCTTGGCGCTTTGGCATCCGGCGAGACACAGAACCGCCACAAGGAGGAGCGGGCATTTTTCCGGAGCCATCCGGCAAAGCCCCGGCCGGCCGGCAATCGCGTTGCCAATTGCGCCGGCTGTTTGCCGGCTGGCGGGATTTTTCACTCGTTGCCCGGAGGTTGCGGAGGCTCCCCTGGCGAAGGAAGCCGCCGGGGTCAGGGCAGTTTTCTGTTCCCGATTGTCGAGCCTTGCCATTTGTTTTCCTGATGTTCCGATTCGCCTGTCCTAGACGCTGCCGCTGTTTTCGTTGAGCGTCCAATACGAATGCCCGCCAATCTAGGGAGAAGACGGAAAAAGTTCAACCCGGAGATTTGGCAGCAGAACAGCGTTGCCACGACCGCAAACTGGCAGGGCGTTTCAGCGGCTGGGCAAAAAGAGTCGGGAATTGATTTTTCTCAGACGGTCTCCCTTGAATTTCACGGATGTGAAGGACGAGCCGACCTCCGGCGGGAGTGGGTCATCCACTTCTTGACGGCGAACGCGATGACACCGAGCGCTAGAAACAAAGCCGCTGCCGGCAAGATGACGGCCAAGATGGAGACCGTTGCCGCGCCGCCGGCTTCAGCAGTGGCAAGCAAGGGATTACCCAATCCGCCAGTGGTCAGTGTGGAGCTTCCTCTCAAGACGGTGGTGGCGCCGTGGAACAGCCCGGCCGCGCCGCCGCCCGCGATGAGAGCAAAGCTCCATTGCAAAAGTGGAATCATGTCACCGACCATCGAAGCCGAAAGAACTGTTCCCGCAGCGACTGCAGCCGGCGCGGCGATGGCGTCCAAGGCGTTGTCCACCCAAGGGATGTAATAGCCGAGGATTTCGCATACGGCGGCGGCGCTGAAGGCAATCAGTGCGGGGCGGCTGCCTATCCATTCAAAGCCTTCCGTGAGTTCCAGATGCCCGGTGTTGGCAGCAATGCTGGCAACCAGCGGCGGGATAAACACCCGAAAGCCGCAAGCGGCGCTGAGTCCCAACCCAATCATCATTCCCAAAAGAGTTTCTGCTGTAATGTCCATTGTTAGAATCTTTCTGTTGGCAGCCGGTTTTCTGCCGGCCTCGGATAAAGTTCAAAGTCTTGAATGTTTCTGCTTTTGTGTCCGCAAGCGTTCTTTCGGATCATTCGCTTTCTCTGGAGAGTATAGGTGGTTCCGGCTAAATGTGTCTATAATTTTGATTTTTGATTGGAATGGCGAACTTTGGGTTTGGCGGTTTTTGTGGTGAGGTTATTGGAAGCTCCGCTGAAATGTCGCCACCAAGCCGTGGGCGGTATAGTCATTGGTGCCGGCGAGGCCGGGTTCTTTGTATTGGAAGAAGCCGTATTGGAGACGGAGGGAGCTGGCATTGCTGATTTGTTTGGCCAGGCCGGTGACAAGCCCGTGTCGGTGGTAATTGATGCCGATTGGCAGGTTCAGTCCGGTGTCGTTCTGGTCAAAGTCCGCTTTGGAGAAAGAATAGGTGGCGTCCCCATGCAGAGTTTTGCTGAGGGTTAGGTTGGCGGTTCCGAGGAAGGTGTAGATTTGTCCGTCGTAGGGAGGCAAAAGGGTGCCGTCGGTGATGGCGCTGACGGTGCGGAGATCGCTGATTGCCGCTGTCCCGGTGAAGTGAAGCCAGCGCCGCAGTTGCGCTGTTGTCGATACTGTCCAGCTTCGGGCGTTGTAATGGCCGGCGTGCGACCGTCCCGAAGGAAACGCCGCGCCGAAGACGACGACCGAGTCGGTGGCCAGACTATAGTCACTTGTCGTGAGGCGGTAAGCAAGGGCGGTTCGGAGGCGGCTTGAAGGCCGCACAGCCAGTTGGGTTTGGAAGTCGTCCGTGTCGGTTTTGCGGGAGCGGATGAATGCGGGAAAGCCGTTTCCCGGCGGTGCGAAGCGGCCGAGGTCCGTGTCTGCAAGGTGATGGTAATTATTCTGTCTCAGGCGTTTTCGGAGCCGGACATCGAAGGAGACCTGGCGCCAGAGCGAGCAAGTCAATCCGGCGCGATATTCTTTGCGGTCGCCGCTGGCGTCAGTGTTTCGCATAAAGTCGTTGTTTGCCGGAAAACCGTCGTCCACAAATTGGTTCTCCCGCTGTCCGATGGCCGTTTGTTGAAATTGGCTGTCGAGGTAAACGACTGTGTTCGGGAGTTTGGTGTAACGGAGACCGATGTTTTCTTCGGTGGTGATTTGATCGAGATTCGAGCCGAGACGGGCGGGGGTTGTGCCGAAGAGCAGCAAATCACCGTCCCCGGATTGGCTGGTCCAATCGTTCTGCACGCCGGCGAAGAAACTCAATCCCTCCCAGGGGCCGAGGAGCGAATTGGCGTTGAGGACGTGCGAATTGCGATCTAGGACGATGCTTCGGCTGAGGTCGCCTTGAAAGGGCACCGCAGAGGCATCAGCAGGCAGGAAGGTTTCGAGATTGAATCCGGCATCGGCGGTCAAATCGGCGTAAAGGTAGCCGAGAGACAAAAGCCACCAGGGTTTGATTTGCTTTTCGGCGTGGAGGGTATTGGCTCCGCTGAAGTGGTTGTAGCCCTCTCGAATCTGTTCAATCTCTCCTGCGCCGTCGCTCGCTGCGGCCCATACAGCCGTCTCTCGCAGGTTGTCAAAATCAGCAAACTCACCGCGGAGGGATTCTTCCAGTCGCCAGTCGCGCCAATCGTGCCGAATGTCCAGTTTGATGATGTGCGCGTTTTCGTCGATGTGTTTCGCCGCCGGGAAAATGCCCTTGCCAGCCGCGCCATCCGCAGGGAAAACCGGTCCCCAGTGGAGCATGGATTTCTCGCCGTCGCGGAATTGGTGTTCGTAACCGAGGACAATGGTCGGCCAGTCGGGCAGCATGAACCCGATGTCAACCCACGCCCGCCCGGTGTCGAGGAAGAGGTCGCGCCCAAGGGAGATTGCCGCTTGGCCGAAGGGTTGATAGGAACCGCCGGTGTCGTCGTCGTAACGGCGGAATTGTTCGTAGCCGATTTGGAGGAAACCCAAGTCGGGTTTGTCGAGCGACAGTTCAATTTCGCGGTCTCCCGTTTGCCAGAAGGCGCGGGTGTGCAGATCGAATCGCCCGCCGTCTTGCCGCCTCTCCTCAAATCGCAGCTCGGCAATACCTCCGGCAAACCCGGCGTTTTGCCGCCAGTGTTCCCGAAACTTGCGTTCGTCGCCCGAAACTGAAACGGAGCCAATGGCCGGTTCAAAGACGTATCGGATTGCGCTTTTGCTGGCGGATGCTTCCCAAACAGCTCCCTGATCAATCCAGACTCTCAATGCTGCTACTTGCTCGTCCGTCAACCGCTCGCCCTTTCCTATTGGCGGCATTTCCATATCCACCTCCAAGTGCGCGACGTAGTTAATGAGCGGGCTGTTCGCGCTGTCGCCGGGGAGGATGGCGGCGCCTAAGTCTCCGCCTTCGAGCGCGGTTTCCCGGCGGCGGAGGTTGAAACTGCTCTTGGGGCGTTCCTCGCTGTGGCATTGGAAACAGCGTTCTTCGAATATCGGCAGAATATCTTCGCGGAAATCAATCGGGCGATTGAATGCTGGTGGAAGCGGAGACAAATCAATATCCTGCGCCGTTGCCCGCAAAGAGCAGATGGCCAGACATCCCGCCAGCGCCGTCCAGAAAAGCGAAAAGAGACGCGCCCTCATGCAGTCTCCATGACTAGTAAAGCAACCGGGGATGAACCATCGAACCGTGGACAGCCGTGTGGCATCCCGCCGTCCAGCAAGTGCCCATTTGGAGAAAGACGCGGTGATCCGTCTTCCCCATCAGCACTTGGGCCGGGTCGGATTGCATCTGGGCGTGGCACCGCAGACAGAGATGAGAATCCCGCTGAATCAACATCTTGCTGTGAACCGAGCCGTGTGGTTGATGGCAAGCCACGCAGCCATCCTGCAAGGCCTCATGCACAAACACGAAGTGTCGCGTCTGCTCGCGGTGGCATTGGGCGCATTGCTGGTCTTGTCTTGCCAAGTCAAGGTCACCTGGCGGTTTGAAAATTTCGCGCCCGTGCGGATCATGGCAATCGACGCAGTTCATTTGCCCTTCCAACACCGGATGATGCTGCGGCAGGCGGAACTCGGCGTGTTGGAGTTGATGGCAGTTCAGGCACGGCTGCGGATTCCGTCCGGGATTGTGGATAAACACGCCATTGCCGCCGCCGGCCTGGATGTGTTTGCTCCCGGCGCCGTGGCAGGATTCGCAGCCGCTGACACCGCGCCGCTCGCCCGCTTCCGTGAAGAAGCGCGAATGAACGCTGCCGGGAAACTTGCGGACAATCTCCTCGTGGCAATCGGTGCATGATTGATTGCCGACATAATGTGCGCCCTCGATTTGGGGAGGGACAACAAACGTACCCGGCAGCGAAGAGCACGAGGCAAACAGCAGCGGGCCGAAAACGGCGGCGCCCACAGCCAGCCCGACTAATGACAGCCATTGCCACCGCTCGTCTGTCCGTCCGTTCCCCTCCGCTCCCCGATGCTTTTTCAACTTGCGAAACATCTGCGGCCTTCCACCGAGTTGTCAGAAAAAGCGGCGAATTGTCAAGCGGGACATGGCGTCAAAACACTTTCGGTGGGGCGATATTGGCAGGGTGTCCCGGAATGACAGCGGCTGCGGGCGGAGAATCCCAAACCGTTGCCGCCAGGATTAGGCAGATTGGCAGGGTGTCCCGGAATGACAGCGGCTGCGGGAGCGGAGAAGTGCGCAATAAGCATTTATGGGCTTTGATGGTTTTGGAGGGTGATTTCGTTCGGGACACATGGATGGACAGGAGGCACAGGATTGGATTTTTTGTCAAGGCGGGTGCCGGTCAACCGGTCGAGTGCCTGCGCCACACGTGGTTGCGCCACCCTGTTAAGCCCGCAAATGCTTATCGCGCGGTTTTCTGTTGCGGGTTTGTCTAGCGGTTTGGCGCCGTTTTGTCCACTGCTTTTTGCAGAAATGTGGGGCAAAGTGTGATGCAGGCTTTCAGCCTGCACAAAGGCAGGCAGGAAGTTGGATGTCGGTTCCCTTCCGCCCTAACCGCTCTTCGAGTGTCTGCCTCACTTTTACTTCGCTGATTTCAGGCGGAAGAACTCTGCGCCTTTCCGCTCAGGCGGAATCGACAACAACCCCTCCCGAGAAAAACGAGACGGCGCCACGGCTTCCCACTCGCCCCTCAAATCAGTCGTGCTTTGCAATGTCCCTTCACGCCAAAGAATCTGCACCCCCCCGCCCGCAATCCGCACAATCTCCAAATGGTTGTTGTTGTCGAGTGACAGGCGCCTGAAGTTCGTCGAGCTGGAATCCGGCAAGGTCAAGGTGCCCGTCGTTGGCTCACAAAATGTCACCGCCGATTTCGGGAAACCTTGCAGGTTGAGACTCTCAATATCCATGCCTTCGGGCACACACAAACTCTCCAGGTTGTTGCCGTTGAGAACCAGCGAGCGCAAGCTCGTCAGGCCAGCGGGCAAGGCTAGGTTGGTCAGGGAATTGTTGCTGAGGTCTAGGGTTCTCAAGCTCGTCAAGTCGTCGGGCAAGGTCAGGGAGGTCAGTTGGTTGTTGTTGAGATACAGCGCCCACAAGTTCGTTAAACCGTGAGGCAAGGTCAAAGAGGTCAGTTGATTGTCGTCGAGATACAGCCCTCTCGCCTTGGCCAAACCCTTCGGCAAAGTGAGAGAGGGCAACTGATTGTTGTCGAGATACAGCCACGCCAAATGCGTCAAGCCGTTTGGCAAGCTTATGGCGGTCAACTGCTTTCTGGAGAGGGACAGAGACTCTGTGTCGGCGGCGACCTCTCGTCTAAAAGCGCTGCCGGCGCTTTTCGTTCCGGTGATGAGGAGAGATCCCTCAGTCATGGGCGGTTCGGGTTCTGTTGGCTCCGTGGGCTCGGTTGGTTCCGTGGGCGGCGGCGCAATCGTCTCTCCGTTCGCGGGATCGTAGAAGGTCACTGCTGATTTGGAAAAGCCACGAAGCTCAAGACTTTCAAGGTACATGCCTTCGAGCACCCGCACACTCTCCAAAGGATTGCCGGAAAGATTCAGTGTTCTCAAGCTCGTCAGGCCAGCGGGCAAGGCCAGGTTGGTCAGGCGGTTGTTGTGGAGAACCAGCGAGCGCAAGTTCCCCAAACCAGCGGGCAAAGTCAGAGAGGTCAAGCGATTGTCGGCGAGATACAAATCCTGCAAGTTCCTCAAGCCCTCCGGCAAGGTTACGGAAGCCAAATCAAAGGAGTTGAGAGCCAGATAGGTCTCGTTAGCGGCGACTTCTCGGCTGAAGGCGCTGCCGTCGGTTTTGGTTCCGGTGATGAGGAGAGTTGGGAGCTCTGGTTCTGTCGGCTCTGTGGGCGGCGGCGCAATCGTCTTTTAGTTCGCGGGATCGTAGAAGGTCACTTCTGATTTCGGGAAGCCTTGAATAGTAAGATTTTCAATGTCCATGCCCAGAGGCACATGCAAACTCTCCAAAGGATTGCCGTCGAGCCACAGCTGCTCCAAGCTGGTCATGCCGACGGGTAAGGTCAAGGTGGTCAGGCGGTTGTCGTTGATAGCCAGCATCTGTAAGTTGGTCAAGGTATTGGGCAGGGTCAGGGAGGTCAGGCGGTTGTCGTTGATAGCCAGCATCTGCAAGTTGGTCAAGGTATTGGGCAGGGTCAGGGAGGTCAGGCGGTTGGCGTAGAGATTCAGCATCTGCAAGTTGGTCAAGGTGTTGGGCAGGGTCAAGGTGGTTAGGCGGTTGTGGTGGAGATGCAGATACTTCAAGCTGGTCAAGGTGTTGGGCAGGGTCAAGGTGGTCAGGCGGTTGTTGTTGAGATCCAGCGAGCGCAAGCTGGTCAAGCCATTGGGCAGGGTTACAGAAGCCAGGCCAAGGGACTCGAGAGACAGAGATGTTCTTTTGAAAAAGAAAAAAGGAAATTTTTCCCATTGCTAGGCGCACACGCACTTGCAGATACCACGCCGAGTTCTGGGTCATCTCCAAATCGCGGGAGAGTTGCCAGCTAGACAAGCTCTTTTTGGCGTTGAGGATGAGGGCAATGGCCAAGAACCATTTTTGGAGAGGGATTTTGGTTTTCTGGAAGATGGTGCCGGAAAGGACATTGAAACTGCTCTTGCAAGCATGGCAATTCCACCGGCCAACCAGCTTTTTCTCTTTCTTTTTGGCGACATCATGGCTGTTGCAGAGAGGGCATTGGGGTTTGCCGTGCCAGCGGACGGTCTCCAAATGGTCCAAGCAGGCTTGCTGGTCGGGAAAGCGTTCAAAGACTTCGATTAAGTTCATCCGCGCACCTTACCAAGCCCTCGAAATCTTGTCAAGCCTGTAAAATGTTATTGCGAAATTTTTGATTGACTTGCCGGCTGAAGGCACTGCCGTCGCTTTTAGTTCCGGTGATGGTGAGGGTTTGGGCTGCAGCGGGAAGGGCGAGGGCGAGGGCCAGCGCCAAGCCGATTCGATGCGGCAATGTTGGCTTGTTTTTGATGGGTTGCGGTTCGGCGGTTTTGTTGGTGGCGGTTGCCGCCAGTTTCAAGAGGATAACGGATAATAGTTTCATAGCTGCAGTGTTTTTCAGTTTCATTATGGCAGTGTTTTGCTTGGCACAATTTTCTCCACTATCAAGCATTTTGCCCGCAATAAACGTTGTAGACTTGATGAGTTTTTCGGAGTAGTGGCGGAACTCGCCTTGCGCATCAACTTGCCCTGATGGATGAGTCGCCGGATTGCCTGTCTTCCATCCAAGATTCTTCAATGCAAGGATAGAGGCGATTTGAGGGCAGGAGTACTGGCTGGTGGGCTGGTGTTTCTTCATGTTGACAGGTTGTTTGACATTTTCAAAGTTTTTTTTTGATTTTCGGTTCAGCTCGGGGCACAGGCTTGCCGCCTGTAGGCAGACATCCTGTCTGCCCCACATTTCTCCCCCGACAAGGGAGATTTAGCAGCGGATTGGATTTTTTGTCAAGGTACCACTGATTTTTCTTTTTTGTCAAGGCGGGCGGCGGTCAACGGGTCGAGTGCCTGCGCGTCACCCTGTTAAGCCCGTAAATATTTATCGCGGAGAAGTGGGTTGCGAAGCGGAGTTGATTTTCCCAATATCCCCGCCTATGTCGCACGTACGGAAGTCTTATCCGTTTCACTTCATCGAAGCCAAGTGGCAGCAACGTTGGCTGGAAAACGAGACCTTCAAGGCCTGGAATCCCGGCGAGACGATTGCCGAAAGTCATTCCTTCGCCATTCGGCACCGGCTCAAGGGCAAACTGGCGGTGGCGGATTTGCCGCCCAAGTGTTACATCCTCGACATGTTTCCGTATCCTTCGGGAACGGGGCTTCACGTTGGGCATCCCGAAGGTTACACAGCCACTGATATTCTCGCGCGATATAAGCGGGCCTGCGGGTTCAACGTGCTGCACCCGATGGGCTGGGATGCCTTCGGGCTGCCAGCAGAGCAATATGCCGTCAAAACCGGGCAACACCCGCGGGAAACTACTGACAAAAATATCGCCAATTTCCGGCGGCAGATTCAAAGCCTGGGCTTCAGTTACGATTGGAGCCGGGAAATCAACACCACAGACCCGAAATACTATAAGTGGACGCAGTGGATTTTTCTGCAGCTTTACAACGGATGGTTCAATCCCGAATTGAACCGAGCCGAGCCGATTGAGCACTTGTCCTGTCCTGACGGCCTTACCAGCGAATCCGAGCGTAAGGCGTATCTCCGGGATGCCCGCCTTGCCTACATCGCTGAAACGCCGGTGAACTGGTGCCCAGAGCTAGGCACTGTGCTGGCGAACGAGGAGGTGCTGGACGGGAAGAGCGAGGTGGGCGGGTTTCCGGTTGTGCGCCGCCCCATGCGCCAGTGGATGCTGCGAATCACCGCATATGCACCGCGGCTTCTGGAAGATTTGGAGGGGATTGATTGGAGCAGTTCGCTCAAGGAAATGCAGCGCAATTGGATCGGGCGTTCTGAAGGAGCGAAAGTCGTCTTCAAACTTGCTGAGGGGGACGGCTCGATCCCTGTCTTTACCACTCGGCCTGACACTCTGTTTGGAGCGACTTATATGGTTTTGTCGCCAGAACACGCCTTGGCGGCAACCATCGCCAAGCCCGATTATTCGGAAAGCGTGGCGGCGTATCGGGAGGCCGCCGGCAAGAAGAGTGATTTGGAACGCACGGATTTGGCCAAGGAAAAAACCGGCGTCTTCACGGGGGCTTTTGCCGTCAACCCAGTCAACGATGAAGAAATCCCGGTCTGGATCGCGGACTATGTGCTAGCGACTTACGGCACGGGAGCCATCATGGCCGTTCCCGCCCACGATGAGCGAGATTTAGCGTTCGCTCAGAAATTCCACTTGCCCGTCAAGAAAGTAGTGCAAGCCCCGGAAGGAATGGCGTCCATCGGATTCACCGGAGAGGGAACTGCCGTCAACTCAGATTTTTTGAATGATTTGCCGAGTGCCCAGGCCAAAAAGAAAATCACTGCCTGGCTGGAAAAAAAGGGCAAAGGCCGGAAAACCATCAACTACAAACTGCGGGATTGGCTGTTCAGCCGCCAACGATATTGGGGCGAACCTTTCCCGATTGTGTGGCGGGGGGAAGAACATGAAGCCTTGGATGCCGCGGCCTTGCCCTTGCTGCCGCCGGCTTTGACTGATTACAAACCCACGCCCGCCGGCGAACCTCCCCTAGCGCGAGCTCTTGAATGGCAACAAGCTGGTGATGGCCTGCGGCGAGAAACCAACACCATGCCGCAATGGGCGGGCAGTTGCTGGTACTACCTCCGATACTTGGACCCCGCCAACGACGAGCAATTCTGCAATCCCGAAGTGGAGAAGTATTGGATGGGCGGCGACTTCCGAAAAGACAGTGTTCCGGGAGTGGACCTCTACGTCGGCGGCACAGAACATGCCGTGCTGCATCTCCTCTACGCCCGCTTTTGGCACAAAGTGCTTTACGACCTCGGCCACGTCTCTACGCCGGAGCCTTTCTACAAACTGGTCAACCAAGGCCTCATCCTCGGCGAGGACGGACAAAAAATGTCCAAATCCCGAGGCAACGTCGTCAACCCGGACGCCGTCCTACGTGAATACGGCGCGGATGCGTTTCGACTCTACGAGATGTTCATGGGGCCTTTGGAGATGGTGAAGCCTTGGAACACAAAAGGCGTCGAAGGTGTCTATCGCTTCTTAAGCCGCGTCTGGCGGTTGTTTGTCGATCCCGAAAGCGACCGAGAATTCCACCAAAACCTCGCGGTGGAAAAGTCGGCTGAACTGTTGGACGCCGTTCGGCTTTCCGAGAAAATCCGAAACAGCGAACCCTCGCTCGAACAGGCCAAAACCTTGCACGTTTGCATCAAGAAAGTTACCGAAGATTTGGACGCCATGCGCTTCAACACAGCCATCTCCGCCCTGATGGTTTTCATCAATGAAGCGAGCCGTTGGGAGACGCGCCCCCAATCCGTCCTGCAAACATTTCTCCGCCTGTTGGAGCCCTTCGCGCCTCACTTGGCCGAAGAACTCTTCTCAAAATTCGGCGGCAGCGCGGGCACAATCGCCTACGAAGAATGGCCCAAATGCGACGAAACCCTTTTGGTGGAAGACAACGTCGAGATTCCGGTTCAAGTGAATGGAAAACTGCGGGCGCGGTTGACCGCCAGCCGAACGGCGCCGCAAGCGGAAATCGAAGCGCTCGCATTGACCTCTCCTCAAGTCCAGCTGTTCACAAAAGGCAAGACAGTGCGCAAGGTGATCGTCGTGCCCAGGAAACTCGTCAACCTGGTGGTCAGCTAACTTAGCGGCTCTCCCCGGCAACTGGGACTGTGTCAGAATGTTCGCTCGGCGCCGTCCCGGAAACTCGCGGTGTTCCGCCTCGCTCCCATTCGTTTTTTGCTTGCCGGGTGGTTCGCTTATTTTCCGGGGCGTTTGGCGGGCGGGTTCCAGTTTTTATGCCAGTAAAGGTTCCAGAGGTTTTCGAGTTTGGTTAATGAGACATGATTGTCGGCGAAGGAGATGTTGATGGCACCGGGAAGGGTCTTTTGGGGATCGAAATTGGTGACGGCGGCGCTCCTCGGCGCTGCGTGGCGGGGAATCGTAAACCGCACCATGGCGCCTTGGTACTTGTCGCCGTTGAAGAGGTTCCTGGCGGGGAGGTCTTGTTCCCGAGGCCAAGCGTCCACCCAAACGGAGTCGGCGAAGAAAGGGGTTTGCGACGGGTGGCGAATTTCGGATTCTTTTCTGAATAAATTCTCCGGGCTGCCGTGAGGGCTTTCCGTGTAGAGGTAGCCGTTGAGGGCGTAGCTTCCCTGAAATTTCTCCTTGTTGTTGGCGACGAGCCACGCCCGGATGATAGTGCCGTGAGATTCCGAATCTCTTTTGAGCGCCTGTTCTGTGCGCTCTGGCGCAACGGGGCAGAAGCGAACTTCGTCAATGGCGGCGTACTGTTCCATCAACTGCACCATCCAAAGTTTGGGCCAGCGTTCGTAATGCACCGGCTCTCCGTGGTCGCTAAAATACATCCAATTGGACAGGCCGATTTGCTTGAGATTGCTAGCGCATTGGATCGACTTGGCTTTTGTCTTGGCCTTGGAAAGCGCCGGCAAAAGCATCCCGGCAAGGATCGCAATGATGGCGATGACGACCAGAAGTTCGATGAGAGTGAAGGCGGAATGCGAATGGGATTTTTGTGGTGAAGGGCTCATTTTGCTTGTAGTCAAAAGGTTCAAGCTCACCCTATACGCGGCCTCTGCAAGATGCAAGCGGTTTATTTGCGATGAGCGAAAGCCGTTTAGCGAAGGGAGAGCGAGCCATGAAAGGCGCCACGCTTGCCGGGTTTTATTCGCGGGGCTTTGTTCGTCCGTCCGCCAGGTCAGAGGGGATTGCGCCGTCGCCGGTGGGCGAGCCGTCGTCCAGAAGCCAAGCGAGATTGAAGCGGGCGATTGTGGAGGCGCCTTTGGGGCCGCCTTCAAAGTGGAGGTAAATCCAGCCTTCGGATGGGGTTTCGGGACGGCCGGCGGCGAGGGAGGAGTAGGCAAAGGCGCCTTCGTATAGCAGGCGTTTCAAGGGCCAAGTTTTGCCGCCGTCGAAGCTGGCCCAGATGGTGCCGTGATGTCGGCCGCCGGGGCTGTCGCAGTTACTGTAAAGCAGGATGTCCCGGTCTTTTATTGGGAGACGGACGAGGCCGCCCATGCAGCCGTAGTTGGTGTCTTGGGGGCCGTCCGGCAAGACTTCTACGATCCGCCAGTTCTCCCAGGTGCAGCCGCCGTCTGTGCTGGTGGCAGCGCGGCGTTTTCGGTTGTTGGGGCGTTCTTGCCAATGGACGCGAGAGTTGTAATAGATGTTGCCGTTTGACAGTTCCACAACGGCGGCTTCGCCGGTGCCGTTTTCCGGGAAGGGGTTGCTGGTGTGCCAAGTTTTGCCGCCGTCTTCGCTGAAAATGGCGTTGGTGTAGTGGGTGGGCCATTCTTCGCGGGCGTTCTTTTTTCCGTAGTAGCGCGAGGGACGGAGCAGGCGGCCTTTGTGCTTGCCGCGTCGGAGGGTTATGCCGTGTTCGTTCATATGCATGGAGGGCATGTTGCCGCGGTTGTCGGGATGGATGACCGGTTTTTCCGCTGTCCATGTCTTGCCGTCGTCTTGGCTCCGGTAGAGAGTCAAGGAGGCGGGGGGGTGCCGGTCTTCCACAAAGACCAGGATGTCGCCGGAAGTTTCATCGACTGTGGTGCCGCCGCCCTGAAATCCCGGTGAGGCAATGATGATGGTCGCTCCCCAAGTTTTGCCGCCATCTTCACTGCGTCGGGCTTTGACGCCTTTACTGCCCCAAGTGGCCAGCACGGTGCCTTTGGTTGTGATGACGACGTTGGGGAATCGTTCCCCGTCGAAGAGCGGCTGCATCTCCAGCTTCGGCTTGCCGAGGAAAGCGGGCAGACTGCCTTCAAACGGCGGGGCAGCAGTGGCGGTGACAACGGCGGCGGCGAGACCGGCAACAACAAGAAAAGGAATTGGGCGTTCTTTCATGGCTGCCGATAGCATGGCATCTTGCCATCCCGTTGAAAAGTCTTTTGAAAACGATTTTGGCGCCAGGCGAAGGGCAATCGCCGCACGCCGATCCAGGGCGCCATGTCAATCCTCCATCACCACACACGATTCGATTTCGTTGCGGGAGAAAGTGGCCCTTCTGATGCGGAGGGTGACATCCGAGTTGGCGGCGGCGTTGTTCCGGCGCGTTTGAAAAAAGAGTTCGAGCCGTCCCTGCAAGCGGACATTGCTGCGAAGCCAGACTTCGACATTCTTGTTCAGCGCAATCCCAGGTCGTTGGCTATCCGGTGCTGGGCTTGCTCTCTTTCTTGCTGCCAAGCCAGGTAGCCGCCCTCTGCAAGCGGTTCTTCGGGCTTTTCAAAGTTCAAGTCCGTTTGTTGAGGACGGCGTTTCATGCCTTTGCGGTGCTGGGCTTGCTCCCTCTCTTGCTGCCAAGCCAGATAACCCTCCTCCCCGTCTCCTTCGAAGTTCAAATAGGCTTGCATGGCTTTGACTTTAACAGCAAGGCCAAAAGACGAAAGCTCGAATGATGCAGCCCGCTTGTCTGCTTGAGCGGCTTGAGAAAAGTGTCTTGCGCAAAATGCCGAATGAATTTAGGCTCACCGCTCGCTTTTCCACAAGAGCAAGCGATGAACCTGTCAAAGCAATTTATGACCTCGACTCGCCGCGATTTTCTCCTCGGCGCAACGGCGGCATTGCCGACCGTTTCGGCCTTTGCGGCCCGGAAGAAGGCGGCAGCCAATGACAAGATTCATCTGGGCGTTATCGGCATCGGCCCCCGTTGCCGGCGTGTCTTGAGCGGCATGTTGCCCTGGGAGGATGTGTGGTGCGTGGCGGTTGCCGATGTGCAGGCATCCCGCCGACGAGCGGGCAAGGATGTTTACAGCGAGAAGCCTTGCGGCATCACGATTGACGCTTGCCAGCGCTTGGCCGAGGCGATGCGCCGCCGGAAACGCGTGTTCCAGGCGGGAACGCAGCGCCGCAGTGTCGCCAATTTTCAAGCCGCCGCGGCTCTGGTCCGAAGCGGCAAACTGGGAAAGATTCACACTTTGCATGCCTCGGTTTACACGCCGGTGTTGGGCAATGCTTGGTTCCCGGCTGAGCCGCAGCCCGATCCGGATGTCTGCGATTGGAACATATGGCTGGGACCGGCGACTTGGCGTCCGTTCAATCAAAAGTATGTCCAAGGCCGTTGGCGGCGACTGTGGGATTTTGATTCCGGCGGCACGTTGTTGGATTGGGACGCACACACGCTTGATCTCTGCCAGTGGGCCAACGGGTCGGATGAGACGCTGCCGGTCGAGTATGAGCCGACTTCGGAGAATATCGTTTGCCGTTATGCCGATGGAGTCAAACTGGTGCTGGATTTTCTGAAGGAACCATTTGGTGACCGCTCGCCGCATTATATTACAGAGCTAGGCACTTGTCCGGTTCGGTTTGTTGGCGAGGAGGGCTGGGTCGAAACCGGTGATAAAGGCGGGATTGCCGTCAAGCCGGATTCTCTCCGAAAAGAATTGCCCTTGCCGGGCGGCGGCAACGGTCTTGATGTCGCGGCGCACTCCCGCGATTTCTTCGACAACATCCGCAGCCGTGGCCTTCCCCGCGCGAACACCGAGGTGATGCGCCGTTCCCATGTCGCTTGTCATGCGGCGGCGATTGCCTGGATTTTGGGGCGGAAGTTGAAAATGGACCCGGCGAGCGAACAATTTCTCGACGACCCGGAAGCGAATCTCTTTCGCTCCCGCCCGTCGAAAAATTGAGCGATTTGAGGCCGGCGTTCGACACTACCTTTAGAAAAATGATGCGTATAATTTCTTCATTGCGGTTGACCGGCTGTCGTTGGCTGCCGCTTCTTTCGGGTGTTGGTTGTTTCTGTTTCTCCAGCGGAATGCGGGCGGAGTCGTTCGACGAGCTGGCCTCCGGAAACTGGCATCAATGGCGGGGGCCGGAGGCCAACGGCGTTTCTCGAACAGCAACGCCGCCGCTTGAATGGAGCGAAGATCGGAACATTCAATGGAAAGTTGCCATCGACGGGCAGGGGAGTTCCACGCCGATTGTTTGGGAAGACAAGGTTTTTTTACTAACGGCAATCGATACTGGCATTGTCGATCCCGCGCTTCCGAAACCGGAAGAACAGCCAAAACGTCTTTTTGGCATCACACACCTCAACACCGCATATGCGTTCATCGTCCTCTGTTTGGATCGCGCCAGCAGCAAGGAGTTGTGGCACTGGACAGCCACTCGACAAGTCTCCCACGAAGGGCATCACGGCGACAATAACTTTGGTTCGGCCTCTCCCTTCACCGACGGCGAGCGGCTCTACTGCTGGTGCGGTTCCGCCGGCTTTTTTTGTTACGACCTGGAAGGCAGGAAATTATGGGAGCGACGCCTTGGCAAAGCCGTTATGGAAGCAAGCTTCGGCGAAGGCAGTTCTCCGGCATGGCATGACGGCAGGTTGGTCATCGTGCGCGACCAACAGCAGCAATCCTCCATCGAAACACTCAATGCGGCAACAGGAGAAACGATTTGGAAGGTGGAGCGCGATGAAAACAACTCCTGGGCGACGCCGGCAATTGTCGAGTACAGCGGAATCGTTCAAGTGATCACCAGCGGATCGAACGCCGTCCGCAGCTATAGCCTGGACAACGGGCAAATCCTCTGGCAATGCGCCGGTTTAACTGACAATCCCATTCCTTCGCCGGTGGCTGAAGACGGCTTTGTTTATTGCATGACAGGTTACCGAGGCTATGCGCTTCTGGCGCTGCCGCTTTCCGCAAAAGGAGATATTTCCGAGACGGACACCATCTTGTGGAAGAAAAACCGCGGAACACCTTATATCCCTTCACCGTTGCTGTATAATGGCTTGCTTTACTTCAACCAATCCAACCAGGCGCTTTGGTCATGCGTGGATGTTAAAAACGGCGAAGTCTATATCGACCGCGAACGATTGCCCAGCCTTGCCAATCTTTACGCCTCGCTCGCCGCCGCCGGACGCATCTACGTGACCGGGTGCAACGGAAAGACCTTGGTTCTGGAACACTCCAAAACCTTGAAAATACTGGCGACCAATCAACTGGACGACACAATCGACGCCTCGCCAGCCCTCGCAGGCAATCAACTCTTCCTGCGTGGACGCCAATTTCTCTACGCCATTGCCACTGCCGCAGAGCCTGCCGAAAATCAAAAACTGCCACCCGACAACTCACGCTCCATTCCCACCGATATTGCTAGTACCGGCCTCACCAAAGCCGGCGCCCCAAAAGCTATCGACCGGCTGTGGGCCGAACACCGCCGGCGTTTGACTAAAGAACGCGCCGCCGAGATACAAGCCCAAGCCATCCAACTGGAAGACAAAACCCTGCGCTACCTCGAAAAAGTATTTGGCAACGCGCCGGAAGGGGAACGTTCGTTATGGATTTCGATGCACGGCGGCGGCGGCACCCCTGCCCACGTCAACAACAGCCAATGGAGAAACCAAATCCGCCTCTACCAACCGGACGAAGGCATCTACGTCGCCCCGCGTGCCCCGACCGATACCTGGAACCTGTGGCATCAACCGCACATCGACCGCCTGTTTGATCGGTTGATTGAAAACTACGTGGCAGCTCGCGGCGTAAACCCCAACCGCGTTTACCTCATGGGCTACTCAGCGGGCGGCGACGGCGTCTACCAACTCGCCCCGCGCATGGCCGATCGCTGGGCGGCGGCAGCTATGATGGCTGGACACCCAAACGACGCCCAGCCCGACAACCTGCGCAACATTGGCTTTGGCCTGTTTGTAGGCGGCAAAGACAGCGCCTACAAACGTAATCAAGTCGCCGCGCAATGGAAAACTCTGCTGACCAAACTGCGCCTAGCCGACCCCGACGGCTACCCGCACATCGTGCGCATTTATCCCGAAATGGGACACTGGATGCAGCGAAAAGACGCCGAAGCGTTGCCCTGGATGGCCCGGTTCACCCGCAACCCCTGGCCGAACAAAATCATCTGGAGCCAAGCCAAAGGCATCACCTCCAGGTTTTACTGGCTACAAATCCCGGCCGAACACCTGGCCAAAAACCAGCAACTAACTGCTGAAATCAACGGCCAAACCATCCGCATCGCCGCTAAAAACACACCGAGCCTCGTCGTGCGCCTCTCCGACCAACTCATAAACTTAGACCTGCCGATTACTATTACCGTCAACGGTGAGGAAAAATTCAACAGCAAAGTGAACCGCTCCGAACACGAAATCATCAAGTCGCTTCAACAACGCGCCGACCCGACTTCCGCAGCCACAGCAAGCGTGATGTTAAAACTCTGAGGACCAACGGGAACGACAAGGAATCAGAATCAGCGTTGGAATGTTTACAAAAATTATTCACACCCCTGATGAATAAGAAGGAATTTCGCTAATAATTTTCACTTATTCCTTTGGCGATGGGGGAGACGCCCTTTGATTGATCAATAGTATTAGTGCGTCGAGTTCGGAATCGGCAATGCCCAGATACTGAAACCTTCGCACGGAGGGCAAAACGCGGTGCTCCAGGGAACTGACCGATTTATTGTAACTTTCGACGGTCTGATTCAGACGGCGACTCAACGTGTTGAGATGCTCGAAGAATTTCTCGATGCGGTCATAAAGCGTTTTGCCCTCGCGTGCAAATCTGGCGCGCATTCTCAAAAACTTCCTGCTGTTGCCAACTGTAGGCACAACGGCCTTCAACAGCACCAGCAGCGTCACGGGCGTTGCAATCAGCACCTTGCGCTGTAACGCGTCGCCTAGCAAACCCGGCGCTTCTTCAAAAGCCACCGCAACACTGGCTTCAACCGGCACGAACATCACAACGAACTCCGGAGTTTTCTCAAATTGCAACCAGTAGGCTTTTTGTCCCAGATTGCCCACCCGATTTTGCACCGCTCTGGCGTGCGCTTTTATATGCTCCTGATATCTTGCCGTATTCACCGGATTCTGAAACTGCTATATTCTTTTTCTGATTTTGAGCAATTACTAGTCAATTTTGTTTTCGCATTCTTGTTTTCCAGGAGTCGGGTTTCTCCGAGATGTCGCTGTTGTCTTCGTAGTATTGCTGCAGGGTGGCGAGTTGGTGTTTTAGTTGAATGGTTAGGTTGGCTTGGTCGGGTTGGCCGTAGAGGTTGATGCGTTCGTCGGGGTCGGTTTTGAGGTCGTAGAGTTCCCATTCATCGCCGAATTGGTAGAAGTGCATGAGTTTGTAGCGTTCGGTGCGGATGCCGTAGTGGCAAGGAATCATATGCACGCTGGGGTATTCGTAGTAGTGGTAGTAGATGCTGCGACGCCAGTTGGCTGGGGATTGGCCTCGAAGGAGTGGAACGAGTGAGCGTCCCTGCATGTCGCCGGGGATGGGGGCGCCGGCGAGTTCGAGGAAGGTTTCGGCGTAGTCCAGGTTTTGGATGAGTTTGGTGTTGCGGGTGCCCGGCCGGGTAACACCCGGCCATTTGACGATGAAGGGCATTTTGAGGGATTCTTCGTACATCCAGCGTTTGTCATACCAGCCGTGGTCGCCGATGTAGAAGCCTTGGTCGGAGCTGTAAATGACTATGGTGTTGTCGGCAAGGCTGAGTTCTTCAAGGATAGTGCGCAGGCGGCCGACGCTTTCGTCTACGCCTTTGACGCAACGGAGGTAGTTTTTGGCGTAGCGTTGAAATTTCCAGCGCACGAGGTCTTTGCCGGAAAGTTTGGCTTTGTAAAAGGCAGCGTCTTTGGGGGCGTAGGCATCGCGCCAGGCTTTGAGTTGGGCGGGTGTCATGCGTTTCATGTTGTGCCAGGCGGAGCGGTCTTGCCGTTTTTGCGAGGGTGGTTGTTTAAAGTTAGGTGTGAGGTCGAGGAAGAGGTCGTAATGCAAGTCCATATGTCGGTCGATTTCCAGTTCTTGATGCCGGGCGGGCGGGGCGTTGTCTTTCCATTGGTCGAAGAGGGTAGGCGGCTCCGGGATTTCAATATCGTCGTAGAGGCGGAGGTGGCGGAGGGCAGGCATCCAGTTGCGGTGTGGGGCTTTGTGTTGCACCATGAGCATGAAGGGTTTGCCGGGTTGCCGTTTTTTCTGGAGCCATTCGATGGCTAGGTCTGTAACAATGTCTGTGCAGTGGCCGTCGATGCGCTGGACTCCACCGGGGAAGATGAGGTCGGGGTTGTAGTAAAGTCCTTGGCCGGGGAGCACGGCCCAGTCGTTGAATCCTTGAGGGCTGCCTTTGAGGTGGCTCTTGCCGTAGATGGCGGTTTGGTAGCCGGCTTTTTGCAGAAGTTTGGGAAAGATTTGCTGGTTCCAGTCGAAGCGGTTGCCATTGTTCATAAAGCCGTTTTTGTGGCTGTGTTTGCCGGACAGGATGACAGCTCGGCTAGGGCCGCAGATGGAGTTGGAGCAGAAGCTGTTTTCAAACAGCATTCCTTCGCCGGCCAGGCGGTCGATATTAGGCGTGGGGTTCACCGATTTCAGCCAGCCATTGTAAGCGCCGATGGCATGGGTAGCGTGGTCATCAGTGAAGATGAACAAAATGTTCGGGCGGGCATCCTCAGCTTGCGCCGGGGAAGCTACCGTCAAGGCAGCGACGAACAGGACAGCAAAATGTTTTTTCATAGTCAGGTTGAGTCTTGAAGGGGAGAGACTAGCAAATTGAACCCGGAGGTCAAGCCTAAATGAATCCCGCCTCGACACCACTTTCCGCGATGGCACCAATGCGCGGGAGGGAAAAACCGCTGCTGGGGAAGCACTGCGGCGGACTTGCCGACGAACGCAAAACGCCCTTTCTTTGAGCGGCTGAATCCGATTCTGGAAGAGGCACCGTCGAATCTCTCAATACCGCCGCGCACGCGCTGTCGCAGCCGGAGCGAGCGGCTTTTCACCCGTATTTCTGACAAATCGAAAAAAAGATTGACCGAGTTGGAAAATCGATTAGTTTGACCCTATTTTAGCGATGGTATGATCAAAAAGACATGAAAAACATAGTTGCAATAACGATTATTGCGCTGGCAACAACAATCGGGAATGGGGCGTTTGCCGGTTCCTTGTATGATGCCGCCAGAAGAGGAGACTTGGCCGCAGTTAAAAGACTTATTGCTGCCGGGGTGCTGATATTGATGAGGACAAAGGCTCTTTCCTAACACTACGCCCCTGAAACGAGCAGCAGAAAGCGGGCATCTTGAAATTGTCAAAGTCCTACTCAGTGCTGATGCTGACTTCAACATAAAGGATTCTTGGGGGAAATACCCACTGCATTATGCTTCTTCGGAAGGAAATGTTGCAGTTGTCGAAGTTTCGATTGAAGCGGGGGATGATGTCAATAAACAGGATGACGGGGGAGAAACCCCATTGGACTATGCAATTGGACAAGACCGCCACGATGTTCGTGCCATCTTGGAAGGAACCGAACCCGAATCTACATCGCCTCCTCTGCTCGGAAGCAATTTTCGATTTCCAACTATCCGTTCAAACGTGCCCACAGCCTTCACCAACCTAGTGAAGTTCGGGGAGCAGGACAAAGACATCTGCACCAAAGATTCCGGCTATCATTTTACCGCCCGATGTCTCATCTATCGGGCTTATTATTCCGACGGGCAAACCATCAACTTTGTTGTAAATTCTCTAGCCTTCCCCACTGAATCCTCCGCGGAATGGTGGGTAGAAGCGCGGGGCAAACTGCTAGGACAACTGCCAGTCTTCCTTCGCCAATATGTTGTCGAAATCCAAAAGGTCAGAGATGAATCCAATGGAAGAACTGCGGCATATGTTTCTGCTGCTCGCAAAAGCAATGGAAGTTTGGCCTCCGGGGGAAACCTAATCACTATTTACAACGACAACAACGACCCGGCAGGAGTGATGGTCCACGAGCTGGGACATGTCTACGACAACATGCGCAACACAGCAAAAGCGCAATCAGTCAGTCGGCAATGGCTGAATGCCATTTCATCCGACAACAGACATATCACCGATTATGCTGCCACCAATGGAAGCGAAGATTTTGCGGAATCGATGATGATATTCACACTTCTGAATATGAACCCGAATCATCTGGAGTCGCGCAACAATAGCAACACATTCGGCGTTTGTATTCCTACCGAAGCAGACAAACAGCGAATCCGGCAGGCCATCCCCAATCGCTTCGCCTGGTTTGAATCTCAAAATCTCAACCTTTCCATTGGAACCAATCCTTCAACCGGCAGGCTTTCAACCAGCAATCCTGACTCGATCCTGCCTCCCATTCCTCCAGTGCTGCCGCCTCCGTCGATACTGAGGATCGAGTTCTCCGGTTTTGGAGCTCTATTGAAATGGAGTGGGGGAGAAAATTTGCAAGTTGCTTCCAGAGTTACTGGCCCTTGGAAAGACATCGTAGAAGCTCAAAGCCCCTACAACATCCAGATATTCCTCGAAACCCGTTCCGAAAGGCAGCAATTCTTCCGCATCGTTCCCCGGGAAGCTGCGGATTGAGGTTTGGTGTTTCGCGAAGGTTAATCGAAGTCTGAACTGCGGGTTTCTTCGGAATCAACTCTCCAGACGCTTTTGGGTGTTTGGCGGGTTTGTTTTCCCCGGAAGGGGAATCCCAAGCGGCAGAACGGCGGGAGTTCGGCGAGGAATCCCTGTTTGCGGATGCGGGTTTAGAGGCCGCGTAGTTGAATGTGTTCTTCGAGGATGCGGCGGTATTCTTCGATTTCGATGTCGCGTTCGCAGCAGACGAGCATCAGGGCGCCGTCGGAGCGGAAGTTGCCGTCCCATTCGACGACTTGTTCATCCGACCAGTCTGGGTTGTATTCGCGGAGTTTGTCGTCGGCGAGGCGGGAGAAATAGGCGCGGATGCTGATGTCGGTCTCGTCCATGTCGAAGTTGGCCGGCAGTTTTTCGTAGTTGGGTTCGTTTGCAGTAGTCATGGTTGGTTAGTAGCCGCAGAGGGTGTGATGCTTTTCTTTGCGGTTGTAGGTTAGTTTTTTGTTTCCGGGTTGGTGGCAGATGTTGCAGTAATCCGATTGGGCGACTTTGCGGTGTTTTCTTCCGGAGGCGCGGTGGATATTGTGGCAAGAGAGGCAAGTGATGTTTTTGTTTGCCGGTTCTCTGTCTCTCAGCGGTTCTTGTGAGTTTTTTAAGCTGTTGCGGATGTTGGCCAGGATGTGCCGTTCGCGCGGGGGCATGACTGCTAGGGCATCGGCGGACAGGTTGACTTGAAAATCGGCGAAGAGGTTGTCGCCGACGACATGGTTGTTGGCGTAAGGCAGGCCGGAGGCTTTGGATGTGCCGGTTCGGATGTGGCATTGGCCGCAGGTCGCAGCAATGAGGCCGGGGGGATCGTTTCGTTTTTTGGAAAGGGAAATGAGCGCGGGGTCGTTGGCGTGTTTCAAGTCCACCACTCCGTGGCAGGCGTAGCAATCGATTGCTGTGGCGGAGAAGGCTTGGGTTCGGGAGTCCACGGCGGTGGTGTGGCAGCCGGCGCATTGTTGGCCGAAGGTTTTCGTGTCCCAATGAAAGGGCGGTTTGTTCGCCAGGAGGGGGGTGCTGCCGTCTGGGTTGGGACGCAATACGGCGGATAAAAGGTCGAGCCGGCCATACTTCTCGGATTTTTTGAGCAGGTGGATTTGGTGTTTGTTGCCGAGGACGAAGCGGATTTGGCGGGCGAAGGGTTGCAGGTCGGGATGTGAGCGCAGGATGGTTTCGATTTCTGGGACGGCGACGGTTGGGAGCAAAGTTTTTTGGTGTTCGTTGAGCGACCAAGTTTGTCCTATTATGCGGTGGCAGAAGAGGCATTCGTCTCCGGTGATGTATTCGGGCGGCGGTTGCCCGGCGCGGTTGTTTGCGGGCGGGGGCGGTTCGGCTCCAATGCCGGCTGTTTGCCCGATGAGCAGGGCAAGGGCCGGAAGGACGGGTAGGCTTTGCAGGATGCCGCTTTGCACTGGGCGCGTCCGGGTTCCGAAAGATTCCCTCTGGCGCGGCGGTTCAGGATTCGGCGCGGACCCAGCCGTAAGCAGCGTTGTCGCGTTTGCCGCCTTGTTCCAGGTAGGCGGTTTTCAGGCCGGAGAGTGTGTCTTTCGGGAATCGTTTGATTTCGAGCTTGGCGTCCACACCGTAAATTTTGGCGGCGGTGAGGCCGAAGATTTTGGCTTTGTCTTTTTTGGTGACTTTGGCGTAGCCGAATTTCTCGCAGAGTTCGTTGGAGATTTGGAAACGTTTCATGGCGTCGATGACCCATTGGGGGGAGCCCCACCAGAGGCAGTCGGTTCCCCAGATGACGTGGTCGGCGCCGTAGGTCTGGATGTTTTTTCCGATGAGGTGTTGGCAGATGATTGGATGCTCGATGGCGGTGAGGCCGAAGGAGGAGCCGATTTCGCAGTAGATGTTGTTGATGTCGGGGTGGCGTTTTTTGATTTTCATTAGCTCGGCGTGCCAGAGAAAGTCGCCGGTTTCGGGATCGAAGAAGCCGGGGCGTTTGAATTGCGGTTCGCCGGGGCCGTGCTTGAGCGCGCTGTGATAGACAATGAAGGTGAATTCCGGGTGGTCTAAAGCGGCCTTTTCTAAATCGCCGGGGTGGGCGAAGTGGCCGAGGGTGCGGGATTGGGAGGCAAAGCCTTTGTGGATGCTGAAGGTTTTGAGTCCCAGTTCTGCGGATTTTTCGTAGAAGGGATAGGCCAGTTTTTCGTCGTCCATGCGGAAGCCATCCCCGGAACTGCCGGGGTCGGTGTGGCAATACCATTTCCAGGAGTCGATGCCGTATTGTTTGATTTCGCGTTCCATTTGGTCGAAGAGGGCGGGCCAGTCGGGCTGGTTTTTGGTTTTATCCCAATAGTGGTTGGGGGCACAGTTGCCTTGGCAAAAGACGCGAGTACCGCCGGCGATTTCGTTGAGCCGTTTTTTGGATTTGGACATGAGCCAACTGGGCAGGACGCCGCCGCGGCGATCGTAGCCTTCGAGGATGTTGCCGGCCTTGTCTTTGTTGATTTCTCTGCCGGGGATGCCGGAGATGACGGCGAAGCTGGTTTCGCTGTCGAAGAAGATTTCTTTGACGAAGTTGGGAAAGCTGTATTCGTCGGGGTTTTCCTTAAGTTGCACGCCCATGCCTCGGAGGATTTGATTACCATATGCGCGGATGCCGAGGGGATGGCCTGTGGCGTCGATGTTATAGCCGTCAGTGAAGTGTGTTTGCACGTCGAAGACGAGGTATTCGCCTTTTGGAAATTTTTCTTCAGTGGCAGCGGGTTCCAGCGTTTCAGCTTCGGCCACGTCCCAGTGAGAGCCGTAGACCAGGTTGCTGGCGTAGAAGGCTGTGGCCATGCCCATTGAGGTTTTGAGGAAGTCTCGCTTGGACATGCCGAGGGATTTTGATTTCTCGGCGGCCATTTCGTCGATGCGCTGTTCCCATTCTCGCTGCTGTTTATTTTGCGGACGGGGGATGTATTCTTCGTTGGAGACGGGTTGTGTCGGGATGGGTGACTCGAAGCCGAGCTCGCGGTCGCGTTGCCATTTGGGAATCCACATGATGTTCTGTTCGTGTGCGGGTTACAATTGGTTTGATGTTTTGAGACAAAGTGCGGGCGATTTTTGTTACAGAGAAATCGTTCGGTTGTTTTTCAGCGGGCGGTTCAGCCGACGAGTTCGCGGATTGGTTTGCCGCGGTCGAGGAGAAATTGGGGTCTTCCCGACGGGTTGGTTACGGTGGTGCGTCGCGCGTCGATGCCGAAGTTGTGGTAGAGTATTGCCAAAATGTCTTGGTAATGCACGGGGCGCGAGATGGCTTCTCCGGCGTAACGGTCGGTGGTGCCGATGACTTGCCCGGCTTGCATTCCGCCGCCGGCCAGGATGGCCATGGCTACGCGCGGCCAGTGGTCGCGGCCGCCTTGGAGATTGATGGTTGGTGTCCGCCCGAATTCGCCCCAGGCCACCACGCTCACATCGTCGAGCATGCCTCGGTCGGCCAGGTCAGTGATCAAGGCTTGGAGGGCGTGGTCGACGATTGACACCAAGTCTTTCATGCGGCCGAAGTTGCTGGTGTGAATGTCGAAATCGCTCAGCGAGACGCTGACGCAGCGGACGCCGGCTTCTACCAATCGCCGTGCCAGTAGAAGTTTTTTGACGACGTTCAGGCCTTCGCTGGTGTAGAAGCGGTTCGGGTTTTCTTTTATGGGAAGCGTGTAGCGGGCGATGGTTTTGGGGTCTTCTCGCTCCAAGTCCAGAGCGGCGGCGACTTTGCCGGAGGTCAGGATGGCAAGGGCTTGTTGGGTGAAGGCGTGCAGGGCGGCCATCTCGCAGGTGGTGTCGATTTTTCGCCGCACGGTGTCGAGGTGTTGCAGTAATTTCACCCGGTTGTCGAGCCGTCCCGCTGTCAAGCCCGGAGACAGGTCGAGAAATATCTGATGGCCGTGACCCAGGTTGGCCAGTTCTTGAACCATTCCCGGCTCCAGCTCGCGGTGGAAGAGATTGGAGATGTCGGGACGGAAGGGTGTGTAAGCCGGGCCTAGGAAACCGGGACGGGTGCTGTTGCGAACCAAGGGACGCCCCTGCATCCAGTCGGCAAATGCGGGCACAGGCGCGGGTTGGCCTTCGTAAAGTTTGGTCAGGATCGCACCCATGGCGGGGCGCCCACCGATGGATTCCAGGTCTTTGGCGTCAAAGCCGGACGTACTAATTGAAAGGCATCGTGGCGGGATTCGGCGCCGACGAGAGAGCGGACGAAAATCAACCGGTCGGCGATTGCGGCCGTGCACGGCATAAGCTCGGAGACGTGGAAGTCGGGGATGCGCGTGGGGATGACGTTGAATTCTCCGCGGAATTCCCGGGGCGCTTCCGGCTTGGGATCGATCAAGTCCATCTGCGGCGGGCCGCCGTCCAGGTGGATGTTGATGATCGCTTTTTTGGCGCGGCGTGGTTTGGTTTTCGGCTCGTAGCAAACCAGCCAGGTTTCAGAGCGCCCAGGCCCAGAGCGCCGGCTTTCAAAAATCCGCGGCGCGTGAAACCGCCGCAGTGTTGGGTTTTCAATGAATCAGTAAAGGTGAACATGCGCGTCCTTCGGTCAATGAAATCTGTGCAGGATAGCATCGCTCCATGGCGGGAAATGTCAATCGTTTTTTTCCGGCAACATTCCCGGCAAGCCGGGCGGCGGCGAAGGGTTTGGTATGGTTTAACGTTGTTTCGCGGCGCCCGGTTTGTTAGGTTGGTGTGCCTGGTTTTTCTGGGGAATGAAAGGGCTTTCCGATGGTTTATGAATCCTGAGCAAGACTCGAAGGGCGGTGGAGGGGAACTGGCGCCGGCAAACGATAGTTCAGCGGCGGCGGCAATAAGCGCGGAGGCCGCCGGCAAATACGACGCTTCCAAAATTGACAAGCTGGAGGGGTTGGAGGCTGTGCGGAAGCGGCCGGGCATGTATATCGGCGATCCGGATGAGAACGGGCTGCATCACTGCGTTTATGAGGTTCTCGATAACTCGATCGACGAGCATCTGGCCGGGTTCTGCTCCCGCATCGAGGTGGCCGTTCACGTGGACGGCTCCGTCTCTATTTGGGACAACGGGCGCGGCATCCCGGTGGACATCCATCCCAAGTTCAAAATCCCGGCGGTGGAGTTGGTTTTAACGAACCTGCACGCCGGCGGGAAGTTCGGCCAGGGTGCCTACAAATACTCCGGCGGCCTGCACGGCGTAGGCGCCAAGTGCGTCAACGCGCTCTCCGAATGGTTCAAGGTCGAGGTGTCGCGGGACAGCGAAGTGCACTTCATGGAGTTTGCTCGAGGCAAAACAGTGCAGGGGCTGACGGTGATCGGAAAGTCGTCGCAGACGGGAACCTTGGTGACGTTCAAGCCGGACTCGGCCATTTTTACCATCACCACAGAGTTTCAATTTGAGACACTGGCTAACCGCCTGCGGGAGCTGGCCTTTTTAAATCCGGGCTTGGAAATCATCCTCGCTGACAAGCGGGAAGACGACAAATCCGAGCGCTTCTTTTACGAAAACGGCATTGCGGAATTTGTGGCACAACTCGGCCGAGGCAAAACCTTGATCCATCCCGCCCCGGTCATCATGGGCGGCAAACGAGAAATCCAAATCGACGGGAAACCGGACGATGTTTACGTACACTGCGTGCTGCAATACAACGACAGTTACAGCGATCAAATTCTCTGCTTTGCCAACTCCATCCGCAACAGCGACGGCGGCACACATCTCACCGGCTTTCGCACGGCCTTGACCCGCGCCGTTAATCAATACGCCCGCTCCAACAATCTGATCAAAGAGAAAGACCCGGCCATCTCCGGGGAGGATGTTCGAGAAGGCCTGGTCTGCGTCATCAGCGTCAAACTGCCCAACCCGCGTTTTGAATCGCAGACAAAAGTCAAACTGGTTAACACCGAAATCGAAGGCGTCGTCGCCTCCATCGTCTATGAGAGTTTGATGGCTGTCTTCGATCGTTCGCCCCCTCTGGCCAAGCGCATCATCGACAAATCCTTGATGGCCGCCCGCGCCCGAGAAGCCGCCCGCAAAGCCCGGGAAACCGTCCGCAAAAGCGCCCTCTCCGGCGGCGGCCTGCCCGGAAAACTGGCCGATTGCTCCGAGCGCGATCCAGCCAAAACCGAACTTTACATCGTCGAGGGAGATTCTGCCGGCGGCTCTGCCAAACAAGGGCGCGACCGCAAATACCAAGCCATCCTTCCCATCCGTGGCAAACTCATCAACGTCGAAAAAGCCCGTTTGGACAAAGTGCTGCAAAACAACGAAATCCGCACCATGATTACCGCCGTCGGCACCGGCATCGGCGACGGCGACAGCGAAGGCGCCTTCAACATCAGCAAACTGCGCTACCACAAAGTCATCATCATGACCGACGCCGACGTTGATGGCTCCCACATCCGCACCCTACTCCTCACCTTCTTCTTCCGCCACATGCCCGAACTCGTCAAACAAGGCTACATCTACATCGCTCAACCGCCACTCTACCGCATCCGCCGCCGCAAACGCGTCGAATACGTCGACGACGACACAGCCCTGAATCAAATCCTCACCCGCCTCGGAACCGAAGACGTCCAGCTGAAAAACCTGGCTGACGGCAAAACATTCAGCAAAGATCAACTCAGCGTCATCCTCGAACTCTTGGAATCCCTTGACAAATACGCCAACGCCCTCCGGCGGCACGGTGGCGACTTCAGCGACTACATCGAACAACGCCCGGAAGGAACCTTCGAAATGCCCCGCCACCTCGTCATCGTTCGGCACGGCAACGAAGAATCCGTCCACTACTTCCACTCAGAAGAAGACCTCGCCCGCTTCAGCCAGGACAATCCCGATTTAGGGCTCTTTGGAGAAACCGACCCCGACGAAACAACCAATACGCAAGCCAAAAACACTCCCCGGCGACGGGCACGACATGTGGAACTACACGAAAGCCGCGCCGTCGCCCAACTCCTCGAACAACTCGCCCAAAAAGGCCTCAACATCGAGCACTACTCTGCGCAAGACTTCCCCCTGTTCGAACTCATCGAAGGCGACGGCGACAAACAAAAAACAAACCCCCTCTTCTCCATCGGTGCCATCCTGTCCGCCATCATGGGAGTCGGACGTAAAGGCCTGGAAATCCAACGCTTCAAAGGCCTAGGAGAAATGAACCCCAAACAACTCTTCAACACCACCATGGACCCCCAACAACGCAAACTCCTGCGCATCGACCTGGCCGACGCCATTGAAGCTGAAGAAATGTTCACTAAACTCATGGGCGACGAAGTGGAACCCCGCCGCCAATTCATCGAAGATAACGCCCTCAACGTCCGAAACCTCGATGTCTAATACTACCTGCGCAACAGAAACCACTTTTTCAAACCGGACGCCGTCCCGCCGGCGTTCGAATCACATTCCCAAAAATCGGCCGAGCCAACTGAACCGCAAACAATTTTTTAGATGAAGTTTCTACATACAGCAGATTGGCAAATAGTGATGAAAGCCGAGTCCGTCGGCGCGGCTGCTGAACGCGCCCGCGAAGCGCGACTCTGTGCTGCCCTTAAGGTCATCGAAATTGCGAGGGAAAATGATGCGATAATCTTTGCTGGCGATATGTTCGAAGACAACGCTATAGATCGCGCGCTCGTAAGGCAAGTGGGCGAAATTCTCCGATCATTTGAAAAGCCGGTTTTCATTATCCTCGGCAATCACGATCCTCTGACGCCGGGTTCCGTCTGGGAACACCAGGTCTGGGAGGAGAGCGAAAACTTACAAATCCTCAGAGACGCTGCCTCCATCGAATGGGAAGACTGCGTTTTATTTCCATGTCCGCTCAAAGAAAAGTATTCCCAATCCAACACGATGGCTTGGATTGATGTTCGGCAAGAGAATGCAAACATCTGCATCGGATTGGCTCACGGTGATGTGGAAGGTATTCCTGGCGAGGCGCCGAATCATCCCATTCCCTGCGATGCGCCTTCCCGTTGCAGCCTCGACTATGTGGCACTGGAACACTGGCATTCATATAAAATTTATACAGATGAAGATGGCACCGAACGCATGGCCTATTCCGGCGCTCACGAAACAACCAAATTTGGCGAACGAGATAGCGGCAACGTGCTGTTAGTAGGAATTGCCGGATGCGGTTCGGCTCCGGTTATCAAACCTATTAAAACTGGCGTACTGGATTGGCTAACATGGGATGAAACCATTGACCAGCCGGGCGACCTTGTGGCATTGGTAAGCAAACTTGATGAGATATCGGACACGAACCACTTGCTGCTACGAATTCAATTGTCGGGCATTCTCTTTCCTGACGATCAAACGCATCTCAACACAATCGAAGAAAAATTCGCTGCTGGAAATTTTCTCTACAGCTCTCTTAATACCGACTCGTTGCTGCCCGATCCCTACAACGACGAATGGATTGAATTTCTGCCAGCAGGCGTGTTCCAGGACACTGCAACCAAACTGCAAAGAGACGCTGCACAATCCGGCGGCACCGAAAAGCAAGCCATTGTAAAGAAGGCACTGCTCTTATTGTTTGAAATCAATCATAAGGAGAAATAAGCATGATTCTCGAGAACTTAAAAGTACAGAATTGGCGCAGATTCCTTAACCCGATGGAGATTGACCCATTCGACCAGCGGCTGAACGTCATCTATGCACCAAACGGAACCGATAAATCGTCCCTCTTCGAAGCCTTGCGACGAGGCCTCCTTGACGCATACCATAGCAAAGCCGATGGAATCAAAGCAATCAAACCTTGGAGACACGACCTTTCCCCTACAATCGAAGTCCGCTTTTCCCACGACGGAGCTCGATACCTTTTAAAGAAAGGTTTTCTCCACAAACCCTCATCTCTGCTCCTGCGAGAGGAAGAATATCTCCTAAAAGAACAACAGCAATTAGAAGAGGCTAGACTCTTGACCCAAGATGCTCGATCTAAACGCGAAAAATTTCATCGCAAAGCAACTGAGCTACACGAGGCAATTGCAACTGCTCGCCGAGAAGAAGAGTACTCTCAGGTCCAGAATGAATGGCGAGAGCTCTACAGTATTGAGGCAAGTGCACATGAGCAGTATGAGGTGATTGAGCGGAATCAACGCGCCCGTGAGGAAATCAACGAACTCGAACAAACAATTATCCAAGGCCAGAAACTTGTAGAACAGTTGACACAAGAACAAGAAACTGCTCGTCAGACCGAAACAGCAGCACTGGAGCAACTCAACCGAGACAGACACCGACAGAACGAACTCACTGAATCAAACAACCGTATCAATGCCGCCCGCAATTTTCTCCACAATCGAGAATCCTACGATCAACTCACCGATCTCCTGAAAACACTTTCCGGAAAGGAAACCAATTTCGCCAATTTGAAAAAGCAGCGGTCCGCTCTGGTCGCGCCCAACGCCCAACAAGTTAAAAACCTCCGCCAATGGATCGCCTCGCGCGACCAAGCCGACAAAGACGACAAAGACGACAAAGACGATACCGCCGCCGCTGCCAGCCTGCAAGCTTCTCTCATTCACCTCACTATCCGCCCCATCCAAGACGCCAAGGCCCAAGAGCAAAACAGCCGAGAAACACAACCCATCACGGGCGGGGAATCCATAACATTCTCTGGATCACCGGAGGTGGCCGTTGAAGTGGAAGGATTCGGCTCCATCCGTGCTGCCGACCCAGAAGGCGACGCCGAGAAACATCAACAAACGCTGTTCAAAGCAGAAAATCAAATCGTCGAACTGACGAATCAAATTGCCGAGCTAACCCAACCCTACGACACGGACGACCCCAACGAATTTCAGATATTATCACAACGAGCGACTGACCTGGACAAAGAAATCGAACGAACAAAAGGAAGCATTCAAGAGCAGCTTGACCAAAAGACTGTCAACCAACTGCGGCAGGAACACGCAAAACTCAAGGCCGACATCGACGCTACTTCAAGCAAGTATCCAACATGGCAAAACAAGTGCCCGACCTCAGCGAAATGCAAAACGAACGCGACGCCCTCGGGCGCGTAATTAAAGAGACCATTGATGCAGCTCAAATCGCCTTTGACACCGCCCAAGCAAAAAACAACGCCCTTAAAGAGAAATTGATTGAGGCTAAAGCCAATCGATACAATTACCAAAACAACTTGGCATTAACAAGAGAGCGATTAAAGAACGATTTACCACAAAATCAGACAGATGCGCAACTCGAAGAAGCGATGAAGGAATCCTTGAAAACTTGGCAATCTGCAAAAAACAAAGCTGATGCTAGCTATGAAAATCTGTGTAAATTATCTGAGGAAATAGAAAACTCCGTGTCTAAACTTGAGAGTCAATTGCAGGAATGTAATGAGGCTGAAATCTTAGCTCGTGATGAAGAAAATCAGGCAGAGGAAACTTTGAAGGCGCTGAAAAGCGAGGGCGTTCACTCTCAGCTTGCTGTCTGTGAAGAACGGTTAGCCGAGACGAAAGAGAGAATCCGTCGGGAGCAATTACAAATGGACGCATTGGCTTTGCTACATAAGACCGTGCGCAATTGCAAAACCGAGATTGTTGCTGCCGTTTCTGCTCCAGTGGAGAAAAATACTACTCGAATGTTGAAACGGATTGCAGGACCTCGGCTCGGCGAGATGCATCTTTCACAAGATTTTGAGTTAAGCGGTGTTCGTCCGCAAGTAATGGATGGTGAAACCGTCGGTTGCGAAAATCTCTCAGGCGGTGAACAGGAGCAACTTTTTCTCATCGTCCGATTAGCTTTGGGACAGACATTATCCACCAAAGAAGAACGCCAGCTTGTCGTGCTTGACGACGTGCTCAACACGACTGACACCGGGCGTATGGCCAGACTGTTCAAGCTGTTAGAGGAAGCGACGGACAAACTCCAAATCGTTGTTCTAACTTGTCACCAAGAGCGTTATAGAATATGGCAAGATGCCAAGTTTTTCAATTTAGCCGATTTAACAAACTTCAATGCCTGACACTCCCTCGCCAAATGAATCTCCGCAGAAGCCCGCTTCGCCGCCGGTCGCTTCCGAGTCCATCCGCAAAGTCAATGTCGCTGACGAGATCAAAAATTCATTTTTGGATTACTCGATGAGCGTGATTGTTTCCCGCGCTTTGCCAGACGCACGGGACGGCTTGAAGCCTTCGCAGCGCCGCATCTTATATGCGATGAACGATTTAGGTGTGGGGCCGGGGAAGAAGCACTTGAAGTGCGCAAAGATTGTCGGGGAGACGATGGGTAATTACCACCCGCATGGCGACCAGGCAATTTACCCCACTTTGGTGCATATGGCGCAGACGTGGGCGATGCGGGATATTTTGATTGAGGGACAAGGGAATTTCGGCTCTGTCGAAGGTGATCCGCCGGCGTCGATGCGTTATACCGAGGCACGCATGACGCATCTGGGCGCTAGTTTGATGGAGGACATGGACAAAGAGACGGTGAACTTTGCGTCTAATTACGATGAGACCCGCATGGAGCCGGCGGTGTTCCCATCTTCATTTCCGAATTTGCTGGTCAACGGAGGGACGGGCATTGCCGTGGGTATGGCGACTAATATAGCGCCTCATAATTTAGGGGAAGTGATCGAAGGGGTTTGCGCGCAAATTGATAATCCGGCGATTTCAATTGAGGCGCTGATGCAACATATAAAGGGCCCCGATTTTCCCACAGGTTGTCAGGTTTGCGGAGTCGAACCTATTCGGCAGTATTTCACCACAGGGCGTGGCAGTCTGAAGATTCGGGGCAAGGTCGATGCTGAAAAAACTAAAACCGATAAAGAACAGTTGGTTGTTACGGAGATTCCCTACAATGTCAATCGAGCGTCGCTCGAGAAACACATTGCCGATCTCGTCAACGAAAAGGTTATCACGGAAATCTCCGGGATGCGCAATGAGTCGGACGAACGCACTCGTTTGGTGATCGAGTTGAAACGTGACGCCATTCCTCAAGTGGCGATCAACAAACTCTATAAACATACCCAGTTGGAGACTACTTTTAGCGTGAATATGTTGGCCATCGACCACGGCCGGCCGAAGATTTTGAACTTGAAGGAGGCGCTTAATTGTTATATCGAACACCGTCGCGATGTTGTCCTCCGCCGTACGCGACACGAGTTGCAGAAAGCCGAAACCCGCGCGGAAGTTCTGGAAGGTTATCTGGGGGCGTTGGCGAATCTGGACGACTTCATCCGCGTCATTCGAGACTCCGCCAATCGGGAGGAGGCGAAGCGGCGCTTGTTGGTTTATGATTTTTCGCGAGAGCAGGCGGAGCAGTTTGGTATTCACATCCGTAGTGAAGAACGTTTGGTCGAGGGGCGCTACCTGCTCAGCGAAGCGCAGGTCAACGCCATTCTCGAATTGCGCCTCTACCAACTCACCGGTCTTGAAATCGACAAAGTCAAAGGCGAATACCACAAGCTGTTGGAAAAGATCGAAGACCTTTCAGACATCCTCGCGCGGGAAGAACGGGTGCTGGCTATCATCAAAGAGGAACTTTTAGCCGTGAAGGAAAAGTACGCGACGCCCCGATTAACAGCTTTGGTTGCTGATGAAGGCGAGATGGCTTTGGAAGACCTCATCGCTAACGAAGGGATGATTATCACTATGACATATAGCGGGCTGCTCAAACGAACTAATGTAAGCGAATACCGGGCGCAGCGGCGCGGCGGCAAAGGCGTCATTGGAATGTCCACTCAGATGCGTGCTACAAGCGAGGGGAAAAACGGCGACTTCATCGAACATCTTTTCTCCGCCAACGCGCATGATTACCTTATGTTCTTCACCAACACCGGGCGGGTTTACGTCCAGCGTGTCCACAGTGTGCCGGCCTTGCCGAGAACCTCCAAAGGAAGGAACATTGCCAACATCCTGCAACTGCAACCCGAAGAAAAAATTGCCGCGCTAATTCGCATCCTTTCTAAAACTACCGAAGACAACAAAGACATCACTTGGCAGCAGCCCGGCTACCTCCTGTTCGCTACCGAGCGGGGAACCGTCAAAAAAACGGCGTTGGCGAATTATGCTAACCATCGTAAAGACGGACTCCGAGCCATCAACATCAAAGGAGGCGACCGGTTAATCGAAGTCAAACTGACCTCCGGCGAAAACGATGTTGTTCTCATCTCCCAAGTCGGCAAAAGCATTCTGTTCTCCGAGAAAGACGTGCGCCCTCAAGGACGCGCCACCGCCGGCGTGCGAGGCATCCGCCTAAGTAGTGGAGACACCGTTGTAGGACTGGCGGTAGTAGAACCGAATGCCACTTTGCTGGTTGCCGGCGAGCTCGGCATCGGCAAGCGCACCGGATTCGAGAGTTACCGCCGGCAATCGCGCGGCGGCAAAGGTATCATCACAATGAAAACCACTGACAAAACAGGCAAAGTTATTGGCGCGCTCACCGTTCACGATGGCGACGAAATCATGCTCATCACCGCCAACGGTCAGATGATTCGCACACGAGTCAAAGACTTGCGGGAAACCGGCCGCAACACTCAAGGCGTCCGGCTGATGGATCTGGATGCCGGCGACCGCTTAAGGGCGATTGCTCTCGTAGTCAACGATGAGCCGGAATCCGAAAATGAAAGCAGCAATTCCGAAAGCGAAGCGGATGAATGAAGCGCGAGCTTCTGCGGCCTCGGACAAAAACTTCCATGAAAAAAGTTTTGGCGTCTGAATGTCCAGAAACCCCGGCAGTATCGCTTGAAGTTGCATCGGAAAATGGTTCGGGCGTGCGGCTTATTTTTCGAGGTTCTCTTCAGGCGAGCACCATCCATCAAGTGTGGCAGGAAGCCATCCGGCATCTGGAGGCAGGTGAGGCGAAGGCATCGGTTCAGATTGACGCTTCGGCTGTCCGCTACTGCGACGTGGCGGGCATTGGCATGCTTTTGGATTTGGAATTGCGCCAAAAAAAGCGCGGGGGAACGGTCGTTTTGGTCGGTCTCGATTCCAGATTTCAAAGGCTTTGGGATCAATTTGCGGACTGCTCATTTGCCGAAGTGCGCTTGGCCAAAGCCGCTTGCCCGTCATTGCCGGAAGCTACCGGCGGGGCGATCGTCAATCTAGCAAGAGATGTCGTTGTGCTGTGCAGTTTTGTGGGCGAGTTGACCGTCGCCTTTGGATGGGGGCTTTGGCATCCCAAACGGCTTCGCTGGCGGGATGTCTTTCTGACGGCTGCAAATGCCGGTGCAAATGCCTTGCCGATTGTGGGTTTGATTTCGTTTCTCATCGGCTTAATCATCGCTTTTCAATCGGCTATTCCGCTGGAGCAATTTGGCGCCCGGAGCTTTGTGGCTGATTTGGTGGCGGTGTCTTTGGTCCGGGAATTGGGGCCGCTGATGACCGCGATCCTTTTGGCGGGACGTTCAGGAGCAGCCTTTGCAGCGGAGATTGGAACCATGAAAGTGAACGAAGAGATCAACGCTCTGAGAACAATGGGTCTGCAACCCGTGAGGTTTTTGGTAGTTGCCCGCGTGATTGCAACGGTGGCGATAATGCCAGTCTTGACCATATTTTCACTAATTTTCGGGCTGATTGGCGGCGGGATAGTTTATGTGTCGTTGGGATTTACAACTATCCTGTATGGTTATCAAGTAGTTGCGGCAGTGGATTTGTCGGACTTTCTGGGAGGCCTGTTCAAGGCCGCCGTGTTCGGATTATTAGTTGCGGCGGTGGGCTGCTTTCGAGGATTACAGACAGAGATAGGAGCCCGCGCAGTCGGTGTGTCAACGACTCGCGCCGTAGTAAGCGGGATCACTTTGATTGTGATTGCCGACGGCGTTTTCTCAGTGGTATTTTACCTCTTTGGCATATGAACGCGGCAAAAAAATCCCTCATCGCAGTCAACAGCCTTCGAGTCGCTTATGGCGAAACAGTAGTGCTTGAAGATATAACATTTTCCATCGAGCCAGGGACGGTCTTCGCCATTTTAGGCGGCTCCGGATGTGGCAAAAGTTCGCTGTTGAAACATATGATCGGCCTCTATCCACCAAGTGCGGGAAGCATTTTAATTGACGGGGACGATCTCGCTACCTGCGGAGACCGGACGCGGGCCAAGATTCTGCGAAAAATCGGCGTGATGTACCAAAGCGGAGCGCTCTTTGGTTCAATGAACCTTTTGGAGAACGTAAGTTTGCCCTTGGAAGAATTCACACATCTGCTGCCGGAAGCGATTGAGTGGATCGCCAGAATGAAATTGAAATTAGTCGGGCTGGAACGTTTCGGCGATTACATGCCAGCGGCGATCAGCGGCGGCATGCAAAAAAGGGCGGCGATTGCAAGAGCAATGGCGTTGGACCCTTCGATACTGTTTTTGGACGAACCATCAGCAGGCCTCGATCCTGCAACTTCGGCGGGATTGGACACCCTGATTCGAAATCTATCGCGCAACTTGAGCATCACCTTTGTCGTGGTAACTCACGAGTTGCCAAGCGTCTTTGCCATCGCCGATTGGGCCATCATGTTGGATAAATCAGCCAAAGGCATTATTGCTTCCGGCGACCCGAAAATGTTGTGCAACCAGCGCGATAATCCGGCTGTTCGGCGTTTCTTCCATCGCGAAACGGCCTGAAATTGAAATGGACAGTGGAATAGAAAACTATAAGCTCGCTATAAAACAGTGAATACTCGGTTAAATTACTTTGCACTCGGTTTATTTGTCATCATAGGATTACTCCTGATCCTTGGCGCCCTTTTGATTCTTGGCAGCGGCACACTCTTTCAAGATCATGAGCTATTTGAAACCTACGTTGACCAGTCAGTTCAAGGATTGGAAAAAGGCTCGGCAGTAAAGTTTCGAGGGGTCAAAATCGGCACCGTCAAGACGATTGATTTTACACGCAGCGTCTACGAGCGATACGAGGAGCCATCACAAAAAAAAACATATGTGCGGATCATCGTGGCCTTGACGCCGGGTGTCTTCGAGTCATGGTCGGGGACGGTTGAAGAGTCACTTGAAAAGGAAGTGCGCCGCGGCCTTCGCGCTCGCCTAGCGAACGTAGGGCTTACAGGGAGCGCTTATCTGGAAATGGATTATCTGGACCCGGAGAATAATCCTCCTCTGGAAATCAAGTGGGAACCACGCAATTATTATATCCCTTCTGCGCAAGCCTCTTTTACTCGAATTATCAATGCAGCTGAAGATGCGTTTATCAATATACGAAACATCGATTTTAAGTCAATCAGCGACAATCTGAATTCATTTGTAACTCTCGCTAAAGACAAATTGCAGCAGGCAGAAATCAAAGATCTGGTTGAAAACGGCAACATGTTAATAGATGATTTGCGGGAGACTAATGGACAAATCCAGCGAATAATAAAAGACCTCAATGTGAAAGCAATTTCCGCGGAAGCAACAACAGCGCTTGAAGGTGTTAACAAGTTGGTTCATTCGCCGAAGTTGGAAGAGATTCTGAGCCGTTTAGATTTGACCTTGCGCCGTATAGAGCAATGGGTGCTTTTGTATCACGGCGAGTTATCCGACACGATAGAAAATCTCCAGTCAATCTCGGAAAACCTCAAGGATATAACGGAAGACGCTAAACAATATCCGTCTCGTTTACTCTTTGGAGATCCGCCGCCTAAAGCAGAAACACGTTGAGTTGAGATATGTCATGCAATTGAAAATAAGACCATGTTTCAGATGGGTTATGGGGTTGAGTTGCGCCGTTCTTCTTGGCGGCTGCAGTTTTTCCAAAGGATACCCGTCAAAGAATTACTTCTATTTGACTGCAGAGAGAAACAGTGATCCGGTGAAACAGGGCGATCATATCTTGCGTGTGTCGCGCTTGGAGGTAGCTGAGGCGTTTTCGGAAAAGGGATTCGTCTATCGTATTAGCGACGTCGAATATAAGTCTGATTACTACGCGCAATTTTTCACTGCTCCCGACCAGGCGATATCTGAATTGTTAACGCGGTGGCTGGCTAATTCCGGACATTATCACGAAGTCATTCATCATGGAAGCAAACTTTCCGCCGGAAGAGTGTTAGAGGGAACCATCGACGAACTTTACGGAGATTTTCGCGATGTCACCGCGCCTCAGGCGGTTGTTTTATTACAGATTCGTTTAGTTGACGATGAAGGAATGCAGCCTGTGATTCTCTTTTCAAGCAAGCACGTGCGCCGTATTGCGGTTGACTCTTCGCAGCCGGAGGATTTAGTGCGGGGATGGAATCAGGGGTTGGTAGGTATTTTAGAAGATATAGAGCAAGAGTTAATTCGAATAGGTCGAGATTGACGGTGTATTGTCATGGCAATATATAGCAACGCATGGCGGAATGTTTTGGTGCTATTCGCACCCAGGTTTAGGAGCGGTTTGTTTTTATCTTTTTTGAGATATGCCGAATGGTCAACCGGTTTTACAGGTAGCGGCGGATGCGGTTGGCAAGGTAGTGACGGAAGTCGTCGAAGAAGGTATAGAAGAGAGGGATGACGAGAAGAGTGAGGAGGGTAGCGGTGGTCATGCCGCCGATGAGGGTGAGGCCGAAAGATTTGTAGCTGAGGCCGACTTCGTTGGGTTTGCTGATGGTGAGGGGGATCATGCCAATGATGGTGGTGAGGGCAGTCATGAGGATGGGACGGAAGCGCCGGTCGGCGGCTTGTTTCAGGGCAGCAGTTCGTTCCAGTCCGCGTTGCCGCAGTTGGTTGACGTAGTCGACAAGGACGATGCCGTTGTTAACGACGACGCCGATGAGCAGAATAGCGCCAACAAAGCCGAGCATGTCGAGGTCTTTGCCGGTGAGGAAGTGAATCCAAACGACGCCGATGCTGGCCAGCGGAATGGTCAGGATGATGGAGAGAGGAAGGATGAAACTTTCGAAGAGGAAGCCCATCAAGAGATAGATGAAAACGATAGACATGATGGCAGCAAATTGGAGGTTGGCGAGTTCTTCGTTGATCGCTTCATCACCAAACGAGCGACCAAAAGAAAATCCTTCAGGTAAGTCGATGGATTCTTTGAGAGCCGCTAAACGTTCGCGGGTTTGCGCCGCATCGTCCTCTTTCAAGTCGAAGGTGATGGTGTGGGTAGTCTTTTTATTTTTGCGGAAGATGCCGCCGGAGACTTGCAGTTTTTTAACAGAGGTGAGAGCGGAAAGGGGCAGAGCAGCGCCGGTCATGCTCGGGACTTGAAAGTTGGCGAGTGCGGCCAAGCTGTCACGGTCTTCTTCAGGAAACTGCGCTCTGACGGGAATTTCACGGCCTTCAAAATGGAATCGAGGAAGGCTGCGTCCGCGCAAGGCATAGCCCACGACGCCGGAGATATAATCCGGATTGACATTGCTGGCATTGACTCGCTGGCGGTCAACCACGAGGGCCAACTCATTGGGCGGGCGTTCGTTTCCTGACCGCGCGCCAATCACGCCGGGGATAGCCAGGAAGCGCGGCTTCAGATCTTTAGCTAGTTGGTCAAGTTGATCAGAATCGTGGCCTTCAAGATTGAGAACGTAAACAGTCATTCCTTTAGCTTCTGCGATTTGGCTTTCCCGTCCGGTTTCAAATTCAACTCCGGGAGGTCGGGGAAAGGTTTTCATAACTTGGTCAACCATCTCGCCGGCGGTTAGAGAATAGTCGCGGTCCGGGTCCAACCAGCCTTCAATCCGTCCTCCGCGCTCGAAATGAACGAGTATAAACCCTTCAAGTTTCAGTTTTTTCTGTTTTTGTTTCATCACCTCTTCGAGTCGGGCAAAGAATCGGCTTGTGTCTTTGAAGTTCGAGTTTTGGGGCATTTTGACACCAATCTGAAATGACATGCGATCCTCTTCTTGATTCAATACCACTTCGACCTGCCGGCTAACGACACCAAAGGTAAGCGCAAAAATCGCGAGAATCAGAAGCACTAAATCTACCCGGTGCTGCAAAAAGAAAGCAAGTGCTTTATTGTAAAACCGGCCGAAAGGGCTGATAGTGCGAGTATAAACAACATCTAACGTTTTTTCTACTAAACCAAGTTTGCCGGCGATCGGTTCTGCTGATTTCGATCTGCGGCCGAAGGTAACGTAGGCGCTGATAGGAATGAAAACGAGAGCGACGAGAAGCGAAGCCAGCAAGGATACCGAGATCGGCAAAGCCAGTCGCATCAGGAAGAATTGGCTTTCGCCTTCCACTAGCGCGACAGGAAGAAAGACAATGACAGTAGTGAGGGTGGCCATAGTGATGGCAAGAGCGATTTCTCTGGCGCCCTGAACGCAGGCCTGGCGGCGAGGCAAACCGTCTTGGGCATGGCGGTAAATGTTTTCGGCGACGACGACAGAATTATCTACTAAAAGTCCTACACAAATGACCAGACCCAGAATAGTAATCATGTTGAGACTTTCTTCCATGAAATACATAACTGTCAGCGAGATAAGCAAGCTGAGTGGAATAGCAGCCGAGATGATCAAGGTCATCCGAAAGCGCTTGAGAAATAAGAACAGAACCATCGCCGCAAAAACGCCTCCAATCTGGCCGCCTGTTACCAGGTTGTGGATGGAGGATTGAACGATGCGGCCTTGATTGAAGAATAGTTCCATCAGGATGCCGTCGAAGATAGGGTTTTCTTTCATGCTTTCAATTTCTTCTGTCAAGCGATTGCAGATTTCAACAGTGTTGACGTTGCCTTCTTTGAAGATCGAAATGGCAACGGCGGGATTGCCGTTGACTCGGACGGCGAATTTTCTTTCAGGCTCTTCGTATTTGATCTTTGCAATGTCTTTCAGTCGCAGTTGTTCGTTGACGGGGCGGTTTTCAAATTCGTGCAAAGTTTTGTAATTGGCGATGGAACGGAGGAGGTATTTTTTTCCGGCTTGGTGAACGTGACCACTGGCAAGGGTAAAGTTGTCGCGGTTTAATTCCTGGGCAAGTTGGTAGATGTTCAGGCCGTGGGCGTTGGTTCGCTCTTTATCGACTTCAATAATAATTTCTTTTTCGGTGATGCCGTCAGTAGTGACGTTGGCGATGCCGTCTATTCGTTTGATCGGCCGGATTATTTTTGTGTCGATAAGGTTGTAGTAGTCGATTATGGACGGATCAATGGATAATCCAAGGACGGCCACGGGCATGCTGTCCGGATCGTCTCTGCCGATGAAGGTTTGTTCGACATCGTCAGGGAATAAGAGCTTGGCTCGTTCGATGCGGTCGCGCACTTCGCGGTAGGCGACGTCGATATCTACGTTTTGTTTGAATTGTAGAAAGACGCTGGCGTTGCGCTGTGATGAATAGGAGTTGATGCGGATCAAGTCCTTGATTGTGCTGAGTTCTTCCTCGAGGGGCAGGGTAATTTTTTCGAGAACTTCCTGGGCTGGTGCATCCCGCCAAGGGACGTAAACTCGCAGGAATTTGCTTTCGTAGCCTCTGGGGAAGAGCTCTTGGGGAATGCTCCGGGTGGCAATACCGCCTACTACCAGGATTGTCATGAGTATGACGATGACGGTGACTTTTCGGCGGATGGAGAACTCGGCGATGACGGCGGCAATGGATTTTTTTTTGTTCATGCGGTGGGGTTTGTTGGATTTTCCGCTTTGTTTTGGGGTTTGATTAGAGCGGATTGGAGGTGGTCGGCCCAGAGGTAAATTGTGGGGATGACCAGGAGGGTGAGGGCGGTAGAGCTAGCTAGTCCGAAGATGACGGCGATGGCCATGGGTGTTCGGATTTCAGCGCCGTCGCCTAGTCCGAGGGCCATTGGAAGGAGGCCGAATATGGTTGTGGCTGTGGTCATGAGAATGGGGCGGAGTCGCACTTTTCCGGCGGTGAGGACGGCTTCTTCGAGTGTGAGGCCTCGCCGCCGCAGGATGTTGGTGTAATCGACGAGGACGATGGCGTTGTTGACGACGATGCCGATCAGGAGGATCCACCCAAGGAACACGACGATGGAGAGGTTGATTCCCAGCAGTTTGAGGCCGATGACGGAGCCGAAGAAGGCCAGCGGTACGGTTCCCATGATGATCAGCGGTTGCCAAAGCGATTCGAATTGGGAGGCCATAATAACGTAGACGAGGAAGATGCTGAGTCCCAGTGCCAGGTAGAGGCTGGTTCGGCTCCGTTCCCATTCTTCGTTTTGTCCTGCAAAGACGAAGGACATGCCGGCCGGCCAGTCGAGTTGGGTTGAGAGGGTGTTTTCGATTTTGGCTACGGCTTCGCCTAAGCTGGCTTGGCCGAGGTTAGCTTGGATGAGAGCGACTCGTTTGCCGTCCACTCTGCGGATTTCGCTCGGCCCTTCGCCGAGGTGCAGCGAGGCAACGGCGTTGAGGGGAATGGGCGGCTGGCTGGCGGTGTTTGGGTTCCCGTCTGTTCTCCGGTTGACAGCGAGGTTTTCAATCTGCTGCATGAGCCGTCGGTCGGCTTCTTCCAATTGCACGATGATGGGGATGCGCCGGTCTTTGAGGTTGTAACGCGTGGCTTCGAATCCTTTGACGAGGTTTTTGATTTGTTCGGCAACTTGGCCGAGGTTGAGGCCGTAGCGGGAAAGGCGTTGGCGGTCGTAAGCGATCTGAATTTCGGGGGCGCCGCGCCGGAGGGTGGTTTCTACGTCGGCGAGTTCTCGATGGTTTTGCAGCAGCGCTTCGGCTTCTTGCGCTATTTTTCTCAGGGTAGAGAGGTTGTCTCCTTGGATTTCGACGACGATGGGTTTGCTGGCGCTGAAGAGCACGGGGCGGACGACTCGTTCGGTGATATCTGGCTGGTCGTGCAAGTAGCCGCGGATTCGCTCAAGAAGCCTTTTTTCAGTAGCGGCAGTTGAGCGCCCGGCCGTCAGCGCCTCGAAACTGGCACGGCTTTTCGTGTCCGCCAGCACCTTGAATCGGGCGGTGTGCTCGCCTTCATCCGAGCGTTTAATGTTCGTCGCGTCGTATCCGTAAGCGACCAGCAATGCGCAGATGCCTTCCCGATTGGCCAAGATTCTTTTCTCCACTTCTCCCATGAGGCGGCGGGTCTCTTCCAACGGCGTCCCTACCGGGAGATTGGCTTCCACGGTGAATTCGCCTTGATGCACTTCCGGCAGCAATTCCGAGCCGAGCGTGCGGCCAACGAGCGCTGTGGCAGTGATGGAAACCAGCATCAGGAGGAGCATGGTTTTCGGATGATGGAGCGACCAGCGAAGCACCAGCGGATACACGCGGTGAACCCAGACGAGAAAGCGTTCCATCCAAACCGCCGGAAAAGCGAACAGCGAGTGCAAAGCCCACTTGAAAGCCGGCAGCAGCCCCTTCGCCACAGCAGCCAAAAGAAGCCCAAACCCCACCATCAACCCCTTGCCCAACAGCTCCAAACTGCCAGCGAACAACAGCCGAAACCAAAGATAAGGAATGCAATACCGTCGCCGGTCTTGCCGCCATAAAGCGCAATCTTTTTGAAAATGCCGCCAAGCAGTCCAGCTGCGCTCATCAAGACTTGCTGCCGATTGCCATTCGGGACGGCGGCGGCTGGCCAGCATCGGGATGAAAAAAATGGCTACCGCCAACGAGGCGAGAAGCGAAATCACAACCGCCATCCCCAAATCGCCGAACGCTTGCCCGGCAATGCCTTCCACAAACACCATCGGCAGAAAAACAGCGATGGAAGTGAGCGTTGAAGCAATGACTGCGCCGCGCACTTCCCGCACTCCTCGAATCGCTGCTTCCCGGCGTCCGTCCCCCTCTGACCAGCAGCGAAAGATGGATTCGAGAACCACGATGGACGAATCCACCAACATCCCGATGCCAAGAGCTAAACCGCCGAGCGACATGATATTGAGCGTGACGCCAAAGATGTTCAAAGGCGCAAAAGTAATTAGCAGAGACATCGGAATGCTAAGGCTGGCAATGACCGTTGCCTTCGGGCTTTTGAGAAAGAGGAACAAAACGGCAACGGCAAGAAGCCCCCCGGCGATGGCGGCGTTTCGGACTTCGTCGATGCTGTTTTGAATGAAAACCGATCGGTCGGCAACCACTTGCAGCTTGGCGCCTTCTTCGCGGTGAAGCCATGCCGCGAGCTTTTCATCGCGGTCTCTTTTGAAGATATTCCCTTGCCATTGGCTTCTGGATGCTCCATCTGGCTCTGTCTGACCAACGCGGTGAATCACTGCTTGGGCGACGGCCACCATGTTGGCTTCGGCTTCTTTATAGATGTCAATTTGCACGCTCTCCTCGCCATTAGTCCGCGTAACAATCTCCCGCTCTTTATGAGATCGCACCACCTCCGCGATATCCTTGACCTTTACATCTCCATATGCTGTGCGTTTGACAATGGTCTCGGCAATTTGGGATATGTCGGCAAACTCGTTGAGCGTGCGCACCATATACTCCGTGTCGCCTTCGTTCACCGTGCCGCCGGCGACGTTGATGTTCTCCTGGCGCAGCCGGTCGATCACCGTTTGGATGGAGACACCCGTCCGGCGGAGGGCTTGTTCATCCACACGCACATGAATCTCTTCCTCCAATCCGCCCCGCACGCGAACAGCGGCGACTCCGGGGATCGGTTCCAATTCTCGTTTGAGCTGAAGCTCAGCAATGCGACGCAAACGGCGGAGGCCGGACTCTCCCCGGTAACGCGGCCCGCTTCCGGAAAGGCTCAATTCCATAACCGGATCCAAAGCAGGATCAAAGTGCAGCAAGAGAGGGCGTTCAGCTTCGTTCGGAAGAAACACCAAATCCAGTTTTTCGAGTGCGTCCTGACTCGCCTCGGACATATCCGTGCCCCATAAAAATTCCAGCACTACATCGCTCACACCCGCACGGCTAACGCTGCTGATGCGGTTGAGGCCGTTAATCACGCCTAGGGCTTCTTCCACCGGCCGGCTAATCTCGTTCTCAACCTCTTCGGGCGCGGCGCCTGGATATTCCGTCCGCACAGTCAAAGTTGGATAATTGAGCTCCGGCATGAGCGCCACCGGCAAACGCCGAAAAGAAAAGAACCCGAACACAACCGCCGCCACAAAAACCATGAGCACAGCCACCGGGCGATCCGTAATAAAACTGCCCCGGCCGTTTTGAGCCGGCATCGTTGGATCAGGTCTGTCAGTTAAAATGTTCAAAACGTCAAGACACAACCAAGCCGCCTGCAGCCGAAGATACAGGCAAGCACGAGAAAATTTCCGAACAACCCCGGTATGTCAACATTTCGCTACTCACATGTCACTCTCTGGGCAACGAAGCTGCCATTGTTTTCCAGCAACTCATTTGAATAATCATGCGATTCTGTTGTTGCAAATTCACCTGATGTCATTATGCAAAATTGCAGAATCTGGATGACGGTTATCAAAAGTGCCCGGTTTGCTATATCTATAAGAGAATCGCTGCATTTATATCACTACCGATCTTACCTATAACAGTATATGGCGGTCTAATTTTCAACGGCATTTGCCAATGCTTTTTATTCATCTTCAGCCGCATTTTTTTCGGCACTGTCGACAGAGTGCTGGGGATCGCCGGGAAGGCGCACCAAGGTGCCGTCTTTCAGTCCGGTTTGGCCAGCGATGATGATTTGATCACCCGGGTGGATTTCGGATTTTGATTCTACCATGAAGGCATCTTCGAGGCCGGGGTCGATTTGGAGTTTTTCGACGCGGCGTCCGGGTTTGAGGCGGAAGACGAATTGTTGGTCTCCGTCATAAATTAAGGCTCGTTGCGGAATCAGTATGGCATCAAGTTTGGTTTCGACGACGATGCCGGCGTTGATGTACATTCCCGGACGGAGCGGGCCGATGTCGTTGAAGGCAATGGTGACTTTAATCATTCCGGAGTTAGCTTCGACGATGGGGGAAATGCGGCCGATGTGTGCTTTGAATTGTTTGCCGGGGAGGGCGTTGGCGGTAACGCGGGTTTCTTGGTTCAGTTCGAGAACACTTAATTCTTTATCTGGAACGAATAGCCGGGCGACGATGGAATTGAAATCGACGATGTCGAAGAGGTGCTGTCCGTTGGAGACTTCATCGCCGAGTTTCAGGAATCTTCGGGCGATGGTTCCAGCGATGGATGCACGAATTTCGGTGTAAGCAAGTTCTCGTTTGGCATCTTCTACGGATAGTTCCAATTGTTTGAGGTCGTAGCGGGAGTTATGGTAGGCTTGGGCGCTGATGAGGTTTTGTTGATAGAGGGACTCTTGCCGTTTGAATTCTTCTCTGGCTTTGGCGGTTTGGTTTTCGGTTTTGGCCAGCGCGGTTTTTTGAATGTCGTCTTCGAGCTTTGCTAGCAATTGATCTTCGGCCACGAGGTCACCCTCTTCGACGAGCAGGCGGACGACTCGGTTGGCAGTGCGGGCGATGATTCTGACTTCTTGCTCTGCTTCGAGTGAACTGGAGGCCATCAGAACTCGCTCGATGGGGCCGCGCGCAATGGTCGTTACTTCCACGGGGACGGCTGATTGTTTGCCGTCGCGTTGTCCCGGCGAGTGCGTCCCTTCCGAGCAGCTTGCCGAAAGGCCGGCAGCCAGTGCGATGGTGGCGCCGAAAAGCCGCTTCCAGAGGCTGCGGTTTCCAGTTTGTTTTCTTGGCGGGGAGGTGAGTTTTTTGGGATTCAAAAAGGGTTTGAACTTCCTAAATAATTTTGGATTCACAATTCTGGTCGCCAATCTACGGGCAACGGCGCCCCTTGGCAAATCGCACTTTTCGGTAAGCTACTCGGCATTCCCGTCTAAGTCAATTCGGTGATTGCTTTTTCGCTTGCTCGACAGTGTGGGGCAGGCTCGGTAATTTCGGCTTGCCTGGGGCGAGCGGGTTGCCTACTTTGGAGGGGATGACGAAGCTGCTGATTTTCCGCAATGGCCTGCCAGCGGTCCTGGTGCTTTTGCTGGGGGGATGCGCGACGAGCGCCCGGTATGTGAACTATTCGGAATATGTCGCCGTATATGAGGTGGACGCTCACGTGGCCGGGAAGATGAAAGCCCGCCTGCCATTGGAAACTTGAGGATATTCAACATCTTGCCGAGAAAAGCGTGCCGGATTCCCTGTTGATTGGCTACCTCAAGCAAGAGCGAACGATCTATCAGCTCAACTCCGATCACGTCCGAATGTTGACGGACGCCGGGGTGAGCAAAACAGTGATCGATTATCTTTTGACGACGCCGGCGATGCAGCCCGAGCGTGTCTATCCGGCCTATTATTGGCACGTGCCGCCGCCGTTTCCCTACCACAGAGGATTTTGGTTTCCAAATGTCTATTATTACTGTTACTGACGCCTCTTCAAGCGAGATACGCAGTTTGAGACCGACGGCACCGGTGTTGTCGGTCTCTCAACTTGCTACTTGTTCCAATTGGAAGCAAAGATGCCCTGCGGCCTCGGCCGGCAGATCGGGCAGCGGGCGCACTCAACAAAGCGGCGGAATCCCGGCTTGCCATCGGCGAGACTTTGGTTTAACGTGCCACCTGTGCCCCGGACGTTTGCGGATGCAGCCTGAATTGCGGGGCGATGGTTGCAAAGGTTTGGAGCAGGAAACGATTGAGATTTTGCCATGAAAACAAACATCCGAATACTGCTTTCGGCGATGATGTTTCTCCAGTTTTTTGTCTGGGGAGCGTGGTTTTCCACTTTGTCGGTTGTATTAACAGACTACAAATTGACGGAACGAATTGGCTCCGCTTTCGGAAGCGCGCCCATAGCCGCGATTATTGCGCCGCTGTTTTTGGGATTGGTAACGGACCGGTTTTTCAATTCCGAGAGAGCCATGGGTGTACTCCATCTAATTGGTAGCGGATTGATGTTCTTGGCTCCGGGGCTGGTGGTGAGCGGCAATGGAGAAACTTTAGTCTGGGTGTTCATCGGGCACATGCTCTGTTATATGCCGACTATCGGGTTGTCCAATACAATTGCGTTTATCAATATCGATGATCGAAACAAATTTCCCTCTTTGCGTGTTTGGGGAACTATTGGTTGGATTGTTGCCGGGTTAATTGTAGGCGGGTTGGGATGGACAGACAGTCCGAATATGTTCACACTGGCGGCAATTTCCGGGCTGGCTCTTGGCCTCTTCTGTTTTCTTCTTCCGGCGACGCCGCCGCCGGCCAAAGGGAAGCCAGTCAACCTAAAAGCCTTGCTAATGGTGGATGCGTTCAAAATGCTGACCAACATCCCGTTCCTCGTATTCATTATCTGCTCAACTTTGATTTGTATTCCATTGGCATATTACTTTGTGCAGACGGGCAACTTTTTGACTCATATTGGTTTCAATGCTGCGGCTTCAACGATGACCCTTGGCCAGGTGTCCGAGATTTTTTTCATGCTGCTCGTTCCGTTCTTTTACCGCCGACTGGGGGTCAAGTGGATGATTCTCATCGGGATGCTGGCTTGGGTCGCGCGATATGCCCTGTTCAGTCTGGGAGCGCCCGATCAAGTCATCTGGATGATCTTGCTGGGAGTGATTCTGCATGGGATCTGCTTTGACTTCTTCTTTGTTACCGGCTTTATGTATACTGATAACAAGGCCAGCAAAGAAATTCGAGGGCAGGCTCAGGCGATGCTGGTGTTCTTTACCCAGGGAGTGGGTATGTTTATCGGCTATAGAGTGGCCAGTGCAAAAACTGCCTCTACCATGACCAAAATGGAGGCGTTGTCGGACGAAATCCCCGGAGGGGATTTGACTTATTGGGAATCGTTCGGTAAGATGTTTTTAGTGGATAAACCTGAAATTCCTGGAACTTTGCTGATGGACACAATGATGCAGTGGAAGACTTTTTGGATGTTTCCTTGTGTAATGGCGGCCGTGATTACCGTTATCTTTTTCCTGTTGTTTTGGGAAAGAAAGAACCGTCCGAAACAGGATTCAAATATGGAACCCGGTAGAGTTAACCGACCGGAATGAAACAGTTGTTCGAGTAGAAATCTATTACAAGCAAAATAGTGATGTCAAAGCGAATCAATCGTCGTTTGTTTCTTCAATCCGCTGCCGCCGTGGGAACACTTGCGGGGTCGGGCAGCGTTGGGTGTGCCACTCTCGCGAGGGCATCCAAATCCTATAAAATTTCGCTGGCCGAATGGTCTTTCAATAGGTCTTTGTTCGGCGGGAAGATGGATCATTTGGACTTTGCCAAAACGGCCAAACAGCAATTTGGGTTGGATGGGGTGGAGTATGTGAACCAGTTCTTCAAGGACAAGGCGGAAGATTCGGGTTACCTCGCCGAAATGAAGAAGCGGGCGGACGGCGAAGGGGTGAGGGGTTTATTGATAATGGTTGATGGTGAAGGGTCTCTAGGCGATGCTGATGGCAATGCGCGGACGCAGGCGATTCAGAATCATTTCAAGTGGGTTTCGGCAGCGAAGTTTTTAGGCTGCCATTCGATTCGCGTGAATGCGGCCACGGGCAATGCGGGCAGTTTTGAAGAGCAAAGGGAACGGGCGGCGGACGGTCTCCGCCGTTTGGCTGTCTTTGCCGGCGATTTTGATTTGAATGTCATTGTTGAGAATCACGGGGAGCTTTCGTCGAACGGGAAGTGGTTGGCGGGGGTGATGGAGATGGTGTCTTTACCGAACTGCGGCACTTTGCCCGACTTCGGGAACTTTCGCATTCAGGGGGATGAATGGTATGATCGCTATCAAGGAGTGAAGGAGTTGATGCCATATGCGAAGGCAGTTAGTGCAAAGTCGCATGATTTTGACGCCGAAGGCAACGAGACGCGTACGGATTACTGCCGGATGTTGCAGATTGTTTTGGATGCCGGCTATCGCGGTTATGTTGGGGTCGAGTATGAGGGGCGGAAGGATTCCGAAACGGTCGGGATTGAGAAGACGATCAATTTGTTGAAGCGGGTGCGGGCGGAGTTGGCTTGAGGTTGCGGCGGCTTATGTTGCTGGAGTTGAGTATTGCGTTGAGGGGAGTTATCAGGAGTTTAGGGAGTGCGTATCTCGGTTCGACGATGGGTTTTTGCAGGTCGCCGCTGACTTGATAGACGAAGAGTTTCGAGACGGGCCAGAGGGTGGTGCTGACGACTTGCCCGATCATCGGGGTGTTGCGGAGGAGTTTGGCTTCTACTGTGCCGTCGAGGTTTCCCTGGAAATCAATCTTGCCTTGGTAACGCAGTCGGGCAGAGGGTTCTTGAATAGTGAGGTCTGAGGTGCAGATGGCACCGTCGGCAATGGCAAAGCTGGCTTGGCCGGATTCTGCGCGGCTGCTGCCTAAACCGGGCGAGACGGCGTTGAGAATGGGCGAGAAGATGCTGAAGAGGGGTGCGTCCCAGAGGCGGCCCTTCTTGAGGCGAACTTGGCCGTTTCCTTGCCAGTTATTCCAGTTGTCCGTTTGCGCGGATTGAATCCGGATTCTACCGCTGAGGATGCCTTGAGATTGGTTGTCCTCTGAGAGCACGTCGGCGAATAGCGCGTTGAGGTCGGCATCTTGCACGTCGGCGTTTAGGTTGAAGCCGGCGCGGCGGTTGGTGGTGAGTTGAAAGTTCATGTTGCCGTTGAGTGAGCCTTGGTAGAAGGGGGCGATGACGTTGGCGATTTGCACATTTCGGCCGAGCCAATGCACGTCGGCGCGGATGCGGGGTGTGTGAAAACGCCAGAAGGCAAACGGTCCGCCGGTGACTTGGAAGTGCGCATTGGCGCGGCTGCCGCCGTCAAAGGGAATGATGCCGTTTATTTGGATTTGGGGCGGTTTGGAAAAGCGGCAGGATTGGAGGGCGCGTTCGGCAGCGGGGCCGATCATTTCGAGGAGGGCCGCCGGGTTGGCTGCAGAGTGGGCATTGGTGATGGTGATGAGCCGGGTGTTGGCGTTGACTTTGGCCAGGTCGGCGTGGATGCCGCCTTCTGTTCGATCGAGTTCAATGTGGGTTGCCGTCAGCAGTTTGTTGATGTAGGCGAGGTCGGCGCGAAGAGATAGAACGGGAACGTCGCGGAAGGTGAAGTTTGTGGCCGCGAGTTTTGTTTTGAATCGCGTGAGTTGCGGGACGCGCCAACGCCCTTGCGCCTCGCCGAGAATGTGGACGGGTTGGGTGAATTTGAAGAGCGTCAGCCCTTTTTTTTGCGCGGGGATCATCAGAGGGCGCCAGGCATTAAGGTTGACGGGGCCGTCAATGTGCCAGCGGTGGTCCTGCGTTTCGGCGTCGCACTCGTAGCGCAGGCGAAGCTCTCCTTCCGGTCGGATGACCTGCAAGTTCGGCAGCCGCCAAGTCATGTTGGTGAATTCGATGGACGATGAGGCAGCGGAAACGGGCACGGTGCGGAAGGCGGCTTTGCCGGTGCGGAAATGGCCGGCGAGATTCAGGGTGGGTTTGACTTTGCCGCGCCAGTCAGGATTGGGTTCGCCCCATTCGGGGAGGATGGCGCTGCCGCGAATCTGCACGAAAGGCGGTTTTTGGAATTCGTATCGGCTTAACCAACGTTGTCCTTTATCAGTGAGAAGGTGGCGGATGCGTTGGATGTCGAAGTCGAAGTGTCCCGCCAGTTTTGCCCGGCGCGTGTTGGCGGCCAAAGTTCCCTGGAAGTCCAGACTGCCGCCGTAAAGTATTGCCGATAGATGTTCCACTTCGAGGTTCGGCGTCTCCCAGCGGGCGCGGAGTTGGACATTTTCGGCTTCGATGAAATCGCCGCGAATTGCGTTCGCTGCTGCTTGCAACGAGATTTGTTTTTTGCGGAGCGAATGCCACGGGCCGAGCGCGTCCGCATCGATGTCCGCATTCGTTTCGACTGCGTGGAAGGAGCCGGAGACATCGATCCGGGAGGCCGTTCCCCAAGCAGTTTCTGCGTTGATCGCTGCCGCTTGGCCGCCGCCTTCAACGCTTTCCCAGTCAACCCCTTGATGGGCGAGCTTTGCCGAGAGACGGGCTTTCTCGACGGAGAGTTCCGGCCCGGCGATGCCGTCGAGAATCAGTTCAAGGTGATTTTGGAAAACGCCGGCGGTCGAAGGTGTTGTGTGGCCGTCGATTTGGATCGCAGAAGTTCGGAAGGCGCCGTGAGAGGCCGCGTCGGTTTGGAGCGACCAAAGGGCTGACTTGACTTTGGCGCTGCGGCTGTCATGGACGACCTCGGCGCTAAGTTGGATGCCGCGGATTTCCTGCGGCGGCCGATGCAGGTGGCCAATCGACAGCTTCCAGATGGAATGGATTTTTCCTGCAGCAGCCGTGGCAGTTTTATCGATGGAAACAGAAAGGAGAAGCTGGCGAAGACTGCCCCCCGGCGTCGCGGCTTGGCGGCATTTCAGTTCGAAATGGGCGGTCGATTTTTCCGGATGCGCGGCGTCGGCGTTCAGGTTAATTTGCAGAGACGGAGTTCCTGCGAATTCCAGTGAGTCGATGATTTGGATAATTTGGTCGATGATTTTGAGCCGCTGGGCAAGTGCTGTTTCTCCCCATTGAAAGCGCCAGTTTTTGATGGCGTCAATGTTGGTGATTTGTGCTTGGAGTTTGAGTTCAACTCCCAGGCACTGCGCCTGAAAGTTTTCGAGAAGCCAGCAGTTCGGCGCGGGGAAGGAGAGTTTGGTTTGCAGTTCTGTCGATTGGAACGTGCGGGCGCCAGCCGTCGCTGATAGAGGCCAATCCAACGCGCCGTTGCGGAGTGTGGCCGAGGCGATTTTGGGCGGAAAAGTAAACAGGGATTGCAAACGGATTTCCAGTTCTTCGGCGAGCAAGCGCGGTTGAAAGTCGGCGTTCGTTGTCTGCAATCGAACGCCCTCGGCGAGTAGCCGTTTTGGAGACTGCCAACGCAGCCGGTCGATTTTCACGTGCCAACCCTTAGCTTGCAGTTCAGACTGCAGCCAGGTTTTGGCAAAGCCGGGAAGCCCAATCTGGTGGAGGTAAAAAATGGTCAACGCCATTGTGGGCAGAAGAACGGCGGCCAAGCGGCAGGCCCATCGCGCGAACCAGCGGCGCAGCAGGGGATGCGCGGGCGTTCTCATGGATGGTTCAGCGGCGCGTCCAAGCCGAAGACCCGATTGAGTTGCGGGTAGAGCGCTCCGGGAAATTCGAATATTGTTGGCATTCCGTCCACTTCGGTTTCTGCGTAACGATAGCCTCGGGGCGACAGCATTCCAAACTTCAATCTTTTTGGTGGTGTCTTGCTGCTGTCTTTGAATTCGATTTCGATGCGGGCACCGGAGTCCGTGCCGTATTGAGCGCCGGCGTTCGGCTCGCGGGATGTCCAAGACTCGGCCATCGCTTGCGACAAGCGATACAGGTATTCGTTGAACTCGGCGGTTTCCAACTCGCCCAGAGGGGTATTGTCAATCCGCCAGGCGGCGTCTGAGCGTTGCCAGCTTTGAGTAGTTTGGTTGGGATGGACGATGTGGAGTGTTGCGATGTCTTGCGCGTCAAAGCTCCAGAGTTTCCGATCCCGTAATTGCCAGGCGTAGGCAGGGAGCTCGAACACAGCTTTATATGGCACGGCATAGACGGATGGTTCGTCGCTTCGGTGCGCCATGAGGTTGTTATGAATCTTAAGACCGAAACGAACGCGCAATGTGTTGGCAGGAGAACTGAAAGTCAGAGTGCGGATAGGAAAATCCAACCCGAAACGGGCTTCATCCACTTCGCCGTCGGCCATAAATTCGTTGATCCGCAAGTTGGTGAGTTGCTGGAAGAAGCGCTTCATCAAGCCATTGTCGACCGGTATTGGGTTGGGTTCGGTGATTTGCCATATGCGGGTGTTGGCGACAAGGGACAGAGTGAACTTTTCCTTCGCGCGGACAGTGATTTGATTGAACTGCAAGTTCTGGTCGAGAAGGTAGGGACTGCGGAATGCCTTGGCCACCTGCAGCTGATTGGCCCAGATTGCCGAGATGGAGGCGTGCGTGCGGGAGCGTCCCAGCCGCGCTCGATGCAACGCCGGGTTGTCGGCGCGCGCGCCCAGCAGTTCGATGAGGTAATGAAACCCGTTGGCGAGTCGGAACTCCAAAAGCGTGTGTCGTTCCGCCTCGGCGGTTGGGTCGAACGAACTCACGCGGAGTTCGGCCAGTTGTTGAAAAAAGAGCGCGAGGAAGTCGAGGTCGAGGCGGGCATCGGACACTGGTTCGATCATTTTCCAATCGGCATCGGCCGCAGAGCGCGTTAGGTGAACGCGGCTGCCGCCGTCGAGAATGAGATCGGTGATTTGCGAGACCGAATGGGGGAAGACTCGCGAATCCCGCCAATAATTGGCTTCTCTTTCCAGCGGCTTTAAAGTGTCGGCCGAGACGGTGTAAATCTGCTTTTGGTCGGAGCGGCGCACGAAGACAATGCGGCCGGCGCTCTCTGTGTGGCCGATGTGCAGTTTCAGCGAAACGCCTCCGCCGGCAATGGCGAGTGATTGCGCCGGCGTTTCCAATCCGTAGAGGTCGGCCTTCATGTCATCCGGGGAAGCGACCACTTCACTTTGATATTGAAGCTGCGCCAGGTCTTCGAGCAGCGCACGGATTTTGGCGTTCTCGGCGGGATAGCGGATGGGTTCTTGAAGGTGCCAAGTTCCGTTCGTTCGCGCCAGATGGAGCGTGCGGCCGGCGGCGTTTTGAAGAGTCAGCGAAGTTGCGGCGCCCGCGGCTAGTTCGGGAAAAATCTGATAATCGGCGGCCGGCGCTCTCCCGTTCGATCGCGGATGCTCAAAGAACCACACATAGCCGGCGAGAAGGCCGGCTATCAAAACCAAAGTCCAGGTGTGGCGGTGGCTCATGGCTGTTTCAGGGAGGAGCGGCCGTTGCAGTTCATGGTTCGTTTAGGTGCGGCGGCGCCACCAAACCGCCAGACCGAAGGCCAAGACGCCTGCCGGAAACGCCACAAGCATCAGCCATAGCAGGCGCTGAAACTCCCGGTCGGGAATCGTCAACTGAAATTCATACAACGGCTGCGGACCGATGCCTTGAATCAGCCAAAATTGATCCATCAACCAGCCGGCGGCGAGGCTTGCAAATCTACGGTTGCCATACTGTTGAATGCGTTCGTTGCTGAGGAAAAAAGAATCGCCGGCCACCAGCAGGCGAGTATCAGGCGCGGGCGGATTCTCTGCGCCGGAAGCCTTCACTTCGACGGCTGTCAAGAGGGGGATAGCACCTTGGCGGTCTCGAACGCGGCGGAATTGAAATGGAGCGGTTGACAAACCGAGTTGCGCGACGCCATTGGTTGACGTGTAAGCAATGCCCCGGCTGGTCAAATCACGCTCCAACACGTGCGTTGGCAGCGGATCCACCGAACGAGGAAATAACATGAGCAGCCCGACTTTCGCATCAACCAGAGGAGTCGTGGTCGGGTGATCGCTAAACTCCGTAACGGCCAAGTCGTTGCCCATGCGTTGGGAACTATCGTTCACTATATTTTGTCCGACAGCAACTCCCCAGCGGCGAAGCCATTCTTCCAAACCCGTAGCCCTCTGCAAGCCATTAGCATTGAAGAGAATCAGCAACCGCCCGCCGGTTTGTAGGAAGCGGTCAACCGCCTCGATTTCTTTCTGCAACAAAGAATGCCGAGGCCCGGCAATGACCAACAGCCTCGTCTTCTCCGGGAGAGGCCCGTCGCGCACGAGATGATGAGGCACCACTTCAAAGTTTTTCTCTTCCAGAGCCTGGCGAAACTCGGTGTAACCTTGAGGCCCTTCGCTTTCCAAATCATGCTCCCCGTGTCCGACAAGATACGCTACTTTCAACGACTCCCCAGCGGCAATGTTAACAATGGCCGAGGTAAACAACAATTCGCCTTTGAAGCCGATGCGTTTGACTTCGCGCCGCCCCTGCAAAAGATCGTTGACTTGCTCGCCGATGCGGTAATCGCTAAGTTCTTGATAAGGTACAATACGATGCCGCTTTCCAGAAGTGAAAACGACCAAATCGGACGGGCTTCGATCCGCGAGGCCGTAGGTTTGGGAAATCTCCCGAGCTGCCCGTCGGTCGCGGATATAGTCGATATGGCGAATATGGATGCGCGGGCTGCGATAAGCGTATTCCTTCAAAAGCAAATCTATCGACGTGTGAAGCGCTGTAGTTTTATCCCGGTTAGCATAGACGATGACCTCGACTTGATTGGTCAACTCTCCGAGAATGCTCAAGGTCGCCGGCGAAAGATCGAAATGATGGTGTTGAGACCACTTGCTGCGGAAAGGATGTCGCGCAACAAGATAATTCAGCACGCCAACAATGATAAGCACAGCTGTAAGGGAAACAATCATATTTGCCGCGGCAACAGGGCGCCTGAAAGCAGAAAATGACGGCGGCAACGGCATCGGCGTTCAAAACCAGCGACGGGCTTCCACAGCTTGCCAGTTCATATAGAGAAAAAGCCCGGTCAACGTCATATAAAAAACAATGTGCCGGGAATCGATCACGCCTCGAACAAAATCCTCAAAATGATGAAACAAGGATGTATAAGCAAAAATACTCGCCCAAAGACTGTCGGAAGCCGGCAGTTGGGAAACCGCAAAACTTTGAAGAAACAGAGTCATGCCCAGAGCAAAACTCAGCATTGCGGCAAGCGTTTGACTGCGAGTGATCGACGAAGCGAAACAACCTGTAGCTGTATAAAGCGCTCCGAGTGATACAATTCCGAAAAGACTCGAAGAGGCTATTCGAATATCCAGCAGAGAAGCATCATTGAAGAAAGGACGCAGAAGATACATATAGCCGATGAAAGGTGAGCAGATGATGACGAAGAAAAACCAAGCGCTCAGAAACTTCGCCAGCACGACTTGCAAAGAAGTTAAGGGAGCGGTCATCAAAGTCTCATAAGTGCCGGCGGATTTTTCGCGGGCGTAAGTGCGCATGGTAATAGCGGGTGCTGCCAGAAGCACGATTAGCCAGAAAAACGGAGTGCTATAAAGTGCTTCTGTGATGGGCGAATCGATGGCTTGCCCTCGAACTGCTAAAATCACGTAGAAGAAACTGACTCCGACAACAAACATTACTGAGGCAAGGATCGTATAGCCGGTCAAGGTCTGGAAGTAGCCGGCGAGCTCGCGTTTGGCCAAGATGAATACGGCAGTCATTTTACAGCGGATTGTTTTGTGAGGCGGGAGAAGATTTTTTCCAGTGGATATTCGCGTCGGCGGAGTTCCCGCAATGGCCATCGCTTTCGGCAGGCCAGGTCGAACACTTTCGGTCGGATGTCTTGTTGTGTCCGGCCACGGAGGATGAATCGAGAGAAGGGCGGGTCGAGTTCCTGCGCGGTAACTTCGGCAATTTCGGGTAGATGTTGCAACGCTTGCTGGATTTCCTGAACCGGCCCGGACATTTCGGCGCGAACTTCTGAAGATGCTGCAAAACATTCATAGAGGGATTCGGTTGATTCATCGGCCAGGATGCGTCCCTTGTGGAGCATGATGACACGGTTGCAGGTGAGTGCCACTTCAGATAGGATGTGGGTGGAGAGGATGACTGTGATTTTGGGCGCCAGCAATTTAATGAGTTCACGAACAGCCCGGATTTGATTTGGGTCCAATCCGGCGGTGGGTTCGTCCAGGATGACTAGCGCAGGGGCGTGCACCAAAGCGTCGGCGAGGCCAACCCGTTGGCGGTAGCCGCGGGACAGTTGGCCGATGATGCGCGTTTGCACTTTTTCGAGGCCGCAAACCTCCATGACTTTCTCGATGCGCCGGCGTGGTTTGGGGAGGCGTTTCAGTGCTGCCCGAAATCGCAGATACTCTCGCACGCGCATTTCGGGGGGGAGAGGATTGTTCTCCGGCAGATATCCGATGGCCTGCCGGGCGGCGAGAGGTGCATGAAACACGTCGCAACCCACTACACGAACCGCGCCGGCTGTAGCGGGTTGCAGGGTGGCTAAAATGCGCATTGTTGTTGTTTTGCCTGCGCCGTTGGGACCGAGCAAGCCAACAATTTCGCCCTGATTTACTTGGAAGGAAATGTTGTTGACGGCACGCTGCCCCGAATAGCGTTTACTCAGGTTCTCAACTTCAATGACGCGGCGGCTGCTCATGTAGCGGCCTGTAAGGTTGCCGGAAACATTGAGCAATGGTCAAGAAAATCTTTCGGAATAAGCATTTATGGGCTTTGATGGTTTTGGAGGGCGATTTCGTTCGGGACAAATGGATGGACAGGATGCACACAGGATTGGATTTTTTGTCAAGGCGGGTGCCGGTCAACCGGTCGAGTGCCTGCGCCACACGTGGTTGTGCCACCCTGTTAAGCCCGTAAATGCTTATCGCGAAATCTTCCGCCGGCAATCTGTTCGCTGCTTGCCGGGTTTTGCTTTTGAATCAACGAGAATTCGGGCATAAACCGGTCGATGTGAATTCGGCGGAAACATTGCATCCAGGGTTTTTGATATCGGCGCTTCGTGGCAATCTGGAGAAAATGATTGTTGCGAATTACCCTTTGGCTGCATATTGAAAGAACTTTCGCGGTTGAGTGCAAGATGATGGAGGGTTTGTGATTTTGAGAACGGTTAATTGTGTGTTATTGCTTGGTGCGCTGATGGGGGAGGCGCAGGATGTTCTGCCTCGGCAGACGATGTTCGAGCATTTCGAGAGCGAACGGCCAGCGGATGACAAGCGGCTCGATTGGAGGGCTTCGGAGGGTGTGGAGTGGGTGTCAGGGTTTGAAGGGCGGGCGCCGAGATTTGCCGACGATGGCGCGGGGATTCTTTTCAATCTCGAAGGCGGGGAAGGACAGGCGAAGTGGCTAAATGTGCGGCAGGGGAGTTTGCGGTTTCGATTTCGGCCGGATTGGAATTCAGGCGAAGGTCCGGGGCGTTATGCCAGTTTTTGTTCCATCGGCGTTTGGAGGCCGTCTTTTCCGACGATTGGGTATTGGGCGCTAGCGGTGAATCCGACAGGCAATCAGGTTCTTTTTTCCGGCCAGGGGGTTGAAGGTGGAGAAACGTTTTTAATGGCGCCGGTTTCGTTTCAATCTGGGAGGTGGCATGATCTTTTGTTGGTGTATTCGCCAGAAGCAACGTGGCTCTATGTGGACGGGAGAGCCTTTGGCCCTGGAAGAGGCGTGGCGGCAGCGCCTGGGGATGCGGTGTGCAAACAATACGGATTGCAGCTCGGCAACAATCATGACGGGAACCAGGCGATTGGCGGAGCGATTGACGCCTTCGAAGTGTATGACACCGCTTTGAGTGGATTCGTGCAGCGGAGGGATGCCTGTGCTTTGCGTGCCCGAATCGAACCGTCAGTGCCTTTAGTGGAGCTTCGCTGGAACAGCAACGGGAAGGAGTTGACAGTAGTCCGGCGCCGGACAGTTGAGGAAGTCGATTGGAAGACACTCGCTTCGCTGACCGCGACGAATCGTTATGTCGATACTTCGCCGGAGTTGATGCCGGGCGTGCAATACGAGTATTCCGTCGGGCAACGCCGGCTGCGAGTGGCAATCGGGCATTTACCCCCGGCCGAACATCGCGGACGTGTGCTGATCTTGGCGACCCGAAAAGTTGCGTCTCGACTGAGCAGCGACTTAGAACGGTTTAAATTAGATCTCGCCGGCGACGGTTGGATTGTTGAACAACAGACAGCTCCGGAACACAATTCCCAGTGGAAAGGGCGCTATCGACGCCGCGTGGCCGAAGTCAAATCAGCAATTGTTGAATTCCATCAGCAATCCCCGCACGAACGCAATGTCGCCTTGCTAATTGGGAACATTCCCATTCCTTATTCCGGCATGCGTGCAGAGGACGGCCATTACCGCCCAAACGATGATCACCAAGGCGCTTGGCCCTGCGACGCCTATTATGGCGATGTCGACGGAATCTGGACGGATGTAACCGTTTCCCACGTCAACCATTCGCACCATCCAAACACCAACCTACCCGGCGATGGCAAATTCGATCAAGACTATCTCCCCTCATCTTTAGAAGTCGCTGTTGGGCGAATTAACTTTGTCAACTTGCCGGGCATCACCGGAGATTCTCTGCCCGGACACCCCGCTCGATCTGATAAAATCGAAACAGCTTTATTGCAACAGTACTTTGATAAAAATCATATGTATCGGACAGGGCAAATTCGCTATATGGAACAAGCCATTGTTAAATCATATCTGCCGGTATGGTTGAGCCGCAATATAGAAAACAATGCTTTCCACAACGGCAGTAGTTTGTTCGATGACTGGGAAAACAATATTTATGAGTTGGATTTTTTTGCAACAACTCAACCGGCTCTGTTGGGTTTCCTGGCCGGCTACGGTGGGAGCAGTTCCATTGCTTCCGGGCTCCATCAGACTCAGTTTGTCAACCGGCCGGGATACAGTCCGAAAGCAGCCTTTCTTATACTCTACAGTTCCTGGATTGCCGATTGGAATTTGAAAGACAATTTTCTTAAGGCGACTTTGGCTGGCGCCTCGACAGGGTTGGCGACGATGAGTTCTCTGCACGGACAATGGAATTTGTCCGCTCTTGGCTTGGGCGAACCATTGGCGACTTGCTATTTGGAAACCGCAAACAAAAGTGACGAGGAATGGGGAATACCGCGGTCATTCTCGATTCTAGGCGATATAACTCTTCGTCTGCATGTTATTCCTCCGGTTAAAACTTTCAGTGCCCTCCGCCACAGAAGGTCGACAACGCTGTCCTGGACGACAGATCAGACAGTTGAGAATGAACTCGGTTGTTTTGTCTATCGCAGCCGGGAACTTATGGGGCCTTATAGACGAATCTCCGGTCCAGAGCCGATTCGAGGTTGGGAATTCATAGACAGCAAAGCCTCCAGATTAGAGTCTTACTATATGGTGCGGCGTGTGGCGGTTGCAACGACTCCCGGGGGAAGTTATACGAATCTCAGCCAGGGGCGGTTTGTTAATTCGCGGGAGTAATTCTTATACTTCCGAGAATTTGTGCCGACAGTTGAAGAAAGGGGTTGTGGCTACAGGGATTGCTGTCGGATCGGCGCCGAAAGTTGCATTGGTGTTATGCGGGGTTGGCTGAAGACAAATTTGTTTCTTTTGGGATTGGTGGGAGTGTCGGCTCTGGCTTGGCTAACGCCGGAGTGGGGCGCCCGGGGAGGGAGTTTGCGCAGCGAGTTTTCTAGGCATTTTGCAGTGTTTGGGATTTTTTTTGTTCAAGGTCTTGCGCTTCCCACTGAGGATTTCCGAAGGGGATTGGGGCGGATGAGGCTTCATGGGTTTGTGCAGGGGTGGAATTATATTGGGTTTCCGCTGCTTGTTTTGAGTTTAATTGTGGTTTTAGGCGGATGGCTGCCACCGGAGATTCGATTCGGTTTTTTGTATTTGTCGATTTTGCCGACGACGATTACCTCAGCTGTGTTTTTTACGGCGACAGCGGGGGGAGATGTTGCGGGATCGGTTTTTAACGCTTCTGTTTCCAATTTGCTTGCTGTGTTACTGACGCCGGTTGGGGTGGCGCTTTTGCTTTTTTCGGGGACGGAGGGATCGGATGTTTTGGTGTCGATGTTCTGGAAGCTCTGCCGTTTGATTGTGTTGCCGTTGGCGGCCGGCCAGATGCTGCGGCCCTTTTTGAAAGGCTGCTTGCCTGCTGCGCGACCTTGGTTTCAGCGGGTTACGACGGTTTCGATTTTTTTCATCATGTATTGCACGTTTTGCGATGGGGTGGAGAATGCGGCTTGGGAGCGGTTAGGTTGGGGAGCGGTTGGTGTGTCGTTGGTGTTGGCGGCTGTGGTATTGGGACTGATGTCCGGGTTGGTTTGGTGGTCGAGTGGTTGGCTGCTGTTTGAGCGGTCGGCTCGGATGTCCGCCTTCTTTTGCGCTTCGCAGAAAAGTTTGGCGACAGGGGTACCGATGGCGCATTCGATTTTTCCGGCTGAGTCGGTCTCTGGACTCCCGGATCTCAGCGTTATTGTTTTGCCGTTGATGTGTTATCATCCATTGCAATTGGCGTTGGCGGCTCGTTTGGCGGATCGCTTTCGGGAGGCAGCGCCGGCGTCGGAATAATTTGCGTTGCCAAGTCGGCTTTTATCAGCCATAGTTTCTGGCGCCGGTTTATGTCAATGTTTGGCTTGATTTTATGAAAAGAATTCCGTTATCCCGCAGGCGTTTTCTGACAGGTTCCATAGCTTCTCTGGCCGGCATCTCCATTGTGCCGCGCTGGCTGTTAGGCGGTCCCGGGCATACACCGCCAAGCGAGCAACTCACGCGCGGTGTGATTGGTGTCGGCGGCATGGGACGCGGGCATGTTTCGTCGGTTTTTACCAATGCCAAATTGCTCGCGGTTTGCGATGTGGATGCGAATCATTTGCAACAAGCGGTTGAGCTTGGTGGCGCAGATGTGGCCGGTTACCGCGATTTTCGTGAAGTGATTGACCGAAAAGACATCGATATCATCCACATCCCGACGCCTCCGCATTGGCATGGTTTGATTGCGGCTGCAGCAGCAAATGCCGGTAAGGATATTTGGTGTGAAAAGCCGATGACGCGAACCATCGGCGAGGGGCAAAAAGTGGTTGAAGTCGTCCAGCGCAACGGGCGAATTTTCCGGTTGAACACTTGGTTCCGCTTTCGAGGGCAATTTTACGGATTGGGCGCCCCAGTCGCGCCGATCAAGAAAGCGGTGGCAAATGGACTCCTGGGCTGGCCGCTCAAGGTTATCATAAGCGGCGTGACGGGATTCAATTGGAAGTTCAATTGGGTGGGCAAAACCAACCTGCCGCAGGAACCTGTGCCCGAGCATTTAGATTATGAAATGTGGCTGGGACCTGCGCCTTACAAACCCTACCACCCGCACCGTGTACACAGCACATTCCGCGGTTACTGGGATTACGACGGGGGCGGCCTTGGGGATATGGGACAGCACTACTTGGACCCAGTTCAATACCTCCTCGGCAAAGATGACGAAAGCCCGGTCGAGATCGAAGCCGACGCACCGCCTCAACACCCCGACGCCTGCGGCACTTGGCGCGAAATTCGGCTCAAATACGCCGACGGCTGCGAAATACATCTTGACGGCACCAATCGTCATCAGCAAGCCGCCTTCATCGAAGGCCCGGAAGGGAAAATATTCAAAGACATGCAATCCACCATCCCCAATTGGCAAAAGAAACTTGAAACCCTGCCCGATCCGGAAACGCAAACGACCGATTTTGAAAAAGCCGTCCGCAGCCGCAAAAAATTTGCCTTGAATGAAGCCAACGGACACCGCTCCTGCACTTTGGTCAACCTAGCCAAAATTGCCGTGCGGCTACGGCGACCGTTGCGTTTCAACAGCTCGACCTTTCGGTTTATTGACGATGATCGAGCCAACCGCTTTATCAACCAGCCTATGCGTTTCCCGTGGACGATGTAATCCCTGTGAACAATGATTTGAAAAATACAATGCCGGAAAAACTTCTGAACATAAGTAATAATTGGTGCCGATGTTTCTATAAGATTTGCAGCATTGTGTAATCGACTGACCTTGCCTATCGGTATAGACTCAAGCCATGGAAACAGAAGAAGACATTCATTCTGGCCGCAACTATCAGCCATTGAGCGAGCAGCCGACATTTTGGGCCATGCTTCTTCACCTTTCGGTTTTTACCGGCTCCTTCACTTTTGTCGGTTTTATATTAGGGCCGATTGTCGTTTGGTTGATTCAAAAAGAGCAATTTCCGGAACTGACATCTCATCTGAAAGAAGCTGTTAACTTCCAGATTTCAATGCTTCTTTATACAATCGTATTGCTGTTATTGGTGATAGTTACTTTCGGTTTAGGAATACTCATTGCCCTTCCGGGTCTTTTAATTCTCTCGTTTCTTGACTTTATTTTGGTAATTGTGGCTGCGATTCAGGCCCGCGATGGCGTGAATTACCGTTATCCTATGACCATCCGCTTTTTTTGAGTCGATAAATCGGTCTATAAAAACGGACAGCAGTTCAGGCATCGAATATATCTTTCAAGGCCGGGGCAAGCTTTGGAAACTGAAATTCGGAGTCTTTCTGCAATAGTTGTTGAGCGGGGCTCGAAGCTGGGAAGCTGGTGTCTTTAGCAATGACAATCTTCCAGGTGGCTGATTTCTGTTGTGGCATTTAATGTTCTTTTAGTTTGAAGGTGACTTGCACGGTTGTGCCGAGGGCGGGGATTTTGGTTTCGTTGGGGAACCAGATTTCGTCGTTTTCGTTGCCGGTTCGGGGGTTGTTGGCTAAGGCGTCGAGGTCGATGATGAGAGCAACGATGGATTGATGGGTGTCGGCAGTGAAGTGTCCGTTGTCGATGCGGGCACCGTTGTAAATCCATTTGCCTTTGCTGACAGGGCGTTTGTCTTCTCCGATGATGATCCAATCTTCGAGGCGCCCGGTTCGCTTTTTTACGTTTTCTTGCCAAGCGATGAGGATGTCGATGGTATGTCCGGGGGGGAGGCGGGAGGCTTCGGTTTGGGTTGGCGGGTTTTGGGTTCCGAGGAGGAGCATAGCGAGGTGGATGTGGGCAGGCGGGACTTCGGTTTTGAGGAGGGATTCGTGTTGTTTGCCTGTTTTGCCGACGATGGCGTATTCGATGAGAGTGTCGCGAAGGTTGACTTGGGCTGGAAAAGAGAGTTCTCGTTTGCGTTGGTCAAAGATGACTTTACCGATTTGGAACCGGCCAGGGCCGAGGGGTCTAACGAGGCTTTTGGCGGTTTGGAGTTTTGAGGCCGGGGAGGGCGTTTGGGTGCCGGGGTTTCGGATTGACACTGTCAACAAAATGCCGATAATTAAGGGAAGGAGCCGCATATCGTTTGTGGTTTGCAGGAGACTCTAACGGTTTTGGGGAGCGGAGGGCAAGTCTGCGAAGCGCGAAGGGATGTTTTGCATTCTGAGGTGGTTTGTGTTTGGCTGGCGGGGATGAAGTTGTTTTGTGCTTTTGCAAGGATTGTTTTTGGGGTGGCGGTTGGGTGTTTGTCGATTGCTGAGGGCCGCACCGCTGATTGGGCGCTGTTGTTTAACGGCAAGGATTTTGACGGATGGACGCAGCGGGGCGGCAAGGCGAAGTATGAGGTCCGGGATGGGGCTATTGTGGGAAGGACGGTTCCGCAGTCTCAAAACAGCTTTCTTTGCACGGATCGGGATTACGGCGATTTTGTTCTTGAGCTGGAGTTCAAAGTGGACTCTAGGATGAACGCCGGGATTCAAATTCGAAGCGCCAGCATTCCGACTTATCGGAACGGGATTGTGCATGGCTATCAAGTCGAGATTGATCCTTCCAGACGGGCTTGGTCCGGGGGGATTTATGATGAGTCTCGCCGGGGTTGGATTTACGATCTTCGGGAAAATGAGCCAGCGCGGCGAGCTTTCCGGCAGAACGAATGGAACCGCTATCGAATCGAGGCTGTCGGGGATCGTATTCGGACGTGGATCAACGGGGTTTTGGCGGCGGATTTACGAGATTCGTGGAGCCTCAGCGGGTTTATTGCCCTGCAAGTTCATGGGACATCGAGCGATTTTCCCATGGAAATTGCCTGGCGCCGTTTGCGCATCCAGGACTTAGGACGGCATGAATGGAAGCCTTTGTTTGACGGCAAGACTTTGGCAAGTTGGGAGCCGAGACCTGGCGGCGAGTGGCACGTTAGCGAGGGAACGATTCAAGGCCGCAGCAGCCGAGCAGAGAGCCGTCACGGCTTGCTGATGAGCCGGGAGAGTTTTGGCGATTTTACTGTGCGGTTGCAGTTCAAAATCAACCAGGGAGACAGCGGGTTTTACTTTCGGTCAGAGCTGGTGGATCACGCGGTGGGTGTCCACGGCTTTCAGGTTGAACTCGACACGAGTTTCGAGACCGGCGGATTGTATGAGACCGGCGGCAGGGGCTGGGTCGTGCGGCATCCGGCGGACAAGAAGACAAAGTGGTACAAGCCCGGAGAATGGAACGAGTTGGCGGTGTCGGCTTGGGGGCGCAGAACGGTGGTTCGAATGAACGGGCGCAAATCCGCCGAGCTCTTGGAGGATATAGGCCGGGTTGAAGGGCATTTTGCGTTGCAGTTGCATGGCGGCCAGGACATGGACGTGGAGTTCAAGGACATTGAGCGGTTGGCGCCTGCACAGTAGATGGCATCTATTCTACCGGGGCGTTTGATCCTCAACAAGCGGCATTGCCGGGGCAATTTTGAATCGTGTTTGTTTTGGATTTCGTCAATTGGTTGGTCAAAAGGTTGCTCGATCCCGCTGCGATTATTTGGTTGTTTCTCATTGTTTTGAGCGTTCTGTTGCTTGTTCGGAAACGGCCTCGATGGGCTTTGGCGGTTTTCTCCGCGGTCGTTTTTCTGACGGTGTTTGGGGGAACGGGCGTTTCCACTTTCCTGATTGCGACTTTGGAACGCGGCTATTATTCAGAAAATCCGCTCGATGTGCAGGAGGCGGATGCGGTGTTTGTGCTGGGCGGTTTTGTGGATGACGGCAAGGGGGAAGTTCACGGGTTTGATGCCACTGGAAGTTTGGACCGGCTCTTGGCCGGGATGGAGCTCGTGCGGGCTGGCAAGGCGGATGTTCTGCTCATTGGCGGCGGTTCGGCGGGGTTGTGGTCAGGGAGTCCGTCGGAATACTCTGTGATTCGGCATTGGCTGGATCGTTGGGATATTTCCATAACCGTTGAGCACATCGGCTTGAAGGGTGCGGACACCTATAAGGAATTGAAGGCGTTGAAAGCGTTGATGAAGGAGCGCGGTTGGCAAAGCGTCATTCTGGTGACTTCGGCGTCTCATATGCGGCGGGTGGAAGCGGTGTGCCAAAGCCTCGGCATCAACGAGGTCATCCTGGCGGCTTGTGATTTCCAAAGCCTGCCTCCTCATCCCTGGTATCTGATCCCAGATATGAAGCACCTGTATATGTTGGAATGTTACCTCTACGAGCAGAGCGGTTGGTTCGGCTACCGTTTGAGGGGAAGGATTGATATTTAGTCCGCCTTGGCATCCGCTTGCTTCTGTTTGTTGAACTTTTGCAGCTTTGGGCGGATGACGAGGTAGCAGTAAGATTGAGTCGGGTTGTTGCGGTAAAAGTCTTGATGATCATCTTCGGCCGGATAGAATTTTTTGAAGGGGGCGATTTCTGTGACGATGGGGTCTTTGAAGGAACTGGCGGCGGCGGCTTTTGATTTTTCGGCGGCGGCTTTTTGTTTTTCGTCGTGATAGAGGATGATGGAGCGGTATTGGGTACCGATGTCGTTGCCTTGACGGTTGAGGGTTGTTGGGTCGTGGGCTTGCCAGAAGTAGGACAGAAGCTCTTCGTAGGAGATGGTTTTCGAGTCAAAGGCGATTTGAACCACTTCCGCATGGCCGGTGGTTTCCGCGCAGACTTCCTTGTAGGTCGGGTTTTCTTTGTGGCCTCCGGAGTAACCCGAAACGACAGAATTCACTCCGTCCAAGGTTTCCAAGAGGGCTTCCGTGCACCAAAAGCAACCTGTTCCCAAGGTGGCCAAGCTCAGGGATTTGTCGGCATGTTCGGGCGGGAGATCACTCACGGTGTCCTCCTTGGCGTCGAGGCAACCGGTCAACGATGGAAGAACCAGGGCGATGAGGGCCGTTTTGCATAAATGGGTCATGGTCTGAGATTGATTTCTTTCCGGCACAGCGTGGATGGGGTTTTTGGTTGTGTCAACTCTATAAATGTTTCTTCGGCGACGCTTCCGGCAAGTAGCGGTGTTGCCGTTTGCAGTTCGCCATTGATCTTCGACTGATTTTCGCATATGAATGAGGTATGTTTTCTTTCGTTTTCGACGTGATGATTTGCCGCCATGCTCGGAGTTGGCGGACTCTTGCTGCTGTTGCGGTGGCTGTTACTGCGACGGTTTCGCTCGCAGCGGCGGAGAAGCCCAATGTGATTGTGATTATGGCGGATGATCTCGGCTATGGCGATGTGTCCTGCTATGGGGCGACGGTGATTCAAACGCCGAATATCGACCGCTTGGCGGCGGAAGGGCTTCGCTTCACCAGCGGTTATTGTTCGGCATCGACTTGCACGCCGACGCGATTTTCGTTTCTCACGGGCACTTACGCCTTTCGTCAACCAGGCACGGGGATTGCATCACCCAACAGTCCGGCCATCATCCGGCCAGGCACGGAAACGCTGCCGTCGCTGCTACAGAAGGCCGGCTATCAAACAGCAGTGATCGGCAAATGGCATTTGGGTTTGGGCGGAGGAGGGGGGCCGGATTGGAACGGCACGCTTCAGCCCAGTCCTCGCGAAATCGGTTTTGAATTACCATTTTCTGCTGCCGACGACGAACGATCGCGTGCCGCAGGTTTACGTTGAAAACCGCCGAGTGCTGAATCTGGACCCCGCCAACCCGCTGTGGGTGGGGAGGAAGAAGCCTAGTCCAGAGCATCCGACCGGCATCACTCATCGCTCGATGCTGAAGATGGATTGGTCTCACGGCCACAATGCCACCATCCACAACGGCATCAGCCGCATCGGTTTTTACACTGGCGGCCATGCGGCGAGATTTCGCGACGAGGACTTGGCCGACGAATGGGTGAAGCGCTCCGTGCAATGGATCGAAAGCCGCCGCGAGTCGCCGTTCTTTCTGTTCTTTTCCTCGCATGATTTGCATGTGCCCCGGATGCCTCACGAGCGGTTTCAGGGCAAGACCGCGCTAGGGTATCGCGGGGATGCGATTGCGCAGTTGGATTGGTGTGTGGGCGAGCTGATGAAAACACTGGAGCGGCTTGACTTGACGGAAGAGACTTTGGTGATTTTTTGCTCGGACAACGGCCCGGTATTGGATGACGGCTATCAGGACGAAGCCGTCGAGAAAAACGGAAACCACCGGCCGGCCGGCATTTACAGCGGGGGGAAATACAGCGTTTTGGAAGGCGGCACTCGAACGCCGTTCATCACGCGCTGGAAAGGCCGGATTCCACCCGGCGTGTCGGATGAACTGGTGTGCACGATCGATTTCGCGGCCAGCCTAGCTGCTTTTGCCGGCGTGCCGCTTGGCGACGATGCCTGCCTAGACAGTTTCAACGTAATGGGTGCCTTGCTGGGCGAACCCGGTGACAAGGGACGCGACCATTTGGTGCAGCAGGACAATGGACGCGGCGGAAACTACGGTTTGCGTGTGGGTGCTTGGAAGCTCCAGCGCCACGATTCTCGAAAGGCGCGAAATGTAACGCTTCGGCTGAAGAGTGTGCCAGTGCCGCAATACCAGCTTTTCAACCTTGCAGCGGATCCGGGCGAGCGCAACAACATCATCGCTTCGCATCCGGAAATCGGCGAGCGGCTGAAGGCGTGTCTGGCCAAACTGATCGCCGAGGGGCGGAGCCGTTGAAGGAGCTGCAGAGGACATTGGAGCTTATGCGCGAATTGGGTCGATGGCCCGGTGTTCGTGGTGGCTCGGCCCTAATTTTTTGGCGACGCCCATAGCGGTTAGCATGGTGTTGTAGATGTCGATCCCTTCGGCGGAGATGTCCATGATTTGGCCGGTTTTGAAACGCTGGTTGGCGCTGGTGATGGCGTGGAAAACGCCGGAAAGTTCGCGTTTGACGTTGGAGTGGCGGCCGTCTCCGGATTCTGTTGAGATGGTGAGGAGTGCGTTTTCGAGGATGGAGCGGCCGTTGGCTTCGAGAGATTCCGGTTCGTCGAGGAGGTTGAGGAAGTAGGCGACTTCGCGCATTTTCATATGGGCGTGGGCGCGGAGTTGTTTGTTTTGTTTTTTTTCGTTGAATTGGTGCCACCATTCGTGGCTGCAGCCTTGGGAACCGGTGGCGTTGAGTTGGGCGGCGTCGTTGAAGGTGTAGATTTTGCGTCCGTTGTAGATGTAGTCGCCGGTCATCCGAAGGCGTTCTCCGGCGGCGAGGAAGGTGATGGAGCCGAAGCGGGCGCGGTCCATTTTGATGGCGAGGGCGTAGAGGTCGGCCATTAAGCGCCATTCATTGGTCAGGTCGTCGAGTTTCATGTCTATGCCTTCGCCGCCGGGGTCGGCTTGCCCGCCGTGAGCGAGGGCGGATGGCGGCGGCAATGGAGGGGCACCGTTGATGTGTTTGGGCATTTCGTAAGCGCGTTGTTCCAGTTCGCGGATGCGGTCCAGATGGTCGGCGAGGCGGGATTTTGAGGCGGCACCGAGGGGGGAGTTGGCTCCTATATAGTGTTTGAATTGCTCGATGACGGAGTCTAGCACGCTGCGTTTGAGGCGTTTTTGCCGGGTTTCGGCACTGCGGTTTCCGATTTCGACGGTGCCGAAAACGCGGTCGAAGAGTTCCCGCGGTTTTTCTTGCATGGTTGCGGCGACGGTTCCGTCTTCGTTGTAACTGTGAACGTAGCGGCTAACTCGGCTTCGTCGGAAGAAGGTGCCGCCGATGAGTGTGGGGACCATGCCGGGGGGGAGTCCGTCCGGGTAATGGCTTTTGCGGATAACTTGGTCGATGGAGGGGCCGCCGCTTTTGGCTTCGCCGTCGGGCGGCTCGGCGGTGAAGGCACCAGAAGCGCCGTCGAAATGGGCGTTGATGCCGGATTCATCGCAGCGGATTTGATCGATGTTCCGCATGATGAGCAATTTCTTACCGAGGGGTTTTAGGGGTTCAAGCACGCCGTGGAAACCTTCGGTTTGCAGCGGTGCCGGGATGCCGAGGCCGAAGAAGATGTTAAAGGCGCGGATGGGAATGTTTTCTGGAGCGTTAGGTGTTTTGGCGGCCAGCATTTCTTCCAGAAAGGGAAATCCGATGGTGACGGTTCCCAGTCCTTTAAGCATGGTGCGGCGGTTGATGGGCGTTGTTTTCATTGGCTTGCTTCTGTAAGAGTCGTTTGGACGAGGTCGCTTTTGATGATCTCGGTGATTAAACTTTGGTAAGTGCCGCCGTCTTTTTGTGCTTTTTGGTGGATTTTGTCAACCGCTGTGGTGTCACTGAAGACGAGAGGGCGGCCGAGTGCGAATTGGGTGAGTTTCCAGGTTAGAGATTCGCGCAAGCGTTTGCTGTCGGCCAGCATTTGCATGAGTTGTTCGGAAGAGTTGTAAGCTGCGGTTTCGGCGGTGCCGGGGAAGAGGATTTCACCGTCGTCGCGGAGTTGGTTTCCGTGTTCGTCTGTTTCGTGGTAAGCCCCGACGCCATCGAATTTTTCGAGGCCGAAGGCGAGCGGTTCGAATTTGCCGTGGCAGCCACCGCATCGGACATTGGCGATGCGTTGTTCGGCAATGGCGCGTTGGGTCAAACCGGGGCGTGTGGGAACAGGAGTGGTGTCGACGCACGGTGGTGGGTCTTTGACGACGCCACGAAGCAGGTCGTGCAGGACGAAGAGCCCTCGAGAAACCATCGAGGCTTCGTCACCGCCGACAGTCAAAACGCTTCCGTGGGTGAGCAATCCACCGCGGCCGGGTTGGTTGGACAAGTCGTATTGCGCTAAAGCAGTCTCTGCTGGCAGGCCGTAGTGGACGGCGAGTTTGGGCGTTGCATATGTGAATTGGGCGTCAAAGAGATCATGCAAGGAGCGTTTCTGTTTCCAGACGATGTCTTCGAAGAACGCCAGCGTTTCTTGCTTCATGTCGAAGGCAAGCTGATGTTCCCAAGCGGGAAACTTCTCGGCGTTGGGCCGGAGGTTGTTCAGCCGGTCGAGGTGCAGCCATTCGGCGATGAAGTCTTTGGATCGCTTGACAGCGCGCGGGTCCTGGAGCATGCGGGCGATTTGTTCATTGAGACCGGCGGCGGTGAACAGCGAGCCAGATTCGGCGGCTTCCACGAGCGGTTTGTCTGGAGGCGCTCCCCAGAGGATGTAACTCATGCGGGAGGCCAGTTCGTGTTCGGTGACGAGCCAAGGGGCGCCGTCGCCTCGCTGATTTTCGATTCGGTAAAGGAAACGCGGCGATTGGAGCATGGCGTCGATGATGAGGGTGACGGCTTCTTTGAAGTCGCCTCCGGCGGCGACAGCAGTGGTTGACAGGCCGCGGTAGAGCGTGATCTCGTGTGATTCCAAGGGGCCGCGGAGTATCCATTTGCCCATCTCTTTCACCAAGCCGCGCATGCTGTCGTCAGTGAGCAGCCGGCTTTTGGAAAAGCGGCCGGCGAATTTTTCAACATCCATTTGGGCGACGATTTTTTCCGCCAACTGGGCGTAGGCGTTCACATGTTTGAGATCGACGCTCAGGTTGTAAGCGGTGTTGCTGAAGCCGTCAGCCCGGAGGTCGCGAGGGAGAAGGGCGTGCGCCTCGCGAGCAATGTCGATGCCGACGGCGCTGCGGACGCTTTCGATGTATTCGGAAACCGTGAGGCGCCGCAGCCAATTTTCACCCGTTTCTCCACCGTGGACGAATGCCGCAGGGTCGATGGCTTCAATCGGCCAACTGGCGCCCCCGGCGATCCATGCCTTAAGCCATGCCTTTTCCTCGACGGAAAGCGGCTCGCGGTCTTTCGGCATCTCGTCGGTCATAACGGATTCAAGCAGGTAACTCTCCATTGCGTTTCCGGGGATGATGACTTTTCCGCTGCTACTGCCGGCGAATGCTGCGTCGCGTCGGGAGAGGTCGAGTTCGCCTTTCTGTGTGGCGGTGTCGTGGCATTCGAAGCAGTGTTCAACCAGGAGCGGCGCGATTTTGGCATTGAAGAGTTTGGCGTTCGGCGAAGGGGAATGGGCAAGGGCAGGCGGCGGTGTTTCGGCGTCGGGGCCGGCTTGGTAATGGGCTTCGATTTCTTTCGGGAAAAGTGCCCGGGCATAAACGGCTACCAGATGGTAGGTGCCAAGCCAGGCGCGGTCAGCTCCAAATTCGTTTCCGAGTGCGAGGCGGAATTGCCTGTCCCAGTTGCCGACGGCGCCTGTGATGGTTTTCTCGGCCGTATTCTGTCCGTCAAGGTAAAGCCGCGCTTTGCCGGCGCGATTACGGGTGTAGGCCAGATGGATTTGCCGGGCGGCTGTTTGATCTGTCTTTGCGCTGAGTGAGGGGTTGCTGCCGTTGTTGCCAGTCTTCAACGTGCGCAGACGAAAGTCATATTTGTCGGCGTCTTGACCGAGCGTGAAGTTCCTCTCGGAACTGTTCCCAGAGAGGGTAACGATTCTCGCCGGCCCTTTTTGGTCGAGATTGGCAGGTGTGATCCATGCCTCCACGGTGATCTCGCCCGAACGGCGGATGGCTTCGTTGAGTTTATATGCGGGCTTATCGGAGCGAATCTGCGTGGGCTGTTGGAGTTGAAGGCCGTTTTCTGTCCAGCGAACGGCTTCCGGTTCGGAAATCAGAAGGTCTATCGCCGAGCCTTCGCCGGAGTGATCTTGAATCCGATAGCCGCTGCCCGCGCTGAAGTCATAAAGCGCTTGCAACCCAACGCGCGTTCGGGAGGCGGCGGCAAGATCAAACGCGCCTGCAACGAAAAACAACCCCGGCAGCAGGGCGAAAAGCCGCTGGCGAAAACCCCCGTGCTTGCAGAATCTTCCAAAGGCGCCGGGTTTTGTTCGAGCGATCGGGTTCAATAGCATAGCAATTGAAGGCGAGTTGTTGTCATTAAATCGAAGCCATCATCTCTGAAGTCAGCGCTGAATGCAAGCCGCCGTCTGGAACGAGTGGCAGATTTTCGGAAAAGGTCATTGGTTTTTGGATTGGGGTAAAAGTTGCCGGTAGGCGGTGATGGCGCTTTTGGCGGCGGTTTCCGAGTCAGGCAGGGGAAAGCATTCGGCTGAAACGAAGCGGTCGTAGCCCGAATCCGTTAAGGCTTTGGCAATGGCGCCCAAGTCAAGATGCCCCATGCCGGGCGCCCGGCGGTTGGAATCGACGAAATGAACATGAGCGATCCAATCTTTGCCGGCAGCGATAGCGTCGACAGGATTTTCCTCTTCGACGCTCATATGGAAAATATCGGCAAGGAGTCGAACGTGTTGAGTGGTCAAGGATTGGCAGAGGGCAATGCCTTGTTCAACCGTGTTGCAGAGGTCGGTTTCGTAGCGGTTCAATGGCTCGTAAAGAAGCGGAAGCCCTTCGCTGCCGGCCAGATCACCCAGCTTGTTTAGGGCGTTTCGAAGCCAATGGAGAGTTTGTTTTCGGGAAACGCCGCCGCCCCAGCGCCCTTGCATGGAACCGATAATGGCTGGCGCGCCGAATTGGGCGCCGTAACGGATCATGTCCCGGATGAAGTCTTTGGCGAGTTTGCGTTTTTCGAGGTCGGGATCGCAGAGGCTGAGTTGATGCACCAACATACCGGCGCCCGTGCCCACTGCGGCCAGCTTGAGATCGTGAGCATCCAGCAAGGTTTTCAACGTCTTGACAGGCACTTCGTTCGGCGCCGAGGCAAAAAGTTCAATGGCGTCGAATCCGAGAGACGCCGCCGTGCGGCAACACTTTTCAATTCCTCCCCAAAGGACGAAGGGCCCCCCGCGAGCTTGTTCTACCAGACTGACGGTGACGGCTGTTTGGATCATATCGGCAAATAGGAATGCAAAGCGGTTTAATTGTTTTCGTGAAGCCCTTCTATATGTCCAATATTCTTCACAGGCGCGAAGACGGCTTGCACCTCTTTCAGCAATTCGTCGTCCATCGGCATCTCAGCCCATCGCGCCCATTTGCGGATGTTCTCCGGATTCGCGCTGCCGGCAATAGTAGTGGCCAAGCCGGGATGTGCAATAGAAAATTGCAACGCCAACTGCGCGATATCGACCTCGCGTTCGGCACAAAGCGCAGCGGCCTTGCGAGCGGCAGCCTTGACCTCCTCCGGTTCCTTCAGCCAGGCAGGCAGCAGCGCATTCGTCAGCAAACGCGCACTAAAAGGCCCCGCATTCATCGCGCCCACACCCCTCGCCTGCAGCCAAGGGAGTGTCTCCTCAAGAAAGCGCGTATTTTGCAAAGTGCATTGATTGTAACTCAGCACGCAATCCACCTCAATCTGCTCAATCACAAACTTGAATATCTTCTGCGGATAGCCACTGAAACCGAGATAGCGAACTTTCCCCTGATCTCGAATCTTCCGCATCGCCGGCAGCGTTTCATCAACAATCTGCTGCATCGGGACAAACTCAATATCGTGGCAAAGCACAATGTCGAGATAATCCACCCCAAGCCGATGCAAACTCACATCAATGCTCTCTGCAACCCGTTTAGCGGAAAAATCAAAATGCGCGAGATCGTAGCGGCCCAGCTTGGTGCAAAGCGTGTAACCATCGCGCGACACATCCCGCAAAGCAATGCCGAGCAACACCTCACTCATCCCTCGCCCGTAAAAGGGCGACGTGTCGATCAAATCTATCCCCAAATCCAGTGCCGTCCGCACACTGGCCAACGCCTCATCCAGCTTCACCGAGCGAAACTCCTGCCCCAACGACGAGGCACCAAAGCCAACCGCCGGCAAACACAAATCCGTCTTGCCCAACTTGCGATGTTCCATAAACCGCGCTTGCCCGCCAGCCTACCGCCAACAACAAAAAAGGCCAGCCCCCGAAAAAAGGACTGGCCGATGGAAATGCCGGACGATTGAATGCTATTCGGCGGTATCCGCGCCGTCTTGCCGAAGCTGCTGCTCCACCTTCCGCCGAGCTTCGGATTTTCACCTCATCTCCCTTAAAATGTCCAACTCCTCACGAAGGAATCTTCACGGGTTTGCCCGAGGAGAGGGAAGTCATCGGGGAGCGTTGCCACGTGGTGTCGAGCGCTGGCCACCTCTATTTCCCAGTCGGTGATTTGGCCATTGTGGTGTAACTCCGCCACCGGATTTAGTTCCCTCTCTGCTGCTATCAGCGCCTGCCCCTCCCGGATCACGACCATGCAAATATTCAAGCCAACGATTACCACTGATCTGAGACTGAACTTCGTCTTGAATCAATCTCCAGTCCCGGCCGTATTTTAGATCTGAATATTCAAGATTACGCTCATCCACAATGCTGTTTGCTGGTTTCGGATTCCTTTTCGGGAATACTCGATGCCCGTCAGCGACTTGCTTCCATTCAGAACGTTTCCTGTCGGCAATCTGTTTCGAGTTCACATTGCGGTTGTTTTCCATTGACGTTTCGACTCATTCAGCTTTGGCAAGTATTCGGCTGCAATAGCGCGAACCACCGCCCAATCTGCTTTCGGAGCTCGTTTGGCGACGGCGGATAGTGGGTTTTAGGCGAGGATTTGATGGGCAACTTTGCCGTAGACGTCGGTGAGACGGAAGTGGCGGCCAGCGTAGCGAAAGGTGAGTTTTTCGTGGTCGAGGCCGAGGAGGTGGAGGATGGTGGCGTGGAGATCGTGCATATGGAGTTTATTTTCGACGGCCATGTAGCCCCATTCGTCAGTAGCGCCGTAGGCGATGCCAGGGCGGACGCCGCCACCGGCCAGCCAGACGGTGAATCCGTGGGGGTTGTGGTCGCGTCCGTTGTTGTTTTGGGAGAAAGGAGTGCGGCCGAATTCACCGCCCCACCAGACGAGAGTGTCTTGGAGGAGGCCGCGGATTTTGAGATCTTGAAGGAGGCCGGCGATGGGTTTGTCGACGGCTTTGGCATGTTTGGCGTGTTGGGGCATGGTAGTGTGTTGGTCCCATCGCGGGTTGCCGCCGTGGTTGTCACTGTAGTTAACTTGGATGTAGCGCACGCCGGATTCGGCTAGGCGCCGGGCCATGAGGCATTGTTGCCCGAAGGCGTCGGTTTCTTTTTCGCCGATGCCGTAGAGGGCTTTGACAGCAGCAGATTCGCTGGAGATGTCGGTGAGTTGAGGGGCGCGGCTTTGCATGCGGTAGGCGAGTTCGAAGGCGTTGATGGAGGCTTCGACGGCGTCTTCTTTCGGGGAAGTTTGGGCTTGGTGGCGGTTGAGGTTTTGCAGCAGACGGAATTGCCGGCGTTGCGCGGCCGGGGAAAGGCGCGAGTTAGCGATGTGGGCGATGCGGACGTCTTGGATGGGTTGTTCGGCTTTGCCGATGGCAGTTCCCTGATGGATGGCGGGGAGAAAGGCGTTGCCGTAGTTTTGCGGGCCGCCCATGCGTTCAGTAGGCATGATGGTAACGAAGGCCGGCATGTTTTCGTTTTCGCTGCCCAACCCATAGCTGATCCAACTGCCGACAGAAGGGCGCACCAAGTTAACCGATCCGGTGTGCAGGAAGAGGGTGGCCGGGCCATGGGCGATGCCTTCGGTGTGTATCCCGTGGAGAAAGCAGAGGTCGTCAACGTGTTTGGCGGTTTCGGGGAAGAGAGCAGAGACGGGACGGCCGCATTGCCCATAGCGTTGAAAGTCCCACAGCGGTTTCATCATGGTGCGCTGGGTCATCTTGCGGAAATCGTCGAAGCGATAACCGAGGATGTCCACCTTGCGTTGATGGTTTTTCACCAGCTGGGATTTATAGTCGAAGGTGTCCACGTGGCTGGGGCCGCCTTGCATGAAGAGGAAGATGACCCGTTTGGCGCGGGGGGCGAAGTGCGAGGCTTGAGCTTTCAGCGGATTGGCTGAGAGTCCGAAAGCGTCACGGCAAAGCCCTGCCAAAGCAATGGATGCAAAACCGCAAGCCGTGCGGCAAAGCATAGCGCGGCGGGTCATTAAGAATTTATCTGTTCGTTGTTTTGTATTCATATTTCCAACCTTGTTTTAGGAATTAAAATGACCAAAGCCTCCCTTGACAGCTTGGAGTTTAGTTATTGTCTGCTTTTATCCGCTTTTCGATTTTTTCGCTCAACTCTTGCGCTTTGTCAAGGTTTTATTTCAAAAATCGGAAGTCCACGGAAGCAAAAAGTGAGTGGAACAGGTGGCGCCATGCGGCGGCGGGTTTGGCATTGGCGAGTGATTGGCGGATAAAGTCGAACGCCGCCGCCCGTTCCGATTCACCCGGAAGCCGGGACAGCGTCTGGAGCCAGGCTAGATCGATGAGCCGGTTTGCGTCGGCTTCCGAGTGTTCGCGGAGCAGACGCTGCGCCGCTTTTCCGGCCTCTTCCATGACAAAGTCGCTGTTTAGAAGGTAGAGCGCTTGGGTGGGGAAAGTGCTTCGGTTGCGTTTGCCGACGGGGAAGCTGGGGTTTGCAAAGTCGAAGGCTTGGAGGAGAGGGTTCAGTCCTTCTTCTCGCAGAACGGGAATATAAATGCTGCGGAGGGGCGGATTGAGGAGGGTGGGAATGTCCAGGGCGGCTTTTTGCAGGGCTTGGTCGTTTCGCGCTGTTTCGGGAAACAGGCATTCCGCTCGGCAATGGGTCAGGGTTCCTGAAACGGAGAGAATGGTGTCTCGAAGGGCTTCGGCTGTGAGGCGGCGGCGGGGCATTCGCCAGCGGAGCCGGTTTTCTGCGTCGATGGTGGCGGCGGCAGGATTCTCTGCGCAACCGGTTTGGTAGGTTTGGGACAAGACCATTTGGCGGATTAAATGTTTGCTCGACCAGCCTTCTTGGACGAATTGAACTGCCAGGTAATCCAGCAGTTTCGGATGTGAGGGCAGTTCTCCCTGGGCGCCGAAGTTATCGACGGTGGCGACGATTCCGGTTCCGAAGAGGTGGTGCCAAACGCGGTTGACCCAAACGCGGGCGATTAGCGGATGTTCCGGGGCACTGAGCCATTCGGCCAGTTCTCGGCGGCCGCTTTGTCCCGGCGGGATGTTGGGCGCGGCGGTGGTATCGGCCGTCATCACCCGGAGGAAACCGCGCGGCACTTTTTCGCCCAGTTGGTGAACGTTGCCGCGAATGCAGAGGTGCCAGTCTCCGGCTTCGGTTTCGTCCGCAACACCGAGGGTTTGCGGGGCGGGCGCTGGCGCTTTTTTGAGCAATTCTCCCAGCGATGCTTTCAAATCGGCCAAGTGCTTTTGGGCGGCTTCATTTTGCGATGATTTTTTAGCAGCTTGGATTTTGGATTCGAGCGCCTTTTTCGATTGGGCGTAGTGGGCGAGAGCTTTCCGGTGTGTTTCAGAGGTGGGCAAGTTTCTGTGAGTCAAGGTGGAGACGTTGCTGCGTTTGAGCGTCCGCGTGCTGCGAAAGATTCCAGCCAAGGCATAGTAGTCTTTGGCCGGAATCGGGTCGAATTTGTGGTCGTGACAGCGGGCGCAACTGACGGTCATCGCCAGAAACACCCGGCTGACGGCATCAATCTGCTCATCCACCGCGTTCATCCGCAGCAGCTCCTTGTCCTGGAGGTCGAGGTTTTTGGGGCCGAGGACGAGAAAGGCGGTGGCGGTCAATTGTTGCGCTCGCTGCACGTCGTTGCTGGCTGGGAGGAGGTCGCCGGCAATCTGCTCGCGCACGAATTGATCGTAGGGTTTGTCGCTGTTGAAGGCGTTGATCACATAGTTGCGGTAACGCCAGGCATTCGGCAGAAGCGCACTGCGGCCACCGCCGGTCGATTCCGAATAACGGGCGAGGTCGAGCCAATGCCGTCCCCAAGTTTCGCCGAAGTGTTTCGAAGCCAGCAAACGATCCGCCAACGCGGAAATCCGGGTTTCGGCGGGAAGATTCTGCGCCTCCCGCAGTTGTTCGAGAGTCGGCGGCAACCCGGTCAAATCGAAGTAAAGCCGGCGGATGAGCGCCGCCTCGCCTGCCGGCGGGACGGGTTTGATTCCTGCTGCTCCGAGTCGGGCGAGAATGAAAAAATCAATGGCGTTTTTCGGCCAATGTCGGTTTTGCACAGCGGGAATTGCCGGCAGAACGGGCGGCCGAAATGCCCAAAACTGCTTGCCTTGCTCCAGGTCAATGGCTGAGGAAGAGGTAGGCGCGGTGCCGTCGCGCGGGTCAGGTGCTCCAGCGCGAACCCAATTTTCGAGCGTTTGGATTTGTTCAGCGGCAAGGCGGCCATCCGGCGGCATTTCAAGATCAGGATTCGTGTAGCGAACTGCCCGAACCAGCAAACTGGCTTCGGCATCTCCGGGAACGATTGCCGGGCCGGAATCCCCACCGCTCTGCCAACCTTGGCGGCTGTCCAGCAAAAGGCCGCCCTTGGATTTGCCCGAAGCGGTGGAATGGCATTCGTAACAATGCTCGACAAAAAGCGGCCGCACCTTCCGCTCGAAAAAATCAAAATCCACCCCGCCACAAACAGACACGGCGCCCCAACTCAAAAATAATCCCCAGCCCCAAGCAAGACTCACAAACCTTCCGTTTGCAAATGCCCGAATGAACTTTACCGTCCAGTCCGTCTTCATTTCACCAGATGCATCAACCGTTGCGCTCAAAAAAATTTTGGCTTTCACGCAAAATACAGCAAAGAGCTTGCTTGTCAACCATCCGCTGCGCAATAAGTATTTAGGGGCTTTGAAGCAAAATACTTGGCAACGGAACAGACTGTGTTAAATATTTTGGCTAGGGGAATGAGTTTTGGCCAGGGGAATGAGGTTACTGGACGTGGAAAAAGCAGGATTGCCTGCTGGAGCGTCAATGTAGCCCATAGCTACTTATTCCGATCCGCTGACCACCAAAAACAACCCGCCGAAAGGATAGGTCGCCCGGTTTGCCGGCGTTCTTGACACTTTCAACCCCGCAAAAGTCCGGCGGTGGCAATGTGCGGTTCTGCCGGGCGTTTTGTGATCAAGATCTGCTTGTCTTTTGCGTTTGATTGGAGGGGAAAAATGGGCAGCGTTGGGTTCAGTGGGCGGCGTCGATGTCTTCGGGGCGGACGTCGAGGCATTCGTCTTGGTCTTCCCAGAGGATGGTGGGGAAGTGGTCGAGGAGGGGGGGGAGGATTTCGTTTGCGGCGGTGTGGAGGAGTTGTTCGGCGTTTTTGGCGGCGGTTTCGAATTGGTGGGAGTAGTCAGCGGCAGCTTTTTTTTGTCTTTCGCTCCAGTGGGCGACTTGGTGAGTTTTGTGATATTGTTTTGACCAGTTTTTTAGGGGGAGTTTTGTTTCATCGGGCAGGCGGGCGAAGGGAACGGCGGTTTCGCCGCAGTGTTCGCAGAGGAGGCCGGATTCGGCGATGTCGCGGCTGAAGAGGGGGAGGATGGGGGCGGCGCAGCAATCGAGGGCGCGGTAGCCGTGAGGGACGGCGATGAGTCGTTTTTGCCAGAGTTCACGGTCGTTGGCGGATTGGGAGGCCAGGCGGTAGGCGCCGAGCAGGGGATGGGAGAGGCGCCAGATGCGGCCGCGGAGTTGCCCCAGGGTTTGTGCCATCCAGCGGCCCAGGGTGAAGTCGTCCAGGTCTTTGAAGAACTCGCCGTATTCGGCCCAGAGCCGGTCGGATGCGGAGGGAGAGTCGGGAACCATCAGGGGATGTTTAATGAAGGTTGGCGGAAGTTCAATGTTGGAGGCGGGATTGTTGCGAGTCGCGGAGTTTGCGCAGGGTTTTGCCAAGGATGCGGTTTTGTTCTGGGGTGCCGATGGTGATGCGGAGCCAGCAGTTGACGGGCGGGTTGGGGAACCAGCGGATGAGGATGCCTTGTTGCCGGAGTTGTTTGTGCCAGGCAGCGGCGGTTCCCGAATTGCGCGGGGGCGAGGTGAGGAGGAAGTTGGCGGTGCTGGGGATGACGCGGAAGCCCAGTTGCGTCAGTGAGTGAGAGAGTTTGTCCCGTTCTCGCGCGATGGTTTGAAAGTTTTTGCGGTAGTGGGGGAGGTCGTCCAGCGCGGCAACGGCGGCGATTTGAGCTAGGCTGTTGACGTTATAACTGTCGCGGATTTTGTGCAGAGCGGCGATGAGCGGTTCGGGGCCGATGAAGTAGCCAATGCGCAGGCCACACAGTGAATAGGCTTTGGAGAAGGTGCGAGAAATGATGACGTGGTCGAATGCTGTGGCAAGAGACAGGGCGTTTTCTTCGGCAAAGTCGGCGTAGGTTTCGTCGAGGATGATCACGCCTTGCCCGGCGGCGCAGAGGCGGTGCAGTTTAGCGGTGCGGTAGGAGCGTCCGCTGGGGGCGTTGGGCGTGGTGATGAAGCTGAGGGCTGCGTCGGGCCGCCAGCCGGCATCTCGCAGTCGCGCCGGAGCGGGAATGTCGAAGGATGGGGTGAGTGGGACTGCGTTAGTTCGGGCGGCATGAATGGCGGCAAGCGCCGGATAGAGTGAGTAGCTGGGAGCGAAGTATTGAATGATTTGCCGGCCGGAAGGTTTTGGCGTTTTCCGCGCGGCGGGTTCGACGAAGGCTCGCGTGGCCAGGGCCAGGAGTTCGTCTGAACCGTTGCCGACGATGATTTGCTCGGCGGCGCATCCGTGAAAGGTGGCGAGTTTGCGCCGGAGCGGTTCGGCGGTCGGATGGGGGTAAAGGCGGAGTTGTTCGCCGGTGGCGCGGCGGATGGCGTTCAGCACTTGCGGAGAGGGATCGAAGGGATTTTCGTTGGTGTTTAGTTTGATGAACTGGGCGTCGGTGGGTTGCTCGCCGGGCGTATATGGCGTCAGGGAGCGGATGTGGGGGCGAATCAGGGAGGCGGGGGTGGGCATGGCGCGGGGTTTTGTTGGCGGCTGGGCGGGGTTCAATCGAATCGAATTGAGGCGGAGCGGCCGTGGGCATCCAGTCCTTCCATGCTGGCGAAGGCGGCGATGTCGGACAGGGCTTTTTTCAGGGAGATCGGGCGGTATTGGACGAGGCTGGTTCGGTGTTGGAATTGGTCGACTGTGAGGCCGGAGAAGCTCCGCCCCGCGCCGCTGGTCGGCAACACGTGGCTGGGGCCGGCCAGGTAATCGCCGAGAACTGTCGGGGAGTGGCTGCCGAGGAATATGGCGCCGGCTGTGGTGATTTGCCGGGCGATTTGGCGATTGTTTTGGGCCATAATCTGGCAATGTTCCGGGGCGAATCGGTTGGCGATATCGATGGCGGCGTTGAGTGTTTTGACTTGCAGGCACCAGCCGTTGCGGGAGAGGGTTTTTTGGATGCTGGCAGCTCGGGATTGTTGAGGAAGCTGGCGTTTGATGGATTGCAGGACGCGGGCGATGAGGCGCTTGGAGGTGGCGAGCAGAACGGCTCGTTCGCTGCCGGAGCCGTGTTCGGCCTGAGCCATGAGGTCGGCAGCTGCCCAATCTGGGTTGGCGCTTGCGTCGGCGAGGATCAAAACTTCGCTTGGTCCGGGCAAGAGGTCGATGGCTACTCGTCCGAACAGAGTGCGTTTGGCGGCTACGACATAGGCGTTGCCCGGTCCGAAGATTTTGCTGACGGGCGGGATGGAGGCCGTTCCATGCGCCAAAGCGGCGATGGCTTGTGCGCCGCCGATGCGGTAAATTTCAGTAGCGCCGGCGTTGTCCAGTGCATAGAGGAGAGCGGAATTGATTTTGCCGTCAGTGCCGCAAGGCGTGCAGGCAACGATTTCCGGGCAGCCGGCAACTTTGGCCAGGGTGACGGTCATCAAAGCGGTGGAGACGAGCGGGGCGCTGCCGCCGGGGATGTAGAGACCGACTCTAGCGAAGGGATCGAATTTCTCGCCGACAAGGGCTTGGTGGGAATTGCGCATTTGCCAGTTCTTGCGCCGGGAGACTCGGCTGAAGGCGCGGATGTTGTTGGTGGCAGCACGGATTGCCCGTTTGACAGATGGGGGGACTTTTCGCGCCTCGACGATTTCTTCATCCGACACTCGAAGTGTGGCAGGAGACAGCTGGGCGCCGTCGAATTTCTTGGCGAAGCGGATGAGGGCGTGGTCTCCGTTTTGCTTTACTTCTTCGATGATGGCCGCGGTTTGCCGGAGGACAGCGGGGTCGAACAGGCTCGACGATTGCAACATTTTAGCGACTTGCGCGTCGAAGTTTTTGTCCTGATCAGAACAGACGTTCATCGGCGGGTAAGGTTATTTCACGATATTAAAAAAAAGCAACTTTCCATTGCGGCGAGCGGCGAGGATGGAAGGGCTTGCATCCGAAGAGGGATGTTTTTATATTGGCCTGCATGAAGCGGTTTTTGCATTGCGGAGTTTTGATGTGGGCGGCACTGGCGCTGGTGGGAACTTTTGAACAGGCGGAGGCTCAAGGCGCGGGAAAGAAAGCATTCAAGGTCAGCGAATTCACTTTCACGCGGCCAGATTTCTGGAGCCGGACGACGCCCCGCTCGTCCATGAGAAAGGCGCAGTTGAGCGTTCCCGGTAAATCGGGCGGCGAAAAGGGAGAGGTGGTTTTCTTTCACTTCGGGCCGGGAAACGCCGGCGGAACGCAAGGCAATGTCAACCGATGGCTCGGGCAGTTCGAGGAGCCGAAGGAGCAATTGCCGCACAAGATCACCAAATCCAAAATTGGCAAGACGCCGGTTACTTTCGTTCGAGCGGAAGGCACTTACCTGAGCGGCCCACCGGCGCGACGGAAGATTCCCAAGCGAAACTTCGCCTTGTTGGGCGCTATCGTGGAGGCGGAACAAGGTTTTGTGTTCATTAAGTTCACGGGACCCAAAGCGGTTGTGTTGGCTGCTGAAAGCGATTTCAAGACAATGATCACCTCGGCAAAGCCGGCCGGAGAACCCTCGGCCGATGGCGGATAATCGGCAAGTTGATGGAGAAGAAGCGGCGAATTCGTGTCCAAGCCGATTTCCGGCTTGCCTTTTCCGAAACGCGCCAAATGATAGCCGCTTTTGTTTATGAGCGCAAAGAGTGAGGAATCTGCCGGTTGGATCGAGTTTTTGACGTGGCTGGAAATCCACAAACAAAAGCTGCTCCTTGGTGGCGTCGGGATTCTGCTGGCTGGTGCGGCACTGTATGTGGCGAAGTGGACATCTGATCAAAAAGAGCAGGCCGGCAGCATGGCGCTGTATAAACTCCAATCCAAGTCCAGACTAAGTGGCGGCGAAAAGGAACCGAGCGCCAAAGACTTTCTGAAAATATCGGAAGCCTACATGGGCACTCGAGCGGGCGAGCGGGTGTTACTGCTGGCGGCCCGCGCTTACTTTGTGGCCGGCCGCTTCGACCAAGCTCGGGAACAATTCGAGCGCTTTCAGACGCTTTATGACTCTAGCGCTTTTCTCTCCACAGCCCTCTACGGCGTTGCCGCTTCGTGGGATGCCGCTGGGAAACTGGACGAAGCTAAAAATGTCTATCAAGTAGTGTTGAAGCGATTCGCCAACACACCGCTTGCCGCGCAAGCCAAGCTGGCGATAGCCGGCATTTACGAAGCCCAAAACAAACCGAAAGAAGCCCTGGCTTTGTATGAGGAGTTGAACCGTCCAGGCATTCCTCCCAGCTACAGCGGGCGGGCCGCTTTTCAGCGCCAAAACATCTTGAAAGAACATCCGGAGCTGCAGCCCAAACCTGCGGACACAGACGCCCTGAACGCGCAGCCAGGCCCGGCAGCAGCGTTGCCGGCGCCCGTCGTGAAGGATGCGGAATCTTCTGCGGACACGGCGACCGACGAAACATCGGAAGAAGCACCCGCTACGGCAATCGCCCAGCCTGAACCGAATGAACAGGCCGAGTCGGGCGATCCGTAACCCTCCGCGATTCCCGTGCGCACGCCGGTTCCAGTTGCAGCCGCTTTGGTGTTTCACGCCGGGCGGTTGCTGATTGCCCGCCGTCCTGCTGACAAACATCTCGGCGGTCTCTGGGAATTTCCCGGAGGCAAGCTCGAAGCGGGCGAAAGTTTTCAGGCTTGTCTCCGACGCGAGTTGCGCGAGGAGCTGGGCATCGAGGTGAAGGTTGGCGCGCTTTTGGCTGCCGTCGAGCATGACTACCCGGAGCGGACCGTTCGCATTCACTTCTACCGCTGCACTCTTGTTTCAGGAACGCCGGCGCCTCTTGAATGCGCCGTAGCGGAATGGGTCGCCCCTTCGATGTTGGGCGAATATGCGTTTCCGCCGGCGGATACCGCTCTGCTGGCGGAGATTCAATCCCGTCCCGAACTTTAGGGTTCGGAAACTTGACTTCCCCCTGTTGGCGCAGAGATCAACGGATGGTTGGCGGAAAGTCCGGTTGATTGTTTGCGTGTGGCGATCGATTCCGAGCGCACGACTTTGAAAACGGGCGTCCCGCAGGCGGAGCATTTTCCTCTGATGATTCGGCGGCCATTTTTCATAACCTCTTCAACGGCGTCCATCATCTCGCGTCGCTCGCAACATTCAGAGCAATAGGCTTCAGTCATAGAGTGTGCTGGAGCGGTGTTTCAGTCCATTGGCTCCACCAGCGATGCGGAGATTACGGGATAGCCAGATTTTGGTCAACAAGGAAAAACAGAGGCAGGGCGGCCGATATTTTTTGCGGGCGAGTGGGAATGAGGAATTGACTTGGCGCTTGAAATCGGCATGATGCTCTCCGTTTCCGGGATTCAATCTGTCAGCAGTTCGAGGCTATATGAATTTCTGCGGTGCAGTTTCCAAAGGCCGGGTGGAGCGGTTTTCCAAGGCGCGCGTCCTGCTGTTTGTCTTGCAGGGCGGGTTGGCGGTAGCGTTTTCGGAGGAGGCGTTGTTTGAGAAGCAGGTGCTGCCGATTCTGGCCGATCGTTGTTTCCAATGCCACGGCGAAAAATCGCAAAAGGGCGGGCTGCGCTTAGATTCCCGGGCGGCGGCGTTTCAGGGCGGAAATTCCGGCGCAATCTGGTTGGCGGGCAACAGCAGGGCAAGCGAAATCATCCAGCGAATCACTGCTTCAAATCCAGACAGGCGGATGCCGCCGAAGGGAGAGGCGCTGTCTCCTGAGCAGGTTGAAGCCATTGAGCGGTGGATTGATCAAGGGGCGGAATGGCCGGAGGCGCTTGATCGGAATCTGGAGCAGGCGGCGCCGAAGTTTTGGTCGTTGAGGCCATTGACGGCGCCGGCGGTTCCTGAACTACCGCCCGGCCTCGCCTTTCGCGCGAGGAACTCGATTGACGCCTTTGTATTTCGGCGGTTGGCGGTGCAGGGACTGGCGCCGTCGCCGGAAGCCGCCCGGTCGGTTCTGATTCGGCGCTTGTCTTACAATCTGTTGGGCTTGCCGCCCGCGCCGGAGCAAGTCGAGCGCTTCGTCAACGATACGCATCCGCTCGCTTACGAGCGGTTGGTGGATCGATTTTTGGCTTCGCCGCAATACGGGGAGCGATGGGCGAGACACTGGCTGGATCTTATTCATTTCGGAGAAACTCACGGTTACGACAAGGACAAACCTCGTCCCCATGCCTGGCCTTACCGCGATTATGTCATTCGTGCTCTGAACGATGATCGGCCTTATTCGCGTTTTGTGCGGGAGCAGTTGGCCGGCGATGCGTTGTATCCGGAGACTTTGGATGGCTTGGCAGCGACGGGGTTTCTTTCGGCGGGGCCGTGGGATTGGATTGGCCATGCCGAGGTTTCGGAGGACAAAGTTGACGGCAAGGTAGCTCGCAATTTGGACCGTGACGACATGGTGTCCTCCACGATGAACGCTTTCACCAGCTTGACGGTTCAATGCGCACGCTGCCATGATCACAAGTTCGATCCGGTCAACATGAAGGAGTATTACGGCTTGCAGGCTGTGTTTGCCGCCTTAGACCGGGCCGATACCGAGTTTGATCCCAATCCTCAAACCCGTCGTTTGCGGCGCGAGTGGCAGCAGCGGATTGAATCGCTGGAGCGGCAGCGAAAAGGGCAACGTTCCCAAATCCAAAAACTGGGTGGGGCGCCTCTGGCCGCTGTGGAGAAGGCAATCGGCGAGCTGGAGAAACTCGGCGAAAGGCATCCGGCCTACGGGTATCACAGTGGGATTGCCGACCGAGCCGACGCCGAGAAGTGGGTGCAAGTCGATCTGGGCGCGGCAGCAGTGGCAGACCGCATTGAATATGTGCCGGCTGATGACGATTACAACGGGATTGGCGCCGGCTTTGGGTTTCCCGTCCGCTATCGCGTCGAAGTCTCCGACCGCGATGTGTTTGACGGCCGGGCAGTTGTCGTTGCCAATTACACCGGTGCAGATGTAACAAATCCGGGAACGCATCGGCAGCGAGTTTTGCTGAACGGAAAACCCGTCCGATTCGTGCGCATCACAGCCGTCAAACTCGCCCCGCGACGCGACGATTACATTTTTGCTTTGGCGGAATTGGAAGTGCGGGACCGGAATGGAAAGAACCTCGCACGTTCGGGAACCGTCACCGCCAAAGACTCCATCGAAAGCGGGATTCGCTGGGGAAAGAAAAACCTGATCGACGGCATTTTTCCCGGAGTCAAACGCAACACCAAAGAGCAGCAAGCGCTTTTGGCTGCCGCACGGAAAAAACGGACAGCGCTCTTTGAAGCAAAAATTCCCCAGGAACTGCGGCAACAAGCGGCGGCGACAGAGGCCGCGTTGACGGCGACGCGGCAATCTTTGGACACTCTGCCGGCGCCGATGAAAATATATGTCGGGAAAGTTCACACCGGGCAAGGCGCCTTTCGCGGCACTGGCGCTAACAGCGGGAAGCCGCGGGAAATCCGCTTGCTGCATCGCGGCGATGTCAGCCGCCCCGGTGAAATCGTGCCACCAGGAGCCGTGAACCTTTACGAAGGGAGCGAGCAGTTTTTTGACTTGCCGCCGGAGCATCACGAAAGCCGGCGGCGGATTGCTTTGGCGAATTGGATTCTCGCCCCGGAAAACCCCTTGACTTGGCGCTCCATCGTCAACCGCATCTGGCAACATCACTTCGGCCGGGGCATTGTGGACTCGCCCAACGACTTCGGGCGGATGGGGCGACGCCCGACGCATCCCGATTTGCTGGACTGGCTGGCCATTCAGTTCCGAGACAACGGGCAGTCCCTCAAAGCGATGCACCGGTTGATCCTTTGCAGCGCTACTTATCGGCAAGGTTCGGCCACCCGGCCGGAAGCAGCAGCCATCGACAGCGGCAACCGCTTCCTCTGGCGGATGAACCGCCGGCGTTTGGATGCGGAATCCATCCGGGACAGCGTGCTGCTTTTAGCGGATTGTTTGAACGAAGAAATGTTCGGCTCATCGTTTCAAGACTTCGTGATCGAAAAGCCGGAACACTCGCCGCATTACCAATACCACTTGCACGACCCGCTCGACGCCCGCTCGCACCGCCGCTCCATTTACCGCTTCCTCGTCCGCTCACAGCAGCAGCCTTTTATGACCGCGCTGGATTGCGCCGATCCGTCGATGATGGTGGACAAGCGAACAGAGACGCTCACCCCTTTGCAGGCACTGTCCTTGCTGAACAATCGCTTCATCACCGCAATGGCAGCGCAGATGGCCGAGCGGATGCGCCGCGAAGGCATCGGTTTGCGCGAAGACCTAGCCGCCTGGTTTCACCGTGCGTTCGGCCGGCCGCCGGCATCAGGCGAATTGAACTTGCTGGCCGATTATGCCGAACAGCACGGCGCGGCCAATGCCTGCCGGGTGATGCTCAACCTCAACGAGTTCCTCTTCATTGATTAACGAACGGGAGCAAGCGATATGAAGACAAAAACAGACCGCTCCCATTTTGTGAACCGGCGCGAGTTCTTATGGACAACAGGCGGCGGCTTTGGCAGCTTGGCCTTGAGCTGGTTGTTGGGACGGGAAGGGGCGTTGGCCGGCGGTGCCTCCGGGTTCCATCGCTTTCCGCCGCGAGCTCGGCGCGTGGTGCAGCTCTTCATGGCCGGAGCGGCCAGCCATGTCGATACCTTTGATTACAAGCCCGAACTCCGCCGGCAGCACGGGCAGAAATGGGATCCGGGCGAAACGGTGGAGTTGTTCCAAAGCAGTCTGGGCAACACCTTCGCCTCGCCCTGGGCATTCCAACCCTACGGGCAGTGCGGCAAATACCTCAGCGAGATTGTGGCGCCCTTGGGGGCCTGTGTCGATCGAATGGCGTTCATTCACAATTTGGTTGGGAAAACCGGTGTGCATAGCCAGGCCACCTATTTGCAATCCACCGGATTTCAATTGCCGGGATTCCCCGGAATGGGCGCTTGGGTGAGTTACGCTTTGGGTAATTTGAACGACAACTTGCCGGCCTTTGTCGTCCTGCCGGACCATCGCGGTTTTGCATCGAACGGACCGAAGAACTGGGGCGCGGCCTTTCTCCCTGCCGAGCATCAAGGCACGGCAATTTTTCCCGGCCGAGAGAATCCGATTGCCGACTTGCGCCCGACGGCCAGCAGCTACATTACGGAGGCGAGCGATGCCGACGGCTTGGCCTTGCTCAAACGGCTGAACGAACAGCACGCCGCAGAGCGGATCGACGGGCGCTTGCGCGCGCGAATCCGCTCTTACGAACTGGCGGCCAGGATGCAGCTCAGCGCGCCGGAAGCGTTGGACCTTTCCCGTGAGCCTGCTCACATCCTGAAGATGTACGGGCTGGATCACGGCCGGCAAACCTTCGAACCGCAAATCAATCCGCTTGAAGAGACAGATTACTTCTCGCGGAAATGCCTGATCGCCCGGCGTTTGCTAGAGCGCGGCGTGCGGTTTGTGCAAGTTTGGTCCGGCAACGACAACGGCTTCCCGCGGCGCAACTGGGATTCGCACGAAGACATCCAACGCGACCACGGCCCCTTAGCCTGGGGAATGGCCACAGGAGCAGCGGCCTTGATCCAGGACCTGGCCCAGCGGGGCATGTTGGAGGACACGCTCATTCTCTGGACCACTGAGTTTGGCCGAATGCCCTGCGCTCAAGGCAGCAAAGGGCGGGACCACAATCCGTTTTGCTTCACCAACTGGCTGTGCGGCGGCGGGATTCAAGGCGGAATGACGGCGGGCAAGAGCGATCTTTGGGGGTTCCGACCGCAAGACCGCAGCCGCCCGACTTTGGTTCACGATGTGCACGCGACGATTCTCTATCTCATGGGGATCGACCACGAGCGATTAACCTATCGGCACAACAGCATTGACCGCCGGTTGACGGATGTACACGGCCGGGTGCTGCACGATTTGATTGCGTAGCTACGAATGATTTTTCGAAAGCCAGCAAGGAGTTGGGTTTGGACGCGCTTGGCGGGCGGGGCACTTCTGCTGTCGCTCGGCGCCGGCCTGCCACTGGCCGCTCAGTTTCCGCAACCGCGGTTGCGGACGATCTTCCCGCCGGGAGGGCAGAGCGGGACAGCGGTGTCTGTGCGCATTTCCGGCGCGGACTTCGGCGGCCCCTTTTCTCTCTCTTTTTCGGACGTGCGGATTCAGGCCAGACCGAAGCCCGGCGGCGACAAGCCGGTGGACAATGAATTCATTGTGGACATTCCCGCCGAAGTCGAAACCGGAGTGTTTGAGGTTTGGGCGGCGGGGAAATTCGGGATGTCCAACTCGCGTTTGTTTGCTGTGGGCACGCGGGAAGAGAGGGCGGACTCTGCGCCGGGGCACACGATGCAAGAGGCACTGCCGATTCCTACTGGCGCCACGATTCACGGGCGGGCGGTTGCCAATCGGAAAAACTATTACCGCTTGTTCGCCAGGCAGGGGCAGCGTGTGATTGTTGCTTGTTTCAGCGAGGCGTTGGATTCGAAGATGGATCCGGTGATCCGATTGCTGGATGCGGCAGGGCGCTCATTGCAGGAAGATCGCCGCGGGCGGCTGCTGGATTACACGGCAGCTGCAACGGGAGCGTTGTTTATTGCAGTCAGCGACTTGACTTATCGGGGAGGGGAGGCATTTTTTTACCGCTTGTCAATTCACGCCGGCCCGTATATGGATTGTGTGTTGCCTTTGAGCGCGGCGCCAGGCAGCGAGCAGAAGTTCCATGTCTTCGGCCGCAATTTGCCGCAGGGGGAAAAGAGCCGCATCGTTTCTGCTGCCGGTTCTTTGTGGGAGCGAGCGGTATGGCGGGGGCAGGCGCCGGAGAAGGGAAGCACTTCGTTGGCCGGACTGCGCCATTCGCTCCTGGGCGTTTCGGCATCGACCAGTTTCCTCTATTCGGCATGGCGGGCATCGGATGGTTTCTTTCTCAAGAGGATTGATTTTTCACCGTTGGATTCCGTTGTCGAGGCGGAGATTGTTTCCGGAGAGGCGGGGCCGCAGGCTGTTCGTTTGCCCGTTGCAATTTCCGGAATGTTTTACCCAAAGCGGGATCGGGATGTTTATGAGTTCGACGCGAAAAAGGGAGAGCGTTACCGGATTGAAGTTCGCTCGCATCGACTCGGTTATGGCACCAGCCCGCTGGTCGTCGTTGACCGGCTGGAGGTCGGAGGGGAGGCGGCTGAAGTGTTGACGCTTGCCACGCCCTATAATCCGGGGGAACGGGCTTTTCCTCTGCGAGCTTGGGACCCGCAGGGATGGTTGACCATTGAGGAGGACGGTCGCTATCGGCTGACAATCAGCGACTTGTTCAATACGACGCAGGATCGAGCGGGGTTGTTGTATGAACTGCGCATTCGGCCGCCGGCGCCCGGATTTCGAGCCTTCTCGGTGACGCAATCGGCACTGCACCGCAACATCAACCGCCAGGCGAAAGTGGAATCCTCAGTCATCGTTCCCGGCCAAGTACTTCCCTTTCGCATTCGTTTGCATCGGGTAGATGGATTTCAAGGGCCGGTGAAAGTAGTGGCAGAGGCGGCGCCGAAGGGCATTCGGGCGTATCCGGTAATCATCCCTGCCGGTGCTGCAGAGGGAGTTTTGCTGGTCGAGGCAGAGGCAGAGGCGAAAGCAGCAGTGGGAGAATTGGTCTTGCGGGCGGAGGCGAATATCGGCGGCACGACGGTCTCCCGTTTGGTGGAGCACGGCCAAGTGGTTTGGGAGGTGGGCGACTACAACAATGAGGCGGTGATGACCCGTCTTTCTCCGCATCGTCGGTTGGCCGTAGCCGATGTTCAACCGTTTCCAGTGAGCGTGTTCGCCGGCGGCGATCGCGACCAGCTTTGGCGAACTGCTTTGGCCGGCGTCCTGAAAATTCCGATTCAGGTGAACCGTCAAGAAGGCTTTCAAGGCAAGCTGGCTTTTCAAATCCGAGGGGTGAAGCCCTTGGCCAAACATCCGGGCGTGTCGATTGAAAAGGGAAAAAACGCGGGCGTGCTGCGGCTGGATTTGAATCAACACGAATTGAAGCCGGGCCGGCACGAATTCTATCTTTACGGGGAAGTGAAAGGCAAATACCGGCGAGAACCGGGCGGCGCGTCCAAAGATTTGACCCTTTCCACATACAGCCCGTCGATTCAAATCGAAGTGTTTCCAGCGCCATTTGAGATTGAAGTGGCTGTCAATCCCGTAGAATTGGTTCTGAAAAATCGAATTCAAATTCCGGTAAAGCTCCGGCGGCGATTCGGGTTTGAAGGGCAGATTGAAGTGACGCCGCAACTTCTCGACCGGGAAGCCGGCATTCAAGCAGACAGCTCGATGCTTCGGAACGATCAGTTTGATCTGACTTTGAAAGCGCCCGGCGACAGTAGAACGGGACCGGCCGCAATCGAACTAAAAGCGCAGGGAAAATGGAATGGAAAACCGGTGACCGCTTCAAAGGTCATCCGCGTGGAAGTCATAGCGGACAAGGTCGAGCCGGAGAAAACTCCCTGCCGGGAATCCGAAAAGGACATCTGATGAACCGAAATCGAAACCGCCGACAACCTCGCTGCCCCACGCGCTCAGGCGTGAAAGCATGGGCGCTTGTCGCAGTATTGCCCTTGGCCGCCGGCTCGGCAGCCCTTCCTATCGCCCCGCCTGACCGCCGCGAGCCAGTGGATTTTGAACGGGAAATTCTTCCGGTTTTCAATGCGAATTGCCTCGCTTGCCACAACCAAACGAAAGCGAAGGCGGGTTTGATTTTAGAAACCCCGGCCGCAATTCGCCAAGGGGGCGACTCCGGTTCTGCCATCGTTCCGGGAAATCCGGGCGAGAGTCTGCTATTCCGAGCTGCTGCCCATCTCGACGACACGGTCATGCCGCCGACCGGCAACCAGTCAAACGCCAAAAATCTGACCCCGGAGCAGTTGGGGTTGCTGCAGCGTTGGATTGCGGAAGGCGCCCGGGGCGAAGTCTCCGCCCGTTTGAACATCGCCTGGCAGCCGGTCAATCGGCGAGTGCGGCCCATCTATGCAACGGCCTTGACACCCTCCGGCCAGTATGCCGCCTACGGCATCGGCAGCGAGGCTGTGGTGTATGAAATCCCCTCGCGAAAGGTGGCTTCGCGGTTGCGCGATCCCCATTTGTCCGGGCGGCGGAGCCATCAGGACTTGGTCAACGCCATCGCGTTTCATCCGGCCGGCGACTGGATTGCCACCGGCGGGTTCCGCGAAGTGAAACTTTGGAAACGGGAGACGAGAGGTGAAACCTTTTCACTGGAAATCGAACCGGGCGACCAGGCAACGGCGGTTGGGCTCAGTGGAAATCGTCTGACTATGGCTCTTGGCCTCCGGTCGGGACGAGTCAAAACCTGGGAGATTTCGACGGGAACACTGTTGCTGGATTGGCCCTGGGAACTGGGTGCCGTGAAGCATCTGAGCCTTTCAGAGGACGGCAGCCGGGTGGCCATCATCTTTGAAGCAGGGAGGCTCCGCGCGATTACCTTCGATGGAGAGAACGTTTTTGAAGCGCAGACACCGGAGGCGCCAAACGCGCGTTTGAGCTGTTGGAGCCGCAGCGGCAATCGTTTGGCCGTCGCCATTTTCGGCGGAACCGTCGAAGTGTGGAAGCGGGATCAGGCGGCGAAATTCGAACGGGAGCGAACAATCCAGGGAGAGGAGATTGTTGGCTTGGCCGGATCAGCCAACGGCGGATACCTTTTGGCTGTGGCCGAGCGACGGGGACGAGTGCGCCTGTTCGATTGGCAAACAGGCCGCCTTCAAAGCGAACTCGATTTGAAAAATCCCGCCAGCCAATGGATATTGTCGAACGGCGGCAAGCGGTTTGTTGCTGCCATGCCGGATGGCCATGCCGCGCTTTGGGACGCAATCTCCGGAGAACAAACAGCGGTCTTGCGAGGCGCCCGCAAAACACAAAAACAGCTTGACGAGAAGGAACGGTTGCTGAGGCTTCTCGAAGGTGCTGTTGCGTTAGCCAAAAAAGAAATCGAGTCAACCGCCAAGGAGTTGAAAAAAGAAACCGAACGGACGGACAAGGCGGAAACAGATTTGGCTGCAAAAAAAACCGAAGTTGAACAAGCCTTGGAAAAACAAAAGGCTGCCCAAAAAGCGCATGAAGCCGCCACCGAAAAAGTCAACCAGTTGAGCAATCAATTGGCCGAAGCCGAGCAAACTTTGAAAACCGCCCAGCTTGCTTCGGAAGAGGCAGCCGACGAAGCAAAGCAACTGGCAAAGCAACTGCGCGAAACTTTGAAAACCGCTACCGCCGCAGAGTCCAACATTGAAACCCTGCATCAGAAATTAAATCAAGCGCTCGAAAAACTCGCCAGCCGAGCCTTCGCCGCCGGCCAGTCAAAATCGCACCTGAAACAAATCACTTCGGACATCGGTGAGCGAAAGAAAAAAGCCGCCGAGCAAGCGGACGCGGCCCAGAAAGCCTTGGCAAAGGAAGAGGCGAATTTGATCGAAGCACGGCGAGTGCTCTCCCTTGCGGAAAACGAACTCAAGCTGGCAAAGCAATCGGTTGAGTATCTGACAACGCAAAGCCGAAAGGCTGAACAATCATTGAAAGAGGCGGAGGCATCGGCTGCGGCTGGCCGGCAAACGCTTGCCGACGCTCAATCCCGATTGCAAGCGGCGCTGGTCCCGTTTCGGACGTTCGATTTTTCGCCAGACGGAAAACGCATTGCTGCTTTAGAATCGAGCGGCGATCTCAGTGTTTGGTGGGCAGAAACCGGCGATGAGTTGGAGTCCGTTTCCCTCTCATCTTCGAACTGGATCGCGACGCAATTCCTGACCGACCGCTCCATCTTGACTCTTGCCGAAGACGGCATCGCCCGAATCGTTGCGCTCGACGGGGAATGGATGCTGCATCGCACCCTAGGCGAAGAGTTCGGATTCGTCGGCCGTGTGAACGCGCTCGACTTCAGCGCCGACGGAAAATGGCTGACCTCTGGCGGTGGCGAACCGAGCCGAAGTGGCGAAATCAAAGTCTGGAATTGGGAAACTATGGAGCTGGTCAAAGACTTTCCGAAAGTGCACAGCGACGCAGTCTTTGGCCTGGAGTTTTCGCCAGACGCCAAGTTTTTGGCTTCGGGGAGCGCGGACCGGTTTGTGCGAATCGTCGCCCTGGACAGCGGCAAAACTGCTCATTCCTTTGAAGGGCACACGCATCACGTGATGGATGTTTCCTGGCAGGCGGATGGCCGGACTTTGGCCAGCGCCGGGGGAGATGGCGTCATCAAAATCTGGGACACTGCCACCGGAGAGAGAAAGAAAAACATCGACGGGTTCAAAAAGGAAGTTACCGGAGTCGGCTTCATCGGCGGCCGGGCCGAAGTGTTGGCCAGCTCCGGAGACGCCACCATTGCCGTGTATGGCCTGGACGGAAAACGGCTGCGCGTCATGGAAGGCGCTCTCGGATTTGTCTTCGCCGAATCCGTTTCTGCCGACGGCCGCTACATCGCCGCCGGCGGGCGAAACGGCGCGCTCAGGATTTGGGATGCCCGAAGCGGGAAGGCATGGGCAACTGTAGCTGCCGATCGCGCCGAGTAAGTTTTTTGGCTGACCGCAATCGGGCGTTCTGACAACGCGTTGATTGCTCGGAACGGCCTTAAACTCCGCTCCCTCGAAGGCGACGCGAGGGGAATGCCCTACTTTTTCTCTTCTGCACAATGGATTCTGGAAAATTTTTTTCAAAAAATCTTGCCAAGCTCCTGGAATCAGCTATTGTCATAAAGATGAAAGTCACATTTTTTGAACTTGGTTGAGACGGTTTTGAACACCGTCAAGGTGTCGCGGATCGGAAAATTGGCTGCCGGTGTTGCCATCGGGTTGGTTGATGAACAATCGAGCGTTCACATTGATTGAGTTGCTGGTTATTGTTGCTGTTATTGGCATTTTAGCGGCTTTATTGTTGCCGGGTTGGGGTGAGCGAAGGCCACTGCCAAGCGGATTCATTGTGTTGGGAATGTGCGTCAATTAGTTTTGGCTGTGCATTTGTATGCGGATGATAACGTGGATAAGTCTTCCTTATTGGCAGCGTGATCCTGGTGATTTTGTTGGCCTTAGTAATCCTAGTTTCCGGGCCAGAGTTGTGGCCTTGGTATAGGTTTCTTTTGGATGGTTATTTGGGTGGGGACACGAATGTTTTTCAGTGTACAGGGAACACTCGTTTGCAATCTGTGTTGGGTGGTATTCGTTTTCCTGGGTACATATCCGGTTGGCCTATATTTTTTAATTTTGCATATGGTTGGAATAATAGGGGGTTGAAGGATCATTCATCTGATAAAGGGCTTTCTGTAAAGCGTGGTTATGTGGCTTCTCCTTCCGATTGTATTGTTCTAGGTGACACTGCGGGATGGTCTTCCAATATTAGAAACCCTTCTGATGCTCCTTCTGTTTTTGTGGTTAATCCTATGTCTTATCTTCCGAAACTCCCTTGGCTTTGGCCTCGTTATGCTTTTGAGTTAACACGGCGGCATTCTGGTGAAGCGAATATTACTTTCGTGGATGGGCATATTGAGGCGTTGACTCTTTGTGAATTGACGTTGCCGGTGGACACGTAGTAATGACGCTAAGTTTGCTGCTTGGCAGGAGGATGATGTGGATAACTGGGCGCCTCTTTACGGTATTGATGAAGAACTGCCGAGTAATTGATTCTTCGGATTGCGTTGTTCAGTTTCTGTGCTGCTGGTCCCTCCATTGGTCTTGTTGTTCTTTGCTTTTCGCTTGTTGGGCTTCTGTTCGGCTGTTTTGTTCCTTCTGAATCCGGTTATCCTCGCGGGCTTATGGAGTGACATTGTTTCACTTCTGCTTAGCGGAACTGCAATGTGCTGCGACGGACGGTTAGTTTGTGGATGATCTCACCGTCGATGTTCACTACGGAGTAAGTAGCGGTGGGATCGTTTTTGCGTGTGTCGAAGTCAACCAGGCCAAAGGATTGTTTTTTGTTGTAGGAGAAGAGGGCGCTTTTCATCTCCTTGTGCACGTGTTGGTTGGTCAGGCGGGAGGAGTTGAATTCGTAAAAGTTGTAACCGTTGGGACGGTCGATTTTCCAGGCGTCTGAGCGATGTCGGTCTGCCGAAAGGAGTAGAATTCCTTCAATTTGCTGCTCTTCGAAGAAGAAGAAGAGTTCTTCTCGCTCGGCTTGGTAGCCGTTCCAGGTGTCGAGGCTGTCTCCTTTTGTTCGGAAGTCCCAGGGAACGGAGGAACAGATCACTTTAAATGTGCCGTTGAGCGTTTGGATGGTGCGTTTCAACCACTCTTTTTGCGCAGGGCCTAGCATGGTTGGCATTGGCTCTTTCGGGTTGGTTCGGTAGTAGCGGCAGTCGAGCATGATGAAGTCAATGTCGCTGATGGAGAAGGTATACCAGCATCCCGGTTGCGCGTCGCCGCCGGCGTAGCCGGGATTGATCCAGTTTTCTCGGAAGGTTCGGAAGACATAGTGGGGTTTCCAGAAGGGGGTGTGGGATTCGGGACCGCCCCAGCAATCGTTGGTGCTGAAGTCGTGGTCGTCCCAGATGCTGAAGACGGCGGTTTGGGCGGTGAGTTGTCTCCACTCCGGGCGCGATTGTCGGCGGTGGTAGGTGTAGCGCTGCATTATCAGAGACTCCGGGTCGTCGATATAAACATTGTCGCCGAGCAGCAGCAGGGCTTGCGGCGCAAAGGATTGGATTGTTGTCCAGACGCGTTCGTGAGGCGGCACGAATCCGGCGCCGCCACCGAAGGCTAGACGCAGCCGGGTCTTCTCCCCCGGCCGGCCGAAGGTTTGAAAGGTAAAATCATCGCTGTTGTTTGTTGCCGGCCGGCCGTCGATTTCCACCCGGTAGAAGTAACGGGTATTGGGCGTCAGGCTGGTGAGTTGCGCTTGACCGGTGAAGTCGTCCTCGGCGCGGGTTTGTCCTCTGGCAATCCGTTGCAGGTTGCTGAAATCCGCCGAGGGGGAGGCAATGATTGTGAACATGCTCGGACTGGCCGTCCGCACCCAAAATGAAGCGGAGGCATGCGTGACCTTGCCGAGCAGAGGGCCATGAACAAGTCTCGATTTAAAGCTCTCGAACAACTGATTGAACCAAGCGGATTTCTTCCGGGCGCCGCGAAACAAGTCCCGCGGCCCCGCTACGATGCGGCCGGGTGGCAGCCCTTTGTCCACCGCTTGATCCAGCCACTTGGCTGCTGCTTCAAATTGCCCTTGCTGGGAATGCCACACGCCCAGGAGATAGTGGGATTCGGCGTCGTCGGGGTGATCTTTCAGATGCGCATCCAGAAACGTCTTCGCCTCTTCAAAGCGATAGAGAAGGATTAGCCGCAAGGCAAACTGGTGGATGCGTTTGTATTGTTTGTCGGGGTGGTTCAACTGCATTTGCGGTTTGGGGCGGCTGGCACCGGCGAGGGTGGCGGCGGTTTGCGCAGCGGCATGTTCGGAGGCGATGAGGACGATGGTCAAGATACAGAAGAGTCGAATGGTCGGCGGCATAAGCAATGGCATCGAGCGGTTTGTCTTTGAAAATCAGCGGAAATAGTAAAAGTCGGCCGGGGCAATGTCCAGAAACTTGTGCCGCTAGACGCGTTCTTGCCGGCACGATGACTAGGGGGGTGTATCAATGTGTTTGACAAATTCGGGACATGTAACATTTCTTGTTTTGCCTGTGCCTCTGTCAGCGAAGCAGATATTTTGGATTGGCGTGATGCTGTGGATAACCGCTTTGGTGCTCTACGCAGGCGAGAGCGGGCCGGCGGGTTCGCAGAGTTCGGAAGCGGGTTCCAGCGGGTTGCTCAGTTTGGCGGGCATTCCGGAGGCTGTCCGCAGCGGCAATCTGAGGCTCAAGGCTGATCGATGGCGCATTCAGGAAGCGCGGGCGCGGTTGTGGAATGCTGGCCGCTGGCAGAATCCTGCGGTTGAAATCAATTATAAGGACGATCCGGAAAGTGCCGAGTTCAGCGGTGAAATCGGCTTCAGCCAGGCCTTTCCGCTTGCCGGGCGGTTGCGGCGAGAGAAGGCGGCGGCGGCGTCTCTTTTAGCGACGGCGGCGGCGGAGGTTGCTGACCGCGAACGTCTGTTAATTACCGAGGCGAAGATTGTTGCCGTCAAGATTCTGGCGTTGCAATCGCAGAAGCGGCTGCGGGATGAGCAGTTGAAAATTGCGAAGGAATTGACGGCTTTTGTGGAGGCGAGCGGCGCCAAGGGAGAGGTTTCTTTGTTAGATGCGGGGCAGGCGAAGTTGGTGGAAGCGCAATTGGAGTTGGAGATTCACCACTTGGAGCATGATGTGCGCAAGCTGGAAAGCGATTTGAGGCCGTTGATCGGGCTGGAGCCGACGGAGGTTTTCGAAGTGACGGGAGAATTGCCCCGGCCGGATGTGCTGGCGGCGGGCAACACGAACATCGCTTGGCGGCCGGATTATCAGGCGGCATTGAAGCGAGCTGAGACGGCGTCGCGAGAAATTCGGCTGGAGCAATCGAAGCGGTGGCGGGATGTGGTACTGGGGCTGTTTGTCAGAAGTTCGCGCGAGGAGGATGTTCCGGCGGGGTTCGAGAGGGAATCCCGGATCGGCGTTCGGCTTATCGTGCCGCTGCCGCTTTGGAACAAGAACAGGGCAGCCATTGAAGAGAAGGCAGCCAAGGCGGCCCGGCTGGAGCAGACGGTTCGGGCTTTGGCCAACGAGATTCGCAACGATACCGCTTCGGCGAGCGGTATGATGACAATTTTGGCGGTTCATGTCGGGGAGATTCAAAATGAATTGTTGCCGGCGGCGAGCGAGCATGTGCGGCAGACGGATGCGGCTTACAAGAAAGGTTTGATTGATTTGCGGACTTTGTTGCAGTCCCGTCGGCAACGGGTTGATATTGAGATTCGGCTGTTGGATGCAGTCCGGGATTATTCTTTGGCACGGATTCGTTATGAAGCGGCGGCCGGCGGTTTGGATTAGGACAGCAAGCATGAAACGGATGGGTTCAAGGGCGGGGTTCGGATTGTTGTTGGCGCTTCGGATTTTGGAGGCGGCGGAATCGGTGCCGGGGCGGGTGATTCTCGACCGGGTGAGCGTGGAGAATCTGGGGGTTGAGACGGCTCAAATCTCGCGGGAAAATTTTGAGGAGACGCTCTTTGTCTTGGGGCGGGTGGAAGCGATTCCGAGTCGACGGGCGGTTGTCAGCAGCCGGGTTGCTGGGCGCATTGTCGAGTTGAAGGTTTTTGAAGGAGACACGGTGAAGGCGGGTGAGGTGGCGCTGGTTGTTGAGAGTCGGCAGCCGGGCAATCCGCCGCCTCGCATCCCCCTGCGCGCGCCTTTGACGGGGTTGGTGTTCGGGGGACATGTCTGCCTGGGCGATCCGGTGGAACCGACGACGAAGATTTTGGAGATTCTCGATTTGTCAGAAGTGTATGCGGTGGCGCGGATTCCCGAAGATCAGGCGGGCTTGCTACGTTCGGGCATGTCGGCACGGGTTCGGATTGCGGCTTTGCCGGCGGCGGTGTTCGAGGGGCGTTTGCTGCGCTTCGGCACGGCGGCGGATCCGGAGAGCGGGACGCTTGAGGCTGTCTTTCTTTTGACCAATGCCGACGGGTCAGTCCGCCCGCAGATGAGGGCAGAATTTTCCATCGTCCTCCGCGAGCGCAACGGGGTGATGGCAGTGCCACGGGCGGCCTTGCTCAGCGATGTCAAGGGGGATTATTTATTTGTGAGAGACTTTGAACTTCCGAACGCTTTTGTTCGGGCCGCCGTGCAGATTGGAATGAAGAACGATACATATGTGGAGATTTTGAAGGGGTTGTTTCCCGGAGACGAGGTGGTGGTCCAGGCCGCTTATCCGTTGGCTTACGCGGGTGGGGGAACGCTCTCGCTGAAGGAGGCTTTGGATGCGGCGCATGGCCATGAGCATAATGAGGACGGTTCGGAGATGACGACTGAGCAGCGGGCGCGGCGGGCGGGAAATCCGGTGGGGGGCGGGGAAATTGCTTGGCAAAGGGCGTCTCTTTTTTTGGGCGTTCTTTCGGTGATTTTGTTGGTGCTGTTGGTGTTGAGCCTGCTGCGGGGGCGGCGGCTTGCGGGGGATTGAATAGCTTGGTGATGCTGAACCGTCTTATATGTTTTTCGTTGGCGCATCGGGGGTTAGTTGCAGCGGCGGCGATTGCAGCGCTTGGGGTTGGTTTTCGTATCGGGCGGGAGTTGCCGGTGGATGTGTTGCCGGATTTGACGAAGCCGACGGTGACGCTTTTGACGGAAGTGCCAGGCTTGGCGCCGGAGGAGGTGGAGGCTTGGGTGTCTCTTCCGCTGGAGGGCGCTTTGATGGGGACGCCGGGGTTGACGCGGCTGCGCTCGATTTCGGATGTGTCTCTGTCGCTGATTTATGTGGAGTTCGATTGGGGGACGGATATTTATCGGGCACGGCAGTTGGTTCAGGAGCGTTTGCAATTGACGGCGGCATCTCTGCCGGAAGGGGTGATGCCTTACTTGACGCCGGTCGCTTCGCTCATGGGTGAGATCATGCTGGTGGGGATGCGCAGTGTGGACGGGAAGGTGGCGGCGCGGGATTTGCGGATGCTGGCGGATTGGACAGTTCGCCGGCGCTTACAGGGCATTCCGGGGGTTGCGGAGGTGTTGGGGATGGGCGGCGGGGTGAAGCAGATTCAAGTGCAGCCTGATCCGCAGCGGATGCTGGCGCTGAATGTCTCTTTTGCTGAGCTGCGGGCGGCGGCGGCTCAAGCAGCGAGCAACACAACAGGTGGGTTTCTGTCAACGGCGCCTCAGGAAATTATGGTGCGCAATTTGGCGATGACGACCGAGTTGCAGGCGATTGGCGAGGGGGTGATTAAGCATCGAAACGACCGCCCGATAACGATTGGCGATGTGGCCGATGTGGTGTGGGGCGTGGAGCCGATGCGGGGAGATGCGGCAGTCAACGGAACGCCGGGCGTCATCCTCAGCATTACTAAAGCGCCGGGATTCGATACATTGCGCCTCACGGAATCGATCGAAAAAGTCTTGGCGGATTTGCGTCCCGGCCTGCCCGAAGGGGTGGAGTTGGCGACTTTGTTCCGGCAGGCGGACTTTATCGAACACGCTACGGACAATCTCAAGGAAGCGATTCGAGACGGTGGGGTTATGGTGGCGGTTGTGTTGTTTCTGTTTTTGCTGAATGTCCGGACGACGGTTATTACGCTGACAGCCATTCCGCTTTCTTTCGCTGTGACGCTGATAGTCTTCAATCTCATAGGAATTGGGGTGAACTCCATGACTTTGGGTGGGTTGGCGGTGGCGATTGGCATGGTTGTGGATGATGCGATTGTCGATGTCGAGAATGTGTTCCGCCGGTTGCGGGAGAATGCGGCGGCGGGTTGTCCCCGGTCTCGATTGGCGGTGATTGCTGGCGCTTCGGCCGAGGTTCGGAACTCGATTTTGTATGCCACTCTGTTCATTGTTTTGGCGTTTTTGCCGCTCTTGGGGCTTCAGGGTGTGGCGGGGCGGTTGTTTGCACCGATTGCTGTGGCGACGATTGTCAGCATGGCGGCTTCGTTTCTGGTTTCTTTGACGGTGATTCCGGTGCTTTGTTCGCTGCTGCTCCGCCCGAAGTCGGGGGGCGGTTTTCGGGATGGGCGGCTGGCTCAGCGGATGAAGGCTGCGTTTCGCAGGACTTGGCTGCGGCTGGCTTTGGATGCGCCTTTTGTGGTGTTGTTGGCGGCAGGTGTTTTGTTGGCTGCGGCGGCGGCGTTGTATCCGACGATGGGGAAGGAGTTTTTGCCACCGTTTCGTGAGGAGACGCTTTTGGTGGCTTTGACTGCGGCTCCGGGGACTTCGCTTCGGCAGACTGGGGAGTTGGCAGACACGGCAGATCGTTTGCTGCTTTCGGTGCCGGAGGTTCGGCAGGTGGGGCGGCGTTTGGGGCGGGCGGAGCGGGGCGATCATGTAGTTCCGGTTTCGACGGTGGAGTTCGATATTGAGCTTGAGAGTGGAGGGCGGCCGCGCTCGGAAGTGGCGGCGGAAATCCGCGAGAAGCTGCGGACTATTCCGGGAACTTTTTCGGCGTTGAGCGGCCCGTTGGCGGATCGTGTCGGGCATATGTTGAGCGGCGTTTCCGCCAAGGTGGCGGTCAAGATTTTCGGATCGGATTTGAATGAGATTCGCCGATTCGGAACGCAGATTCAAGCGATTGCCAGAGGCATTCCGGGGTTGGAGGAGGCGCGGGGGGAACAGCAAGCGTTGATTCCTCAGCTTCGGATTGAAATGGACCGCGAACGGGCTTTGGCATATGGCGTTACTGCAGGGGCGTTGAACCGGCAGTTGTCGTCTTTGATTGGGGGCGAGACGGTGGGGAAGTTATACGAAGGTCAAAGGACGATTGACTTGGTGCTGCGTCTGCCGACAAAATGGCGCGAGTCTCCGGAACGTTTGTCTCGAATGTATATCGACACGGTGGACCAACACCGCATCCCGTTGGGGTTGGTGGCGGAGATTCGCAAAGCTGCGGGGCCTAATGTTATCCTGCGTGAAAACATGGAACGCCGATTTGTTGTGAGTGTGAATCCTGCCCGGCGGGACTTGGCTTCGTTGGTCGAGCGGCTCCAAAGTGAAGTGGCGGTGCAGGTAGCGCTTCCGGAAGGTTATCATATCAGTTTCGAAGGCGAGTATCGGGAGCGGCAAGCGGCCGCTCGGCGCATAGCGATCTGGAGCGGCGCAGTATTGCTGGCAATGGCTTTTTTGCTGCGGGGTTATTTTGGCGTTGGTTTTCTGGCGGCGCAAGTGCTGTGCGATGTTCCTTTGGCCTTGGCGGGAGGCTTGGTGTTCACTTGGGCGTTGACAAACAATGTCAGCATCGCAACTCTTGTGGGATTGGTGGCGGTGGCTGGCATTGCCGCCCGCAATAGCGTGATGATGCTCTCCCACTATCTCCATCTCATGCGGCATGAAGGCGAGCGGTTCAGCCGGGAAATGGTTGAGCGGGGGACTTTGGAACGTTCCGTGCCGGTGTTGATGACGGCGCTTTCTGCCGGGCTGGCATTGCTCCCGCTGGTTTTATCCACAGAGGCGCCCGGAAAAGAAATTCTGCGGCCGGTGGCTATTGTCATCGTCGGCGGCTTGCTGAGTTCGACTTTCTTCGGACTTGGCGCCACACCGGCGGTGTTCTATTGGTTTGGCCGAAAAGCGGCTGAACGCGTGGTCGCCAAAAAAACGCAGGTCACAGCCTGAACACGGGATGAAGGCCGCAAACCTCAACAAACAAAAGAAAATGAAAAAGCATTGGCTTCAAGGAATGAGTTTGTTATTGGCCGTCGGTTTAATGGGTTGCGGCAACAATCCCGAAGACACTGCGGCCAATCGCTCAGAAGAACATTCGCACAACGGCAAGAAACACAGTCATGCCCCCGAAGAAGTGCATCCGCAAAAAACGCCGGGTCCCAACGGCGGGCGGTTGATTATGAGCATCGAGCCCGGCTTCGAATTTTGGGTACAGGAAGACCGCAAGGTGCGGCTGACATTTGTGGACAGCGACACCAAGCCCGTTGGTGTTCCCGAAGCGGCAATCTCGCTGTTTTGCGGCGACCGCAGGACGCCGACAACCTTGACGTTTGTCAAAACAAACAACGTTCTGATTTCGGACAAAGCGTTGCCGGAAGGCGCTTTTCTGCCAGTTAGTTTGGACATTAAGGTGCCGCCAGACAGCGAGTCCATCTACGAGAAATTCAATATTGATTACTCCATCTGCACCCGATGCCGCCTTGTCGAATACACCTGCATCTGCGGCCATTAGCGATTGTCGTTTGAAAAAGCGAAAGTGCAGTGGTAGCCTTTCGGATGTTTGGCCGAGGTTGAGCCAATGCAAAACGAAGTGCCCGTTGGAGATGAGCAAAATCCGGGCAACAAAAATCGAACTATGAACACAAAACTGGGCAGAAACTTCGGATTCGCCGCCCTGGTGGGTGTCGTGCTGTCAGCAGACATGGCAAACGCCGCCGAGCTGAAAGTGTCGATTGCCAGGGAAGGGGAGGCCATTCGCGTCGATGTGCCTTCCGCCAAAAACAGAACTTTGGTTTTAGAAACGCAGAGATTCCTCGATGCGTCTTCCGACTGGAACCCCATCTTGCGCTTGAACTCTCCCGGAACCGAGCGTTCTTATTACGACCCAATATGCCGCGTCGAACCCGTCCGGTTTTACCGCCTGAGAGAGGCGAACGACGGCGGACTGCCTTGGGCGGACAATTTCAAGCTGCTCGACACGGACGGAATCTCCCGCGAGCTTTACTATCACAGCCACATTCCGGTCATCGTGCTATTGGCTGCGGGCGAATCGCTCGCGGCGCTCGAACCCATTCTGCCGGAAATCCGTTCACTGCAAACCGCACACGGCGAAAACGCGCTCTTCTGGGCAATCCTTTCCCGGCCAGAAGTGGACCGCCAAACATTGAAAGCAGAATCTGAAACGTTGAGCATCAACTTCCCCGTCCTTCTGGACACCAGCCGGGTTGTAACGCGAAATCTCCAGCCGCGCACCTTCCCCGAAGCCTTCGCCGTCCGCTCGTCTGATTGGACACTCTTCTACCGAGGTGCCGTGCGCACGGATGTGGCGGCAGGTTCGAAAACGCGCAGCCAAGCCTACTTGCGCAACGCTTTGGCGCAGCATTTCGCCAACGAGCCAGTGTTCATCGAACTCGCCGAAGGCGCTGGACAAGTGGCGAATCTGCCGGAGCTGGGGCCGATTTCCTACGCCGACGACATCGCCCCCATCCTCATTGAACAATGCGTCCGCTGCCACAGCGAAGGCAACATCGCTCCTTTTGCTCTCGACAGCTACAACGCTGTTCTCGAAAACGCCTTCTTCATCAAACACCAAGTGATGTCCGGCGAGATGCCACCGTGGCACGCCGACAGCCACTACGGGCGTTTTGCCAACGAAACCCGGTTGACGCGAGAACAACAAGCGCTGCTCATCGAATGGATTAATCGAGGTGCCAAACGCGGCCACGACGAAGACCCGCTCCCTACCGCTTCCTTTCCTCGGCCGACAGACTGGATACTCGGCAAACCGGATTACATTGTCGAAATCCCCGAACAACCAATCCCTGCCGAAGGCGTAGTCGATTACCGCTATTTGACCGTTCCCAACCCGGTGCCGCACGACACCTGGCTGAAAGCCGCCGTGGTTATTCCCGGCAACGCGGCAGTTGTCCACCACAGCCTCGTTTTCATGATCACAACTCCCGGCGACCTTTTCGCCATCCAAGGCGGACTCGCAGGCTTCTATGCGGGATATGTTCCGGGATTTGACCCCGCATTCTTTCCCGAAAAGACCGGCAAATTCCTCCCCGCCGGCGCCTCCTTCGTCTTCCAACAACATTACACCCCCAACGGCACCGCCACCACCGACGTGACCAAACTGGGGCTTTACCTAGCAGACAAGAAACCGGAAATGCAATTGATAACTGCCGCCGCATTCACCATCGACATCAACATCGCCAAAAACGAACGCAACCACCAAGTCACCGCCTCCCGCCGAATCCATCAAGACAGTTGGCTGGTCGAAATGAGCCCGCATATGCACTACCGCGGCAAACGCTTCCAATACGAAGCCCGTTACCCGGACGGCTCCTCTGAAATCCTTCTCTCCACTCCCGATTACCACTTCGACTGGCAGCGGCTCTATCGGCTCACCGAGCCGAAATTCCTGCCCAAAGGAACGCAGATACACATCTCCGGCTCGTTCGACAATTCGCCGCAAAACCGTTGGAACCCCGACCCCAATCAACACGTGCGCTTCGGCGAACAAAGCTGGGACGAAATGTTCATCGGCTACTTCAACTACGCCGTCCCGCAGTAACAAGCGTGGCGCAGAAATTCTTCTCTGCGCAAAGTGCAGGCAGGAACACCTACGCCATCTCGCGCCTTTTATTCCTTTTGCGGCCAAAAACTCACAACGCACCATCCAAAAGATTTTTCTTGCGCCCGGTCGATTTCGAATTTATGAGTATCTCCGGTTCTTGCGAAAGAACCGACGAGTCGTTTCTGACCTTCCTCGTGGAGCGATGTCCACTGCAAATTGGGTTGGCGGCGATTTGTGGCGGCCAGCCAATGCTGGGCCGCTGTTGTTGCCGAACCTAGCTGGAAGTTTCCTCCGGCGAGCGAATTTCGCCTTCGTTCGGAACCAATCGAAAAGTCGTTCGACAGGATTTTGTCTGACTCGAGCGCAGCGTATTATTGTTTATGGAATCATTTAACGAACTCGACCTAGTGAACAAACTTCAACGTGCAGTGGCAGCCTGCGGCTTTGAAGAACCCACCCCCATTCAAAGAAAATCCATTCCGGAAATCCTGCAAGGACGCGATATCCTAGCCTCCGCACAAACAGGCACCGGCAAAACGGCTTCATTCGTCCTGCCGGCCATGCAAAAGCTGTTGGCCACGCCGCGCCGCGGCGGCAAAGGCCCGCGCGTCCTGATTCTGACGCCCACGCGGGAACTGGCCGCCCAAGTGAACGCCCACATCCGGGACTTGGGCCGCTTCTGCCGCTTCCGCTGCGGCAATGTGATTGGCGGCATGCCCTATCCGCCGCAAATTCGCCTGCTGGAAAAACCATTAGACATCCTCGTTGCCACTCCCGGCCGCCTTCTGGACCACATGAACAGCGGACGCCTGGATTATTCCAGCCTGGATATTTTTGTCCTGGACGAGGCCGACCGGATGTTGGACCTCGGCTTTATCGGTGCGATTCGAAACATAGCCTCCCAACTCCCCCAAAAACGCCAAACCCTACTCTTCTCGGCCACTTTGGAAGGCAAAGTGCTGACCATCGCCCGCGATCTTCTGCGCGACCCCGTTAGAATCCAATTGACATCCAACACCGTCAAACACAAATTAATCCGGCAAAAAGTGCATCATGCCGACGACTTCATCCACAAACACCGCCTGCTGAACAACTACCTGCAACAAGACGAATTGACCCAAGCCCTCATCTTCACAGCCACCAAGCGCACCGCTGATCGACTGGCCAGCATACTGGCCGCCCAAGGTCACGATTCCGCGCCCCTTCACGGCGACTTGCCTCAAGGCGCTCGCCGAAAAACGATGGACCGCATGAAGCAAGGCAAACTGCGCATCCTCGTGGCCACCGATGTTGCCGCCCGAGGACTCGACATCAAAGGCATCAGCCACGTCATCAACTTCGACCTGCCGTCCGTTGCCGAAGACTACATCCACCGCATCGGCCGAACCGGAAGGGCAGGGGAAAACGGCATCGCTGTTTCGCTCGTATCGCCCGAAGATTGGGGAAAACTGCGGGACATCGAACGGCTGACCGGAAGACCCGTCGAGCGAAGCGTCGTTCCCGGATTGGAGCCAGCGAAGGCTGCGCCGCAATTCCGCCCCACCTCTGGCGCCGCCCTTCCGCGTTTTGGGCGAAAAAAGCGCCGCGCCGGCTCTCGACTCAGACGATAAACCTTCGGGACTGGCCGGCTTTGCCAGCACTGCAAATGCCCCCCCGACGGGAAGCCCAATCATGGAAGACATCATCCTCAAACTGCTGCAAAAAAGAAAGAACGTCCCGGCCAATCTCGATCAATTGGCGCCTATGTTGTCCCTCCCGGAAGACCAACAACCGGTGTTGCGCGGCTGCCTGAAGCGTTTAGAACGCACTGGCAGAATTACCCGCGTCAAAGGCTTCCGCTTCGCCTTAGCTCCCGATGCGGACCTCATCGCTGGCCGCATTCAAATCACTCGGCAGGGGAGGGGGTTCTTTATGCCCGACGACAGGAACTTAAAAGAATTGCTCATCCCGGTCAACGCCACAGGAACCGCCCTGCACGAAGACCGTGTTCTCGTCCGCCCCGATGACTTGAAATTGCTGAGACAGCAACAACTGCAAGATGTCCAAGCCACAGGTGCTGTTGTCCGGGTTATAGAACGGCGGCGCACCCAAATTGTCGGCACCTTCCAGTTGCAAAAAAACAAGCCCTTCCACTACGTCACCCCCGACGATCCTCGGATTTCGGCCGAGATTCGCGTTCCCCCTCCCAGCAACATGGGACGAACCGCCAAGTTGGGCGACAAGGTCGTGGTCGAGCTTCTCGCCTGGGAGTCCAAGGCCGTCAATCCCGAAGGCAAAGTCCTCGAAGTTCTGGGGTCGCCCACCAAAGAAGGCGTCGATATGCTCGCCATCCTGCGGCAATACAGCCTTCCCACCTGCTTTCCCCCGGAAGTTTTGGAGGAAGCCGAGCAGTTGAGCCTTGGAGCGGCAGAGGTTGGGAACTTAAAGGATCGGGTCGATTGCCGCCAACACGATGTCATCACCATTGATCCTGTGGACGCCAAAGACTTCGACGATGCGTTCTGCCTGCAACAGCATGAAAGCGAAACCTGGAAGTTATGGGTTCATATTGCCGACGTTTCTCACTATGTGCAGCCGGATTCCCTCCTCGACAAAGAGGCGCAAAAACGCGGCAACTCAACCTACCTGGTGGATCGAGTTATCCCGATGTTCCCGGAAGTTCTCAGCAACGACCTCTGCTCTCTGAAACCGCGGGTTGACCGTCTGACCAAGTGCATCGAGTTCACCCTCCGCGACACCGGCGCCGTTATTCGTTCTCAATACTACCCGGCGGTGATTCGCTCCAAATACCGTTTCACCTACAAGAAAGCAATGGCGGTTCTGAAAAAGAAACCAAAAGACAATATCGGCAAAATGCTCCACCAGGCGAGCAAGCTGGCCCAAGCGCTTCGGAAACGGCGTTTCCGAGCCGGCGCCCTCGACTTCGATTTTCCCGAGAGCAAAATCCATTTGGACGAGGCGGGCGCCGTCAAGCGCATTGAAAAAGTTGAAAACGACCTCTCGCACCAACTCATCGAAGAGTTCATGCTCTTGACCAATGAAGCCGTCGCCTGGGGGCTGATGCGCCGGCAACATGCCACCGCCCTCTACCGCGTTCACGAACCGCCTGGCGAACAAAAACTGCAAGCCTACCGCGCGGAAGTGCTTTCCTGCGGCATCCCTTGCGGCAACCTCAAAAAGTCAAAAGAAGTCCGAAAACTGTTCCAACATTTGGCGGTTTTGCCGGTTGGCAAAGCATTGAAAATCAACTTTCTCAAATCTCTCATGCGCGCCCGATACGCCGATTCCCCTCTCGGCCATTACGGCCTGGCCAAACCAGAATACACCCACTTCACCTCGCCAATCCGCCGCTATGCTGACCTGATGGTTCACCGCAGCCTCTTCGAGATGAAAAAGGTGCGGAAGTTGAAGCCGATCGCCGATCACATTTCGATGACTGAACGCAACTCCGCCGATGCCGAACGCGACAGCCGGGAAATCAAACTCTTCGCCTACCTAAACGCGCAAATCCAATCCGGGAAACCCAAATCCTATCTCGCATTGGTGATCGAGATTCGGCACTTTGGTTTCTTCATCGATGTCGAAATCCTCGGACTGAGCGGCTTCGTGCCCCTCTCCATTCTGGACGACGATTTTTATCTCTTCGATTGCATACGGCACCAAATCATCGGACAAACCCACCGGCGGAGAATCCGAGTGGGAGACAATGTCAAAGTCAAGGCCGCCAAGGTGAACAGTCTCAAAAAGCAAATTGATTTTTGCCTCGTCTCTAAAAGACGAACGAAATCCCAAAAAACACAAGCCGCAAAGAAGAAGCGCGGCGAGCGAACAGCGCAGAAGAAAGATTGACTCGCTTGAAAAAAAATTGCCGGAAGACGAATTTAATAGTTGAAATTTGTGCCAGGTTATAGGCAAGCTACCAAACTTAAAGGGTTGAACAGGCCTTTTTGGAATTGAAAATGAAACGCACATCTTCACGACGCGGCAAGCAATGGGCGCATCAAACCGCTGCGCTTTTGGGCGTCCTCCTCCTTTCGCACAACGGGCGATCAAGCGCGGATGAGAGCGAAGGATTGTCTTTCTTTCGCGATGACGTTCTGCCAGTGCTCCAGAAAAACTGTTTCAAGTGCCACGGCGAGAAAAGCAAGGGCGGGCTTCGGTTGATTTCCCGCGAGGCCATTCTTCAGGGAGGGGATTCCGGTCCGGCAGTAGATATTCAAAACCCGGAAAAGAGTCTGCTGTTGGACATGATTAGTTACCGCGACAGCGACCATGAAATGCCGCCGAAAGGCAAGCTGGATGATGCAGACATCGAACGGCTCACAAAATGGGTGGCGATGGGAGCTCCTTACAACCCGGCATTGGAAGCGCAATCCGAAGCTCACGAAGAAGAGTCTTCAGGTTACTTGACGGAAGTCAACGAACAGACCCGCAACTACTGGGCTTTTCGTCCCATCAAAAAACCGGCGCCGCCGAAGGCCGCTTTCGACGGTTGGGGAACGAATCCGATCGACGCCTTCATCGCCAAACGGTTGGCCGCAGCCGATTTAAGGCCAAACAAACCGGCACCGCGCCAACAACTGATCCGACGGGCTTATTACGATTTGATTGGCTTGCCGCCGACCTTGGAGGAAGTGAAAGCCTTTGAAGCTGACAAATCGCCTGGGGCGTTTGAAAAAATTGTTGACCGGTTGCTTGCCCTCCCGCAATACGGCGAAAAGTGGGGACGACATTGGCTCGACCTGGTGCGTTATGCAGAGAGCAACGGCTATGAACGCGACGGCCCGAAACCGGAAGCATGGCGCTACCGCGATTATGTCATTCGATCGTTTAACGCCGACAAGCCTTACGACCGCTTTATCAAAGAGCAAATCGCCGGCGACGAATTGGATACAGTAACCGCCGACAGCATCATCGCCACCGGGTATCAGCGGCTGGGCATCTGGGACGACGAACCGGCCGACCCCGATCAAGCCTACTACGACGGATTGGACGATGTGGTCTCCACCACCGCGCAAGTCTTCCTCGGCCTCACCGTAGGCTGCGCCCGTTGCCACGACCACAAAATCGACCCTATCCCCCAACGCGATTATTACCGCATGATGGGATTTTTTCACAACACACTAAACGACATTCAACAGCACCGTTTCAAAAAATCCCCCTACACGCTCAACACTTTGCGAGTCATCGCCAGCGAAGCCGAAAAGAAAAAACACGAACGCCAGAAAAAAGAACACGAAGGACAGCTCCGCGCATTGGAAAACCGCATCGGCACATTCGAAACCAAAATCACCGCCACCTTTTCCAACCCAGAAAAGGAAGACGCCGCCGACAAGCGCACACGCGAACTGCTGCTCCAGCAAAAACGAGACAAGGCACTCAGCAAAACCGAACTACGCCAATACTTGCAGGCCAAAAAAGAATTGAAAGAACTGCGCCAGAAAAAACTCCCCCAACTTGCGAGGGCGCTGAGCGTCCTGGAAAACGGAAACAAAGCACCCGACACCTTCGTTTTAATCCGCGGCAACGCCCACGCCAAAGGCGACCGCGTCCGCCCCGGCTACCCGTCCGTCCTCGGTTTTCCAGACCCCGAAATTCCCCAAGCGCCGCCAAACGCAACCTCCTCAGGCCGCCGCCGATTACTCGCCGATTGGCTCACCAGCCCGAAAAACCCCCTGACTGCCCGAGTCATCGCCAATCGAATCTGGCACTTCCACTTCGGCCGCGGCATCGTCCGCTCACCTAGCAACTTCGGTCAAAACGGAGAACGCCCAACACACCCCGAACTGCTGGACTGGCTCGCCTCCGCAATGATCGAAAACGGGTGGAGTTTGAAAAAATTCCACAAAATGCTGATGCTCTCCCAAACCTACCAAATGTCTTCCGTTTCCAATCCGATAAGCCGAGCAAAAGACCCGGAAAACGACCTCTTCTGGCGGTTCGACATGCGCCGCTTGACGGCGGAAGAAACCCGCGACTCCATCATCAACCTGAGCGGCAAACTCAATCCGCAAATGGGCGGACACAGCATCTACACCAAAGTGCCTGCCGAAGTGCTCGCCACCGCATCAAGACCGAACAACGCCTGGGGAACCTCCCCGCCAGAAGACCAGTTGAGACGAAGCGTTTACATCTACGTAAAACGCTCCCTGCACGAACCCATGCTCAAAGCCTTTGACTCAGCCGACACCGATTCCTCCTGTGCCGTTCGATTCACCACAACCGTGCCCACACAATCGCTAACCATGCTCAACAGCCAATTCGTGAACAGCCAAGCCGGCGCCTTTGCCGAGCGGCTCAAAAAACAAGCGGGCAGAAACCGTTGGGAACAAGTCCGCCTTGGTCTGTCCTTGTCGACCAACCGTCAACCGTCCGAAAGAGAAATCGTTGACGGAATCGCCATGATGGAAGACATTCAGAAAACCTCCAACCTCACCAAAGATCAAGCGCTCGAACGCTTCTGTCTGATGGCCATTAACCTCAACGAATTTCTTTACCTTGATTAACCTTTATCATCCATTTATTAAACGCTTTGGCATTAAAAATGCCCGCTTCAATTGTGCAATTTTACGGAAAATTGGATTGTCAAATTTTACCGAACAACATAAGCTGAAAAAGGATATAAAATGAAAAATACGAAAATTCAGAAACCTCAAAACACCTTTTGCGGGCGGACGCGGCGTGAGTTTTTGCATACGCTTGGCGGAGGGTTCACATCGTTGGCCTTAGCAGGAATCCTTGAGCAGGAAGGATTTTTCAGTCAGCAAGCGGTTGCAGCAGATGGAAAGACGGCTTGGAAGAGCCCTTTGACTCCTAAGCAACCGCATTTCACGCCGGCGGCGAAGCATGTCATCTTCCTCTTCATGTATGGCGGGCCGAGCCATGTCGATACGTTCGATTACAAGCCGAAGTTGTATCCTTTGGACGGCAAGACAATTGATGTGAAAACCTTCGGGCGCGGCGGCCATAAAAATCAAGGACGAGTTGTCGGGCCGAAGTGGCAGTTCAAACCATATGGGCAGTGCGGCAAACACGTTTCCGAACTGTTCCCTAATCTCGCCCAGCACGTTGACGACATCGCCTTCATTCATTCGATGACAGCAGAATCGCCCATACACGGTTCAGCAATGTTGATGATGAACTCCGGGCATTTGCTCAGCGGCAAACCTTCACTCGGTTCATGGGTCAATTACGGCCTAGGGACTTTGAATCAGGACTTGCCAGGCTACGTTGTGATGTTGGACAAAACCGGCGGTCCCATCAGCGGCGCGAAGAATTGGACAAGCGGTTATATGCCGGCGAGCTATCAAGGCACAGTTTTCAGACCACGCGGAGTCCCCATTTTGGATTTGAAAAATGCGAAAGAGATGACCCGCAAAGAACAACGGACATTGCTGAATCATCTGAACCATTTCAACGGAAACCACTTAGCAAGTCGGGTTGATAACTCGAATCTCGCCGCAAGAATCGCCAGCTACGAACTCGCTTTCAAAATGCAAACCACAGCTCCTGAAGCTGTCGATATTGAAAACGAATCTGAACATGTCAAAAACCTCTACGGCATCAACCATGAACAGACAGAAGACTTTGGAAAGAAATGCCTTCTGGCGCGGCGTCTGGTTGAACGGGGCGTGCGGTTCGTGCAAATCTATTCCGGCGGGGCGCATAATGACGACAACTGGGACGCGCACGGGGATTTGGAAGGCAACCATAACTACCATGCCGGAAATACAGACAAACCGATTGCCGGGCTTCTCCATGATTTGAAAGAACGGGGAATGCTAGACGAAACTTTGGTTGTCTGGGGAGGCGAGTTCGGGAGGCAACCGACCGCCGAATATGCTAAAGGCACTGGCAGGGACCATAACGCATATGGCTTTACCATGTGGATGGCGGGAGGCGGCATTAAAGGTGGTCAAAGCGTTGGTGAAACGGATGAACTCGGTTCCAGAGCTGTCCGAGACCGTTACCATGTCAAACACCTCCACGCAACTATCCTGCATCAACTGGGCTTCGATCCGAACAACTTAACGTATTTCTACGCAGGTCTGAATCAACGACTTGTTGGCGTTGAAGGCGCTGAACCGATTCAGCAGGTTATTTAAGAACAAAGTGCAGCGGACTTAATCGGTTGTTTTGGGTTTCAAGCCATAAATCCGGCCGTCGAACGACAGCACGTAGATTTCACCGTTAGCATCCCGTCCGAATCCTGAAATGCTTCGCCGCGGTTCGGCATCGGCCGGATGCTCGGTTACGGTGCCCAGATGGGTAATTTTCCCGTGTTGAAACCGAAGCCCCCAAAGAGTGCCCGCCACGAAATCTCCATAGAAGTATACCCCGTAAAAGTCTGAAAGCCGGCGGCCGCGATACACATGGCCGCCGGCAATACCTGCGCCCGGACTATGGGGAAAAACGGCTTGATTGTTGTATTGCGGCGAGTGCGGGTATTCCATCACAGGAAAAATCGTGTTGACTGCCTTTGATGCGGGTTCTTTGAACAAGTGAAATCCCTCGTAGACGTTCCAGCCGTAATTGCCGCCCCGAACAACCAGGTTGACTTCTTCCCACTTGTCTTGTCCCACGTCGGCCGCCCAGAGCCAACCAGTTTCGGGATCGAAAGAAAGCCCCCACGGATTCCGAAATCCGAAGGCCCATATTTCAGGCCGAACACCGCTGCCTGCTCCGACAAAGGGGTTGTCTAGAGGAATGCCGTAGTTGAGCGTTCCGGATTGGCGGTTTACATCGAGGCGTAAAATCTTGCCCAGCAGGGACCGCAAGTTCTGTCCGTTGTCGTGTGGATCATTATCGGAACCGCCGTCTCCCAGCCCGACATATAGATGGCCATCCGGCCCGAAGACGAGGGCGCCCGAATTGTGATTGCCGTAGGGTTGCGCCACTTCCAGCAAAACCCGCTCGCTGGTCAAGTCCGCTTTGTCCGTATCAGTTGCCATGCGTTGGAATTCGCTTAAGACACTCCGGCGCGGCTGGTGTTGCGTGTAATAGACATAAAACTTCCCATTCGATTGGAATTGCGGATGGAAGCAAAAACCGAGAAGCCCTTCCTGGCTTTCAATATAGGGCTGGCGCTCGGTGATGTCCAAAAAAACCACCGCTGCATCCAACTCTCTATCTCGAGGCAAAATCAAAATTCTCCCTTTTTGCTCGACCACATAGAGACGCGAGTCCCCCGCCGGCGGACTGTGGGCCGTGATGGGATGATCGAACACTAATCGAGGATAGGCCACTTCCAATTCCAACTTGGGCAAGGGATCGACACCCCTCAGCGGCAGCGCACTTGCCCAGATGAAAACACTCAGGATCCAACCCAATAATGCCGGTCGATTCATTCGTCCAACGCTATCCCACCAGCTCTCAAGAGCAAGCCAGGATTTCAAACCCTCGAACCTGTCGCCCCGAAAGCAGCAGCGGTTTTGCCTAAGAAAAGTCTCGCATCAACTCCCGGAAACAGAAACAATCAACCGCAAACCATAAACCAAAGCGATGAAACCATTACTTCTGTCTAGTCTCTGCTTGTCCTTCGCCTTGCCGGCGTTTTCTCTTGCCGAAGTCGGTGTCGGCGCGAAACCGATTGCCGGCGCGGAGCGTCTCTTCGATGGCTCCCGCAAAATGCTCGACCGCAAATGGACTTATTGGGAAGGGCCGGGCTTTGCTTCCAGCCTTCCCATCAAATGGAAAATCGTTGCCGACCCCGTTGATGCCGGAACCGTTATGATGACCGCCGACCCCGCAGCTGCTGGTGGCAAATACGGCGCTGCCGACATCGTCACCAAAAAGAAATACCGCGACTTTCGATTACACGTCGAATTCCTCATCCCCAAAGCCGGCGGCAACAGCGGTGTCTATCTCCAAAACCGCTATGAAATTCAAATCCTCGACGGCAACAAAACCAAACACGGAATGGGCGCCATCATCAACGAATCTCCATCCCCCTACCACGCCTACAACGGGCTCGGCAAATGGAACGCCTACGACATCACCTTTCGAGCCGCTCGATTCAAAAACGGCAAACTCACCGAACCGGCCATGCTCACCATGTTCTTCAACGGCTCCAAAGTGCATCGAAACCATCCCGTCAAAAAAGTCTGGGGTGGCCCTCGTTCCGGCATTGACGGCGGCAACAACGGCGGCCGAGGCATCACCGACCACCCCGGCGGCATCAAACTCCAATGCGAAGGCCACGATGTCCGCTACCGCAACATCTGGCTCAAAGAACTTAACCTCGCTGGAGCCGACACCGATTTCGACGAATAAACTTCCAACTGGAAAGCGATGTTGAAAACTTTATACGCACTCAACCATTATTATTTTGCTGGTGCCGCACTCGTCAAATGGATTGACGGTACCAAACCGAGCACGCATATCGAGAGCAGGGGAGGGGAAGGCCGCACGGCATTTTGTGCCTCCGATTGGGGTAGGTGAGGGGGATTTTCGGCTTCTCTATCGGGCAAATCCGGGTATCTTTTGCGCCCGGAGAATTGGCCTCTAAAGGTAGCGAATGGATCGCATGGAAATGGATCGCATCAGAAATTTCAGCATTATCGCCCATATTGATCATGGGAAGACGACCTTGTCGGATCGCTTGCTTCATTTGACCGGGACAATTACCGACCGGGAAATGCAAGCGCAGTTGCTGGATTCGATGGAACTCGAACGAGAGCGGGGAATCACCATCAAGGCGCACCCAGTAACCATGTATTACCAGGCCCGGAACGGGAAACGCTACGAGCTGAATTTGATCGACACGCCCGGCCACGTCGATTTCTCTTATGAAGTCTCCCGCAGTCTCAGTGCCTGCGAAGGGGCGTTACTGATCGTCGATGCAGCGCAGGGAGTGGAAGCGCAGACGGTAGCCAATGTGCACCTCGCGATGAAGCAAAATTTGCAAATCATCCCGGTCATCAACAAAATCGACTTGCCACACGCCGACGTGCCACAGGCCATCCAACAAATTGAAGACATTTTGGCAATTCCGGGAGAAGAGACCATTTGCGCTAGCGCCAAGCAGGGCATCGGCGTCAAGGAAATTCTGGAAGCCATTGTTGAGCGTGTGCCGCCGCCGAAAGGCAGCATCGACCGGCCGCTTCAAGCACTTTTGTTCGATTCTTACTACGACGTTTACAAAGGAGTCGTAACGCATATCCGAGTAGTCAACGGCGAGTTGCACTCCGGCGTTCGAGCGAAGTTGTTGCACTCCGGCAAGAACATCGAGATCAAGGAAGTCGGCAGCTTCAACCCCAAACCCTACATGCGAGAAAAGCTGACGGCTGGAGAGACGGGCTATATCACCGCCAATATCAAAACGCCGCTCGATGTCAAAATCGGCGACACCTTGACCGACGCCCGCAACCCGGCTCCCGAACTGTCGGGTTTTCAGGAAATTCATCCGATGGTGTTCAGCGGAATTTATCCCATCAACAACGCCGATTACGAACGGTTGAAAACAAACTTGGCGAAACTGCAGCTCAATGACGCGGCGTTTTTATATCAGGCGGAAAGCTCCGTCGCTTTGGGTTTCGGCTTTCGCTGCGGGTTCCTCGGATTGCTTCATCTGGAAATCATTCAGGAAAGACTGCGCCGAGAATTCGAAATGGACATCATTGCGACTTATCCCAGCGTGGTCTACCATGTCATCACGACGGAAGGAGAAAAGAGCGAGATCGATAATCCCGTCTTCTTGCCGAGCTCGAATTATATAGAAGAAATCCGGGAGCCGATGGTCAAGGCGTTTATCATATCTCCCAACGAATCCATTGGAGATATGATGAATTTGGTTTCCGAGAAACGCGGCGTGTTGGCGCACACGGAAACGCTTGACAGCCGGCGGGTGATGTTGACTTGCCGAGTGCCGCTCAATGAGATTTTGATTGATTTTCACGACCGCATTAAAAGCCTGACGCACGGCTATGGCTCGATGGATTACGAACACGACGGTTATCAAAAATCGGACATGGTTCGCTTGGAACTGCTTGTCAATTCGGAGCCAGTCGATGCGTTCTCGTGCATCGTCCACCGGTCGAAGGCCGAAAGCCGCGGCCGCGTGTTGGCGGCGAAGCTCAAAGACGTTATCCCGCGTCAACAATATCAAATTGCTCTCCAAGCCACCATTGGCGGCCGGGTCATTGCCCGTGAAACGATCCGCGCTATGCGAAAGGATGTTACGGCCAAATGTTACGGAGGAGACATCACCCGCAAACGTAAATTGCTCGAAAAACAGAAGGAAGGCAAAAAGCGGATGAAATCTGTCGGCTCAGTGAACATCCCTCAAGAAGCCTTTGTCCAAGTATTAAAATCATGATTTGTTTTTGTTTTCGCTGGTTGACGTCCCGAAAGATTCGCATGGCTGTGCAAATGCGACATCAAATCCGCAAACATCTTAACGCTCAACGTGATTTGCTTTCTGCGGAGGCTGTCCGGGGGTTGGAAGAAGCAATTGAGAAAAGCGCCGAAGCGATCCGCCACGGCGCCATCCCCGGAGACATCCAGAGCACGATGCAGGCATTGGAGGCAAGCGCCAATCAATGGCTGCGGCCGTATCGGAGCGCTGGCATTCGGGAAAATGTAGAAATGTTTCTTGTGGTCGCTGCCGCATTGATGGGCTTCCGCACTTTTTTCTTCCAGCCGATGGCGATCCCGACCGGCTCCGCACAGCCGACATTCTATGGCGTTACTTCAGAAAATCTGCAGGGCAAAACCGAAGCCGTGATTCCTTCAAGATTCAAACGATGGTATTTCTCCTGGGTCAAAGGGGAAAAATACTACCATATCACCGCAAAAAACTCCGGCAGGTTTAAAATCATCGACGAAAAGCCTCAAAAACTTTTTCCTTTTATATCGAGGCAGCGTTTTCAAATCGGCGACCGAAAATATACCGTCTGGTTTCCGCCCAAGAGAATTTCCTTTAGCCAAGATCTTTGGTACTATGCCGGACTTAGATCATATCCGTATTCCCGAGAAGGCGATGAGGCGATCAATTTCCGAGAGGGCGATGAGGTGATCAAGATAAAGGTTACAAGCGGCGATCATTTATTTGTCAACCGTTTTATCTATAACTTCCGGCGGCCTCGTCGAGGAGAAACGATTGTGTTCAAATCCACGAATCTCCCAGGCCTAACGCCGAACACCCATTATATTAAGCGCTTGGTGGCTTTGGGTGGTGAGAAGATTTCCATCGGCGACGATCGGCTTATCCGCATCAACGGGCAATCTCTGGACGCTTCAACCCCCGGCTTCGAATTTGTCTATAACTTCAACCCCAATAAACCGCCACAAAAGGATGTGTATTCCGGGCACGTAAACGGTACGTTAGAAAGACGTTTGAAAAATTGGAAACACCGGGACGGCACAATGGCAGGCTGGAGAAAAATGCAGGAGCATTTTAAGAAGAAAGGGCCGCACAAGTGCAAGCAGTTTGACGGCGAATCCTTTCGCGTCTCCTTGGCACTGAATTTCCCAGATGCAAACACCAAGCTGACTGTTCGCAAGAATCATTACCTTGCCTTCGGCGACAACACGATGAACAGCCAAGACAGCCGCGTTTGGCCATCTGGAGATGACGATTATAATTCCGATCAACAGGGCGGTTTTCCACGGGAAAATGTGATCGGCAAATCAGCCTTTGTGTTTTGGCCGATTTCAGAGCGTTTTGGTTGGCATACGCGCTAAGTTAAAACTTACTGATCAGCATTTCAAAAGGAGAGTAGCGTCATGATTTTTAAAAAAAGCCATGCCTACATTGCAGCAATGTGTCAAACGTCGGTGGCCCTCATCTCGGAACGACAGGACAATGTTTTTAAGCGTGTGGGACTCTTTTAGTTTCGCACAATGTTTGTTATATTGAATTCACGGGCTGTTCAGGATGGCCTGTTTCGGCCTTTGATTGGTCTTGTGCGCTTCGAGTTCTAGTTGCTTGATAGCAAGGATTCGCTTCTCTTCGTCCGGTATCCCTGCAAGCGCGACCTGCTGCTCGGGCAATAACAGCAACCAAGGTATGGCGGCTTTGAGCGCGGCATTCGTGGTGTTGGCCTGTTCCAATCGTTGAATAGCTGCCTGTGCTGTGTTCTTGGAAACGCGAGCAAATTTGGCGGCTTCTCGGATAGAGATGATGCCGAACGGCGGCAACGGTTGAGTTTGATTCTGCAGGCTATGGCCATGTTACGGACGGATTCGAAGCAACGGCATCGGCGGCAAATGTGGGCAACGATGCGCTCGGCGGCGATTTGGTTGTAACGGCTCCAGGAACGGACGGTTCGTCGGAAGTCTGGTCGGCGGCGTCGCTGGTTCTGTTGTCTCTCTGCTGTTGGTGTGTCGGCGTTGATTGTCGCTGCTGTTCTGTGATTGGTGATTGCTCTCCGTTGGTCTCCCTGCCCTTCTCTGCGCTCTCCTTGCTGTTCTCGTGCAGCTTCTCCGGTCTGCCTAACCTGTTTGTTGTGTTGAGTTCGCGGGTGTGTTCCCAAGGAAAGGGATGCCGTCAAATGTCTCCTCTCATTTATTGCGAACGCTGATTGTGAGTAGCAGTCCGGATCATGTCACGGAGGATGGCTGCCAGATTATATGTGGGTTGAAACCCGATGTAACGGTGAATTTTTTCCAATGAAGGGACGCGATGCTGCATGTCTTCAAACTCTTGCCCGTAGGCTTCTTTGTAAGGCACGTGTCGAATTTTCGAAGTGGAGCTGGTGAGTTTGATGATTCTCTCCGCCAGTTTGTTGATGCTCACTTGTTCTGCGGAGCCGACGTTGAATACTTCTCCGGCGCATTCTGAATCCGACCTGTCAAGGAGCGTAACGAGTGCTGTTACGGCATCTTGGACGTGGCAGAAGCAGCGAGTCTGATTGCCATCTCCATATACGCTGAGGTCTTCTCCTTTAAGCGCTTGGCAGATTAGCCTTGGCATCACCATTCCATACTGCCCGGTTTGTCTCGGTCCTGTGGTGTTAAACAACCGAGCGAGAACCACCGGGAGTTTGCTTTGACGCCAATAGCCCAAGGCTAAGAATTCGTCCAGGAACTTGGCGGAGGCGTAAGCCCAGCGGCAGTGAATCGGAGGACCGATGATACTATCCGCTTCTTCTGAAAAAGGCAGTGCTTTTGACTTGCCATAAACTTCCGAGCTTGAAGTTAGCAGGACGGGCAATTGCCGGCGGGCGCAAACGTTCAGCACGACAGACGTTCCCTCCACAATGGTTTCAATGGTTTTAATCGGCCTTTCGATGATCAGCTTGACACCTACAACCGAGGCCAGGTGGTATACTTTGTCCACTTCTTTCGCGCATTTCTCGACAAGCGGGCGATTCGTTACATTGCCTCGGACGAGTTGAAAGCGGTCTGTTTTCTCCAAGGATCGGACGTTCTCATATGTCCCTGTGGAGAAGTCGTCAAGTGCTACCACAGAATCGCCCCGATTGAGAAGCCGTTCGGCCAAGTACGACCCAATGAAGCCTGCTCCGCCGGTGATTAAATAACGCATAGCCTCTAAATGCCAAAGTCGCCAAAAGAGAAGAATATATAGAAAGCTGCGGCTGGAAACAAACTAATGGCCGTCGGTAGTTTGGCGTTTTAGTCGAGGGGGTATAAACCATCTTCCCGGAGCTGAGCAATGACTGTCTTTTCACGGCCGGGCAACTCTTCTTTGACGACCTGTTGGATTTGCCATTCCCAATCACTGATAGTATAGGGGTTTTCTGAGCGAATCGCATCTCCCCATCGTGCCGATTGCGCTCGGATGGCTTTGTCGATCTGCGCCGCTCTAGCAAGGAATCGCGCGATGGAGCGGTTGGCAGTCAAGGCGCCCTCCCCTGTTAGATGCCGATGGGCCAGTTCGGCGAATCGTTGGCGGTAATGAGAGTGGTTCATCAGGTCTTGATGCAGCCATTGAGGGTTGCTGTATTGGAAGCTGTTTTGATTACGGCTGGTGAAGGGGCCGGTTCGATTAGAGCGGCTGCCCGGTGTGCCCAGTGTGTGCTCGGCATCGTGGACGAAGAAGCGGAAGCCTTGCTGTCCGTTGCGGTTCCGCACGGCGAACCAATTGTTAGAGCGCTCGTTGTTCATAAATTCAGAGAGCGGTCCGTCCCCGTTGGCAGTGTAGAAGTGAACTAGCATGTAGTTGATGAGGTTGTCAATATCGACTAAGGCAGGCGCTTGACTGGCTTGAGTGAAATCGGGAGTGAGACCGGCGAGGTGGGCGTAGATTTCATCGTTCGGCTCCTTGACCAAGGAACGGGCGCCTTCCCAAAGTGCTCTCCAGGCGGCGGTGTTTCCGTCCGTGGCTTCCAGTTTGTAACCGTCCAGGAAATTGCTGCATTTGAGTGTGTCGTAATCTTCCCGCTGGCCGCCAAAGTAAGTGGCACCATAAGCGGCTTCAGGGCGTTCTTCAGTCATGTAGATTCCCCAGTATTGTCCGTTGAGGAAGAGATGGTAGTAGCGGCTTCTCGTATAAGGAGAACCGAGGTCGCGCTGTGTGTCGCGGCAAAAAACTTCTCGCACGAGGGTATTGTAAGCGCCGTTCTCCCAACGCCTCGTCCAGGAGTAGTTTTGCGAGGTTCTTAGATCCATCTTGTCGAAGCGGTCGGCGCCCTCCTCTTCGAAGAGAGGGTAATTGAGTTTGCCTGCGCCGTAGATTCTTCTGAAGAACAGGCGGAACCCGTGTTTGAGGAAATGGCGTCTGCGGGTGAAGCCACCGCGAATTCTTAAACCGGCGCCTACTTGAAATCCTTCACCACCGTTTGGATCGATCAGCTCCAGCGAGGTATAACGTTCCCATTCTTTGCCTTGTCCGGCGGGATTGGTGTAGATGCCATAACTGGGGTCGGTCAGGTTGTCTTGCGGCGTGACTAGGGAGAGTGTGGCGATTTGCCGAAAGGTTTCTTCCCATTCTTCCCGCGTGAATTGGGCCACGATTTCGGGGTCCATTCCGTAGTCGAAAGCTTTGTGGTTCACGGCACGGCTGAGCGGCCAGCCGGCAGCGATAGCGTCTTCCGGGCTTTGGCGCAGGATGTCGTCCAGGAAAAGGTAGGTTTGAGTGGCCGGAATTGACGGCAAACGCTCCGGCGAGCGGGCGACTGCCGTGATGCGGCTGGTCTGCTGAATGGGGATGGAGCTTTCAAAACGCTGCCCGTTCGGGCCGCCGTCTTCTTCGGGAAACAGCGGGATGGAACCGTCTTTGGTGAACCAAATGACGGCGGCCGGATCGTTTGCGCGGAGCGACAGCATGAACGGTTCCTGGCAGTATCCATGCGGTCGGCTGAATATCGGTTTTTGAGAACGATTTGTTTTGTCCACATCGTCCGGCTTTGGGGGCGGAGTGGTTTTGAGCGTTCGGTTGAGTTCGAGCCAATGACCGACGAGCGCGGCGATTGTTAGGACAAGCAGTAAGGCCAGAACGGCCAGTATTTTTGCGAACAGTTTCATGGATGTTTTGCAATGTTGTTGAGTCCGGCGCGGGTCTCCGCTCTATTTCCGCGCTTCGGGAATGATTTCGAGTTCGATAGTTTTACCTTTTCGCTGGATGACGATCTTGACGGGTTTGCCAATTTTAACAGCGTCAATGGCGTAGGTGTAGTCGTAAATGTTGGCGATCTTGCGTCCGGCGAAGCGCATGATGATGTCGCCTCCTTGCAGGCCTGCACGATCAGCTGGGCCGCCGCCGCTGACGCCAGAGAGTTTCACGCCTTGCACTTCGGTTGCGTAATCCGGAATCGTCCCCAGGTAGGCCCGTGTGGCCTCTCGGCTTCCGCCGCTGTTTTTGGTGCGTTCGACTTTGACATAGTCCGGTGTCTGGTCTTGATGAACGAGTTCCAAGACCAATTGTTCGGCGAATCGGCTGATGCGGGCGAGGCCGTCATAGTTCAGTTTGTCGGCAGTGTCGCTTGGCCGGTGATAATCCTCATGGCTTCCGGTGAAGAAGTTGAGGATGGGAATCTCGCGGCTGTAAAATACAGTCGCATCAGTGGGCAGGTAAGGGTCGTCCTGCAGCACGAGGCTGAAGCCTGCTGAGACATTTTTGCGTTCAATTAGCCTCGGCCAGGCAGTCGACGATCCCACACCTTGCAGCACGAGGCGGTTTTCTTTGAGACGGCCGATCATGTCGAAGTTGAGATAGGCAACTGCCCGGCCGAGTGCCGGCGCGTGTTCTTCGGCAAAGTTCGATGAGCCGATCAATCCGATTTCCTCCCCGGACCAAAGTGCAAATAAAACGCCTCGCCGGAAATCCGCTGGCTCGGCTTCTTGCCGGGCGGCTAAACTTGCCGCGAGTTCTAACACAAGCGAAACGCCCGAAGCGTTGTCATCGGCGCCATTGTGGATAGCGTCTTTCTCGCCTTTCCGTTGCAATGAACTCGTCCTGCCTCGTCCGAGGTGGTCGTAATGCGCGCCCACAATGACATATTCGTTTGCGGCTTCGGCGCTTCCCGGCGGCAGGAAGGCCGCGATATTGTCGTCTTTTCCTTTCACCGATTTCACTCGGGCGCCCAATGCAACGGTGATTCCGGGAATTTCAAACCCGCCTTCGGCATGGGGGTTTTCGCGGTCGAGAGCAGTTTGGAGTGTCTTCAGGTCTCTATGAGCAGGAGACAGCAGATGGTTCGCTGTTTCTCCGCTGATTGAGGCTGCCAAAATGTCCGAGCCGGCAAGGCTGCTGTCGAAGCTGTGGCGGATGAGTTCTCCAGCATTGGGCGAATTGGGCCCGGTGACGATTAGAATGCCCCCGGCGCCGTGTTCTCGCGCGATCATGGCCTTGTAACGAAGGCCAGCGTAGCGGTTCAACACTTGCCGGCGCTCGAGCGAAACATCTTCCGGCACATAGCGCAGGGCGAGGACGATTTTGTTGGAAACATTGAGGCCGGCGTAGGAATTGTAACCCTCCCCCAGTTCTCCGGGAACGGAAAGGCCGTAACCGGCAAACACGAGCCGGCCGGAAAACTCGCCGTTGCCGGTGAAGGGCAACGGCCGGAAATCTTGCCCGACTTCAAAAGCCTTTTCAAATGCCGCCTGCCCTTTCGATTCCGCCCGCAGCCAATTGCCCTCCCCGGCTGTTTCGATTCGCTTGGTGAACTCAAACGCGTGAGTATAACGGGGCGGCAATCCGATGCCGAGCAAACCGGCCTGCTCGAATAGAGATGTTGCATAATCCGCTGCTGCCCGGATGCCCGCCGAACCTGTTTGCCGGCCTTCCAGGGTATCCGAAGCTAGATAGCTGACATGAGCGCGATGGTCGGAGGGTTGAATGGCTGGACTCAGCGCGGCAATCGGCGGCGGCAAAAGTGGAACGCGCTCGGCATCGACAGGAACTGCCACTTGCGCCCCTTCCTGCCGGCGAAGTGGCGCGGCTTCAAGGGCTTGCAAAGCCGCTGCGTGGTCCCAACGCGCGAGATAAAGCTGGGATTGCCCGTGGGCGTTTCGGTTCGATGTCCAGCAAAGCGAGTCCCCGTCCTGCGAAAACACGGGCAACCCGTCGAAGCCATCGGTGAAAGTGATTCGAACCGGTTCTCGCCTGCCGTCCCGATCTGTCAGAAACAACTCGAAGTTTTCAAAACCGAATTTATTGGCAGTGAAGATGACATAATCGCCCGAGGGATGAAAATAAGGTGCCCAGGCCATCGACTGAAAATCGGTGAGCTGCCGCACGTCGGAGCCATCCGTTCGCATCGTGAAGATGTCGGCGATCAACCCGGTTTCATCAAAGCGCCGCCAAACAATTCGCCGGCCGTCCGGTGTGAAGAAAGGGCCCCCGTCATAACCCGGATGCAGCGTCAGCCGGCGCGGGCGGCTCCCGTCGGCATCCATGAGGTAAATCTCGCCGAAGTAAGCGGGATCTATATCGAAGCGCTTCTGCTCCGCCGGCGACAAGGCTGACAACGGGTAAGCGTCTCGAAGCGAGCAGAAGACGATCTGCGTTCCGTCCGGCGAGTAAGCACCCTCGGCGTCGTAGCCTGGAGCCGCCGTCAATTGCCGCAAGTTAGAGCCGTCGCGTGCCGCCGAGAAAATGTCCATCGCTTCGTCGTAATCCCAAGAATAGCGCCGTTTTTTCCCGGATGCGCGAAAGGCCAACTCCGCTTTTTGTTTTGTCGCTGCTTCGGGATCGTGATGTGTGGAAGCAAAAAGAACGCGATTCGAGTCGGGTTGGAAAAATCCGCAAGTCGTCTTGCCAATTCCCGGAGAGACCCGATGCGAGTTGCCCGACTCCAAGTCGAGGATGAAGATTTGATAAAATGGATTTGCCGTGTCGCGTTCGCTTTGGAAGATGAGCGATTTGCCGTCCGGCGAGAAATACCCCTCTCCGCTCCGCCGGCCGTCGTAAGTCAACTGGCGAACGGCGGAGAGTGGCGACCCGCCCCACCCTGCTGGCACGGTTGCGAAAACCGCCATGCCAAGGGCGAGTTGCCGTTGAATCCATCGCCAAACCCATTTGAACTCTGTGAGCGCGGAGGCAAGTTTTTTTTGCATTGCTTTCATCCTCTTCAGTTTGTATAGGGAAAGTCAAATCCCGGAACGCCGATTGTCCAGACAGTCGCGAAATTTGCAACTATCTTGACGGACGCTCACCGCGGGTTGAAGAGGCCGCTCGGTTACGATTTCAAAAGTTGGGCGCGGCGGAAGCAGGCGAGTGAGTGGTCGTTGACCATGCCGACGGCTTGCATATGGGCATAGCAGATTGTTGAGCCGACGAACTTGAATCCCCGTTGCCGCAGGTCCAGGCTCAGGGTCTCAGATTCCGGGCTGGAGGCGGGATAATCGCTCAGGGATTGGATGGTGTGGACGATGGGTTTGCCGTTGACAAAGCGCCAAAGGTAACGGGCGAAGGAGCCGAACTCGGTTTGCACTTCGATGAACTTTTGTGCGTTGTTGATGGCGGCGAGGATTTTGGCCCGGTTGCGGATGATGCCGGCGTTTTGGAGCAGCCGCTCAACTGCCTTTTCACCGAAGCGGGCCACTCGCCTGGCGTCGAAGCCAGCAAAGGCGCGGCGATAGTTTTCGCGTTTTCGCAGGACGGTGTACCAGCTGAGGCCGGCTTGGGCTGATTCGAGAGTCAGGAATTCGAATTGCTTTTTGTCGTCGTGAACTGGGACGCCCCACTCTTCATCGTGATAAGCGATGTAGTCAGGTTTGTTCAAGTCCACCCAAGGGCAGCGTTGCGGTTCTGATTTCTTTCGAGGCATCAGCCGGCGCGGCGGCTAGGCGAACAGTTCCATGGCGGGTTTGCCTTTGTGGGCGACGGTGAAAGGGCGGCCGGAATCGGACAAGAGCACTTCCTCTTGGGGCAAGCCGAGAGCGCGGGCGATGGTGGCGTTGAAGTCAGGGATGGTGACGGGAGCGTGGGTGACTTCGGCGCCTGCAGCATCGGTGGCGCCGTGTATATGCCCCCCTTTGATGCCACCACCGGCCATGAGGCCGCTGAAGGCTTTGGGGTAGTGGTCGCGCCCGGCGTTTTGGTTGATTTTGGGCGTTCTGCCGAATTCAGTGGCTAGCACGACCAGGGTGTCGTCCAGCAGGCCGCGTTGTTTCAGGTCGGCGATCAAGGTTGCCAGGGCTTGGTCGAGTTCAGCGGCGCGTTCTCGGATGCGTTCAAAGTTGTTTTGGTGGGTGTCCCATCCGCCGGAAGCGACTTCGACGAAGCGCACGTCTTTTTCGATGAGGCGGCGGGCGAGCAGGCAGCCTTGACCGAATGCATTGTCTCCGTAAGCGTCTCGTATGGCGGAGGGGTCCCGGTTGATGTCAAAGGCTTCTAGGTCTTGGCTGTTCATCAGGGCAACTGCGTCCCGGTAAGCGTCGGTGTAGGCGCGGACTTGCCGTTGGTTGTAACGGGCTTTGAAGGCGGCATCGAGTTGATCGGCTAAACGGATGCGCCGCTGCATTTTGTTTTTGGTGAGGCCTTGTGGCAGACGACTGTTTTGGAGGCCGGCAGCGGGGTCACCGATGGGCAATGGCGCGAATTGGGCTTCAAGGAAGCCGGCGCCGGGATGCCGGCTGTCGCCGCCGATGGCTACATAACCGGGGAGCCTGGGGTTCAGCTTGCCAGCCAAGCGCAGGGCCCATGCGCCAGTAGAAGGGTGGCGGATGGTTCCGCGCTGAGTGTAGCCGGTTCGCATGAAGTAGCGTCCCCGATCGTGCGCGCCTTGGGTGGATGTCAGCGAGCGAATCAAGGCGACATTGTTCATTTGCCGTGCCAGGCGAGGCAAATGTTCGCTGACGCGGATTCCGGGAACGGCGGTTTTGATGGCTTCTGTCGGGCCGCGCACTTTGGCATCGGTTTTCGGGTCCAATGTGTCCAGATGGCTCATGCCGCCTGTCATGTAGAGGTAGATGGCACGGTGGGCAGTGGCAGTGGGTGTTGCCGGGAAGCCTTCACTGGCCAAGGCGCGACAAGCAGGCAAACCCAGGCCAACGCCGAGGAAGGATTTGGCAAGGTAAGCGGCAAAGTCGCGGCGGGAGATTTCGTTCAGTTGATTGAGAATCGGTTTCATGGCGGCAAGATGGTTTATTGGATAAAAACAAACTGGCGGGTGTTCAGCAGTGCCCAGGCAAGGTCTCTGGCGGCGGTAACAGGGTTTTGTTCGAGTGTCGGCAGCAAAAGCTCGCGTTCTTCGGGGTTCGTCCGGCGGGTCAAGAAAGTCAGGTAAATCGCGTCCAGCAATTTTTCGGGATTTTTCTCTGAGGCAACCGTCTTTCGGAAGAGGGAGTTGGGTTTCCACAGATGGGTATGAGTCGGGCCGTTGAGGAGGGTTAGAATCTGCGGAACATTGGCGTCGGTGTTGGCATTTTCGATGGTTTCGCGGTCGGACTGGCCGAATTGCCGGAGGAAATGCCGCGGCGGTGCCGGTGATAAAAGTTCGGAAGCTCGCACGAGTTCAGCGGGGATTCCACGCCAACGGGGATCGGCGTTTCCCGGCTGGTGGGAACGCTGTCGCCGATTCCCCTTCCCTTTTTGAGGCATTTTTTTGTTCAGGGCGGCCTGTTCCTGCCGCAGGCGTCGCAAGGCTTCCGCGTCTTGGTTTTGCTTGGCAGCGGCGATTTGTTTTTGGAGCGCTTGCTGTTGTTGGCGCAGTTGGCGCTGGCGGTTTCCTGTTTGATTTTGTTTGGCGGCCAGCACAAGAATTTCATCGGCGCTCATGCCAACCAATTGTTCGGCTTGGCCATAACGTTGATTTCGGGCGGGGTTGCCTCGGCGTTGGTCGACGTCGCGGACAATGAGCCCGACTACCGAATCCCACAGTTGTTCGGCGGACATTCGTTTCAGAAGCGGTCCGGGGTAGTAGTAGGGGGTTCCCTCTTCCCATTCTTTTGTTGAGACCTCTCGCTGCCAAGTTTGGGTGTTGTAGATCACGCGGAGGTAATCTCGCAGGTTGAAGTCGAGGGTAATCATCAGTTCGGTCAGGTAGCGCATCAACTGCGGGTTGGAGGGGGTGTAACCGTCCGCCAGGTCATCTACTGGTTCAATCAATCCTACGCCCATAGCGCGTTTCCAGAGGCGGTTGGCGATCACAGCGGCAAAGCGGGGGTTTTCCGCCGAAGCGAGCCAAGCGGCGTAGCTGTCCCGGCGGCTTTCCCCTCGCGCCACTTTGATGGCATTGCCGAAGATGGTGCCCGGTTTCACGACGGATTTAGGTTGGACATCGTGGTATTGGTAATCGTCCGGCAGTTTGAGTTTTGCGTTGGTTTCGTTGACGCGGTAGCGGAGTGGCCGAATCATTCGCCGTGCTGTCTGTTGGATTTTGGGGTTGATGTCCTTTGTCCAGCGGCTGATTTTCCGGTATTCCTGCGCCACTTGCCGGTCAGTGGTTTTGACGCCGAAAATGTAGGCCGCCTGCCGGTAGTAGTCCAATTGGGTGAAGTCGTCGTAGGGATGATTATGGCATTGGGCGCAGACTAGTTGCGTTCCCAAAAACACTTGAAAAGTGTTGGCCATATGGTCCAGCGGCATCCCGGCGTCCCGGAGGTAATAACCGGCCGCTCCGTTCTCCCAGATATAACCTTCGGCCTGAATCAGCTCGCGCACCATTCGGTCGTAAGGCTTGTTCTCCCGCACGGCATCTTTGATCCAGTCCAAGTAAGGCTGGCCCGGAGCGTTTCGCAGCCGGGATTGCGCCCGCAGCAAATCCGCCCAGAAGGGAAACTCGCGGCTCACGCGGCCTTCGGATTGTAGGAGCTGGTCGATGAGAGCGCGGCGTTTGCTCGCCGCGGCGGAGTCGAGAAAGGCGCGGGACTCGGTGAGATTTGGAATGCGCCCCGCGATTTCAAGATACGCCCGGCGCAGAAACACCGCATCGGCGGCCGGCGGATTAGGCCGGATGCCCTGCGCCTCTAGTCCCGCTTGAACAAAGGTGTCAATGCGTGCCACGTGCGAATCCAGCGCTTGGGCCGACAAGGTTTCGCCGGGACGGTTAGCTGGTTCTGCCGCTTTCGGCGCCGCCGTGCTTGCTGTCGCTGAGAGCGACACCGCCAGAGACCACACAAGCAACGGACGATTGAGTTTGTGTTCTTTTGTCATATTGCTAGAGGGCGTCAGCTTGACTGCTCGCACCCGCGATAGCAAGGATAAAAATCGGTCGGCAAAAGAGAAGTTGTGATTTCTCACCCTGGCGCCTTCATTTCAAATGCGCGGCCTCTTCTTGCAGCGAGCGGAAATTCCCCTGCTCGCAGCAATGGACAAAACACTCGGTTACGGATTTGAGTTGTTCCCAGTTGTTTCGGATGCGCTTGGCCTCGGATTCATTGATAAAATTGTCGCCGGCGGCGCAGGCCACTACCGAAAGGAGATCGGCAAATTCCTGAACGATGCGGTTGGTTGCCGGGATCAAGTATTCAGGATGGGGATGCGCGGTGTTGGGATTGCGGATGAAAAAGCCGCCGGCTTTCTCGCTAATCCATTGGACGATGCGCTCGTCTTGCGTGCTTGCGACCAAGGCTTCCACGCGATCCAAGGGATTGATCGCGCCGCTTCCCGTCTCCCCGACCGGCTCCGCCCACTTGTAGATCATGGACAACGACAAGTGCAAGTCGTCAGCAATCTGCTTCGGATTCCCCTCCTTGAAGACTTCGCGCAACAAATCGTGAGACTGCATTGGGAAACCGTGTGGCAGTCTTCGGCATTTGGCAAGAACCTTATCGAAAACCCGCCATTTCGCGCTCGCCAAAAAAAGTCGCAATAAGCAGTTACTGGCTTTTTCGCCTTGTCCAGTATAAAGGTCGGGCAGACATTCTTGTCTGCCCGCAGGCTGGAAGCCTGCGCCACTCCCGCTAAGCCTATAAATGCTTATTGCGAAAAAAGTCCTTGCGTCCCGCTGATGTTTCCGCTACTTTCGCTGCTTTCAACGAACGAGCGAATGCGTCACCGCCGCAAAAATAAAAAATGAACCCAACAGATATGGAGTCTAAACCAATGAAACTGCCCCTCGTGAACCACCGAAATTTAATTGGAAAATGGATGTCATCATTGGCGGCTCTTGCCGTCCTGTTTCTGGCCTCTACCGGTTTGTCCCAAACGTCGACAGTGATTTTTGAGGACGATTTTGAGTCCAACGAAATCGACGAGACTAAATATGAGGCCGCTGAACCGTTTTTTGAAGGTGGCAAGGGCGACATCCACGCAGAAGCTGGCGACGGCGTGATGCGCTTCGTCGGCTCCACCACCCAGCAATGGTGGTCCGGCGGCACCCTCAAAATCAAAGAAGCCTTCGATGCCACACCGGATGCGTCCGTAACCATTTCCATCGACCGAGTGGAAGAAGCAGGAGAAGGAACCGCCTCCCGCAGTGCCTTGTGGATTTTCAACGAAGACGAATCCAATTATGTGCTTTTTGCTGATGTGCGCGGGGAAGGCGGCTGGCGTTACAACCGCAAAATCGGACAAGCCGGCGATGTCGCCACCGGCGGCGGCACGCAAATCACCGCCTTCGACGGCGCGACATTCGACGACGGCGGCCTGCACAGCATGAGCATGGTTGCCGACGGCCAAACGGTCAAACTGTTGCTAGACGACATCGAAGGCGCCGAAGTAAATTTCCCCTTCTCGCCCGTGATCTTTCACTTCGGCTCCTTCGCTCGTGCCGACAACGACACCGCCGACACCACTTGGGACAACCTGAAGATTGAAGGCGTGCGCCAACAAGGCAATGTCGTCTTCTCGGACGATTTCGAATCCAACGAAATCGACCCCGCCAAATACGAAGCTGCCGAGCCATTTTTTGAAGGCGGCAAGGGTGACATCCACGCAGAGCCCGGCAATGGTGTGATGCGCTTCGTCGGCTCCACTACCCAACAATGGTGGTCCGGCGGCACCCTGCGCATCGTGCCCACCTTTGCGCCGTCGGATTCGGAAAAGATCACTTTGTCCATTGACCGGGTGGAAGAAGCGGGAGAAGGAACCGCCTCCCGCAGCGCCTTGTGGATTTTCAACGAAGACGAATCCAAATACATTCTCTTTGCCGATGTGCGCGGGGAAGGCGGCTGGCGTTACAACCGCAAAATCGGCCAGGCCGGCGATGTCGCCACCGGCGGCGGCACGCAAATCACCGCCTTCGACGGCGCGACATTCGACGACGGCGGCCTGCACAGCATGAGCATGGTTGCCGACGGCCAAACGGTCAAACTGTTGCTAGACGACATCGAAGGCGCCGAAGTAAATTTCCCCTTCTCGCCCGTGATCTTTCACTTCGGCTCCTTCGCTCGCGCCGACAATGACACCGCCGACACCACCTGGGACAATCTCGTGATTACAAGCGAAGGCAGCGCTACCTTTCATTCCGCCACCAAACTCAGCGTCCGGGAAGGCGCCGTGAGCGGCCAGGTTACAGTGCGCATTCCGCACGGCCTCAATTTGCAGCGGGCGATTTCCGTAACCATTGTCAGCGACGCTCCCGGCATTGCTTCGCCAAAAGGCGGCGCCAGTGGCCGGCTCGCCATCACCTTCCCCGCCGGCGGCTCAAACCTGGCCGAATTTCAAGCCGCCGGCCACAGTCTCGGCGGCGCACTCTTTCGCATTGAAAGCAACGATTTGGACGCCGGCAATGTGTTGAATGTGGCCGTTGTCTCCGACGCCGGCGTGCATCTCGAAGAGAACTTCGCCGGCAATTCCATCGACAATTCCAAATGGCAAGTGAGCAATGAGGGCTTTGGCAATGGCGAGGCCGCGTTTGACGTGGAACAAACCGGCGGCGAATTGGAAATCAGTGGTTACCTGGACGCGGGCAGTTGGGGCGGCGCTTCGTTAAAAACCGTCAACAATTATTTGGCTACGGAAGACCTCAACCTCGTTTTTGAAGTTGACCGCGTCAAAATCGATCCATTCAACAACGGACGAGCCGGCGTTTTCATCGCCAATGCAGATCGCTCCCGTTATGTGTTCTTTTCGCAGCTCGTCGAAAATGAAGCCACCAGTTGGCGGGTGAATGTCAACCCCGGTTCCGCCACCGGCGGCGGCACAGCAATTTCAGCCTTTGCGGAAATGGACGAATGGAGCCAATACAAGATGAAATTGGTCGCTGACAGCAGCACAGTGGAAGTGTTCCTTAACGGCGTTTCCGGTGGCAAATTTCCGTTTGAAGTCAGCACAGGCATCCACTTTGAAATCGGTGCCTACGCCCAAACTGTGGACGACGATATCACCGCCCACTTCGACAATGCGAAGATCGCCAACGTGCTGCCCTGCATCCAGACCGACGTCTCCAGCGTGCTCCTCACCTTGGCGGAAACACAGGAAATCACCGTAACCGTGCCCCGCCTCGTGAACGACACAACGGATGTGTCCGTGACAGTTGCGAGCAGCAATCCGAAGGTCGCTGTCCCCGTTGGCGGAACCGAGGGAACGCTGACGCTCCACTTCGCCGCCGGGGCCTCCAACTCCCAAACCGTCCGTGTTCACCCCACCGGCCTCGGCGCCGCCTCCTTCACACTGAACAGCAGCGCGGATGTTTGCGTCGGCGATCCTCTCAGCATCGAGATTGTTTCCGTGCCGAAAAACCTCTTTGAAGATGACTTTTCGGGAACTTCATATAACTCCGAAAAATGGCGCGAAGATAGTTTTTCGTTCAACAACAGCGGCCTGGCCAAGCCGGCGCCCGATTCCGCAGTTTCCATCATGGATGGCCAATTGCTCATTCATGTAGAAGTCGAATCCCCCGCTTGGCCCGGATTAGCGCTCTTCACCAAGGAGACTTTTTCCGCCTCCGCCGCCGAGCCGTTGACTTTTGAAATCGACCGCAAGATGGTGGACTTCGTTCTGTCTGCCGGCGTCAGTTCAGAAAGCCGCACGGGCATTTGGGTGCGAAGCGAAGACAACTACGTCTTCTTTGTGGATCACACCACGCACGACGCTCGCAACTTCGGCTGGCGCTACAACCGTGTTCCCAGCGATGACGACAACGAACAAACCGGCGATGGCATCAACATCCCCGCCTTCGACGGCGGCTCTTTCGACAACCGCCGCAATCACCGGATGAAGATGATCTCAAACGGTTCCACCGTGAAACTGTTTTTGGACGATGTCTTCGGCGTCGAAGTCGATTTCCCGTTTTCGGCAAACTTGTCCTTCGGTGTTGGCGCATATGCCGATGATGTCGGCCCCAACCATCCGGAAACCGGAGAAGTGCGAGGCAACCAAACTTCGGGCTTCTTTGACAACGCGCTGATTACCGGCGGCTCAACACCTTACACGCCGATGCCGCCTCCCAGCTCGGCAGCCATCACCGGTTTCACCGTTCAGGACGGCAATCTCGTGATTGAATGGAACGGCGCCGCCTTGCTGGAATCCAACACGGTGGACGGCGAATACACGCCGATTGCTGACGCCGCACCGCCCAGCACCTCAGTGCGCATTGGCGAAGGCAATAAATTCATTCGCGTCCAATAGCCACAAGACGATCCAACCAGCAAAAGACCGGATGCTCCAATCCGGTCTTTTTTGCTATTCCAATCCGGCTGTTATCTCCGATGCCCGAATAAAAGCCTTTTCCTTCCGGGACAAATTATTGAAAATGATTTCCCAACCCGCGGCTGAGGAAGACTTGGCCGGATGGCGCGAATTGTCCGGGTGACTAAATTTCAACTTATAGATATGATTCCCAGCACCGCATCCCCGCGCTTTGCCGTTTGCCTGGCCTGCGGAATTGTGTGGCCCGCAGCGGTTGACGGCCTCGGCAGTTCTCCCGAACACATTTTCGCCGTGAAACAATTGCAGGCTCGCGGCGAGACGCAGCGCCGTCAGGCACAAAACATTCGGACGTTTTATCATTTCCAGTTTGCAGACCGCCTCCTCGAAAGCAAAATCACTTTTCGCCATCGCATTGTTGAGGACGCTGGCATCAGCTATAAAGCCGCTCATTACGATCACGGCAACGGCCTCACGCTGGCTGATGTGGACGGGGACGGGTTTATCGACTGCTACTTCACGACGCAATTGGGAAGCAACCAGCTTTGGCGCAACTTGGGAAACGGCCAATTCGAAGATATAACGGCCAAAGCCGGGGTGGGATTGCCCGATCAAATCGCGGTGAGCGCCGCCTTCGGAGACATCGACAACGACGGCGATCCCGACCTGTTGGTTACTGCGGTTCGCAGTAGCAATCGCCTGTTCGAGAACCTTGGAAAGGGGCAGTTTCGGGACATCACACAATCTGCGGGCGCTGGTTATGTCGGACATTCTTCCGGCGCGGCGTTTTTGGATTACAACCGGGATGGCTGGCTGGATATTTGCGTGGTCAATGTCGGCCGTTACACCTCGAACGAACAAGGGCGCGGCGGGTTTTATCGCGCCTTGCCTGACGCTTTCTCTGGCCACCTCTTTCCCGAAAGAGCCGAGACAAGCCGGTTGTATCAAAATCTCGGCGGCAAACGCTTCCGCGATGTTTCCGCCGAACTCGGTTTTCAGGACAACAGCTGGAGCGGCGATTGCGCGTTCACTGATTTCAATGTGGACGGTTACCCCGACCTTTACCTCGTTAACATGCAGGGCGACGATCACTACTACGAAAACCAGAGCGGCAAGCGCTTCATCGACAAAACTACCGCCTGCTTCCCCAAAACGCCCTGGGGCGCCATGGGCATCAAATTCTTCGACTACAACCGGGACGGACGCTTGGACCTTTACGTCACCGACATGCACTCCGACATGACCCAAGGCCAAACAATGGAAGCGCTGCGGTTCGGTTTGCCGAAGGAAAAAGCCAAAAGCGAAGCCTGGTGCTCGATTCAGTGGACTGAAACCTACCTGCAAGGCGCCGGCAACAACATCTTCGGCAATGCCTTCTATCGAAACGAAGGCGGGGGCCGATGGACTGAAGTTTCGGACGCCATCAACACGGAGACTTACTGGCCTTGGGGATTGAGCACAGGCGACTTGAACAGCGACGGCTGGGAAGACATTTTCGTGGCCGCCGGCATGGGCTACCCCTTCCGATATGGCATCAATTCCGTCCTGCTCAACGACGCCGGCAAGCGCTTTTTCGACGCCGAATTTCTGCTCGGCATTGAACCTCGAAGTGACGGAAGAACCGAACAAGTGTGGTTCACGCTGGATTGCAGCGGCGCTCACAAAAACCATCCCGAGTGCCGGGGACAAACCGGCAAGAAAGCCGTGCTCGGCACTCTTAGCACCCGCTCTTCAGCCATCACCGACCTCGACAACGACGGCGATTTGGACATTGTTACCAACGAATTCAACGACCACCCGCAAATCCTTCTCAGCAACCTGACAGAAAAACAGCCCGTGCGCTTTCTCAAAATCAAACTCATCGGCACCACCTCCAACCGGGACGGCCTCGGCGCTACCGTCAAAGTCTCCGCTGGTGGCAAAATCTCCACACAATACCACGACGGCAAATCCGGCTATCTCTCCCAAAGTGCCCTCCCCCTCTACTTCGGCCTTGGTGACGCCGCCAAAGTCGATTCCGTTGAAGTGCTTTGGCCTTCCGGCAAACGCCAACGCCACACCAAAAACATCCCCATCAACAAAAGCCTCATCCTCCGAGAAATCATCCTGCCATGAGGGGAAAGACCGCAGCGAGAGCGGCGCTCACCCGCCAACCAACGGCCATTCCCTGGGTATGCCTTCTTGCCGCTCTTCTCCCCCTCGCGGCGATAGCCCTGGAATGGGAAGAAGGCGCGGGGCATCGCCGGGCGCAGTTGGCAGCGGCAGCGGGAGAAAGGGATGGATTCGCTGAGATGCCGGCGACAGCCGCCGGGATTCATTTTCGCAATCGTCTTCGGGATTCCACTTCAATCACCAACCAGATTTATCTGAACGGTTCGGGCGTAGCTGCTGCCGATGTCGATGGCGACGACCTTTGCGACCTTTACTTCTGCGGTTTGGAAAGCCGCAACGCGTTATATCGGAATCTCGACGACTGGCAATTTGAAGACATCACAATGGCGTCGGGGACGGCCTGCGCCGACCAGCCCTCCACAGGCGCGGCGTTTGCGGACATTGATGGCGACGGCGATTCGGACTTACTCGTCAACGGCATTCGCCGGGGAACACGGCTTTTTCTCAACAACGGGAACGGCGTCTTCCGGGAATACACCGAAGCATCGGGATTGTCCAACACGCTGGGCAGCACTTCAATGAGCCTGGCAGATGTTGACGGCAACGGCTGGCTCGACCTCTATGTCGTCAATTATCGCAATGCCACCATGCGGGACACGCCGGACGCGCAGTTCGACATCCGAATCAACAAAGGCATTTATGAACTGGTCGCTTACAACGGCCGCCCGGCCGCTTCGCCCGATTTGATTAACCGATTCTCCTTCGATCAGAAAAACGGCATTTTGGAAAATGGTCAGGCAGACCGGCTCTTCCGAAACAACGGCAAGGGAAGTTTTGCGCCGGTCGCATGGAACAGCAATGCCTTCTTGAACCACCAAGGCCAACCTGCACCTCCGCCTTACGATTGGGGTCTCTCCGCCATCTTGCGCGACCTCAATGGCGACTTTTGGCCGGACTTGTATGTGTGCAACGACTTCCAATCTCCCGACCGGATTTGGATCAACGACGGCAAGGGATGCTTCCGCCCCATCCTGGAATCGGCAATCCAACAGACCAGTTTGTTCTCGATGGGCGTTGACGTGGCAGACATCAATCGGGACGGACGGGACGACATCTTCGTGGCGGACATGTTGAGCCGAGAACATGCTGCCCGGCAGGTGCAAATCATGGAAGGAACGGCCTTTGCCCAATACCGCGACTCACAGGGCAAGCGCCCCCAATCCCCGCGCAATACCTTGTTGCTCAACCGCGGCAACGGCCACTATGCGGAAATCGCCCGCTTGAGCGGACTCGACGCCTCCGACTGGTCATGGTGTCCGGCATTTCTGGATGTGGACTTGGACGGATACGAAGACCTTCTAATCACCACCGGCCATTGGCGCGATGCGCAGAACGCCGATGTCTCCCGCGAAATCGACACGCTAATCCGGCAACGCTCCCTTTCCGGAATCGCCCGGCTCAAACTCCGGCAACGCTTCCCCCGCTTGCACACGCCAAACGCCGCCTTCCGCAATCGCGGCGATTTGACTTTTGCCGATGCCAGCGCCGATTGGGGCTTCGACTCCACTCAAATCAGCCACGGCATGGCGTTGGCCGACTTGGACAACGACGGCGATCAAGACCTGGTTATCAACTGCCTCAACGCCGCCCCTTTGCTCCTGCGCAACCGCTCCCCGAATCCTCGCCTCCGCGTCCGGCTCAAAGGCTTGCCGCCCAACACCCAAGGCATCGGCGCTAGAATCACCGTTGCCGCCGCCTATCTGCCGAAGCAAATGCAAGAACTGGTCATCGGCGGGCGCTATCTTTCCAGCGACGAACCAAGCCGAGTCTTCGCCGCAAACCCGGAGACAAACGCCACCGTCCATATCCGTTGGCGAAGCGGGCGCGAAACAACAATCAAAAACGTTCGCGCCAACCACCTCTACGAAATCATCGAACCCGATTCCCCGCCACCGTCTGCCCCACCGCCAGTCCAATCCCCTTCCGCCATGTTCCGAGACGCCACAGCCGACCTCAACCACCAGCACACCGACTCGCCCTACAACGACTACCTCCAGCAAAGCCTTCTGCCGCGAAAACTGAGCGAACCGGGGCCGGGAGTGACTTGGTTCGACTTCAACGAAGACGGTTGGGAAGACCTCATCATCGGGGCGGGACGCGGCGGCAAACTCGGCGTCTTCCGCAACAACCGCCAAGGCAAATTCGTCCGCCAACGCGCCCAAGCCTTCGCTACCGCCCTCCCGCGAGACCACGGAACCATTCTGGGCTGGAAACCAAACGATCAAGACACCGTCCTGCTCATCGGAGAAACAAACTACGAAGACGCCCGCCCCAACGCCACCGCCCTGAAACAATTCTCAGTCCGCGATGGAACTGTCCTCCGGAACTTGCTGCGCTCCGACGAAAGCTGCGGCCCCCTAGCTATGGCCGATGTGGACAATGACGGCGATCTCGACCTCTTCGTCGGCAGCAGCCACAAAGCCGGACACTACCCCACCTCGCCCTCTTCCCACTTGCTCCTCAACCAAGCCGGCCGGCTGGTCCCCGACGCCGAGGCCTCGCAACCCTTCTCGAAATTGGGAATGATCCGCAGCGCTATTTTTACTGACCTCAACGCCGACGCTGCACCCGATTTAGTCCTGGCAGGCGATTGGATGCCCATTCGCTTCTTTCGCAATCACGGCGGAAAGTTTCAACCTTGGAATCCGCCCATTCGCCACCACGAAAACGAACAAATATCCCCGCCCTCCCATCTCGATGATTTAGTCGGCTGGTGGAACAGCATCAGCGCCGGAGACTTTGACGCAGACGGCCGGCTTGACCTCGTCGCCGGAAACTGGGGACGCAACATCAGCGGAAACCACCTCCCCATCCAGAAAAACGCTCCCAGGGAAAAGACAGCACGCCTTCGCCGTCGATTGTATTTTGAAAGCCGCAACACAACAGAAACACGGCTGTTGGAGGCCTACCGCGATCCCAAACTTGGCGCCTGGTTCCCAAAGCGAGACTGGGCAACGCTCGGCGCCGCATTCCCTTCATTGCTCGATCGATACCGCAGTTACACAGCCTTCGGCAAAGCGCAAATCTCCGACATATTTGCAGCCGATTTCCCACCCATGCAATTGATCGAAGCCACCATCCTAGATTCGATAATCTTCCTCAACCGCGGCGATGCCTTCGAAACCCGATCGCTCCCCATCGAAGCACAATTCGCTCCCGTGTTCGGCCTCGACACCGGAGACATAAACAGCGACGGCCATATCGACATTGTCCTGACACAAAATACATGGGCTCTTGCCACACCGGACAGCCGGCAAGACGCCGGCGGGATACTCCTCTTGCTCGGCCAAGGCGACGGCAACTTCCAAGTCGTCCCTCCCAAAACCAGCGGCCTATCTGCCCACGGCCAAGGGCGCGGATTAGCCCTCTGCGACTATGACCACGACGGCCGGCTCGACTTCGCCGCAGCACAGAACAACGGCCCCACCCGCCTCTATCGCAATCAAACCAAACGCTCCGGCCTCCGCATCCAACTCAAAGGCACCCCGAACAACCGAGCAGCCATCGGCGCTCAAGTGCGGCTCAACTTCGCTGGCAACCGACATGGCCCCATTCACGAAATTCGGTCGGGCAACGGCTACTGGTCCCAAAACACCAGTGCCCTCATCCTTGGCAGCACACCCCCCCCCGCAAGCATCCATATCCGTTGGCCAAATGGAATCGCTGAACAAATCCCCTTGCCACTAAACACCCGCGAAATAAAAAGAACCGCCCCCCTCGAATGAACCTCCACGGATGCACTCTCTCCATCTGCAAAAACTCAATCGCGCCAAAAAGTAGACTCCGGCCCGACGGAATACTGAACAGCCATTTGGGGTGTTTCGATTTCTACCTGTCCTTGAAAAAGCGATTCAACGCCAGCAATAACCATACCGGAAGTGAGCAAAGTTCGTTCGATTGGATAAGGCGTTTTTCCAGAGATTACCATGTTCTCAATATGTCTGACCAAAGGATGAAAAAAATCCGCCGTAGTGGAACCGTGCGTCGGCATGGGCAAATACATTTGAGTGGAGATAATCTCTCCATTATCTGCCCGCATTCCGGCATAGTTAAAATCCCGAATGCCAAGGAGAAACATAGTAGTCCGAAAGCCGTCACGATGTTCGATGAAGTAAGCGGTAACATCGGGAAATGTTTTACGGGCCCATTCAATAGTAATGCGATCAGTATAATAACCGTCTTTCACGGGAAGATTATGACTGCGTGTCAACGCCGCCATAATCAATTGGCGCGTGGTTCCCCGATTGGGTTCTATTAGTATTCGCCACATTTTTTCTCCCTGAACAGCATGAACGCTACGGATACCCGTTTCGCCGCCTCGCCGGCGTTCCGACATACACTGTGCCGTTTCCAGAGCGTGAATATCATAGCTATCCACGCCACCATATGCCACGCAAACACTTTCACGCAACGGGGCATTGTGCGGCATATCGATGGCCGGTAGGCGTCGCGTCACTGGCAACGAAGAGCCGGCAAAAAACGGAAAACCGAGACGTTTGGAGTCAGCCACCATCTCGACACATTCGTCCCAGTCTGTCGAGAGATGTTTGTCATTGAACACCGGAACCGAACGACCGCTCGCTTCAAAAACCTTGACGACTTCTTTAAACCATCGGTAGCGAGGATATAATTTCTGTCCTTTTTCATTGTCAGGGTACTTTCCATGTTCTGCAATAATAACAACCCCGTCCACAGCGAGTTTGTCCGTTCCCAAGGTGAGCGCTTCTTCAATGCTCGAACAAAGATTCAACTGATACCGCGCGATCCGCTCCCGTCCCAAATCGCCTTCAGGAAATTGATCGATGAAAACTGAAGTCACCTTGACTCGCGGATTGACCCATTGCCCTTTCCACCCATAGCCCAAAGTCATTCGATCCAGAAAATGCTGTGCGTGGGAATGCGTTCGCACCTCAGTGCCCAAAAAGGCTACTGTCTTTTTCTTTTCCCTTGACGCTCTGCTCAACAAGGTAGAGGGAAGCATCGCCGACCCACCGGCAATTAGAGAACAATGAGATAAAAATTCCCTGCGTGATATATTCATAGCGATGAAGTTGTATAATTAGCGTCTTCTATAAATCTTCTTGAGCAGAAAGATTTTATTGCACAGCGTGGTTGGTGCCTTCGAGTTGATTTAATGCGCGATTGACGACTCGGACGGTATATTTGCCGCCGGCGTAAAGTTCTTTGCGCGGTTGCCGCGCTTTTCGCAGGGCGTCGATTACAGGCCGGGCTTGCTCGTCGATTTCATCTAGAACGATGGCTGCGTGCAGGCGTTCCCATTGTTCGCCGTTGGCTAGGACGGAGGTCAGCACGGGCAATGCGTCGACGGGTTTGCCGAGCCGGCAAAGCGCATGGGCGGCTGCCGTTCGGACAACGGGAACGGGGTCGCGGAGGGCGCGCGATAGGGCCGGTTCTGCAGCGGCGGCCGCTTGACCGATGTTGTTGGCAATTCCTACAGCTCCCCAGTAGCGCACGGCTGCACTTGCGTCGTCGAGAAAGGCAATCAACGCTGCCAATCCCTGCTTGCCACTAGAAGCTAAAGCTGCCGCGCGAGCCACACGCCGGGAAAGTTCTTCTCTGCCGGCCTTTCGCAGAATCCCGTAGCGGTGGCCAATTTTCTTTTCCCAGTCTACTAGAAGTGGTTCCGCAATTAGGCCGAGGTCTCGCGTTTCTTTGACCCATGTCAAATGTGCTTTTCGCATTGCCAACAGTTGATCGGCGTGCCGAGGATCAGCGGCCAGGTTGTTCATTTCATGTGGATCAGCAGTCGTGTCGTATAACTCTTCCGCAGGTTTTGTCGGCGAGAAGAAACGTTCGGCAGATTGCCGAAGCGTCCCTGCCTCATGGTGTTGTCGAAGTTCTTTCATAGTGGCCCCTTTCTCCGATGTGTTCATATATTGGTAGAAGGTTTTTAAGGGTTCATAATTTCGGATGTATTTATATCGCCGATCTCGAACCATTCGGATGATATCGTAACGTTCGTCCATCCGGTCTCGCGCTCCGTAAACGAACTGGCGGGCGGGTGGCAGATTCGCACCGAGAAATGGCCGCCCTTGAACGTGTTTGGGAATTTCGATTCCGGCCAGGCGGAGCACTGTCGGGCCGAAGTCGATTGAACTGATCAATCGTTTCAATTGAGAACTCGGCACGCCTTGCCCTGCCACACGCCGTTTTTCCGGGATGCGGACAATCAACGGAATACGGGTTCCTGAATCATAGAGCCAACGTTTGGCTCGCGGCAAACCTACGCCGTGGTCAGACCAGAAAAAGATAATCGTGTTCTCGTAAAGTCCATCTTCTTTTAACTGCCGGATCAACCCGCCCGCCCAGGCGTCCATCGCCGTAATCAACTCATAATTCCGCTTCCAATCCTCTCGTGCAGTCGGCGTGTCTTGATAATAAGGCGGGAAGGTAGTCAAGCGGTCGGCGTTTTGCCGCTGCTCCGGCGCGAGTGAAGCCGTTACCGCGCGATATTTGCTATCGGAGGCAATGCCGCTCTCATGGCAGCCCGTGAAGTTGAAGACGGCGAAAAAAGGTTGATTCTCCTTCGGCCGCCCCCGCCAATGAGCGCGTTTGCTGGAATCATCCCAAGTCTCTGCGGGCGTTTCGAACTGATAATCTTCCTTCGAGTTGTTCGAGCAATAATAGCCGGCTTCTCGCAGGTAAACAGGAAAAGGTTTAATAAATGGCGGCAGCTTCACCCGGCAACGCATATGCTGCGTGCCCAAGGTAGTTTGATACATCCCAGTGATGATCCCACTCCGGCAAGGAGCGCATACGCCCGCCGTGGTGAAAGCCCGCGTGTAACGTACCCCTTCAGCAGCCAGCTGATCCAAATGCGGTGTGATGGCGTGCGGATCACCGAAACATCTGAGATGCGGGCTGATGTCTTCCGCCGAGAGCCAAAGAATGTTCGGCCTTTCATGGGTCATCCCTGAAATCGCGAACCAGGGCAGCAACAAAGCTGAGAGATAAATATGTTTGGACATGACGCGGATTATATGCCTACTCGATTGATTTTCAAGCCCGGACATTCTCTTCGTCAAACCGTCCTCTCCGGCGCCTTTGCCGGCAAGAAATCAAAAATTTCCTTTCAGTTCTCATTGCACTCCGCGTTTCTTTCCTTATGATGCCGCCCCAAAAGAATGAACGACGAAGCCGAAATCACAGAAACACCGCCCCCATTCATCCGCGTGGACCGACGCCAACGCGGCGAATTGCGCCCGATTGCCTTTCAAAACCACATCGCCCCCCACGCCACCGGCTCCACTTTGATCGAATGGGGCGCCACGCGCGTCCTCTGCGCGGCCACCGTCGAAGACCGAGTGCCGCGTTGGATAAAAGAGCAGAACATCAGCAGCGGATGGATCACCGCAGAATACGCAATGCTCCCCTACTCCACCCTCAGCCGCAAAACACGAGACAGCTCCCGAGGCAAGATCGACGGGCGGTCGCAGGAAATCCAGCGGTTCATCGGCCGCTCCATGCGAGCCGCCGTCAATCTCGAAGCCATCGACACCCGAACCATCTGGATCGACTGCGACGTACTTCAAGCCGACGGCGGCACCCGAACCGCCGCCATTACCGGCAGCTTCGTCGCCCTTTCCCTCGCCATCGATCACTTGCTCCAAAAAGGCCAACTCGAAAAATCACCCATCGTCAAATCCGTCGCCGCTGTCAGCGTTGGTATCGTCAACAACCTTCCGCTTCTCGACCTCTGCTATCAGGAAGACGCCGCCGCCGAAGTCGACCTCAATGTCGTTATGACCTCGGAACAGGAGTATGTGGAACTCCAAGGCACAGGCGAAAAAACAACCTTCAACGCCCAAACGCTCGAACAAATGCTTAGCCTGGCCAGAAACGGCATCGCCACCCTCAGTAGCTTGCAAAAAACCGCCATTGCATCCGCCATCGCTCCCGACCAAATCAGACAATAAGATTATAGACCCGATTTGTCCAAAATTTATACTGCTTGTGCTCTCCGCATTTTTACTATAAGGCTCGCAAAAGTTTCAAGTGAGTCTCTCTTCCAATAGAGAGGGGAGATCATTGACGGCCACTCGAATTTGTTTTGTGGTGTCCCGATCCCGCAGGGTAACAGTATCTTTTGTTTCTACAGAGTTTCCGTCACCGATAGTGTCGAAATCCACTGTAACACAATACGGTGTTCCGGCTTCATCTTGTCGGGCGTAGCGTTTTCCAATCGAACCGGTTTCGTCGTATAAGGCAGCAAATCGAGTCTTGATTAAATTATATATTTCTCTTGCTTTGGCTGCCAACGCAGGTTTATTTTTTTGCAATGGAAACACGCCAACTTTGACAGGGGCGATTCGAGCATGAAATTTCATGACGACACGCTTCTCCAACTCACCTTTGGCATTGGGAATCATCTCTTCGCTGTAGGCATTGCATAATAACGCCAGAACTAAGCGGTCCACTCCGGCGCTTGGTTCGATGACATGCGGCAGGTATTTGGCCTTGGCGTCGGCGTCGAAATACTCGAGAGATTTCCCGCTGTGTTCTTGGTGTTTGCGCAAGTCGTAATCACCTCGCGCGGCAATTCCCTCCAGTTCATGCAATCCAAAAGGAAACCGGAACATAATGTCCACAGTTGCCCGCGCGTAATGCGCCAACTCCTCGTCGGTTTGCCAATATAATTCCAGAGAATCAGAAGGCAAACCAATATTCTCATACCAGCGTAAACGTTGTTGTATCCAATACTGATGCCACTGTTTCCAACCCCAATGGGGCAACGGAGTCTCAATGCTGGCATCTTCTGACGAGACACCGTTTTCAGTTTGAGCAATTTCATCGGGTTTGATGAAGTATTCGAGTTCCATTTGTTCAAATTCGCGCGATCGAAAAGTATAATTTCTCGGATTGATTTCGTTGCGAAAGGCCTTGCCAATTTGGCAGATTCCAAAGGGAATTTTTTGGCGGGAAACATCCAGAATATTTTTGAATTGAGAAAAAATCGCTTGAGCGGTTTCCGGCCGCAACCAAGCTGTATTTTCTTCAGATTCAACCGGGCCAACCCAAGTTTTGAACATGAGATTGAAAGCACGCGGTTCCGTTTTTTCCGCTTTGCAGTCTGCAACTGTTTTGCTGGGTTGTTCAAGGCAATTAGTGGTATCAAGTTGATCGGCTCGGAATCGACCTTTACATTTTTTGCAATCGATCATCGGGTCGCTGAAAGTATCAGCATGTCCGCTGGCTTCCCAGACTTTTGGATGCAGAATAATGCTGGCATCCAGCCCGACTACATCCTCGCGTTCGCAGGTCATACTGTGCCACCAGCAATTTTTTACATTTCTTTTCAATTCAGCGCCGAGAGGACCGTAATCCCAAAAGCCGTTGATCCCGCCATAGATATCCGAAGATTGAAAGATAAATCCCCGGCGTTTGCATACAGAGACGAGTTTTTCCATCAATTCACTGTCTATAGAATCAGCCATAAGCGCGGGATTTTTAATAACTGAATGCCGATGTCAAGTGAATGTATCAGCCAATGTTATTTTTGGCGGCGGCACGAATATCAAACGCCTAACAACTTGTGGGAACTTCTTGAAGAATTTCGACGCAGTGCGGGATCGCTCCGGCAACAAAACGCAGACATTCAACCGCCCCTTTGGGTTTACCGGGCAGGCAAATAACAAGCGCTTTGTCCACTGCCGCAGCGAGGCTTCGAGAAAGGATACCGTTCGGCGTGATCTTCATGGATTCCATTCGCATCACTTCACCAAAGCCGGGCAACTCGCGTGCGGCAATTTCACGGACGGCTTCCGGTGTAATATCGCGGAGCGCGACGCCTGTGCCTCCGGTCGTCAACACAAGGTTGTTTCCTTGGCAAATCATTTCTTTGACCGCTCGTTGAATTGCACGTTTTTCATCCGCAACCAGTGCATCACCGTTCACTGTCCAACCATATTCTGCAACCGCCACCTTCACGGCAGGACCGCCTAAATCATCATATAACCCCTGTGCCGCTCGATCGGATATCGTAATAATTCCTGTATTGATTTGCATTGAAAAATTATAGAAACCTCTTCGAATGTTGTAAAAGAGAAAACTGATCAATCCGCCGCTTTTTTTTCTTTGGAAATCAATCGGATCTCTCCAATCCATATGTCTTTGTCAACCGCTTTACACATATCATAGATCGTCAAGGCCGCAATGCTGACCGCTGTCAAGGCCTCCATCTCAACGCCTGTTTGCGAAGTGATTCGTGCGGAAGCGGATATTAAAATCCGATCATGCGCTTGGGGTATCTCGAATGTTACTTCAGCATGAGTCAGCGAAAGCATGTGGGCTAGTGGAATAATCTCTCCGGTTTTCTTGGCAGCTAGGATACCGGCCAATTGCGCAGTAGTCAACACGTTGCCTTTTGCGATCTCGTCCGATTCGATGAGTTGAATAGTTTCAGGCCGCAGGAAGACGGCACCACCGGCAATCGCTGTGCGGCGGAAAACAGGTTTCTGCGATATATCGACCATAGCTGCATGGCTGGAACGATTGATATGTGTCAACTGCACCTTTTCGGAACGTTCTACGGTCACGGATGCACATACTTCTTGGCGCCACCGCTGAATGGCTTCTTTGATGAGCCGCGCGACATTCAACTGCGGTTTTACAAATCGAGGTGTGAACCAGGGGAACCCACCCACTAAATCGTGGCTCACTAAAATCTGCCCGTCACACTCTGTTCCCGATCCGATGCCGATTGTCAGGCTTTGCACTTGTCTAGTAACAGTTGCAGCGACGGAAGGTTGCACTAATTCTAGCACTATAGCAAAAGCGCCCAAGTTATCGAGCAGAACCGCTTCTTGAATAAGTTGTTCTTTTTCTTCCGACGTCTTGCCTTTTATTCGGTAGCGGCCTTCTTCTTTGATGTGCTGCGGCAACATACCGATATGTCCCATGAAGGGGATACCGGCGTCGATGATTGCTTTGACTTGAGCTTTGATAGTCAATACTCCTTCTGCTTTGACGGCATCAGCACCGGCGGCCATTAACCGCAGGCTGTTAGCCACGGCGGTTTCGGTGGTTTCGCAACTTTTATATGGTAAATCGGCAACGATAAGAGCCGCCGATTTTGCGCGAGCCACTGCTTTTATATGATGCTCCATGTCTTCCATCGTTACTTGCGTCGTGTCTGGATGCCCCAGCACAACCATGCCCAAGGAGTCTCCCACCAATACTATCGGCATTTCAAGCTCGTCTAAGAGTTTGGCCATTGGATAGTCGTACGCCGTCAAGATCGGCAGACGTTCTTTGCCTTTGAAAGAACGAATTTTTTCAATGGTTACTTTTTCCATACCGTCTCCAGAAGTCGCTTTACTCCTTCGAATACATCTCCGCTAACTCCCGAACCGGGGCGCCCAAGTAATAGCGAGCCATCACCTGCCACATCATCCAATACGTTTTCAGCGCACCTAGCCTGTGAAACTTTCGTGCCGAGGTAACAACTGTTCCGTCAGCCAACGCTAATCGCCCGATTTGATTCAACCGGCGGCATAGTTCAAACTCTTCCATTAACGGAAGGTCCGGCACGCCGCCAACTGCTTCCAACGCTGTTCTACGGGCAAACGTCGCTTGGTCGCCCATCACGCGGCCGCCCGGATACAAGCGAATCAAACAACGCAATCGCGATCCCCGCATCCAGAGGCTTGGCCGATCAAATACCTTCCAAAACCCGCCGCCAACCACTCGTCGATCCCGAAACACATTTAATAAAAGTCGGCCGCCATTCTTCGGCATCACCGTATCCGCATGCAGGAACAAGACCACATCGCCCGAAGCGTGCCGCGCCGCCTCCCGCATTTGCGTTCCCCGCCCTTTTGCCGTTTGAAAAACCCGGCAACCCAAAGCGCCGGCAATCGCCTGCGTTCCGTCCTCGCTGCCGCCGTCCGCTAGCAGAATTTCCGTAACTTCCGGCAGACATTTCACCGAGCGCACAGTTTCCGCCAACGAATTAGCTTCATTCCACGTCGGGATGACCACCGAAATTGTTTGCGGCAAAGACTCTCCCTCCGCCGGCGCCAAGCGCCATTCACCGCGCCGCCATAACACAAAACCAACCGCGCACCAAACAAAGCTGATGGCCAAAGTGAACAGAGCCGCTGCCGCCGCGTCCTCTGCCGGAATTCCGAAAAGTCCCAAAAGAACCAACGCCGCCCCTTCCCGCCAACCAGCTCCCCCCACTCCGATCGGCAAACCGGCAATCATCGAAATCACCGGAAACAACCACAACACCGAAAGCCAGGGAATCTCCGCATCGGAAACCGACGCCAAACAAACCACCATAGTGAAACTTAAACAAGCGTGCACTCCAAATGCTGCCAAACCGCTCTTTAAAAACGTCTGCCGGTCTTGCAACAATCCTGCCCCGCCTTGCCGCAAAGCCCTTCGAAAACGCTCCAACGCCTGAAACCGCGTCCCCCGCCACCGAGAAACCGCCAATACCGCCGACACCCCAACCCCGAACACACCCACAATCCAAACCGCCGGCAACAGCAACTGCTCCCGGCGCAAAGGTTCGAACCCGTCTGAAACCGCTCCCACCAAAGCCATCAACAAGCCAAAAAAAATCGCTCCCGTCAAAGCCATCAACCGATCCAAAGGCGCTGCTCCCAACACCTCCGCCAACTTCAACCGATACCAACGGGCGTAAATCTCCGACTTCACTGCATCGCCACCCAACGCCCCAAACAAAAATGTATACGCGCAATGCCCAATAATCACGCCCCGCACACTTGCCCCTGGATGAACCACATTGCCCCCAAAACGCAGCATCAAATGCCAACGCCACGCAGCAAACAAAAGGCTCGCTCCGAAAAGCCCCAAAGCCAACAGCAGCCCCAACCAGTTTGTCTCCAGCACTGCCGACCCAAAAACCGGCACATTCAACCGGCGCAGCACCACTGCCAACAACACCGCCGAAACAACAATCGCCGCTGCATGAGACCACCCCCGCCTTCCCTGCACATTGCCAACAAACACAGCCACATGTTGTTGCGATGAAGCCGGCGATTCCAGCACCAATTCTCCCTTCGCAAAAAAATGCCCTTCCTTTGTCTCATTTATCACATTGCCAATGCCATGCCCTTTGTCAGACTTCTGTCAGAGGGATATAAAGAAAAAGGGAAACTCGCAGTCGATGACGGAAAACGAACATGACACCGAGGCGCTGTCTGCGTTATTTTCGTTGCCCGCCGGGGGATTATCCGGCGCGATTCAAAACGTTTCGGAAGATTCAGCGGCAATGCGGCAAGGCGACATTATGATCTTGGCGGGAGAACCAAGCGGCGATGTTTTGGCTGCGGATTTGGTGTTTGAAATCCGGCGGGAGATCAGCGCAGGCGAATTGATACCGAAGTTTTTCGGAATCGGCGGTCCCAAGCTCAAGCGCGCGGGCGTGGAACTTTTAGAGGACATGACAGGCTCGACGGTCTTTGGTGTATTCGAAGCGCTGCGGAAAATCGTCCACTTCAAAAAAGTCTTTAACCGGGTTTTGGCGGAAGCCAAACGGCGGCAACCGAAATGGATCATCCTTGTCGATTACGGTGGGTTCAATCTTCGCTTTGCCAAAGCAGTTCGTTTTTGGGCAAGCAGGCAGTCGAAAACTTTTGCCAATTGGAAACCGCGAATTGTTTATTATGTTCCACCCCAAGTTTGGGCTTCGCGCGAAGGGCGGGCGGCGGTTTTGGCGGCGGCGGTTGATCTGGTGGTGAGCATTTTTCCCTTCGAAAAAGATTGGTATCTCGAACGTTTTCCTAACCTTCCCGTGAAGTATGTCGGTGATCCGATGGCAACGCAGTTCGCCGGCTTTCGGCCGCCGCCTCGCGGAAATTTCGCCGAGCTGTCATGTGATCTCCCCCACATCGCCTTGCTTCCGGGAAGCCGGCCGCAGGAAATCGAACGCCATTTACCGCTCATGCTGAGAGCGTTCGAACAACTGCGCCGCCGGCAGAAATGTCGAGCTACCGTTGTGGCACCGAATCCAAACCTGATGTGCCGTTTTCAAGCGATGCTCCCGCCAACCGTTGGGTGGCAAATCGGCAATGCTGCCGGCGTTCTCAAACGTTCGTCCCTCGCCATTGCCGCTTCGGGCGCCGTCACTCGCGAATGCGCCTATTTGAGAGTCCCCACTGTCGTGATTTACAAACTGCCGTGGCTGGATTATCAAATCGCCAAACGCGCTGTGAACGTTCGGCACATTGCCATGCCCAACATTCTTGCCGATGAAAGGATTTTTCCAGAGCTCATCCAGAAGGCGGCGACGCCGGAAGCCATCGCCCAAGCAGCCGAGCAACTGCTGGCGCCGGAAGGCCGAGTTCGAGTCATGGCAGCTTTGGAACGCGTGGCGGCAGCGCTCGGTCCGCCGGGAGCCTCTCGTCGAGCCGCGCAGGCAATCGTCTCGGCTTTTGGGAGGGGGTGAGTCCGTTGCCGTCTCGTTGGCTGAGCTGTCGCTGTCTTCACCGTTTTCGGAAGGGTGCAGACTACCACCCGGTTCCAAAAAAGCCTTTACTTCTTTCTTGAAGGATTATTTTGTAGATGGAATGTGTGCCGATGTTTTAGTTGGTTATAATGTCCATACTGAGGCTGATCGATCTGCGATGCTTCAAGAAATCGGCCTCGATTCCATTGACGATCTTTTCGAGCCTATCGACCCTTCTATTCGTCTGCAACGCCCGCTCAATCTGCCCGATGCGTTGTCGGAATGGGCGTTGAGGAAAAAGCTAGAATCGCTGGCTCGGCAAAACGACACCACAGCCACGCATAGCTCCTATCTTGGCGGCGGCGCCTACCAGCATTACATTCCCGAAACGGTTCGTGCCCTTGCGATGCGCGGCGAATTCTTGACAGCCTACACACCGTATCAGCCGGAGATGAGCCAAGGAATTCTCCGCACTCTCTATGATTTCCAGCAACTGATGGGCAGGATTTTAGGGCAGCCTACAGTCAATTGTTCGGTTTACGACGGCGCGACTGCTGTTGCCGAGGCGGCTTGGATGGCGTGTCGCATCTCTCATCGGAAGCGCTTGTTGGTCGCAGCCAGCCTCTGGCCGCAAACGCTCCAAGTGCTCGAAACCTATCTCCGGGGGCGGCAAGTGGAGATCCTCTTTTTGCCCGCTGAATCGGACACCGGCAGAATCGATGTGAACACCGCGCGGCAACGGCTTGTCGAATGTCCAACGGCGGGCATCATTATTCAATCGCCCAATCGCTACGGCGTTATTGAAAAAATTACGGGAGTCAGCCAGCTTGCACGTTCAGCAGCGGCATTGACAATCGCCAGCATCAACCCCTTGATCACCGGTTGTCTCCGGACTCCTGGACAAGAAGGCGCGGACATTGTCTGTTGCGAAGCGCAGCCGCTTGGGATCGAACTCAATGCCGGCGGCCCCTATTTGGGCGTCATGGCCACTCGGCCGGAACACGAAAGTTTCCTCCCCGGCAGAATCGTCGGCATTTGCCAAGATTTGAAGGGAGAACCGGCTTTTGCTTTGGTGAAAGAAGAACGGGAACAGCATGTCGCCCGCCATGAAGCGACAAGCCACATCTGCTCCAACCAGGCCCTTCTTGCCCTCAAAGTTAGCATCCATCTCAGCACGCTCGGCGAGCTCGGCTTTCGGCGCGTGGCCGAGTTGAATGTAGCCAAAGCGCATTATTTGGAGGCGCGGCTTGCCCAATTGCCGGGCGTTCGCCGGGCCAAGTCGGGGGCATTCTTTAACGAGTTTATGCTCGAACTCCCTTGCGATGTTTCGGAACTTCTCGCCTGCCTGCTGAAAAAGCGGATATTTGGCGGCGTTGATTGCTCCGAATGGGAGACTTCAAACGCGCAGCGGCTTTTGATTGCTGTCACGGAATTGAAAACAAAAACCGAATTGGATATGTATGCCGAACACTTTGCTCAAGCGCTGCAATCGCTCAACTAATCCCTCCTCAACATGCTAATCCCAGGACTTTTCGACATCAGCCGTCCGAGCGTCAGCGGCGCAGGCATTGTGGACTCCGACTTCAAAGACATCGACATCTCGCATTGGCTGGAGCCGGAGGCCGTTCGGCAAGACCCCTTGCACTTGCCCGAACTTTCCGAGCATGAGGTTGTCCGCCACTTTACAAACCTCAGCCGCCATGCCTACGGTGTGGACAACGGGCCCTACCCCTTGGGCTCGTGCACGATGAAATACAATCCCAAACGCAACGACGCCCTCGTCCAGCTCGACGGCTTTGCCAAAGCGCATCCTCTGCAGCCTGCATCCAGCCTGCAAGGCGTGTGGAATGCCTTCGCCGAGCTTCAAGACTTTATCGCGGAGTTGACCGGGATGGACGCGGTGACGCTGCATCCGGCCGCTGGCGCCCACGGAGAATTCACTGGCCTTTTAATGATCCGAAAACACTTTGAAAAGAAAGGCGAACGCCGTAACCTCATCCTGACACCCGACTCAGCGCACGGCACCAACCCCGCCAGCGCAGCCATGGTCGGCTACAAATGCCAAATCGTCCCCACCACCTCTGAAGGCTTGATGGACATCAACGCAATGGACAAAGCCCTCACAAACCGAGTCGCCGCCCTCATGCTGACCAACCCCTCCACCTTGGGGTTGTTTGAAAAAAACATTGTTGACATCGCCAAGAAAATTCACGAGAACGGCTCCCTCCTTTACTACGACGGCGCCAACCTCAACGCCCTGATGGGCATCGTCCGCCCCGGCGACATGGGATTCGACGTCATCCACATCAACACGCACAAAACCCTTTCGACACCTCACGGCGGCGGTGGACCAGGCGCCGGGCCTGTGGGCGTCAAATCCTTTCTCGAACCCTACCTCCCCCTGCCCGTCATCCAAACCCGCCGGGGACAGCCAGTGCCGAATTTCGACCGCCCCAGCTCCATCGGGCGCATCAAAACCCACTACGGACACACCGAAGTGCTGCTCCGCGCCTACTGCTACCTGCTTGCCCAAGGCGGGCGAGGACTCAGGCTGGCTTCGGAAAACGCCGTATTGAACGCCAATTACCTGCAAGCCAAACTCGCTGATCTTCTCCCGCCCATTTTCAGCCAACTCTGCATGCACGAATGTTTGCTAAGCGGGGGTTCGCTAACCACCAGCGCGTTTGATTTTGTCAAACGATTGATTGACTTCGGCATCCACCCCCCCACGCTAGTCGGCGCCGGTTGCGTGCACTTTGCCAAAGAATACGACGCCGCCATGTTAATCGAACCCACAGAGACGGAATCTAAAACCGCCCTCGACTATATGATCGAACAATTTCGGCGGGTTGCCAGAGAGGCCGCCATCGCGCCTTCCTCCATCGAAATGGCGCCCCACTCAACCCAAGTCGCCAAAGTCGTCAAAGACGAGACAGCTGCCATCTCTCTCCTAGAGGCAACGATAAACTAACATGCTCCGAGAACTCCCCGAAGAATACAAAAAACGCATCATCCTCGTCGTTGAAGACACCCGAATGATGCGCGTATTGATGACGCGCCACCTCGCCCAAGCTGGATTTACCAACATCCTGCAATGCGAAAACGGACAAGAAGCCCTCGACATCCTGCAGGAACAACCCGTTGACCTGATCCTCCTCGACATCCAAATGCCCGTGCTCGACGGCTACCAAACCCTCGAAGCCATCAAAGACAATCCGAAACTTGCCGGCATCCCCGTCATCATGATCACCGCAGTGGACAAAATCGAAAGCATCGCCACCTGCATCGAAAAAGGCGCGATTGATTATATGCCCAAACTGTTCAATCCCATCTTGCTGAACTGCCGCATCTTTGCCTGCCTGGAAAACCAATACCTAAAGCGCCAAGTCAAAGAGCTAAAAGCCAAAATCCCCTCTTGAAATCCTCCTTCCGCTCCCCTTCCCCAGCAATGTGCCGTCTTTCCCAATTCACCGATTTTGATTGAACTGATTTTGTCATTCGCTTTCCGCGGACAATCGGTTAAGCTCACTCCATTGCCGATGTTATTCAACCGAACATTTTGCGTTCTTCTGGCGGTTTTCTGCAGTATCGCCGTTGCCGCAAAAGAAAAACCGAATTTTCTTCTGATCCTTCTCGACGACGCCGGCTGGACGGATTTGGGCTGTTACGGCAGCCAAATCCAAACGCCTCATATCGACCAGCTCGCTGCTGAAGGGATACGCTTCACGGATTGCCACTCCGCCGCGCCCAATTGCTCGCCGTCTCGAGCCGGTCTGTTGACTGGGAGAATTCCCGCCCGTTCCGGCATTTACAGCTACCTTCCCGAAAACCATCTGATGCACCTTCGGCGCGAGGAAGTAACGCTCGCCGAACTACTGGAGGCGGCGGGCTATCGCACAGGCCACTTTGGAAAATGGCACTTGTCCCGGCTACAATCCGAGCAACCTTCCCCGGCCGATCAAGGTTTCGACTATTCCCTGGGCACTGACAACAACGCTGCACCCAAACATCTCAACCCCGTCAACTTCATCCGAAACGGTGTGCCAGTCGGAAAACTCGAAGGGTATTCCTGCCAGATTGTTGTCGATGAAACCATCTCATGGCTCAGAAGGATCGCCGCAGAATCGCCGAACAAGCCGTTCTTCGCCTGTGTTTGGTTTCACGAACCCCACAGCCCGATCGCTTCCCCGCCGGCATTGGTCAAGAAATATCAGGAGCTTTATCCCAACTTGAACCGAAAAAAGGCGGCTTACCACGCCAACATCGAAAATGCGGACCGCGCCGTCGGCCGGCTCCTCGCCCATTTGGAGCAAGCGAGCATTGCCGAAGACACCGTTGTCTTCCTGACTTCAGACAACGGCCCCTTAAATGATTTCTCACGAGCCGGCCTTCGAGGACGGAAATCAGCTGTCTGGGAAGGCGGCCATCGCGTCCCCGGAATCTTCCGCTGGCCGGACAAAATCAAGCCGGGAACAGAATCCTCCGTTCCCGTCAGTGGGATTGATTACCTCCCGACCGTTTGCAACATCGCCGGCCTCCAGCTGCCTCAAAACCGCGCCATCGACGGCGTCAGCATCCTTCCCCTACTCGCCGGAAAACCCGAAACATTCCAGCGCGACCAACCCCTCTACTGGTTCTTCTACCGGCTCAACCCGGCGTTGGCAATCCGAGTCGGCCAATGGAGCCTCATCGCCGACTCCAACGACGCGCAACGCCCCAAAACCCACCCCCTCATCCGGGAAGACATGCCCCACATCAAAGCCAGCCAACCAGTTGCCTTCCAACTTTTCGACTTGAACACCGACCTGCGCCAACAACGAAATCTGGCGCCGGCAAAACCCGCCCTCCTCAAAACGCTCAAAGAGCAACTCATCCGCAAACACGCAGAAGTCATCCGCGAAGGCCATTATTGGGACGTCCCCGCAGAATACCGCTCCGCCGGCAAGCGGCGCCTCTGGACAGCCGAATAAAATCCCGGAAATGCCGTTGCTGAAACCGATGAAAACACCCCCGCGCCAAGCCTTCACTCTTATCGAACTGCTCGTCGTCATCGCCATCATCGCCATTCTTGCCGGAGTGCTCCTGCCCGCACTCTCCCGCGCCAAAGAAGCCGGCAAAGGAGTCTTCTGCCGCAACAACGAGAAAAATCTCATCCTGGCTTGGATTCTCTACTACGATGACAACCAGGACAAAATCGTCGGCGCCCACGACCGCGGCCGGAAAAAAGGCGACTGGGTGGGACGCAAACAAAGAAAAGACGGCCGCCCCGCAAGCGCCAACGGAACAGTCGAAGACGCCATTCGCGGCCTCAAAGACGGACTTCTTTGGGATTACCTGGAAGACCCCAAAGTCTATCATTGCCTCTCCGACCGCCGCCATTCGCCACTCAAAAGCGACAAAGTCAATCAAGGCAAAGCCTGGAGAAGCTACGCCATCCCCTGCAGCATGAACGGGCCGCCCTATAACCCCGAAGCCATCGTCAAGTTCAGCCAACTCAAAACCCCTTCGACAAAATATGTCTTCCTGGAAGAAGAAACCGATGTTGGCGGTTCCAACTGGGGTGGATGGCTCCTCCCCTACCCTTTCACAGACGCTTGGTGGGACCCCATCGCCATCCGCCACGGCGAAAAAAATTGCCTCGCCTTCGCCGACGGACACGTCGAACTCCACCATTGGCTAGAAGAATCTACCTTCCGAATGTCCGACGGCCAAACCTTCGGCGTCAAAGCACCCAACAGCCGCGACCTAAAATACATGCAGCAAGGCTACGCCGCCGCCCAAGGAAACCCTTGAACCAACCCACGTTCCTTACCCCCGCGCGTTCCTCAATAAAGGCTTCCCGGCAGGCAACAACACGGGGACAATGATCCAATATCCCCCCCAAACCAGGACACTCCGGAAAACACGCTAATGCTTCTCCTCCAAAACCTGGGGGCTCTCCTCCTCAGCTACTTCCTTAATTCTTCTTCAATCCCCCAAATAAACTTGGCCAAATTGCCCTTCTCAATTTGTCTTTTGATTTCCTCCACCGGCCACTTGGCGTCCACTGCATGTTCTTTATTTTTGGCTTTTGCCGCTCGTTTTTTGGCTCTCTCCGCTTGTTTTTTGATTATCTCCATTTTTTTGAGAGCTTCTCCATGGAAGGTTTTTGAGAGCTTCTTTCCATGGAAGGAATGTGCCGCCGATTTCAGTTTCCCAGCCTCCAACGCTTTTGCTTTTAAGTCCAGCTCTCGTTCCCGCAGAGTGAGCTCGCGGAAGCCGAGGTCAACTTCGCGGGCTTTCAGGTCGATTTCTCGCTCTTTGAGTTTCAGTTCCCATTCCTTGAGGCGCAGCTCGCGTTCGCGCAAACCACCGGCGCGTTCCATCAACCCTCGAACGCGCTCTCGCACTCCTCTCGCAAACTGGCCTATTTCCCGCCGCTCGCCTTCCTCGGCATGTTCCCGGTGAATTTCTTTGTTGAAGCGACGGTCCGCTTCCTCCTCACGGTTACGGTGTTTCAACGCTTCGTTCAGTTCTATGGCGCGGAGTTCCAGTTCTTTTTGAGCCACTTGTCGCTGGAGTTTTCGATACTTTTGATCCTCCTCCGCAGCCTTCGCAGCCAACAGGCTCCAGGATTCCCGTTCTTTTTGAGTAAGGCCCAAGGCTTTTTCAACATCCTGCAGGTGTTTCTGTTTTTCTCGATGCTCACGTGCGCGACGTTCTTGCACTGGACGCAACTCTTTAAGCTCCTTAGCCTTCTGAAGTTTGGCGTTTTCGGTATCTGGGTGATGCTCCGCTTTTTTGCGATGTTCACCTTTTTCGTGGCGATCGGCCATAGCAGGAAGCGCAATGGCCGCGGTCATTAAAATGGATAGTAATTTTTTCATATCGAAGTTTTGGACTGCTGGATTGACATTGCGTTCAATTATCTGCCAGTATGTGAGGAACAGTTTTTCAGAGTTATGGCCAGGACGTTTGTTTGTGCATTTGTGGTTTTCCTTCATCTTGCCGGGGCGGTTGCCGATTCAAAGCGCCCGAATATCGTGCTTATTCTCGCCGATGATTTGGGTTTCGGTGATCTTTCCTGCAACAACCCAAACTCCAAAATCCGCACGCCGCGATTAGATCGTTTGGCGGCGGAAGGGATCAACTTTGTCGATGCTCATTCGCCGTCGGGGGTGTGCACACCGACTCGCTACGGCGTGCTAACAGGCCGGTATTGCTGGCGCACTCGGCTCAAACGCGGCGTGCTGAGTGGGGCGTCGGAGCCGCTGATTGAACCGGGGCGGTTGACACTTTCGGCCATGCTCGCCGCCAAGGGCTACGCAACAGGGCATTTCGGCAAATGGCACTTGGGGCGCCGCTGGTCGCTGAAAAATCCCGAAGGCAAAGTCGCGCCGCCAAACATTGATTGGTCTCGACCCGCCCTCTATTGTCCGCTGGACGCTGGGTTCACCTATTCATTTGAACTGGCTCGGCCGGCTTGGGCTTTCATGGAAAACCGGCGCGTCCTCACAGAGCCTGCGGAACCTTTTGACCTCACACACATTCCCGCCCACATCGTCGGGCCGAACAACAACAAAGGCTTCCGGCAACCCGGTTTCACCTTTGAGCATATGATCCCCGCTTGGGTTGAAAAAGCGAATGCCTTCATCAAACGCAACGCGGCGGCTCGGCAACCTTTCTTCATCTACTTCGCCCCCATCTGCCCGCACCGCCCCATCAACCCAAACGCGGCATTCTGGGGGAAGAGCGGCTGCGGTATCTTCGGAGATTTCGTGATTGAACTTGATGCAGCCGTTGGCAGTCTTCTCGACCAGTTGCAACGCTCCGGCGTGGCAGACAACACGCTCATCATCTTCACCGCAGACAACGGCGCTGAAACCAACACCTACGGCCACATCAAAACCTACAACCACTGGAGCAGCGCCGGACGCCGCGGCTGCAAGCGAGACCTCTACGAAGGCGGCCACCGAGTTCCCTTCCTTGCCCGTTGGCCCGGCCAAATAACACCCGGCTCCACTTCAAAAGAAATCATCTGCATCACCGACTTGATGGCCACCACCGCCGCCGTCATCGGCCACAAACTCCCGCCGAACGCCGGCGAAGACTCCTTCAACATCCTGCCCGCGCTCCGCTCGGAAAAACTCGCGACGCCCATCCGGGAAGCCACCGTCCACCACAGCGGCAGAGGCAAGTTCGCCATCCGGCAAGGCGACTGGGTTTTCATCGACGCCCCCAGCGGCGCCGACAACCGCGAACCCCAAACCGTTCTAGAAACTCTCGGCGTTCAACCGCACCAGCAACCTGCCGAACTCTTCAACCTGCGCACAGACCCCAACCAAACCGTCAACCTCCTCGCCGCTCATCCCGAAAAAGCCCAAGCCCTGAAATCCCTGCTGAACCGTTACCGCGCCGGCGCCCCCAGCGCCAAATGAGTCGCTGTGGAATTCAATTGACTCTGAACGGCAATTTCGTAGGAAAGTCCGAAACACTTCGCAGGAGTGGCGGCAGCGGCTTGCTCGAAGAACTCGGAGATTTGAAAATACCATTGCTGACATGACTCCCCCGGCACCGAACAATCCGCCAGCTCCAGGTTCCGATGTGGAAACGACCATGCTCGATACCGCCGTGCCCCCCGGCTCGGACTCATCCGAGGAACGAGACCCCGTCGTCGGAATGGGCCGCAAGCAGTTGATCGACAACTTTCAATCCATCCTCCGCACGCACGCCATTTTCTACCCGGTCGCCTACCGCTTCCATCGACAGATCGGCGAAGGGCGGCAAGGAATCGTCTTCCTCGCCGAACGCCAGGGATCGCGCGGCTGCATCACCCAGCACGCCGTCAAGATTTTCAACCCCGGCATCTATTCGAGCGTGAAGAAATACTGGACTGATATGGGGCGCATTGCCGCCCAAATTTCCCGGCTGCACTCCGCCCGTTCACCGAACCTCTCCGATTGCGACATTTACGAGGAAACCAACGGGATCGGCTACATCCAGATGGAAATGATCGAAGGCAGGAACCTCCGCGCTTTTTTGAAACTCTGCGAGCGGCGATACCTCAACCGAAACTGGCACGCCACCCACGCCGACGCCAGCGTCCGCACCATTCTTAACCTCTACGACGGCAAACTTTGCATTCAACCCGGCGTTGCCGTTTACGTCATGCGGCAGATGCTCTCTGGCCTGGAAAGACTCAACGCCGCCCGCTATCTCCACTGCGACATCAAACTCAGCAACGCCATGATCGACCCGCTGGGCTATATCAAGCTGATTGACTTCGGGCGGGCCGTCATGTTGGACGAACGCGCCAACCCGCTCGTCGGCACACCGCTCTACATGGCGCCGGAAGTTCACCAACGCCAACCAGTCACCATCCAATCCGACATCTACGCCGTCGGCCTCGTCGGCCTGGAATTACTTCGCGGCCAACGGCTTACCAACGACCCCAACGCAACCGAAAATAAACTCTTGAAACTGAAACTCGCCCTGCCCCAACGCCTGGAAGCGCTCCTGCCTCCATATGTGCGCGTCAACCGGCAACTCGTCCACATCCTCCAACGTTTCCTCCACCCCGATCCCAACCAGCGATTCGCCGACGCGCAATCCGCCGAATCCGGCGCGGGCGGCCTCGCCGTAGTCCACAAACAATTAACCCAAATGGAAATCGACTCGGACTACCGCCGCGACTTGGCCAAATTCCTTCACCAGCTAGAAACCGAAGCCTGAATGCCCACCCGCTGGCAGGCCAAAATTAAGCTGCAATCCAATCGACTTTCCGTTAAGCTTCCCCCATGATTTGCAACTCTCACACTCTGTTTTGGGCAGCCACCGGTTTCACCTTGGCCATTCATCTCGCCGCAGGAACCCTCTCGGCCACTGAAACCAAACCCAACATCCTGTTCCTCTTCGCCGACGACCAGGCTTACGACACCCTGGGGCCGGACGACGATCCAACGGTGCAAACCCCGCATCTCGATCAACTCGCCCGGCAAGGCGCCCAATTTACCCACTGCTTCAACATGGGCTCCTGGACCGGTGCCGTCTGCGTGGCTTCCCGAACCATGCTCGTCACCGGCAAAACCCTCTGGCGAGCCCACGCCGCCAACCAAACCATGCGCAACCTCAAAAAACAAAACCTCGCCCAACAAAATGCCTTTTACGACTCCCTCTGGCCCCGCCGAATGCGCGCGCTCGGCTACGAAACTTACTTCACCGGAAAATGGCACATCGGCGTCCCGCCTCAACAACTCTTCGACCACGTCGTCCATGTCCGCCCCGGAATGCCCAGAGACAAACGACCCATCGGCTACCATCGTCCCATCGAAGGTCAACCAGACAATTGGGACCCCACCGACCCCAAATTCGGCGGCTTCTGGCAAGGCGGCAAACACTGGTCCGAAGTCCTCGCCGACGATGCCGTGAACTTCCTCCGCCATGCCGGCAAAAAAGCTGCCCAAGGCAACGCCAAACCCTTCTTCATGTACCTTGCCTTCAACGCGCCCCACGACCCGCGCCAAAGCCCCCAGCAATTTCTCGACCGTTACCCCTTGAAAAACATCGCAACCCCCATCCCTTTCCAACCCCAATACCCGCATCGCACATCAGGACTCCTGCCCAAACTCCGCGACGAAGCCCTCGCCGTCTATCCGCGCACAGAATACGCCGTCAAAGTCCACCGCCGCGAATACTACGCCATCATCACTCACCTCGACCAACAAATCGGACGCATCCTCAACGAACTCGAAACCCAGAGACTCCGCGAAAACACTTGGATACTCTATGCCGCCGACCACGGCCTCGCCTGCGGCCATCACGGACTCCTCGGCAAACAAAACATGTACGACCACTCCCTCCGCGTCCCCTTCCTCATCGCCGGCCCCCAAGCCAAACCCGGCGCCCAAATCACCCAACCCATCCTCCTCCAAGACCTCATGGCCACCAGCCTGGAAATCGCCGGCGACTCCCAACGCGAAGGCATCGAATTCCACTCCCTTCTCCCCCTCCTCGCCGACCAAGACTCCAACGCAAACACGCCCATCTACGCCGCCTACATGAACACCCAACGCGCCATCCGCCACAACGGTTGGAAACTCATCCTCTACCCCCAACTCAAAGTCAAACGCCTCTACCACCTCGCCGCCGACCGCCACGAACAACACGACCTCGCCCGCCAACCCCAACATCAGCGAAAAATGAAAACCCTCTTCGCCAGCCTCCAAACTCAGCAAAACAAACACGGCGACACTCTCCAACTCGCCCCCCTCTTCCCCGAACTCGCCCCGTAACCCACAAATTTTAAACCGCCAATCGCCAAAAAAAAATGCTTGCCAACTCGCTGGCTGGGCTTTAAAGTCCGTGGAAATCTTTAACCCAAAAACTGTATTTTGTTGACATTATGAAACAAATCCATTATTCTGGAGCCAGAACAATCCAACAATCCAACAATCCAACAATCCAACAATCCAACAATCCAACCGGACGAGCTTTTACCCTCATTGAGCTGCTCGTCGTTATCGCCATCATCGCCATTCTCGCCGGGATGCTTTTGCCCGCCCTCAGCAAAGCCAAAGAAAAGGCCAAAGGCATCCTCTGCATGAACAACACCAAACAACTCATGCTCGCCTGCCATCTTTATCTCACCGACTCCGGGGATAAATTTCCGCAAAACGCGCACAGCGGGGCGAAAGCAACGGTAACATGGGCAACAGGATGGCTAACTTGGGGAAATGAAGCTGACAACTTCCGAGTCGATTACCTAATTGACCCCAGATATTCCAAGCTGGGACCCTACTTCGCCAAAGCCAAAAACATCTTCAAATGCCCTTCGGACAAATACATCACAACCGGCCAGATAAACCACTTCAACAGGAACAAGGGAAGAGCGGGCTGGACGGACAAGGCCGAGCGCACGCGGAGCATCTCCAGCAACATCCGCATCGGAGACAACAGCAACCATCAAAATGGATCGCTGCCCGGCGGGGGCAGGATTGCTTGGAACACTTGGGCTTTTCCCGATTATACTCCAAAGATGTCCGGGCTAACTGATCCCGGTCCGTCTCAAACTTGGGTGTATATGGACGAGCATCCCGACAGCATCAACGATGTCGGCAATTTCACATATGAACCAAAAGGCAACTGGGTGGATGTGCCGGCAACCTATCACAACGGCGCGGCTGGCATTGCCTTTGCCGACGGCCATTCCGAAATTCACAAATGGACGGCTTCGCTGGCAAGCGCTCCGCATGTCATTACACCAGTGGGCAGCGGCAACCTCAACAGAATCAGGGGTTATTGCAAAAAAGACGCCGACGCCCTATGGTGGGCCTTGCGCACGCAACGGAAGAGCGGCATCACGGAAGAAATGATCCGAGGCACATTTTAAGCATTGCCGCCGTTTTCCTCCAAATCGCGCCTGTTCGGTTTCTGACTGGCGGGCGTTTTTGTTGGCTGGCCTCAGGTTTTTGCGACCGACAAACACCGGCCAGTAGAGGCGGCGTCATGGGGTTCTTTTCGCTTCGGGATGACGGGCGAGGATGGCGATGAGGCGGGCAAGCGCTTTGGGTTGTTCGGCAGCGATGTTGCGGGTTTCGCCCGGATCGTTGATGTAATCGTAGAGTTCATACTCGGCGGATTCCGCCGGAGCGCCGATTTTTTTCCACTCGATGAGGCGGTATTGTTCCGTCCGAATGGCCCGCCCCATCCGATCGCGTCGGGGGTAGCAATGATAGGCGTGGTCGCGAATGGTGCGGCTCGGATCGTGAAGGACGGGAACCAGGCTCAGGCCGTCGATGGGTTGCGGGCCGGGCGGTGTTGGGAGGCCGGCCAGCTCGGCCAGAGTGGGGTAGAGGTCGACGGTTTCCGCCAATTGTTGTGTGGCGCGTCCCTTTGCGGTCAAGCCCGGCGCGGCGATGATGATGGGGATGCGGTTGGCCTGTTCGTAGTTGGTGTGTTTGGTCCAGTAGCCATGATCGCCGAGGTGCCATCCATGGTCGCCCCAGAGCACGATGATGGTTTTCTGCGACAGGTCCAAGCGGTCGAGTTCGTCTAGCACGCGCCCGATTTGCGCATCGGCAAAAGTGGCGGCAGCGTAGTAGCCGTGAATGAGTTTTCGCTGCATGTCCGGGTCTTTCAGATTTTCGACGGTCAAAGGGGCGTAGTTGACGATTTCGCCGCCCTTTTTGCCGGCGTATAGAGGCGCTCCTTTGGGATGAGTTTGATTAGGCGGCAAGGGGAAGGCGTCCGGGTTGTGCATCGCCCAATACTTTCGGGGCGCGGTGAAGGGCAAGTGAGGTTTGACGAAGCCGAGGGCCAAAAAGAACGGTTGGTTGGGATGCTGCTTGGCCGCCCGCAAACGCCGGATGCCTTCGTCGGCGATGCGCCCGTCGGCATATCCATTGTCGGGGACATCGGCTATTTCCCAAGCAGCGCCTCTGGGAAGGGAGCGAATCCGGTTCAACATCTGGTTGGTGAAGAAGGCTTCTTCCCGCGTGAGTCGCCCGCTGGCGGCGTTTTCCGGCAGGAGATATTCGACCACCTTTTCTGGAAGCGGCGGCAGGCTCCACGAAGCCGCGTCCTCGTGGTTGCCGTGTCCGGTGTGCAATACCTTGCCGATTGCCTCGGCTCGATAGCCGTGCTTGATGAAGAATTGCGGCATGGTGAGGGCGTCTGGCGCTTCCCGGCGGAAGTTCCGCCCCAAGGAGTAAAGGCCCAACGAGGTGGAGCGCGTCCCCAGCAGCAAATTGTTGCGCGAAGGCGCACAGACTGCCTGGTTGCAATAAGCCCGCTCAAAGCGAACGCCGCGAGCCGCCAAGCGGTCGATGTTCGGCGTCTTCGCCAAAGGATCGCCATAGCAACCGATAGCCGGCTTCAGGTCGTCAACAAGAATCAACAGGACATTAGGCCGGTTTTGAGCTGCAGCACAAACCGCCGTCAACAGACCGATCGAAAGGAGTTGGGAAAAGTATTGCATGAGCGGATTATGGGACGCTCCCGCGCCGAAGAGCAACGAAGAATTCCCACCCCGCTGGACACTCAATAACGCTTCCAAAGCGAAGGCATGAACAAAACCAAAAGCGCGTAAAACTCTAACCGCCCCAGCACCATCAAAAACGAAAGCACGAGTTTGGCAGCTCCGTGAAAACTGGCATATGTGCGCGCAGGCCCCGCCTCGCCCAAAGCGGGGCCGATGTTAAATAACGTGGCGAGCGTCGCAGAAAAACAACTCCGAATGTCCAACTGCGGTTCGAGCAAACACACCACCGCCGTGCCTAACAGCAACGAAACCGCCGCCGTCGCAATCAAAAACAACGTGTCCGCGCGGAACGATTCCGACACTGCATTCCCGTTGAGTTTCAGCTTCATCACTTGGTTAGGCCGAAAGCCCATCCGCAGTTGATAGCGAAGAATTTTGAAGAAGAGAATCAACCGCCCCACCTTCAGTCCGCCAGAGGTGGAGCCCGCACACCCTCCCGCCGCCATCAACATCACCAGCAAAACCACCGTAAACGCCGGCCATTGATCGTAATCCGCCGTCGTGAACCCCGTCGTCGTCATCACCGCAATCACCTGAAACAAGGCTTTGCGAAAGCTCTCCCTATAAGAATGTTCGCCGCCGTTCCAAACAAGACAGCCGGCGATAACCAAGGCAGCAACGCACAACACTAAAACAAAGACCTTGCTGGCCTCATCCTGACGCCAACGATCCCATTGTCCCCGCCGCAGCCGGGCGTAGAGCATGAAGTTGAGCGCTCCCAAAATCATAAAAACGATGATCCAGAGCTCGATCACCAGGCTGTCAAAATGCGCGATGCTGTCGTTGTAAGTGCTGAACCCGCCAGTCGCCACTGTCGTGAAGGTGTGGCAAACCGCATCGAAGATTTCCATCTTGCCGACAAGCCACAATCCGAGAAAACACACCAGGGAAAGAACGACATAAATGCCCCAGAGTTCGAGCGATATCCGTTGGATTCTCGGACTCAACCTCTCCGTTTCAAAAGCGGAAGACTCATGCCGGAACAAGGCCTTGCTGCCGGCGCCAAACGACGAAAGCAAGGCCACAAACAAAACCAAAATGCCCATCCCGCCAAGCCATTGCGTGAGCGCCCGCCAAAGCAGCAAACTCTTGGGCAACTGCTCCAAATTCTCAATCACCGTCGCCCCCGTCGCAGTAAAACCAGAAACTGACTCAAACAAACTATCGGTCAAACTCATCCGCGGCTCGCAAAGACAATACGGAATCGCCCCGCAAAGCGTGCAAAAAATCCAGCCCAACCCCACGACGGAAATCGACTCCCGCCGCAACAACTCGTTGCCGCCCCCCCGCCCCAACGCACGCAATATCAAACCTGAAAGCAGAGAAACCCCGAAGGAAAATGCAAAGGCTTCTCGCGCATCCAATTCGCCCGCCGCTGACTCCGCATAATAAATCGCGCAAAAGAAGCAGACCCCTTGGGAAACCGCTAAAAAGATCAGCAGAACGCCAATCAGTTTGCATAAAATTTTGAGATTCATAGTTTGAAGTTCGACACCGTCCCGTTGCTCAAAAACGCCGCCAAGTCAAAACAACACGTAGCATGACCGGCTTTTTCAAGCGCAAACGCAGGGGAACATCGGCGGCTTAATCAATCAACGCAAAGGCTTTCTTGAGAGCAGCGGCAGTGGCAGCACAGGCATCGTCATCGTTCATGCGGCGAAGGATCGCGTTGAAAGGCTCCGCCCGGACAGGGCCGTCAAAACCGGTTCGGTAAATGGCATTTAGAAAGGGTTTGACATCAATCACTCCCGTCGCCATCGGCAGTTCCCGCCAGTGGTCCAACTGCGCTCTCTTCTCGACACCGTGCGGCGCGTCGTTGAGATCCACAGCGATAATCTCCTCGCCGGGCAAAGTCAGAATCTGCTCGGCAGTGTCACCCGCTTGCCACCAATGCCAGCTATCCAGCACAAAGCCCACATTGCCCGTGCCGATTTCCGCAATCAATTCCTTCGTCTCGGCCATCGTGTGAATGAACGGATATTTGCCGCGAATGAGCAGCGTGTGTGTGCCGATGTATTCCAGGCCGAGTCGCTGCCCGTGATCTTTCAAAACTTTGGCGATTTCTCGCAGCCGCCCGGACTGCAAGGCAAAGTTGCGCCGGTAGGTGAGCCTGTCGCTGCTGGGAGAAATCCAGGTGTTGACACGGCTGCCGCCGGCATGTTGCAGCGCCTTGGCGTATCGCGGCAATTGTTTGAGTCCCGCCTCAAAAACCGCTTGATCGTCTTTGAACTGAACCGGGCATCCCGCCGATCCCCAACGAAGCCCTTGGGATTTCATGCGGTCCGCAAGCTCTCGAATCTCGGCACGCGACATTGCCGCCAACGCCGGCAAGTTGGGCGCCACCGAACCAAACCCGTGCTTCACGGCCAAAGCAATCAGCCGATCCGGTTGATTGACTTCAACGCCGATCGCCCCCGGAGTCAGGTCGATCGTCATCCGATACGGTTTCGTTTCCGTCGCCCGCAACGCGTGCTGTCCGCCAAGGAAAACGGACAGCGCCGCGGCCGAGCGAAGTGATTGAGAGAAAAATTGCCGGCGATGAATCATGTCAACAACACAAAGAACTCGTTCTCAAAAAAACCTGAAACCCGAACCTTATCCCTCGCGTTTTTCAATGTCGAGACTTGCCAACTGCACTCATTGGTCTATGCACGTTTTCAATCTCGTGTTTGAATATCTTTCCTCATAAAGTCGGGATTGGTGTTCATTTTGCGGCACCATTGGCGGTAGGCGAAAGGAGAAATTTCCGACGGTTTGATTTCACTGCGTCCACCCCAGAATACGTTGGTGTAGGCAATGGGAATGCCTTCGGATTTGAGGTGGGCGTCGATGGCGGTTTTGTGTTGGAGCAAGAAGGTTTTATCCGTGCCGTGCGCCACGCCCATGACATTAACGTTGCGAAATTCCGGCCCGCCTTCGCGCCAGTAAGCATGGGTCATTATATGATGCCGTCCCACTTCTTTTCCTGCTTTTAGTTCCATACCTTCCGGCACAGCCCAATGGAAAAGGGCGTTGAAGCGCGTTACTTTTTCTCCGGTTTGTAATGTCTTGACGTGTTCGAGGAAGGTTGAGAAACGTCCAATGACTTTGCGCTGGTTGAGGTTGTTGGCTGTGGCGCAAAACTCTTCTACAGAAACACCAGCTTCCGCCGCCCGCTGCGCCCACAAATCACCTTCCAGTTCTTCGGGCGAGCATTCGCGTTTCAACGCCGTCAAAATTTTCCATTCGCGATCTGTCAGGTTGACAAGGGCGACTTCTGTCGTTTGCGCCGGGGCATCGGCTTTGCTTCCGGGCGGCATGCCTCGCCGCCGTACATGTCCCACGCCGAGAGTGAAGAGACGTTTAGCCGGCATGAGGCGAAAACGTTTGGCTCCGGTTTTCGATGCTAACAATTCGCAATGTTTTTTCATGGAATAACTCTGCGGCACTTTGAGAGTTGTCCACAGTTTATAGGTGGAACCGGGAGTTGCATTGTCGGTGGAGCGGGTAACGACATGGCCGGAGAAGGGGTCTTTTTCAAACATGAAATCGAAAGCAGCATCCAGGCATTGCGGAGGCACTTGCCAGGCAACCAAAGCGCCTTGGGCGAGATTGGTTGCCAGCAGGGTTTGACGCACTCGGCGGATGACGCCGCCGCGCAGCATTGCCTGGATGCGTTCGACAACAACTGCCCGCTCAATGCCAGCCTTCTCGCCAATGGCTCCAATCGGGTCTCGATGAAAGCCCTGGATTCGATCTTCGGAAACTTGAAGAATCCGGGCGTTGACGGGGTCTGTCGTTGCAATCGGGACGGGCGTTGATAGCATGGGCTGATGACTAGCACACTCCCCGCCGTCCGGCAACGCCTGTCTTGAACGAAAGGCGCGTTTTATTCCGGGGATTCACTCGGGACAAAGCGTTTCCAACCGAGCATTCTCAACCCGTCGAGCGTCAGGTTTAGGTTCACTGTCTTGACTTGCGGCAAATCCCGCGCCATCAAGGCCGCATAGCCGCCAGTGGCCACGACGTGGAGATACCGCCCCGCAAGTTCTTTTTTCAAATCGTTAAGAAGACGGGCAACGAGGCCGCGATACCCTTTCACGGCACCAATCAACATCGCTTCTCGGGTGCTTTTGCCGATGATCTTCCCCGGATCGCGGATGCGGACTTGAGGCAGCAGCGCGGTTTTCTCGTGGAGGTAATCCGTCATGGCTCCCAAGCCGGGCGCAATAATGCCGCCGACATAACAGGCATTGGCATCCACTACGTCAAAGGTCACGGCCGTTCCAAAATCCACCACCACCACTGGCGCTCCATAGCGTTGTGCAGCCGCCATAGCGTTGGCCAGGCGGTCCGCGCCGATTGTGTCGGGCTTCGGATAGTCAATGCCGATTCCCACCACGTTGCGATGAGTTAAGCTCACGCACCGGACGGAGAAGGCACCTTCAATCACGCGCCGGATTCGTTTCGTGGCTTCAGGCACGACGGAAGCAATCACACTCCCGAAAACCGGCCGACGGCCAGCCGTTTCTCGCAATCTCCCAATCACCCTGTCCGAATGCCATTCGCTCGTGTCGAAGTGGCACGATTTCAGGATTCGCTTGCCGTTGCCGATGCCAACATGCGTATGCGTATTTCCAACATCGACGCACAGAATCACAACTTTTCCCCAGCCATTGAAATCATCTCGCCGCGTAGTGAAACATCGCCACCGAGAATTCGTTTCACCAAGCCCGCGCTGGTTCGCAGCAACAAAGCGCCGTCGCCGTCGATGGCTTCCGCCCGCCCGTGAACGGTCGATTGCCCGAACTTCACGGTGACTTGCCGCCCCAAAGTTGAACACCGGTCCTGCCATTCGGCTGCCACTGCCGCAAAGCACCCATTGGTCACCTGCTGATAATCCCGGTCCAGCTCTTCAAGTAAAACCGCCGCCACCGCCGCACGGTTCCACATCCGCCCAGTGAGAAGCCGAAGAGAACTGCACTGCCCGCGCAGTTTTTCGGGGAAATCCCTCTTTGCTTGATTCACGTTCAAGCCGATTCCCAAGACGACATGGCGGATTTGGTCCGGTTCGGCGCTCATCTCAGTCAAGACGCCGGCCAGCTTTTCCCGCCCCGCAATCACGTCGTTCGGCCACTTGATCGAAGGGCGCACCGCCGTCAACCTCTCCACTGCTCGCGCCAAGGCCGTGGCGCCGATGATAGTCAACCGAGCCGCTTCGGCAGGCCGCAACGAAGGCCGCAAGAGTAACGAGAGCAAAACCCCTTTGCCCGTCGAGCTGTACCAAGCACGCCCCAGCCGGCCGCGCCCCCGGCTCTGATATTCCGCAAACACAACGGCGCCTTCCTCCACTCCACCGCAAGCCAGCCGCTCTGCCACCTCATTGGTGGAAGCCGTCTCCTTGAACACCTGAATATGTCGTCCCACCACCTTGACCGGACCGAGACGAGCAGCAATGTCATCCCCCAACAGAAGATCCGGCACTTGCATCAACCGATAACCGAGATGCGGACTCGTTTCAATTCTGAACCCCAGCCGTCTCAACTCCCGGATGCGTGCCCAAACCGCCGCACGGCTGATCCGCATTCTTTCCGCCAAAGCCGTGCCGGAAATGCCTTCGACACCTACCCGATGAAGCGCTCTCAGGATCTCGACATCTCTCTTCATGCAGCCGCCGGTTCCACAATGTCCAAAGCAATATCTGCCACCGGCGCCGAATGCGTGAGCGCTCCCACCGAGACAAAATCAACCCCGGTGGCGGCAACGGCACGGAGATTGTCCAGCGTTACCCCGCCGCTGGCCTCAGTCTCGGCCCGGCCGGCAACCGCGGCGACTGCTTCCCTCAATCTTTCAACGTTCATGTTGTCCAGCAACACAACATCCGCCCCGGCTTCCACCGCACCGAGAGCTTGTTCCACCGTGTCCGCTTCCACCTCCACCCGCAGTGCGGGAAAATTTTGCCGCACACGCGCAACGGCTGCCGCAATGCGTTCCTTCGGGCTGCCGGTCAGCACAGCCAAATGATTGTCCTTGATCATCGCCATGTCGAAAAGCCCCGACCGATGGTTGACACCGCCCCCGCAAACAACCGCATGCTTCTCCAACGCCCGCCAGCCCGAAGTCGTCTTGCGCGTGTCAAGAATTTGGCATGGCAACCCTTTTAGTGCCTCCACATATGCACGAGTCAGCGAAGCAATCCCGCAAAGCCGCCCGACGAAATTCAACGCCACACGCTCGCTCGACAAAATAGACCGCGCTGCTCCAGTCACGGAAAGAAGAGGCGCCCCCGCCGGAACAAAATCTCCGTCCTTCACATGGAGCACCACGGCCAAAGCAACATCCACCCGGCGGAACACCTCCCGGGCCACTTCAAGCCCCGCCACCACCAGCGGTTGCCGGGAAATCATTCGCGCCGACCACAAACAATCTTCGGGAACAACAGCAAGAGAAGTCGCATCTCCATCTCCGATGTCTTCGCTCAAAGCCAGATCAATCAAGCGGATATAAGAATCAGGACTCAGCCTTGTCATTGCAAAAAGAGACTAATCCCGAAGCAGGCGGGAATGAAGAAAAATGAATTCTCGGAAACACAGACGACACCTACTCAACATCTTGTAAACAATAATACTGCTCCGCACAAATGCCGTTGCTCAAAGAGCCGACTCGACTCCGCTCGTCAACACAAAATAACAATTATTGTTTTCCAAGGAGATCGATTCCAAAGCAACCGATAGTTTAACGGGCGGAAACCGTTTCTAAAATTGCCACTCGGAAGAACCGCATGACCGTCGTATTCAGCAGGCAAACCGACGCTTTTTCGCCGGTTGCGCGGACAGTCTCAATAGCGGTCCACTCCGCAGTATCCACCATCTCCTTCCCTTGCAAGACATATACCACTCCGGCCCGCAACATCCATTCAACACACAATTCATCATCATCAATTCGAATGAACGAATCCACAAACCCGGCAATCTCGTTCGGCGGTTGCATTGGCGTTTCCCCCCGTTCAAGCTGAATGCGGAAGAAGCGAAACATTGTCGACCGATCCAAGCAGAATTCACCCCTCATCCCGATTGCCGACACAGAACCGACATGGCTCCACTCAGTAGCAGCAATGCTTTCTTTCCCTTGTATGGTAAAACGTTGCCCAGTCTCAGCTGGCCACTCAAAGCAAATTTCCATTTCTTTAAGTGTGATATTAGGCGTTACAAAGGCCGGACCATCCGGAGTCAACTCGATCTCTCGAATACGGAAAAAGCGAAGCGCAACTGGCAACTTAAGACAATGTTCCGAACGCTCGCCAGTCGCTGAAATCAATGCAATAGAACTCCACGTCTTATCCACAAGACTTTGTTTACCCTCCAACGCATAATCCACTCCAGCCGTTGAATTCCAGTGAATACAAAGATCAGTTGCAGAAATTTCAATCACTGACTCGATAAAAGCAGTTGGCGGCGCAACAACTTCTATTCGGAAGAAACGAAACGCTGTCGGCTTCGGCAGACAATAACGAACCAACGAAGTGTCAGCCTGAACAGTCTCGATACTCGTCCAAACCGGATCGACTAAACTAGCGCTGCCTTGAATGTGATAGCGCTGCCCAATCTCAGCCGGCCAACTAAGACAGATTTCGTCGGGAAACACTTCAATCGCCGGCTCGATGAGATCGGGAACAATAATCGGTGACTCACCGAAACGAACCCGGAAGAAACGGAAGGGTGTAGAAAGATTAAAGCAAAACTCGCTGCTTGAGGAATCAGCCAACACCGCCTGAAGCTCGCTCCAGTTTTCATCCAAAAGAGTTTTTTTCCCTTCAATGATATAATTCCGCCCCACTTGAGAAAACCAACGCAGACAAATCTGATCATCAAAAATAAGCAATTCCGTATCGATAAATTCATCTACAGGCAGTGGACGAAGGTCACCAACACTCACTCGGAAAAAGCGAAAATCTGTTGGCAAATCAAGGCAGTATTCCATCAAAGAACGCTCGGCGGAAACAACAGTCAATGTCGTCCATTCTGTTTCATCAATCAAACGTTTCGCTTGAATAGTATACACGGTTTCCAATACTGCATTCCAAGTCATACAAATATTAGTAGACGAAAGAACAAGTTCCATATCCAGAAAATCGCCTTCATCCGGTGGCGGCTCGCCTTCAAAGAAAATTACCCGAAAAAAGCGATAAGGAGGCGTCTTGGGCTTAGGCAAGCACGCTGTTGTCCGTTCGGTATCAGCCACAACCTTTCTCAAACCATCCCAAATAGGTTCATCAACCCGTGTTTTGCCTTGAATAATATATTCGACACCTGGCACAGAATCCCAAACCAAACAAATATCCTCACCCCTCGCAAATATCTCGGATTCCACAACTCGTATTATCCGGCCTGGAAAGGGATTCCAAACAGCCTGGATGCGATAGGTGACAGCCCTTTCTTCGTTATTCACCACAGCCAAAAACCATTCACCCGGTGAGAGTGGCAAGTCAGCTCCAGTCCCTAGTGTGATAACTTCATTGCGGGAACCGCTCTGAGTACTGAAATAGTCGGAGGCACTTTCAGTCGGAAGTCCTTCTCGCTGGATATAAAGATCGACATTTTGGCTCATGCCGACGAGAGGTTCGAGAGAAAAAGTTGCATCAATAGCTTGGGATGGGATAACAAACCTATAGTAATCCAACTCTCGAATCTCTCCAGGAATTGAAGGCACAACTGTGTTTGTAAACCAGATGCGATTCGAAAGAGTCGTAATCGGAACATCATCCACAAAAGTAGTTCCCGTAATGGAAAAGTCCAAATCTTTCACCTGGCGATTTAACACAGCCACAAACCAGTTGCCGCTCAAATCGGGTTGTGCCGCATTAGTTCGAATAACAATTCGTCCGGACCCGGGACGCTCCGGGTCTCCAACGGCAATGCGGTCATATTCGCTAATAGACGGCAAAGCGCCTTTTCTCACTACTATGTCTGCCGTTCCCGTTAAAGCCGACAAATCAAACCGGACTGCGGAAATGGTCGGATTGTCAATGCTGAGGAGAAAGTAATTTTTCACTCGGGCGTTCGGGCCGGCTGTGTTGTCGCCTATGGTAAAGTCAAGAGGTTTGCCATCGGACAAGCGAATGATATTGTAAGGTGCCGTTGTTTCTGTAGCCACAATGCTGTAACTCACATCCGTTTGATTCGGTTCCACATTATAGACGCCAATATAATAGTCGCCCGGCAAAATTGTCGCCGGCACTTGATTAGTGATAATTATCAGCTCTGGAGCTATGCCGGCTTCATTTGACCTGCGATCAAATGCAAGCTTGGTGGGCAGCAAGCCGAATTTCGCCACCATATCGACATCTCCGTCTTCAGGAGAAACTTCAATAGCCAACGACAGCACATCCGAATCGGCACGGTATCTATAGTATTGAAGATCGCCTTCGTCGGTAAAAGGAATGATATTGGCAAAGAGAATTTGATTTGTGAGTGTGATGATTTGCACATCATCCTGATCGAATTGCAGGCATAGCATGTATTCATTTTCTGCGTTTGGGTCCGCGTTTTTGACTCCGAGATAGTAGCGTTGTCCCGGACGCAGTTTCGGATCCGACAATGCGGCCAAGTGATTGGTGTCTGCATCATACAGAGTGGTTTCTTTCAAAGATAGAACTGCGCCACCGCCGCCGTTGAAATTGGTCGATAGATTATCCGGCGGCATTGTTCCTTGCGGGATGCCGTTTTGATTCAAAAGCAAAATTAAATCTCCTTCGCTGTTGAGCCAGTTTGTTGCGAAGGTTGCGCTGCGGGGAACGTCGACGATATAGTATTGAGTTTCATCACCCGGTAGGGTGTTCGTCACGCATTGTCTGTTTTTCAAGGTTATGGCAGGGAAATTGGTTTCCGCCAAACTCAACATCAACTGCCAAGTATTTAGGACAGGTTGAGGATTGGCAGCGCCGGCGCGATTATCCCAAAGCTCCAGCGTCCATTCTCCGAACGCTGATTCTCCGTCAAACCGTTCCAATGCTTCTTCCGGAAAGTAAAACTTCACAGCAGCCGGATCACGGATTTGAATATCGTCGATATGCATGGGAGACCGGCCGGGCAAAGAAAGCAAATTCAGTCGCGTGTCTTCTTCCCGAAGGGTGAATCTTATCGGCGTATTACGTTCCCAATCGGAAGAACCATTCACTGTTTGCGCTCTCTTATCATTCAATAAAATTCGGCCAATGGGCGCTTTGTGTCCTTCGCGAGAGCGAGCGGAATAGAACAGTTCCACTTTTCTGCCGGGTTCAATAGGCAGGACGGCGGAAACACGCGCGTTTTCAAGGTTCAAATAATTTTGACCTTCGGCAGCCGGCGAGTCGATGCCGACGATCACGGCTTGACCTGAAAGCACTTCCCAAATATCACCGGCAGCATTCGCGGGAAAAGTGTCGCCCGCGACAAAGATCGAACCCACCTTGACTCCCTCGAAACCACTGCTGAATTGCCTGCCTTGATGAACAGCATCAACTGGAGCGTAAGGCGGAGACGCAAACTTAATTGCTTCTTTCGAATCATTCGGATCATCAGAAAACCCACCGAAAGTCACCTCTTCCGTCTCTCCCGCTCCCCAAGCCACGGTATCTGCACCACCTCGGTTTTCCGCCAGCAAAACCCGTGTGCCCAGCGGGCTCACCAAGTGCATCGCCAAATCCGACACCCTGGAATGCTCGATTCGCAAACCGACTTTCACATCGGCAACCGCCCGTGTGTCGGGAACGAAAATCGTCGAACGCGTGATGGCGTCATCGGTAATGGCCACTTCCAGCTCATTGGGGAAGAATGGCTGCTCGGCGTCGATCAACAACTCCCTCTTGAACTCAATGCTCAATCCAAAACCGACCGGTTCAGGATTCGGATTATACACGCCCACAAAATACCGACCCGGACGCAAAGGCGGCACATCCGTTCGCGTGAGTTGCAACGACAAGCCACCGGAACCCGTGCCCAGCGCCCGTTTATCAAACTGCGTCAAAGTCGGCAACACTCCCCGCCGCAAGTAAAGATCCAACGGTTGGTCGGGAGCCGCAAGATCGATTTGCAAAGCGCTGACATCAGTCGGAACATCAACCACGTAGTAGGCAAAAGCCAATGGCTCAACATTCCCACTCGCTTCTTCATCCTCTTCCCACAAAGGGCTGGGCCGCAACCGCAAAGTCAAACTGCTCACTCTGCCGGTGTGCGTCAAAGCGTCATCCACTTGAGCCATAAGCCAAACGCCTTCGCCCCGCTGCCCGACAAAATCAATCAAACTCCCCGGTCCGTCAGAGCGTGCATGCCCCGCCCTAAAATCATTATACCATTCATCAAAAGCAAAAAGAGAGTTTGTTGCTCCAACCAAATTATATGAGGTGTCGTGATTGTTCAACACCACGGAGACTCCATTATGAGTCAAGTTCCCAATCAAGTCTCCAATGTCTTCATGAACCAGTGACAATTGGACATCCACCTCCTGAATTGTCAAACCATTGAGCGGATTGCCGAGCGCTAGAATCAATCCCGCTTGGGGGGCATTTGGCGAGCCATCAGGGATGATCCCTTGATTGAGAGGAACTCCTGTGAGAACCCGGACGCCATCATCCTCGCTGTCAAACGGCTTATCCTGTGAAATGCCCACTAAGGCATACTGCCCTCCTTGATGATCTTCAGATTTCACTCCAATATAGTAAATCTGATTATTGCTCAAAGGTTGATTGGTGAAAATAATAGATTCTGTGCCGCCCTGGTTTCTGGAGACACCGATACCGGCCGCCGAATTTCCCATTATTGCTTCATTAATTGCAGCCTCGCTTAAATTGGTTAAAGCCGAATTTCGCGAAACATAGAGATCAATATCGGCATCGCGATTTCGCGGGCGTCCTAAATTGGGCGGCAGAAAAGTAACAAAAGCCACGTTGGGGCCGTTGGTAAAGCCGACATCATTTGTCGAGGGGGGTGAATTGGTGAATATATAAAACCGCCACTGCTCCAATAAGCCGTTCGCGCTGCTCAGAAGTGGAGCGTTGGCACCAACTCGATCGTTCAATCTCGGGATGCTATTAGTAATCGCCACAACTGAGGGAATTTCCACATAGTCCGCTTCCAACTCTTCTATTGGCTCTAGCTGAAAGGGCGCTTCCACATCTGAATTATCTCCCAAAGAGACCACCAAAGCAAAATCTTGCACGACTCCATTCGGATGATCGGTTACGGCATTGACATTGACTCGCCTCGCTACCACAGACACAACGTAGTTCGTGCCTAGCGGCGGCGGTACAAAGACATTTTCAACATTGTTAACATTGTCTAATTGTGGCAGATCGTTCGACGGAGAAGTGACTTGTGTAAACAAGCCATCCGTCACAAAATTATTGCCGTAGAAAACATTGCTAGTAACGGTATTGGAGACGATCAAATCCAGATCGTTGACTAATTTGATGCCGGCGCTCGGATTACCCGGCGGGTCTGTCCAAACCAGGGAGAGGCGCAGCGGCAATGCCCGTGCTGCGTTGTTAGTGTCGTTTAGCGTCAACTTCCAGCTTTTGTGCTCGCCGGTTGTGAGGGCATTAGTCGGCGATTGATCGAAAAATTGAAGCGTTGCATTTGTGTTAGATGACAGATTAGCGGCGAGGTTGTTAGTTAGGCTGAACGGCAAACTGTTGGCCAGATAAACAGCGCCCCAACCTTGAAAATTGATAATGGGATTGATTTGAAAATTGTAAAGCTCGCCGGCAGTTCGAGCGCCGTTGATCAGCAAAGCCTTCAACAAAGCCGGACTGGGATCGTGGCCGTTGTCGCGCAAAAACTCCTGAAAGAGCGCCAACAGACCACTTACTGCCGGAGCGGCAGTGCTGGCTCCACTTTCAAAACGATAGTGCGGTGCCAAGCTTCCATTCAACTTCTCCAGCTCCTTAAAGTAGGCTTCATTTTCCATGTGCACGGATACAATAGTGCGAATATTAAACGGCACTGGCTCTGAAATCGGATTCCCGACGCTATAATAAAGAATGCCGGGGTGAACAGGAAGTGATGAACTCTCTTCGTCAGTAAGGGTTACGCTCGTATAGCCTACAAGATTATTAGTAGTCGCTTCGCTGCCGAACTGCGCGTAGATGGGCATACGCGGCAGTACTTCAGGTGAAAATACATTGGTTATCACAGTAATCTCAATCTCCGCTGTTCCTTGAGGGAGAAAGACTGTGTAGGGCGTGAGTTCTTCCGGAACGGCTATTTGATTGGAAATGACATTCAACTGCTTATCTGTAAAGTGTTTGGGAGATGTCCAACCTGCCGACCGGGTTGATATAATAAAGGACCCCGGAGCCGTGACATCTGGTTTGAATCTGCCGCCTTCACCCTCAATGCCGACGCCTACGTTGCCCCGCCCGGAAAAGGAGGCGACTTGAGTTGTGCTGTCTGTTGGCGGTAGGAACAATTGACTCACGACGGGCGTCTGGTTTGTTACTGTTATTCCCGTGTCGTCGGTCTCGATCTCATCGATGATCCCTGTTTCGACTCCATTGGTGATATAACGAAAACTTTCGAGCGCTCCGACGGTGATTACATTCTTAGCGGTTGCCGGCGAGAGAATGGATGCCGACTCCCCGCCGCGTCCATCTTCGTTGCCTTTGCCTGAATTTCCCGCCGAGAATACGTATAGAACTGGCTGCGCTCCTTCTTTTTCCGGCAAGGCATCGCGAACGGCAGCGTCATAAGAGGCGGCACTTGTGTTATATTCGCTTGTATTTATGAAGTTCCAACTATTGTTAGAGATCAGAGCATTTGTTCGACTTTGATCCACATAATTATATTCAGCGGCGGTTTCTTGAAGGAATTCGTCTGAAATAAACGAGCCGGTGGTTAAGTCAACCGGAAGCACAAAAAGTTCTGCTTTGGGCGCTATGCCATGAAAATTCGCATCCGGCGGCGAGCCGAATACGTTGTCAATTTCGGGTGAGTTTTCTCCGCTGCTGGCGATTATTCCTGCCACATGTGTTCCGTGTCCGTTGGCATCGTGAAGACTATTGGTATCCACAGAGAATACACGGTCTGCGAGGTCTAGATGCGTCTTGTCCGCTCCAGTGTCGTTGATGTTCACCAAGATGTCCTCGCCGGAGAGTCCGTGAAGGTTGGTATTCATCAGGTTGGATGGGGAGTTGTCCACACCCAACCGTACCCGCGTCAAGTCATTGGCTAACTGGCGCGGTGTTATAAGTTCGACGGTCAACACGCCTTCAAGAGAGGCAATCGCGCTCAATGCTGACCGCGGCGCTTTGACTACAATGGTGGAACCGAAGGGCGATCGCCCCTCGCTGGCATATTCTGTTCCCATCGCTTGCAACGCCGCAAGCGTCTCCACTTCCACCCCGCGAAACAAAGTGAGGCGCAGGGACACGATGCCCGGTATATCCGCTTGCTGCACAGCTAATTCCAGCAGCGGGCCGAGCAGTTTGAAATAAGGCTCGAATGGAAGAACGGATTGGGTTCCGGGAAAGTTTTCAACCCGCACCGCCATCTCCGGTTTCATGCGAACGAGCCAAGTGTTGTGGGGAAAGTAGGCCACTTTGATAATGCCGAAGCGGGACAAAGTCTCTCGGTCGAACATTTGCTCAAACGGTCCGGTTGATTGCAGCAAGTAGTTTTCCGTTTTCGCCGACGCTCGCAAATGCGCCGGCACATCCAGAGGAATTGCCGAAGTTGTGTCAATCAGTGCATTGTTTAGTAAAATTGCCGTGTCGCGTTTGGCGAGATTATCGACAGTTCGAAAGGTATTGCGCAGGCGATAGGGAAATTGTGGATCGGGCGGAATGGATGCCGGAGCCGGAAGTGCCGATGACGGCATTGTTCGATCTGGCAACCGCGTCAACAACGGATATTCGGGGTTTTCCAAATGGGGCGGCATTGATTCTCCATTGGCGGCGACGACATCGGAAACGGATTCCTGCGCGGCAGACGGCAATGGAGTGCGGTTCTTTAACCAAAAGAAAACTCCCAAAACAAGGAGCGCCAAACTGATAAAAAAACAAGTTCCACTGGATAAACGTTTCATCAATTTCGCCATTTTTCGTCCCCGTTTCAAACCAAGGCCAACAAACTTATACAATGAGAGCGCCCCAGGAACTTATCCGCAATCGCCTGCTCTGGTTAATCGATCGGGATAACGATTTCACTCTCGACTACGGCTTTCATATTGTTTAACGGACCGTCAAAGTGAACGACGCGTTTGAGTGCAAATTCGCCCGTGATCTGATAATTCGTGCATAAGTTGAACAAACGAGCCGGCGTCGCCTCCAATCGCAAGGACTGGTCCGCAGGCCGCAGCGACTGGCCGTAAGCATAAATCGTAACTCGCGGTTCATCCGCTTTTAACAAAGACAAAACTTGCTGCGGAATGCGCTCGACGGCGAAGTCGTTCAAACCCGCCCGGCTCACGGTCGTATTTCTCCAGTTAAGAAAAGGCGATTGCACCGTGAGCGCCGGCGTCGCCAGAACCTCACCCAGATACCGAAACCGTCCGCCGGGGAAACGCTCCCGCGTTGTATTAATCCCGTCATCTCCATTGACAATTTGCGTCAACGGAGATTGCGCAGGATATCGGCCGAGAAACACCGCATACCCCGCATCCCCCGCCGGCTTAATCGTTATCGCTCGATACTCAGCCGGTTGGAGTCCGCCGAAGTCCCTCCCTGCAATGGAATGCTCACTCATATTTGTCTGGACCGTAACGCCGCTCAACACAGCCGACCACGCCGCCAGCCCTGCCTGATTCACCGACAACAATCCCTTCGATCCGTTGTCGTGCAACGCCGTTGTAAACTGCTCCAATATCTTCCAATCATTTGTCGGATGCGTGCCGTAACTTCCCGACCATCGAAACCAGTTCTCCTGGACACTGGCCATACTGTTGGCTTTAACTCCATTGCCAACATTGCTAAACTCGGTGGTCGGTTCTAGGGGCTCCTCTGTTTCGCGACTGAGAAGTACCGTCTCGAAGGGATGTCCCGTTCCATTGCCGGGAAACCGCGATGAATCCGCCGCCGGCAAATCATTCGCCGTCAACAAACGCCCCTCGCCATTCATACCCAAATAAGCCTTCAAATAAATCGTCTGCCAGGGAGTTCCGCGATGCACTCGTCCCAGCCAACCGATGTTCGGAAACTTGTTCGTCGGAAATTGCCAATCATCCGATTGCCGAATCAGCGGGTCCTTATAGGCCATATTATACTTCAGCGGCACATCCCCCTGATGAGACGGCCAAGGCCGATAACGCTTGTTCACCTGCCCCGGCGAGTTTTCTGCGAGATTACCGAAATTATGAAGTTGCTCCGCCGACACTTGCTGCCCAGGCATCATAAAAAGTTTCTGCGAAGACAACTGCTCATTATCTTGCAAGTCCTCAACAGTGTAGTGCACCAAGGGATCATTCGCCTGCCAAGTCTGGTAGATGCTCTTCCGAATCGACGGTGAAAACGGCACTTGCCTGCGAAAACTCTTGCGCGGGTCACGCAATCGCAAATAAGCATCTGCCAACGCATTGCGTGACAAATACCTCGGCGGAAGACCAAGAAAAACACGAAAGAGATCAATCGCTTCTTCACGGCTGTGCCCGGCGCCCCGGCCGACATATGAATTCCAAGTTCGACTCGACACATGAATCTCACCCAGCGAAGTGAAAATCTGTTCTATAATGCCCTCAGTAGGAACACGCACGTCGTTCAGATGCCCCAACCGCCGGGCGGACCAATACTTCCCTACGCCCCCTGGTTGCTCACTCAAGGCATCCTCACCCATCAACTCCTCTGTTATATCCAAATTGCTGACGAGATGCCCCAAATTTACAAAATCCACAATCCGGCCGGACGGAACATCTATCATAACACAACGTATTCGATTGGTCATTGCAAGGCCAATCCGCCCTACAGGAAAACCACCGCTGTCTGGAAAGAGGAAGTTGGTATAATTTCGATTAAACGGAAAAATCGGGATGAGACGACCAGTTGGATTGTCCCCAACAATGACATCGGGATGGTCGTAAATTGCACTCGCTACCGGCACAGACTGTCCGGAGAAATTCCATTTCAGTGCAGAATCATCAGTGAAAACCGGCAACTTAAATTGCTGTCCCAACCAAGCGCCGGCGGGAGTTGTCGTTATGGTATTGGTCGTCGTTTTATTGGCAATCAACGTTCGATATTCGTTTGTGATTAACAAAGAACAATCAACTAGCGCCTGTATTTGAAGAGGGCGTCGATAGGCTTGGGTATAAGAGTTCCAGCATTCAAGGCCGCAAAGATTCGAAATGCTCAACGTCACCATCTGGTTTGTCTGCCACATCTCTCTGGGAGCATTCCTCCCGCCTTTGTTGATCTCCAGCTTACGTGTCATTTCCAAAGTGGTTAGAATCCCGAACTCATTAAAGTTGGGAAGACCTTTCTTCGCTGCAATCACCCACGGAATCCCCCAAACATTATCGTCGGGTTGCAATTGCTTCAACTGCCCCTGGCTCGCCATCTCCTCTAAATCCCGCCATGGTCGGTTGGCTATTTGTCGCGGCGCGTCATTCGTAACTTCAACATAGTTAAAAATCACAACTTTCTGTCCGGGATCGTTAGTCAATTGAAATCGAGGCCGAAACACCAGCGGAAATTTTTGCATCGGTTCTTTTAAATCCGTTTTCGCCGCCGTTACATCAGCAATATTTGCCGCTATCTGCAACTGTTGGTGAACATTGGCCGAATAAGGCCGCTGTTGCGGAACAACCCTGGGCCATACCTGTATATTGGTAATTGAAAAATTACGATGGACGTAGGTGTCGCCCATTATGAAAAAATTCGTTCCAGACATGGAAACCCGCTGCCCGGCTGCATTGGTAATGGCAAAATCTGGTGGATTAGTGATGATGCTTGCTCGCAGCAGACGGTCGGCGGCAGCTATAAAAAAATCTATTCCATTCCATTCCTTGAAGTTTGTTTTTGTAGTCGGCGCATTAGTATTATACTCGATATCATAATTGAGATGCAGTTTTCGCATCCTGCTTTCCTGTATCATCGGCTGTCCTCTTTCCGAAGAGGTTAACGACATTGTTCGCGCCCGTTCATTCGCTCTGGAATCTACTCCCATCTGCGAGAGTAGTCGATAAAATGTGTAGCGATGATAGTCGTCATCAGAATCTCGACTTCCCGACTCCCTCAAGTGAGTTGCAAATCCATCTCCAGAAAGATTATACATCTCTACTTTATTAGTATCGAATAACTCTTGCACATCATAGTAAGCTCGTCGCAAATCTCCGCCCCAGTATACTGTCCCCGGACTGTCTCCTAAATCATTCGTCAGCCAAGACGATGACCCTAAATAAGGGCCGTTGGCAAAGAAGTCAACATAGTCATTATGGAGATAACCTACTCCAAGATCAAGGCCGAGGTTGGACAAGGTGTCGTCTAACACAGGAAGTTCTTCTAAGGGGTTTATTCGATAGCTGAGTAGGGAAAACGCGTGATCAAACGACCCTCCCACGTTGTTTTGAGGGTTCGTCAGTTGTTGATAGGAGCTGGAAGAATATCCCCACCACCTATAGTTCAGATCAGCAAGGAAGGCAGCTAAATTTATTTCCCACGGACCAACACCTTGATTCCGGACAAAGTAATCTCCATCGGTTGCTCCCGGTTTTTTAATTTGGTTGTGGATCGCATTCAAATCGAGCGATTTGCCTGTGGGTAGAATTAAGTAAGCGAAGCGGCCGATAAATTTGTTTGTAGCAGAATGCGGTTGGTTGGGATGTTCCAGCACGCCGATCCACTGCGGATCCCCTATCAATTTCGTTTGTTGATTGCTGATAGTTAAAAGACCTGAGGGTTCAAAAGCGCCATTCCGGTTAAAATCGAGATAATAACGAAAATCCAGGGAGTTGGACGGTGAGGAAGACGACTGAATATAAACCGGTGGCCGGGGATCGAATTGCAAATTGCCGATGTTAACGGCTTGATGATATCTTTCATCGAGGGGCAAACCGGTAACGTTAGTGGGATTAAATTCGTCAATGTTCGGATCAAACCCGTCAGGGTTCAAGAAATTAGTCGAGACAGCAAAATCGTAATTCAACTTGTTGCTTGATGTGAGCATCCGTGAGACGATTTCCGATTGGGCGCGGGCGACGGCGGATTCGGCCATTGCTTTGGCCATGATTAGATCGGTGGTCACGGTTACTGCTGCGCGTTCCCTTCGGCTGACTCCCAAAAACAGCACGGTCATCACTGTTACTACGGACAGCATGATCAATGTGATGACGAGTACCACGCCTTGTTCTACTGGTCGGATATTCATCGGGGGAGGTTTAATGTATTTGTTTTGTTGTTGAAGGGATGATTTTTGGCGCCGTGCGCAACGGAATCATTCGACGAAACAGATGCACGCCGCCAGGCTCCCTGTTCAAAAACTCTCGAGCCAAAGCGCTATTTCCCATAGACCTTGCTCTTTCTAACATCAGCGGGTCCATCACTCCGATTTCTAATTCGACATAGGCCGGCAAGGCGTTGCCATAAAAAAGCGACTGCGTTTCTACAACTTCTCTCATCTGGACGACATCACGCGCTAATATGACCGAAGGATAGGAGCGATTTCTACTTTCCTGAATCGGATTGTTTGTCCAATAGCGCATCGGCCGCCCCAGCGAATCGACCGGCTGCAATTTGAAATGAATGACTCCGTCGATGAGCGCCGACGTCAATTTCCTAGGCTGTCTTTTGTCAGTATCGGCAACGAAGAAATGGCTCTCCATTTTTGCACGTTGGTATACATTCCAAAAATTGTCTAACCCTTTCCAATTGATTCGCCGTGTGGGTTCGAACGTCCGATCCAAGTCCGGATTTCCAGCATCAAAATGCACATTGGGAGAGGCAAAGCGAAACAGGGTTCCGTAGGCAATCGTCTCTGGTGCGTCCGCAACTACTGCATTGGTTGGCGATGGCGACACAAAAAATCCTTTGGCCATCCAGTTTAAATTGGAACGAGTCAGAAAGAACGCTTCCTGAATGATGTTGGTACGTTTCGTGCCATCCGCCAGATTTTGAACCACCGGCATTGTGTTATTTTGTATGCCAGAAAAGAAATTAGGAGCGGGTGGAATACTATTCAAATGAGAATGAACGCCGTTCGTAGCAGAAGCCGATATTAAAAGACCAGAAGCCGCCGCTTGTTGGATATCCTGTGCCAGTATTTCCACTGCGGCACGTCCGGTTTCAAGCACGTCTACTTGGCTGATGTTCGTTCGCAGCGCTTTTTGTGTTTCGCTGAACATCGAGTATAGACCAAAAACAATCACCGACATCAACGACACTGCCACCAACAATTCTATCAGGGAAAACGCTTGAACAGTCTTCCGCAGCACGCAAAGTTTGGTTGACAGGCGAGGGGTCATCGAGCGGGCGGGGCAAAAATTGAAGGCTGGAAATAGTACAGAAACCCATTCGTTCGCATCAAACGACCACTGATGAGCGAACGGAAAACTTTCTCTCGCTTACCCGTTTGATACCTCACGTTTTTGCTTTGTTCAAACACGTTCACCGGCCAGCGGAAGTGCAGGCGGATGTCGTGGAGATTGCTCATAGTGTTTCGCGCGGCAAACAGACGATTGCTGTCGGCGAGGCCGGGTTCTCCTGGAGGCAAGTTGGTGGCCATTGGCATATAAGGCGCGATGGTGGAAGTTACTAGATAAGTGAAGGTGTTCTCCCGAAATTCCGGTTGCTGAAATCTCTGCGCCGCGCTTCCACTGATAGACCGCATTAAAGCTGTTACTTCATTCGTGGCCCATTCGGGTGGGCGGCCGTTGCCTCTATTGATAATTTGATACGTTGGCGTCGAAAGCATGCCGATGATGAAATGTCCGCTAGTTAGTGGAAACGCCTTGTCGACATAACGGATGATTCCATTTTTGCTTCTGCTGGTGATGGTAATTCGTTCCACAAAATTTGTGAGTTCATCCAAACCCAAACTGCCACCTCGAATTGCTTCCATTAGATAGGTCCCATCCTGATTGATGATGGTCTCCTCCCGATTGTCTCGCTGCACTTGAAGACCAGTTGGCAGCACCCCGATAATAGCCACTAATGCAAACGCCACAATCGCGATGGAGAGCGCAATCTCTACCATAGTAAAGGCTTGCTCGCCACCGCGCCGGCGTTGCTCATCGGCTGTGGCTACGGAATGTTTTTCCAGAAGGATCATCGCTCGAAAAGTCAAGAGATTTCAGGTCAAATGACACGCGCTCTTCCGGTCAGCCAGTGAATGATAATGTGATGCCGCCGGCCTTGGGCTTTATCAATGACGGTATCCTGCAATGCTGCCGGTGTCTCGAAGTGAACAATATCGCCGTCTAAATCGCGAGGAAATTCGATCACACCTTCCATGAAAGCCAGCACTTCATCGCGTTCCGAAACCAATTGCCCCAGCGCGTTGAACTCAATCACATGCATCCTCTGTTCCACACTACTCGCGTCTGTACCGGGAAAGTGGAGTTTTTTAATTATATGCGACCGATGCACTGGATCCTGAAGACTCCAATTTTTCGCGTTGACATTGTTCTGGAATTTCTCTGGTGCAAAGAGGACACCATCCGGCAGGAATTTCCAATTGATCAGATATTGCGGTTGGGGACGGCCAGGCTGGCTGCCGACAGTGCGCTTGGCATAAATCGCGTATCCGGCATAAACATTCTCCCGCAGTCCCCGGATTCGGTTTCCATGCTCAAGCGCGGTTTGTCCGATCAATAACTCAAGGTTATTCAAGATTGTCGGTGACAAGAACACGAAATAAACCGTCGTCCGGTGATTGATAGCCATCAACCGCGCCAGCGCCAAATCATCCAATAACTGTCGATTCGTTCCCCTTATGGCATTTGATTTGCCGATTCCCTTGAGAGATGGCAAAGCGACCGAAGCCAGCAAGCCGATGATGGCCACAACTACCAACAGCTCGATTAACGAAAGCCCCAAAGCGGGATGCCGTTTCCAGTTGTCTTTCGGCTTGTACTTCAAGTTCATCGGCAGTAACCTTTCCACTTTCTACCAGCTCAAAATGTTGTCTTTGTTCGCTCCGGACTTTGCATTAACATTCTTGTCAGCGTAGCCGTCCGGCCCCAAAGACCAAACCATGACCGACCCGTTATACTCGTAAAATTGAGAAAGCTTTTTACTTAGCCCCAAACCATTGAACCCAATCCCCGGATTTTTAGCCGAGACTATTGGGTTGCTGTAAAACGCATCCAAACATTTGCCGTCGTAGTTGAGATCGAGCGTTACAATGTAGGGACTCCCCCAAGGATCGCGATAAACAAGGTCGCTGCCGATTCCCGGAGAAGTTCTATTCGAAACCTGTTTGACTTTGTCGAGATAGTTAATATTTAGTGTGTTCAAGCCATATTGTTCGTTCAGTGTTGAATCGCCATTAGGGAAGCTCTTCCGGTCTTGCAAAATGGCCACAAGCTGAGCGTTGCTGGCGTTGGCGTCTGGACTCATGCCAGTATGAAAATTTTCAATCCTCGGCAGTGGTCCCTTTTTCTCTGTGCTTGGCAAAAGCTCGGTTATTCCATTGGGATATCGGTAAATCGTTCCATATGTGAAATCAGGATTTCCCGGGCTGAGATTTTTGAGAAAAATTTTTGCTGTCGGCAGTCTACTATAATCGCTATAATATTGCTCGATGGCACCTCTAATTGTATTAATATCACTTTGCGTCGTCACCTTTTTGGCCTGCAGTTTAGATCTCGATAGCGCCGGCAACAACATGCTCGCCAAAATCCCGATGATTGCGATGACCACCAACAGTTCAATTAGAGTGAAGCCCTGCCGGGAGAAGTTTCTCGTAGTTTGTCTCGATAGTTTCATTGTTTTCATTTTGAAGAGATTGAATGTGCTCCAAATTCCTTCTGCCGAAGATGTTTATGCCGATTTTTTGGACAATTAGTTGCCTTTTCATTTATTGAGTAACTCTTCAGATTTCATCCAGTTGCTGACGCGGTAAAGTTTGTTGCCTACCGGTATATCGGCCCAAAGATCAAAACTTTTGCTGTTATATTGCTTATATGGTTGCCAGTCATCGTTTCCGGAACGGTATTGCCAGGGATTTAGGATTCTCAGGTTTTTATTCTCAGAACGAACTGGCTGATAAGTCTCTAAGTCTTCTATCGCATTTCGCGGCCATTTTACCGGCGCCAGCAGCAGGTTCACTCCCCCCGCGGATTCGGCAGAGATGGGAGCGAATTCCTCGGCTTTTAATTCGATATAGGTCTTTGTTTTGTCCGGGTCGGGGGCATTATTTTGGAAGCCGCTTCGGCCGAAAAAGCGCTGGCAATCCTCCGAAGATACCCTCCCACCGCCACTCTGTGCCGAGGCATAGCTAATAGAAGCGGCTCCGCGATGAGCAATTGTTCCCGTCAGTTCATAGAAGAGCGGATTCAGCGCCGTATTTTTAACCCATGTTCCGTTGGAAACAATATGGCCTTCACTTTTTCTGCCGGAATCGGGAGGATAAGAGCCGAAGGTATTTTTGTAACGTTCGATGGCCAACGTCAGTTCGTTGAGCTGAGTTTTGGTCCTGTTGATTTTTTTCTTATGAGACGTGACTGTCGACAATCCGACGGTCAAACCGGCGAGCACGCCGATGATGGAAATGACCACCAGTAATTCGATGAGCGTGAACCCTGCCGCCGGCGCTGCCGCATTATGTGCTTCGCCGTGGTTTTGATTTCCGATAACGCGATTATTCAATGTGTTCACTTGATTTCTTCTACAATTTCTTTTGTTAAAGCCGCGCGAACCGCCTGCTGCTCAAGGCCAGTCTGCCGGATTTTCTTTCAATCTCTGCCTTCCAACCTACTCTGTTTTCTCCGCTTTTTGAAGCAATTTTTGAACCAAATCACCAAATAACGTCCTAAAATGCAGAAAGAATCGTGCCAACATTGTCCAATTTTTCTATTATCAACTGATTTTTTGGGGGCAGCGCCATTTATTCTTCTCTCAGTTCTACTGGCTGCCTAGCTCGTCGATCATCGTGATGAGCGGCAAGAAGAGGGCAATGACGATGCTGCCGACGACCACGGCCAGGAACACGATCATGATTGGCTCCAAAAGGGAGGTCATGGCGGCGACGGCATTGTCCACTTCTTCGTCGTAATTGTCGGCAATCCGCATCAACATTTCGGGCAAGGCGCCGGTTTGTTCTCCCACGTCCACCATGCTGACCACCATGGGTGGGAAGACTTTCGATTGATCCAAGGGCGTGGTGATTGTTTCGCCTTCCTTGACGCTTTCATGCACTGCTGTTACGGCATTGCTGATGATGACGTTGCCGGCGGTTTCTCGAACAATGGTCAGGGCTTGCAGAATCGGCACACCGCTGCTGACCAAAGTGCCCAGGGTTCGGGTGAATCGGGAGATGGCGACTTTGCTGATCACGGGACCCAAGATCGGGAACTTCAATTTGAGTTTGTCCCAAAGCCAGCGCCCCCACTTGGTTTTGATCGCCAGCCAGAAGACAAAAAAGACCGCAACGGCAATGATGCAGGTTTGCGGGAAGTTGGTGGCTATCGTTTCGCTGATGTTCAAGACGAGTTGGGTGAACGGCGGCAGGGACGCCCCTTCCAGCATGTCCTCGAAGACTTCCCGGAACTTGGGCACCACGAAGACCATCAACACAGCGAGGATAACCACGGCCACGATCATCACGGCCGCAGGATAAAACATGGCGGCGATGACTTTGCCTTTGATTTTCTCCGCTTTTTCCATGAACTCGGCCAAGCGGTTCAAAACGACTTCGAGCACGCCGCCCATTTCGCCGGCTTTCACCATGTTGATGAACAGTTTGCTGAAGACTTTGGGGTGTTGGGCCAGTGCTTCGGAGAAGTTGCTCCCGCCTTCGATGCTGTCTCCCAAGTCGTCGATGATGCGTCTGAGAGTCGAATGTTTTTCTTGCTTGGCGAGCACGCGCAGGCCGCGCAGCAGAGGCAAACCGGCGTCCACCAAGGTGGCTAATTGCCGCGTGAAGGCGGTCAACACTTTGGGTTTGACTCTTCCCGACAATCCGGGGATGCGGATTTCGATGGAGCCAAGGCTTCTTTTGCCTTTCCGGGTTTTGGTTTGTTTTTTGGCGCCTCGTTTTGTTTTTTCCTCGGCAGCGGGCGTTACTTTGGTGGGGAAGAAGTCCATTTCTTTGAGGCGGCTGATGGCCTCGTTTTGACTGGCCACGTCCAGAGAGCCTTTGGTTTCCTTTCCCCGGGAATCCATTGCGACGTAGTTGAACTTGGGCATAAACGCTTTTTTTATGTGTATTTCAGCACTTCTTCAATGGTTGTTTCGCCGTCGAAGATGCTGCGCAGACCGTCGTCTCGAAGAGTGATCATGCCTTCTTCCACTGCTTTTTGTTTCAGCACGACGGAGGGCGCCCGGTCGTTGATCAGCGATCGGATGGTATCCGTTACTTGCAACAGCTCGAAAATCCCCTTCCGCCCGCGGTAGCCGGAGCCGTTGCACTCGCCGCAGCCTCTGCCGAAGCGGAAGGATTTGCCTCCTATATCATGGAGGGAAAGATTTAACAAGCCCAGTTGCTTTTCCGTTGGTTCAAAGGGGGTTTTGCATCGGCGGCAAATGGTGCGAACCAGCCGCTGTCCCATGACGCCTACAAGAGTCGAGGATACCAGAAAGGGCTCCACGCCCATGTCCGTCAAGCGCGTTACCGTGCCGGGAGCGTCGTTGGTGTGCAAGGTGCTTAGCACTAAATGGCCCGTCAGCGAGGCTTGGATGGCGATTTGCGAAGTTTCCAAGTCGCGCATTTCCCCTACCATGATGATGTCCGGGTCTTGCCGCAGAAAGGCGCGGAGGCCGGCCGCAAAGGTCATGCCGACGGTTTCCTGCACTTGCACTTGCATGATGCCTTCGATGTCGAACTCTACCGGGTCTTCCACCGTGAGCAGTTTGTGCCCCGGACGGTTAACTCGCCGCAGGCAGGAATATAAAGTGGTGGTCTTGCCGCAGCCGGTCGGTCCCGTTACCACAAAAATCCCGTTCGGCTGCTCAATGGTTTTGCTCGTGTATTCCAAAATTTCCTGTGGGAACCCAAGATGCTCCAACTTCAATGTTACGGCGCTTCGGTCAAGAACGCGCAGCACGATGGATTCCCCCCAGGAAGTCGGCAAAGTCGAAACGCGCAAATCCACCTGGCGTCCGCCCAAGTGGACGGAAATGCGCCCGTCCTGCGGGAGGCGCCGCTCGGAAATGTTGAGGTTCGACATGATTTTGATTCTGGAAGCGATGGGCATGGCCAGCTCCCGTGGCGGCGGCGACATCTCATACAACGCGCCGTCCACCCGATAGCGGATTTTGTATTCGTTCTCGAACGGCTCGAAATGAATGTCGCTGGCCCGGTCTTGAATCGCCTGCGTCAGCACCAGATTGACAAATTTAACAATCGGCGCGTCTCCGAAATCGTCGATAAGGTCCAAGGCATCCGCAGAGACAACAGCGGTTTCTTTGTTCATTTGGGATTCGGCCTCGACGCCCAATTCCTGGAGAATATCTGCAATCCCGCTTTTGATATCGACGCCGCCGCCCGCGCCGTAAGCGGAAGCCAAGACATCTTCCACCGCCGCCGGATCGGCAACGACCATTTGAACCGGGTAAGGGATGACGTATCCCATCTCGTCGATTCGGGAAGGGTCCAAGGGATCGGCCAAGGCAACATGCAGCACGCCGTCTTCCAAAGCCACCGGCACACACTGGTAATTCTGCGCGGTGTTGGCATCGACGATTTCCTTGAGCTCGGGCGTTACGGTGGCTTCGTTGATTTCCACCACTTCGGCGCCCATCTGGTTGGCGACCGCTTGCAGCAGAGAGTTTTTGTCGAGATAGCCGAGGTCTTGCACTGCTTGAAAGGCCGGCTTGCCTTTGTCGATCTCGTTGCTTACCACCTCGATTTGGAGATCGTCGAGGAGAGACTGTTCCTGAAGAAGGCCGATCAGGGGATGAGTCGCAAGGTCTGACATAGTAGATGGCGGGTTATTCTTCCTCCGAAGCCGCCAGAGCTTCTTGCACTTCCTGAAGCTTGCTCATAATGGTGGCGGGGTCTTGGGCTTTGGTGATGACTTCTTCCTCAGAAATGATCCCCTGCGAATACTTGTCCAGCAGAAAACTGTCCAGCGTTACCATGCCATATTTAGCACCGGTCTGGATGTCCGAGTTGATGCGGAAGGTTTTGTTGTCCCGAATGAGTGCGGCGATGGACGGGGTGTTGATCATGATCTCAAACACTGCCACGCGCCCCGGTTTGTCCGACCGCGGAAGCAGCAGCTGCGAGATCACTGACTGCAAAACCGTTGAAAGCTGAATGCGAATCATCTCCTGCTGATTGGTGGGAAAAGCGTTGACCAAGCGGTCGATGGTCTTCGCCGCCCCGGTCGTATGCAGAGTGCCGAACACCAAGTGGCCGGTCTCCGCCGCCGTGATCGCCGCTTCGATGGTTTCCAGATCGCGCATCTCGCCCACGAGAATCACATCCGGGTCCTGGCGGAGCACTCGCCGCAGAGCTTCCCCGAAGCTGGGCACATCGACAAAGACTTCCCGCTGCGTGACGACGGCCTTCTTATGCGTGTGGTAATACTCAATGGGGTCTTCGACTGTAACCAAGTGAACATCCTCGCGTTCCTCATTCAAAATGTTCAGCATGGAAGCCAGAGTGGTGCTTTTTCCTGACCCCGTCGGCCCTGTTACCAGCACCAGCCCCCTCGGTTTGTAAAGCAGTTCCTTGATTGACGGCGGGATGCCAATCTGTTCCATCGTCAACAACGTGTTCGGGATTTGCCGCAAAACCATCGCAAAATCGCCGCGCTCTTTGAAGACGCTCACCCGGAAACGGGCGATATCTCCCAGCGCAAAGGCGTAATCGGTCCCGCCGTTTTCGCGAACATGCTGGATGTGGTCTTCCGAGGTAATGCTCCGCATCAGCTCCTCGGCGTCATCTTGGGAAAGCGCGGGGCCTTCAACCTTGTGCAAAGTGCCATGCACGCGAATCGCCGGCGGAATTCCCACCCGGATATGCAAATCCGACGCGCCTTCGGCGACGACCAGTTGCAACAAATCGGACATCTGATACGACATAACAAGCTAAGCGATACTTGGTTTTCTTCGTCTGTGAATTGGATTCGCCATTTTTCTATGCCTCATCGGTTACGGTAACGCGGAGAACTTCCTGGCTTGTGGTTTGCCCCGCAAGCACTTTCCGAGCGCCGTCTTCACGAAGCGTCCGCATGCCCAGCTCTCGCGCTTTCGCCCGCAAAACCGATGTCGTCGCTTTGTCATAAATCAGCTTTCGCGCGTCGTCGTCCAAGACGAAGATTTCGAAAATTCCGAAGCGGCCGCGATAGCCACTTTTGCCGCACTGCACGCATCCCTCGCCTTTCAGATAGTTCGATTCTGGAATGGCAGCAGGATTCAGGCCAATGCTGCACAATTCTGCATCCGAAGGCTCATAAGGCTTCGCGCAATGTTTGCACAGACGGCGCACCAGGCGCTGCGCCATCATCGCCCGCGTCGAAGAGGCAACCAAGAAGGGCTTGATCCCGATGTCCACCAAGCGAGTGACGGCGCTCGGCGCGTCGTTGGTGTGCAGCGTGGAAAACACCAAGTGTCCTGTTAGAGAGGCATTAATGGCTATCGTCGCCGTTTCCAGGTCGCGAATCTCACCCAGCATGATGATGTTCGGCGACTGGCGCAGCATCGCCCGCAAGGCGTGTGCAAAGCTCAACCCCACCGCATCGTGCACTTGAACCTGGTTGATCCCGTCCAACTGATATTCCACCGGGTCTTCCACGGTGATGATCTTGCGATCTGGCCGGTTGATGAAGTGCAAACAGGAGTAAAGCGTTGTGGTTTTCCCTGAACCCGTCGGGCCGGTAACGAGCAAAATACCGTCGGGCAAGGCAATCAACCGCTCGAATGTTTTCTGATCGTCCGAAAAAAAGCCGAGTTCGGCCAGCCCCAGCCGAAGCCCTGTCTTGTCCAAGATGCGCATGACAATGCTCTCCCCGTGAGTCGTCGGAATGCAGGAAACGCGCAAGTCGATGGTCTTTCCCTCGCCAACGGGGGTGTTGATGCGGCCATCCTGGGGAATGCGGCGTTCCGAGATGGACATGTTTGACTGGATTTTGAGCCGCGAAATGACCGATCCTTGAAGTGCTTTCGGCGGGCTCTTCACTTCACGCAACACTCCGTCGACGCGGTAACGCACTTGAAAGGTGTTAGCCATCGGTTCCAAGTGGATATCGGAAGCCCGCGAATTGTAAGCGTCCACAATGACTTGATTGACCAGCTTGATAATTGGCGCGTCGGTGTCCGTCTCGATCCCGGCGTCCGCCTCCAACGTGCCAAAATTGCCGATCTCGACTTCGCCCTCGGTGATGTCCTGGATCATCTTGCTGACGGAATCATCCCGTTGCTGTCCGTAATAACGGGCAATGGCATCCTCGATCTCCTCTTCACTGGCCACGCGAATTTCCACCTGTTTTCCGAGGGACACTTGAAGGCCATCGATCAACTCCAAATCGGAAGGCTCGCTGATGGCCATCGTCACGGTATCCTCTGACAGATAAACCGGAACGGCCTTGAAGCGCTTGACGATGTTCCGAGGCACTGCCGCAATCACATGGTCTTCCAGATGCATCGCTCCCAGATCGATCACCTCGGCGTTCGCTTGCACCGCCTTAGCCGTCAGCACGTCCTGCGCCATGATCTCGCCCTGGGCAACCAAGGTGTCTAGCACGCCCGCGCCCGCCGCCTCTGCATCCAAACGCGCCTCTTCAACCTGCTCCGTTGTGAGCAGTCCCATATCGACAAGCGTATCGATCAAGTAATCGTCTTTAGCGGCCACAGAACTCCTGTTCGTCCAAGAATTGACTCCCGTCTCTGCCCGAGGGGAGATGAGCGGATATTATCGGCGAACATTCCATTGTCAAATGCGGACATTCCAATATCCGATTTTGCTTGCCATTTCCAGCAAAACCGTTGTCCGATGGAGCTTTCGACAAACAAACAAAAAAAAACGCCCGATACTCGGTTTGAATTGCCCGCAGCCAAAACAAACCAACGCTCAACCCCGGTTCTTCTTCCACGGCATATCTGGGAACTTCGCCGGTGTCTTGTAAGGCTTGGGCGTGGGTTTGGCCAGCGAAAGTTCGGAAACGTCCGCATCTCCGCTCGCTGTCGGCGGCTGCAGATTCTCCTTCCAGGAAGCAATCCGAGACTGCAACCCGTGATGCTCCGCCTTAGCCTTGTCACCCGCACGCATATAGAACAGCGAAAGATTGGTGTGAACCAACTGTTCGTTCGGCCTCAACTGTTCCGCCTTGTGCCCTTCGGCAATCGCCTGCTCAAAATCGCCCAAGCGACAAAACGCCATGCCCAAAGACAAGCGAGCTTCAAAATAGTCTGCATCTTCCCGCAAAATGCCCTCCAGCAAGCGAACCGCCTCGGCATAGTTCTCCTGGCTGAAGACAAACATCGCTTCGTCGTATCGTTTCTCAAGTGCTGGCTTCATCTGCGTCCCCGGCCATTCGATTAGCAGCTCCTTTCCCGCCGGAGTCAAGAAAACTCGATGCGAGGCACCCGCGGCAGATTCAACAAGTTCGCCATTTCCGGCAAAGCGGGCTTTGCGCGACGTTTTGCCAGGCAGCAAAAAAGGGACCGGATCGTTCCGGTCCCTGCGTTCATTGCGGCAATGCTCGCTTGCTACTCCTGCAGCCGGTAAAACTGCGCGGATAGGTCGTCTACCGCCGGGCGATGAGGAGAGCTGGCTCCGGAGACGTCCGACCAATTGATCAAGTCGGATGATTTCTGCAGCACCAGTCCGTCCACATCCCAAGTGATTTCGACATTGCCGTCCACCAGTCGGATGCCGATGCTGAACTCATCGGGCAAGTCCGCTTTTTCCGGCACGGTGCCGCTTCGGTAAGCTCGCAAGCCGCCGTTATCAACATCGTTGATCAGGACTTTGGTGCCGTCTTCTTTGACGGTGAAGAGCTCGATGTTGGCTCCGCCCACGCCATTGAAGTAAATCACTCGAACCGGATAAATGCCGGCTGCGCGGACTACCAACGGGAATACGGAGTCCGCAGCGCCACGCCCATCATCGAATTCTTCAACATTCATGGCGTTTTCGCGGTCGTCGATGTAGCCGATTTCGGTGCGGAACCCGTCGTCGCTGTTGACACCCATAGTGGTTGTGCCTTCGGGAAACTCAATGAATGTGATGATCTCCGCCGCAATGCCATCAGTAGTGTTGTTGTTTCCCGGAAGTCCCGGCATTTGGTCATCCGGCCTAAAGTTGCCGGCTTCGTCAGGAGGGTCGTTGATAGCGGCGATGTTCAGATTGATGACGGTGGGGATTTCAAACTCCACCAGCGGACCCTTTTTCACGCCGTCCGCCGTGGCGGGGCCGGGTTCTTCCAAATAGGCATCGTTTTCGAGTTCGGTTCCTTCGTCATCGGTTAGCTCGCCGAGCAAGCCCTGTTCCGTTTCAGCCAGATTGTTGACGTGTTGAAACTCATTCTGCCAAACGCGCCAGAGGAAACCGGGCTTGGAGGTGACGACATCTGTCGCCTGCATCGGCGCCGTGAGCAAGCCGTAATTAGGCGTAGTGAGGGTACCCGTGTCCGTAACCAGTTTCCCGCTGGTGTCCATAATCTCAATCAGATAAGTGACGGTCGTGCGAGGCGGAAAAATCTCGTCCCGAGTCCAGGAGAAGTCCGTGGCGTCCAGTCGTTTTTCGCCGACTTGCAGAGACACTTCTTGGTCGTTGATGGTCAGCTTGGCGCTGGCGGGGTCCACGATGGAGGCGCCCTTGTCGGTAGCGCGGAAGGAGAAAGAGTCCATGTCAACCCCGATGGCCGACAGGAATATCGAGTCGCCGCTGACGCCGCCAATGCCGAGGGTAATCAAGGCAGTTTCGAAAGCGTGTTTTCCACCGACGACGATGGCGTGCGCGCCCAAGCCGCCCCAGCCTTTTTGCCCCGGGGTGTCTTTGTCGCCGTCGTTGATGGCCATGCCCAGGCCGAACTGCGTGCCCAGTTCGAGCGATTCCAGGCCAAGTGACGCTTTGGGCAGTCTGATTTCATAAACGGTCCGCTTCGTCTCGGTGTTGCGGACAACTACAGCTTCGGTGTCGAGGAGTTCAGGTTCAATGGGATCGGCATCGGGATCCGCGGGAGGAGGACGTCGTTCGTGCTGCACCTTGATTTCTCCTAATGCCTCTTCCGTCCCCCCCAAGGCATAGTTGTAGAGAGCAACGATTCTTTTTTGGTCCGCATCGGCAATCGCGAGTTGCACGGAGTCACCATTCCAGTGACTGTTGTTAGCATTTTCGTGATATTCGTCCGTGACAGTAAAGCCGAAGTAAACATTGTCTTCGTCATATGCAATCTGCACTGCTGAAGAGTGATCGTCCGGGCCTGTCCAGTCGCCACCCTGCCAAGTTTCAAACAGGACCAATTCTCCCGGGTCATCGGGACCTCTCCGAATTGACTTTGGAATCAAGAATCGCGGGTCAGACAAGACAGGAATTCCGCTCCATTCGTCCAACATCCCGTCGATCGTGACATTGCCTCGAGCTGGGTTGGCAGTGTAAAACTCCTTGCCGGGTTCGATGTCGTTGGAGTTTGCCAAAGTGACCAATGCTGTCTCTTGGGGGTGTTTTCCGCGGATAACTATAGAGTGGGGCCCCAGACCACCCCAGCCCTTTTGTCCTGGGGTGTCTTTATCGCCGTCGTTAATGGCTATACCAAGGCCGAAACGTACCCCCCCCCCACCAAGCGTCTCGAGACCCAGTGTTTCTTTGGGAAGTTTGATTTCGTAGATGGTACGCTTGGTTTCGGTGTTTCGAATGATGACAGCTTCAGTTTCGACGTCGCCTCTGCTTTCGGGGCTTGCTTCATGCTGCACCTTGATTTCTCCCAATTCTTCTTCCGTACCGCCCAGCGCATAGTTGTAAAGAGCGATTTGCTGATCCCGGTCTGCATTGGCGATCATGAGTTGCACGGAGTCACCATTCCAGTGACTGTTGTTAGCATTTTCGTGATATTCATCTGTTACGGTGAAACCCAGATAAACGTTGTCGTCGTCATAAACGACTTGAAAAGCGGATGTATGATCATCGGGGCCAGTCCAATCGCCGCCCTGCCAAGTTTCGAAAAAGACGAGTTCGCCGTCATCTTCGAGGACATTATCCCATACCAGCCCACCCACTCCGGAAGCTTTTGGGATGGAGAACCGGGGATCCGCCAGGAGAGCGGCGCCCCGCCATTCCTGGAGATCCCCATCCAAAACAATCGGGACGGGCGTCTTGATGGCCGTGTAGAATTCCTTGCCGGGCTCGATATCGTTGGCCGAGATCGAGCATATGTGAAACAGCCAGAGAGCAGCTATTGTTGTTGTGCAGATTTTCTTTGAAAACATGGTAAGTTTGACTTGTGGTTACTAACTGAGCAGATACGACTTACGCGAATCGGGTGGAAGAATTACAGCTTTGTTGCCAGTTGGCAAGTCTTTTTTTGAAAAAAGTTTTAGGGGTTCGCTGCCGGTTCAAAAGGGATGCGCACTTCCCAAAGACCCGGTTGCAGTGGCGCCGTCTGCTCCTCGCCGTTAGGCCATCGAATCCATAATCCGGTTGCCGGCCGCCGCAGGCCGAGGAGTTGAACGGCCGCATTTTGAGAGCCGAAGCCGGCGCTGGAGACAATTTGGCGGACAGGCCCCATTGTGCCGTCATTGTACACGGCTCGCAGGCAGGCACCGACAGCGTCAGGATTGGTTTCAGGGCCAATCAATTGAACTCGCAGGCAGCGGCGTTCGGTTTGATTGCGGTAGATTTTGGTGGGCGCGTCTTTCTGGGCGACGACTAAGTCAATTCGACCGTCCTGATTGTAATCGGCTAGAGCAGCACCCCGTTGCCTTCCGGGAAGGTTCAGCCCGGAAGGCAGAGCGTCCTGGGCGTCGAAAACACCGTCTCCTCTGCCTCGTAGCCAAAGTCCCCGGCCTCCGTCGTTTCGAGTGATGCGGGTTGCCGGGCTAAAATCGTTTTGGCCGAGGAAGAGGTCTTCATGCCCGTCCCCGTCAAAATCCGCCGCATTCACTGCATAAACCGGAGCGAATTGCGCTTCGACCGGCAAAGGTTTGGAGACAAATCCGCCCGGCCGGTTTAGAAAGACGCTGGAATCGGCGGAGTCAGCAGAGAGGTTTTGAAAATCGCCAGAGGCGCTGCCGAGAATGTCTTTCATGGACGCTTGGGCAAACTGGGCGTGAGTGGCGAATTGTCGAGACAAGTTTGGGAGAACGGACGAAAGAACCGTCCGGTTCGCTACCGGCAGCCAGCGCTGGCCTTGCCGCCAGGATTCAACGGCTTCGAGAATGTCGTTTCCGTCCCGATCCGCAAACCAGATTCGGAATTGGCCGGCGGGATAAAGCGCCAAAGCGGTGTTGCGTCCTCGATTGCCCACCGCTAAATCCAACCGCCCATCCCCGTCAAAATCGGCGGCCGCAATGCCCGTCCACCAACCGCGCATCTTCTCCAGTCCCCGGCTGCGGGTTTCGTCAGCAAAATGATCGCCGGCATTGCGAAAAACGCGAACCGCTCCCCACTCCAACGCCAGCGCCAAATCCGGCTGCCCGTCCCCGTCCATCTCAAAGAATACGGCGCCCCGGACGATTCCAACGGATTCCAACGCCTCGCTCCAGCGGACGCTGTGTTCGAGCGTCCCGGCGTTGTTCAGCCAGATTTTCGAATCTGCTGCCTCGGGATATCTGCCCGCTCGGGGGATGCCGCCGAGAAACAAATCCAAGTCCCCGTCCCCGTCCACATCCGCCGCGCACAAAGCGCCGATGCCTTCGGCACCGGTCGTCAGACTTTTCCAGCCGGCGCGTCCATCTGGTTCAACATTGTAACGGTGAATCGTGCTTTGCTGTTGTGGAGATAGCGCAGAAGCCGCCGCCAGCCAAAATCGTTTTCCCTGGCCGTCGTTCCATCCGACTACGGGGCCTTGGTTGTTTTTGGCCGGCGGCAACGGCTCGATCCGCTGGAAGCCCTTCCCCTGCTGATTGATGAAAGCGGCCGGCGCCGTGCCGCGTCCACCGGCAATCAGAAGGTCTTCCCAGCCGTTGCCGTCGATATCAAACCAACTGACCCCCGGACCTGTCGCGTCCAAGCGTCCGGGAAGCGGCGGTTGCAACATCATGGCATCGGGTGCTTCCCGATGAATATAATTCAGCAAATGGCCGGCGTCCGCAAACAACGGACGAGCTGTCGGCGGCTTCGCAGTCTTCAGGGGGAGAGAGGCGGATTCATAAATCGTGTAAGCCCGGTTGGGGTGAACAGCCGGCACTACGCTCGATCTTCCGCTCGGCCAAATCACTTCGAGTTGAGCGGATGCTGAGTCCTCGCCGAGGAAAGCAAACACGCGCACGGCTTCATCACAGGAAAGATAGCGGCCGCCGCCGATCATCGTCTGGCTTTGCGTGAGACCGCCGGCAGTGAACCGAATCCGCGCTCCAATGCCGCGAATGTTGGGCACCTTGCCGCGCAAAGCCACCTTGATTCGGGGCGCGTCTGTGGTGTTTTGAAGAAGCAAGGCATCCTCGTTGAGCTGGTTGACGACGACATCCAAATCGCCGTCGTTGTCCAAATCGCCCAACGCCATGCCGTAGGAAATGCCTTCGACATCGAACCCCCATCGGGCGCTGACTTCCTCGAAGACGCCGTCGCCTCGGTTGCGGAAGGCGACGTTTTTCAATGGCAAGGACGGGTGAAATTGGCGGGAACGCTTCCGGTCGAACGGAGACAATTTTAATGTCCGCAGCTGATTATGGCTGTCTTGGTCCAAAACGTCGAAGTCAAATCCGTTGGACACTAGCAAGTCCTCATACCCATCCAAATCGACATCGACAAACGCAGGGCACCAAGACCAATCAGTGGCCGCGACGCCCGCCATCAGCGCGACTTCCACAAAGCTCCCGTCCGATTGCCCTAAAAACAAGGTGTTGCGATTGTAGCGGGGCCGGCCTTTCCACTGCCGAACGATCTCGCTGCTCGAATGCTGCTTCACCAATTGCGTCATCCGCTTGGCGTGGCTCCGCGCCAGCATGTCCAGCACGAAAAAATCATCGCGTCCATCCCGGTTGATGTCGGCAAAATCAACGCCCATTGAGGAACGGCTGGTGTGGCGCAATTTAAGGGCGTCCAGCAGTTGAAAGGCGCCTTTGCCGGTGTTGATCCAAACGCGGTCTGGCGAGGGGTTGTCGTTGCAAACATAGAGGTCCGGGAATCCATCGCCGTTGAGGTCCCGGAACATCGCTGCCAACCCCCAATCCCGCGCCGCCGGCAGCGGATTGCCGGCCGCATCTCGAAACGTGCCGGGAACAAACTGAATTGGCCGGAACCGCCCACCGCCCTCGTTCAAATACAACCCGTCCACCTCTGGCAGCTCCCGCAACCGCCCGGTTGAGGACACAACGAAACGGTTGCGCAATCGCGGCGTCGTGGTGGGTTCTCCATTCACATATGTGACGATGAACCGCCCTCCCCGCTTAATCAAGGTGTAGCGGGTTGTGGGATCAGCAGTGCTCGTCACATCGATATAATGCGTGCAATAAAGGTCCAAATCGCCGTCCCGGTCGATATCCGCCAAGGCCAAGGAAGTTGCCGAAGCTGTTGGCGACAGCCCGGAATTTTTCTGCTCCTCGAAAACGCCCTTGCCGTCGTTCAGAAAAAGCCGAGTGCCCGCAGAAATGCCGTTGACCAGAAGGTCCAAATCGCCGTCTCCCTCCACATCCGAAAACGCGGCGCCAGTTGAAAACTGCCCCCGGCAAGCCGCCTGCCCGGCGTCAATCTCCTCGAAGCGCCAATCGCCCAAATTGCGATAAAGACGGTTCACCTCCTGAAGACCGCAGAAATACAGATCCACTCGTCCGTCGCCATCAACATCGCCAAGAGCCAAACCCGCTCCGTTGAGGACAACGGCATTGGTGAGGGATGTCTCGACAGAAAGAGCATTGCGGAAATCCACCCCCGTGACTGCGGCGGTCTGGAGCTTGAATCCGGGCTGGGAGCCAACAATGGGTTGGAGCCGAGCCATTCGGAAATCGGACACGCCAGCCTCCGCTTCCGCCGCCTCGCAGAGACACCCGCCCGCCAACAACCCGCCCATCACCGCCAGGCTGCAAAGCCGCAACATCATGCAGGCAGATTCGAGAAAAGACTTTTGAAAGTCAAGAACCGCTGTTCCAAAACCAATTCCCAGACAACCGCCGTCAATCGCAAACAATCCACTCATCAGCAAACATTCGGTTGCGCAATGGCAACCCTCGACAACGGCCAAATCACAACATCAATCCGCTTCGAAAACAAAACCTCCGGATGCCGGGCGCCAACGCGAAAATCCGAAAGCCAGCCGTTTTCCCGCACATCGCAAACCGCCCGCTCCAAGGGCCAGGGACGATGATGAATCTCACAGCAATGAATCCTTCCCCGCCCATCCCGACTATAAAGGCAGTAACGCTCGGCCGCCCAACGCGCAAAAGCCGGCGCCTCAAGCCTCCCGCCCGCCTCTGGCCCATAAATGGCGCGAAACCGCCGCTGCCCTCGAACAGCAGTATAAAACACCTTTCCGCACTCCAACCGAACATTTATCCCCGCCCGAAAATACGGCAGATGAAACCACCGCCGCGCTGCCCAAACCGCCAGCGAGTTGGGCGTATCGAGACTGAAAAACCAAACGCCGGGCTTGCCTTGGCAAGTTACATATGTGCGGACATTGATTTCTGGAAAAGCCGAAAACAGCGGAAAAGCCGGCAACGGCCGGCGCGTTACCCCCTTCATGTCGAACGGCACCAAACCAATCCATGCCGTCCCGTCGAAGGTATCGATCGCCAATGGCTCCGGAATCCAGGGCCGCAACTGGCTGCTCTCAATTTCCCAATGAATGAAAGCCAAATCCGTCCACGTCTGTCGCCAAGCCCAAGTGCCTGCCGGCAGCGGCCAAGGGCGGTGATCCGTAAATGCCAAAGACATTTGATGCCGGCGACAAAACCCTCTATTTTTTGGCATCCAAATCTCTTAAGTCCTTTGTTTCAAATGACTTAATGCTGGCGATAAACGCCCCTGCGCAAAAATTCGGTTACTCCCATTCAATCGTCGCCGGCGGTTTGCTGGATATATCGAAGCAAACCCGGTTCGCGCCGTTGACTTCATTGATGATGCGATTGGAGATTCGTTCTAGCAAGGCGTAGGGCAGTTTCACCCAATCGGCCGTCATCCCGTCCTTCGACTCCACTACGCGAACGGCCACCGTGTATTCATATGTTCGCGCGTCCCCCATCACACCCACGCTGCGCACCGGCAACAAAACCGCAAAACTCTGCCAAACCCGGTAATACCAGCCGTTGGCCTTCATCTCTTCGATGACGATGGCGTCCGCTTCCCGCAAAATGCGCAATCGCTTGCGCGTCACCTCGCCCAGGATGCGCACCGCGAGCCCCGGCCCCGGAAAGGGTTGCCGTTGGACCATTTCCTGAGGCAGCCCCAACTCTTTGCCCAAGTGCCGCACTTCGTCTTTGAACAAACGTTTCATCGGTTCCAGCAACGCAAACTTCATGTTTGTAGGCAGGCCACCGACGTTATGGTGGCTCTTGATCAAGGCCGCCGGATTTCCCGCAATCGGCACCGATTCAATCACATCGGGATAGAGCGTCCCTTGCGCCAGAAACCTAGCTTTCCCGGCACGCCGCGCCACTGCCTGAAACACCCGAATAAATGTCGCGCCGATAATCTTCCGCTTCCGTTCAGGATGGACAATCCCTTTGAGCTTTTTCAAAAACGTCGCCGCGGCATTTTCATACTGCAACCGCATGTCGAAATGACGCCCGAAGAGATCACGCACGGCCTGAACCTCCCCCTGCCGCAGCAGGCCGTTGTTGACGAAGATGCAGACCAACCGCTTCCCAATCGCCCTGTGAATCAACGCCGCCGCGACGCTGGAATCTACCCCGCCACTCAAACCGAGAATGACGCCCTCCTCCCCTACCCGCTCGCGGATTTCTTCGACAGCTTGCCCCAAATAACGGCGCATCGTCCATCTCCGTCCGCAGCCGCAAACCCCGCGCACAAAGTTTTCGATCACCTTCTTGCCCTGCGGAGTATGCGCCACTTCTGGATGAAATTGAAGGCCGAAACGACTCTGCCGCAAATCCTGCACTGCCGCAAGATTGGAGTTTTCTGTGATCGCGACAGACTCAAACCCCCGCGGCAGCTTCGTCAGCTTGTCGCCATGTGAATTCCACACCTGCAACGATTGGGGCAAACCACGAAAAAGCGGCGATTGCCGCCGAATCTGCAAAGTCCCCTTGCCGAACTCCCGCTTGAAACCTCGCTCGATTTGCCCGCCTAGAAAACGCGCCAAGATTTGCAGCCCGTAACAAATCCCCAGCACCGGCACGCCCAAGCTCAAAACCTTCCGATCCGGTTTGGGCGCGTCTTCCGCATACACGCTTGCCGGTCCCCCCGAAAAAACCAGACCCTTCGGCGCCAAGCGCCGAACATCCGCCGCTGGCGTGTCGTAGCGCAGAATCGTCGAATAGACCGCACACTCGCGGATGCGGCGGGCGATGACCTGCGTGTATTGCGAACCAAAATCCAGAATGACAATCTGCTCGCGCATAACAATGTAGCACAGACACTCGGAGAGTGGTTGGGGCGGAGGGGAGCCAACTTCTTGTCTGCCCATTCGCAAGCTAGAGGCCTGCGCCACTCCTTGCCCCGCAATGCTGGGCTTTGACTTGGCCGCCTCGTTTCATTGCGCCGACGCTGTCGAAACCAAGCCCGTTTGCGGATCATAAACTAGCCTCAAGCCTTGGGGAACCTTTGGCAATCGGGCGATGTAGCCAGAAGACACCACCTCTTTCAAACTGCGCGGCAGACGCCCCTCCCCAGCCTGAAACTGCCGCACTACTTGCTGGACGCTCGCCACGTTCACTGTTTTGATCGCCGATTTCTTCGCCCGATTGACAGCGCCAAGATAATCCGCCGATGCCGGCTGCGAATGGCTTTCTCCCTCTTTGTCCGTTTGAGAATCGGACTTTGACGCCATCTCGCCGCCGCAGCCTGCAAACCCCAAAACCAAACAAACAGCCAAAAAACCGGCAACTCCCGTGCCGAGCCATTCCACAACCTTTCTTCGCCTCATCTTCATCGTAACAAATCCTTGATTATTTCCGGCAAACCCGCTGATGAAAAGCAAAATCCAGCGCCCACTTGGCAATCCCTGTCGCCCATCGAAACACCGCCGGCTCAGTAGATTTTGCTTCCCGTCCATTGCCCGTCGTGTTTCGCTGGGCGCATGGCCTTTTATCATCCCCCTTGCCGGAACCGACATGAGCTTGGGTTCACGCTCATCGAACTTCTCGTCGTCATCGCCATCATTGCCATCCTCGCCGGGATGCTCTTGCCTGCGCTCAGCAAAGCCAAGGAGAAGACGCGCACCACTCTGTGCCGGAGCAATTTAAAACAGATGGGATTGGCAGTTTTTATGTATGCGGACGATAACGACGGCAAGCTTCCCTACGCTTGGGGACACGGCCCTGACACCTACATCCACAACGCCAACATCAACAATTTTGAAGCCCTTCTCTTCAGCTACTACGGACGCGCCAAGTTTGACGCCGGCAAAGAAGGACTAAACTTCACCAATAGTGTTTCCATCTGCCCAATTCGGATGAAAGAGCCGCTGCAAGGCAACAACCCCTGGAAAATCAGCTACGGAATGAACCAATTCACCTCAAAAAACTTTCCGCACCCCGGCGGCCAATTCCCCTCAGCGGACACCGCCAAGCTGAGCAGCGTGAAGCGCCCGACAAAAACTCTGCTCATCTCGGACCTCGCCTACATGCGCAACCATCCCCCAATCGTCGACCTCTCAAGCGCCAACCTCGGCTACCGCCACGGCCAACGCCACCCCTTGGGCGCAGCCAACACCCTCTTCATGGACGCGCATGTCGAGGGCATTCTCCCAACCCAAACGAACGGGATCATCCTCAACTTCAAAGACAATAAACCGCTTTAAAAAAGCGCTTACGGATTGTTGCTGACAGCTGTTACCCCGCGCGGACGGTCCGGCTTCTCGTATACAAAATTCATCCAGCCAGCCAACATCTCGTCCCAAGTCTGCTGACCCCACGGCACATCCCGTCCGGGGTCGGGATTGCTGGGGTTGTCCGCGGAATTATCCCACACGCCCGTCACCGTCAACTTCGCTCCCTTGGCTGCTCGAATCGGCTCTTGAAAACGATAGACGCTCTGCCAATTGAAATCGTAATAAGGCACGGTCAACAAGGTTTCTTCTCGCCCGTCTGGATGGGTGAGGACATATTTCGCCGCCGCACCTCGGAGATGCATATGAGGCATCAGGGCGAGAATCCAAGCATCATCCCGAAACGGATAACTCGCCGTTTCCAAATGCCAACTCGCCCCGCGCGGCACGTGCAACTCCCGCTGCCACATGATGTTCGTGCGCACTTCCCGTTCGGGGGGAGCTTTGGCAAATCGGATGCCGATGCAGGAACGATCCGTCACCGCCCGCCCGTTGGGCGTATAGTGGAGTTCAAAACGGAGTTTGGAACCTGCCGGGATGCGGCGGGCAATTCCCGGAGGATGGATAGAAGGCATATCGCCGGGCGCCCATCCCACCAAAATCGCCGTTTCGCCATCCGGGTCGAAGACCTCTTTTCCGGGCTCGGTGATGTAGGCGATGATATGGTGAACCACTTCGGCATTCCCGGGACGGGCTTCCGCCGCCTGAACCCAAACATCCTCGGCAAAGCCCGGATCCACAGTGTAATACTGATACGGCACAACACCCGTTGCCGGCACTTCCTGCTCAACCGGCATCGAAAAAACAAGGTCCGGCTCGCCAATGACCCATTGCGCCGCATCCGCGCTCGCCACTGCCGGCGCCGTCCGCGCCTCCCCTTCCCGACAGCCTTGATCAATCCAAGCCAGCAACTGCAAGCGCTCTTCAGCGGAAAGTGAACGATCGTTGGCGAATTCACCGTAGTGCGGGTCCGCATGCCACGGCGGCATCCTTTGCTCCAAAACAACCTCGCGGATTGTTTCCGAAAAACGTTTCAACTGCCGGTAACTGGCGAAAGAAATTTGCCCCACACGCCCTTTCCGATGACACTCCAAACAGCGGGACGCCACAATCGGGGCGATGTCTTCGGCATAGCTCAGAGAAACATCCGTATAGGGATTGCCCGAATAATCAATCAGACACCCGGTGGCTGTCGTCTCCGGCTTTCTGACCGGTTCCCCGGCCAAAAGATCATCCAGTGCATTTTTGAGATCAGCGCGGCCGGGTGCCAAACGTCGATGCGTCACCGTGTATTGATCGTTGATTCGGCCCCGGTAACGAAGCGTTCGGCCAGTATCCAACACAAAAACTTCGGGTGTTCGCTTCGCACCCAACGCAGCGGCAACACTTTGATCAAAATCCTTGAGGACAGGAAACGGAATCGCATTCTCCCAAGCATGTCCGGCGATCCGATTAAACGAATCCCCCGCATCCGAGTTGATCAGAAAAAACTGCACGCCCCGCCCGGCATAAGCATCGTGCAACGTCTTCAGCGTTGGCAAATATAAATTCGCCAAGGGGCATTCTGTGGAAGCAAAAACGAGGACGAAGGCCTGGGCGCCGTTGTCATCCCGCAACGACCGCAAACGCCGCTTCGTATCGTAGAGGGAAAAATCTGCCAGCGCCTCGCCGAGACCGATTCCACGCTTCTGGCCTTCAGAATCTGCTTGCCCTCCAAACGGCATCGCCATGGATAGTAATAATAAGACGACTCTCTTCATCTCAATTTTCTTGCTGCAATTCCCTGAATCCACCGGCGCCATTTTTCCCCGCAAGCCTCCCCCTTCGCCGGCAAACGAAAATCCAAAGAAACATTTTCACAGAGAAAACTCAACGCTCAAAAGGTGAATTCGAGGGGAAGCGGCTATTTTTCCCGCCTCTCCCGGTTAATGGCAAAGAGTTTTTGCGCCTGTTCCTCAGTGAGATGTTCGGCAATGCGGCGGTCCGAGCGGTCAATCAGGTCGTAGATGCGTTGTTTTTGTTCCTCCTGCAACACTTGATATTCCTGGAGAGCCAGGCGCACCAAGGGGCTAATCTTTTCCTCCTGCTCGGCATCCAGTTCAAGAAACTCGCTCATCCAGCACAGGATATCATCCTCGCGCGATTTTGATTTCTCATCCGCTGCAGACGGCAATGCCGTCTTATTTTGCTGCTGGCGAGCGCCGATGAAGCCGCCGGCGACAGCGCCAGCAAGGAAAATGGACGAGACGAGACCGATGATTTTTCCGATTCCTGTTTTCATCATGGAACATAGAAAGTGACGGAAGTTCGCGCTTGAAAAACCTCCTGCGGCGCCCCGATCATGGGCGTTGTTTCCACCGGCTGCAACACGCCGGCGTTGAACAGGATGCTGAGCGCCATGACAGCGACTGCCCCAGCAACCGCCCATTTGAGGAATTGCAGCAGGCTGTCGTTGCGGCTGTTGGGGGCGCTGCGCCGCCAAAGGTCGAGCGTGCGGCGCCGCAGTTCGGATGGGAGGTCGCGGCATATCCGGGCATTCCGCGCTTCCCTTGCCCAGCCGGCGACTCGTTCCAAAGCGGCATCGTGTTTCTTCATCGTTTTTCGGACTTCAGTAATTCGTTCCAATAGGCTCTCAATTTCGCCTTTGCTCTCATGGCGCGCACGCGCACATTCACACCGCTCCAACCGGTGATTTGACTGATTTCTTTGACGGATTTCTGTTCCAACTCTTTGAGTTCGATAATCAAACGGTCTTTCGGATCCAGACGTTCTAACAGCCGTTCGAGCAATTCGAGCGACGCGGTTTTTTGATCGGGCACCTCGGCGTGTTCATCCGCCGTCGCCATCTCCAGCATCACCTCTTGCTCTTCCGACAGGTCGGAACGCCGCAATTCGAGCCGCCGCGACTTCGCCTTGATCAAATGGGTGATGCAGGTGTTCACCGCAATGCGCGATACCCAATGTTTGAAAGGAACCTTGCCCCGGAATTGATCCAGATTTTTAAAAACCCGGATGAATATCTCCTGAGCCATGTCCTCTTCGGCCATCATTGCCGGACACCGCCTCCAGACAATTTTCATCACCAACGGGTGCATGTATTCCAACAATTCCGAAGCGGCATCCTCATCGCCTCCGTGCACTCGCGCCAGAGTCGATTCCACATCTATTTCCGCTTCATCCATTCGGGTTGGTCTCAGCTCCGCACGCAACAATCTTCCAGACTTTGCGCCCGTTTCAAAATCAAAACAACAAAACACTGCTGCCCGCTTTGCGCCACCCTCCCCACTCAATACGCCGATTCCGCCGCCGCAAACTCGATTGCCTGCCGGCAACCCAACCATCTTTATCTCTACGTACGGCAACCAACCGACGTTAAAAGATGACTGGAGCAAGAGCTGTTTTGTTTCAACCATTCGCCATTTTTCCGAACCTGCCGAAAGCAACCAGCAGTCCCCCCGCCCCCGAAAACGTCAGAACGTCGGAACCACAGCTCACTCAATGCCAAACAAACTGTGGCGCACAGACGGGTTAATGGCAGCCGCCAAAATAAGCGAAATCACAAAACCGATGGTTATATTCCGCAAATCCTTAAACATCAACTTGGCCGCGTGCTTTAGCCCCCGTCCGCCGCCATCGCCCGACGCTGCCAAAGCCATCCCCAATTCCCGCCCCGCCAACAAACCGACAAACACCCAAGTCGTGCTCATCGGCACATTACTCACCTCTTTGAACACATAAAGAATAATCGCGTAGAGCAAATCAATCACCGTCGCCGGCCGCACATCCACAACATTTGATTTCTCATCCACAACCTTCTGAATGCCCTCCCCGCCCATCCTGAACAGCAAGCCCAAGCCACAGACAATCACACCAATGAAAACGCTGACCTCCCCCGCAGATAGCGAGCGCGGCAAAAACACGGCAATGTTCGCCGCATCCTGCATCAGCCAAACTGACCAGAGAAAACCCGTCGTCAACCACTGAAAACTGCGCCATGCCGGATGCGCCTTGCCACTGAACTTGCGCTGCATCAACCGGCCCAAAATTCTCCACAACACAATCGAACAAACAAACGCAATCCCGTAGCCGCTCAAACTTTTAAAGGACATGCTTGCAATGCTTTTCCCGTCGGCAGCAAAGCAGCTCAACAACAAAAAGGTAGTGGAAACCGGTATCCTCAGACGCGTCAAAACCAATAAAAAAACCGGCGCCGCAAGCTGCAAAAACTCAAACTGAGTCGGTGCCGTCTCAAGGCCCTTGGAAGCAAGGCGCCCGTGGCTGACATCCCCACCGTAGTTGAACCAGCTATAAGAAATAGTGGCAACCAAAATCAGCGACGCAAACGCCCAACACAACCACCACGGCGTGTCTCGGTTCGACGCAATAAAAGTGCCCAGCGTTTGTATGCTATCGTTGGCAACCGCGGAATAAGCGGCGAAGAAAAATCCCATCCACATCGCAATCTGCGGATACGGCGATGTATAATAACTCAGAAGAAAACCTAAGCCAACAAAGCTGAGAAACAGCCACCGAACCGCAAGCCAGGTGAATAATTGGTTTACACTCTCCTTTATCCCCGCGCTATTCATCGTTTTACTATTCCCGTTTTGATTCACCAATACTCCCGGCAACGGCGCGCGCTCGAAACTCGTGTCCGGGGGCCGAAAGAACGTTTCGTATACAGAGGTTCTATCATCAATTTCTATTTCTCTTTATTCGTTACCAAAAAGACATTTCCACATCAATCGACTGCCGCCGAGCGCCTATGGACTCCGGCGAATTGTCGGCAAACTCAAATGTATGAGGGATGTAGAAGTCAGAAAGATTTTTTCAAGCTCAAATAGTAACGGCGGCCGTCGGGTTCGTAGATGGCACCGGGGTAGCCGATGCCGTTTTGATAATAAGCAAAAGCAGCGGGCGGATCCGTGTCAAACAAGTTTTCGATACCGAACGAGACCGTTGTGTTGGCGAACCATTCGGCTCTGTCAGCAAAAAAAGTATAGGCGGCTTGCATATCCCACAACATGCGGCTATCTATCTTTGTCAGCTCGAAGTCTGAGTTGATGTCGGCAAACCCGGAAGTGTAATGTCCCATAAGATAGAGGTCCAGATTCCGATAGCTCCAACCCAGGGAAGCGGTAAATTTATATTCGAGGTAACCGTCTTCATTGCTGCCGATATTGGCGATGACTAGAGGTTGTCCGTCTTGAACGCCGACTTGAAGGTCGCCACGTTGAGGTTCACGTAGGGCGAAGGATGTTCCCGTTCCATACCCGACGTAATCAAAGACGGGGCCGGCGGAGTTGTATTGATTGAGCGCTTCCAGCAGCCAAGTGAAGTTGAAGAACCAGCTGAAAGTGCCGCTGTTTTCAGTCGGAAGAACGTAGTTGCCGGCAATGTCTATCCCTCTGGTGCGATTGAAGCCGGAGTTTAGAAAGACGGTTTCGACCAGGAGAATGTTATCTTGAGCGTCCCGCTGGACAGATTCGCCCGGATAGACAGTGTCGCCGGCAAAGATGCGGTCCACCGTGTCTTGGACGTTGAGCGCCACGGTGCCGACTTGCTCAATCTGCCAATAATCCAGACTGACGGTAAAGTTCTTGAGGAATTGAGGGGAATAAACAAACCCTACGTTGTAGCTTTCCGATTCTTCCGGCTTAAGATTCGGGTTGCCGGCAAAGGTAACATTGATTTCCGGATTTTCATCGCTCACATTCCAGGGGTTGGAAATAGCGCCGAGAGCGGCCACTCTACCGTAGTAGAGTTCAAAGAGAGATGGCTGGCGGAAGCCTTCGCCCCAACTGCCCCGCAATGTAATCTCTTTGACGGGGGACAAGCGCGAACTGATTTTCGGCACGAAGGTCGAACGGCCGCTGGTGATAAAATCCGCTAAACGCCCCGAAAAATTGACATTCCATGAGTGAATGCCGGCGTCCATTTCCGGGCCGATGATCGGCATGAATGTGTCGAAGAAAAAGGCCTGGATGGAGCGGCTGGCATGAATCGGCGAGCCGGTTGAGAACCCCGCGATGTCTCCATCCGCAAAGAGCGGGTCCGGCAACTGTTGAATGGATTCCCGCCTCCAGTCGTAGCCGAGCGCCAAACCTAGATCGCCGCCCGGCAGCTCGTAAAGGTCGCTGGAGGACACATTCGCATAGCCAAAGAGAACTTCAGAATCGTTCACATCTTTGGGACGAACAAGTGCATGATGGGACAGCGCCCGGTTGTTAGCGTTCCAATAGCCGTCGAATTGGGAAGCGCCGAAGGGATTGTAAGGTTGTGTGGTGCCAAGATATTGGCTGCTGGATGGATCGAACCAGGGATCAGCGGCGTTCATCAAACGGTTCAACCGGCTGGTGGAAACGGCCCGCGTCAAGCCCAGTTCCTCGACCCGGCTAAGCCGAAAACCCACGTCAAACCCCCAGGTGGCAGAGCCGAGTTCCAAGTCGTTCCCTTGAAATCCCCAAGTGCCATAGTAAGTTCTCGCGTCGGTGTCGATCAACCGCAAGCCGAATTCCTCTAGGCGAATTCGAGAAGCGCCTTCAATGTCTTGATTGAAAGGGTTGAAGGGGTTGAAGGCGCCGGCCGGCACTTCGCTCAGCCGAAAGAAATCATCGTCGGTGTCCAGCATTCCATCCGTCCCGACATGTTTGATATAGCCCTGCGCCGCAGCTCCGTTAATATTTGAGTCGGGATGGCTAATCGGCGCCGGCGTGCGAGCGGGGATGACGATGCTGGTTCCGTCGAAGTTGCGGAAGTTGCCGGTGGCAGTGGGCGCCAGAGTGTTGCGAGCTTTGGCTCTGGTGAAGCTGAGGTCTCCGTAAGCAGTGATGCGGTCGGAGTTGAATAGTTTGCGCTTGAAGTTGACATAGCTGCCCAGCCGCTCAATGTTTGGAGTGGACTGTGCGAGGCGGTTGTAGTTGTAACGCGAATGGCTTCCGAAACTGCCCAGATAAGTGTATTGATTGGGAGCTAAGTTGCCGTCGTTGTTTTCGATATTGGCATCTGAAGTGCGCGTGCCGTCCGGTTGGGAAGGCCCTGATGTAACGATGATCAAGCGGTTTTGATCGGAGGGGTCTTCAGTATCCAAGCCGGGGATGAGCATGTCGGGACTTAACCCAAGTGCTTCGCGGGCGGCGGCGGCGGATATTTGCATGTTCAGTGGAATCGCATTCGAGCTGAGAAATGGCGGCGTCGCAGAAAAATGCCGGTCAGCATTATAGATCGAGTTCTTCTGCATAAAAAAGACGCCGCCTGTGATGTTGCTCCGTTTGTTGCCAACGCCAAAAGCCAGGCTGTTGTAAAATTCCGATGAATCTGTGCTGCTGAAGTCGTTGCCGTAGCGGGTTGTCAATTCCGCGCCGTCGTAATCCGAGTCAGTGATAATGTTAATCACCCCGGCTACTGCATCCGCGCCGTAAAGAGCAGTGGCGCCGTCCTTGATCACTTCTATCCGTTTGATGGCCGCCGCAGGGATCGAGTTCAAGTCAACAAAAGCAGCGGTTCCGCCCGCCCCGGTCGGCCACGGCGCCAGGCGTTTGCCATTAATCAAAATTAGAGTGGAACCCGGCCCCAAACCGCGCAGAGACACAGACGAAGCTCCCGGCGTGAACCCAGTTTGATTGTTCTGCATCGGAACTGAGCCTCCGTTATTGACGGGCAGATTTTGCAGAAACTCCTCCGCAGTGACGAAGCCGGCCGAATCAAATGCCTCCCGGTCAAACACCTCAACCGGCACGGATGGGGCCTCAAAAGCGGTTTCTGCAAGCGAAGATTGAGTATCTGAAGCGAGGAATTCCTTCAGTTCAACGATTTCTTCAGCAGGCATTGCGACAGGTTCAGAGGGCTCTGCGGCAGGTTCAACAGGCGGGGGCGCCGGGGCATCCTGCGCGGTTGTCACAACAAGGGCAAAGGAAATAGCTGCCAGCACAACCCAACAGCGCCCATTTGAGTTCATTGGTCCAAATTCCATTCGCGCGATTAAACCACCCGCGCAAACAAAGTTCAAGGGCGCACTCGATAAAACCTTGCGGAAGGGCTCTGTGAGAGCAAGGGTAGAGATTGTTCAAGGCGGCATTGGGTGTCGGCAAGAGCTGTTCCCCAGATTTGCCAATCGGGACGGGTCAAGTTGTCAGCAAACTCGATTGTTTAAGATCTTCCCGGAATGCCCGCAAACTGCACCCAAAGATTTGCTCCGTCCCGGCGCAGCCCTGCGACATGCAGTGCCGGCGCTTCGCGTCCGCCCATCTGGAATCCGATCAGCATCGGGTCATAGTCAGAAGAACGAAAGACGTTGGCTTCATAGTAGCCGGGCAGATTGAACTCTTCGTTGTAATCCCGAACCTTCGGCTCATCGGTGTTGATGTGCCATTAGACAGCGCCGACGGCTTTGGCAGCCAGCGTCCGGCTGGCCAAGGCGTGATGCAAGGAACCAGCCAATTGATCATTGCCTCGGCGATGCCGAGGGTGTGGATGCCGTTGCAGTTTCCCTGCCCGTCGCCTTTGTTCGAGTCACCGATTTCGTCGCAGGAGGCTCCCTTTGATTTGAAATGGTTCACAACGACGGTGAGGGCGTCTCCCGTGGCCAAGTGGCGGAATGTTTGCGCAAGCGCCGGACGGTTGCGCGTTGTCCAGACGCGAATATCCACCGAATTGTCCAGCACACGATAACTGCCTGCCGGCGCGACCGCTTCGGTTTGATAAATCAAGCCGACCCTGATGGCATGCGTGCCGATAAATCCGATGCCGATAAAATTATATGGCCCGTGTCCGGCAGCGTTCAACCCGTTCACCAGATTTTGCAGCGGTGTGCAGGCATCGTTCTCGACCTCGACAATGCCGAGGATGTGGGCATCCAGCGCCGCCATGCTCTTTTCCCGTTGCCGGTTCAGTTCGCTTGCGGAGTCCGCGCCTCGGCAACCGCGTTCGAGCGGGCCGCAAACAGCGCCAGCGGTGTCGATGGTGGTGAAATAATTCCACACGTTGAAGCTCGCCACCCGCAGATTGCCGCCCACTGCCGGCGCCGCCAGCGGACGTGAAAACCAGCGCCACAGCCGGATGCAAGCGGTAGTCCCGAGCGGGATTCCATCGATTGGCATTGATGCGACCGAAATCCAAAACCCCGATTAAACGGCTTGCTTGATCGCCGTTGCGGATTACCCTCCCCGGCGCGGTGTCCAGATAAGGAACTGGATTCGGGTTGTCGCCCAGAGCCTAAGCATTCCGACCGTCATCCAAAATCAAAACCCGGCGCTGATTCTCCGCCGCCAACGCATCAGTCGCAGTTCCCGGAGGGAAAAGAGCCGTGGGTTGGAACAATCGCCCCGGCCTGCCGGCATCGTCGGAAGAAGCCAAATTCATTTGCCCGTAGCGTCCCAGAAAATAGTTTTGGCATACCGTCATCAGGTTGGCGATTTGAACCAACATCCCCTCAAAGCGCTTCAAATCTCCATCCACAGGCTCCGGCAAACGAACCACCGTTGGGTGGATGGAACCGTTGCCCATCTTCTTAATCCGCGACACATGGCTGATTTCGTCAAACCGTGATGCTCCTCTACCCATCCCATTACTCACAGATTGTCGCCAACGGACACCGCCTCGCTGTCCGGGGCGAATACAAAAATGCCGTCGGAAGTGACCTCACTGCCATCTCCCGTCGGGGTTTGCAGAAAAAACCCGCGCAGTTCATCGTTGCCTTGGAAACTTCCCGTTACAATGCCAGTCGTCCGGACTTTGCAATTCACCCAAAGACTCGCCGTACCGCTTCCCTGAATCTCCGGGATCGTCTTGTCGAACGCGCGTCGCAACCCGGTACTGCTATTAGATGCCCCCCGGCGTGTCCGTCCGGCCAACCAGCAAAAAGTCCCCGATGCCGAAACGCCCCGTGTCATTCATCCGATAAACATGTCCCGGCACAAACCGCCCGTTCGGCCCCACACTTTCCAAACCCAACGCCGCCGCATAGACCATCCCCCCAGCACCAACTGCCCTCGCCAACAAAACCCCGTCCAAAACCGCTGCCCACGACATCCGCTCCAAAACCCCGTCATCCTCGACGTCCAAATCATCCCCCTTCCTCCCGGCAAAGCCTCGAACCAAAAGATGCGTTACAGGATCCCTATTCTCGAAATCCAATGCGGCAATCTAAATCCGGCCTCGCCCCAAAAGGGGAAACAGGTCTCTTCCGCCACCAAAAAATACTGCGCCCCCGAAGCGAAAAAATGCTCCGACAAATCCACAATAGCCTCAATAACACCGAAGCCACCGGCACCATTGCCGATCACCAGATAAGTCAAATCCTTCAGCAACTCCTCGCCAACCGTCGAAAACAGCTCAAAATACTCATCGTCATCCGCGCCCTGCTGGTCAATTCAGATTTCATTGATCCTCACAGCGCCCAACAACGCCTCACAACCGAACCCGCTCAAGACGAATAGAAGCCACCACCCCAAAACCCTCCCCGCGCGTCTTGCAGAAATCATTCGCCCCGCGACAAACCTTTTGGCTGGGAAAAAGTTTTGGAGAATCATCTCGAAGATCAACGGCCGGCTCATTCGCGCGGAGACACAACACAACCTTTCGCCGCCGCATCAAACCAGGCAACGCGCATCAAACTAAACCGCCGAACCACGCGCTCCAGATCGAAAATCATCATCCCCACGCCCTTCGAGCGGCAGGCCAAGCGATTCACTGAACTCTGCGGGCGCGGAAGCATAGCCGGCCGCCGGCACCTCGCCCTCAATTGCCGGCGTTTGAGCTGGCTCACTCCTCCGAGAACCAGCCGGCAACGGATCGCTCAAATCCGCCATACGCAGCCGTAGCCGCTCCTCCAAAGCCTCCATCATTTCAACCAATACAGCACTTTTGGCCGCCATCACCTTCGCAGCCTCGGCAGCAGTCGCCATCGACGCGACACTCGGAGAACTCCGCGGACGCAAGGGCAGAGACAAACCACCGTCGGGTTCCAAATCTGCAGCACGACGAGCTTTCATAATCAACAAGCAAAAGCCGGAATTCATCCCGGCCAAAAGAAAAATGGGCGCTTTTCTGAAACAATGCAAGCGCAAAAGCGACGAAGACAATTTATGGCTTCCATACCGACGATCTGACACAAAAAGCGTAGAAATCACAGATTTTTGTGTCTCCTGTGTTTCTTGCGGCCAAAAGTCATAAACTTATCACTGCGGCAAAAACGGCGGCACTCAGCCTTCTACCGCTTCCTCAACGCGCCGTCTTCCACTCTACATTCAGCGTTCCCCCACCATTATCTCCATCGTTAGTCACGGCAGTAGATCAAACCGATTTCCTTAATGACAAACTCGCCTGCGACCTTCCTCGTGATATCAAGTCAATATAAACGGTCATGCTTGGAGCACTCAGTTTGTATCAACATTGAATCCGGCAACCTTCAACTCCTGAGTGAGCTTCGTCTTCCAACCGCCAGCGTCATGCCACTTGGCATAAATGACTCCAACATAGTCCAACGGCCATTCCACGTTGTCATTCACAATGAGGCAGACCCGCTTCCGGCCGAGTTTTCCAATGAAGAATCCGAGCTCGAGAATGACATTTTGCCGGGCGCGGTGTTTGAGCTCGTCTCTGTTTTTAGCAAGTGCACCCAAGTCATCCGGGGTCAGCAGTACCACGGCAAAACTAACGTCCGCATAGTCCTCGAACTTTTCTATGATCGTGCAACCCCGACTCGATTGTTCGTGCAGGATAATCGGTTTGAGTTGCAGCCCTTGCAGGAATCTTGCAACCGTTTTCCGAGCGGAGTCGTCGTGCCCATGGACAACAAAGACCTTATTTGCGTTCTCCAGGGAGTCGAAAGTTTCCGACGGTTTCTCGTCTTCTCCCCAATCTTTAATCTCATCTATCATGGATTTAGAGATCGGCCTCGGACGATTCCAAGCCTTCCACTATATGCCGCCTGGAATTCTGAATCGGACGGCACGCCGGATGAAAGTCCAGCCGGCGGAGAAAAATGGTGCCCGGACTACTTTTAAACTCCGGCGAATTACTACGTTCCGGCAGTTTCTTCAATTTAGGAATTTTATCCAGTAATTTTTGCAAACGTTCAATAGCCTTCTTTTTTGTCGGTCGCGTCATCATCAGGTTAATCTCTTTTTCAACATCTTCGCTTGGCGCGAGAGAGAAACCAATTTTCCCAAGTTGGCAAGACTTTTTGTTCCTCGGAGGCGAGGCAGTGATCAAGGGCAGATTGGCCGGAATGAGATTGCTTTCTCGTTTCGTCCGATGGTTTCGGGTTCTTTGTCGGGCGATTTTTTTCTGCTTTACAAAGGCGTCTCCGCGCCTTTAGTTTCCGCCCAAAACTGCGATGAAACGATTTTATTTGATGACGACAGTCACGACGGTCAGTGCTCTGTTCGCGTTGGAAACACAAACCGCTGACCGCTTGGAAAAATCTGCGAGTGACGGAGGGACAAGCGATCATTTGGTGTTTGAGCCCAAAGCCGGCGCCGCCAACGGCAAGCATATCGTGCTCATTTCGGGCGACGAAGAATACCGCTCGGAGGAGTCTTGTCCGATGCTGGCGAAGATTTTGAGCCAGCGGCACGGTTTCAAATGCACCGTTTTGTTTGCCATTGACAAGGAGACTGGCTGTGTCAATCCGAACGAGGTTGCCAACATCCCCAACACGCAGGCTTTGGCCACGGCGGATTTGATGATTATTGGGACGCGCTGGCGGAAACTTCCCGGCGCCCAGTTGCAGCCCATTTTGGACTACCTCAACGAGGCAAAGCCGATCATCGCCTTTCGCACAGCAACGCACGCTTTCAACAATGCCGACCGTTACGGCGGTTATGATTGGCAGAACTTCGGCAAAACTGTCGTCGGCGAAAACTGGCTGAGCCATCACGGACGCCACAAAGTGCAAGGCGGCCGCGCAGTTCTTGTCGAGCAGAACGCCGATCATCCCGTGTTGAACGGCGTTGCCGACATTTTTACGCCCTCGGACATTTACGGCATCCAACATCTCGACCAGGAGAAGGCTGTCGTTCTGTTGCGCGGCGCCGTTACGGAAACGCTCGACCCCGCATCGCAACCCATTTCCGGCGGAAAAAATGATCCGATGATGCCGCTGGCCTGGCTGAAAACCTATCCCTCGCCGGCGGGGGATAGGACGGGGCGTTGTTTTGCAACCACTGCCGGCGCGTCAGTGGATTTCCGCTGGGAAGACCTTCGACGGCTGCTCGTCAACGCCGCCTTCCATCTCACGGGGATGGTTGTCCCAGCCAAGGCGAATGTGGATCCGGTGGATGCTTTTGAGCCTTCCTTCTACGGATTTCAGGAAAAGGACTACTTCCGGCGCCGCGGCTTGCGGGCATCCGACTTCAAACTCGGCGCCTCTCCCAAAGTCATCCTCCCCGAAGCGGCACTTCGCAAGCTGGAGCAGAAAAGAAACCACCAAGACCGCTTGCCTCCGCCCGAGCGCTCGGAATGCATCGTCATCCTTGGCAACGGCTTGGCGGAACGGATGCTCCACTATGGCTTCTTTGAAACCGAACTCCAACTCCGCTTCCCTGACCGGCAACTCGTCATCCGCAACATGGCCCGCCCCGCCAACACGCCCAGCTTCCGCCCGCATCCCTCCCGCCGCTCGCAATGGGCCTTTCCGGGCGCGGAAAAACTCCGGCCGGAGTTCGCCATCCACAGCGGCATCGGGCATTTCCCGACGCCCGACGAATGGCTCGAAACCTTGCGAGCCGACACCATTTTGGCCTTCTTCGGGTTCAACGAATCCTTCGACGGCTCCGGCGGCCTGGAAAAATACCGGGCAGAACTCGAAGCCTTCATCCGGCACACACTGGCTCAGAAATACAATGGCGAATCCGCGCCGCGACTCGTCCTTGTCTCTCCCATCGCTTTTCAAAACTTGTCCGCCCGGTTCGACCTCCCCAACGGCCGCGAAGAGAACACCAACCTCGCCCTTTACAGCGGCGTCATGCAGGAAGCCGCCGCCAAGCACGGGCTCCGCTTTATCGACCTCTTCGCCCTCACTGCCGAATGGTTCAACCAATCGGCAACGCAGCTCACCGTCAACGGCGCCCATCTGAATGAAGCCGGCTATCAAAAACTCGCCCCCGCCCTGGCCGAAGCCCTCTACGGACCGGGAACCCCGCCCTCCGTCGGCATTCGCAAAAAAGTTCACCAAGCCGTCAACGACAAGAACTGGTTCTGGTTCAACGACTACCAAATGCTCAACGGCGTGCACGCCTACGGCCGCCGCTGGAAACCCTTTGGCAACATCAACTACCCCGAAGAAATCGAAAAACTCCGCCAACTCACTGCCATTCGCGACCAAGCCATCTGGGCAGCGCTCCAAGGCGAAACCATCGACCTCGCCGCTGCCGACAAGACAACCCGCCCGCTCACCCCCATCCCCACCAACGCGGAAAGACGCCGCAAAAACCGCTACCAATACGGCAAAGACGCCTTATCCAAATTTACTCTGGCCGACGGTTACAAAATCGAACTCTTCGCCTCCGAATCCGACTTTCCCGAACTAGCCAACCCCGTCCAACTCTCCTTCGACAACCGCGGCCGGCTCTGGGTCTCCACCATGCCCAGCTACCCCCACTTTCGCCCCGGCGATCCTCGCCCAAACGACAAACTCCTCATCCTCGAAGACACCGACAACAACGGCAAAGCCGACAAAGTCACCGTTTATGCGGACAAACTCCACGTGCCCGTCGGCTTCGAACTCGCCCCTGAGGGCGTCTATGTCTCCCAACCGCCCCACCTCATCCTCCTCCGCGACACTGACGGCGACAGCCAAGCCGACTCCCGCGAAATCATGCTGACCGGCTTCGACTCTCACGACACCCACCACGCCGCCAGCGCTTTCTGCGCCGACCCCTCCGGCGCCTTCATCCTCTGCGAAGGCGTCTTTCATCATACCAACGTCGAAACCGCCTACGGCGCCATTCGCGGCGTCAACGGCGGCTTCTTCCGCTACAGCCCTCAACGCCAGCGCCTGCAACGCGCCGTCCAAACTAACATCCCTAACCCTTGGGGTGTCGCCTTTGACCAATGGGGACAAAACTTCTTCCTCATCACTTCCGGCACCGCCATGCACTGGATGCTTCCCGTTGAAATCAAAGCCCGCTACGGCATCTCCACCAAAGGTACCGAAAACCTCATCCAAAACGAACACCGCGTCCGCCCCACCGCTGGCCTTGAATTCGTCTCCAGCCGCCATTTCCCTAATGCAGTCCAAGGTGACTTCATCCTCAACAACAACATCGGCTTCCTCGGCGCCAAACAACACACCCTCGCAGACAACGGAACCGGCTACAAAAGCCGCCACCGCCATGACCTCCTCACCTCCAGCGACCCCAACTTCCGCCCCGTCGACCTCGAATTCGCCCCCGACGGCTCCCTCTATATCGTCGACTGGCACAACCAACTCATCGGCCACATGCAACACTCCGCCCGCGACCCCCTCCGCGACCACGCCCACGGCCGCATCTACCGAATCACCTACCCCGCCCGACCACTCCTCCAACCCGCCAAAATCACCGGCGCCAGCATCCAACAACTGCTGGAAAATCTAAAACTCCCCGAATACCGCACCCGCTACCGCACCCGTCGAGAACTACGCGCCCATCCCTCGAAACAAGTCACCGCCGCCGTCCAACACTGGATCCAAACCCTCGACCCCGACAACCCCCACTACGAACGCCTCCTCCTCGAAGGCCTGTGGACCACCTGGGGCGCCAACCAAATCAACACCAACCTCCTCCGGCAATTACTCCGCGCTGATTCCCACAAAATTCGTGCTGCCGCCGTCCGCACCCTTCGCTACAATCTCCGTCACTTCACCAACCACACCACCCTCCTCACCCAAGCTGCCGCCGACCAGCACGGCCGCGTCCGCCTCGAAGCCATCATCGCCGCTTCCTGGCTCGACAACCGCGACGGCCTCCGCGTCCTTGAAGAAGCCGGCAAACACCCTATAGACCACTGGATGCAACACGCCTACCAAACCGCCAAAGCCAACCTCTCCGCCAAAACCCCCTGAAACCAAGACACCCGAATCCGCTAGCGAGATCAAACAACCAGTGATCCCCACTCTAAAGAAAAACCTTCCCAAGGTTCTCTGCATCGTCCCGTCAATTGGCCATCCTCATTCCACAGTGTACGTCGAAATGATATGCCAAGCCGGTTTCGAGATCGAAGTCCTCGGATTCAACCGAGGCTACCCCGGCAGCATCCCGGCGCGAAAAATCGAATCGCTCGGACGCTTAACCCACCGAAACTACTTAAACCGTATCCTCAAGATGGTATCCTGCATCCCCAAAGTTCGAGCTGCGATCCGCCGGAATGAGCTAATCTATGTCTTCAATCTCGACTTGGCTCTCATGGCACTGACGGCCGGCATTGGCATGAGCAAACCACTAGTACTAGATGTACCTGATATCTTGAAGCTTCAGGTCGTCGTCGGACCGGTCGGCCGCCTGGTTCGTGCGGTTGAGCGACGTGTGATCACCGCCGCCGGCTTGCTGGTACTCCATTCTTCACAGTATCGCGTCTATTATCGGGACTGGCTCAAGACGAAAACACCAGACACAGTCATCGAGAACAAGATGAGTCCGTCCGTCGCAGCGTCCATTCCCGATAAGCACCTTGAAGTCCCAGCCGGCCGGCCGCTGGAAGACCGCCCGCTTGTAATCGGCTATTTCGGTTTTCTGCGGGACATTTGGTGCTTGCAATTGATCGAACGACTCGCATCAGACGCCCCCAAAAACATTCGCTTCATCGCAGCAGGTATTCCAGGGTTACTCGTGCGCGATTGCATGGCACGATTGGGCCGAACATGCAACCTCGACTACCGGGGGCATTACGATCTCAGAGACCTCTCGAACATTCTGGCCGAAGTCGATATAGTCTTGGCCTGCTACCCTCCTGAAATTCCTTCGGGTTGGAGCCGATCGTGTAGATATTACACCGCCGGCTTGCTGCACCGGCCGCTGATTGTACGGGCTGGAACCGCGGATGCCGATGAAGTGCAGCGGCACGACATCGGGCTAATCGTGAAGGACACCGCGGTCGAAGGGGCCGCAGCTGCGATTCGCAGCATCACCCATAGCGATTGGCAACGCTGGCGAGAGAATATAAAGAAACTGCCTCGGAAGAACTTCGTATACGACGTAGAATACGATGACCTGCGGCAAGTACTGTGCCAAGTCGTGGCTGAAGGATGAATTAATGCAACTGCCTGATTCAGTGCGCTCTCCGCGCGTATCCTCGCTCCTGCTCAAAGTGCGCGAGATCGGACTCGGCCCGTGGTTGCTGTGTTTCTACCTCGCGCTGGCGCCCGTGCACTATCTGCCTGGCATCCAGGAAGACGTCTTGCGCGGGGCCAAGCTGATGTTGTTCAGTGTCGCGATTGGCCTTGTTCTGATTCCGGCCATTTGGGAGCGTCAACTCCGTTTACCTTCTGGCCTGCTGGGTATATGGGGATTCGCGGCGCTCGTCATTTTCTCTCTTCCGGGTCTTGTTCAAACTCCAAAACTGACCGAAATCCTCGGCTTTGCGATCGACATCGCCGCCGTCGCCAGCCTGTTCTGGTGTTTCTTTCACATAGCCGCAAGCGGCAATGATGCCGAAGCCATCCTCCGCCGGGCGTTCGTAGTCTTCGGCGGGATCGTTGCGATCGTTGTGGTATTTGCGCTGATCGAAGTGCCGGACTGGACAACGCCGTGCGAACGTTTGGCCGCTTCAGCATATCGGGGTCTAACGGGAAATAAGGGAACTTCAAACGGCTGGTCGATTAGCATCGCTTTTTATCTGCCGATTGGTGTTTTGTTTTACAGATCGCTGCAGCGCGGGCGGTGGGATCGTTGGGGAATCAGTGCTATCGTGCTGGCCGGCGCGATGCTCCTGAGCCAGTTTCACTCCAGCGGACGAGTGGGCATGTTGGTGTCGTTTGTCGTAGTAGTCGTATTCGTCATCGTGCGTCGATCCAAGGCACTGATCGCTTGGGTCGCTCTATGCGGGTTCTTGGGAATCGTCGCCCTTTCTGACCAGTCGTGTTACAAGTATATGAAACTTCATCACATATGGAACCCATTCGAGGAACCCATCGAGGAACCCATCGAGAAACACAAAATTGATTTGGAACAATTCACCACCCATCGTATCAGTGGCTTTCGTGCCGGCCTCGATTATTTGATCACACGTCCCCTGACCGGCCACGGCTTCAAACAGGTTTTCGTAGAGGGCAGACCGGGCAAGATGATCGAGCCGCACAATTTCTACCTACGATGGGCCGTCTCCGCCGGCATTCTCGCTCCCCTCTGGTTTCTGGTCATGATGGGGATGATGTTGCGGAACCTGACGCACGCCGCGAGACATGCCGACCTGGCGAGTCGGGAAGCAATTGTTGTAACGGGACTCATCTTCATCGCCGGCTTCATCGTTTCGTTGTTCGAAGGAAATGTTCCTGTCGGCTCTTTTCAAACCGCGGCGATCTGGTGGGCCGCTGTAGGATGCTTCGTCGGTCGCCATTGGCGGCTGTGTTATCCATCTGCTGATCGATTGTCCCCGTGACGAAACCCCGCATGATATACGGCGCCACGTAATTAGGAAATTCAACGCCAAATGGTTTCTTATGCGTTTCATAAAGCAAGGTCAGATCGTTCATAGAAATCTTCTTTGGCAAGCTGTTACTTGTTCTTTTTAAACCATATAGTTCGATCCTGATGATATACAAACATCATGCTTTGGATTTTACCGATGGAGATTGTATTGCCGAGTGTTTTTTCTGATTTTTTGTGGCTGGAAAAGGGGTTTTCTTTGCCGAGACTTCCTGGTTGAATCGCGCTTTTTATGAAAGTTCTCGTGATTGGTTCGGGTGGGCGGGAGCATGCTCTGGTTTGGAAGATTGCCCAATCGCCGCACGTGTCGTCGGTTTGGTGCGCTCCGGGCAATGCCGGGACGGCGTTGGAGATCGTAGCGGGGTCAGGGAACCCGGTTGAGAATGCGGCCATCGGCGCGGAAGATATTGATGACCTCGCCGCCTTTGCCGGCGAACGGAAACCGGATTTGACGGTCGTCGGCCCGGACAACCCGCTGGCTTTGGGGATTGTCGATCGTTTTCAAGAGGCGGGTTTCCGCATTTGGGGGCCTTCAAAAGAGGCCGCTCGGTTTGAGTCTTCGAAAATTTTCTCGCACCATTTTATGCACCGGCACGGCATTCCCACGGCGAAGGCGGCCGGTTTTTCCCATCCGGCGGCGGCAAAGGTATTCGTCCGAGAGCTCGGCGGGTCTTGCGTTGTCAAGGCGGATGGTCTTGCGCTTGGCAAGGGCGCTTTGGTTTGCGAATCTGTGGAGGAGGCCGATGAAGCGGTTGAGAGTATTCTTGAGAAAAAGGTTTTCGGTGATGCGGGAAACCGGATACTTGTCCAGGAGCGGCTGGTCGGCAGGGAGGTTTCTTTTCATGCGATTTGTGATGGAACCCGTTATCGGCTTTTTCCTCCGTCTCAGGATTACAAGCGGGCCTTTGACGGCGGGCGAGGGCGCAATACCGGCGGCATGGGAGCTTGTTCACCGCCGCCGTTTTTTTCTTCAGAAGCTCTGGAGCGGATTGGCCGGGAAGTTTTGGAGCCGTGGTTGGCCGGCTGCCAGTGTGATGGGATTGATTATCGCGGCATTCTTTACCCCGGCTTGATGTTGACGGACGAGGGACCCAAAGTACTCGAATTCAATTCGCGCTTTGGAGACCCGGAAGCGCAAGTCTATCTGCGGCGGTTACAGGGTGATTTGGTGGAAATTCTTGAAGCCTCTATTGATGGAAGTTTGGATGCGGTCAATTTTGGGTGGTCTGAGGACGCCAGTGTTTGTATTGTGGTCGCCTCTGACGGCTATCCGGGGAGCTATGCCAGCGGGCGTCCCCTTTCGGGCATCGACGCGGCGGAAGCATTCTTGGAAGTCAAGGTGTTCCTCGCGGGAACCCGCAGGAAAAACTCTCGGCTTGTGACTTCGGGCGGCCGAGTTTTGGGTGTGACAGCAAACGGCGATTCACTGGAAGCAGCTTTGAAAACGGCCTACGCCGCAACAGAAAAGATTCGATTTGACGGCGCATTTTACCGCACGGACATTGGAGAAAAGGCAATTTTATGAAGAGACAACCCATTCGACACATTCTGAACCTTTCCGAACATTTCGGCAGACTGGCTCTGGCGTTTACCCTCGTGTGGAGCGGCACCGCGAGTCTGGGGCAAGAACCCTTGCCGGCGGAGTCGCCGCCGAATGCCGTTTGGAAACGTGAAGCCGTCTTGCCCCGCCTGCCCGAAATTCTCGAAGCGATCCGAGAGAACCTCCCATCGGTTTCAGAGGAAGACCTGGACCAAGCTGCAATTCAAGGCATCTTGACAGAGTTTCAATCGCAGTTGGAACTCGTCTCGGCAGAAGCAGCAGTGGCGGTGGCCTCTCCTGCACTAACGCGATATTACGAGTCTTCCATTGGTTACATTGCCGCGCCGCTCCTGGATGGCTCAGCGGTCAAGATTCTGCAGCAGGCTTACAGCCGGTTAAGCAGTGAAAACATCCTCGGGGGACTCGTCCTCGACTTGCGCCATGTATCCGGCAGCAACTACGAACAGGTCACAAAAATTGCCGGCCTCTTCACCCAAACGGAGAAACCGCTGCTGGATTGGGGGGACGGCATCCGCTTTTCAGAACCGCAACCCATTCAGGTGGAAGTGCCTCTGGTGGTGGCAATCGACCAAACGACTCGCGGCGCGGCGGAAGCCTTGGCAGCAGTGGTGCGCTCGGCCAAACTCGGCATTCTCGTTGGACGCACAACCGAAGGCCAAGCAAACAGCTACAAACTCATCCCGTTGGAAACCGGCCATCAACTCAAAATTGCTACCGGGCGTGTCCACCTTGCCGACAACAGCGTTTTGGACGCCACTGGAGTCCAGCCAGACATTGCCGTGCGGGCTCCTTCAATCGCAGATTCTCCGGCGGAAATGGACGTTCTCGATGAAGAAAACGCTGCAGCGAACGACCTCTCATTGCCGCCGCCCGATGACGACCCGATTTTGGCAAGAGCTATTGAATTGCTGAAAGGCATCGGCATCGTTGAACGGCGCAATCGCTCGTGATGCCAAGAGGCGAGGCTCCCATGACCACCATTCTGTTCATTTGCACCGGAAACATTTGCCGCAGCCCAATGGCGGAAGGTTTGTTGCGCCATGCCCTCGGAAACAAAGCCGGCGTCCGGGCAATCTCCGCCGGCATCAGCGCCGTTGACGGACAACCGCCCAGCCCGCACGCCGTCGAAGCCCTCAAACAAGTTGGCATCGACATCTCCCGCCAGCGCAGCCGCATGTTGACTTTGGAACTCATCAACGAGGCCGACTGTGTCTTCGGCATGACCAAAGCCCATGTAGAAACGGTGTCCCGATTATTTCCCGCCGCTGCCGAAAAGACTCGTCTGGTGAGAGACTTCAACAAAAACTTGTCGCCGTTGGAGAAAGAAATTCCCGACCCTATCGGGCGACCTTTGGAGATTTACGAGCAGTGCCGAGATGAAATCGTCGAAGGCATTCGCCTTATTCTCAACTTTATCGACCAGGCTGATTCCTTTGCCGGCAGCTTGCCTCCTCCAGCAGTTGAACCAAAAGTGAAAATCGCTTTAGGAGCTGACCACGCCGGTTTCTCGCTGAAGGAATCGATCAAGCAATACCTCACCGGCAAAGGAACGACCGTCATTGATTGCGGTGTCGGCAGTGCTGAATCGGCGGACTACCCGGACTATGCGCAGCGAGTCGTCGGCAAGCTCCAAGCGGATAAACTCGATTTCGGCCTTCTGGTTTGCTCGACGGGAATCGGCATGAGCATCGCCGCCAACAAAGCGCCGGGCATTCGGGCGGCTCTCGTGCACGACACTAGAACGGCGCAGCTCGCTCGCTCGCACAACAACGCAAATGTGCTGTGCCTCGCTGCCAGCTTGCTGCCAGCCGAGGCAGCCTTTGCAATCATCGACGCCTTCCTCGCCGCCAGCTTTTCCGGCGGCCGACACAAGCGGCGGCTTTCCAAACTGTCCCGATTGGAAAACGCCGCAGATTCCGCCGTGGCCAAGACAGATCCGGAAATAGCCGCCGTGACCGAGCGGGAAAAGAACCGACAACAAAAACGGCTCGAACTCATCGCCAGCGAAAACTTTGCCAGCCCAGCCGTCCTCGCCGCGCAAGGGTCGGTCTTGACCAACAAATACGCCGAAGGCTACCCCGGAAAACGATGGTATGGCGGCTGCGAATTTGTGGACGAAGCGGAACAACTCGCCATCGAACGCGCCAAAAAACTATTCGGCGCCGAGCACGCCAATGTCCAACCCCATTCGGGAAGCAGCGCCAATATGGCGGTTTACTTTGCCATGCTCCAGCCTGGCGACAAAATTTTGACAATGGACCTCAGCCACGGCGGCCACCTCACCCACGGCAACCGAGCCAACTTTTCCGGCCGGTTCTTTGAGGTGATCCACTACGGCGTTTCAAAGGAAGACGAGAGAATCGACTACGGCAACCTTGCTGCTCTCGCGCAAGCAAACCGCCCCAAGATGATTACCGTCGGCGCCAGCGCCTACCCCAGAAGAATCGATTTTGAACGGATGAGCCAAATTGCCCAAGAAGCCGGCGCCTTGTTACTTGCGGACATTGCCCACATTGCCGGAATGGTGGCCGCTGGCCTGCATCCCAACCCGGTCGGTTGCGCCGACTTTGTTACCACCACCACGCACAAAACCCTGTGCGGGCCTCGCGGCGGGTTGATCCTCTGCGGAAAAATACACGCCAAAGCTGTTGATTCCCAAGTGTTTCCGGGAATTCAAGGTGGCCCCTTGATGCACGTGATCGCAGCCAAAGCTGTGTGCTTCAAAGAGGCATTGTCGCCGGAATTTGCCGCCTATCAACGTCAGACACTGGCCAACGCCGCCGCGCTGGCCAGCCGTTTGACGCATCACAGCTGCCGGCTCGTGAGCGGCGGCACGGACAACCACCTCCTGCTGGTCGATGTCGGCGAACGCGGCCTCACCGGCAAAGCCTGCCAATTCGCCTTGGATGAAGCCGGCATCACCGTCAACAAAAACACCATTCCCTTCGAAACCCGATCCCCCTTCCAAGCCAGCGGCATCCGAATCGGCTCCCCGGCAGTTACCTCGCGCGGCATGAAAGAACCGGAAATGGAGCAGATCGCCGATTGGATCGCCGAAATCTTGTCGAACATGAAAAACCTTGACATCGCGAAAAAAGTGCGCGAAAGTGTTGAAGAGTTGGCTGCAAAATATCCTTTACCTTATTGACTATTCCTGAAGCCAAGCGCCGGAAAGCGGTGCCTCCAACAGCTAGAAAAACAGCAAACTGCAGCCGCTGTTGGCATCGCTTACGCGATTTGCAACTTTCCGCAATAGGAAAGCGAAAAAACGCCGATTGCCGTTGATTCAAACAAACTCTATATGCCAGCAAAAGTAGCCAAGAAGACCGCCAAAACAAAACGCGCGTCCCAAAAGAACCCGCCTGCCACCGCGTCCCGGAGCAAAGTGAAAACGAACGATCTCCCGCAGCAGGCGCCCCCGCTTCAGTCTAAAAAATCTTCAAAAAAAGCGACTCCTCCCGCGCCGGACAACAACGAAGGCACCGGGCAATCCGCTCTCGAAGCGAAACCGGAAGAAACCAAAGAACCGCGCGACCAGAACCGCAACAGCAACGACGGCCGCCCGCAAGCCAACCACTCTGAAAACGAAGGCGGACGCCAGAAAGGAAAGAACAAACCAAAACGCAGCAGCTCCTCGATCAACATCAGCCGCTTGCAGGCAATGACGATGACAGATCTAAACAACATGGCCAAAGAACTCGAGATCGAAAACTTCGGCACAATGAAAAAGCACGAGCTGATTTTTCAGATTCTGCAAAAAAATGCCGAACGTAGCGGCGGACTCTTCGCAGAAGGCGTGCTGGAAATCTTGGCCGAAGGCTACGGATTCCTTCGCTCGAGAAGTTACAATTACCTCTCCTGCCCGGAAGACATTTACGTCTCCCCTTCTCAAATCCGGCGTTTTGACCTGCAAACCGGGGACATCGTCGCCGGGCAAATCCGCCCGCCGAAAGAAAAAGAGCGGTTCTTCGCCCTGCTGCGAGTTGAAGCGGTGGACAAAGAAGACCCGGAGAAAGCAAAAGACAAAACCCACTTCGACAACCTGACGCCGCTTTTCCCCGACCAGCGCTTGATCCTAGAGAACACCCCCGAAGAATGCTCCACTCGAGTGTTAGACTTAATCTGCCCGCTCGGCAAAGGCAGCCGGGGATTGATCGTCGCCCCGCCCCGCACCGGGAAAACCGTGCTCATGCAGAACATCGCCAACGCAGTGATTCGGAACAACCCAGAAGTCTATCTCTTCATCCTGCTCATCGACGAACGCCCCGAAGAAGTAACCGACATGGAGCGCACCTGCGTCGAAGCCGAAGTCATCAGCTCCACCTTCGACGAACCGCCGGAGCGCCACGTCCAAGTGGCCGAAATGGTGATCGAAAAAGCCAAAAGAATGGTCGAACACAAAAAAGACGTCGTCATCCTGCTCGACTCCATCACCCGCTTGGCGCGCGCCTACAATACCGTGCAACCGCACTCCGGAAAAATTCTCTCCGGCGGCGTGGACGCCAATGCCCTCCACAAACCCAAACGCTTCTTCGGCGCCGCTCGAAACATCGAAGAAGGCGGCTCGCTGACCATCATCGCCACCGCCCTCATCGACACCGGCTCCCGCATGGACGAAGTCATCTTCGAAGAATTCAAAGGCACAGGCAACATGGAAGTCCACCTCGACCGCCACCTCGTTGACCGGCGAATCTTCCCCTCCATCAACGTCGAACTCAGCGGCACTCGAAAAGAAGAACTACTCTACCACCCAGACGAACACTCCAAAGTCGTCCTCCTGCGGCGCGCCCTCACCGGAGTGCCCCCGGTGGAAGCCATGGAACTGATGATCAACAAACTCAAAAAAACCGGAAGCAACATCGAGTTCCTCCTCGCCGTAGACGCAGCTTGAAAACCAACACTCCCTGCCCATTGAACACTCGCCAATTCCAACCCCACACCGCCGCATCCCCGGCAAACGCCTGCGCCGGACGGCAGCCGGGCACCGCCACAAAACCGGTTCGCGGGATACGGCGGCTCGCAGCAGCGGCCCTCCTCAGCCTGAGCGCCGGTTGCTCCCAAGAGTCCATCACAGTTGTGCAAATCCCTAAAGAGCGAGCCGCCGCCTACGCCATTCCTAGCCATTGGATGCCAAAGGCGCCTTCGGAAATGCGATTTCTCTCCTTCGACATCACCGACGAACACGGACACACCGGCGAAGTCTCCGTCCTTCCGATGCGGCAATTCGACATCACCGACGTCCAAATCATTAACTTTTGGCGACAGGAATGGGGGCTGGAACCGGCCTCTGCCGATCAAGTCGCCAAGATGGCCACCGAAGTCCCAATCGACGCCTTCAACGGGAAACTCTTCGACTTCACAATCCCGAACAGCAACAGCGATCCCGACCATGCGGCAAGAATTGTTACCGCCTACCTACATCAAGCAAGCCGCACCTGGTTCTTCAAACTCACCGGCCCCAGTCACATCGTCGCCGCCGAAAAACCCGCCTTCCTCCGGTTTTTAGAATCCGTGAACCTCGTAAAAATCGAACAAGACTTCCAAACCCGCGCAGCAACCCACACCTTGGCACCCGCTCCCGCTCGCAAATTGCCCCAATGGGACGTGCCGGAAAATTGGCGTAGCGCCACGCCAAAATCCGCCATACAACTCGCCAGTTTCCACACTGCCGACGCTTCAAACGGCGGCGCGGCAATCACCGTCAGCATCCTGCCCGGCGACGGCGGAGGCCTCTTGCCCAATGTTAACCGCTGGCGAAGGGAAATTGATTTGGAGCCGATAACGCCGGAATCCCTCGACAATGTCTTACAACCGCTCAACCTCGATGGCAGACAGCAGGGCGTTTTAGTGGACATGGCCAGCGGCGAAAACCGCGTCCTCGTCGCCATCGTTTCCACTGACAGAGAAACCTGGTTTTACAAAATGACCGGCAACTCCGCTGCCGTCGAGAAAGAAACAGCAACCTTCACAAACTTCGTCCGGTCAGTTAAATATCCCGGCGATGATTAACCGAGCGCTGCAGATTCTAACCTCGCTGAAACTGACCGTCGTCTGCTTGGCCGTGGCCATGATTTTGGTGTTCGTCGGCACTATCGCCCAAGTGGACGAAGGACTTTACGCCGCCCAGGAACGCTACTTCAAAAGTTTTCTGATCTATTGGGAACCCACTGCCCCTTGGCGAATCCCCATCTTCCCCGGCGGCTATGCAGTTGGCATTGTCCTCCTCGTCAACCTCATCGCCGCGCACGCCAAACGCTTCCAATTCACCAAAAAGAAAATCGGCATCTTCCTCACCCACGCCGGCTTGATTCTCCTGCTCCTCGGCCAACTCTTGACCGACCTCCTCTCGCGGGAAAGCGCTTTGAACTTCTATGAAGGCGAAACCAAAAACTACTCCGTCGATTTCCGCAAAAACGAACTCGTCCTCATCGACAAATCCGCCGCTGATACAGACACCGTCATCTCCATCCCGGAATCGCGCCTGCGAAAAGACGCCGTCCTTTCCGACGCCAACCTCCCCTTCCAAATCAAAATTCACGAATACTGGCCCAACGCCCAAATCATTGACCGAAACACCACCGACGCCCTCGCCACAACCGCCAACCGAGGCACGGCCAAACACTTCCGCGTCATGCCACTCCAACAAGTGACGGAAATGGACAAACGCGACCTCCCTTGTGCCGTCGTCGAACTGCTCGACAGCAAACGCTCCCTCGGCATCTGGCTCGCTGCAGCCAGCCTGAAACCCCAACCTGTCCAGCATGGAGACAAGACCTTCGACCTGGCCCTTCGCTTTCGGCGCTACTACGAACCCTTCACCCTCACCTTGCTAAGAGCAACCCATGAAGAATATAAAGGAACCGACCGCCCCAAAAACTTCTCCAGTCGAGTGCAATTAAAAAACAAAAACACCAACGAAAATCGCGAAGTGCTGATCTATATGAACCACCCGCTCCGCTACGGCGGCCTCACCTTCTACCAACACCAAATGGCCGCAGGCAAAGCAGTCAGGCAAAAAAACATCCTCCCCAACTCCACACTGCAAGTCGTCCGCAATCCAGCCTGGCTGACACCCTACCTCGCCTGCTTCATGGTCGGCGCTGGACTCCTCATCCAGTTCCTCACACACCTCGTCGGCTTCTTGCGGAAGCAAAAACAAAAACCAGCCAAAACATCAAAACGCGAACCAGCCGCCAAACCGCGTCGCAAAGCCGGCAACACCCCGACCTTAGCAACTCGGTTAGCAGAAAAAAAATCCCCATGAAAACCCATCTCCCTTGGATCATCCTCATCGGCGCCGCCCTCTGGGTCGCCTCCGGCCTCCGCCCACAAAAAAGCACCTCGGGTATCGACCACATCAGATTCGGCCAACTTCCAGTCCTCTTGGAGGGCCGCGTTCAACCCCTCGACTCCGTCGCCATGAACGCCCTCCTTCAAATCCGTGGAACCCGAAAAATCCCGTTGGAAGGCAACAGCGCAAAAGGAGAATGGGGCGATTTTCTGGAAATTCGCGGCGACAAGACCATGCCCTTGACCGAACGCAAATGGTATCAATTCTCCAAACACCCCCGAAAACTCAGCGCAACCGAATGGCTCATGGAAGTGATGATGAAACCAGAGCAAGCCAACCAACGCTATATCTTCGCAGTGAACCACCCGGACCTCATCGACGACCTCCAACTACAACAAAAAGGACTCGACCGCTCCGGCCTCCGATTCTTCACCTTCGATGAACTCAATTCACCTCACACCAAAACCGACGCCCAACCCCCAACCCCCATTGAAAAAATCCAAATGCACGCCGCGGCCGTCAACCCCGAGCCTGCACTGCGAACACCCTTTGAACGCGCCGTTTTCAAACTGAATCAATCCCTCATCCTATTCCTCCGCCTTAAAAACAGCCTCCAGCCGCAAGACACTGCCGACTTTGCCGCTGAACTGCGCGACTACCTCAATGAGATCGAAGCCACTCGCAAAAGCGCCGCCAACGAAGAATTCGATCAAACTGCCTTCGATCGGCTGATGCGAAAAATGGAACGCTACGCTGCGGTAAACCATTTGGCCTATCCGCTGCTCATCCCGCCGCCACATCCCGAAAAAGACCGCGATGAATGGTCCAACATAGGCACCAACCTATGGAACACAGTCCACACTCACACCCTGCCCTCAGCTGTAAAAGACTACGCCGCAATGAGTTCCGCCTACGTTGATAACAACAGCAACGCTTTTCGCGACGCCCTCACCCGCTACCATTTATCTCTGGAAAAACAATTCGCCCCGGAACTCAAAAAAGCAAAGATAGAACACAATTATTACAACCACTTCTCTCCATTCTATAAAAGCATTGTTCTATATGTCGTTGCCTTTCTCCTCGCCTGCCTCTCCTGGTTCAACCTATCCCAATGGATGAATCGCTCCGCCCACTATCTAGTCATCCTTGCCGCAATTGTGCATTCGGCGGGACTGATCACCCGCATGACACTCGAAGGGCGCCCGCCCGTTACCAATCTTTACTCTTCCGCCATTTTCGTCGGTTGGGGCGCCGTCATCCTGGGGATTATTCTCGAACGCTTTTATCGCGACGGCATCGGCAGCGTCATCGCCAGCGTCGTCGGTTTCATCACATTGATCATCGCGCACAATCTTTCAATGGGCGGGGACACTATGATAATGATGCAGGCCGTTCTCGACACAAACTTCTGGCTGGCAACTCATGTCGTTATTATCACGCTTGGCTATTCGGCGACCTTTGTCGCTGGCTTTCTGGCCTTGGTTTATATCACACGGGGCGTGTTTACCAAAACACTGACACGCTCCACCGCCAGCGGATTAAATCGCATGGTTTACGGGATTATCTGCTTCGCTACCCTGTTCAGTTTTGTCGGCACCATCCTGGGTGGTATTTGGGCCGATCAATCCTGGGGACGGTTTTGGGGTTGGGATCCGAAAGAAAACGGCGCGCTGCTGATTGTCATTTGGAACGCGCTTATCCTGCACTGCCGTTGGGGTGGACTGGTCCGCGAACGCGGCCTGATGAACCTAGCCGTTTTCGGAAATATCGTAACCGCCTTTTCCTGGTTCGGCGTCAATATCCTCAGCATCGGCCTTCATAGTTATGGATTTATGGACGGCTCCTCAAAATGGATTCTGCTTTTCACAGCGTCTCAACTGGTTTGCATTGCTTTGGGCACTGTCCCCCTGCGCTACTGGCTGAGCTTTAGAGAAACGCTCGTCAAGACCGGAAAAGCCGCTTGACATGCTCCTTCTTTGTATCATTGTAATATATAAATTGCCCCCAGGTTGCATATTCTGATTTATGACGACACTGGTTACATTCGTTTTCTTTACCGGACTGGTCGGCGCTGTTACCTGGTTTTTGACACGCAGAGACGATCACGTCACATCCACAGGATATTTTCTTGCCGGACGGACCCTCACCGGTGGCTTCATCGCGGGCTCTTTGCTTTTAACCAATCTTTCTACAGAACAATTGATCGGCTTGAACGGAGCCGCTTATTCCGACGGCATTGCTGTCATGGCTTGGGAAATTATTGCCGGCTTGTCGCTAGTGTTTTTGGCGCAATAAGCATTTATGGGCTTAACAGGGTGACGCGCAGGCACTCGACCCGTTGACCGCCACACGCTTAACAAAAAATCCAATCCTGTGCCTCCTGTTCTATCCATTTGTCCCGAACGAAATCGCCTTCCCAAACCCTCAAAGCCCATAAATGCTTATTGCGGTGTTTGGCATTGCTTTTTCTCCCCCGCTACCTCAGAAGCGGCATTGCCACCGTCCCGCAGTTTTTGGAACAGCGTTTCAACAGCACCACAAGAACTATCACCAGCATCATTTTCATCATTGCTTATACCGGTATCTTCCTGCCAATCCTTTTGTATACCGGAGCCACTGGTTTGGCCGGTATTTTGGATTTGAAATCTTTGATCGGAGTTCAGAGCGATTCGGCTGTTTTATGGATCACGGTGTGGTTTATCGGCATCGTCGGTTCCATCTACGCGATTTTTGGCGGGCTTCGAACTGTCGCTGTTTCCGATACGCTCAACGGATTCGGGCTTCTTGTCGGGGGTGTTATCATTACTTGGTTCGGGTTGCATGCCGTGAATGACGGCGGCGTCTTTCAAGCACTTGCAGAACTTAAAGAGGCGCATCCCGAAAAATTCAATTCGCTGGGAGACGCTCAATCTTCTGTTCCGTTTTCAACTCTGTTCACCGGCGTGCTTTTGATCAATCTTTTCTATTGGACGACGAACCAGCAAATCATCCAGCGAACATTCGGTGCACGCAATTTGAAAGAGGGGCAAAAAGGCATTTTGATTGCCGGAATTTTCAAGATCCTAGCGCCGATCATTCTGGTTTTGCCGGGGATCATCGCCTTTCATCTTTATGCCGAATCCGGGGAAATTGCTATGGATTAAGCATATGGAACGCTTGTCCGCGATGTTCTGCCGGCGCCGCTGACCGGGTTCTTTGCGGCGGTCATTGTCGGCACCATATTTAGCTCATTCAATTCTGTGCTGAACAGCACGGCGACACTTTTTAGCTTGGGCGTGTTTGCTCGTCTCGGCAGCAAAGATGAAAAGAAGATTATCGCAGCCGGCAAAATCTGCGGCGGCATTGTCGCCATCTTCGCTATGACAACGGCGCCTCTGCTGGCCGGACAAGAAAGCATATTCGACTATCTCCAAAAAATGAATGGACTTTACTTTATTCCCATCTTTTCGGTTATGCTAATGGGTATGTTTACTAAAAAGGTTCCGGCGTTCGCCGCGAACATGGCGTTGGTGTTGGGTTTTGTTGTTATTGCGCTAGGATACTTTGTACCAGCACTGGAGAAAATTGTTGATAAGATACACGAGTTTCACTTTTTGGGTGCCGTGTTTGTCGGGTTGATTTTGCTGATGGCGATCTGCCGCACGGTAGCTCCTTTGAAGACGCCCTGGAGGCATGAATACTCCGGGGAGGTCGATCTCACTCCCTGGAAATGGGCGAAACCGCTGGGGATCAGTTTGGCGGCGGCGGTTTTGTTTCTTTATCTGGCCTTTGCCGATTTATCGGTTCTTTGATGGAGAATGCCGGCGGGGGTTATAGAGCGCCGCCGTATTCCCAGCCTTTTCGAGCCGGCTCGTTGATCAACGGGGCCAGTTCCGGCTGCCCACGAACGCGCATGTTGGTGGCATCCCATTCGATTGTCCGGCCTGTTCGTTGCGCGAGCGCTCCTAACAGCACCATCTCGGTCAAAGGCGCGGCGTAGTCGAAGTTGGAAAGCGGCATCGGGCCGTCTCCTTTGATGGCGCGAAACCATTCTTCAATCGGGCCGTTGCCGACTTTAGGCAGCCGATCGATTCGGTCGAGTTCCGGTTTGGCAGCAGCGAAGCGGTCGCTGGGCGTGAGCATGGGTTTGTTTGGACGCATTCCCGCATGGTAAAGCGTTTCTTTCGCGCCTTCCATATACATGCCGCCGCTGGTTGGCAATTCCTGGGAGGCGTCCCATCGTTTCGGTTTCGGCACGTCGAAGCCGGTTTCATACCATTTGAGTGTTACCGGAGGCATTTTGCCGCGAGCGGGAAAGCGGTATGTGACCACTGAGCCCATAGGAATGAATCCCCGGCCCGGCGGACGTTGCCGCGCTACTTCAACCTTTGCCGGTGCCCCTAATTTCAGGACGGCAAACGGCGCATCAAATGTGTGGCAACCAATATCGCCCAAGGCGCCACAGCCATAATCCCACCAACCGCGCCATTTGATCGGCACATATTCCGGGCTATAGGCACGGTCGGCAACCGGCCCCTGCCAGAGGTCCCAATCCAGCGTTCTCGGCGCCTCGCGGGTGAGCGGAGGAAAACTCGCCGGTGGCACAAACCAGGGCGCGTTTGGGCGATTCGTCCAGGTGATGACCTCTTTCACATCACCGATCACCCCGGCGCTGGCCCATTCCTTGATCCGCCGCATCCCCTCGAAGGTGTGCCCCTGGTTGCCCATTTGCGTGATTACGTTGTAATGCCTGGCCGCCTTCTGCAAAGTCCGCAACTGCCAGATATTGTGGGCCAATGGCTTCTGCACAAACACGTGTTTGCCCCGCTCCATCGCGTCCATCGCCGGCGCAAAATGCGTGTGATCCGGCGTGGAAATCGCCACGGCGTCAATTTCCTTCCACATCTTGTCGAGCATCACCCGAAAATCCTTGAAACGGCGGGCGCGGGGATGCTCCTTGAAAGCCTGTGCCGCGCGTGCGTCATCCACATCGCAAATCGCCACCAGGTTTTCCATGGCGCCTAGCTTGACGGCATACTGCCCCATTCCGCCGGCACCGACTACGGCAACATTGATTTTATGATGTGTTGCTAAACCGGAGCGCCTGATGAAAAACGTCGGCAAAGCCAAAGCGCTAGCTGTCCATGCCGTTGATTTGAGAAACGCGCGTCGATTGGATTTTTTCATAGAATTGCAGTGTATTTGGCGAACAGCTTTTTATCCTGCCCGATTTCCCGAAAAAGAGCAACTCCTTTCAGCACAATAAGCATTTATGGGCTTTGAGGGTTTTGGAGGGCGATTTCGTTCGGGACATATAGATGGACAGGAGGCACAGGATTGGATTTTTTGTCAAGGCGGGTGCCGGTCAACCGGTCGAGTGCCTGCGCCACACGTGGTTGCGCCACCCTGTTAAGCCCGTAAATGCTTATCGCGCGGTTTTCTGTTGTCAGTTCCCCTCCGCCCTACCCACTCTTCGAGTGTCTGCGCCACCTTTACTTCGCCGGTTTCAAGCGGAAGAACTCTGCGCCTTTCCGCTCAGGCGGAATCGACAACACACCCTCCCGAGAAAAACGAGACGGCGACACGGCTTCCCACTCGCCCCTCAAATCAGTCGTGCTTTGCAATGTCCCTTCACGCCAATGAATCTGCACTCCGCCCCCCGCAATCCGCACAATCTCCAAATGGTTGTTGTTGTCGAGTGACAAGCGCCTGAAGTTCGTCGAGCTGGTATCCGGCAAGGTCAAGGTGCCGATCATTGGCTCACAAAAGGTCACCTCCGATTTCGGGAAACCTTGCAGGTTGAGACTCTCAATGTCCATGCCTTCGGGCACACACAAACTCTCCAAAGGATTGCCGTTGAGAATCAACGAGCGCAAGCTCGTCAGGCCAGCGGGCAAGGCCAGGTTGGTCAGGGAATTGTTGCCGAGGTCTAGCGTTCTCAAGCTCGTCAAGTCCTCGGGCAAGGTCAGGGAGGTCAGTTGGTTGTCGTTGAGATACAGCACCCACAAGTTCGTTAAACCGTGAGGCAAGGTCAAAGAGGTCAGTTGATTGTCGTTGAAATACAGCCCTCTCGTCTTGGCCAAGCCCTCCGGCAATGTCAGAGAGGGCAAGCGATTGTGATTGAGAAACAGCCACACCAAATTCGTCAAGCCATCGGGCAAAGTCAGGTGGGTCAAGTCATTGTTTCGGAAGTCTACAGACTTCGCGTTTGCATTCACCACCCGGTTAAAAGCACTGCCGTCGCTTGTCGTTCCGGTGATGAGGAGTGCTCCCTCAGTTATGGGCGGCTCTTCAGTTGTGTGTGGCTTTTCGGTTGTCGGCGGTTCTTCGGTGGTGGGTGGCTCTTCAGTTGGCGGGGGTTCTTCGGTTGTGGGCGGCGGCGCAATCGTCTCTCCGTTCGCAGGATCGTAGAAGGTCACTGCTGATTTGGAATAGCCACGAAGCTCAAGACTTTCAAGGTCCATGCCTTCGGGCGCCCGCACACTCTCCAAAGGATTGCCGAAGAGATACAGCCGTTGCAAGTTCGCCAAACTCTCCGGCAAGGTCAGGTTCGTCAGTTGATTATTAAAAAGATACAAGTGCTGCAAGTTCGTCAGACCCTCCGGCAAAGTTATGGAAGAGAGTTGATTGTCGAAGAGATGCAGCCGCTGCAAGTTCTCCAGGCCAGCGGGCACGGTGAGGGAAGAGAGTTGAGTGTCGGAGAGAGACAGAGACTCCGTGCCGGCATCGACCTCCAAACGAAAAGCGTCGTCAGTGCTTGTCGTTCCGGTGAGGGTAATGAATGTCCCAGTCGTGGGCGGAAGATTGGTATTCGTTGTGGGGGGCTCTTCGGTTGTTGGGGGTTCTTCGGTTGTCGGGGGGATATTGGTATTGGTTGTCGGCGGGATGTTGGTATTGGTCGTCGGCGGGATATTGGTATTCGTTGTGGGGGGCTCTTCGGTTGTGGGGGGTTCTTCGGTTATCGGTGGGATATTGGTATTGGTCGTCGGTGATTCCCCGGTTGTGGGATCGTAAAAGGTCACTGCTGATGTCGAAAAACCTTGAAGATCGAGATTTTCAAGGTTCATGCCATCAGGCACACGCACACTTTCCAAAGGATTGCCGGAAAGATTCAGTATTCTCAAGCTCGTCAAGCCATCGGGCAAGGCCAGATTGGTCAGGGCATTGTTGCTGAGGTCTAGCGTTCTCAAGCTCGTCAGGCCAGCGGGCAAGGCCAGATTGGTCAGGGAATTGTTGCTGAGGTCTAGCTCTCTCAAGCTCGTCAAGTCGCCGGGCAAGGCCAGGTTGGTCAGGGAATTGTTGCTGATGTCTAGCTCTCTCAAGCTCGTCAAGTCGCCGGGCAAGGTCAAGGAGGTCAGTTGGTTGTTGTGGAGTTCCAGATACTGCAAGTTGGTCAAACCATCGGGCAGGGTGAAGGCGGTCAGTTGGTTGTGGTCGAGATACAGATACTCCAAGTTGGTCAAGCCGGCAGGCAAGGTTACGGAAGCCAGATCAAAAAAGGAGTGGAGAGCCAGATGTGTCTCGTTGGCGTCGACTTCTTGGCTGAAGGCATTGCCGTTGCTGGTGGTTCCGGTGATGAAGAGAGTTGGGAGCTCTGGTTCTGTCGGCTCTGTGGGCGGCGTAATCGGCTCTTCGGGCGCGGGATCGTAGAAGGTCACTTCTGATTTCGAAAAGCCTTGAAGATCGAGATTTTCAAGGTCCATGCCATCAGGCACACGCAAACTCTCCAAAGGATTGTCGTTGAGATTCAGATACTCCAAGCTGGTCAAGCCATCGGGCAGGGTCAAGGTGGCTAGTTGGTTGTCGTGGATATCCAGCCACTCCAAGCTGGTCAAGCTGTCGGGCAAAGTCAAGGTGGTCAGGCGGTTGTTGTTGAGATCCAGCCACTCCAAGCTGGTCAAGCCATCGGGCACGGTGTAGGCGGTCAGTTGATTGTGGGAGAGATTCAGCGACTTCAAGCTGGTCAAGCCATCGGGCAGGGTCAAGTTGGTCAGTTGATTGCTGTTGAGCCACAGCCTCTCCAAGTTGGTCAAGCCATCGGGCAGGGTCAAGGTGGTTAGGCGGTTGTAGGAGAGACTCAGATTCGTCAAGCTGGTCAAGTCATCGGGCAGGGTCAAGGTGGTCAGGCGGTTGCGGTAGAGTTCCAGACTCGTCAAGCTAGTCAAGCCGGCAGGCAAGGTTAGGGAAGCCAGATTAAAGGAGTTGAGTGACAGAGATGTCGTGCTGGCATCGACTTCTCTACTGTAGGCGCTGCCGTCGGTTTTGGTTCCGGTGACGGTGAGAGTTCCCTCAGTTGGCGGGGGCTCTGTTTCGATTGTCTCTCCGGTCGTTGGATCGTAGAAGGTAACCTCTAATTTCGGGAAGCCTTGCAGGTTGAGACTCTCAATGTCCATGCCATCAGGCACACGCAAACTCTCCAAAGGATTGTCGTTGAGATTCAGATACTCCAAGCTGGTCAAGCCATCGGGCAGGGTCAAGGTGGCTAGTTGGTTGTCGTGGATATCCAGCCACTCCAAGCTGGTCAAGCTGTCGGGCAAAGTCAAGGTGGTCAGGCGGTTGTTGTTGAGATCCAGCCACTCCAAGCTGGTCAAGCCATCGGGCACGGTGTAGGCGGTCAGTTGATTGTGGGAGAGATTCAGCGACTTCAAGCTGGTCAAGCCATCGGGCAGGGTCAAGTTGGTCAGTTGATTGCTGTTGAGCCACAGCCTCTCCAAGTTGGTCAAGCCATCGGGCAGGGTCAAGGTGGTTAGGCGGTTGTAGGAGAGACTCAGATTCGTCAAGCTGGTCAAGTCATCGGGCAGGGTCAAGGTGGTCAGGCGGTTGCGGTAGAGATTCAGCGTCTCCAAGCTGGTCAAGCCATCGGGCAGGGTTAAGGAAGCTAGGTTAAGATATTTGAAAAACAGAGATGTCTCGTTGGGATTGACTTGTCGGCTGAAGGTGCTGCCGTCGCTTTTAGTTCCGGTGACGGTGAGAGTTCCCTCAGTTGGCGGGGGCTCTGTTTCGATTGTCTCTCCGGTCGTTGGATCGTAGAAGGTCACTTCTGATTTCAGGAAGCCTTGAATAGGGAGAAATTCAATGTCCATGCCCAGAGGCACACGCAAACTCTCCAAGGGATTGCCGTCGAGCCACAGATTCTCCAAGTCATCCAGGCCGACGGGCAAAGTCAAGGTGGCTAGTTGGTTGTTGGAGAGACGCAGCTCCTTCAAGCTCACCATGCCGTCGGGCAGGGTCAAGGCGGTTAGTTGGTTGTCGTGGATATCCAGCCACTCCAAGCTGGTCAAGCTGTCGGGCAAAGTCAAGGTGGTCAGGCGGTTGTTGTTGAGATCCAGCCACTCCAAGCTGGTCAAGCCGTCGGGCAGGGTCAAAGCGGTCAGTTGGTTGTGGGAGAGATTCAGCGACTTCAAGCTGGTCAAGCCATCGGGCAGGGTCAAGTTGGTCAGTTGATTGCTGTTGAGCCACAGCCTCTCCAAGTTGGGCAAGCCATCGGGCAGGGTCAAGTTGGTCAGTTGATTGCTGTTGAGCCACAGCCTCTCCAAGTTGGGCAAGCCATCGGGCAGGGTCAAGGTGGTCAGTTGGTTGTTGCGGAGATACAGCCCCTTCAAGCTGGTCAAGCCATCGGGCAGGGTTAGGGAAGCTAGGTCAAGGGAGTCGAGAGACAGAGATGTCGTGCTGGCATTGACTTGCCGGCTGAAGGCGCTGCCGTCGCTTTTGGTTCCGGTGATGGTGAGGGTTTGGGCGGCGGCTGGGAGGGTGAGGGCAAGGGCCAAAGCCAGGCCGATTCGATGCGGCGATGTTGGCCTGTTTTTGGTGGGTTGCGGTTTGGCGGTTTTGTTGGCGGCGGTTGCCGCCAATTTCAAGAGGATAACGGATAATAGTTTCATAGCTGCAATGTCTTTCAGTTTCATTATTTTCTGTTGCGAGTTTGTCTTAACAGTTCAGCGATGTTTTGTCCACTGCTTTTTTCAGAAATCCGCAAAAAGCATTTATGGGCTTTGATGATTTTGGAGGGCGATTTCGTTCGGGACATATGGATGCATAGGATTGGATTTTTTGTTAAGCGGGTGCCGGCCAACCGGTCGAGTGCCTGCGCCACCCTGTTAAGCCCGTAAATGCTTATCGCGCCTTTCAAAGGCGGAATGCTCAAGCTTTGTCCTCGCCGAAAAAAACAGGCAGACGGAAGAATACGGCTTTACTGTTCAGCTCGGCTCCGCTACTTTCTTCTCGATCCTGACATGATGACACAGAAAAAACATTTTTACATTTGTTTGAGCGGTACCGTTCTTCTTGCCCTGCTCATGCCAACCACCCAATCGCAAACCGCTGAAGCCGAAGTGCACCCGCCGGGCTTCGAGCTGGAGAAAGTCTATGACGTCTCCAAAGACCGGCAAGGCTCCTGGGTCTCGATGGCGATTGACGACAAAAGCCGAATCTATTGCGCCGATCAAGGGAAACGGGGTATCTACCGCCTCACCTTCGGCGCCGGCGAACCACAGGTCGAGCGGATTCCGGTCGCCATTTCCTCAGCCCACGGGATGCTTTGGGCCTTCGACAGCTTGTATGTCGTCGTCAACGGCGGTGGTATTGGCGGCCACAGCTCCGGGCTTTATCGAGTAACCGATTCCAGCGGCGATGACCGGCTCGACCACGTCCAACCGCTCCGCAAACTCGAAGGCAGCGGTGAGCATGGCCCCCACGCCGTTGTTCTGGCTCCGGACGGCGAATCGCTGTTCATCCTGGGCGGCAACCACACCAAGATCCCAAACCCCGAAACCTCCGCCATAATGTTGAATTATGCCGAAGATCAACTGCTGCCCCGAATGCCGGACGCCCGCGGCCATGCCCGCAATATCCGGGCACCCGGCGGCTGGATCGCCCAGACCGATCCCGAAGGCAAATCCTGGCGCCTTTACTCCGCCGGTTTCCGCAATCAATACGACATCGCCTTTAACGCCGACGGCGAAATGTTCACCTACGACTCGGACATGGAATGGGACAGCGGCACGCCCTGGTATCGTCCAACCCGGATTTACCACTGCACCAGCGGAAGCGAATTCGGCTGGCGCACCGGAACCGGCAAATTCCCTGCCTGGTATCCCGACATCCTCCCGCCCACTTTAGACATCGGCCCCGGTTCCCCTACGGGAGTGGTTTCTGGTCTCGGCGCCGCCTTCCCCTCCAAATACCAACACGCCCTTTACGCCTTCGACTGGACTTACGGGACGATTTACGCAATTCACCTGACGCCGGAAGGCTCGACCTACCGCGCCGAAAAGGAAGAATTTGTAACCGGCATCCCCTTGAACGTCACAGACGGCGCCATCGGCAAAGACGGCCATTTCTATTTTGCCGTCGGCGGGCGCGGCACGCCATCAGCGCTTTACCGAGTCCGTTATACCGGCTCGGAATCGACCCAACTTTTGCCGAACGAAAACCCCGAAGCCGCCAGCCTCCGCAAACTGCGCCGCTCCATCGAACGCTTCCACGGACAAGAAAACCCCGAAGCCATCGACGCCGTCTGGCCTTACCTCGGACACGCCGACCGCTTCATCCGCTTCGCCGCCCGCATCGCCCTAGAACATCAACCCGTCAACCGCTGGCAAGAACGTGCCCTGCTTGAAACCGACCGCCAAACCGCCCTCTCCGCCCTGCTCGCCCTAGCCCGACAAGGCGCCGCCGCCCAACAAGAACCCCTCATCGAAGCCTTCAGCAAGTTTCCCTTCACAGAAATGAGCGAAGCCGACAAACTCGCCAGCCTCCGCATCCTCGCACTCAGCTTCATCCGCATGGGCAAACCAAACAACGAACTGGCCGGCGAAATTGCCGCCGCCCTCACACCGCACTACCCGGCGCCCACCGACGCACTAAACCGCGAACTCGTCTCCTTACTCGTTTATCTGAACGCCCCGGACGTCGTCGCCAAAACCGTGCCGCTCATGAGCCAAGACGCCATGGGACTGGAAGAAATCGAGTTCGACGACCGCCTGCTCAACCGCTCTAAAAACTACGGCGGCTCCTTCCTCAACCAAAAAGCCAACAACCCCCAGCGTCAGCAAATTCACTACGCCTACGCCCTCAAAAACATCACCGACGGTTGGACACCGAACCTGCGCAAAGACTTCTTCACCTGGTTCGCCAAAGCCCGAAACTTTAAAGGCGGCGCCAGCTTCGGCGGCTTCCTCGAAAACTTCCGCAAAGAAGCCCTCAGCAAAATCGCCGACCCCGAAGAACAAAAAGCCATGAACAACCTCAGCAAATCCCGCCTCCGCCTCGTCCCCGAAGGCTTCGAAAACGCAACGCCACTAGAAATCGGCATGTTGGCCGGCATGCGCTTCGACCGCCAAACCCTCGCCGTCCAAGCCGGCGCCAAAATCACCCTCAACGTGATCAACAACGACCCGGCCAAAATGATGCACAACTTCGCCCTCGTCTCCCCAGGCGCCCTCAACAAAGTCATCAAAGCCTCCCTCACCCTCGGCCCGCGGGCTATCGAATTAAACTACGTCCCCGAAATTCCCGAAGTCCTGGCTGCTACCCCTCAAATCGCCCCCGGCCGAAAATATACCCTCTACTTCCAGGCGCCCTCGGAACCCGGTCAATACCCTTACATCTGCACCTATCCCGGACACACCCAACTCATGCGCGGCATCCTCACCGTCCTCCCCCAATAATCGCCGGCGGCAGCATATTGCAGGCATTTTCTGCAGCACGTTTATCATTCAGATAAACCGCCTAACGCTGCCAAGAATTCTTCCTCACGGAATAACAAACGGAAGACACCTTTGACCGGCCCCTCACGCACAGTCATCCTGCCACCGTCTACTATCTCTTCATTGAAAGCATGTTGTAGTGTTTCCAACATGCGCTGTTTGTAATCGGTATCCGAATTGCCGCGCAGATGCTCACCCTTAGTTTCAAAAACCAACACTTGTTGGCAACGGTAGTCATTGCCGCACATAGCGATGAAATCCGGCCAAATACGCTTCTGCTTCCAGCCCCGCAAATAATAATTTCCTCGTTGGCGCACAGCCACCCGATGCCACCATCGCAGCGCCTTTTGCTCATCCAGATAACGAGCAAAATTGCGCTCCATTTCCGTATCAAAATGTTGCGAGTATACAGGCTCGAACAAGCTAATCTGCACCGGCCTGCCGTTATGCTTGGTGAAGAATCCAACATTGTTCATTGCCGGCACTTCATAACTTTCTACCATGCAAAAGTTGGGCAAGCCGGCTTCCAAATCAAAGCGAATGTCGCCTTTCTGTAACTTGCGGCGAAAGACCTGCTCGGCCTGCCCTTCCACCGCTCGGCTCACATACTCCCGCAGCATGAAAGACAGATAGGAGCGCTGGTCATAAATGCTGTCATCGACATCGCCGGCGACGCGCAATTTCTTCAACATCCGCTGAACTATACGAGCAGATTGCCACGGGTTCGGCATAATATCCGAAAGCCGCCGGACAAACCATAATAGCCGCACGGTCTTGTCGATAAACAACTCCCGGTCGGTGTGAAAGACCGGCAGAGTGTCGCCGACATCAACGGTTGCCTGCTGCCTCCTGGCATGGTCGGGCAATGTACTCTGCGGATCGGGCGCGTCAATAGCATCCCAATTTATACATGGCAGGATATGTCGTTGGTAGTCTAGTTCAACCCAATCGCTGCCGTTACGATGCAGCACCAGCGGCAGAAATATGATATCGTTCTGGAACTCAACTCGCCGTTTTACAGTAATACGCCGTGTCTGTGCGCCCGCCTCAAACACCTCTCCGCCCAAGCCTGTCAACCCTTCCTGCTCCAGCCCTCTTTTAACTTGCGCCACCGCTTCACCTACTTGAGTGTTCCAGCAATATACATAACACTGGTCAAGAGCTTTCCTGCCAGTGCGCCGGGCGTGAGGTTGCCGCATTACTCGGCCTACCAATTGTGTAATCGCGCGTTGAGCACGGGTATTATCTAACATCACCAGCAGGTATGCGAAGGGACAATCCCAACCTTCCATCAGTGCGGCCTTGGTAATAATCCAACGCACCGGTGAAAATTCGGAAAGCAAATCTACGCCGGCCAATTCGTTCAGCTCGGAAGACTTAACCGCCACTGACTCGTCGGCAACGCCCAGATTTTGAACCAGATATTCCCGCACATCTTCAGCGTGTATACGCTCACCATCCCGTTGATCCTTGCCCGTGCGCTCAACTCTCACCACAGCAATAGGACGAATATAGCGCCCTTCACTCCTCTGCAACGACTGACCTTCAACGTTTAGCCGTTCCAATTCGTCGTGCGCCTGCGCCAAAGTGTGTTGCCACTCGGCATTGGTAAACGACGTTACCTGCACTGGCAGCTTGATCATCTCCTCTGTCTTCAACTCAACACCGGTAATATCAACCAACAGATTGCTGATGCCCCGGTTCGGCGTGGCCGAAAGCTCTATTACCATGCCGGGGTCCAGGTGGTTGACCGAGCGCACAAATTCTTCGTTGACCTCCTGCCTTCTACCATATGCCTTGTGCGCCTCGTCTAGCACGACTACCGGACGCAGCATCTTGAACACGTTGAACAAACTGTGTTTGACTAGGCCGTCTTTCGAAGTGCGCTCCAAATCCGGGTAGATTTGCAACAAACGTTCGTCGCCGAAGACATTATCGCTGTCCGGGAACAACGTCGGGTAACGCCCGGAATCCCGGAACATTCGCAGAAATTCTTTGCCCTTCTGCCGATTGGCTGCCGGAAGCATCAACAACATCACACACAGATAGTTAGCCACGTCTGCACGTGTAAAACAATCATCCTTCTCCAACAACTTGATCCGCCCGCCACTGGCCATTTCCAACTGATGCCGACAAGGATGCTCCCGGTTCCGCAAAGCGGCTCGAGTCTGCTCGTAAATTGTGCGGCTGGGCACAATCCACAACGTCAATCCGGTTGGGCGATGCAGTCGCTGCAACGCGGACGCTGCCAGCAATGTTTTACCTCCACCGGTTGGCACTTTAAAACAAATATGTGGAATGGGCCGGTCGGCATCATCCGTGCGGCTGACATACTCACCGGCCGTGCCGGCCACCCCGCCGATTTGTGCCAACTTCTGCCAAACAATCTTGGGATAATTCCAAACCTCTCTCGGAACATTCACCCCTGCATCTTGCAGCGTTGCCACCGCTTGATCCGACTCAACCCGCGCCTTCTCCAACGCTTCCCGCCACCGCTCAAAAGCCTGCAGCGCCACCGCCTGATATTCTTTCAACTCCATCGCTCTACTCCAACAATGCCTTTCCGATTGGCATCCATCGTCATAACGGAACACACAAATCAGTCGCAATAACAATTTAAGGGCTTGACAAGATTTCGATGGCTTGGTAAGGTGCGCGGATGAACTTAATCAAAGTCTTTGAACGCTTTCCTGACCAGCAAGCCTGCTTCGACTACTTGGAAGCCGTCCGCTGGCACGGCAAACCCCAGTGCCCCCTCTGCAACAGCCATGATGTCGCCAAAAAGAAGGACAAAAACCGCATTGGCCGGTGGAATTGCCATGCTTGCAAGAGCAGTTTCAACGTCCTTTCCGGCACCATCTTCCAGAAAACCAAAATCCCCCTCCAAAAATGGTTCCTAGCCATTACCCTCATCCTCAATGCCAAGAAAAGCCTTTCCAGCTGGCAACTCTCCCGCGATTTGGAGATGACCCAGCCCTCGGCGTGGTATCTGCAAGTGCGGGTGCGCCTGGCGATGGGGCAGATGCGCAGCAAGAAAGTCTTGCGGGGGATTGTCGAGGCCGACGAAACCTTTATCGGCGGGCGCCCCCGCAAACCGAACAAACATTGAAAATCGTCCACCCAGAGACAAATATACCGACAAAACACCGGTGATTGGCGCGGTGGAACGGGGCGGCCAAGTCAGAGCCCAAGTCAAACACCCGCCCGGGACGCCTTTGCGCACCAACATTCGGCACCTGATGGCCACTTGGCTGCACAAAAAACGGACTCGCCTGATGACGGATGAAGCCAGGGAGTTCCACAACATTGACGCCATTGGCGTGGAACACAAAGTCGTGCGTCATGCCGTCCGCTACGCGCTGGGGGATGTCCCCACCAACACGATTGAAGGGTTTTGGTCTCTGCTTAAACGCGCTTGGTATGGCAGCCACCATCATTATTCCAAAGAAGACATGCAGCTCGACCTCTCCGAAGCCACTTGGAAATACAATTACCGCAACAATCCCAACCCATTCAGCGCCTTCATCACCGGCTGCTTTAACGATTAACCGACCACCATAAAAACTCAAAACCCCAAAAGCCCTTAAATTGTTATTGCGCAAATGAGTGTTGCCCTTATCCTACTTCGTTTCGGAATCATCTCTATCCGAGAAGCCGCCAAATTTGCCAAGGTTTCCAAGAACACAGCACAGGCAGCCATCCAACGATTGGAACAGGCAAAGACCGTCACAGCACACAAAATCAAAGGCAGAACGAGCCAATATCTGTTCTCAAAAGCCGTCTTGAAGATGTTTAAGGGAGGTGTCCCAAAAAGGGCTTTTGCACTGTCCCAAAAAAGGACCCTCTTAAGGAATTCCGAAGAAAAGCTTTCCGAGATGCGCCTAAAAAGGTGGTCAAAAGCCTACATGAAGAGGCTAAAAGAGGAGGTTGATCCCGTAGGAAAGGCCATTTGGGAACGCGTCAAGGCAATCAGCGGGAAGAATTTCGACTTTAATGCCCTCCTACAGGTCATTGAGGAGCGCAAAACCGCCAAAACTTAACCTCAAAACCGCCGAAACAAAGCAAACTAGCAACAACAGCGGAAAAAATGTATCTATTATGGACGCCGAAGAACGAAGAATTCTCTACGAGTTAGCCCATTTTGAACAGTGGAAACCAATCAACAACCTTGCCAAAGCTTGCAAACTCAGCCCGAAGACCACGCGCAGAGCCATCGAGAGATTGATCAAAGCCAGAATCATTACAGCAAACCACACCATCCGAAACCCAAAGCCATGGCAATTCCCACACAGCTTCAACGGACACAACTTGCCCGCAAAAGTATTCGTCGCCGCCGTGGAAATCCTAAAATACCCAACCTTAAGCAACAGCGAAATTGCCGCACAAACGGGAACCAGCACAGCAACAGCCACACGAGCCGGACAGCATGTCCAACGAATAACCCAATCAAAACGAACCACGAGAATACAGAACGACGAGAACGCGAACGCCGAGTTATCCGAATCCAGCAAACGAGCCACCGCACAACACAACGCTGCTGAAGACCGGCGGAAGAAAGCGGAAGCCGCCAAAGAAGAAAAAGAAAAGGCCAAAAGAGCCTCCAATTACCTTATGCACATTAAGAAAACACGTGCCAAAGACAACAATCCAGGAGACTCCGAACAAATCAGATTATGGAATCGATTACTCAAACAACGGAAAAGAGGAATCTTTTGAATCCTCAGAAATGAAATAATTGCGCCGATGTCGTTCAAAAACAAAACGACAATTGTTAGTAACAAGAGCATTCTAACAATTGCCGTTTCAAGTGTAAACCCCTTTTTTTCTCGATTCCAGCAAAAAACTCAACATTTGATTAACCTAGGACACATTTGACCAACTTCAACCCTCTGAACCCCGAAAACTGAACCACGAAATCAGAGGGAATCAGAGGGCATATTTGATTAACCTAAGACACATTTGACCAACCTAGAACCAGGAAAAACACACTTTTTGGGAGGGAGAGCTGTCGAAAGCAGACATATCCAACCGTTCAGGGCATCTCCGAAAAACCCTCCCAAGGCGCTTAAGCGCCGCCTGTAGGGTAAGGGAAGCCACAGTTGGCAGAGCTCAATCACAACACCCAAGAACGCGTAAGATTGTCCATTTTAGCGCTTACGCGCTGCCTGTAGAGGGAGAATAGTCATTCCCCTTCTATTAAGCGACGATTTTCCGCCTGCCGCTGTAGCGCCTGCCGTCTCCGTTCCGCGCGCCGTTCAAATTCCTTATCATACCATTCATCCTTCCGACGCTTATGAGCCGCAGCACTAACATCACGAACCGGCCCGCGGTAGCGATCTTTTGCCGCCTGAAACTCTTCATCCATCCAATCTTCATCAGTCAAAAAGGTATCCCCACGAATAACAACATCACTAAACACAGCTTTCCCAAAATAAGGAAGCTCAATCGAAACCAAACTCTTAAACAAATCCGAACCAGGCTCAATCCCTCTTCGATAAATCAATTTCGAAAAACCACTCAAATCACTCTTCCGAAACTTATAGGCAATAGCCATCTCTTCATCCATTTCAGCACGAGACAAACTAGACTTTTCAACCTTCTCACGAGTTGCAACAACTCGCCGATTAATCCAAGAAACCGCTGTAGCCACATCTGACCAATCCGAAATATCAAACCCATTCTCAAGCAACAAAACCATCAACCTCCGATTCTCAGGATGATCGCGATGAGGAGAATTAACAAAATCAACGATCTGACGATGACGCTCATAATTCTTACGATAAACAGGATCACGATTACCAGGATCAAAATAAGTGTTTGGCTCTCTAGAAACCGGAGCAGCAGGACGCGCTTGAATCACTTGCTGAACCCTATCCTTAAAAGCATCTACTTTAGCGTTATGATTATCGTCTCGTTCCGAAGACTGAACCAGCGCAGGAGAGTCCACCAAATCAGAATCAACGCCATCCCTAGGCCAGTAAATCACAAAAAGCGACAAAACAACCAACAAACCAAGAACATAAAAGAGACTCAATCTCTTCATTCAGATCAAGGGAAAAGAAGATTGATTGTTCCTTCGGCAGCCGGGGGAGAACCAGGAAACTTAGAGAAACGTAAAGATGGATTTCTAAGGTACATATCTTGCGTAAAATTAGGCGGATAGAAAAAAACACGTCCAAATTTCTTATGCCAATCTACCCCATCCCCATCCTGCCAAGATAACCCATATAGTTCACGAATATCGATAAATTCCGATTCGACACCTAGAGTGTAACCCGGAAAATAGCGAACAGGATCAACACGAGGAAAATTGAAAATAAAAGGATCACCAGAAAATTGATAATCATATTCACCATCACCTGCAGAATCATAAAAATTCAAATACTCAATTGATGCGTGAACATAGTAATGAAGATTATACCCATAAAGACGCCGAACCACGTCAGAATTAGGATAAGAAGAAGAATACTCCAACGTTTCCACATCCACAGCAAATTCAACATCAGACCGTAAATCCCACTGAGCATTCGGATAGTTCGACGAAGTAATTACACGACGAGGACATTGCATCATCACAGGTTCAACATTATCATAAAATTTACCATCATCCGCACGATCATTATAAGAAAGCTCACGCTCCTTATAACCCCCAGGATCAGAATCTGCAGAATCCCTCCAATACTCTATAGTTAATTCATACCAATCCAAGCCATCAGGCGAAACATCCCGACCCAACTCCCAACCAAACCAAGGAACGGTCCACTGCCACCGCCAGTTCCGCTTATACTTATTTGGCGCAGCTATATTGGTATCGGAGTGGTATCCAAGCCGATAGGATGCAGAAGAAACATAACCATCAGAAACTAATCGATAAGGAAAAGGAGTAGGATCTATCGTTTCTCGTGAACTCTCCTGAGCAAAAGAAACCGGCACACCAACAGCAAAAACGACAGCCAATTTCAAAATCCACGACGCCTTAACAGCACTCAAAACCGCTCCGAACGAGTTCAAAAAAGTTGGTTTCATGCCCGCGAGGGTAACCGTTCCAAGACCGAAAGCAAGGAGAAACAGCCAAAAAAGGAAGCCGCTTCTCCAGCGACACTGCAGAACGGGAAGCGGAGATTCAGCCGTTCCGACCACGATTCCACCAGAGCAACCGACAAGCTGACACCATATATTGCCGATACCTCGGCATCGACGTTCAAAAAGAATCCCGCCGGACGATGGAAAGCTCAAGTGACTAAGAAAACCACCATCCGACGGGAAGAACCGACACGACAGCAGAAAACCACCACAGCCGAGCCGGGAAGCGTTTTTAAGGTTGTCGCCCATAAACGCAGAAGGCAAAATAGCCGGATGTCGCCCATAACGCAAGAAACATATTTACGAACGGCGGGAAGAATTGAAACCGCCAACACCACCAGCGAAACCACCGGCAACAGGCCAGAGAGCGAGCCGGAGAGCCGCGAACCGCAGACCAACACCGCGAACGCCGCGCTCATCAAAGCCGCCATGCCTTGGTTGCTGTTATCACCGGAGCAGCAGGCCGCACTTGCAGGGATACCCAACGAAGAGAAGCGAATCCTTGCCATCAAGCAACTAGAACTCGAAGCGCACAAGGCCAACCAAAGGCCAAAACAGGCCATTCTAGACGCCCGAAAACTCAACACAACAAACAGGTTAGGCAGACCGAAGAAGCCGCACGAGAACAGCATGGAGAGCGCAGAAAGGGACAGGGAGGCAGCCGAACAACAGCAGAGACACCAGCGACGCCGCCGACCAGACTTCCGCCGAACCGTCCGTTCCTGGAGCCGTTACAACCAAATCGCCGCCGAGCGCATCGTTGCCCACATTTGCCGCCGACGCCGTTGCTTCGAATCCGTCCGTAACATGGCCATAGCTTGCAGAATCAAACTCAACCGTTGCCGCCGGTTACTCCTTTGGCTTGTGAACAACGGAATCCTTGAAGCCGAACACCGCCAACACCAAACGACCATCTACACCGTTGCCAAGGGAAATCAAATGATCATGCCCGCCGTTCTCGACGACTTAGGCCTGACGCCCAGGCAAATGAGCGCAATAACAATTTTAGGGCTTGACAAGATTTCGAGGGCTTAGTAAGGTGCGCGGATGAACTTATTCGAAGTCTTTGAACGCTTTCCCGACCAGCAAGCCTGCTTGGACCATTTGGAGACCGTCCGCTGGCACGGCAAACCCCAATGCCCTCTCTGCAACAGCCATGATGTCGCCAAAAAGAAGGACAAAAACCGCATTGGCCGGTGGAATTGCCATGCTTGCAAGAGCAGTTTCAACGTCCTTTCCGGCACCATCTTCCAGAAAACCAAAATCCCCCTCCAAAAATGGTTTCTGGCCATTGCTCTCATCCTCAATGCCAAGAAAAGCCTTTCCAGCTGGCAACTCTCCCGCGATTTGGAGATGACCCAGCCTTCGGCGTGGTATCTGCAAGTGCGCGTGCGACTAGCGATGGGGCAGATGCGCGGCAAGAAACTCTTGCGGGGAATTGTGGAAGCCGACGAAACCTTTATCGGAGGGCGACCACGCAAACCGAACAAACATTCCGAAAATCGTCCGCCCAGAGACAAATATACCGACAAAACACCGGTGATTGGCGCGGTGGAACGGGGTGGCCAAGTCAGAGCCCAAGTCAAACACCCGCCCGGGACGCCTTTGCGCACCAACATTCGGCACCTGATGGCCACTTGGCTGCACAAAAAACGGACTCACCTGATGACGGATGAAGCCAGGGAGTTCCACAACATTGACGCCATTGGCGTGGAACACAAAGTCGTGCGCCATGCCGTTCGCTACGCGCTAGGGGATGTCCACACCAACACGATTGAAGGCTTTTGGTCTCTGCTCAAACGCGCTTGGTATGGCAGCCACCACCATTATTCCAAAGAAGACATGCAGCTTTATCTCTCCGAAGCCACTTGGAAATACAATTACCGCCACAATCCCGACCCATTCAGCGCCTTCATCACGGGCTGCTTTGCCGGTTGACCGCCATCTGTGCCCTGATCTAAACCGAAAATTAAAAATAACCTTTGAAAAGGCCAACCAACCTGTTAGTATGAAAAAAGACCAGCCAACCAGCCAACCAGCCAACCAGCCAACCAGCCAACCAGCCAACCAGCCAACCAGCCAACCAGCCAACCAGCCAACCAGCCAACCAGCCAACCAGCCAACCAGCCAACCAGCCAACCAGCCAACCAGCCAACCAGCCAACCAGCCAGTACTCCTGCCCACAAATCGCCGAACCGTCCCAACGACTCCTCGGGATGGCTCCGTAATGTAGATTCCGTTCCCCCACCTCCAGAGAATTCATTCGAGAATGATGGCAAACGGAGGGCAGCGCGATGAGCGGGTTTCATCGCAACGCCCTTTATTACGGGGATTGCCTGGAGTGGATGCAGAAATGGAACGATTGCAGCGTCGATCTCATCTACCTCGACCCGCCCTTCAACTCTAACGTCAACTACAACATTCTCTATGCGGATGAAGGCGCAGGCGATGCTCAATACCGCGCTTTCAACGACATTTGGTATTGGGACACCAAAGCCGCAGAGCGCTTGGAGGCTTTTCAAGAGACGCTCCTACGCCCCGCCCGCAAAGCCATCATTGGCCTGCACCATATCTACGGCAATAGCGGCATGATCTCCTACTTCACCTACATGGCCGAGCGCATTGAAGCCATGCACCGCTTGCTCAAACCGACTGGCAGCCTCTACCTACACTGCGACCCTACCGCCAGCCACGGCCTCAAAATGATCCTCGACGCCGTCTTCGGCCAAAAGAATTTTAGAAACGAAATCGTGTGGCAAAGGACAAAAAGCGGGAAATCCAGCCAACACGCCCCGAAATCATTTGGAAGAAACTCTGATACGATTTTGTTTTATACAAAGTCAGAAAGGTACGTTTTAAAGCCTTATCGGGCTTTCATAGATGAAGAAGAAAAGGCGGAACTTTTTCCAAAAACAGACAGAAAAGGAAGACGTTATGCGCTTAGAAGCCATTTTCGTGGGAAGACATTGGGGCCGCGTCCTAATTTATGCTTTGAATGGCGAGGCTTTTACCCACCGCATCCTTCAGGATGGGCGTTAGGTAAAGACCGTCTTGAAGAAGAATATCAAAAAGGGAATATAATTATTCAAAACAAGAAAATCCAAAGAAGGCAATACTTATCAGACAGTAAAGGCAAGTATCTCAGCAATATCTGGTATGATATACCTAATGCAAGTAGCGGTGAACTTCTCGGCTATCCGACGCAGAAGCCGTTGGCCTTAATGGATCGCATTATCAAAGCCAGCAGCAATGAGGGAGATGTCGTTCTCGATCCCTTCTGCGGCTGCGGCACGACGGTAGAAGCGGCGCGGCGTTTGGGTCGTGATTTTGTTGGCATCGACATTTCTTCTTTCGCCATTGACTTGATACGGCAAACGCGGCTGCGGGTAGAGAACATCCCAGCCTACGGCATTCCATTAGATTTCCCTTCAGCAACTAGGCTGGCCTCAGACCATCCCTTTGCTTTCGAGTCTTGGGCAATTGCCCGCTTGCCGGGCTTTGCGCCCAACACAAAACAAGTGGCGGATGGCGGCGTGGACGGACGGGCGAAATTGGCATTGCCACCGGCAGAGAAGCACTATTCCCGCTGGGCATATGCGCAAGTGAAGGGCGGGAAGACTTTCTCCATTAACGATCTGCGTGCGTTTTGCGACGTGTTAAATGAAGAGAAAGTAGATAAAAAGAAAGCGGCACTGGGCTGTTTTGTGACATTGAAGCCGGTGCGAACCCAGTCCGCTCGTGAATGTGTTGCGAAGATGAAAACTATCCGAATCGAAAGTCAGCAATACAATCGGCTGAACCTGTGGTCTGTCCACGATTATTTCGATAACAGACCGCCGCATCTCCCCATAATGAACGACCCCTACACCGGCAAGCCCATGAACCAAATCGAACTCATTTAAGCAAACAAAACCTTCCGCACGCAGTGAATAGATAGGGACATCAGCCATCCTCGCCATTGAGTCAAATTAACCTCAAAAGCCCTAAAATTGTTATTGCGAAATCAGTTGTTGACTTCGTGCTGAAAATAGCAGATTCTTCCCGCGTGAGCGAAGACCAAGTCAAACGATTGGAAGGAAAACTAGAAGAAGGATTCAAAGCCATCGGCGGACGGTTGTCTCATCTGGAAGCAGACGTCACAACTCTCAAAACAGACGTCACAACTCTCAAAACAGACGTCACAACTCTCAAAACAGATGTGGCGGTTCTGAAAACAGATGTGAGCAATTTGAACACGGATATGGGCAATTTGAACACAGACATGGGCGGCTTGAAAGGAGACATGGCGGCACTCAAAACAGACGTGGCAGTTCTGAAATCGAACGTCACCTTTCTGAACAAGTTTTTCTGGATACTCATCGCCTTGGTGATTGCCACTACAATTAAAGCGCTCTTCATCGACTAACCGGCTGACTGCCCGGCAAACAGACCGGCGATTCCATATGGCAACTGGCAAAACGTAATCCCCATCTGCGTCAAGTCTCGCTGCCCCAAATACTTGCCCGCAGCAAATACAACCGCTTTCCTCTTCCCCCGTCGACTCGCAACTTCGATCCGACGCGCAAGCTCCTCATTCAAAACTGTTTCCTTGCTGCGCAGAAACTCTATATCCGGCTTGTAAAGCAAATAGTAATTTATTTCTTTCCCGCGATAAAATAAGCCGGCCTTATTGAGAGGTTTCAAATCCCTTTTCCCAACTGAAACCCCGCTGGCCGTGTGCAGCAACCAAGTCGCCAGCACCGAATACGACGGCAACTCAGCACCATCCAACATACCCTCCATATCAAGCGGTTTTCCCAATGTGCAGTAAGTGAAAGAACCGCCCAAACCTTCCCTCAACACAGCATCCCTAACACCGGGAACGCCCCGAATCACCCGGCGCACCCGCTCGGCAGTGATACTGTCAGCGTAGTCCTCACACTCCACCAAAATGAACTTGCGGTTGCCGCCGTCTTCCTTGTTCAGCGCAAGGACGGCGTGGGCGGTCGTACCACTGCCGGCAAACGAATCGAGAATAATACTATCTTTTTCTGAAGTGAGTTTCAGTAATCGAGTTATGAGACCGACCGACTTTGGAGATTCAAAGACGTTTTCCATCATAATACATTTCAGCAATTCGGTGGCCGATTGTGTTGAGCCAACTTCATTGGTTGTTAATATGGAATTCGACACCATGCCAGACATTACCTCGGATAAGTATTTCTTTAACCGAGGCACATTCCGTCCATTTTTGCCAAAGAACAACCTGTTCTCGTTATAAAGTTGCAACAAGCTCTCTTTGGAAAATTTAGGATGTGTTCCACTTGGATGCGTCCATGGAACACCGTTAGGGAAAGTAATTTCATATGCATTTTCTTGAGACCCACTTTTAGCGTGGAGCGCCACACTTTGCCAAGGTCCTCGAGGATCATCGTCCGGATTTTTATAGCGTTGATTCGCCGTTTCACTCCTAGGAAGTGTATTGAACCTCTGAAAATCATTGCTCTTACGATAATTAACTACATACTCGTGGTTAACCGACGCAAAGTGAGCGTCATTCTGCACCACATTTTTCTTGTTCCACACAAAATCGGTAACGAAATTCTCTTCACCAAACACTTCATCCATCATCATTCGCAGATGATGCTGTTCGTTGTTATCAATAGACACAAATATCACGCCGTCATCTGCCAGCAGTTCCCGAAGCAGATGCAGGCGCGGCCACATCATGCAAAGCCATTTGTCGTGCCGTTCCAAATCCTCTCCATCCACTGGACTGTTGACCTTCAACCACTCCCGCATCAGCGGGCTGTTTACCTTGTCGTTATAGACCCAGCCCTCATTGCCAGTGTTGTAAGGTGGATCGATGTAGATGCACTTCACCCAGCCGGCATAGCGGGGGAGCAGCGCTTTCAGGGCGTGCAAGTTGTCTCCGTGAATAATCAGATTGTCATCGGCACTAACGGCATTCGGCGAGCGCTTCTTGTCCGGCACCAGCGGACGATACGGCACTGTTATATGATGCGCATAAACATGCTGCTTTCCTTTGAAATTCAACTCCGGCATATTGTAGTGTTCAGTGGTTGGTGATTAGTTTATGGATGAAATCGTCTACAAAGCGTTGAAATGATCGATCTGCCTCCTTGACACGTTCAATGTTCATGTTTTGCACGATGTCTTCGGCAAACTCAATACCACCAAGAGAAGGCATGATGTCAGCGGCATGAATGGCCTCAATCAAACGTTTTTTGTAGCGATCACGATCGCACTTTTGATCTGGCGCATCACAACCTCTACCAACTGCTGCTTTGAATGCGGCACTATCGAGTAATAGCCAGCGTTCGATATGCGGATCAGGGATGGCAAAGACTATAGGTGCGGGCGCATTCGAGTTGTTGAGTTCTTTGATACGTTCGTTCCTTTTTTTGCAATTGGCGTCCGCAGCAACGATGATTAAGTTCGGCAAAGGCTCGCCTTGTTTTTTTATGTCGCGCAGATAGTTTTTAAGTTCTTGGACGACTTTTCCGTGACCTCGCATTGCGTTTCGCCAGTCAAGGCTGATGTGAGTTTGGTGTTCGTTGGCGAACCGTTGTATCAAGGCTCCGATCACCTGCTGATGGGCAAAATCTTCAACAAATAGCGCGATTTTACGCATCGAAGTCTCCCCTCAAAATGCGTTCTGAAACGGAAAGTTTTTCCGCTTGGTCGTCAAGCGCTTGACTGATGCCTTTTTTTCGTGCTAGGGGTCCCCAAGTAGAAAACGGATGAACATGAGTTTGACGGTCAATGCGTCGCACGACAAATAGAGAATCATCCGGTAATAGGTCGGGCAGAATCGGGGAGTGTGTGGTGACGATGTATTGTGTCGTACCGATGTGCAGGCGCGTTTTTAGCAATTCGGCAATCAATTGAATCCGGCTCGGGTGGACACCGTTTTCCGGTTCCTCAAAGCCTACCATCGAGGGTGCTTCGCCGGCACCCGTCAAGGCCAAGAGTCCCAGCATTCGAAGCGTGCCTTCAGATAGCACTCTGGCAGGGAGAGCAACGCCGTTTTCCTTAAGGCGCAGTTCGACTTCGCCGAGATCGTTCACGTCCGTTTCAATGCTGTCCATGCTAGGCATGATGACACGCAATGCCTTTTCAATGGCTTCAAATTGCTTGGGTTGCTGTATTCTGAGCGTATTAAGGAAGGCAGCAAGTTCTTCACCCATTAGCCCGATGTAACGCACTTCTTTGACGGGATTGGCCGCACGCATGCGCTCGCGTGGCTCGAAGTAAAAAAATTGCCAACGCTCTAGTTCGCGCCGCGCTGCAGCCAGATGCGGATAGTGCGGAGGATAATGCGGCATTGAAAGGAGAGTATGATCCAGGTAACGGTCGTAGTATTTGGGGTGGGCTTGTCCTTCTAGTCGCAAGTGGATTTTCTTGCCTTGTCGTTCGACGAATGGTTTGCGTTTGCGGGTTGGGTTTCCTTTATCGTTTAGGGCAGCCAAGTATTCGTCAGTTACACATAGTATTCCAGACTGAGGGCGCATTTCAATCTCGACACGGTAGCGCAGATTGCGTTCGCGAACAGGGTCGAGCCTATTGTCTGTCTCTTTAGACAAGCCGTTGCCGTTTGGATGACGTATTTCTTGTATCTGCCGGTTGACAGCCGTAACAATTGCATCCGATAAATACAAATCGACTTCCATTAAAAAATTGAGTCGATCTTGTTTGACTAATCCCTTCAGTCCTTTTTCTCCTACAGTGAAAGATTCGAGCGGCTTGCCTCGATAAGGCGGATCAAAGGCTTCTTTTAGTGTGCGGCTGGTTGCCAGTTTCGATAAAAGCTGAAGAGCATCAAGGAAGTTACTTTTGCCGGCTGCATTCGGGCCGAGCAACAAAGTGAGGGGCGACAGCTTTACTTCAATGTCAGACAGGGATTTGTAACCTTTGATATGAACTCGATTCAACATATTGGTTCTGATCGTTATTCATCCGGCTAGGCGAGGAGGGGGCGGAGGACGTGGCCGTGGACATCAGTGAGGCGGAAGTCGCGGCCTTGGTAGCGGTAAGTCAAACGGGTGTGGTCAATACCCAGGAGGTGCAGGATGGTCGCGTTGAGGTCGTGGATGTGCATGGTTCCTGGTGTCCAGTGTTCTTTGTTGGGTTGGGGATTCATTGGAGCGCCGTCTTCGTGGGCGATGTTGTAGCCGTAATCATCGGTTCGGCCGTAGGTGATGCCGGGTTGGACGCCGCCGCCGGCCATCCAGATGGTGAAGCAACGGGGATGATGGTCGCGGCCGTAGTTGTCGCGTTTGAGATTTCCCTGGCAATAGGCTGTCCGTCCGAATTCGCCGCCCCATATTACTAAGGTTTCATCAAGCATCCCCCGGCATTTCAGGTCTTTGATGAGTGCGGCGCAAGCTTGGTCGATGTCTTTGCATTGGGATTCATGTTCTTTGGGTAAGTTGCCGTGGGCGTCCCAACCTCGGTGGAAGATTTGGATGTTGCGCACGCCACGTTCGGCCAAGCGCCGAGCATTTAAACAACAAGCGGCAAAAGTACCAGGTATTCGGGATTCTTCTCCATATAATGTGAAGGTGGCCTCGCTTTCTCCGGACAAGTCCATGAGTTCGGGAACGGAGGTTTGCATTTTATAGGCCATTTCGTGCTGCCGGATGCGGGACAAGATTTCAGGATCGGCAAAGCGTTTATGTTGTTCTTGATTGATGGCTGTCAGCGCATCCAATTGCGCCCGGCGGTCCATGCGAGTAACTCCTTCCGGATTGCTCAAGTAAAGCACCGGATCGCCTTCGCTGCGGAGCAAAATTCCTTGATGGTCAGAAGGCATGAAGCCTGTGCCCCAAAGGCGGTTGAACAGGCTTTGTTCAGGAAACCGGCTTTTCGCGTGCATCACCACGTAACCGGGAAGGTTTTCATTCAAACTGCCCAAACCATAGCTGACCCAAGCGCCCAGACTGGGCCGCCCTGGAATTTGGCTTCCGGTTTGAATATAAGTAATGGCCGGATCATGGTTAATGGCCTCGGTAAAAGTAGAATGCACGACGCACAGCTCTTTGGCAACAGTCGCCATATGCGGCAACAATTCACTGATCCAAACCCCCCGATCATTATTTTTATGAAAGGAGAACTTATATTTGCTGGGAGCCAGCGGCAATCCGCTTTTCTGATTGGCAGTCATCCCAGTCACTCGCTGGCCGTTGCGGATATAATCAGGCAATTGCTCGCCGAACATTTCGTTCATTTTGGGCTTGTAATCCCAAAGGTCATGGTGGCTCGGTCCGCCGCTCATAAATAAATAGATAACGCGCTTCGCTTTGGCCATATGCTGCCGGCCACTGCCGTTTGCTCCGGCAGCCGGCAGCAATCTCCCGCCGAGGAGGTTTGCCAGGGCTGCTGTCCCCAAACCGAGTGCCGAGCGGCCAAAGAAATGCCGTCGGGTCATCATTAGTTCGTATTCGCGTTGCGGATGCTCTTCGCCGGAAAAGAAAGATTGCTTTATGTTATTCATTGTAATCACCTTGTTTCATTCAAATATCAATGCACAATAGATAGGATATAAAAGAGTTCTGTTCATTCATGTTACATTTTAGATAACTTGCAACACCTCGTCTTTATTTAAGAACAAGTTGAACTCGAACGGTTCAACATCAAAACCTTTGTCAAATTTCGAGATAAAACACTCGACACTCGCCGGGGTTGTGCAGCGCTTGTCCGGGATAAAAATGCCGTCTTCGTCGATATAAACCGGCGTCCAAACGCCAACTTGATCTCTTATAGCCAAAGCAACGGGACATTGAGTTTGTTCTTCGGGACGTCCGGTGGTGATGTGTTCTTTTGTGACTCTTATTTTTATCTGCATTGTTTTCAGTATATTAGAATCGCCGCGTCGCTGGCCAATACGGTGGAGGCTACTTGCGCCCAGGCAGCATGTTCTGCCGCGTTCGGGAAAGTTTTTTTGGCTGCCGCGCCGGTGGATAATAGTGCGCGGGCGTCGGCTTCCGCTTGTTGGTAGCGCTGTTTCATTTGTTTCAATAGCTGTTGACAAGTTGTTTGTTCTTTCGGCGTGGGCGGCCGGCTTGCCAAAAGCGTGAACAATAAATTTAGCCGTTCGGTGTCGTTCTTTCGTTCCCGCAGCAGGCGTTCGCCGAGCATGCGTCCCATTTCGATTCGCTGGGTTTCGTTTAACAAGCCGAGCGATTGCAACGGGGTGTTGGTGCGGGAACGGCGCACGCAGCTGGATTCCCGGCTCGGCGCATCGAACAAAGTCATCATCGGATGTGGGCTAGTTCGTTTCCAATAGACGTAGAGGCTTCGGAGATATAAAGGACGGCCTTGGTCTTGCACGTATTTTTTAGTGTTGCTGGCCGGGTGCGCCAAGGCGGACCACAACCCCGGCGGTTGGTAAGGCTTGACCCCTTCGCCGCCCATTTGAGAATCTAGTATTCCGCTCGCCCAAAGCCCCAAGTCGCGCAGTGCCTCTGCGTCGAGGCGATGGCTCGGTCCCCTGGCGAAGAGCCGGTTTTCGGGGTCTTCCACATCGGAGCGCCATTTCGAGCTTTGGCGGAAGGTGCGGCTGTTTACCATTAGGCGGAGCATATATTTGAGGTTCCAACCGTTTTCCTGAAGTTCAACTGCCAGCCAATCCAACAGTTCCGGGTGGGTTGGGTATTGTCCTTGCACACCGAAATCTTCCGGCGACCGCACCAGGCCGAAGCCGAAAGTGCGTTGCCAGATACGGTTGATCAACACTCGGGAGACCGTCGGATGATTCGGCGAGGTCAACCACTGTGCCAAGTTGAGGCGGTTTCGCGGCAGGCCGTCGGGGAGCGCTCCCATCACCGCCGGCACGCCGGGGTTGAGCGCTTCGCCGACGGGCAGTTGATATTCACCGCGCCGCAGCATTTTCGTTTCTCGAGGTTTGGCTAAATCTCTGGCGACCAGGCTTGTCGTCAATGTCGATGTTGTAGCTGTTTGCTGTTGAGCCAAATGCAGTGCGGCAGCGGATTGTTCGAGTTGGCGAAACGGCCCTGCTGTGTCTGCGAGTAGAAGAAGGCGTTTTTCGTCGCTGCTGGTTTTGAGATTTCCGGCTTTGGCCACGGCATCCCACGGATTGTCGAGCCGCGTTTGGATTTCGCCGCCGGCCGAGCGTCCTGTTATTTTCAAGTGAACTTTGTGCGCTCCTTTTGAAAGGTTGAGTGGCAGAAGAATGGGGCCTTGCCCTCCATCTTTAGCGGGTTGCAGATTCGTTTCTTCCCAATCCACCAAGATTTTGGAATTTGTTCCGCCGGCAAAGGTCAGCCAAAGTGTTTGCTGCTTCGGCGTTTGGACTTCAAAGGAAATCCAAATGGCTTTTCCTTCTGGCGGCAGCGAACTTTGCCGCATGATACCCGGCAAGCCTTTGGCTTCCTCCCAAAGTTTCCCGCTCGGCAAGGGCGCATCGGCCGCGGTTTCCGGGCTTCGCCGCCATTCGTTCGCTGTCCATCCGGCGCGAGCCTTGGCGAACGCAAGTAAGGTTTCCTCCGGGACGGCTTTTTCCAACGCCGCCTGGCGCAACAAGTCTGAACGCTTTTTCAAAAACCGCTCCCAATCTGGCCATGCAGCGGGATTCTTTGGCACTCTGACAACGGGGCCGTAAATGTATGCGTTGCCGTCCATCGACTTTTCCGCCGTGCTGTTGAAGAAGGCAAACAGTCGGTAATACTCCGTCTGAGTGATCGGGTCGTATTTGTGCGTGTGGCAGCGGGCGCAAGTCAAGGTCATCCCCAGGAACACCGTGCCGAAAGTTTCTGTCCGGTCGAAATTGTTCTTCGCCTGAAATTCGAGTGGAATGGCGCCCCCCTCAGCCGTGGTCGGATTCATGCGCACGAAACCGGTAGCCAACTCCTGCTCCAGGGTGGGATTCGGCAACAGGTCGCCGGCAAGCTGCCAGGTAATGAAATCGTCGAGAGGCAAATTGTCATTGAACGCCTTCACCACCCAATCCCGATAAGAGTAAATCCCCCGCCGATTGTCCAAGTGCAATCCATGCGTATCCCCATATCGAACTGCGTCCAGCCAGTAACGCGCCTGATGCTCTCCGTAACGCGGACTTGACAACAACTCCTCGATAAACCGCTCATATGCATTCGGCGCCTCATCAGCGGCAAAGACGGCAAGCCGTTCCGGCTCCGGCGGCAACCCCGTCAGAATCAACGCCGCCCGCCTCGCCAAAACCCCCCTTTCCGCTTCCGGGGCAAAATCAACACCGGCCTCTTCCAGCTTCCCAGCAATGAAGGCGTCAATGCCTCCGCGAACCCCACCATCTCGCACCGGCGGCAGTTTCGGCCTCTGTGGCGAGACAAACGCCCAATGCTCCGCATACTGCCCTCCCTGCCGAACCCACCGGCTCAACAACCCGCGCTCTTCTTCCGTCAACTGCTTTTCGGCATCCGCCGGCGGCATGGGATCGTCGGCATCATAAATGCGAGACAAAAGCTCGCTTGCCTCCGGCTCTGCAGGATCAACGGCGCGATAACCGCCACGATCCCTCGTCGCCCCGGCAAACGAATCCAGCCGCAAAAAGTCCTTCTTCTTCGCGTCCGGTCCGTGGCAGACAAAACACTTATCGGACAAAATCGGCAAAATCTCCCGCGCGAAATCCACGCCCTGCTCTGCCGGCGCTTCTCCGGCAGCAAGCCCCGCCAACCCCAGCAAAACGCCGCCACCAAGCAAAAAACCAACAATCCTCAAGCCAACACTCATTTTCCCGGTCTTCTCAAACATTTTTGAACTCACACTGGTTGACCACGAACATACCCTCCCCGCCACAAAAATGAAAGAAATCTGCAATAAGGAGTTGTGGGCTTTGATGGTTTTGGAGGGCGATTTCGTTCGGGACATATCGGATTTACAGGAGGCACAGGATTAGATTTTTTGTTAAGGCGGAAGCCGGTCAACCGGTCGAGTGCCTGCGCCACATGTGGTTGCGCCACCCTGTTAAGCCCGTAAATGCTTATCGCGAAGAAATCAAACGCCCCCCGCACCGGCGACGCCAGGCATCTGCCGCCAACACCGGCGGAGAAAAACCGCGATTGCGTAGAAACCCGAAAAGAAAAATTGGCTGTCCGGCATGGACTTGAACCATGACTAAAGCCTCCAAAGGGCCTTGTGCTACCATTACACCACCGGACAAGCCACCACCAAAATACCGCCGCAACCCAATTTCGCAAACAAAAAGTCAATCGCCTCCGGCCCTTAAATTTCGCCGATCTCGTTCAATGGATGACATCCAACTTAGCCGGCCGTTTGACCAACCGGCTTAGAAACTGAAAAACTGACCTGTCGTCCCCTTACTATGCGTTTGCAACGAAATAGTTCAACGACACCCAGCGGGTGAAGGCTTTTCATGTTTGGTTTTTGCTGGGTCAACTCCGGGTAAGCAACGAGTGTCTTCAAAGCATCGAGTGAGAGAGCATCCGTCCATATCGGCCAAGTAAAATAATGCGCTTTTTCTTGCGCCACGTAATAAAACCCCGGCGTTTTCGCTCGATGAGCCTTTGGCATCAGCGGAAAAAGGGCCAAGGCTTCGATTGCCAAACGATTCGCTCCGCGTTGCGTGCGTATCTTTCCATTGTATTTGGATGAGTCATCGCCTTTATGTTTTTTTGCAGGATCGCGGTAGCGCAAAGCGTGATACCTGTTTTCTTGGGCATCCCAACGGCAACTTGGCCTTGGATCTTCGAAAAGCCAAACCTTAAGAAGTGTGTTTTGAAGATGCTCGAGAGTTGTGCTACGTTGTTCTTTGTTTTCATCCTCGTAGAAACCCGAAAGATCACGTGCCGTCTTAAGAAAATTTTGATTACCGCTACCCGTTAAAGCACATAACTGGGAAGAACTTGCCTTTTTCTGATCTTCGCCGTCAGGAAGATCAGAAAACCATCCCGAATACGTATTGGAATAGAGAGATCGTCCGGATTTCCCTTTTTCGATCGATTGACGAAAATGCTTTGTAGCATCGGCGGGTTTAACACTGGTGATGGTTTTGTAATGTTCATCGCTGCTTGCTTTTTGAAGCGCAAAGCGCGTTCGATTTTTCTCATCGGTCAGATATTTGTGGATTCCTTCGATATGATTGTTGGAGATCGCTTTACCATCAATCAAAATACAGCCTCGCCAACCAAGAGATTGTTCCCAGTGCAATGTGACACGTTGATCCTGAAAGATGTTGGCGCAGGTAACCAGGGCACCTGTAGCTGACAAAAATCCGAGCAGGTTGCTTCCATCGGGACCTGTTCCCGTCTGGCGATCCAAGTAGTTTGATTCATCAGTCATGGTCATTTAATTTTGTGGAGGCGACGTGGTCCGCGAGGCGCACTATCGCTTCGAGGAAGGCCAGCCCATGCCAGCCGAATTGCCGCTGCAAAGAGGCAAATTGATCAATCAGCCCGCTGCCCAGATGGTGCCACGCGGTTCGCTTTTCCGGTTGAAAGGTAAGGTTTTCGAACGAAACCGCCGGCGGATGATCATCGTTTATCATCGGGGTCATTGCCCGGCAAAAACCGTGGTGGGTAGCGATCAGATGCTTCAAAAGGTCAAGGCTCGTCCCTTTCATTCCATTGAGGTATGAACGGTTCTGTCCGATTACATCAAGAGAAACCAATTCGTGCCGCCAGTCTTTCGGCAATCCGCAATCTTTCCAGCGACTGAGAAATTCCTCTTTTGTTAAACGCTCGTCTTCCGATTTTGCTATCAGGGGTTTTCCCGCTCCTTCATATCTTCCGCCATAGAGAAAGTCCTGAAAACGAGGATCGACTTTGCCTAAGTCGTGTAACCGCGGAAACGATTTAAGAGCGTTACGGACGGGTTCACAGAAGTGAAGTTTTTCAAGCCAGACCTTGAGTACGTCTTCAACATCCTTTATATGAGCTTTCAACTCTCTGTGTTTGATTTCGGTGAAGGAAGAATCTTCGTCCTCCCAAAGATAAACAGGTTCTTCCTTTAGTTTTTTCTGGCTTGTGACGATCCATCCCGAGCCGTCCAGGTAAGCTCTATGACGGAAGCCTTCGCTGTTCAAATTTCGAGCTAGCTTGCGAATGTCAGACTTCAACCATCGGCATTTGTCCAAGGCACTTAATACTTCCCTTGCCTTGTCGCACGAAAAACTTTCTTCTTCATCCGTCTCATCTAGCTGCAAGGAATTTAACATCCGAAAAAGGTTAACTCTTTCCTCGTCGGAAACATCTTGATCCGGCTCCTTCCAGGAATCCAACAGCGAAGAATGAAGCCGCAATGTCGGGCGCCCTTTCTGCCGAGAATAGGCGATGTCGGCAATGTCGGCGACACTGCCCTTGCTCGACGGATTCCATCCATACTGATCCACTCCGCCCGCCGGAGAACGAACAACCACCGTGTCTCCGGGCCGCAATTGTTCGATCAGAGCCTTTTTTTGAGAGTTTTGAGAGATATGGATGGATTCCTTTTTCTTTTTGCCCCGCCAAATGACTATTGGATTCGGCAGTTCGCCTTTGTTTTGCAAGTTTTCTCGATTTTCGCCGGCCCCGTCCCCTTCGATATCCGAGAAGTCGCGATGTGACTCTCCCCCAAGCAACCATTTTTTCACAACCCAAAGTGGCAGCGGCAACGCTTCCGCCGATGAAGGGGGAACAAGCGAAAGGGTTTCGATACATTGGTTGGATTCGTCGGGTAAATCCACTCGCCAGACAAGGTTGATGTCGGCGGGTTCGGTCTTTGGTCCATGCAGGAAAACCGCCGGATCGGGATCGGGTGCCGGTCTCGGGTTGGTCTGCGCAAAGTAATCAAGGTGTGCAGGCATCAACACGGGCGCTTTCTTTCGAGGGCCAAGACATTCAGCCCATTCTCCGTCAGGCAGTTTATTCAATTTGAACTCGTCGATGAACTCGTCGATTCCGAAACCAATCTCGCCGGCATTTTTCTTTTGTTTCTTGGCCCGCTCTTTTGCCTTTTTCAGCAGCTTGAAGCTGTGGTAGAGAGCGTCTTCATAAACAGGGTCTTTGCTTCCATTGGCCACACTGTCGCTGCGCGTCACAATCCAGGCCTTAGTTTGGCCCAAACAACCGAGACGGTCCAGTCGTCCGAATCTCTGCCGTAGCGCGTCCATGCTTGCTACCTCCGTGACGAGAGCGTCGAAATCAATGTTGGCTCCGGCCTCGATACATTGAGTCGCCACGACGAAGATGAGGCGGTCTTCGGGCGAACGCTGGCGGTTTGCCTTGATCTGGTCCCAGTGTTTTGCAATGAGCCGGTCTCTGTCAATGGGACGGCAGCGGCCAGTCAATAGAATGGTATCCGCTTCAAGGGACTCGCTTTTGATCAAATCGGAAAGTCGGTCATGCACAGCCCGCGCCGTGCCGACCCGGTTCAGAATCACGCCAATCACACGAGGTTGATATTCCAGCTTCAAGGATTCCCTCGCTGTCTCGAAAACTTGAGAAACAAAAGCTCTTTTTCGTTCAGATTCCTGATCTTTCCAATGGCTTTTTTCGCTATTCGATGCCTTCTTTGCCGGTGGCTTCCAATCTCCAACTTTAATCAATTTAGCCTGTTTGGATGCCTTCAGGCGTTTCTTCAGAATAGGACTGGCTTCTTCTTCACGATAAGTCTCCTTAAAACGAAAGACTTTCTCTTCTTCGATCTCTTCCGATGGCAATGTGGCTGACATGAAGGAAACTTGCAGTGGACCGTCAACCTTCGTTTGACACCACTTATCGGAACGGTAGAGCTTCAGGAGTTCTAAGGTTTGACGGAACGGCTCCGAAAGATGCGCTTCGTCCAGAATGATCAACGAATCCGTCGCCGCCAAACCGGCGTGAATAGGTGCCATTCTCTGGCTGACGCCATAGCCCCGAAAGAGCAGGCGGGAGCCGAGATGATCCACCGTTGTCAGGCAGATCGTCGGTTGCGTTGGGGATTTTGCCCAAGCGGTTTCTAGCGGCATGCCGCCGCGCATGCCGCTGATATGGAGCGGCTGCTCGGTGTCGGAGATGGCAATCAATCTCTCTTTTATATCCGAGAGTTGGGGATCTTTCTCGATTTTGCAGTTAATTTGATCTGCTCGTTCCTTGGCTTCATCGACAACAATGCGGCGGTCTACCACGAAGAAAATACGAGTTGCAGCAGCTTTCCATCTCATCGCCAGCGCATAGACAGCGATGTCAACGAGAGCAGTTTTTCCGGCGGCAGTGGGCACTTCAATGACTTCGGGCCATTTCCCCTTCGACTCGATGCACCGAGTCAGTTCCTTCTGCCAAGGAAACGGGACATAACCCCAAAGACAACGGAAGTAATCTTCAAAATTCATCCGGCATCCCATTTACTTTCATCGTGCAAAGGACGGAACAAGCCGTAGCCAAGGTAGCGACTTCGGCCAAGGAGTATCGGACCGGAAACCGGCTTGGCGAAAACGAGTTTTATATGCGCGTGAACGGGGCGTGGTTTGCCGACGTACGCTTTTTGTGACACAAAGTGGCGGATGGGCGGACTCGCTTCGATCCAGGATGTTTTTGAAACGAACACTTCGTCCGGTTCGGGCAAGTCGATATTGACGCAGGAACGGCGAATGCTTGTTTTGGTTTCTTTAATCGCTTTTTCAGTTGCTCGGACTTCGGCCTCCGTCTTTCGCGCTCGTCCAAATAAGAAGCCGGGGAAACGATCCAGGGCCATCGGAGTGACCGTGGCCCACACTTTTGCGCCTTTGCGCCCACCACACCATGTTCGTGGCCGCAGCGTCGCCGGGAAGAAAGGTTTCTCGAAATCCGCCGGCTTGACCCGGTTTAGTTTGATAGTGGAGCCCCGGAAGAGGAGAGACTCAACGCTTCGCAACACATTCATGATGGCTTCGGCCACCGGGCGTTTTTCCGGTTTGCCGATGTACCGGGGCAGAATGGCAGCGAGGCCGAATACCAATCCACTTGCGTTGGGGTGCGAAACCCAAGGCAGTGCTAGCCAGGCCACATGCGCGTTTTCAATAGGCTTGCCATTTCCGGAATGACCTGAAATCTGACAAAGAGCTTCGGGGAGAAGTTTCTTGCCTTGTTCTTCGGCAATTCGGCAAGCCTCAGTTTTAAGATTCGACGTCAGCCCAAGTGTTGCAGTCAATGGAAATCGCGCCCACTCCGGGAAACGATAGACCACCCATTGCTCGCTAAAGTGAGAGAGGAAAACCGCACCGGTTTCCCTTGTAACGGCTCCCTTTTCGACGACATACCGGACCGGAACACACGGTAAGCGGTAGTTCTGTTGGGAATACTCGTTGGGCAAATAGATTTCTTCGAGAAGTTTCAGCAGACCGGCGCCGATGCCTCGGAGAGTTGCCCCGTGTTGCATTGTCGTGGGCCCGTGTTGCATTGTCGTGGGAACCCAATGGACGCAGCGCCCCTCGACAAACTTTGGCAATTCATCGACGAATCCCAGAGAAACAGCGGAACTGGAGTGCCCCAAATAGGAAACACGGGACAGTAATGCCTCCAGAGCGGCTTTGTGGGCATTCAGATCGGCAGGCGATATGTTGCTCCATTGAAAGTAAACTGCGTTGGCGGTCGCGGGCAGTAACAGCGTGGGGAAGGCTCGTTCGTGTTTTTCCGTTCTTTGATCTGGCAGGTAGTTGGTCGGCTTCTTCAGTGTCATATCGTTCGCGGGCACATAGTGATCGACAACATCCCGCTTGCCTACAGTCGGTGGGAAATAGATTTCCGGATTCGGATTTTCCTGCTCTTGGAGCCAACAAAGAGCAGCGCGTTCCGATAGGTTTCCATCCTTATTCTCCTTGGAATCAAAGACATGTAAAGCAGAGACTAGCGCGTAGAATAAACGCGCCGGATGCGGTGGCCATTCCATACTGTGGTGCGTCTCTTTCGCCACATAACGCGACGTTATGAATTCGCAACGTATTAACATGGCTGTGGAATTCCGCAACTGCAAACTCTACGATGTTTCCAAATCATCATCTTCCGCTCCTCCCTGTTCGTGAGAGAGGCGAATCAATTCGGCGAGATTTGACTGTGGTTTGAGGTTTGGCATGTCGCCGTCAGTTTTCCATTTCAGCCCTTTTTGTCCAGCCTCTTCCAATGCTGAATGAAGGAGTTCCACCGCCTGTGCGAAGTCAAGGCTGAACTTGTCCTTATCCTGAGTTCCTCTGCCTTGAACGACAAATTCAAAAAGCGGCGATTCGACTGCCCGTAGTTCGCAACGAGAACGCAAGAAGTAATCGCGTTTCTTCTGCGCCGTAATAGCCACCAAGCCGAGAGCCGCTAGAACTGTCCGCGCGACGATATCACATTCCTGTGGACAGATTTTTTTCTGCTCATCTGTTGAGCCTCCTTTATTTACCGGGAAGCGCAATCGACGGAGGGCGGAAAGCGAGAGCACGGTGGTTTGCAGGGCGTATTTCATTGTTACACCGCCACCGGCCTGCATCAGACGCTTTTGGGATTCGGGAGAAAGATTCTTTCTCTCGCGGTTATTCTCACCCTCGGTTTTCCCAATCTTTGGGGGGATTTGTCCCAATAACAAGTTAGAGGGTTTGCCCTTTTTAGAGGGTTTGCGCTCATCGCCCCATTTGACAGCTTTGCCCTGCTTATCTCTCGCTGCTTTCTTCAGATCGGCTGTCCACTCCCATCCAATGGCTCGATAAACAGGGAGTCCTTTTTCTTCTTGCCTCTTTTCTGCCTCGCTTTCATTTTGCGTCCACTCCAGATTATCACCTCCCTTCCGATACCAAACCTTACCCTCAGCGTCATGCGCGGCTTTTTTCTTGTCGGTTGTGACTTCGGAAGATGGCAAACGGTAGATTGTCTGGCCAGTGATTCCAATCACGTCGTCTTTGCCCCCAACCCGAACTCCCGGGACTGGTTCGTAGCCAACGATTTCCGATACGATTACGCGAGCATACTTCAGCTTTTTCGCGGTCCCTCCGATTTTCTCCGGAATCTTGTCATCGGACGAGTTCCAGCAACCGAAAACGATAGATGTCGGACTCCATTCGAATAGCGGCGTGGCGTTGGCAAGGGATGCCCTCGCCAAATCTTTGCCGACACAAGTGTCCCGGAAGATTGTTTCGGAACAGCCGTTACTGCCCGGGACGCAGCTATCACGAAAGATCGCGTCAAACACTCGATGTGGGGTGTCAAGCACAGTGACTGGTTCGGTTACGAATTCCGCGGCATCCGTTTCTTCAAAGTTCACTTTCAGAAGCGGAATTTTAAAGGGTTTCGATTTACAGTTGGGCGTTTCGCCCAGCGCGGATTTCAAGGCTTCCTCCATCAAATTAGCTTGTCCTGCCACTGAGTGCAGAAGAACCGCGCAGACATCCTCTCTCTCGCTCGGAATCGCGGAGTAACGCTTTTCAAAAGCATATTCGCCGCCCAAGTAAGTCGGTGGAAAAACCTTGTCTTGGGGGTGGCCTACGGGTTCAAGTCGAGTAACAATGCGAATTGCGGCAGCTGAGCCGCTCACGGCAGATTTCAAGTCGTCGAAACTCAGCGGCTTCTTTTCTTTGTTTGATTTGTTTGGCATAGCGGGTTGTTTGCTGCTTTTATGTTTAGTTTCCCGGAAACAGTCGTCCCATTAAACACAGACTCGTTCAACTATTCAAGAAAATTCATTCTCCAAAGGGCGGCTTGTTGGCAATCAGCGAGACATTCGGCCCGCACTCGTTGGAACATTTCCTTCGCTCGCCGTCTTCTGCGAGATGAGCCACAGGCCGGCAAAAGTCAACGCGCCGTTCAAAGGTAGTAGCAAAAATCCAAACTGGAAATTCCACAATGAGAAGAGCTTATCCGTCAAATAAGCCAGGATGGGAGCCGCAATGCAAACCGCCGGCACCCAGGCATCCCTCACCGGGCGGGAGCAAAGCAACCCGAAACCAAACAAGCCTAGCAAAGGACCATAGGTGAAGCTGGCGATGTGGAATATCATTTCCACTACGGCTTGGTTGTTGATGCGTTCGAAAATGACGATGACCACCAGCAACAACACCGCAAAACCCAACTGCACCCGTCCACGAATTTTCTCTCGCTCGGTATCTGTCCGCGTTTTTGACTCGAACTTGAGAAAATCGACACAAAAAGAAGTGGTTAAAGCCGTGAGCGCAGAATCGGCGCTCGAATACGCTGCCGCAATCAAGCCGAGCGTAAAAGTCAACATCACCCAGCCGCCCAAATAATCCATCGCTAAAATCGGATATAACTCATCCGTTCTCCGAGTGATCCACTGCTCGGTCACGACATCTTTGATCTTCAAGTGAGCGCCCGCTGCCGTGTGTGCCAGCTCAACGATGCCCCGCGTCTCACCGAAGCGGTAAAGCAAAGCGCCCAATACCAAAAAAAGAATATTCGCCAACACCAAGATCGCACAGAACCAATAGATGTTCTTCTGCGATTCGGCCGCCGTGCGGCAAGTCAGATTCTTTTGCATCATGTCCTGGTCCAAACCGGTCATGACAATGGCGATAAAGGCGCCTGAAATCAGGTCCTTCGCTAAATGATTCTTCGCGCTCCAATCCCAAACCCAGACTGCAGTATGCGGACTTTCCAGCAACGCCGTCCAAAGATCAGGCATCGAAGGTTCCAGATGCCGAACAATCCACACCGCCGACAAAAACGCCGCTGTCAACAAGCAAGCCGTCTGCAGCGTATCCGTCCACACGACCGTCTTGATACCGCCCCGCCGGGTATAAACATAAATCAGCGCAATCGAAATCAACACAGGCACGATAAAAGGCACACGAAACCCCATTCTTTCGAGAATCAAGTGGAACACCAACGCCACAAGAAACAACCGACACGAAGCACCGACTACCCGCGACACCAGAAAAAAACCCGCGCCCGTTAGATACGCCCGTCCGCCAAACCGCTCGCCGAGATAGCCGTAAATCGAAGTGAAATTGCGGCGGTAATACAGTGGAATCAAAACCCGGGCGATGACCGCATATCCGATCAAAAACCCCAGCACCATCTGCATGTAAGAAAAATGCTGCGTCCCCACCCAACCCGGCACAGATATGAACGTCACCCCGGAAAGCGAAGCCCCAATCATGCCGAAGGCCACCACATACCAGGGAGAAGAACGGTTCCCGCGAAAATAGGCAGCCTCATCCGCCCGCTTTCCGGTGATTCGCGCAATCCAGTAAAGCGCCCCGAAATAAGCCAGAACCGCTCCGATGATTGCCAGATTGTTCACTGCTTCACCTATATGTCCACCTTTGCCTCGCGCTAAGGCAGTGTGGCCGAAGTAGCGGATTCGATTACTTTGCTATCCGCTGGCATTGTCTGCCATTCGGTTCGTCCTCTCTCAAAAATACGCCACCCCCTCAAGCAAACCTATCACTTGACGGCTCCGCGCCCTCCCGCCAATAGTGACTTTCTCGACCCCCGAACTCAATCGTCCGGATCGAGGGCTAATCGGCAATTCCCAGCCGCGTACCAATTCCACCGTGAGCGCCGCTTCGGGGTCTTCCTTGACGATCTCGAACGCGAAATATTTTTCCGAAGTTTGGAAGACGGCAACGGCTTGCGATCCGGCGGTAAATTCCCTCGGCGGTTCCCCCTCGACCTTCACAGTAAAGTGAGCGCCGGGAGTCCCGGAAACATCCACACGCGTCCCTTCAATCTTTTGCCTCGTCAACACAACACACCCGGCAAGAACGAGAATTGCAGCACCGCAAAACATCCATCTCATCAACTTCATCCAGCCAAGCTATTTGGCCGTCCGTCGAAACGTCAAAAGAAAACCCTTGCCATTCGTCGAAAAATTGCTAAAAGAGCCGGGAAATGAATCCAAAACTGTTTGCCGACCTGACGGAGAAATGCTGCGGCCCCTCGCTGGATCGCCGCACGTTTTTGAAATCCACCGCCCTGCCCTTAGGAATTGCCGCTCTCGGCGGCGCGCCTCGCCTTCAAATCATTGGCGACCGCCCCGCCGCTCCGGCGCCCGATTCGGAATCCCTGGTCACCTCGCTCTACAAAAGCCTCAACGAGGGGCAACGCGCCAAAATCTGCCTGCCTTTCGACCACAAGAAACGCTCCCAAGTCGAGAACAATTGGCACATCACCAAAGCCCGAATCGGCGAAGACTTCACCCCCGATCAGCAAGACCTCATCAAGCAGATTTTCCTCGGCCTCCACAGCCCAGAATACCAGCAGCCCGTTTTGGAGCAAGTTGCCTGGGACACTGACGAAGAAGGCTTGGAAGACTGCTCCATCGCCCTCTTCGGCAAGCCGGGCAAAGGGCAATTCGAATTCGTCCTCACCGGGCGGCACGTCACCCGCCGCTGCGACGGAGACAGCCTGGAAGGCGCCGCATTTGGCGGTCCCATCTTCTACGGACACCAGGCCGGGAAATACTTCAACGAACCGCCGACCCATCCCGGCAACGTGTATTGGTACCAAGCCAAACGCGCCAACGAAGTCTTCCAAATGCTCGACGGCAAACAACAGAAACTCGCCCTCCTCGGCAAACCCAGAAAGGAAGAAGGCGCCAAAACCGTCCGACTCACCGGCAAGACCAAAGAACTTCCCGGCATCCCCATCGCCGCCCTTTCGGGAGACCAAAAAGAACACGTCCGCAAAGTCCTCGCCGATGTCCTGGCGCCCTTCCGAAAAAGAGACGCCGACGAAGCGCTCCAACTCATCACCCCCGCGCAGTTCGACCACCTCCACATCGCCTTCTACCGGCACAACGACATCGGCAAAGACGGCGTTTGGGATGTCTGGCAAATCGAAGGCCCCTCAGCTTTGATCTTCTTTCGAGGAGAACCCCACGTTCACGCCTACATTCACATCCGAAAAAATCCCGTCTCCTGACGCAGCGCCAATCAACCCCGAACCCCCCGGCTACTGCGACAAATCCGCAATCCGAATCGAGCGAAACCGCACCCAGCCGGCGTAACCTTCAGCACCGTAAGTCTGAAACGCAATCACTCCCGGCATCAAACGTTCCGCAGTTGCCCCCCGGTCGCGGTAATCCACAATCAGATGCCCGTTCAGCCAAACCTGAATATGGTTGCCAACTGCGCGGATTCGAAGACAGTTCCACGTCAACACCTTGCGATACTTATCACGCTCATCCCCTTTATCCAACCACCTGCCCGTATACAACCCGACATACTCCCCCGCCGCCGCGCGGCCGATGTTAATTTGGTAGCCTCGCCGCTGCCGTTCCCCGGCGCCATGCCGCAGATATACCCCGCTGTTATACTCCCCATGCTCGTCGATCTTGAACTCCAACTCCAGCTCGAAATCCCGGAAGCTCGCCTCCGTCATAATCAAACCGCTGCGCTTTGGATCGCCGTCCTGTCCGCCCACAATCGCTCCAGCCTCCACGCGCCAGACAGCCGAGCCAACCGTCCGCCAACCCTCCAAATTCCTACCGTTGAACAAACTGCGCTTCTTCTCTTTAGAAACCTCCGCCAAACCGCCGCCAACCCAGACAGTGGCAAAAATCAGCAACGCGCGGAATCCACGAAAAAGCGCGGTTGGGAACCAACTCCAATCCGTTTTGCTTTGCATAGCGGCAAGCGCCGATGAAGGAAAAAGGCGGCTTTCAAAAACCGATCTTCCCCGCCGCATCTTCACTGAATCTACCACCAAAACGTCGGCCTTCCTGTAGTTCGCACGACGTGTTTTTCAAAAGAATTCCACGAGACATGCGAATCCAAATAGAGCGCGTTGCCGCCGGCGGGCATTGCGCCGTTGAGATGCGGCGAACTATGCCCCTCCCACCCGCCATCGACTTTGGTATAGTTGTTCCGGGTGCGGTCTTCCATATTGTCCCCAACCGAAAGCGTGGCGTCAGCGGCAAAAATCCCTTCCGAGATGCCGATGGTGTAGGAACCATCCCTCCGATTGCTGACAACCTTTTGTTGCAGTTTCTCGAAGATGTTCGTTGCCAGCACTCGCGGCGAGTCTTCAGTGGCAAAGGCGTAACCCAACACTTTATATCGGCTGTTAAAATTCCAAAGTGTGTCGTTGTTCTGCTTAGCGAAGGATGGACAGTAAAGAATGTCCCGAACAAAACCGTAGCCCAACAAGTTGGACACTGCATTCTGCGGCATATCCCAAGGCCAAGCTCCAACCGCCTTCGTTACGGGATCCCTCATCGACGGGAGGTAGTTGTCATAGTCACCTGCATACATCTGGCTGGCGATTCCGACTTGTTTCAGATTGCTGAGGCAACGCGTTCGCTTGGCTTTCTCTTTGGCTTTGGAGAGTGCTGGCAGCAGCATCCCGGCCAGGATGGCAATGATGGCGATCACCACCAGAAGTTCGATCAATGTGAATCCAGTGCGGGACTGTCCCCGCCGTTTCAAAGAAATTAAAAAAGAGTTCGCTTTCATGTTTACCATCTAATACGAAAATGTTTTGTTTGTCATCCCTAATTTTCCGGCGGGCGAAAAATCATCCGAGCAAGGCCGCCGCACGGAGTCCTCATCGGCGCGAATCGCCGGGGAACCACTGCAAATCTTTTTGAATGAACTCCTGATCTTCGAATGCCGCATGCCCGTCAACATATGTGATCACGCTTCCCGGCCGGGAACCGCTGCCCGAACCGTGCCGCGCATATTCCTTTTTCGGAGGGTTTCGAGTGGTGCCTTCCGGGTGCGGCCCGCCGGCGTTATAGACCCGCTCGTGGTCCCAGTCCGGGGCGATGAAGTAAGTTGCGCAGCCGAAGAAGAAGATCGAAGCCGGCTCCGGAACCATCTGAAATTTCGGCATTTTGACTCCGTTGGGGCCCGCCAATCGCTCGTTGATGCCGTAGGAAGCGATGAACTCTTTCACCGTTTTGTCCGGCAAACGCATTTTCACGGTTCTCAGCCTAGTAAAATCGTGCGGCCCTTCGGATTCTGCCGGGTCTCGAAAGGTTTTTAGCGTGGAGAAGTAGCCGGCTCGGATCATATTTTGGATCCAAGCCGTGTGGTCTTGATTGGTCGCCGGTGGAAAAAAACCGTCGAAGTCGTCTCCATACATCCGGGTGGCCAAAGCCATTTGCCTTTGATTGCTGATGCAGAGGGTTTTCCGAGCAGAGACTTTGGCGCCGGCCAAAGCCGGAAGCAACAGGGAGGCAAGGATGGCGATGATGGCTATTACCACCAGCAATTCGATCAGGGTGAACCCGCGGCTTCGAGGCGCCGCTGTTATCTGTCGGTTACTCATTAACGGCGCGGTAGAATTGCTGCGGCTTGTCCAGTGTTATGATGAGCGGGCTTTCCCCGGCGATTGTCGTCCAACCGCCGGCGATGGCATCGGCGCTTTGCAAAATGCCTGTCCAAGTAATGGCCATCATGTTTCCCTCGCCGCGCTCGAAAGCGATGGAGGCGGGTTGAGTGCAGCCGAGGAGACGGATGTAATCAATGTCCAACAGGTTGCCCGCGCCGGCACCCGGATCCAAACGGAACCCTTCTAGCGGCCCTTCGGTTGCTGGCGTGTAATCAATGCGGTAGATGTGAAATTCGCCGTCGTCAATGATCGCCGGCAGGTCGAAGGGTTGACCTGGAGCGCCAAAATTGCTCCGGCCAATGGCATCTTCTTGCCAAAATGTTTGGAAACCGCTGCCCGTTCCTTCGACCAAACGCATTCGCAGCTCAACGATTTGGCAGCCGGCGGTGGGATCGAATGACACGCTCATAAAGGGGTCGGCGCCGACCGTCTCCACAATCATCCAGCCGTTTTGCACTGACAGGGGTGCGATTTGCGGATTCGCCGACCAAGGCGTCAGGTCGTCTTCGCTTTCAAACTCGCCCAGCGAAATTATCTCGTCAATTGCTTCTTCGGGGTCTGTCGTTACTTCGGGATTTCCCAGCACGGACAGGATCAAGGTGGTCGCCGCCTCTGGAAATCCGTCATACTTGGCCGTTACGGTGTAGACAGTCGAGGAGCTGGTTTCCAAAGGCATGTCGTAAATGTCGCCGGCATTGGAATCGAAAAGCAAACCGTCGGGAAGTTTTGGACTGATGCTGTAAGATGTCGGGTTCGGTCCGAAGATATTGGGGACAAAGGTGTAGTCGGGAATGGCTTGACCGAGCAGCAAGGAACGTTTGCTGACAGTGTATTCGATGTAGGGGTTTCTCACCTCGATGTTCAGGGCAGTGGTGTCCGTTTCTCCCGAAGCGAAGCGGGCCGTGACGGTATAATCTGCTGCCGGCCGCACTTCGCTCGGCGTCCCCGCAATCCGCCCGGTCGTTGTGTCGAAGCGCAAACCGTCGGGCAAGGCCGGCGCAATCGCATAGCCCGTCGCATTCCCCGTTTGGACAATCGGCTCCGATGGAGAAATTTCGATTGTAACGACATAGACGGCGCTGGAGATTGTGTAGCCTGCCAAGCCGGGAATCGGCATCTCGGCAGCGCTGCTAGGGTTTGTGCCTGCTTGTACTTCAACGGCGTCACTGAAACCGTCTCCGTCCGTATCCGCTTTGTTCGGGTCGCTTCCGGTGTCGCGGGCGTCCACCAAAACCCCGGTATTGGTTTCCACGCTGTCTGGCAATCCGTCGCCATCGGCATCGGGAGAAACCTTTCCCAAACGGGCGTAATCCACTTCCAGCCGCACACCTGAACTGCTGGTGGGATCGATGCGAAAGTGAGTCAAAACGCTGCCATCCAAAACAGTGCTCATATCAAAGTGAACGATATGAAACTCGCTGTCGTCCAAATCCGGCGACCAGCCAATTCGCCGCCCGGCCACATAACCCGGCGTTGCCGTCGTGCCCCAAAACATTTCCCAACCGGTTTGGCTTCCCTCCAGGACGCGCAACCGCACTTCAACCGTGTCAAAATCCGCTGTGCCGCCAGGGATGTTGGAGCGAAAGAACCACGGGTCTCCGCCCAAGGTAACCACCTCCAAACCGCCGTTTGCTGCCCGCAATGTCACTGAAGAAGCGTTATGCCCCCAACCGTCCACATCACCGGACTCGTTAAACTCGCCAATCGAAACATAGTCGTTCAGCAACTGTTCAGGATTCTGAATCACTTCCTGCGCCCAAGTCACCGGAATCAAAAACAAACACACGCCCCGTCCCACGTGCAACAAAGCCCCAAGCCTATCAAACCGCCTCTGGAAATTCATCGTTAGCCCTTCTCTCAAAACTCATGGGAAAGGGGGGATATTAAAAAGCGGCGATGGCTTTGCAAGAAAATTTATCACGGTTTGTTCGCCCTCGATGAGAGATTCTTTTGTGAAGCCGTAAGGCAACTGGCTCTTGCCATCGGCGCCCGGCCGGGATAAGCTGCCGCAAATGGAAAGCAATCAACCGCCCAATCCTCCCCGCGTTCGAGTGGCGCCACCGACACCCCCGCTTTCTCGAGGCTGCGGATGGTTTTTCCTCTGCATCCTCCTCATGCTCCTTTTGGGAATCACCTGGCTAGGCATTCTCGGCAGCGGCCTGGCTATGCGGGGCGGCGGTGGCGACAGCCAATGGACAGAAACCCTCATCGGGAAGCGCCAAACCACCAACGACATCCAAGTCGCGCTCATCGAAGTGGACGGCATCATCACCAGCCTGGCCACTTCGCGCGGTGGAAAAGCGATGGCGGACTCGATCCAAAATCAATTGCAATTGGCCGCCGAGGACGAAGAAATCAAAGGTGTGTTACTGTGGATCGACTCTCCGGGAGGCGAAGTGCTGGCCTCGGACGACATCTACCGCGAGATTCAACAATTTCAGCAAGAAACAGGAAAACCCGTAGTGGCGTCCATGTCCGGCCTGGCAGCCTCCGGCGGCTATTACATTGCGGCGCCGTGCCGTTGGATCGTGGCCAATGAACTGACGCTCACAGGTAGCATCGGCGTGATTTTTCACAACTACAACTACCGCGGCTTGATGGACAAAGTCGGCATTCAACCCCAAGTTTTCAAAAGCGGCCGCTTCAAAGACATGCTCAGCAGCGAGAAGCCTCCCGAAGAAATTCTGCCCGAAACTCGCAAAATGTTCCAGGCATTGGTCGATGAAACTTTCGACCGTTTCAAAGAAGTCATCCGCGAAGGCAGATCGTGGGCACAAAGCCAAAACAACGGCGCCGGAAAGCCTCTGGCGGAGGATTGGGAATCTTACGCCGACGGCAGAATCCTCTCCGGCAAACGAGCTTTCGATCTCGGCTTCGTCGATGAATTGGGCAACTTCGACAAGGCAATCGACCGCATGGCGCAAATTCTCGGCGTCGAGAGCTTCACTCTCATCCAATACCAACTGCATTTGAGCTTGAGCGACTTCTTCAGGTTCCTGGGCAAGGCGGACCCCAATCGAACCAAAATTGACCTCGGCCTGGAACTCCCGCAACTCCAGGCTGGGCGCCTGTATTTCCTAGCACCCAACTACATCGACTAAGGCGCACCTCCCCTCAAAAGTTGCCCGATGCCTGCAAACGCCTTGCTCATCGTCGCCGACAGCGAACGCGACGCGAACATGCTTTACGCCACCGGCCTCTTCATCCCCGACTCGTTCATCTACCTGAAACACAACGAAACCGTTCATTTAGTTCTGAGCGATTTGGAAATCGACCGGGCCGCAAAACACTGCCCCCAAGCCGCCCTCCACTCCCTGGCCAAACTACAGAAACAAACAGCCCAAGCCGGCATTCCAAACCCAAACATCGGCCACGTCGCCGGGCAACTCCTGAACACCCTCTGCCTCAGCCAAGTCCGCGTGCCTGCCAACTTCCCCTTCGGCATTGCGGAAACCATTCGGAAAACCTGGTCGTCCATCTCCTTAACCACCACCCGCCCCTTTCCCGAACGCGCCATCAAATCGCCTGTGGAAGTGCGCCAACTTGAACACATTTTGCGCCTGACCGAAGAGGGATTGCACGCGGGCATTTCCCTGATTCAAAAAGCCGAGACTCGAAAAGACAGCGCACTCTGGCATCAAGGCTGTCCTCTGACTTCGGAACAAGTTCGTGCCGCCATTCACACAACCATTAGCGCTCGCGGCGGCATCCCCGGCAACACCATCGTGGCCTGCGGCAGTCAAGCCTGCGACCCGCACGAGCGCGGCGGCGGTCCGTTGAAAGCCCACAGCCCCATCATCATCGATGTGTTCCCCCGCTCGGAAACCAACGGCTACTTCGGTGATTTGACCCGAACCGTTGTCAAAGGCCGCGCACCAGAATCCATACGCAGAATCTATCAAAGCGTGCTTCAGGCCCAACAAACCGCGTTGGACGTCATCCGCGCCGGCGTAAAAGCGCGAAAAGTCCACCAGGCTGTCAAAGCCGTCTTCGACTCGCTGGGCTACAAAACCGGTCGCATCGGCAATCATATGCAAGGCTTCTTTCACGGAACCGGCCACGGCCTCGGCTTGGAACTTCACGAAACGCCCAGCATCAACCGCACGTCCCCGGACATCCTTCAAACCGGAAACGTCGTCACCGTGGAACCCGGCCTCTACTACCCCGAAATCGGCGGCGTGCGCCTCGAAGACGTCGCGCTGGTCCAAAACGGTCGCCCTCGCATCCTCACCACCTTTGAAAAAACGCTCGAACTCTAAAACCCGCCCGGCACCAATCCGGAAAAAGCCAAATGCAACCCACCGACATTCAGGTAATCGGCAACACCCTCGCCATCAAATGGAATGACCAAAAAGAATCCTTCATCTCCATCGAAACCCTGCGCCACCGCTGTCCCTGCGCTGCTTGCCAGGGAGAAAGAGACATCATGGGCAACCTCTACCAACACACGCCCCAACCCCTCGCCCCCAATGCTTTCGCCCTGGTCAATCTGACAAAAGTCGGCGGCTACGCCCTTCGACCCGTTTGGGCGGACGGACATGCCACCGGTTTGTTCTCCTTTGATTACCTGCGCCAACTGGCGGAAACCACCGCTGACTAGCCTTTTGAAACTTCACAGGCAAAGACAAAATTCGCCGCACCCGCTACTCTTGCACCCGGAAAGATAGGCAGCCGAAAGACTGATAATCGTCCAAGTCCAAAAGGTCGAACCAAGTCATAATGTCATCCCGGCCGGGCGCAATGCGTTCATGCAGCGCATTGAAGAATTTTCGCGACTCGACATCCGCCGGTGCCCGCCGCATCTCTGACTCAGACCAAGCCTCAATCTCTGACCAACAACGCAACTGCGGCGCCGATTTCCGAACCCAATTCAAAATCAACTCGTCCGATTTTCCCGTTGCCAATTGATTCATCAACGAATGAGGGCGGATGCCGGTAAAGTCAAAAAAACGGCGGTCCATGGGAGAACTGAACTGATACGCGCCGTTTTTCCCGGCAATTGTCGCCCGCCCCTTGTCGAGCATTCGCGACAAAATCACATACCCCCCCAATCGCACACGAGGGCTTCGCGGCGGCGCCTTCGTCAAGTCTGGTCCTGTGATGATCATAAATTGATATTGATAGCCGCCATGCCAGCCCGCGCATCGTAAATGCCAATCAACGCTGTAAGCAACCCTTTAACGCGCCTCCCTCGCTTTTTGCCGCAACGGAATCTGCTCTCGCTCCGATTGCTCAGCCCTAGCAAAAAGCCGCCGCAGAAAATTTCCGCGAAGGCTCGTTTGTGTTTTCAGTTCCCAATTTGCTTACTTCCGGTTGATTTTCGACGCCGTCAATTCAAGTTGGCCGTTAATCTCAGCCACAGTCCCCTCAACAACAACGGGAGCAGTGCCTTGGCAAAGGTGGCGATGAAACTTCTTGCTCACGCTGTTTTGGTCTAGGATGTAAAGGAATTCCTTCCCGTCCGCCGAAACTTTGATTGCATTTTGGCAAACCCGGCTCTTGCTCAGTTCGCATTTCAGACATAGCCCCGTGCCTTCCAGCGTTTTCGATTCCTGGAGCGCCAACCGAACCGCCGTGAAAACTGGCCGCTCGCCCGCTTCTGACAACGTCCCGGCGGCAACGATGTTGGCAGTAGAAGTGCAAAGGTTTTTATGGAACTTTTTGCTGAGTTCGTTATCAGCAAAAAGATAAACCACTTCCTTGCCGTCCTTGACGAGCCGGATGGCGTTTTGACATTGGTCCGTCTCGCCCAACTCGCACTTCGCGCACATCCCCAAACCCTTGATTGCCAGTTGCTTGCCGGCTGAAGCCTCCGCCTCGGCCACTGCTTCTTGGGGTTTAGCCGGCTCGACTTTTGCCGCCGCTTCCACCAATTCGATCTTGGACGCCGTCAACTTCCGCACCCCCGCAAGCCCCGCCACTTTGCCGATTTTGCCCGTTGCCACAACGGGAACGGACTTTTGGCAAACATGTTTGTGAAACGCTTGGCTTACCTCGTCGTGCGCGACGAGGTACAGAATTTGCCGGCCATCCTCTTCAACGCGGACAGCGTTTTGGCAATTGGGCGTCAAGTCCAGCGCGCACTTTAGGCAAAGCCCCTCGCCCCGCACCACATCCTCCTTGCGCAAACTCAACTTGTTCGCGGTGAAAATCTTCTTGCCGCCGACCTCCTCAAAAACGCCGACCGCAGAAATATCGGCGCTCTTTGAGCAAATGTTTTTGTGAAACGCCTTGCTGGCCTCGTTGGCCAGCAAGAGATAAATCACTTCTTCGCCACCGACAGTCACTTTGATGGCGTTTTGACACGAATCCGTCTGGCCGAGCGCACATTTGGCGCAAAGTCCGACGCCGTTGAGCGTCACCGATTCTTCTCCAACCGCCCGCAACGCAGCAGCACCGCCCATCAAGAAAACAGCTCCCAGTAATCCAGTTAACTTTTTCATTGTTGAAATCATAAATAAGCGTTTAATTCCGCCCGCTCTCGCATCCCCAACACCGCCTGAAAGCGGCGGCGCAGTCTCCGTGAAAGTCAGGACAAGACCTCTTCATAACCGCTAACCGCATTCCCCGCAACCCTATTTTCGCCCGATTTTTCGCCGTGGCCAGGATCAAGACTTAAGAACACGCTCGAAGAAGCACCAGACTATCGGGTTTTGGGAACGTGAAAACACCGGCACCGGAGCGCCTGCTTCACAGATTTTATCCTCAGCCAAAAACCAAATCCAATCGGCCACCTTCTGCGCAAAACCCACCTCATTTGTCGCCAGAATAAAATCCATCGCCTCCTCCCGCAGCCCCTCAATGAGCGCCAAAACTTCAACCATCATCTCCAGATCCAAAACCGAAGTCCGAAGTCGGCTCGTCCAAAAGCAACAACTACGGTTTGACCACAAGCGCCCAGGCAATGGCAACCCACTGCCCTCCCGACAGCTCAAACAGCTTCTTGCCTGCATGTTCCCGTAATTGAAACCACGTCAACAACCCCTCCGCCCCCCCCGAAGGCCCAATCAACACCAACGAACGCAAACCGCAAACCCATTCCGCAATCCGATCAATCGTCGCCGAACCGCCGAACTGCTTACTCACACTGTCAATTTCCATATCGGAAGCGTTCAGCGCCAAAACGACGTGCCGTGAATCAACTCCACAACCATCCGATAAAAACTTTACAATGACAACTAAAGAACTGACCAATCCCAATAATAATCCAACCGAACAAAAGCCACCTGCAAAACCAGCGACAAACACGACACCGCCAGATAAAATTAAGGCGAATCCCCCAAGCGCGATTGCAAAATCGCCAAACGTTCCTTTAGTTTTCTAACCGCTTCGCTGCTAACCATCATATCATAACGGTTTTCATTCTCCTGCGGATCCACAACCAAGTCGTAAAACTCCCATCGTTTCTCCTCCGGCGTCCCGGTAAGCCCGTCATAATAAATTAACTTCTGCGTCTTTGTTCGAATGCCGAAATGAGCGGGACGCGCTTTGCTATTCTCAAAGTAGCGGTAATACATCGCACCGCGCCAATCCGCCGGTGTTTGACCACGAAGATTCGCCCGAAAACTCCGCCCCTGCATCGAAGCTGGAACTACCGCGCCAGCGTAATCCAAAAAAGTCGAAGCAAAATCAATGTTCAGAATAATATCATCTACAGCAGTTCCCGCGGTGATCTCCTTCGGATATCGAATGATAAAAGGCATTCGCAAACTCTCTTCGAGCATGAACCGTTTATCAAAGTAATTATGTTCTCCCAAAAAATAGCCTTGATCGCTTGTATAAATAAGGACGGTGTTATCAATCAATTGATGTCGTTTCAAATAATGCATCACCCTGCCCACATTCTCATCAATTGCTGCACCGCAACGGAGAAAGTCTTTGATGAATTTTTGATAGGTCTCCCGCCGAGTCGTTATAGGATCATTCGACGACAGCACAAGCCGGCCGTTGCCGTGTGTTTCCGCAGAGGTCATCCGTTTCGTCAAGATTTCTAACGGCCAACCGGGAATCCGGCTATTTGCCGGCCCTGTCGTTCCATAAAGAGAGTCGGGTTCGGGAATTTCAATATCTTTATATAAAGAAGCAAGTCTCGGCGGAAATTGCCACGGTGCATGCGTCGCCTTGAAGTGAAGCATCAAACAGAACGGTTTTGAAGCATCGCGACGATCCAACCAAGCCAACGCTTTGTCAGTGAATACATCGGTGGAATAATATCCTTTCTGTGTTTCGCCCCGTTTTAGATTCATCTCATACATTACCGGCTCGTGGTAACGCCCTTGCCCTTTAATGATGTTCCAATAATCGAATCCCGCCGGAGCTTCTTTCAAATGCCACTTGCCGATCAAGGCAGTTTGATAACCGGTTTGTTGAAGCCGTTTAGCTACGTTATCCGCCGCGCCCGGCAAGGCGTCGCGGAGAGTTTTCACTCCATTCTGATGGCTATACTGTCCGGTCAAAATACTCGCGCGGCTGGGAACACATATAGAGTTGACACAGAAGCAGTTTTTTAAAAGAGCTCCATCGGATGCCAGCCGGTCGATGTTCGGCGTTTTTGCATATGCTGCTAGACGCCCGCCATAACAGGACCAAGCCTGGCTGGTATGATCATCCGCCATAATGAAAAGGATGTTCGGGCGATCTGCTTTCCCACCTGCCGGCATTATCCCCATCCATCCGCAAAGAAGCATTGGCAACAAGCGGCAATTGCTAATGCCTACTGCTAAATTCGCCATTCGTTTCAAAAAATTCTGCGACTTTTTCATAGCAACTCAAAATTATCTGGAGGCCCTTCACTGGCCGCCGGCAGTTTGATTAGCTCAAATCAACCGTAAACACAACTCCCGATTGCGTCAGACGAAGCGCAGAGGTCGGAGCAAACCAGAAGAAGTTATGTGGATGCGATAAGTGTCTTGCGTAAGAGGGGGCGCTTGTGGTTTCTTTGGGAGCGTTGTTATGAAATCTATTGTTTTTGTTTGTTTGTGTTTGGGAATGGCGAGCAGCGGGGCAGTTCGGGCGCAGCCGGCGGCGGCCAGCTATGGCGAGTCGAAGGCGCTTTATATCTATAAATCGGTTCACGATCCGGATGGGATCGGGAAGTTTTATTTTGGGCGGGAGATCGCTCAGGTGATGGGGCATTTAGGCGCCGAGTGGCTGGAGCGGAGTTCACGGGAGGTGGAGGAGGCACCGGCGAAGTTGATGGCAGCATTGAAGCTCAAGCCGGGGATGGCTGTGGCGGATATTGGCGCGGGAAGCGGTTACTTTACGCGACGGATTGCGCGACAGGTTGGGGCGGAGGGGATTGTTTACGCGGTGGAAATTCAGCCTGAGATGCTGAAAATTCTCGAAGCCAAGATGAAGAAGGGGGGCTTGACGAATTATCGGTCTGTGTTGGGCACGGAAAAGAATCCGAAGTTGGCCGCCAGGTCGATTGATTTGGCGCTTATGGTGGATGTTTACCATGAGTTTGCTTTTCCGCATGAGATGATGACAGCGATTTGGAAGGCGTTGAAGCCGGGCGGTCGGGTGGTGTTGGTGGAATATCGGGGCGAGGATGATTGGGTGCCGATTAAGCCGCTGCATAAGATGACTCAGGCGCAGGTGAAGAAGGAAGCTGCTGCGCAAGGGTTTAAGTGGATTGAGACTTTGGATGTGTTGCCGCGGCAGCATATTCTTGTCTTCGGGAAGGAGTAGCCGTCCGTGAAGAGAGCAAGAGCGGGCGGGGCCGGTTTTAGACGCGTATTTTGCCGCCGTAGAGGGCGTTTTTGCCCAGGGCTTCTTCGATGCGGAGGAGTTGGTTGTATTTGGCGACGCGGTCGGTTCGGCTCAGTGAACCGGTTTTGATTTGTCCGGCATTGGCGGCAACAGCGATGTCGGCGATGGCGACGTCTTCGGTTTCTCCGGAGCGATGGCTGATGATGGCGGTATAGGCGTTGGTTTGGGCGAGTTCGACAGCGTCAAAGGTTTCGGTGAGTGAGCCGATTTGGTTGACTTTCACGAGGATGGAATTGGCGATGCCTTGGTCGATGCCGCGTTGGAGGAAGGCTGCGTTGGTGACGAAGAGGTCGTCGCCGACGAGTTGCACGCGGTCTCCGAGCTTATTGGTGAGGTGTTTCCAGGTTTCCCAGTCGTTTTCGTCGCAACCGTCTTCGATGCTGATGACGGGGTATTTTTGGGTTAATTGGCTGTAGAAGTCCACCAGTTCGGCACCGGAGACTTTTTCTCCGGTGCCTTTTTTGAAGATGTATTTTCCGCTTTCGGCGTCGTAGAACTCGGAGGAAGCGACATCCAAGGCGAGGAAGATTTGGTCGGCGGCTCGGTAGCCAGCTTGTTTTGTGGCGGAGAGGATGGCTTCGATGGCGTCTTCGGCGGAAGAAAGACGGGGCGCGAAGCCGCCTTCGTCGCCGACGGCGGTGGAGAGTCCTTTGTCTTTGAGGACGGTTTTTAGCGCGTGGAAGATTTCTGCGGCGGCTTGCAGGGCTTGGGAGAAGGTGTCAAAGTTTTTGGGGACGATCATGAATTCTTGGAAATCAATGGGGGCGTCGGAGTGAGCGCCGCCGTTGATGACGTTGGCCAAGGGAACGGGTAGCACTTTGGCGTTGGAACCGCCGAGGTAGCGGAATAGCGGCTGGTCAAGTTGTATGGCAGCGGCTTTGGCGGCGGCCAGGGAGACGGCGAGGATGGCGTTGGCGCCGAGTTTTTGTTTGTTCGGCGTGCCATCCAGGTCGAGCATGATGCGGTCGATTTCAAGTTGGTCGAGGGCGTCTATGCCTTGCAGGGCCGGGACGATTGTTTTTTGGATATTGGCGACGGCTTGGGAGACGCCTTTGCCGCAGTAGCGTTTTGATTCGCTGTCGCGCAATTCGATGGCTTCGTGTTCTCCCGTGCTGGCGCCTGAGGGGACGGCGGCTCGGCCAAGGGCGCCGGTTTCGAGCAGGACATCCGCTTCCACTGTGGGGTTACCCCGGGAATCAAGAATTTCACGGGCGGCGATTTGGTATATGGCACTCATGGATTCGCTGTGCAATCGCAAATAGGAGGCACATCTTAATCTGCTTGCGCCGCGAGTCAAGACGCCAGGCTGGTGTTTTTATTTGGCGGATTTATACCGTTTTTGTTAATGGGAGGCGATGGATTCGGCAGTGATTGTCGCGGCGGGCAAGGGGTCTCGGATGGGCGGGGCGAGGGACAAATTGTTTCTCGAAGCCAACGGTGAGCCGATTATCGCGCACACTTGGAGGCGTTTTGATCAATCGCCCGGCGTCGATGAAGTTGTGGTGGTTATCCGCTTAGGACGGGAAGCCGCGTTTCAGAAAGTGGCCGAGCAGATTCGGGTGGAGAAATCGTTTCGATTGGTTGGCGGGGGCGCCGAACGTCAAGATTCCGTGTGGAATGGATTGAGGGCAACTAGTGAAGCCGCGCGGTTGGTCGCCGTTCAAGACGGGGCCCGGCCTTGTTCCTCTAGCCGGATTATTGCGGATTGCTTGGCGGCGGCTGAGCATTGGGGCGCCAGCGTAGCCGCCGCGCGGGTGGCGGACACTTTGAAAGAGGCCGACGGCGAGGGGATGATTCTGCGGAATGTGGACCGCACGCGGCTTTGGGCGGTGCAGACGCCGCAAGTTTTCCGCCGGGAAATCCTCATGCGGGCGCTGCAACACGCGCAAGCGGTCGGGGCGCACTTCACTGATGATGCGGCCGCCTGTGAATGGATCGGCCAGCCGGTGGCGCTCGTGGAAAACAACCATCCCAACCCGAAAGTTACCGTGGAGGCAGATTTGCCGTTCGTCGAGTGGCTGCTCTCGCGGAAGTGAAATTCGAACCTTGCCATCGGCGGCGGCACTGATTAAGCTAGCCGCAGTTAAACGCAGATTCCAAAAATGAATACCACCAAACGCTGCATTTTCTTTTCCTCCATCTTCGCGATTCTGGCGCTGAATCTCCTCTTTGGGGCGCTTATCTATCGTTACTCTGCCGCCGCGGGAACCGAGGACGACCCCTACATAAATCTGGAGTTGTTCAGCCGCGTGCTCTATCAAGTTCGAGAGAATTACGTCGATGCCGAGGGATTGTCATATGCATCTCTGATTCGCAGCGCTCTCAAAGGAATGCTCAGTTCGCTGGACCCACACAGCGAGTTTATGGAGCCGGTGAAATACGACGAGCTTCGGAAAGAAACCGAAGGCGCATTCGGCGGCGTTGGCATTGTGGTGGAGCTTCGGAACGATTTTCTCACCGTCGTCGCGCCGATTGCTGGCACGCCGGCGGCACAAGCGGGCGTGCTTTCCGGCGATCGCATCGTCAAGATCGAAGGGCAGAGTTCCAAATGGGCGACTATTCAAGAAGCCGTGCAACGCCTTCGCGGCAAACCCGGAACCGACGTCCAGATCACAATCTTCCGCCCCAGCACTGGAGACACCAAAGAAATCCACCTCACCCGAGCTGTCATCGAAATCCAAATGGTCAAGGACTTCAAAGGCAGCACAGATTTTGAATTGAGCAAGGACGGCATCGGTTACATTCGGATCACCCAATTCGGCGAGAAAACCAGCGCCGAGCTTCAGAAAGCCCTCAACCGGCTCACCCGGCAAAACATGAAAGCGCTCATCCTCGACCTCCGGGGCAATCCGGGAGGTTTGCTGGACCAAGCCATCGACGTTTGCGAAAAGTTCCTCGAACACGGGCAACTGGTAGTTTCCACCCAAGGGCAAAAACGGACGACGCGCTCTGAGAAATACGCGAGGTCGAGGAACCCGATTCTCGACATCCCAATGGTCGTGCTGGTGAATCACGGAAGCGCCAGCGCATCCGAAATCGTGGCCGGTTGCCTACAAGATTTGAAGCGGGCCATCATCGTCGGCGAAAAAACCTTCGGTAAAGGCTCCGTGCAAAGCATCCTGCCCTTGTCTGACGGCTGGGCGTTGCGGCTCACAACCGCAAAATACTACACCCCCAGCAAAAAAATCATCCACGACAAAGGCATCATCCCCGACATTCCCGTGACGATTTCTCCCGAAGACAAAATAGCGCTCTCTTACCAGCAAGCACCCGGTGGCGTTGACAACTTGCCCCATTTATCCGAAGAACAGCGGGAAAAAATCCGATATGTCCGAGACGAACAACTAGAATGCGCCCGCGACATTTTGAGAGGGATTCGCCTCTACCGGCAGCGCGTCAAAAATGCGACTGACGAAGAAATAGCCAGGAAGTAACCGGCCAGGCCAAACGGCTTTCCCTCAGCTTCCAACCATCCCGGATTGAACCTCATCGCTTTTGAAACGAGTTGCGACGAGACCGGCGTCGCCGTGCTTCGGGATGGCTGCATCGTCGCCAACGCCATCGCCTCGCAAATCAAAACCCACGCCCTCTACGGTGGAGTCGTGCCCGAACTAGCCGTCCGACAACACCTGCAAAACATCCGCCCCGTCCTCCAAACCGCCTTGCACAAGGCCGACTTGTCCCCCGCCGACCTAGACGCCGTAGCCGCCACCAGAGGCCCCGGACTGCCACCGGCCTTGATGATCGGATTCCGCGCCGCCCAAGGCTTTGCCTTCGCACTCAACCTTCCTTTCCTCGGCCTCCACCATCACGAAGCCCACATGTATTCACCGTGGATTTCCGGCAATCCCCCGCGCATCGACTTCAAAAAATTCCGCCCCGCCGTCTCCCTGATTGCCAGTGGAGGACACACCCTGCTCGTGCGGGTCGATGCGCCCCTTCACCACCAAACCCTGGGCGGCACACTCGACGACGCCGCCGGCGAATGCTTCGACAAAACCGCCAAACTCATCGGCCTACCCTACCCCGGCGGCCCCGAAATGGACAAGCTGGCCGCCGAAGGAAACCCCAAAACCTTTCCATTTCCGCGCCCGCTTCTGCAAGAAACCAACGACAACTTCAGCTTCAGCGGCCTGAAAACCGCCGTGCGATATTTTTTGAAAAAACATCCCGAAACTTTGGAAAACGGCCAATCTATTCGAGACTTCTGCGCCGGTATCCAGGCGGCTATCGTTGAAGTCTTGACCGCGAAAACCATCCGCGCCGTCGAACGATGCGGACTGGACACCGTAACTGCCGCTGGCGGCGTCGTCTGCAACTCCGGCTTGCGCTCTGCCCTCCGCAAAGCCTGCAACTCAAAAGGGCTGACACTTCGCCTGGCCATACCGTCCCTCTGCACTGACAACGCCGGCATGGTGGCGGCATTGGCCGCATGGCGCCTCAAAACCGGCGGCGCAAACCCCGTTAACGACGACGACATCCAATCTCACTGGCCACTGGACGCCGCAAGCGCAACCGGTTGAGAAATACCGAATTGAAGGCGGTTGCTTGAAGACAGCTGAAACCGCCTCGCTCAGAAATCTGATTTTGGTTGCAGCTCGTTGTTTCGGAGCCGTAGTTCGCCTTGTGGGAGTAATCTCGTCGGGGGCATCTTCGGAGCCTCTCATGCTGCCGCAATATGCGCCCTTGCGGTGTCCTGCCGATTTTCCGCGGCTGAAGGGAGAACGGGAAACCGTGCCGCAAGAGAGGGTTTCCTCCCCTACTGCTGGGAATAGAACGGCAAAACAGCCCAGCACCGGAGGCATTTCGCTCACATCAGCCCGTTCCGAAAGTCAAAAACACAGGGAAGCAAGAGGACTCGACCACGAAGGCCGTTGCAAAAATCAAGGAGAGGGAGACGTCTCAGACGAAGCACGACGAGGAGGCCGGCGAGAGGAACGCAAAGAGTTTCGCATCATAAAATCCAATCCTGTGCCTCCTGTAAATCCATGTGTCCCGAACGAAATCGCCCTCCATAACCATCAAAGCCCATAAATGCTTTTTGCGCCCGAAAGCGCATTTTTTCACTTTTTTAAAATGCTTATCAACCTCACTTTTCACCGAAAAACGAAGTTTTTGGAAGAGAAATCTGCGTTGTCGAAGCCGTTTCCCTCAAAATTCTGTCTGAGAATAGGGCGTCTTGCGACTGTTTTTCGCAGGAAAAAGCGATGGGTTGCTCTCTGAAACGGCGCAATCTCCTCCAAAATCCGGCTGGGGTTAAGTGTCTAAAGCCTCTTTTTAATTTTTTAGGAATTGCCGGGCAGCCGCTGTTGAGATTGCCGGGAAGGCTGTTTCGCCTTTTGATTGAAGCCTTTGACAATGGTTGGGTATCCTATGGGTATCGGATGGGCAACAGATGACTTGCAAGTTGCGTTTGGGTTTCGGGCGGGAATTCGGCATGAAAAAATTCTTGTCTTTTCTAGATTCTCGAATAGTCTGTTTTTTTCCTGGGTAGTTTATTGCTGTGGCTGAGATGATGATTTACATGCAAGCTGGGATGTTCCGGTGGTTTTGTGTTGTCTTGGGGCTGTCGGCAGTCTGGATTTTGGAGACGAGGATTCGAGCGGAGGGCGTCTTGCCGTCGCCGGAGGCGGGAGCTTTGGAGGGGCGGTTCGCAGAGCGGATTTATCCTTTGCTGACTCGCGGTGGGGCGGCGAGTTGTGTGGGTTGCCATGACGAGAGCACTGGTGTGGATCTCGTTTTCATTGGGGATGCGCGAGATGATTTTCGGATGTTGTTGTCGAAGGGCTACCTGGATGTTTTCCGGGCAGACGGCTTGCTGGATCGTTTGGAGGCGGTGAATCTGAAGCGCCGAATGCCGAAAGGTGACAAGGCGACACCGTGGTCCCGCGAGGAGATTGAATTGCTGCGGGCATTTGCTCAGGAGGTCGCGGCGGCTTCTCCCGGCGAGTCGAACGACGAAGGCTTCCCGCCGGAATTGCTGGAGCCGTATCGCGGTGAGGCGGCAAAGGAACAGGCAGACACGCAGTTTTTAACCTGGACGCAGTTGAAGGGGAAGGTGGCGACGATCTTTGGCGACGACTGGGTGCGGGAGGGAGTGGATTTTTTTGACGCGAATGTGGCTTTGTTTGGCGGCGCGGATTTCGAGAAACGTTTTAATGAATCCAGCCGGGCGACTTCGGGTTATTTGACAGCTTTGAAGCAAATGGCGCGGGATGTTGCCGAGCGGGCATATGTCTCTCGGTCAGGGCTGTTTGCTGAGGAGACTTTTTGGTGGTTGCGGGATGCAGACCAAAAATTGGCGGTTCGTTATCTGTATGAGCGCGTTCTTCTGCGGGCGCCGTCCGAGCAGGAAATTGAAGCCGCCGAGCAGCTCTTCGCCGAGGTGAAGGCGCAGGAGAGCAACATTGCGGCACGCGATTATGATTTGGTTTTCGCCTTGGAAGTCGCGGACGAGTCAACGGGTCTGCGCTCCGTCAAGACGGTGAAGCTGCCGGTGATTGCGGATGGGTTACCGGTTCATCAGCAGTTTTTGAATCAAGAAATTCGCACCGATGCCGAAGAAACGAAACTCGCGCGGGAGAGTCTCGACGGCGCATTTTTTCTGCGGGCGGGCGTTTCGGGGCAAGGCTTGGCAATTCACACGCAGGAGACAGACGCGCCGGTGTCGTTTGCCGGTTTGTTGCTGGAACACGTGGACGGCGACATGGCGGAATGGATTGGTGTTCGCGATGAGCGCGTTCAATTCGAAGGCGGCTGGAAGCTCTCGGAGCGCGACGGGTATTGGAGCGCGGAGGAAGCATCGGACGCGGCGGCCGGTACGCGGATCGAGGTGCCACTGGAACCGGATTTTGACGGGCATTACCGGCTGAGCTTGTATTGGCGTCCGAGCGATTTCGCGGCGCGGGAAGTTCTGGCGGAAGTGCGCCATAGCGGCAAGGAAAGTTCGATAGCCAACAAACTCGTCGGCGCCGCCCGGCAAGATGACTCCGTGCGGTATGTCTTCGACGGCCGGAAGGACACGGTTCCATTTGTTGAATTTGAACCACTCTTTCGCTTCGGCGATTCTGGCTACGTTGAAATCAACAACCGAGGCACGCAACGGAAAGTGGCCGTTGGGCCGATAATCTTTTGGGAGCCGGACAAGAAGCGCGAGTTTGAAGTAGATACCAAAGAGGCCGAAGGATTCGATGCCTGGTCTCCATTCAAGGCGTCTGCTTTCGGCGCTTACAACCATCGCGGCACTCGAGTGGAAGACAAAAACCGGCAGAAGGGCGAGTTATTTCTGCGATACTTTCCGAAGATTCGCTCGGAGCAAGGGTGGCAACAAGACGCCTTTTATCGGCTGCGCATCTACTATCCAGGAAAGCGCGACCATGAACCGCGAACGCCGCTTTATGTCCACGCGGAAGCGTCTTCGCCGTTGATTCAATTAAGCAAGCCGTTACGTGTCCATGCCGGCAGCCGGGTGAAACTGAACGCTTCGGCATCCTTTACAACCCAAGGGAGCCGGCTGCGCTACCAATGGCGGCAACTTGCCGGAGTGCCGGTAAAAGGGACAATGGACGAAGAATCCCTGTCGTTTGAAGCGCCGCGCCAGAACGTCGAATTTCAAGGATGGCTGGCTTTGACGCGAGCGATATTGCAACACCCTGACTTTCTTTTTACACGGGCGCCGGCGTTGGATTGGGTGGCCGGCGAAATCGACCGCCGGCGCTTGTTGCTGTCCCGTCTGGCTCTGGACCTTGTTGGGCGGACGCCAACCAAAGGCGAGCTGCGTCGCTTCCTCGGTGATTGGGATTGGAAGAAAGCCGTGGATTATTACTTGGCCTCCGAAGATTTTCAGCAGTTTTACTACCATCGAATTCGGCTTTACCTAGAGAGCCAAGGCACGGAGCAACAAGATGAGCCAGTGCGGTTGTGGTGTTATGTGGCCTTTCAGGACCGCCCCTTTCAAGAGATTTTAACCGGCGCTTATACGGTGGACACCGCCATGACTCAGAGAGAGCGGCCTGGCTACCACGGCAACACCGGCGTGTTAACGACCGCCGGATTCATCGAAGGCAAACCGGGCTTACCGCATTACAACTATGCCGCGCAAGTCAGCATGTTGTTCCTGGGGTATCGCTATGAAGTTCCAGCGGAAATCGTCGAACAGCGGGAAGGCACAACGCCGCTGGGCACTACCGACCCGAACTCGACTTGTTATAGCTGCCATAAGATTTTAACCCCCCTGGCCTTTCAGAGAAATTTCTGGAGCGACGCGGGGAAGTTTCGTATGCACAATGAATACGGGCTGCCGATTGAGGCAAGCGACCACAACTTGACGGCGGACTATCCCTTCAAAGGTGAAGGGTTGGAAGCGTTTGCGCTGCAGGCAGCTCGGAAAGAACGGTTCATTCGCACCATGATTGATACGCACTTCAACTTCTTGTTCGGCCGGACCATGCGTTATCGAACTGATGAACGGGCGCTTTACAAACAATTATGGGATCGGGTGCATCAGGACGGCTTTACTATAAAAGGACTTCTGCGAGCCTTAGTCGAAAGCCCCGCTTATATTGGAAACGAGCCGGCGGTGCTTGCAACAAAAGATAAACAAAACGATTGACAATATAAAACCGTTGAGGTGAAACGATGAGAGCGATACCACCATGCCAAGTTGATGAACAGGTAACCGCCAAACACACGGGGAAAGAGCCGGCAACATTGCCGCGCCGAAGTTTTCTGTGGCAAACCGGACTCAGTTTCGGGGCGTTAACCTGCGCGGATTTTCTCCGATACTTTGCCGCATATGGCACGCCGCACGATGAGCGGGCCGATCGCCTGGCTGCCAGCGCGGTTCAAGCCAACGACCATCCCCGCTTTTTGACTTATTGGTATTTGGAGGGCGGCTGGTGCGGTTACGATATGTTTAATCCGGTGATGACTGCCAACAACGTCCATGAACGGTTGGAGCGCATCAGCGACGAGCGCTACCGGGTGCTCCATTGGGGTAACGCAGATTATACCATCTACCAGCATGGAAACATTCGTTACGGCTATCTCGCCAGTGCTGGTAAAGAGCTCCTCGGCGATATGGCGGTGCTCAGCTCGATGCATACCGGCTCTGGCCATTCCCGCGACAGATTGAAAATTCATATGGGCCACTATAACTTGCGGCAATCGGACGAACGGGAGGAAGACGAGCGGTCGGTGATGCAGGCTTTTGCCGAGGTTTACGGTCAGCAGTTCGCGCTGCCGAATTTATCGTGGCATTGGTGGCTGTCGGATGGCGAGTTAAACGAAGTGCAGTATCGGGGTAGGCGAGGCTATTATCACGGATTGGGGCCAGTTCATGCACATACTATTTACGCGGGCACGCCGGCGAAGATGAAGCAGATGATCGAGCAGATGCGGCAGGGTTCTGAAAGCGCCGCGAATCGGGCTGTCGAAGGATTTCTCGACCGCGCTCATTCCGCTTTCTTGTCGGATGCCAATTTGGAGTCGGTGAAGAGTTACTACTCGGCCCGAGAGATTTACCGGCAACTCAACGAACGCAGCCGTTCGTTCGATCCCCGAACGATTGCCCATCTTTTCCGGGACCCGGCCTTGCGGGAAGTCTTCAAAGTGCGCCGCGAGGATGAACTCATCACTTACCGCAGCGTGAACGGAAACAAAGCGCGAAGCAAGTTTTCGCCGAACGTTAATGTGCAGGCGATGATGAGTTTTGAAATGATGCGGGCGGGGCTTTCCTGTGGGTTCTTTATCGAGTCACGAGATGTTCGCCGTTTCGATTCGCATTGCTCCCGCAAAGCACTCTGGGAAGGCAATGGCCGGACACCCCGAGGCATGCCCGACCAAACTCAAATGATGGCCGAAGACCTTTGGGAGCCGCTGCACACTTACGTCAACCAATTGAAGGCAACGGAATATCGCAACACCGGACGCTCTTACTTCGATTTGACAAACATCGTGATCACTTCCGAGTTCGGTCGCTCGCTTCACGGCAACGTCGAGGGCATTCTTCAGAAGAACATTTCCGAACAGAAAAAGGTCCAACAAATCGGTGGGCAAGACATCTGCGCGCACTGGAAAGTTACCTCGTGCGCATTCCTCGGCGGCAATGTGAAGCCCGACGCGCAATTCGGCGGCATTGGCGAACAAACCCTGATGGCAATTCCCATCCTTCCCGACGGGAGTCTCGATCCCAACTACGACCCCGTCAGCGGCAAACTGCGAAAAGGACGGCAGCCGCATCCCAAATCCTTCATCCCCAACCACGGTGATGTCTATGCCACAGCCTTGGCACTCAGCGGCATCAACCCCAAAGGCCGGGGACGCAACGAACGCCCTCCTCTGTTATTCGTGATGCGCCGCGCTTAACCACCGCACAGAAGGACAAAAGCCTTCCATCCAGTGCTTAATGCTCAGCGATCAATAAACGCGAAGAAAGGTCGACGCCGCGTCTGCCTCGTCTGCGGATGGGCGTTGATGCAGGTGGTGCAAATCTTCTTGCCGGCACATTTAGTCAAGGCCGCGGCGTTCGATCGAGAGGCCATTCACGGCATTCCTTTCGTCCGTATTCCAGCCGGTCGCTTTGTGATGGGGACTACTCAGGAGAACCGGCAGCTTTTGGAAAACAAAGGCTGGTGGAACCGTTTCCTTGCCGCTGAACAACCTGCCCATCCGGTCGTCATTAGCCGCCCTTTTCTCATCGGTCAAACCGAAATCACCCAAACGCAGTGGAAGCGCATCATGGGAAAACCCCACGCCCCGGTTGCTTTCAAAGGTGGCACACGCCCGGTCGATTCCGTGAGTTACCGCGATGTACAGCAATTCCTCGAAGCAATTAACCAGCTCGGCCCGCAACATTTCCGGCTACCCACCGAAGCGGAATGGGAATACTGCTGCCGGGCGGGTGGCTGGAGTCTGTTCTTCATCGGAGAAGACGGACGCTCAGTCACAGATGAAACCCTCGGCCTCTATTGCTGGATGAAAAACAACGCCGGCGGCGAAACCCAACCCGTTGCCGCTAAAAAACCGAACGCTTGGGGACTGCACGACATGCTGGGCAACCTGTGGGAATGGTGCGGCGATTCCTACAACAGGGAAGTCTTTCAACAACGCCACGACGGGCGGACAAATCCCTTCCATCAAGCGCCATTCCCGGAGCGGGTCATGCGCGGCGGCAGTTGGTTTCTGCCCATTGAACATCAACGCGCCTCCCTGCGAAGCGGCCGACTGGAAGAAGAACGAAGCGCCTACACCGGCTTCCGCTTGGTCTGCGAAATCCCTGATGATACCCCCTCCGAAAAACAGCCACAGCTAACAAATGCAAAGAAACCATAAGGTCAAGATTGACATTCACTCCAAAAAATTCAGTTCAGCTATTCGTTGCCTCCGCAATCTCAATAGGATCCACCGGAGGCTTCGAGGAAGAGATATTGATCAAGACATCCATCGAACTGGATGCCAAAGTCGCCCCAAAATTAAAAGGTATTTGGCAAAACGCGGAGGTGACTCCCGAAGATATCCTCAAAGATATCCGTGTAATGTATCGCATAAAAATACTCGAAGAAATGCGTGAAATGCGCGAAAAAGGAGATTTCGACATCGGAAAATTTATTGAAGAATTTTCTGAAATGGTGAGCAAAGAAGATGTTGAAACTTTCATCAAAAAATACTTCAACAAAATCGACCAGGAATCCATCAATGAAATCGCGAATGATCTGGAAATAACTGAGTCGCCATACCTCATATTTGAGCAAGTTGATGACAAGACACATCGGATGGCAATGCTCGACTCTGATGACGCTCTTGAGGAGGAGATCCCTGTATTCACCAGGAAGCATGAGAAGCATCAATTTCTCATTATGTCCAATAAGGAGGAAGCAGAGAATGAAGATGAATTGAATTCCCGTTTGATAGACTATGAATTCAATCAGAAAGGAAAGCTTTTTTTACGCATCTTTCTTTTGGCATCAGACGAGCATTTTGACATAATTCAGAAGTTTCATCCGGTGGAGTTCAATCGAGTATTGTATACAGAAGAAGAATCTATCTTGCTCACTGATACACGGAAGCAGAAATTCTCGATTTTCATATAGACTCTGAGGTGCGGCGTTGGTCGCTATTATTTTGGGGAAAATATCAGAAGTTGCTGCCGCACTCTCGATAACATGGGGGTGAATCAAGCCGTTCATTCGGCAGTGGGCAGTGGGGCGTGTTCATTAGGAAAGCCTTGCTGCCGGAGTGCTTCGTAGAGGACGATGGCGGCACAGTTGGCGAGGTTGAGAGAGCGGGCGGCGGGACGGAACATGGATGCGCAGCCAGCAGCCGGGGTTGCGGGAGAGGATTTTGGGCGGCAGGCCGGTGGATTCCCGGCCGAAGACGAGAAAATCTGAAGCGGCATATTGGACTGCGGTGTAGTGTTTGGCGCCGGCAGATTCGATGAACCAGAACTGCCCTTGCCCACCGCGGGCTTTGTGGAACTCTCGCCAGTCGGCCCACCGATGCCAAGAGACTTGCCGCCAATAATCCATCCCCGCGCGTTGCAGGCGTTTATCGTCCAACCGGAACCGAGCGGTTCAATCAGGTGCAATGCGGTGTTCGTGACTGCGCAGAGCCGGGCGATGTTGCCAGTGTTGGGCGGGATTTCGGGTTCTACCAGGACAATGTGCATCGGGCGGCATTGTTCGGACATTTGCCTTTCAAGGCGATGAAAAACTGCTCGGCTTGCGGCGGGGAGGTGCTCATTGAGTTGAAGCCGTTTGGGGGCGCTGTTTGAAAGTCTCCGGTTGCCAAGCCGGGATGAGGCGGTATATTACGGGGAAAGCCGGACGTGCGGCACAGATTATGCAGATATTGAATTTTATTTTCATCATCCTGGAAGTTTTGGTGCTTTTCAACTTGCTCATCATTGTGCATGAGCTGGGGCATTTTTGGGCGGCGAGGTGGCGGAATTTGCACGTGGAGCGGTTCGGGATTTGGTTTGGCAAGCCGCTTTGGGAGCGGACTTTCGGCGGGGTGAAGTATTCTTTGGGATCGATTCCTGCGGGCGGTTTTGTCGCGCTGCCTCAGATGGCGCCGATGGAGGCTCTGGAAGGGGAAAGCGATATGAAACATGCGGATTTGCCCAAGATCAAGGCGTTGGACAAGATCATCGTGGCTTTTGCCGGACCTTTGTTCAGCTTTGGGTTGGCGGTTTTGATTGCCGGGGTTGTTTGGCTGATCGGGCGTCCTGTGAGCGAGCAAGAGGTAACAACGGTCGTCGGTTATGTGATTCCCGAATCCCCTGCCGAGCAAGCCGGCATTCTTGCGGGCGACAAGATTTTGGAAGTGGACGGTGCTCCGGTAACGCGGTGGTCGGGAATCGGCGATGCGGTAAAGTGGCAAATCGTGAGCAGCGTGGGCGAGAGGGTGGCAGTCAAAGTTGAGCGAGGCGGCGAAGTTTTGGAATTGAACGCCACTCCCACCCGCAAGGACGCCAAGGGGTGGAACCGCAAGAGCTTGCGCCTGCTTCGGATGGAACCCCGGCAAACTCCCATCGTGGCCAGCGTGTTGCCGGACATGCCGGCAGAACGCGCCGGCATTCAGGAGAACGATGTGATCGAAGCTGTCAACGGAATCCGGCTGTTCCACCCGCAGAGCTTGAATGACTATATTCAAGAAAACCCGGAGCGCGATTTGACGCTTGCCATTCGGCGAGACGATCAATCTGTGGAAGCGGTATTGCGCCCGGAGATGACCGACTATGAAGGAGAGAAACAGGCGATGATCGGGGTGCAGTGGGATTCATCCGGCAAGATCAAATTAGCGTATCCGGGGGTATGGGAGCAAATTCATTACAGCGTCATGGCAATGGTGAACACCTTTGATGCGTTGTTCACGAAGAAGTCGGACATCGGCGTGCAGCATTTAAGCGGGCCGGTCGGGATCATGCGGATTTATTATATTCTGTTTGAGAGCGACTTCGGCTGGCGCCTGGCCTTGTGGTTCAGTGTGTTGTTGAATGTGAACCTGGCCATTTTGAATTTGTTGCCGATACCGGTTCTCGACGGAGGTCATATCGTGATGGCGACGATCGAAGGCATGTTGCGCCGGGAGATTCCGCGTTGGATTCTGGAGACACTCCAATACGCCTGTTTTCTTTTGGTGGTCGGGTTCATTCTTTATGTTACTTTCTTCGACATTCAGGACTTGTTTTGAAAGTGGAAAAAGCGCTAGAGATTGCCTTAACCCCGTCGGTTGTCTGGGGGGGCGTCAACCCAATGAGCTATTGTTTTTCTCCTTATCGCTTTCGGCGCCGAAAGACCCGCGAGGTGGTGGTTGGTGATCCGGCCCGAGGCGGCGTGATTATCGGCGGCGATCATCCAATCGTCGGGCAATCCATGCTTACCTGCAACACTTTGGATACGAAGGCTTGCGTGCGGCAGACACAGGAATTGGCAGCAGCAGGCTGTCAGCTTGTGCGCATCACGGCACAGACCGTGCGGCACGCCGCAAACTTGAAACATATCGTGGCGCGGCTGCGGACGGCAGGCTGCCACACGCCGATTGTTGCGGACATCCACTTCAAACCCGAAGCTGCCATGGAAGCGGCGAAATGGGTCGAAGCCGTGCGGATCAATCCGGGCAATTACGCAGACAGCAAAAAGTTCGCCGTGCGGGAATACACAGACGCCCAATACGCCGAGGAACTGGAGCGCATTGAAGCGAATTTCGCGCCTTTGGCGGCGCGTTGCAAGGCCTTGGGCCGAGCAATGCGAATCGGCACCAACCACGGTTCGTTGAGCGATCGCATTATGAACCGCTTTGGGGACACGCCTCTAGGGATGGTCGAAAGCGCGTTGGAGTTTGCTCACATTGCCCGCAGTCTCGGCTTTCACAACTTCAAATTCTCCATGAAGTCCAGCAACCCCAAAGTGATGATCGAGTGTTACCGCCTCCTGGCGGCGCGGCTCGAAGCATTGGGGCCGGATTGGAACTACCCGCTTCACTTGGGCGTGACAGAAGCCGGCGAGGGAGAAGACGGCCGCATCAAAAGCGCCATCGGGATCGGCTCGCTACTCTGCGATGGTTTGGGAGATACGATTCGAGTTTCGCTGACCGAGGATTCTCCAAAAGAAATCGCCGTCTGCAACAACTTGTTGACGGAGATTCCCCAATTGACTTCGGCAGAAACAGCAGCGTTCGATTGCCGCACGAGCTACGACCCCTTCGCGTATTGCCGCCGCGCAACGCCTGAAATCGATCTGACTGAAGATGTCGCCGCGGGCGCGGAGCAGCCGATTCGTGTGGTCGTAACGCAAGTCGTTTGGGAAACCACAGGGCCCAAGATTCGCCCGCGCGATGATGTCCGGCCGGAAGCAATCTATGAAGATTTGAACCTGCTTGAAGTCGATCCCCGTGGTGAGTTTGCGCCTCCCTGCGACCGGCAGTTGATGACGGTTGCCGATGGGCTGGACTTGCCGACGATTCCGGCTTTCCGGCTCCTTGCCGCCAAGCTCCGCAGACTTGGGCGGGACAATCCGATTTTGTTGAAAGACACGCTGGCCGTTCCCAATCCGCCCTTGCCGCCGCAGATTGCCTTGCTGCGCAGCGCGGCTGTCATTGGTTCGCTACTGGCGGATGGTATCGGCGACGCTGTCATCATTCGCAATGAACCCGGCCCCGGCCAATCGTTGCGTCTGGCTTACAATATCCTCCAGGCAGCGGGCAGCCGTTCATTCAAGACCGATTATGTGGCCTGCCCCTCTTGCGGGCGGACGCTCTTCGACCTTCAAACTGTTACCGCCAAAATCCGCAAGCGGACGGAACATCTCAAAGGCGTGAAGATTGCTGTGATGGGCTGCATCGTCAACGGACCGGGAGAAATGGCCGATGCGGACTTTGGATACGTGGGCGGCGCGCCAGGGAAGATCAACCTCTATGTCGGCAAGACGCCAGTGAAGTTCCACATCCCCGAAATGGAAGCCGTCGAGCGTTTGGTCGACATCATCCGGGAACACGGCAAATGGCGGGATCGGGAGACTGAACCGGATTCGACGGACGAGGCAAAAACGGCGGCCCTTTCCGCATAAACTGTGGTCTGTCGCTGATTTCTCGAACAGGATCCGGGCAAATGGAAGTTGCTTTTTCCGGCACGTTTGGCAACATCCGGAAAATTTCTCAACTTTGTTTTAGTTATGTCAAAAAAAATGACTTCTTCGTTGGCAAGCTCTCGGCGGCAATTTCTCTGCCAGGCGGTGGGCACTTCGGCGGCAGTGTTCGGTTTTCCTCAGATTGTCCATTCATCGGTGTTGGGATTGCAGGGGGCGACGGCGCCGAGTAATCGTATTCATCTGGGAATCATTGGAACCGGAAATCAGGGAACCAATGACATGAGGCAGTTTTTGCGGGACGCGCGGGTGCAAGTCGTGGCCGTCTGTGATGTCAACAAAAAAGGGCCGGGATATTGGAACGGAGCCACGGCCGGACGTGACCCAGCGAGGGAGATCGCCGAGGCTTATTACGCGGAAAAATCGGCCTCCGGCAATTACAAAGGCTGCTCAGCATATCGAGACTTTCGGGAGCTGCTCGAACGCCCAGACATCGACGCGGTGGAAATCGCCACGCCCGACCATTGGCACGCCATTCCGACCATCCTGGCCGCAAAAGCCGGCAAGGACATTTACTGCCAAAAACCCTTGGCGCTCACGATTGCCGAAGGGCGGGCGATGAGCAACGCCGTGAAACGTTCCCAGCGGGTGTTTCAGACAGGAAGCCAGCAGCGCTCGGATAAGCGGTTCCGGCACGGCTGCGAACTGGTGCGAAACGGGCGCATCGGCAAGCTCATCGAAGTGGAATGCGGGTTGCCGGGCGGGCGCCCGGACATCGGCAAGAACGGACACCGCAAAGCGCCGGAACCTGTTCCGTCGGGATTCGATTACGATTTCTGGTTGGGACCAGCGCCATATGCCCCATATACGCCGGCGCGAGTGGGCGTGAACTTCCGCTGGATTTACGACTACTCCGGCGGGCAACTGACCGATTGGGGCGGGCATCACCCCGACATCGCCCAATGGGGAATGGGAACCGCCCTTACCGGCCCAGTACGCATCAAGAACGCCCAAGGCGTGTGGCCGGAAGACCCCTTGTGGAATACAGCCACCGAGTATTTCTTTGAAGCCCACTACCGCTCCGGCGTGGTGATGAAGATTTCGGACAAATTCCGCATGGGCGTTACCTTCAAGGGCACAGAGGGCTGGGTCTATGTGAACCGCGGGCAAATCGACGCCAACCCGAAATCGCTTTTGGACGAGAAGTTTGGCGACGCGGACATCCGCCTGCCGGCCAGTGACAATCACTTCCGCAACTTCATCGACTGCGTTTACTCCCGCAAAGAACCGGTAGCGCCGGTGGAACAAGCGCACCGCTCTGTCTCGATTTGCCACCTCGGAAACATCGCGATGCTGTTGGGGCGGGACTTGACATGGGACCCCGACCGGGAGCAAGTAGTCGGCGATCACGTGGCGCATTCGCTGCTGAACCGGCCTTATCGAGCGCCCTGGGTCTTGTCGAGTTAAGCCGATTCGTCAACCGCCGCTTTTGCAGAAACGGACTGAAAACTCATCTGAAACCAAACCGAAACGCATTTATCCAAAATGAAAATCAAGCTGTGGCTCGCCCTTTCGCTGATCGCCAATGCGGCGCTGTTAGGCGCATTCCTCTGGACATCGCTGCAAAACTCGCCAAAGGCCAACGCCCCCAAATGGGTTCCCCCCGTGCCATCCCCAATCCCCGGCCACGCTGAGAACCCTGTAAACAGCCCAGCGACACAAACTCGGCAGCCGGCAAACCGCCCGCCCTTTCGATGGGTGCAAATCGAAACAGACAACTACGGCGAGTATATTGCCAACCTGCGCTCCGTTGGATGCCCGGAACTCACCATCCGCGACATTGTGGAAGCGGATGTCAACCAGCAGCTCTTTGAAGCGCGGTATTCCGAAACGCTCAACCAAATGCAGTCGTTCGATTATTGGCGCCGGGGAATGGACGGCGCGGCAGCGCAAACGGCGATACGGGACGCCATCGCCGCATTGGACAGCGAACGCATCGGCTTCCTGCGTCAATTGTTGGGCGAAGATTACTTTCCCCGGCGGACATTAGTCGGATGCTCTCCAAGTGAACTGGCAGCGCGGACACCGCTCGGCTTCCTGCGGTCGGAGCAGCAAGAAACCGTGCTGACCTTGAACGAACAGTTTGAAGCGAAAGCCCTTCGCATTCGATCGGAAATATCCGACCCGGCCGAGCAACGGCAAGCCTTGGCGGCCAACGAACAGTCTCGGCGGGATGCTCTGGCAACCTTCCTCACAGCCGAAGAACTGCGGGAATTAGACCTGCGCCATTCACCAGCCGCCGATTCCCTGCGCCGAAAACTCAAAAACTTTGAAGTCAGCGAAAGCGAATTCCGCAAACTCTTTGAGCTGCACCAATCCGAAACGGAACTGCAAGCGACCACCCTAGACTTGCACAACCCGGAAACGCTCCTGGCGCTCGGCCAGGAACAAGAGAATTTGAACACAGCTTACCAAGAACTCCTGGGACAGGAACGGTATGTGGATTGGAAACGGCAGGATGACCGCGATTGGCAATCGTTGAAAGACATTGCCGACACCCACCGTCTGGGGCGGGACAAAATCGAAGAAGCCTACCAATTGCGGCAGGAAGCCAACCAAGAAATAGTACGAACCATGCTCAACCAGGAGCTGAACGAGGAAGAACGGCTGACTTTGGCAGCAACCGCTCAAGCACAATATAACCTCGAAATGGAAACCTTGATCGGCGAAAAGGCTACCAGCGATTTGGGCGCTTTGCCGGAACCCCTCTCTGCTCAGTTCATCCAGCCGGGGCAAGCCTTTCATATGAAATTGCCTGCCGGAATGATCCTCCAGAACTCCCTCGATTCAATCTTGCCCGGCGTCATAAATACCGAGGCCGAGGTCAGTTTCGAGATTCGCGGGCCGCAAATCAGGACCGAACCGAACCCGCCGGCAAACGAGCCGTGAGCCCCCCTCCTCCGCCTTTCCGAGTTAGAACGTGAGCAACGCCTCGGCAATCTGGACGGCATTCAACGCAGCGCCTTTGAGCAGTTGATCGCCAGAAACCCAAAAACACAATCCATTGTCGAGAGCACAATCCCTCCGAAGACGCCCGACCGCGCAGTTGTCTCTCCCGGAAACGGCCAGCGGCAAGGGATAATCGCCGGCTCTGGGATCATCCACAACATCAAGGCCGGGCGCCGCCGCCAGAGCTTTCCGGGCAAGGCCGACATTCACCGGTCTTTCGAACTCGGCCGAGATCGCAATGGAATGCGCGCGATACACCGGCACACGGACGCAAGTGACGCTGGCCCGAAACGCGCTGTGATGCAGAATGCGGCGCCCTTCCCTTTCGAGCTTCATCTCTTCCTGGGTATAGCCAGAATCCAAAAAAACATCCACTTGCGGCAGGACATTGAACGCGATTTGATGGGGATAAACCTCTTTGGCTACTGACTCGCCGCGTTCGATTTGCCGCACTTGACTTTTCAACTCTGCGATCGCCTTGGATCCCGAACCGGAAACTGCCTGGTAACTCGAAGCAAACACGCGGACGATACCAAATGCCTCGTGCAAAGGATGCAGCGCCATCAAGGCAATCGCCGTCGTGCAATTCGGATTCGCCAAAATCCCCCGATGATTTCGGACATCGGTTTCGTTGATTTCCGGCACCACCAGCGGCACATCGGGGTCCATGCGGAACGCGCTGGAATTATCGACTGCAACCGCGCCGGCGCGAACCGCAGCAGGCACAAAACGTTTGCTGATGCCACTCCCGGCGCTGAAAAGAGCAATGTCAATTCCGCTGAAGGCATCCTCCGTCAGTTCTTCGACTGGAATGTTCTTGCCGGCGAAGGCAAGCGTCTTCCCCACCGACCGCACAGATGCCAGCAGCCTCATCTCTTCGACCGGAAACCGGCGGCGTTCGAGAGTCTGCAACATGGCCGCACCGACGGCTCCGGTGGCGCCAACCACAGCGATATGCGGTGTCGATTTCATAAAAGGCGAGGATAATAATGGGCAAACTGTCGGTGTCAATTGCCGCCGGCACTTCGTTCGGATTGCAGTTCTTTCTCGGTGAAGAACCGAATCACGCCGGGTTTGCCATCGTAGCCGGCTTCGCGGCGGACTTCTCCTTGCCGCATTCGGCGCAGCGCTTCAGCCAAGAGGGGGGAACAGGATTTTTCGAGATCGTTCAGAGGAGTGGAACCGAGAATGAACATTTCGGGACCGGCCGCGTTCAATATGGCTTCATATGCTTGCCGGATTTTTTTGCTGTTCATTCCTGCGCCTTCAACTTCCGAGAGAATTTCGACGAGAGGAACAAAACTTGAAAAGCCGGGCTCTTTCGGCAGGAGCGCCGCTTGACTGCGGTCAGCCAGCTCGTCAACGCGGTTCATCACACCCACTGTAACCGGTTTGCTGCAGACTGGACAACGGGCGCCGCCAGTTCGTGTCTCTTCCGGGCGGAGTCGGACGCCGCAACGCCGGCAGCCGTCCAAGTGGTATTTGCCTTGCTCCGGAAAAAATTCAGCGGTGCCGCCGAAACCTTCCCTGGTTTGCAGCGCTTGCATCATAGCAGGGTAACTCATCTCGGTACAAAAAACAGTGGCTTCCCGACCGATCTTCTCTGGCGAGTGTGCGTCGGAGTTTGACACCAAGGCAAACCGATCCAGAGACGACACCCTGCGGTTCATCAACGGATCGGACGACAGCCCGGTCTCGACGGCGAAAATGTGCGCAGCAAGATCGCCGTAACATTCTTCCACTACATCAAACCCCGATTTTGATCCCAGCATGGAGAACCACGGCGTCCAAACATGGGCGGGGATGAGTTGGCAACCCTCGCCACTCTGCAAGGTGATTTCGAGCAGGTCGCGCGAGTCTAAACTGAGAGTCGGTCGGCCGTTGGACTGAAGATTGCCCCACTTCGCCAAGCATCCTGCCAGCCGATCGGCCTTTTCAAAATCGGGAGCGTAGAGGAGATGATGCACCTTGCGCGTCTTGCCCTCTTTTTTGTAGATGGTGGAAACCTCCACTTCGAGCAGAAACCGCGCAGGCATTCCGGGCGGCAACGGATATTGCCGTTCCAGTTCCCGCTGAATCTCATCGCGAAGTTTAAAAAGTCCGGGATCAGCGGGAACGAGCTTGTCCTTAATCTCCGTCATCCAAGCTGGATGCGTAAAATCGCCGGTGCCCAAAACTTGAACGCCTTTCTTCCGCGCCCACACCGAAAGACGTTCCAAATCCAGATCGCGGCTCGTCGCCCAGGAGTATTTGGAGTGGAGATGAAGGTCCGCGTAAAACATACGCAGCCATCATGTCCCACCAACTCAATTCTGCAAGAACTGTCGGCAGGCGATTGACTTGGCCGGATGGACGCTATTAGCCGAAGCCTGACCAGTGCTCGTTTTAAGCAGATTGGCTAAGATTGGATGAATCATTTGCCAGTTTGAATTTTCAGATTCGGCCTCATTTTTGCTTGCAGGAGGATTGATAAATGAAAGCAAAGTTCACAAAGTTATTACACCGCATTCAAGTTGTGATGCTGGCAAGCCAAGGTTCGGGTGCAAACAATATCTGAAATATCATTTGTTCGTCGACGGCCGGCATTGATGCAAACGAGTCGTTCGACACGCTACCTTTGATAAAGGAGATGGCTGATTATCATTCACCACTGCGAATTCTATAACTTACCGTGCAAATTTAATATCGCTTTCGACGGCGGCAGCGCGGTTAGTTCTATCGAGGACACTAGTAACATTGGTCAGCGCACAGTTAAGATCGGGAAAGGGCCAGAGGCGCTGCTTCAGAGGTTTATTTCCGCGTTGCTTTGGGCAGAGCGGCAGGGCATTGAGTATTCGCTCGTGATCTCGGCATCACCGTGCCGCTTTGGCAAGTCGTCAAAGTTACTGCCACGCTTATCCGTGTTTTATTGCCAATGGCAATCGTGCGAATTGCAGGCGCTTTTTAGCAGCAAGCAGGCCGGCTGCATTTCTTCAACAAAATGGTTGAACAGGTAGAAAAGGAATGTTACGCTGACAGAAATTCGTGCAATCAAGTCGCAAACTCTCGATTATTATACCGGCCTTCAATGAGGAGAAACTGTTGCCTGAGTGCTTGGCATCAATTCGCGAGGCGGCGGCGGTTTTTACCGAAAAAGATTGGGGATGGGAAATTATTGTGTGCGACAACAACTCGACCGACCGGACGTCTCAAATCGCCCAAGACGTCGGCGCCCGGGTGGTTTTCGAGGCGCAGAACCAAATCTCCCGGGCGCGCAATCGGGGCGCGTCGATGGCAACGGGAGACTGGCTGCTGTTTGTTGATGCGGATTCTGCGGTCTCGCGGGGATTGATGGAAGAACTCCGCCAAGCTCTTGACAGCAACCGGTTCATCGGTGGAGGGGCTTGCTTGGTTTTTAAAGGAGGCTCTCGTTTAATGTTCAAGGGGATGCTGGCGTTTTGGAACTTTATCAGCCGCCGTTTCCAATGGGCGGCGGGCTCATTTATATTTTGCCGGCGGGATGTTTTTGAAACCCTCGAAGGGTTTAGCTTGCAACGGTTTGCGGGGGAGGAGCTTGAGTTGAGTCGGCGGATGAAACGAGCGGCGCGAAGGGAAGGAAAATCTCTGGTCATTCTCCCCAAGCATCCATTGGAAACTTCTGCCAGGAAGCTGGAACTTTATTCGATTTTCGAAATACTCTCGATTATTCTGAAGGTTCTTTGCTGCACTCCGTGGATGACTCGGAGCCGGGGGGCTTGTTCTTCCTTTTGGTACGACGGGAAGAAACGTTGAGGCGCTCAAGTGCCGCACACGGCAACAGAATGGCATCCTTCATGCCGTGGATGATTTTCTTGTCAGCCGGGCAGACGGTCGCTAGGCAGCCGCCCAATTCCGCGCTGGCACGGTCTCCCGTCCCGTGGATAAAATAATAGGGACACAGTCGTGCTCTTCCCGTCATATGCCGCAATTCCCCAGCTTCGAAATCGAACCACTGACTCGCCATAGTTTTCGGTTTAGCGAATCGTTGGAGAATATGCGGATTTTTGCCGAAAAGGTCCAGTGCCCGCTCTACCGCCCGGCTCCAATCTGTTGCCGACAGATCGCTCCCCAGATGCACGCCTCTCGCCCCCCATGCCTCCGGCGCGAAGCCCGATATTTTCAGGATGAGCCGGCGGTCTTTTTGCGAGAGAGTCTTGAGCTGGCGCCAGTCAGTCAGTCCCAATTCCGGGTAAGCTGCATGAGGCGGCAACGGCGCCGGGTCGAGCGTCCAGGTGTAAGGCACGCGCTTTTGCAGTTTGCCCAGAAACCCCTCTCCTATTTCCTGCCGCCAGAACTCGCGCAGATTGCGATTCCACAAAAGCGCAAAAAGCATCTTTTCCTCGAAGACATACTTGGGTGGCGGCGTGAGATCAATCGCTCGCCGGACGGCCAAATCCAAAATCTGCGGGGCATTGCGGACATTATCGAGATCAAACAGCTCGAAAAAACGATAAACGGCGTCGCCCCGGCCAAATCCGTCAAACTCCGGCCCCCGAACAGCGCACGAATCATCAGTCGAAATTCGCGCAGCCAGCCATTCCATCTCCGGCCGATAAGCCGCAGACTCTTCGGAAACTACCAAGTGAATGCGGCGGCGGCCGTCGAAAATGCTGCGAAATCCATCGACAGGACCCGCCGCCCCGCCAATCGGCCTTTGTCGACATATGACTTCTTGAGCAGTGCCGCCTGCCAGCGCGTCCGACTCTGAGAGCGTCTTCGCTTCCTGCGCCATTTGACTGTAGGATTGATTAAGCCAGCCAATCAATCCGATGCCGCCGGGGACGCTGTCCAACTCCGTAATGGAAAACCCCTCTTCAGTCAGAAGCAAATCCGGGCGAATTACCCGCGGGGTTTGTGTCTTGAAGGCCGGGTCGCGCTGGAGCTGCACCAACCATTCGGGTTTGCCTTGATCCAGCAGTTCGGCAATCCATGACGGGAGCTTTCCCACCACGCTTTTCCGATAAAGCAGATCGCTTGTCTTATAGAATTGCAGAAGCACCCGTCCCAGTTGTTGCAGTTCCTTGGCGAGGCGAGAATCAAGGGGAAAGGGCGCGGGAGCGATTCGCCATTTTTGCTTGGCGAACAAGCCGCCGCTCGGCAAACGCGATCGAAGGAACTCGGCCCGCGCCTTTGGACTCTGCGAAAGTATGACCGGCGGCATTGTTAAATGGCTTCTTTTGCCGAGGTGCAGAACGCCGGCAACAGACGGTCATCGTGTTCGTCAATGCCGCACTTGGCCTTGCCCGAATCCGAGCCACTTGTAGCTGGTCAACTCTTCCAAGCCCATGGGGCCACGGGCGCCGATCTTGTCCGTGCTGATGCCGATTTCCGCGCCCATGCCGAACTCGCCGCCATCTGTGAATCGAGTGGAAGCGTTCCAATACACAGCCGAAGCGTCCACTTCGTTCATAAACTTTCGGGCAGTGCCTTCGTTTCTGGTGGCAATGGCCTCGGCATTTCCCGATCCAAAGGTGTTAATGTGTTCGATCGCCGCTTGAACGCCGTCAACGATTTTGACCGAAAGGATCAAATCCAAATATTCGGCACTCCAATCGGCTTGGGAGGCCGGCTCCAACTTGGCGCCTTTGGGCTGCGGCCGGCTATTCATAATCTGGCGGAGGGCTTCGTCGCCGCGAATTTCCACGCTCCGCTGCCACAGCTCCTGGAGGATACGAGGGCCGAAATCATTTTTGATGAGATCATCGATGAGGAGCGTTTCGATGGCGTTGCAGACGCCTGGCCGTTGGGTTTTTGCGTTGAGAACAATCGCTGCAGCCTGCTCAAAATCGGCGTCGCGGTCCACATAAACATGGCAAATTCCTTTATAGTGTTTAATCACCGGAATCCGGGAACATTCCACCACGGCGCGGATCAATCCCTCTCCGCCTCGCGGCATGCACAAGTCAATGTATTCGGTCAACGCAAGGAGGGCGGGAATCGCCTGGCGATCAGGAGTTGGGATGACTTGAAGAGCATCCGAAGGGAAATCGGGACATTGCCTTCGCGCGGCAGCGCTCATTACCTTGGCGAGAATCCGATTCGAGTGAACCGCTTCTTTGCCGCCGCGCAGAATGACGGCGTTTCCCGACTTCAAACACAGCCCAGCGGCATCGGTGGTAACATTCGGCCGGGATTCGTAAATGATCAAAATCACCCCGATGGGCGTTGAAACCTTCTGCAATTTGAGTCCGTTAGGCCGCACACGCTCCTCCAGAACCCGGCCGATTGGGTCCGGCAAAGCCGCCGCTTCCCGCAATCCCCGGCTCATTCCCGCAATTCGTTTGTCTGTCAACTTCAGCCGGTCAAGCAGCGCGTTGGAGAGCCTTGCCCGCCGGCCGAATTCCATATCCTTCTGGTTCTCCGCCTGGATGGCCGCCCCCTCTGCGTCAATCCCCTCCCCCATGCTTCGGAGGCAAGCATTGCGCTGTTCCGCCGAAAGACGCACCAAAAATCGAGACGCCGCCTTTGCCCGGCGAGCGATTTCCGTCATCTGTTCCTGCAACGACATGGCCGCATCATAAAGGCCGTCTCGAAAGTTTTGAAACAGCAAATTCTCCAAAGCAGCCATTCAAATTGCGCCGCCCGCTCTTGGACGGGAGCCAGCAATTCCATACTATCAACGCCCAAGCCATGACTTCCGCCGAACAACATAACCAACGGGCCTGGGACGCTCTCGTTCAACGCGGCTCCGGCTTCGCCCAACCAGCCGGGTGTGCAGACTTCCAACATCCAGAGAAAGTCATCAACCCTTTCGGTTGGATCCCCGAACCGATCGCCGGGAAACGAGTGCTTTGCCTAGCGGCTGGTGGCGGTCGCCATGGGCCTGTCTTCGCCGCGCAAGGAGCGGACGTCACCGTGGTTGACCTCAGCGAAGCCATGCTGTCGCTGGACAAGGAAATCGCTCGCCGTGAAAACGTAACCGTGAAAACAATCAAAACCTCAATGAACAACCTCAGCGCCTTAGGCAGCGGGATTTTTGACATCGTCCTGCAACCGGTCAGCACTTGCTACATAGAGAACATCCGGGCAGTCTATCAAGAAGCGGCACGAGTTATCAAAGCAGGCGGTATTTACATTTCGCAACACAAACAACCTGTTAGTTTACAAGCCAGCGCTTACCCCGGCGCCGATGGCTTTTATCAAACCCTGCAATCCTATTATCATTCGGGACCGCTGCCGCTGGTCTTCGGCTCGGAGCATCGGGAGGCTAGCACACAGGAGTTTTTACATACACTCGAAGCCATTCTTGGCGGCCTTTGCGCATGCGGTTTTACCATCAATAGTATAAAAGAACCCACGCACGCCGTCGCCTCAGCGCCCAAGGGGAGCTTCAGGGAGCGCAGTTATTATATACCGCCTTATATCGCTGTTAAAGCGATCCGAAATCATGAAGCCGCTGGCCGCCCGACGCTTTGGACGCCCGGCAGCTAATACATATTGCCAACCGTTTCGTTTATTAATTTCTGTCTGGCGATAAGCTATTTTTCCAACCACACCACTTTTTCCCGCATACATTCCAGCAGATGCGATGGTTTCTTGTCGTAAAGCAAGTAAACCTGGTCGCGAGCTCGTGTCATTGCCACGTAGAGCCGCAGCGCATCCCGCCAGGCTTCACCACTGCAAGTGCCAGGACGGGGTAGCTCTTTTTCAGAGCATCCAACGATGATTATCAGCGAGAACTCAAAGCCTTTAACATCGCTGATTGCAGCAACTGAGACGGAGTCCTTGCACTCAAGATAATCATCGCCCAATGGGCGAGCTTGCGCTTCAAAATCTTTCGGCTTTTCAGCAATAATATCTTGCCTCTTCAATTCTTCAGGAGAAGCCGTAGCAATGCAGATTGACCAAGGAGTGTGACTATCCAAACATTCCTTGGCAAGCTCCCAAGCCAGCGCAATCTGATCAAGCGTCTTAGCCTGATAGACCTGTGGTTTTGCGGTTTGCCTCACTGCCAATTCCGGGTCGAGACACTCAATGTTCATCCCAAGTTTGTTTGCTTGCTTTGCATATTCGTTCGCCAGCAAAGAAGCCGCTTGAAGAAAGAATCTGCCGGCCGTTGCGATAATTCTTTGTGATGTGCATTCGATTGACAGATTTCCCATCTAGCCCGGCACTCGCAAGTTCCATTGGCCTAACCGTAATCCGTTGTACTGGATCACCAGTAAGAAAAAGACCGTTCTCTACTTTCATCGGCACACGGCGCAACAGCGACAAATTCAGTGTGGAGAGATCTTGAAACTCGTCGACAAGCAAACAGCGATAACGAAATTTATCGGGAAGTTCACAGATTTTTTCACGCAACGGCAGAAGAGATTGTGTCAAAGAGAACACTTCTTCGTCGAACCGAATCAGTAGACGCAAAATCCGTTCGCGATGTTTTCGTAGAAATGGAACCGCCCGGCCGGCACGTTTCATTTTCAAATACTCATCCCGACGATTTTTCATCAAGAAGGCACTCCACACAAGTTCCAGTTCTTCCCGCACATATTCAGTAACATTTGTTATGTTATGTTTGTTGAGATAAGGTTGTAAACGGTTTATTTCAGTCCTTACATCAGGTTTGTTGCAAAACTCCTCCCATTTGGTGCTGTCACAAATACCAATCGATGAGGAATCAGAATTCGATATGGAATGATCTTTTTTTTCTCCAACGGTTCGGGTGGCTCGTCTCTTGCAAACCTCACGCATGGAATCACCTCGCCCGGCATTGTCGGCCTCAACTTGTAATTGTTTTAAGTATTCATCAGCACATCCCAGTTGCAGGTAGAGACGTTTAAAGTAGTCATAAACTGCCATCACTTCAATTTTACTGCGGGTTGTTTCGTCGGTGCCGCAGAGTTGATCCACCAATCGGCGAATCAACTGACTCAACCTGCGGTTGAGTGTCAGAATTCCAATCTGTTCGCCTGGATGCTTCTTCGCAAGCCGTTGGGCGCGATGCACTAGAACACAGGTCTTACCGCTGCCTGACACACCGGTGAAAATGAAGGGACGATCATAATCTGCCTCGACGATTTTCTTTTGATCGGGATGTAAAAACAGTATCCACTCATGAAAGCGTTTCGGATTGAATAACCGGTCCAAATCATCAGATGACAGTTCGTCCACTGAAATCAAACAATCCGAATTTGCGTTCGATTGAATCGCGAATTTTGTGGACAGCTCCAAATCCAAAGCCGGACCTGCTTCCCCCGACTGAAGACGCAATCGTTCTTGAGCAGCTTCCAAATTATTCTTCCGTAGGCATGCAATCAGATCGCGAAACAGTGACCTAAAATTGGAGTCGCTGATTACTCCCAGGGTGTCTTCTATGTCCTGTTCTTCGGAGCCGTTATTAAGTCGCAGCACCAATTTGGCGAATCAACTTACTTTCGACCAAGGCATCCAAATCCAGTTCGGGCAACATACCGTTTTCACCAAAGTAGGTTTGTTCATCATCCCCTTCCGGCGATGCGGGCGGTATTTCTGGCGAACGCGTGTCGTCTCCACAGACGGTGGGCACAATTCGTCCATTCACATCAACGACAATAGTCATGCCTTTGTGAGCGTTTGCCCATCGAATCACATCTTCGGAGGTTCCAATGCAACCCAGAACAATCAGGTTCTGTTGCCGGATCACTGCCAGACGGCAGATATGATTCAGATGATAGGAAATACAATTTTTCACCTGCGACACTTCGTCGAATTGCATTTCGTAAAAAGAGTCCACACCATGCTGTCGTGCAGCTTCGATTGCTTGAAGCAATCTAGCGTAGGCTTGCTGGAACACCCCACCCTTGTTCCGCAACTGTTGCAATGATTCGCGAAACCCCGTCCGATCGTGATAGAGCAACTTGAATGTAGTATATGTCACAGGCACGGGACGTCTTTGAGGTTTTGGAAAAACTTTACCATTGTAGACCATCGCTTCGCTAATACCGAAGCATCTAAGAAAATTGGCAATCTCTGAGTCAGTAAATTTTAACTTTTCCGAACCCATGTCTAGTAAAGGAGAGACACAATTCTCAAGGTCGCAGATACAAAACCATTGGCGGATTTTGTATGGCAACGGCTGATAAAATTGAATTGATTGGGGAAATATCACCATACCGGAAATATACCAGTGGACCTGCCGATCATCATCCACGATAGAATTGCATTGGCGTTTACACCACTCCAGCAGACCAAATTTGTTGGTGCGAATCTGGCGGAATGGATTGTCCTGATTTCCGCCTCTGACTTCGATATCATCGGCAAACCAGGGACCGTTTTCCGAAAACCGGATCGATCCTCCGTAGTTTTTAAAGTCGATGACGCATAATGTGTTGCGGCGCATGTAGAGCGCATCGAACTCTCGGCCATTGACGGAAAGATTGCCAATGAGCACCTGCCGCTGGTTGTTGTTTTTTGCCTTGCCATTCAGTTGGGCCACCATACCATCAAACATGCGAGTTTCATGTGTATGTTGAAAGGGCTCTGCTAGATAAGCTTCTATGGACATAATTCGGAGTTTTTAGGTTTTGTTGACAAAGATATTTGTCGGCTTTGCGCGGTTAGAAGTCCGCAGTGCCTTTGATGACGAGATCGAAGACAACGGGGGGAGCGTCCGCATTATTGTGTTTTTTCGCGGGGATGGACAAGCGCAGGGCTTTGTGGTCGGGCGCCGGTTCGTGGAGGGAGGGGGCAAGGATTTCCGCGGCATTTACGGGATAAATGCTGAGGATAACTGGATGTTCGTTGGGAGAGCTTTTGCTGCTGGCTTTTGACAGTTGTTTGGCTTTGGTGATTTTTCCCAGTTCCCGATCTTTTTCTGCCGCGACAAGAACAGCGAAGTAGAGGTGTTCGGAAGTGCCCAAATGATTGCCGTCTTCGGGGCGCAGACCAAAGCGGATGGTGTAATCGCCGTGATATAATTCGTCGTCGCGATAGTCGCGCTCGTCAGTGAGCACCGAAACCGCTCCCAGCAGACTTGTTTGGCCAACGGCATCCAGAGCGCGAAGCGGAGAATCTACTGTTCTCTTGAGCGGCAGTTGTTTGCACAGCCAGATTTCATAGACCGTTTTGCCGCCGTGAATCACTTGAATGACTGTGTTTGTCAATTTCGCTCTGACCGATTCGCTGAAACTGTCGGGCGGTTCTTTCTGAATGGATTTGATGACGAAGGGTTCGGCGACAGCCGCAAGACAGGCGAATGCGGCCAAGCAAAAGAAATGTCGTAAGGGGATCATCATTGATTGAGGCAAAGAGTTCGCTGAGGAGTTGTCATTTCGCGTGTGCGTTTTCGGTTGGAAAACGCAGCGGCTTCTGTCCCTTGTTGATTTGCCGGCGCCTGTTTAGTAGGCAAACTTGGCCAAGAATGCGGAGCGGTAATCGGTCAACTGCCAAGTTCGGTTGAGGCCGCTCCCGCGGTAACTAGCCAACTCCGTAACCACAGGATGGGCGCCGCGGACATCGGTCAGGGGCGGGTAAAAGGTTCGTTCATTGCCACAGAGATGGTCTTGACTGCCGATGCAGCGGGTTTTGATGTTGATAAAATCGCCGGCGCGAATGTTGGCGCAGCCGGCCTCTTTGCAGAGGCCGAGGTTTGATTCAATGGCGGTTGATTTCACTTCGGCAACTTCTTGAATCAGGCGGCCCGCCATGGCGCAGGCGAAGCTCTTCAAGGCGGCTTGTTGTTCGCGGTTGGCGGCGGCATCGACGATGATCACGGCTTTGCCGCTTTGCGGTTCATAACGCAGGTCGCTCAAGGTGGCGTCTGTTGCGACCACGGCGATGACGGTGAGGCCATCCAAACGCACGTCATCCCATTTGCCTTGACGGATGGACCAAACCATCATGCCTTCTTTGCCGGCAAGTCCCATTTCCGCGTTGGCGAAGCAAGAGCCAGTGTAAATATCGCAGGATCGAACTTCCAGGTAATTCCCGGTGATCGTTTGCGCGTTCGTTGAAGCAATCGCAAGAAGAGCGGTTGCCATTATCAGGAGCGGTATATTTTTCATCGGTTTCATTTCTCAGATGTTTTTGCCAAATCAATACTTCGGCGGACAGATGCCCGCAAAGGCCATTTCGCATGCCGGTCAATAGGAAACATAACAGGAACGTTCCGCCCGGCAATCCTTTTTCCCCGTGCCTTCGCCGTCCGGTCCAAATGTTTCACGGGTTTTTTCGCACCAAAACACGCCGTCCGCCGAACCTTCCAGCGACCCGCCGTCTGCCCCGTAAAACATCGTATCGCTCCGCAAATAGCGGCAGGGAATGACAAAACCGGATTTGTTGGCGTGTTCACTCATCGACTGCTATTCAAGTTTTCAAGCAACGGCGGCCAAGACGGCTCGTTTGACGGCTGTTTGCACCATCTGCACTTTGTAGCCGTTTCTGCTGAGCGGCGTGGCTCTCCAAACAGCCGCTTGGCCGGCGGCCGCAGCCAGTTCTTCGGTAATGCGCCCGCCATTGAGGAGATTGGAGGCTTCCGCGGCCGGCCAAGGCGTTGGGGCAACATGGCCGAGAACTACGGCCGCATCGTGAGCGATGCCGGCTTTCCATTCAAAGGCGACAGCCGCAGCGACATAAGGCCAATCCAAACCACGGCGATGTCGGACTTCATAAGCGGCGTTGCGCATGTTTTTCCGGGGAATTTCGATCGCCGTTACGATCTCATTCGCCTGCAAAGCCACTTCGCGCTCTTCGCCACCGGCGGGCGTTTGGAATAATTTGCGGGCATGGATGCGGCGTTTACCAGCCGTTCCCGTGACTTCGATTTCCGTTTGAAGGGCGATGAGCGCCGGCGCCAGGCTGGAGGCACTGACGAAGAGCGCCCGTCCAGCGTTGCCGAAGATTGCATGGTAACGGTTGTCTCCATCGCGTGCTAAAGATTGCCCGTTCTCCTCAGCCAGCAAGCCGAATCCGCCGCGAAAATACCAGCATCGAGGGCGCTGGCAGAGATCGCCGCCCGCAGTGCCGGCGTTGATGATTTGCGCGGAGCCGATGCCCTGGATTGCTGCGGTCAAGGCCGGAAATTCCTCTTGCACAACAGCATTGGCGGCCAGCTCGGCAAGGGGCACCATTGCGCCGATTCTGAGGCTTTTCTTTTTGACTTGGATGCGCCGCAGTTCAGGAATGTTCCGCAAACTGACGAGCCGTTTTGGTTTTGTGATCCCCTGCTTGAGTGCCGTAATTAAGTCGGTTCCGCCAGCGAGAATTTCTGTTTCTCCCCAACGGGCGCCGAGGAGTGAAGCCGCCTCTTTTAATTCGGAAGGCGCTGCGTATTCAAATGAGTTCATGCGATGTTTCCTCCTTTCTGAAGGGCGGTCAAGACGCGGTCTGGAGTCAAAGGTAGATGGGAGACACGCACGCCGCAGGCATTGGCGACGGCGTTGGAGATGGCGGCGCCGGGCGAAATGACCGGGGGTTCGCCCAAACCAATAATGCCCCGTTCGTCGTAGCCTCGCCCGGTCATCATATGCACTTTGAGCCGGCCGACGTCCCGAATGCCGGCTAGACGGTAAAATTCCATGTCCGGATTCAACATGATGCCGGTCTTGGAATCATAAATGGATTCTTCGTAGAGGGCGTAGGTGATGCCCATGATCAGGGCGCCGTAAACCTGGCTTTCGGCCAGTTTCATGTTGACGATGAGTCCGCAATCCTGAACGGCCACCATTTCGTTCATGGTGACGACGCCCGTCTCAATGTCCACCGAGACATCGGCGATCTGCACGCCGCCCACTCCGGAGCTGATGAGCCCTTCTTGCTGCGATTCGCCGGAGCGGTTGATGCCGCGTTTGACAATCGAATTCGGCCCCAGCATGGAGCAGGCTTCTTTCCAGGACACTCCCTCGCCCGGCGGGTCTGTTGGATGGATGCGCCCGCCGGCGGCTTTTAGTTTCTCGACGGGTGTTCCCAGCCGTTCGGCCACTGCGGCGAGCAGTTCGTTGAGCGCTTCGGCAGCGGCCCGTCTGGAAGAAACGGAAATGCCGCCGATTGTGGTGCTGCCGCCGGAAGCGCCAGAGGGAGGGTAGCTGTTTCGCCCCAAATGCACCGTAACGGCCTCATATGGAAGACCCAACGTTTCCGCAACCACCATACCGACGCAAGTCCGCGTGCCGGTGCCCAAGTCTTGGCTGCCGATTTTTGCTTCGACGGACCCGTCAGAATGAATGGCGACATCGCATTCGGAAGGATGGCCGCGTCCACCCCAAGTGTGGATGGCAATTCCTAGGCCGCGCTTGACCGGCCCGACGCTGCCGGCACCGCGAACGTGGGCTTTCCGGCGGTAGTCGATGAGATTGGCCGCAATCTGAAGCTCTTCGCGGTAGATTTCGGGGCGGTCGGTGAGCGCCGCGTTTTTCATAAAGAATTCCAGAGAATCCATGCCGAGTGCCGCTGCCGCGTCGTCCAAAGCAGCCATAGTGATCAGGCAGCCCTGGGGATGGTTCGGTGCCCTCCATGCGCGAGCGCCGCCGCGGTTGGTGCGAATCCCTTTCCCTGTCAATCGCGTGTGAGGCGTTTTGGTGAAAACATATGGCACTGGCGGAGCGCGGAAACCGCCCAAGCCGCCGGAGCCCCAAACTTCAGCATCCACCGCCACAAGGCTCCCGTCTTGCCGAAGGCCCACTTTGACTTTGGCAAAGCCGGAGGGGCGGTTGCCGCCGATCATCAGTTCTTCTCGCCGGTCAAGCATAATTTTCATCGGCCGCCCGGTTTTCTGAGAGAGTTGAGCGCCGATGACGCCCCATTTGTCTATGTTGAACTTCGAGCCAAAACCGCCGCCCATGTATTGAGTGTCAACATGGATTTTGTTCTGCGGAATGTCGATCTCATCTCCAAACTGGTTGCTGTAACGAGAAACATTTTGTGTCGAAGGCCAAACGAAAAGCTCCCCATCCCGGATTTCGGTGACTTGGCCGTGCGGTTCCAAACAGCAATGGGTGATAACCGGAAGGCCGTAATTCCCTTCGACGACCACGGCAGCTTCGGCAAAACCTTCCTCCAGATTGCCTACAGCTTTGTTCGATGGGCGGCCTGTGCTGAGGGCGGGATCGCTATCGTCCACTTGATGGTTGAGTTTTTTCAGAGTCAACCGCTGCTGAATTTTTTCGGCCGCTTCGACGGCGATTTCCTCGGTCTCCGCAGCGACGGCAGCGATGACCTGGCCGGCATAACGGAGTTCCTCGCCGAGCATTTCTTCGTCCACCCAAACGGCCTTCACGCCGGGCAAGGCGGCGGCAGTAGCAGTGTCCACCTTAATGAGCTTGGCGCGGGCTCGAGGGGAAGTAACGAGCTTGCCCCACAGCATCTCCGGCCGGTTCACATCGTAGGAGTATCTGGCCGCGCCAGTGGCCTTGGCTGGGCCATCGGCACGAGAGATTCTCGAACCGATGACGGTTCTCTTGCCCGGTTTGGGCCATGCAATTTCAGTCATCAGGCATCTCCTTTCTTTTTGGCCGCATCCGCAGCAGCAAGAACAATGCCGGCGTAAGTCCCGCAACGGCAAAGGTTTCCGCCCAGCCCGGCGGCGGCTTCTTCTGCAGAAGCGCCGGGGTTGTCGCGCACGAACGCGGTGCAAGCAGTTACAAAACCGGGAGTGCAGAATCCGCATTGCTGGGCATCTCTCTCGACAAAAGCCTGTTGAACAGCATTCATCCGGTCGGGAACGCTCAGACCTTCAATAGTCGTAATCTCTCGCCCCTGCGCCTCAATGGCCAGCAACGAACACGCATACACCGGGTCCTCGTCCACCAACACCGTGCAAGCCCCGCAGGTGCCTTGGTCGCAAACTTTCTTTGCCCCGGTCAAATCTAGGCGGTTTCGCAAAGCGTCCAAAAGCGTCACCCGTGGCTCCACATTCAATTGCCTGTACCGCCCGTTGACCTTGAGAACAATGGCCGTCTCTCCCGATCCTTTGACGCCTGGCTGCGCGGCGACCGTCTCATGCAGACTGGTCTCGGAAAGAACCCCCGTCGCGACCGTCCCAGCTCCCAGCCCTTTTAGAAAGCCGCGCCGCGACACGCCGCCGTCATCCAAAGAATTGCGGTTTGTTGACATGATACTTGTATTTAGCGCTCAATTGGACAGACGCTTCCAGCCGAAACCCCGGCCCGAAAAACAAATGACGCCCCGTCGCTGCTCATGGTCGCTGCCCTTTTACCGGACAAAAGAATTCTTGGCAACAATTTTTTTCGCAATAAGCATTTATAGGCTTAGCGGGAGTAGCGCAGGCTCTCAGCCTGCGGGCAGACAAGAATGTCTGCCCGACCTTTATGCTGGACAAGGCGAAAAAAGCCAGTAACTGCTTATTGCGATTTTTTTTCAAACAGTCAAAAGGCTGTTCTCTAAAAAAACGGCCTCGGAGCGTGTTTTCCTTAATACCAGGTCTTCAACTCCGCCAGCAGAGTTCGAATGGGAACAGCAGGCACATTAGGAACCATATAACGGCTCACCGCCAAGTCTGCCTCCACAGGCCGCACAGAAACATTCCATCCCCAACAATCCGCCATCGTCTGCAAAAGGTCGCGCTTGCTCACAGGCGGCATCGAAGCCAGTTGAACGATGCGTCCCTCCGCCCCGTCAACCCCGCGCAAGATCGAATCGCAACACTTCGCCCATTCCAACGTAGTCACACCATTCCACATCCGATTGGTATAACCGGGAACTTCTCCCCTTTGCGCTTCCAGCCAAGCGAGTAAACTGCGCTGCGTTCCCTGTTCCGGGCCGACAATGGAACAACGGATGATAAAGTCATTCTCCCGCTGCAAAGCTGTCTCCGCCAAACCTTTCGACACTCCGTAATCATCAGCAGCATTCAGCGGCGAATCCCAATAACATGCACTTGACGACGCAGAAAAAACTCCGTCGCTGCTGGCATGAATCAAACCGCAGCAGGGAAGCAACTTCCGGGAACATTCCGCAGGCAAACAATGATTCACGGAATCCATGAGAGACGGCGAAACTTCCCCTCTTTTCAAAATCCCGATGCAATTGACACACCATTGGACGTCTAAGTCGTTGATCTTGGCTACAAATGCTCCGGAATGGCTCGCCTCAAAACGCCCATCCAGTGTCAACACTTTGTGGCCAGCTTCCTTCAGATAGCGGCAGACCACATGCCCCAACATCCCGCGATGGCCGAGCACACAGACACGCATCATACCACCGAAAAAGCGGTGAGCCATTTTCCTTTAAATTCGGGATTTTTCTTTACAATATCATCTTTATAGTTCCAGGCTGTAATCAGCATTTTCGCAGGCGGCTTTTCGCACAGTGCTGAGCGATCTACAATCGGAACACCCACACCCGGAACAAACTTGTTCTTCCGCAATGGCGCTTCATCTATAATATAAGAAAAATTTAGTTCAGGCATTTGATTTAAATAAACATTAGCTCTGCCAGATGCGCCGTAAGCGGCAATTGGCAGTCTTTTTTCTTGTGATTCTATAAGTTCCCTGGCCGCATGAGTTTGATAGCGGTTCATATATGCCTCACGCAATTTTTTCAAGTCTATCAAATACCGACCTTTGAAACCTCGAATTTCCTCAGCAATTCCTGTCTTTTGAAATCCACATCGTATAATCCCCCCGTGCAAAGGCAAACGCCGCATTTCCCGCAACTTAAAACCGTGCTTCGACAAACAGTATTTTAAAGAATCCACACTCCACTCAACTTTATGTTCATGGTAGATGGTATCCCATTGATAACCATCCAAAAGCGCCTCCAAATCATGCACTTCAACCCAAAACCATCCATCTGCTTTCAATGCCAGTGCAACCCCTGCAAATACTTCCCCAAGATCAGAAAGATGTGCAAAACAATTTGAACCTGTAACAACATTCCAACTCTCTACCCATCGCTTCTCTTCAACTAATGCCGCTGTGAAAGGAGAATTTGCTAGATTATATTTCGCGTTAATAGCAGCATCTTTCGCCACATCACTGGGATCAACACCCACCAATGTCCAACTATCCGGTAGCCGATTCAACAAAACACCATCATTACATCCAATCTCAAGCAGTTTTATAGATGAACCTTTTCCATATCGAGAAATAAGATAACTTGCATACTCTTCAAAATGACGCACAAGCCCCGGCACCGAAGAAGACGCATAATTATACTTCTTAAACAAATCCTTGCCAGATACATCTTCTCCCACTTGCACCAAACCGCATCGACAGCAATATAACCAAGATAATGGAAATTTAAAGTCTCTCAACGCCTCTTCCCTTGTATTGCAAAATGAACCCGCTAAAGGCATCGCAGACATCTCAAGCACTGGATCAAAAGTATCTATCCCCCAGCATCCCCGACAATGATCTATAATTTTGTAATGTTGCAATTCTTCAGCCATAATCTTCCATATCTATCTCCTTCAGTTTGTCTATAACCTCTTCAATTGTGTTTAATTGTTGTGTGTTGTTCGAGGTATATTCATCGCCCATGCGGCGAGGATCGATTTTGAGCTTGCGATATTCGGGGTGAATGACAAAGTATTCCGACTCTTCGGTTACTCGACACATCTCGTATTCGTTCACGAGGATCTCGTGAATTTTTTCGCCCGGCCGAATTCCGACAGTTTTGATGGGGTGCGCTTCTTTTTGTGGGCTAAACAAAAGCCGCATGGCCTTTGCCAATTGCATAACAGTACATGCCGGAGATTTGCGGACAAACACCTCGCCACCCTGCGCTTTGGTCATTGCATGAAGGACAAGGTCTACCGAATTGTCTAAAGTCATCAAAAAGCGGGTCATTTCGGGAATTGTTATTGTTAGCGGCTCGTTTTTTTGGATTTGCTGTTTGAATAGGGGGATGACTGAACCCCGGCTTCCCATAACATTGCCGTAGCGCACACAGCAGAACGTAGTCGTGTTTTCAAACTGATTTTGGCTGCAGACAATTTTTTCCATCATGGCCTTACTCATTCCCATAGCATTGACGGCCTTGACGGATTTGTCAGTGCTTAAAGACACAAATGTTTTTACTCGATTTGCCCGCGCGGCTTCACAGGCATTTTGAGAGCCGATGACATTTGTCTTCACCGCTTCAAAAGGAAATTGCTCACACGAAGGCACCTGCTTTAATGCGGCGGCGTGAAAAACGAAATCTACACTTTCCATTGCGCGGTTGATCTGCAAAGCATCCCGCACATCGCCAACATAGTATCGGAATTGCGGATAGAACCGCTGCATTTCCCATTGCTTTTTTTCATCTCGACTGAAGATGCGAATTTGAGACGGGTTTTTCTGCAACAAACGTCGCGCGATATGAAATCCGAAAGAGCCTGTTCCCCCAGTAATTAAAATAACCGAATTCTCAAGTTTCATATTCAATGATTGCCCGGTGGCGCCGCTTTTGGAGTTTCAAGAGGAGAATGCCGTCAGACGGAGAGGAGGAGTCTATGCGAAAGGAAAATAAAATCAACCTGTCTCACGATTTTGTCGAGATTTTCTTGCTGCAACCGCCTGCTCCATGAGGTCAAGCTCCTTCCGGGCGACTGCGCGGTAGTCAAAGCGTCGAACAAAGCGCCGCCCCTGTTCACCGATTTCTCGTTGCCGGGCGGGGTTTCGGATCCAGGTGATTAATCGACTCGCCGCCGCTGCCCTGTCTCCCAGCTTCACCAACTCCAATTGTTGCGGAAAAATGCTGCGGAAAACCGGCAAATCATATGCCACCACCGGCAGCCCGGCGGCGAGATACTCCGTAACAGACAATCCCCAGCCTTCTTCATATGAGAGGCTCAGCCCGATTTTGGAAGCGGCCAGCAGAGCATTCTTCTGCTTTTCCGGCACGCCGCCGGCGAAAACAACGTTGCCGCCCAAGCCTTTTTCCTCAAACAAGCGTTGCGTTTTGGCCCGGTGCGGCCCTTCTCCGATCACCGCCAAAAGCGCCGCAGGTTCCGCCACAATTACCCGCGCCCAAACTTCCGGCAATTCCAACACTCCCTTCTGTTCGTGCATCCGGCTGAGGAATACCACCTCGTATCGCTTTTCCGTCTCCGGCATCGCGTCCATCTCGGAAAAATCCAGTCCGCATCCCACCTGAGCTACTTCTGAAGGTTCGAGACCGAGATCGCGCTCCAAGTTTCGGTAATCCGTCCCCACCACATCGGAAAGACACATCACCAAATCGGCGTGTCGATTTGCCAAGCGGGCGGCCCATCGCTCCGTCCGCAAGAACAGCCAGTCAAAGAGACTCCCCCGCTTCGGTTGCGAATGAAGTACATGCTGCAACTTCACCACCAAAGCCGCCCGTTGTCGCCGGGCAATGACGCGAGCCGCATACACATCGAAGATTACAAAATTCGAAGCATACACCGCATCATACCGCCTTGGCAACCGCAGCAGATGGGAGTTTAACAAGCGCCAGCCGTAAGCGGGAAAATATCGCCATGTCTGATCCAAATAAGAAGAGGCATTGAAGAACTGATCACTGCTCACTCGCCCGGCCTCCGGGCATAAATCCATCAACTGTGGAAAACCAGCGGAGGCGACTAGAAAATCTGTCGGATGCCCGCAAGCAATCCACTCCCTGGCCACCAGCGCATAATGCTTGAGCACGCCCGACACCGAAGTTGAATCGTTCAACGAATTATGCGCCAAGAGAATGTTCATTTCAAAAACTGCCAACTGAACCGCTCGACACAAAACAAAAGAGATTGAAAAACCGGACAGAATGCCGATCGATTCCGGCAACGGCGCCTGAACTTAAAACACCCGCCCCTCCCTGTCAGGTTCAAATCGCAGTTTGCCGAATGAAAAAGGCATTAGGCAGGCGGCATCAAGTTGCGGCTCCCGATAAAGCCGAGGTAATCCTTCAAACGCTCCTTCATCGCTTGGCGCGGCACGATGGCGTCAAGCAAACCGCGTTCCTGGAGAAACTCGGCTGTTTGGAAGCCGGCGGGCAAGTCCGATTGCGTGGTGTCGCGAATGACTCTGGGGCCGGCGAAACCGATTCGCGCCCTCGGTTCGGCCACGATTAAATCGCCCACGCTGGCAAAACTCGCCATCACGCCGGCCATTGTGGGATCAGTCAAAACGCTGATGAAGGCCAGCCGCTCTTGGGCATGATAGGCTAAGGCGCCGCAGGTTTTGGCCATCTGCATCAAGCTGAACATCCCCTCATACATGCGCGCCCCACCGCTGCTGGAAAAGATGATGACGGGAAGCCGCTCCCGTGTGCCGCGCTCGATGAGGCGGGTGAGTTTCTCGCCGACGACCGAACCCATCGACCCGCCGTTGAAGGAAAAATCCATCACGCCCAGCGCAATTCGATGAGCGCCCAACAGGCCCAAGCCAGTGATGGCCGCATCTTTCAGCCCGGTTTTTTTCCGATTCGCCTCCAGCTTTTCGGGGTAATCGGGAAATTCGAGGATGTCGAGGCTGGTCATATCCGCGTCCATTTCCTCGAAGGTGTCCGGCTCGACGATGGAGCGAATCCGCTCGCCGGCGCTCAGGGGAAAATGGTGGCCGCAGTTCCCACACACTTTGAGGTTCGCGTCCAAATCCTTGTCGAAGAGGAGCTCGCCGCAGCCGCGGCACTTCGTCCAAAGCCCTTCCGGGATAGCGCGTTTGCGGGGTTTAGAGTCGACCGGCTTCCGATATAACTGCGTCTCTCCCGACTGAGACGGGGGCGTAACTCCCGGCTCTTTGCCGTCGGCAACGCCCACTTTCGCCGGAAATAACATGCCTTCGGTCTGCTGCTCTTTTTTCATTGGCGTTTCATGGGAGTTCTGGCCGCGGTGCAAATCCAAACCTCGCCGGCGCCAAAGCTCTTCAAAACCCGCGCGCACTCATCCGCCGTCGCGCCAGTGGTAAAAACATCGTCCACAACCATGACCCGCTTGCCTTGAATCTGCATCCGTTTCCCGGCAGCAAAAGCGCCGCGCACATTTTCCAACCGCTCCTGACGTGTCAACTTAGTTTGAGATTTCGTAGGCGCAACTCTTTTCAATGCTGCCGCCACAGGAACGCCCAGCCGCTCGGCCAGCGCCTTTCCAATCCCTGCCGCCTGGTTAAACTCCCGCTCCCGCAACCGAGTCGAATGCAAAGGAACTGGCACCACCAAATCCCACTCCGTCCGCAAACCCAACACCCCCAACTGTTCCCAAAGCAAATCCGTCAAAACATCTTCAAGCCACACCGCCCCGTAATACTTGTAGCCATGAATCACCTCCAAAGCGAAATCATCGACCACAACAGCAGACCGAGCCGCCCGAAACGCATAATCCCTCCCCGCGCAATTGCCGCACTGAAACGCCGACAACACCTCCCCCTCAAAAGGCAAACCGCACCGATCGCAAAAAGGATGCCGCACCCAACGAAACCGCCCCCGGCAAGCAGCGCAAACAAACCCTTCATCCGGCCCCGCCGCGCAAGCGCGGCAGAACTGGCATACTTCGGGAAACAACAATGACAGCCCCGCCGCCGCACAACGCCGCAAAACCCGCCCCAACCTTTCCATCCCAACCGCCGACATCCATCCGCCTCAACCGCAAAATACTATCGCAATCCCCCGTCCACTTCCCTACCCTAACCGTCCCGGTGAAATGTTAAACATCTTCTCCAAAAAAAACGCAACCGCAGACGAACACCAGCCCGGCGCCTTTGGCCCCTACCGCCTCCTCGAACGCATCAACACAGGAGGCATGGCCGACCTTTGGCAAGCCACCAAAGACGGCCAAACCGTCGCCGTCCGCAAACTCCTGCCTCAACTCCGGCGCGACAGCACCGCCAAAAAACGCTTCCTCACCGGATGCCAAACCTTGGCCGACGTGCATGAACACAACTACATCATCCGCTACCTCGAACACGGAAAAATCGGCGGCATCCCCTTCATGGCCATGGAATACATCGAAGGCGCCAACCTCAAAGAACACATCGCCAACCCCGCAGAAGAACTGAGCCGCTACATCGGCAACATCCTCATCGACATGGGAGAAGCCCTCGAACACGTCCACGACTGCGGCTACCTGCACCTCGACTTCAAACCCGAAAACGTCCTCGTCTCCGCCAACTGGAATGTCCACCTCATCGACTTCGACCTCGCCCAACCCCGCCGCGACCGTGCCTTCAAACTTGACAAAAATCCCGGCACCCCCGCCTACATGTCCCCCGAACAACTCCAACGCAAACCCCTCGACCACCGCGCCGACATCTTCGCCTACGGTGTCTCTCTCTACGAAGCCCTCACCAGACAAAAACCCTTCTCCGGCGCCAGCCCTGCCGAAATCCTCAAAAAACAAATCAACCGCAACATCGACTTCATCCCCCCGCGACAACTCAACCCCGCCATCCCGCCCAACGTCGAAAACACCATCCTCAAAAGCCTCGAAACCGAACCCGCAAAACGCCACGGCCACCTCAGCGTGATGCTCCACGACCTCCGCACCGCCCTCTACATTTAACCGCCGCCCGCAAAATTTCCTTGCCTCCAACCGCAAAACCCCTTTCACTCGTCCCCTTGCAGCGGAGAGATGGCTGAGTGGTCGAAAGCAACGGTTTGCTAAACCGTCGTACGTTGTCAAAATGTACCGCGGGTTCGAATCCCGCTCTCTCCGCCATTTTTGAACTGATGAACAAACCCGAACCCAACGCGAACATGGAACCCCGATACGTCGACGGCTTCGTCCTCCCCCTGCGGAAAAAACACATTGCCGCCTACCGCGAACTTGCGGCTGCAGCTGCCGAAATCTTGATATCTCACGGCGCCCTCGAATACTGCGAATGCGTCGGCGACGACTTCAGCGCAGAACAATTCATCCCCTTCCCGCGGCTCATCAACGCGGCTGAGGACGAAACCGTCGTCTTCGCCTACGTCGTCTTCCCCTCCCGCGAAGCGCGAGACCAAATCAGCAAAACCATCATGGCCGACCCGCGAATGAAAGAACTCGGCAAAAAAGTCGAATCGATTCTGGAATGCTCCCGAATGGCCTATGGTGGGTTCTCCTGCCTGATGCACCGCCGAAAGGAAAACTGACAGCAGGACGGGAAGCGGGCGAGGCCTGCGGAGCGGCAGTTAGCGAGATTTTCGCCGCTTGACTTTTAGCTGCGTCAACGAGTGCATCAGCGCGACCTTCGCCGAAGCCATCTCTTCGTCTGACAATTTTTCTTGCAGACGTTTTTCAGCCCGCTGTCGCGCTTCTTCGGCGGCTTGCTCGTCGATGTTGTCTGACTGAACAGCCATATCGGTCATCACCGATACGCGGTCTCCGATTATCTCCACAAACCCGGCGCCGACAGCCAGAAATTGCGGTTCGCCGTTTCGAATCACGCCGATTTCCCCGGCGACAATCTGAGTCATCAATGGCATATGGTTGGGATAAACGCCCAAGTCGCCTTCCAACCCCGGAAGGTTCACCACACCCACTTCCTCCGAGTAGATTTTCGCTTCCGGAGTGACGATTTCGAGTCGAAGCGTCTTGGCCATTGCTAACTTGCCGGTCGATTTTCCCGGAGAATGCGCTGCTGCGGGCTCAGTCGCGTTCCTCGTGAATTTCTTCGATCTTGCCCTTCATGTAGAAGTTCACTTCCTGCACTGTGTCGTGTTTGCCTTCGAGGATTTCCTTGAAGCCTCGAACAGTATCCGCCACCTCCACTTGTTTGCCGGGATAGCCGGTGAAGACCTCAGCCACGGTGAAGGGCTGGCTGAGGAAGCGCTGAATCTTGCGCGCGCGGAACACCGTCAGCTTGTCTTCCGGCGACAGCTCGTCCATTCCCAAAATGGCGATGATGTCCTGCAAATCCTTGTAGCGCTGGAGCACTTTCTGCACGCCGCGGGCGACTTCGTAATGCTCTTCCCCAACGATTTCCGCCGTCAACGCTCGCGAATTCGAGGCCAGCGGGTCTACAGCCGGGTAAATGCCCAGCTCGGCAATGGATCGCTCCAAAACAATCGTCGCGTCCAAATGGGCAAAAGTGGTCGCCGGCGCCGGGTCAGTCAAATCATCCGCCGGCACATAAACCGCCTGAAAAGAGGTAATAGAGCCTTTTTGAGTTGAGGTGATGCGCTCCTGTAAATCGCCCATTTCGGCCGCCAATGTTGGCTGATAGCCCACGGCGCTCGGCGTGCGGCCCAGCAAGGCGGAGACTTCGGAGCCGGCTTGGGAGAAGCGGAAGATGTTATCGACAAAGAGCAGCACGTCCTGGTTTTTCTCATCACGGAAATATTCGGTAATCGCCAAGCCCGACAGCGCCACGCGGAGACGTGCGCCCGGCGGCTCGTTCATTTGCCCATAGACCAAAGCAATTTTGGAATTGCCGAGGTTTTTCTGGTCAATCACGCCGGCATCGGACATTTCCGTGTAGAGATCATTCCCCTCGCGCGTGCGTTCGCCCACGCCGGCAAACACCGACACGCCGCCGTGGAGTTTGGCGATATTGTTGATTAGCTCCATGATAACCACCGTCTTGCCCACGCCGGCGCCACCGAAAGCGCCCACTTTGCCGCCTTTGAGGAAGGGGCAGATCAAATCAATCACCTTAATGCCTGTGGTCAATATCTGCGGCGAAGTCGCCTGATCCATCAATGAGGGCGCCGGCCGGTGAATCGGGTTGAACGCCTCCGCCTGCACCGGCCCCCGCTCATCCACCGTCTGCCCCGTCACATCAAACACCCGGCCCATGACCCCTTCGCCAACAGGCATGGAAATGGGCTCACCAGTGTCGCTGACTTCAAACCCCCGCTTCAACCCCTCGGTCGAAGACATCGCCACCGCCCGCACCCAACGGTCACCAAGATGCTGCTGAACCTCCAGGACGAGCTTCACCGGCTGCTCCTCAAGAGTGTAATCCACATGCAACGCATTATAGATCGCCGGCACCGCCTCAGTAAATTCAACATCCACCACCGGCCCGATCACCTGCACTATTTTGCCTTTATTCATATCCAAAAAACCAACCGGCCAGGCTGCGGAAATCTGGGAAAAACCCTTGAAACCCGAACGGGAAATTTGCCGCTCTGCCGAACCGAAAGAGCGGGAGACTAAAAACTCTGCTCGCCAGTGTCAAGCCAGCAATAAAGCGCAGTACCCAACTAATACGATACTGCGGCAATAGCCGAAGCGCGCTTCCCTGCCGCGCTTGTCAGAAGGTTTGCCGGGGGCAGCCACAGCGGCGGGACGCCTTTCACTGCAAGCCTTTAAACTTCCTTAACCGTTCCCCAATGCACATCCAGCCGCCGGCTCAAATACAACTTCACCGCCTTGATCAAGATTTTGGTTTCCAATTCCTGCCCCTTGCGGACAATGTCCTGCAGCGTCATCCCCCGTTTCACACTGAAGCTGCTTTGCGCGATGATCGGCCCTTCGTCCAGATGCATATTCACAAAGTGAGCGCTCACTCCCGTTATCTTGACCCCATGCTCCCAAGCCTGGCGGTAGGCATATGGCCCAGGAAAACTCGGCAGCAGCGACGGATGGATGTTGATAATTTTGTTTTTAAAATGCCAAACAAACTGCGGCGAGAGAATCTTCATAAACCGCGCCAAAACCACAAAATCTACCTCAAAATCCTCCAAAAGCTGCAACGCCTTCACTTCAGCTTCCCGACGTTTAGCCCAGTCAATCCGACGGAACGGAATCTGGGACTGCCGCGCGAGGGAGTAGAGTTCGCCGTGATTGGAAACCACCACCGCCGGCAATGCTTTGATTTGCTTCTTCGCCGTCGCATCCAAAAGCCCGCATAATACATGCTCCTCCTTTGAAACGAAAATCGCGAACCGTTGCATTCCCCCGGACAGATGCGGCTTGACGCGGATGACCATTCCGAGATCATCCGCCAACCGCCGCAACCCCTCCCTCACAGGCGCCAACGCCCACTCTGCTTCCTCCCAAGACGCTTGAACGGCCATACTGAAATGCCCGCGTGTAACCTGCTCCTCCAACGCCTCAATGTTGGCGCCCATCTCGAACAGAAACTTGGTCGTCGCTGCAACTGCCCCGGTGCGATCATTGCCCACCACAGAAATGCTCAAAATTCGCCGCTTTGACATCCGGAGATTTTGCCGACAACACACCGACCATTCAACCGCAGACTTGCCGGACAACACGCTGCCCCCGCTCGAAGAAAAAAACCTTGCCAAACGCCGCCCTTTGATTTCATCTCGGTGCTGTGAAAATAAACTCTCCGACAACGCCGCTCTTTCGACGGCCACCGTCCGCAAAAACAACCGCCTGCGCGTTGGCAGGGGCCGCTTGCCTCAGCGCCCATTCGCTGCTCGCCCAAGCGCCCCTGCACGAAAACCTCCGCACAGCGTTGGACAGCATCACCAGCGAAAAACTCCTCGCCCACATCGAAACCCTCGCCTCAGACGACTACGAAGGCCGCGCCCCCGGTGGCCGCGGAGAAGATTTGACCGTGCAATATCTCATCGAACAATTCAAACGCCTCGGCCTCCATCCCGGCAACCCCAATGGAACCTGGACGCAAAAAGTCCCACTCGTCGGCATCCAATCCGAAAGCACTGCCCAATTAGAATTGAACGGCAAGAAACACAACATCACCTGGCCGCAAGACTACGTCGCCTGGACAAGCCGCCCTGAACCAGAAGTGGCCATCGCCGACATCCCCCTCCTCTTCGTCGGATACGGCGTCGAAGCGCCGGAATACCGCTGGGACGATTACAAAGGAGCCGACCTCAAAGGCCGCGCCCTCGTCATGCTGGTCAACGACCCCCAAATCCCTCACCCGCAAAACCCCACCCGCCTCGACCCGAACCGCTTCAAAGGCAAAGAAATGACCTACTACGGCCGCTGGACGTACAAACTCGAAATCGCGGCCCGAAAAGGCGCCGCCGCCGTCATTCTGATCCACGAAACCGAACCCGCAGGCTATCCCTACTTCATCGTCGTCAGCAGCTGGGGACGAGAAAACTTCACCCTCAAAACACTCGACGGCAGCAACAGCGACATCCCCATCGCCTCCTGGTTCAGCAACCAACGCGCCCGCGCCATGTTCAAAGAACTCGGCCTCGACTTCGACGCACTCAAACAACGCGCCCTCCGCCCCGACTTCGCCCCCATCCCCCTCAAAGCCAAAATCTCCTTCCGACTCAAAAACAAAACCCGCGAAATCACCTCCCAAAACATCCTCGCCAAAATCCCGGGCGCAGAACCGCAACGCCGCGGCGAATGCATCGTCATCACCGCCCACTGGGACCACCTCGGCATCAACAAAAAACTCGACGGCGACCAAATCTTCAACGGCGCCCTCGATAACGCCACCGGCGTGGCCGGGCTGATCGAACTGGCGGGAACCTTCGCCAACCTACAGCCCCCCCCCACCCGCTCCCTCCTCTTCCTGGCCACAGCCGCTGAAGAACAAGGACTCCTCGGCGCCAGATATTACGCCGAAAACCCCTTCATCCCGATGAACAAAACCCTGGCCAACATCAACATCGACGGACTCAACCCCTGGGGACGCACACGCGACATCGTCATCATCGGACGCGGCGCCTCCAGCCTCGACACTCTCGTCGAACAAACCGCAAAAGCGCAAAACCGAACCGTCAAAGGCGACCCCGAAGCCGAAAAAGGCTACTACTACCGCTCCGACCATTTCCAATTCGCCAAAAAAGGCGTCCCCGCCCTCTTCCTCAACTCAGGCATCGAATACCTTGGCCAGCCCAGCGACTACGGCCTCCGCAAACGCGCTGAATACCGCAACCGCGACTACCACAAAGTCTCCGACGAAATCAAAGACGGCTGGAACCTCGCCGGCGCCGTTGAAGACTTGCGCCTCCTAGCCAGAGTCATCCACCGCGTGAGCCAAGAAAACCCTTGGCCCACTTGGCGCCCCGGCAACGAATTCCTCCAAATCCGCAACCAAAGCCTGCGCCAAACACCGCAATAAACCCATCCGCCGCAACGCAAGCCCCACACCAAAAACATCTGCCCAAAGATGGGCGTCGACAAAATTGCCGTTTAACGGGATGCTTTGTCGACGGCGTTCTCCTTGAATATGCTGAAATCTCCGATGACTGAAAAGCAAAAATCGAAAACGGCGGCGAAAACCCCCAAGCTCTATCATGCCCTGATTCCCGTCATCGCCCTAGTCGGGTTTCTTGCTGGAAACGCTCTGTTGCATCGCGGAGATGACGAGACGCCGCATTATGACTGGACGCCGCACATCCCGCTCATTTTGGCTGCCGCTGTCGCTGCATTAACGGGACTGTTCCTGGGTCGCTCTTGGAAGGAGATGGAAGACGGCGTCGTGAAGGGAATTTCAATCGGGTTGAAAGCGATTCTGATCCTTCTTGCGATTGGCATGATGATTGGCACCTGGATCGCCAGCGGCATTGTTCCAACCATGATTTATTACGGCCTCCAGATGCTGCATCCGAGCATTTTTTTAGTTGCCGCTTGTTTGGTGTGTTGCGTGGTATCTATTGCTACGGGCAGTTCGTGGACGACAGCCAGCACCGTGGGCATCGCGTTGATTGGCATTGGCAAAGGATTGGGTGTGCCGCTTCCGATGGCGGCCGGGGCGATTATTTCCGGCTCGTATTTTGGGGACAAGATGTCACCGTTATCGGAGACAACGAATCTCGCCCCCGCTGTGGCTGGCTCTGAGTTGTTCGAGCACATCCGGCATATGCTGTTCACCACCGTGCCGGCGCTAATGTTGGCGCTTGTTCTCTACGGCGCTCTCGGCCTGCGCGGGTTCGAGGGACAATCGAACCAGAAAGACATTGACGCCATTCTTTCGACCTTGGACAAGGCTTTTGATTTGAATCCGCTGCTGCTGTTGTCGCTGTTGTTGATCGTGCTGATGGTGGCGGGGCGTTTTCCGGCTTTGCCGGCGCTTCTGGGAGCGGTTCTGCTCGGCGCGATTTTGGCTGTAGGATTCCAAGAGGTTTCGCTAATGGCAATCATCGACATCGCGCAAGGCGGCTACACTTTGGAGACGGACCATGTCGCCGTCAAGGAGCTGCTCTCCAAAGGCGGGCTGAAGTCCATGATGTCCCCGGTCTCGCTAATTTTATGTTCGTTGGCTTTCGGCGGGGTGATGGAGCGATGCGGTTTTCTGCAAGTCCTTGCCCGCTCCATTCTCCGATTGGCTCGCTCTGTCGGTTCGCTGGTGGCGGCCACCGTGGGCACTTGCATCGGCATGAATGTCATTGCTCCAGACCAGTATCTTTCCATCATCGTTCCGGGGCGCATGTATCGCAACACCTACGAACAAAAGAGGCTTCACGCCAAAAACCTCTCCCGCACGTTGGAAGATGCCGGCACGCTCACTTCACCTTTGGTGTCTTGGAACACTTGCGGCGTGTTTATGGCCAAAACATTAACGGTGTCTCCGCTGGCCTATTTTCCCTACTGCTTTCTAAACCTCTTCACGCCACTCATCGCCATCGTGTTGGCATACAAGGGCTGGGGCATTGCTCGCATCGGAGAAGGTGAGCAAGCCGCATCGCCGACAGAGAGCATCCCGGCAAAGAGTTGAAGGGGCTTGCTCCGCCATGTCTGAGCCGAGTTCTGCGCGATAAATATTTACGGGCTCAACAGGGTGACGCGCAGGCACTCGACCCGTTGACCGCCACACGCTTAACAAAAAATCCAATCCTCTGCCTCCTGTCCATCCATTTGTCCCGAACGAAATCGCCCTCCATAACCATCAAAGCCCATAAATGCTTTTTGCGGAGTTCTGCGCAATAACTATTTACAGGCTTTTGGGGTTTTGAGTTTTTTTGGTGGTCGGTCAATCGTTAAAGCAGCCGGTGATGAAGGCGCTGAATGGGTTGGGATTGTTGCGGTAATTGTATTTCCAAGTGGCTTCGGAGAGGTCGAGCTGCATGTCTTCTTTGGAATAATGATGGTGGCTGCCATACCAAGCGCGTTTAAGCAGAGACCAAAACCCTTCAATCGTGTTGGTGGGGACATCCCCCAGCGCGTAGCGAACGGCATGACGCACGACTTTGTGTTCCACGCCAATGGCGTCAATGTTGTGGAACTCCCTGGCTTCATCCGTCATCAGGCGAGTCCGCTTTTTGTGCAGCCAAGTGGCCATCAGGTGCCGAATGTTGGTGCGCAAAGGCGTCCCGGGTGGGTGTTTGACCTGGGCTCTGACTTGGCCACCCCGTTCCACCGCGCCAATCACCGGTGTTTTGTCGGTATATTTGTCTCTGGGCGGACGATTGTCGAAATGTTTGTTCGGTTTGCGGGGGCGCCCTCCGATAAAGGTTTCATCGGCCTCGACAATCCCTCGCAAGAGTTTCTTGCCGCGCATCTGCCCCATTGCTAGGCGCACACGCACTTGCAGATACCACGCCGAGTTCTGGGTCATCTCCAAATCGCGGGAGAGTTGCCAGCTAGACAAGCTCTTTTTGGCGTTGAGGATGAGGGCAATGGCCAAGAACCATTTTTGGAGAGGGATTTTGGTTTTCTGGAAGATGGTGCCGGAAAGGACATTGAAACTGCTCTTGCAAGCATGGCAATTCCACCGGCCAACCAGCTTTTTCTCTTTCTTTTTGGCGACATCATGGCTGTTGCAGAGGGGGCATTGGGGTTTGCCGTGCCAGCGGACGGTCTCCAAATGGTCCAAGCAGGCTTGCTGGTCGGGAAAGCGTTCAAAGACTTCGATTAAGTTCATCCGCGCACCTTACCAAGCCATCGAAATCTTGTCAAGCCTGTAAAATGTTATTGCGGAGTTCTGTGTTGACACCAAGTCTTCTTTTGCGGCAGTGTCGGCTACGGCGTCCGCAACATCAGAAAGGTTTCCATCATGTCAGAATTATCGGTTGAAAAGTCGGCGACAATCAACGTTCCGCTAGAGAAAGTTTACGCTGCCATTCGCGATTTCCGCCAATGGCCGGCCTGGTCGCCTTGGTTAATCACCGAACCGGACTGCTCGGTAAGTTACGCCGACGATGGCAAAAGCTACAGTTGGAACGGCAAAATCATCGGCAGCGGCGAAATCAAAATCACCAGCGAAGAACCACCTCATGCTATCCACTGCCAGCTGGCCTTCTTCAAACCTTGGAAATCGAATGCCGCCGTCCGCTTCGCCTTCAAGGAACACGCCGGTGGGACAGAAATCATCTGGAGTATGAAAGGCTCCCTCCCCTTCTTTTTGTTTTGGATGAAACCCATGATGATCTCGCTCATCGAGCTGGACTACGAACGAGGCCTGAACATGCTCAAAGATTGCCTCGAATCAGGCACCGTCCCGTCGAAACTCGATTTCATCGGGCCAAACTCGCAGCGCGGCTTTCGCTACATCGGCACTAAGACCCAATGCGCCATCCAAAACATCGGTGAGCAAATGGACACCGATTGCCAAAAACTGCAAAGCTGGCTTCAGGCAAACAACCTGCAGCCGTCGGGAAAATGCTTCTCGATCTACCACCAATGGGATTTTGTCAAACGCACCACAGAATACACCATCGGATTCCCGATAGACAGCCCTCCGGGGAATTTCCCCGCGGACCTCATTATCGACCGCCTGCCCGATTGCCAAGTCTATTCCATCAAACACACTGGAGCCTATCGCCACTTGGGAAACGCCTGGGCAGCAGGCTACCTCCGCGAGAGGGTCAAAATCTTCGCCCAAAACAAAAAGATTCCCCCCTTCGAGATTTACGAGAACGAACCAGATGCCACGCCGGAAAACGACCTGGTTACCTTCATTCATTTTCCGATAAAAATAAAAGGTGCATCGACGGGAAACGACGCAGCCACAGCAGCAGTCATTTCTACCGGTGCAGCATTTTCAATAGGCGGCGGAGCTTGAAGAAAACTGGTACGCGCGGCGGGGGTCGAACCCACAACCTTCGGCTCCGGAGGCCGACGCTCTATCCAATTGAGCTACGCGCGCAATGCGGACGGAGTGTAGGCCGCCGCAGAGCCGAAATCAACAGAAACTCCCCCGCCCGCTGTTGAGCAAGGGTTTTTGAAAGGCTTCGGCGAAAGCCAGGGACGATGCTAGGCCTGCACCGGAGATTCGCCCGCAGCGGCAGTCTTTTTGACCTCGGCAGCTTGGTTAATGCTTTCCACTTTCACCCGCAGCTCGGCGGTAATTTTGCCGTGCAATTTCAGCTCCACAACATACTCGCCGAGTTTTTTGATGGGATTTTCGAGGTGAATCTTTCGGCGGTCCACATCGACATCGAACTGCTGTTTGAGCTCGGTGGAGATGTTGGCCGCCGAGACAGAACCGAATAGCTGGCCGTTCTCGCCCGTCCGCACTTTCAACGCCAAAATCAATTTGGCCAGACTCGCCGCTAGCTCATTCGCCGCATTGAGTTCGCACATTTCCCGATTCACGCGCCGCGATTTCAACACTTCCAGTTGCCGCTTGTTCGCCGTCGTTACGGGAATCGCTAGGCCCTCTGGAATCAAGTAATTGCGGGCGTAACCTGCGGCCACCTGGAGCTGATCCGATTCGCTGCCCAAACCGCTCACGGGTTTCACCAAAACAACTTCTACTTTTGCCATAATCTCAAATGCGTTGGGTTTTCTCTATCATGCAACTGCAATCTCAGCGTCAGCGCTTGACCGAATGTTTTGCTTCAAAACGGAACATCATCGTCTTCAGGAGACGGGCCGGCATCCGCCGCGCTTCGGGATGGCGGCGGGTCTGATGGCGCCGATTGATGGGAAGAAGGCGGCGCAGATGCCGGCGGATCGCTCTCCCGCCCCTGGCCGAAATCCAAAAAAGAAAATCGTTCCAAAACCACCCCCAAACGGCTCCGCTTCTGTCCGGTGTTTTTGTCGTCCCACTGGTCCAAACGCAGCCGGCCTTCAACCAGAATCGGGCGCCCTTTCTTGAGGTATTGGCCGATGGTTTGGGCTTGTTTCCCGAAAGCATCGACATCAACAAAGGTAACTTCTTCCTGCAACTCTCTGGCTGCATTATACCATCTTCGGCTGATTGCCAGCCCGATTTTTGCAATCGCGGTGCCTGAAGGCGTGTAGCGCAGTTCCGGGTCGCGGGTCAGATTTCCTGCGAGAATGACTCTATTGAAGGAGGGCATAACTTTGGGCTTATTCGGTTGATTCAGTGGAAGGGCTTGGCGAGTCGGGTCGTTTGACTTCGAGGGGCAGACGTTTGGCAGCCAAGCAAATAGAGGCTCGAAAAACGTCGCCGTTCTCCCGCAAGGCCGTTTGGACTTGCTTCAGTCCCTCGGGTGAGATTTCAAAAAGCGCTGAAAAATAGAAGCCGCTCTTGAACTTGTTGTTAGCCACGCGGGTAAAGAGCTTGTTTTCCATTCGCTCGATTGAGGTTACTTTGCCTCCGGCCTCCGCAATGCAGGAGGCCACGCCGTCGATCATCTTGTCGACGCCGTCCTCATGCCCGACGCTGTTCAGGATAAATAATCCGTCGTATTGTTTCATCATTGCTTCTAATCCGCTGCGCTCGCAGCCAAACCGTTGTAGCGATTCATCGCCGTTTCAAATCCTTCTCCCACAGCGGCGGCAACCGCATCCGCCGCTCGCTCCAAAACGCGGGCCAACACTTCGCGCTCCCGTTCTTCAAAACGCCCCAAGACATGTCGGCGAACTGAGCATTGTTCTCGGCGCCCGACCCCAATCTTCAAGCGAGCGTAACACTCTGTCCTGAGTGCCTGCTCGACAGACTTGAGGCCGTTGTGGCCGCCGCTGCTGCCTCGGAGTCGCAGCCGAATCCTACCCAATTCCAAATCGGCATCGTCCGCCACAATCAACACGCGGTCGAGCTCGATTTTGTAAAACGACACCAGGTTGGCCACGGCTTTGCCGCTAATGTTCATAAATGTTTGCGGCTGGCAAAAGAGAGTTTCCTTGCCGGCCAAAGGCCCCCGGCCGCATCGGGCTTCAAACCGCCGCTCGGCTTTGAGCTTGCAGCCGATGCGACGGCATAAACAATCCACCGCCAAAAACCCGGCATTGTGGCGCGTGCCGTCATAAGCTACTCCGGGATTGCCCAACCCGGCAACTAAATAAACGCCTTGCATCCGGCAATTGTTGTTTAAGACATGCGGCCAACATTTATTTCTCCGGCTCCTCTTTGCCGCCTTCGGCCTCTTCTTCTGCAGCGTCGGCTTTCACACGAGGCTCCGTAATCGTGATTACCGGGATATTCTCGGCGCCCAAAATCTCGACGCCTTCCGGTAGCGGTATTTCGCCCAAATGCAGAATTTCGCCGGCTTGCATCTCGGCGACATCAATTGTGATCACAGCCGGCAAGTCTTTAGGCAGGGCTTTGATTTTTGCCCGGAACAATACATGCTCCAATGTCCCGCCCGAAGTTTTCACCCCGACAGCTTCTCCTTTCGTTTCGATCGGAACGGTGACGGTGACGGGCTCATCGGCGGAGACTTTGTGAAAATCCACATGGAGCACTTTCCCGCTCAGCGGATGATGCTCGACTTCTTGAATCATGGCCAAGTGTTTTCCGCCCCGGCCGCCGGCGATGGATAGATCGACCAAGACATTTTCTGAAACGGAATGATGCACCAATTTCTCGAAGTCCTTCTCGGCAATATCAATCACTTCGTTCTCCATCCCTCTCCCGTAGAGGACACCGGGAATCCGGCCGGTAGCGCGGATTTTTCTCACTTGGTTTCTCCCCAAAACACTCCGGGGTTCTGCGCTTAGTGAAACTGCTTTCATATCTCAATCTGTTGTGTATCGGCAAAATGTCCACCCGGCCGTCAATCGCTTTGGGCGGCGGTGGTCCCAAACAGAGACGTCACCGAAGAATTATTGTGAATGCGCCGGATGGCTTCCCCTAACAATTTCGCGACGGACAAGGTTGTTAACTGAAACCCGGCGGGTTCAAAATCAGGGCGGAGGACGGTGTCCGTTGTGATCAATTCGTCAATAGCCGATTGGCGCAAGCACTCCGGCTGTTGGATGCAAGCATGGGAAATGCAAGCCAGTATCCGTGAAGCGCCCTTTGCAGCCAACGCACTGGCGGCGGCAACCAATGTACCGCCGGTTACTGTCAAGTCATCGACAATCAACGCCGTCTGCCCGGCAATCTCCCCAATCACAGACATCGCATCCACTTCCGTGGGGCTTTTGCGGTGTTTCACGACAATGGCCAAATCCGCATTCAGCTCTTGCGCGTAAGCATGAGCCATTTTGATCCCGCCAGTATCCGGGCTAACTACCACAAGATTTTGAAAAGCCCGCGCTCGAAGATATTCGTAGGCAATGGGCGCGGCATAGAGATGATCGACGGGAATATCGAAGAACCCTTGAATCTGTTGCGCGTGCAAATCCATCGTCAACACACGGCTCGCGCCGGCGGAGGCAAGGAGGTTGGCTACCAGCTTTGCCGTGATGGGCACTCGCGGCTGGTCTTTCCGATCCTGCCGGGCATAACCGTAATAGGGCATCACAGCGGTAATCCTTGCGGCGCTCGCCCGCCGCAAAGCATCCATCATAATGAGCAGCTCCAGCAGATGATGATTGGCGGGGTGACTCGTCGATTGCACGACAAAGACATCCGCGCCGCGCACATTCTCTTCAACCTTCACAAAAGTCTCCCCGTCAGGAAACGCAGAGACTGTCGCTTTCCCCAATGGAATCCCGATAGACGCAGCAATGGCGCTGGCCAATGGCGGGTTGGAATTGCCAGCAAAAACTTTCATTCAACGGTTCAGTGAAAAGATAAACAGCATGGCAGCGACAAGACCCGTTGCTAAATTTTTAGCTTGTTATATTTCCACCTTTGCTCAAGCCCCTTGAACACGGCATTGGCGGCGCTGGGAGCAAAAGCTGCCAAGGTCGCAAAACTAATAGCAACTCCCAATAAACGATGCTGATTCTTTTCCGCAATCATTATTTCCGCCCAACTTTAAGCAGCCTGATGTGTCTGCTCCGGCCGGATTTTGCCGATGCGCCGGCCGAGGGCAAGCAGAAACGAGCAACCCGCGCTTTCACTTCGACGCCATCTCCCGCCCGTTTGCGGCCCAGTCGAGCGCGTCCAAAACAATCTGCGGTGTCAACACCGTGGGCAAGACTTGCGCCGGAATCTCCGCTTCTGGAGCAAACACTAAGACTAGCGGCACACCAGCCCGGCCGTAACGTTGCAGCTCGTCGGTAATCCGGGGGTCGCGCACGGTGTAATCTGCGCGGAAGGTCACAGCGCTGATCTCTTTGAGTTTTTTCCGAACCGAACTGACGGCAATGCCGAGGCGCTTGTTCGCCAAGCAAGCAAGACACCAGTTCGCCGTGAAATCGACCAACACCGGATGCCCAGCAGCCCGCGCCTCTTCCACTGCCGCCTGAGACCAAGGCCGCCATTCGATTCCCTTTTCGACAATCGAACCGTTGGAAGTCTCGGCAGCAGCCACCGGCGAACGCCACTGCAACTCGCCTTCCAAAATCCAAATACCCCCACCCGCCCCAAGCAAAAGGGCAATCCCGGCAGACAAAGGCCGCAGAACAACCGATTGCTGCACAAACTGCCCCCAAACCCATACAGACAAGGCAATTAAAACCAGGAGAATCCCCAGCCACAAGCCCGCCTCCACTTCCGGCGAAAAATGATGCAGCGCAATCGAATACAACCACACCGCCGCTGCCATCATCGGGAATCCCATAGCCGCTTTGAACCGTCCCATCCAAGGCCCCGGCTTCGGCAAATAAGTCAGCAAACGCGGATTCCAACTGAGCGCCACATATGGAAAAGCCAAACCGAGAGCAATCGTCACAAAGAACAGCAAAATCAGAGCCGGCGGCTGCGCAAAAGCCACCCCAAGAGCCGGAGCCAAAAACGGCGCCGTACACGGAGTCGCCAAAACCGTTGCCAACACACCGTTGAAAAACGCGCCGGAAGAACCACTCTTGCCGGAAAGCTGGCCCGCCGCCCCCATAGCTTTCCCCCCTAAGCCCACCTCAAAAACACCGAAAAAGTTCAACGCAACCAACGTCATCAAAATCATCATCAGCACCAGAAACTCAACACTCTGAAATTGCATCCCCCAACTCGCCAGCCTCCCGGCCTGCTGCACCCCAATGACAAGCCCGGCAAGAACAACAAAGGAAACAACCACTCCCACAGCATAGAGAAGCCCCAAACGTTTCACCTTGGCAGGAGACGCCTCGCTTTGGTTGACAAAGCCCAGAATTTTGAGAGCGATCACTGGAAGCACACAAGGCATGAAGTTCAAGATGAAGCCCCCGATGAACGCAAACCAGAGCATCAGGAATATCCGCCCGGCCGGCGGCGAAGCGGCAGGAACAGCGCTTTCCGCCGGCGGCTCCTCCAAATCGCCAGCGAAGAACAGCACCGTTTCGACCAGCTCGGCCTTTCCTTCCGCCGTTCGAATGGCCGCCAGCCCGGCAATTGCCTTCGGCCACGGCTTTCCCTTGTCCTTGATGACCATTTTCTCAATCCCCTCTCGATAGGCAAGCGTTTCGCCCGTAACGACAAAATCTTCATATTCATGCGGATAAAAATCTTGGAGCGCCCATTCCTCGCCTGCGCCCGGCAGCGCCCGAAAACGGCGTTCATTCTCTTCGCCTTCCCCGTCCCATTCCGTTTTGATGGAAAGTGCGGCCTCCACACGAGGCACCTTCGCCCTCCAGTGTTCAATGAAATCGGCCGAGGCTGACCATTGGCTAGATGCCCCTATCGCCAGCGCCGCCTTCACCGAGGTTTCCTGAGGCACGCAAATCTCCTTGCACTCAAGCCACTTTACCCGGGCGCCGATGGTGAGATTTTCTCCAGACGCCGCAGAGGCTGCAATCGACAAGGGCACCAGCAACATCACTTCTTCTGAGTAGATGTATGAGTAAAAGCCTTCCTTCTCTTGTTTTTCCGGCGCCGGCCAATGAATCTCGCCAGCCACCACTCCTTCGGGCAGTTCCCAATGAACCTGGGGCGGTTGCGCTGCATCGCCGCCGTAACGCCAGTAAGTGTGCCATCCTTCCGCTAAGGTGAAATGCAGACCGGCCCAGACGGTTTCTCCCGGATGACTCTGAGTGGTGTTCAAATGCAGTTCCACCTTCGTCGCCTCCGCGCCTTGGAGTAGCAAAGGACACAAGGCAAGCGCCCTCAACGCCATGTGAAGCGCCCATTGCCCTCGTCTCTCAAGTCGGCCTGCTCGAATCTTCATTTCTAAAAACATCTTCATCTCTCCTGCTGAATGCTTTCAACCCGGCCAAATCCGCACCTCGTTCTTATAGCCGACTTCCGCCCGTCACTCAAGCCGGAAGGCATCGGGCGTTTCCCTCCACTGCCCTTCGGAGACGCACCAGCCCCAATCCACCGCCAGAACTTGCCCCGTGACGCCCCGCGAAGCATCCGACATGAAATAAACAGCAATCCCATCCACATCGGAAGCCGCTGCCATGCCTTCCGGCGCCAAAGGCTGTTTCGATTTCGCGTAGGCGAGGATGGCTTCATCCGCCTGCGCCCGGCGAGACATCGGAGTGGCGACCAAAGCCGGAGCGATGACATTGAAGCGGATGCCTTCGCTGGCATATGTCGCCGCGCAAGCCTTGGCAAAGCCAACCAGCGCCGCCTTGGCCGCCGAATAGGCGTGCGTGCCAAAATAACGCGCCGCCGGCGAAAAGCCCAACACCGAGCCGCAGTTCAAAATCGTCCCTCCAGCGGCACGCTCTCGAAACCGCCGGACGGCAGCGCGATTCGAGTAAAAGACGGAAGTCAAATTCAGCGACAAAGTCTCCTCCCAACCGGCATCCGAAACGGCGTGAAGCGGCCCGTCTCCCATTCGTCGCCCAGACCCGCCGGCCAGATGATAAAGACCGTCAAACGCCCCGAAGTCTTCAACCGCTCTTTCAATGGCGATTTCCGCCGTTTCCGGCAAGCGGGCATCGCCGACGAATCCCACTGCTCGATCGCCCAACTGTGCTGCCGCTCGATGAACCTTCCCCGAACGCCGCCCCACGATGACCACCCGAGCGCCTTCCGCGACAAAGGCCGCCGCCGCCGAGACACCCAGCCCTGCGCTGCCCCCCATCACCACAATCGCCTTGCCTTGCAGCCGGCTCATGGACTCGGAGGCTCCCCAAAAGCGCCGGGAATCCCCACCTGACGAAAGCGCGAGCGAACATGCCGAAAATGAAACTGGGCATCGCAAAGTTCTTCCAGTCTTTCCCGGCTCAGATGCGCTGCCACCTCCGGATCGGAAAGCAATTGTTCTTTGAAATCAGACGTCCCGTTCCCGGCATTTTTCGCCTTCCAAGTCTCCATCGCGTTGCGCTGCACGATTTTATATGCTCGCTCCCGACTCAATCCCTGCCGGATCAATTCGAGCAACACGGTTTGCGAATGCCACAAGCCCAAAGACGCCGCCAAGTTGCGCCGCATGTTCCCCTCGTGAACGATCAATCCCTCTGTCAATTGCGCGAGCTTCGCCAGCATGTAGTCCAGCAAGATGCATGCGTCCGGAAAAATCACCCGCTCCACCGAACTGTGGCTGATGTCCCGTTCGTGCCACAGGGCGACATTCTCGAAGGCAGCCACCGCATGGCCTCGGAGGATTCGGGCCAGGCCGCTCAAGCGCTCGCCGGTGATGGGATTGCGTTTGTGCGGCATCGCGCTCGAACCCTTCTGCCCTTCGGCAAAGAACTCTTCGGCCTCCAAAACTTCCGTCCGCTGCAAGTGGCGAAATTCCGTTGCCCAGCGGTCGACGCTGCAGCCGATCAAAGCCAAACCGGAAATGAAGTCGGCGTGAATATCCCGCTGGACAACCTGAGTGGCAATCAGCGCCGGTTCCAAGCCCAAACGCCGGCAAACCGCGGCCTCCGTCTGAAGGGGCAAATGGGCGCCCGTTCCCACCGCGCCGGAGAGTTTCCCCACCGCAACCCGGCTCCGCAACGCCCTTAACCGCTCGCGCGCCCGGCCAAATTCATCATACATCAAAGCCATTTTCAGGCCGAAGGTTGTCGGCTCTGCGTGAATCCCGTGGCTGCGCCCGATCATCGGCGTGAACTGGAATTGCAGCGCTTTCTCGGCAACGGCCCTTCGCAGCACTTCCAAATCTTTCAGAAGCAAGTCCGCCGACGCCGCCATTTGAACGGCAAAGGCCGTGTCGATAATGTCGCTGCTGGTCAGCCCGAAGTGAAGCCAACGGCTGGCCGGCTCGCCGATGTTCTCCGCAACGTTCGTCGTGAAAGCGATGACATCGTGCTTCAGCGAACGCTCCAGCTCTTGGCAACGATCCAGCGAGAAAGCGGCTTTGGATTGCATCACCTGAAAATCCTCGCGCGGCACCACCCCCTGCTCCGCCAAGGACTCCGCAGTCAACAACTCAACCCGCAGCCAAATCTCCAGCTTCTTCTGCTCGGTCCAGATTTCCCGCATCTCCGGGCGGGAGTAACGTTCAATCATAAAGCGCAAAAAACAAAAACACCCTCTCCTTAAAAACCGCCGGCGCTCGCCATCCCAGCAATGCGGCCTCATCTCCGCCCCATCCTGGAACGGGCAGACTCCAAAAGCTGCCGCTCCTCCTTCGTGAGACTATGAATGCCCTGTTCCGATATTTTGTCGAGGATAGGATCAATTTCCTGGCTGATGAAATCCGCATTGCCCGGCTTCCCTGCTGACGCGGCGCGGGCATTGCGCCAAGGCTTGCCGCCCCGCCGCACGCCGATCTTCTGCGGCCATAACCGGGAAAACGAAGGCAGCCGAAACCGCCAGCGGTTGCGGACAAAGCAATACACAAAACCCGCCCCCGCGCACAAACCGCCCAGATGAGCGCCGTGAGCGATATGGCTTTCCGGCTGCAGCAAAACGCCGAAAATCGCCAACGCAAACGCTATCCACAACAAAGTCCTCGCCCGGAAAGAAACCGGCAGCACAAAGAACACTAAAAGAACGATCTGCCGATTCGGGAACATCATCGCAAAGGCAGCCACCAAACCGAAGGTGGCTGCCGACGCCCCCACCAAACACCCATCAAAAAACGCCGGCATCGCCAAAGCCAAAGCCACCTGAAACAAACCGCCCGCAATCCCTCCCGCAAAATACAGCATCAGAAAATCCTTCCGGCCCAAGACCTTCTCCATCTCCTTGCCGAAGAAATAAATCACCAACAGGTTGCCCAACAGATGCCACAAGCCGCCGTGAAGGAACTGATAGCTGATTAGCTGAAAAAGATACCCATCCGCAAGCCCCTGCTTGCTCAGATAAAAAACCTCTTCCATCGGAACCTCGGACCACTTCTCCAACATCGTCTGCAACACAAAGAGCGCCGCGTTCGCCAAAAGGAGTGCCTTCGTCACCGGCCAAGAAGGCCCGAAAGAAACGCTCTTCATGTAAGATCGGTCGTCCAACATCCCCAAGCAAAATAGAGGCCCAAAGCTGGATTTTCAACTGCCATTTTGTCCCGGCGGGAAAAGCGCTTGATTCCGGTCTCCCGGCCAGGCGGCGTCTCAAAGAATCCCTCCTCTTGAAAACATCGAAAACAAAGAGGCTTGATTTCCGCCGAAAAGAAGGCATGATGCGCCGAGGAAATAAATTATGAAACTCCGCCATCTCCTGTTGCCGCTGTCCGCCTTTCTCGTTGGCCCGCTATTTGCCGTCCAACTCACCGAACGCCAATCCGGGCACATCGCCCACCTGGTGGGAAACATCTTGAGCTTCAATCACCTGCGACAAGAAGCCTTCAACGACGACCTCTCAAAACTCTCGCTCGACAACTACCTCAACAACCTGGATGTCCACCACCATGTTTTCCTGAAGGCCGATGTGGAAGAATTCCGCAGCAAATACGCTACCAAACTGGATGACCTCACTCTCGGCCCCACCCGCTGGAAAGGAGATGCCAGCCCCGCCTTCGAGATATTCCAACGCTACCTAGTCAGGCTGGAAGAAAGAATCCAAAAAATCGACACCCTCCTGGAAGCAGCGCACGACTTTCAAGCCGATGAAACCCTCGACCTCGACCGTTCAGAAAAATCCTGGCCGGCCACCCCCGAAGAAGCCGACGAACTTTGGAGAAAACGCATCAAAGCCGACCTCCTGCAAGGGCGGTTGGAAGAAGAACCTCTTGAAGACGTCAAAAAACGACTGGCCGGACGCTACGCCTGGCTGCTGAAAGACTGGAAAAGCCTTGAACCCGACGAAATCCTTCAAATCTATCTGACAGCCATCGGCCAAGCCTACGACCCCCACTCCGCCTACCTGTGCCCCTCCGAAATGGAAGACTTCGAAATCCACAACATCAAACTCGAACTCACCGGCATCGGTGCCCTCCTGCGCTCCGAACACGGCTATTGCAAAATCGCAGAACTCGTCCCTGGCGGCCCCGCAGAGCGAAGCGGACAAATCAAACCCAAAGACATCATCATCAAAGTCGCCCAGGCCGACGGCGATCCCGAAGACGTCGTCGGCATGAGATTGCGGAAAGTCGTCGACAAAATCCGCGGCACAAAAGACACCGAAGTCCGGCTCACCATCCGCCCTGCCGACGGCTCGAAAACCAAAGTCGTCTCCCTCATCCGCGACGTCATCAAACTCAAAGACCGCCAAGCCCACGCCAAAATCATCCAACAACCCGGCAACCGCGCCCCGCACAAGTTGGCCGTCATCGAACTGCCGCAATACTACAAACACTCCGCCAGCGACATCCAGCAAATCCTCACACGCCTCAAACGTGAAAAAGCCGACGGCATCATCTTAGACCTCCGATACAACGGCGGCGGCATCCTCGACCAAGCCGTGAAATTGACCGGCCTGTTCTTCCCCAAAGGCCCCGTCGTCCAAGTGCGAGACTTCCGGAACCAAGTTGACCTCCACTTCGACCCCGACCCGCAAACCATCTACGACGGCCCCCTTGCCGTCCTCGTCAGCCGCCAAAGCGCCTCCGCATCCGAAATCACCGCAGCCGCCCTCCAGGACTACGGCAGAGCCCTCATCATCGGCGGCCAAGCCACACATGGCAAAGGCACTGTGCAAACACTCTTGCCCCTCACCCCCGCCTCGCTCCGCAACCGCGCCGGCGCCCAGCCCAAAAACTCCGGCCAACTCAAATTCACCTTTCAAAACTTCTACCGAGTCACAGGAACCCCCACTCAAAAAGACGGCGTCAAACCCGACATCATCCTCCCCTCCATCTTCGACTACATGGACATCGGCGAAGAACACCTTCCCAACAGCCTCGCCCTCGACGAAATCAAACCCACAAAATACAACCGCCTCAACCGCGTCGCCCCCTACCTCAAAAACTTGAAAGAACAATCCCAAAACCGCGTCCGCCAAGACCAAGACTTCGCCTACGTCCGTGAAGACATCAAACGATTCCGGGAAATCAAAAAAAATCAAGCCCTCTCCCTCAACGAAAACACAAGAATCGCTGAAATGGAGCAGGAAGAAACCCGAAAAGAAGCTCGAAAACAAGAACGCCAAAACCGCACTGCCCCGCAAGAATCCGTCCTCCTCCTCACCCTCGACGCCGCAAAAGAAGACGGCCCCCTCACCCTCCTGCCTTACCTCGCCGCCGACAAACCCAAAGAAAATCCCACCCCAAAACCCGAAACCCAAAACGCCGAAGCCATCGAAACCGAAGACAAAAACAGCGGCAGAAGATTCGACCCCCACCTCCGAGAAGCCCTCAACATCCTCACCGACTACATCCAAGCCATCGAAACCTCCCCGCCTAACCCTTCAGCACCCAACCTCCCCGACGACAACCCCTCGCCGAAAGAACCAGAACCGCAAAACCCGCTCCAATCCAGCGCCTCCCCCAGGCACACCGAACCCAACCCAATTGTCACCCTCAAAAAAAGCGCGTAACATGTCGCAAACACTGATGCCTGACAAAAACAAACATTCAGCCGACAACAACAAAAGCGGAGACCCAAAACCCCCGAACCGCACCCTTCTCGTCTGGATCGTCATCCTTGCTATCATCCCCCTGGCCATCCTCATCCTGCACAAAGAAAACAACGCCCGTAACAACCAACTGACCTACAACCAACTCTGCCACCTCGTCACCAACAACCTGATCGTCAGCGGCAGCATCATCCACGACCCCCAATACGAAGACTTGAAAGGAATCACCGGCACCCACAAAGCCGGCATCTGGAACCCCGACGGCACCCTCACCCTCGCCGACAACGACAACAGCCAGAAAAACGCCGGCTTCTGGTTGAAAAGCCAAATCCTGGACGATGACCTTCACAAAGCCATGGTGCAATCCGGCAACTTCGAACACAAAAAAACCAATACCCTGCTCATCTCCCTCCTCACCGGCATCCTCCCCATAATCATCATCGCCGCCCTCATCTACTTCCTAATCTTCCGCCAAATCAAAATGGCCGGCAAAGGCGCCCTCAGCTTCGGAAAAAGCAAAGCCCGAATGCTCGCCAAAGACAAAAACCGCACCACCTTCAAAAACGTCGCCGGCGTCGACGAAGCCAAAGAAGAAGTCTCCGAACTCGTCGAATTCCTAAAAGACCCCAAAAAATTCCAAAAACTAGGCGGCAAAATCCCCAAAGGCGTCCTCATGATCGGCGCGCCCGGAACCGGCAAAACCCTCCTCGCCAAAGCCATCGCCGGCGAAGCCGACGCCTCCTTCTTCAGCATCAGCGGCTCCGACTTCGTGGAAATGTTCGTCGGCGTCGGCGCCAGCCGCGTCCGCGACATGTTTGAACAAGCCCGAAAAAACACCCCCTGCCTCATCTTCATCGACGAAATCGACGCCGTAGGGCGCAGCCGCGGCCACGGCCTGGGGGGCGGCAACGACGAACGCGAACAAACCCTCAACGCCCTGCTCGTCGAAATGGACGGATTCGACACCCAAGAAGGCATCATCATCATCGCCGCCACCAACCGCCCCGATGTGCTCGACCCCGCCCTCCTGCGCCCCGGCCGCTTCGACAGGCAAATCACCGTCAACCTCCCCGACATCCGCGGCCGCGAAGCCATCCTCAAAGTCCACGCCCGCAACGTCAAACTCGCCCCCGAAGCCGACCTGGCCATCATCGCCAAAAGCACCCCAGGCTACTCCGGCGCCGAACTCGCCAACCTCCTCAACGAAGCCGCCCTCCTCGCCGCCCGAAACAACAAAAAAGCCATCGACATGCCCGAACTCGAAGAAGCCCGCGACAAAGTCCGCTGGGGACGCGAACGCCGCAGCATGGCCATGTCCGACGAAGACAAACAAATCAGCGCCTGGCACGAAGCCGGACACGCTCTCGTCAACGTCCTCCTCGAACACACCGACCCCCTCCACAAAGTAACCATCATCCCACGCGGCCAAGCCCTCGGCGCCACCTACATGCTCCCCGACCAAGACATCCTCAACCGCCGCAAAAAAGAAATGGAAGACCAAATCGCCGTCATGATGGGCGGCCGCATCGCAGAAGAACTCTTCTCCCACGACTTCTCCACCGGCGCCAAAGGCGACATCCAACAAGCCACCAACACCGCCCGCGCCATGGTCTGCCAATTCGGCATGAGCAAACGCCTCGGCATGGTCCAATACGGCGAAGACAACGACTACATCTTCCTCGGCAAAGAAATGATCCGCAGCAAAGACTACAGCGAAAACACCGCCCAAGAAATCGACCACGAAGTCAAACGCCTCATCGACGAAGGCTACCAACGCGCCCGCCGCCTCATCCACGAAAACCGCGACAAACTCGAAACCATTGCCAACTCCCTCCTCGAACACGAAACCCTCGACGGCGCCCAAGTCGCCGAAATCGTCAAAACCGGCACCTTCACCCCTCCTACGCCTCCCCCCATCCCCAAACAAACTGCCGCCAAACCCCAAAACCAACCCCAACCATCAAACGCCCCCAAAATCAACCCCGGCTTTGAAGGCACCGCCCCCGCAACCGCATAACCCTCTCCCAGAAAATCCGCCCAACCAAAGCCAATCACTCCCACACCGCCCCTTCGCCCGGCAAGCCCCCTCAACTCATGCCAACCCCCCACCGGGACCCCACCATCGCCCCCTCCCTCCTCGCCGCCAACTTCTCCCGCCTCGACCGAGAACTCCAGCGCGTCAACCGCTCCGGCGCCCAATGGCTCCACCTCGACATCATGGACGGCCACTTCGTCCCCAACCTCAGCTTCGGCCCCGACATCGTCAAAACCCTCCGCCCCCTCACCCCCCTCTTCCTCGACGTCCACCTCATGTGCCAACGCCCTGAAATCCTCATCCAACCTTTCCAATCCGCCGGCGCCAACGCCATCACCATCCACACCGAACTCGGCGCCAAAGTCCAACCCCTCCTCCGCCAAATCCAAACCGCCCGCCTCCAAACCGGACTTGCCCTCAACCCCTCCACCCCAATCCATAACGCCCGCCCCCACCTCCAACACATCAACCTCCTCCTCATCATGACCGTTAACCCCGGATTCGGCGGACAAACCTTCATCCCCGAAACCCTCCCAAAAATCCAAACCGCCGCCCAATGGCGAAAACAAAAAAAACTCCGCTTCAAAATCCAAGTCGACGGCGGCATCAACCCTCAAACCGCCGCCCAATGCCTCGCCGCCGGCGCAGATACCCTCGTCGCCGGCTCCTCCCTCTTCAGCCAACCCAACCTCCGCGCCGCCGTCCGCCGTCTCCAAAAAGCCACCGTCCCCCGTTGACAACCCAAACCTCCCTCCGCTATGCTGCCCAGTAGCTCAGCCCACAACAACATCACCATGACAATATAACAGACACTTCACCACAAAAAATCCCGCCCATCCATGTTCCTTCCTCGGGCGTTCCGTGAACTTCGCCAATAAAAGCCAAAAAAAAAAATTCGCAATAAGTATTTAGGGGCTTCGAAGCATTCAGCAGCGGGCGGGCGCAGCGGATTAAGGAGCGGGGGCTGAAGCTGTATTTCTCGAACGAGATGATGTGGCAGTTCAAGGGGGAAGAGGAAGCGGTGAAGGCGGGTTTGGTGGACAAGGTGTTTTTTCTGTCGGAGTATCAGGCGGCAGTTTTCCGGGAGTTATATGCGAAAGTGCCGGAGGCGATCGTCGATAATTATGTGCAGCCGGATCGCTTTCCTTATATCGAGCGGCGGAATGCGATTTTTACTATTGGGCGTTTGTCGCGGCCGGACCCGGTGAAGTTTTCGGAGGATTTTCCGGTGTTTTATGAGGCGTTGGAAGTGCCGGAGGCACGGTATCGGGTGATGGCTTGGAGTAACGAGTTGCACAAGAAATATGCCTGGCATCGGTTTGGGCCGGAGTGGGAATTGCTGGGAGCGGCAGCCACGCCGGCGGCTGGCTTTTTGCAATCGCTGGATTTGTTTGTGTATTCGTTCGGCCCGTTTTTTCAGGAGTCGTGGGGGCGGGTGGTTGTGGAAGCGATGTTGACGGGGGCGGTTCCACTGGTTCCCGAGGGTTGTCATTTTGGGAATCTCGTGGCGGATGGGGAGAGCGGGTATTTGTGTGGTTCGTTCGGGGCCTATCAGGAAGCTGCGCAGCGGTTGTATGGGGATTACGGGTTGCGGCGGCGGATGAGCGAGCAGTGCGCGTTTTATGCGCGGGAGAAGTTATGTAATCGGGCGGCACATCGGGAGCAATGGGTGCAGGCGTTGAGCGCGTAGGTGGATAGTTCGGCGAGTTATTGTTACTGGAGTGTTTGTCCAGGTAGAGAGCAGGCGGCGGCAATGGAACGGTGTGTTCGGTCGGCGCGGGCGGCAGGGGTGTTTCGGGAGTTTCACGTCTTCAGCGATTGTTCAATAGCGGGGGCGCGTTGTTACGAGACGGGAGAGGCGGAGGTGCCGGCGGAGCGGCAGTTGTTGGTTTATTTGTCCGCCGGGGTGAAGAAGCTGGGATTCGATTACATGGTTTGGCTGGAATCTGGAGCGGTGTTTCGGCGGGTTCCGGGCGCGGTGTTGCGCGTCTTAGCGGGAGGGCCGCTTCATCTGCCGTTGCTGCGGGAGTTGAATGATGGGAACAGGGAGGCACAAGTGGGAGCGGTGTATCGCGCGGGCGGTGTGTTGAATGCGCCGTATTTGGCGGACGGGGGATTTTGGGTTGTGAAACGGAGCGCAATTGAACATGTCTGCGCTTTGGCGGCGCACGGGATCGCGCTGGGCGAGAAGGCGGGATTGCAATTGACGGGGACGGAGGCGCTGGGTTATGCTTGCCAAATGCTGTGCGGAAATCCGGCGCGGCATTTTGTGGAACGGCATAACGATTTGTGGCAGCGGCGAAGCGGGGGTTCGCCGGAGCGGGCGGCGATTGTATTGGAGAGTTGAGATGAAGAGTTGGCGAAAGAGCGGACATGGTGCGGGGTTCACGTTGGTTGAGTTGCTGGTTGTTATTGCCGTTATCGGCATTCTGGCGGCTTTGCTGCTGCCTGCTCTGTCCTCGGCGCGAGAGCGGGGACGGCGGATTGTGTGCATGAGCAATGTGCGGCAATTGGCGACGTCGATTTTGATGTATGCCGAGGAGGATGCCCGGGGGAGTTTGTCGGGAAAGTCGGATTTCGAGGATCAAGATTGGAATTGGCTGGCGAACGGGTATGCGGAAGATCGGCGCTTGTATCTCTGCCCCAGCACGGCCAACACGGTGAGCGCGGCACGGGATTTGCATCCGCTTTCCGGCGTGGAAGGGTATGTGGATTTGCGGGATGTCTCGAGAAGCACTGGGGCGGTGAAGGGACCGAGCTATCAACCTTTCGGGTTCATGGGCTCGGATGTGGATGTGTGGTCAGAAATCCCCTTTTACGGGAAGATGAAGCGGATCAACGGGGTTCGGAAGGATTTGAAAAATGTTCACACCTACAAGCATTATCACAATAGCTTCGGGCTGAAGGGCGTGATTTCGGGGCCGTCCCGAATATGGATTCTTGCGGACACGGAGATCAATCGCGGCAGGTTATATTGGCCGGACAAGTTGGATAATCACGGTTCAAGCGGCGCCCACGCGGGACATGCCGATGGGCATGTGGACTGGGTGAAGCGGGACGAATACATCTACCGGTACGAGATGTCGCAGGACGAAGGGCGAACAGGCATCGAAATCCCCTGGCTTTAAGACGACAAACTCCGAAGCGGAGTGGCAGAAGGGCGCGTTGGAAACTTGAGCCGTTTCTGCTGACGGCTTGGCGCAGCCGCTCCCCGTTGCTGTCGAAAGAGTGGGCGGGCATTCTTGCCTACGGCGCGATTCTGCCGCCTTTCTCGCGGAAAGGGAAATGTCTGCGTTGCGGCAAATCCTCTTGGGAGTAGTCACAAAAAGCCCAAGAAGCGCAGAATTCTTTTGTGCCCCTTGTGCTTTTCGTGCCCAAAAGCCTAAAACTTACCATCGCAAAAATCAGCGCAATAACCATTTATGGGCTTAACAGGGTGGCGCAACCACATATGGCGCAGGCACTCGACCCGTTGACCGCCACACGCTTAACAAAAAATCCAATCCTCTGCCTCCTGTCCATCCATATGTCCCGAACGAAATCGCCCTCCATAACCATCAAAGCCCATAAATGCTTTTTGCGGCGGTTGCGCTTGACTTTTGAGGCGGGCGGGTTGAAAAGCGGCAGGCGTAATGAAGGCAGCGGAAAGCAGCGGGAAATCAAAGGCGAATTGGGGTTACGATCTGGTTGTGATTGGTGGCGGCAGCGGCGGGTATGCGGCAGCGCGGACTGCGGTGGGTTTGGGTCTGAGGGTTGCGGTGGTTGAAGGCGGACGGGAAGTGGGCGGGCTTTGTATTCTGCGGGGTTGTATGCCGACGAAGGCTTTGCTGTATGCCGCGGAGGTGTTTCATCTGGCTGGACAATCGCGCACGTGGGGTTTGGACATTCGCGAGGCCGGTTATGATTTCGCCCGAGTCATGGCGCGGAAGGATGCGGTTGTCAGCGAGTTTGCGGCGTATCGGCGTAAGCAGTTGTTGGCGGGAGCTTTTGACTTCATTCGAGATCAAGCCCGATTTGTGGACCCGCATCGCATTCGGCTGGCTTCGGGGCGGGAAATTGCGGCGGCGCATTTTGTGGTGAGCACGGGGTCGGTTGTCCGCCGTCCTGCTTTGCCGGGGTTGGAGGCTGCAGGTTACCTGACGAGCGATGACGCGCTGCGACTTTCGCGGGCGCCGCAATCGCTTATCGTCCTGGGCGGGGGCGCGGTGGCAGTAGAGTTCGCGCAATTTTTTCAGCGGTTAGGCACGCGTGTGAGTTTGATTCAGCGGAGCCGGACGATTCTGAAGGAGTTCGATGCAGACGCCGCAATCGAAGTGGAACAGGCGCTGCGGGCGGAGGGGATGGCGTTGTTGGTCGGCGCCAGGTTTATTTCGGCTTCCGCGGCTGAGGGAGGCAAGGAGGTGCGCTTCGAGCACGAAGGCGAAAGGAAAACAATTAAAGCGGAGGAAATTCTCATGGCGCTGGGTAGAAGCCCGAATACGGCGGGGCTTCACTTGCACCGAGCCAGTGTGGAAACTGCGGCGGGGCGAATTGTCTGCAATGCACAAATGCAATCTTCGGCGCCTCATATCTTTGCCGCAGGCGACTGCACCGGGCCGCATGAGATTGTGCATCTTGCCGTGCGGCAGGGCGAGATTGCCGCCCGCAACATCGCCTCGCCGGAGCGGGCGGAGACTTTGGACGACCGCCTTTTTATCGGTGCCGTCTTTACCGACCCGCAGATCGCCCGAACGGGATTGACGGAGCGCGAGGCGCAGGCGCAAGACATCGCCTATTGCACGGCCTGCTACCCGTTCAACGACCACGGCAAATCGATCCTCATGGACGCGAAACACGGTTTCGTGAAGCTGATCGCCGCGGCCAAAACCGGCGAAATCCTCGGAGGCACCTGCGTCGGCCCGTCCGGCGCCGAGTTGATTCACGAAATCACCGTTGCCATGGCCAAGCGCATGACTGTCGGCGAGTTGGCCAAAGTGCCCCACTACCACCCGACCTTGGCAGAGATTTGGAGCTACCCGGCAGAGGCGTTGGCAGCACAAATCGCAGACGAGCAAACCGTCGAGGAATGCTAACCCCGCCCGCAGCATCGGGAGGCATTCCCGGCGGTTTCGGTTTCACGCCGCTCCCCAAACCGGACTCGGCTCCTTTCAGGAAGAGCAGGATTCTGCTTGCATTAGAACCACAGTTTTCCTATTTCTAGTGGCCAAAAAACTCTTTGCCGTTATTCGCAAAGAAGAATCTGAAATGAGCGAAAACACCCAGCAAGAAATCCAATCGGCAGACAGCTCTGAAGCGACCGAAGCGAAACCATCCGATGCCGCAGACGCCGCTGAACCTCAAACCGCTCCCCCCGAAACGGCACCGGCAAGCGCAAAAGACATCGAGACAGAGGCCGAGGTCGAAAGCGCGGAAACTGTAACTTTGAGCGTGGAAGCCCATCAGGAGCTAGAAGCGCAAGCCTCCAAAGCAACGGAAAACTGGGATCGGCTGCTGCGGCTCCAGGCCGAGTTTGACAACTTCAAGAAACGAACCGCGCGGGATCGGTGCGACGCTGTCAAATACGCCAACGAAGCCATTCTCGAATCGCTCATCCCCGTCCTGGACAACTTTGACATGGCAATGGCCGCCGTTGACAAGGCCCGGCCGGATGCGCTGGACTCGCTGAAGCAAGGCATTGCCATGGTGTTCAAACAGCTCCGGGAGGCAATTCGGGAATCGGGCATGGAGGAGATCAACGCCACAGGCCAAATGTTCGATCCAGATTGGCATGAGGCCGTGTCGCAGCAAGAAACCGACGAGACGCCGGAAGGGCACGTCACCCAGCAGATTCGCAAAGGATACAAACTCAGAGACCGCTTGATCCGGCCGGCAAACGTCATCGTGGCCAAAGCAAAATCGGCGCCCGAACGCTCAACCAAGGATGCCGGCACTCCCACCGAAGACTAACCCATGGCCAAACGAGATTATTACGAAGTTCTGGGCGTTCACAAAGGCGCGTCCGCCGACGAAATCAAAAAGGCCTACCGCAAACAAGCGGTCAAATACCACCCCGACAAGAATCCCGGCGACAAACACGCCGAAGAGAGATTCAAAGAATTGGGCGAAGCCTACGAAGCTCTCAGCGACCCCCAAAAGCGGGCGGCTTACAACCAATACGGACATGCCGCCTTCGACCCGCGCTCTCGAGGCTTTGGCGGCGGGGGCGGCGGCGGTTTCCACGATCCCTTCGACATCTTCCGCGAGGTGTTCAGCGGCGGGGGCGGCGGCAGCATCTTTGAAGACCTGTTTGGCGGCGGCCGACGCAATCCGTCCGGGCCGCAGCGCGGTTCCGACTTGCGTTACGACCTGGAGATTTCTTTCGAGGAAGCCACGATGGGTTGTGAGAAGGAAGTCCCGATTACCAAACTGGACAGCTGCCGCTCTTGCCAAGGGACGGGAGCCGCGCCCGGAGCCCGATTGCGCACTTGCCCCACTTGTGGTGGACGCGGACAAGTCGTAACTTCCCGTGGCATCTTCAGCATTGCCCAAACTTGCTCCGCCTGCAATGGCGCCGGTAAAACTGTCGAAAGGCCTTGTCCATCTTGTCGCGGCGCAGGCCGGCAGGAAATGACTAAGAAGATACGGTTGAAGATTCCTCCTGGCGTGGATGTTGGCGCCCGCCTTCGATCCTCCGGCAATGGCGAGGCAGGCACCCGCGGCGGTGCCCCGGGCGATCTCTATGTGGTCTTGCATATCCGAGAACACGAAGTCTTTGAACGCGACGGGGACGATCTCCTCTGCAAAGTCCCGGTCAGCTTCGTGCAAGCCGCCCTCGGTTCCGACCTCAAGGTGCCGACTCTTCAAGGGCAATCCACCATTAAAATCCCTCCCGGAACCCAATCGGGCACCGTGTTTCGTCTGAAAGGAAAGGGCATCAAAAATGTCCGAGGCTACGGCTACGGCGACCTGCATGTGGAAGTCTCCGTGGAGGTGCCCACGCGATTGAACGCCGAACAAACCGCAAAACTCAGAGAATTCGGTGAGCTTTGCAACGATGATGTCAACCCCATCGCCAGTAGCTTCTTCGAGAAAGCGCGAAAATTTTTCTCCGGGTAATGGCCGCCAAACACCGCTTCTTCCTTCCCGCAAACGCTTGCCGAGAAGCCATCGTAACGCTTTCCGAACGGGACGCCAAACACGCCGCCAGCGTCCTGCGGCTCCAGAAAAACGACCGCTTCAGCGTCCTGGATGGCAAAGGGCGCGAACTCCTGTGTCAGGTTCAGGCAATCGGCAAACAATTCGTTCAGGGAAAAGTCCTCGTCCGAAACACCCTGCCCGCCCCGGCCTGCCGCCTCTCGCTCGTCCAAGCAGTCACCAAAGGCAAGTCCATGGACGCGATCATCCAAAAAGCCACCGAGTTGGGCTGCCGAACCATCATCCCCGCGCTTTCCGAACGAACCATCGTCCGCTGCGGCGAAACCGATGCCAAAAGCAAACAAGAAAAATGGCGGACCATTGCGATAGAAGCAATGAAACAATGCGGCCAAGGCTGGCTGCCCGAAATTTTCCTTCCCCTTCCTCTGAGCGCGCGCCTCGCCAACGGCTCCCTGCCGCCCGCCTCACTGTCCCTTCTGGCCAGCCTTCAGCACGGCACCCGTCATCCACGAAAACCTCTTGAAGATTATCGAAACGCACACGGCCGTCCCCCCGACTGCGTCACCGTCTGGATCGGTCCCGAAGGCGATTTCACGCCAGCCGAAATCAACGACATCAAGAGCAGCGGCGCCCTGCCAATCACCCTCGGCCCGCTGCTCCTCCGCAGCGAAACCGCCGCCATCTACGCCCTGTCTATCCTGAACTACGAGCTACAATCCGCCTGAACCGCCCGCAGGTCACCGTCACTTTTCCCCGGCAATTGCCTTGAGGAGAAAACTCCGGCGAGGCTTCAACTGGCGGCAGAAGGAGTCCATATCAGATCGAAAACGAGTGGCTGCCGCGTCCACATTCCGATTTTCCAATTCGGCGTGAAAGAGGACTTCCGGCCGTAGCCGCCTTTCCAGAGCATTGATCACCGGAAGAAAATCGGATTCGCTGAAAGCATCCTGACCGATCGCTTCAATCCGGACGAGAAACTGCTTTTGAAAATCCGCATTGGCCAACAGAGGATCGGAAAAGTATCCTGGCGGACGCCACCACGAAGTTTCACCGAAAATCCCGCAATAAGCATTTATAGGCTTAGCGGGAGTGGCGCAGGCTTTCAGCCTGCGGGCAGACAAGAATGTCTGCCCGACCTTTATGCTGGACAAGGCGAAAAAGCCAGTAACTGCTTATTGCGGACAAAACCCTTGACAAAAAATCCAATCCGCTGCTAAATCTCTCTTTTTGGGGGAGAGATTTAGGGCAGACAGGATGTCTGTCTGCAGGCGGCAAGCCTGCGCCGCCTGTGCCCCGAGCTGAACCGAAAATTAAAAAAAACTTTGAAAAGGCCAAACAACCTGTCAATATGAAAAAACACCAGCCCACCAGCCCACCAGCCCACCAGCCCACCAGCCCACCAGCCCACCAGCCCACCAGCCCACCAGCCCACCAGCCAGTACTCCTGCCCTCAAATCGCCTAAACGGAAGAGCCGGGCACGGCATAGTGAATATCGCCTCTATCCTTACATTAAAGAATCGTTGAAGAATCTTGGATGGAAGACAGGCAATCCGGCGACTCGTCCATCAGGGCAAGTTGATGCGCAAGGCGAGTTTCCGCCACCACTCCGAAAAACCCATCAAGCCTACAACGTTTATTGCGGGCAAAATGCTTGTAATGGGGAAAATTGTGCTGAGCAAAACACTGCCATAACGAAACTGAAAGACACTACAGCTATGAAACTATTATCCGTTATCCTCTTGAAATTGGCGGCAACCGCCGCCAACAAAACCGCCAAACCGCAACCCATAAAAAACAGGCCAGTATCGCCGCATCGAATCGGCCTGGCTTTGGCCCTCGCTCTTGCCCTCCCAGCCGCTGCCCAAACCCTCACCGTCACCGGAACTAGAAGCGACGGCAGCGCCTTCAGCCGGCAAGTCAATGCCAGCACGACATCTCTGTCTCTCGAGTCCCTTGACTTGGCTTCCGTAACCCTGCCCGATGGCTTGACCAGCTTGACGAGGCTGTATCTCGAACGCAATCAGCTAACCAACCTGACCCTGCCCGATGACTTGACGAGCTTGAAGGACCTGCGTCTCCACAGCAACCGCCTGACCACCTTGACCCTGCCCGACAGCTTGCCCAACTTGGATTATCTGCGTCTCGACGAGAACCGCCAACTAACCACCTTGACCCTGCCCGACAGCTTGCCCAGCTTGCAGTATCTGTATCTCCAACACAACCAACTGACCAACCTGACCCTGCCCGATGACTTGACGAGCTTGAAGGACCTGCGTCTCCACAGCAACCGCCTGACCACCTTGACCCTGCCCGTCGGCATGACCAGCTTGACGAGGCTGGAACTCGGAAACAATCCTTTGGAGAGTTTGCGTATGCCTGATGGCATGGACATTGAGAGTCTCAACCTGCAAGGCTTCCCGAAATTAGAGGTTACCTTCTACGATCCAACGACCGGAGAGACGATTACGCCGCCGTCCATAACTGAGGGAACTCTCACCATCACCGGAACCAAAACCGACGGCAGCGCCTACAGTAGAGAAGTCGATGCCAGCACGACATCTCTGGATCTCAACTCCTTTGATATGGCTTCCCTAACCTTACCTGCCGGCTTGACCAGCTTGACGAATCTGAATCTCCGAAGCAATCAGCTAACTAACCTGACCTTGCCCGATGACTTGACCAACTTGCAGAGGCTGGATCTCGACTATAATCAACTAACCACCTTGACCCTGCCCAACAGCTTGACCAACTTGCAGAGGCTGGAACTCGACTACAATCAACTGACCACCTTGACCTTGCCCGTCGGCCTGGATGACTTGGAGAATCTGTGGCTCGACGGCAATCCCTTGGAGAGTTTGCGTGTGCCTCTGGGCATGGACATTGAATTTCTCCCTATTCAAGGCTTCCTGAAATCAGAAGTGACCTTCTACGATCCAACGACCGGAGAGACAATCGAAACAGAGCCCCCGCCAACTGAGGGAACTCTCACCGTCACCGGAACTAAAAGTGACGGCAGCGCCTTCAGCCGACAAGTCAATCCCAACGAGACATCTCTGGATCTCCGCCACAACCGCCTGACCACATTGACCTTGCCCGACAGCTTGCCCAACTTGCAGGACCTGCGTCTCTCCGACAACCGCTTGACCACCTTGACCCTGCCCGATGACTTGACCAACTTGCAGAGGCTGGATCTCCAACGCAACCAACTAACCACCTTGACCTTGCCCAATACCTTGACCAACTTGAAGGACCTGCGTCTCCACAGCAACCAATTGACCACCTTGACCCTACCCGATGGCTTGACGAGCTTGACGAGGCTGGAACTCCAACGCAACCAACTAACCACCTTGACCCTGCCCGATGGTTTGACCAACTTGCAGTATCTGGAACTCCACAACAACCAACTGACCTTCCTGACCTTGCCCGGCGACTTGACGAGCTTGAGAGAGCTAGACCTCAGCAACAATTCCCTGACCAATCTGGCCTTGCCCGATGGCCTGACGAGCTTGAGAGAGCTAGACCTCAGCAACAATGCCCTGACCAACCTGACTTTGCCGGAGGGTTTGACGAGCTTGCGAGTGCTGGTTCTCACCGGCAATCCTTTGGAGAGTGTGCGTGTGCCTGATGGCATGAACCTTGAAAATCTCGATCTTCAAGGTTTTTCGAGATCAGCAGTGACCTTTTACGATCCCACAACCGGGGAATCCCCGACGACCAATACCAATATCCCACCGACGACCAATACCAATATCCCACCGACGACCAATACCAACATCCCGCCGACAACCAATACCAATATCCCACCGACAACCGAAGAACCCCCCACAACCGAAGAGCCCCCGACAACGAATACCAATCTTCCGCCCACGACTGGGACATTCATTACCCTCACCGGAACGACAAGCACTGGCGACGCTTTTCGTTTGGAGGTCGATGCCGGCACGGAATCTCTGTCTCTCTCCGACACTCAACTCTCTTCCCTCACCGTGCCCGCTGGCCTGGAGAACTTGCAGCGGCTGCATCTCTTCGACAATCAACTCTCTTCCATAACTTTGCCCGAGGGTCTGATGAACTTGCAGCACTTGTATCTTTTTAATAATCAACTGACGAACCTGACCTTGCCGGAGGGTTTGGCGAACTTGCAACGGCTGTATCTTTTCGGCAATCCTTTGGAGAGTGTGCGGGTGCCCGAAGGCCTGGACCTTGAAAGTCTTGAGCTTCGTGGCTATTCCAAATCAGCAGTGACCTTCTACGATCCCGCGACCGGAGAGACGATTGCGCCGCCGCCCACCACCGAAGAACCCCCGCCAACTGAAGAGCCACCCACAACCGAAGAACCGCCGACAACCGAAAAGCCACACACAACTGAAGAGCCGCCCATAACTGAGGGAGCACTCCTCATCACCGGAACGACAAGCGGCGGCAGTGCTTTTAACCGGGCGGTGAATGCAAACGCGAAGTCTGTAGACCTCCGAAACAATGACTTGACCCACCTGACTTTGCCCGATGGCTTGACGAATTTGGTGTGGCTGTTTCTCAATCACAATCGCTTGCCCTCTCTGACCTTGCCGGAGGGCTTGGCCAAGTCGAGAGGGCTGTATTTTAACGACAATCAACTGACCTCTTTGACCTTGCCTCACGGTTTAACGAACTTGTGGGTGCTGTATCTCAACGACAACCAACTGACCTCCCTGACCTTGCCCGAGGACTTGACGAGCTTGAGAACGCTAGACCTCGGCAACAATTCCCTGACCAACCTGGCCTTGCCCGCTGGCCTGACGAGCTTGCGCTCGTTGATTCTCAACGGCAATCCTTTGGAGAGTTTGTGTGTGCCCGAAGGCATGGATATTGAGAATCTCAACCTGCAAGGTTTCCCGAAATCCGAGGTGACATTTTGTGAGCCAACGATAGGCACCTTGACCTTGCCGGATGCCAGCTCGACGAACTTCAGGCGCCTGTCACTCGACAACAACAACCATTTGGAGATTGTGCGGATTGCGGGGGGCGGGGTGCAGATTCTTTGGCGTGAAGGGACATTGCAAAGCACGACTGATTTGAGGGGCGAGTGGGAAGCCGTGTCGCCGTCTCGTTTTTCGCGGGAGGGGGTGTTGTCGATTCCGCGTGAGCGGAAAGGCGCGGAATTCTTCCGCCTGAAACCAGCGAAGTAAAGGTGGCGCAGACATTTCTGTCTGCGCAAGGCTTGATTTCGCAATAAGGAGTTACAGGCTTAAGGGGGTTAGCGCAGACACTCGAAGAGTGGGTAGGGCGGAGGGACCCGAAGAGCGGTTGTGGGGCGGAAGGGAACCGACAATCAACTTCCTGTCTGCGCAAGTGCAGGCTGGAAGCCTGCACCACACTTTGCCCCCACATTTCTGCAAAAAGCACAAAACACCGCCAAACCACTAGGCAAACCCGCAACAGAAAACCGCGCGATAAGCATTTGCGGGCTTAACAGGGTGGCGCAACCACATATGGCGCAGGCACTCGACCGGTTGACCGGCACCCGCCTTGACAAAAAATCCAATCCTGTGTCTCCTGTAAATTCATCTGTCCCGAACGAAATCGCCCTCCAAAACCATCAAAGCCCATAAATGCTTTTTGCGGAAAGTCCCCCGGCCCGCCTGCCGGAAGAAACCTGACGAAGGCGGCCGATCGCCGTTCATTCCCATCGTCAGCGGCATTTCATATCAAGAATAGCCGCCCGGCAAAATCGCCGACAACCGGCACATCGGCTCCATAGTAATTTTCAAAAACCTTCCGATTCTACTCACCACCAAATAGCCGGCAGGCGGCAACATTGTCCCCTCGGAAAAATGAAAACGGATTCCCCTGGCACAAGCGACCAGTCGGTGAGGTCAAAAGGCGTCGTCCCCGGATTGTGAAGCTCAACATATTGAAAATCATCCGAATCTCTGGGAGGATAGAACATCAACTTGTTCACTGCCACGCCGGCGCTTCCCCTCGCCGGAGCCAGCAAACACAAGCCGCCGGCTCAAAACCCGCGCCGCCCGGCAATCACCCGCCCGAACAACCAGCAGAGCCGCCTCCAAACCCCACGCCAGAACAGTGAAAGCAGAAAGCCGCCATACCGCACTTGAAGGCACTACTCCTCCCCCTCGAGCAAAATCCCCTTCGTCGCCTCCCGCCATTCATCAGTCGCCGCCCACAGATTGACTGGTTTCAGGGATTTGCCGTATTGGAGCAATCGCACACTACCGTCTACAAAGGTGTAATTGGACCCCGTCCGATGCCGGCGCTGGTCAATCTCCTCCACATCATTGCCCTCTCCCTGATAGTAATCCATATGGACATGGACACCCCTCTTCTCTTTCTCCCCGAACAGCAAGGTCTCAGAAGGATACAGCACTCGGCTCAACCTCATCCCATGCGGCCAATGCCCTCGGAGGAATAGGTTGTCAAAATCTTCCCGGCTCAAGACGCTGCGAAAATAATCGTTCCAGCCGTTGATCAAATAGCTGTGGTCGGTTCTCTCACTGAAACCGCCCGTCGGGCATTGGACGATTTTGCGGTCTAAGTAATAGGGCTGCAACTTGACGATCCAGTTGCTTCGCATATTGCGGCTAATTGGCGGGCATTCGCCACCAAAATCATCGGCGTACATTTGCGCGGCTATCCCCAACTGTCGCAGGTTGTTAACGCATTTGATTTGACGCGCCTTCCCCCGGGCGCTCGACAAGGTGGGAAGTAAAAGGCTTGCCAGAATGCCGATAATCGCCAGCACCACCAGCAACTCGATCAGAGTGAATCCCCAGCTCGAAACCATCCGCCGTTCGTTGCCGCCGCATATTCGTTTTGGATTGTTCACCCACCACCCTTTTTATTATCGAAAGACATTTGGTTGGACAATGCCTGCGCCGGCGCGTTTAGTTTCGGCAAGTCGCCGCGTGGTTTTCTTAAGGGTTGTAATAGCCTGAGCCGAAGATCAGTCCGTCGTGCTTCACGCACCAAGTGCGCTTTGGTTCTTCATTGCCGGTTACCGGGTTAGCAAAGCGATAAGTCGTCCAAGAGCCGGCGGGAAACGCATCCGCCGCTGTCAAGATGCCTTGCACGATGAAAGTGCCGGCGCTGTCTTGCAGGTTATAGAGGTTTTGTCCCACCAGGCTGGGGTTGGCGGCGTGGGCACGATTCACCCCTTCGGCATTCAAGACAAACGCGTAAATCTCGCCTTCGATATAGTCGCCGTCCGGCATGGAAATCTCGGCGAAAGCCTGCTCGCCAACAGCTTGATAACGGGCAATGGCGGCGACGACTTGTTGCTTCACCTTTTTTTCAACGTCGATATGGGCTGGAATGCCGACGCGGTAGAAAGCGCGCGCCGTGGCATTCACTGTGTGCGGGCTGCTCGCGCCCTCAACGGCGCTCCAAACGCCGAACAGGTCAGCAGCAGAAGCCAACACGCCGCCGCCTTCCCAACTGAGTGTGATTTGCCCGTCGTTCAAGCTAATGCTGAGCGTTGTTTTCACGGGAGGGGCGACGACTTCAACAGCGGGCGTTACCATGAAGAAGTTCAAATTCGGGCTGCCTTCGATGATGGTCGCCCGCAGGGTTACTTTGCCATCGAGGGAAACTGAAGCCAGTGCGCCGGCGGTGTTTGTCAGCGGGATCCATTTGTATTGGCCGCCGCGAATGCCTTCGGAGCGGAAGACGCCCAAAAGTTCGGTGGTCTGGTCCGGCGAGGCGGCGTCGCTCGTTACACGGTCCAGTTGCACGGCGAACGCCCCGCCGTCGGTCGCGCGGCAGTAGAGATTGGCATCGCCTACGCTGAAAGTGCGCGTGTAGTTCAGCCATTCACCGACTTCCGTTTCATTGACGCTGTAATCCAGTTCGGGCGTATCGGCATAGGCATCCCGCGTGGCTTCATTGTTGTTGCTCGCTGTGTGGGGCATATTGCCAACATTCGGAATCCGCCAAATTTGGTCACCCTCATCGTTGAAATCTTCCGAAAGCTCGTGGAAATCCACCCCTTCAGAATCCGTCTCGGAGCCTTTGTCGAAGTAGGAAGTCTCACCGGAGTCTTCAACAATGTCCGGATTGTCGATGAACTGGCCGTTGTCAAAGTTGAAGTTTTCGGCTTCGATCATTCGGTTGTTCATGGAGAAGGTGTTGAAGGCGAGGATACCGGTGATGCGGGCGCCGCCAGCATCGGTGATGGCCAGTGTGCCTTCGTAGATTGTGTTTTCCTGCAAGCTGGTTAGTTGGACGTTCCATTCTTGCTCGGTGCCGGTGATTTGCAGGTTGCCGCTCATGTCCCGCCCGTTGAGGATGACTTGGATGTTTTCCCGCGGGATGGAGCCGGCGGAAGTGGCCGTGAAGGTGATTCCGTCGGCAGCATTGACAAATTCGGCGCCGATTGCGGGAGAGAGATTGGCGTAGCTCGGCGCCGGGTTAGGAGACGCTCCCGGAGGCGGAACGGCGCCGAGCTTGACTCGGTAAAAGTCAATGTCTAGCGCGGAGTTTTGCGGCGTTGCTGTAGAGCCCATCGCCAAGTAACTGCCTTCAAAGTCACTGCCTGTGCCGATTGTCATTTTGAACACTTGTGGCGCCGGGTTGCCGTCGAGGTAAATGGAAGCGACATGTGTGCCTACGTTCGCTGCGTCTTTCTCAATGACGATCCAGAATTCATGCCATTGCGTCGGGTCTAGAGGAATGACGTTTTTGCCGTCGCCTTGGCCAAAATTGACATCGGCGGAGATTTCGTTTCCGGCGAACTCGTTCATACTAAGGCCGGCAAAGCGGGTGACCATGGCATCGGGATTGCCACCCGGCGTGTCTGCCGCTGTTGTCAAGGAAAAGGCAATGGCGCCACCGGCGGCTTGCCGGACGACAAAGTTGCCTTTGCCCTGGTCTGAGGTGACATAGCCATCGCCGTTTTCGGGATAGGGCTGCGGGCCATTGGCTTGTTGTCCATCCCGATGCAACGGGTCCAGCAACCCGCCGGTGGGCACACGCGCCCTGAAGTGGAGTGTAACGCCGTCGTCCAGCACGGTTTCGCTGGCGCCGTCTTCGCCCAGATTGTGGATGAAATAGACTTTGCGGTTTGATCCCGGATCCGAATAACCGTAATCACGCGGATCGCCAGTGTCCTGAATGCGGAGGTAGGCACTGCCGTCTTCGGTAATGATTTGAGCGCCGCCGGGGCGGTTGCCATTGCCGAAGTCCCCACCAATGCCAGAGCCATCCCATTGATCCGAACCGTTGTCATGGCTCCAAGTGCCGTCCAGAGAGGCAAACCCTTCTTCAGGCTCGGCATAATACCCTTCATCCCCTTCGTATGCGTAATCCCAGCCGCCCGGAGGCGGATCGAAAGTAGTTTGCGCCTTCAGGCCGCCCATCCCGAAAAGGAGAACGACACCCAACCATTGGAGATTCACTCTTGTTTTCATCTGACTCATTTCGTTTGTATTTGTTTGCAGTTTTTTCCGATGTAATCAAATTATCTCGCGGACTGCGCATCTGAAAGCCAAAAGCGAGTCCCGCCCGCTCTCAAATCCGCAGCCCCCTCGCCTCGGGGCTCCAGAGACGCTCCGGCCAACACCGCAATCAGCGGAACTTCTGCAAGCCGGCTTTCCCTCAGCAACGGACAGCGCGAGCGCTCAGGATAGTCGAGCTGAGCGATTCCTTTCCGCATTCAGGCGCTGGCCTTGCGCCAATGCCGCCGGGGCGCCTTGGCCACTAGACCTTTCTTAATCGCCTTCGCGCTGACTCGAATATACTTCACCTCGCCGTCAACGACCGCCTTCACCCGTTGCAAATTCGGGAAGAAACGCCGCTTGGTCACTCCCGTAATGTGCGTGCCGATGCCGCCTTCTTTCTTGGCCTTGCCGCTGCGCCAAATACGGTTTCCCTTGCGCGGCCGTTTTCCTGTCAACTGACAAATCCTCGCCATAACGCTCTTCCTTTCTCGAAAGAAGGAGAATCCTAAAAAGCTCGGCGCCAAGTTGCAAGCCATTTTTCAAACTTTTCATCGGGCAGACAACACAATTGCCCACGAAAAGTTTGCTTGCAGAAAACGCCCCGCCAATCCAGCATCAACCCAACCAGACAACAAAACCGCAAAACCTCGCAAGAAACCATGAGAACCCACCCGACGCAACACACCCGCAACAAGCCTTCAACCGTAAGAACCGCCCTCGCTCTCAGCGCCCTCCTCGCCGCTGCTGCCACGACCGCAGAAGTCAAAGTGCCCTCCATCATCGGCGACCGAATGGTGCTGCAACGAGACCAACCCAACGCCATCTGGGGTTGGGCAGACGAAGGCGAAGTAATCACTGTGAGCATCGCCAGTCAACGCCACACCGCCCGTGCCAAAGCTGACGGACGTTGGAAAATCCACCTCGATCCCCTCCCCGCCGGCGGCCCGCACACACTCGAAATCAAAGGAAAAAACGCCCTCCAATTCAAAGACATCCTCATCGGCGAAGTCTGGCTCTGCTCCGGACAATCCAACATGCAATGGGCCGTCAACGCCTCCAACGACCCCGACCTCGAAAAACTCTCCGCCCACTACCCGCTCATTCGTCACATCACCATCCCCCAAATCGGCACCCAAAAACCACAGCACGACTTCGACGGGCAATGGCAAACCTGCTCTCCCGAAACCATCGGCAACTTCTCAGCCGTCGGTTACTTCTTTGGGCGCCAACTCCACCAGACCCTCCGCATCCCCATCGGCCTGATCGACAACGCCTGGGGCGGCTCTGCCGCCGAAGCCTGGGTGCGCCGCGACCTGCTAGAATCCGACCCCCGCTACCAGGCACTCCTAGCACGATGGAAAAAAACCGAACAAACCTACGACCACAGCACCGCCACAGCCAACTACCGCAAAAAGCTCGCCCAATGGCAACAAGACACCGAAAAAGCCAAAACCGCCGGCAAAACAATCTCCCGGAGACGCCCCCGCCCGCCCCGCAACCCCCTAGCCAACCAACACCGCCCCGCCAACCTCTACAACGGCGTCTTAAAACCAATCATCGGATACGGCATCCGCGGCACCATCTGGTATCAAGGAGAAGCCAACACCGGCCGCGCCCACCAATACCGCGAACTCTTCCCCCTCATGATCCAAAACTGGCGCAACGAATGGAAACAAGGAGACTTCCCCTTCTACTGGGTGCAACTGGCCGATTTCCGGGCAGAAAAATCCGAACCCGCAGACAGCGACTGGGCCGAACTACGAGAAGCGCAAACCCTCACCCTCGACCGGCTCCCCAACACCGGCCAAGCCGTCATCATCGACCTCGGAGAAGCCGCCGACATCCACCCCAAAAACAAACAAGACGTCGCCAAACGCCTCGCCCGACTGGCCCTCGCCCGCGACTACGGCCTGAACATCGTCCACCAAAGCCCCCGCTACCAAGCCATGCGCCGCGACGGCCACAAAATCCTCCTCACCTTCACCCACATCGGCGGCGGATTGGACACCTTCGACATCCGCCAACCCATCGGCTTCACCATCGCCGCCGCCGACCGTCAATTCCACCACGCTTCTGCAAAAATCATCAGCAACAACCAAATCGAAGTCTGGAGCGATACCGTAAGTGAACCCGTCGCCGTCCGCTATGCCTGGGCCGACAACCCCCTCTGCAACATCCAAAACCGCGAAGGCCTCCCGCTCACCCCCTTCCGAACCGACAACTGGCCCGGCCTCACCATCGACAACCACTAAACCCCCCGTCCCCAACCCAGAGAACTATCATGCAACAACCCCTCGAACGAGTCATCAACCTCATCGACCCCGCCAATAACCGCATCGGCAACATGAGCCAAGAAGAAGCCCGCCGCCGCGTTCAAACCGGCCAACCCGTCCAAGTCCGCGCCATCGAAGGCTCCTTCTCCCTCCTCGCCAAAACCGGCAAAACCGTCCGCCTGGCCCGCTCCCTCGACCGCCCCACCCGCTACTTCCTCGCCAAACGCCAGGAAGGCCCCGCCCTCATCGTCGCTGACCGCATGGACCAAATCTTCGCCTGGCTGAAATCCGAAGACCTTCACAACCAATTTCACCCAAGCTACTGCCGCATGGTCCCCGCCCACCACATCGTCACCATCCAACTCATCGGCTGCCCCGACCCCGACCCCGCCTACACCCGCTACTTCAACCCCCAACCCAACCAACAACCCAAAGACATCCCCACCCTCGGCAAAAACTACATCGCTGCCCTCACAGACGAAATCGCCAAATGGCTCCGGCAAATCCCCCAACACGAACCCATCGGCGTCTGCTTCTCCGGCGGCATCGACAGCGGCGCCGTCTTCCTCGCCACCTACCACACCCTCCAAAAACTCGGTATGAACCCCGGCCGCCTCAAAGCCTTCACCCTCTCCATCGAACACGGAAAAGACGCCAGCCAAGCCCACGCCTTCCTGGAACCCCTCGGCCTCTCCCTATTCCTCGAAGTGGTGGAAACAGACGCCAGCCAACTCAACGCCGACAAAACCCTCCAAATCCTCGAAGACTACAAACCGCTCGACATCGAATGCGGCGCCATGAGCCTCGCTCTCTGCCGCGCCATCCGCCGCCGCTACCCCAACTGGAAACACCTCATCGACGGCGACGGCGGCGACGAAAACCTCAAAGACTACCCCATCGAAGACAACCCCGAACTCACCATCCGAAGCGTCCTCCACAACCAAATGCTCTACCACGAAGGCTGGGGCATCGGCAAAATCAAACACTCCCTCACCTACAGCGGAGGACTCAGCCGCTCCTACACCCGCACCTACGCCCCGGCAAAACACTTCCGCTTCGACGGCTTCAGCCCCTTCACCCGCCCACAAATCATCGAAATCTCCGAAGGCATCCCCTTCATCGAACTCACCCAATACAACCCCAAAAAACTCTACAGACTCAAAGGCCAAATCATCGGCGCCGGCATCAAAGCAATCACCGGACTCGAAATGCCCCTCTTCCCCAAACGCCGCTTCCAACACGGCGCCGCCGCAACTGCCACCCTGCGCCAACGCATCCCCCATAACGAAACCCAACTCCGCCAACGCTTCCACCAACTCTACGCCTGAACAATGTTCCTTACCGAGCGCAGAAAATTTCATGGCTACACATAAGGAGACCATTCTATCTCTCATCGATAAGCCCCGTTCAATATAGATACGGATATCCAAATTAGCGGTCGTCCGCCGACAATGGCGAGCTCCGAATTTCTTACGAATAAAGAACAAAGCGATTGAACTGAACAGATAGTTTTCAGCGCAATTAACGAGAATTCAGATGAGTACTGCGCCATCCGATACGGTCGTACTGACAGCCTCGCTGCCGGAGACCCCGGGTTTGCCAAGCTTTACTCAAAATATCAGGACGAGCTAAATAGCATTGGAAAGAAACCAGACCTTTTAATTTTTCACCGTTCGGATGTTCCTAGAAAAAACTTATACCTTGACGACACTTATGTAAGCAGAGCGATCGCGGCGATTGAGGTTCGTTCAAGTAGCTTTCTGGCGAACAAGTATTCCGCCTTCATGTCATATAGAACTCGCGAAGCAGAAATAGAGTGTCATAGAATTCGAGACATACTTTTGCGGGAGCCTTTGCCCACCTTGCTCTTGGTTGTGGATCGATGGATCCAGCGTTTTGGTGTAAAACATTATTATTTGCAGGTGTTCTTTGATAAGGCTTATGTTGTCCCATTTAAAGACATTATGACGTTAAGTTCCGATCCTAAAAATGAAGGGGGTATTTTCTCAGTTGAGCGAGATGTCAAGAATCAAAGGAAGGCAACGATCAAAATTAATGTTCAAGTGGGAAAAGAAATCCCTGGTCGGATTGACATGCCTGAACACTATTCAGCGCTAAAAGAATCGGATCGTGGAAGACTTCTATTCTACATTGCCTTCCATGGTGGTCGTGGATATCTCGATTCAAAAATTTTTTGCAAGAGATTATTCATGATAATTGAATACATCCAGTATGTTGAGGAAAGCCACCGCAAACGCTTCGGGCAGTTTTTCACTCCCCCGGACATTGCCCGATTTATAGTGCGATGGGTTTTGGGCTCAAAAGAGACGTCTCTTTTCTATCCAGCCTTTGGCCTCGGCGTCTTCCGAGAAGTGCTCCCAAACAATTACTTCGACTTCTGCGGCAGCGCGAAATCCGAAAAAGGAGTTGTTGAAGAGCAGGTTGGGGACTTGCATCAGGAGGACGAATGCGGCTGTTATCCAGACGATGAGAGATCGCCTCCGCCGTTCGTTGCGCATTAGTTTCGCCAGCCAACTCCGCAGGGCGTGCGTCCACGAAGAAACGGCCAGAACCATCAGAATAAGCAGCCCGAAAACCAAAGCCATGCGTCCGCCGAAGTGCCGCATCGTGCCGAGGACAAATCCCGCAAAGACGGGGATGAAGAAAACGCAGGAGGGCGTCAGGTGGGAGACGAGGTAATTGAAGAGGAAGATTTGTTTGAGGGAAATGGGGAGATGCGCCATGCGGCGGTAGTCCAGAGAGTCGGATCGCTTCAATTCCATGATTAATCCAGTCAGCCAGAAGCCGAGGAAGCAAATGATGGCGCCGCTGAGCAACCAGAGGGTTCTTGTCAGGGGCGGCGGCAAGGAATCGGCTGTTTCCCAATGAAAACGCTCCGATTGTTCCGCCGGCAACGCCGAGGAAGAAAAGGACGCGAAGGATGACGAAGACAGCTGCGGAGAATGCGCTCGCTCGGCGAAAGGCGTTGCGGCTGAGTTGCCAGCGGAGCAGGAGGATTGCTTGGAGTCGGCGCCAGTTCATTGCGCGGGTTTTCCCGGACGGGTTGTGCCTTCCAGCCAGGCCAGGCCGCCGCCGTTTTCGCTTGGCCGACGACTTTCAGAAAGTGCTCTTCCAGCGAGCTGTCGAGTTGGTTCATGGAGGTTTCATGGACAATGGCGCCTTTGTCGATGATGGCAACGTGGGTGCAGAGGCGTTCGACGATTTCCAGCACGTGCGAGGTGAGGAAGATGCTGCCGCCGCGGCGGACGAATTGCTGGAGTGTTTCGCGGAGGATCGAAGCGCTGACGGCGTCCACGCCTTCAAACGGTTCGTCGAGAAAGAGGAGTTCGGGATTGCCAATTAGGGCCGCGGCCATGACGAGTTTTTTCTTCATGCCGTGGGAGAACTCCATGCTGAGTTTGGATTCGTGTCCGTCGAGCTTCATAAGCACAGGCAGGGAGTCCATCCGCGCGTGCATTTCGTTTTCTTCAACGCCGTAGAGGCGCCCGATGAAGGCGAGGTATTCCTGGCTTGTGATGTGGTCGTATAAGGCTAAATCTTCGGGGACGACGCCGCCGCGGCGTTTGATGTGGAGATCGGCGGAAGTTCCCTTTAGCGTGTGTTCCAGTATTTGGACAGAGCCGAAGGTGGGAGCGAGAAGGCCGGTCAGCATTTTGATGGTGGTGGATTTTCCGGCGCCGTTGGGGCCGAGGAATCCGTAGAAACAGCCTTTTTTCACCCGCAGGTGAACGGCATCCACGGCTCGAAAGTCCCCGAACATCCGCGTGAGGCCGTCGGTCTTGACGGCTAAGGTGCTACTGTCCGTGTGCATGATGGGCATTTCGTTGGGGCGTTCACAATCTCGCCGCTGCGGAAGACGCCACATTATCGGCGCGCACCTCCGGCAGACAATCGCGAAAATTTTGTTTGGATTCCGCGCCTGTTCGCGCAATTCTGAGAGAAGGAAGAGTTAAATGAAAAAATCCAAAAAAAATTCCAATCAAGACATCATCGACGCGCTTTCTGTTGCCTATAGCATGGAGTTGGAGACGGTGCAGAACTACATCGCCAACAGCGTTCATTTGGACGGGGTGCGCTCCGACGTCATTAAGAAGGCGCTCGCGGCGGATGTCGCCGAAGAAGTGCAACATGCGCAGCAAATCGCCCAGAGAATCAAAACCATCGGGGGCAGGGTGCCGGGTTCGATGTCGCTCAAAGCCACCCAAAAAAGCCTGCAGCCGCCCAAAGACGCCACTGATGTGGTTTCAGTGATCCAGGGCGTCATCGCCGCCGAAGAAGCCGCAATCGCGCAGTATCACAAAACTATCAAACTTTGCGACGGGCGGGATTACGTTACGCAAGACTTGATGATTCAAATTCTTGGCAGCGAGGAAGAACACCGCCGCGAATTTGTCGGATTCCTCAAGGAATATAAGTGCTGAAGCAATTTTCTTCTTGCGCCATTCATAATGGAAACATTCGATCTCGTCGTGATCGGCGCGGGGCCCGGCGGTTGCGCTGCTGCCATTCGCGCCGCACGGCTTGGACAGCGCGTTGCCTGCGTCGATAAAGAATCCGGCTTGGGAGGGACTTGCCTCCGAGTCGGCTGCATCCCCAGCAAAGCCTTGCTCGAATCGAGCCGCCATTTTGCCATGGCGCGCCAATCTCTCGCCAAGCACGGCGTCATCGTCGGCTCTGTTGCCCTCGACCTGGAGGCGATGATGAAGCGAAAGAACCGGGCCATCTCGCAGTTGACCCAGGGAATCGACTTGCTGTTTCGCAAAAACGGCATCACTGCGTTCACCGGCACTGCGCGGCTGGCATCGTCCGATTCGATAATCGTTGATGGACCGGAAGGCGCCTTTCAAATCGGCGCCGAAAACATCCTCATTGCCACCGGCAGCCGCCCTACTGTTCTACCCGAAGTTCCATTCGACGGCGAACACATCCTCTCCAGCACGGAAGCCCTCGCCTTGTCATCGGTGCCGGAGCATTTGCTCGTCGTCGGCGCCGGATACATCGGGCTCGAACTGGGGAGCGTCTGGAACCGACTGGGCGCCCGCGTAACCGTAGCTGAATCCTGCAACCGCATCCTCCCCGGCATGGACGGCGACCTAGCGGACGGAGCCCAAAAACTTCTCGCCCGGCAAGGTTTTCAGTTTCAGCTCGGCGTTCGAGTGGAGAGCATCGCCCACCAAGACGGAAAGAATTCCGTCCGGCTCGACACCGGGCAAATCATCCTGGCCGACAAAGTTTTAGTGGCCGTTGGCAGAGCGCCCCATACCGCCGGCCTGGGGCTCGAAGCGCTGGGCGTTGCTCTCGACGAACAAGGCGCCATTCGAGTGGACGACGCCTTTGCCACCAATGTCCCCGGAATCTTCGCGCTCGGAGACGTCATTCGCGGGCCGATGTTGGCGCACAAAGCCGAAGCAGAAGGCCTTGCCTTTGCAGAATCACTCGTCCACAGCAGCAGGCGCATCCACTACGACACCATTCCCAGCGTTGTCTTTACCGAGCCGGAAATCGCGTCAGTCGGCAAAACCGAACAACAACTCACCCAAGCCGGCATCCCCTTCCGCAAAGCAACATTCCCCTTCCGCGCCAACGGACGGGCCCGCGCCACCAACCAAACGAACGGATTCGCCAAACTTCTGCTCGCTGAAAAAACCGATAAAATCCTCGGCGCCCATCTCCTCGGCATCCAAGCCGGCGAAATGATCCATGAAGCCGTTTTAGCTATGAACCTGAACGAGGGCGCGGCGGCCCTTGCCCGCAGTTGCCATGCGCACCCGACCTTCAGCGAAGTCCTGAGAGAAGCCGCTCTCGAAGCCTGCGGCCTCGGCATCCACAGCTAACCGGCAGATTGGAAACCAACCGCTCACCGGTGGCGCCGGCGGTTTTCCATTGCCCGAAGCCTGCGAATTCGACAGATTGCCGCTCGGCTCCAATCCACGCCACACCAAGGATGACCATTGAAATCGCCCTCGTCTTCGCTTTGCTTCTGGCAACATTCGTCGCCATGGCCACGGAACGGCTTTCTCCCGACATCGTCGCCCTCTTGGCGATGGGCGTCTTGCTCGGCGCCAAAATTTTGACTCCCGAAGATGCCTTCCGTGTTTTCAGCAACGAAGCGGCCATCGCCGTCGGCTGCATGTTCGTCCTCAGTGCCGCCCTGGAACGAACCGGAGCGCTCGACCAGTTGGGAGTGGCCACAGACCGTTTGGTCGGCCGGAGCGACTGGTCCATTCTCCTCGTCCTCCTGCCGCTTACCGCCTTCACCTCGGCCTTTGTCAACAACACCCCAGTCGTCCTGCTGTTCCTCCCCATCGTTACCAGCATCGCCGCCAAACGGGGAATCAAACCCTCCAAACTGCTAATCCCGCTCTCCTTCGCCTCGATTCTGGGCGGGTGTTGCACCTTGATTGGAACCTCCACCAACTTGCTCGTCAGCTCCACTGCCGCTTCCCTGGGAGAGACTAAATTCCGCATGTTCGACCTCGCGCCGATAGGCTGCATCATTGCGGCCATTGGAATTCTTTACCTGCTGACGCTAGGCCACCATCTCCTCCCCTCTCGTGACACTCTGGCCTCCATCCTGCAATCCACCGACGACAAGCAGTATCGCACCGAAGTTCTCGTCCTCGAAAACTCGCCACTCGTCGGAAAACCCCTGATAGAAACGCCGCTCAAAGACCTTCCCAATGGCCGCATTTTGGAAGTCCTGCGCCACCGCGAAGCCCTCCCCCTAGGGTTGGACGAAATCACCCTCCAAGCCGGCGACCGCATCAGCCTCAGCATCCAGCTCTCCTCCGTCATAGAAATCAAAAACCTCAAGGGAATTGAAATCCTGCAACAACCCGACAACATCGGCATAGCCTGGATTGAAACCGAAAAAGCCGTCGTCGTCGAAGGTACCATCAGCCCCCAATCCCTCCTCAAAGGCAACACCATCCGGCACCTCGACCTACGCCGCCGCTACGGTATCCGCATCCTCGCCCTGCATCGCCGAGGTGTGAACCTGAGAAAAAAATTCGAAGACACCCGGCTGCGCTTCGGCGACACCCTCCTCATCGAAGGCACAGAATCAAGCATTCGGCGCCTTCAGGAAAGCCGCGACATCCTACTCCTATCCGCCGACCACCACCAAGCCCCCCGCCGTAGCAAACGCGGATACGCCGCCGCCGCCATGGGCGGGCTCGTGCTGCTCGCCACCGCCACATCCATCCCTATCTCCGTGCTGGCCCTACTCGCCGCACTCTTCGTCGTGATCATCGGATGCCTGAAAAATGACGAAGCCTATCAAGCCATCGACTGGCGAATCCTCTTTATGATCTTCGGCATGCTCTCCCTCGGCCTAGCGTTGGAAAAAACCGGCGGCGTCCTCCTCATCACCGAATCCCTCCTCCACATCACCGGCAGCTTCAGCCCCCCAATCATGCTCTCCATCGCAATCCTTATATGCTCCTTCCTCACCACCTTCCTCTCCAACAACGCCGTTGCCGTGATGGTCGCCCCCATCGTCATCCAGATCGCCAGCACGTTGCAAGTAGACGCCAAACCCTTCCTCATTGGCGTCGCCATCGGCTGCTCCGCCTGCTTCGCCACACCCATCGGCTACCAAACCAACACCCTTGTCTACGGCGCCGGCGGTTACAAATTCCGCGACTTCGTCAAAGTCGGCCTCCCGCTCAACCTCCTCGTCTGGCTCGCCGCCAGCATCTTCATCCCCCTCCTCTATCCCATGCACTAAACCCGCCTGCGCTTCTCTCTGCTTGCCCATTTGTCTCCCAAAACCTCCCAGAAAAAAATGAAAAAAGGGCTTGCCTCCTCCCAGTTTTGCCGGCAAGGTAGTTATGTTGGGATTGGGGCGGTGTCGGAAAATGCGCCGTGTTACGAAAATCAGAACAAATTGACCAAATATAGACATGAACACGTTTTACAAAATTGTGCCGGCGCTGGCCGGCTTGTTCAACAACGGAACCTCGACCCCGGCACTGCAAGAAAATCGGGTCTTGAGGAAGAAAATAGACGTTTCGACGCCCGACTCTGCGTCGGTCTCGAAGTCCAATCACGAGGCCTCTGGAACGCCTCGAAAACGGTCCCTACTCCAAAAAGTCAGGGAAAGCCTGAAACCGAAGAAAACTGCCCGAATCATCGCCGCCAGCAGTATCCCCGGTCTAGTCATCGCCGCCATGGCGACGTTGCCCATACTGGCAACGAATCCGAAGAACAACCAAGAAACTTGGCCAAAATCCACCCGATCCCCAGTGGTTTATTCTGTTCACTGCATTCTCAACAATTATTACTCGCCCGATGCGGATAAGTTAGCGATGGGAGTTTTGTTCGACTATCAAGTCGGCGCCAACGACTGTGTCTATTGGTGGGGATATCATTACGATTGGGGATGGGGCGAAGAACACATGCCCAGAGGCATTAACTCCTACACTGGCTACGCGTGGTGGAATTGGGGCGAAGGCTACGACGAGTATGAAGTCACGGTCGTTCGAGAATCTAACGGCGACGGCTTTGCCAGCGGCACAGAAGAATCTGTCATCACATTCACCGGCGGTGACGACTGGGCATTAGTGGAGCCGTCTGACGATCAAGTCCCGGACTGGGCACCGCCTGCCGGCTCACCGGATGTTTTCGACAGCACCACTTACTATGTCCCTGTGACCTATAATACCACAATTTACTTGGGCGAATAGTGGAGGGAGAACATTGGCAAGAATCTTGTTAATCAATTAACCATGAAACCGGAAATGAAAATGAAACGAGCGTTCACCTTGATCGAATTATTGGTTGTCATCGCTATCATCGGGATTCTGGCGGGTCTGCTCTTGCCGGCCTTGAGCCGTGCCAAGACGCAGGCCCGCCGCATCCATTGCATGAACAACCTGAAGCAAATTCAACTCGCCTTAAACATGTACTCTCTCGACAACGAAGGAACTTTGCCCCCACACCGCCGTTCCTCTCATGCGACGGATCCCGAAAAGTGGGAAAACATCGCTAAATTATCGTTTCTGGACGTCATCTGGCATCATGAACTTTGGGATCGGTATCTCTACCGCAACACCAACGTCTTCCAATGCGCTGCCAACAACCAAATGAATAAAGTTCTGAAGTATTGGCGGGAGGTGCGGGTACCCGGATTTGCTGCTGAAAAAGTAAGACAATCCTACAAGGAGTGGAATTGGGCGTACAGCTGGAATGCTTGGGGCGATCCTCGCGGTCTTGTTCCCGAACAGGAAAATCCCTCTACAGTAGCCAGAGAAGCGGGCATATCTTGGCAGAGAAACATGATCAGCTACATTCCCTTGAAAGAAAGCGAGATTGTGGCGCCGTCGGAAATGTTCATCATCGCTGATAAATCAGCATGGAAATGGAAGAAATATCCGGATAAAGTCAGGGTTAGCCATCTGGTTGTTAGTGAAGATATGGGGATACTGGTAGGAAAGAAGTGGATATCGCGTCGGCATGGGAAGAAGACGAATTGGACATTTATGGACGGGCATACGGAGTCTCTTCGAGCAGATCAAACTCTGTTGCCGAGCGAGGCAGTAATGCGTCGCTGGAATCGAGATAATAAACCCCGTCATAGGCGTTTCAGAGAGAATCCCTATCACGGGTTTCATCCTACCTTTCTTGATGAAGGCTGGAGTCCCTAACTAAACTTAAATCAATCATCGATTCTGCTGAAATACCACCGGGGGATGACCTTTTATGCACAGGTTCAGTCACCTGGCTGTCCACGGCAAAAGTGGACCGCCGGCCAGACGAGGGAGAACAGAAAAGGCTATTGTTTGAAATAATGACCGAGGCAGCAGAAACTTCGATGTCTCAATAATCCTGCAACAATTCAACATTAGCATCTCTCCATGAAGAATTGGTCGGGAATGTCAGAGAGCAGCCAAGCGGTTGTCATTCGGGAATACTTATTGCGCGAGATACCGGCGGAAGGTTTTCATATGTTGCCGAATATGAAGACGAGCTAAAGGCCGGCGATCCGCTGCTGATCAAGTAACTCCAAAACCGCAGCTCTCAACCGCAGTCCCCGGTGAAGGAAACTTTGCCGGGGGTTGTTTTTTATCCGGCAGAGTTCTAGGTTTTGGACGCGGGATGGTTCAGCCGCCGGCAGTGATGCGGACGATTTCGAGGCGATCACCTGCCTGAAGGATTCGCTGGGCGAATTCGGAGGGGGCAACGGCTTCTCTGTTCAGTTCGACGACGACGCTTTTGGGGAGGCATTGCTGCGATTGCAGAAAGGCCAAGAGAGTGCAGGGCAGTTTGGTTTCGACGGGCGTTCCGTTTGCCGTGACTATGCCCTTCATTTGCGGCGGTTTTGTTGGTAGAACTTTTTTTCCCATTGTTTTTGTTTGCCACCCGCTTCTTTCAGCCAAGGTGTCCGGGCAACTGCCTTGAGGAGAGCTTTCATCCAGCGATCGTGGGGCGGCCGCATGGGGCGCATGAAGTCGACGAAGAGAACAGCGCGGTAATGATCGGTATCATTCCAAACCTCGTGATTGTAGGTGTCGTCGAAGATGAGGCTTTTGCCTTCCTGCCAGGTGAAGGTTTTTGCGCCGATACGAATCCGGCATTGCTCGGCAGGCTTCGGCACGATCAAGCCCAGATGGTAACGCAGCACGCCGTTGAAGGCGCCTCGATGGGCGGGGAGGTGTTTGCGCGGGGAGAGGATGGAAAAGAAGGCGGTTTGCACTGCCGGGATTTCCGCCAGGGCTGCCATTGTTTTGGGGCATTGTTCGCGGTTTTTTCTGCAGTCCATTCCGGGGGCAGTCAGGAAAAAGGTTTTCCACCGGCTGTCTTGGGTGATGGCGCCGGCTTTGGGGAGGATGTCCTGAAAGCTCGGCATGGCTTCCCGCTGGGACATCAGAGCGTCCAGCTCTTCGCGGATGCCCTGCCATCGCGCCTCAACTTGCGTCGCCCAGGGAAAAATCTCGTTTTTGTAAACGGCGACATCTTTGTGAATCGAGCGGCTCGCCACAAACGATTCGAAAGCATCGGCCAATCTCCGAGCCCATTTGCCCCCTAAGTGCCGCGGCGGTCTGAGACGATAACGTCTGCTGGCCAAAGGGTCGTCCAAGTCCGCTTCCGAAAAAACACCCGCAGGCGTTCCAGCATCTATCGAGACTTTTTTACCCATCATCTTAAAGCTCCAATTTTCTTTGCACGCTGCCGAGTTAATTTTCTCAGCCTCCCAAAGAACGAAAGGAATAGCAAATACAACATTGAGGGTACAGTATCTGGCAATGGCTAAAAGTATAATTTCTATACAATTTCTTCAGAGTATAAGTAGTTGCAGCATTGGCGGTTTCGCCCATTCAGATTACTTGTCTCCGGAGCTGCCCCGGCAAGTATAAGCCGCTTGCTCGGCAAGCGCATCGCGGGCGTGTTCCAGGAGTTTCATCCACGCGCCCATGTAGCAGCCATGATCGTGATACGTTCGCCCCGAAACTAAATTGCCGTCGATCGCGCAAGGCGCATCGACGAATGTTCCGCCGCAGATTTCCAAATCAAATTGGCACTTCGGCACCGTCGCCATCCGACGCCCTTGAACACAGCCGGCACGCGCCGGAATTTCCACACCGTGGCAAATGCTTGCAATTGGAGCATTTGTCTTGAAAAAATGCCGTGTGATGGCGATTAAGTTTTCATCATCACGGAGATATTCCGGCGCCCGGCCGCCGCTGAAAAAGATGCCCAGGTAGTCTTTGGGATCGACATCGCGAAAGGCAATGTCTGATTGGATAGTATAGCCTTCCCATTCTTTGGTAATGGTCCAGCCGGGTTTCGTTTCGTGCATTACCATTTGGTAGCGGCGGACTTCCGGCGCTGCGATAACCGGTCGGAATCCGCCTTCGATCAGCCGGTAGAATGGGTAAAGCGTGTCCATCGTTTCCGAGGCATCGCCTACGATAATCAAAACTTTATGTTCCATTGGATGTCTGTTGTTAATGTGTTCGAGTTTGCTTTAAGTCTTGCGGGAGATGAAATAAAATTTTCTAGCAGGGGCGGGAGTGTATTGAAAAATGCAGGAGTTTCTTCTTTATTGGGCGGCTTGTTGGAGCCTCTGTCGTCATATAAGTTCAGTTTTCAGATTGAGTATCGGGATTCTCGTTTGAGGATTCCGGATCGTTCGGTTGTGGCGCGGCAGGAAGCGGAGAGGTCAATTGATGTTCAAAGTCCGTTTGATGTTGAATTTGTCGATTCGCTTGCACAACGTGGCGCGGGTGATGCCGAGCAGGATGGCGGCTTTGGTTTGGTTGCCTTTGGTTTTTTTAAGAGCGCGGCGAATGAACTCTCGTTCGACGGCCGGGAGGATTTTCAGTTCGGGTGATTTTTGTGCCCATTGGAAGAGTCTTTCCATCAGCTCAGAAATGTCGATGGCGGCGGGGTTTTGCATCCAGGTGTCCGGGTTTATGTTTTCCAGCGGGGGATCGCCGGGGGCAGGCAAGCTCTTTTTGCCAAAGACTTCGGGCGGGAGATCGCTCGGAAGGATGGCTTCGCCTTTGGTAATCACGAGGGAACGTTGGAGGACGTTTTCCAATTCCCGCACGTTGCCCGGCCAGTTGTAGTGTTCTAAAGCGTGCAGAACGTCGCTGCCGATTGATTTGCGCCGACCGCTGTGAAGGGCACTAAATTTTTTAAGGAAATAGCTGACGAGCAGGCGAATGTCTTCCCGGCGTTCGCGGAGGGGCGGGAGGTGAATGCGGACGACGTTGAGGCGGTAGAAGAGGTCTTCGCGGAATTCATCTTCCGCCACAGCTTCCTCCAAATTTTTGTTGGTGGCGGCGATGATTCGCACGTCGGCTTTGATGGGTTTGTTGCTGCCCACGCGCTCGAAGGTTCCGGACTGAAGAACGCGGAGGATTCGGGTTTGGGTTTGGGAAGCCATGTCACCGATTTCGTCTAAAAAGATGGTCCCCTGGTTGCATTGCTCGAACTTCCCGATGCGGAGTGTGCTGGCTCCCGTGAAGGCGCCTTTTTCATGGCCGAAGAGTTCACTTTCGAGCAGGTTTTCGGGAATCGCGGCGCAGTTGATGGCCAGGTAAGGTTTTGAAGCGCGGAGGCTGTTTTGGTAAATGGCTCGGGCGACGATTTCTTTGCCAGTGCCGCTTTCGCCGGTGATGAGGGCGGTGGCTTGAGAGGCAGCCAATTGGCCGATGAGTTTGAAGACTTTTTGCATTGGCTCGCTTTTCCCGACGATGCCCAGCTCGTCGTCCGCAGGGTCTTCGAGGTTTTCGAGGCTGATGGATTGCCGCATGTCGCGGGAGGCTTTGAGGGCGGTGAAGACCAGTTGCTGTAGCTTGGGCACGTCGAAGGGTTTAAGGAGGTAATCGTAAGCGCCGCGCTTCATCGCTTCGATGGCGGTTTTTGTGGTGCCGTAGGCGGTCATCATAATCACCGGCGTTCGGGCGTCGATTGCTCGAATCTTCTCCAGGGTTTGCAGCCCGTTCATCTCGCCCATGCGGATGTCCATGATGACCAAGTTTGGTTGGACTTTGGAGTAGAAGGCGATGCCTTCCTCGCCACTGCCGGCGGTGGCAATCTGAATTTTGGGAGAGTCGAAAATTCGGCGGAAGGCGTAGAGAACGTCGGTTTCATCGTCAATGAGCAAAATTTTATCCATTCGTCAACTTGCCGGGCGGGTGCTTTTATGGCACGATTTTGAAATAGCTTTCCGATTTCTGCAAACGCATCTGGAAGGGGCTGGTCGAACCGCGGATGGGATGGTAAGGCCCCCCCACCTCGCCGGCAATGCCCAACCTCCCTTTCCCTTCCCAACGGATTTCGACAAACCCCTCGTCCGCGTTGGTAATCTGAAGGGCGTTCGTTTCTGGAGGGCGGGTGCGGACGAAGATATCGAAAGAGCGGCTGGCTGTGCCGCCGTCGGCATCAAGCGCAACGACTTCCAATCTCACAAAACTTTTCGCTTCGCTGCTGAAAGCAATCGACAGAGTTCTCTCAGCGCCCTCGCCTGCGACTTCCAGAGCCACCGCATTCGGCACGCTCGGATGGAGTGCGCGCGCTTCGATCCGCAAGTCCGCCGGCGATGTTTCCACATCGTTCACCGTGAACGCGACGGTCAGAGAGCCATCGGGTTCTGCTTCGGCGTTCGGAATTTCCGAAAGCGTCGGCGGGTCGTTGACAGGGTTCACCGTCACCAGAAACTGGAGCGTTGTTTCTTGTCGACCGTCGCCCGCGCGAACCGCTAACGCAGTCTCGCCAAAGGCATTCGGTTGTGGGCGCAGCAAGAGGCGGTGGAGGCTGGCTTCCGCATCGAACTTCAATCCCGTCACGGCAATGAGCGCCGGATTCGCCGCTGCCGCCTCAATTGACAAGTCGGCAGGGGAAACAAAGTCATCGCTAATTTTGAGCACCACCGAAAGTTCGTGGTCTTCGTCTGTTGTCTGGTCAGGGACGGGTTCGATTGCAGGCGCCCGGTCAACATCATCATCCACGATTGAAACGGACGAGGTGGATTGAAGCCCCACAATTGCATTCGGCTCTTGTCCCAGCGCAATCGTTAGTCTGAGAAAAATCGTTTCGTTCTCTTCGGCTTCGGCGTCGGGCAGAATCGGCAGAGGGACTCGCCGTAGCAATTCGCCGGATTTGAAGAGGATTTCGACCGGGCTGGTTTCGAAGTCTACTCCGGGTTCGGCGCCGAAAGCGCCTGTGCCGCGTCCGAGCGACATCAAAAGCCGGATAGCGCCCTTGTTGCCGCTACGCCTCGTGATGAAGACGGAAGCCTCCGAAGCACTCTCCGGAACATTGGTGGACGCCGCCGCAAACTCGAAAATCCCTCCAAAGTCATCGTCCACAATTTTCAAAATACTTGCGCTGTCGGGTTCATCAGGCGCGGCTGGCGGCAAATCCGCTCCCCTAAAAAGAGACAGTTGAATCGCCTCCTCGCCTTCGACCCGGCTATCGTTTTTCAAAATCCCCCGGCCAAACACATCCACTTCTTTGTAGACTTCTCCATCCGCGAAATGGATGACGACGGGTTGGGCAGTGAAGTCGTCCGGGCTGGATGCCGTTCTTCTGGAGAAAAAAACGGCAACATCCAAAGGACCGAAATGCCCGCCTTCCCGGACCAAAGCCACCGGTTCGTAGGGTCGCCCGCCTTCGCCGATGCAAAAGGAACGGCGGAGGAAACGAACGGTGCCGGGTGCTTCCTGATCCAGCAAATCCGCCGTCGGATAATCCCCCAGCCGCGCCTCATATCGAGAGCCAGAATAGTTATATTGCATTGACGCAGAAACCGAACCGGCCGCGCCGCTTCGCGCCAAATCCGGCGCCAAACCAAACACACTCGCTGTTTGAAGGCGGGACGCCTGCCGGAGCGCATCTCGAAACGCGCCTTCATTTTCGGCAAGCTGTTCCAGACGAGCCAAATAATCGCACAAAACCCGTTCGCCAAAAGCAGCCACAGCCGGCGGCAAAGCCGTTTCGAACTCGCTGGCGACCGCTTGCAGGAGCTCCGGCATCCGATCACATCGAGGGAGCATCAGCAACTCTGTGCCAGCAATCGTTCGCCACACAACAGCGGCGACTTCTTCCGGCGTTCGATTGGCCGCTCCTGAAACTAGCGCGCTGACATGCTGCACCACCGACTGCAAGGACAACATTCGCAACCAAACAATCCGCGCCCGGGCCGCATCGCGTCTAAACGCCTGGAATGGGTCAAACGCCAGCAACGACTCCGCCGCGCCAAAGACCTCGGACAAACCGGTTTTTGCCCGCACTCTCTGTTCGACTTCCTGCAGAGCATCGGCGTCCCCGCGTTCGAGAATCAGATCGGCAAGAGTCGAAAAAGGGGAAATCAACGACAAGCCCAAGGGCGCCTGCAGATCAAATCCCAGCGGTTTGCCCGTTGCAAAACCCACGCCGGCAATCGTCCGAATCCGGCTCTCCTGCATGGACAATTCGCCGTTGCCGTCGCGGTCGAAATCCGCTAAAGGCACGCGAAAACGGAACGCCCCGCCACGATCCGTCTCCCCGCCCGGCTCGCCGTCGTCGCGCATTCCATTCGCGTTCGCATCCAGAAAAACAGAAGCGCCGCTCACGCCCAACACAGTGCCCTCCACCACGGCCACTCGGCGGACGATTAAGCCAACATCGACGCTGTCCGTTAGCGCCCCGTCACTCACCTCCAGCCGGAGCGTTGCCCGGCCAAAAGCTCCCGGCAGCGGAGTCAAGCCAATCGTCCAGCCGTCTTCGCTCCGCTCAATGGCAATCCCTTTCCCGGCAATCAAATGCTCATCAGAGGATTCCGCGGTCAAGCTGAGGTCGGCAGCCGGACTGTCCACATCCTCCGCACAAACTTGAAACTCCACCCCGGCAGCGTCCTGGTTGATCTCGACTTCCCCCACAACGCTTACAATCGACGGGGCATCGGGAACCGGAGACACCGCAATCGTTACCGTCCCAGCCGCCGGCAAAACCCCGTCCGAGATGATGTAAGTGAAAGTCTCCTCACCCGAAAAATCCACAGCAGGTGTGTAGATGACGGCCTGCAAATCTTCGCTCACCGACAGTCGCCCTCCTCCACTGGTCAACGAATCGACTCCCGAAACGAACACCGGCGCGCCTTCAGGATCCCGGTCCAATTCCCCGCCTTCGCGTCCGAGAACCGGCAACCGATTCGCGACCGAATCTTCCCGCACTTCAAAGCGGTCATTCAGGGCAAGCGGCGGATCATCATCCACATTGGCCACCGCGACAAAAACCAAACCGGTCGATAAGCGCCCGCCGTCCGAGACGGTGTAAGTGAAAGTCTCCTCGCCCGAAAAATCCACAGCAGGTGTGTAAAGCAGCCGCTGCCCTTTGATGTCAATTTGGATTCGCCCTCCATGAGAACCCAACACATCTGCAGCAGCTATCCTCAAATCGTCGCCGTCCGGATCAAAATCGCGCCCGTTGCCATTGTCATTTAGCACCGCCAACACATTCCCCGCCGAGTCTTCTTCGAAGGAAAACCGGTCGTTGCGAACCACTGGAGCATCTGCCCAATCATTCGCCACCGAAACCGCGACTTGCGCCGTTGCCGCCCCGCCGTTGCCATCCGAAACTGTGTAACGAAAATGCTCGATGCCGAAGAAATTGGCGAGCGGAGTGTAGCCAATTCTCCCCTCGACAAGGCGCACTCTCCCGCCGTCTGACGCCGCGCCGACGGATTCAATCGCCAGCGCCTCGCCCAAATCCGGCGTGGCAGAATCGTTGGCGAGAACATCGATCCACGTTTCCTCCGCATCTTCGGCCACAATCGCCTCATCATCGAAAGCCGCCGGCGGATCGTTGACGCCACGAACTTCCACCGCCACTGTCGCCGTCGCTGCCCCACCGTTACCATCGACAATCGTATAACGAAACTCCTCGACGCCGAAAAAATCCGGCGGCGGTGTGTAAACCACCAATCCTCCTCGAATGCTCGCCGTCCCGCCAAAGTTCCCCGGCGTCACCGATTCAATCGCCAAATTCTCCCCTTCATCCGGGTGATCGTCGTCGTTCGCCAAGACGGAAATCTCATTCTCCGCACTGTCTTCAAGAACCGCAGCGTCGTCATCCCGCGCCGAGGGCGGGTCATTTGCCGCACTCACCTTCACACACACTTCGCCCGAAGCAGTCAACTCGCCCTCGTCCTGAATCACATAGAGAAATTTCTCCTCGCCGTGAAAATCTGGCAACGGGCGATACAAAACCGCCGTTCCATCGTGGCTGATATCCCCGCCCGCAGTCCCTTCCGAAACCGACAAAACCGAGAGCGTTTCCTCGACATCGGGAAAAGCAGTATCGTTGGCCAGAACCGGGATTCTCGTCAAATCGCTGTCCTCGCTCAATGTCCAGACATCATCCACTGCCGTCGGCGGATCATTGACAGCTTGCACCGTGGCCGTCAAAAACACCTCGGTTGCTCCGCCGATTGGATCCTCCGCCCGAATCCCGATCTCGGCAGTCCCAAACTGATTGGGCCGAGGCTCAATCACCAACTCCCGACTCTCCCCCGTCCCTGACAAAAAGATGCCATCCGTCGAAATCAACGCCTCATTCGATGATGAAACGGTAACGATCAGCTCCTCCGCCGGCGTCGCATCATCAGCAAATGCAACCGCCACCAGAACCGAAGGCTCATCCTCCAACAACAAGACATTCCCGACAACGGCAATCGACGGCGGCAAGCCAATCCGCAACGCCCCGGCAGTCGCTTCAAAGGCTGCTTCGGCAAAAGCCTTCACCGCCAACATCCGCGCAGGCTCATCAGCGAACTCAACCGGCGAAGAGGCCCCGTCCGGGCCAACCGCACGAAAAGCAAGAGAAAAAAGAACACTGCCATCATCCAGAGATTCACCCGCCACCTTCGCCGAATCCCAAACCGCCGTCAACCGCCCCAACTCAGGGAAATGTCCAAAACTGCCGGCGTCCAATCCCGGAACAGCGAAATCTCCCGTCTCGATAAAATCAAACAGAGCGGGGTCCCAACCCAGCGTGAACTGAAACGCCTGCACATCCGAAAAATCAGCCACCCGAACCGTCGTTTGAAGAAGGCCACTCCGGCTTCCCGCTGCATCCGTCACTTGAAATTGAATCGCTCCCAGCGCATTCGAAATCAAAAAGCATAAAACAGCAAAGAGAACCAATTGCCGCCTAGACCTTCCGAACTGCACTTCAACCCACTTTCTCATCCGAGTTAGCCTCGGCAGCAATCGTGCCGACCGCATGGAACTCAACCGCCATCCCATGCCGCCGGCGCCGAGATTCCCTTCCTTTGTGGCAGAAGTTAATCAATCAGCGATTGATAGATTAGAGATTTCATCTCCCTCTTCAGACCGTAAGGGGAGTTCATCAACTGGATCATCACCACAGCGATCAAATCTTCCTGCGGGTCAATCCAGAAGATCGTGCCGGCCGCACCGCCCCAACTGTACTTTCCAACAGAGCCGGGCACTCCTGTGGAAGGCACATTCAAAAGCACACGAAACCCAAGCCCAAAGCCGAAGTTCCTTTTCGGTTCTTCCACCACGGCGGGCAAATGATTGCTCGTCATCAGCTCCACCGTCTTGCGACCCAGCAAACGCACACCGTTGTAGGTGCCTCCATTGAGCAGCATCTGGCAGAATTTCCAGTAATCGGCCGCTGTGGAGACCAAACCGCCACCAGCAGAGAAGAAAGTAACCGGATGAACGAACTTGCTCTTCTGCGGCGCATCCGAAAGCGTTCGCTGCTGCTTCCTATTGTTGTAGCGGTAATTGGCGGCGAACCGTTCCACCTTCTCCTCAGGCACTTGGAAAAACGTGTCCTCCATGCCAAGCGGCTCGAAAATGCGCTCTCGGAAATACCGATCCAACGGCATCCCCGAAAGCCGCTCGATCAAGGCGCCCTGGACATCAACCGCAACGCTGTAATGCCACCGCTCACCGGGATGATACTGCAGCGGAATGGCCGCCAAATGCGCGATCATTTCCTCCAGATTCTTTTCCCCAAGCACCCCGGCCTCTCGGTATTGCTGGTCAACAGGCGTATTGCCAAAAAATCCGTAGGTCAGGCCGGCGGTGTGCGTCAGCAAATGATGCACCGTCATCTTGCGCTTCGGCTCCACTTCTTCGCCGTCTTCAAGCACTTTCAAACCGCGAAATTCGGGAATGAATTTTGCCACCGGATCGTTGAGTTGAAAGGCCCCTTCCTCATGCAACATCATCAGACCTACAGCCGCAATCGGTTTGGTCATCGAATAAATGCGCACCAAAGTGTCGCGCTCCATCGCTTTCTCCGCCTCTTCATCCCGTAAGCCGCAGCTTTCAAAGTGTACCACCTTCCCCTGCCGGGAAACCAAAGTAATGACGCCGGAAAGTTTCCCCTCATCCACATATCGCTTCACCGCCGGGAGAATACGTTCCAGCCGTTCCGAAGACATGCCAACGGTTTCGGGAACGGCACGAGACAAGGTATCCCCCGCGCAAAAAACGCTTGGCGCCAACGCAACAATCGCGGCGACTGAGAAAAGTCTCCGGCAGAAACAGCATGTATTCGCTTTCATTATGTTCATATTACCGAAAGGGATCAAGTTACCGAATACAGCAACAGCAATCAAGGGTTTCGCCGTTCGCCGAAAACAGGATTCTCCGCCGAAAATAGAGACTTCCCTGCCGATTTGCCCCGTTTTGCCGTTTTAGGACTGATTTTTCGCCCGCCTTACCCTTCCCCGGTTGGAAGCCCTTCTAGGCGATATTCCGTCAAGAAATCAATCCGCAGATTCTAGGTGAACAACCCGAAAGAACCGTTCAGAATGGTCAAATCGAATGTTGTAGTGACTCTGGGCATCTGCAACTGTTTTCCGCAATAAGCATTTATGGGCTTAACAGGGTGACGCGCAGGCACTCGACCCGTTGACCGCCACCCACTTAGCAAAAAAGCCAATCCTGTCCATCCATGTGTCCCGAACTAAATCGCCTTCCAAAACCCTCAAAGCCCATAAATGCTTATTGCGCATACTTTGTTTCGCTCCGATAAGTCCCATCCTCCTCGGGGCGCGGCCCGTTGAAGCAGACCATGGGGTATTCCATTCCGGACGCCAGCTCGTTGACTGAGATGGCTGCCGGATACGGATAATTGAAAGTGAATCGGGAATACACCTCCAAAGCGTGAATCGTTGCCACAGTCGAATACTGGCTCCACAACGGTTCTGCTTCGTTCGGATAAAACGACATGGCCAAGCCCCGGTTCCTGTTGATGTCGTATCCCTGTGCGTCCCAGATGAATTTGCGCGAGGACGCAAACGCAAAGTCCCGAACCTGCTCAGCCTGAAACACCCAGGTTTTCTTGCCTGCGCCGGCTTTCGTCTGATTCTCCTGCGCTTCTTCGAGCGTTACAACAAACACGGGACGGGACACACCGCTGCCACGCTTCCAAGCCTCTTGCGCTGCGCCGCCGTGAGCACTGCACCGGGGTTCTGCAAAGTCCCCGTAGCCGCCACAATGTGGTCATCGGGAACAGTGATGTGGACAAGATAATCGCCGAACTCAACCGTAAATTCCCCCGAACCCAGAAACTGCTTGTGGTGCCATCCCCGATCGTCCTTATAAGCCGCCATCCGGGGATACCACTGCGCCACCTCATAGATGAAATTGCCGTCCGCCGGAAGAAACTCGAACCCCGAGCGCGCACGAACCCGCTTCGCGTCAATGAGCGAGTAATGCCAATCAATAGCAATCTCCACCGATTCCCCCCGGACCGAGCGGCTCCGGCAAATCCACCCGCATCATCGTCTTGGCGATGGAATGCGGCAAATCCGCGCCATCCGCCGCCGCCGTGCTCCAGCTGTCCGACTCGCGGCTGAACAAATTCGCATCCAGCTGAACCCACAAACACCGCAGCACATCCGGCGAACGATTGAAATAGACAACCTTCTCAGAACCGATGATGCGCTGGTTCTCATCATCCAGATCGACGGCAATATCGTAATCCGCCCGCTGCTGCCAATAACGTGACCCCGGAGCGCCCGAAGCCGTCCGATACACATTCGGCGTCGGCAACAAATCCTCCAACTGCCGAAAAGCTGCTTCGCACTACTGCGCCAACCCAATCATCGCCCCCGCCGAAAAAAACAATCCCCCAACAACCACCAGCCCCAAAAATTGCCTTCTCCTCATCGCCGCCGCTTCATCAAACTTCATCAAAAAAGCCAACCCGCTCGCCTGCAAGAGCTAACGGCTCAAGAGCTTCCGGCGCTGCGCCTGATACTCACTTTCAGAAAGCGCCCCGGCATCCCACGCCGCCTGAATATCCATCAACTCCTGCCCCAGAGTCGCCTGGCGAAAAGTCCCCCGGTCTTCACGATCCACCAAAATGCACCCCGTTCCTAGACCAAGACATGCCAGTGCGGCAAAGAAAATCATTCGCTGTTTCATCATCTCGTCGAGAAAAATAGCCGGCATTGTCTCCCTGGCAACTCAAAAATGAAAAAGCTCACGTTCCCGTCTCGCCAACGCCGAAATCACATCCGGGCGGTAGTCGGCTTTTTTGCAAAAGCAACGGCGGCTAAATGCGTTGCTCTTCCAAATCATACACATCGAACCAACGGTAAACCGGCCGATTCTTCGGTACAAACTTTTCGATGTAGCCTTCCAAAAATTCCTGCACTTCCTCCGGGAGGTCGGACACTTTCATTTCCCGAAGCCGGTTGTTCCATTGGATGATTTCGATTCGCGGACGCGGTTTCGCGTTCTGTTCGATCCACGCCGCTACTTCCACATCACTTGCGCCGGTCGCCACAAACGCTTTGAAACGCTCGGCGTCAATTTCGGCGAAGGAAAGGAAACGACGGTCCAACGGGCAATCGAAACGATACTCGCCGTTAAGCTGTAAAATGGCGGCGCGGCATTTGTCCAGCATCCGTCCCGCGATCACATATCCCGCCAAAGTTTCCCGCGGACTGCGGGGGAATTCTTCGGAAAGATTCCTCGCCAGAAGTCGGAGCTTTTCTTCGTTCGTCGTCATTGCCCCGGCATCATTCTCTCCCGGCCGATTTCGCGCAAGTCAAAGGAACGGGTTGCACCGCTTCACCGCTCGCTGGCCCATTCGTTCCGGTTGCGCAACAGACTTACCCGGCGCCGGGTCTGCCAGTAGCGTTGCCAGCTTTCCCAATCATCCACATCCTCCAGCGTTTCCAGCATTGCCACCTGCACGCCCAGCGCCGCCGCCCGCTGCAAAGTCTGTTCGAGCACCTTGGCGCTGCTCCAATCAATCCCCTCGAACAACGTCGGCAAACAACGGTTCATCCCAATCAGCCAATAGCCGCCGTCCTTTGCCGGCCCCAACACAAGCGCCGCCGTTGCCAGCCGCTCAAACCCCGCCGTCAAATGCCGCCCGTTCATATCTGGACAATCAGAACCAATTGCCATGACCTTGCGGCAGCCAGTAGCAAAACTCTCCTCAAACGCGCGCGCCAGACGCCGCCCCAAATCGCCCTCCCCCTGCCCGCGGCATCGCCAGCCCGCCCACAGCCAATCCGCGTGCGCATCCACCGCCTCGTCCGGAGCAATGCGCAATTCCACATGGGGATAGGGACGGAGGTTGTCCAACAAATCCGCCGTCAAACTCCGGTAAACGGCACACGCTTGCTCGGCGCCAATCCGCTCTGCCAAACGCGTCTTCACAAAACCGGGACGCGGCGATTTCAGAAAGACGAGGAGCAATTCCGTGTCGCTCACAGGCATCATCCGCCAAGACTGGTTGGCAAACAAAAGTGCCGAAGCCGCGAGGGCCGCCGGCGCTCCGCAAAAGAAACTGGAAAACGAACGTCCAACCTTTCAGACGCCGCTCATCTGACCGCAGTCGAAAAGGCGGCAAACCGTCATTGGATCTCGGCGTTGTAAAACTCCAGCCAATCGTCGAGGTTGTTCAGATTGACGGCATCGTGCGGCTCATGGGGGCTGTCCTCAATTTCGCTGGCTTCGAGAATCCCCTTCCGGGTCTCATCGGAATGGATGTAACCGGCGATGGCCGCGTTCAAGCCGGTGATAGAACCTTGATCTAGTTTCACGCCTTCCTGCTGTTTCACCCAAGCCTCAAACTGCGGATAGGTGGGTTTCGAGTGGGCGATGTAATCCAAAGTCGCCTCTTTGTTCAACCCCAGCCCATCCAGAACCATCTGATCGTAGCCGGGGCCGCAACCGGGATAGCCGTCAGCCAACTTGCCGGCAGCTTCCAGAGAAACTTTCTGCCAAAAACGGGGAAGATGCAACACACCGAGCGGGCCGGCAACCCCGGAACTAATTAAAGGAACAATTTTACTCATATGATATTCTTCTTGATTTGCAACGGAAACGGCAGATTAACCGGTGTCTCGCTCCAAGTCAACGCCTTTCTTCGCAATAAGAAGGCAAGCATTCTTGCCTGCACAATGCACAAAGAGAAAGCCGGCTGGAACCGCTCTTGCAAGCCTCTGTGCCACTTTCAATCCGCCGGTTTCAAGCGGAAAAACAACTGCGTCGGGTCCAAATCTTCCCACTCGCCATCCAAATCGCTCGTGCTTTGCAGCTCGCCTGATCGCCAAAGAATCCGCACCCCGCCCTCAGTCCGCTCAATCTCCAGTTTCCCGCCCCCAGCAGATTCCCCAGTTGGCGGCGGCACAACCGGTTTTCCGGTCCCTGGGACATAAAAGGCAACCTCCGACTTTGGGAAACCTTAAAAACCGAGACTTCCAATAGGCAGGTTTTGAGGCACGCGCAAACTCTCCAGACGAGGATTGCCGTGGACAGGCGATTGTGTTCGAGATTCATCTCCTTCAAGTTCGACAAGCCCTCTGGCAAAGTCAGGGAGGTTAGGTGATTCCTCCCAAGTAAAACTAGACGCGTCTCGTTGGCATTGATTTGCCTGCTGAAGGTATTGCCGTCAGTTTTGGTTCCGGTGATGGTAAGGGTTTGGGCGGCGGCCGGGAGGGCGAAGGCAGCGGCGAGAGCCAGCGCCAGGCCAATTCGATGCGGTGATGTTTTCATGGGTTTCATTATTTGGATGTCTTTCGGTGGTTTTTTGTCCATAGCTTTTTCACAATGGACGGTTAGGGCTTCATCGCTTGCGAAAAAGAACATGGATAGACAGGGATGGACAGGATTTTTGGCGACTCGCCGTCAACCAAAAAGTTCGGAATAAGTAGCTATGGGCTACATTGACGCTCCAGCAGGCAATCCTGCTTTTTCCACGTCCAGTGACCTCATTCCCCTAGCCAAAATATTTAACACAGTCTGTTCCGTTGCCAAGTATTTTGCTTCGAAGCCCCTAAATACTTATTGCGAAAAAGTTTATTCTGAGTGTCCTGTGCATCCATGTTCAAATCAGCATAATTCGCTGTGCCGATGAATGGCCACAGAAAGAACGGATGGCAGACAAGAATGTCTGCCCCATCTTCGCTCCATCTTTTTGCGGCGGCTGATTAACCGGAGCTACTGAGTTTACGACCACGAGCCGGACAGTTTCTTCTGAAGTTCCATCTGAAATTCCATTACCTCTTCCTTGGGCGGTTTATATCCCGGTTCATCGGGAGACAAGCCGAGGCGCCCCAGCGAATCCAAACTCCAGACCGCGCCCTTGCCATCGCTGAACGTCACCCGACCGCTGGCAAAAGCGCCGGCGCGGGTAATCTGATCCACCGTTACAGAAACCCTGCCTTCGGAATCGATTTCCCCTTTGGCGACATCCGCCGCCAATTCTGCGTTGTGAAGAGAATCGGCATTCTCTGGTGCCGCCGTTTCGGCAGAAGAAGCGCTTAACTCAGACGCGCCGGCCGGCGCCACCGCAGGCTCGGCATCCTTGGGAACCATTCCCAAATCATCCACCAAAAAACGCACCTCCATATACGTCAGATTAACGCCGAACTGCGCTCCTAGTCGAGACTGTATCTCAGAGAGGCCCAAACCAGCACCAATCCATTCCCGCACAGCGGCCTTTTGAGTTTCATCTAAATCCATACTCACAATGGCAGATTCATAGCCGGCAGAGGCGGCGATTTCAACTCCGAATTGTGCCGCCCCTCCCCGCTCAAACCACTTCACATCGGCGGCTCTTTGCGGCTACCCCCCGGCAAACTGCCAAAATCTTCATCCTCCGGGAGAGGTTCACTAATCGCCATTTCTTCATTGAACCATTTTCCCAGGTCAATCTGCCGGCACCGAAGCGAGCAGAACGGCCCTTGAGGCCTCTCCAACCAAGGGCCCCACTTGCGGCAAGTCGGACATAAAACATCGGGATACTGGCTCATCAAACACCTGGCTTTCCGAAAGCGAGCTTGCATTCCCCACTTCAAAAGGGCAATTCCGAATTCGCCCCGCACCGGATTGAGCTCGCGCTGCCGCTTTACCAAAATCTCTTTTGGCTTGATTAAACGCCGAGTTTGAGCGAAGTTTTGAAACGCACAAAAAGCGGATGCGGACTCTTCACATCTACATCGCGAAGCAGATTCTAGCGACCTTACTGTTGACCGTAACGGTCTTTATGTTTGTGCTCATCCTCGGCAACGCACTCAAAACAATCGTCCCCTTGCTTGTCAACGGGCAAGCCACCTTCGGTTTGGTTTTCAAAGCCCTCGGCCTTCTGCTGCCGTCCATTTTGGGCTTTGCGCTTCCCATCGGCCTCCTCACAGCGATTTTGCTTTTCTTCGGCAGATTCTGCGCCGACCAAGAGTTGACGGCACTGCGTTCCAGCGGCATCAGCTTGCTCCATGCCGCCCTGCCAATTATCGTGTTGAGCCTGGTCCTGAGCGGCGTTTGCGCGGCAATTAACCTCCATTTCGGCCCTCTTTGTCGAGCCGCCTGTAAGAACCTCATCCACAGCATCAACCTCCAGGCCGCGGCAAACTGGATCACGGAAAACGCCTTGATCAAAGACATCCCCGGCTACTGGATTTACATCGGCAAGATAACTGGCAACCGGCTCGAAGAAGTCCGCGTTTTCGAGCGCGTGGAAGGTAAGACCGTCGGCGACTACAACGCCCAATCCGGCCGCCTCGACATCGACAACGAAAAACGCCTTTTGCAAATCACCCTGACAAACGCGACCGGCCGCATCCGCTACCGAAAGGAAGACGACTGGCAAATGTTCGAAGTCCCCGGCGTCTGGCATTCTGCCCCTATCCCCGTCAAAGATTCTTCACACAAACGCCGGAAACCCAAGCTCAGCCATATGACCTGGGACCAACTCCAAACCGAATGGCGCCTCCGAAAGCACGCTGAAGAAGAGACATCCATTTCCCCCGCCGCAACCGCCAAAACAATCGAAATCCTAACGCCCGTCAAAGTGCAAATCCACCACCAAGCAGCCTTCTCCTTCGCCTGCTTCAGCCTCGCCCTGGTCGCCATCCCCCTCGGCATTCAATCTCATTGGCGCGGCATCGGCTGGTCTCTGCTCCTCCTCTCCCTCTACTATGCGTCCCCCATCTTCGTCCAAAGCCTAGACACCCGCCCGGAATGGCACCCAGAACTCATCGTCTGGCTGCCCAACTTCCTCTTTCAAGGGCTGGGCTGCTTTCTCCTCTGGAAGGCAAACCGCGGCATCTAGCAGCGCGGAAGGGAAGCAAGTTCACGCGCCGCTTTCTCTGCCAGCCGAGCTAGGCAAAAGCGCGGCTTTCTGAGCGCCGTTTTCTCTTCGGCAACTTCCGGCACAATCGAATAGAGTCTCCAAAAAACAGACGCCGCCACTTGCCCCGACACCGAGCCGCCCAGCGCAACGCACGGCTTCCGAAGGCGGCGGCACCAAGCCGCCACTTGCCCGACGCCTTTCCCCATCAGAGAGGACGGGTCGATGGCGCCCTCGCCCGTCAAGACCAAATCAGCCCGGCGCAACCGCCGCTCCAATTGAGCACGGCCGGCAAACACCTCAAAACCCGAACACAGCTCCCCGCCCAGAAACACGCAACAACCGAAACCCAACCCCCCGGCCGCTCCGGCTCCGGGACACGCCCCTTCATCCCGCCCCGTCAGCTGCCGAAAACACTCAGCCAGCCGCGCCAAACAAGCCTCCGCCCCCGGCATATCCCTCTCCCGCAAACCCTTCTGTGGTCCGTAAATCCGCGACGCCCCCTCCGCACCCAAAAGGCGATTCTGCACATCAACAGCCACCGCAACTTTCAAACCACCCCGCCCCAACGCCGACCCTCCGAAGCCGCCTCGAGACGGAGCCGTCACGGACTCCAACTCCACCAAATCCGTCCACCGCACAATCGGCTTTCCATTCCGTCCGAAGAATTGCCAGCCGAGCGACCGCGCCATCCCGAAGCCACCGTCATTCGTCGCGCTGCCGCCCAAGCCGATCAAAAGCCTTGACGCCGCTTCGCGCCGGAGAACTTTCGCAATCAAAATCCCCAGCCCAGCCGTATCCAGCTCGAAAGGATGAAACTTGCCCTTCGGCAACTGCGCCAACCCCACAACCTGTGCCGTCTCAAGGATCGCCGTGCGCGACTGAGGCGTCCACCACCACGGCGCCCAAAGGCTTTCCCCGGCAGCATTCACTGTCTTGGCCCGCCGCCGTCGCCCCTGTTCCTGCAAAGCGATCGCCTCCCCAAAACCATCCCCACCGTCGCTCATCGGAATCAACTCCAAACAATCCTCCGGCCGGACACGGCGCCAACCCCGCGCCATCACGCCGGCCGCCTCCGCAGCACTCAACGTGCCTTTGAACTTGTCTGGAACAATAGCAACTCGAAGAACAACAGACATTCAAAAAAACTCCGGAAACAGCGGAAACGAAACAAACCACCAAACGCCCGAACATCACTCCAGCTCGGCGATTAAATCATAATCGCCCGCGCCCATAACCCGGACTTCAACAAACTCACCCCGCGCCACATCCACCGGCGTCTCGCTTGCAACCTCAATGCTTACCCGAATTCGATCCACTGCCTCAGCCCTTGCGTTCACAGCCGGAAAGTATATGAAAACCGCTCGCCCCCGGCAATCGCAGAACTGGCATCCCCTTCGGATAGGCATAGAGGGAAACTGAACACGAGACGTTGAGAGTCAACACGTCCAGCCAGTAAAGACTCGATCTCAACAGCAGCTTATAGAATCCCCAACACAAACTTACAGCCGGCAGGTTTAACCACTCGTTTGTTTGCGAACATAAACATCTGCCAAGGGATCTTGTAGTTTAAGTTTATATGCTGTCTCCAACCACGATTGCCACGAAGTGCTTTGCTCTTTCCCCGTTTTTAGAACAAGTAAATCCGGATTCCTGACTTGTAAGACATCGAGAATCACTTCGGGTGTAACACCACCGCTCCAGTAAAATTTCATCGGCAAATCTGTCCATTGCGGCATGGTACGCGCTTGGCTCCAAAACGCGTAAGCCGCAATCTCCGAATAGAGCAACTGTTCTTCCCCTTCGTATTGGCGCAGGCATTTCAAGACCGCATCCTCTCCCACACGGCGCGCTTCCGTCAGCGGTGCGATCTGACCCACAACCCACCAAGCCAACCCCATAGCAAACAATACCACTAGTACTCGTTGACACCACAGCAAAACCGCCCGCCGCCAGCATAAACATAAAGACACTGAAGGACAACGCCACAAACAAGCAAGAATCCCCCAAGCAAGGCCATCGGCACGGAAAAATGAAGATGATAATACCACCAAAACGGACGGTACACCAAAAGAACAATCCAAACGAAACCCAACCAAAAAATCGCAATGCGCAAGAGCATGGCAAATGGGGATGGTAATGCGTTTCGCCAAGCCAACCATCCAAGAGTAAACAATCGCATGTTTTCAAATTCAAAAGAAAACTCCTGAGCTCCATAGTAACTCCCCAAATGGACGAATAAAGTTATCGCCAATAAATCGGGAGACACCGCCGCTAATCCAATCCCAATTCCCAACACCACCATCGCGCCCCAAAGCAAAGCCCACTTCACCCCCCGCCAGACACCCATTCGCTAATAGCGACAGGCAATCATCGCAGCACATGCCGGCGCCGCCAGCAATCCGGCGAATTTCGTCAAACCCGCCGACGCCATCAACAATGCCGACCCGCCCCAAAAAACATGCCTTCCCTCTCTCGAAAACCGAACCGCTAAAACCAAGGCCGCCACTCCAAGAGTTATCGCCGGCAATTCCAGCATGGCGGACACCGGCAGCTTCCACCAATAAGGCGTCGCCATCATACATAGGACCCCAAACAACGCATGAGGTTCGCCGCCAGTGGATTTTGCCAGCGACCGCACACAACCAATCAGCACTCCGGCGCAAAGCAGCGACAAAAGACGAGGGGCCAACGGCTCCAACCCGAACAACCAAAACAACCCCGCTAAACAATAAGTGTGCAACCACGGTTGATCGTCATATACCTCTTCATACAACCGCGCGCCCTCCAACAGATAACGCGCCCGTAACAACTCGCAACCTTCAGCCATTGCCCCGCCAAACAGCAACACAGCGTCGGAAAGCAGCGCAATCGCTAAAACAATCAAACAGGGTGCATAACACAACAGCCCCGGCAACGCCGCAACCAACCGCTTCAATCGAGACGAGAATATGCCTTCGTCTTAGTTTGCATCAACCGAAAAGAAGCCAAACGCTTTCCAAAAACATCAACAGCGCCAACACGAACAACCAACGGTCAGCCGCAATATGAGAAATGCCCAGCTTGCCCGTCAACGTGCCCAAACAGGCGCAAGGCATCACAGCTCTTCTCCGCCGTTCTGCCGCACTCGCGGCAAAAATTCATCATCTCATCCTCTCGACGCCAGTCATTTTCCTAAAAAAGGCAAAGTAACCCGGCGGCAACTCCCAATGCCAATAGAATGGTCCCGTCCCACTTCTTCCACCAAGGATCGGGCTTCGCCATTTTGACATGGTAACGTTCACCGGCATTGACGCGAAACAAATCGCCTTTGCTCATCTGCTCAAAGCGGTTGGTGTTAGCTATGATCAATCCTTCCGGCATGAACATGGCATGGGGCAATTCCGTTTCCGATAGACGCAACTGAAGAATCTCATAATGCCGTTGAAGCACTTCTCGATCCGGAGTCACGGAATACATCTTAATCGTGTTGGGAAACGGGCGGAAGGACAAGGCATTATCATAAATAAATTGACGTCTGGAAGCATATTTGAGTACGGTTATTGCACAGATTATTGGTGGCTTGCAATGTTTCCGGCAGGCCGTGAGCGTTCACCTTTAGCACACCGTCCCAAGTCACCTCCCTCTCGTCAAACAATCGAGTTTCGCCGGACATGATATAACTCTTTCATTTCAGATCGCTCGATGAAAAGGTAAAACCACTGTTCATAATGGGATAAAAACTGAGCAGATAATACCCAACCATTGGTGCTGACCAGCCAGACCAACTGGAGTTTTTTTTCGTAAAAAGTTAGGCCACTCTCGTCACAATACCACGCTTCGCCGTCATAGTGGCCGGCAGCGGACAGCACGGGAGCGTTGTCCAACTGTTTCAGTTCCTCCAGATTGCGAAGCTCCCGAGCGAAAAAGGCGTTGGGCTGATACCGCATGAGAATTATGGAGTTCGTCATTCCCGTTCCCGCCGGGTATCGCTTGAGAACAACCAACCGTTCGATGATCGGCAGCTTCTCGCTCAAAGCCAGATACTCCTCCGCAACGGTGGACGGCGGCGCCTCGGCATTGGCAGCCTGCAACACTGCTGGACACAACCCCAGCAGACACAGCAGTATCCCCCGCCATCGAAACTCAATTTTGCTTATCTTTAAAATCTTCATTGTTAAACTAAAGACTATCTTTCGCTTGTATTCAGATGTCCGCATCTTTACCGAATCCTTTCCGGTTTGCAAGAATTTCAATGAACTTTTTCCCTGAGGCTCAATCCGGCGAAATTCACTGAAGCAGGCCGACAAGAATATCTGCCTCGCCGGGCGGTGGCAGCGATGTAGTTTGATTTCTACGTTGAGTTTGGGAGCAGTGTCGATTAGTTTGTGGCGATGCGTGTTTTCATCTTTATTTTCAGCGCGGTTGTCAGCATCAGCCAGATGTTGCCGGCGGAGACGTCCCGCGTCAAGGCAATCAAAGTGTTGCGGCATTTGGTGGATGCCAAAGGACGCCATACACTTTCTCCCAGCTTGCTGGATCGCGACGCTTATCAAGCCCATCTGCGGGAACACCCGGAAGCAGTCGGCGGGATGCGCTTCGAGCTGCAGTGGAAGCTGTTGAGCGGGGTGTTGGTTCACCCCATCATCCGCGTGGACATTCGGCACGGAAGCGGCAACACAATCGGCCAGTTCACGAAATCCGCGCCTATCAAGGCCGGGAAGAAACGCCGGTCGCAGTGGCATCGCCTCGCGATTTCCAGCGAAGAGTATGCGCGGTTGGGAGCAATCATGGCCTGGCGCGTCAGCCTTTGGGACGGGGAAAGGATGCTTGCCCGATGGGAGAGTTTTCTGTGGTGAGGCGATGATTTCCGTTGTGGCTGGCCGGGCGCGTTTCTGGCACAGATGGAAAAATCGCTTTGAAGAATCGCCTCTCCCCTCTACTTTGGCTGAGATGCGCATTGCCTTCACCAAGATGAACGGGGCGGGGAACGACTTTGTTCTCATTGACAACCGCAGCGGCTCGATTCAGCTCGATGGCGGCCAGGTGCGGTTTTTGTGCGATCGGCAACGCGGCATCGGGGCGGATGGGCTCTTGCTGCTCGAAGTCAACACGAACGGCGCGGCGGATTGGCATTGGCAGTTTTTCAACAGCAACGGCACTGCCGCTGAAATGTGCGGCAACGGCGCGCGCTGTTTTGCGGCCTTCATCCGAAGTCTCACCCGGCAATCCAACGGGCTGACCTTCGAGACTGCTGCCGGGGTCGTCCGAGCGGCCTTCGACAATGGGCTGGTTACCGTCACTCTCCCGCCTCCCAACGGGCTGCAACTCAATCAACCGCTCGCGCTGGACAGCGCCGCCGCGCTGCAAGTTCACTCGATCAACACCGGCGTCCCGCACGCAGTGATCTTCGTGGACAACGCCGCCGAGGCCGACGTGTTGAAGCGCGGGCGGGCAATCCGCCAGCATCCCCGCTTTGCTCCCGATGGAACAAACGTCAACTTTGTCGAAATTGTCCGGCCGGATTTAATCTGCGTCCGCACTTACGAACGGGGCGTGGAAGGCGAAACCCTGGCCTGCGGCACAGGCATCTCGGCTGCGGCCATGATTGCCTCCCGCCTCCAAAACCTCCCGCCGCCCATCGACGTCCTCGCCCGCGGCGGCGACACGCTCACAGTCGATTTCAAAACCGCCGAGGCCGGCTTCTCGGATGCTCGATTGACTGGCCCGGTCAAAACCGCCTTCACCGGAGAAATCGACATCTAGCCAGAAAACGCCTCCGACAGGCAATCCGCAGACGCATGTTTGAAGGAACGCATACTGCCCTCGTTACGCCATTCTCCAAAGGGAAACTTGACTTGCAGCGGTTCAAAAGCCTGATTCAGTCCCAAATCAAAGGCGGCGTGGAAGGCATCGTCCCCACCGGCACCACTGGAGAATCACCGACGCTCACACTCGAAGAACACTTAAAAATCATCGAATCCGCAGTCGCCTTCGCCAGCGGGAAACTTCACGTCATTGCCGGCACCGGCGCCAACAGCACCAGCGAAGCCATCCATCTCACCCAAGGAGCCGAAAAACGCGGCGCCGACGCCTCCCTCCAAATCACCCCCTACTACAACAAACCCTCCCAGGAAGGCCTCTTCCAACACTTTCGCGCCATCGCCCAAGCCACCAAACTGCCCATCATCCTTTACAGCATCCCCGGACGATGCGGCATCGCCATCGCCATCCGCACAGCAGCCCGCCTGCACAAAGCCTGCCCCAACATCATCGGCATTAAAGAAGCCGGCGGCGATGTGGACAGAGTCTCCCGGCTGCGCCAGGCACTCGGGCGGCACTTTCTCATCCTCAGCGGCGACGACGCCCTCACCCTCCCCTTCCTCTCAGTAGGAGCCAAAGGCGCCATCAGCGTCGCCTCCAACCTCCTCCCCGGCCCCGTCAGCCGCCTCACCCGGTGCTACCTCGAAGGCCAACCGCAAGAAGCCCTCAAACTCCACCAACGCCTCTACCCCCTCTTCAAAGACTTGTTTTTGGAAACCAACCCCGTCCCCGTCAAAACCGCTCTGGGACTCTGCGGCCGCATTGACCCCGAACTCCGCCTGCCCCTGGCGCCCATGGACCCAGCCAATCTGGCGCAACTGCAACGCACCCTCAAAAACCTGAAAATCAAAATGACACCCGAGGCCGAAAAATAAAAGAACACTCGCAAAGCCAACCGGATTCAGAACTCAACCAATTCATCAATGCCATAAAGCGGCGCCCAATTGTCTGCATCATAATCCTGGTAACCCTCGACTGGCCAGCGATTGCGATGAATGATGCCAGCGATCCCATACCGCAGCTACAGGCAAAGTCCAATCCCGTAATGTGCCATGCTCTACATGCCCATCAAAAAAAGCTCCATTCGCCCGGCCAGCGTGACGCCGACTGATCTGAAAAACATAACTCGAATCAAACTTCGGGTTCGTTGTACTAGCTCCCAAATTTTCTTGATTAGAAACGAACTGCGAAAGGACATGAGGTAACCACGGGTCAGGAATAAAGATATTATGAATTCTTATATGGAAACCAACTAGCTTTATCAACATAACCGACACAATCCGAAGGCGAAACAATATCAGAAATATTTCGACGACGATAGCGATGACGATAAAGAGAACTCTCCGAGGCATTTTTATTATGGAACAGCTTCCAATTAGTCCCATATGCATAGTTAAAAATTACATCCAAAAAACGCGTACGCAAATAAGGCGGTCCCGAATAACCTCCCTGACTCTGACGCAAGGCTTTCTGAAACCCGCGATGCAACCGGGTATTCCCAGCACAGCGGAAGATATTCGTATCTCTACCCAGATAGGTAGCCAATAATACACGATGCCAAGGCACAGGATGACCCACGTGACTACCACCAAAACCCGGCCCCCATCGACCCGACTGATCAAAACTCTGATTTAAAACTGGCGGCAGAAGATTCTCATAATCATGGATGTACAACTAAGCCGCCAGCGCAATTTGCTGCAGGTTGTTCGCACAGTCAGTTCTTTTGGCGATATGCTTTGCCTGACCCAATGCTGGCAACAACAAGGCTGCCAGAATGCCGATAATCGCAATGATCACCAACAATTCAACCAACGTGAACGCTCGCTTTTTCATTTCCATCTCCACGACAATCACCGCGAATAATTAGGCAAATGATGCGGTAAAGGAACAGTCACAGAACATTTTAAACCGCAATGAAAACGAGGAGCAGACCAGACCGACGACAGCGGCGGTAGCCGCTTTTCCGATCCGCGACATCTTGACAGCATTTAGAATCGTCCCGAACAAGTCCAAAAAAAATCACTTTTCATATAGACGAGAATAGCCAATCCCAGACCGAGGGCAAGTTTCTTTCAATTTTTTCAAAAAATTTCCCAGGATCAGTTGTGCCACAAGCAGACCTGCAAGCGGCAAAACCCAGCCTGATTTGCTGGCGCGTGAACAGGCTAATGGCGCTTGCGGAAGTGGATTTTGCCGAGACAGCGGTTCCCAAAGAGCGGGCCGGCGGCAAGGTTCAAGGATTGGATTCCAATGACTCCTCGGCGGTGTGGCGGGATGGACGGGTTTTTGCGGCGAGGTCGAGGCAAACGATTTCGCGGTCGTTCCTCGCATAGACTCGGCGGTTGGCAAAGGCGGGGTGGGACCAGACGAGGCGGCGGCCGCCGACGAGATGAGTCGGTTCAATGATTTGGGTTCGAGAGATTTCGCGGTAGCCCTTGGGGGAGAGTTGGGCGAGGATGAGTTCGCCGTGGTCGTTGGCGAGGAAGAAGCGGCCGCTGGGCTGGTGTTTGATGGTGAAGGCGTTCGGCCAGGAGGCGGCGCGTTGTCCGGCTTGATTGCGGGTGGGTGAGTCATCGCTCCAGATTCGACGGCCGGTGGCCAGTTCGACGCAACGGTATTCTCCCCGATGGCCGGCGGCGTAGATGAATCCGTCTTCCACCCAGGCGGTATTCAAAACGCCAGCGACGCCGGATTTTGTTCTGCCTTCCCAAATCAGTTTGGCGGCGTTGCCGTCCGGCGCCACCTCGATCATGCCGGAGAGGCGGTTGAAGGCCATGAGGAAGAGGCGGCGGTTGTGCAGGCGGGGCATGCCGATGGCCATGCCGTAGGTTGGCGGGAAGCGCACGGACCAAAAGGTTTGCCCGGAAAGCGGGTCCAAGCCGCGGAGGTTTTGGCTGTCCCAGACGATGAGTTGGTGTTTGCCGCCAATGGAATAGATGACAGGGGGACAGTAGCCGGGGTCTTCGGCTGTTCCCGACCGCCAAAGTTCTTCGCCCGTAGTTTTGTCGAAGGCGACGACTGCGGTATCTTTCCCGCCCACCATGCAGATGAGCCGGCGGCCGTCCACCAAGAGATGCGCCGCAAATCCCCAGGCAGGTGTTTTGGTTCGGTAGGTTTTCCGAAGGTTGATGGCCCAAAGCTCCCGGCCGTCTTCAAGTGCCAAGCATTTCAAGTGGCCTTCGGCGCCGAGGGTATAGACGCGGTTGCCGTCCACTGTCGGTGTGCAGCGCGGCCCGATGGCATAGGGATAAGCCGTTGTATAGACACTCGGATATTCAACTTGCCAGAGTTTCTTGCCGGTGGCGGCGTCTAAACAGACGACTCGCTCGGTCCCCGGAAGTTCCGCCCTGATGAAGTTGGGGTTTCCGCGCGACAGTTTTTCGGGGGCAAAGGCTTCGGCTTCCCTGTCCATTACCAGGACGCGCCTGGCAGCAACTGCCGGCCCGGAATAGCCGCCGCCAAGAGGCTGCCGCCACACTGCGGGCAGGCCAGCTTCGGGAAATTCTTCGACGATGCCCTCTTCTCGCCAAACGCCGTCTCGCCGCTCTCCCAGCCATTGCGGCCAATCGTCTCCCCAAGCAGGGACGGCGACAAGCCAACCGGCCAGCAGGCCGGCAGCCGTTTTTCGCAGTGGACCGCTTCGGTTCATTGGCATTGTTCGGGCGGACGCGCCCGCAGGCCGAAGGCCTATCGAATCACCGGCAAATCGTCCTGGCGGACTTGCCAAACCACGTCCTTGGCGGGAGTTACTTCCAACACGCTGTGTCCGTTGCCGGTGGCGATCAAAGTGTTTCCGTTGGCCAAGCGCACGGCTGAGAAACACTTGTTGCCGTGGGCTTCCAATCCGTGACCCGGCCTGGCTTTTTTGCCGAACATCGGCACCTCATACTCCCAGACAACTGCCCCATCCGCACCCCGATATTCGCGCACAGTTCCATCGACTTCATGGCAGACAAGGTAGTTCCCGTTTGCCAGCTTGCGGGCAAGCCGGGTGTCCGTGTGCGGATGCGGCTTGAGCACTTTGAGCCGGATTTTCTTTTGAATCTCGCCTGCGCAGTTGACCTCGATAATCCGTGCCTGCCCGGATTCGGCGATCATGACATGGCCATTTTCCAAGGGCTGAAAGGCGTGCACCTCGACTCGTTTTTCTGCGTTTCCGTTGGCCATCGCGCTGTCGTAACGCCAAACCACCTTCTTGCTCTCCGGGTCGATTTCCACCACTTGGCGCATCTTTTCCTGCACCATGATGTTGCCGTTGGGCAGCCGGTGAATATCGTGAATCCCGCCCCAAGGCATTTCCCATTCAATCGCCCCGTCCCGCCCGACAATTGCCAACTTTCCGTTCCCCTGCGTGAGGACCCAATGCGCTGTCTTCTCGGCGGCAGGGGCGGAAACGGCTATCAGGCAAAAACCTGATACAGCGGCAAACAACAATCGACTCGCGTCCATGCGTTCCAGCAAAACACATTCAAACCGCTTCGGGAAGCCGCCATTTGGAAAACTTTTGGGTGCGGCAGGAGGGACCGCTCAACCGCCTTCGCCTACAAAAAGCGGCCGAATATGGCGCTCATAGAGATTCGCCGTTACATTCCGAGTGATGGCCGCCTCGCAATCTTCCAGCCGGTCGAGATAGCGTCGCCCCATCCGCGCCGCGATTTTGTAGCCGACATGAAGCAGTTGCCGGAGATGCGGGTTGAACTCCGGGCTGGCGCCACCCCTAAGACCCGGAACATGGCGAACCGCCGCGACAAATTGCGCCGAACTCCAGCCCGCGACTGCCTCGGCGGAAGGCAGCCGGCAGCGGTCAATATCAATCACCGCCGCATATGGCGCACACAACGCCTCGGCCTCAGCCAGCGCCTGGGCGTAAATCTCCTTCGCCAAAGCCAAACCCGCCCCGCCCGCCTCCGCCAGGCCAATGATCTCCTCCAGCCAAGTCGTCCCCGCCGTCTTCAAATGCAGCCCTGCGCCCGTCCGCTTCAACACCCGATGAATTGGCCCGTAAATCGAAAACTTGTCGCTCCCCGAATGCACACTCAACTTGAGACTCGCCGGCAAACCATACCGCTCCACCGCATATGCAATCACCGCCAAATCATCGTTGAACTCCCCCTCGAACTGCTCCGCGGCGCCGACATAATCCACGCCCTTGTTGAACCGGCCCGAAAACTTTGGAGCAATCGTTTGCAACGGCAAACCCTCGGCCGCCAAAGCCGCCAAAATCACCAACAACTCCGGCGGCGACTGCGGCTCATCCGTCTCGTCCATCGAAACCTCAGCAACAAACGGCCTCCCACGCTTCGCCTCAAAAATATGCTGATACACCCGCCCCGCCTCCTGCGCCGCCGCTAAATACTTCCCGGCAATCGCCCGCACCTCGCCAGCCGAAATCTCGAACGGCGCTTCAAGCCCCGGAATGAAAACCCGCCCCGCCAACTCCGAATGCCGCGCCGCAAAATCATCCACCGCCGAACCCGCCGCCGCCTTGCCAATCGCCGCCGCCACATCAATCGTGAAAAAATCACAGTGCGGCAAAAACCTCGCCACATTGCCGAGATGAATATGATCCGCATCCACATAATGCGACCGCCGCCAACCCAAAGCCGCCACCGCGGCATCCGCCGCTCGCCGGACGCTCCCCGGCTCCGAACCGATAATCTCATGCTCCCGATGCGACTTGTTCCAAACTGGAACCACCTCCACCCCCGCCTCCAAAGCCAACACGCAAGCCGCCAACTGCGCCTCCGCCTGACACCCAAACCGATCCCCCACTCCCAAAGAATACTTCTCCAGCTTCATCTTCATTTCACTCACCCTATCAACCCAACCGCCCCCATCCTTGAAGACACCCAAGCCTCTGACAAGCACAGACGTCAGCCTCGCCGCCGTTACCCATCCAATACCCAACCGCTGCCAAGCCCTTGCCCACAGCCGCCGACACATTTCCCGAACCGCTGCTGAACCGACCCGGAATGCTGTGAGCTCTTGCGAAAGACTTGCCGAAAGAGGGAAACTAAAAGCCTTTCACCCTTCCCCAAGAGGTCGAAGGCATTCGTAATTCCCTCCCCTCTGCCAATCTGCAAAAGCTCTCAAAAAACCTCTCAGCAAAAAAATGAAAAAATTCAAAAAGTGCTGATCCATCCTTCAATTCGGCTAGGTTGACGGGTATAATCAACTCTATAGTGCTCTCTCATTAGGGCGCCTGCTGAATAGAACAGTCTGTTAATCTGTATCGGAAAAGGTTCGAAACTCTCCCCGGCAGCCGAGCAAGTAAGCGGGATTTTCCCTCGCTTTTTGCCTATGGAATTGATGACACCGGCCCGGTCATTGCCGGAAATATGCCATGATGACAGAGAAAAATTGACTTAATACAGACATGAATACATTCCACAAAATAGTGTTGGCCTTGGCCAGCGTGTTCGGCCACGGAAACTCGACTCCGGCCCTACAAGGGCGCCGGGTCTTGGGGAAGCAAACAACTGCCTCGACAATCGACACCTTCGATCGTTCCGAGCAGGAAACGGCAGAGACGCCCCTGATTCGGGGGATCGGCAAGGCTCTGGTTATTGGCACCATCATTTCGGGAATGCTCTTGGCGCCCTTCCCCGCCCCGACGGTCGAGGCGCAACCCGGCGACGACGGCGCCTTGCCGCCGCCGCCTGTTCCCGTTCCCACCAAACTCTACGTCACCGGCTTCCCGGCGTTGTACGACGATGGCAACTTCAACATGTCCGTGCGCTTCACACACCCACAATGGACTATCCCCTGCTACTACTGGTCGGGGGTGTACAGATCCCGGGGGAGTTGGCGTTGGATCGACGCGGAAAATCCCCCGGAGGATTGGACGGGGGTCACCCACAATTACAACAACCACTGGATCAACAAATACTACTATCCCGGAGAATACAACTACTGGATTTGCAATATCGTTCTTGAGGGCGACGGCGTTCATTACTCCGATTCGTCTGACGACTGGTCCTATGCGGAAGTGTGGTTCTATCCCGGATCACTCTGGGGTGGTTCAGGCTCATATTACCACGCGCCGCAGGCTTGGGTGGAAGACAGCGACGGCGACTGGTACTACATCCCGGTGTCGGTGAACGGCCACGAGTTCGACAGTTCGGGTCAGTGGCTTCCCGGCAATCCGCCCTGGCACACAGGACCGTCAGGTGCCCGCTCGATTGAACACGGACAAATCGAGAGCGGGGCAGAGGAAAAATGGCCCCCGCTCTTTTCTTTTGGCACAAAATTTGCCGTAAAAACGGCTGATGACAATGAACCGACTTTCTTCGACAACTGCCGGACGGGACAGCGCCCGGTGGGCCTTCACACTGATTGAACTGTTAGTAGTGATTGCCATTATCGCCATCCTGGCCGGCCTGCTCTTGCCCGCCCTAAGCCGGGCGAAAGCGGCAGGACGACGGATTGCTTGTGTGAACAATGAGCGACAGATCGGGATTGCCTGGGCGCTATATGTCGCCGATCACGAAGGCTATCATCCGCCTCTCATCCAAGCCAGAGGCAGGGGCGGCCATCGCTTTTGGCCGGAAGAACCACCGTATTGGGCCTGGAATGTTCCCTGGCATTATGTAGTCTGCGACCTGTATATGGGGCGGAACACCAATGTGTGGGAATGCCCCGAGAATCGGAAAGTGCCGCAGGCGCTGCAGGAATACGCCGAGAGGGATGACACCTAGTCGAGGAAAAACGGCAACGCCTCATGGCAGGAACAACTGGACGGCCTCCTGGATTCCGATGCGAGCGAGTGAGGTGAAGGTGCCTTCGAAAATGATTCACGTAGCCGACCTGGCCAGCTACGGGAGAAGAAACCCAAGCGATAGACGCTACAATATCTTCTTTGACAGCGACCCAGCAGCTCGGACGTTGATTGAGCCAAGGAGCAAGCTTTCAAATATGAGTCGGCGGCATAGCGGGAAGGTGAATGTGCTGTTTGCGGACGGGCATGTAGCATCGGAGACATTGAAGACATTGACCTTGCCGCAGCGGGAGAACATGCGGCGATGGAATTACGATCACCAGCCACATGAGGAGGATTGGTGGAACTACCCTGTGCCTCTGAGCGAGTGGGAGCCGTCTAGTTGGGAAGAAGTGGAAGCGGAGTAATTTTTGATATGAGGCGATTTTGGAGCGGGTTACGCCGCCGGCAGTGATGGATATGCGTCCGGGCGGAAGGGCTGCGGATGGAGGAGGAAGAGGAACTGCCTTCGAGCGAACTCGTTACCCAAGAGTCGGCAAAAGCAGCTGAATGCCGGGCAAGACTGGTCCTCTTGACGGGGGCCTGTCTTTTTTGTTGGCAGCAGGCTCGGCGGGCAAGGCCTGCGGGCGGGCGCGGATACGATTGGAATGTTGTTGCGCTGCGCGGTTTGGTTGGTGAGGTTATGCTGGGTGGTTTTTCTTTGGATGGCGGCTGGTAGTCGGGGCGTTATGGATGTCGAGTTTGGCGATGGTTTCCATGATTTGCTGGGAGATGGCGGCATAGATTTGGCGGGTTTTTTGTTTGGGAGCGGTTTGGGTTGCGGCAATGGTGACGTCGAAGTGGAGGGGGGCGCCAAAGATGAGGGTGATTCGGCGGGGACGGGGAAAGCGTGTGTTGCGGTTCCAGGCTTCGTAGGTGCCGTAGAGTCGGACGGGGATCACGGGAGCACCGGATTTGACGGCGACCAGGCCGATGCCGGGTTGTGCCGGTTGCAGGGTGCCGTCTTTTGTGCGGGTGCCTTCCGGGAATAGAAGCACGGCGCCGCCGCCCGCCAAACAATCGAGAATGGCCTTCAAGCCTTTGGGACTGCGCCCGCCGCGATCTACGGGCAGGGCGTTGACGGAGCGTAGGAATCGGCCGATGAGCGGGAAGCGAAAGAGGGATTGCCGAGCCAGATAAAAGATTTCTCGAAAGGCAGCGCTGCCGATGAGCGGGGGGTCGAGATAGGAGGCATGGTTGGCGGCGAGAATGGCGGCGCCGTGGGCGGGAATCTGCTCGGCGCCGATTGTCCGCCATCGGAAGCAGAGCCGAAAGAGGCCTCGTAGGAGGCAGCGGCAGCAGCGATAGTGTAGTTTCATTTCGATTGCCGGCGGGCGGTTGGATGGTTTCGGGCGGGGACGGACAGGGAGCATCCTTCCTTGCGCATTTGCTTGCGGATGTCTGCAAGGATTTTCCCGCTGGATTCCGCTGGTGTCATTGATGAAGTGTTGATAAAGGTGGCGCCGAGGGGGATCATCAAGGGGGCAGTGGCGCGTTGGCTGTCTCGCAGGTCTCGTGCGGCGAGGTTTTCTTGGACGCCGTCGGCTTCGCGCCGTTTGGAGCGTTCGCCCAGGCTGGCGTCGAGGTAGAATTTGTAGTTGGTTTCTGGGAAGACGTTGCTGCCGATGTCTCGCCCTTCCATCACGAGGGAGCCGAATTGCAGGCATTTTCTTTGCTTGCGTTTCATCCACTCGCGGGCTTGGGCGGCGGCGGCGATATGCGGCACTAGAGCGCTGGTTTCCGCTGTTCGGATTTCTTTTTCAGGGAAATAGTTGTCCACTAGGAGCCGGACGAACCCGCCGACGCAAATCAGTTTGGTTTTCCACTGGCGGCAGACTTGGCCGATGATTTTTGCATCGCGGATGTCCAGGCGGCTCTTCCCGCAATACCAAGCCAAGGTTCGATACATGGCGCCGGTATCGACATAAGCAAAGCCCAAAGCCTGGGCAACAAGCCGCGCGTTGGTGCTTTTGCCGCTGGCGCTGGTGCCGTCAATGGCGATGACCATGGGTTTGCTTTTTTTCAATGCTGTTCGTTGATTTTATTCCGCCGCCAATTCCTCGCCTTCGAGCTTGTGCCCGGAACAGCCGTTGCAGATCGTCGCGCCCAAACCGGTCGGCGGCGAGGTAGCCAGCTTCTGGAAAAAATCGGGAAAGGTCTTCACGACACAGCCCGGCCGGCGCAGCCGGATTCCCGGATAGCGCAGCCCTAACAACGCAAAGCACATTGCCATGCGGTGGTCGCCGTAAGTTTCTACAACGGCGGGCTGCGGCATTCCGGGCGCCACCGTCAGGCTCTCCCCGGCCTCGGCAACCGAGATACCGCACCGGCTCAACTCCGTCCGCAAAGCAGCTACCCGTTCACATTCCTGCACTCGAAGCCGCGCCAAATCCACAAACCGGCGCGGCGCCTCGCCGAAGGCAGCCAGCACAATGGCGGTCATCATGCTGTCGCCCAAATCGCGTTGGCGAGACAATTCCCCGCGATGCGCCAAAAACTTCGGGAAAGCGGCGTCGATTTGCCAACCGCTTCGGGGCCAGTTTCGGACGCTCACCTTCGCCCCGGCCTCGGCAACGGGCAAGCCCAAGGCGTTGACGCCCCAAAAGTAACTCCCGCTCGACGCGTCCGGTTCGATTTGAAATTCGCCGCCGCCCCGTTTCACCACAGCCATCAACTCGGCAGTCATCTTGATGTAAGGCGGCTGCTCCCCGGATTTTCCCGCCCATCGGACATTCCAACCGCCCGCTTCCCCGGCCAGAAGCAACGCCGAGGCAAATTGCGAACTTTCGGCAATGCCCACAACACAGGAGGCCCGACGCGGCCCCGTGCCGGCAACAACGACCGGGAGGCGCGCGTTTTCCGCCGTCAAACGATAGCCAAGCTGCCGCAGGGAGCGAATCAATCCGGCTTGAGGTCGCTCGTGCATCCGCCCGCTTCCTGTCAAGCGGTAATAACCGTTTCCCAAACAAACCAAGGCCATAAGGAACCGCGCCACCGTGCCAGCATTGCCCACGAACAATTCCAACGGACTAGCAGCAGTGCCGCCACGGGGGATTCGGCCTGCCTGCCCGCAAACGGTCAATGTTCGGTTGCTCGCTTCGGTAGAGTCCGATTCCACAGCGATTTCAAATCCCAAGGTTCGCAGAGCGCCCACCATCAATCGGGTGTCTTCACTCCACAGAGCGCCCTTCAACTTCGTTGTCCCCACCCGCAACGCCGCCGTAATCAGGGCGCGGTTGGTGATGCTCTTCGAGCCGGGAACAGTGATTTCGGCTCGCGGCAACCGGGAAAGCGGTTGAATGGAAATGATGTCCGGCAACCCCATCTCGCCCCCTTCAATCAGACGCCTTCTCGGAGCAGAACTTGCGGGACTGTTCCCATTCCCGCCGCCGGGAGCGCGCCCTTTCCAAAAAACCGGCCACCCGGTTGAAGTCCCGCTCGCGTAACATCCGGCGGAATGCCGAAAGGCTTCCGATATAATCCGCCAGAGCCTCAACGATATTGTCCGAATTTTGCGCCAAAATATCTTTCCAAATGGCGACATCCCCGGCAGCAATGCGGGTCGTGTCTCCAAAGCCCGTGGCGCTCAACAGCCCTTGCCGCGCGTCCGCTGCCGCATCCAACACGTCGTGCGCCAAAACGGACGCGGCGACATGGGGCAAATGGCTTGACCGGCTCACGATCTTATCGTGCGCGTCGGGACTCATCTCGACCGCCCGGCCGCCCAAACTCGTCCAGAAATCGCCGACTCTTCTCGCGGCATCCGGCGGCGTCTCCGGCAAGGGCGTCACCACGCAGACGGCGCCCTCGAACAGCGAAGCACTCGCATGAGCCACGCCTGTTTTCTCCGCTCCGGCCATGGGATGGCTGCCGACAAAGACCGCCGATTGCCGCGCGGTCAAGGGCGCCATTCGCCTCGCCACCGCGCCTTTCACACTGCCAACATCCGTCAGCAAAACGCCCTCCCGGCATTCGGGCAGCAGTTTTTCCGCAAGAGCGGGCATCGCGCCCAAAGGCGTGCAGAGCACAACTAAATCCGCTTCGGCAACCGCTTCCTGCAGGTTCAACGTGGCTTCGTCAACGGCGCCGCAAGCCTTTGCCTCGGCAATCGTTGCCGCACGGCGAACATAGCCGACGACTGACTCCGCCAGACGCCTCTCTCGCAGAGCCAAGCCGATGGAACCTCCCAAAAGTCCAACCCCAATTAGCGTTACCTTTTCCCCGGGCATTCGGGCGGGATTAAGCCGCAATTCCCATTCGGGAAAAAGCAAAATCCGCTCGCAGCGAAAGAAGGCGCCGATCTAGTCCGGCGAAGGCCGGCCGGCGACCAGCCGCTCTTCGACGCTCCAGGAGGCGCTTTCCCGGACGCGCTCCAGAATGATGTTCGTGATTCCTGCATCCAAGCCGACGCTTCTCGTGTACCAAACCAGTTTGCCGTGCCGTTCAGCGGGGTTGCGCCAAGTTGACCTGCCTTCGCGCAGACGTTGAGCCACGGACCGTTTCGACTCGCCGAGCAGCACCGGGATGTCTTCAAAGGAATGCAGGCCGTCGCTGATGAAAAAAGGCACAACCACCAGATGCCGCGTCTTGGCCAATTGGTAGCAATCGCTGATTCGCGGTTCTTCCTCGATGAAAACAGCGTGGACATCGCAGTAGCGCCCGGTGGATTGCAATTGCCGCGCTTGCTCCTCGATAATCGTCCGTGAGTTCTCGTTGTTGCCGGTGCCGTGCCCAGCGATGAACAGCGAGAGGTCGGCGTCCCGAGGGCGCAGCGGAAAGGGATAGGCATCGAGAACTTCCGCCGCTCGATTTACCAAGGCCGCCGTCATATCCTGATGCGTCCCGACAGGCTTGCCGTAGTAAATGCGCTGCCCGTCCCAATCATGCACGCGGCGGAACGATTCCTCACCGTTTCGGCAAAACCCCAGCTCGCGCGGGAGCACTTGCTGCGTGAAGTAACCTTCGCTGATGAAAAGCGGCACAACGAAAACCCGCCGGGAGAAGACTTGATGCCGGACGCTCGAAAAGGAAGGCTCCAGCTTCCAAAAACACTCCTGCACCTCAGCGAACACGCCCCATTCCCGAAAGAAATCCGCATGTTGGAAGACTGGCTCGCCCGAGGCCGCATTCAGCGCAGACCCATGCCCTGCCAAGACCAACGCCGCATCTCTGAAAGAATCGCCGATCACAACCCATCTCTTAACCCACAACCGACAGAACCGCAAGCGGGCAAACGCCCCTCCCCCACCTCGTGCGGCGCGAGCGGAAACAACAATCATTGACGCCCGCCGCATTGCCAGCCAAACATCGCAGCCAGTGACGCTGCCAAACTATATCTCCATCCTACGCATCCTTCTCGTGCCGGTGTTTGTCGCCTCCGTCGTCTACTATGTGAACCGCGAGGCTGATATCTATCGCTATCTCGCAATTGCAGTCTTCAGCCTCGCTTCGCTTTCCGATGCCCTGGACGGCTACCTTGCCCGGCACTTCCATCAAGAGAGCCGCTTGGGAGTGATTCTCGATCCGCTTGCGGACAAGCTGCTCCTGGTTGCCGGTGTCGTGGTGCTGAGCTTGGACCACCCCAATCTGCTCTCCATCCCCATTTGGCTGACGACCTTGATTGTCAGCCGAGACGCCTTCCTTCCCCTCGGAACCGTTCTCATCAGCTACTGCGGCAAAACGCCCCGAGTGCAGCCCCGATTACTGGGCAAAACGGCAACCGTCGCCCAGATGGCCATGATCCTCTGGGCCTTGCTCAAACTGCCGCCCAGCGGATTTGCCGTTTGGATTTGGCTTGCCGGTTTCTTGACCTTGGCTTCCGGGATTCAATACGTCTGTGATGGGTTGAAGCAACTTGGCGCCGCAGCAGAATCAGAACAACCGCCCGCCCCGCCAAACAACCGTCCCGCCGAATGAACCCCCGCCAACCATGAGCGCAATTTCAAAGTGGAAAAACATCTGGCGCTCGCCGGTCATCTCGCGCGGACTGGCCGAATTTTCGCGCCGCCCTTGGACTTATTGGGTTCGCACCACATGGGAACGGTCGGCATTGGTGTGTTGGCCTTTTTCGCTTTTTCCGAAGACTTCGAGATTTCAAGCGGCGGCGGCATGATCATGTTTATTCCGATCGCCATCTGTTTGTTTTTGGCCGTCATCATCATCGGGATTCACTCGACTTACGACGCTATCGGACACGAACGGCGGGAAGGCACCTTGAGTCTGATCTATCTCACCGGCCTCGAACCGCAAGAATTTCTCATCGCAAAACTGGCCGTCAACGGACTCCGAAACATCTGGGCCATTCTGGCAACACTGCCCATCCCGGTCTCATTTGGGATTCTCTCCTTTGGTTCTGGATCTTGCTGGCCCACTATTGGGGGATAGTGTACATGCTCTGGATTTCCACTCAAGAGCAGTTCCGCAAAATCTGGAAAGAGCCGGACAATCTGAAAATGGAAGCGGAGGAAGCGGAGTCCATCCCCAGCCACCAACACTCCACGCCGTCGCCCGTTCCCGCCCGCGCTCGGAAGACCCCTCAGAACATTACTGTGGAGACGCCGATCCCGCCCAATGGATTGTGCAACGCTACACCGACAAACAGCAGATTTCCGCCCGGCCGGTTGGCGCTCTGTTTGTGGGGCTGGTCTTGTTCGTTGGGATGATGTTTCTCTTACTGGGACTGAATAACTTTAACATGGCAGAATTCATCCACATTGGCAGCTCCTTCTACTTGGGTATCATGGCCATTGGGCGAGCGATCTTAATCGCGGCGCTCGCCAAGACCGCACCCCAAGCCTTCGGCGAGATCGCCGCCAACGGTGCTTTTGAAATCCTGTAAACTACCCCGCTGCGAATCCGCCACATCGCGCGGTGTTTGCTGCGCAATCTCCGACTGGATTTTCTCATCAGCGGCATCCCGTTTTTGTTGGCGGACGGCGCGTTTTTGGGTTTGGCGTTTTATCAACACGGCACCGATGCGTTGGCAATTGACCGTTTGACACTCTTACATCAAAGGCAATCCCAGTTCTGGCACGCCGGCGTTTTTGGGCGTGTTCCTCTGCCACAACCTTTTGTTTTGGCCGCTGGCTTTGGTGGCTGTTGCGGCCGGCGTTTGGATGGGCATCAAATGCGGAAGCCCGGCGCGAGCGTCGTATTGGGCGTTGACATGTTTCTTGTTTCTTCCGGGAGTTTTGATTTTGCTGTTGCATCGGAGTCCGCTTTTGAACTTTTCCATTTTAATTTATAGCTTCTTATCGATCGCTTATTTGCTGCCGCTGTGGTCGCACGCGATGGAGGAACCGCAGAGTTTCTGCTTCCGCCAATGACTCCCGGAACCTCTTGCCGAGTGCGGAACAGCGGGTTTGACGGGACGCTCCCCCGCCGCCTTCCCTGTAACAAACGCCGCCTCCGCCGTGTCTGAAAAACTGGATTCAACCACAAAACCAAACCGATATGCTGGACGCAAAAACTTTCACAAAATCTTCAGGCCATGCCGAGACTGACGCCCGCCGTGCCATCTGGCGAAGCCTCGCCGGGATCGCTTTTGCCGCTCTGCCCCTGGGGGATATGAGGGCGCAACTGCTCCCGCCCGACGCCGTGGACTTGTCGAAGGTGAAGATTGCGGAAGTTCAGAAACCGGCCGATTTATGCCCCGTTACATTGGCGCCGGCCGACTTGTCGCTTCCGGTCTTCGAACACAACGGCGTGGTTTACCGAGCCGCCTCGAAGGAAGCCGAAAAGCAATTCAAAGCCAACCCCGGCCAATACCTGGAAGCGGCAACATATCAACGCTGGGAAAACAACTTCCTGCGGGCAATGAGTCCGGTCTGGTGTCCGGTCACCGACCAAGTGAATCCGGGCGGCTTCGGCCAATACCGCGAGCGCAGTTTGGACTGGCGCACCTGCTGCCAATTCTGCAACCCCGACTTTGTGCCGGATTGTTTTGCGTTGGCGGAAAAACGGTTGAAGGAACGCGCGAGGAAAGCCCACGAGCTGACCGGCGGCATCTATGCAAGCGCCGCCGCCAACCCAATCGAAGGCGCCTTGCGGGCAGCCGAGGATTTGGAGGGCAACTTGATCCTTCCGAAACTAGCTGCAGCCACGATTCAAGACGGCGTTATTTCGAGCCTGGGCAGCGCGCCCATCGAAGACGCGCGATTCGACCGCGCCTACGGCGAATGGCGGCATTACGGCGGCGACCGCGGCCACACCCGCTACTCCTCGCTCAACCAAATCAATGCCAAAACCATCCACAAACTCAAAATCGCCTGGCGCTGGAAATCAGCCGATGCCGCCGTCACCAAAGCCAACCCGCGCTTGCGCCCCGGCCCCTTCAAACCCACGCCGTTGATGATCGGCGGTGTCCTATTCACAAGCACTTGCTTCAGCCAAGTCGCCGCCATCAACGCGGCCACTGGCGAGACCATCTGGCTCTATGACCCCCAAAGCTACAAACACGGACGCCCGGCGAATTCCGGCTTCCAACACCGCGGCGTCGAGTATTGGACCGACGGCGCCAAACACCGCATCGTCATCGCCACCGGCGGCTGCCAACTTATCTCCATCGACGCCCTCACCGGCAAACCCGACCCCCACTTCGGCAAAGATGGAATTGTGGACCTGACAAAAGGACTCGGCCGAAAATTCGACAAATCCCAACTCGGCTACAACTCACCCCCTGTGGTCTGTCGGGACACCATCGTGGTTGGCTCCGTCGTTTTCGACTACCCCGCGCATCCCACCACCCCGCCCGGCCACGTCCGCGGATTCGACATCCGCACCGGCCAACGGAAATGGATATTCCACACCATACCCCAAGAAGGCGAATTCGGCAACGACACTTGGGAAGAAGACTCCTGGAAAACCGCCGGCAACGTCAACGTCTGGTCCACTATGAGTGCCGACGAACAACTCGGCTGCGTCTACCTGCCCATCGGCACTCCCACCAACGACTACTACGGCGGCCACCGCCCCGGCGACAACCTCTTCGCCGACTCCCTCGTCTGCCTCAACGCCGAAACCGGCGAACGCCTCTGGCACTTTCAAGGCGTCCATCACGGCCTCTGGGACTACGATTTCTGCAGCGGCCCCAACCTGGTGGACATTCGCCGCAACGGCAAAACCATCCCCGCCGTCGCCCAAGTCAGCAAACAAGGCTTCACCTACGTCTTCAACCGAAAGACCGGGCAGCCCATCTGGCCCATCGAAGAACGCCAAGTCCCGCTCTCTGACGTTCCCGGAGAACACACCTCTCTCACACAACCCTTCCCCACCAAACCGCCAGCCTTCGAGCGCCAAACCATCTTCGACAATGACCTAATCGACTTCACCCCCCAACTCCGCCAAGAAGCCATCCAAATCGCCAACCGATACCGCCGCGGCCCCATGTTCCTCCCCCCCAGCGTCCCCGGAACCGGCGGCAAAAAAGGCTCCCTCATCCTCCCCAGCGCCGGCGGCGGCGCCAACTGGGCAGGCTCCGCCGTCCACCCCCAACACGCCACCCTCTTCATCCCCTCCTGGACCCGCCCCCTCCTCTTTAACCTCAAAAAAACCCGCTTCAAATGGCAATCCAGCTTCCGCTACAACATCGTCTACGGAGAAGTCCCCGGCCCCAAAGGCCTGCCCCTCATCAAACCGCCCTACTCTCGCATCACTGCCATCAACCTCAACCAAGGCAACATCGCCTGGCAAATCCCCCACGGAGACGGCCCCCGACACCATCCCGCCATCAAACACCTCAACACCGGCCCCCTCGGCTACGCCGGCGGCCAAACCATCGGCAAAGGCGGCGGCATCCTCACCGGCGGCCTCTTCATCGCCATCCAATTCCGAGACCGCCCCCACGGCACCAAACCCGTCAAACAAGGCGGCCTCATCGACGCCTTCGACCAAAAAACCGGCAACCACATCTGGCAATTCGAGCTCGACAACCTCTACCCCCTCGGCACCCCAATGACCTACCTCCACCAAGGCAAACAATACCTCACCATCGCCTGCAACAACCGCACCGGCCAAGGCCAACTCATCGCCCTCGCCCTAACAAAATAAAACAACGCAAACGCGTGAAACCAACAACAACCGGAGACTTTTTCGCCGACGATTTCTTTCCCCAAACTTTTTTGTTCCGATTAACGACCGAACACCGAAAACGCCGGCAAAAATGTCCAATAACAACAAAAAAACCGCAATAAATATTTACGGGCTTGACAGGGTGACGCGCAGGCACTCGACCCGTTGACCGCCACCCACTTAACAAAAAATCCAATCCTGTGCCTCCTGTCCATCCATGTGTTTCGAACTAAATCGCCCTCCAAAACCATTAAAGCCCATAAATGCTTTTTGCGGAAAAAACACTTGATTTCTGAATCGTTCGGCCTTAAGCCTTCCACTGGAAAGCGACGAGACCATAGAAATGAACAATTGGTTAAACATGAGAAACCGAATCGTCCGGTTTTTGCCGGCAACGGCTCTTGTCGGTGCCCTTCATCTGTCGGCAGCGGACTTGCCGGGAGACCTGCGGCAAATGCGGGACTACTTCAACAACCCGCCCGCCTTGAAGAACATCACCTATGTGGTCACCAACTACATAACTCCGGTGGCCTTCACAAGCATCGCTGCCATGCAGCGGGTGCAACGGGCCATGAGAAGCACCGAATTCAACTTCGGCCAACAAACAGTGGACTACTACGGCTACTCCTACGACCCCGAACTGCCGGGGAGCGTACTGCGCAGCCTTCCCGGTGATTTGTTTCAAAATCACATCCTGCAGGATCGAACAATTCTCACCAACGATGCCAAACTGATCACCGAATACCAGCGAATTCCCTATTTCATGGGGCGAAGCAACCACGTTTGGTGGCAGGCTGTGCACACGCCCATAACCGGCCTGCGTTTCGACGTTCTGACCAACTCAATCGACGGTTTGTGGCATACTGGTCCGGAAACAAGACCAAGCTCTGTCTTCAGGGATAGCTTTTTTGGATTTGGAACGACGTTCAATCATTTTGATTTCGGTCTATTCCGACCGGGGACGTGGAACATCCAAAGAAAAGATGCAAACTTGTTCGAGTGGAGCGGCGAAACGGCTCGATCCGGGAAGATTAAAGGAACCATCTGGCCCACAAACAATCAATGGGTGATGCACTCAAACCCACCTTGGGAAATCACCCGCCACATCGAATGGGACAGAGAAGCCCGCCTGCCGAGAACCATATCCGTGATCCATAACGACAACCATGCGCAACTCTATCGAACTTTAACCCGAGTCGATACACCGATGGTTTGGTGGGAAGATTACCCTGAAGCTTTTCACTACAACTACCATACAAACGCAGGAATCCGAAAAGGCAACGAAATTGAATTTTTTCTGAGCGACGGCAGTAGAATATCAAATTACAGTCAAAGATATTACGACTCGTTAAAAGAATCCAAGACAATGAAGAACCGCCGTATTCAATTTTATAGATTTCTTTTGTTTGTGACAATAGCCGGAGGGATCGGATTTCTTCTGTGGCGCAGAGCTCAGTCGCAGAAGCAAAAGAACTAGAGCTTATACTCAATACACGAGCTATATTTATCTGTTATGAAGAAAATTAATATGAAGAAAATTAATCCCGCAACTCGAATCGTCCGGTTTTTGCCGGCAACAGTTCTTACCGGTGCTCTTCATCTGTCGGCAGCGGACTTGCCGGAAGACCTGCGGCAAATGCGGGACTATTTCAACAACCCGCCCGCCTTAAAGAACATCACCTATGTGGTCACCAACTACTCAGTGCCCTTTATTTTTTCGAACAGGGAGGAATTCAGGGAAGCAGTCGAAACGCATGGGCTTAACCCTACTAAACCAACAGTGAGTTATCGTGTCTATTCTTATGATTCTGAACTGCCGGGGATCTTGTGTCGCCAATTTCCTCCTAAACTATTCAATAGCATATTGAGGGATTACACCATTCTAACAAACGACCAAGTGCTGCATGAACATATCAGCTTGGCTGAATACTATTCTCCAGTCTATCGATTCACGGGGCGCAGTAAAAACACTTGGTGGAAAGCCGTGCCTGAACTAAAGGTTGGGTTATATTTTAATGTTCTGGAAGACTCTGCCAACGGCGTCTTTTACGACGATAACAAAAAGAATCATACTTTCTTGTGGGACTTACATGGAGATTCAACTTTGCCTCTTCATTTCGGATACGGATTGTTTGAACCCGGAACTTGGAAAATCAAAGCAAAGAATTCAGACAATTCATTTGAGTGGAACGGGACATCGACTACAGCAGGCATCATCGGCGGATCCATCTGGCCCACAAACAACCAATGGATAATGAAAGGGACAGGCACCCCTGGCAGGAGACTGACCACACGCATCGAGTGGGATGGTGAAGCACGCATGCCAAGAGAGTTTTTCACCGTGCATCCCGAACATCATGAAGGGATTTATAACTCTTTAACTAGGATAAACACGCCTGTAAATTGGCATGAAGATTATCCGGAAGCCTTCCACTATTCTTATCACACCAATTCAGGAATAAAATACGGAAACCTGATTCAACAAATTGCACTTGACGGAAGCAGGACAACGAACTTTGATGAATTAGCAGAAAATAGAGTAAAAGCGAAAAACGCAATGGCTAGTCGTGCCCAATTTTACAGATTTCTTTTGTTTGTGACAACAGTCGGAGTGATCGGATTTCTTCTGTGGCGCAGAGCCCAGCTGCAGAAGCAAAAGAACTAGAGCTCAAATTAATCTTGGACCTACTACATTATCTATCATGAAGAAAATAACACTACAACTATTGGCTTTTATGACTTTGATGGCGTTAGGCGTAACAACGCTTTTCGCTGGAATCTTCAGTTGTAAAAGGAACACAATGACTACCTGTGGTGCTTGTACTGGTTGCAATTACTTTGTTTGGTGCGGAATCTCCGTTAGTATCTCGCCATCAGCAGATTTTGAATGGTGCACGGGTTCCACAGGTGGGGCGCTGAGTTGGGATTGCCGAACTGTGACTTCTGGAGGGGAACGGTTTTGTACACCTTATTTATGGACTTGTAGATACGACGTAATATTTCCACCTATGTCATGCTGCGGTGGTGCCATCACAGTGGATACAAATTATGACTGGGATTTGAGGTGGGAGGCTTGGGGGCCGGATTGTTAGGTTTTGTCGCAAGCTACCCTTGTTTGGAACTTCCGAGTCGAGATGAAGCTGGCTGCTTTCGTTGCCCATTGCTGTTTGACGCCGCTGACAGCGGTGTTGTTTTTCCTTGTGGGCGGGGCAAAGTTGCTCAGCGCTTTCGGTTTTGTTGGGAGCGCAAAGTCATTGTCAGTTCCTGATCCGGTTTTCGGCATTCCGTTTTGGCTTTTGATGGTGTGGGCAGGGACGGCGGAAGTGGCGGCGGCGGTATTTTGTTTGCTCAGCAAGATTCGGTTGCACCGAGTTTACTCGCTGTTTTGGCTGACATTGGCCTTGCTTTTGTATCGGACGATGTATTGGTTTTCCACTCCGGGCGAGCCTTGTCCGTGCGGAGTGGGCGCCTTTTTGGATTTTGTTGGGATCGGCCGGGAAAACGGAGACGTTGCGGCGATGTCCATTCTGACTTTTGCGTTGATCGTCAGTTTGGCGGGATGGTTGACAGTCAAGCAACAGAAGATCGAGAGCTGACCCCAGTTTCCCTGTCCCGCTAACCCCCCGGCAAGTTTTTGCGGTTGCTGCGAAGGCTTGCCGGGTTTTTTCTTGCTTGCCGTTTGATGGTGTTGCAAGATGCGCCGCTTTATGTCCGCAGACTTAATGTTGCCATTTTGTTGATTTTGCCGCGTTTCCTTTTTCAATGACCACTCCAACTCCCATTCCTGTTGCCCGGCGGCATGATCTCGATGCTCTCCGAGCGGGGGCGATGCTGTTGGGCATTGTCTATCACTTAGCGCTTTCTTTTGCCGAAGGCTTTACGTGGATGATACAAGATACCCGGCAAGGGCAAGGCTACACGCTTTTTCAATACGCTTCTCACGGCTTTCGGATGCCGTTGTTTTTTGTATTGAGCGGGTTTTTCACGGCGATGCTTTGGCGCAAGCGCGGGTTAAAAGCGCTTTTAAAGCATCGTTTCCGCCGCATTTTTTTGCCGATGCTCCTCAGCATTGTTACCATCATCCCCGCTATCTGGATCGCTCTGGTGGCCAGCTTCTTCTACATATCTATTTTCTCGGCAGCGAAGAATGAATCCGGAGGATTTTGGTCTGCGGTTATTTCTGGAAAAGTCGAGGAAGTGAAAGAGCAAATCGGAGGCGGCGAAGACTTGAGCAAACTGCATCCGCAATTTGCCGCGACGCCGCTGGCTGTAGCAACGCTTTACGGACAAGCGGAAGTGGCGGCTTTGCTTATCGAAAGCGGAGCCGACGTCAACGCCCGCAATCAGGATCGGAACACGGCTTTGCACGGAGCGGCGTTTTTGGGACAATCCGAAATCTTCGAGATGCTGATGGAAGCGGGCGCCGATCCTCAGGCCAAAAACGCCGAAGGCCAAATTCCGTTTGACAGCTTGTCCGTGGACATGGACATTACACAGTGGGTAATGGGGCTGATGAAAATAGAGCGCGACGAGAAAGACATTCTTGCCGGCCGCCAACGAATCCATGAAACCTACGCCGCTGAATATGACTTGCCTCTTACCCAACTCTCTGTCCCTTCTTCATCGGAAGCAGAAGCGGAAGCGCCCGGAGAGAAAGGCATTTCCCCCGGATTTCTCGAAATTCTGCAGGCCATCGGAAAAGCGATTTTGGGATTCATTTTGGCAATCCTGTTTGGCCAAACGCTCGGCCATCTATGGTTTCTTGGCTTGCTGTGCTGGCTGGTGGCCGGTTTTGCTGTCGTGGCGCTGGTGTTTGAAAAGTTTGATTGGAAGACGCCCCGTTGGCTGGTTCTTTCGCCGCTTTGCTGGCTTTGGTTGCTTCCTCTGACTTGGCTCCCGCAAATGCCTTTGATTCAGCAAATACAGATAGGGCAAATGAAGGCTTTCGAGGGAGGATTTGGGCCAGATACTTGGCTTGGGTTTGTTCCGATTCCACACATTCTGCTCTACTACGCCATCTTTTTCGGTTTCGTCGCTTTGTATTTTGATTGTGGCGACCGCGAAGAGAAACTGGGCCGCTCTTGGAAGTTCACTTTGCCGCTGGCGCTTTTCGTGGTCTTCCCTCTTGGCTTGGAATTTGCCACAGGAATCTTCGGCTTCCGAGAGGGTCTTCTTCCCGAAAATTGGCATTCTCTCGCATCCGACATTCTTCAGATACTCTATGTTTGGATGATGATTTTTGGGTGCATGGGGCTCTTTCGCGCTCTGCTCCCTGCGGAAAATAAACACATTCGTTACCTTTCTGACTCCGCATATTGGCTTTACTTGGCCCATATGCCCTGCGTGTTTATCGCCCAAGCTCTAGTGGCCAACTGGCCTCTTCCGGCCTTTGTGAAATTGCTCCTCATCAGCGTCTCTGTCATCGGTTTCCTCCTCCTCACCTATCAATACATGGTGCGCTATACCTGGATTGGGCGCATGCTCAACGGCCCGCGCCAACGCCCTGCCAAAGCACCTTGAAAAGGTTTGCGGAAGAGGGCTTGACGGGAAACGGCAGACGCGGTAATAAAGGGATTGGCAGAGCGTGGAAAATCAGAACGCAACGAATCAAAAACCATTGGAGCCATTATGAACAAGCCTTCCCATTCTGGAATGAACCCGCCTTCCGGTGCCGATTCTCATTCGGCGGAACGCGCGAAATTGCGCTTGCTGTTAGCATCAATCCGCCGGCGGATTTTTTTGCAGGAGTTTTTTGATTTCGGCATCCACACGGCTTTGTTTGCCTTCCCGGCCGGAGCGGTGGCGATTGCCGTCAACCAACTTTCCGGCCCGCACATCAGTTCTTGGAATCTGCTTTGGGGAGTCGGCGGGGCAACTTTGGTTGTTGCCGCCATCCGCGCCGTGCTGGGTTTTCGGGCACAAGCAGCAGCGGCGCTCGCTTTCGACGCCAAGGCGGATTTACGGGACCGTGTCAGCAGCGCGCTCAGCTTTCTTCAGCATCGCGACAAAACCAGCATCCCAGAGAAATTGCAGATTGCTGACGCCATTCAATGTGCCGAAGCCGTCAACGCGAATCGTTTATTCCGACTTCAACTTCCCAGCCGGGGACGCGGATTTGCCTTGGCGAGCCTTCTTCTTGCCGCCAGCCTTTTCCTTCCCAGCCCAGCGCCTGTGGAGACTGCTCAAGCGGCTATTGACGCCATCAAACAACAGCAAATCGAGGAACTCGATGAGCTGGAAAAAGAACTCGCCGTATATGAAGAAGAGGAGCCGGAAGTGCAGGAGGCATTGGAAAAACTGCGGCAAATCCAAAAGCAGTTTAAGGAGGGAGACCTTTCCGACCGCGACCTGATGATTGAGCTGGCGCGGTTGAGCGACGAATTGCAGCAAAAGCGGGGGAAACTCGGCGTCCAGCAGCTTGAAAGCGAACTGAACATCATCGTTCCTCACTTGATGGGAAGCGACAGCACGAAACCGATTGCGGCGGCGATTCAAAAAAATCAAATGAATAAAGCGGCAAAAAAACTTGAAGAACTTTCTGAAAAAGCTCGAAAAGAAGCGCTAACCGAAGCTGACAAAAAACAAATGGCGGTGAACCTCGGCACAGCGGTTTCCAAGTTAGGCAGCCCCTCAGGCAATTCTTTTGCCGGCGACTTTTCAAAAGCGTCCGAGGCGCTGAAAAACTCGGACACCAAATCATTTTGCGCCGCCTGCAAATCCATCAGCGACAAATTCAAACGGGTCGGCCAAGCCAAAAAAATGGCGATGGCCTGCAACAAACTTGGCGAATGCAAAGCCAGCATTGGCCAGTGCAACGTTGGCGGCTACAAACTCGCCGATAAAAACAAGAGCAACAAAAAGGGTAGTCTGCCAGCGGGAACGGATATGTCCAACGATCCGTTCAATGATCCGACCCGGCTTGAAGACAGTTACCGCCAACTCCTCCGAGTCACCGGACAAGTCGGCGAAGGACCGGTGGAAACAGAAACCGAAATCACCGAGGGGCAGCTTTCCCCCAGCCGGCTGGCGCTGAAAAATGTCCATGCCGAATTCGAGGCAGCCGCCGAAACAGCGATTGAAAATGAAACTATTCCCCTCAGCCGCCGCTTTCATGTCAAACGCTACTTTCAAACCATCCGCCCCAAGGAGTAGAGGAATCGGTGGGGCAGCGTTCGCCGTTGCGTTCCAGTAGAAAATTGGGTGTGGTTTGGAGCTGCGGCGCCACTTCAAACTGCGAGAGAACCTTGATAAAATTGAGCGCACCGGAAAGGAACTTTGCCTGACTCATGCCAGCCCCTACAACCAAATTCAAACGCGACGCGGAGAAGTTCGCGGCCAGTTTTCGGAAGATTCACGCCGAAATAGCCAAAGTCATTGTCGGCCACAATCGATTGATCGAAGATGTCCTCACGGGTTTGTTCTCCGGCGGCCATGTGCTGTTGGAAGGCGTCCCCGGCATCGGAAAGACGGTTTTGGTCAACACGCTCGCCAATTCCATCGCCAGCAAGTTCGCCCGCATTCAGTTCACTCCCGACCTGATGCCTTCGGACATCATCGGCACGCGAGTCGTCCACGAAGACGCAGCGGGACGAAAACACTTTCGCTTCCAGCCGGGGCCGGTGTTCACGCAAGTTCTGCTGGCAGACGAAATTAACCGCGCCACGCCGAAGACCCAATCTGCGCTGCTGGAGTCGATGCAGGAGAAATCCGTCACCGTTTATGGAGATCGGCATTTGCTCAAACCGCCCTTCTTCGTTCTGGCCACACAAAACCCGCTGGAAATGGAAGGCACCTACCCCTTGCCCGAAGCCCAGATCGATCGGTTTCAATTCAAACTACTGGTGTCGTTTCCGGCCTTGCAAGACCTCATCGAAGTGGCTCGCCGCACAACCTCCGGGAAACCGCCAGAGCCCTCGCCCGTCATCAAAAGCACCGAAGTCGTCAAACTGCAGGCAGTTGTTCGAGAAATCCCCATTGCCGAACATGTTGAAGAATTCGCCGCCAAACTCGTAACCGCCACACATCCCGATTCCGAGCTGGCGACGCCGATGGTCAAACAATACGTGAAATACGGCGCCAGCCCCCGCGGCCTGCAAGCCATGATCCTGGGCGGCAAAGTGCGCGCTTTGCTCGACGGACGATTTAACGTGGCCATCGACGACTTGAAGGCCGTGGCGATCCCCTCGCTCCGGCACCGGATGTTGTTGAACTTCGAAGGCGAAGCCGAAGAAGTGCCACCTGACAAAATCGCAGCCGAGATTCTCGAATCCATCCCCGTCGAGGCCGCCTGAACCGCGCCGTCATGCCCAAAACCCCCCAGGCGAACGACCGGGACGAGCCCCTCTTCGGAGACAACTTCCTGGACACGTTGGAATACCTCCACATCATTGCCCGCAAAATTCTCTCCGGCCAGATGAAGGCAGAACGGCGGAGCCGGCAAAAAGGCATCAGCGTCGAATTCGCCGACCACCGCCCATATGCGCCGGGAGACGACTTCCGCTTCATCGACTGGAACGTGTTCTTCCGCACCGAACAACTCTTCCTCAAACTGTTTGAAGAGGAGGAAGATTTGCACATCTACCTGCTACTGGATTGTTCCGGTTCGAGCGACTTCGGCATCCCCTACAAATTTCACTTTCTCCGACGGATGGCAGCAGCCATCGGCTATCTCGGTCTTGCCGGTCTGGACAGAGTCTATGTGATTCCTTTCAAGGATTCGCTGCCGCGCACAGCAGGCGGGCGGCTCCAAATCCGCGGGAAGGGCAAAGTTTTCCGCCTGCTGCATTTCCTTGAAGACTTGAAGGCAGAAGGCGCCACCAACATCGCCGCCTGCATGAAGACCTTCAGCAGCAGCAAAGCCAAGCGGGGTCTGGCGGTGTTGCTGTCGGACCTCTACGATGCCAACGGCGCCGCCATTGCAGCGTTGAACACGCTCCGCTACCAAAAGTTCGACGTCTTTGTTGTGCATTGCGTTTCGCCGCAAGAAACCGACCCCGCCCTGTTAGGCGACCTGCGGTTGGTGGACCCGGAAAGCGAGCGGTTCCGCGACCTCACACTCACCAAAGGGTTGCTCCAAAAATACCGGGACGCCTTTCGGGATTACTGCGCCGAGATTGAGCGCTTCTGCCGATCCAAGGCCGTCGGCTACATCCGTTGCCGCACCGACTGCGCCTTTCAAGACGTGGTTATTCAAATGCTCCGAAGGGAAAAATTTCTCCAATAGACATGGGATTCGCACTCCCCATCATGCTGGCGTTTCTGGGTTTGTTTCTCCCAGTTATCGCGCTGTATCTCCTGAAGCAGCGGCGGCGGCGCATGCAGGTGGCTACCCTGCTTTTTTGGGACAAGATTCTGAAGGACGAGCACACCGCCGCATCCCTGACGCGGCTCAAAAAGCTGCTTTCGCTGCTGCTCCAACTTCTTTTTATCACCCTTCTGGCTTTGGCGCTGGCTCGTCCCCTGGTCTCGGATAGCCTCACGGGCGCGCGGCGGATTGTTCTCTTTCTCGACACTTCGGCCAGCATGTTGGTTCAGGAAGGAGACGGCATTCGATTCGACGAAGCCAAGTCACAAGCCCTCGACGTGGTCAAAGGAATGGCGCAAGGCGACACCCTGATGCTGGTCGCAGTGGACCAACACCCAGCCGTCATCCGTCCCTTCACCAACAGCAAACGCGATCTTGAGGCGACGATTGAAACGCTCTCGCCGGCGCATACAGGCACAGACTTCGCCGCCGCTTTCGAGATTCTCGACCAACTCACCGAAAGCCAGCGGCAGACGCACATCTATTTGATTACCGACGGCGCCTTCCCGCCCGTCCCTTACACGCCCGAAGCAGACTGGCAATTCGCCTACCTGCGCATCGGCGAAACAGCGAATAACGTGGGCATCACCGAGTTCCATGCACGGCCCTTGCCCGATTCGCCGCGCGATTTTCAGATTCACCTCGAAGTCGCTAATGAAACAGACCAACCCATCGCCGCGCCTTTGGAATTGCGAGTCAACGGCACGCTCACCGAAGCCTGGGAACTAACCTTGCCACCGCGTGATTCCGTCAAACGGCTCATCAACCAATACGCGGCCAGCGGCGGCAGCATTGAAGTTTTCATCGACCATCCCGACGCCTTTCCCATCGACAACTGCGCCTTTGGACGCCTGGCGCCCCTCGCCCCCGTCAAAGTGCAACTCGTGATCGACGGAAACTTCTTCCTCGAAAGCGCCCTCGGCACTGATCGCAACGTTGCCCTCGACATCACCAGCCCTTCCGAAGTGAAGCCTGTCGAAAACTACGATGTTACCATCTGGGCCGCTGACCCACCCGACGAAACACCCGCCGGCAACTCCGTGTTCATCAACCGCTGGCCCCGTGATCTGAACATCATCACCGAAGGCGAACTCAAATCCCCCATCATCACCGACTGGGAACGAGACCACCCCATCAACCGCCATCTCGCCCTACAAAACGTGTCCATCCGCTCCGCCCGCAAAGTCACTGCACCCGACTCCTTTCTCCCCATAATCCGTTCCTTCGACAACCCCCTGCTCCTCCTGCAAGAAACAAAGAACACAACAGACACCGAAGCTTCGGCGAAAGAGCGGAAAGTGCTGATCGCCGCCTTCGATCCTCTGGCCACCGACCTGCCCCTCCGTGTCGCCTTTCCCATTATGATCGCCAACGCCATCCGCCATCTTCATGGCCACGAAAACCAGGACGCCTGGATGAACCCGCCCATCGGCCAATCCTTTTCTCCAGGCGAACTCACTGCATTTCGCCCCCGGGACAACACGACAAACTCAACCCATTCAGAGAGCCCAGCGGACACCAAGGCCGTAACAAAAGTCCTCCGCCCCGACTATTCCGAACAAGACTTGACGGCGCCCGGCGCCCTGCTCCGGGCAGACTGCGTCGGCTTCTACTCAGCCGTCGCCGAAGACAGCACTGAAGAACCGCAACCGCTATTCGCCGTCAACCTGGCCTCGGCCAACGAATCTCACATCCGCCCAAGCCTCACCCTCCCCATCCAATCAGAAACACCAGTTCGGAAAATCGCCGGCGGCATTCGGTTGGGCTACGAACCGTGGTTCTTCGTCGCCTTGCTTGCCGCGCTGCTTTCGATCACCGAATGGTTCCTCTTTCATCGCCGCCTGATTGAGTAATAGTCTTAATGCAATTCAGACGTTTTTATGAACTTGTTCAGATCGAGAATCAGTTCCAACGGACGCGAATGAAACCGGAAATATAGGATGATAACGAAACAACGCAGTGATTTCAAACAATTATTAATCCTTGAACACAAAGACAAAGCCGATGAAAAAGGCAATGTCGAGAGCTGGGGAACATTCAAGGACAGCCTCAGATCGCCCGTTCATCGGTGGTTTGCGTATCCGGCCGGTTTTTCATACAAGGCTGTAGAGTATTCTTTTTGCCGGTTCAAAATCACTAACGGGATGACTGTTTACGATCCGTTCATGGGATCGGGAACAACAAATGTCTCGGCAAAATCAATGGGAGTGAACTCTATCGGAGTGGAAGCTCACTCTTTCGTTTATGAAATAGCAAAGGCAAAAATGGCGTGGGATGTTGATGAAAAATCAGTTCGATTGTTTGTCAATCAACTAAGTCTAAATTTTAATTCCTATTACAACACCTTGACGGGAAGTGTAGCCTTTTCCATGTCCAATTATTTTCCCGATCTAGTGTTGAAATGTTACCAAGATGAAATGCTGAGTAAGCTGTCGGCTATAAGAGAATTATACTATAAACACAAGTCCAAATCCAATAAGAAAAAGAACTTCACATTTGTTGTTTTGACTGCGCTGCTCCGATCCGTTTCCAGTGCGGCCACGGGTTGGCCTTACATCGCCCCTAAAAAAGAAAAAATCACACCGGAAAATAAAGACGCCCTGCGGGAATTCAACTCGCTAGCAGCATTAATGTTGCAGGACTTGGCAAACATTAAAAGAAATTCGTACAATAGATATAAAAAATCGAAACACAACTTGATTCTTGAAAACTCCGCCGACATGTCGGACAAAATTCCTGATGAATCTGTAGACCATGTGTTTACATCGCCTCCGTACCTGAATAACTTCGATTATTCCGATAGAACACGACTCGAACTTTACTTCTGGAGAATGGCAAAAAATTGGAAGGACATCACACGCACGATCAGATCAAAATTGATGACATCAGCCACCACTCAAATAGCAAGAGGCGACTCCAAATACCCGATCGATAGGGATTTTAAAAGAGATTGCGTGGAAATATCACAATTTATACAAGACGCTTCAATAAAACTGAAAAGACTGCGAAAGATAAAGGGAGGAAAGAAAAGCTACGACCTTATGTTGATCGGATATTTTAATGACATTTATAAAATTATTAGGGAAGTGTACAGAGTCCTGAAATCGAGATCAAGCGTATTGTTTGTTTTAGGAGATTCTGCTCCCTATGGAATCCATATACCAACTGACAGGCTAATAGGGAAAATCGGATGTTCTATCGGATTTAGCTCTTATTCACTGGAAATTTTAAGAGAAAGGGGAGACAAATGGAAAGTAAACCCCAAAAGGCACAGCGTGGCCCTTCGGGAATCTATTGTGATACTCCACAAAGGATAGTTATGGCGAATTACACAGCAGTGGCAAACCCGGGGAGCGCGATAGGGGAAGCCATTGGCTCCTCCATGGAAAACGCGTTAGTGGAGTTGACTTCTAATTTAAAAGAGGTCAAGTTTTACGAGTTTGATTTAGTAAGTGAAGCGTTAGAGTTTTTGCAACAAGGTGAACTTCAGGGATGTTTTCTGACGACCGATTCAACGAACCTGTTTGATCTTCCACCCAAACTTGATGACTAAGTGATGCCGCTGGAATTTGAAAATCCGAACTTCCTTTGGCTGGCACTGTTGGTTCCGGCGGCGATGATGGTTTTGCGTTACACGCTGATCGACAGCTCGCGAGGGCAGCGTGTTCTTTCCCTGTTGGTTCGCAGCGTTATTCTTCTCCTGCTTGTTCTGGCGTTGGCGGGAACACTTTGGACTTCACCCTCGCGCTCGGTCGCGCTCTGGGTTCTCGGCGATTTGTCGGACAGTGTCCCTGAATCCGCCCTCACGCAAATCACCAATCTTTACCGACAGCTTGAAGCCGAAAAACCTGCGGACGGGAAACTTGCCCTTGCCTTGTTCGCCGCCAAAAGTGATTTCATCAACGCGCCCAATGAATCAACGCCCGCCTCGGAGCGACATATGGAGTTGAGTGGTGGCAACTCGAAAACGGAAACGAACATCGAACGCGCCCTCCAGCACGCGGCGCAAACTCTCCCCCACGACGCCCTCAAGCGCGTTTTGCTGCTCACAGACGGCAATGAAACCCAGAGAGACGCTTTGGCTGCTGCTAAACGCATTCGCCGCCAAGGCGTCAAAATCTTTACTCAAGCCTACGAAACCGAAGAACGGGACGAAGTGTTGCTCGAAGACCTGATCATTCCTGCCGAAGTCAAAAAGGGCCAATCCTTCGCAGTGGCGGCGGTTGCTCATGCCGTCAATGCTTCGGCGGCGGCCTTTACCCTCTACCGCGACGGATTCAAAGTTGGCGAACGAGAAATGACTCTTCAACCCGGAGCCAACTCCATTGTCTTCACCGAAACGCAAGCTGAAGAAGGACTCACCCGCTACGAACTCCGAGTGGTCGCCGACAAAGACTTCTACGCCGACAACAACACGGCTGCCGGCATTGTCTCCGTTGCTGGCGAACCCCAAGTGCTCCTCCTGGAAAAAAACGAACGGGACGCCCGCTACCTTGCCCGCGCATTGGAAGCTGAAAACATCCGCGTCGAAATCCGCGAAGGCCGTGGTATGCCCGGCAGCCTGGAGGCACTCGCGCCATATGATGCCGTTTTGTTTTCCGATGTGCCGGCGACCGAACTGTCCGTTCCGCAGATGAACCTTCTCCGCTCATATGTGGAAGACCTGGGCGGCGGATTCGTCATGATCGGCGGCGAAGATTCTTTCGGCCTCGGCGGCTACTACCGAACCGCCATTGAAGACATTCTGCCGCTGCGCATGCGTTCAGAAAAAAAGAAAGACACGCCCAGCCTGGCAATGATGTTGATCGTAGACAAATCCGGCAGCATGGGAGGCGACAAAATCGAACTGGCCAAAGAAGCCGCCATCGCCACAGTCGAACTCCTCGGCGGGCGGGACTACGTCGGCGTCATCGCCTTCGACGGCGCTCCATACAACGTCGTCGATCTCCAAAGCGCCGGCAATCAAATGGGCATCGTCCAAACCATCTCCCAAATTCAAGCCGGCGGCGGCACCAGCATCTACCCAGCCTTGACCATGGCACAAGAAAGCCTGCAGAGAATCCCCGCCACGCTCAAACACGCGATACTCCTCACCGACGGCCACTCTCAACCCGGCGACTTTGCCGGCATCGTGGATCAATTGGCCGCCGACGCTGTTACCGTCTCCACCGTCGGCGTCGGCGACGGAGCCGATAGCGCCCTTCTCCAGAATATCGCGCGTTGGGGCAAAGGCCGCTACTACTTCACCACCGACGCCTACGACATCCCGCAAATCTTCACCAAAGAAACCATGAGCGCCTCCAAATCCTCTTTGATCGAAGAACCCTTCCTCCCTCAAATCTTCAAAGACCACCAAACAATCCGTTCCATCAACTGGGAACAAGCCCCCTTCCTCTTCGGCTACGTCGTCACCTCCCCAAAAGCGACCGCGGACGTTTCACTCATCACCGAGCAGGGCGACCCCCTCCTCGCCGTCTGGCAAGTCGGGCTGGGACGTTGCGCCGCCTTTACCTCCGATGCCAAAAACCGTTGGGCGGCGGATTGGATTTCCTGGCCCCAGTTCGGCCAGTTCTGGGCGCAATTGATTCGGGACATAATGCGCTCCAGCCTCAACCAAGGAACAGAAACCGCGATAGAATCCCGCGGCGGCGCCGGCACACTCATCCTCGACTGCGCCGACACCGCCGGACAATTCCTCAACGGCCTGGAAACAGAACTTCAACTAATCCGGCCCGACCTCAAAGTCGAAAAAACGGCCATTCGCCAAATCGGCCCCGGCCGTTACACCGCCGATTTCCCGCTCGACCAAACCGGCAGCTACCTCTTCAAAATTCGTCAAACCATCCCCAACCCGCACAGCGAACCCGAAGTCTTCGCCGACATCACCCGCGGCCTCACCATCTCCTACAAACCGGAATACCGCCGACTCGGCGCCAACACCAATCTCCTCAACGCAATCGCCGACGCCACCGGCGGACAATACGCCCCGGAACCCCGCGCCCTATTTGCCCTTGACAACGAAGAAGCCGTCCGCACTCGCCGTCCGATTTGGCCGGGACTACTCATCGCTGCCCTGCTGCTCTTCATTCTGGATGTGGCCATGCGTCGCCTAGACCTTGCCGGCCACGGCTGGTTCCGAGAAACCGCCCAACGCTACGGCTAACCCTTTCGAGATACAGCCGGCAGGCGCTAAAAATTTGCTTTTCTTCACAGCTGCCATCGAATAGAGTCCGAGAATCGAACTGGGAAACCAAAATGAAAGCTACAAGCAGACATCTCCTTTGTGCCGGCCTGGCGGTTGCGGCGGTATGGAGCGCCTTTCGCGTAGTCGCGGCGGATTCGCTGGAAACTCTTGACACGCGGGATGCTCGAATCCGCGAACGTTACGAACAAGTTCTGGAGCGCAACCCGTTTCAAGAACGCGCTTTCGATCAAGTCTTCGAGAGCTACCTCAACTGGGAAGGCATCGACGCTTGGTCGGCGAAACTCAAGCTCCATTTGGAGGATGCCGGCACTTCCGCCGCGATTCTCTTGGGACAAATCTACGCCCGGCAATTTAAAACCGCCGAAGCGATTGAAATGCTTGAAAAAGCTCGCCAAACGGCAGGCACCTCCGCCGCGCCAGCAGAGGCTGCTCAATCGCCGGCGTTCAATCGGCTCCTTGGCACGCTTTACTACCGCCAGGGTGAGAACAAGAAGGGCATTCGACTGCTTTCTCAAGCGCTCGCGGCCTTGTCCGACCTCGAAGAGCGAACCCAAGTCTCCCGCATGTTGGGCAATCTTTTCCTGCGCCAAGGCGACACTGAACAAGCCGTCGAAGTTTGGAAACAAATTGCCGCTCAATCGCCGGACGACCTCTTCGCCCAAATCGAACTCGGCGCCATTTACGAAGAGAACCGGCTTTGGGACGAAGCCGTTGAAGTCTATCGCCGCATCGCCACACGTTCCGAACAGGAACCCTACCGCCGCTGCCAAGCGCTGCGCTCCATCGGCAACTGCCAGCTCCAGGCTGAACGATTCTCCGAAGCCATCGCCGCCTACGAAACCGCCTTGGAACTCGTCTCCCCCGGCAACTGGTTGTTTGAAGACCTCAAACTGCGGCTCGTCCAAGCCCATGAAGACATGGGCAACCTCGAAGGCTTGATCGATTACGTTTCCGCCCGATTGAAACAAAACCCCGCCGACCTCGAATTTCGCGACCTTCTGGCAGAGACGCACCTGCGCATGAACCGGCTAGAAACGGCGGAAAGCGAATATCAAGCCATCCTCGAACGCAACCCTCGCCATGCGCCCACCTTCGAGAAACTCATCGTCCTCTACCAACGCCTCAAACAACCGGACAAACTGGCGGCCGTCTTCGAGAAATTGATCGAGCTGTTTCCGAACGATGCCGACTACCTCCGGCGCTTCGGAGAAGCTCATTGGCAAGCCGGCAACATCGAACAAGCCCAACAAACCTGGGAACGGCTCATCGCAGAACCCCCCACCCCCGGACAATGGGCCGAGCTGGCCAGCTGGTATGAACTCTACGAATTCCCCGAAAACGCCATTCGCTGCTACCGCCAAGCCCTCGCCGACCTGAACCGCACCACAAACGCCAACTGCCCAGCAAATACCAGAACGGCTGAAAACAGCAAAGAATGGGCCTTTCGCCTGGCGCAACTGCTCTTCGACAAAGGAGAAAACGACCAAGCCCTCGCCATCTGGCAATCCACCCTGAACACCGATGCCTCCGGAGCCGAATACGCCGAAGTCGCCTCCATCTTGGACGCCCGCCAACAAATTGAAAAAGCCGAACCGCTCTGGAAAACCGCCGTCGAAAAATCCCCCGAAAACCTCGACTTCTCGCTGCAACTCGCCCGCAACCTCATGCGCCAGGAAAAATTCGAAGAAGCCGCCGTCGCTTTTGCCCGCCTTGCTGACCAAACCGAAAACCCCTACTTTCAAGACCGCGGCGAAACCGGCCGGCTCGACGCCTGGCATCGCCTGGGCATCCTTGCCGAAAAACAGGCAGCATGGGAAAAAGAACTGCTCGAACAACCGGATTCCATCGCCGTCATCAGCCGCCTCGCCAAACTTTACCAACGCGCCGGTCAACGCGAATCTGCCCTGGCGCTTTTGGAAAAACGAACCCAACTCCAACCAGATAACACCAGCTTCCGCCGCGCCCTCATCCGCGCTTACAAAACAAACCGCCTCATCGACGAAGCCATCAAAGAACTCCTCCGGCTTGCCGGCGAAGACAAGACACGCGCTCGCGTCTATCACCGGGAGCTGCTCGAGATTTACCTCTCTCTCGACCTTCGAGACGAAGCGCTTGCCACGGCTGAAAAAATCGTTGAACTCGCCCCGGCAGATGCCGAATCTCGAATCGACCTCGCCCAAGTCTACACCCTTTACCAACGCCCTGAAGAAGGTTTGCAGCAATACCGTTACGCCCTCCGATTGAAACCGGACGAACCAGACTACCGCCGCCAATACGGCGAAGCGCTCAAACAACAAAAAAAATGGGGCGAAGCGCAGATCGTCTTCCAAAAAATGTTGGACGCTGCCACCGACAACGGCATCCGTCTGAGCGCCGTCGCCCAGCTTGCCCAAATCCATCAGCAGCAAAACACCGCAGACGAACTCATCGCCGACTTCACCCGCCGCATCCGCAACACCCCCAAAAAACTCACCGCCTACCAGGAACTCGCCCGCATCCATCAGGAAACCGGCCATCCAATGAAAACACTGGCCGTCCTGGAAGAAGGCCTGCAAAATGCAGATGACAAAGCCCCCGCCCTCCAATCCCTCATCCGCGCCGCATATGAAGCCCAAGACTTCCCCAAAGTCATCGGATACTACGAGCAATGGCTCGCCCGAAAAGGCAAACCCTCCGCCTACGAATACGAAAAACTGGGTAGCATCTACGCCCAACTCGGCGACCGCGCCAAAGCCCGCGAGACCTGGAAACGAATGGTCACCGGCAATTCGCAAAACGCCATCGGCACAAAAGCAGCCTCTAGCGACCCGAAAATCTATGACCGGCTCGCCGACATCCTACAACGGGAAAACTTCGCCCAAGAAGCCATCGAATACAAACAACAAGCCGTCGCATTGGACGAATCCAACCACCGGCGCCGCTGGGAATACGCCCAGATGCTGGCCGTCAACGAACGCTCCGCCGACGCCATCCAACAACTGCAAAAACTGATCGAACTAGGCGACCGAGAACAACAAACCCTCACCGAACAAACCAAAAAGAAACCCATCCGCCGTGGTCGAGGCACCTCAATCCGCCAACCTTTCATCCCTCCACCAACCTTCGTCTACCACAGCTCCAGGTTCATTCCCCAGCCAATAATGTTCTCCGGCACTCCCGCATATTACCCCGGCATGAGCATCCGTTACTCCTCAGGACGCTACGGCGCGCCCCCGCAAAGCGCTTTTCAGCAACTCCGCTCGCAAGCGCTCCACTTCATGGCCACCCTAGCCCAAGACAGCATCGGCCAAGACGCCCTCATCGAACAATTCACAAAAAAAATCGACGACCAACCCAAAAGCACCCAAGCAAAACGCGACCTCATGCTCATCTACCAAGCCTGCGGCCGCACCGAAGACGCCATCGACCTCGCGACAGGAATCTTGGAACTAGCGCCGAACGACGCCGAACTCCTGCAACAAATCGCCGCCTACCACACCAGCCGGCAAGAACACGACAAAGCCATCACCCTCTACGAAAAACTGGCGGAAACCCAATCTCAATATCGCGACCAAGCCCTCTCCTCCATCATCTCGCTCTACATCCAGAAGCAGAACCATGAAAAAGCCGTCGCCTTGGCCAATCAAATGGTGGAAGAAAATCCCGACAACATCCATCCACTCCTCCAGCTCGCCAACCTCACGCGACAACAGGGACAACTGGACGAAGCTATCGCCATCTACGAAAAAGCCAGAAAAAAAACCCGAAATGTTTCAGCTGTCTTTTTCCTCGACAACTTAGCCAGCCTCTACAAGCAGAAAGGAGACAAGGACAAAGCCAAGAAGCTGTACGCCGAAATCCTCGCCGGCGATCCCGCCCAACCTGCCGCCGCCGCCCGCCGCCCGCAAGTGTCGCTCTACATCCCGCCGCGCGACAACCGCGTCATTCGTCACTATGGAGGCAGCCTCCTCAGAGCACTTCCGCCAACGCTCATTAGCAGCATTGACCATCAGAAAGCCGAAGCCATTCGCCAGCTTCACCTCCTGTCCGACGAGGACGACAACCCCCTGCAACCTCTGATTGACCAAGCGAAACAACTCGGCAGCGCCAAAAGCCGCGACGCCAAAAACAAAGCCTGGGACGCCGCCAAACTGCTGATCGCCTCCCGCATTGCAGAAAATCAACTCGACAAAGCCCAACACTGGCTCGACGAAGCCAAAGCCGCCGCCGGCGACCAGATGGAATGGATCAACCTCGCCCTCTACCTCGCCCAATCCCGGGATGATTGCGGCGCTCTGATCGAGCTTTACAACCAGGCCAAACGCCAGTTCTCCTTCCAAGCCCGCAAAATCGCCTCGGCCAAAGCCGCCGTTTTCATCCTCTGCAAACGCTACAACGAAGCCGCCGCCCACATCCGCCAAATGATCCAACAACGCATCCCCCCCAAAGAACTCGTTGAAGCCATCCGCCCATTGGTCAACGCCGGAGAAACGCAGCTCGCCAAAGAACTTTTGAAAGAGCACTTATCGGGAATCAGTCGCAACGTCGAAGCATTGACCCTCCTCGCTAACATTTACAGCGGCGAAGAAAATTACGAACAAGCCATCACCCTGGCCCACGAAGCCTGGGACCGTTCGCCCGCCGGCAGTTCGACTCCGAACTACCGCCGCTACAGCAGCTACTACGCCCCTCCAGGAAGAATCCGCCGCCCCGCAAACAATCTTCTTCGCAACCTTCACCGGTATTACGTCAAAGCCGGCCGCAGCGGCGAGTTGATCCAAGAATTCGCCGAACGCCTCGCCAAACAACCCGGCTCCGTCCGCCTCCACGAAAACCTGGCGACGCTCTACTCCCTCAACAACCAAAACAACAAAGCCATCGAGATTTACGAAACCCTCATCCAAAAACGCCCCCGCCTCGTCCAAGCCAAACAACAGCTTGCCGGCTTTTATGCCCAAACCGGCAACCTCGCCAAAGCCTCGGCCCTTTACGAACAACTGCTCCAAACCAATCCCAACCTCTACCAGCAAATCAGCCGGGAACTGCAGAACTTCTACCGGCGCCACGGCCAGGAAAAACAGATTCTCAAGTTCGAGGAAAACCTGGCCAGACGGGCGACAAATCCAAACCAAATCCAACAACTCGCCAGTCAATTCCAAGGGAGCGGCAATCTGGAAAAAGCGGCCGAGCTGTATCAAAAAGCGATTCGATTATCGCCCAGCCATCCTTGGCTTCACCACCAATTGGCCGGTGTTTATCGCCAACTTGGCAGACAAGACGACGCCATCAAATTATACAAAGATTGGCTAACTTCCCCCGCAATTCACGCCCAAAGCATCGGCAGTCACATACTGCAGCCTATAACCGGACTTTACGCCTCTGCAGGCCGCCTCGATGAACTTAAAGAAATCAACCAAAGCCTCCAGGAAAAGAACGCCAAAAGTCCCCTCGCCAACTCTCTGGCCATTCAAATCGCCATCTTCGAAAAACGTTTCGAAGATGCCATTGAACGCCTAACCAAAGCCGTCAAAACCGGACAAAACCCCAACGCCGTCAACGACTTGATCAATATCGGGCAAATCACCGGCAGAATGGACGAAGTGCTCAAAAACCTTCCCGACTCAGCGCTCCAGAAAAACTTTTCGGACAAACGGCGCCTGGCGAAAATCTACATGAACACAGGAAACATCGACCGCGGCAAAAAACTCTATAAAGACTGGCTCGAAGAACAAGCCGGACACGGTGTCCCCATGCATTATTATATCGGCGAGGCAATCCGGGCATTCGGCGATCACGGTCTGTGGGACGACATAGAAGCATTAATCCGCAAGCACTACCCCAAAGACCACAGGCAGCGCCTCGGCGGTCCGATGCCGCATGGTCGTCAACTATACGAAATCAACGAAGTCGTCGCCGAAGCCTACGTAGAACATAACCGGTTCAAAAACTTCGTCCAGGAAATTCTCGACAAGGAAACCCACACCGCCGCCGAAGCGGAGTTATTAATCGCCATTGCCAAACAATACGAATGGAGCGGCACCTCTAAAAGCCAACGCGAAGCCTTTCTCTCCCAAGTCGCCTCCCGCAACCCCGGCAATCAAAAACTGGTTTCCGAACTGTCTCAGATATACTTCAATAATGACCAACCCGAAAAAGCCGTGGCACTCGCCCGGCAACTCGTCGAAGCCCAGCCGGACAACCAATCCCATCGTCAATTCTACGCCAACGCCCTGCTCAAAAACGATCAACCCGAAAAAGTCGTGGCACTCGCCCGGCAGCTCATCGAAGCCGAACCGAACAACCAATCCCACCACCAACTCTACGCCGACGCTCTGTTTGCGATGAAGTCCGAAGCCCAGGCCATCGCCATGCTCTCCTCCTGGGCAGCCGTGAAAGAAACGGAAAGCCGTTACAGCTTCCTCTCCCGTTACCAGGAACGCGCCGGAGAACATGCCGCCGCCCGCGCCTCCTTGGTCAAAGCCATGGCACTTGCCGACGCCTCCAGAAAATCGGATGCTGCCCTCCAACTCGCCCAATTCGACGCCAAACGCGGCAACCCCGAAGCGGTAAAAGAAGCCTACGCTAAACTGTTCAAAGAACGCGCCGACGCCCAAACCTTCCAACAATACATCTCCTATCTCCACAACAGTGGCCACGAAGAAGACGCCCGCAAACTTTTCCTCAAACACAAAGACGCCGGCTACATCAACCGCTACCGATTCCGCAACGTCTTCGAACTTTTCTTGGACTCCGAAAACTTGGACACCTTAATCGACATGGCCTGGAAACGCCTCCGCTATGAAGAATCACACAGACACAGCTCCATCTTTTACGATGTAGAGATAATCTTCCACAATGCGTTTGCCCGACGCCGTTCGGATAAAAACTCCCGCGCCAGCCGAGCCGAAAAACAGAAACAATTCCTTAACGGCATCCGAAAACGCGCAGAAGCCGAAAAGCCGCCCAACCAAAAAATCCTCCGCCTTCTCGCCGGCGCCTACAAACGAGCGGGCTTGGAAGAAGCCGCCGGTGAACTTTACGGAGAATTGTCCCAGCAGAACCCCGCCAACCAAGAATACGCCCTACAGCGAGCCAATTGGCTGGCCAAAAGCGGACAAACCGACGAAGCCATTCAACTCATCGAACGCCTCCCGCCGGCGCCAACGCTCCACGAAGAAGCCGACAACCAACTGCAATTCATCCAATTCTATCTGAAAAACCAAAAACCGAAACGAGCGCAAACCGCCATCGACAAACTTCTCGCCTGGAAAGGCGACGGCGACACCGAAATCAAAATCGGCAACCTCTTCATCAAAAGAGAGCAATACCAAAAAGCACTCGCCCACTACGAAAGCGGCCGCAACAAATACCGCCAGGACCGCTACCTAGCCGGCGAGTATTTCATCAACATGGGCAAATGCTACGCCGTCCAAGGCCAAAGCGCCGCCGCTATTGAATCCTTTGAAAAAGCGCGAGGCAAACAAAATACTGAGCGCCTGTTCTCAGAGCTCTCCGACTGGTTGATGCAGAAAAAACTCTACAGCACCGCCGTCGCCTGGCTCGAAGCCGACCTCAAAACAAAAACACTCGACAGCAAAAGCCACCTAACCCTGGCCTACAGCTACATCCACTTGAACCAACCGAAAAAAGCCATCGCCGCCTATCAAAACCTCTGGGACCAAAGCACCACCGAAAGCGACCGAGAAGACATCGCGCGCGGTTTCGAATCCCTGATACTGCATCACAACCTCCAGGAACAACTCGAACTAGCCGCCCCGCACCCCCTGCTCCAAAACGCGCAAAACCGTGCCTCAACTCCAAGCGACCAAGGCGATCAAATTTCCGAAGGATTCTTTGGCATAACTCTTCTTGGAGAACTCGTTAGAGAAATCCCTGCAGAAATTCGCCAAAACATAGAAATGAGCCTGGAGTTTCTTGAACGATACAACATCCGGAACAATCCTCCCGCCATCCCGCCGCCACCGCCAGCCATCCTCCGCAGCATCACCGCCAAACCCGACCTGGCGACGCCCATGACAGATGCGGATATCCTGCAACACGTTCGGGAAAACAGAGGAGCCCTACTGGCCCAACCGCGCCAGCTCGAACCCTTGTTCAAAGCCGCCTCCGAAGAAACCGCTCGTCAACTGACCGAAGAAATCAATGCTAAAATCCCCGATGCGCCGCACCAAGCCTACTACCGTTTTCTCGCCGCTCATTTCCGAAAAAAATCCGCCTCTGCCTCAAAAGAACTCAACGCCCTCATCAAGAACCCCAAGCTGCCCCCCAAACAATTGAAACACCTCGCCGCCATCTGTCGGGGCGAGGGACGGGCGGATGCCAGCATCGTCTTTCTAAACCGACTAGTCGGCGGCGGCTACGGCGAGGACGAAAAATGGGAAGCCCTGAGGGAATTGCCCGGGCTTCAATTGGCCGTCGGTGATTTCGCCGGAGCGTTCTCCAACTTTGCCAAACTCCCCCCACGCTTGCATCAAACAGGACGACTGCTCACGCAAACCATCTACACAGCCACCGATGAACAAAACCTGCCCCTCTTCCGAGCCGCCATCGCCACACTCATCGCCGAGCAGCCCGGCCGCGCCCAAATCCCGATGCTCGTCGGCCTTTACCGCGAAATCTGCGAAAAACTGGGAACAACGCCCAAACCCTTCCCTCTCAACCCGACGCAGCAAGAAGAAGCCAATCAGTTCTCCAACCTGATCCAAACATGGGAAATCGCCGGCCCTTACGATGACGAACCTTTTTCGAAGCCGCCCACCGACCCCGCCGCCTGGACAAAAAAAATCCAACCCAAAGACACCTTCGGCTTCATTGACTTCGACTCCTTATTCAACACAGAATCCCGCACAGGCAATGAAACAGCCGCGCTTCCCAAAACCGTTGAATTTGAATTTGCCGAAATGTTCAGAACAGTCGCCTACGCTCGAACCACCCTTATTAGCCCTGATGAGCGCTCCATCACCTTGGCATTCGAAACCGATGATCCGGGAAAGGTTTGGATCAATGATGAAGAAATCCGCTTCATGCCGCCGCCCATAGTCCAAAACCACGCTTCCGCTTCCGTCTCTTTAAAAGCCGGCGAAAACCGCCTGACCGTCAAAGTGCCCAACTACCCCAGCAATAACAGAATGTCCGACGCTCCCAGCACCTGGTTCTTCAACATTCGAATCGCGGAAAACGCAGACAGCATTGCCATTCAACCACTCGACAGCACCCCGCAGCAAAAAGCGGACACCGCCCCAAACCCATGAAACTCTTCGCCGCTCTGCTCCCGGCCATCCTCGCCTACCTCCTGCCTCTTCAGGCAGCAGAACGCCCCCACATCATCCTCGTCATGGCGGACGATCAAGGCTGGGGACAAACCGGCTACCGAAACCATCCCCACCTCAAAACCCCGCATCTTGACGCCATGGCAGCCAACGGATTGCGCTTCGAGCACTTCTACGCCGGCGCCTCCAACTGCTCCCCCACCCGCGCCACCGTTCTGACCGGCAGAAGCAACGACCGCACAGGAGTCCTTGACCACGGCTACCCCCTCCGGCTTCAGGAAAAAACCATTGCCCAAGCACTTCGAAACAATGGCTACACAACCGGCCATTTTGGAAAGTGGCATCTCAGCGGCCTCCGCGGGCCGGGAGTCCCCATCCTCAAAGAAGACACCCACAACCCCGGAGCCTTCGGCTTCGACACCTGGTTCAGCGTCAGCAACTTCTTCGACTACGACCCACTCATCAGCCGACAAGGAACCATCGAACAACACCACGGCGACTCCTCCGAAATCATCGTCCGCGAAGCCCTCAAATTCATCGAAACCAACCGGAAATCCGGCAAACCGCTATTCGCCGTCATCTGGTATGGATCGCCCCACGCCCCCATGATCGCCAGCCAAGCCGACCGAGCGCCCTTCCGGGCTCTCCCCGAAAAACACCAACGCCACCTCGGCGAACTGGTCGCCATGGACCGCAGCATCGGCACCCTGCGAGCTGGACTCCGCCGCCTTGGCCTCGCCCGCAACACACTCCTTTGGTTCAACAGCGACAACGGAGGACTCCCCAGATACGGAAAAGAAACCGTCGGCGGACTGCGAGGCAACAAAAACTCAATGTATGAAGGTGGCCTCCGCGTGCCGGGAATCATCGAATGGCCCGCCGGCATCCCAACCCCTCGAACCACCCTCTGCCGCGCCGCCACAGTGGACATCTTCCCCACACTAGCAGAAATCGCCGGCCTCCCATCAGACTCCATGCTCCAACCCCAAGACGGCATCAGCCTCTACCCCTTGTTCAAACACGACATCCCCTCCCGCCCAAAACCCCTCTTCTTCCACCACCGCAACCGAGGCGTCATTATCGACGGCAACAACAAACTAATTACCCAAAACGGCGCCTTCGAACTCTACAACCTGGCAAAAGACAGCCAAGAAACCCGCAACCTCTACCACGAAAACGACCCCGCCAGCCGCCGGCTCAAACAACTCTACACCCACTGGAAAACATCCTTAGACGCCAGCCGAACCGGCAAAGACTATTCAGAAAAAACCGTCCTATCCAACAGCCCGGAACGCCGCTTCTGGAAAAACGATCCAGCCTACCAACCCTACCTCCAACAATTTCAGCAAAACGTAAACCAATAAAACGCCCCAGCGTTTTACACTGACATCCCGCCAAAAACTTCAATTCTCCATCCGCCTTACTGCTGTTCAACGGCAGACAAAAACCGCCGAAACACCGCCGAGCCTTTGATCGTCTCATAAGCCAACCTATGTCCATAGCCGTTCCAATGCCAATCAACTGGCGAAAAGTCGAATCGCTCTCCAAGCGCCTGATAATTTTTAGAAAACACCGGTTCCATATCAATCACTTCAAAACCCTTTTCCCGCGCCTGTTTAATAAAGTAAGGTCGGATATGTTTATATAGTTGGTATCTTTTTTTGACTTTTTTGACACCGTAATATAGATCAAATCGGGCTGCATAGCCGGAATCGACAACAAAAAGAATCTTGGAGCGCGGCAAACCGCTGTATTCCGACACAAGCCGCAAAAAGGCGTCTGCCGCTCTTTTCGAGTCTTCTAGTCTTTCGGCTGAGTCTTTGGCAGACCTGTTATCAGCAAGTTTTTTGATTCTGCTCATTGACCGGCCCCAGTTGCAATTGAAATACAGATACGAGTAGATATCCAATTTACAGAGGGCGCGCTTGATGGTCGGACTAGGAATATGTTCCTTCGGCAACCGGGGATACAATTGACCACTTTCCTCTTCTGTGAATTGATAATAGTATTGAAGACTGAAATTGGAATTGCGGTATTTCCGAAAACTCTGATCAAAATCATTGTCAATAATGACAAATACCATGCCCTGAATGTTATAGTGTTTTCGCGCGTGCCGCGCCCAGACGAGATACTGGCTCAATGGAGAATTGCTTATGGCAAAGCTGTAGACATTATATCCTTCGGCGGCAGCAGACAATCGACCAGTCAAGGTTTCAGCAAAGGGCACCATGAGAGCTTCGACAAAAGAGTCACCGACGATTGCGAAAACCGGGGCAGGATCGTTCGCAACATAATCCTGATTGTGAATAAATCCGGCGTTGTTGACACGGCCTCGGTTGACGATGGAGAAGTTCCAACCCCTCGACCAAGTATAATTTTGGTTCGACAAGTAACGGACCGGCTGTTCGAAAGTGCTGGCCAAAGGGTGTAACCCCTTTCGAAGCGGCAGAAACCGCATAAGAAGTTCGAGACAGAGAAGCGTGAAGAAGAGAGATAGAAAAACCGAAGCCGCCGCGAAGAGATATTGCCTCTTGCGGCTTTTGGTGTTACGATCTATTTGGTTTGTGGTCTTTCCATTTATGTTCTCTTCTGAATTCTTTTATTTTGACAATGGAGGTTGTTTGAATGGCGACCCGTACGGGAATCGAACCCGTGTTACCGCCGTGAAAGGGCGGTGTCCTGGACCGCTAGACGAACGGGTCGCAACGGGAACTCAGTATATGGAATGCTCACAAAATTGTCACGCAAAAAATTCCGAGGGGCGGATTGCCAATGGCAAAGCCACCGGAGGTGTTGGATGTTTCCAGCCTCAATGCCATTTCGGTTGATTGGCATGCCTGCGGTTCATTTGCCAAAAATCTCGTCAAAGAATAGCTTCATATGTTGCCAAGAGCGTTTGTCAGCCAAGGCGTGGTAGGCAGAGCCGCTGGCGGGGTTGTTGCCGGCGCCGGGTTTTGTGAAGGAATGAACGGCGCCACTGTATGAAATCATCTGCCAATCCACTTTCCAACGGTTCATCTCCGCAATGAAGGCTTCAATATTTTGGGGAGAAACGAAGGGGTCGTCGGCGCCGTGCAGCACGAGAATTTTCCCCTTGATATGCTGTCCGTCTTCGGGAGCGGGCGAATCGAGTCCCCCATGAAAGGAAACGACGCCATCGACATCGGCGCCGCTGCGCAATAGTTCGACCACTCCCGTTCCTCCGAAGCAGTAGCCAATGGCGCCCAGTCTGGCGGCGTTGCATTTGTCGTGGGACTTCAGGATTTCAAGCGCAGCGTTTAAGCGACGCCGGAACAGCGCTCGGTCGCCCCGGTAGATGCCTGCTTGCACACCGCATTCGCGGAGATTGTTCGGGCGCACGCCTTTGCCGTAGATATCGGCGGCGAAGACGACATAGCCAAGCGCAGCAAGCTGCCGGGCGCGTTGCCGGGCGTATTCCTGCAAACCCGTCCAATCATGGATTAGCAAAATGCCCGGCCGCTGGTTTTCTTCCAAATCATCAGGCACTGCGAAATAGCCTTCTAGCGCTGCATCACCTTCCCGATATTCAACTTCACTTGTCATCACACTTGATTCCGTCACATTCATGCCCATTAACATCGCCGCTGCAAAAAATGATGCAGCCAACTGACCATCTTTTTTCACCAAAAACTTAAACATGCGTTCACGCTAAAGGATCGAAACGCGAGAGGGCAAGGACAAACTTCGCAATAACCATTTATGGGCTTTGATGGTTATGGAGGGCGATTTCGTTCGGCCATATGGATGGACAGTATGGACAGGATTGGATTTATTTGTCAAGCGGGTGGCGGTCAACAGGTCGAGTGCCTGCGCCACCCTGTTAAGCCCGTAAATATTTATCGCGACAAACTTTGGCGGCAGTCTTGACAAGCGCGGGCAAGCGGATGCGTCCCGGTCGGTTCACACGATTAGCCAACGGGTTACTTCAAAATCCAATCGACGGCGTCGGTGGGAGAGGCATCCACCCGCTCCGGGAATGTCAAATCCCCGGTGTCGGCATAACGCTGCCGCAGCCATTCTTGCGTTTGCACGGGTTCGCCAACCAGCCATAGCGGTTGGGCATTTCCAGCCATCAGGAATCCCGGCAAGTCCAGATACTTGGCGCCGCCGGGCAGAAAATTGGCATCGTGGATATCCTCAACTTTGCTGAACCGAAAACCGCGAGTGTCGATGGCGAACTTCTGCACCGCGTCCCCACAAACGCTTCGGGCTACTGCTGCCCAAGGCCCCGCCCCGTTCAATCCTGCCAGGACGATTTTCTCGGACGGCTTCTCATATCTCCTGAGAAATTGAATGACGGTCAGCACATCATGCACTCGCTGAGCAAAAACCGTGTGATTGTAACCGAAAGTGTAAGCCGCCGCTTCTCTGGGGTTGTTCACCCGCCGAGTACGTTGCAAGGATTCCCCTTTTACAAGCGATTCTCCCTGATATAGCAAATCCACGCCGGCGACGGCCGCGCCGCTTTCGAGCAAGCGTCGCATCGCTTTTCGAAGCTGTCCGCTGCTGGTATACAATCCAGATTTGCCAAGCGCATCCAGCCAGATCACCGTCGTTCCTCGCCATTCTTTCGGATGGAAAAACACGACTGGCAATGACTCGTTGTAAGTTGTATTCCGCAGCAAACCCGTCATTTCGAGATACTCGCCCCTGTCAATTTTCTGGGTGAGCTTCCACTCAACTTCCCCGGCAGAATCCAAAGTCCGCCCCGCCACGACGCGAACTGCCGGCGCCACCCATTCGGCGAAGGATTGGGGATTCGCCGCTCGCTCCAGCAACTGCTTCTGGCTGTCCTCGTGCCAATGCCGGAGCAGTTTCTTTTCAAAGCTGTCGCCGCCTTTCGGTCGGAGATGTGCCGCGTTCCACACAGTGAGTTCTTCGCGGGAAAGACGGGTATAATCTTTCTCCAAAATCGGCTCCGCAAGTCTGAGCTTTAGATGGCGGTTAAACCAGTGATACATCGCCGTGCGGCTGACATAATTATAGTTGTGGCCGAAGTGATTGAGCGCCTTTAACATGACATTTTCCTCCCGGCCAAGCAGCCGATATAACGACTGCAATTCGGGAAAACCTTTCGCCGCCATCTCCGCCGTCCAATCATCTGCGCCGGACAAACCCAGCGGCTTCGGCGCGAATAAGGCGGCAATCTCCACATTGCCCGTGTCGATACGCAGCAAACAGGCATTCTCGCAAGTGCATCCGCCTTGCATAGCGGTGCTGACCATCACCGCCGGAAACGCCGCGGCCAATCGCGAATCAACCGCTGCCAGCATAAAGGTTTGCGTGCCGCCACCGCTGGCTCCCGTTGCCGCCAATCGGTTGCGGTCCACCTCCGGCAGCGTCTCCAAAAAATCTAGCGCCCGAATCGAGTTCCAAGTCTGCAAGCCCATCACGCTTTGCAGATGCCCCTCTGCCCGCGGACTGAACAACCCCCAACCCTCCGGCTCATTCATCCTCGCCCGCTGCTTGGCAAACCGATGCGCCAACGCATAACTCAACTGCGTGCTGTCCGCATAGCCAATCATGTCGTAGTGAAACACCGCGCAGCCCATCCGTGCCAACTGCACGCAGCGCGATTGCAGCGGACTGCGCCCGCCCTCTTCAAAACGCTCTGCACCCCGGGCAATGGCCTCCCGAACCTTTCCGTCATCCGTGAACCGTCCATCCGCCCAATGACCGTGCGGACACAAAACACCGGGTAATAACCCCTGCCACCCAATCGGACGATACAAATTCCCCGTCACATAAAACCCCGGAAAACTCTCAAAATACACCTTCTCCACCGAATAATCATCGAACGCAACCCGCCCGTGAATCACCGGACGCAGCAAAGTCTTCTGCGGCAACGGCCAAAGCCCCTGCGATACCAAAACCCGCTGCCGTACCATCTCAGCGCGTTCCTTCCACAACGCAGCCGTGTCGGGAACCCGGAAAGGAAAATACCCGTTCAAATCCTTCAACGCCCCTCGCCGCACATCCGCCAACACTTCCCCCGCCGGAACCGCTTTTGCAATCGCCGCCTCCGCCCCCATCGCTCCCTGGACGAAAACCGCAACCGCTGCTCCCCAAAAAACAAACACCGCCCATTTCCGCTTCATGCCAATACCCACTCAGGAAAACACCAGTGAACCTCATCCCGCCGCCCCGCGCAACCCAAACCCAACGCCTATCAGCTCACTTCTTGATCTCTTTAGCGCGCAGGATCATGCCAAAGAGCGCGATGCCCAAGCTGATGAACCCGCCGATGAGTTTACCGTCATCCTTGCTTGCAGCCCCACCGATGAATATGCCAATGAGCACACAGACGCCCAAGAAAATGGCGATGGCGATGCTGAAGCCGATGCCTGTTGCAGCGGCCTCGCTATCCCCATCGGCGACGATGAACACACCGAGGAAGGGAAGCCAGAGAGGTGGGTCACTTTCTTCTTCGGCAATGAATATACCGATAAACGCGCCAACGATCATACCGACGATCCCACCGATGTGTGATTCGGTATCATTGGTAGTTTAGCCTTTTTTCCTCTTACCGATGAAACCGCCGATGAACATACCAATAGACAAGCCAATAGGCAAGCCGATAATCCGCAATAATCATTTCAGGGCTTGACAAGGTTTCGAGGGCTTGGTAAGGTGCGCGGATGAACTTAATCGAAGTCTTTGAACGCTTTCCCGACCAGCAAGCCTGCTTTGACTATTTGGAGACCGTCCGCTGGCACGGCAAACCTCAATGCCCCCTCTGCAACAGCCATGATGTCGCCAAAAAGAAAGAGAAAAACCGCATTGGCCGTTGGAATTGTCATGCCTGCAAGAGCAGTTTCAACGTCCTTTCCGGCACCATCTTTCAGGGCACACGCATCCCCCTCCAAAAATGGTTCTTGGCCATTGCCCTCATCCTCAATGCCAAGAAAAGCCTTTCCAGCTGGCAACTCTCCCGCGATTTGGAGATGAACCAGCCCACGGCGTGGTATCTGCAAGTGCGGGTGCGACTGGCGATGGGGCAGATGCGCGGCAAGAAACTCTTGCGAGGGATTGTCGAGGCCGACGAAACCTTTATTGGCGGGCGCCCCCGCAAACCGAACAAACATTTCAAAAATCGTCCGCCCAGAGACAAATATACCGACAAAACACCGGTGATTGGCGCGGTGGAACGGGGCGGCCAAGTCAAAGCCCAAGTCAAACACCCGCCTGGGACGCCTTTGCGCACCAACATTCGGCACCTGATGGCCACTTGGCTGCACAAAAAACGGACTCGCCTGATGACGGATGAAGCCAGGGAGTTCCACAACATTGACGCCATTGGCGTGGAACACAAAGTCGTGCGCCATGCCGTTCGCTACGCGCTGGGGGATGTCCACACCAACACGATTGAAGGGTTTTGGTCTCTGCTCAAACGCGCTTGGTATGGTAGCCGCCACCATTATTCCAAAGAAGACATGCAGCTCTACCTCTCCGAAGCCACTTGGAAATACAATTACCGCCACAACCCCGACGCCTTCAGCGCCTTCATCACCGGCTGCTTTGCTGGTTGACCGGCGATTTCCTCTTGAAAAAAGAGAAATCAGCGGTAAATCGTCTCTGTGGGGGAGAAAATGTGGGGCAGACATCCTGTCTGTCTGCGCTGACTGTGACCCGAGTTGAACCGAAAATTAAAAAACCTTTGAAAACGCCAAACAACTTGTTAATATGAAAAAAGACCAGCCCACCAGCCAGTAATCTTGGCTACAAATCGTTTAAACGGAAGAGCCGTCCACTGGATAGTGAAACTCGCCTCTATGCTTACATTAAAAAAGAGTTGAAGAAGCTTGGATGGGATACGGGCAATCCGTCGACTCATCCATCAGGGCAAGTTTATGAGCAACGCGAGTTCTACCACCACGACCACTTGCTGACGAAAGCACTTGGCAAGAAAGCACTCGGCAAGAAAATCCCCGAAAACATCGTCGTCATCCCGTGGGAAGTCGGCCCACGCTATTGGATCATTGAAGCTAAAGCCGATCACCGCGATTTGAACAAGGCACTGCACGAAGCACAGAACTGTGCCGGTAAGGTGAATGCCCGGGAGCCTGATGCCGCTCGCTTTGCCACTGGCATTGCTGGAACGCCGGATAAATCATTCTTTGTAAGGACAGCCTATTGGGATGATGCCAAATGGGAACCAGTTTCGATTAACGGCAACGAGATAACTGGATTCCTGACGAAAGAACAATGTAAGAATATTCTCAACAAGAACAGTCCGCGTATCCACCATTACGATGTCGATCTTGGCAGGTTCCTTGATAAGGCGAATGGGATTAACGCTACTCTGCACAGGAACGGCGTTGCGGCTCGGGACCGTGCCAGGATGGTCGCTGGATTGCTTCTAACATTGGCGCAAGACAGCACAATGAGAATCGATACCAATCCGAGCACTCTGGTCCGTGATGTGAACGCTCGAATCCATGCGCTGCTGACTCGCCACAGCAAGCAAGACTTCTACGAGGAAGTTAATATGAGGCCCCCCAACACACAAGAGAACCACCGGAAATACTGGTTGGCGATTGTTGAGACCATGCAGTTGCTTCGAGAAATGAATATCCGTTCAGCCATCAACAGCGGGACCGACGCGCTTGGGCAGTTCTACGAAACCTTTCTCCAATATGCGAACGATGCGAGCGAAATGGGGATAGTCCTAACGCCACGTCACATTACCAAATTTGCTGTCGATATCCTTGCGATTCAGCCTGACGATCTGATTTTCGACCCGGCATGCGGGACAGGAGGATTCCTCGTGGCCGCGCTCGATTGGATCCGGAAAAAATACTCTGCAACTCACCCGCACTATAAGACATTCCAAAATGACTGCTTGTATGGTGTCGAGCAGGCTGACGCTGTGTTCGGTTTAGCTTTGGTCAATATGATATTCAGGGGTGATGGCAAAAGCCACATCTACAACGGCAACTGCTTTGATAACCGTTTCGCCTTGGTCAATAAGCAGGTCAAACGGCTTAAATCGGACACCGAAACCAAGCATCTGCCATCTGCCCCATTCACCCGGGTAATGATGAACCCACCCTTTGCGATTGACGACGAGCCGGAATGGATGTTTGTTGACTACGCGCTGAATCAGATGCGGTGCGGCGGCCTTCTCTTTGCTATTCTTCCGAACGGCCCGATCACGGGAGTGAAGAAGGGGGATGTACTGTGGCGGCATGAACTGTTGAAGCGGCACACCGTTCGGGCCGTGGTAAAAATGCCAGAAGATTTGTTCATGCCGAATGTCAGTAAGGGAACATATGCACTGGTTCTTGAAGCATGGCGTAAGCATCTGACCGACAACCGTGTGTTTTTCGGCATCCTGCACGATGATCTTCATGCTAGCCGAAAATCAAAGCTGTTAGGAGAAAAACGCGCCAAGGACAACTTGGAGCAAATGACGGATGATATTAAACGGTTCCTCACCGATGGCCGGGTGTGGATTGAGCCAATCCCCCAAGAGGTCTGCATATCAACCGTCAACATGGATTCAGTCTGCGACATCGCCCCAGAGTCGTATCTTGAAGGAGACCTTCCTGATGTTGGCACATCGCAACCTGTCGAAGGGTTGGTTGTCGAGTTAGCCCGCCGCGCAGCCCGAAGGAAGCGACGACCCCCGCCTCCACCAAAAGCGACTCGTGAGTTCGAGATACAGGACTTGTTCGTCGTTCAGCGCGGGCAGTGCCCGCCGATGAATAGTCTTCCATCTGGGACGATTCCTGTTGTCACGACAAGCGAATCCTCGAATGGCGTTGCTGGATATTATGCGGTGGACAAAAAACTGATTGAGAGAGATCGGATCACAATCAGTGCCAACGGCAGCGGTGGTGCACCATTCTGGCATCCCTACCAATTCGCCGCAACATCCGATGTGTTGGTCTGCAAATGGCATCCTATCTGGGATGTGTCCCCTGCTCTATGCTTGTACGTCTGCAACGCCATCAGTCAGAACGCCTGGCGCTTTGACTATTACCGCAAGTGCTCACGGGATCGATTGTTGGCCGATGTTAGAATCAGACTTCCCATGAAGGGCAATTTGGTGGACTATGACTACATCGAACGCGAGATGAACCGGATGCCAGTCTTCACACAGATACTGGAGATGATCAATAGCCAAACCTAAACCGAGGTGAATTAAAAAGCATTACGCAGAGACCCCTTCAAACCCCAAAAGCCCTGAAATGATTATTGCGCGATAATCCCGCCGATGAGGAACATCATACTACCGACGATCCCACCGACGGACCCACCGATAAACGCGCCAACGACCCCACCGACGATCCCACCGACGGTCTCACCGAAGTTTACTTCGGTATCTGTTGGTTTCCGGCGGTTTTCTGGCTCGGGCGTTTGGGAGGTTTGCGCATATGATTGGCTTTTGGCGTAAGGAGCTTCCCGGCGATATTTGGGATCGACTGGCGGCGGTTTGTGGGGCTCCCCCGCGACTTCCGGTCTTAGGTGCGGAGTTGAGCTGTCTTTCAGGAATTGTTTGAGGATGTTGTAGGCGGCGTTGATGTCTTTGGTGCGTTCCTGGGCTTTGCGCTGCAGTTTTAGATTGCCGGAGAAGCGGTCGGGGTGCCAGACGGTCACTTGTTCGCGCCAGGCTTCTTGGACTTGCGGGAGGGCGGCGCCGGGCTCCAGTTCGAGCGCGAGGTAGGCGTTGTGGATTTCGTCGATCATCCGCGTTCAGCTTCGCTGGCGTAGGCAAGGGCAGAGTTCACGGCGGTTTTTTTTAGCGGTTCTCTGCGTTTGCGTTCAAGGCAAATCGGCGTAGTCTCGCGCAGATGAGCGCATTTGAAGAGTTGAGTCATGGGGCGTTGCTACAGTTGAAACGTTGGAATACGCCGACGATTTACAACGGTTGGGAGCAAATCACCCGGCGCGACCGCGCGCGGGAGGGGATCAATTTGGAGGAGACGCGCGATTTCATGCCAGAGATGGGGCCGATGGTGGGTTATGCGGTGACGTTGCAGTTCGAGCCGAGCCAGGCTGCACACTGCCAGGCCAACCCCAAGGCTTCGCGGGAGTATCGGGAGTATGTAGCGAGCCAGGCTGGCCCGAAGATTGTTGTGGTGCAGGATTTGGACAAGCCGCGCACGGTGGGTTCTTTTTGGGGCGAAGTGAACACGAACACGCATCGGGCGTTGGGTTGTGTGGGGACGATTACCGACGGGGCAATTCGCGATCTGGATGAGATGCAAAATGCCGGGTTCAAAGCCTTGGCCCGCCGGCTCTGCGTCGGCCACGCTTATTCCTGCCCAGTGCGCTGGAATTGCCCGGTGGAAGTGTTCGGCCAAAGGATTCACCCTGGCCAATTGATTCACGCGGACAAGCACGGCTTTCTCGCAGTCGACAAGGAGGAGGAAAAGCGCTTGCTGGAGGCAGCGCAGTTCATGGACAGCAACGAATGCCGCACGGTGATTGCAGCCGCCCGCGATGTTCAGGGGAAGACGACAGAGGCCATTCTGGCGCAGCTCAACGCCGCTTCCCAAGCGTTCCGCGAGGCTGCCCGCAAGCGATTTTCCCGGGGTGGAGAAGGATGAAGGGCGGCACTTCTTGCCCGCCGCTTGAAAAGAAGATTCGGAGGCCGAGAAACAAGAGGACAACACACAAAACCCCTTCCAGCCCTTACGGGTACTGGTCAGCCTCCGAATAAAGTCATTGGCGCCGCGGCAGGAAGAAATCCTCGTCGGGGTTTGAGCGCCAAAACCGCCAGAATGATTTCCCCTGATTTTGCTGCTGCCGCGCGAGTTTTTTGAGGCGGCTCTGGCGGCTTCGCTGTGATTTTGCAAACTGGCGTTGAAAGTCCCGCTGCTGCCGCAACATTTCCCGCTCCTTTTTCCGAACCGTTTTGAGCCAGGTTTCATACTGTCTTTTCTCCTCTTTGATGCGCTGCTCTTGCTGAGCGAGCAATGCTTTTTCCGAGGTTTCTTGAGTTGGTTCGGTTGGCTCGGCTGCGGAGCTTTGGCTCTCTTTGGCGGGGGAGGCCGCCGGTTTTGTCTTGGCGGGTTTCTTTTTCTTCCAAAACCGCAATCCGGTGGCTTCGAGCTCCAGCACGCTCCCACCAAGCGCGGCCAAGACGCATACAAGGAGGATTTTGCGAAAAAACATCTTTTTAAATAAAGCACAAAAAAGAGCGACATGCAACAAAAATTTGCAAGCCATTGTTGCCGGGGAGTTCGCGTCTGTCGGCGCCGGGTTTTCTATATGCCCGGCTTTTTCGCCCGAAATTTAGTGTTGATTTTTTGGAAAAATGCGGCATCTTGGATGGAGCGGCTGCTGTGGGCCGCTGTGGAGACAATTGAGATGAATGAAACAAATCAACAGTTGGAAGTGGTCGCTTACTTGAAACCGTATTGCGGCTGGAGCGAAGGCGTGCGGGCGGTCATGCGGAAGTATGATCTCGCCTTTGAAGACCGCGATATCATCAACGACCCGACGCAACGGCAGGAGATGATCGAAAAGAGCGGCCAGATGCTCAGCCCGTGCGTGCAAGTCAACGGCGTCATGCTTGCCGATATCAGCGGCGAAGAAGTCGAAGCCTACCTCCTCGCCAACAAACTGGTCACCCCGTCCGAGAAAGCAGCGGACGCTCCCACAAATGCGCCCTGCGCCGATGAAGCGCACGACGAGGGACAAACGATGAAGTTCAGGTCTTGAGGCGCCCTTTACAAGCCGGCGAACTTAACGCGAAGGCCATCATCCGCCTTCGCGTTTTTGTTTGACGGCGTCAAGCGTCCATGCCCAACAAACCGCCAACCGATTCGACACCGTGGCGGCTGGAAGATGTCATCGACTTCGATTACGCAGTCGAACGCACCTTCGAGTCCAGCCTCGAATCAGATTCAGCCCGGCGCAAAATCTTCCTAGAATTTCTCGCCGAGCGTGGGTTAGCAGACTCAGATTCGATTGACCGGCAAGAAGCCTTTCGCTTTTGGCTGGAAACGCAACGCCGCCAAGCGCCGCCTTCAATGCTTTGGCCGGGGACTCTCTTCTGCCAGGGCAAAAGATTGCTGGCCGGCGGCCTCATGCTTGTTGCCCTGCTGGCCGGCATCCTGGCCAGCACTGGGCTGCTCCGCTACGATGGGACGCAGCCCGTTAATGTCTTCGGCTTTCTCTTCTTCCTACTCGGCGGCCAACTGCTTTTGTTGGCAGCCTCCATCGGGACGCTGCTCCTCCGGCCGCTCGGTTTGTTGGGGTTGGAAACCGGGGCCATCGCGCCGGGGATTTGCCGCCTCTTGCGATGGATGGCCGCAAGGATTCAACGGGAAGCGCTGAACCACAGCAGCAGTGAGGCGCAGCTCCGGCTTGCCGCTTTTCTCGGCTCTCTGGAGAAGAAAAATTCGCGCTATCAACCGTTGCTCGTCGGCATTGTCGCCAGCCTAGCGCAGACCTTCGGCGTCTGGTTCAACATTGCGGCGGCGGCGACTGCCCTGTTATTGCTCGCCTTCAGCGATCGCGCGTTCGGCTGGCAATCTTCGTTCGATCTTCCTCCCGAAAATGTGCACCAAGCCGTTCACGTCATCGCTCTTCCTTGGGCGTCGTTTTATCCGGAGGGCGCGCCGTCGGTCTCTCAAATCGAAGGCAGCCGAATCCATCTCAAGGATGGCATCCGCTCGCTTGCCACCGCGAATCTGGTTTCTTGGGGGCCATTCCTTGTCTGTTCGCTTTTGGTCTATGGCCTCCTGCCTCGCCTGCTGCTCTGGCTTGCCGCTTGGTGGATAGTGCGTCGGCAACTGAGGAAACTCCGCTTCCATTCGCTGCGTTGCGACCGGCTTTGGAACAGCATGGTCCGCCGTCAACTGCAAATCCCCGCCGAAGAACCGAACGCCGCGCCGCCGCCCGCCCACTCCGAAACGCTGCCTGAGACCTCGCCGCTCCTCCGCTCTGCGAACAGCCAAACCGCCCTTCTCATCGTCGAACCCGAACTATCAAAGCGCATTCACCACACAGCGATCGATGAATCGATCCATCGACAACTCCACTGGACGATCAACAAATGGATTCCACTGCCCGACGAAACGGAATCCTGGGACGACTTTTGGACAGCTCTGGAGCCGATGCAGAACCAAGATGCTTACGCCCGCATCGCCGTTCTGCAAGAAGGCTTCCAGCCGCCCATCCGCGAGTTTCTGGACTGGCTGAAAAAACTCAAAAAGAGCCAAGGCGCCGGCGGAAAAATCATCGTCTTCCTCGTCGGCCGGCCGAAAGACGCCGGGCAAACCGGTCCCGTGAGCGAAACCAACCACCGCATCTGGTTGCAATCCGCCGAAGCCCTCGGAGAGGCAAACCTCGCCGTCACCGCCCTTGCCATCCACAATGACGCCGACGAATAACCCAACACCCGCTTACGCCGTCGTCGGCCATCCCAACGAAGGAAAATCTTCCGTCGTCGCCACCCTCACAGAAAACGACTCGGTTCGCATCAGCCCCATCCCCGGAGAAACCACCGTCAACCGGGAATACCCCGTCCGTATCGACGGGCGCACAGTGATTCAGTTCGTGGACACACCCGGATTTCAACACCCCCGGCAAATCCTCCAATGGTTCCGCCAGCATCACCAAGACGAAACCCCCTTCGCTCAACTGGTGGCGCAATTCCTCTCCGCCCACGCTCGCGACACTCACTTGGCGCACGACCGTGAACTACTCACCCCGCTGGCCCAAGGCTGCGGCGTCATCTACGTCATCGACGGCAGCCGCCCCATCACCAGCGCCGACCGAATGGAAATGGAAATCCTGCGGCTGGCCGGCAACCCCAGAATGGCAGTCATCAACCCCAAAGACGCCAGCGAAACCTACATCGCCCAATGGAAAAGCGTCTGCGCCAAATCATTCAACTCCACCCGCATCTTCAACGCCCATCAAGCCACCTACTCCGAGCGCATCGCCCTGTTGGAAAACCTCAAAAGCATCAACCAGGATTGGGAACCGGCACTGGCCGCCACCATCAGCGCTTTCGAAGACGATTGGGCAGACCGCATCCGCCAAACCGCCGGCATCCTCTGCCGCCTCGTTCAAAACGCCGTGGTGCACACCGAATCCCAGTCCATCTTTCAACCGGACAAAGAAACCGAAACCCGCAAAGCTTTGCAAAAAAAATACCAGCAAACACTGCTCAAAATCGAACAAGAAGGCCATCAACAAATCCGCCGCCTCTTCAAACACAACATCTTCAACATCGACATCCCCCCCCAATCCATCCTCCACGAAGACTTGCTCGCCTCCCGCACCTGGCAAGTTCTGGGGCTTTCCAAAAAACAAATCATCTCCACAGCGGCGCTCCTCGGCGGCGGATTGGGCGCCAAGCTGGACTTCATGGCCGCCGGGTTATCTTTTGGCATCTTCACCCTTTCCGGAGCCACTGCCGGAGCCGCCGTCGCCTGGCTGAAAGGAGAACGCCTCGCCCACGCCAGCATTAAAAGACAAAAACTCGGCGGCATCAAAATCACCGTCGGCCCCAACGCCAATCCTCAGTTCCCTTTCATCCTCTTGGACCGCGCCCTGCTCTACTTCCAGCACATCTCCAACTGGGCGCACGCACGCCCCATGCCAACAGCCGGAGAAACCTGCCCCGTCAAAACAGAAGACGCCGAACAAGGATTCACAACGCATTGGAGCAAAGAACAAAGAAAAATTGGCGCCCGGTTCATCAAATTCTCAACCGCCGGCGCCTCCTACGAAAAACGGGAAAGCGCCGAACGCGAATTCCGGGAGCACTTGCAAAAAACCCTCCGGCAGATTTCCCGGCCTCACAGCGCAAACGCCAAAACCCCGTAAAACCGGCAGGTGTCAAAACGTCCCGGATGAGCTGTAAGCCGAATTCTGTCTGCGTTCCAAGGAACGGAGAGGGTCATTCATCTCAGCGATCTACCCGGAACTCTCGCCAGCCATTGCCGGCAAAGAAGAGCGGGCCGCCCCAATGTTCCCTATTCGATCTTGCTCCCGATGGGGTTTACCGTGCCTCTTCGATTGCTCTTGGAGCGGTGGGCTCTTACCCCGCCTTTTCACCCTTGCCCGAATGAATCGGGCGGTTTCTTTTCTGCGGCACTTTCCGTCGAGACGCCTTGCGGCAATCCCTCCCGTGTATATCCGCGGCAATCAGCGGTAAACCGCCAACCCCTTAGTTACACGGCATCGCGCCCTGTGGAGTTCGGACTTTCCTCCTCCGGCCAACTGCCGGGAGCGACCCTCCGCCCATCCGGGACTCCCGAACCTTAACCGCAAACCATCCCAAACACAAGAGACCAAACCCAAAAACACCGCAACTCACAACAACCGCCCGCTACTGATTGCACAAATCATAAAACTCCACAAACCGATCCCTTTGCTCGCCCTCGCGCATCCGCATCGCCGCGCGGGGATGCTGATTCAGCAGCCCGGTTATGCCATAAGGCACCAACGGCCCCCACTCCAATTGCTCCCGAATCGCCAAAAGATGATCCTGCAAAAGTTTCAAAATCGGCCGCAGCTTGAACTTGGGATTGCGCAAAAAGCCGATCAAAAGCTCCATCGGACAATTCCCCGCCCCGCGGCCCAGCCCATACATCGTCGCATCCACTCGGTTGGCGCCATGAATAATCGCCTCGATAGTATTCGCAAACGCAAGCTGCTGGTTGTTGTGCGCATGAATGCCCACTTCTTTCCCGGCCGCCCTTCCCACCTTGAGATACTTCTGCACCAAACGACGAACCTGCTCGTAATAAAGAGCGCCGTAACTGTCCACCACCACAATGGTATCGACCGGCGTTTCCATCAACGTCGCCAGCACCTGATCGATTTCAGAATCGCTGACAGTCGAAATCGCCATGATATTGCACGTCGTCTCATAACCCTTGTCATGCGCATCCTGGATCATATCAACCGCAGTCGGAATTTGATGCACATATGCGGCCACACGAATACAATCCAACACACTTTGATCTTTGGGCAAGATGCCTTCCTTATAGTCCGTCTTTTCTGCGTCAGCCATAGCCGCCAACTTCAACGTTCCTTCGTTGTCACCCACAACCCGGCGAATATGATCCTCGTTGCAAAATTTCCAATCTCCAAACCGATCACGGGCAAAGAGCTTTTTCGAGCCTTTATAGCCCACTTCCATATAGTCGATCCCCGATGCAATACAAGCATCATACACAGCACGAACAAACTTGTCCTCGAAGAGATGAGCGTTGATCAAGCCGCCATCCCGAATTGTGCAATCCAATACTTTGATTTCAGGGCGAAACGTCACCCAAGGCGCTATATGCGTTGTCATGATAATTCGATAACTGCTATATTATGATTAGACGGATTTTCCGCCGCAATAAAAAGCGCGCCATCATGAAGGAGATATTTGAAAAGTCAAGCACTCAGCTGCCCTGCAGTCAATGGCTCGTCAGCAGCAAGATCGGCCGGCTTTGCGCCGCAAAGGAAAAGCGGGGACAACTCATGGAAAGGCATTGGCAATGTTTCAGCATAGACGAACCAACCGATAGACTCTGAAGCCCGGCATCCAGGGCACTTCCACTGTCATGCTTGTCTCGGTTGCAAAAAAATCCGGTCGCGTTAGCAGTTGCCCGGCTATGCGCAATCCAGTTACGGGTGTCCAGGGGGATGAAACCAGATTCTCTCGAAATTCCGTTTGATAACCCCGCCCTGCTTCTGTCGCCCAAGTCAAAGCTATTGTTCCGTTCTCCGCCGGCGAGATGGATTCGATTCGCGGCGGGGGCAGTGCGCTCGCTCCGGCCCGGATAGGCGTGTCAGGGCGCAACTCATAGGCATACTCGGATACGAAAATATCTCCGGGAGTCCCAAAAGGAATGTGGGTGACCCCATACTCCGAAAAATGGGTGGGGGGCAATAATGATTCCATTTTTATCCAGCCATAATGGGTTTTTGAACCAATCTTGAACTGCAATCCGATATATGTTAGAACACCCTCAAATAAAGGTGTGTGTATATTATAGTAAGGTACCATAAGGGTACAGACAATGCCTCCATATTTCTGGAGAGCACGACTGTTATCTAGCAATACACTCTTCATCAAAGAGCAAAACGTGCCGAAGGATGAAGGGGTATCAAAGGGAAAAAGAGTGCCGATTTTCTCTCCGGAATATGAAGGAACTGCCCACGGCTCTGGCGCCCGTGCTTTGTCCGGATCGGGAGAGGGTCGGGGAATCACTCGAAAGGTGTTGCCGTTCAGTCCTTTCAATGTGGTCGCGGCAACATGAAACGGGGTCCAGATTCCGACTGTCCAAGGTTCACCGATGTTGTCAAATCGGACTTCAGAGTCCACTTGGTAGTCAACGATCCCGTCATGGTTCAGCTCGATCGGCAAACGCAGCGAGAGAGCTTCATGTATCAGCACGCCGTACGCTCCAACGAGGCAGCCAAATCTATTGGTAATCCCTTCCCATTCTCGATTCCAAAATCTCGATTCCCAAACAGGCCTATCTGGCCAAGCGGGATTGCGGAGAAGCGTATGCACGATGGTGTCTCGGACAGTGACGGTGTGTTCGGCGTTGACAATAACACGCAGGGTGTCTGGCGCTTCATTGCCATTGCCTGGCTCATCCGGCGGCGGCAGGATTTCTTGCGACATGCCGGCAATGCCGAACAGGAGCAGTGGAGGGAGAAGAAACACGAGTGTTTTGCAACTTTTGGGCGCTTTTTGAAACGGCGTCAATCGGTGAATTTCGGATTGCGGAATGTGGGGAATCGGCAGATAATGGCTGCTCTTTAGGCGCCCGTAGCTCAGTTGGATAGAGCAACTGCCTTCTAAGCAGTGGGTCACTGGTTCGAATCCAGTCGGGCGTGCCATTTATATCCTTCCGCCCGTATGGCATTTGAAGGCGGAATTGGATGCGGATTAGGCTTGTGGAGATTCGCGGCGGTAGGCTTCGGCCAAGAGCGAAATGGGATGCGCCAGGCGGAGATTTTTCCCTTGCCGTCGCGCGCCGTTTTGAATGTGGAGCAGGCAGCCGGGGTTGCCGGTCGCTACGGTGTCGGCGCCGGTAGTGGCGATGTGTGCGAGTTTGCGGTCGAGCAGGGCGTTTGCCATTTCCGGTTGGGTGATGTTGTAGATGCCGGCGCTGCCGCAGCACCAATCGCTTTCTGTCAGTTCGGCGAGTTGCAATCCGGGAATGGCCTTGAGGATTTGCCGGGGTTGCGCGGTGATTTTTTGTCCGTGGCATAAGTGGCAGGCTTCATGGTAGGTGGCGCGTTGCGGGGGATTGGCCGGGATTGTCGGAGGGCGGAAGTCGATTTCTACCAGCCATTCGTGGATGTCTTTTACTTTTCGGTCCCATTCTTTTGCCCGGTCGCGGTAGCGGGAGTCTTCGCGCAGCAGGGAGGTGTAGTGTTTGAGGTGGGAGCCGCATCCTGCTGCGTTGGTGATGATGGCGTCGAAGGTTTCCGGCGGGAGGAGTTCGATTTGGTGTCGGGCCAGGTCTTTTGCGGCTTTCCATTCTCCGTTGTGGGCGTGGAGTGAGCCGCAGCAGGGTTGGTTGACCGGGGTGATAATTTCACAGCCGTTTTGCTGCAAAACTTCGAGCGTGTCCAAGTTCACATTGCTAAAGATGAGGTCTTGAGCGCATCCGGTCAGTAGGGCGACTCGGCGGCGGGGCGACTGGCTGAGGGGAAGTGTGCGCGGGGCAATCAGTTCTTCAGAGAAGCGCGGTTGGATGGCCGGCGTCATCGCCTCCAATTCGCGCAGGCGTTTCGGCAGCAGCGCCAGGAAACCGGAGTTGCGGACGAGCCATTGAATTCCCAGTTGTTGATATCCCCGTAGCGCCAGTCCAAGTAGTTGTAGCCGGGCCGGATCCATAAAGAGCCATTTGAGCGTGATGAAGCGCAGGAAACGCCGCCAGGGCGAAGCTAAGCCGCCGGCGGCTTCGGCTTCCGCTCTGGCATTTTCAAAGAGCCGGGCGTAATCGACTCCGGCGGGGCAGGCCGTCATGCAAGCCAGGCATCCCAGGCAGAAAGACATTTCCTCGGCGAACTCGCGGGTGGCAGTCAGTTCCCCATCAGCGATGGCACGCATTAAGGCGATTCGTCCCCTGGGGCTGTGGCGTTCGCGTTTGGTGGCTTCATATGTTGGGCAAGTGGGCAGGCACAAGCCGCAGTGCATACATTGCTGCACCACTGAATAGTCGAGGGCTTGGAGGCGCGATTCGCCGCCGGATTGGTTGGCTTTGGCTAATTCCAACAACATGCGTCTGTTCGGAAAATTCAATCGAATATTTTTCCGGGATTCAGTATTCTGGCCGGATCGAGAGCTTTGCGCACAGCACGCAACACGTTCATCTGCGCCTCGCCCGCAAAGGCCGGCAAGAAGGACTTCTTGGCGAGACCGACGCCGTGCTCGCCGGTGATCGTCCCACCCAGCCGGACTGCTTCGTCAAAGATTTCCTTGAAGGCTTGCTCGACCCGATGCATTTCCTGCTTCTTCCGCTCATCCGTCAGGAAGGTGGGATGCAAGTTGCCGTCGCCCATATGCCCGAAGGTTCCAATTTTCAATCCATGCCGCTTGGCCGTGCGGTCCACAAAGCGAATCATCGCCGCCAGCTCGCTTCTGGGCACCGTGACATCCTCCAGAATCGTCGTGGGCGCCATGCGAGCCAGCGCCGAAAAAGCCGCCCGCCTAGCGCTCGCCAGCTTCGCCGCTTCGGACTCCGTCCTGGCCGCCCGCAATTCCCGGCAGCCTAATTGCTTGCAGACGTGCTCCATCTCGCCCGCTTCTTCCGACACGACGGCCGGATGCCCGTCAGTCTCCATTAACAGCAAGGCTTCGCAATCGAGCGGCAAACCGATCTTGGCAAAATCTTCGACGCAATGGATGGTGGTGCGATCCAAAAATTCAAGCGTGCACGGAATAATTTTCGCCGCAATAATGGCCGACACCGCTGCCGCCGCCCGCTCCATTTCATCGAAAGTGGCCAGCATAGTCTTCTTGGCTGCCGGCTTGGGAATCAAACGCAGAAGGATTTTGCCGATGACACCCAACGTGCCTTCCGATCCCACAAAAATGTCTTTGAGCGAATACCCAGCCACATCCTTGACGCACTTGTTCCCCAGCCACATTATCTCGCCCTGCGGCAACACCACCTCCATCCCCATGACATAATTGCGCGTTACGCCATACTTCAACCCCCGCAGACCGCCAGAGTTCTCCGCCACATTGCCCCCGATCGTCGAAATCTTCATCGAACCGGGATCCGGCGGATAAAACAAACCCGCCCGCTCCGCCGCCTGGGAAACTTTGGCAGTCGTCGCGCCGGGCTCAGCCAAAAGCGTGAGATTCTTCTCGTCCACCTCCAAAATGGAATCCATCTGAACCGTGCAAAGCACAATGCAATCGCGAACCGGAAGGCTGCCCCCGCTCAGACCAGTTCCCGAACCACGAGTCACCACCGGGACCTTAAAGCGGTTCGCCAACTTCAAAACATCAGCAATCTCCCCCGTCGTCCCGGCGAAAACCACGCACCCCGGCAACTGCTTCAAAGCGGCAGTCCCATCAAACGAATAAGGGACAATATCCTCGCGACGGACAAGGACACTGGCCTTGCCGACAATTGCAGCGAGAGATTCCAAAACTTGTCTTTTCAACCCCATATTTGCGAAACATTGCAATCGCAGAAATAACGGCAATCAAAAGACCAGCATGACGCCCGCATCCAAACAAGTCAATCAAAGTTTGCACTCCGCCAATTTTTTTGCTTTCATTCGCCTTGCCGATGCCGCGGAGTGCAAAAATGCTCCGATAAACTTTTGAAACAAACACGCCGATAATAATGCAATCCGAACGATAGCGATCGGTCAAATACTCCTGCACAATTGGAAGCGCTTGAACTACCATCTTTATTATGAGTTTATGCCATGCAGAGATACATTATAGAATCAGCTTGAGAATTGGCCTATCATCAAAACATTATGGCAATTTATATCAGCTTCCTCTTCTTTCTGCTTGTATTTCTTGGTATTGGCTTATGGTCCGCCCGGTTCGCCAAGAGGAACACCCAAGACTATCTTTTGGCAGGGAAATCCGTGCCTCCCGTATTGGTGGGACTCTCGGCCATCGCCACTAATAACAGCGGATTCATGTTCACCGGAATGATCGGGAAAACTTATACAATGGGGCTATCGTCTTTTTGGCTTATGTTCGGCTGGATTGTCGGCGATCTCATCGTGTCTTTTTTGGGCGTCAAAGCCATTCGTCGGCAAGCTAATGATGAGCGCGTTGAATCTTTCGGAACACTCCTGAGTTATTGGCAGGGACGGCACGACCGCGTTTTGAAACAATTGGTGGGGATTTTGGCCATTTTTTTGCTGACTCTTTATGCCTCGGGACAATTGATTGCCGGCTCGAAGGCCGCTTCGGCTTTACTCGATTGGTCAACTGCTGTCGGCGTGGTTATCGGCGGTGTTATCATCCTGTTGTATAGCGCGTTCGGGGGCATCCGCGCTTCTATTTGGACTGATGTCGCACAATCCATTGTTATGGCGGCGGGCATGTTGGCTCTTGTCGTCGTAGGTTTCTACAAATTGGGAGGATGGAGCGGAGCAGAGACAGCGCTGGAGAACTTGCCGGCAGGGTATATGAGCATTTTTCCAAAGGAGAAATTTTTTGGAGAGGTGATTCTATTCATCACCGGCTGGTTGTTTGCGGGACTGGCTGTTATTGGCCAGCCGCATATTGTCACTCGTTATATGTGCTTGGATAGCGAGAAGAACGCCAACCGAATGCGTGTTTATTATTACAGCTGGTATCTATTATTTTTCAGTTTCACGATAATTGTTGGTCTTCTGAGCCGTTTGTTGTTTCTGGAAACAAGCCAGTTTGACAATGAACTGGCCTTGCTCAAAATGGCGCAAGAATTTCTTCCAGCGGTTTTTGCCGGCGTTATTCTTGCAGCGTTGTTCGCCGCCGCAATGTCCACCGCTGATTCGATTATTTTGTCTTGCTCGGCGGCGTTGACGCATGACCTTTTGGGCGGCAAAAAGAATCTTGCTTTTGCCAAGGCCATGACTGCTTCTGTTTTGACGGCTGCCGGCCTCTTTGCTGTTTTCGGCAATCGCTCCGTATTCAATACTGTTTTGGATGCCTGGAGCATTTTGGGAAGTGCTTTTGTTCCTTTGATTCTCTTTCTTTTGTGCGGAGGAAGATGCTCTCAAAAGGTTGCAGTGGCCGCTTGTCTGCTGGGCTTGCTCGCCTTTTTTGTAGCGCAAAACACCTCTTTGTCTCAAACCGTTGAGCCGGTGGCGCCGGGAATTCTGGCAGGGTTTGTTTTTTTGTGGTTGGCGGATAAAAAACTGCCGTGGGTTCGGCGGCGCCGTTCGACTGAATAAACTGTCCGACAGCTACCGGCGGCATCTCTGCCCCTGCTGACAGAAAATCGCCCGGGTTCATTTTCCGGCTTGCTCTCAGACTGCCGTTTCTTTAGGTTCCCTCTTTGTCAAGACGCAAAACAAACGACAACTGTAAAAAATGGCACGCTCTGTTACGCTGTTCACCGGCCAATGGGCCGATCTAACCTGCGAAGTGATGATCCAAAAGGCCAAAGAGTTCGGCTATGACGGCCTCGAACTGGCTTGTTGGGGAGATCATTTTGAAATCGACAAGGCCGACGCTGCCTACTGCGCGGCCAAACGTCAGTTGCTGCAAACCCACGACATGAAGTGCTTCGCGATCTCGACGCATCTGGTCGGCCAAGCGGTTTGTGACAACATCGACGAGCGGCACAAACAGATTCTGCCCGATTACATTTACGGTGACGGCGAACCGGAAGGCGTTCGCCAACGAGCCGCCGAAGAAGTCAAGAAAACCGCTCGCGCCGCCAAAGAATTCGGGGTCAGCATTGTCAACGGATTCACCGGCAGCTCTATTTGGCATCTGGTTTACAGCTTCCCCCCCAACCTGCCCGGCCAGATCGACAAAGGTTTTGAAGACTTTGCCGAGCGCTGGGGGCCGATTCTTGATGTCTTCCAAGAAAACGGCGTCCGATTCGCTCTGGAAGTCCATCCCACCGAAATCGCTTTCGACATCGCCTCCGCTGAACGTGCGTTGGCGGCTGTTGGCCATCACCCGGCCTTTGGCTTTAATTACGATCCCAGCCACCTCGGCTATCAAGGCGTTGATTACATCCAATTCATCCGCCGGTTTGCTGATCGGATTTTTCACGTCCATATGAAAGACGCCTATTGGCACGACCAACTGTGCGAGGCCGGCGTCTTCGGCGGCCACACCGATTTTCACCAGCCCAACCGCTACTGGGATTTCAAATCCGTCGGACGCGGCAAAGTAGACTTTGAACGCATCATCCGCGCCCTGAACGACATCGGCTACTCCGGGCCGCTTTCCGTCGAATGGGAAGACGGCGGCATGGACCGCGATCATGGCGCCAAAGAATCCGCCGAATACTGCAAACGCATTGACTTCCCACCCTCCAACATCGTCTTCGACGAACAATTCGACAAAGACAAGCAAACCTGAACAAGCCGCCATCGGAACCGCGAAACCCCACCCCATATCACCCCGAAAGAGTTTCGGTAACCAGTAGTCATATCCGGCACCAGTCAGCACTCACCATCACTGGCAACGAGTCATTGCCGAGCCTTCTCTCTGTGCCATTCCTCTCCACCAAAACTCGCCTCAAAAATATTGCGAACTTTCTATTCCAAACCGCGAAACGCCGAAACTCACCGGATGAGAGTCCATTACAGGCTTTCTGCTTTTTTCGCAGCTCTGCTGCTTTCGGCCGCTAACACCGGCCTTGCTCAACAAAACCCCCCTCGAACCCAGCGATGAAGACCCACCTGCCGACCCCGGCATTGTCAACGAAGACGGACCAAAACTCGACCCAGAAGCGCTCAAGGAGTTCAACGAGCACATCGCGCCTTGGCTACATCCGAGCAACCTGACGACCGAAGGCCTGTCCCAACCATCCGGCTTCGCGCTATGGAAACTCATCGGCGGCCGAGAGCGCGTCCACGCCCTCTCCAACGAACTAGGTCAATGGCAGCAGCAGGAAATGGAATAAGCTAAAGCCTTCGCCAAACGCACCGGCCTGCCCCTAGTGTGGCGAGATTTCCTTGTTGGTTTCGATCCATAAGATAATGGGAACATCAACAATGGGGGTATTGATATTCCAGTAGAGCGTCCCCTACCTGTATATCACTCTTTTGCCGTGATGGTGGAGGTAGAGCACGGCGAACCGGTTTATCTTACTACTTTCAATGCGGGAGCGGCAGACACGATTGGAACCGATGAACTTTGGGCAACCAACAGAATGAGAATACCCGGCCTTTCCGGCTTGAATCTGAACGGAGAAGACACTCAACTGGCTCTATGGGGCGGTGGAGCTGCCCTAACCACGCATCGGGAGTTTGCGATGACCAACAATCTGGGCATAGTCAGCAGCCGAGTGAGCGACGGAGACGGTTCTAGCATCAACGGATTCGGCGGCCATGCGACACATGTTGCTGGAACCCTGGTAGCGGCTGGCGTGGATGCTCGAGCCAAAGACATGTCGCCCAAAGCTATGCTGCTGTCGCACGATTTTTACAGTGACTTCACGGAAATGACTGCCGCCTTTGCCAATACTAACAATTATTTCCGGGTTTCCAATCATTCTTATAGCCAACATACCGGTTAGAGGAACGGACGGATTGCCTATTCGGGATATTTCTATCCCATCTGGTTAGGGGATCCCTTCATCAGTCCGACGGAAGATTGCAACGCAATCAGGAGTTATAGGCTTAACGGGGTTGGTGCAGGCTCCCAGCCTGCGGGCAGACAAGCAGTTGGATATCGGTTGTCGGTTCCCCACCGCCGCAACCGCTCTTCGAGTGTCTGCCCCACCTTTATGCTGGACAAGGCAAAAAGTCAGTAACCCCTTATTACGGATTTCTGCAAAAAACTGTGGACAAAACACCGCCAAACCTTTAGACAAACTCGCAACAGAAAACCGCCATAATGAAATTGAAAAACACTGCAGCTATGAAACTATTATCCGTTATCCTCTTGAAATTGGCGGCAGCCGCCGCCAACAAAACCGCCAAACCGCAACTCATCAAAAAGAGGCCAACATCGCCGCATCGAATCGGCTTGGCTTTGGCCCTTGCCCTTACCTTCCCAGCCGCCGCTCAAACCCTCACCGTCACCGGAACCAAAAGCGACGGCAGCGCCTTCAGCCGGCAAGTCAATGCCAGCACGACATCTCTGTCACTCAACTCCTTTAATTTGGCTTCCCTAACCTTGCCTGCCGGCTTGACCAGCTTGACGAATCTGAATCTCTCCTCCAACCAACTAACCAACCTGACCTTGCCCAATGACTTGACGAGCTTGACGTGGCTGGTTCTCCACAACAACCGCCTGACCTCTTTGACCCTGCCCGACAGCTTGCCCAACTTGCAGAGGCTGGAACTCTACAACAACCGCCTAACCACCTTGACCCTGCCCGATGACTTGACGAGCTTGAAGACGCTGAATCTCTACGGCAACCAACTAACCAACCTGACCTTGCCCGATGGTTTGACCAACTTGCAGGAGCTGTATCTCTCCTACAACCAACTGACCACCTTGACTCTGCCCGATGGTTTGACCAACTTGCAGACGCTGAGTCTCTCCTACAACCGCCTGACCACCTTGACCTTGCCCGATGGCTTGACTAACTTGCAGACGCTGTATCTCACCGACAATCCTTTGGAGAGTTTGCGTGTGCCTGATGGCATGGACATTGAGAGTCTCAACCTGCGAGGCTTCCCGAAATTAGAAGTGACCTTCTACGATCCAACGACCGGAGAGACAATCGAAACAGAGCCCCCGCCAACTGAGGGAACTCTCACCATCACCGGAACCAAAAGCGACGGCAGCGCCTACAGTAGAGAAGTCGATGCCAGCACGACATCTCTGTCACTCAACTCCTTTAATTTGGCTTCCCTAACCTTGCCTGCCGGCTTGACCAGCTTGACGAATCTGAATCTCTCCTCCAACCAACTAACCAACCTGACCTTGCCCAATGACTTGACGAGCTTGACGTGGCTGGTTCTCCACAACAACCGCCTGACCTCTTTGACCCTGCCCGACAGCTTGCCCAACTTGCAGAGGCTGGAACTCTACAACAACCGCCTAACCACCTTGACCCTGCCCGATGACTTGACGAGCTTGAAGACGCTGAATCTCTACGGCAACCAACTAACCAACCTGACCTTGCCCGATGGTTTGACCAACTTGCAGGAGCTGTATCTCTCCTACAACCAACTGACCACCTTGACTCTGCCCGATGGTTTGACCAACTTGCAGACGCTGAGTCTCTCCTACAACCGCCTGACCACCTTGACCTTGCCCGATGGCTTGACTAACTTGCAGACGCTGTATCTCACCGACAATCCTTTGGAGAGTTTGCGTGTGCCTGATGGCATGGACATTGAGAGTCTCAACCTGCGAGGCTTCCCGAAATTAGAAGTGACCTTCTACGATCCAACGACCGGAGAGACAATCGAAACAGAGCCCCCGCCAACTGAGGGAACTCTCACCATCACCGGAACCAAAAGCGACGGCAGCGCCTACAGTAGAGAAGTCGATGCCAGCACGACATCTCTGTCACTCAACTCCTTTAATTTGGCTTCCCTAACCTTGCCTGCCGGCTTGACCAGCTTGACGAATCTGAATCTCTCCTCCAACCAACTAACCAACCTGACCTTGCCCAATGACTTGACGAGCTTGACGTGGCTGGTTCTCCACAACAACCGCCTGACCTCTTTGACCCTGCCCGACAGCTTGCCCAACTTGCAGAGGCTGGAACTCTACAACAACCGCCTAACCACCTTGACCCTGCCCAATGACTTGACGAGCTTGAAGACGCTGAATCTCTACGGCAACCAACTAACCAACCTGACCTTGCCCGATGGTTTGACCAACTTGCAGGAGCTGTATCTCTCCTACAACCAACTGACCACCTTGACTCTGCCCGATGGTTTGACCAACTTGCAGACGCTGAGTCTCTCCTACAACCGCCTGACCACCTTGACCTTGCCCGATGGCTTGACTAACTTGCAGACGCTGTATCTCACCGACAATCCTTTGGAGAGTTTGCGTGTGCCTGATGGCATGGACATTGAGAGTCTCAACCTGCAAGGCTTCCCGAAATTAGAAGTTACCTTCTACGATCCCGCGCCCGAAGAGCCGATTACGCCGCCGCCCACAGAGCCGACAGAACCAGAGCTTCCAACTCTCCTCATCACCGGAACCACCAGCAACGGCAATGCCTTCAGCCAAGAAGTCGCCGCCAACGAGACCTATCTGGCTCTCCACTCCTTTTTTGATCTGGCTTCCGTAACCTTGCCTGCCGGCTTGACCAACTTGGAGACGCTGTATCTCGACGACAACCAACTGACCGCCTTCACCCTGCCCGATGGTTTGACCAACTTGCAAACGCTGCGTCTCGACAACAACCAACTGACCGCCTTGACCTTGCCCGGCGACTTGACGAGCTTGAGAGAGCTAGACATCAGCAACAATTCCCTGACCAATCTGGCCTTGCCCGATGGCTTGACGAGCTTGAGAACGCTAGACCTCAGCAACAATTCCCTGACCAACCTGACCTTGCCCGATGGCTTGACGAGCTTGCGAGTGCTGGTTCTCACCGGCAATCCTTTGGAAAGTGTGCGTGTGCCTTTGGGCATGAACCTTGAAAATCTCGATCTTCAAGGCTTTTCGACATCAGAGGTGACCTTCTATGATCCCACAACTGGGGAATCCCCGACGACCAATACCAACATCCCACCGACAACCAATACCAATATCCCGCCGACGACCAATACCAACATCCCGCCGACAACCAATACCAACATCCCGCCGACAACCAATACCAATATCCCCCCCACAACCGAAGAACCCCCAACAACCGAAGAACCGTCCACAACCGAAGAGCCCCCCACAACGAATACCAATCTTCCGCCCACGACTGGGACATTCATTACCCTCACCGGAACGACGACAAGCACTGACGACGCTTTTAGACGGGAGGTCGATGCCGGCACGGAGTCTCTGTCTCTCTCCGACACTCAACTCTCTTCCCTCACCGTGCCCGCTGGCCTGGAGAACTTGCAGCGGCTGCACCTCTTCGACAATCAACTCTCTTCTATAACCTTGCCCGAGGGTCTGACGAACTTGCAGCACTTGTATCTTTTTAATAATCAACTGACGAACCTGACCTTGCCGGAGGGTTTGGCGAACTTGCAACGGCTGTATCTCTTCGGCAATCCTTTGGAGAGTGTGCGGGCGCCCGAAGGCCTGGACCTTGAAAGTCTTGAGCTTCGTGGCTATTCCAAATCAGCAGTGACCTTCTACGATCCTGCGACCAGAGAGACGATTGCGCCGCCGCCCACAACCGAAGAACCCCCGCCAACTGAAGAGCCACCCACAACCGAAGAACCGCCGACAACCGAAAAGCCACACACAACTGAAGAGCCGCCCATAACTGAGGGAGCACTCCTCATCACCGGAACGACAAGCGACGGCAGTGCTTTTAACCGGGTGGTGAATGCAAACGCGAAGTCTGTAGACCTCCGAAACAATGACTTGACCCACCTGACTTTGCCCGATGGCTTGACGCATTTGGTGTGGCTGTTTCTCAATCACAATCGCTTGCCCTCTCTGACATTGCCGGAGGGCTTGGCCAAGTCGAGAGGGCTGTATTTTAACGACAATCAACTGCCCTCTTTGACCTTGCCTCACGGTTTAACGAACTTGTGGGTGCTGTATCTCAACGACAACCAACTGACCTCCCTGACCTTGCCCGAGGACTTGACGAGCTTGAGAACGCTAGACCTCGGCAACAATTCCCTGACCAACCTAGCCTTGCCCGCTGGCCTGACGAGCTTGCGCTCGCTGGTTCTCAACGGCAATCCTTTGGAGAGTTTGTGTGTGCCCGAAGGCATGGATATCGAGAGTCTCAACCTGCAAGGTTTCCCGAAATCGGCGGTGACATTTTGTGAGCCAACGATGGGCACCTTGACCTTGCCGGATGCCAGCTCGAGGAACTTCAGGCGCTTGTCTCTCAACAACAACAACCATTTGGAGATTGTGCGGATTGCGGGCGGGGGGGTGCAGATTCATTGGCGTGAAGGGACATTGCAAAGCACGACTGATTTGAGGGGCGAGTGGGAAGCCGTGGCGCCGGCACGTTTTTCGCGGGAGGGGGTGTTGTCGATTCCGCCTGAGCGGAAAGGCGCAGAGTTCTTCCGCCTGAAACCGGCGAAGTAAAGGTGAGGCAGACACTCGAAGAGTGAGTAGGGCGGAGGGACTCGAAGAGCGGTGGGGAACCGACAACCAACTTCCTGTCTGCCTTTGTGCAGGCACTCGGCCGGTTAACCGGCACCCGCCTTGACAAAAAATCCAATCCTGTGCCTCCTGTCCATCTATATGTCCCGAACGAAATCGCCCTCCAAAACCCTCAAAGCCCATAAATGCTTATCGCGGATTACAAGTTTGGCTTTTATGATAAATACTCGCAGAATATTGATGATATCGCCTGGTGGAGCCGCCACTATTTTTCGGTATGGGCTACCGGCAACGATCGTGGTAATTCTGGGCGTCCCTATGGTCTTCCAGATATTTACGGACAAGTTTACCTTTCCACGGTAACTAACCAGTATTTTGCCCAAACTAATAGAGTCACAACAACCATCACGAGTGGAGTGTCGACATTGGTCACCAACATGATCTGGGTTTTGCATACCAACACCTTGCCCGCTAATGACTTTGATGTGAACGGTGGTTACGACTTGCTGACGCATCGAGCTGTGGACAAGAACAATCTGGTTGTTGGTGCTGTTCATAAAATTCCGGGCGGTTACGGCTCACCGCTAGCGACTAACGTCATCACATCCACCAATATCGTAACGTCCACCAACAGGATAGTGTCTTCCGACGGGGTGGTAACCACCAACGTCGTGAGAACAACCAATGTCGTGGCGAATACTAACGTGGTGATGAGCGTCGACAGCAGCTGGGGACCAACCGATGACGGCCGAATCAAACCCGATATCGTCGCTGCCGGAGTGGACGTTCACTCAACTTATATTGATCACAGCGCCATGACTAATCACGTTAATATGGGTTACACAAATTATTCCGGCACCGGCATGGCAGCGCCGACGGTGGCCGGCTCGCTGAATCTGCTGACAAAACTGCACCGCCGGTTAGCCGGCACTAACACTATCCAGCCAATGCTCGCCTCTACCCTGCGTAGTCTGGCCATTCACACCGCCGATGAAGCCGGCGACCATCCCGGCCCCGATTACCGCTTCGGCTGGAGCCTCTTCAACGGCCTGGCCGCCGCCAACCTGATCATTAATAACCACCATAGCGGCACCCTCGCCCATATCAAGGAAGTTCCGCTTAACGACAGAAATCTTGTCAAATTTCCTGTAGTGGCGCGAGGCGGCGAGACGCTTAAAGTAACAGTCTGCTGGACGGATCCGGCACCGACGAATTTGCCACTGCCTGCCCTTGACCTGACCAACCGGATGCTGGTCAACGACTTGGATTTGCGCCTGGTGTATGAAAGCGACTCGGGGAACGTGACCAATTTCCCGTGGGTGTTGAACCCGCTAAACCCCACAAATGCCGCGACTCGTGGGATCAACCGTGTGGATAATGTCGAGCAAGTAGTGATAGAGAATCCGCCCACCAACGGCGTTTACAATGTGCATGTCTCTGTGCCAGCGGAACTGACTTTTCCAGCGAGTCCAATGGGGTCAACTTCTACCAACCTGCTTGCCGATGACGGATCAATTGTTGTTGGTGTCGGGGAATGTGCCGCAACTGGAGCCGCCGCTGAGTCGTCTTTACTTGTGGAAGAGCGGGACCAACTATTTGGCCATTCGTTGGCCGGCGGTTGTGGGAGGCGTGTATCAGGTGGATTGCCGGACCAACATGACGACTGCAAAATGGGAGCCGGTAACTGGAGAGATAGTAGCGACCAGAACCAATACGGCCGTGTGGTTGCACTCAAGAAAAGATCAAAGTTACTACAAGGTGCGCCGTTTGCGGTGAGATAAGCATTCGCTTTCGGCTGCATTGCCGACAATCGCCGCAATGCCGGGTTTGCTGGCGGAGAAATTGCTGCCGCCCGTTCCCCATCTGGAAAAGGTTCGCATTGCCCATTCCCGACTACGTGTTGTGCTGCCGCAAAACGCCCGCTCGAAATAACTCGCATCTTGCGGTCAAACGCTCAAACCGTAAAATCCTCCTGCAATGCAAACATTTATGTTCCGCAAAATCATGCACCCTACCGACTTTTCACTCGGCGACCACGGCGCTTTCGCCCATGCCTTGCGGATGGGATTGGCCGGCAAGTCGGAACTCACCTTGCTGCATGTCAGCGACGACCGTCCTTCAGTTCACTGGTCGGATTTTCCGCACATTCGGGAAACGTTGGCTCGTTGGCAATGTATTCCCGAAAACGCCGCCCGTGAAATGGTGGAAGCCACCGGAATGCAGGTCAAAAAAGCGCTTCGCGGTGGGAAAGACCCTGTCGTCGAAATCGCCGCCTATCTCCAACAACACCCCTGCAACCTCATCGTTCTGGCCACCCACCAACGGACCGGCTTGGCCGCCTGGTGGCAGCAATCAAAATCCGAAGCCATCGCTCGCGACACGAAAACCATGACCCTCTTCGTTCCTCGCCAAATCCGGGGTTTTGTTTCGGCAGAAACCGGTAGCGTTCACCTCAACAACATCCTGGCGCCAATCGCTCAAAAACCGAGACCCGGCAAGGCGGCAAAAGCTGCCGAAGCCATCGCCTCTCTGTTCTCCGTTGCCAAAGTGCGGATTGAATTTCTCTTCGTCGGCCCCGAAACCGATGCGCCGGACATTTACCTCCCCAGCCATCCGGGTTGGACAATCGAACGCTCCGCCCGGGAAGGCAACGTGGTGGAACACATCCTCGACGCTAGCGAAACACAGAATAGCGACCTCATCGTCATGGCCACCGAAGGCCATCACGGATTCCTGGACGCCCTCCGCGGCAGCACCACTGAGCAAATTGTAAAACACGCCAAATGCCCCGTTCTTGCCGTCCCGGTATGACCCGCAAAATGCCGAGATTGAAAAGTGCGGTTCGGGAGCGCCCGCCGGCGCCAAGCCGCTTTAACATTTCACCGTTTTTCGCTTCTTGCCGATCGTGCCCCGCTTCTCGACCTTGCGGATGTAATCCGGCGCAAAGGGAATGCGGCATTGATTGTCGCCCAAATCCGCCTCGACCGGCCCGATGGCTCCTCCGATTTTCAAGGCCGTTTTCGTCAAACTCTTCACATAACAACCTACGGCAATCACAAAATGGTTCATCGCATAGCGGACGATGTCGGGCGCGGAACGAAGGTCTTTTTTCACGCGCTCCAGCAAGGTTGTGAGCTGGGGCAAGTCCAGCGCCGCATCTTCCTTCAGCGCGACCAGAGAGGAAAGCGTGCTCCAGCCGGCGTGTGCCACAAAATCCTTTTTGGACTCGATCCATTTCAACCCCATTTCCCAACCATAGCGTCCTTGCGCTGCCACTGCCGCCACCGTCGAACACGGCAACGATCCGCCGTAAGCCTGCCCCGCCCACCGTTGCAAATCGCGCTTGGTCATGCGGGCATCATCCGCAATCAAGCCCGCAAGATACATGGCGTCGTAGTTGCCCGTCGCATAAAGATCGAGTGCGAGTTGGTAGTCTTTCTGGACCCGTTTGACGATTTTTTTCATGTCGCCGATTTTCACTCCGAAGCACGGTTCCCGCACGCCGTGATTTTTCATAAGCATCTTCTTTGTGCGCTCGCTGCCCATGGATTCGAGTTCTTTGAGGATTGCGTCCGCCGTCATGCTGGTTGTTTTGAAAGGGTTACTTGCTGTCGGTGTCTTTGCGGAAGTGCAGCCGGGTTAGTTTGGGACGAACTGGCGCCAGATGTTTTCCCTCCAACCGATCCACTTCCCGCGCCATTCGGAACCATTCCTCGGCCATGCGGTTCACTCGCTCCGGATGCTCTGCGGCCAAGTCGTTTGTTTCCGTTCTATCCGCTTCCAGGTCATACAGCTCCCACTTGCCCAGTTTGGCCGAAACGAGTTTCCACTGTCCCTCCCGCAAAGCGCGGTCCGTGCCGAAATGAAAATAAAGCCGCTGGTGAAGCACCCGCAATTGTCCCCGGAAAATGGGCAGCAACGACTTGCCCTGCAAAGGGTCGATTGTCCGATTGCCGATTCGAGCGGGATATTCGGCGCCGGTCAGGTCGAGAAACGTCGCCATGAAATCAATCAAGTGCGCCGGTTGATGGGTGATGCTTCCGGGCGCCGTCTTCAAACCTTTGGGCCAATGAACAACCAGCGGCGAAGCAATGCCGCCCTCATGCTGGTTCTGTTTGTAGAGGCGGAAGGGCGTGTTGCCTGCCATCGCCCAACTCGCGTCGTAAGTCCACCAGGATCGAGCATCCCAAGGCTTCAAATCGCGGCCTTTGGTGCGTTCAAAGGGGCATGCTCCGTTGTCCGAGCAAAACAGCACCAGCGTGTTGTCGAGGATTTTCCTCTCCCCTAAAAAGTCGATCAAGCGTCCCACGTTCTCATCGAGAATCTCCACCATTGCCGCGAACACCTCCATCCGGTCCGCTTCCCACTGCTGCTCTTCCTTGTTCAAGGAATCCCATGCCGGTACATGATCCGGCCTCGGACTGAGCTTCCATTTGGCCGGCAATAACCCCGAATCGATCTGCCGCCGGTGCCGGGCTTTGCGGAGTTCGTCCCAGCCTTGATCATAAACGCCGTCGTATCGCCGCACAGCCGGCTCCGGCGCCTGAAGCGGATAGTGGGGCGCATTGAACGCAGCATAAAGCAGGAAGGGGCGATCCTGCGACACGGCTTCCTCCAGAAATTCAAGCGCGAAATCCGCAATCGCAAATGTCGTGTAAAACGGCCGCCCGTTCAACATCTTCGGCACAGCATATGCTTCTCCGTTGTAACGAAAAGTGTTGTCCCCCGTGAAAAAATTGCACGCCCCCGACAAATGCCCCCAATACCGCTGAAAGCCAAAATCCGTCGGCTGGCGGGAAAGATGCCACTTGCCGGCCATCGCCGTGAAATAACCCGCGCCCTGCAGCACTTCCGCAATGGTCGCGCCGCGGCTCAGCGAGTTGCTTCCGGCCTGATCGCAGTAAAGCCCCGTCAACAGGGACACACGGGAAGAATGGCATTTGGCAGTATTGTAAAACTGGGAAAACCGAAGCCCGCCCCCCGCTAACCGGTCCAAATTCGGGGTTTTGATTTCCGAGCCGTAGCAGCCAAGATCGGCGAACCCAAGATCATCCGCCAGAATCACCACAATATTCGGCCTCGACAACTCCGCCCTGCCAGCCGCCAAAGCGCCGGCAAACACACCAAGAACATAGAACCACTTTTTCATCGCATAAATCAGGACGGGCAACAGCTAAACACCTCGTCGCAGGCACGGCAAGCCTCGTCGAATTCACTTCCGCCGGCAGCCATTCATCGTCGACAGATTTGCTGTTGCGATTCTCCCCCGTTGGCGTCCAGAATGCCGCGCCATGAAACAGTGGATTCAAAACTACATCAACGAACAGAAACAGGCGCTCGACTCAATCAATCAAAACCAGGTCGCCAAAATCGCAGGTATCCTCAAAGAAGCACACAAGGCCGGTCGCCGAATCTTCGTTTTCGGAAACGGTGGCAGCGCGGCCAACGCTTCGCACTTCGCAACTGACCTCGGCAAAGGCGCTTCCGATGCCTTGGGCAAACGATTCAAAATCCTCTCGCTCAACGACAACACAAGCTGGATGACAGCCATCGGCAACGACTACGCCTACGAAGACATCTTCCGGCGGCAGCTTGAAAACTACGCCGAGCCGAAGGACATCGCGTTCGCGCTGAGCGTCAGCGGCAACTCGCCCAACGTAGTTAAAGCGATTGCTTGGGCCAATGACCACGAATTGCAAACCGTCGCCCTGGTCGGCGCCAGGCGAGGGACTCTGGCAACGCTGGCCCAAGAAGCTGTAGTCATCCACTCCGAACACTACGGCAAAGTGGAAGACGCCCAGATGGGAATTTGCCACATGCTCTGCTATGCGTTCATGGAAAACATCGGCGTTTAGCCGCCGAGAACCAAACGATGAACAGCGAATTTATTGCTGCCCGGCGATCAGTTGCTGATACGCAGGCAATAACCGGATCCCATTGAATTGGTCGTCCTTCTGCGCCCGCTGCAAAAGCGACTCGCCTTCCGGAACAAGGGGGCGCTGTCGATCCAGTGCAATCGCCCGCCCCAAGTTCCCAACCGCTTCGGAATTCTTTTTCAGCGCCACTTGCGCAACCGCCAAATCATACCAAATTTCAGGAACACCCGGCCTACGCTCGACGAGTCTGAGCAGCGTCGCCTCCAAATCCGGATATAATTTCAACTGCTTATAAATCGAGGAGGTCAAAAGCAGCGCCTCGACCGAAGCGTTTTCATCGTTGACAATCGCTTTCAGCAATTGCAATGCCTTGCCCTTTTGATTCAGCTGGAGATATTTCGGAATCAGTTCGAAAACGGCATCAATATCTGCAGGGTTCTGATTGTATTGTTGTTCTAACTGCGCCGTTTCTTCCTGTAACTGCTGTGCCGCTTCCAACCTCTGCTTGTTCTGATACAGTTGGGAAAGCAGACTCCGAGCTCCCTTATTTTCCCGATCGAATTCAATCCAGAGTTCCGCCAACAGAATAGCGTCGTCCACGCGGTTGACGGCCAATAAAAGATTCGAATACCGGTGAAGCGTCTCCCCACTATAAGGACAAAGAGCATATGCCTGTCGAAAAGCAAAATCAGCCTCCGCCAACAGCCGCTGCTCTTCGGCTCGGGTCTTCGGGCGAAGTTCCTTCGGACACTTCGGAGAGAACCGATAAGCGTAAACTCCCGCGATGGCGCTCCGCAATTTTGAAAAAGCTTTCTGCGCCCAACTCTCCCTCAGAAACTTCGGGTCTCCTTGATAGTCTTTCAAGTCGCCCCGGAGATAAACCTTTCTTGCAAAATCCACCAACTCTTCGACCGTCGTCTCCGGAGTAATCCAATCCCCGATCAACCGCTTCATATACTGTCGCCAAAATTTTCGATCCCGATCCATCATCTCCTCAGTGATGGCTGCAACCGGCTGCCGGTTCAACTTGAGGATGATACCGTAAGGCGCCATATAAGGAAACATCCAATCCAACTGAAAACTCTCTTCAATATAAAATTCGTGATCCGGATTCTTATCGAAAATCCTCCTTGCCAAGATCGCGTTAATCGCCATCACCCCCTCAATGCCTTTGAGTTCGACAGTATTGGTTTTTGACGCCTCCATTATAGCAGCTTCGTAATCATCAAAATCCAATTGGGATGGGGTAGAGGATGGAGTATAGATTTCGGTTTCGGGATAAAGTCCCTTTTTCCGGCGCGACGCTTCGACCCAGGCACCAAAAGAGGTCATCGCGCGGTCCAACGGCACTGTCCAACGAGCCAATCTATTGGTAGTTCCCAGTGTTTTCGACTTCTTGGAACGCAACATTTCTTGAAAGAACGGCGGGTCCTTCTGCGCACTTCGATAATAGTGGGCGCGGATATAATCAAGATAAGTCTTGTCTGCGAGAGCGTTCTGCGTGATTAAATAAACATCCCGCCGGTCGAAATCGGGATCGCGTGGTTTTTTGGACGGCGGAATAAAACTTTCGCAAAAGATCATATAAGTAGGGTTGAACCGTCCCGGATCCGTGCCGCCAAAGAGAATGGCATTCTTCGGCATCGAGGGGTAAATATCAAAAGGCGGCTCGAACATATCATGCCCAAACCAATAACCGTAGAGGTGCCCCCGCTTCTCATTCTCCCACCAATGGGCAAACATGGAATGCAGCGGCAACATAAAAAATACGGCTAACATCAGCTGCAAAGGAACTTTGGATTTGCAAACGATCAAGCCGGCTAGAAAAACACCGGTGCATATGACAAGGTAAACAGCAGTAAAGCGATCCAGCGGATGCACACGTTCCAAGGAAGCCCATAAATAAAGCGCAATGCCCAATGCCGCCGCCCCCCCAGCCAAACTGTGCACCCGGAACTCCCGGTAACGCGCCACCAGAAGCGCCGCAATCAAACTCAACCCATACCCTGCCCAGATGGCGATGACAGCATGTGACGGCAAAAAGAACACGCGGTTCAGCTCTTGGCTCTGCCGGTCCGGAGGTGGGTTCAAGAGAATCAGAAGGATGACGGCCAGACAAAAGAAAATCCCGGCAAGCCCTGTCATCCACGCACGTTCTCGCCGTTCCATCCGCCGAAAAAAACCAAACGGCGCCAATGCCACAAGCAACATAATTGGATTGAACTCCCGCCCTGCTGCCTTTGTGTATGTCCATATTTGCTGCACGAAAACAAACAGCTCATTCGTTGGGTTGGGCTGTTCGTACTGCCCACGGGAGAAGGCGTGCTTAAACCCTTCCCAAGTCCGCGGATAGCCCCAGTTCATCGGAGGATTGGTGGATGAGGCCAAAGGCATATACAAATAGAAAGAGAGGCCGGCTAAAAAACATAGAAGCATCAACACCGCCGGCTTCCAGTCAATCGATGCATCGCGTGTTCGCAAACCCAATATCATATAAGCGGCGATGGAACCGGAACCGACTAAATTATAGATGACGAACAGTGGCAAATTGTTGTCAAACGCTGTAATGACACCGTTCCATTTTAATATAAGTCCTAGTACGTAAACGATGAAATTTCCTAAAAACAAGCATCGCCCCATGCGCGGATTTGCCGCCGCAACAGCAACCTCCAGGCCAATCGCCACCACCACCAAACTTTGATGGTTGTTAAAACAAATTCCAAAGAGAAAGAACGCCCAGTAGAGATATTTCCGCTCTGCCGGAATATATATCCACCGCATCAAACAAACGAAGACGCCCATCAGGGACAGCACGCTGAGGGTATAAACTTCCACAATCACAGCTTGGGACCACATGAACCCATTGAACCCCAAGAGCATTCCCGCTGCCCAACCGGAGACACCGGATATGGCTCTTTCCGTTCGCTCGTCAATGCCCTTGAACGTTGCCATCCCTCGGATCATCATGGTGCTTCCCCGCGACACTATGAGGGCGAGAAGGCCGCAGCTGCACGCGCCCGCGAAGGCCGAAGCTAAGGCCACCCGAAAGGCGATATTTGAAAACGGAACCAAGACTGTAAACAGCCAGGTATAAAGGGTCCAGACCGGGTAGCCGGGCGGATGTGGCACGCCGGCGTAATACGAGGCGACAGCCAGCTCGCCGCTGTCTTCCAGAGTAACATCCGGCGCCAAGGTGTAAAAATAGCCCAGAAACACAAAAAGCCCTGTCGCCCCCGCAATCATCCAATCGAATTTCCGGAAAAAACGGGTTTTTGGAGGCTTTTCTTCGGGAAGCGAGACGGCAGCCTGCTTTTTTGCCGCGCGGCTCTTCACCGGTTTATTTGCTTTGATTTTTCGTTTGTTTCTCATTCCACTGCCCGGATGCCAAGGGGTAATGCCCTTTTTGGGGTAACCCGCACGGAAGGCTAGTCAAACCAGAAACTGCGGTTTTTGTCGATGCAAAAAATTGCCCTGCGGACATTCTGTGGCCGCTAACTTTTGACTTTTCCCGAATGTGTCATCAGAATCACGGGCATGGAAAGTCTTCACGCTCCGTGGCGGATTGACTACATCTTGTCGCCCAAGCCTCAGGCCGGCGGCGAGTCGTTGTTTGCTCGCATCGCTCGAAGTGGCGACGACATCGGCAACCTGGTCATCCACCGCGATCGGCACTGTTTTGTCTTGATGAACCGCTATCCGTATAACGGCGGGCATCTTCTGGTGACGCCTTACCGGGAAGCTGCTGATTTGGACGATTTGGACGAAACGGCACTGGCAGAACTGATGTTGCTGACGCGCCGCTGCATTCGGACGCTCAAGGCCGTGATGCGTCCCGACGGCTTCAACATCGGCTTGAACCTTGGCAAAGTGGCCGGCGCTGGCATCGAAGGGCATCTGCATTACCATGTCGTTCCCCGCTGGAATGGTGACTCCAACTTCATGCCCGTCATCGCCAACACCGGAGTCGTCCCGGAAGCGCTGCAGGAAACAGCTTCCAAACTCCGCGACGCATTCCCGAAACACGCCTGATTTCCCCATCAACAGAATGGCGGTCCAAACCCTTCACTTTGAAAGCGCCCGGCAAGCGCAACAACTTTTCAATAACGAACCTAAAAACCTGCAAACCATCGAGCAAGAACTCGGCGTCAAAGCTACCTGCCGCGACGGCTGGATCAAACTCGACGGCAATGACCAATCCATTGCCCGAGTCCAAAAACTCTTCGAGCTGATTGAATCCGCCCTCCGAGCAGGAATGCCCATTCGCAATCAAGAATTCGCGCAATCCCTCACCATCCTCAAAGAACACGGCGCCGAAACCCTGCGGCAACTACTGGAAGACCGCATCCAAACCTCGCCTCGCAAAGCGCCCATCTCCCCAAAGACAGCCGGCCAAAAGGCTTACCTGGAAGCAATTCGAAGATGCGCCCTGACCTTCGGCATCGGCCCAGCCGGGACAGGGAAAACCTACCTGGCCATGGCCATGGCCGTCTCCTGCCTCAAAGCCAACACCGTCGCCCGCATTATCTTGACCCGCCCCGCCGTCGAAGCCGGAGAAGCGCTGGGATTCCTGCCGGGCGATCTCGACGAAAAACTCGCGCCCTACCTGCGCCCGCTTCACGACGCCCTGCACGACATGCTCCCTGCCGAGGAAATCCAAAAACACATCGACCGCGGCACCATCGAAATCGCCCCTCTCGCCTACATGCGCGGCCGCACGCTCAACCACTCCTTCATCATCCTCGATGAAGCGCAAAACGCCACCGCCGAGCAAATGTTTATGTTCCTCACCCGGCTGGGAATAAACTCCCGAACCGTCGTGACCGGAGACCCCACTCAAATCGACCTGCCGCCGCAAAAACCCTCAGGGATCAAAGAAGCCCAAACCGCCCTCAAACGAATCCACGATATTGCCATCGTGGAGTTCCATAAACAAGACGTCATCCGCCATCCCCTGGTCAAAAAAATCATCGCCGCCTACGAAGAACACCGAAAAACCGATCCTTCCCCAGACAACGAACCGCCCCCTCCCCGCGCGAAAAACCCAAACCCCGACTGCCCGCCCTGTTGAAAACTACCTTCAAAAACACCCAGCGGGACTGCCGCATCAACAACGCCATCCTCCGCGACATCATCGAAAACCTCATCCAAACCGAGTTCCCGGCCTTCAAAGGAGAATGCTGCTTCCATCTGGTCTCCAAACGCCGCATGGCCGAGCTAAACCGCCAGTTTCTGAACCACGAAGGCCCGACCGACGTCCTCGCCTTCGACCTGGCGGAAGACCCAAACCGCATCCTCATGCTGGCGGAAATCTTCATCTGCCCGGCCGTGGCACGGGAACAAGCCGCAGCCTTCCGCACCTCCTGGCAAGAAGAACTCATCCGCTACCACGTCCACGCCCTTCTCCACTTGAAAGGCTGCGACGACCGGACGCCGCAAACGCGGAATGCCATGAAACGGCGCGAAGAGCGCATCATATGCGCCATCCGAAACCGCGCACCTCTGGACACTCTGGAAAAGAAGGCCTGAAGCCATTCACTGCCCGCCCGGTCTATTCTGGCAATGCAAAGCAATAGTAAGCGTCGCCGCGCGGCGTTCCGGGCTTGCCCCCGCCCCCTGCCGCAATCAGCACATATTGGCGCCCTTCAATTTCATAAATCGCCGGCGTGGCATAGCCTCCAAACTCCATCTGATACTCCCACAGTAATTCGCCCGTGTCCTTGTTGTAGGCATGAAAACGCTCATCCATGGCCGCGCCGATGAACACCAAACCACCCTTGGTGACCACCGGCCCGCCGATGTTGAAGGTGCCGGTCGGCGGCTCTCCTCTCGCCTCCAACTTCGGATAAGTGCCCAACGGCACTTGCCAGCGGAGCTGCCCTGTGTTCAAGTCCACTGCATTGAGCGTTCCCCACGGACGCTTGTTCACGGGAAAACCTTCGGAGTCCCGCCATTCATGGTGCCCAGTCGCCACCACCGGCGATTGGCCGGCGTAACGCAAGTCCAAGCCTTTGGCCGCAACCATCTCCTCCCGCCCTTCGCCGAACAAGAACGCCAACACAGACCGCCGCTCCAAATCGCTGAAGGACGCAAACGACGGCATCTGCCCTCGGCCGGTTTGCATCAGTTCCAAAACCTGGGCTTTGGAAAGGCGCGAAGCGACATCTTTCAACGACGGTGAAGTCGGGTTTGCCGGAGAACCGAGGCCGTGGCAAAAGGCGCAAACGCTCTGATAAACGCGCTGCCCCAAGCGATGCAGAGACATGTTGTCCTGTGGCTTTGCGGGAACCATCGAGGTGTATTCCGCCTCGTTGCTGACGTTGACGATCACGGTGTTCGTTTCTGGATCAAACGCGGCGCCGCCCCACTCGCAACCCCCGTTGAATTGCGGAAGCTGCACGGATTTTTTGAACCCGGGCGGCGTGAACATCCCACCGGCAACCATGTCCTTCAAGTCCGCCAACACCTTTGCCCTCGCCGCCGGGTTGAGGTCGGTCATATGGCTGGCGTCCATATGGGTCATTGCCAGGCGAAAGGCCGGCGGCGGGAACGGCTGCGTCGGCGAACTCACCTCGCCCGGCATCTCGGACGCCGGCACCGGCAGCTCTTTCACCGGGTAAAGCGGTTCGCCCGTTTCCCGATCCAAGACAAAAAGATGCCCCATCTTGGTCGGCTGCACAACGGCGTCCCGCAATTCCCCGTCCTGCTCCAAACGCGCCAAAACGGGCGGGCACGGCAAGTCAAAATCCCAAAGATCATGATGCACGGCCTGAAAATGCCAGAGGCGTTTGCCAGTGGCCGCATCCAGCGCCAAAGTGCAATTCCCGAACAAACCGTCGCCGGGCCGATTCCCGCCCCACTTATCATATGCCGGCGACCCCGTCCCTGCAAACACAATCCCCCGTGCCGCGTCCAGCGTGAAGCCGCCCCAAACATTAGCGCTGCCCACTTCCTTCCACGATTCGGTGCCCCAAGTCTCATAACCAAACTCGCCCGGATGTGGGATGGTGTGAAAAATCCACCGCCGTTCCCCCGTCCGCACATCAAAAGCCCGGATATGTCCCGGAGCGCAAGGCTGGGGACCTTCGCCCGTGCTGGAACCCAAAATCAGCAGATTCTGCCAAACCATTCCCGGAGTAGTATTCCCCACCGACAAAAAAAACGCGTCCGTGTCCAAACCCTCCCGATGGCTAATCCGCCCCCCATCACCGAAAGACGCCACCAGTTCTCCCGTCCCGGCGTCCAAGGCGTAGAGATAATCTCCTGCCGAATGAAAAATGCGCCGATCCCCCTTCCCGTCCGTCCAATACGCCACGCCCCGATTAACGCCGCCCCCGCTTCCGCCCTCAGCCATCCAGGGATTGAACCGCCACAACAACCGCCCCGTCTTGCCATCCAACGCAGCGCAATGCAGCCGGGGCGTGGTCAGATAAACCACTCCGTTAATGACAATCGGATTGCACTCAATCGTGCGGCCCAACTCCCCCGCCCGCCAAATCCATGCCGGCTTCAGGCGGGACACATTGGAACGGTTAATCTGTGTCAAAGCCGAATAATGGCTCCCGCCGTAATCGCCGTGATAAATTTGCCATTCCCGATAGCTGGCCTTCGGATCCGCCCAACCGCTGACCGTCGCCCAACACACCGCCAACAAACAAAACATCCTCGCTCGCTTCTTCATCAAATCCTCCAACTCAGAAACGCCCGCCGGTGCCGCCACATTTCGCAAGCGACCCCCCTCCCCAGCAAGACGAAAATCGCCGCCCATTGCAACTTGACATTCTCCCTTGCAACAGCTCTACAATGCGGCATGAACCCCTCATCCAAGACGCGCAGCGGTTTCACACTGATTGAACTTCTGGTAGTCATCGCCATCATTGCCATTCTGGCCGGCATGTTATTGCCCGCACTCGGCAAGGCAAAAGCTAAAACCAAAGCCATCCACTGCACTTCGAATCTCAAACAACTAGGCTTGGCCACCATTATGTATGCCGACGACAACGAAGACAAAGTGATTCCAGTTCTTGGCCCAAATGCGCCCTACTGGTTTCACATCATCGCTCCGTATATGGGCGACAACCGATACGCCGACGATCCCCAAGCGGCTTATGAAGGCTCAATGAAGATCATCGTTTGCCCTTCCATCAAAGAGCGCGCTAGAGACAACGGCCCAGGCGCTAACCGACGCAACTGGGGCTTTCAATGGGGCAACTTCGGAAAAAGCAGAGCGGAAGGCAGCTACACCGTCAACTCCTGGATGCAATGGCCCAAAGGCAGCTACTACGAACCCGGAGGGCGTCAACCGGCAGCATTGGCCGACTATTACTGGGGACTGTATTTCAAAGCCAATGCCGAAGTGCCTATGTATGGCGACGGTAACTGGGTGGACGCCTGGCCGCGGTCAACAGACACTCCGCCGAGCAATTACAGGGGAGAAGACCACACCCAAGGCATGCACCGCTTCTTCGTGGACCGCCACAACCTGGGCATCAACATCGCCTACACCGACGGCCATGTCGGGCGTTCCGGCCTCCGCAAGCTTTGGGTTCAAATCTGGCACAAAGGCTACGAAAAGAAACTCGATGTCCAACTGCCTCCCCGGTGATTCGCCCGGCGCCGGCCTCCCCCTCACCGCTTCCGCACATATGCATAAAAGGCGCCCATCTCGTTGCCGTCGACGTCTTTGAACTTCGCCCAAAGCTCGTCCTTGCCTGGCCGGAGCGGCAAGCGAAAGGTCACTGCTGTATCGCCAGCTTTGACGGGCTTCTCCAAAGTCCGCCCGTCGAGCGTCAACAAAGCTGCCGTGGCCGGAAACGCCTTGCCCGGGACGGCGCGAAAGGGCGTCGCTCCGGGAACGTTCGCGCCCGCCGGCAGGTCGGCGACAATTGGACGGTCGATCTCGCGCGGCCAACGCCGCAGTTCCACTTCGTAATCTCCTGGCTCGATCACTCTCACCGCCCAGAATCCGGTGAAGTTTGGACGGCGTTCGGCGTTTCGGATGGCTCTTTGATTCCACGGCGTGCTGCCGGCGGCAATCCAATCGTGGCAGGTCAATCGAACGTTGCGAGCTTGGGGATGCCCCAGGTAGATTTCGGTGGTTTGGGAAAAAGTCGGCGCCAACTCTGCCCACCACTTCTCGTAAAAATCCCGCAACCGCGCCGCCACTGCGGGATGGGTGGCAGCAAGGTCCTTGCGTTGTCCGGGATCCGAGTGGATGTCGTACAACTCTTTGCCGTTGATGAGCCGGTATTGGGCGGTCATCACGCAGCTCTTTCGCCATTGAATCGGGTCGCGCACCCGCTGCGAATCCGTCACAAGAATTCGGTCAGGCCAATCGTCTTCCGGCTGGCGGAACAGGAGCGGGCGTAAGCTCATGCCGTCAAACTTTACGGCCTTTGGCGTGGGAATTTCGCAGAGATCCATCAGCGTGGGGGCGACGTCTACATGCGCGGCGAGCGCCGGCATATCACGCCCGCCGGCCAGCCCGCCCTTTGGCCAATGGAGGAAAAACGGCACTCGATGGCCGCCGTCGTATTCGCTGCCCTTTTTGCCACGCATTCCGGCGTTGAAGATTTTCTCGCCGGAGGAAGTGCCGTTGTCGGTCGTGAAGATGAAAATCGTGTTTTCGGTCAAGCCGCTTTCCTGCAAATGACGGCGCAGGCGCCCAACATTATCGTCGATGTTAGCGATCATTCCGTAAAAGTTCGCCAGATGATCCCCGAGGTCCTGATAGGGGCGGCTGCTTTCCGGCGGCGCGTGCATCGGGCCGTGGGGCGCGTTGGTGCATAAATAGACGAAGAAAGGGCGGCCTTTTTCTTTCTGCGCTTCGATGAATTGGATGGCGGCGTCGAAAAAGACATCGGTGCAAAATCCTTTCACGGGTTCCGGGGTTCCGCTGCGCCAATAGCTGCCGTCAAAGTAGGCATTGTCCCAATAGTCGGGCGTTTGCCCGACGCCGCCGCCGCCGTGCCGGAGTGTTTCTTGAAACCCCCGGTCTTCCGGACGGTAGGGATAATTGTCGCCCAAGTGCCATTTGCCGAACATCCCCGTCGCATAGCCCGCATTGCCGAAGACGGTGCCGAGAGTCGTCTCGCCAGCACGCAGCAGGGAACGCCCCATGATCGTGTGCCAAACACCCGTCCGGTTGCTCCAATGCCCGGTGAGCAACGCGGCACGAGTCGGCGAACACGTCGGCGACACATGATAATCCGTCCATCGAACGCTCTCTGCGTGCAGCCGGTCCAGGTGAGGCGTCTTCAACCGCGGATTGCCGTGGCAAGAAAGGTCGCCGTAACCTTGATCGTCCGTAAGCACCAGCACAACATTCGGTGGTTCGCCCATCAACAAACCGGCCAAACCCAGCCACAACCCGACAAAAACAAAGGATATACTTTTCATAGATGCGGAAGCCATTCAGCCAGATTCAAACGTCTTTGGCAAGCGCTTTGCCCGCCCCACACCCAAAACATCCGCTGCCGACAATGTTCACCGCGATGGACTTTGCAATAACAGCCGGCGACCCAAGCGTCCGCGATAATAAAGATGCCGGATGAAAAAGCTCCACATCCAATATAAGTTCGCCGAGATTGTTTCGTTGCGCAGTTTTACAAGGACATGGAATCAATTATAGAACCAGTATGGAACGGCGCGGCGGATATTAAAGGCTACGCCATTTGCGAAGCAACCAGAGGGCACAGCCGCTAATGAAAGATGTTGCCAGACCGCAGGCAAAAAAGACTTGCAAGTAGCCGAGTCCCACCCACTTGCAGAGATAATAAACGACCGACGCAGCGAACACGCCGCTGAAGGCAAAGACGGAACTGACGGCAATGACGGAGCCTTTTTCCCGCGGGTTGGGGCGGTGTTGGATCGTAGCGGCGAGAGGCACCACGAAGAACCCGGCGAAAAAACCGAGGCCGATCAGATTCCAAAGTACGCGCGGAAAATCGGCATTGGGCAGGGACAACACAAAGCAGCAGGCCGTTATTCCGAAACCGCCCAAAGGCGTCAGCCGGATTTCGATCTTGCCCCGCGAAAGATAACCTGCCGCCAGGCTTCCGACGCCGATCCCCACCGCCAAAGCGCCCTGCAAGTAACCAACTTTGCTGTCGGAAAGCTGCAGCGTTTCCTTGCCATAAAAGAGAATAGCCAACTGCATCAAGGCGCCCAAAAACCAAAAATAGACGTCCCCCGTAATGGCGAAAAACAAGAGACGATCTTTCCGAAGCAACCTCACCCGCTTCCGCAACGCCGGCCAACACCAACGAGCCCGCCGGCGCGGATTAGCCGCCGGTACTTTGCTGATTCCCAAACTCGCTATGAGACCGCACCCAGCCAGCGCCACCAACACCACCCCGCAAACCCAAGAAGCAGAGCCAAAGCGGTCGGAAAGCCAACCGGCAACGAGTGTCCCCAAAATGATCGCCACAAAAGTGCCCATTTGTAGAAAGCCGTTTCCCCAGGAAAGTCGCGACTCCGGCAAAATTTCGGGAAGCAGACCGTATTTCGTCGGGCCGAAAAAGGCGCTTTGCGTGCTCATCAGAAACACAACCACAACCAACAAGGGGACGAACCCGCCGGCCAGCCCCATCAAAGCCAGCGACATGATGCCGACTTCCGCCACTTTGGTCGAAACAGCGATTGTGCGTTTGCTGTATCGATCCGCCAGCATTCCCCCGAACATGGAAAATAAAATGAAAGGCAAGGCAAACACCGCGCCGATGATTGGCGCCAGCGCGTCTATCTCTTTCCGCACTGTCTCCTTTGTCGCGCCCTCTTCCGCCGCCGCCGCCATCACGAGAAATAACACCAGCCACTTGAAGGCATTGTCGCTGAACGCCCCCTGGAATTGCGTCACAAACAAACTCCAAAAGCCTCGCCGCCAAGACTGCCCCGGCAATTCGTTTCGCTCCCCTTCGCCCGATTGACTCATTGAACCCCTGATTGATACGCTCCCAACGGCCAAACAATTCCAGCACAACGCCCGGACCATTCGCTCATCGAAAGAAAAAGTAAATAACCTAAAAAGGTTTTTCCCGAATGTCCACAAAAGAATACGCGATAAATACTTACGGGCTTAACAGGGTGACGCGCATGCACTCGACCCTTTGACCGCCACCCGCTTAACAAAAAATCCAATCCTGTGCCTCCTGTCCATCTATATGTCCCGAACGAAATCGCCCTTCAAAACCATCAAAGCCCATAAATGGTTATTGCGAAAGAATAATTTGCGGGCGGCGGCAATTTCCGGTGGCACTCGATTCCCATTCACGTTAAGCTGGCGCCCATGCGCTCGGCACTCGCTCCTTTGTTGCGGCTCTTCGGCCGTCTTCTGATTTGGCGTCATTTCCCGAAACTCTTCGCTGTCGGTCTGGCGGCGTTGGCGCTTTTATGGTGGTGGGGTAGCAGTGGAAGCAAGGATTCGACGATCGGGCTGCCAGGGCGGGTAATCGGTGTCAGCGATGGCGATACCTTGACCCTGCTCACCCAAGACAAGCAGCAAGTGAAAATTCGGCTGGCCGGCATCGATGCCCCGGAACTGAAACAAGCCTGGGGGCAGAAAGCCAAACAAGCCCTCTCCGCTCAAGTGCTTCACAAACTCATCACCGCCAGAGAAACAGGCCAAGACCGATACGGGCGCACCGTCGCCCACGTCTATCAAAACCGGCAATGGATCAACCAAACGCTAGTTCAAGAAGGCCACGCCTGGGTCCATCGGCAATATAGCGCCAAAGAGCGCTTGCTGGCGGTGGAAGCCCAAGCCAAGAAAAACCGCCGGGGACTGTGGAATTTGCCGGAAAACCAACGCCTTCCGCCTTGGGACTATCGGCGCAACCGTTAAGCATCCTGACCCGACGCACCCGGCCGGGACTGAAGAGCGCATTGCCGCCGAAACGCCTCCTGCCCGGTTTCCACCTCTTCCCGAGGCAAACCGCCCGCCACCAATATCGAATCGGGCCGCGCCGACAAACGCCGATAAAACTCCTCGCCCAAAGCCACCAGCCCGCCATCCATCGGAGACGACTCGCAAAGCTGAAACAACCAATCCTCCGCCCGCGCAAAATCCTCTTGATGCTCGTAATACTGCATCAAGCCCAGCAAAGTCGCCGGCGGCAAAGCCGTCGCCCTCAGCTTCTCAACAATCCCTTCAACACGCGGGGTGAACTCCAGAATCTCCACAGGCTCGGCCGCCTGAAGAGTGTCCAACAGCAGGTTGAGCGTTTTGAGGAAAAGCGCTCGGCTGCGATCGCCGTCTCCCTGCCGAGCGGCCAACTCAGCGGATTCCGTTAAAATCCGCGACATGATTTGCGCGCGGATTTTGTATTCGTGTGTGGGTCCCGTATCGATCAGCAAGGGCTTTAGCGCTGCCGCATCTAAACGGCAAACCGCCTCTCGATCCAAGCCCAGAAACTCCTGCGCCGCCCGGTCAAGATTCTTCTCCACCGCTTTCCAATCCCCTGACTCTTTCGCCTCCAGTAAGATCATCAACATTTTGATGAACTCCTGAATCATCCGCATCAAGTAATCGCGCTGAATCATGGCAACAAAAAGAAACGCATTTTCAACAGGAAGCAAGCAAGAGAAAAAGTCGCCGGCTTCAGGCTACTCGTAGTGCAGAGCTTTGATGGGATCCACACAGGCTGCCTTATAAGCGGGATAAGTGCCGAACACAATCCCGACAGCGGAACAAATCAAAACGCCGTAAAGCGCCCAATCCAAAGGGATGCTGGGCGGCAGCTCCGTGAAAACAGAAACCAAGTTGCCGCCGGCAATTCCCAGAACCACGCCTGCAACGCCACCGGTTTGGCACAACACCACTGACTCGATGATGAACTGCAGCAGGATATTCCGCCGCCTGGCGCCGACCGCCCGGCGAACGCCGATTTCCCGCGTGCGCTCGGTTACAGAAACCAGCATGATGTTCATAATGCCGATGCCGGCCACAACCAGAGCAATCGAACTCACCGCTGCTGCTCCCGCCCGTATCGCCAGAGTTACCGAGCGAGATTGAGCAATCAGCGAATCGTTCGACATGAAATCAAAGTCGTCTTTCCCTCCCGGCGGCACTTGGCGGACGGTTCGTAAAATCCCCCGCGCTTGCGCCTGCACTTCTTCAAACGCCACCTGATTCGGCGCTTGCACCACCACATCCAAACTTCGCCGATGCCGGCCGTAGCGGTCGAGACCCGTCGTCAACGGGATCAACACGAAGTTGCCTTGCTCCCCCCAAAACGCAGCCCCCAAGTCCTCCAACACCCCCGCGACGGTGTAGGTAATGCCGTGATACTTAATCGACTGCCCCACTGCGGAGCCGAAGGGAAAGAGCTTTGCGGCCACCGGTGCGCCGAGAACGCAAACGCGGCGGTGGCGGTCCAAGTCCGTATCCAGCAAAGCCCGCCCTTGGGCAATGTTCCAATTCATCCCCGGAAAGCTGCCGGGCGTCGCCCCGTGCAAGAGAACGTCCGGATTCGTCATGCCATATTCGGATAAGGCTTCCGCTCGCCAAAACTGCTCGACAACGCCGACATATTGGGCCAGAGTCAACCGCTCGATTAACGCCTGCGCCTGTTCGTAAGTCAGGTCTTTCCGCCGTCGCCAATCCCGTTTCTCCATCTCGCCCACCGTGATGCTCGCCCCCCACTTTTGAATTCGAAACGTATTCACTCCCAATTGGCTCAGGCTGGACTCCACGCTGTCTTGCATCACACGAATCGCCGTCATCACCACGATGATCGAAAAGACGCCGACGAGAATCCCCAACAAGGTGAGCGCCGAACGCACTTTGTTGGCCCGCAAAGAGTCCAACGCCATCACGAAACTCTCCTTAATCTCCGCCGCCGACATCCTGCCTACTCCTGCCGCAAGGCATCCACCGGATTTAACTTGGCCGCCCGATGCGCCGGCAAATAACCGGAAACCAAACCCGTCAGAATGGAAACCGTCAACGCAGCCACCACCACAGGCCAGGCCAAAGTTGCCGGAAAGGCCCGCTGCAACAACAGCGTCGCCGGATACGTCAGCGCCAAACCCAACAAGCCGCCGAACAAACAGATGAACGCGGCTTCCAGCAAAAACTGAATCAAAATCGTCCGCGGCCGAGCCCCCAAGGCTTTACGGAGACCGATCTCCTGAGTGCGCTCCAAAACCGAAACAAACATAACATTCATAATGCCAATGCCCCCAACCAGCAAGCTCAGCCCCGTAATCAACAGCCCGCCGGCGGCAATGGCGCCCCCGGCCTTCAAAAACTCTTCTATCAACTTGCTCTGCTGGTTAATCGCGAAGTCATCTTTCTCGCTGGGCGCCAGCCGCCGAATCTTCCGCATGATCCCCCGTGTCTCGATGCGGGCGTCGTCCAACAGCTCCGTGCCGGCCGCTTTCACGCCGATCGAAACGGTCGGATTCCAGACCATATCAGCAACCAGACAAGCGATGGGCACAATGACCTGGTTGTCCATATCCTCGAACAGAAACCCGCCCAACTTCTCCAGCACGCCGACAACTTCAAACTTCTTGCCGCGAATTCGGATTCTCCTCCCCAAAGGGCTGGAGCGGGGAAACAGCTTCGCGGCCAGCGAGAAGCCCAGAACACAAACCGGCCGCGAGCCTCCCACATCCGCCTCTGTGAAATAGCGCCCGGCCGACAGCAAAAACCCGCGCACCAACGCCGTGCTTTCATTGCCGCCGATAATCGGAACAGAGGAAGCCGACCGCTCTTCGTAGGCGACATCACCATGGCTCCGCGCTTCCACCGAAACCGCCAAAGCCGAAGTCAATTCCTGCTTCAGCCGCTTCGCATCGCGGAGCGTGATATTGCGGCGGTTGCGCGTTTCTCGCCAGGACTCGTCGGAAATCCAATCGAACTTTTCCACAAACAAAACATCGGTTCCCATCAAGGATAAACTGTCTTCAAAAGTCCGCTTTAACCCGGCGATAGCACTCCCCATCAAACTCACCGTCGCCACCCCAATCACAATGCCCAAAGTCGTCAAAGCCGACCGGAGCTTATTCTCGCCAATCGCCGCCCAGGATATGCGGACGGACTCAGCCAGCTCACAGCTCAGTCTCATCCTTCCCCTTCGGTTCGCCTGAGTCTGCGGGAAGTTTTGAAAACCACTGCTCCATTCGGTCAATAGCCTGAACCTGCTTCCCTGGCCAAATCACCTCGTCGCCCGCAATCAAACCATCCCGAATCCGAATAACGCGCCGCGCATAGCGGGACACCTCCTCCTCGTGCGTCACGACGAGGAGGGTGTTGCCTCGGCGGGAAAGCTCTTCGAACAAAGCCATGATCTCGATGCCCGTCTTCGAGTCCAGATTCCCCGTCGGTTCATCGGCAAGGATGAGGGCGGGGCGGTTCACCAACGCCCGCGCAATGGCCACCCGCTGGCGCTGCCCGCCGGAAAGCTCATTCGGCTTGTGCGCGACTCGATCCGCCAACCCCACTTGTTCCAACACTTCCAAGGCCCGCTCCCGCCGCGTGCTGCCGGTCATTCCCGCATAAATCAGCGGAAGCTCCACATTGCGCAAGGCAGTCGCCCGCGCCAGCAAGTTGAAGGTTTGAAACACAAAACCGACTTCGCGATTGCGGATGTCCGCCAGTTCGTTGTCGTCCATCTCACTGACTTCAACCCCGTTGAATTGGAACTCCCCGCCGCTTGGAGAATCCAAACACCCTAACAGATTCATCAAGGTGGACTTTCCAGAACCCGAAGGCCCCATGATCGCCGCATACTCGCCCTTCTCAATCGTCAAGGAAACATCGCGGAGGGCATGAACGGTCTCCTCGCCCATATAATAGACCTTTGAAAGGCGCTTCACCTCAATGAGGCTCATGGCTTCTTTCCGCCTGCGGTCGCGTTTCCCTTGCCGCCGCCCCGCGCTTTGACTTTCCTGCCCTCCTCAAGGTCTTCGGCAATCGCCTTGTAGCTTCCCGAAACCACACGTTGGCCGGCGTCGAGGCCAGAGGTGATTTCGATATAATTGTCATCGCTAATTCCCCGCTCCACCGGCGCCATTTTTGCCTCGCCGTCTTCGACCACAAAGACCACCTCCGCCGGCTTGCTCTTCCCCTTCGGCAGCCGCGTCGTCACACTTTGAAACGGAACAGCGACCACATTCTCCCGGAGACGCGTTTCCACATCGGCCGTTACCGACATGCCGGGACGAAACGATGCCTTCTCCTGAATGCGAATCCGAACCTCAAACTTGGTGGCTTCCTGCTGCGAACCGCGGTTGCTGGTGCGGGCTGAATTGGCAATCTCTGACACCAAACCGCTGAACTCTCGATCCCGAAACGCATCCACCTCCAACACAGCCTTCTGCCCAATCTCCACCAAGACAATGTCAATCTCGCCGATGTCCACCCGCGCCTCCATCTCGTTCAAATCCGAAATGATCATCACCTCAGTGCCCATATTCTGAACCGTCCCCAAAACCCGCTCTCCCAACTCCGAATTCAACTGCGTGATCGTGCCGTTCAGCGGCGCGTGAATCTTCGTCTTTGCCAAATCCTCCGCCGCCCGGTCCAAAGACGCCTTCGACATTGCCACCTGATGCGTTGCGGACTTATGCTGCGCCGTTGCGATTTCAAGAGCCGTCTTCGCCGCCTGGTGGTTGGAGGCAGACTCCAAATCATCCTGGAAAAGTCTCTCGATTCGGGAAAACTCAAACTGCGCCTTTCCGAGATTCGCCTTGGCCGAGTCCAAACCCGCCATCGCCGACTTGTGACTGGCAGTCTGCTGCGCCATCGCCGCCTCGTAAAAATCCGGCCGAATCTCCAAAAGCAAATCCCCCTTCTTCACCATCTGCCCTTCCCGCACCGGCAGATTGATAATCTCGCCGCTCACCTCCGGGCTGATTGTTACCTGCGTCACAGGATGAATCCTCCCGTCCGCCGACACAACCTCGGTAATATCTCGACGCTCGACAACCTCAGTCTCCACGCTCAAAGCAGCTTCCTTCTTGCCCATCGCTGCCACCGCCCACCCCCCCAGCAACACGACGATAATCCCCGCAAAAACAACAGTCTTCCTTCTCCGCTTTCTCGATTTCTTTGCCGCCATAAAACAACCAACCCTTCGACTTGCCGCTCTCCGCCCGCCGTTTTGTTACGCCAAAAACGCCCAACAGCCAAGCCCTTTTCCCCCGCCCGGCAATCCTGCCTATCCTGTTCATCCATGTTTCCAAACCCGAACTAAGAGCATTTCGCGGAAGCGGGGGACAATCGAATTGTAGAAACGAGCGCATTGTCTAATGCGGATGTTGTAGAAAGCCCGGCAGTTAATGGACCTACTGTTCATCCCTTCCTGCAGTAGGATACGGGAAGCGACTGATCCGAGAAGGATTGCCAAAATAAGAGCGGCGGTTCAGAAAAGGAAAAATAAAATTCGTGCAGAGATTCAAGCGCAAACCGACGTTGACCTGAATAATACTCATCGTCCTTCACTTCAGGAACAACTGGAGATGTCCCACGATGAATGGAAAGATTATGTGGATTCGCTGCATCGAAGAGTCATTGCTCAACCACAGAACTGGAGATGGTAATCGAACGCATTCCATCCAGTATCCCTTCCATCTCAGAGGAGGAGCGAGAGACGCTGCTGGCAAGAGCTCGCAAGCAGATAGAGGATACGGAAAAATTCGAACAGGAAAGTCAGGTTTCGCATGATAATGCGATGCTAAAGCTGACAACCGGGATGACGGACGCGCAAAAGAAGCAGTCTGAACAAGAGTTCGATGAGCGGCGGAAGGCTCTTTTGAAGGAGAGAAATCGAAGCTATTGAACGGGGTGAGAAACCTCCGTGGATCACGGCAGCAGAAGCTATGGGCATCCGCCAAGCAATTTCAGAATCGGCTTCTCCCGTTGAGTAACTTTGCGGTTAACTCAGCGTTGGCGGGTGAATGGCGGTCTGGAGATGCTGACGGAAGAAGAGGCGAGAGAGAGGCGCACGAGGCCGCTGCCACCCACGTTGCCCGGACAAGTGCAACCGGCACAAGTGGAACCAGCGCCAGAGCCTTTGACGCCGGAAGAGCAGATGGTAATCGATGCTATCGAGGAAGTGCTGACCGAGTAAGCCGCCGGGGAAGCCAATACTCAATCGCCGGTTTTGCTTGGTTTCTATCACCGCCTATTCGAGCAAAGCCAATCCTTTCAAGAGCTGCCACAGAAAGCTCAAGAATTGCAAAACGCTTTTGTTTTCTGCGCGGAAACTTTTGTGTCTTTTGTGCTTTTTGTGGCCAAAAAACGCCGGCTTGTTGGTTGCACCCGGATTTGGATAATTGGCGGGGTGTGTAGGGCGGCGATGGTGACGGGTTCTTCGCGCGGGATCGGGCGAGGGATTGCTTTGAGTTTGGCGGAGGCGGGTTTTTCCGTGATGGTCAACTATGTCGGCAACGCGGCGGGAGCGGCGGAGACGGCAAGGCTTTGCGAAGCGCGGGCTCAAGCCAACGGTTTTGGGGATGTCCGGGCGATTCCGGTGCAGGCAGATATCGGCGAGACGGCGGGACGGAAGCATCTTGTCGAGCAGACCCGGAGTTGCTTCGGGCGCATTGACTTGCTTGTGAATAACGCGGGAATCTCTTCGATTGGACGCGCCGACATTTTGGAAGCTACGGAGGCGGCCTTTGATCGGTTGATGGCAGTCAATCTGAAGGGGCCGTATTTCCTGACGCAGGCCGTGGCAAACTGGATGATTGCCGAGCGGGAAAGAGACTCGAGTCGGCGGCCTAAAATCATCACTATCAGCTCGGTGAGCAGGTATGCTGCTTCAGTGAACCGGGGCGATTATTGCTTGGCGAAGGCGGCCTTGGGGATGATGACGAAGCTTTATGCGGTTCGGTTGGCCGATTACGGGATTGGTGTTTATGAAATCTGTCCCGGGATAATTACATCGGACATGACCGCGCCGGTTCGGGAGCAGTATGATCGGCGGATTGCCGAGGGGCTGACTCCGATCCGGCGTTGGGGGCAGCCGTCGGACATCGGTCGGGCAGCGGCGGCGATTGCGAACGATCAATTCAGTTTCAGCACCGGCGAGGTCTTCAATGTGGACGGGGGCTTTCATCTCCGGCAGCTTTGATGAAAACGGCTAACAGCAGTCCGATGATCGAGGCGAAGAGGAATCCGGGTTGGGCAAACTCGCAGGAAGCGAGGGAAGCAGCAGACGCGCTGTGGCAGCGGGTTTGGAACGGCGGCCGCATCGACAGCCGCGATGCCGAGGCTCTTCACCGCCTGCCTTTGGAGGAGCTGGGAATGCTGGCGGATCGGCGGCGCCAATTGGCCAAACAGCACGCCTACCGCGGACAAGGCAACGACATCGTCACCTACATCATCGACCGCAACATCAACTACACCAACATTTGCAATGTGTATTGCAAGTTCTGCGCCTTCTACCGAACCGAAAGAGACGCGGACGCTTACATCATTTCCCGTGACGATCTAGACCAAAAAATCCGCGAAACTATCGATTTGGGCGGCACGCAAATCCTGATGCAGGGCGGACACCATCCCAAGCTGCCGCTCTCCTGGTATCTCGACCTGCTGGCCCACATTCGGGACAAGTTCCCGCAAATCAATATCCACGCCTTCAGCCCCAGCGAGTTTGTCCACTTTCGCGAGGTCTTCGACTTGCCACTCGAAGACTTGATCGCCCAGTTCAAAGAGGCCGGTTTGGGGTCCATTCCCGGCGGCGGCGGGGAGATTTTGGTGGACCGTGTGCGCCGGCGCATCTCCCCGCTCAAGGCGATGACGGACGATTGGCTGGAGGTGATGGCGGCGGCGCACCGTTTGGGCTTGCATTCTTCGGCGACGATGATGTTCGGACACGTCGAAACGCTGGCCGACCGGATCGAACACCTCGAACGCGTGCGGCAGCAGCAAGAAGAAACAGGCGGTTTTACAGTCTTCATCGCCTGGACTTTCCAAGCGGACAATACACGCCTCAAAGCGGAACCGATCGGCGCCAGCGAGTATCTTCGGATGCAGGCCTTGAGCCGAATCTATCTCGACAACATCCCGAACATTCAAAGCTCCTGGGTGACTCAGGGCTTGGAAGTGGGCCAAGTGGCGCTCCGTTACGGCGCCAACGACCTGGGCAGCATCATGATCGAAGAGAACGTCGTCAGCCAAGCAGGAACCGTTTTCCAAATGACCGTCGCTGACATGAAGCGGCTCATCGCCGACGCCGGCTACCAACCTCGCCAGCGCAACAATTGGTATCAGCTTCTCGACGGAACCCTGGGCGGCTAAGGCGCCGCTCCCGAAATCATTTTTTCTGCCGCCGGCACATTCTATCCTTGAACTTGCGCCAGAAACCCGCTAGAGGGAAGGGACACGTCTCGTTTTTGCGGCGGTATTTTGAACGCCTGAACCGGTTTTCGGTATGGACTTCCGCGCGGGATTTAACGATTTGAAACAGTAATAATTTGAAACGGTAATATGATGTTCAATTTTCTTGCTCACTTGCTCTCTCGGACAGCTGTTTTGGTGTTGATGTGCGGTCTGCTGGCCGGCTCTGTTCACGGCGCCGACGCCAAAAAACTTTTGGTGGTTACGGTGACCAAAGGATTCCGGCACAACTCGATTCCGACAGCGGAAGCCGTCCTGGGATCCCTGGCTGAACGCCACAGCGCCTTCACCGTTGATTACGCCCGCACGGATGAGGCGGTGATGACTAGGATGTCCCCCAAAATGCTGCAAGGCTATGACGGCGTCATTTTCGCCAACACTACCGGCGAGCTGCCTATCCCCAACAAAGAAGCCTTCATCGACTGGATTCAATCCGGCAAAGCCTTTGTGGGAATGCACTCCGCATCAGACACTTTCCACCAATTCCGCCCCTATATTGAAATGCTCGGCGGCGAGTTTCAAACCCACGGCCCGCAAGTGGAAGTGGACGCCGTCAACGAAGACTCCGAACACCCCGCCTGCGCCCATTACGGGCCGCACTTCAAAATCTTCGACGAGATTTACATTCTGAAGAGCTTTCATCGAGAGCGTGTCCACGGCCTCCTGACTTTGCCCCATCACCCGAACTCAAAAATCCCCGGCGACTACCCGATCGCTTGGGCTAAAAACTTTGGCAAGGGCAAAGTGTTCTACACCTCCCTCGGACACCGAAAAGATGTCTGGACCAACCGCGAGTATCAACAACACATCCTGGGCGGCATCCTTTGGAGCCTGGGGCTGGTGCCCGGCAGCGCGAAACCTGCAGACACCCGCTACGCCGTCAGTGCGGCAGAAGAAGCCGACGGCTTCAAACCCCTCTTCAATGGCGTGGATTTGTCGGGCTGGAAACTGCGGCGCCCGGACGGCAAAGCCAGTTGGAGCGCGCAAAACGGCATGTTGGTCAACACCATCAACGCCGGCGAACACGGCACAGACTTGGTCTCTGAAGAAAAATTCTGGAACTTCATCGTCCGCTACGAATACCAAGTGCCCAAAAACAGCAACAGCGGATTTTACCTGCGCGGCCGCCATGAAATTCAAATCCTGGAAGACGCCGCCGGTCGCAAATTGACGACGGGAAGCAACGGCGCCATTTACAGCATTAAACCCACGGATGTTTTCGTTTCGCGGAAAGCGGGAGAATGGCAGGATGTTGAAGCTACCATTCGGGAGAACCGCGTCACTGTCTTCCTGAATGGAGTCAAAGTGCATGACGCCGTTGAAGTGAACAAACCCACAGGAAGCGAGCTCGATGGCCATGTCGATCAACCGGGGCCAATCCTGCTGCAGGGCGACCACGGCGCCGTCGCCTTTCGCAATCTGCGGATCAAAACGCTTGACTAACACAACAAGCGCCAGCGCTCGCTGCTCGAAGAACAAATGAAAATCATTTTGCCTGCGATTCACGCCGATTGTTAACCATCCATTAAACCGCCGCCGAAAGCCATATGAACCCAATCGACACATCCCAGCCGTTCAACCGCCGCGATTTCTTGAAGGGAGGTTCCATGGCGGCTTTGCTCAGCGGCACCCTGATTGCCGTCCCGAAAAAAACCGCGGCCCAAGAAACCGCCAAACCCGCCCGCCCGCCCGTGCGCTGCGGCGTGATTGGCTGCGGCTATCATGGCCGGGACATCATCGCCACCTTGTCGCTGTTGGACAACGCGCCGATTGCGGCAGTTTGCGATTCTTACGGTGCCTTCTTGCGGCGGGCCGGCCGCTCGGCCCCGAAGGCAACAAAATACGAACGATATCAGGACTTGTTGAACGACGACAAAGTGGAAGCCGTGGTCGTCTGCACCCCGACGCATCAACACAGCCAAATCGTCAAAGACGCCTTCGACGCCGGCAAGCACGTGTATTGCGAAGCGCCGCTGGCGAATTCCATCGAGGAAGCGCGGGAAATTGCCCTGGCCGCCAAGAAGCATCCGCGCCTCTACTTTCAAGCAGGGCTGCAATACCGTTCTGACTCCCAGCGGCATTTTCTCTTCGATTTCATTCGAGCCGGCGCTTGGGGACAGACGGTGCAGGCGCGCGCGCAATGGCACAAGAAGATTAGCTGGCGACGGGCCGCGCCCACCGATGAGCGCGAACGCGAGATCAATTGGCGTCTGGACGAGAAACTGTCAACCGGCTTGATCGGCGAAATCGGGATTCACCAAATCGACGCCGTTTCCTGGTTCTTCCGCAAACGGCCAGCGGGCGTCTCCGGCTTCGGCTCGATCGTTCAATGGAACGACGGGCGGAAAGTGCCGGACACCGCTCAAGCCATCGTGGAATACCCTGAAGGCGTCCGCCTGAGTTACGATACCACTCTGGCAAATTCCTTCGATGCAGATTACGAAATCTACTACGGCTCCTCCGCAGCCATGATGGTTCGAGGCAGCAAAGCCTGGATGTTCAAAGAAGCCGACGCGCCGGCGCTGGGCTGGGAAGTCTATGCCCTCAAAGAAACCTTTTACAAAGAAATCGGCATTGCCCTGGCGGCGGACGCCACCAAATTGACTACCGTAGCCAGTAGTGGCAACAACGACGAGAAAGCCAACTCTTATAGCCACACACCTCTCTACCACGCCCTCGAAGCATTCGTCCACAATGCCTATGTGCATCAATCCGGAGTGGAAGATTTCATCCTGAGTTTTGGGGACGACGAACCGGAAGCGTTGGCCGACTACCTGCTCGACCTCAACGACTCCAAGCTGCCTGCCGCTGGCAGCGCCATCGGTTACGAAGCCACAGTAACGGCGTTGAAAATCAACGAAGCGGTTGTCGGCGGAAAATCCATCGCCTTTGAAGACCGCTGGTTCAATTTTAGTTAAAACAACAGCAAAGCCTACAGAAAAACACCATCCCAATGAAACACGCAGAACACTCTACAATGAAATTCACCGGCCTTTTTTGGGGACTCTTGATTGCGACAAGCATCTTTGCTGCCAATTCAGAAACCGGTTCGCAGGAAACAGAAGCCGCCACCGTGCGCTACCAAGGTGTCCCGCGCGGCAGCAGCGTCCAAATCCACGGCACCTCGAACGTCCATGATTGGAAAGTTGAAAGCAAACTCATCGGCGGCCTTATGAATGTAAACGGCGAGTTTCCGGTCGACCTTTCCGTAGCCGCCGTTCCCAAACTGAAAAACCTTCCCCAAGTAAATGTCCAAATACTCGTCCGATCCATCAGAAGCGGCAAAAGCACAATGGACAGCGTCATGCACAACGCCATGAAACAGAAAAAACATCCGAAAATTACATATGCTCTGACGAAGATGGAACCCTCCAAAATGAAGCGAAAAGCCGGTGACCCGCTGCGCTACGACACCGAAGGCAACCTGACGATTGCCGGCGTCAAAAAGCGCATTGTCATGCCGGTGGACCTGGTGGGGCATGGCGCCGGCGGACTGCGGATTACAGGCAAAACCAAAGTGAAGATGACGGATTTCGGCATCAAACCGCCAGCACCGAAAATCGCCTTTGGATTGATCAAAACTGGCGACGAAGTCGAAATCATCTTCGAGTGGATCACCAAAAAAATCGCGCCGAAGCCATAAGTGTGCGCGAGATTCGCCCCTTGCTTAGCAAACGGCGGCAGCATGAAACCCGCCGTTTGATGGAGGACGCCACAAGGCCTTCCCCTGCGCGGAGGAAGAAAATGGCGGGAGCGACGGGACTCGAACCCGCAGCCTCTGCCGTGACAGGGCAGCGCTCTAACCAATTGAGCTACGCCCCCAACCAAAAGGAAGAGCGACCTTATTGAAATCCCATCGACAAGTCAACGGGCAAATCATGCCGCCATTGCCGCGAAGGTCCCGGCAATGGATCAAAAGGATTCGGGCAACAGACGCCAAGGAGGTGGGAGTGAAGAACTCCGCTGAAGAAACGTACCGCTGCCCGAATCAAAATTCAGCCGAAACATGGGCTTTGAAATCGTTTCTGTCAACCCGTTTGTCTGCAATAATCTGCCGAGTTTTTGGAACGTTTACTCCCGCAATCGAATCGGTCGCTGGTTTTGATTCGAGAGCAGTTGCTGAATGACGGTATCCCGCGGCCGCCCGCGTTCGTCGAAGAATTCGATGTCGGGGTTTGCAGTAATGGGATCTGGCAGGGTTGCCTTCCACCGTTTTGCGGCTTCGGCTACTGCTTGGGCGCGTTTGCCGGCCGGCGCGACAAAATCATACTCAAAGTCATCGAATCCGGGAAAATGCGCCAAGGATTTGCCGGCGATGTAGCGGACGGCGGAATAACGGTCGTTCAAAGCGCGGGCAAGGACGGCCGCTTGCCAATCCTTGCCAGAGGCTTCCTGCGAGGCTGACCAGCCTAGATTCCAGGCGGCCAGGGCGCGTTGGCCGGCATCGCCTGCCAGCAGGTGTCGGGGAAGGCTGGGCATTTCCCGATCTTCGGCGCTGAGTGCCGGCGGCTTCTGCCCAAACCACGTTTCCAAATGCCCGGCTGTCCAAGCTAGGGTTTGGTTCGCATGGCAGAGGTTGCAGGCGTTGGGGCGGCCGGTTGCTTTTTCCGTCGCTGTGTTGGGGCTGTCGATTTCGTGGCTTCGGATGGCTTTGAGCACGCCGTAGGTTGTGTGGGGCATATGGCAGTTGTAGCAGAGGCTGCCGGCGGAGTGTTCCGCATGGCGGGTGTGGGTGGGGAGAGATTGGGCAATGTTTTGATGGCATGGGGCGCAGGCTTGGTTGCCGGAGCGGTTCCGGGCGAGTTGGTCGTCGGGGTCGCTGTTGTGCATTGAGTGACAGGACAGGCAACTAAGGGAGCCGGCGGTGTGGCAGGCGCTTTCCACCAGCCCGTTATACTCTCTGCCGGCAACGCGAATCATGCCGTCGGACCAGAAAAAATCTTCGAGCAAGCGCGGGTGCTTTTCCAGAATGGAAGCCAGCCAAGGCTGCTCTTCCAGGCGCGAGGCGCGAATCACGGGGGTGGTTTCGTTGAGGTCGTCGCCGGGGCGGAAGCGGAAGCCGTGTGTCTGCCAACCTTCGCTTTTGTCGAACCACTTCATGCTGTGGCAATTGCCGCAGATTTGGGCGGATCGATTGGCAGGCAAGTCGGCCGGCTGCACGATGGGGTCTGCTTCCGGTTCAAGCGAGATTCCCCGAAGCGCTTCCCGCTTTCTGAGCGCGACGTGTTCCTCGCCGGGGCCGTGGCATGCCTCGCAAGAAATACCGAGTTCCGTCACCTCGGAGGCAAAAATCCCGGCTTCTTTGTAGGGCTTGGGAATGCCGCCCGTTGTGTGGCAGCGAATGCACACTTGGTTCCAGACTTCCATAACGGGCGCCGCGTCGGGATCGCGGATGAAAGTGTCGGGACGGGGCACCCAACGTTGGTCTTCAATCAGCCAAGTAAAGGGAAACCCAATCTGCAGATTGCCGCGCCCGCCCGGAAGCCAAAACACTTGCATATGATGCGAGCCGGTCATCAAAGCGAGGCGGAGGCGAACGAGATCGCCGCGGACCGGCGCGGATCCAGCTACGCTCGGAATCGCCCCGATGGTAACCCAATAAGCGCCGTTCGTTTCGCTGAGATGAAAACGCTCGCCGTTAAAGTCCAAATCCACGCCGGAAAAATCCGCCAACACCGTCTCGCGCGACAAGGCCTGCGTCATCGTGCGGTGATAAGAACGATGCCAAGAAACGTGTTGCTTCTCGTGGCAGGAACGGCACGAATCCGAACCAGCATATCCCTCGGGACCGCCGGGAAAAGGCAAGACACCAAGATGCTCTTCGGGAACAACAGGCGCCGCAACCGGCGGAGGAGAAGGCAGCGGAGACGGCACAAAGGAACGCCAGACAACCCAAACAACCGCTGCCAAAGCGACCAGGCCGAAAAGGATGCCGGCAACCGGCAAGACATTCTTCCGAGGCAACTCCATATACCGCCGATAGCAGACAGCAATTAATATCCCCGCCGCTGTTTTCTGAGCAAGACCCAAAAACAGCAATGCGACCGGGAATCGCGAAGTTTGCCGTTAAAGCAATAATTTCAACCGCCGGCGAAAATCAGCAAAGTCGTCCAGTTCCTGAGTCAGTTTCTCAGAAGGCATCCATCACTATTCATCCCAGCAGCGGAGAGGCCCCCAATTGTTGACCCGATTCGTCATCATCAAATAACCGTCGTCATTGTCAGGAGGCTCATTGCCATGTGACCAACGCCGGAAAACTTCCGGAACAGGCAACGTCCAATCCTGCAAAGTCCCCTTCTCTACATGCCCATCCAAAAAAACAGCGTTCATCAATCCTTCGTGCCGCCGGCTTCAATCAAAAACCAAATCCGGCAAAAGCTACCTTACCGGCAAGGGAACAACAACATGCTGAATATTCCATCGCTTCATATCAACCCAGTTGACACTATCGACAACCTCCCATCCTGGACCATCCGCAACTCAAATAAAATCGGATGGATTTCTAATCTCGGAAATCTTCAATGGATAATAATCCCGCCAAAACAGCCGCCGAGGATTCAAAGCCAAAGGACCCACTCGATCCGATGCTCCGGCAGCTCCATTCAGCCCGTAAGAAAAATTAAACGCCCCCGAAAATGGCGAAACATTTTGCTTCTCCCTTTCTTCATCAGCTCAACGCGCCTGGCGAACCGCTTCCGGTAACCAAGTATTCGCCGCACAATGAAAAACATTGGTGTCCTGCTCCAAGTAACCATCCCAAAGAATGTGATGCCAGCGAATCCCCAGACGGTACCTCACATCTTCAAACTTTCTCCACTTGGGATCCGTCCAGTGAGCTTCAAAAGGCACCAGCGAATTTTCATGGTCGGCGGCGTAACCCATCACTGCCAAGTACATCTGCTTGAGATTGTTGACGCAGTGAATGCGTTGCGCCATGCCTTTGGCGCGGTTGAGCGTCGGCAGCAACAAGGCAGCCAAAATGCCGATAATGGCAATTACCACCAGCAACTCAACTAAAGTGAATGCCTGCCGTTTCACAAAAAGAGCAGGATTCACGCCAAAGTCGGCGCAACCTCAATTATATCGAGGACAACGAACCCCGCAAGCAGAAAGCAGAAGCCGCCTTCGAATCGGGAGCCGTAGCGGCCATAAAGTCGCCGACAGCCAGACCAATGAAAGACCGGCGAGCGATATTTTTGGCTTTTTCAGACAATCGGATTATCATTTTCATCACCTCCTAATAATCCAAAATTACTGACGCAAGCAAAAAACAAAAAAATCTGCCCATCGAAAGAACGGGCGGAGCAGATGGAAGCGATGGCCGAGCTATTGGCGGGGATGCCGTTTTTCGGTTTTGCCGGGGGCGGGCTTCGGGTTTTATGATTGGCGGCATGGACAAAGAGGGCGTCATTGAGGCGTTGGAAGAGATTGCCGTGTTGCTGGAGTTGAAGGGTGAGAATCCTTTCAAATCCCGCGCTTATGCGAATGCGGCCCGCACTTTGGAAAGGTGGGAGGGCTCGCTGGAAACTCTGGTGAAGGAGGAACGTTTGGGTGAAATCAAAGGCTTCGGCGCGGCTTTGCAGCAGAAGGTTGCCGAACTGGTCGGCACGGGAAAGTTGGGTTATCTGGAAGACTTGAAGGCTTCCGTTCCCGAAGGGTTGGTGGCGATGCTTGATCTTCCGGGTTTGGGTCCCAAGAAAATCAAACTTCTTCATCAGGAGCTTGGCGTCGTTTCCCTCGAAGCTCTGGAAGCCGCATGTCGGGCGGGGCAAGTCGCGGGTTTGTCCGGGTTTGGGGAGAAGACGCAGCAGAAGATTCTTGCGGGGATGGCGTTTCGGCAGCGGTATGCGTCGCAGCATCGGATGAGTGATGCTTTGGCGATGGCAGAGCCGATGCTTGAACGGCTTCGGGCCCATCCCAAAGTGATTCGCTGTAGTCTCGCCGGCAGTCTCCGCCGGCACAAGGAGGTTGTGGGGGATGTGGATTTTCTGGCGTCGGCCAAAGATTTCGGGGCGGTGATGCAGTTTTTCACTGGGCAGCCGGAGGTGGAATCGCTTGTCGCTTTGGGGAAAACGAAGGCCAGCGTGATCTTCCGGGGCGGGATGCAAGCAGATTTGCGTGTGGTCAGCGATGCTGAGTTTCCCTTTGCGCTGGCGTATTTCACAGGCAGCAAGGCGCACAACATCGTGATGCGGCAGCGGGCCGTTCAGCGGGGGTTTCGGCTCAATGAATACGGTTTGTTTCGTTCGCGGGAAGAGACTCGAGACCCGGCCTTGCGGGAGGCTTGCGCGACGGAGGAGGAACTTTTCGGCAAACTGGACCTCACCTACATTCCGCCGGAGCTGCGCGAAGACTTCGGCGAGTTTGAAGCCGCTGAGAAGAACGACTTGCCGTGCCTGCTGGAATGGACGGAATTGCGAGGCTCGCTCCACAACCATTCAAACTGGAGCGACGGGTACCAGTCCTTAGAAGAAATCGCGGCGCATTCCCGCGAGCTGGGCTGCGATTATTGGGCGATAACCGATCATTCCCGTTCCTCCTTTCAAGCGAACGGATTGGACGCCCGGCGGTTGCGGAAACAAATCCAATCCATTCGAGATTTGAACGCCCGACTGGAAGCCGAGGGCGATCCTTTTCGCCTATTGACCGGCGCGGAAGTGGACATCCTCGGCGGCGGCCGGCTGGACTTTGACAACGGCGTGTTGAGCGAACTCGAAGTCGTCGTCGCCAGCATCCACCAAGGCTTTGCCCAAAGCGAATCGCAAATCACCCGGCGCCTCATCAAAGCGGCGGAAAATCCGTTCGTGCAAATGCTGGGGCATTTGTCAGGCCGTTTGCTGCTGGAGCGCGAAGCCTACGCGGTGAACCCAAAAGCCGTGATCGACGCCTGCGCCGAAACCGGAACCTGGATCGAACTCAACGCCAGTCCCTACCGCTTCGATCTCGATTGGCGCTTGTGGACTTACGCCAGGAAAAAGGGCGTGAAGTGCGCCGTCAATTGCGACGCACATCGCCCCGAACACGCCGAGTTTCTCCGTTTGGGAGCGGGCATCGCACGGAAAGGTTGGCTCACAAAAAACAACGTGATTAACACTCTGCCTTTGGACCAACTGCGGACAGCCCTAGCCGCCAAACGCTCGCACAGCTGATTACCGCTTGCATCCCGCCACGGCACGGAAGGCAACCCGTTGCTGCGAAAATCAAAGCGGACTTTGACGCCAATCGGTTGATTGCGGGAAAAGCCCTTGCTTGACTCGGCGCCTTCGATTAGCGTCGGTGTTTTGCGGAGCTTGGGGCCGCGCGGAAACCTCACAAACGGGTTGGTAGCTCAGTTGGTAGAGCAGCGGCCTTTTAAGCCGTTGGTCCAGGGTTCGAGCCCCTGCCAACCCACCAATTTCGTTCGGCTAGGGCAACACAGATATTTGCTTCTGCGCTCGAGCAGGCAAGAATGCCGCTTCCCCTTTTTATTCCGGTTGGTAGTAGTTTTGTTGGCGCTCTCGGTCGTCTTGCGCACTGCCCAGAGTGCCGCCGCCGAGCGCTCCCACACCGGCGCCGATGGCGGCTCCTTCCAACGCTCGTCCCGATTGATGCCCAATGACTCCGCCAACAATGGCGCCAAGCGCTCCGCCCGCAACAGCGCCGGTTTTGGCGTTGGGTCCCGGATAAGAACAGCCAGCCAGTATAACGGCCATCAGCACTCCCGCACCGATTTGCGCGGCATTCCATTTTGACATTTCTTTGAATCGTCTCATCAGTTTCATCAAGGCTTTTGGCGGGGAATCTGGCTGGTTATTCGCCTTCTGTCAAGCCCGGCACGGCGAAATCGGCTTTAACTCTCCCGGCATTCATGGCACGTTTCTGCAGCAGATGAATGCTGTGGAAAACCGGATATTGACGACCGAGGAACTCAACGCGCTGCGGCGGGCCAAGTGGGTTTTGGAGAACCCATCGTTGGCCATTCGGCTGGCGAACGGTGTCGGTTTGCCCATCGAGAAGGGCTTTGCGATGCTGCCGTCTGGTTGGACTCAGACCGTCCATCGCTCGGTTCATCTGGCGTTGAACAAGACGCTGATGATCGCCGTCAAGAGCCTGCGGCATGACAATCCCCTTCCCTCCTCTGACAGACTGCATCGGGGCATCGTCGGCGTTTCAGGAGCCGTTGGCGGCATTTTCGGTTTGCCCTCGCTTCCTGTTGAGCTTCCCTTGGCTACCGCCGTTATGCTCCGCTCCATTGCCGCCATCGCCCGCAGCGAAGGGCATTGTTTGAAGTCTGCAGAAACCCGACTTTCCTGCCTGGAAGTGTTTGCGCTGGGCGGCCGGCGGTCGGCCAAGTCGGATGCGGAAAATCAATACTGGATCATTAGAGCCGGCCTCGCCCGGGCAATCAGCGAAGCGACGGCTTACCTGGCCGACCGCGGCATTGTGCGGGAAACTGCACCCGTCATGCTGCGATTGGTCGCCGCCATCGCCTCCCGTTTTGGCGTGATTGTTTCCGAACATGTCGCCGCCAAAGCCATCCCCATCCTCGGCGCGATGACTGGTTCGGCAATCAACCTCATCTTCATCAACCACTTCCAACGAATGGCCCGAGGACACTTTGTGGTCAAACGCCTGGAGCAGAAACACGGCGCCGACACCATCGAATCCGTCTATCGCTCCATCGCCATTCCCATCAGCAAAAAAGAACTCGCACGCTCCACCGTGAAACCCATCTGACCTCCAATCCAATGCCCGAAGCCCTCCCAGAACGCCTCGACGAATACGCCCAGCAACACCCGGCCGACCTTGCCGACGCGTTGGAACGCCTCGCCCATCCCGAAGAAGCCGTCCAAATCCTCCGCCGCCTCCCCAAAAACTCGGCAGCCGACGCCTTCGCCGAACTAGAACCGGAAGCCATCCGTGAATTCTCCACCCTGCTTACAGAGAAAGAACTCGCCGCCATCCTCGAACAACTGCCCCACAGCAAAGCAACAGACATCATCGGCGAACTCCCCCCCGAACGCCAGCAAGGCATCCTGGAAACCCTGCCAGCCCACACCGCCTCCCCCCTTCGGAACCTGCTGCAATACCCAGACGACACCGCTGGCGGCATTATGAGCGACCAATACATCGCCCTCAACGCCAACGGAACCATCGCCGATGCCCTTAACCAACTGCGCCAAAACCAACAAGCGATGAAAGAAATCACCTACCTCTACGTCACAGACAACCGCAGCAAACTCATCGGCGTCGCCTCCTTTCGTGACCTGGTCCTCCGCCCGCAAAACGAACCCATCCAAAACATCACCAACACCCGCGTCACACGCCTCAACCTTACCGACGACCAGGAAGAAATCGCCCGCCAATTCGAACGCTACCACTTCCTCGGCCTACCAGTAGTCGACGCGGAAGAACGGCTCGTCGGCGTCGTCAACGCCAACCAAGCCATCCAAATCGCCCGAGAAGAAGCCACCGAAGACATGCAACTCATGGTCGGCGTCTCCGGCGAAGAACACACCCTCACCCCCTGGCACAAAGCCGTCGGCAAACGCCTCCCCTGGCTCTACGTCAACCTCGCAACCGCCTTCGCTGCCGCCGCCGTCGTCTCCGCCTACGAAAGCACCATTGCCCAATGGACCGTCCTCGCTGTCTTCCTGCCCATCATCGCCGGACAAGGCGGTAACGCCGGCATGCAAACCCTCACCATCATTATCCGCGACCTAGCACTCGGCGAACTCAACCTCGGCGACGGACGCCGCGCCATCCTCAAAGAACTCTCCCTCGGCCTAGTCAATGGCATCGCCATCGGCGCCGCCGTCGGCATCGCCGGCTTCCTCTGGAAAGGCGACGCCACACTCGGCTTCATCATCGGCATCGCCATGATCCTCAACCAACTCACAGCCGCCCTAGCCGGCGTCATGATCCCGCTCACACTAAAATGGCTGCGCATCGACCCCGCCCTCGCCTCCAGCATCTTCCTCACCACCCTCACCGACATCGGCGGCTTCTTCTTCTTCCTCTGGCTCGCCGCTTACGCCCTGCAACAATAAATCTTCACAAACACCGGCGCAGATACCCTCCTCGCCGGCTCCTCCCTCTTCAGCCAACCTAACCTCCCCCCGCTACGCTGCCCAATAGCTCAGCCCACAACAACATCACCATGACAAACGACAAACCAGTCTCGCCCATCCATGTTTCTTCCTCGGGCATTTCGTGAACTTCGCCAATAAAAGCCAAAAAAATCGCAAAAAGCATTTATGGGCTTTGAGGGTTTTGGAGGGCGATTTCGTTCGGGACATATAGATGGACAGGAGGCACAGGATTGGATTTTTTGTCAAGGCGGGTGCCGGTCAACCGGTCGAGTGCCTGCACAAAGGCAGACAGGAAGTTGATTGTCGGTTCCCTTCCGCCCTAACCGCTCTTCGAGTGTCTGCGCCAACCCCCTTAAACCTGTAACTCCTTATTGCGAAATCAAGCCTTGTGCAGACAGAAATGTCTGCGCCACCTTCACTTCGCTGGTTTCAGGCGGAAAAACTCTGCGCCTTTCCGCTCAGGCGGAATCGGCAACACACCCTCCCGCGAAAAACGAGACGGCGCCACGGCTTCCCACTCGCCTCTCAAATCAGTCGTGCTTTGCAATGTCCCTTCACGCCAATGAATCTGCACCCCGCCACCCGCAATCGGCACAATCTCCAAATGGTTGTTGTTGTCGAGTGACAAGCTCCTGAAGTTCGTCGAGCTGGCATCCGGCAAGGTCAAGGTGCCCGTCGTTGGCTCACAAAATGTCACCGCTGATTTCGGAAAACCTTGCAGGTTGAGACTCTCAATATCCATGCCTTCGGGCACACACAAACTCTCCAAAGGATTGCCGTTGAGAATCAACGTTTTCAAGCTCGTCAGGCCAGCGGGCAAGGCTAGGTTGGTCAGGGAATTGTTGCCGAGGTCTAGCGTTCTCAAGCTCGTCAAGTCCTCGGGCAAGGTCAGGGAGGTCAGTTGGTTGTCGTTGAGATACAGCACCCACAAGTTCGTTAAACCGTGAGGCAAGGTCAAAGAGGGCAGTTGATTGTCGTTGAAATACAGCCCTCTCGACTTGGCCAAGCCCTCCGGCAAGGTCAGAGAGGGCAAGCGATTGTGATTGAGAAACAGCCACACCAAATGCGTCAAGCCATCGGGCAAAATCAGGTGGGTCAAGTCATTGTTTCGGAGGTCTACAGACTTCGCGTTTGCATTCACCGCCCGGTTAAAAGCGCTGCCGTCGCTTGTCGTTCCGGTGATGAGGAGTGCTCCCTCAGTTATGGGCGGCTCTTCAGTTGTGTGTGGCTTTTCGGTTGTCGGAGGTTCTTCGGTTGTGGGCGGCTCTTCAGTTGGCGGGGGTTCTTCGGTTGTGGGCGGCGGCGCAATCGTCTCTCCGTTCGCGGGATCGTAGAAGGTCACTGCTGATTTGGAATAGCCACGAAGCTCAAGACTTTCAAGGTCCATGCCTTCGGGCGCCCGCACACTCTCCAAAGGATTGCCGAAAAGATACAGCCGTTGCAAGTTCGCCAAACCCTCCGGCAAGGTCAGGTTAGTCAGTTGATTATTAAAAAGATACAAGTGCTGCAAGTTCATCAGACCCTCGGGCAAAGTTATGGAAGAGAGTTGATTGTCGAAGAGATGCAGCCGCTGCAAGTTCTCCAGGCCAGCGGGCACGGTGAGGGAAGAGAGTTGAGTGTCGGAGAGAGACAGAGACTCCGTGCTGGCATCGACCTCCAAACGAAAAGCGTCGTCAGTGCTTGTCGTTCCGGTGAGGGTAATGAATGTCCCAGTCGTGGGCGGAAGATTGGTATTCGTTGTCGGGGGCTCTTCGGTTGTGGGGGGTTCTTCGGTTGTCGGGGGGATATTGGTATTGGTTATGGGCGGAAGATTGGTATTCGTTATCGGTGGCTCTTCAGTTGTGGGCGGTTCTTCGGTTGTCGGAGGTTCTTCGGTTGTGGGCGGTTCTTCGATTGTCGGCGGGATATTGGTATTGGTCGTCGGGGGGATGTTGGTATTGGTCGTCGGGGATTCCCCAGTTGTGGGATCGTAAAAGGTCACTGCTGATTTCGAAAAGCCTTGAAGATCGAGATTTTCAAGGTTCATGCCCAAAGGCACACGCACACTTTCCAAAGGATTGTCGGTGAGAACCAGCACTCGCAAGCTCGTCAAACCCTCCGGCAAAGTCAGGCTGGTCAGGCGGTTGTTGCTGAGGTCTAGCGTTCTCAAGCTCGTCAAGCCATCGGGCAAGGCCAGGTTGGTCAGGGAATTGTTGCTGAGGTCTAGCTCTCTCAAGCTCGTCAAGTCGCCGGGCAAGGTCAGGTCAGTCAGTTGGTTGTTGTGGAGTTCCAGATACTGCAAGTTGGTCAAACCATCGGGCAGGGTGAAGGCGGTCAGTTGGTTGGCGTCGAGATACAGCGTCTCCAAGTTGGTCAAGCCGGCAGGCAAGGTTATGGAAGCCAGATCAAAAAAGGAGTGGAGAGCCAGATAGGTCTCGTTGGCGGCGACTTCTTGGCTGAAGGCATTGCCGTTGCTTGTCGTTCCGGTGATGAGGAGAGTTGGAAGCTCTGGTTCTGTCGGCTCTGTGGGCGGCGGCGTAATCGGCTCTTCGGGCGCGGGATCGTAGAAGGTCACTTCTGATTTCGAAAAACCTCGCAGGTTGAGACTCTCAATGTCCATGCCTTCGGGCACACGCAAACTCTCCAAAGGATTGTTGTTGAGATTCAGCGTCTCCAATTTGGTCAAACCATCGGGCAGGGTCAAGGTGGTCAGTTGGTTGTTGTCGAGTTCCAGAACCTGCAAGTTGGTCAAAGTATTGGGCAGGGTCAAGGTGGTTAGTGGGTTGTGGCCGAGACTCAGCCACTCCAAGCTGGTCAAGCTATCGGGTAGGGTAAAGGTGGTCAGGCGGTTGTGGCGGAGATCCAGCCTCTTCAAGCTGGTCAAAGTATTAGGCAGGGTCAATGTGGTCAAGCGGTTGTCGGAGAGACGCAGGTCCTGCAAGTTGGGCAAGCTGTCGGGCAAGGTCAATGTGGTCAGGCGGTTGTGGCGGAGAGACAGAGATGTCTCGTTGGGATTGACTTGCCAGCTGAAGGCACTGCCGTCGGTTTTGGTTCCGGTGATGGTGAGAGTTCCCTCAGTTGGCGGGGGCTCTGTTTCGATTGTCTCTCCGGTCGTTGGATCGTAGAAGGTCACTTCTGATTTCAGGAAGCCTTGAATAGGGAGAAATTCAATGTCCATGCCCAGCGGCACACGCAAACTCTCCAAAGGATTGCCGTCGAGCCACAGATTCTCCAAGCTGGTCAAGCCGACGGGCAGGGTCAAGGTGGTCAGTTGGTTGCCAGAGAGACGCAGCTCCTCCAAGCTCGCCATGCCGTCCGGCAGGGTCAAGGCGGTTAGTTGGTTGTTGGAGAGCCACAACCTCTCCAAGTTGGGCAAGCCATCGGGCAGGGTCAAAGAGGTCAGGCGGTTGACGTGGAGCCACAGCGTCTCCAAGCTGGTCAAGTCATCGGGCAGGGTCAAGGTGGTCAGGCGGTTGTAGGCGAGATTCAGAAACTGCAAGTTGGGCAAGCCATCGGGCAGGATCAAGTTGGTCAGTTGATTGCTGTTGAGAATCAGCTCTCTCAAGCTCGCCAAGTCATTGGGCAGGGTCAAGACGGTCAGGCGGTTGTGGCCGAGTCCCAGCTTTCTCAAGCTCGCCAAGTCATTGGGCAGGGTCAGGTTGGTCAGTTGGTTGGCATAGAGCTGCAGACTCTCCAAGCTGGGCAAGCCATCGGGCAGGGTTACGGAAGCCAGGCCATGGTGTGTGAGAAACAGAGATGTCGTGCTGGCATTGACTTGCCGGCTGAAGGCGCTGCCGTCGCTTTTAGTTCCGGTGACGGTGAGAGTTTGGGCGGCGGCTGGGAGGGTGAGGGCCACGGCAAGGGCCAAGCCGATTCGATGCGGCGATGTTGGCCTGTTTTTGATGAGTTGCGGTTTGGCGGTTTTGTTGGCGGCGGCTGCCGCCAGTTTCAAGAAGATAGAGAATAGCTTCATAGCTGCAGTGTCTTTCAGTTTCATTATGGCAGTGTTTTGCTTAGCACAATTTTCCCAATTATCAAGCATTTTGCCCGCAATAAACGTTGTAGGCTTGATGGGTTTTTCGGAGTGGTGGCGGAACTCGCCTTGCGCATCAACTTGCCCCGATGGACGAGTCGCCGGATTGCCCGTCTTCCATCCAAGATTCTTCAACGATTCGTCAATGCAAGGATAGAGGCGATTTGAGGGCAGGAGTACTGGCTGGTAGGCTGGTAGGCTGGTAGGCTGGTAGGCTGGTAGGCTGGTAGGCTGGTAGGCTGGTAGGCTGGTAGGCTGGTAGGCTGGTAGGCTGGTAGGCTGGTAGGCTGGTAGGCTGGTAGGCTGGTAGGCTGGTAGGCTGGTAGGCTGGTAGGCTGGTAGGCTGGTAGGCTGGTAGGCTGGTAGGCTGGTAGGCTGGTAGGCTGGTAGGCTGGTAGGCTGGTAGGCTGGTAGGCTGGTAGGCTGGTAGGCTGGTAGGCTGGTAGGCTGGTAGGCTGGTAGGCTGGTAGGCTGGTAGGCTGGTAGGCTGGTAGGCTGGTAGGCTGGTGTTTTTTCATATTGACAGGTTGTTTGGCATTTTCAAAGTTTTTTTTATTTTCGGTTCAGCGCGGGGCACAGGCGGCGGTTGCCGCCTGCAGGCAGACATCCTGTCTGCCCCCCATTTCTCCCCCGACAAGGGAGATTTAGCACAGGATTAGATTTTTTGTCAAGGGGAGATGGCGAAATAAGTATTTACAGGCTTTTGGGGTTTTGGAGGGAGGGTTGATGGCGATTCAGCTGGGGCTGCCGAAAGCCAGGGGATGCGGCGGGCGGCGGTCAACGGGTCGAGTGCCTGCGCATCACCCTGTTAAGCCCGTAAATGCTTATCGCGCCCTAAATGGTTGTTGCGAAAAAAATCCTTGACATCTCATAATAATGACAAAATGGAAGACGGGAAGCCGAACTCGATGCCCAGCTTCTCTCCCTCATCCTCCAATCCCGAAACCGGACGCAACCCGTCGAATCCCTCCAAGAAAAACAATGCCTCACCCTCTGCGAAGACTGGTTGCAGCGAATCACCCGCAAACCGCGAGCCCAATGCCCCCATCTCGCCAAAGACATCCTCCAAGAAGCCAAAATCGCCTTGCTCAATGCCTTCCGCCGTTTCGACCCCGCCAAATCCAACGGCGCCCAATTCCGCTCCTTCGCCTACAAAAAAACCACCGGCCGCATCGCCAACTTCCTCCAAGCCGAATGGCGGCAAACCGCAAACTGCCTCTCCTTGGACAAACTCCTCCAAAACACCGAAACTGCTGAAAATATCCTCCAAGACAAACCGCCCCCGAAGCCTCTCGACCCCGGACTCCTCGCCCTTCTGCCCTCAAAACAAGCCGCCGAAGCCATCCGTCTCCGCTTCGAGGAAAGCCAAAACCTAGACAACATCGGAAAACGCTTGGGCGTATCGGAAGCTTGGGCTTCCAAACTCATCAACAAAGCCCTCAAAAACAAGGCTTTCCGAAAAGCCTTGCTGGGACGGTTGCCAAAGGACAACTGAAAGAAAGAAAAAAAAATTCATTTTTGGTTAATAAATTTCCGTTTTTTGCTGATAACAATAATAGAGGCTGCCGTTGCGGCCTCGGCCGGAGAGCGGCAAAGGCTTAACTTTCCGGCAGTCGGAAAACAAAATAACGGGAATTACTGGAAACCATGAAACGCAAAATCACTTGGGCAAAAGCCCTTCTAGTCGCCCTGGCAGCGCAAGCTCGCCGGGCCGGGAAAAATACGAAGCATTTCTTTGCTCTGTTGAGTCAAGTATCTTCGATAACGGCGGCGCGGCAACAAGAGGCCACGTCGGGAACCAACGGGCATCCGCCCAAAGCGCTCATCCGCCCAGCAGCCCTCAAGGCCGCCTCCGTCCTCTTTGCCACCGGCGCCATCCTCGCCACCGCAAACGACGGCTCCGGATCGCACTCGGGATCACAGAAAATTTGCGGCTTGATTTATTCTAGTCACGGCGAGACCAAAGATTACAAGTGTGATTCGAACACGTATTGTTGTTCAAATGAAGAAGAAAGAGGCTCTAGGCCTTATGTGATTGGCTATTGTTGCAAAACTAAGGACTGTACTGGTATGGAACTGCAAGGGAAATGCGACCCATCCAAGATAGAGTACCCATGGGTGGAGTACGAGGAGTAGAAACGGCTCGGAGATACTTTTCCCATAACGGTCGTGCTTCCGTCTCGGTTGAATCTAGGCGGGAGTGTTTTTAATTCTATCTATCCTTTGATATTATGAAACAGTTGAAACAGCTTTTCGCTGCAATGCTTGTGGTAGCCGTAGTTCTAGTAGTTTACCTCCTTATTCATCGGGATGATGGTGTCGATCCGACACCTGATTTTCCTCCGGGTTTATCCCAAGAAGAACGAGTTGAGATGGTTCAAAAGCATTGGCGAAGGATGAAGAAGTTGAGTTTGGATAGCTCCGGAGCGACGAATTTTAATAGAAAAGTTAGTGCGGGAGAAAAATTCAAATTTGACTATGTTGCAACAGGTCAAGTTAGCAGAGAAACTCACCAGTTGGTTCTACTATTTGAAAACAAGCTCCTATGAGGATTTTATAGTTTTTCGAGAACTGGATTATTGGGATCCTCCTGGTCGGAAAGGGTTAAGATGGGCTGCCGGAAGGTTGCATCAAGGCAATACCAATGCCTTGGATCACTTGCCTGAGTCGGAATGGACAGAGGCTTGGCACGATGCCTTCACAACGCTTCATTTTGATTCCCTGCGAGTTAACAGCATTCACTTCAATGTGCGGAAGTGGAGACGGAATATGGGAAGGATGTTGCAGCCATTTCTATTTTATCCCGGCAATGCGTCTGTGTATAAGGGAAGTAAGTCTCATATTAAGACAAAAAAACCGATAATAGGGTATCGGATAAAACCAGCGGATGTATTGAAAAAGCACGGAGGGATAGAGTGGGCAAGGTTTCGTGCGGGATATGATACGGTTGGATATAAAGGTTATATATCTGCTGTTGAGCTGGCTCTGTATTGGTCGCCGGATGAGGAGCGATGGCTGGCAGGTGAATGCCGAGTGAGTGACGTGCTTCCATCGTACATTCCTAAAAATGGATGGAAATATCCGGAGATTCACTTTTAACCGTCTATTAGGGAGAAGGCTATTACAATGAAATCATTACTGCGCTGGGCGGAGTTGGTGGCGCCGTATCTAGCTGGGGCAGTCTTTTGGGTTGCGGCAGCGGCGAAGGTGTGGGCTTTGCCAGACTGGGAGCCTTATCTGTTGCGGGGCGCAAGCGGCGCTTGCGAAGGGCAGGGCACTGCGTTAGGGTTCGCTTGTGAACGACACAGTTACTAGTCTCACTAACGGGCTGATTCAATCTTACGCCAAGCACGGTGGTATCAATCACGTTGATGGAGTGAATCTTCCGTCGAAGTCAGCCATTGCCCAAATCACGCAAGACCTCCTCAAGCTCCTGTTCCCAGGTTATTTTTATGATCAGCAGATTCATCGCGCTGAACTGATGGTGGAAACGGCCAATTTGCTGGCCTCGGTTTGTGGACGGTTGGAAGATGAGATTTACAAAAGCCTGGAGCATTTTCCTCCGGAGGGTATGCAGTCATCTGGTTTTCGCAAAGAAGCCACCCGGTTGACTAGGGAGATTTTGGAACATTTGCCGGCGACTCGGGAGATTTTGCGGACGGACACCGAGGCGGCTTACAATGGCGATCCTGCCGCGCTCAGCCGCGAGGAGGTGATTGTCGCTTACCCTTTTATTGAAACGATTGCCGTTCAACGTCTCTCGCACTTGTTATATCAGCGGTGCATTCCTTTGCTGCCCCGGATTATGACTGAGTGGGCGCACAGCCGGACGGGCATGGACCTTCATCCGGGGGCAAAAATTGGCCCTTATTTTTTTATTGATCACGGCACTGGCGCTGTCATCGGCGAGACCAGCGAGATTGGCGAGCGTGTCAAAATGTATCAAGGCGTGGCGTTGATTGGGCGTTCTCTCTCCGGCGGCCAAGCCTTGCGAGGCAAGAAACGGCATCCCACAATTCACGATTGTGTGACCTTGTATGCCAACGCAACGGTAATGGGAGGGGACACCGTCGTCGGCGCGCGAAGCACGGTTGGCGCCAATGTTTTTTTGACTCATAGCGTCCCTGCGGACTCTCTGGTCATCGCCGAGGATGTCAAAGTCAAGGTGTCCAGCAAACTCAGCAGAAAGCTCGGCAACCGTGATTTTCAAATTTAGCGGCTGGTTTGTGAAGTTGATTTTTGCCGCTTGGCGAGTCAATAACTCACATTCCGTCGAGGGCCGCGTTCACGAGGGCTTGGGCTTCTTGTTGGACGGTTCGCAGATGTTCCGGGCTTCGGAAGCTTTCGGCGTAGATTTTGTAGATGTTTTCTGTGCCGGAGGGACGGGCGGCAAACCAGGCGTTTCGGGCAACTACTTTTAAGCCGCCGATGGGGGCGCCGTTGCCGGCGGCGCGGGTGAGTTTTTCGAGAATTGGTTCGCCTGCCAATTCTTTCGCTTTCACTTGGTCCGGGGTCAGGGCTTTGAGGCGGTTTCGTTGTTCGAGATTCGCCGGAGCGTCGATGCGCTGATAGCAGGAGCGTCCGAACTTTGTCTCCAATGCCCGGTAGTGTGCTGAAGGGTCTTGTCCGGTAGCCGCCATCATTTCCGCTGCCAGCAAGCCGAGAATGAGGCCGTCTTTGTCGGTCGTCCAAACGCTTCCATCCTGGCGCAGAAATGAAGCACCCGCGCTTTCTTCGCCGCCGAAGCCGAAGCTGCCGTCGAGCAATCCGGGGACGAACCATTTGAACCCCACTGGGACTTCGACGAGTTTCCGTCCGAGCGATTTCGCCGCCCGGTCGATCATGGAGCTGGACACGAGCGTCTTGCCCACGGCGGCTTCTGGGTGCCAGTTTGGGCGGTGTTGGAAGAGGTAGTGAACCGCCGCCACCAGGTAATGATTGGGGTGCATCAACCCGCTTTTGGTTACGATGCCGTGCCGGTCGGCATCGGGATCGTTGCCGAAAGCGATGTCGAAGCGATCTTTGAGCTGAATCAAACTCGACATAGCAAAGGGCGAGGAGCAATCCATTCGGACTTTCCCGTCCCGGTCAAGGGCCATGAACGAAAAGGCCGGGTCGATGCGAAGATTCACCACTTCCAAATCCAGTCCGTAGTGCTCCTGAATCGGTTGCCAGTAAGCCAAGCCTGCGCCGCCCATTGGGTCGACGCCAATTTTCAAGCCCGAAGACCGAATCGCCGCCAGGTCCACGATGCTCCCCAGCTCTTCGACATATGGCCGGACAAAATCCTTTTCGACAACGGCGCCGGAGGTCCGCGCCTGGCGATAAGGCAGACGCTTCACCGCCCGGAAATTGTCCCGCAGAAGTTCATTGGCTCGATTCTGAATCCACGAAGTGGCCGCCGCTTCTGCCGGGCCGCCGGAGGGCGGATTGTATTTGAAACCGCCATCCTGCGGCGGGTTGTGGGAGGGTGTGAGGATCGCTCCGTCGGCCAACCCCGCCGTCCGCCTTCGGTTGTGTTGCAAAATCGCGCGGGAAATTGCTGGCGTCGGCGCGAACCCGTCCCCGGCCTGAATCCAAACCGCCGTGCCATTGCCGGCGAATACTTCGAGGGCGCTCCGCTGCGCCGCTTCTGACAAGGCGTGCGTGTCTTTCCCTAAAATCAACGGCCCGGTGTAGTTCTGCAAAGCGCGATATTCGACAATCGCCTGGGCAATCGCGAGAACATGTGACTCGGTGAAAGTGGCGTCCTGCGAAGTGCCTCGATGGCCGGACGTGCCGAACACCACTTCTTGCTCCGCCGCCGCCATGTCCGGTCGCAAAGTGTAATAATCCGCCAACAAGCTTGGCACATTCACGAGTTGATCGAACGGAACGCGCTCTCCGGGTTTGCCATTCATCCGCCGCAGGTTCATCTTTTTCCTTCCCTTGAGACAAGATTATTTGATATGCATCTGGTTCTTCGGCAAAACGCGCTCGGGGCACCGTCCTCCAGCAGCAGCCGGCAATTGAAACGAAAGAAAACAACGCGAACCATGAACTCAATGTTTCAGACCTTCCTACGGCTCCTCCCGATGCCCGGCCTCGCGCTCGCTCTCTACCTCTCCCCTCAAACCACGGCAGGCGAACTTCCGAACATCGTTCTCGTGATGGCCGACGACCTTGGCATCGGAGACATCTCGCCGACCAACCCCGATTGCAAAATCAAAACCCCCCACCTGCAACGAATGGCTGACGAAGGCCTCACCTTCCTCGACGCCCACACGCCGAGTTCCGTTTGCACGCCCACCCGCTACGGCCTCCTCACCGGACGTTACAACTGGCGTTCCCGGCTGGCCCGGGGCGTGTTGAACGGCAGAAGCAAGCATTTGATCCCGGCAGAACGCCCCACACTCGGCCATCTCCTGCGCGGCGCCGGCTACCACACCGCTATGATCGGCAAATGGCACCTCGGCTGGGACTGGCATAAAATCCCCACCCCATCTAACGGCAAAAAAAGCGGAAACATCGACTTCACCCAACCCGTGAAAAACGGCCCGGACATCAATGGCTTCGACTACTACTACGGACATTGCGGCTCGCTGGACATGCCGCCTTACGTTTGGGTGGATACCGGACACATCACCGCCCCGCCCAACCGCGAAGAAGGCGTCTCCAAACAACAAAACCCCTACGGCTGGTATCGACACGGCCCCATTGGCGCCGACTTCCACATTGACCAAGCCCTCCCCCACCTCTTCGACAAAGCCATCGCCCACATCCAATCGCGTGCCGCCGCCAAAAACGGCACCCCTTTCTTCCTCTACCTGGCCTTGCCCGCGCCCCACACCCCCATCGTGCCGGTCTCCCCATTTCGCGGCGCCAGCGGCCTCAACCCCTACGCCGACTTCGTCATCCAGACCGACCACCACATCGGCCAACTGCTCGCCGCCCTGAAAGACAACGGCCTTGACCACAACACCCTGCTCCTCTTCACCAGCGACAACGGCTGCTCCCCGGAAGCCAACTTCAAACTGCTGAAACAAAACGGCCACGACCCAAGCGCCGGTTACCGCGGCCACAAAGCCGACCTTTACGAAGGCGGCCACCGCGTCCCTCTCATCGCCCGCTGGCCCGCCAACATCCCTCCCGGCCAAACCACCAAAGCCCTCGCCTGTCTCACCGACATCTACCCCACACTCGAAGCCATCGCCGGCCAAAAACGGCAGCCCCGTGGCGGCGAAGACGGCTTCAACCTGCTCCCTGTCTTCAAAGGCGCCCCAAGCTCCGGCCGCGACTCTCTCATCAGCCACTCCATCGGCGGTTCCTTCGCCATCCGCCAAGGCCTCTGGAAACTCTGCCTCGCCGCCGGCAGCGGCGGTTGGAGCGCCCCACGGGAAAAAACCGCCAAACAACAAGGCCTGCCCCCCATGCAACTCTTCCACCTCGGCCAAGACCCAGGCGAACAAAACAACCTCCTCGAAACGGAACCGCAAAAAGTCCAATCCCTGCTCCGCCTGCTGAAAAACCAAATCGACCAAGGCCGCAGCACCCCAGGCCCCTCCCTTCCCAATGACCGCAAAATTCAATTCCTACCGGAAGGAACAACCCTCTGAAACGGCAACCCAACCGGGCTCTTACCTCTCCCGTTACCGGAAAATTCAAACCTCGGCAACAGCCTGCCCGTTTCACTCCCTGCCGATTTCCGCGACAGTTTCCTCAATCCATTGGACAGTCTCTGGCATATAATGGTGCATGTCCAACGTCTTGTGGAGGCGCAACGCTTTTTCCCGCTGCCCGCGCCCGGCAGCCAGCTTGAAGAGCACCATTGATAATCGCCCGCCGCCTGAGATTCCTCCAAATCCGACGGATGGATGCTTTCGAGAATCGCTTCAGCCTCTTTCCACTTTTCGTTCAGGCAGGAGGCATGTGCGCGGTTCAAGCAGAAGGGAAGGAAATCCGGTTTCGACTAGATCAGCCTTTCGCTGAGCGCGAGCGTTAATGCCGGCTCCCGGCGCTGTTGCAACAAGGCCGCAAGGTAATTATTGATATGCAGGCTGAATTTCGGATCGGACGTATAGACGGCAGTGGCACTTCCAGCGAATGCGTTCCAATCCCCAGCATCAAACGCCCGTTCCATCCGCAAGCTCCAGTAAGCCCGAACTTCGCCGGTAGTTCCGTCCAACCCTGTCATCAGGGCATCCGCAATTTCCGGCAGCTCCGAAGCAACTAGGCACTTGGCCAGCTCGAACCGCGCCTTCAGCGATTGTGGCGGCGAAGCGACCATCTCCTGAAACCGTCTTTGCGACTGGCGGAAGTATTGGTAATGCCGCGCCGCCAAGCCTTCCCAGTAAAGGACAATCGGTTTGACTTCTGTCAGTTCACTGCGATTAAAAAGCCTGTTGCACCAAGCGCTCCAGTGCGCGCCAATCTTCGTTTTGGATGAACAGGTCGTCGTAACCCATCCACAGCTCTGCCGCGACGGCGCGTAACGCGGTGAGGAGGGAGCCACAGCCGCGCAAGCCGTTTCGAGCGCATCGAAATCGCTCGTCCCACCATTCAGGATGGCATTGACTCCAAGATGGTAGAGCTTCATCAAGGAATCCGGGTTCCATGCACCGCGGCTCTGTTCCCAAAGATTTCGAAAACTCTCGTAGCGGCCCAAGTAAAACAAGGCTCGCAGCAGCAGAGCTTTCCCGCTGGGAGGGACGGCTTCGCCTCTGGAGTCGAACAAGACCAGGATGTCGAGGTGAAGCCGGCAATGCTCCAAGCTGCTCAAAACCAGATCGAAATCGGAGCGGTTGGTTTGAGTCAAGCCCAGAAGCCGCAATAAGCAGTTACTGGCTTTTTCGCCTTGTCCAGCATAAAGGTCGGGCAGACATTCTTGTCTGCCCGCAGGCTGAAGGCCTGCGCCACTCCCGCTAAGCCTATAAATGCTTATTGCGCCAGAAGCCGAGCGCTGTAGAGAACGGTATCGCCTCCCACATTCCAAGAGGGTTCCTCCTGTTTCATGGCGGCCAACCAGCAGCGAATCCATTTGGGGTTCCCCGGCTCCTTGTTCATGGCCAACTTCCAGGCACTTTTGGCCGCAGCGAAATTCTTTTCCGTTTCCTGGTTAGCGGCGCTTCTGGCCAGCGACCTGGCCTGGAAGATGTCCAAAAGGCTGATTTTGACGGCGGGTTTGAAGCCAGCTGGCGTTGTCCGTCAGATTTTCGCCACTGCTCCCACCCCAGCCATGAGAGTCAAAAAAACAACTGCCAGCGCGGCAAACAGATGGAAGTTTTTGTTGAGGAAAAGGAAAACCTCTCGCCAGGCGGGAAAACGGTTAGCTAATTTTTCATGCAACGGCTGTTTTCGATTTTGCATGTTCATATTCGGCCGCCGATTCTATCGATCCGCCTAGTGATGGCGACTGAAATTAGACCACTTTCCATCAGACAACCGCATTGAAAACCTGCTTTGCCACAGCTTCAACACAACGGGAACACAAGGACGGATGGACGGAGTCCGTGCCGAGGTCGGATGTCCAATGCCAGCAACGTGCGCACTTGTCCATTCCCAAATCCGCGGCCGCAAAAACATAGACGCCCTCTGACTCACCGACCGCAAGCGAGTGCCCATTGACGGCAGGCTTGCAGGCCGAATCACCGGAAATCCATTCCAGCCGTGAGACATTCAGAACCTCGCGCAAATCTTCGCCCCAGCCGGCCAGTTCTCGCTCGGCAGCGTCATTCGTCCGAATCACCACTACCGCTTCGAGAGATTTGCCAATTTCCCCGGAACGGCGCTTGGCTTCCAACTCCCGCAGCACCCGTTCGCGAAGAGAAAACAAAACCGCCCATTGTGCCGTCTCCTCCTTGCTGACTGCAAACGGTATCGGCTCCATCCGGGAAAGATGCACCGACCCCGCAGAGCCGCCGCCCGGCAAAGACTCCCAAGCCTCCTCCGCCGTAAAGACTAGGACGGGTGACAAAAGCTGGCTCAAACGCAGCGCTAGGCGATGCAGCGCTGTCTGCGTCGAGCGCCGCTTCGGATGATCCGCCGCCAAGGTGTAAAGACGATCCTTGACCACATCATGAAACACCGCCGAAAGCTCCACTGCCACAAACTGCGCCAGCTTTTGATAAATCATATGAAACTCATACCGCTGATAGGCCGCCAAAATCTGCGCCTCAATCGTGCCTAAACGCCATAAAATCCACCGATCGATGCGGCTCAACTCTGCCTCCGGCATTCGGTCCTTGCCGGGATCAAAATCGTAAAGATTCGACAACTGGTAGCGCAAGGCGTTCCGCATCCCGCGATAAGTCTCACCAACCTTCTTAATCCGCTCCGCGCTGACCACGATGTCGTTGCGAAAATCCTGCGAAGCCACCCAAAGCCGGAGGACATCTGCCCCATACTTCTCGATATAAGCCTCCGAAGTTTGCGGTTTCTGATAGCCTCCCGTCCCTTGCCGGCTCTTGGAGATTTTTTCATGGTCGGCATCGACCATGAACCCGTGAGTCAACACCGACCGATATGGAGCCGCCCCGTTCCCCGCCAAGGAAAGCAACAACGAAGACTGAAACCAACCGCGATGCTGGTCGCTGCCTTCCAAATACAAATCCGCTTGGAAACCCGGCCGGCCGGCCTCGGAACGCCCCCGCAACGCAGCGTTCTTCAGAATCACCGCCCGAGAGGACGAACCCGAATCGATCCAAACATCCAATATGTCCGCCGACTTCCTTGCCGCTTCCGGCCCCGCCCAACCCGCCGGCCGGACTTGATTCCAAAGCGCCTCGCATTCCATCTCGAACCACACATTGGAGCCCCGCTCTTCGACAAGCGCCGCCGTCCGGCGAATCATCCCGGCATCGAGAATCGGCCGGCCATCCGCAGCGTAAAACGCCGGAATCGGGACGCCCCAAGCCCGTTGCCGCGAAATACACCAATCCGGACGCGACTTCACCGCCGCTTCAATCCGGTTTTTGCCCCAATCGGGAATCCATTCCGCCTTCCCGATCGCCGCCAGCGCCCGTTGGCGAAAATCCCGATGCTCCATCCCGATGAACCACTGATCCATCGCCCGAAACACCACCGGCGTCTTGCTCCGCCAACAATGCGGATAACTGTGCGAATAAGGCTCCTGATGCAGCAAAGCACCGCCAGACCGCAGCAAGACCATCACCGCTTCGTCTGCCTCGCTCGTTCCCTGCTTCTCCAGAATGGACTTCCCCACGAGCGTCTCCCCTATCTGCTCGCCTTCGGGCAGGTCTTGCGTCCGAGCCAAACGCCCATCATCATCGACGGGAGAATAAATCGGCAAGCCCTGCTCCAACCCCAAGCTGTAATCCTCCAGGCCATGTCCCGGAGCGATGTGGACAAATCCCGTGCCCGTAGTGTCCTCCACAAACTTCGCCGGAAAGAGCTTGCCCGTCCGCCGGCAAAACGGATGGCGATACTCCAACTGCTCCAACTGTTCGCCGCCCACAGTTCGCACCACTTGATGATCCGTCCAGCCGCACTTCTCGGCCAACCCATCCAACAAGCCGACTGAAACTAGATACGTCTCCTCCCCCGCCAACACCTGCGCGTAGTTCAACTTCGGGTTGAATGCCACCGCAAGATTCGCTGGCAAAGTCCAAGGCGTCGTCGTCCAAATCACCACAAACATCCGCGGTTCTCCCACCACGGGAAACTTGACAAACACACTCCGGCTCAGATGCTCCCGATACTCAACCTCCGCCTCCGCCAAAGCCGTCCGGCACGGGATGCTCCAATATACCGGCTTCTTCCCGCGATACACAAAACCCTGCTCCACAAGGTCGGCAAACAACCGCAACTCCTCCGCTTCATACCCCTTGTCCAACGTGAGATAAGGCGTCTCCCAATCACCAAAGACACCCAAACGTTTGAACTGCCGCCGCTGCAACGCCACAAACTTCCTCGCATATGCATCGCAACGCCGGCGAATTTCGGCCGGACCAAACGCCCCCTTTCCGCGCCGCCGCATCTCCTGCGCCACCTTGAACTCAATCGGAAGCCCGTGGCAATCCCAACCGGGAATATACGGCGCGTCCCTGCCGGCCAACGTCTGATACTTGACAATAATATCCTTGAGAACCTTGTTCAACGCCGTCCCGATATGCACCTCCCCATTGGCAAACGGCGGCCCGTCATGCAGCACAAACCGAGGCGCCCCGGCACGCCCGGCTCGAATCCGCCCATACAACCCCATCGCCTCCCATCGCGCCAAACGCGCCGGCTCCCGGCGCACCAAATCCGCCCGCATTGGAAAACTCGTCCTCGGCAAATTCAGCGTCTTCTTATATTCCATGAACTCAAACCCAAAACAAAGCCAATCACACTATCAACCCACCTCAGAGCTGTCAACAAACCGCAAACCAAACGCCGCGCCAATAAGCCGCCCAGCAAAGGAATTTTTTCGCAAAACAGTTCTTGCCAAAAACTCGAAACCAGCTTTTGATCAACCCGTTACCCAAAATTGGACACAAAAGACTATTCACTTTATGAAAAAACTAATATTTACTCAGATGGCAGCAAGCAGCAAGCAGCAAGCAGCAAGCAGCAAGCAGCAAGCAGCAAGCAGCAAGCAGCAAGCAGCAAGCAGCAAGCAGCAAGCAGCAAGCAGCGGGTTCACACTCATCGAACTGTTGGTGGTGATCGCGATAATCGCGATCCTTGCCGGAATGCTCCTTCCCGCCCTTTCTAAAGCCAAACAAAAAGCTACCGGTGCCTCCTGTCTCAACAACCAGAAACAACTGGCACTCGGCTTTTGGATGTATGCCGGCGACAACGACGATGAAATGATCCCGGGAAATCGTGGCGGCGGCTTCTGGCCGGGACCGCAAAACCAAGCCGGACAAAACGCGAATATCACCCCGTCCTTGACCAAAACAGAAGCCAAGCAACTGGTTGAAAACGGCCTGAAAAACGGCCTCCTCTGGAGCTATGTGGACGCTGTCGGCGCCTACCACTGCCCGGGCGATCTCCGGACGCGAAACCGCCGTCCCGGACAAGGCTGGGCTTGGGACAGCTATTCCAAAGCCTACGGGATGCACGGCGGCAACCCCTCAAATTTAAACTGGGGCATCTACCCCCACAAAAAGCTCTCCACCATTCAAGGCCCTTCCGAAGCAATGGTCTTCATCGAAGAAACCGACCCGCGCAGCTTCAACCGGGGCACCTGGGTCATTCACGGCCAAATCTCCAACCCCGGCTGGGTAGACCCCTTCGCCATCTTCCACGGCAACATCAGCAGCTTTTCCTTTGCCGATGGCCATGCCGAACACCACTCATGGTCCGACCCAGAAACCATCGACGCCGCCCGCAAATCCGCTCAAGGCATCGTCAGTTTTTACTGGGGCACCCGAGGCACCAGCATCTTCCGCAACCCCGACTTCGTCTGGGTCTGGAATAATTACAAACACCGAGATTGGAAACCCGCCCCGGTTCGATAAAACGTGCCATTGGATTCAGCCACCCCGGTGCAGCCCTCTGAAGTGGTGGGCCCAGAGGGACTTGAACCCCCGACCAAGCGATTATGAGTCGCCTGCTCTAACCACTGAGCTATGGGCCCGGCAAGCGCCCCGCCGGCCAAGCAGAAGGCCGGAACAACATGCCAAATGCCCCCTCTCCTCGGCAAGTACAGACCGCTCTGGCACAGCCATTTTGGCCACACACACCTTGCCCAAACACCCAACAGCCGCTAAGTTTCCCTCCCGGCTTAGACACGCGAAAATGGAAGTGGCAACCCGCCAAAAAACAGAACCCGCCAAAAGCGACATCCTGCTGCACGCGCGGGGCATCAGCAAGAGTTTCCCCGGAGTCCACGCGTTGGACAATGTCGATTTCATCCTCCGCAAAGGACAACTCAACGCCTTGTTGGGAGAAAACGGCGCCGGCAAATCCACCCTAATGAACATTCTCGCCGGCGTCTTCCCGTCCGACTCCGGCTTGATCCTGCTAGACGGACGCCCAGCGCAATTCAAAAACACACGGGAAGCACAAACCGCCGGCATCGCCGTCATCTTTCAAGAACTGAACTTGATCCCGCAGCTCACCGTCGCCGAAAACATCTTCCTGGGCCGTGAACCCCGGAACCGTCTCGGCATGATCGACTATCCAAAAATCAACCGCGACGCCACCCAAATCCTCACCGAACTAGAATGCCGCATCCCCCCAAAAACCCCCGTCTGCAAACTTCGCGTCGGCCAACAACAAATCGTCGAAATCGGCAAAGCCCTCTCCCTCAACTCGCGGATCATCATCATGGACGAACCCACCTCCGCCCTCACTGAACAAGAAATCCAAATCCTCTTCCGCTCCATCCAGCGACTCAAAAAATCCGGCACCGGCATCGCCTACATCACCCACAAACTGGAAGAGCTCTTCGAGATCGCCGACCAAGTTACCATCCTCCGCGACGGCCAACTCATCAGCACCGAACCCCTCGCCTCCCTGAGCCGCAGCACCATGATCCAAATGATGGTCGGCAGAGACCTCCCCGACCTCTTCCCCAAAACCCCATCGGCAAAATCCGTCCAAGCCCTCAACGTCCGCTCCCTCTCCTTGCAAAACCCCGACCGCGACGGCGGCTTCCTCGTCAAAAACATCGACTTCTCCGTCCACCGCGGCGAAGTACTGGGCATCTTTGGCCTCATGGGAGCCGGCAGAACCGAGCTACTGGAAGCCCTCTTCGGCCTGCACCCCGGCCTGACCAGCGGCATCATCGAACTGGAAGGAACGCCCGTTAAAATCCGCTCCCCGCGAAACGCCATCCGCGCCGGCATCGCCCTCGCCCCGGAAGACCGAAAAAGACAAGGGCTGATTCTCAAAATGAGCGTCGGCGCCAACACCAGCCTCTGCGCCCTGCCGAGCTGCGAGAGCTTCGGATTCACCAACTCCAAAAAAGAACAAACCCTAGTCGATGGCTTCATCCAGCGCCTTCAAATCAAAACCCCATCCCTCCACCAATGGATCCAAAACCTCAGCGGCGGCAACCAACAAAAAACCGTCCTCGCCAAATGGCTATCCACACAACCGAAAGTCCTCCTCCTCGACGAACCCACCCGCGGTATCGACATCAACGCCAAAAAAGAAATCTACCGCTTGATCAACGAATTCACCCAAACCGGCCTCGCCGTCATTATGGTCTCTTCAGAACTTCCCGAAGTCCTGGCTATCTCCGACCGCATCCTCGTCATATGCGAAGGCCGCAAAACCGGCGAATTCCCCCGGCAAAAAGCCACCGAAGAAACCATCATGGAAGCCGCGCTCCCCCGCTGAACCACGCATTCGGAAACCGCCATCCACCCCAAAACCGCACCCCCCACATTGCCGGTTGATTTCTCTCAACCAACCCGGCTAAAATCCCCCTCGAACTGCAAACAACAAATATAAAACTGCCCATGAAATATCTCCTGACCTGCCTCGCCGCCGCCTCGCTGCTGCACACCACCTCCGCAAAAGACTGGGTTGTCTATGAAGGCAACACCGGCCCCGGCAAGGGAAAACACATCATCTTCCTCACCGGAGACGAAGAATACCGCTCCGAAGAAGGCATGCCCATGCTCGGCAAAATCCTGGCCAAGCGCCACGGATTCAAATGCACCGTCCTCTTCGCCATCAACCCCGAAACCGGAAACATCGACCCCAACAACCAAACCCACCTGCCGGGCTTCCAACTCATCCCCACCGCCGACCTAATGGTCCTTTTCTACCGCTTCCGCGAACCCGGCGACCCGCAAATGAAAATCTTCGAAGACTACCTCGAATCCGGCAAACCCATCATCGGCCTCCGCACCGCCACCCATGCTTTTAACATGAAACGCAACAAAACCAGCCCCTATGCCCGCTACGACTACCGATCCCAAACCTGGCCCGGCGGCTTCGGTCAACAAGTCCTCGGCGAAACCTGGATCAACCACCACGGCCGCCACAAAAGAGAAGCCACCCGAGGCCTCATCAACGGCATGCAACAAAACCATCCCATTCTCAAAGGCGTCAACGACATCTTCGGCACCTCTGACGTCTACGGCATCCGCAACCTCCAACCCGACGCCCAAATCCTCCTCTACGGCGCCACCCTCATCGGCATGAAACCAACCGACCCCGTCAAACTAACAACCTCCCTCATGCCCCTCGCCTGGACCAAAATCTACACCGGCAAATCCGGCAACACCAACCGCATCTTCTGCACCACCATGGGCGCTTCCGTCGATCTCCTCAGCGAAGACCTCCGCCGCCTCATCGTCAACGCCTGCTACTGGGCACTCGAAATGGAAAACCACATCCCCAACAAAAGCAACGTCGACTACATCGGCCAATACAACCCCACCTTCTACGGCTTCGACACCTACGAAAAAGGTGTCAAACCCGCCCACCACGAATTGAAGTAAACCAACCGCACTACATCCAACACAAACACAGCGATACCCAATGCCTGCCATGACTTGGGAAGAAGCCATCCAGAAAGTTCTCGCTGACGTCTCACCAAATTCACTTAGTTGCACCGAGATTGCCGAATGTATTATTTCCGGGCGTCTGCGCAAAAATATTGGAAAAACGCCAGCTGCCACAGTCAGCTCAGTGATCACTCGTTCCATCAGAAGGGACGGCGAGATATCTCCATATAGGAAAGGCAAGAAGAAGGGAACTTACTCTATGCTGCTGCCTGCTGGTTCAAACTCCGGAACTGTTCCCCCGACGTCTACTGCGTCCCAATCAAAAGAGTCAGCGGAACCGGATAGCATTCTATATTCACTTGGCATGTTTTGGCAAAGAGATGCGGTTGATTGGAAACAAAAACCAAAACTCCTTGGCGTGAACATGAAACGGACAAAATCAACTCCAGTTGATTTTTGTGAACAACGCGGTATTTATCTCCTTTACGACGGTCGAGAGATTATCTATGTTGGCCAAACCATCGATCGACCGCTCGGTAAAAGACTTTACGAACATAAAAAAGACCGAATGTCAACCAGGTAAGATCGTTTCTCCTGGTTCGGGCTTCGCCCGTTTTCCGATAAAGGCAAACTCGGCAACATGCCTAAGACTTATATTACAACTAAGTTGATTCCCGTTTTGGAGTTCATACTGATCGAATCTCTCGAACCCCGCCAGAATAGAAAAAGAGGGGAAAATTTGAATGCTGTGGAATACATTCAAGAAGTCGATACAAATATTAAAAAGATAAAGATGTTGAAAGCAATGATGGACAATCTACCCTCCTAGCTGCTGAGAGAATAATATGTTGACCCTTGAATGGCTGAGCGCAGTTTGGGAGCGGCACGGGGCGGCGGCTCGGATGCCGGCGAAACGATTTGCCATCGGAGCAAACGGGCTGGAGACGGGAGGGCATCCGCTTCTTATGGGTGTTGTCAATTTGTCGCCGCAGTCCTGGTACCGCGAAAGCGTTTGTTTGAGCCGGGATGCGGCTGTCCGGCGTGGAAACGTTCTCGCTGCCCAGGGAGCTGACCTCATCGACATCGGTGGCGAATCCACTTTGAGTCATGCCGACCGTGTTTCGGATGAGGAGCAAATCCGCTCTATCATCCCGATTGTCGAGGAATTGGCTGATACGGGTGTTCAAGTTTCAGTTGAAACTTATTCGGAGCAGATTGCCCGTGCGGCTTTGGATGCCGGCGCCGTCATGATCAACATGAGCGGCATCCTGCACAGCAAAGCCATTTATCGGCTTGCGGCTTCCCGCGGCGCGGCGGTGATTGTTTCGTATCTTCAGGGCGAACATCCCCGGGCTGTCGCTGATTTGGAATTCGCCGGCGATCCTTTCGATGATTTCCGTAATTATTTTGAGAATCAAATCCGAATCGCGTCCGCTCAATCTCTCGAAAAGCTCTTTCTGGATCCCGGAATGGGGTTCTATTACCCCAACTTGCAAGACGGCCAGAGGCGCGTCCGCTATCAAATGGAAACCTTGCTTCAGACCTTTCGCCTTGGCGCATTGGGGTTCCCGGTCTGTCATGCGTTGCCGCACGCCTTTGATTTCTTTCAGGAAGAGGTGCGCCTTGCGGAGCCTTTCTTTGCCGTGCTCGCCGCTCTGGGAAAAACCTATTTGTTCCGCACGCATGAAGTTGCCCGGGTCAAAGCTGTGTTAGACGCGCTCAGTGCTTTTGAGCCCGCTTTGGCGGATGGACATACAGACCGTCTTGAGCTGCTCTTCAGACGTTCCGGCAAACAAGAGCGCAAATAAACGTTGACGTTCGTTGACTTGTCATTGACTTCGGTGCATAGTCAAACCCATGAATTGGGATATTTCTCACATTCTCAATGACTGGCATTTCAAACCGGGCGAAGCTATGGTGCGCCGGTTCATCGGAAAGGATGGCGTCGAAAAAATCCAGATGCGGATCGACCTGGGCATCCTTCAAATGAACGCCGCCGGCAGGCCGGATGGTAAACTCCCTCACGGCAAACCTTCCTACTTTAAACACTTGCAAGACAAGCTCGAGCACTTCGAAGCGGAAAACAGCGGAGCCGACAACGAATTTCAGCTCAAATCCCGCGAATGCTACAAACTACAACAAGAAGCCATCCAATACCATCACCGATACATCTGCTACTTTCAGTTGGAAGACTATGCCAACGTCATTCGCGACACCGAGCGAAACCTCGAAGCCATCTCCTTCGCAATTCAATACGCGCCTTCAGAAGAAAATACCTGGAACCTCCGCCAACTCACCCCGCAGCTTTTGATGATGCGAACCCGGGCAACGGCGGCACAGTGCCTTACACGCAACAACCACAGCCAAGCCATCCGCAACATCAAAGAAGGCCTGGACCAACTGCGCGCCTTCTACCATTCCATCTCCCGCCCCGAACTTGCGGACAACAGCAGCGAAGCCCAAGCACTGGAAACCTGGATGGAAGAACTGAAAGACCAACGCCCCCTTTCAAAACGGGAGAGACTCGAACGCGAACTATACAAAGCCATCCAGCAGGAAAACTTTGAAAAAGCCGCCAAAGTTAGAGACGAAATCCGAAACCTCGAATCCTCCTCCAACTAAACTCACATATGGGCATCTATCTCAACAAATCCATCAAGACATCAAGACAGCGATGGCTAACAAAGACACACTTCGGCGCAACACCCTCCGCCTCCTCAAATCCGCCATTGACTACGCTGCCTTGGAAACCAGGAAAAACGACCTCTCCGATCCCGAAGCCATCCGCGTGATTCAGAAAGAAGCGAAAAAACGCCAAGAAGCCCACGAACAATTTTTGAAAGGCGGCCGTGCCGAGCAAGCTGAGCAAGAACAACAAGAATTGCGCATTCTCGAAACATATCTGCCAAAACCATTTACAGAGGACGAACTTCGGACAGCCGTTCAAACCGCTATATCAGAACTGGGTGCCGCCAGCAAAAAAGACATGAGCGCCGTGATACAAGCTGTCCAGACCGCCGCCGGCCGAGCCGATGGAAAGACCATCAGTCAAATGGTGCGGCAACTTCTTCCCTGATCGAACCGTTCAACGCTGCGGGAAAATCTGGTAAAGAATCAGATAAATTGCCACCCCCGTAACCGAAACATACATCCAGATTGGCCACGTCCAGCGGGCGATACGGGCGTGTAATTCAAAACGTCCCTTCAGCGCGCGGGACACCGTGATCAAAACCAGGGGAACAATTGCGATGGCCAAAATTAGATGCGTTGTCAAAATCGTTAGGTAGATCGGCCGGAACCACATTGGATTTTGAAAGGTCGTGTGCGCCTCACCATATAATCGCTGCATTCCTACATGGTAAACAATATAACTGAAGAGAAAGAGCGCCGAGGTCCCCAATGCAGCAATCATGCACCTTTGATGCGCTCGACGTCGCCCACGCTTGATCCAGTAAAATCCGCAGCAAAGCAAAAGAGCACTCGCGCCATTTAGTATGGCGTTCAACGCTGGCAAGTCACTCAAAGACATGTCAGAAAGAGACGGCCGCCGCTTCAAGTTTTGAAAGATCGGCCAGAATTGCTTCAATCGAGTCGGGAGAATGACTTTCGTAGGTTGCCCGTAGCCGAGACTCGGCATCCACCAGTACCAGCTGCAAGCTATGTGTGTAGAGATCTAATTCCGACTGGCGGCTGCCTTCGGGATTCTCCTCCAAAATCAACCAGAGTTCCTTCATGATCGTGCGGGCAATCTCGGATTTCTCTCCGGTAAGGAAAAACCATCGGGCATTGTCGGCGCCAAACTCCCGCCCATATTCCGCGAGAATTTCAGGTTGATCGTATTCCGGGTCCGTCGTAATCGAAACCAGCCTTAAAGTCGGGTGGTCTTTGCTGGCATCCTGAAGTTCTTCCATCCGTCGCGTCATTTGCTTGCAAACAACAGGGCAGCGGGTAAAAAAGATATTCGCCACCCATGGCCGCCCTTTGAGCGAGTCCAGAGTCACTAATTCTCCCAGTTGATTAGTTAAGGAAAGTCGCTCCACAGTATTGAGAACAGGAAGCTGTCGTGTGTGGTTTGCCTGTATCTGTTCTTCTATCTGTCGTGTGTGTTTGTGTGGCGTTTTCATAAAATAGGTGGTTACTATCCCCCCGATTGCTAAGAGAAGCATCCCCCAAACGGCACATTGTAAGAACTTGTTCTGATTCACAATACTATAAAGCAAACTTTGCCAGCGCAGCAAAACGGCCGCCGCCTTCAGGCGCTCCAACTCACCGGCTCTAATTTGAGTCTTCTTCGCCGCTTTCTCCCGCAGCCTTCTCCGCAACCCAGGCTTGAAAGTCTTCCTGACTTTGCACTTCCAAAAATCCTTGGGTCATGGTCGAATGGCCGGCGCCGCAAAGTTGGGCGCAGTTGATTTGATAACGGCCTTCTTTCAAAGGAGTGCACCACGTCGGCACACTTATCCCTGGTATCGCATCCTGACAAACCCGCAGCGCAATAATCTTAAAAGAATGCACTACATCCAACGACGAAATTTGAAAGATAGTCGATTGATTCACCGGCACTCGAAGATCGTTTCTTGTGAGAAAATCGTCCTTTCCGGCAGGGTCGTCCAAAACTCGGCCAAACCGATTATTCGCAGAAACGAGTTTTGGATCCTGTTTGCCGAAGGTTTTATCAGGCCCCGGATACATAAAATTCCAATGAAACTGTTCAGCCATAACTCTGACCACATTGGCGTCTGCCTCGTCAGGCGGCTGATCCACCATCTGCGCCCACAAAGGCACAGCAAAACCGAGAAGCAACACCGCTTCCACCACAGCCACCACCACTTCAAGGTAAGTGGAAGCGTGAGTCCGCGCTCCTTTGTAATCCGCTTTTGGGTTCCGCTTCGCTTGAAACCGCCAGAGTACATACACAAAATAGATCATCCAGATTACAAACAAGGCAACCATTAGCGCATGGATGTACATGATAAAGAGATCTACCTCTTTTCCATGCTCTGACGCCAGTACAGGAAGACTTAGAAGTTCTTGGAGTTTTTCGAACATAATTCGTTGCCGTGAAATTCCTTGGCTGATTGTTCACAAATTGTCACGGAATCCGCCGCAGCCGCCCGGCGGATAATAAAAACAAAGAACCCGATGATACTGAAGAGAACTAGATAGACGACGACAATCATGCTTATAATACCCCAGTTCATGCCCTCGGCAAGCTCCGAATCCGACCGTCCGTAACAAGCCGAACATCCCAACGCTGCCGTCGATAAGAAGACAAACCCCAGCACCGCCGGCAGCCAGGCTGCGTTTCGTCTCTGTTGAAAGTGATTATTCATAAGTAATCGATATGCTGCAATTTTTTGAGAACATAACGCCCGTAAATCAACAAGACCAAAGCTGCAAGTACACCGCCGGTGCCCATGGCCAAATCGGACACTTTCTCCCCCTCCGCAAAATACTGGACAAAGCCCCAAACACCGATGAACAGAGAGACAGTAGTCGTCAACACGATAAAGACAATATGGAAAGCCTTGAGCGACATTGGCAACGTTTTCTTAGGGGTGAGAAGTGCCCACAGGCGCATCATTCATGGCCCAAATGGTCAAAAACATAAGGCTGATGAGAAAAAATACCGTCGCTGCCATCACAAGATAAATCGTCTTTTTTTCGTTTGTCAGATGCATAAAATATCCCGCCACAAAAAAGCCCTTCGCCGCGGCGATAATCAGGGCCAAGGTTACAGTCCAGGCAATAACATCGAACGGGATATAGCTGGCTGCAACTGTCAGAACCGTGCCGAGAATGAGTGCTCCAAACACGATAAAATACCGCTTTCTTTCTCGATAAACTTCTTCAGGCGTATGTCCACTCATAACTAAAGCAAGTAAAGCACAGGGAAGAGAAAAATCCAAACGAGATCGACAAAATGCCAGAACAGTCCGGAGACTTCCACTCGGTTGGTATAACGTTCGGGGTCTGTCTTCCACATTTTGGCGCCCGGCCCCCACAACCAGGCGATGACAAGAGCGCCGCCAATTACATGCAGTGCATGCAGCGCCGTCATGATAAAATAGATGGCGAAGTAGGTGTGCGCCCAAGGGCCCCAGTTGGTCATCCACTGGATATCGGCTATTGAAATCGTGCGCTCATGGCTGTGTTCTTCCGCATGGTTGCCGGGTTCCCTTGGCGCTCTTTTTTGCGCATCTACTGCGGTCACCCGATAGCCGATGCTTTTTTCTGCGGGATAACTCACAGGATGGGTGAGGGTAATGTAGCCCTCGATGCTCTCTTTATCCGGATCACTCACGGCCGCCGGATATCTCACGGGATAGCTGAAGGTGATGTTCGTCGATACTCCTTCCACTATCCTTTTCACATCCATTACTGTTCGGTGGCCGTCTACTCTCGTGCCGTCTTTGAGAATGACGTCGTAATGCGTGAACTTTTCTTGATACTCGAAGGATTTGACAATGATGAAAGTTAAGGCGCAAAGAATGGTGATAGCTTGATAGAACCGATACTGGCGGAAATTGTTCAGCTTCAAAGCAGACCAGGCAAGCACCACTGTAACACTGGACAGAATGAGGACGATAGTGTTGAAGGTGCCAATTGGAACATTTAAGAGTTCCACTGGCCAATCGGAGAGGTTGGGGGCAATTTGTTCGGCACCGACTCGTAGTAGAATGTAAGAGGAAAAGAAGGCACCGAAGAGCATCACTTCAGATGCCAGAAAAAGCCAGATTCCAACTTTGGCATTGTAAAGCCCGGTATCTCTTCGAGGCTCTGTTACGTAAGGTATTTCCATTTCTTTACGTTTCTACGCCGATTGATTTTGCGGAGTATAGTCTTCCTTGGCTCCGGGAAGGCTGTATTCGTAAGGGCCGCGTCTTGCTTTCGGGGATTCTGCGAAGTTCCCGTGAGGTGGCGGGGTCGGCGTTTGCCAATCCAGCGTTGTCGCTTTCCAGGGATTGTCTGATGTGACTTTTCTTCCATATTGCATACTCAAGAAAAAGTTGAGAATAAATGGAATCTGCGCCAATCCAAGTACCCAGACCGCATGGGAAATGGGTCTATTGAGAGCGATCACTTCGTCGGAAAGGCCGCCGATCGTCTCCGGATTGATGGCGGTTGAGTAACCAGCGCCGCCGTCCGGGAGTCGCCGAAGCATCCCTGACATGCCTTGAACAAACATGGGTTGAAAGATCAAATTCATAAATATCAGGGAGATCCAGAAATGCACTTTCCCCCAGAATTCATTCATAAATCTTCCGGTTATTTTCGGATACCAGAAATAGATTCCCGCCATGAGAGCAAAGATAGTGCCCGGCGCTACTACGTAGTGGAAGTGGGCGATTACGTAGTAGGTGTCATGGAGATGGATGTCGCTGAAGTTGAATCCCAAAGGCAAGCCTGTTAACCCGCCGATTCCAAACATTGGGAGAAAGGCCAGCGAGAACAGCATCGGCGGCGTGTTCCATCGGATGGAACCGCCCCAGAGCGAGATGAACAAACAGGTTAATATAATCACCGAAGGGATGGAGATGATCATTGTTGTGGTTTGGAAGAAGGTGCTGATTTTGGTGCCCATCCCTGTCAAATACATGTGGTGCGCCCAAACGATGAAGGAGAGAAAGCCGATGGCGAGCGCAGAGTAAACCAGCGATTTGTAGCCCCAGATAGGCTTCCGGGTGTGGTTGCTGATCACTTCGGCAACGATTCCCATTGCCGGCAGGATGAGAACGTAAACTTCGGGGTGGCCGAGGAACCAGAAGAGATGTTGATAGAGCAGTGGGCTTCCGCCACCGCTGATGGATTCCAGCTTGCCTCCCACCATCAGGCCGGTCGGCAGAAAGAAACTGGTTCCCGCTACTTTGTCCATCAACTGCATCAGTGCGGCCGCTTCCAGAGGAGGGAAGGCCAATAGCAGGAGGAAGGCCGAGACGAACTGAACCCAAACGAACCAAGGCATCCGCATCCAGGTCATTCCGGGGGCGCGCAGTTGGATGATGGTCGCAATGAAATTGACGGCGCCGAGCAGCGAGGAAGTGATTAAAAGCACCATCCCGATCAACCAAAACGTTTGACCGTCTGTGGGAATTAATGATGCCAAGGGCGAATAGGAAGTCCAGCCGGCCTGCGCCGCTCCTCCCGGTATGAAAAAGCTGACGAACATGACCACGCCCCCGATGAAGTAAAATTGGTAACTGGCCATGTTGATTCTGGGAAAGGCCATGTCCACCGCGCCGATTTGCAAGGGGACGATATAGTTACCAAAGGCGGCGAAGGCCAGCGGCACGATCGCCAAGAATACCATGATCGTTCCATGCATCGCTCCAAAGGAATTATACAGGGAGTTGGAGACCACACCGCCGGCGGCTTCGTCGCCCAAAACAGCTTCCAAAATCGGGCCTAAAATCGGAACTGGTTTTCCCGGATAAGCCATGGACCAGCGCATCGCCACCACCAACAGAAGACCTAACAGAAGAAAGCCCAGTGCGGTAATGCCGTATTGAATGCCAATGATTTTGTGATCGCTCGAGAAAATGTATTGGCGCCAAAATCCGGGGGCGGGGTGAGGCGATTCTCGGTTTTTTTCATGCCGCGCTTGCGTCTGTGTTGCTTCCATAAATATCAGTGGTTCCGTCCCAGTCCAGGCTTCCGCCGTCAAACTCCTCTGCCAAAACCGGTGTTCGGTCCGCAAAGTAATGCCTTTTTTTCGTCAGCGTCAACGGTATATCCGCAAAACTATTCTTTTTATCCTCCAGTTTTATCGAAGACCATCATTCCCAAAAGCAGCGGCAAATAGAGGATCGAATACAAAAACAACCGGCGCGCGCTCCGATGACTTAGCTCGCGAGCGAATGAAAAAGCGCAGACGACAAAGATCAATGTGAGAACGACCGCCCCAATGCAATACAGGTTGCCGGCAATGCCCAGAAGAACCGGCAAAAGGCCGGCCGGCAGCAATCCCACAGCGTGGCTCAAGGCTTGCCACCCGGTTCGCCGGCCGGAGGGATCGACATTCGGCAGCATGATATAACCCGCTTTACCGTATTGATCGCGATACATCCAGGCAATCGCCAGAAAATGGGGAAGCTGCCAGAAAAATAAAATGGCGAACAAAGACCATCCGCCCACATCGACAGTTCCCCGCGCCGCCGCCCAGCCCATTAACGGCGGCAAAGCCCCCGGCACTGCCCCGACCAAAGTATTGAAGCTCGTCACCCGTTTCAACGGCGTATAAACAAACAGGTAGAGCGAGAGGGCAATCGCTCCCAACAAACTCGTCAGGAGATTGACAAACACTGCCAGCTGCGCCATGCCGGCAACCGCCAAAAGCCCGCCGAACACCAAAGCGCGATCCGCGGCAATCAGCCTAGCCGGAAGAGGCCGATTCTGCGTTCTCGGCATCAACGCATCCCAGTCCCGCTCCAGATACTGATTCAAAACCGCCGCGCCGCCCGCCAGCAAACCCGTCCCCAACATTGCCGCAACTAGCAGAGGGAAATCCTTCGCCCCTTGACCACCCAGATGAAATCCAACCCAAGCCGTCAACAACACCAAACCCGTGAGACGAGCCTTGACGAGATCGGCAAACACGCCCAAAGCCCTTTTGGACATATAGAAAGCGGATGGCATCTCTGTCGCTAACAATTTCATTAAAATCCCGAATGCACCACGCCAGACGGCCCGCCTGAATCCCCCGCCAAACCAGAAAGGGAACCTGCCGCTTCCAAAGCTCCCCGGCGAGCCGCCTGTGCCAAACGAAAACTGATCATACTCGACAAACTCGCCAAAGCAAGCGCAAGGGCGCCAAAGACAACATGCAACGTCGCAATATCCGCCGCCTTATTGCTCCAAACCGTCGCCGCCCCCAGCAAACCTTGAACACAAATCAACGCAAACCAGACAATCAACACATTCCCCAACCAATGCCCCGAAACCACCCGCAACCCGAAAAACAACAACAGCAATGCCGACGCAAAAATCACCAAAGCCAAAATCAAATGCGCTCGATACAACAAAATATGCCCCCGTGTAATCGGATTGAAATCACGATAATCCGCCGTTCGATTGCGGGCGGCATTGGCAGCATCCACAGCAGCCTTATCTGCCGACGGCAACAAGCGGCCACCCGCCAAAGGAAAATCATCACTCTGAACCGGCAACCCCGCATGTTGATGGCGCATCACCGCCCCAAGAACAAGCTGGCCAAAAATCATTACCACCATTGCCGCTGACATCCACCCCATCGCCCGCGTCCAGATTCCCGACACAGCCCCCTCCCCCTGCTCCGTCCACCAACGAGAAGTCAACAAGGCAATCGAAGTCATCAAAACTAAAATCAAATGCGCCGCGACAGCATGGAAAATCCCAAGATCATCCTGCAAAAGACGCACCCGCAACCCGCCGAGAATGCCTTGGCCAAGGACGCCGACAACCGCAATTCCCCCTAAAAGACGAATCCAACGCGGCGACGCTTGGCAACTTGGCCAGAAAAAACCGCCGACCAAAGAAAGCGCACCCAAAGAAACCAGCAACATCCCGTCCTGCATTCGCGGCTCCGCCGGCACAAAACACAAAACGCCGCCCAGCACAAGAACCGGAGCCAAGACATAGCGCAGAAACTTCCGCCCCGCCTTCCCAAAAGTCCAGATCGAAAGCAACACCGTGAGCAACCCCACGCCAGCACCGGCCAACCGATGCGAATGCTCCCAAAAAACCCCGCCAATCCAATCAGAAAATGGAAAGAAAAACATATTGTAACCGTAGGTGTTCGGCCAATCGGGAACCGCCAACCCCGCCCCCTTGCTCGTCACAATACCCCCCAGCCCAATCAGCCCCACAGTCGCCGCTGCCGTCAGCACGGCAAACCAATGTAATGGCGGATTGTCAGTGCCTGAGTCACTCACGCCTTTCACCTGCCTAAAACCGGACACACCGCAATGGCCAAGCCCGCTCCTCGCTCAACTCCATTCACTTGGTAATATCGACCACAAAATCAACCACCACACCGTCAGGGCCAACCGTGATCTTCTTTGAAACACCGCTGTATTTTGGGCCGTGCGTCTTGCGATGAATCGCCTCAATCTCGTATTCACCCGGAGGCACATTCTTGATTCTGTAAGAGCCATCCTTCCCGGAAATAGCGAAAAACGGATGCGCCACCACATTCACATATGCGATCATCCACGGATGAACGTCGCATTTGAACCGCAGAAATTTCTCCGGCTCGTGGAAAACGAAAACAAGATCCTTCCCTTTCGGCAATTGAGCCTTGTTGGCCATCGGGTTCCCCTCCACTCGCGGCGTTGAACGCACATTGTGAAACACCGGATCGGAATTTTTCACCAAGATATTCTGCCCCGCCTGCACGCCCAAAACATGCGGCATATATTCGCAACCCACCTGGTCGAGAACCGCTGGCTTGCTCGGCGGTTTGAACTTTCCCGTCACGGATTTCAACGAAACGAAAACATCCGCCAAACCGCCCTCCGCATCGGTAACATAAAACCGCGTGGTCAGCTTCTCTCCCGGCTTCCGGGCCTGGCTGCAAGTCGGTTCCCAAACCTCCCTCTTCACTACAATCTCCTCCGGAGGCGTCCCCTTAAGGGTAATCTTCCCCGCAATGTCCCCGCCAACCACCCCCAGCGACGTCCCGCCAAAAACCAATCCTACCAACAATCGTGCGCTTATTCTGCTCATCTCAAATCCTTTCTCCATAATCGTTTCTGCGAAACTACCATTTCTCAGCGCCGCCAACAAGGATTTTGTGAAAATTTTCACAAAGTTTCGCGGCGCATCCCAGCGACAAATCAAATCAACCTCCAATTCATCCCGCAATCCGCTGATTCCGGCAACCCAAAAATTCGCAATAACCATTTAGGGGCTTTGAGGGTTTTGAAAGGCGATTTATTCGGGACACGTGGATGGACAGGAGGCACAGGGTTGGATTTTTTGTTAAGCGGGTGGCGGGCAACGGGTCGAGTGCCTGCGCGCCACCCTGTTAAGCCCGTAAATGCTTATCGCGCAAAAATTGACCGCAAGGAGAAAAACCGCTAGGGAAAATGCATCAATTCTTTGCTCAAACAAAATGAACGAGTCACTCACCCCTCCTCCTGTCCCACCGCCGCCTCCATTGCCCGCCAACCCATTCGACCGGTTCCGAGCGCGATTCATGATCCTCACCTGGCTCGGCCTGTGGTTTATCTGCGAGTATTTCGACGAACGCCCCCCGCATCTTCCCATTATGAACGACCCCTACACCGGCAAGCATATGAACCAAATCGAACTGATTTAAGCAGAACCCTCCTCACGCAGTGAATAGATGGAGACATCTACGTGGTGTTGATGAAGAACATCAGGGTTCATCTTAACCCCTGCTCCGAGAAAGCAATCTAACACAAAAGCCAACAGAAAACATCTTCCATTACCTAGTTAATTCTGATTCACTTTCCAGGTGGATGCCGGTTTTCTACATGAATTGGCGGGTGTTTTGTTTGCGATGTCTGTTTTTTCTATAGTCGGAACAAGCCGCCGATTCCGGTTTTAGCCAGCTCGTTGAGCACGGCGTCGGCGTTCTGGCATGTCGCCAGCAAGCCGATGGAGATGGATTGGCGAAATTTTTTGTAGAGTTTTCGGTCCCGCGAGATTCCTGAAAATGTTTCTGTCATATGCGCCACTTGGGAAGGCAGGGAAGCGGTCTGCAAGGGGTGGTGGAGAACACAAAAAATCTGGGCGGCCAGCAGGTAGTCGGCTTGTGTTGTTTGTTGCGGGGCAGCCTTTGGGTTTCCCTGTTGTTTGGCTTCGGCCCAAACAACGGCTAAGGCGTTGATCATGGCGATGAGATCTTCGGGGTCGCGTTGGGGATAACGCCCCTGAATTTGGTGGAGGTATTTGCGCGAGCTGGCCACGGGATTTTTGTTTAGCGATTGAATGATTGCGCGAAGTCTTCGCCAGAGATTTCGGCCACTTTTTTCTCGAAGTTGGAGTTGGCGATGAGTTGTTTGAGTTTGGTTTCAAAAGCGGCGCTGTCCATCGGTATTTCGATTGTTTGTTCGATTAGGCTGGAATAGAGCATTGCGTTGGCCAGTTCTACTGAGTTTAGGCCGTCTTCTCCCGGCGCAATTAGGGGTTCTTGATCCAGGATGGCGTTGACGAAATTTTGCATCAGGACGGCGTGGGGGGCGCGGGTGTTGGTAAGGGGAATTTCAATGTTCCAAACTTCGGGTTTTGTGAAGCCTGTCTCTGCTGTCCGGCTGAATTGGCGCATGCAGTTTTCGTTACGAGTGAAGAGGAGGCGGTCGTTTTCGAGGACGATTTTGCCGCGTGTTCCGACGATTTCCAGCCGGTTGGAGCCGGGCGCTTCGCCTGTTGAGGAGATGAAGACGCCGGTGGCGCCGGTGGCGTGCTCGAAGTATGCGGTGACGTTGTCTTCCACTTCGATGTCGTGGAAGCGGCCTAGTTGGGCAAAGCTACGCACTTTGGCGGGCATGCCGCACATCCATTGCAGAGCGTCGAGTTGATGGAGGCATTGGTTGAGGAGAACGCCGCCGCCTTCGCCCTTCCAGGTTGCCCGCCAGGCACTGCTGGCATAGTAAGCGTCGGTGCGGTACCAGTCGGTGATAATCCAGTTGATGCGGACGATTTCGCCCAATTCTCCGGTTTGAATCAGCCAGCGGCTTTTGGCGTATCTTGGTTCAGTGCGGAGTTGGAACATCCCGGCAAAAACGGCGGCCGGATGTTCGCGGCTTTTGGCGATGAGCCGTTCGGCATCGGCTTTATGCGCCGAGATCGGTTTTTCGACCATCAGATGCACGCCGGCATCCAGGGCCGCCATGCCCAAGGTTGTGTGCTGATAGTGGGGGGTGGCGATGATGGCGGCGTCGATCTCTCCCGAACGAATCAAGGCTTCGCCGTCGCCGTAAATGGCCAGCGGTTTGTAAGGCGCTAACTTGTGGGGCGAGGCGCTGCAGACAGCTGTTAATTCCGCCCGCTTCACCGCTCCTTTGAGCAGATAATTGGCATGGTGTTTCCCCATGTTGCCCATGCCGATGATGCCGATGCGAACTTTTTTCATGCGACGGCAAGTTTGCGGGAATCTTCAACAGGATGCAACCAGCCAGAGATTCCCGCACCTTTTCGAGCGGGACGCAGCCGCCCAAAGCTCAGGAAGTGGAATTGCGGACGAGGACACGGTCATCTTAGCGCAGCATTGTCAGGTTGCGTTCCCAAGCGTCGAACCATTCGATTGATTCGCCCCGCAAATACTCGCGGATCGCCCAGGCAGCATAATTGGCTCCGGCGCTGTCGCTTAAGGGAAAACCGCCGCCAAAGCGCGGGTTGATTTCGATTCCAGCCAATTCGCCGTTAGTCTGATTGAGAAAAAACTGGGCGGCCAGGCAGCCTCGCGCACCCGGGATTTTTGACAGCCGCCGGTGAACCGCCTCGAAAGCTGGCAAACACACCGTCCGTCCCTTGCTGACCTCGCCGCCGCGGATTTCCAATCGCAGACGTGGCACAACGCATTTTAACTCCCCTCTGCGGTTGTAATAAAGGTCAACAGTATATTCGTCGTGCTCGTTTCGGCGAAAAATAGTCGAGGAAGATCAGCTTGGAATTGTTGAGCAACGCCAGAGTCAAGTCGGCCTTCGAGTGGACAAGATACGAGCCGGCGCTGCAGCTTCCATCGTAGGGCTTGGCAAAAAGCGGAAATCGTTCAGCCGAGAGCGGATCAATGATCACCGGCGAGCTGAAACCGCGTTCGACAAAAAAAGTCGCGCATCCGCCGCTTGTCCCGGCAAATTCGAATGAACGCCGCATCCGAAACCACAGCACTGATGCCCGCATCCCGGAGACGTTCGCGATTTGCCGCCAGGACGAGTAACTCCGTGTCGATTGTCGGCACGACCAAGCCGACACCGTGCCGTTCACAAGTTTCAATTAGCCGCGGCAAGTAGTCCGCGGCCGCGACGCTGGGAACGGTAAAACTCCCGTCGGCCAGTTGACAAGCAGAAGACAACTCCGGCCGCAAGTCGGCAGCGAAAACTTTGGCGGGCGCCTCGCGCTGGAAAATCCTGACCAGCGCCCCGCGCCGGCCTGCAGAAGTAATGAGTATGTTCCCTGCCATATGGCCATTCGCCGCCAAATCGCAGCCGGCGATTTTTCTGCTCTTCCACCGCTTTAATCCACGAAGGCCAGTTCGTTGGACATGAGCAGCGCTTGGCACAGGCGCGCCAGTGGCGACATGGGGGGGACGGCATTGTCCGCAGCGCGTCCGGCCTGGGCAGCAAGCGGCGGTTCGGCCTCGGATTGGGAATGCAAGAAGTCCAAAGCCAGTTGTTTTTCCGCGTGTGTTGGCAGGCGTTGCAGGACTGTTTCAAAAAGCGTCTGTACCGGGCTGCCAGTTCCCGCCGCTGTGTCGCGCAGCACTCGCGCTTCGAGTTTTCTCGCTAAATCTTGCACGAAGGGGTTGTTGGCCAAAAAGAGCGCTTGTTGAGGCACGGTTGTTTCGAAACGGCCGGGACTGCTGCTGTCGGGGTTGGCCAGGTCGAAAGTGCGGAAGAGGTCGGGAAGGTTTTGCCGTTCGATGAATCCGTAAATCGTGCGGCGGGGAACAAAGGGCGGCTGGGCGATTTCGACCGGTTGGCCGCCCATCGCGGCATCCAAACTTCCCGATACCCACAGCATTGTGTCCCGCAGGGGTTCTAATTCCAGCCGGCGCCGATTCATCCGCCACAGCCAACGGTTGTCCGGGTCTTGCGCCGCGTACCATTCGTCGAAATCGCTCGACTGCTGATAGGCGCTTGAATGCAAAATAAGGCGGTGGAGACTCTTCAGCGACCAGCCGCTCGCAACCAGCCGGGATGCCAGATAATCGAGCAGGTCGGGATGGCTGGGCGGTTCTGCTCGTGTGCCGAAATCGCTCGGCGTGCCCACCAAAGGCTGCCCGAAGTGATGGCGCCAGACGCGATTGACAATCACCCGGCTTGTCAAAGGGTTGTCGGGGCTGGCAATCGCCCGCGCCAATTCCAGCCGGCCGCTGCCATCGGCGAACGGGACGCGATCCTCGCCCGTAAGCAGGGACAGAAATTGCCGCGGCACTTTCGGGCCGGGTGCATCCGCTTTGCCTCGGAGGAAGATTGTCGGCTCGACCAAGTTCTCCCGGTCAATCAGGGACATCGCCCGCGCTGGTGCACCGGGATGCGTAGCAGAGAGCCGGTCTACTTCGCGTTTGAGCGCGCGGATTTTTTCCTGAGTGGGGACGTCGAGCAGTTGGGTCGCTTGCGTCAGTGGAATGTTCGGCGGGGCGCCGTCGCGATACAGCTCTTGCCGCAGGGCTTCCCAACCGGGATCAGCCAGCGCATCCGCTTTGTCGGCAATTGCCAACCAATCTGTTTCGGCTTTTTCAAACAGTTCGCCGTACACTGCCGCCAGTTCAGCTGCGCTGGAAGGCTGCCGTTTTTGAAGCGCTGCTACCAAGACGGGATTCAGGGGCGGGTTGGCCGTGAGCGTCTGTTGGATGATGCCGCTTGTCGATTGGGCAGGGCTGTTCGGTTTCGCCACTTGGACCCATGGAGTGAAAACGGGATCAAAACGCTCTCCCAGTTCTTCAAAAAAGTCTTGCCACCGGAAGGCGATGACTGGCCCCAAGCGGCGCTCACGCACGAGGTTTTCGGTTTCCGAGCGATTGGCGTGCCGGGCGTCGTATGAGGCCTTCAGGTAATCGCCGGTTTGTTTTCGGGCTTTGGACAGAGCCGCCCGCTGATTTGAGACGCGATAGTTTTCCCATTTGGTTGTCCGCCGTTCCAGCTCCGCCCGATAGTTCTGATACAGGGAGCTGTTCGGATCCGAATGCAACAGAGGCCGCTCGTCCGGTTCCCGGGAGCTGGCGAACACGCCGTAAAGTGAATAGTAATCTGCCGTTGGAATGGGGTCGTATTTGTGGTTGTGGCAGCGGGCACAGGAGACCGTTAAGCCCATCAAGCCGCGCGTGGTCACGTCAATGCGGTCATCCACAATGTCGGGTTGGTTGTTGAGAAAGCGCCGGCCAAGCGTCAGGAAGCCCATCCCCGCCAAGGGTTGGGGGTTCTCGCCGAGGTTGAGCCGGTCGGCAGCAAGCTGTTCGATGATGAAACGATCGTAAGGCAAATCGCGATTGAAGGCGTCCACCACATAATCGCGATAGGTGTAGGCATAGAGAAAACGCCGCTCCTCCTGAAACACATATCCCTTGGTGTCGGCGTAACGGGCGACATCCAGCCAGTGGCGCGCCCAGCGTTCGCCGTATTGCGGCGAGGCGAGCAAGCGATCCACCAAACGTTCGAAGGCATTTGGCGACCGGTCCGATTCAAACCGCTGAATCTCCTCAAGCGAAGGCGGCAACCCGATCAAGTCGAAATAAACCCGCCGAATCAGCACAGCCTTCTCCGCCATTTTGGTGGATGGCTGCATTCCCAGATCTTCCAATCGCCGCAGAACGAACCAATCCACCGCGGTCTTGGCCCAAGCCGAGTTCCGCACCTGAGGGAGAGGCGGCATTCGCACCGGTTGAAAAGCCCAATGCGCGTTAAGAGCCTCTTCGGTTTCGGGCGGCGGTTGCCGCGCGTCCGCCGCGCCCGACCGCACCCATTTTTCGAGAACGGCCACTTGCGGCGCCGACAAACGTTTGCCGTCCGGCGGCATTTGCAGGTTTTCATCAGTGTAACGGACCGCTCGAATCAACAGGCTGGCGTCGGGATTTCCGGGAATAATTGCCGCTCCCGAATTGCCGCCTGTTTCCCAACCAGGCCGAGAATCCAAATACAGCCCGCCTTTGGCGCTTGGGATTCGATGGCTGTGGCAATCGAAGCACGCTTCTTTCAAAATCGGCAGCACTTCTTTTTCAAAAAAGGACGCCGCCGCATCGCCTCCGCCGCCGGCGGTCGCCGCCAAACAACCGGCCAACATGCCGATTTTTGCCGCTTGTATGGGAAGTGATTTCATCGTGCGTCCGTTTAAGCGAGCAGCGCCTTTACCAAATGACCGTGCACATCCGTCAACCGGAAATCGCGCCCGGCATGGCGGAAAGTCAGCCGCTCGTGATCGAAGCCTAGCAGGTGGAGGATGGTGGCGTGCAAATCGTGCACATGCACGGTGTCTTGTGCCGCTCGAAACCCGAACTCATCGGTGGCTCCATGTACGCAGCCGCCGCGAATGCCGCCGCCGGCCAGCCAGATGGTGAAGCCCCAATGGTTGTGATCGCGGCCGTTGATTTTGCCGGCATTCAAGCCGGGTTTGGGGAGTTCGACTGTGGGCGTGCGCCCGAATTCGCCGCCCCAAATTACCAGGGTTTCCTTCAACATGCCGCGCTGTTTCAAATCTTTGAGCAGGGCACCGATGGCTTGATCGCATTGCCCGGCCAAATGCCGATGGCCTTTTTCAATGTCGTCGTGGTTGTCCCAGGGCTGCCCTCGTCCGTGCCAGACTTGCACCATCCGCACGCCGCGTTCTACCAATCGTCGGGCGATGAGAATTTGCCGGGCTTGCGTGCCGTTGCCGTACATCTCACGGATGTGTTTGGGTTCGCGTTCAATATCGAAGGCATCGGTCGCGTCCATTTGCATGCGGTAGGCCAGCTCGTAGGAGGCGATGCGGGCTTCCAGTTTTTCATCACCGGGCCGTTGTTCCAGGTGTTTTTCATTCAAGGCTCGCAGAAGGTCCAGTTGCCGGCGCTGTTGTTTTATCGGCAGGGACTGGTTGCGGATGTTTTCGATTAACTTGTCTACTTGCCGGTGTTGGGTGTCGATATAAGTGCCTTGGTAAACGCTAGGTAGGAAGCCGGATTGCCAGTTTTGCGATTCCTGGATGGGATAGCCGCCGGGACACATGGCGATGAATCCGGGCAGATTCCGGTTGGCGGTGCCCAAGCCGTAGGTGATCCAGGAGCCCATGGAGGGGCGAATTAAACGCGCTTCGCCACAGTTCATCAACATCAAGGAGGGCTCGTGGTTGGGGATGTCCGCGTGCATGGAGCGAATCACGGCGATGTCATCCATGTTCTCGGCGACATGGGGGAAAATCTCGCTTACCGGCGTACCACTCTGTCCATAGTGTTTGAACTTGAAAGGGGAAGCGAAGGCTGCGCCGGTTTTTCTCTCCGTGCGCAGGTTTTCCATTGGCAACGCCTTGCCGGCGTATCTCTCCAGCATTGGCTTGGGATCGAAGGTGTCGACGTGCGAGGGGCCGCCGTTCATAAATAGGTGGATGACCGCCTTGGCTTTTCCTGGAAAATGGGGCGGTTTGAGTAGCAGCGGATTGCGGTAATCGGCCGCTGCCGCTTCCAGCTGCGAGAGTCCCAAGGCGCTAAATCCTAGGCCGACCCGGCACAGAAAATCGCGCCGCGTGCTTACGATGTCTTTAAGCGTCGGCTGATGGAAGCTCATCTTTCTCCGTTTCATCTTCATCTTCTTTGTCCAAGCCGTAATCCAAGACATGCGCCGGCGGCTCGCCTCCCGGCCCTTTGAGATAGTGGTTCATCCAGCGCATCAAACGCAACGAATAATCGTAGCGCGCTGCCGCCCGCCGGTTGCCGTGGCCTTCTCCCGGATACCACACTAGCCGCGCAGGTGTTTTGCCGATGGTTTTTAGCGTCCGGTAAAGCTCCAACGATTGCGACGGATGCACTCGCGGATCTTCCTTGCCGTGAAGGATCAATATCGGCGTTTGCGCCTGCTCCGCATAATAAATCGGGCTGCGCTCCAAAAAGAACGGCCAATCTTCCCAAGGGCGTTTGCGTGCATGGACAAGATACATTTCGTCCGGAATATCTGTCGTGCCCTGTTTCGAGATCAAGTCGCTGATCCCCACGAACATGACGCTCGCCGCAAAACGCTTTGTGTAATAAGTGGCGCACCATGCCGACGCATAACCGCCATAGGATCCGCCCGTCACCCCCACTTTCTCCGGGTCCGCCAGCCCCGCCTCCGCCAGATAATCCGCCGCATCCGCCAAATCATCAAACTCCTTGCCCGCATAATCGGCCTGATGCGACATCGCATATGCCAGCCCGCGTCCGGTGCTACCTCGGTAGTTAGGATAGAACACGAAGTAACCGGCGCTGGCGGCAAATTGCCCCGGACGCGAGTAACTCGTAATCCAGCCGTTGGCCACCCGTGATTCCGGGCCGCCGTGCACCACGAGAATCAATGGATAACGCACGCCTTGCTGGTAATCCAACGGATAGAGCAGCACCCCTTCCACCTCCACGCCGTCTCGCGCCAAATAACGAACCACCTCCTGCCGCGCCAGGCGAACCCCCTCCAACCAGCGATTGGAATCCGTCAAACGGCGCAACCGCCGCCGATCCGCCCGCCCGCTGAAAACTTCAAACCCGCGAGCCGGCGTCGAAGCTACAAACGCCGCCCGGCCCGCCTCAGCAGCATAACTCATCCCACCGGCAACCGGCGCGTCCCGAAACCCCAACAACTCCCTCTCCCCCGAAACCGCATTCAAACGCCCGTAATCCGTCGCACACCCGTCATCAGCAATGAAAAGCAAATTCTCCGCATCCATCCACTCCACAGCCGCAAAGTCCGGCAAATAATCCGCCGCCAAGCGCCGGCAAGCGCCGCTGGACGCATCCGCAACAAACAACCGACCGGGACTCGGATCATGCATATGCGCGCCGCCGAGAATCGCCAACGCCCGGCCGTCAGGATTCCAGCGAAAGGCACCAAGCTTCCCGCTATGATCCACCTCCGCCACAATCGCCCCCGAACCTGCATCCACCACCTTGACCTTCTGATACATGTAAAAATAATCGATGAAAGGCTGCGGCGCCACCGCCACCGCCAAACGCTGGCCGTCGGGACTCCACCGCGCATCAAAAACAGAGCCTTCCACCTCCAGCCCTTCCGCCGCCCAATCGCCATCCGGCCCCTCCCGCCGGGCAATCCAAACACGCCCCATCCTCGGCTCCTCCTCAAAAACCTCCGCATCAAAGCCCTTGTCCTTCGCCGGACTCTCCGCCGCCTTCTCCGTCGCGACAAACAGGAACCGATCTCCCTGGCCGCTCCAGTGATATTTCGAAATGCTCGTTTCATGCGCGAAGAGCTTCCGCGACTCCCCGCCGTCCAACAGAATCCCGTAAAGCGAAATGTGCTTATCATCGCCCCGCTTCGCCAAATAAGTAATCATCTTCCCATCGGGCGACCAGGCTACATCAGACACCGAGACTTTCCCGGTGATAAACGGGCGGGACTCCCCCCGTTGATTCACAACATGCAACTCCCGAAAAGCCGCGCCGTTCTCTCCCTTCACCGCGTCGCGCGGCGCCGACAACACATAGGCAACCTGCCGCCCGTCGGGAGACAAAGCCGCCTCCAACACATGCTTCATCTTCGCGGCATCCTCCGGGGAAAAACCTGCCGCAGCCGCGCCCATCGCAACACCGAGCGCTCCCAACAAACCTCTCAAAATCAATCTCATATCTCTGGCTTTCGGCGTATTGTCCTACATTTCCCGAAAATGTCGAGCCTTCCCACCGCCAAAACCAAAAAAATCGCCCGGCATCAGCCCATCCGCCATCTGACAAACAAGTTGTCCCGCAGTGCCCATGCCTCCCCACATCCGCTGTTTGCGGCATGTTATTTTCTTGCGTCCGAGGGCGAATGGGTTATTTTTTGCCACTTATGCACCACTTTATGAGAACAATGCTTTTGCTTGCCGCTGCAGCGGCGGGCGCTTCCTTGACAGCTCGCGCCCAAGACCGTTCGATTCCCGAAGGCGTTTGGGTTCGGCCCGGATTTCAACTGACGATTGCGGCAAACGCCATTAAAAGCCCGCGCTTTCTGCAAACCGGACCCGACGGCGCTCTTTACGTCAGCGTCCCGAAAATCGGCGCCATTAAAACCCTGCGCGACGCGGACGGAGACGGCTACTACGAATCCATCGCTACATATGTGGACGGCTTCGCCGGCAAACAAATTCTCCAAAGCATGGCCTGGCACAAGGGCTGGCTATGGTATGCGACGGTTCAAGGCATTTACAAATCCCGCGACGCGGACGGAGACGGAAGACAAGACAAAGCCGTTCAAGTGCTCGGCCCGGATACATTGCCCGTGAAAGGCGGCGGCCATCGTTGGCGGGCACTGCTCATTCACAACGACCGCATTTACACCCATATCGGCGACCCGGAAAACGCCAGCGATCAACCGGTCAACGAAGGCGACCGCAAAAAAATTTGGAGCTTTGCCCTGGACGGTTCAGACAAAAAACTGTTCGCTACCGGCATCCGCAACACCGAAAAACTCGTCATCCGCCCCGGCACCAATGAAATCTGGGGCATCGACCACGACATCGATCGGCTCGCCTTCAAGTGGGAAAGCAAAAACCCCCAATTCGGCCAACCCATCACTGACCACAACCCACCCACAGAACTCAACAAATACATCGAAGGCGGCTTCTACGGCCACCCTTACATCCTCGGAAAAAACGTCCCAAACCTCAACTTCCTGGACAAATCCAATCTGATCGAGCTAGCCTCCAAAAACATCATCCCCGAATGGGAATTCCCCTCCCACTGCTCCGGCATGGGCATGATGTTTTATATCGGCAATAAAATTCCCGATGCCAACGGCGATGCCTTCTGCGCCCTCAAAGGAGGCTGGAACGCCACCAAAAAAGTCGGCTACTCGCTTGACCGAGTTCTCTTCGAAAACGGGCGACCCTACGGCTCGCAGAAAATAGTCAACTTCCTCAAAAACGGCAATGAAATCCTCGGAAGACCGATCGACTGCATCCAAGCTCCCGACGACTCCATCCTCTTCTCCGACGAAGCCAAACACAAAATCTACCGCCTGAGTTACATCGGAAAGAAAAACATCGCTGATGAAACCGAACGATAAACTGAGATGCAAACTCATAGAAGGAGCTCCGTTATATCAGGAAGCGCTGCTTCAAGCAGTCTGCAACTTCGTCGACCGGATTGGTCGAGAACAAATCGTCAACATTAGTCATTCTCACTCGACCTTCTCCATAACTGTGACAGTTTGGTATTGGGAAGATTCATCTGCACCGAACACCTCACCCGTAACAATAGAAAGAATAAAGTAAACCGGCCGCTCGGAAATAAAGGATGGAACGCCGCTTGGACCAATATCTGTTCGAAGAGGGAATGTGCGCCAGCCGGGAGAAGGCCAAGCGGACAGTTCTGGCGGGTATCGTGAGGCTCAACGGACAACGCGCCCGGAAGCCCGGCGACATCGTCAAAGAAACGGACGCCGTCGAACTGATTCAACCCGAACGATATGTCAGCCGCGGCGGCCTCAAACTGGAACAGGCTCTCCGGCATTTCCGCATCTTTGTCGAGCGCCTCGTTGCTGTCGATTTAGGCGCTTCTACCGGCGGCTTTACCGATTGCCTGCTGCAACGCGGCGCAGCGCAAGTCTATGCGGTTGATGTCGGCAAAGGCCAACTGGCATGGAAATTGCGGCAAGACCCGCGCGTAACAGTGATGGAAGGCGTCAACGCGCGGTATCTCCGCCGTTCCCAAATGCCCGAAACTTTTCCGGGAGCCGGCCTCATTACCATCGACTGCTCCTTTATCTCGCTGGCCAAGATACTGCCCGCCGCCGCCGCTCTCCTCCGCCCCGATGGAAAGATTATTGCCTTGGCCAAACCGCAATTCGAGGCAGGCAAAGCAGCGGCCGACCGCGGGCGGGGCGTCATCCGCGACCCGGCGATTCACAAACAAGTGCTTCAAAAGCTCCGGCACTTCGCCGCCGATACATTGAATCTGTGCTGGAGCGGCGCCTGCGAATCTCCTATTCGGGGCGTTGCCGGCAATCGGGAATTCCTCTGCTTAATCGAAAAATCCCATGCGCCAAATCCATCATATCGGACTCATCGCAAATCCGAGCAAACCCCGCTGGAAAGCGAACTTGCGCCAGGCAGCAACGCTGATTCGCCGCGCCGATAGAACCGCCCTTGCCCCGCAACTGGAGCCGGGCGGTGGCAGCTCGAAAAGCGGCGCGGGCTTTCATGACCACATCCGCGGATTTGAGCAAACAGACCTCGTCCTGGTAATCGGCGGCGATGGCACAATGCTGCATGCCGCCCGGACGCTCGGCGGCGGCAAAACGCCTATTCTCGGAATCAACACCGGCAACCTCGGATTCCTCACCGCCGCTCCTATGGCCAAATTGCGCCAAGTCTTGGAGCACATTTGGCAGGGCGACTTCAAAATTGAATCGCGGCCCTTCCTCGAAGCCGCCATCTTCAGATTGCGCCCAGCCGGCCGCTCCCTCGCCCTCAACGACTTTGTCATCAGCCGCGGCGAACTCTCGCGGATGATCCAATTGAATGTCTCAGTGGACGGCAAACCGCTGACGACCTATCAATGCGACGGCTTGATTGTCTGCTCGCCTACCGGCTCTACCGCCTATTCGCTCTCCGCCGGCGGCCCCATCGTCAGCCCGGACACAGAAGCCATCGCCCTGACACCTATCTGCCCGCACGCGCTCTCCAACCGCTCCGTCATCGTCCCCCTCCAATCGACAGTCCAAGTCGAAGTCGGCGCCCATCGGCTCGAAACCATCCTCACCGGAGACGGGCAAGTCCCCATCCCCCTCCAACCGGGCGACACCATCCAATTCCAGCAAAGCCGCCGCCGGCTGCGCCTTCTCTCAGTGGCTGGCAACGAGTTTTTTCAAACCCTACGGCAAAAGATGAAATGGAGCGGCTCCAACCTTTGATCGCTCAAACTATCCGCTCCGAAGACTCCGGATCGAACCACAAAACGCGCGACTCTTCCAATCGCGCCCGCACACGCCCGGCTTCCGGTAACAGCCGGCCGAAACCATTCCGCGCCACGAGACAAACGCCCGAAACCTCCAAGTGCCAAAACCCCTCCGGCCCGAACTTCTCGACCCGTCGAATCAAAGCCTCGAAGCCTCTCCGCGCCGAGCCGTCGGACGCTGCTTCAATCTCCACATGCTCCGGCCGAATCCCCGCCACAATCTCCACATGCTCCGGCCGAATCCCCGCCACAATCTCCCGCCCGTCCGCCACCGCCAAGCCCGAAGGCATCTTCAACCGAAGGCCCCCGCCGCCCTCACCCAAAGCCTGAAACCAAAGCCCATCCCCTGCCGCCCTCGCCCAACCCGCCACAAAATTCATCGGCGGGAAACCGACAAAGCCGGCGACAAACCGATTGGCCGGCTCCCAATAAATGCGCTCCGGCCGATCCACCTGCTGCAACCGCCCTCGATGCAGAACCGCCACCCGGTCGCCCAAAGTGAACGCTTCAAACGGGTCATGCGTCACATGAATCACAGTCGCGCCCGTCTCCTCCCGCAAAGCCGTAATTTCCAGACGCAGCCGAAACCGAAGCTCCGGCTCCAGATTGCTCAGCGGCTCATCCAAAAGCAACACCGCCGGTCGGGACAAAATCGCCCGCCCCAAGGCCACCCGCTGACGCTCGCCTCGGGACAACTGTTCCGGCAGCGCATCCAAACGCCCGTCAATCCGAAACCGCCGGGCAATCCCCTCCACTTGATCGCGAACCGCCTCCCGCCGGCGCCGCCATCGCCAAGGACTCCAAGACGACTCCCGAAACATCAGCGGTGCCGCGAGATTGTCATAGACGCTCAAGTTCGGATACAGCAGAGCATCCTGAAACAACATGAAAATCCCCCGTGCCGCCGGCCGAATCGCCGTCACCGACCTCCCATCCAACAACACCTGCCCTTGCGTCGGCTCCTCCAAACCCGCAATCAGCCGCAACAGCGAGGTCTTCCCCGAACCAGAAGGTCCCGCCACCATGAGCGTCTCGCCGGCAGCCACCGTCAAATCCGCAGCATCCACTGCCAAAATCAGCCGGCGCCGTTTATCGCGATACCGTTTCGTGACTTTTTGAACCTGGATTGTCACTCCCCTCGCGCTCGCAATCAATCGTACGCCGTTCGGAAATGCAAGCGAAACACCCCACGCGCCCGAAGGCCAAACCGCCGTCGTTCGCAAAAGCCAGCTCGCAGGCATTGACAACTCCCTGCCCAACCCTTACAAGCAGAAGCCATGAACACTCCGCTTCTCTCATGGCGGCGCAGACATTCCTATCTGTGCAAACTCAGCTCAACGGAACAGCTAACTCCATCGGCATTCGACTTCAAACCGATTCGCCCTTCTCGCCACCCTTGAGCCTGCACCGCCCAAATCGGGGAACTTGCGAAAACCCCGCCAACCGATTCGAGCCCATCCACCTCGAACCCAACCCGGAAGCCGAACCGGAAGAGACAGCGGAACCACCCCGCCAAACTCGCTATCTCGAAGACCACTCCGCCTCCATCATCACTTACAACGACAGCCCGGATGTCGGCTTTCGAGCCAGCATCAACCCCTACCGCGGCTGCGAACATGGCTGCATCTACTGCTACGCGCGGCCAACGCACGAATATCTCGGCTTCTCCTCCGGCCTCGATTTCGAGAGCGTCATCCTTGTCAAACACCGAGCACCCGAACTCCTCCGCCGAGAACTCACCGCCAAAAACTGGCAACCCCAAACCCTCGCCATGAGCGGCGTCACCGATCCCTACCAACCTGTCGAACGCCGGCTCCGCATCACCCGCGCCTGCCTCGAGGTCCTAGCCGCCTTCCGCAACCCCATCGGCATCATCACCAAAAACGAACTCGTCGCGAGAGACATCGACCTGCTCCAACGCTTGGCAGACTGCTCCGCCGTCATCGTCTTCCTCTCCATCACCACCCTCGACAAAGAACTCCGCAAAACCATGGAACCCCGAACCTCCCCGCCCGAAGCCCGCCTGCGAACCATCGAAAAACTGGCCGCCAACGGCATTCCCGTCGGCACCATCATCGCGCCCGTCATCCCCGGACTCACCGACCACGAAATCTCGAACATCCTCGCCAAAGCTGCCGCTGCCGGCGCCCAACACGCCGGCCATGTCATCCTGCGCCTCCCCTACCAAGTTAAAAACCTCTTCGCCAACTGGCTGAGACAACACTTCCCCAGCCGCGAACAAAAAGTCTTGCAACGGCTCCGGGCCATCCGCCAAGGCAAACTCAGCAACGCCACCTTCCACAACCGCATGAAAGGCGAAGGCATCTTTGCCGACCACATCCATCAACTCTTCCAAGTCGCCAGCCGAAAAGCTGGACTCAACCAGCGCCCACCCAAACTCTCCACCGCCTACTTCCGCCGGCAACCCAACCAACCAGAACTCTTCCGCCTCTGAACGGCATTATATTTGTTATTTTATTATTGGCAGTCTGGGTGTGTTTGAGAAGTTCACAGGAAATGGCCTGCTCGTTGGAGACAATCGGGACGGTGGGAAACGCCACAAGACGGTTGCGGACGCGGCTGGGCGCCCTGCTTTTGGCGGTGTTTTGCCCCGCCCTGTCGGCGACAGAGGCGAAGCTCTCGAAGGCCGAAATCATCAAGCAATTCACCTCCTCCCCACCCATCATCGAAGAAATAGTCTTCCGATTAACGGAAGACTACTCGAACAGAACCAACACAGTTTATTACGCCTGCGCCTTGCAGCCCAATGCCCTTTACAGCCGGAGGGCGGCTTCCCTGGAAAAGCTGAAACTTGGTATCCTTGAACAAAAGAGAACCCCAGGAGCCGGTCACTATGAAGTAATGGGGCACTATGAGGACATTTGTTGGAATGCCGATGACCGAAAAATAACTTTATGGAACAGAAAAGACGTTGACGTAGGTGGCACACCCGGCTTCCTCGAAAATTTTAAGGACCTCTATTTATCAGTGGCCTTCAACTTGGGCGTTGTCAACGTAACCATTGGGGGGTTGCAGTGGGACGACGGCTACTCGTTTTCCGCCATTGCCAGAACGACCAGCACAGAGGATCCGGTGGAAGGTTTACTGCGAACCAACGAAGTAGGCGATGTCGAAATGCGCTATACCCGCACTCAGGAAGGCAGAGTGGGAAAACGGTTAGTGACCTACGATTTCGACGATTCAGAAGCCATTGAATGGCCTGTGCCTCACCGGATTACCCATTATTGGATTGGACCGGATGGTCTTGTTCTGTCAGAGGAAATCGAGATTCTGTCGATCAAGACCAATCGACATTTATTGCCATAGAGGCATTTTTCCGCCAAACGTTCGCCCATAACCGCTTGAAATACCGGAGGGAATACATTGACGGGGTGGGGCATATGGAAAAAATTGTGTGCTGGCGGGATCGCTCGGTGATGGCGATGTATTGGATTGTCGCCGGCGCGATTCTAGGCTTTGGCGTTTTGGCTACGCTCCGGCATCGCCGAACCGCCCCAAACAAGAGCAATCAGTAAAAAAAGTCTCGATAGATGCGGTGGTGAAGCACGGGTTGATTGCGCAGTTGACGGCGCAATTTGGTTGGTATCGGTGGATTCAGATTCGACGGGAGGCGCTCTTTGCCGGAGAGCGGGCGGTCTAGTGTGGGAGGCTGCAATAAGGTGGGGTGTTTTGGCGGTTTTGCCTGCCGGTTTTGTTTGCTGGTTGGCTTGGGTGGCGCGGTTGGAGGAAGCACTTTATTTTGCGTGGACGGAGAGTTATGAGCTGAGCAAGGGCGCCCTGCTGTTGCGCGGCGGGGATTTATATCATCCTACATGGAATGATCAGCCGCCATTTTATACGTGGCTTCTGGCGACGGCTTTCAAGTTTTTTGGTGAGTCGGCTTTAGTCGGGCGCTGGTTGACTCTGCTGTTTGTTGGGTTGGGTCTTTCAGCGTATACTTACATTATTGGAGGGCGGGAGCGGACTTGGGGAACTTCATGCCTGGCGGTGCTTTTTCTGACGAGTTCTCCCTTCTTTGTAAAAGTCAGCGTTTTGACGATGATTGATTTGCCGTCGATGTTGTTGGCGGTGATGAGTTTGGCGTTGGTGATGCTTCGTCCGCGGCGAGGGAAGGTGTTGTGGCTTGCGGCGTCGGGAATATTATATGGCTTGGCGGTTCAGACCAAATTGACGGCGTTGCTTTATGGGCCAGCGTTGGTGGTAGATTTGTTGCTGGATGGACGTCCGGGGCATTCGGTGATTTGGCGAGGCAGTCAAGTGTCTGGGGATTTGGGCAGGAAGCGCAGCGGTAGCGGCAGCGCTTGTTTTTTGTCGCTTTCCCAATGAAAGTTTTGCGCTTTTCTTTTCTTCCCACTTCTCAGAGGGGACGAAGGAGATTTTCCTGGATCGCTGGGCGTCTGCTAATCTTTATACGATGTTGCGGCAGGATTGGGAGTATTGGGTTTGTGCGGCGGAGGGGTTGGTTATTTCTTGTTGGCGCCGCCGTATAGGAGTGTTGATTCCGAGCTTTCTGTTGGCGACGGCTTTTGCGGAGCACCATCTGCATCGTCCCTTTTGGCATTATTACTATGTGCATCTCTCGATTCCTCTTTGCTGGCTGGCGGCAATCGGTGTGAGGAAACCAGCACGTTGGGCGCGGGAACGGCTGCGAGTGTGGCAGACGGGTGGCGGTCTGAAAGGGTTGGTGTTTGTTTATTCATTGTTTGCGTTTCTGGGAGCATTGGCTTTGGGGCCGATTCCTATTCGGTTGGATAAAGAGGTGGATCGGATTCGCCGTCCGAAGCTCGTTTCTGCCAACGAAGTCGTCCGGGCATTGCGGTCGCGGGCTTCGGCAACGCAGCGGGTGTTCAGCGACCCGGCGGTTTATGCTTTTCATACCAGATTGCCTGTGCCGCCTGAATTGGTGGTCATCCCCCAAAAGCGTCTTCGGAGCGATATGTTCGATCCGGCGGATTTGATTGCCGCTCTGGAGCGATATCGACCAGAGCAAATCGTGCGCACTTCACTCTTCAGAAAATCGGAGGCGGTGGGTGTCTGATGTGCGCTAGCATTACCGCCTTGTCGCTGAAGACGGCGCAGCGGCAGTTTATTGGCGGAGGGATATGCCTTGACGGCCGGGCGTCGTCAATCAAGCAGCGCGGATTTTCCAGTCAAAGGGAGTTCGTTTTTGGCCGCAATGGTTCCCTCTTCCCAAGTCTGCAGTGTTCTCCGAAGTTAAAGCCTCTTGCCAAACCGCTGCCGCGCCTTATGCTTGATGCCGTGTCTGACAGAAGGAAAAGTCAATTGCTGAATTGCCGCGCTTGTTCCATTTGGTTGCCGGCGGTTTTAATGCTGGTGTTCGCCGCAACGCGTTGGCCCGGCTTGATGCCCGCAAACTTCAGCGCCGCTTACGCGCTGACATTTTGCGCCGGCGTTTATTTTGGGAAACGGACGGCCTGGTTCCTGCCTTTGATCACGTTGTTGTTGACGGACATCGCGCTGAACATTTACTACAACGTGCCGTTTCATTGGTATCAACTTTTTAATTATGCCGGCTATACCGTCCTCATCAGTCTCGGCCGATGCTTGAGCACCGGCGCTTCCTTTCTGAAACTGCTAGGCGGCAGCTTGCTCGGAGCAATTTTCTTTTATCTGGCAACCAACACCGCCGCGTGGTTCTTCAATCCATTCAAACATCCCGAATACACCCGCGACTTTGCGGGCTGGGCAATCGCCTTGATCCAAGGAGACGCCAACTGGCCGGAGACCTGGGTCTTCTTTCGCAACACACTGGCCAGCAGCGCCCTGTTCACCGCCCTTTTCGTCGGTGCCATGAAACTGGCGGAATGCCCGCAAACAGAAGAAAGCCGGAACCGCTCAAAAGTTCCGTCGAGGAGTTTGCCCGGATAGCGGTGGCGCTCGGATGAACGTGTTGAAGGTCAGGTTTCATCGGCGGCGACAGATTCGGGCAGTTGGCGCTGGATTTCTTTTTCCCGATAGCCGAAGCCGGGACCGGCAATAGTAGCGAGGTTGAGTTGTCCGTTGCGGCGTTGGTAAAGGCCGGGATGAACGGCGGCTTCCGGTCGGGAGACATCGGGGTAGAATTGCATGGCGTTGGTTTCGACGCCCATGATAGTGCCGGCATGAGCGGCCAGCAGAACATGAGGAATCTGCGCCAACATGGGGTTGGTCAAATCCTGCACCATGAGCGCCATGCCGTGCGCCTTGGCCCAGCAAGCGCTGAGCAAGGCGCCGGATTGGGTCTTGCAAGTTTTGAGCGCCACGCCCGTCCAACCTAATCGCCGTCCCAAGCGAATCAGCCGCCAGTCGTGGGCGCTTTCGTCCAAGAACAAGGGCTTGCGGGCGGAGACGCTGTGGACGTCGATCGGGTTCGCTTCCAAATCATATAGGAAGGGTTGTTCAACGTAGAGCAGCATTCCGTAAAGCCGCGGTTCAAAATCGCGCAAGCGGTCGAGAATGCCGTTGACGTATTCGGGGGCGGCGACGGTGCAGTTAAAGTCTGCAGTCAACCACTGGACGCCGCCGGCCGTCGCAATGCGTCCCACAGCAATCAAGCGATTCCAGTCCCAATCAAAATCGTTTCCGCGAAGTTTGATCTTTAAACAAGTCAAGCCATCTCGAACAATCCAATCTCGCAACAAAACCGGGTAGCCGTCGTCCGGCTCCTCGCCGGTGAGTTCAGACGATTCTAACGGATCGAGGCCGCCAACCAAATGCCAGGCCGGAAGCGAGCGAGCCGGCTTCGGCAACAGAAAATCCGCCGGAAACTGACCGCGGAACAGCGGGCACAACGCTGACTTCCCCACAGGCACCTCAGCCGCAGCATTCGCCTCAGCCTTCAGATAATCGGACAGAGGCCGGTTGAGACAGACGGCGCTGTAAGCCTGATAAATCGGCCGTCCCAATGCCTTGCCGAAGGCATCGTGAAGAGCGATGTCGAACGGCGAACAGCAGACCAGAGCCGCCAGCCACGGCATCCGGCCGCCAGTCGCGCGCAATTGATTGAAGGCCAAATGCAAAGGCCCAAGCGCTTCCTCCTGAAAAGCCACACCAAGTTCGAGCGGATCGCCGAAACAGCCAAACCGAGACCAAGCTTTTACCAACTGAACGCAGAAATCTTTCAAAGCTCGATGGCGTCCTTCAAAATTACCATCTTGAGGCCACACCCACTGGACACTCAACGGCGTCTCGCCCCATCCTTCAGCCGTCTGCCCGTCCCGCGTCACTGCCGTGAGACGCACGCGGGCCGCAGTCACACGAGTCGTTACCTCGGCGCCGAACTTCAGCGGCATGCGCGTTGCCACAGGCAAGAAATAAAGAGAAACGGCTCTTGGACAAATATCAGTCGGTTTGGACATGAAAAACACTGTATCAAACAAGACGCCGCGTTGGCCACAAAAAAGAAATGATATGCCCAAGCAGCCATTTCAAACAATGAAAACCGAAGATGACTTCTTGCCTTTTAATGAACCGCAGATTATCCGCTGTAGTCAGCAAAAAACAGCGTCCAGATGCCTCCCGATGACGAGACGGCAACCAAGCGGTTCGTCAACATCCGTTAGCCGGAGGCATTTACCCCTCGTTGCGGCTGGCGTGTAGCACAAACATTCTTGTCTGCTATTCAGCTCGACACCTCGCGGAGAAACACAATAAACATGCCTCTCTGACAGAGGCAGCTCACATCGTAACATCTCCCCATCCATCTACATTTTTCAACATCCTGCTAGGGTGTTGATTGCTGACCAAACGCAGTTATAACATCCGCCAGCCTTCGGCCGGCAAGGTCGCTAAAATCCACTTGATCTACTTTCACAAAGCGCCACGACACGCCGGTTAGTTGGGTGGCGTTGGCGCACAAGAGCCGGGCCGCCCGGTCTTTGTTGGCTACATTGGTATCCTCCAGCCCCTTGGTTTCAATGAGATAATGCTTCCCGTAAGTATCCACTGCCACAAAATCCGGGTAGTAATGGCGGATGTTGCCGGTGTTGGCAATATACTGGATTTTGAACCCAAAGCGCAGGGGCAGTTTGGCAAACCGGGCTACGTCCGGAGCGGACTCCAGAAATTGGGCAAACGCCAGCTCAAAGTTGTTGTCGGCGGCCACCAAGTTGAACACCGTCTTGGACGCCTCGCAAGTCGGGCGTGACCAGGGGAACGGTTGGGTTTGGAAAAGGCGGTGGGACGGTTCGGCGATAATTGGTTCCCGTTCCTGCCGGGTCAGAGGACGGATGGCGCGGGCAAACCCCTGCACCGTGAGAAAACCCACCGCCGGGCGGGCCAGCACCGTCGTCAAGTCGTTGTCGTCTAAGTCAATGGGTTTCCCGAAGGCCCCGTGCTCGAAAAATTCCCGCACTTTGTCGGTAATGACGGCAAAATGCCCCGGCAAGTTCACTTCGGAGTCGATGCGCGTGGCGTAATGGCTGATTACTTCGCTGTAAGTATTGGGTGAAGGGCGCCGATAGATGCGCTCGACTTCTACCTCATCGGTAAAAGCGTCCAGTCCCAAGTAGGAGAAGGTCTCACCGTCTTGCGGTTCCAAGGAGAATGGCAGTTTGTCAATCTCAATGGTGTCTATATCCAGCTTGGCGATGGCGTCCTGGGTATCAGTCTTACGCTCATAAATTGGGCTGATGTTGGGAATGGCAATGTCCATATCCGCCTTGGCCAGGTCCGGGTAGATGGTAACGATAACAATGGGCTGCCGGATATTCTCCACCGGCACGGCTATATCTTCCTGCTTTTCCAAATCAGCCACGAACTCCATAAACTTGTCCGTGCCGATGATGTCCACGCGTTCCTCATAGCCTTTATCGCCGGGAAACATCAGACGGAGGCCGCGCCCGATGGCCTGTTCCGGCAGGATGTTGGCTTCGGAAGTGTATGGCCGCAACCCCAACACCACTGTAACGTTGCGCACATCCCAGCCCTCCCGCAACATCATCACGCTGACGACAGCGTTGACCGTGTTGTTCTCGGAGTCGATATTCTTGACGATGGTACGTGCCATCTGCAAGTCGCCGACGCGAGTACGCGCCGTGCTAAACTCCCCGTTATCGTTGGTATGAATGACTTGCAACTTGTCGCCAGCAAAATCGTTCGGGTAGGTATTCTGTAAATAAAATCCTACAGCGTCGGCGTCTCTGCTTCGTTCTAGCATTACGAACAGCACCGGCTTTTTGCCGGACGGCGCCAGTTGGTCCCCGTACTCCCGCCAGCGGTTCACCGCCGCCGTGATAAACGCTCCATACCGCACTGCGGCATCGTCCGATCCCACCTCGCCGGCGCCTTCTATTTTGCCCCGGATGGGCTGCTTAACGATGCCGTCCTCGATGGCCTCCCGCAGTGGGTAATCGTAAATTATCCAGGGAAACAACGCGCCGTCGTTGAACCGAGGTGTGGCCGAAAAGTCCAGCTGCGCCATAAACCCGTCACCGCCAACGCAGTTGCGCAGCCCGCGAATGGTCTGGTTCCAGGCTGATTCTTCGTCGTGAGTATGGTGTGCCTCATCGTTGATGACCATAACCGGCTTATGTCGCCGAACAATCCGGTCATCAAAATCGTCCCGTTGTTCCGGCGCATCGCTGGCGGTCGGCCCTATCAGGCTGGCGATGGGCGCGGGGGCGGCATTCCTGCGCCGCCATCCGGCCTCTGGCACATCGTACAGCTGTTGAATGTTGGTCAGGTACACTGCCCCGCCGGAGGCAATATCGGCCCGGTCGCCCCGCATAAAAAAGCGAACATCGCTCCATTGCGCGGCATATTCTGGCGGCACCATCGGATACTTGCGAAACGCCGCGCCGCCGGTAAAATCCCCTTGCAGCCGTTCAAACACAATGACATTGGGGGCGATGATTAGAAAACTGGTAGCGTAATCTGCGCATTTCGGTTCGTTGACGGCGTTGAGGTAACTCCAGACCACCGCCAATGCCATCACCATAGTTTTGCCGCTGCCGGTGGCCATCTTGACGTCATATCGGGCAAAATCACCATATTGCAGCAGACGCACCTCGGGATTGAGTAGGAACGCCTCCAGCAGCGCCCTGTTGTTGCGCCACCGCACAACCTCATATACATAAATCAGCGCTTCCACCGCCTCCCGTTGGGCCGGGTAAAAGGCGAAGGGCCGTCCGTCAACTTCGTGATCGGTGTCAAACCACAAAGCCAGCAGGCGTTTGGTGGTATTGGTAGCGCCGGGGTAGCCAGCGGCACGCCATTTCGCCACGGCGTGAGCCACTACCGGGGCGCAGGTAGCAATGGAGGGTCGGGGGCCAGCGCGTCGTCCAGCAGCGTCATATTGTCACCTCTACCCGCCGGGTGGTGTCGTTGCCCAGAATGTCTATCACCTTGACCACGATAGTGTGTCCACCGCGATTAGCATATTGTATGCTGCGTGGACAGCCGAAGCTTCTCTTGGCGTGTGCGGTAGCTCTGCCACTGATTGTTGAATGTGTCGTTCTGGTAATCCCAATCCACCGCCCAGTAGTCAATCCACTGCGACCAGTGCGTTACCGCATCTCGCACTTGGTCGGAAACGCCGTCCAGTGGCATCGTGAAGTCGTTGAGCGTGAGAGTGACGCCTCTCTGCCGACGGTTGACTTTGCAATTCACGGACAGCGCGGCCAGTTCAAAGAACCGGATGTCCCCGGCGGCCACGGCTTTGGCGTCCATCACCTCCCGGGGAATCTGCAGCAGGCGAATGTTAACGCCGGCACTTTCGCCCAATTGCCGGGCTTCGGTGTCAACTTCCATGCTGAAGTCCCAGCCGAGCACATCCACACCAGCAGTGGTGGGAGCGCTTTCGCCAGAGCCTACCACGCTGCGGAGTTCGTCAGCCGCCCGATACACATCGTCCGCCGTAACGGGCGCATCTACCGCGCCTATATGCACCATCCGGCCAACGCGCGCGCCGTGCAGCCAGCGGTAACCCTCAACAGGCGACGCCTTATAAAGTTCAAGGATGAAGTGGCGGTACTGCTGCTGTACGGTGTCTCCGAACTCGCCTTCTTGCCACGCCTGCCGCTCGTAGCGTCCGAGGTTCTGAACATAGAACGGCTTCACATTCTCCAGCGACAGCAGCCGCTTGCGAGTAGTGGATATGGCAAATCGCCCCATATCGGCGGCAATCCAGCGCCTGCCCAGCCGCTCCGCCACCGCTGCTGTCGTACCAGAACCCACGAAGCAGTCCAGCACCAAGTCGCCGGGGTTGGACGAGGCGCTGATGATGCGCTCAAGCAGCGCCTCAGGCTTCTGCGTGGGGTAGTTCAGCCTTTCCAAAGAATTCACAACAGTTTGAAAGTTGGCTATATCTGACCATGAGTCAGATATAGGGACGCCCTTCGCTTCGTCGAGGTAAAGTCGACGAGTCCTCGTAATGGACTTATATCGGCGACCGTCTTCGTCGACACTCGAGAAACGCGCCAATTGTTTGTCATCGTATGGCAAGTATGCCTTATTGAATGTGTAGGTAGGTCCCTTAGTTGAATACAAAATTGAGTCGTGGCCACGAACAAAGTTATTTACCATGCCTTTGAATCCAGCGGCTGCGCTCATAATCCAAATGATTTCACGGCGAAAGTTATCGTGCCCAAAAATCTTGTCCATCTGGGCTTTGATGTAGTGACTGGTGCGCCAGTCGCAGTGCACATAAATAGACCCTGTCTTCGCCAGCAGTTCACGTAGCAGAGTCAGTATCTCGAACATCCATTGCAGGTAGGTATCCAGCCCACCACCTCAAGTGTCGCGGTAGGCGATTTGCTCAATGAGATTGGGCGTATACCGGAATCTAGGCTTATCCCGTTGCCCGCTAAGCCCGCCCCCTGACATAACGCTATCCTTCGGAAGGATGAACCTGCGCACAGTAGCTAAAATCTGCGCCCGTGGCAAACGGCGGGTCAATGTAAATCAGATTCACCTTACCGGCGAACTCCGCGAGCAGTGAGGGCAGCACATACTTCTTGTCGCCCCAAATGAGGCGGTTACGCCATTCGGAGTTGTGTCCGGTGCGGTTGGCAGTCAGCGCCATCTGGCGTTCCTGCGCCGACTGATTCACCGTCTCCACGGTCTGGAAGGGTAATGCGACCCGCGGCGGCCCGACCACCTGGCCGTTGTCGTCGTACTTACCTTCCCAAATCAGCTCCGGCATCGTTGTTCACTCTCGTAAAACATTGTGGTTTATCCTACCAACGGATGGCAAGCTTGTCAACTTACGCTTACTGCCCATGCCCCAATCTGATTACAAAGCCCAGGCTGGAATTATTGCTGATGCTTGCAGTGAGCCAGGCGCAGGCGTTTGTTGTGAACCAGATAAACCCAAACGAGCAGCGCCGCGGCAGCCGCAATGCCCGCGCAGATGAGATAGGGTAAAGCGGCATGGATGTCGTAAAGAACGAGCGCAAACAGGGGGCCGAAAATCCGCGCCAGGGTTCCGGCGCTCTGCGCCACGCCAAGAGTGCTTCCCTGTTCGTTGGCGGGCGCGCATATGGAAATCAGCCCCATCGTTGGTGCTCGATTGAGTCCCGAAAAAACAGCGAACAAGCCCAAAGCCATCAACATCAAGGCCAGAGTTTCCATAAAGGGCAGAAGACAGAGACTCGCCGCAACGCCGAGCAAACTGGCGCCAATCAGAGAAGTCTCCCCGAACTGCTTGACCAAGCGCCCCACCAACCCCCCCTGCACAAAGAGGGCAATCAAACCACACCAAGCGAACAAATAGCCCACTTGGGTTTCATCGTATTGAAAGGTTTTCTTCAACAACAGCGTCAACGTGCTTTCAAAACAGGCAAAACAAAAGGTCGCCAGAAAAAATATTCCGATTAAGAATCCCAGCTTCGGCTGCTGCAGCGTGTGCTTCCACTGCTCGAACTTGGGGCGGTCAGGCGCTGGCTCGCTGGAAGGCTTTCGGCTTTCGGGCAGCACTGCGCAAGCTAAACCAAAGTTTGCTCCGCAGATCGCCGCCGCCACCCAGCCCGGCCCCGACAAGCCGAAGAGCTCGGCGCTCAACGCGCCAATCGCCGGCCCAAGCATAAAGCCTAACCCGAAAGCAATCCCGATGAGCGCCATTCCCTTCGAGCGATCCGTCGCCGCTGTTACATCCGCAATATAAGCGGAAGCCACCGAAAGGTTTGCCCCGGCAATTCCCGCAAACACCCGCGACACCAAAAGCATCCACAGGCCGGAAGCGCCTTCCAGACCAGAAGCCACCGCAAAAAGCATGTAGGAACACGATGAACCCGCCGTGCTCACCAAAATTACCGGGCGCCGTCCCACCCGATCCGAAAGCCTGCCCAAGCGCGGAACAAAAAAGAACTGCATGATCGAATACGAACTGATGATCCAGCCGATCTGCCACCCCGGCGCCCCAAACTGATCCGCATACCGCGGCAAAAGCGGCATCACGATCCCAAACCCAATCAAGTCCATGCAAACCGTAAAAAAAACAACTAAGCTCGAAGGCTTCTTCATAGATAAATCCAGCGAGCCGCAAACCCTACCGCATTCCTCCAAAAACCGCTAACAACAAAAATCAGCCAGCCGCTGCCGGTTGATTTTGCCGCAGCTATCGAATATCATCCCGCTATGCCGACCGTTGAGAAACCGGAAATCGTCACACTCCCGCACTCAAAAACAGACACCGAGCTCGCCCCAAGCTACCACGTCATCTGCTGGGACGATCCCGTCAATCTGATGGACTACGTCACCCACGTCTTCCAGCAAGTCTTCGGCTGGTCAAAGCAAAAAGCCGAACGCCATATGCTAGAAGTGCACCAAACCGGCAAAAGTCTCCTCGTCCGCGAATCGCTCGAAAAAGCCGAGCACTACGTCCACCAACTGCAAGCCTTCAACCTCCAGGCCACCATGGAGCGCGACCAATGAAAATCTTTGAAAAAAACCACTCAGCCCTCATCATTGAACTCGACGCCACCGAAACCAAACTCCTCAAACACATCCTCTCCGACTACCCACTGGCGCCCAACGAATCCCGCCGCCTCTCCGCCTTCGCCGACGCAGACGAACTCCAGGAACATACCCGACTCCTCCAAAGCAGCCTGAACGAACACACCCGCGCCAACCGGGCAAAACTCCAGCACTGGATGGCCTCGCCCGAAACCTGGCAACCCCGCCAAAACCGAACCCTCCTCACCATCAAAACCAAAGACCGCAATTGGCTCCTCCAAATCCTGAACGACCTCCGCATCGGCAGTTGGCAAAAACTCCACTGCCCCGGCCAAGAAGAACTCGCCGCCGTCGAACTCCACCCCGAAAGCGCCTACCCCCTATGGACGATGGAAATATCGGGGCTCCTCCAAACCCTCATCCTGAACGCGCCTTAACCGCGCCTCTCCATGCCCTCGCCCTCGAACCATCCATCTCAACCGCCCTTCCCTCCGGAAAGCTGCGGAAACAGCAGAAAACCAACAAACGCCGACACAAAACCTTCCGGGTTAATCGCCGTCGGCGGCAACCTGAGTACCTGGCAACTCCTCGCCGCCTACCGCACCGGCATCTTCCCTTGGTCCGCCAAGCCTGTCACCTGGTGGTCGCCCGACCCCAGAGCCATCTTCGAGTGGAACCGCTTTCACATCTCCCGAAGCCTCAAACGCCGCCTCTGCCAAAACCGATTCCGCATCACTTTCGACAAAGCCTTCAGCCAAGTTATCCGCGCCTGCGCCCGCCGACCCGACGGCAAAGCCACCTGGATCACCCAAGACTTCATCCGCGCCTACGAAAACCTGCACCGCTTGGGACACGCCCACTCCATCGAAGCCTGGAGCAAAACCGGACTCGCCGGCGGCCTCTACGGCGTCTCCATCGGCGGCCTCTTCGCCGGCGAATCCATGTTCCATCGCGAAACCGACGCCTCCAAAATCGCCCTCCACACCCTCTACCAAACGCTCCAGCAAGCCGGCTTCGCCCTCTTCGACATCCAAATGCTCACCCCCGTCACCCAACAACTCGGCGCTGTTGAAATCCCCCGCACCCAATACCTCCAACGACTCAAAACCGCCATCCACCGCCCCTGCCAATTCCCCCCAGCTCGCCAATAACACCGACACCGCCAGGGTTGAAAGCCGCCTTGCGCCCGCGCAACCCCTTGCCTCCCGTCGCTTCGCCCGGCAACCTCGCCGCTGACCATCTCAAAAACGCCATCGAACACGATCTATGGCAAAGTTTCCCGACATTCCTGGCCCCCCAGCGCCCAAGGCGAGCAAAAACAGCGCGACGAAAACCGGCAAATCGAAAAAAGGGCTTGATGCCCTCTTTCCCTTCGGTATGTTGCCTCTCAACATAAACATTAAACTGAAAACAACACACTGACGAATGCAATAGCAAAATGCGTCAACGATGCCGAGTCGAAAAAAGATATTGCCCATGCCAAAGCAGATCGGGCTTACGATCGCTGCGTCAGAGCCTCAGAAGACAAATTGAAAGAGTGCAAGAAGAATTCAGGCAGTTCATCCTCCTGACACTCACTTTAACCATCAACCCCTTACCATAATCTGCATAATGAAAAGTCCAATTGTTTTCACTATTATGTAGCGGCCTTGGCTGCCGGAAGCACGGCCTTCGGAGCTGAAACCGCAAACAACGAGAGCAACAGGGAAGCGGCCGAGACGAAAATGAGATCCTACGAGGAGTGGCTTACCGACCGTATCGCCGGATATGAGGAAAAGCTCCAGAAGACAGATGACAAAATCTGGATTGATGTCTATACTGAATCCAGGATGGGGTGTCAGGTATTTCTAGAACATTACCGCCAGCATTACCGCCAGCATTACCGCCCACGACAACCCACATCACCAGTCAGTTTGAACGCCATTGCGCTGATAAAATTGCCAAAGCGGAAAGGGAATACGCCCGCTGGTGGCGAATGAGCTCAGCAAAGAAACCGGCGAGACTTATCCCGACGACATCACGTACGAGGAAATCCTGAAACTGTGGGTAGAACACTACAAGAAGGTGCGTCGTGGCCCTTGGTCACTGGTCACCTTTCTCACCCTAATAACGTTGGTGGCCAGTTCCCTCTTTTATTATATGTATCGACGTTACAAGAGGACCGTGCCCGACGCCATTGATTCATAATCGGCAACGCCTTTTCCAACTTGGCGTGAATACTGTTGTTGGATAGGCATATGGAAACAGACACGTTGTATAACTGGACGTCGCCCATGGCGGAGAAGTGGCAGTGGTGAAATTACGACAACTGGCCGCATGAGAAATTCTGGCAAGAGTTGAACCCGAACGACTGGAATCCCAGGATCGCGAACACACTTTAACTGGAAAAGTTAAAAACGAACTGCAGCTATTAGCGAAGTTATTGCAGATACTCCTCTTCAGCAGCGGAAATGATTAAACGCCTCGGCACTTTTTGTTACGGATTTTTGCGCCGGGGAAGTTTTTATAGAGGAATAGTTTATTCGGTTTTTTGGGAGTTGAAGGTGCAGGTTTGCACATATATTTCTTGGAAGGCTGTGAGATTGTTGACGAAGGCTCCGGAAATTGAGTTGCCTTGGATGTTGCGGCATTCGATTGGTCGGATTATCAAGCGCGATGTGGCATGAATCGGAGAGCTTTGTCGAATGGTGTTCGATTTGGAGTAGCATGGGAGAGTTTACTTGGCGCCATCCCGCCCGATAGGTTGGCGATTGCGGCTGACGCGGACGACGACAGAAAGCCGCTGAGAGTCGCTGCCTTTGTAAGTTCCTTTGAATGGCGGTACATCGAAGTAATCGCGTCCGTAGCCGATTTGAATGTGGCGCTCTCCTTCTAACATGTTATTTGTCGGGTCCAATCCCACCCAACAGCCGTTGGGCGCGAAGACTTCTACCCAGGCATGGCTGGCGGCCGCGCCCACGAGAGGAACATTTTCTGGTTCGTTGCTTGGATTCGGAAGCGCTGGCTCACTTTCGATATACCCGCTGACATAACGGGCCGGAATGCCGGCAATTCTCAAGAGTCCGAGCATCAAATGAGTAAAGTCTTGGCACACGCCTTCCCCTGTCTTCAAAAGTTTGTCAGCTGTTGAAGTCACATCGGTGGCGCCCGGCCGATAGGTGAAACGTTGGAAGATATAGTGGTTGAGGCCCAGCACAGCGGTGGAGAAGGAGCTCCGCTCCGGCAACAGTTCCCGGGACAAGGTCGCCTGTGCCGGCGAAAAAGAAACATAACGCGAAGAATGCAAAAAATCAAATAGCGTCATTCTTTGATTTTGATATAGGGACTGCGCTTCGCTGACGGTGATATCCAAGCCGGAAAGCATATCGCGGACAGGATGCGTTTCCACTTCGCAGCGCGATGTGACGCTGACTTGACTATGCCGAAAAGGAATTGACAAGGTTTCGACGGTGTTCCCGAAGTAATCGATATAATTATCCATCGAAACCAAAGGCGTCACTTGAGTTTGATACCAGATCAACTTCTGGCGCTGCTCCGTCCGCGGGCGGAGACGCAGCTCGCTGAACGCCTCGCTCGCTGGCTGCGGATAGATATACTCCGTCGTGTGCTCGATGAAAAACCTCACAGCGTCATTCCTGCTACTACCTTTAATGAATGTGAACTATCTGGTGGTGGAAGCATCGGTCGACAATAGTATCGCAAAGTGCCTTGGCATCCTTGATCAAATCGTCCACCCATGAGGCCTGGCGCTCTTGCTGCGTGGCGTTCCACTCTTGGGCGAGGTTCTCGCCGGAAAACTCGATCTGGCCGAGCAGGCGGCGGCAAGCATTCAACGGCGATAGTTCGACTGCGGCTTCGGCGGGAATGTCTCCCTCGCGAAAAATCACCGCCAAATCCTCGCGAGCTTCGGTCAAACAACCCATTACCGACCGCGGTAAACCCCGTTCGCACAAGATCACACGCAAGGCGCCCGCCAAAGGGGACGCCCCCCCAAAGGCCGCGCTGGAAGCCTCGCCGCAGGCCAGCATACGCAACAGGACTTCGACCACGCCGCGTTCCGCCGCTCCGGACAGTGTTTCGCTTTGCGGACGGCCCAGCGCCAACTGCTGAATCACCAGCAAGGTTTGCAGACTCCGTTCCAGAGAGACGCCCAAACGCCAGAAATGCCAACGGTCGTCCCGGAACAAATGCGTCGTCATCGCACCCGTTACGGCGTCCAAGTTCAGCATCATCGTTTCCTCTACTTGCCGCAGCGCTTCCACGTCGTCGAGGGGCTTCGGCCGATCGCCGCCGGCGGACGCTTGCCGCAAATCTTCCGCCATTCGCGCCAGATGGGCGGCGACTTTCGGCGGGAGAATTTCTCGAACCGCCCAGCCGTTTTCCCAACCGTTCTTTAGACAATTGGCCACCGAAGCCGCATTGTCCCGGTTGAGCAAGGTGTCGGTCGAAATCGAGGGCGACTCACGAAACGTGGCTTCTTCGCAAAAGCGGGAAGGATGCCCCGTCGCCCAGGCAAACGTCTTCCAAAGCGCTTCCCAAACCTCCGTCTCGCCATGGAATTGGCGCTCGAACTGCACTTGCCGAATCGTCCGCAGAATCCTGACAGTGTCCTCGGCGCGTTCGAGGTAGCGCCCCATCCAAAAAAAGTGACTCGCGCTGCGGCTGCTCAAACGAAGCTGCCGGCGCGGGGGCGTTATTTTGATGGGAACTTTGGCGCTTTTTGCCGACGATTCGCAGAACACAGCAGAGCCGCCGCCGGCCGGCGCGGGGAAATCCGACAGGACCCAAGTGTCTTTGATCCCGCCCCCCGCGCCGATGGAGAGCGTCCGGGGATTGTCTCCCGCCGCATAGCGCGTCAAAGGCAAGACAGATTCGGCGCCCCGCCGGCCGGCGATTGTGAACAGCCGCAGAGCTGAATGCCGTTTCCCGCCTTCACCCCGGCCGCAAACTGGCGTCGGATTCAACGGCAGCCGGGGTTCGACTACGAAGCCGCGCGGATTTTGCAGCAGGCGCTCCCGCAGACTCTGCGCCGCTTGGTCGTTCATCTCGGGGCACTCCCAGGAAGCCTCCGGCCCGCGGCCGTTGACTTTGGAAACCACGAAAGAGCCGAGGTCTGAAAGTGCCGCCTCCAAACAATCCGGATCCCCGCACCACCACCTTTCCACCGAAGGTAGGAGCAAATCCTCGCCCAGATAAAACCGCGCCAATTTCCCCAACTGCGACGCAATCAACCGGTTGTTTGCCAAACCGCTGCCTACGGCGTTGCATACACTCACCGTCCGCTTCCGCATACACATCATCAACCCAGAAATCCCCTGCCCCCAATCCGCCGTAAATTCGAGCGCGTCTAAATTCCGGTCAGGCACGCGCCGATAGATCACGTCAATCGGCTCCAATCCACCCACCGTCTTCAAATGCACCTGCGAATTCAACACAATCAAATCATCATTCTCCACCAACGGCACGCCCATCCGCTGCGCCAAATAGCTGTGTTCATAACAGGCGCCGCTCCCCCGGCCAGGAGACAACAACACCACCTGACGATACAACGCCCCATCCGCCGCTTGATGCTTGAGAACATCGTGCAGTTTATCCGGGAAAGGACTCAAAGACCGAACAGCCCAACCAGCGGCGATATTCGGAAACACTTGCTCCCAAACAGCCCGGCACTGCAGCGCGTAAGCCGCCCCGGCCGTGCCGCTCAAATCATCTTCTGCAACCAGCCACCGCCCATCCGCATCCTGAACCAAATCCGCCGCCGCCGCCTGCACATACCGCCCCCCGGCAACCGGCAGATTCACCGCGCACCGATGAAAATCGGAATCAGAATACACCCATTCACAAGGTAACGTGCCCGAATGTAGAACCTCCTGCGTATCGTAAATATCCCGCAAAAAACGATTCCAAACCTCCAGACGCTGGGTAATGCCAGCAGTCAAATGCGTCCACTCCCCCCCCCCACAAGACGCGGCAACGGATCAAAAGGCACGGCATCCGGCGAGCCGTCGCTGGGATAACGATGAAAAGTCATCCCCAAATCCCGCATCAGCCGATTGGAACGCTCCACCAACCGGCGGCGCTCCTCCCGGTCCATATGCTCAAAATGCCCGGCTATCTCTCGCTCGAAAGCGGCTGTCTCCTCGCGAAAAGATCCCGCCTCGCCCCGCTTTAGAAGCGGCGGCGCTTTCTCTCCCGGTGCAGCAGAATCAGCCATCAACTTAACCTCATTCCCACACATCACACACTCTCGCCAAACACCATCCCAAGCCAACTACTGCTGCAGCAACGGGGGATAAATATAAATCGACCGGATCGCCTCGCCAATGCTGTTTAGCTTGACCTGCAAACCATCCATCGTCTCATGTAAACCGGAAGCCAAAATGTCCTCAATAGAACTGAACCGCAGCTCCCCCGCCAACTGGCCGCTCAACTTCTCCGCCCGATTCGAAAACCGACCACTCGCCACCCCGGAAATCCGGCGCAGAGCGCGATCCACTCGCGACACACAAAAGAGCGCTGACCGGGGAAAATTCTCATTAAGCAACAACAACTCCGCAACATTGGCAGGCTCCACCACCAAAGGATACAAACGCTGATAAGCGCCGCGGGCACGACAACACCGCAACACCGCCGTCCAGCAATGATAAACACCGTCCACCACCTGCTGCCTTTCCTTCCCCCTCTCACTCCTAGTCAGCAACTCCGACCAACCCTCCTCCACATCCGCCGGCGCCTGCTCCCCCGATGGCCGCAGCAAATGAAACCGATCATCCAACAGTCGCGTCACCTTGTCGGCACGCTCCAAAAACTTTCCCATCTGAAGAAACTCCCAACCCTCTCCGCGAATCATCACCGCATCTACAATGCCCTGAAACAACTGCAAAGACTTTGTAATCCTCTGAAAAAACTCATATGCACTCCGCTCAAAATACTGCCTCGCCCCCTTGCTAACACTCCAAAGATACGTCCGATTGATCTGCTCCCACATCTCAGGTGTAATCTGCTCCCGCACCGTTCGCGCGTTCTCCCGAGCCGCCGCCAAACAACTCACCATTGAATCCGTCGTTTGCCGCTCGAATACCAAATAATCGGCGACTGTCCGGGCATCCGCCCTTCGGCGCAGCCGGCGAAACGCCTGCTCCTGCCCCAAACCAGCAACGATGGGCGACCAATCCTTCGCCAAACGGTCCGCCCGCTTCGCTGGCAAATCTAACATCAATTGCAGATTAGTATCCACCAAACTAGCAACGCTCTCCGCCCGCTCCAAATACCGGCTCAACCAAAAAAGACTATCCGCCACCCGGCTCAACATCGCTCCACCTCCGGCCTTACCGCCTCTTTCTCAATCCCCCGCCAACACCCAAGTATCCCCCCCCGCCCTGGGAAGAATTCACCACCAAAGACCCCTTCTTCAACGCCACCCGCGTCAACCCTCCCGGAATAATCGAAACCTTCTCGCCATACAAAATATAAGGTCGAAAATCAATATGGCGCCCCTCTAGATTTCCGTCAACAAAACACGGATGCCGCGACAAAGCCAAAGTCGGCTGCGCGATATAATTGCGCGGATCCTTCTGGATCAGCCGCCGAAACTTCTCAATCTCCCGGCAGCTGGCAGCCGGCCCGATCAACATGCCGTAGCCTCCAGCCTCGTTCACTGCCTTGACCACCAACTCCGGCAAACGCTCCAAAATATAATTGCGGTCCCTCTTCTCACTCGCCAAATAAGTGGGAACATTCGGAAGAATTGGTTCCTGATTGAGGTAGTACTTGATCATGCGCGGCACGAAATAATATATTGCCTTGTCATCAACAACACCAGTGCCAATCGAATTTGCCAAACTGACATTGCCCGCCCGGTAAGCACTGACAATACCCGGAACTCCCAGCACAGAATCTTTCCGAAAAACCAGAGGATCCAGAAAATCATCATCAATGCGCCGATAGAGTACATCGACCGGCTGCAACCCCTTGGTCGTTCGCATGAAGACATGATCATTCTGCACCACCAAATCACTTCCCTCCACAATTTCCACCCCCATCTCTCGAGCCAAAAACGAATGCTCGAAATACGCGCTGTTATAAATCCCCGGCGTGAGCACTGCCACCGACGGATTCGGCTTGGCCCGCGGACTAATATAACGTAGCAGATTCAACAAATCCTTTGGATAATGCTCAACCGGACAGACACCGTAATCCTCAAACAGGCTAGGAAACACCCGTTTCAACGTTTGGCGGTTCTCTAACACATATGAAACTCCGCTGGGACACCGAGCGTTATCCTCCAACACCAGATATTGGCCATCCCGATCCCGGACCAGATCTGTCCCGCAGACATGGACATAAATGTTCCGTGGTACATTGAAGCCCATGAACTCCCGCCGAAAGTGTTTCGCTTGATCAACGTAAACCTTGGGAATAATTTTGTCTCGCAGAATCGCCTGATCATGATAAACATCATGAAGAAATAGATTAAGCACCGTGATCCTCTGTATCAAACCCGCCTCGATGTGCGCCCATTCATCGGAAGGGATAATCCGCGGCGTTAAATCAAAAGGGAAAATTTTCTCAGTCCCTGCCTCATTGCTGTAAACGGTGAATGTAATTCCCTGATTGAGAAAAGAAGTGTCAGCCATCTGTCGGCGTTCTTCCAACTCCTTTCGGGAAAGCGCCATTAACCGTTCCGCCAACTTCTCGTAGTGAGGACGAAAACGCTCCCGTCCCGTTACCATCTCATCAAAAAAATGATCTAGCCGATAGTTACGAAAATGGTTTCTTTTTCGTCTGCTTGCTCTCTCAGCCATACTCGATTTACCATGTCACGATTTAACAAAGCCATGCCCTCTTTGGAAAAGCAAGCCTTACAAGATACCGTCGCCTGCAAACCCAACATCTCAAAATTACCGCCTGCAAAAACATAACTGTCCATGTTCTCCAAAAATTCAAAACCGCCGACGATGTTTACCTATTCACCACCATCAAACAAGTTCAATTTTTCATTCCTGCCACCATTGATCTTTCAAGCGCCGCAACGTTTCTTTTCGTTTGCCATCTTGACAACGTATTCTAGGTGATCGACCATTTTTGGATATATGCGACATGCATCAAATCTCTCCTGAAATACTTTTCGAGCCTTTGTCCCCATTGCTTTGCGTACCGATTCATCTTTCGCCAACCAACGTAGCCCAGCAGCCAATTCCTCACTATTGTTATAGACGAATCCACACTCTTCCTTCGTTACAAGTTCACCAGATAATCCTGTCAAATGTGAAACTATAGGAAGGCCAGCTGAAAGATATTCAAACACTTTATTAGGAAGACTTTCCTGATAGTCGCGCCTTCGAGCAATACATAAGAGCGTTGCATGTGCGCGGCTTTTTAAAACAGCCATCTTTGGAGAATTGATATGACCCAAAAATACAATCTCAGAATGCTTGCGAGCACGTTCTCGCAATTCCCCAGTGCAATCACCCGCTCCCGCAAACCAAAATTGAAACGGCTGGGAATCCTTTCTGAGTCTCACTGCAGCCGCATCAAGAATGAGATCAAATACATTCAGCACGGCACGATTCAATCGACCCAGAAAGAGAATGTTAAACGTTTTCCGATTTTCCAGACCAGAAACTTTATTTGTGAGAGTTTTCTCCGCATCCGCCCAGGCCACAGCATTGATCACCGGTTCGGCATAACCCAAGGGAAACACACGATCTATTTCAGACCGAGGTCTGTCGGCATATCCAAGAATCCAGTCCAAGAAAAATTCGGTGATCCCAATACACCCAGTCGCGTTCCGCGCCGCAGAACGCAGTATCATTCGCACTATAACGATATATGGAGCTATTATCATTCGTTTGAGAGGGGAGACAACTTCAACAAAAATATCAGGCCACATATCTCGGGCGTCCAGAAACACCGGAATTCCATATACTTTTCCCAGGGCAACAGATATTCGAGCCATTTCCGGTGTTGGTGTTGCGCAGAAAATTATATTTGGTTTGGGCGCTAAGAAAGCGCTGTTATACAGACGGAACGCTTGCCAATATCCATTGAGCGCTCTCTTGACAGAAACAGTGCGCGAATATCCAGAAACTGTATGAAGTAGGCGTATTTGAAAACAGACATTAACATCTATAACTTTGTCACTGTTATAGCGAAGCCGGCTGTTGTAATGGTCAAATGTCGACGCCCACCACACTACTTCGTGACCTGCCTCCAAGAGCGCGTCTGCTAACATCCCCATTCGATGGAGCCTTGGAAATGGATCTATCGGAAGAGGGTCTTCGATTTTTATCAACCAGACGCGCATTGTTTATGATGAATAAAATCCTTTGATTGTTTTTGTAATGTATTCCTGCTGCATTTGGGTAATCTCTGGAAAAATTGGCAGGGAGAGAATCCGCTTTTGATTGGCGTGTGTTCGCGGAAAATCCTTCGGGGTATGCCCTAAATATTGATAAGCCTTGTAAAATGGCAATGCTCTGCGGTAATGAACAGCGGTTGAAATTCCGTGATCTTTAAGATAATCTCGAAGCGCATCGCGTTTATCGGCTTTAATCATATAAAGATGATAGACATGTTCCCGGTTCGACGCCACTGCTGGTATTTTCAACTCATTAATATTTGCAAGCAATTTGTCGTAAAGTGCCGCTGCCGCTTGTCGTTGGCGTGTCCATTTCTTAAGATGCGGCAGTTTTACTCGAAGAATAGCAGCTTGTAGACCGTCTAATCGGCTATTGATTCCCTCAATGACATGATCGCCCTTACCACCGTGCCTTGCAAAGAGACGCATCCATTCAGCTAGATCATCCCGATTGGTGACGATGGCGCCGGCGTCTCCCATTGCTCCGAGACTTTTCCCGGGGTAAAATGAAAACGTAGCAATATCGCCGAACGTTCCAACATGCTTGTTGCCAAACGCCGCTAAATGTGATTGTGCGCAATCCTCGATTAACCATAAGCCGTATCTATAGACGATTTGCTTGATTCGATCAATATCGGCCGGTTGGCCGCAAAGATGTACAACAATGATTCCCTTTGTCTTGTCGGTGATTTTGGATTCTATATTTTCCGGATTGATATTGAATGAATCCGTTTCGGTGTCACAAAAAACAACGCGGGCACCAATCTGGGTAATGGTTTCAGATGTAGAAATCCAACTATGCGCGGTTGTGATTACTTCATCACCCGATCCGGTTTTCAATGCCTTCATTGCTATGTAAAGAGCATCTGTGCCGTTGGCGCAAGAAATGCAATGCTTGACCCCAATGGTTTCCGCAAATTCGTTCTCAAATGGAACCATGTGTTTACCGCGTATAAAATCTGAGTCGGCGATTACTTCCGCAATAACAGCGTCAATCTGATTCTTTAGTCTGATATATTGTTGATGAAGATTTACAAAGGGAATATTCATTTCTGTTCGGATTCGATTTTCCTCAACTTCTTTGCAGGATTGCCGGCATAGATTCCAGACTCGGTAATGCTTTGAGTAACTACACTGCCGGCACCAACGACAACGCGATCGCAAATGCGCACTGGCAAAATGGTAGTGTTGGTTCCGATACTAACATGATTACCGATCACCGTTTTAGCCCAAAGACTTCGGTTGCCTTTTGCCGGAAAGCCAGTTCGATAGAGGTCGTTTATAAACATGACTCCATGGGCAATCACAGAATCAGAGCCGATCGTTACCAACTCGCAGATAAAAGAATGGGATTGAATGCGAGTTCGGGCACCAATCTTGACACCTTTTTGAATTTCCACAAATGGGCCGACGAAGACATCGTCGCCAAGTTCGCATCCGTAAATGTTGCAAGGCTCTACAAATCTCACATTGCGGCCGCATATGACATCTCTGATGCTAGAAGAAAGTATTTTGGGTTTTGCCATGATCATATCAGGAGTTATTGGCCTGCCTACCGAGTTTGCACTGTTTTTGATTGAAACCCAGTGAAATTTCTTTGCCGGTTTCAATCGATTCGTAAATCGAGGCGATCAATTCCAGACTTTTGCGGCCTTCCAGTCCATCAATGAGCTGTTGTTTGTTATTAATTATGCTGTCCACAACATGCTCGTAGTAACGTTTGTGCGCGTAACCATAGGGGTGTTCTGAATTGCGGCCATATTGCTCGAAAACTGTCTTGTCGTTCGGAACAGGTTTGGAGAATTGCCAAGTGGCAAGTTCATTTGCGGCAAATCCTCCAACGACGACGGATCCCTGCTCCCCCATAATCGACAGCGAACCTTCCAAGTCTTTCGGGCGGGTTGCAGTGGTCGCTTCGATGATGCCCAGAGCGCCGTTGTGAAACTTCAGTGTAACAACAGCGGTGTCTTCGACTTCTATATTGGCCAAAGCACGTGACGCCTTAGCAAACACGCTGTCCACATCGCCCATCATCCATACTAACAGATCGATAAGATGGCTCGTTTGATTAGCCAAGACGCCGCCATCATGTTGCCAGGTTCCCCGCCATTGCGCTTCTTCGTAATAGGTTTGCCGGCGGCACCAGCGAAGGCGGACAGTTCCCATTACAAGTTTTCCGAAGCGTCCTTGATCCATAGCCTGACGTAGTTGAATAATCGGTTCGTTAAAACGGTTTTGTTTAACAACAAAAAGTTTTACGCCAAATTTATCACATACCTTGACCATCCTGTCGGCATCGTCTAGCCGCAGCGCCATCGGCTTTTCCACTACAATGGGCTTTCCAAAAGACGCCAATTGAATTACGTTGCCCGCGTGAAGACTTGACGGCGTGAGGATGGAAAAGGCGTCGATGCCGCCGGCATCCGCCATCTCTTTGGAGTTATGGTATGATTTGACGTTGTAATTCGCAGCAAAACTGTCTGCCCGGCACGGGTTTATATCGCAGACGGCTTGTAGTGTTGCACCAGCAATTTCTCCGCTTTTTAATAAATCAGCGTGTCGCTTGGCAACCTTGCCACACCCAACCAATCCAAATCTTAACTTGCTCACATTTCGCCTTGTTGCAATTTGTTCAACCGTTCTTTAAGAGTGCCGATTCAAACATTCCGATATAAGCGTTGTCAAGAAGGCTCAATGCAGAGAAGCAGCAGTGTTTGCGCTCAAAATTCGCTGATAGAAATCAAGATAGGCTCCCGCTGTACGCTTCCAGGAAAAGTCCAAGTTCATAGCGCGTTTTTGATAGGCACGGAAGGTTTCCGGGTTTTCGAAAATCTTCATTGCTCGGTAAATTGCTCCCAAGATGGCGACGGCGGTGAAATCGGCGAATTTGATACCGGTGGCTTGTTCTGCCTTTTCGCTTTCGTCTACAACGGAGTCGCGCAGTCCCCCCACTGCGTGCACGATAGGGATGGTTCCATAACGTTGGCTGTATAGTTGGTTGAGCCCGCAAGGTTCGAAGCGGGAGGGCATGAGGTAAAAGTCGCAGGCGGCTTCGATGCGGTGGGACCAAACGGGATCGTAACCGAGTTTGACGGCGGCTTGGTTTGGGAAGCGCTGGGCTAGTTCTTGCATCGTTTGTTCCAGCGCCGGTTCTCCCGAACCCAGTAGGACGAATTGCATGGGGTGTTGCAGGCTTTGTTGCAACGCCTCTGTTAGCAATGCAATGCCCTTTTGTTCGACCAGCCGTGAGATGATCCCGAAGAGAGGCACGCGGGCGTCGAGGGGTAAACCCAAGTCGCGCTGCAATTGTTTTTTCTCGCGAGCTTTGCCGTCCATGCAATCCGGGGAATAGGGGTGCTTCAAGTGCGGATTGTCGACGGTATTCCATTCGGCGTAATCCGCTCCGTTGAGGATGCCAGTCAATTGATCTCGCCGCTCGTTCAGGATGCCTTCCAACCCGCAGCCGAACTCTTCAGTGAGAATCTCCTTGGCATAGGAGGGGCTGACGGTGCTGATGTAATCGGCATAAACGAGACCGGCTTTTAGAAAGCTCAACTTTCCGTAAAATTCCACGCCGGTGGGCGCGAAGTATTCCAGCGGGAGATTCGTCAACGCCATCCGATGTGCTGGGAAAAGACCTTGATAAGCCAAGTTGTGAACAGTGCACAAGGTCTTGGGGGGAGCGGCATAACTGCCTTGGTGCACAGTGTTTTTTAGCAAGGCGGGCAGCATCGCCACCGGCCAATCGTGGACGTGAACGATATCTGGCCGCCAAGGCAGTTGGCGCGACAGCTCCAGCAAAATCTTGCTCAGAAATAAAAAGCGCTCGGCATTGTCCGGATAATCCACATTGCTTTCCCCGTAGATGCCACCGCGCTGGAAGAACCGCTCGTTTTCGACAAAATAGACCGTCAAGTTTTCCGATGGTTCGCACTCGTAAATCGTCCCGCGCTCCCATACCGTGCCCAGCACTACTGGCACGACACGTTTCGTCCGCCGAATGCTGGAATGGGCTTCCGAAAGGCCGTGATATAAAGGCGTAACTACCCCAATGTGCGCGCCAGCCGCTCCCAGATACTTCCCCAACGCCGCCGTTACATCAGCCAAGCCGCCTGTTTTCGAGAACGGCTGCACCTCACTGCTGCCCATCAACACCTTCATCGGACACCTGCCGCTCTGTGAATCATCGCCTGGCGTGGCGGAATCCGGTCTGCCCGAAGAAAAGGCCGCAGTGGTTCGGGAATCCAAATGCCGCCGTCCTTTTGTTGATGCGTTTCCACCAACGCTACAAACAGCCTCGACAAAGCCGTGCCGCTGCCGTTCAGCAAATGCGGAAACACATTCTTCCCTTCCGGCGACTTGAACCGAAGCCCCATGCGCCGAGATTGAAACGCCTCGCAATTTGAACAACTCGACACCTCCAGCCAATCGCCCTGCCCCGGCGCCCAGACCTCAATGTCATATGTCTTGGCGCTGGCAAACCCCATGTCCCCCGTGCACAACAGCACCACGCGGTAACGCAAATCCAAAAGCTGCAGCACCCTTTCGGCATCGCTTACCATGCCTTCCAACTCTTCATAGCCCTGCTCCGGCGCTGCAATTTTGATCAGCTCCACCTTGTCGAACTGATGCACGCGAATCATCCCTCGCGTCCCCACACCGGCAGCGCCTGCCTCCGCCCGAAAGCACGGACTATACGCACAGTACCGGATTGGCAAATCCGCATGAGACAACAACTCCCCTCGGTGAATATTGGCCACAGGCGCCTCCGCCGTTGGCGCCAACCAAAGCCGACCAAAAGGCTCGCCGTCCTTCCCCTCCTGAATCGCATATGCCTGATCCGCAAACTTCGGCAACTGCCCCACCCCCTCCATGCAATCCCGGCTCACCACAAACGGCGGCGACACTTCCGTGTAGCCATGCGCCGAAGTGTGCAACTCCAAAAGAAACTGAATCAACGCTCGCTCCAACCGTGCCCCCCAGCCAGTATAAAGCAGAAAACCACTCCCCGACAACTTCGCGCCGCGGGCAAAATCCACCAACCCCAAACGCTCGCAAATCGCCAAATGACCCTCTGGCTCAAACGCATAACGCTTTTCCCCGCCCCGCTCCCGAACCGTGAAATTTTCCGCCGGCGTCTTACCCCTAGGCGCCGATTTATGCGGCAAATTCGGCAACGAAAGCATCAACAAACGCGCAGCCCGCTCAACACCCGCCGCCCGTCGGTCCAAATTGGCAATCCGCCTCCCCAGCTCCCGCATCTCCCGCTTCTTGCCGCTTGCCTCCTCAAACAACTGCTGCCCCACCAAAGTCCCGATCACTTTGGAAACCCGATTGCGTCGCGCCTTCAACGTTTCAACCTCTGCCAACACCTCCCGCCGTCGCGTATCCAACTCCAACACCTCGGCCACCTTCGCCTCATCCCCACCGCCACGGCTCGTCAGCCGCGCTCGGACAAAATCCGGCCGTTCCCGCACCAATGTGACGTCCAACATCAGCGCATTAAAGACAAAAGCCGCCAAGTCAGGCAAGACGGATTATTCCCCATCAACTCACTCCGGTCGGCATGAAAAAAACTCCCGCATCGACAACATATCAAACCCATCAACATTAAATCCTCTAAAGTATTGCCAATGCCGCCATCATTGGCCGGACGAGCATTGGGAACCCATCCTAGATTGCGAATCTTCTCAAGCTCCTCTATCAACTTCGCTTTCGTATATGCTTGCATATGAGTTTCATTGCGGGAGGCTTCCAAAAATCCAGCAGATGTTCAAACGTGACGCCCATTGTGATGTAGTTGCTCGGCCAGCCGAATATACCAATACGGTTGACAATGTTAGCCCTGTTCCAAATAATGATGTTGCGAAGTTCGTATCCTCGTCTACGCAATTCATCGGCCAATGCAATGTGAATTGTGATTCTTTCATTTTCCCACCACATATCGGAAACGTTGGTAACACAGTGCGCTTTAGGCTGAAGCAATGGCAAAAGTCCTTCAAAAATATCTCCCATTGCTGCACTGTACTTGCTTAATTCCAGAACTCCTAAATCTCCCTCGTCTTGTGAATACTGCTCCACCTTTCCTAATTGACTGTTCTTCCTGTCTCGGCGGGATTTGTTTTTTCGCTTTCTGTCTAACAGATTCGCGTAAGGCGGAGATGTCCAAATAAGAGACAACGATTCTTTTTCAAAATAGTTGCCGATATTTCTTGCGTCATCCTGAACAACAATCTGCTGCGCTCCTCCGAAGAGATTCCCTGTTGAGTTCAAACGAAATTCGCACAAATCAACGTAATGTTACTGTAAATCGAAACCTACTGCGTTTCTGTTTAAATCCTTTGCAGCAATTAAAGATGTCCCGCTTCCTACAAACGGATCGAGAACAAGTTCTCCTTCATGCGTGAATAATTCAATGATCTTTTTGGACAATGAGATAGGAAAAGTTGCGGGATGAATTTTTTTATCTCTTACATCTCTCTTTTCATATGCGAACCGCCAAATCCCTAATTGGCTTTTAAGCCATTCTTTAGCTTCCATGCAATTCAGCCGGTTTGATTGGCAATTGCAAGTCCGTTGAAAGTTTATTGATAGTTTCCTTTGATATGAAGCATGGCCTTATCTTAAAATCAGGTTTCCGTTTTTCTCGATATCACTTTTTCTGTATTTAGTTGATTGCCTCATTTCCGAAGGGAAGTTCAGGGGCTAATTGTTTTAGATTCCTTTCCTGATAGCAGATTATCGGGAAATCGCTTTGTCAAGTAGGCGGCTAAGTCTTTGATTTGTTCACTGGTCAGCGGGCCGCCTTGCCCTTGGTGGAAGGCTGGCATGAGGGTTCCGGGTTTGCCGTGGGTAATCCAGAGAGTCCAGTAGGCTTCGTTCCGCCGGACTCCTTTTTGGGCTATGGAGAGATTGGGAACCATAGTGGCTTGATGGGGGGTTTCGTGGCAAATCCCGCAAGCAGCGACGAATAGGTCTTCACCTTGCTGGTTCAAGGCGGGATCGTAATGGCATTTCTTGCAGTTGCTCTTAAAGATTGCCTGGCGGTCTTTGGCGGCGATTTGCATGTTTTTTAGCCGCTCGCTCATAGCCATGCCGCTAGTAGCAGCTCTGCTGGGGATGTGGACTTTGAAGAGGAGGTCTTTTCTTCCGGCGGAGCTGAACACGGAGACGGATTTGGTGAGTGTTCCGTGTTTTCCTTTCAGGTCGATGGACAAGTTGATTCGGTCGCCGTCTCCGGGTTGCAGCGTCCAGGGCAGTTTCGGATGTTTGGTTAATGTGCAGCCGCAGCCAGGCCGGATTTGGGTGATGGTGACAGGATTTTTTGAATGGTTGGCGACATGGAAAAAGAGCTCGCCTTTTTTGGCCTTCGGTTTCGAGTAGAATTCTTTGAAGGTGGCGTCCCAAGTGAGCGTTGTGTCCTTGGGGTATGGCTGTCTGCGAGATTTGGCTTGCTGCGCCGGAGGCGGTTCAGGATCGGCAGGACGTAGGGGGATCGGCACTTGGTGGGGAGTTTGCCGGCCAGCTGTCGTCGGCGGTTCTCCAGGCAGAGCAGGCGGCACTTGAGCGCTGGCCGTCCATCCAGCACTGAGAAGCAGAACGCCGGCAAGCCCTGGATACCAGCGTCTTCCAATAGATTGATCGTTCATCTTTAACATCATAAAGGGTTATGTTGGCCGAAGGACGGCGGAATGTCAAGTTCGCTTTGCTCGCGGGCCGTCCGGCGTGTCTTCGATGATCCAGCCCGAAGCCAGCAATTCATCCCGGATGGCGTCCGCTTGTTGAAAGTCCCGAGACCTTCGCGCCGCTTGCCGTTTTTCCAATGCCGCCAACACTTCGCCCGGCAGTGTGTCAACTGTCTTCACACCAAGGCCCAGCACGGAATCCACTCCTTCCCACGCGGCCAAGTTCGCGGCGGCGGCTTCGGGTGGCATTCTGCCATCGCTGAGCTTTCGGTTCATCTCCCGCACCCAGTCAAAGACAACAGCCCAACCAGACGAAATATTCAAATCCTCATCCAGCGCTTCCTCAAACGCCACCAGAAAACTCGCCTCCGCCTCGGCGGCTGCCTCGCCGGCGGTTTCGCTCAGCTTCCAGACACATTCCTCGATGCGCCGTAGTGCCGCCCTCCCGCCGCGCAGGCCGTCCAGAGTAAAGTTGAACGTTTCGCGATAATGGGCGGAAGCGAGGACAAACCGAACCTCGCGCCCGGTGAATCCCTTTTGCATCAAATCCCGCAAGGTGAAGAAGTTGCCGAGAGATTTGGACATCTTCTTGCCTCCAACCAAGAGATGCGCCCCGTGAACCCAATGCCGGACAAACTTCTCTCCCGGCTCTTGCACGCCGGCACCTTCGCTCTGCGCGATTTCGTCTTCGTGATGGGGAAACATTAAATCTTCTCCTCCAAGATGAAGATCGAAACTTGGTCCCAGCAAGTGCATGCTCATGGCGCTGCACTCAATGTGCCACCCCGGACGGCCTTCCCCCCAAGGGCTGTCCCAGAAGACTCCGCCATCCGCCGGCACGCGAGCCTTCCAAAGCGCAAAATCCGCCGCCGCATCTTTGGCATACTCATCGCTGCGCACCCTTTCGCCGGGACGCATCCGCTCAAAATTCAGCTTCCTCAACTGGCCGTATGTCCGGCCGAGAGCTTGATACTTCTTGATGCTGAAGTAAACCGAACCATCCTCAGCTGTATACGCGATCCCTTTCGCTGCCAATTTTTTGATTAGATCAATCACCTCCGGGATGTGATCACTGGCCCGGGGAATTCGATCCGGCCGGGCACACCCCAACGCCGCCAAATCCTCAAAGAACGCTCTTTCAAACCGCGCCGTGTAATCCCGCAACGGCACGCCCGCCTCCCCTGCTCGCGCGATGATTTTGTCCTCCACATCCGTTACATTCATCACATAAACGACAGTATAACCTCGGAATCGCAGGTAACGGCAGAGCAAATCAGCCAACACAAAAGTGCGGAAATTGCCGATATGGGCAAAGTCATGCACCGTAGGACCACAGCAATAAAGACGAACCGATTTGCCGTCGGCAGCCAGCGGTGTGAAAACTTCTACCTGCCGAGACAACGTATTAAATAAACGCAAACTCATTATGAACGCTGCCAACTTAAACACATTCCCTGCAACAAAAAAGGGCGATCTCATCAAGCAACAAAAGACGGCGGCGCCTTCAACAACCACGCCGCCCAGTGCGCAGGGAAGATGTAAAAGAAGGGAAATTATTCGCGGCTGCCGACGGTTTCATCGGGCGCGCCCGGCTGGGTAAAAAAATCGCCGCCGAGGGCGAGATGGAGGTTGATGCGGTTTTGCAGGCGCTGGTTTTTGAGGGAGATCATAGCGTTACGGGCGGTGACGGCCCGGCGCTGCGCTTCCAGCACTTGGATGACTGTACCGAGGCCGTCTGACAAATCCCGGTTGGCTTGCTTATCCGCAAGCTCCGCCTGCTCCAGTTCGACCTTCAGGAAGGTTTCCTGAGCCGCCAGCGAGCGGTCTCTGGCCAAAGCTGATTCAACCTCCCGAAAGGCCAAAAGCGCCGTGGAGACAAAGGTTTCCACCTGCATTTCGTTTCGGATCATCGCCTGGCGGGTTTGCGATCGCAGCTGCCCGCCTTGAAAAATCGGCTGGGACAGCGAAGCGGCAACACTTCGGGCAATTCGCGTGGGGTCTGCGATCAAGTCGGTCAGTTCCCCGCTACTTGTCGAAGCGCTGCCGGAGAGGTTGACTGATGGCAGCAGGCTTTTGCGCGAAGCTGCCGCCCGCTCGGCGCTGGCCAGCAAATCTTTTGCCGCTGCCGCCAAGTCGGGACGCCGTAACAGCAGTTCTGAAGGCAAGCCGGCGGGCACGGATTTGACCAGGTCGGGCAATTGGCCGCGGGCCTCCACTTCGGCAGCCGGGTAACGCCCCAGCAAAAGCTCCAGCGTCCGCTTGGCTTCGTCCAAAGCCAATTGCCGGGAAATCACGGCCCGCTCTGCCGAGGCGATGTTGTTCCTGGCGAACTGAACGCTCAGGGGACTGATACTGGAATCGCCGGCTTTGTAGGGGCGCTCAATGATGCGGAAAGTTTTATCGAAACTTTCCTTCGTTTGATGCGCCACCGTCAGTTGCTGCTTGGCCGCAATCAGGTTGTACCAAGCCCGCGCCGCCGCTGCCGCCAAAGACAGCCGTGCGCCACGAAAGTCCGCCCTTTGCGCCTCGTAATCATACCGCGCCGCGCGATGCAACTTCTGCAGCCTGCCCCAAAGGTCGAGCTCCCAGGAGATGCCGGCGCTCAACCCGTAGCTTTCCGAACGGCGCCAGGAAGAAAGCCCGCCATTCTCCTGCTGAGTCCGCGAGCCGGAATGTGAACCAGAACCCGACAGGGAAAAAGAAGGCAGAAGCGGCGCCCGTCCAAACACCAGCCCTTCCGCCGCCAAGCGCAATTGAGCTTCTGAGAGGCGAATACCCGGATTCCGTTGCAGCGCCTCGAACACGAGCACCGTCATCTCCGGGTCGTCAAAAGTTTCCAGCCATCCGGCAGCAATCCGTCCTTCGTTTCCGGCGCCGCTGCTCTTCCACATCGCCGGCAATTCGAGACCGGCACCCCCTTCGCGCACCGGGCGGTCCGCCGGAAGCAAAGCGCACCCCGGCAGCAGCAAGAGAACGACGAGGCAGAAGAAGATCGTTCGCATGTCAAGTTTCGATTGCGGCAACTTCCCCTTGACCCAACCCGCATATAAAATGTTACAGGGAACCGTTGTGTGAGGCAGACACTCGCAAGAGCGGTTCACGGAACCAACTTCTTGTCTGCCGCGCAGGTTGGAGACCTGCGCCACACTCTGCTCACCGCCATGCCGAAAATATCTCCTATTCAATGAAGACGAAATCCGCCAAAAAGCTCGAATCGACCTGAGCCAAGCCTTCCACATCCGCTTCGAGGAAAGCCAAGACTATCCCCAAATCACCCGCGAATTGGGCATTTCCAAAAAGAGCGCTCACAACCTCGTCCGAAAAGCGATCGAAAATCTGAGAAAACAGCTTTCTTCCCTGCTTGACTTGCCGCCTGCGAGCAGGGGAAACTTCTCAAAAATAGCGGCATCCGAGTTTTTGAAGCAATGGACGAAAATGAAATTATTCAAAAAAACCGCCTTTAGAGGGTAACGAATCCGAGTTTTTCGCCATGTATGAGTATGGACTCGCTCAATTCAAACGCCGGAAAGGCCGCGCAAGGCCAGTCAACAACCGACTTAGGAACAGGCGAGATGGGCAAGAAAACTAAATCGTTTCACAACCATTGATCAACAAATGACCATTTCAAAAACATTTGAGAAGATGAAAGCTACCCGGCAATCTGTTGTCGCAGCAGCCATATGTCGGGTACAGCTACATCTGCGTTTATCCGGATTCGGGCGAATATTCCTACCCGACGCTTTCGGTCAGCACGCCCGAGCCGATTTACGGTCCGGGTTACAGCGACGGCTACTGAGAAATAGACAGTTTCTCGCCGAAAAAATGAATGGAGAGACCGATTGTTTATGGATTTAGCACAGATTTTGCTTCTTTTAAGCCCATAATAACCAACATCGAAACATTGAAAACGACCATGAAAAATCGAAACCGTTCGGGATTCACCTTGATTGAGCCGCCGACGGTCATCGCTGTAATTGCGATTTTGGTCGCCCTGCTCCTGCCCGCCATCAGCCAAGCCAAACATGCGGCCAAGCGTATCCACTGCGTCGGTAACTTGAAACAGATTGGGCTTGCCCTGTAACTCTACCTCGGCGATTACGAAGACGATTACCCGCCCGATCGCAAGTATGTCCTGAAAGAAGACCTGCGTTGGAAGGGCTTGACGTCCGGCGACGATCCTCAGTCTGGTGGTTATATTCATTGGCATCACTTGATCTGGGACCTGTATCACGGGCGAGTTACGAATGTCTAGCAATGCGCCGCCTTGAACCGGCGCGTCCTGCGGCGAGGCCTGGAGGAGCAACGGCGTTGGGCGGCCGAGAGACTGCCAAGCATCCCAGGGGACGTGCCCCCAGAATCGGGCACGGCTGGAATGCGGGAGGCACAGGGAACATGCTTAGCGACCGATGGATGGATGCATCAAGAAAGAGCGGCCGGGCTAATTTTGAAATGCTAGGCTTGGCCACTCCTGCAACAGACCCGTCGAACGGGGAACTCCCCATTCCCAATGTCACGGCTTCTGTTTCCCGTCCGGCTGCGGAAGTGCGTGCGCCTTCTGATATGGTTGCCGTTGGAGACAAAGCAGGATATTTCAAAGAGGGTGAAGAACGCGTCTGGCCGGAAAGCGGACGGGGAGTCTATGTCAGTCTCGGTGTAAGAAACTTGATGTGAAGTCATGCCAACTACACTCGCCGGCACTACGGGTTGATGAATGTTGTGCTGGCGGACGGGAATGTAGAGGCCGACACCTTGCGCCACTGGACGTTGCCGGCACCGGAGCATCGCCGTCGCTGGAATCGCGATCATCTTCCTCACCCCGAACACTGGAACCGCTTAAACCCCGACGACTGGAATCCATGAGGAGACGACGAGTGATTCCAAATCTCGATCTTCGATTAAACCTTCGCTTATGAATCGAAGCCATTATTTGTGCATTGTTGGCTGGAGGAAGAGTTTCGGATAGCACAGGAGCGTTATCAAGGGGAGCCTCGAGGCAGCACACAAGAACGCATAGCGGCTTGGCGAGAACAAATGCGATTGGAAGCGGAGAGTCGCAGTTGGGGCAGCGGGGAACCGATTTCCGGTCTGCCCATCAAGCAGGTAAGGTGGCACAGACATTTTGTCTGCGCAAGTGCAGGCTAAAAGCCTGCATCACGTTTTGCCAAGCGAGATGCCATCCTAAAAAAGATAAAAACCCACAACTATTCATCGCGTAAATAGGCCTTGTCAAAGGAAACGCCGCCGCCTATGATTTGCTCTCGCCGTTTGCGTTATAGGCGTTGCAACCGATTGATTTTATGTTGAACCGAATTATTGGCTTTACTTTAGGTCTGTCTCTCTCCCATGCGCTCTTCGCTGAGCCGAAACTCCGGGCGCTCATTGTGGACGGCCAGAACAACCACGGGATGTGGCCCAAAATCACCGCCATGATGAAACGCTACCTGGAGGAGACGGGGCGGTTTGCCGTTCATGTGGAGCGCACGCAATTTACTTGGCAAGGGGCGCAGTATCTGGAGCAATTTCCGCTGGAAAACGGGAAGGCAACTGTCGCCGTCCCGCAGCCTATCCCGGACCCTGACTTTGCACCGAACTTTGCCGATTACGATGTTGTCATCAACAACAACGGTTGGCGGGCCGCTCCCTGGCCGAAAGCCGTCCAAAAAGCATTTGAAGCCTATATCCGCAAGGGCGGCGGCTTGGTGATCGTGCATGCCGCCAACAACTGCTGGCCGGAATGGGAAGCCTACAACCAAATGATCGGCCTGGGTGGCTGGGGCGGGCGCAACGAGAAACACGGCCCATATGTTTATTTCAACGACCAGGGGGAATTGATTCGAGACCCTTCCCCCGGACGCGGCGGCGCCCACGGTCCCCAACACGAATTCCAAATCACCATCCGAAACATCACCCATCCCATCACCCGCGGCATGCCCAAACAATGGCTCCACACCAAAGACGAACTCTACGACCGCCTCCGCGGCCCCGCCGACAACATGCACATCCTCGCCACCGCTCACGCCGTCAAAGAACGCAAAGGCACCGGCCGGCACGAACCCATGATGATGACCCTCGTATATGGAAAAGGCCGCATTTTCCACACGCCAATGGGACATGCCGACTATTCCGTGGAATGCGTGGGCTTCATCGTTGCCCTCCAACGTGGCGCCGAATGGGCCGCCACCGGAAAAGTTACCCAAACAAACCTCCCCGCTGACTTCCCCACAGCCAACCAATCCAGCCGGCGTAAGTTTGCCGACTGACCGCAAACACAACACTCGGCACAGCCGCCGTCCGGAAAAGCTATTCGGTCGGGAACCTCCTCAGCGCCCAATCTGGCAGCTCCGAGAACGAAATATCGAACACCGGCACAGCTAGAAAATAAGTGGCAAGAGTCACCAAAAGCGCCCCCGCAAGATTGACACAGAAACCCGCCCGCACCATCTGCGGCACCGTTATATGCCCGCCGCCAAAGACAATGGCATTGGGCGGCGTGGCCGCCGGCAGCATAAAGGCGCAAGAAGCGCTAATCGCCGCGGGAACCATCAACAACAACGGATGCACTCCCAATGCCGGCGCCAACGCCCCACCGAGAATTGGCATCATAATCGCCGCTGTCGCTACATTGGAAGTCAACTCCGTTACAAACGTCAGCAACAGCGCAACACACAAAATCACCGCCAGCGGCGGCACCCACTCAAGAACCACCAATGCCTCCCCGACCCATTGAATCAACCCCGTCTTCTTAAACCCCGCCGCCAGCGCCAGCCCCCCGCCAAACAAAATTAAAACCCCCCAAGGGATCCGCTTGGCCCAACCCCAATCCAAAGCAAATTCCCCCCGCTTCCAATCCACCGGCAACACAAAGAGAAGAAGCGCGCTGAAAATCGCCACCGTCCCGTTATGAATCGCCGCCGCTTGCGGAAACAAACGCGACCAGCCCGGAAGCACCACGCCCCCCAAATCAATGTCACCCCGAAAAATCCACGCCAAAGCCGTTCCCGCCCAAACCGCCAGAACAATCTTCTCCCCCCGGCTCATCGGCCCCAGCACCCGCAACCGGCCCTCCAGCATCCCTTTCACATGATACAGCGACAAACCGTCGAAACGAAACAGCCACTTGGTGAGCAACCACCAGACAAGCGGCAGCAAAACCGCCACCAGCGGGACGCCTACCAACATCCACTGCAAAAAACCGATCTCACCCGCATCGGGATACAACTCCACAAACTGCGTCAAGAAAACCCCATTCGGCGGTGTACCAATCAAAGTCGCCACCCCACCGATATTCGCCGAATAAGCAATCCCCAAAAGCACGCAAACCGTAAACCCCTCCGCCCCTCGCCCCTGGGCATTCCCCGCCACCATCTCCACCACCGCCAAGGCAATCGGCAACATCATCAGCGCCGTTGCCGTGTTGGAAATCCACATCGACAAAAACGCCGTCGCCAACATAAACCCTCCGACCAATCCCCCAGGCCGAGACCCCGCCCGCTTCACCACATTCAACGCAATCCGCTCATGCAACCCCCACTTCTGCATCGCCATCGCGATAAAAAAACCGCCCGCAAATAGAAATATGTTCGCATCCCCGTAAGCCTCTGAAACCTCCCGAGCCGACGCCACCCCCAGCAACGGAAACAACGCCAACGGCACCAAAGCCGTCGCCGAAAGCGAAACCGCCTCAAAAATCCACCACACCGCCATCAATGCCGCTACCGCCGCCGCCCGCTGCGCCTCCGAATCCATCCCCTCAGGCACCGGCGCCGCCAGAATGCCCAAAAAACAAACCGGGCCGAGCATCAAACCCATCCGCTGATGCCACGCATACCGCTGTCTATCGCCACCCGCCATTGAAATCCGCCCCACTCAAACAACAACCCGCCTGACACACAAGACATTTTTCTCCTGCCCAACCCCACACCGGCATCAAAGTGATTTATTGCCAATGAATTACAGCAAAAATGGCTCCCGGAATGGAAAATTCAAACAATGAAAATTTCACAAAAAACCGTTGACAACACTGGGCATCAGGCTAAGCCCGCCTAGCAATACACAATGGCAGGAAGGAAACGGACTTTCTCTTTTGCCGCAAGAACAAAGACAACTACCGCCATGATGTCCCGGTCGAGATCGAAGGCATCATCTACTATCCGAAGTTTTCAGACACCATCCCCCCCACCCTCCAATTGAAAGCCAACCGCGCATTCACCTTAGTTGAGTTGCTAACAGTCATTGCTGTCATCAGCATCCTAGCTGCCTTGCTCTTGTCTGCTCTCCACCGGGTCAAGCAGTCCGCCGGCAAAGCTGTTTGCGTTAGCAACCAACAGCAAATCGGTCTCGCCATGAACCGCAACACCAACGTTTGGGGATGCCCACAGAATCGCAATATCAAACGCTACATCATGGAGTATTATCATCAACGGGAAGGCGACGTGACCGCCGAACAGTTACTGAAAAACTGGAACTTCAGCTACGGATTGAATGCTTGGGGAATTGACATTTGGAAGCAGAGAGACCGCCGATCCTACGGCATGTCCGTGCCGGGATTCCCCCTCATCGGAGAACATCCGCTGGGCAATTGGAATGCAGCAAACTCCAGCCGCATGGCTTCTTCCATCCAATCCAGCCAGATCGCCCAACCTTCCAACATGATTGCTCTAGGCAATCATGTTCTCTACCGGAGAACCTCTAACAATGCTCGGTCCATCACATTCCCAGGCCATAGTTCGCCCAGAGCGTGGGCTATATTCAACTCATTTCACTGGAACAGCACTACCAGGCGGCACAACGGAAAGGCGAACATCCTCTTTGCCGACGGTCACATCGCCGCCGAAACGCCCAAGCAATTGGGTTATCCCGCCGAGGTCAGCTGGAAGCGATGGAACTACGACCACAAAAACACTGGAACGACCGAGACCTGCCAAATCCCCAAATATGGACACTTCCCACCCCTTGGAATGAAGCAGGATTTTGATTAAAAACTTTAAATCGGAGCATGATAAGACGTGTTTTCTTCCAAGACCCGCCGGCAGGAAAAACGTTTAACTCGCACGTCGCTCTTAACCCGTACTATTTCTAACATTCTTCCCTGCGGGAGACGCAAGGTTATAGAATGTAACCTTTGATTTTGAAAAAGTTCTAAAATCGAGATTGTCAATGTCTATACCTTCAGGTACCCGTAAACTCTTCAAGTTATTGCTGCGGAGTTCCAGCTTCTCCAAGTTCGCCATGCCGGTGGACAAGGTGAGGGAAGTCTGTTGATTGTGGCCGAGATGTAGAGATGTCGCGTCTGCATCAACCTCTTGCTCAAAGGCATTGTCGTCTCTTTTGGTTTCAGTGATGATGCGTGGCAGCTTTTTATCTACAGCTTTTTCGCGATGATTTGTTGTGTGGTCGCAAAGGAGACACAGAGTTTTTTTTTTGCGCATCGTGCCGGCAAAAATGCATGCACCATCTTGTGATCTTTGCGCTTTTTGCGGCGGGGGGTGTGCAGCCTTCGCTTGCTCTTGCGGGGGGCGGAAGGCACACTTTCGCTGATGCAAGAATGGCTGCGGTCATGGACGGAGTCGTTGGAGACTTTGGTAATCGAGATTATCGAGGGACACCGGAAGAGCAAGCGAGCTGCTGTTGTTCAGTCGGGTTTGTTTGGCGTTTCTTTGGTTTTCCAGGCGGTGGTGAAAATTCGGCGTTTCCTTTACAATGCGCGGATTTTTCGCGATTCGACTTTGGGGGTTCAGGTGATTGCCATTGGGAATTTGACGGTTGGGGGGACGGGCAAGACTCCTGTGGTGGAGCGGTTTGCACGGGAGTTGCAGGATGCGGGGCGGCGGGTGGCGGTGCTTTCCCGCGGTTACCGATCGAAGCCGGCGCCCTTTCTTCGGCGTCTGGCTAACCGCGTTTTCTTTCGGAACGACACGGCGCCGCCTCGTGTGGTGTCGGACGGCAATTCGCTGTTGTTGGATTCGGAGATGGCGGGGGATGAGCCTTATATGCTGGCTTCGAATTTGCGGGATGTTGTGGTGTTGGTGGACAAGGACCGCGTCAAGAGTGGCCGGTTTGCGATCCAGCGTTTCGGGTGCGACACGTTGATTTTGGACGACGGTTTTCAGTATTGGAAACTGCGGGGGCGGCGGCATGATGTGGTGCTGATTGATTACCAGAAGCCGTTTGGAAATGGCTGTTTGTTGCCGCGCGGCATTTTGCGGGAGCCGCCTTCTCATTTGAAACGCGCTGAGACTGTGTTTATCACGAAGAGCAATGGGAACACTGCTGCGCTTCGGGAACAAATCGTCCGGCACAATCCCGAGGCGCGGATTGTCGAATGCGTGCATCAACCACTTTATTTTGAGGATGTGTTCACGAGGGAAAGAGAGGCGTTGGCGGTCATCCGCGAGCGCCGTTTGGCGACATTGAGCGGGATCGCTCAGCCGGAGAGTTTCGAGCGGAGTCTGATCGAGCTGGGCAATCAACTGGTCTATCAACGCCGCTTTGCCGACCACCATCGCTACACGCAGCAGGAAGTTTTGGACGTGATCAACCGGAGCGTCAAACGCGGCGCCGAAATGATCATCACCACGCAAAAAGATGCCGTGAGATTCCCCAAATTGGACCGCCGTGATTTGCCGATTTTCTTCATGCGCGTCGAGATCAAGATCGTGAAGGGCGCCAAGGACTTTCACGATTGCGTCGGCAAAATCTGTTTCCGCTAAAATGATGGCAGTGGCGGGATACGTGGTTTTGAAGACGGCGGTTGTTTTAATTCAGAGCCTGCCGTTGCGGGATGCGGCGCGTTTGGGCCGCTTTTTGGGATGGGCGGCTTATTGGCTGGATGGGCGGCATCGGCACCGGGCGTTGACCAACCTCCGCCATGTCTTCGGCCATGAGTGGGAGTGGGAGAAAATCGTTGCCGTCGCCAAAGAGAATTTTCGGCGTCTGGGGGAGAGTTACTGCTGCGCCGCCAAGTCGGCCAGCATGAGCTGCGAACAACTGAAGCCTCACTTGGATTGGATTGGCGAGGAGAAATTGCGGCAGGCAAGCGATGGAGGAAAGAATCAACTGGTGGCAATTGGACACTTTGGCAACTTTGAACTGTACGCCCGGATGGGACGGTTGATGGGTCTTTCCAACTTAGCCGCCACTTATCGGGCGCTCAAAAATCCGGCAGCCAACCGGGTGATGGAAGAACTGCGGCAGCGGGCGGGGATTCGTTTTTTTGAACGGCGGCGGGGAGCAAGAGCGCTGAAGGAAGCACTGCGAAACGGCGGGATGGTGTTGGGCTTGTTGGCAGATCAACATGCCGGCGGCGGGGCAGCGGCGGAGTTTCTGGGGCGGCCTTGCTCGGCAACACGGGCGCCGGCGGTGCTGGCCTTACGCTACCAAGCTGACTTGCGAACAGCGATCTGCTATCGAACAGGGCTGGCGCAGTGGACTATCGAAATCGGGGAAGTGATCCCACTCCGCAACGGAGACCGAGACAGACCAGTCGGCGCGATTACTCAGGACGTGCAGGATACGCTGACGGCGGCCGTGCAGCGCGATCCTGCAAATTGGTTTTGGGTGCATCATCGGTGGCGAGAGATTGCAGGCGGCCGGGCTCCTGCAGCTCGCCTTCTTGCTGACAATGGAAACGGTCCAAACAGATGACTTCAACGACAGGCTGCCGCCGGCATTGCTCGACTTGCTGCGGCAGGAGGCCGCTCTCGCGCAATCCTACGTGGTTGGCGGCTTCGTCCGGGACACGTTGTTGGGAGAACCGTCGAAGGACATTGACATCGAAGTTTTCGGCGTGTCTTATCCGCAGCTTGCGACGGCGCTCGAACGCTGGGGGCGAGTCGATCGCGTGGGCAAATCCTTTGGAACCATCAAATTGACCATGCCCAATTGCGGGACGGTTGATTTTACCCTGCCGCGAGAGGACTCCAAAACGAGACCCGGCCATCGCGGTTTTGCCGTCAACTGCCGCCCGCATATGACGCGCCGCCAAGCCGCCGCCCGCCGGGACTTCACCATCAACGCCCTCTTTTACGACCCGCGCAAACAGCAAGTGATTGATTGCGCCGGCGGCCGGGAAGACCTGCTCCGCAAACGGCTGCGGGTGGTGGACGCGAACACTTTTGCGGAAGACCCGCTCAGAGTCCTCCGCGCGATGCAGTTTGTCTCCCGCTTCGACCTTCGGAGCGACCCTGAACTGATCGAGCTGAGCCGGAAAATGGCTCCCAGCTTTGCCGAGCTGGCCAAGGAACGAGTTTGCGAAGAATGGCTCAAATGGGCGTCGAAAAGCCGGTGCCCCTCCGCCGGTCTGAACTTTCTGCTCCAAAGCGGTTGGATGCCGCATTTTCCCGAGCTGGAAGCCATTGTCGGCGTCTGCCAAGACCCCGAATGGCACCCGGAAGGAGATGTTTTTCAGCACACCTGCTGTTGCTGCGACGCCTTGGCGGCAATGGCGGAATGGCAGCAGAAGCCTGCCTCGGACCGCGCCGTCTACATGCTCGCCGTTCTGCTCCACGACTTCGGAAAAACCTCAACCACTGCCGAAACTCTCCGCGAGGGAAAGCGCCGCATCGTTTCTCCCGGACATGAACAGACCGGCGTCGAGTTGGCGAAGAATTTCCTGCGCCGCCTAGGCATCTCCTACGCCATCCAGGAACGCGTCGCGCCTCTGGTAGCGAACCATATGATCCACCTCGATATGCCGACTGACCGCGCAATCCGCCGGCTCGCTCACCGATTGCAACCGGAAACCATCGAAGGGCTTTGCCTAGTGATGACGGCGGACAGCTTCGGACGCCCGCCCAAACCCAAAACGCTTCCCAAATCCATCCGCCAACTGCAGAGGCAATCGGCGGCCCTTCAGCTCCGGCAGGTGGCTCCTCAAAAAATCCTCCAGGGCAGAGACCTCCTCCGGCTGGGCGTCCCCCCCGGCCCGGCCATGGGCAGGATACTGACCAGAGTATTCGAAGCCCAACTGGACGGCAAAGTGACTGACCTGGAATCCGCCTTGGCTTGGGCTCGCTCCCAAAAACTTATCGAATAACTGAAGCTGGCGGCAGCCAGTTATTCTTCGGCGCCGATATCGACGATGCGGAACAACCCCATCGACCTGGTTATTGGAGCGGAGGCAGTCCGTTCCGCAATTTCCTCGAGATTTTCCCAAATGGCGTCGCCAACAGATGTCTTTCGCTGCAGCAGAAAGGGACCGGCGCCGCCTGACCATGTCAGGGTGATTGCATTACCCGCGGGCGCGATGCTGATAACAATCGGCTTCGCTCCCACAGCAACGCCCGGCGTGGGATCATCTTGGGGATCGGGATGAGAAAATACGGTATAGAAAGTGGTTTGCCAAGGGGTGTCCACTCCGGCAGCGGGGTTGTTTGCTCGATTGATTTCCCCTTTGGCGGCCACCAAAATTTGTTTTGTGGTCAGGCTCACGGAGGGGCGGAAAGTGCGTGTTTCGGAATGGCCGTGATTTTGAAAGGCGAAGAAGCTCGGAGTGAGGGCGTCCCAAGCGTTGGCGGTTTGCTCGTAGGTAAGCACGCGAACCAAGGTTTGCGGGTTGGCGGCTTCTTCCTGTTCGACTTCGAAGGCGACGGCCACACGGCCCAGCGCATCGGCAGCAAGATTGACATGGCCAAAATTCCCGAGCAGATCGCCGTTGTCGGAACCGCCGTTGGGGGCGGATACTTCGCTTACGGTTCGATGCGAGAGAAATGTTTGGGACGCCGCGTCAAAGACCGCAATTTGAACGCCTCTTCGGATTTGCCCCTGGTCGTCTTCCAACACCACGCCTTCGCTGTCGAACAAATCAGTCGTTCCCGCCAGAAAGACGAGGGAGCGGTTGATGTGGGAGGCGATTCGCGTTCCGTCGCCTCGGGCGGTGTCGAACTTCAATGTTTCTGGCAGATCGTTGATTTGATGGATTTGGCCGAGCAACTCTCCGGCATTATCATGGAAGTAGAGAGTGTCATGCACTCGGACGCAGAAGCCCCCTTTGTAGGAGGAGACATTGGACCAAATATCCCGCGGGTCGATGACCCAGCTTTCCCGCACCACTGAGCCGTTGGGGGCCAGGATGACGGCTATCGCGGCGTTGGAGGCCTCTCGAATGCCGGAGCGATCGTCAACGATGGCAACGATGTTTCCATTGTCGAGAACGGCAAGGTCTCCCCCGAAACGCCCGATTTGATTGCCGGCGGGCGAACCGCTCGTCAGTCGCCCGTTGACGGCATCAATGGCCAACGAAGTCGGCTTGGGGACAAGCGTTGCCCGGTCGAGGGCGAACATTTGCACAGTTCCGTAGCGTCCATCCGCCAACCGGTCGAAGCCGAGGTTCCAACGGTTGTCGGATTGGAAAGCCTCGAAAACATGGGGCGAAGCTTCGCCGCCTATGACGTATCCGGCTGCTCCTGGACGCCGATCGCCAGCCGGCCGGCCCGGATTTCCATCTTGGCGCGAGGCGTTGATTTGGCCAGTGTGAGGAGCGCCGTCATCGCCGTAAAATCCCGCCGCCGGTTTCGCTTCGCCGCCGCTCGTTGGTTGCAGGATGAGGGCGTATCGTTGGTTGCCGTCTTCAATCGGTTCGGCGAAGGTATTGGCTTCGATAAGGAAAGTGTGCGTTCCAACCACCGCAGTATACGGCTCCCAGTTGTCCAGGTTATCCCACTCCGTTTCAAAGATAATTTTGTCAGGCACAATCCGTTGGAGGCCGATGTCTTCCGCGCCGCGGACTTCGAAGAGCAGCCCCGGTTTGCTTTCGGCGTCGCCGGGATGCGTGACGGGCGCTCCGGGAATTGGCACGCCGTCGCCATCGGGATCGCCGAGCTCCTGACCGTTGGTGAAGCCGTCGCCGTCGGAGTCGACCTCCGCCAACGCCGCCGACCAAAAAGCCTCTCGGCTGCCGCGTCCGACAACGGCGTTAACAGCATCGCCAAAAGCATTACGCGGCCCGCCATTGGTCGGCCGGATATGGCAGAGAGTGCAGTTGAAGTTCTGTCCATTAGGCGCTTGGGCCAGACGCCACGGCCGGGCGAAACTGTCGATGCATAGCAAGCCGAGAAGCGCAGCGAACGTCATGGAGCACGGTTTGCGGTATTTGGGTTTCATCTCTTTTCCGGGGGAGGTGCGGCGTTGTGAGTCAGGCTTTCTTTGTGTTCATCGACATGATGCTCGGCCCGTGTGTCACCCAGCCGCTGCCGCCGGTGATCACGCGTCTGACCGGTTCGCCCGTTTTCGGGTCTTTCTTCAGCGGCGGGTCTGACATCTTTTGTTGCACTTCAAAACGCCGGGGCTTCCGCCCTTTTTTTTTCGGGATGGTTTCGTAAATATAAGTGGCCATGATTCATCAAAAAAACTGATTTGAATTGCCGTCCACCCTTACCTGTGGAAAGGTTTCCCGTCAATAAAAAACCGCGAACTGTTTGCCAGACGCCGGGCAGAGCAAGGGCTTTGCCTACTCCAGCCGATCCGTCCACCGACAAAGCAGCCGTTGAGGAAGGCGCGGCTTGCCAGAAACCGAAGCGCCAGCCTATTGTGTCGAAAAGGGGAACATGGCGAAACGGGCGAACTCATGGCGAGCGAACGGCCTTTGAAGATTCTGCACCTGACGGGCGAGCGGGAAGATGCCGGAGGCGTCCTTTCCGTCATTCGGAACTTGCAACAGGCAGGCGCCGGGGACGGATGGCGGCATGTCGTTTGGGTCAACCAGGCCTACGAAGAAACCCGCCGCCCCTCACTCGAATACCGCCGCAGCTGTTCCGCACAAGCAGAATCCCGCCGGCATTTTGACTTGCTCCGGCAAGCCTTCCCCGCAACCCGCGAATTGCTAGCACTGCGGCGGGCGGAATATTTCGATGTGATTCACGCCCACTCCCGCGGCGCCCTGCTTGTGGCCTTGTTCTTCTCCTGGCGCACGCGACAACCAGTGCTCTTCACCAACCACAATTACGCCAACCGAACAGGCTTGTATCGCTGGGCCGCCAGACGCAAACATCTGCACACCGTGATGCTCACCCTCAACATGACAAAACATTACCGGCTCCACGACCAAAACGGCCGCATCCGCACCATCTCCGCCTGCTACGGAGATGAGTTCTTACAACGCCCTCCGGCGGAAAGACGCAACTGGCACACTCCCGGTCGCCCCGTCCGGCTCATCGGCATCGGCAGCATCATCGGCTGGAAAAAGTGGGACCTCCTGATTGAGGCCATCCGCCGCCTGCCCAAAGCCCGGCAAAAGAAAATCGAATGCCACATCTGGGGGCCGACGCTTCAGCTCTCAGAAGCTCAAATGTTTTCCGATGCGCTGCGCCGGAAAATCGAACACTGCGGCTTGAACGATCAAGTGCGTCTCTGCGGCCCAGCCGCCAACATCACCGCCAAGCTTCTGCAAAGCGATCTGTTCGTGCTGCCCTCCACCAACGAGCCTTGCTCCGTCGCCCTGATGGAAGCACTCGCCCTCGGACTACCCGCCATCGCCTCGGCAAGCGGCGGCAATGTGGACATCGTGAAACCGGGCTGCGGCCTGCTCTTTCAACCGGAAGACGCAAATTCGCTGAAGCAATGCCTCGAAAGAGCGCTCAACTCGCCAAACCCTTTTGAACCGCCTGCCAGCATTCGGGACTCCGTGCGGCACCGCTGCGCCTCGCAAATTTTCGGCGCTTACCAAAAAATCTATCGAGATCTGGCTCCGCCAACCCTCCCCTTCCCGAAAAATCGGAACCCGGCCGCAAGAACAACCGCAGCATGAACTGGAGACTCCTGCGCGCTCTTCCCCAGTTGGACACCCGCTCCCGCTTCCTGGCGGCGGCGCCCCAAGGCGGCCATGTCTTAGACATCGGCTCTTCCGGCGGCGAAACGCTCCGCCACTTCTTCGAGCTGCGCCCCGATCTCCAATTCTATGCCACCGACATCGCCGGCAACCCAGCGCTCTACCCGAAGGGATGCCGCTACCACCAAGGCAACCTCAACACTGAACCTCTGCCTTGGGACGACCATTCTCTGGACGCCGTCACCTGCATGCACTTGATCGAGCATCTCGACAGCTTAACGCTTCTGCTTTCGGAAATCGCTCGCCTTCTCAAACCCGGCGGCCGGGTTTATTTCGAAACACCCCACCCAAAAACCCTGACGATGCCCAGCCCCAGCGGCACAGCAGCCGGAACCTTTACTCTGAACTTCTTCGACGATTTGGCCCACACCAAAATCGTCAGCATGGGCGCCCTGGCCCAACACACCCGCCGAAACCGCCTCAAAGTCATTCGCTCCGGCACCTCGCGGAACTGGCTCTTCGCCCTCGCCTACCCCCTCTACCTCTTCCTGCCCCCCAGCCGGCAAAAGTTCACCGCCAAAATCCACTGGACGGGCTGGTCCGCCTACCTCATCGCCGAGCAACCAATCGCCAAACTGCCAAGCAACGGGAAAACCGCCCCATGAAAAAACTCCTCGTCACCGAACTCTGGGGCGTGGGAGACCTAGCCATCGGCTCCGCATTTTTTCAGGCTGCCTGCCGCAAATTCCAAGTGACCCTACTGGCCAAACCCCACGCCATCGAACTGGCCAAAGAACTTTGGCCCGAAGTTACCGTCCTGCCCTTTGTCGCACCCTGGACGCAGTTCACTGGAAAATACCGCCTGCACCGCTGGCCATGGCGGACGCTTCGGACGGCATTGCGGCAAATCCGGCGGCAACAGCTCGACATCGCCGCCTCCGCCCGCCGAGACCCGCGCGATCACCTCATCCTTCGGCTGTCAGGAGCGCCACAGCACCTGGGTTTCCCACGAGCGGGAAGCCGTCTGCTTCTCTCCGAACCACTGCCGCCAGTCCATCCCGACGCTCCCCGCACCGCGCAATGGGACACCCTCGGCCAAGCGCTCGGCCTCTCCCTCCGGAGCCCCTCGCGCCGCCACATTGACGCCCATTCGCCGCGCATCGCCCTCCTCCACTCCGGCGCCGCCCAACCCGTCCGCGTTTGGCCCATTCAACGCTATGCCATCCTGGCAACCCGTTTAAAAAACATCGGCTGGCAAACCGCCGTTCTCTGCGACACTGCCCAGCAAAAAGAATGGCAAACCCTCGGCCAATCCTCCCGCTGCCCGGCTAACCTCACCGAACTCATCGCCCTCTTGAAAAACGCCACTGCCTTCATCGGCAACGACTCCGGCCCCGGCCATCTCGCCGCCGCCCTCGGCATCCCCACCTTCACCATCTTCGGTCCCCAACGCCCCGAATGGTTCCTCCCCAACCACCCCCAAGCCGCCTACATCAAAGGCAAACCCTGCCCTCACAAACCCTGCTTCGACTCCTGCCGCTTTCCTCAACCTCATTGCCTGCTCGACAACCCCGCCGAAGAAGTCCTCGAAAAAATCGAACACTGGCTCCACACACTCGAACACCCGCAAACATCAGACCGGGTTTGCTGACTCCTTGCAACAAAGAGAGACAGTCGACTTCCTACCCACAATCTGAGAACCGCAAAAAAATCAATCTTTCCCTTGCCTTGTGATGACAGCAAGCTACTCTTCTCTCATTGGTTCTTTGGAAATCCGAGAATCAAACACGCTAGACACATTTTGAAAAAGCACTATTATGGCAAATAATGCGAAACGCGATCGGAGCGAATGAAGGAGGCTTGTTTGAATCCGAACGACAGCAGCAGCAGTTCCGGAGATGACACTTTTAAAATAGCAGATTCTTGAGACTTATGGCATTTTTTAGTTAATTCACTTGCATTATGAAACTCTTGACGATTTGCAGTGCGATTTTTGTGCTGGCACTTTGGAACATGGTAATCGCAGTTCGTGCTGCTGAGTCGCTTGCTGACGAAACGACGATAAGCAATCCCACAACTGCCAAAACGGAAGCATCTGAAATCAGTCTATACGAAGAATTTCTTCTTTCGGGGACAGCCATAGATGAAAAGGTCTTGGAAGAGATTGACCCTAGCAACCAACAACTGATGAATCATCGCATTAAAAATCTTGCTAAAGCGAAAGAGGAATTGGAGTATTATCGTCAGAACATTGCGCCTGCGAGTATGGCAATAACCAACCGATTTGATGAGCGCTGTCTGGTGGATTCGATCACCATGGACGAGTGGAGGCTGAAAAATCTTTCTCCCAATAGTCATACAAAGCTTAATAGAACTATATGTAGCGCCAATTTGCCGCAAGCAAAGAAAGACTTAAACATCGCCAATATCTCGAAGAGAAGCGGTTAGAAAATGCACTATGGGAAGCTCTCCGTGCTGCCAAGAAAGAAGGCATCAAAAACAAGATCGCCCATGCCGAGGCTGCCTTGATGAAGTTTCTGGCAAATGAACTCAGCAAGAAAACGGGCAAAACTTATTCCCCGGACATTTCCTTGAAAGAAATTCAGGCTTGAAAGAAATTCAGGCCAAGCAGAAGGCTTATTATATAATTTGCTGGCACGGCGAGAGCGGCTTCCCTTTTTCATTGGCTTGACGCTGGTTTTGTGGGTTATGTTGGTTTGTTGTGTATTCAAAAAGAGCTGTCACCGCCAAGACAAAGATTCATCAAATTTTTGAAGGCGCGGACAGCAGTAGCGGCTTTCCTTTTGCCAACGTCTTCTTATTGTGAAGCCGCGAAGGGATTGCGGCAATGGCGACTTACTTGGACTTGAAAGGGCGGGCTGTTCTCATCACAGGCGGCGCGAATGGCATCGGCGCGGCAATGGTGGAGGCGTTTTGCGGCCAGGGTGCCCGCGTGTTTTTTTGTGACATCGACCGAAGCGCAGGCGAGGCATTGGCGACGCGGTTGGGCGGGAATGCCGCTTTCACCGTCGTGGATTTGACAAAAGAGGCGCCAGTGCGGCGTTGGGTGGAGCAAGCCGCCTGGCAATGTGGCGAGATTCGCGGCCTCATCAACAACGCCGCGGCTGACCTTCGGATTCCGTTTGCCGAGATGACTGTGCAGCAATGGGACGGTTTGTTCGCCTGCAATCTCCGCGCTTACTTTTTGGCGGCTCAGGCAGCTGCGTCCTGGATGAAAAAAGACGCAGCCATTGTTAACCTCTCAAGTGTCACCTTTCATGCCACACCGAAGGAGATGACGGCATATGTGGCCACAAAGGCCGGCATCCAGGGCTTCACCCGATCGCTGGCTAGGGAACTCGGCTCGCAGGGGATTCGCGTCAACACGCTCTCGCCCGGCTGGGTGATGACGGCCAGGCAGCTTAAAGAATTTGTTACGCCCTCGGTCAAGAGGAGCCTCCGACGTTTGCAGTGCATTCCGCTTCTCATCCGTCCCGACGAAATCGCCGAAGTGGCCTTGTTCCTTATCAGCCGGGCAAGCTGCGCCATTACCGGCCAAGAGATTTTAGCAGATCGCGGCTGGGCGCATTCCTAACCGGCATTCTTTTGCGCTTTTGTGGCCGAAAGCCATAGTGCATTGTCGCGGTTTGACGCGCAATAAACGGTTGCGGGCTTGCTCAGCAGACAAGGTGGCGCAGACATTTTGTTTGCGCAAGTGTAGGCTCAAGTCGGTTCCCCACCGCCCTAACCGCTCTTCAAGTGCCTGCGCCACATTTCTGCCAAGCGGGATGCCATCCTAAAAAGCCCAAAACTATTCATCGCGGTTTGATGTCTTGACAAAGTTCCCAACAGGCCGCATGTAAAGGGACTGATGAAGCTCGGCGGCAGCAGAAGCGTCTTGGTTGCGAGCAAGTGCCGGGGCATTACTTTGATTGAAGCCCTGGTCGTGGCGGAGATTCTTTCCCTGCTGTTTGTGCTGATTTCGCCGGCCGTGAGCAAAGCGATGGGCGCGGCCATTTGAAACAATGGGGCATTGCCACGCATCTTTACGCTTTCAACAATGAGAATTATCTCCCCCAGGACGGCACTCCCAACGGGCGTTCCGTCAATGCCGGCTGGTATGTCAACCTTCCTGAAGCGATCGGGCTGGCTCCCTATCACAAATAGCCTTGGCGAACCAATGCCGCTGTCGCCGTCTCCAAAACAATCTGGCTGTGCCCGGCCAACAAACGCCGGAGCAACGGACACAACCTCTTCCATTACTGCCTAAACCAGCACGTCAACGGCAAAGGCCAAGGCCAACAAGTAGCTGTCCGCACTCCCCGCACCGCATTCCCTCGTCTGGCTCTTCGACAACAGAAAACAAGCTACCGTGGCGCAGCAAAACAACGTCCACACCAACTTGCACGCAAACGGCACCAACTTCTTCTTCCTGGACGGACACGCTCGCCATTTCCCCAACCGTCTGCATATTGGGATTTCGCAGTCAACCAAGGCAGGACAAACGTCTCGGAACTACGATGGCGGCCATGAAGCGGCTAACCGCTGCCCGGCGCTTACCGTTTGTGGTTGACCCAAGCCGTCCAAAAACCGGCAACGGCGCCGCTCAAATGCCCCTCCCACGACACGCCCTCCTCAACCGACAACAAGCCGTAAAAGAGGCCGCCGTAAAACAGAAAGACCACCACCGAAAAAAACAGCGCCCGCCAACACCGCATCCAAACCGCCGCCACAATCAAATAAGCTGCCAAACCAAAAACAAGAGAACTCGCACCAATGTGAACCGCCGCCCCCCGCCCAATCAACCACGTCCCCAGGCCGCTGAGCAGCCAAATCAAAAACAAACTGCGCTCCGGGAAATAACGGCGATTCCAAAAAAGAATGAGCAGCAGAACAAAAAGCGGCCCCACATTGGCTGCCAAATGTGCAAAATTCCCGTGAAGCAAAGGACTGAAAACTACCCCGACTAAACCGCTGGCCGATCGGGGAATAATCCCGAACCTGTTCAAACTCAAAGACAACAACTCATCCGCGGTTTCCAACGCCACCAGTAGCAGGACTATCCCGGCGCTGCGCCCCACAGCGCCGGAGAAACCATAGCTTGCCTGCGTGCCCATCAGTTGTCGCCCTCCCTTTTTCAAATGCGGAACCTACCCACCGAAAGCCGTTGGAAACATTCGCCCAGCCGATTTCTAAAACCGGAACTCAGTGCCAGCTTGAACTATCCGCCCGCCGGCGGCAATCCGCATTTTCGAGATGCGGAAAATTTGAGCGACGCAGAGGTGGCGACTTAATCCGCACCGGTTGTTCGGTTTTGTTCTTTTCCCAGCTCGCCCGCCGCCGCAAGCTGGCGCTCGGCTTCAAAATGGCATTTTGCGACCGCAACAACGGGATTCTGGCGCTCGGCGTTTTAGGCTCCGGCTTTGCGAGTCTCGGTTATCAGATCGTTTGGATGAAGCAGCTCGGCGCCTTGTTCGGGTTGGAAGCACTGGCGATTCTGGCGGCAGTGGCAGCCTACATGGGCGGGTTGACGGCAGGAGCGCTCGCCAGTGAATCCCTTCTTTTTCGAGCCTTTGCTCCTGTCCGCTGGTTCGTTCTGCTGGAATTGATTGCGGGCGTTTGGGGACTTGTTTCTTTCATCGGGCTTCCGTTTCTCGGAGAAATTATTCTGCCCAGCTTCGCGGGGACAGAAGGGGAATGGTTTTCTGCGCTAGGCTTTTTTGCGGCGATTTTCGGCGCGTTTCTTCCCGCCACGCTGGCAATGGGCGCCGCGCTTCCCGTTGTTGAAAGAGCTTGGCGAGGCGAACGATGCGTTGGATGGATTTACGGGCTCAACACGGCCGGTGCCGCACTCGGAGCGCTGACGACGGCGTTCTTTCTCATCCCCGAACTCGGCCTCAAAACCACTCTCGGGCTGCTATGCGGATTGAGTTTCCTCATCGCTATCGGAATCCTTGCGCTGCAAAAATCGGCGGTGGCCGGCGAATCTTCTGCCGGGAAACGAATGGAAGCGCCTTTGCCGAAGCGAATATTCTTCACGGCGTTCAGCCTGGGATTTCTCGGCATCACCTATCAACTCCTTTGCGTCCGCGTCCTCTCGCAGACATTGGAGAACACTGTTTACACTTACGCCTCCATTCTGGTGGTGCACCTGGCCGGCGCGTCCCTGGGCGCCCTGCTTTACCAGCATCTCACCAGGTTGAAGCAGCAGGACGCCCTTTTCGGGAACGGGTTGATGGCGGCGGCGATTTTGATTCTGCTCAGCCTGCACGCTATGGCTTGGACGCCGGCGTTTTACGATGCTCTCTGGCCAAAAATGAACCGCAGTCGGCTGGGGCTTTTGAGTGCAGAATTGTTAGTCGCGGGGTGGGTGCTGTTGCTCCCGGCAACGGCGATGGGCGGCCTCTTGTCTCAACTGCTCCAGACCGGCGTGCGTCCTCGCCGAGGCATCGGCCGGCCGTTGAGCTGGAATCTCCTCGGCGCTGCGCTGGCACCCGTTTGCTTTGCCGTCCTGCTTCCCGGTTTGGGCGCCCAACGGTTTCTGATTTTCACCGCCCTCGCATATGCGGGATTGATTCCGCCGGCCGGCCTCAAAGCTCGCTGGTTCGGCTTGTTGGGGATTGGCCTTGCGATCGCCGCTGCTCCGGGTTCGGAGAGAGTTCTCGGACTAGTGCCGGATGTCCGTCGGACGATTTTGTTGGAAGGCCCCGCGGCCACAGTTTCAGCCACGACAGACGCCAGCGGACACAAAAGCCTTCAAGTCAACCGCCGCTTTCAAATGGGTGGCACCCGTGCTGCCGCTGCCGAACGCCGGCAAGCCCACTTGCCGCTCCTACTGCATCCCCGGCCAGAAAGGGCGCTCGTCCTCGGCATCGGAACCGGCATTACCCTGGGCGCGGTTCGGGTGCATCCCCGGCTGCAAACTGACGCCGTCGAACTGTTGCCGGAGATTGTGAAAACTCTCCCCGACTTTGCGCCTCACAACCGCTTTCCCTATCCCCCTGATCAAATCGCCTTGCACCGCATGGATGCCCGGCGCTTCGTCCGCTGCTCCAAAAAATCCTACGACGCGATCATCGCCGATGTTTTTCATCCCGCACGGGACGGGGCCGGATTGCTCTACACAGTCGAGCATTACCGCAATGTCCGCGCTCGGCTGGCGCCCGGCGGCCTCTTCTGCCAATGGCTGCCGCTGCATCAACTGGACGATGAAACCTTGAAAACCATCATCCGCACCTTCAACGCCGTCTTCCCGCATTCGGACGCTTGGCTACTTCGCGACAACCTCGCCGTCCCGGTCCTCGGCCTCATCGGCGCTGACCAGCCGTTCCATCCGCCGCTGCAACGCCTGGAGCCAATCCGCCAAACCCCGTCCCTGCATCAAGCCCTCCAAGAATGCCAACTGAACTCCCCCGAACGCCTCCTCGGAAGCCGCCTGGCCAACCGAGCCGCCCTCGAACAATACGCCCAAACAGGCCCGCTGAACACCGACAACAACCAATACATCGCCAGCCGAGCGCCCCTGATCCGCCCCGGCATTTCCCCCCGGCCGGCACAAATCCTGGCCAAAATTATCCGCGCCCAATCACAGGCTGCCTCCTCGCTCGCCGCCGCCCTGCCGCCGGGAAATCTGAGAGAGAGACTGCAAACCCGCTACCCATCCCGCGACCTTTACCTGCTGGGACTCGCCGATGAATCGGAAGGCAACCGAACCGCCGCCGTGAACAAATTCATCCAAAGCCTCTCCCTCCACAAAGACTTCACCGCAAGCTACGCCAAATGCATCGCCCTCGCCGCGCAAACAGCGGAAACCTACCCCGCCTTCTCCCGCTGGCTTCTGAGGCACCTCGTCCAGCTCAAACCCGAAGAACCCTTGGCTCAAAAAATGCTGAACCGCCTGCAATCCGCCGCGCCTATCCCTTGAAACAACGCCCGCTGCAGCGCTCACAACCCCGGCGCTCCCGGACGATGCAAGTCGTAAATCACCACCGGCTGCGCGGCATTGCGGGCGGCCGGATTGCGTTCACGGGCAATCGCAATCACTCGATCCCGCGCGTTGTCGTCAGAGCGGTAACGTTCGTGCAAACGCCGGTGATGAGCCGCCGCTTCCTCATCGCCCAACAGAGCATGGAGAATGCCCAAGTTATGGTGGGCTGTCTCGTTCTCCGGATCCAGATCGAGTGTCTTCTGGAAGGCCGCCGCCGCTTGCCGCAGCGCCGCTGTGTATAGCTCCGGCTGGGAGCGCAGGGTGGTAGACTTGGCGTAATAGGTCAGGCCAAGTTCGTTCCACACTTGGTAATCTTTCGAGAAATCGAACCGGCGGCGGACGAGTTCTTCATAACGGTCTTCCAAAATGCTGCGAAAGTCTCGAATTGCTTCATCGAACAAGCCGTTCTGCTTGTTGGCCAAGGCATTCAACCAGGCCAAAGTCCAGCGTGGCGCTGGGGGATCGAACACTGCCGCCCGCCGCAACGCCTCGACGGCTTCCGTCACCCGCCCTTCCTCCAAATAAACCCGCGCCAGATTCAGCGGGCCGTGCGGCCTCCCCAGCTTCTCCACCCTGGCAAAGGCATGTTCGGCCTGGCGCAGTTGACCTTTTTCCCCGTCGGCGCCTTGCAACAACAGGCCGATTCCATAATCGTTCCATCGCTGCCATTGCGGAATCGAAGCATTCTTGCCGCTCTCTGAAAGCTGCTCAGAGGGCATTTGTCGCGGGGAAACGCCCTCTTCCCCGGCGGCGGTTTTCACCAGCAGCGTGATTCGATCTTCGGCAATTCGCGTGATTGGCAAATCATTGACGAAGTCCACGCCGTAAATATGTTGCATGTAGGTCGTGTCGAACTTGCGGTAGTTGAGCCGAGCCGACAGCTCAATGGAACCTTCGTGATCCGGAGGAATTTCGAGCCGGTAATGCAGCACATCGGCCGCGCCAGGAGGAATCTGATGGTCGTAAAGCGGCGTGAAAATATCTTGCGCATTGCGGCGGTCGATACGGTTGCCGTTGCGGTCGAGCATATAAACATTCACGAAATGCGCCCAGGGATCTACCCGATTAAACGCGCCCAAGCCGCCGCTCCTGCCCAGAGCCGTTCCGTTGGACGCCGCTTCGACATCCACCCACACTTCGTTGGAATCAGCAGTGCCTTGGGTAAAGACATGGCCAACAGCCAATGTCCGCAAGACCACTTCGACCAAATACGCCCGCCCGGCGGTCAAAACCGCAGAACCCATCTCCAGCGGCGCGGCCAATTCCCCATCAATCGCCCCTCCTTCGCGAATCCCGAAAATATCGACCCGCAGCGCATCCTTCAAAAACGCCTGATGCGCCGCCACCGATTCCCAATCACCACGCAGCGCCGGCAAGCCAGTGTTTCCGCCCGGAAACAGATGATCATGAATCGACAAAGCTGAAGATTGCCCAAAGAAATCCGCGCCGAAATCACCCGACTCCCGCAAGGGCATATGGCAACCGTTGCAGTTGGCCTCCGCCTCCGAGGGGTAGTAAAAAGCCTTGGCGTTCCCCCCGGCAACGCCACTGAGAAGGAAGTTGTCGTAGTGGTTCTGCCCCCGGTGCCACTCTTTGTAATGCGTGAGCGCATATGGCAAACTCACCTTATGGCAAGTTGAACAGAACGCCGCCGTCTTGTGCAGCGGTTTGAGAAAGGTCTTCTTGTGAAAGGCCGGCTTGGCTTTGATCATTTGCCGGTTGAGGAAGCGGAGCCAGCGATTTTCGCTGCTGGCAAAGGGATAATGCGCCGGCTCTTCGATGGTGTAGTCCGCATTGCCTCGGGGACTGTTCACGTGCGTGATCGCATGGCACGCCGTGCAAGTGATCCCCGCATGCGCCGTGGGATCGTTTTCCATGTCAAAATTCGGATTGTCGAAAGCCCCGCTGAAAAACGGCACCACATCGTGACAACCCGCGCACCAGCGGGAAGCCTTCACATTGCCGTCCCGCTCCATCAAGACCCGCCGCGTCTCCCTGATACTGAACAGATAGGGCGGGTTGTTGAAAGAACTGAAACGATGCGCGCTGTGGAACCAGCCCTCATATGCATCCGGGTGGCATTCCTGGCAATACCGATCCATCATCAACGTCGCTGCCGGAATGAAATTGCCGCTTGCCGTCCGCGCCAAAGACGGCTCGAAATACCGGCTCCCCTCCTTCGGGCCGGCAACATGCCACCGCCGCGGATCCTGCGAATGCAAAAACACCGCGCCCAAAACCGCCGCGCCCACCACCAACGCCCAACCCAGCCCCGCCCGCCACCGGATTTTCGGCCCCGCCAGCCGATGCAGCACATACAGCCAGACCACCAAAAATGGCACCACAACATGAACCCAATAAACCACCGAGCGCGTATTCGGATTCCGAATCTCAAACCCCTCCACCCGCATCAACCCCACGCCGGACAACAACACCGCCAAACTTGTCCCGAAAAGCGCATAACCTACCCGAACTGCCAGGCGATTCGACCGATGGCGAGCATTGCGAATATGCGCAATCCCAAAAACAACCACCGGCACCAGCAACACAAGCCCCAACAGCAAATGCCCCAAAAACATGCACTGATAGAAATAGTTCTGGTAAGTCTCCCCCCGCCACCACTCCAAAAACGTCACCCCACCCAAATAAGCCGAATTCGCCCCCAAAACAGCGGCCAAACCCACAACCACCCGAAATAACACCCGCAAACGCGGCCCAATTGCCCGAACATACCTCCTTCGGGACGGCGTGCTGCCTCTGGCCGAAACATCAGACATCGCTTCCTGTAACCCAACCAACATACCCCCAACCGCAAGAAAATGAAAACGGAATTTCCCCGAAGCAACCGCTCATTCCCGCTGCTTCCCCTGGCAAACGCCTCCCGCAACTTAGAAACCTCTAAAAAAAATCGAAAAAATTCATATTATTCTGTTGACAGCCCACTTTTTTCCCCTAGTCTGCCTCCCGTGTTCCGTTTCAAAAGGCAGCTGCAATGCTTGTTTCCGGTCAGAAAATGCTGCTACAAGAGACACAGCAGTAAGTAACGGAGCGTTAGGATTAACCGTAAAATTAGTAATCTAGTCATATGAAAAAACTCTCATTATTAAAATGCTTGATTGTCCTGGCAGCCGCTCTTCCAGTGGCAGAGGGGCAAACCTTTGATAGCCACGATGTCGGCGAACCTGCCATCGAAGGTTCCACCACAATAGACGGCTCCCAAATTACCGTTGTTGGTGCCGGCAACGATATCTGGGGCAATTCAGACCAGTTCCAGTTCCACTACACCACAGTGGACGGAGACTTCGACGCCGTGGTCCGGGTGGAAAGTCTGGAAGGCACTCACTCTTGGGCCAAGGCCGAGTTGATGTGCCGTTATGACGAAGGCGAGGAAGAACCTTTTGGCAGCAATCCCCACATCTCGATGATGGCCACACGCACCGGCGGGCAAAATCTAATTTCGCCCCAATGGCGGAAGGAGCCAGGCGGCGGTTCCGGCTGGAATGGCGGCAATGTTGTCAGACCAATCCCCTACCCCAACGTGTGGTTTCGACTTGCTAAATCCAGCAGCGTCATCTCCGGCTATTTCAGCGAAGACGGCAGCGAGTGGACAAAAATGTACGAAGCCGATACCTCCGACCCGGATTTTGATGTTATCGGTCAAGGCGGAACATGGGGTAACGGCGTGGACTTCGGCGACGGCAGTAAACTTCATGTCGGCCTGGCCGTTACCTCCCACGATGTGAATTCAGAAGCGACCGCTGTCTTTCAAGACTTCCAACTCCTTGAACCTACGGCGCCCACCATCGCGACACAACCCGCCGATCAAACCGTTGTTGCCGGCGCCTCGGCAAGTTTCTCCGTTGCAATCGCCCCTGATGCCAGCCCGCTGCCTACCTTTCAATGGACCAAAAACGGCCAGAACATCGCCGACGCCACCGGTGCAACCTTATATATCGACCGCGCCGCTGCCGCAGACAACGGCGCCAAAATCGCCGTGAAAGTCACCAACTCGGCCGGCACAACCACCAGCGATGAAGCCACGCTCACCGTCACTGCCGATGACGTCCCGCCCACGCTCGTGAGCGCTTCGGGGAGTGCAGCCTTCACCACCGTGCGGGTTGTCTTCTCCGAACCGCTGGACCAAACCAGCGCCGAGACCGCCGCCAATTACACCCTCTCTGGCGGCGTTACCGTTTCTGGCGCCGCTTTGGCCGCAGAAGCAGGCACTGACGGCGATCACATCGTCGTCCTCACCACTAGCAGACAGGCCGAAGGTGCTCACTTGACCTTGACCGTCAACAACGTCCAAGACGCCAACGGCGTCAGCATTGCAGCCAACTCCACCATCGACTTCAGAACCTACATTTGGGCTCCCGGCTTCGTGCTGCAAAAAAGATGGAATTCAATCAATACAAGAGTTCCTGGCATCGGGCCCCATGAAAACCCCGACGAGACTTTTAGAGAACTCGCAACCCTCGCCGATTTCCCTGACAACCCGGACAACGTAACGTTACAACGCCGTTGGGAATATCCCCCCGGTGACCCCCCTACTAGCAATCTCCATGACGAATACGCCCAACAAATCTCCGGCTGGTTCATCCCCGCGGAAACCGACGATTACATCTTCATCACCGCTAGCGATGATCCCTCCAACCTCTACCTCAGCCCCAACGACGATCCTGCCAACAAATTCCTCATTGCCCAGCAAATCAGCTGGTCCGGCATCCGAGATTGGAACGGCGGCAACGCAATCAAACGCTCCGACGAGTTCCACTTCGCCTACGAAGGCGAGGAGGAAAACCTCTACCCCGAAGACGGTTACACCGGCGACGGCGCCATTACCCTGCAAGCAGGCCAACGCTACTACATGGAATCGGTTCATCGCGAAGGCGGCGGCGGGGACAACTTAGCCGTCACCTTCTACACCGTTGACGAGGACATCCCAGCTAATGGAACCCCTCCCGTTCTGACGGGCGATTTAATCGGCACCTACCTCAACCCCAACGGCGCCGAAGTAATCATCACCCAACACCCGCAAGACACCTCTGTTCTCGAAGGCAGAGAAGTTACCTTCACGGTAAGAGCAGAAGGCACATCAGCCTATGGCAATACAATTGCTTACCAGTGGCAAAGTGCCGATGCGGGGAGCGACAACTTCACCGATATTGCAGGAGCTACCGCTGCTTCTTACACCACCCCGACAGTGCTGGCTGCCAACGATAACGGCCGGCGATACCGTGTTGTCATCGGCGCGCCGGCGCTTCAAGTGCTTGCAGTGCCCAGCAACCCAGCAACTCTGACCGTTACCGAGGACACCATTCCGCCAAAGATTGTCGCCGTAATCCCGCTGGGAAACCAAGCGGCCGTGGAGTTTGACGAACGGTTGAAAGAATCTTCGGCCACAAGAGCGGGCAATTACAAAGTCAGCGGCGTTTCGGTTTCTTCAGTGGAAGCCTTTGGCAACGAAGGCAAAATCGTCGTGCTTGCTCTTTCAGACACTCCGGCGGCAGGCTTCACTGTAAGTGCAGTCGGTGTGGAAGATTTCGCTGGCAACGCCATCACCAGCACTGACGCCACAAAAGTCGGAGGCGACATTCTCGCCTACTGGGACTTTGACGACGCCCAGTATGAGGGCTACACGCTGGACAAGGCGCGCAGCGCCGTCGGTGAGCTTACGGAGGGCGCAGTTCTCACAGCCGATGGCGAAGGCAGAACCGGGCAATCCGGCGACCGTGCTGCGGACTTCGGCACTCACAACAACCGACAAAACGTCAATGTAGCTGATGCAGAGTGGCTCAATCTCGCCAGCGTCAATAATTCCGTCACCATCGCCTTCTGGCAGAAATGGACAGTTCCCACAGGCAATCAGTCGATCTTTTGGGCAGTCTCGCCATCCAGCAGTGGTGGATCTCGCGGGATAGCAGCGCATACTCCGTGGGGCAGTGGACTCGGCACGATCTATTTCGATACGGTCGGTTGTTGCGATGGTGGTACCCAACGAATTAGCCTCGGTGTCGAAGGCGTTTTTCCCGAACACAATTGGCAGGAATGGACGCACCTTGCTTTTGTCAAAGACGCTGATTGGAAATCCATCTACATCAACGGCGAGTTTTTTCACGAAGGCGAAAACACCTCGCCGTTGCCAGATGACTTCACCCGGCTGGTCATCGGTTCGAACCAGAACGGCAATGAAAGTCATGGCGGTTTAGTGGATGACTTCGCCGTTTTCGCCAATGCCCTAAGCGAAGAGGACATTCAGAAGTTGGCTGAGGGGATGCGTCCGGATGAAATCCGTGAGATCATTCCTATTGTGCCAGATGAGCCGTTTGTGCCGCCATCGACCGGCAGTGAAATTATGATCGTGTGGAATGCAGAGGGTGCGATTGTGATTGAATACACCGGAACTTTGCATAGCAGCGACACTGTGGACGGGACGTTCACACCGGTTGACGGCGCCAGTTCGCCTTATGTGGTAACGCCGGATGCAACGCAGAAGTTCTATTCGGCTCGGTAACTGCTGGATCGTTTAATCTCGGCAATTGCGGGGAGATCGGTTTTCCGATCTCCCCTTTTTTGCAACAACTGGCTTGCCAAAAACGGCGCAGATACTCTATGCTTTCCGCAGCTTCAATGCTTTTCCATAAAGCAAAATTTGGTCTGAAACAAACGCATGAATGCTTTGTTACTCGAACTTTCTCGATTTTCCCAACCGGCAAATGAAAACGGATACCGGCGCGGAGGCGGCCAGCGGATTGCGCAAGGTGTCCTTCTCATGCTGACGGGTTGGGCAGCCTTCTTTGCGCCCAGCCAAGCGCAGAGCGGCGAGTTCCCCGAGTTCACGGTTGCCTCCAGCCGCGATTATTTGCAGGCAGTTATGGAAACCGTGCGTTTGCAAGCAGCTGACCGGGAGGGCATTCATCTAATACTCGCGCGTTTGCAAATGCAATTGGGACTCAAAGCGGAGGCGGAAAAAACGGCGCGATTGGGTTTGGCAAAAAATCCAAAACAACCGGAATTACTGTTGTTTCTTGCCAACTCGCTCATCAAGAGGGAGCGTCTGAGCGAGGCGCGTCCGTTGCTGGCGCAAGCGTGCGTGCAAACGCCGGCGAACATTGCGCCCCGCATTCTTTTGGGTATGCTGCTGGATCGGCTGGGAGACAGAAAGAGCGCTCGAAGGGTTTATCTCGCCGCTGCCCAAATTGCTCCAGGGGATCACAGGCCTTTTCTTTTGCTGGGGCAATCGCTGGCCAAAGAAGGTCTTTTCAAAGACGCTCTGGGCCACCTTGAAAAGGCTTGTTCACTCGCTCCAAAGGAAACCACCGTGCACTACACCCTCTGGCGGGTTCAAATGCAACTGGGACAGGAAGAGGCGGCGGAACAGAGTTTGGCCGCTTTTGAAACGCTCAAACAATCGACCATGAAAGCGGCGGATAAAATCAATGCTGAACGAGACAACGAGCAAGAAATGCGTGGGTTGGCAGCTTCCTTTCACCTGAAGACTGCCCGCTTTTTTCTTGATCAAAAAGACGTATCAACAGCGGAAAGCCACTTTCGCCAAGCGGTTGAAGTGGCGCCTCGATTTGCCAAAGCCCATCAATTGTTGGCAACCTTCTATTTGCAGCGCAATCAACCGCTGCAAGCTAAATCCAGCCTGGAACGACTGGTTCGGTTGCAACCCAATCAGGCCGGCTATCGGGCAGACTTGGGCGCCTTGCTTTTGCAGACTCGCAACTTCAATGCGGGAGTCAAAGAGTTGCAGCAAGCCCTCTCTTTGGATCCGGATCAACCGCAAGCTCTGCACAACCTTGCCCGCTTCTTCCTCGGTCAAGGCCGGAACGCCGCCGCCGCACTGTCTCTGAGCCACAAGCTCGTTCAAAAGAATCCCAACGCCCGAAACTACGACCTTTTCGCTTGGGCTTGTTATGCCAACGGACGAATCGCGGAGGCAAAATCCGCTGCCGCCGCGGCTGTCCGATACGCCCCGGACAATCCCGCATACAAAACGCGACTGCAACAATTGGAACGTCTTCCGCTGAAATGACCGCATCCTCCTTTAGAAACTGGCGCCGCTGGTTTGCGCTAGCCTTGGCCGTCGCTCCACTCGCTGTCCATCCAATCACCTTTCGTGACGCCAGCGTTTCTTCCGGCATTCGCTTCGTCCACGACGACGGCAGCAGAGGCAAACGCTATTTGGTGGAAACCATTGCCTCCGGTTTGGGTTTGATTGATTTCGACAACGATGGCGACTTGGACCTCTACCTGCTCAACAGCGCTCCGATGGAGTCTTCCTCCCCCACCACGACGCCACCACCGGTCAACGCCCTTTACCGTAACGATGGCGACGGCGTCTTCACCGATGTTACAGCAAATAGCGGCGCAGCTGCTGATGCCGGCTGCGCTATGGGCTGCGCCGTGGCGGACTTCGACAATGATGGTGACGAAGACATCTACATCACTAACTTCGGAACCAACCGCCTTCTTCGCAATGACGGCAACGGCACCTTCATCGACATCGCGCAAAAAGCCGGCGTGGCCGATCCGGATTTCGGCGCGGGTTGCTCCTTTTTCGACTTCGACCGAGACGGCCAATTAGACCTGTATGTCAGCAACTATTTGCACTTCGATCTGGCTGCCTTTACCCCCTGCAAACACGCCAATGTGCCTGTCTATTGCGACCCGCGAACTTACCCTCCGGCGGCAGACCGGCTTTACCGCAATCTTGGCAACGGTGCCTTTGAGGATGTGAGTGCCGCCGCAGGCATCCGCCAAAAAATCAGCTATGGAATGGGCACCGTCTGCTCGGATTTTGACGGCGACGGTTGGACGGATATTTTTGTCGGCAATGATATTCAAGGCAATTTTCTCTATCGCAATCTCGGCAACGGCACATTCAAAGAAATCGGCTTGTTGGCCGGAGTGGCCTATGACGAGTTCGGCGATGAACAAGGCACTATGGGTGCCAATGTCGGTGATTTTGACGGCGACGGCTGGTTTGATTTGATCGTGACCACTTACCAAGATCAATCCAACACCCTTTACCGCAACCTCGGCAAAAACCTGTTTCAAGACGCCACCATCGCCACAGGCGTCGGAATCGGCTCCATCCCATTGGTAACTTGGGGCTGCAGCTTCGCAGATTTCGACAACGACGGCACGCGGGAACTATTTATTGCCGCCGGCCATTTGCAAGACACTGTGGAACAATTCAACGGCTCCAGCACTTACAAACAACGCAACCTTCTGTTGCAATGGAAATCCGGCCGGTTCGCCGATATCGGCGGCCAAGCCGGAAAAGCCCTGCAAATCATGGAAAGCAGCCGGGGCTCAGTCATCGGCGATCTCAACAACGACGGTAATCTGGACATCGTTGTGCAAAATGCCCGCGCCCAACCCACAGTCATGCTCAACGACATCAAAAACAACAACCGCTGGACATTGCTCAAACTCATCGGCACACAAAGCAACCGCTCCGCCGTTGGCGCCTTGGTGCGCTTGACCGCCGGAGATTTAACCCTGACAGATGAAGTGCGCTCCGGCCGCGGTTACCAAAGCGCCGAAGACTTGCGGCTTCACTTCGGCCTGGGACACCGGGAAACTATCAACCGCCTGGAAATCCATTGGCCGAGCGGAAAAAAAGAAACCCGAACGCAACTCCCGACCAACCGCCTACTCATCCTGACCGAAGGAGAAAGCACTCCCTGACCCTGCCCGTTGCCATATCGCAACCGCAGTTAAACACTCTCCGCCACCCGTGTTTCCACACACAGAAAACCGGCAGATGCCTTGTGTTTCCCGTCAAAAAAGCGGAACATTGCCGGTAATGGCGGCAATGCAACCGAGCGGTTTAACGGCAAAAGCACCTCAACCAATACAGGAAAACCTCGCGGCGTTTTGCTGCGAAGCCTTTGTCCACCTCGACGCCCGGCCGGATTAACGCCTTCGCTTCAAAAATCATGGGCATTTCTTCCCAAGCATTTGCTGAGATAAGCCAACGCTTGGCGCATCCGAAGCGTCCGGCCAGAAAATCTCGCCCTTCGCCCGCGCCGGAGCAAACGGAGGCTCCCGTTGCTGTTCTGGGGATCGATCCCTCCCTTCGCGGCACCGGTTTTGGAGTCATCCACGCATTGGGGCAGGAACTGACTTACCTCGATGCCGGCACGATTCAATGCCCCGCCAAATGGCCTCACTCCCAATGCCTCCTCGCCATCTCCGACACTCTCGCTGAGGTCATTCGGCGCTTCACCCCCGATGCCTGCGTCGTGGAAGGACTATTCTTCACCAAAAATCTGAAGACCGCTCTGATTATGGGACAAGCACGCGGCGCCTGCATTGTCTCGGTCAGCCGCGCCGGACTGCCGATTTACGAAATCGCAGCGAGAAAAGTCAAACAAGCGATCGTCGGATACGGCAACGCCCAGAAGATCGCCGTCGCCAAAATGGTTGAACGCCTGCTTGCCCTGGATCACACGCCGAGTCCGGATGCCGCCGACGCACTGGCTCTGGCATTGGCCTTCACCCTGGAATCACAGTCCCAACTGGCCAAACCGATCCCCCGCATCTAGCCTCCGACAGAAAGCGCTATGATCACCCATCTTTCGGGCACCGTTGTAGAAGCCGACCCCTCGCAAATCATCATCGATGTTCAAGGCATCGGTTATGAAGTGCTCATCCCGACATCCTCCTTCTCGAACTTTCCCTCGCCGGGAGAAACCGCTAAAATCTTCACCCACCTCGCCATTCGTGAAGACGCCCATCTCCTCTTCGGTTTTGCCACCGTCGAGGAACGGAAACTTTTCCGCCTCATCAACACAGTAACCGGCATCGGCCCCAAAATCGCCCTGAATATCCTCGGCGGCATGAACCCCGCGGACTTCAAAACGGCCGTCGCTCAAGGCGACACCAAACGGCTGTCCCAAATCTCCGGACTCGGCAAAAAAACTGCCGAACGCATCGTCGTTGAACTCAAAGACAAAATCGGCGCATCAGCCAAATGGCAGGACAACGTGGCAGGCCCGGACACCTCCCCATTCGCACAAACCGCGCGGGACGCCATCGCTGCCCTCGTCGCCTTGGGCTACAAACAACCCGATGCCGTCCGCCGAGTAGAAGCAGCGCAAACCATGCTCGGCAAAGAAACGGACCTGGACAAATTAGTCAAAGCCAGCCTTGCAAACTAGCCGTCCAGAAGCTCCGATTCAGACACGGCCGCACACAGCCTCGGCCAGCGCCAAACTTGCCGCATTCATCATCAGCCGGACCATCCGAGCACTCGCAGGCACCCTCCGTTATGAGCATTCGGCGGAAACCAATTCCCAACTAAAACAACTGCAAAACCAACCCATCATCCTCACCATCTGGCACAACCGGCTTGCCCTGAGCCTGCCGCTCTACCAAAAACTTGTGGCCGCGCCTTTTCCATCCCACCGTCTGGCCGCGCTCGTCAGCGCCAGCCGCGACGGCGCCTTGTTATCGGAGATGCTCGCCCACTTCCAAATCCAGCCTGTGAGAGGGTCCAGCAGCCGCCGAGGCAGCCGAGCGCTGAGAGAATTGATCGCTTGGGCGCAAAAAGGTTGGGACATCGCTATCACGCCCGACGGCCCGCGCGGCCCCAGATACCAAGTCCAAGAAGGCGCGATCCTCGCCGCGCAACTAACCGGATTTCCCATCCTCCCTGTCAGCTATGAACTCACCTCCAAATGGGTGGCCAGGAGCTGGGATAGATTCCAAATTCCCCGGCCCTTTTCTGTCTGCAAGGTCAGGACGGCATCCGCCCTCCACGTGCCGCGGGACATTAGCCAAGAGACCAGAAAAACATTCCAGGAGCGGCTGCAATCCGCCATGAGCGCTATCACCTTCGACTAGCTCTGCTCTCCAGCCAAGTTCAGCACACAACTCCAACACTGGTCTCCGAACGCTTTCAGAAACCGCTGCCGCACTTCTTCCCCTTGTTCTTTGTCGCGGACAATCCCGAAGATTGTGGCGCCGCTGCCCGACATCAACGCCCCAGTCGCTCCAACCCTCAGCAATTCCAACCGAATAATTTCCAAAACGGGATACTTTCTGAAAACCAGCCGCTCCAGCGAATTGAACAACCCTCTCATTGCGCCTTCCCAATCACCCACTCGCAGCGCCCGGACAAAGCTCTCCGCAGAAACCGGAGCCGAACTGCCTTCCTCCGCATCCAGTCGAAGATTGCGGTAAGCCCACGGCGTCGGCACGCCAAAACCGGGATTGACCAAGACTACACAAGCATCCTCGAAGATGTCGAACGGCGGCAACCGCTTCACCTTTTCCCCCCGACCGAGGGCAATGGCCGGACCGCTCTCCAAAAAAAAGGGGACATCCGAACCCAAACGAGCAGCCGTTGCTGCCACAGCATCTCTCGACAAAACACCGCCATAAAGCCGGTTCAACGCCAGCAAAGCCGCCGCCGCATTGCCACTTCCACCGCCCATCCCGGCAGCAACTGGAATGTTTTTCTCGAGTCGAAACTGCAAGCCATCGCTCTTCCCAATCGCGTCTTGAAAGGCGCTTGCCGCGCGGCAAATCAGATTTTCTGCTCCGGCCGGCGTTTTAGGATGATTGCACAAAAGCTCAATGCCCGGCCGGTCGGCAAACTCCACCGTCAACTCATCGAACAAAGGAAGCGGCTGCATAACGGTCTCCAGATCGTGCCATCCGTCCTCGCGGCGGCGCAGTACATTCAGCAGCAGGTTGATCTTGCAACCCGACCGGATCATTTCCATGACTGGAGATCACACAAAAAAAAAGAGCGCCGACTTTCCAATCGCCAGCGCCCTTTCTAAAAGGAACGCTGCCTCAGTAATCAAAAATTTTGAAGCGGCTGCCCGGCAGAAACGGAGCGACATCCCCACCGCTGAATCCCAATGCGCCGTCCGTGGCGAAGGCGGAATCAGAAAGTAGATTCGGCCGGTAGTTGTCCGGATACTGACCATACTCCGGCTTCAAAATGGGGTCGTATTTGGGAAATGGGAAGGTGGCTACTTCGTAAGCACCCACAAAAGTTCGCGTCGCCGTCCGACGAATCCCGCGAACTAGCCCGGTCGATAAACCCTCTTCTGGACTGTCCCAAATCGCCGCTTCCTCCATCGAACGGCGCAACTCGCCCAGACGACTCACCTCGGTCAGATTGGTTAATCCTCGGCCGAGCTTCCGCTCCGGCCCCGCACAACCAGTGGACAGAAACCCCGCCACCACACAACCAGCAATGATGAAAACACGCATAAATTCGCAAACTTTCCTCAACCGTATCCGCCGGACGGTTTTTTGTAAAGCCTGTTTTTCTCCCGCCTGCGGACGCGCAGAATCGATCTCCCACCGCGAAATCACTACGCCGGTCTATCGAGACTCGTTTCTGATTCCCTCTCCCGCTTCTCCCAAAACCGCGAGATGAAAACGCTCAACTCATAAAGGATTTGCAGCGGGATGGCCATCAATATCAAGGTGACGGGATCGCCCGTTGGCGTCAACACAGCGCAAACGACCAAGTTGATGACGACCCAATACATCCGGAACTTCACCAGCCTGGCATAATCCAAAAAACCGACCTTGACCATCGTCAGGAGAACCACAGGTAATTGAAAACTCAGCCCCATCGCCAACATTAGCTTGCAGACGAAACTGATGTAATCCTCTGCCCGCCACTCATCAGCGCCAAACCCCATCCACTGCGAAAATTGCACCGCTGCCATAAGGGCAATTTGCATCACAATAAAATAGCAGAAAGACACACCTAAAGCGAATAGGAAGGTACCGAAGCCTGCCGTCTGATAGAGGAACCGCTTCTCGTGAATGTGCAAGGCAGGCAGAATAAATTGCCCAAGGAAAAAGATTATAAACGGCACAGCCACCACAAAACCGCCATACAACATTAACCGAAAAGCAACAAGAAAAGCGCCCACTGGACTATAGTTGTTCAGGTCCACCCTCCGCATTGAAGTTAAATCCTTTGGCCTTTCGGTGTCCAATTCTCCCGTCAAAACCAGATTGGTGCCGATTGTTTGGAAACGAAGATTCAACCGAGCTGCTGATTCAATTTCGGGAAAGTCATTGGTGGCAATGGCTTCGGGAAGAATCGCCAAACGCTGTTCACCCAAGTAAACGCTGACTTCCTTGTTTTTCAATCGCTTAACCTGAGCGTGGTCCAACGGCCAAGTTAGAAACGAGACAAGAAACTTACTTCCAACTAGACAAAAGACCATCGAGAGCAAAACCGCAGAAACGCATTTAATCAGAGTCCAGCGAAGGTCTTCAAGATGCTCCAGAAAGGTTTTGACGGGGCCTCCGCCCTCTTCCTCATGCCTTTCAGGATACAGTTCGCTCTCCTCGGGCGGATGCTCGGACTCGGACATGAAAGGAGAAAAGCTGGTCTGCTTTTCTAGGTCTTGGGCGTTTCGCTGGACTCAGCCACGGATGTCGGTTCTGGTTCCGAAGAACGCGGCGGTTCGATCGGACTCGAAGTGCTGGAGTGGCCGGGAAGGGCCGAATCATCTTCAATATTGTCAATGGCTCGCTGCAGGTCGCTTTGAACGTCGCGACTTGCTTTTTTGAACTCTTTGATGCCCTGCCCCAAGCCGCGGGCTAATTCGGGCAGTTTCTTGGCACCAAAGAGAATCAGGATCGCAATCAAGATCATCACAATCTCAGGCCATTGAAGCATCGCGAAAAACATCGTATTCATAAGCGCAAAATTAATTCACCGACTTCGAACTGTAAAGCGTCAAAATAGTTTTGTTTTTTCAAATCGCAAGAGCAGCCTTCAGGGGACTGAGCGTCTCAAAAGCACAAATTCTCCCCGGCGATTTTTGGCATAGGCTTCTTCAGTCTCGCCGACAACCGCCGGGCGGTCTTCACCCCAGCTTTCGGTGGTAACCCGATCTGGAGAAATGCCGAGGCGGATAAGCACCTCGCGGATGGACAAGGCCCGGCGTTCGCCGAGCGCCCGATTGTATTCATCTGTTCCACGCTCATCGCAATGCCCCTCGATCTTGACGAACGACTCGCTCTCGGCATTGAGATAGTCCGCCACGGCTTCTACCTTGGCCAGCTCTCCCGCCTGAATGGAGGAACGGTCATAACCGAAATAGACCGTGTATGAAGCAAGGGTTTCACGGTCTTCGCTCCTGCCCGCCGTCAAATCGTGGCGGGGGAGAGCGCTTTGTCCGTTGCCTTCCAAATACTCACCGCCATTCAACATGCCGTTGACACCCAATGTGCCACCGGGATTCAAGCTGCCGCCGGGACCGACGCCATTGTAGGTATCCAGCAATTCCGCAGGGTCGCCCCCGCCGATGATGGCCCCTTCGTTGCCGGGGATTGGCGTCAGCGATTTTGCCTCCCGACGACATCCGGAGATCGCAACAAGAAACCCCAACAAAAAACATATTTTGAGAAGAACGTTTTTATTCACCAATCTGTCCATTCCAGTGTCGATTCAATTTAACGCGCCCAAGCAGGCTGAGAGCTGTTCCCTGAAATTTTTTGGACATTTTTCACCCTTTTGGTGGGAACGTCAAGGATAGACAGCATTTTACGCCCATTTTTTTTCTGCATGAAGATGATATTTCTCGAATTGGGTGCCCAAGAGGGGTCTTCTCCCTGCACCAACACCTTTACTTCGCCGCCTTCGGCAGAGACTACGCAGATGTAAAACCGCCGGCCCATCAGAGCGGTGAAAGCGATTTGCCGGCCGTCGGGCGACCAATCTGCCTCCGAAAACACCCCGCTTACTCCCGCTGTTTTGAGGCGCCGCACACCGCTTCCCGATGGGCTGATGAGATACAGCCTGGCGCCGCCGCTCATGGCCGAAGTAAAGCAAATTTTGTCGCCGTCGGGCGACCAGCAGGGGCAGGCATCTTCTTCCCGCGTGTTGGTCAACCGCTTCAAATTGCGCCCGTCCGAATCGGCTACATACAAATCCGGGCTGCCGTCTTTGCTCAAGATCATCGCCATCCGACGACCATCTGACGACAAGGCTACGCTCGTGTTCAAGCCGGAATAGCGGGAAACCGCAGAGCGTTGCCCGGACGACAAATCATGGGTGAATATGTCCGGGTTTCCCATCTTGTAAGAAGTGTAAAAGAGTTTCAGCTCTCCCGGCGACCAGGCAGGCGCCGCAACGTTCGACCGATCCCGCGTCATCGCCTGAGCGCGATGCCCATCATAATCGGCAACATAAATCTCGGGAAATCCTCCCGGCAACCAGTTCTTGTAAGCAATTTTCGTCTGTGCAATGCCTTTTTGCTTAAAAACTTTCTCCACCACCGCATTAGCGAGAGCATGCGCCTGCCGCCTTCCGGCCGAGGAAAAACGCAAGGAGAAAAGCGTGTTCTCGCCTCCCAAGCGATCCACCAGCCGCCCATGCAGCCGGCCATCATTGCTGCCGATCAACGCAAATTGCCCCTTGCCGGCTGGAACCACTGCCCAGCCCATCACCTCCAGGTCAAAGGTCAACACTTTGAGCGCTTCTCCCGAATATCCCTTCAGTTCGATGGGTACCGGCTCTGTCGTGCCGGATTGCCAACGTTCCAGGTCGATCTCGTTCTGGGCCGTGCCGCTTTCCCAAAGAAGCAAGCTGCCCCAGCAACTAAACCCAATAGCGAGTAGGCGTTTCATCTTAGCGGTTTCATTCTGTCGCGATGCGTCCATCTTTCAGTCGAAAATTGATCGTAAAAGTCCGGTCCGCAGCCGAGGTTTTTTCCGGCGGTTTCTCCTTGATCTGCCGCACCCGATCCAGAGCCGACTGAACAGACGCATCCAATTTATCGATGCCGGAAGAACGCACGATTTTGGCCGAAGCAATGGAGCCGTCGAGATTCACAACCACCTTCACCTTGACAACGGAACCCGAACTCGAAACCCCCTCCGGCTTGAACCACGCCTCGTTGTAGGCTTTCCTGACCGACTCAAAATAGTTTCCCAAAGCGATGCTGCCGCTCAATCCAACATCAAACGCCTCCGCCGGGCCGGACAATTCCCCGCCCAATCTATCCAGCGTTTGACTCATCTCCCGGCGACGCTTGGCGGCAGCTCGCGCGCGCTGTTTCCGTTCCCGTTCCCGCGCCTCTTTAGCTGCTTGCTCCTCCGACTTTCTTATTACCTTATTGAAGTCGATCTGTATCTCCGGTTTTTCCGGTTCGGGTTCAGGCTGCGGTTTGGGCGGTTCAGCAACCCGCTTCTCCCACTGTCTCTCCGGTTTGGGTTTCGGCTTGGGAGCTGGTTTGGGTTTTGACTTTGGAATAATGGGTTTTGGTTTGTGTTTCGGCGGTTCGATTTTGACTGGTTCAGGCGAAGGCGACAGCGGTGTTTGAGATGCTCGCCCCAAAACGGACTCGATCGCCGCAGATGATTGCAGTTTAATTTTCGATGCACGAACCGGCGGTTTTTTTTCAGGAGCTGAGCGAAACGCCGGCACAATCAACAACAGCAGCAACAGCGCTCCGTGAATGCCCGCGGAAGCCCAAAAACACCTTTTTTGCAAACGTTTCATCTCACTCCGGGCTGAACTCCGTGCGCAAGGAAACGCTGGGGATTCCCAACTTTTCCAAAACAGCAATCACAGCGGCAACCACCCCATAGTCCACGGCCTTGTCCGCCCGCAAATAGACGGCGATATTGGGATCAGCTTGAAAAGCGTCGCCAATGGCTAGGGACAAACCAGCCAGATTTACCTCCGCCCGGTCAAGATAGTATTTTCCCCCGGTGCTCACTTCCACCACACGGATTTGCTCGGGACTCAGCAGCACATCCGGGCTGCCGCCTTGCGGAAGCTCCAAATCCATCCCTTGATCGAGCAACGGCGTCGTGATCATAAAAATAATCAACAGAACAAAGGCAAGGTCCAGCAGCGGAGTGATATTAATATCGCTCAACGTCACTAGCGCGTTCCGATCGGAAAACCTTCGCATCCTTCAACTCCGGATCGTTTGCCTCTCCATCCATCCGCCAGGAAACTCGCGCCAAAGCGCCCGGCATTCCCGTGTCAAGTGTTATCCATGAATTCAATTTCTATCCTGGACGCAAACTCATGGGCAAAATTATCCATATCCACCGTCAACACCCGCAAGTGATGCACCAGCCAATTATAGCCGAACATCGACGGAATTGCCACCAACAAACCGGCCACAGTCGTCACCAGCGCCGCCGCCACTCCAGGCGCCATCGTTGTCAACTGCGCATTCCCCACTTGGGCGACTCCGGCAAAAGTGCTCATAACGCCCCAAACCGTGCCCAGCAGCCCCAAAAACGGCGCCCCACTCACCGCAATCGCCAACAAAATCAAGCCCGATTCGAGCCGCAACGATTCCCGGGCAACAGCCTGCTCCAAAGCCCGTTTCACATGCTCGGCACTTCGGAGGCTTAGCTTGTCCCCGCGGTCGGGAGACTCTGCCTTAGCTCTCCGGACGCTCATCTCCAGTTCAACGCAACCCGACTCATAAACGACGTAAAGCGGGCAATCGTTCACTTGAACCCGCCGCTCGAATATTGACAACAGCCCCTTCTGCTCACGGAACTCCTGATCAAATAGCCGATTCCAGCGGCTCGCGCGGTGCATCTGCGTTGCCTTTGATGCCATAACGCTCCATGCGAAAATCGAAAACAAAACCAGCAGAACAATGATCGCCTTCCCCTCCGGCCGCGCTTGATTCCACACGAAAACAAGCTCGAACTCAGAAGACAGCAACAGCAACGAAACATTCATTCAGCAAAAAGCGTTCAGCACAAGAATAAAGAAAGATAATCCAAATATCCCGCCGGGTCAAAAACTTTCTGCGCGATAAGGAGTTATGGGCTTTGATGGTTATGGAGGGCGATTTCGTTCGGGACAAATGGATGGACAGGAGGCAGAGGATTGGATTTTTTGTCAAAGCAGGTGCCGGTCAACCGGTCGAGTGCCTGCGCCACCCTGTTAAGCCCATAAATGCTTATCGCGACTTTCTGCAACAGCAAGAAAAATCCCGCGGGCAAGAAACGCCGATTTCCGATCATTTGTGTGAGCCAACCATCAAGGATGGGTTTCAGACAGAAAGTTGCCCAACCGGGCGGCGTTATGAGCCAGGCGCATTCCCGTCCCTGCCTGAACACGCCTCTTGCCCCTTCCCGAAAGACGCCTTGTCCGAAGAGCCGCTTTCGGCAGGAGCCTGGTCTTTCTTTTCGGAATCACGGTAGCTGGCAACCACCCAATCGCTCAAAACCTTTTCGGGATTGTCCACTGCCGCCGCATCTAAGTCGAATTGGCTTTGCCCCGTGTTTTGAGCAATCAGCTTCAACCCAAACTGAAAATCCTTAAACCGCGTTTGGCAAATCTCCCTCAGAGAATCCTTCCCTTCCGCCGCAATCGCCAGGAGTTTTTGCACGCCGCTTTCGGTGAACCGCAGAGCCAAACCGTGAGACTCTTCAAACCGTTGCGTGAATTCGTCGATCAAGCCTTTGGCCACCCGAACTTCCGGGTTGTCTTGCCGGCTCAAAATCTGCTCCAGTTGGGTTTGAGGGTCATCGATGACGCTTTGGGTAACTTCAAACCGCTTGATGAAACTGCTGGGCAGCTCGAATTTATAGTCCCGAAAAACGCACTCGCAAATGGTCATTAACCCGCGGGCGCCCGTTTTCTCCCCCGCCGCCAGAGACGCGATGCGCCGCAAGGCCTTTTCGGTAAAAAGAATCTCAATCCCATATGCTTCAAAATCGACCTCATACTGGCGAATGATGCTGCCCTCCGAAGACTTGAGAATGGCATAGAGGTCTTCCTCCGTCAGCGGCCGGCAAACCACCCGAACCGGCAACCGCCCCGCAAATTCCGGCTCGAAGCCATAGTCCAGGAGGTCTCTGGTCTCTACCCGGTCCAGATTGCCCGCCGTGCTGGAAGTTTCCGAACGCTGCGTTGCCGCAAAACCGATTGCTGAGTTGTTCAAGCGCTTTCCAATAATCTTCTCCAAGCCTTCAAAAGCGCCGCTCACAATGAAAAGAATGTGTTTGGTGTTGATATGTCTCTCGGCTTTTTTCCCCTGCTGAAAATCCATCATCGCCTGAATCTGCCCAGCAATGTCCTGATGCGACCGGGCGGAAACATCGGTCTCCTCCATCAGTTTCAAGAGGTTTGTCTGCACGCCCAAACCGCTGACATCCCTGCCTGCCGATTTATCCGACTGGGCGATCTTGTCGATCTCGTCAATGTAAATGATGCCGAACCGGGCCTTCTGTATGTCGCCGTCCGCCCGCCGGTAAAGTTCCCTCACGAGGTCTTCCACATCGCCGCCGACATAGCCTGTCTCAGAAAACTTCGTCGCATCGCCTTTCACAAAAGGAACGCCGATCAATTCCGCGACGCTCCGAATCAGATAAGTCTTTCCAACTCCTGTGGGGCCGAGGAGAAGGATGTTTTGCTTGGCATAATTCGGCAGCGATTTGCCTTCCTGAGCAAGCCGCGCGTGGTGATAGTGATCGCACAACGCCACGCTCAAAACCTTTTTCGCCTCTTCCTGCTGAATGACATACCGATCCAAATAGGCTTTGATATCGCGTGGCCGGTAATCGAATGAAAACCGCTCAGCCTTCGCTTCCTCCTTTTCTGGCACCTCCGCTTGCCGGGATGCCGCCCGGAATCCCGCCGGATTCCCGAAGTTCGGCATATGCTGCCGCATCAACTCCGCAAACTGCTTCTGAAAATCTTCCGGTTTCATCAATGAAATCGGCCAAACGCCGTCAACTTCGTCCCGCCATCCATAACACAACCCAGGCAATCAATCCAACGCACTTGACACATATCAGCCAGCGAAATAAGCCGAAACCCCAAGGCCGCCTCGGATAACGATGCCACAATTGCATCCCGGCACGGTAATCTTGCCGCCGCGCCCAAGGTAAGAAAAAAGCGCCGCCTTTCCAACCAGCCATTTCGCAACAAGCATTTATGGGCTTAACAGGGTGACGCGCAGACACTCGACCCGTTAACCGCCACCCACTTAGCAAAAAAGCCAATCCTGTCCATCCATGTGTCCCGAACTAAATCGCCTTCCAAAACCCTCAAAGCCCATAAATGCTTATTGCGAACCATTTCTAAAGAGAGTTCCACCGGGCTACCGCCTCGCTTGCGGATTCCTCTCAAAGCCGCGGCTTTCAGCCGGACGCCCGAACCTCTCCGCCAAGCACTCGGCCTGGCGCATCGTCATCTCAAACGGACAACTCGTCCAAATTACCAAATCCGCCAAGCTCATTTTCCGCTCAACATCCCATTGGGCACGCAACCTCTGCTGAATGTGCTCCCCGCTCCAACCCCGCGCTTTGAGCCGGGAGCCCTGCTCCTCCGCTCGGCAAGCGACGCAAACGACGCTATCGAATTCATTTTCCGCACTAGTTTCGTAGAGTAAGGGAATGACGATGAAAATTGGGACAGCTTGCCGAAACCGAAACGGCGCGGCGCGGCGTTTCCAAAGCAATCGAATTCGCGGGTGAAGGATGCGTTCGAGTTGTTTCCGTTTGTTTGCGTTTCCGAAAATAATTGCCGCAACTCGCCGGCGGTCTAACCCGCCTTCAGAGTCCAACACCGACGTTCCAAAGACGCGAACAATCTCCGGCAAGGCCTCGCCGCTGGGCGCTGTCAATTCCCGCGCCAGCGCATCCGCCTCAAGAACAGGAAACCCGGACACCGCCAGCAGACCCGCCAGAGTCGTCTTTCCCATCCCTATCCCACCCGTAACGCCAATGACACTCACCACCTTGCAAGCGGGAAAAGCGCTTCATCCGAACACAAACGTTATTATCGGACAACAACCGCTCGGAAAAAATGTTGCCGGGCACCGGCAAGTTTCGGGTCCGCAAATCGAATGATCACCTCTTGACTCGCAGCCTCAACCACAAACGGTGCCCAATCAATCAAGTTTTCGGATGATTCGATGCGATACATCCGGCCAGCTTCCCCTTCGATTCGCAACTGAATCCCTTCGGGAATGGAAACGGCCGACAGCCGGGGAACGATAGGCGGGGTGAACGGGAGATTTAAATTGTCGATATAGACTGTGTCGTCTCCGCTCGTCCCGGAAGCATCCTTTGTGTATCGCCACTCTAACTCCGCGTTTCCCGGCGAGATGTCGAACTCGAAACTCTGCCAAGGAATCTCGCCCGACCATTTTTGGACGAGGTTTCCGTTGAGGTAAAATGCGAAGACATCCCAACCTTCTTCTGAGCTGACCCGGTAATCAAACGAAGCCGGGCCTCCGGCCAGCTCAGCTCGGAGAATCAACGAGCTGTTTTCATTGCCGCCGATCTCTCCAGCCCGTGCCGAGAAATTACCGACAAAGGCAGGCGGTTCGTCCCCTTCTCTGTCCCATGCCGCCACTGTCCACGGTTGATTGCCACCAAAATGATACTTCGCCGAGTGGACTGAAACGAAATCTCCCGTCTCAAAGCTGTCCGACACCGAAGATTCAAAAACAGCTTTCAAACGCATATTCCTATCAACCACAAATGTCAGAGGATTTCTGGCGGCATTCACGCTCGTCACATCGCCTTCCCAAGCGACGAACCGGAAATGAACATTCGGCTTCGCCAAGAAGGTTAGCTTAGCTCCCGCCCCGAAAACTCCGGATTCTGGGGTGATGCTTCCCTCAGCGCCACTTTCCACAGTCACAGTGAACACAGCCTTCGGCGTGAACGCATAACTCAAATCCGCCACGCCAATCTCGCCGGACAACCCTGAAACAGCGATTGAATACCGAACGCCCGCCAGAACGGCCTGAGTGATCGCGCTCTTGCGTTGGCCTACCTCGGCATCATCATTGAAAGCGACCTGTTGCAGGGCGGAAACCCGCTCGCCAGTATAAACCGCCAGCAACGTATCAAAATCCGCTCGCTGAATCGCGAGATTCAATATCCCGTCCTTGGACGGCGTGTAGGCATACCAAACCGAAGCTCCGGGGCCGCTTCCCGCGTGATAAGGCTCTTCAAACTGCCAAGTTGCCGAACGAATATCGGCTCTGACTTCTCCGGCGGTTCCTTCGAGAAGTTCGGCATTGACGAAATGATCGTTCGGCGGTTCGGGCGCATCGTATCGCACTTCCAACATTTTCGCGTCGGACACATTCCTGGAGAAATCCGCAGCCGTCACCGCGATGACATTTCGCCCCGGTTGCAGTGGGACAGAAGTCGTCCATTCACTTGTCCCCGTTGCTGTTCTAGGAATGATTTCGTTGTTCACCCGGACGAAAACCGATTCCACACCGCTGGCGTTTGGCCGCGGATCATATGCGAAACCTCTCAGCTCAATCCGTTTTTTTGTGGTGAGAGTACCGCTCTTGGGGGTATTGATCACTACGACGGGCGCTGTCGAATCCAACAAACCGTTCGGTGTCAACCGAAACCGCAAGGTGCCGGATTCTTCCTCGTCCGCGCCGGCTGCTGCGATTCGGTAGGACACGCCGCGCACCGCCTCGAAATCCAGATATCCCTGCGGATTCGTCCCGACATCATCAACGGACGCCACCGGCTCCAATTTCTCCAACGCATTGCCGGTGTAAACCGCGATGACCGTGTTGTAACTGCTGCCGCTCGTATCAATAAAAACCTCTCCATCTTCGGGCGCCGTCCAGGTCCACCAGAGACTATGATCGGAATCCTGCAAGCCGGCATGGAGCGGTTCAATGCGCACGCGATCCTCTTCCTCGACGCCGTCCATTTCAAGGTATTCAATGGTGGCAAACCGCGTGTCCTCCTTCAACGGTTCTTTTGTCCCTTCCGCCGGCAGTTTGGTCGAAGAGGCGAAATCGTCGTTAACCGGCGGGCTGACCACTACATACCGCACCTCGGCCATGATCCATTCCTTTTCGGGCGCCTCAGCCCGCACCGAGAAAACATATTCCCCGGGCGCATCCGGCATCGTCAACTCGGCTGTGTAAAGCGCATCGCCCGCCAACACATCCGGCACCTCGCCATCATTGCTGAACGCGACAGTGTTCCCGTCCGGCAGCGCTCCGGTGACAACCGCATTTGGCACGCCGAAAACATCCGACACGCGAACGACCACCGTCACCTTGGATCCGATTTGGATCACAGAAGACGACGGCGGGTTCACCGTCATTTCGAGAGCCCCATCACCTGTAACACCCAGGGCGCCGATCGCGCTCAACCGGCCGTTTGAAGTCACTCTCCCGAAAAGAGCATCCATCGGGATTGCGGATTTGGTAATCCGCGTGCGCACATCTTCCGGAGCCGATCCAGGAAAGGCAGAGAACACCAGCGCCGCAACACCCGCAACGTGCGGACAGGCCATGCTCGTGCCACTATTCTCCGTATAATCATCGTCGTCGCCAATGCCGAGTGAAAGGATATTGACGCCAGGCGCCGCAATATGGACAGTCTTGCTCCCGAAGTTTGAAAAGTCCGCCAACTGGCCGTAGCGATCCATCGCCGCCACACTGATCACATTGTCCAAATTGTAATTCGCCGGGTAAGAGGGGAAATTATCCGTGTTTAGAGCGCTGTTCCCAGCAGCAGCCACGAACAAGACGCCTCTCTGTTTCGCTTCGGCAATGGCATCAAACAGAGCTTGGCTGTATCCATACCCCCCCAAGCTGGCGTTGATCACCCGGCAACCGTGATCTACACCGTACTCGAAGGCCTGAATGAGATCGGAACCCGATCCAAAACCACCGCTGTCAAGAACCTTCAATCCCATGATGCGGACATCCCAAGCAACGCCAACCACCGGGCCGCCGCCATTGGCAGCCGCGGCAATGGTGCCCGCAACATGCGTTCCGTGGCCTTCGTCATCGAGAGGATTGCCACTGTCGGAAACCGCATTCATGCCGAAGACGTCGTCCACAAAACCGTTCCCGTCATTGTCGATGCCATCGTCGGGAATTTCGCCCGGATTCGTCCACATCTGATCCGTCAATTCGTTATGGGTGTAAAGCACGCCGGTGTCTAGCACGCCCACAATTACATCGGGCGATCCGGTGGTGATATCCCAAGCCTGTTCAGGCTCAATATCAATTTCAGGCGATCCTGTGTTGTTCAACCCCCAGAGCCGGCCGTCATGAAAATTTCTATCGCTTGGAACCAGAAATGCCCGCCCCACATAATCCGGCTCTACATAGTCGAACAAGCCGGACTGCTGAAGCTCTCGAACCCATTCCCCAAGCGCCCGTTCTCTTTGGGCAAGCGCCCGCTGCCTTTGTTGCCCTGGCGCTAAACCCTGAACGGAGGGCGCCGACAACAGGCAAAGCCCTGAAACCAGCAAATACCTATAACGCACCGCTAACCCCTTTTGCTGCAACAGCCGGTCCACCCTGGCGCGGCTGACCGGGTCATCATGCTTCAACTTTACCATCAGCCGGTCTGGATGAACGCGATGCCCGTTGACCGTCGCCCATTGCGCAGCCTGCTCGCCAAAGGAAAGGGCAGAAACCAATGCCCCCAAAGCCAACAATCCCGTTGCCGTGAATTTCCTCATCTTCTTATCAATGTTTCACAGGAGAATGGAAGCGCCGCATCTCGGTTTTGAAACAACGCCCTGCTCTATTGAGGCTGGTAAGTGACGCGGTAGAAGCGAGATTCGGCTCCCGCTGCCGCTTCATCCGTCACCGTCATTCTTCGGCGCTTGTTCTCGTCATTCCTCACCGACCGGAGCAGATTCCAATCACCGCTTCTGACGCCTGATCGATATTCCACTCGATAAACCGTTTGGGCGGCAGCCATCCAAGAGATGCGGACTTGCGTCGGTCCAGCACTGGAATCGACATCCAAATCCGTCAAGGTGACGCCGTCAAAAGGCGTCGGATCAACCCCGTTGGCCGTTCCATCGCCGTCGGAATCAATCGTCAAACTATCGCGAAGCCCACGGTTGACCCGAATCGTCTGCCCGGTCTTTCCGTCCAAAATATCAACCGAACTGTTCTCTCCCGCATAACTGCGAACCCAGCGCAACCAACCTCCCGGCCTTCCGTCAGCCCCTCTCAACCGAGTTCCGTCAAGCTCTTCGACAGGAAGGTTGGCCGCTGCAAAGTAAAGCGTCATCCCTTCGTCGATCACCAACGCATCCCGCCAATTATTGGTCAACGCGCTCCGCAACTCCAGCAAATCGACATAGAGAGCGCTCGGAGAGCCGGCCGGCGAGAACCGCGCCTGACTGCCTCTTGGAACGGCGAGAAGTAACCTCCCAAGCGCCGCGTTATTCTCGAAGCCGGCAGCCACGGCTCCCCGGTCTTCAGCCGCCCACATATGATCAATTCGGGTAAACCGGGGAATCGTACTTTCGACAGCGGTTCCCAGCAAATCGCCAGCCGCAGGCCGCGTTCGCATGATCAGCCCGCCGCCGAGGCTCAACACATTGCCCGAACCCGGCCCACTGTCCGCCAACCGCTCGCTTACATCCACCACCAGCCTTTGGCCGCTGGCAATCTCCGCATCTCGGATTTTGACATCCCGGCCGGTCAATAGAATATCGCGCCCCGAAACAATATTGCCACCGTCTAGCTTGGCCGTCTGCGTTCGGATTTCTACATTGCCGCCACCAGTGATTTCACCCGCATTCTCAAAATAATCGGCGGCGATTTTCGGGTTGAAAGCCGTGAGCGCCCCGCGGTTGACAAAGCGCTCCAGAGAACTCTCGGCATCGAAGCCGAAGACCACGTGAACGGGCACATCCAGCGAACCGTTGATGGTCAACTCCCGCAGATTGGGAAAATTGGTCACCCCAATGTTGACGATCTCGCCGTAAAGACTGAGGTTTCCTTCTATCTCCAAATTCCGTGCATCCGACTTGAAGGAACGCACAATTTGCATGGAGTCGCGGATGATGACATTGGTGCCATTGGCAGCGAAATCGTGCGTGTATGCCGGAACTTGCGTCCGCAAACCCCGTGCGTCCACCACCAGAATATGATGAAAGATGTTGAACATATTTGTCACCAAGGTGGGAGTGGGCTCCGGCGGTTCGGGCTCACCCGGCTCCGGCGGCGGGGGTGGTTCATCCGATTCCTCTATTACGGTATTCTGGTTCGTCCAGACCATGCTGAACATTTGCAGGGTTCCGTTAAATCGCTCGACTGTGTTTCTGCCGACATCGCGCACATCTAACATGCCGTTGGTCGAAGCCAGATTAAAGCTGAGGTTTTCCGCATCCACCACCGCACCAGCACTGCTAATTAGATGTTCTGCGTTGATAGTAATGATGCCTTCGCCACGGAATCGTGCGTTTCTGAGGTCCAAGTTGCCGGCGTTGATCTCGATGCGCCCCGGCCATTCATGGACGGAGGCACCGGGAATCAAAAGCGGCGGCCGGGTGATCAAGTTGTCAACTTCCGCACTATAAGCGGCATAGAGGTTGGTGGTGATGGTGTTGCTATAAGTCGGCCCATAGAAGAGTTCCGAACTAATTTCCAAGTCCTGGGGAACGTTGCCGAAAAACCACTCGAACGGAGGCACCCGGCTCACTTCGTAAACTGCCGGGCGATAAGTTCCGTCAGACACGTTTTGCAATTGGGTATGATTCGTGCTCCATGCTAATTGGTCTATTAGATAAAGGGTAGCCGTATCCAATCCCCCGTTAACGACGTTCGTCAGGCTGGTTGTGAGTTCCACCATCGCCGTGTTCAATGTATTAGTCAAAGGGCTGACGGAGAACCTTGCGGAAATATCCATTCCGGGAGGGGACAAAGCGAAAATTCCCTGGACAACCACATTGGTATCTGAAAAGACGTTCGAAATGGCATATGCTGCGGGATTCGCCAGCGAGAGCTGTTCAAAATAGACTAGAGGAAACGCGTTCGTAACCCTATGCGGCGGGGTTTGAACCAAAAGCGCAGGCTCAGTTCCCAACACAACCTCGGAGGTGTCCGCAATGAGATTCGTTATCCCGCCCCAATAAACATCCCGAATGGCCGTGTCCGGGTAAAAATTGGTTGAGCCGATGATCGATCCTAACCCCGCAATCGGTTCCACCTCGAATCCGCCGTTGAACAGATCGACATTGTCCCCCTCGATTTGAATCAACCCCGACGCCGACACTTGCAGTCGGCCGGAGTTGACTACATTGGAAGCAGCAATGAGAAGATAAGAAGGAGAAGGAGAATCAGAAAAAAGAAGAAAAGGAGAAAAAGAAGAAAATTCCGAGGATTCCACAATGATCTCCGCCCCCGGAGCATTCACGAAATTCAATGCCGAACTGCGGGTTCCGCTAGGCGCGATATGCTGGAAATTGAAACCGATGGAACCAGATATGGAACCCCGGTTTGTAAAGTGCAATGTATTCAATGTATCAAACGGAAGTGTCGAAGAAATAGTAAACGACCCGGAATTTACAAACGCAAGCGCATCAACGACAGGTGGATTGGAGAAATCCACAATCCCCGTGTTCTCGTAAAGCGCCGCCGGTTGCGTCCGAAGGTTTGCAGCAAACGAAATGCACAGCAACCCAAACAAAAATAGTGATCCTTTCATCATCATTCTCACAAAGTAAACAATTTGTTATCTGTCTTCTACCGGCCGCGCCCTACTCGCTCTTCCAAATCCAGAATCGAGGCACCTACTGGAAAGACGACAGGATCGTTAGTGCTGCCGTCGAACCATCCCCAAGTGATCAGTCGGGTGGCTGTCTCTTCACTGTCATTCTCAAAAAACGGGTTTTGAGAATTGAGATATGCCTCTCCCGCAGTGTTGAATGTCAGGCGAAACGGCGGTAGGAATACACCGGGACCGAAATCGTCGCCACTATTACCATCCAGAAGGGCGTCGCTGTTGGACCAAGAGGTGTCCACCTCAAAACCAACCCAAGCTTCCGTGCCATCTCCGCCCTGCATATCGCGCGCGTCAAAGATAAAATCGGGCTGTGTTACTGTGCGGGTCAAGGCGCGGGAACCGATGTTGTTGTTGGTCAATACCGTCTCTCTATAACGGTAGGATAGCGGTTCAAAATAAACGCCCAGAAGCGCGTCATAGTTGGAGCGCACCATCAGGATGCGATCGATGCCGCCTCGAGTCGCCGGCGGCGCCAACGGGCCGGCAGAGTCGGGCGTCCCGATAACAAACGGAAAATCAAACAGCCCATTCCCTGAACCGCCGGCATTGCTGCCGGGAAAATCAAAGATGCCGTCGGTGCCCGGAAAGCCTCCAGTCTGCCCCCCTTCTGTTGTCGAATCCACGACAGCAGCGGCGGCTCCGGCGGAGACGCCCGGAATGCTGTTCTCCGGGTTGAAGTTGGAAGTGCGGTAGATATGTTTCAGCCCCCCAACATCGTCTCTTGTCAACTGCGTCCAGTAAACTCCATCCGGGAGAGCATCTTCTCCGACAACCGGCAATGTCCGGGGGAAAAATCGCTCCAGCGGATCTACCGGAAATCGGTTGATCACCGTCCAGCCATCTCCTTCGATAATACCGTCGTAAGTCCACAAAGTGCCGTTGATATAGGAACTGGGACGCAAAGTTACCGGATCAAAATTCCTCTTGACTACATGATAATAGGGAATGTTTTCGATCACATAGCGGTTGCGCAGGGTAAAGACATAACGGGTGGGATTGGCCAGCCCACGCGCCTGAAGAATCGTGGACAAGGCCAAGGACTTGACATCCGTCAACCCCAACGCTTGCGCCCGCAAGTTGACTCGCGCTGACTCTGTTTGATAATCGTCCAAATTGACAGTTTCCATAGAAGGAAGCGCGTTCATTATTGCCACTGCCTCTTCAATTGCCTCCACACCTTTTTGACCGAAATAGGTGAGGAACTCAGCGGTGAAACCATAGTAGAGCACTGGCACATTCCATCGGTATTCCTCATGGATGTTCATAACACCTCCGGCACCGACGGAGGAGAAGGGACCGGGAGCATCCGGCTGGTAATTTAACTGAGTCGTCTGCCACGGCGGCTGAGGGCCGAGAAGCGAGAAAGCGCCTAACGACTCTGCCCCGGCGAGGAGGGCCAAGACCGCGAACAATTTCTGAACAAATCCACTCATCGTAAAGTCAGTTCTACAAAATTATTTGAACCGCAACACGCGGTAAACAGCAATGCCTTGATCGTTACCGATGGGAATAGAATCGAAGATATCCACCGCCAAACGTGGCGCTCCGGCGTCAAACCACAAACGGAGATCGGTGGATACCTGCGCCTGATAAAAGCCGCCCGGCTGCGTGTTCCATCGCAAGCGCCAGCCCCGACCGGCAGGAACGATCTCAGTCCGAAGCAGGCTGGCCGCATCAGACGGATTTGTCCCCGCCCGCAATTCATCGAAATTGCTGGCCCCGTCGCCGTCCGAATCCAAGCTACCGTCGGGCCAATCCCTCAGCGAATCTCCCCAATAAGACCGCTGCCAATCATCCGGGAGACCGTCGGCATTCTCATCGCGCCCCCAAGTGCGGGCAACGCCGGGAGGGGATTTGGCTGACCGGCTGCCATCAGGGAAGATATAGGCAATTTGCACGGCATATTCGGCACCCGCGTTGAGTCCCGTGAAGGTGTGGGCGTTCTCGTTGATCACGACCGGCGTGGCTATGCCGTTCAGATAAACTTCATATGCTTCCACCCCTTCAACCGCCACCCAACTGACACCCAGTGACCAGAAACCCGCGCCGAAGACAAACGGCGCTTCTGTTCTCGGTTGGCCGTCGTCGAAAGCGTATTTCTGGGCTTTCAAATCGAAACTGTCGCGCCCGCCACTGAAACCGGCCCAAACGACCAGCGCCTGGCCGCCGCTACCAGCCGCCGTCGGAAATAGTTGCTTGTTGAATATCTCCGTGTTGATGAGGAATTCAGCGGACGCTTCCAGTGGAGTTTGCGGATGAATGACGCGCCCAAACACGCCTTCGCGATGACCATCCTGCTCGGCGCTTGTCCAGGTCACAAAAGCGGAGCCGCCGACGCTTGCCACCGCTGGAAATATTTGATCGTTATCAGTGGTCTCATTCACAATAAAGCGCTCATTCCGGGGAGTTCCCTTGGAGTCGAATGTCTGGCCGTAGATATCCCAACCGTTTCGCAACTCTGACCGGTTCAAGGCTTTCTCGGCATTGTTGTGTCCACTCGTGAGAACCATGAAACCGCCGTCAATCGCCACCACTGTGGGATTGGCGTCAATCATCGCCGGATCGCCCCATAACAATTCACCGGTCAATCCGTTGCCGCTCCCGTCGAACACGCGGCCGCAAACGCTCACCCGATAACGTTCGCCGCCCACAATCGATAATTCCTCCTCGCCGCTGGCCGATGCTGTCAACTGCTCGGAAATCCAGCTGACTATGAAATTGCCTTGCTCCAGGGCCGCCACCGAAGGGTTCCGCTGATTGAAAGGCGTCGATTGATTGACCTGAAATTCGCTGCCGATTTTACTGCCTTGAGGATTAAACATCTGGCCGAACACTCCTTGCATGCTCCCGTCCTGCCCCGTGCTTCCCCACACGACAACCACATTGCCGTTGTCCAAAGACGCTGCAGCAGGGTCTCGCTGCAAACCGCGGCGGTAAGTGTTGGCGGTTTGCTCCGGGGCGGTAAAAACGCCGTTAACATTAACAAAACGGATTCTGATGTCTCCATCGCTTTCCCAAGCGAAGGCCCCGCTGCCGTCAGCCAGCAAGGCCACTACCGGGCGTTGCTGATCCCCTCGGGATTCCTGATTCACACGAAAAGCACCACGGACGGTATTGAAGTTCGCATCCAGCTCCACCGCGCCGATGCCCAAACCGTCCCCGTCCACATTGTTGTCCTGCCAGACCAAATAACCGCCCGAATCATTCAGAGCGAGCTTGGAGAAAAACTGGTCGCCAACCTGCCGCCCCAAAACGGAATACTCGCCGCCCAACCTTTCGACCGACGCCTCCAGATATTTCTCCGACCAAACGAAACCGGCTACTGCCAACAAGCAGAATGCCGCCGCTCTTAAAGCAGATATGTATCGTCCTCTATCCAATTTCATGGGCGCTTCCATTCAAATCAACTGCATCACAAACTCGAATCATTCAAAATCAGCCTCTCCCGCGGTCGCTTCCGTCTTTCCCTGAACGATAGCCAAACCCTGATCGGCAGCAGTTGCCGAAGCTGATTTTTGACAGCAAGAATCGTGCCTTTCTTTCAACCAATCCGGTAAAATTTTCATCTCATTTTCAACTTCGCACGAATCATTGCCGACTGCTGAATCTAATAACTCAAGGGAATCTCCTGGGGCATTACCGTGTCGGGCACATATGGGAGATTGTCCTCCGTATGCACCCGGTTGCCGGCAGGATCAATGATCTTGGGCGTCACGAAAATCGCCAGATTCTTCTTCTGGGTAGAGAACGATTCGCTGCGAAAAAAGCGGCCGAGAAAAGGCAGATCGCCCAAAACCGGAACCTTGTCCTTAGTTTTGTGAACATTCTCGGCCATCAACCCGCCCAAAAACACAGTTTGGCCGTCCCACACAACGCAACTGGTCATCACTTGCCGGACTCGAATGCGCGGCAAAGGCAATTGGGCAACCAAAGAAGGGCCGACGGTAGAACCGGCGCCGCCCTGGGCAATGATGGTGAACGGCCCCGGATCGTCATAGCCGACAAACTCCACCAAGGAAGGCAGAAGCGTCATCTGAATGGAAAAACCATCCGCCGAGACATATGGAATCACATCCAGCGTCGGCCCGACCGGCAGCGGCGCCGTCTGCGGCTGAATCGTCGTTCCAATCGGCGTATTGCCACCACCAATCCCCACGCCAACGCCGGGAGTAATGCCCGCGCCGCCAGCCGCTCCCTGTTGGTTGGCACTGCTGCTGGCCACAATAAATTGAATGTCGTTCGCTTTGATTGTCGCCTGGCGCCCGCTCAAAGTGGTGAGTGTCGGCGCTGCCAGAACATCCACCCCCCCTCGCCTTTCCAAAGCCCGAATCACCATTCGAAACTGAGGGTCCGTCAAAATGCCCGTCATCGTCGCCAAAGTCGGAAACGGCCCGCCATCGGCGCCGAAGTTGCGCAATCCGCTGGTGAGCAACTGATCCCCTGTGGGGTTCGGAAAAACCGTTGGCACACCGCCGGTGGACGGGAAGATCGTATTAGGCGGGTCGGCGCCGTTCATGGAAGGCGCGGTTCCGCCCTGAATCCCCATACGGTCACTGCTAATGGACACGTTGCCCAACAGCAAGTCGAAGCCAAGAGCGCGGCTGTCATCCTGTGTGAACTCGGCAAACTTGGCTTCGATCGTCAACTGCGGCGGCGATTCGTTCAAAGCAGCAATGGCCTGCTCGATAATGTCCAAATCCGTCATCGTTGCCCGAACAAACAGAATACCCGTCCGGTCATTGAAAAAAACCGCCTTGCCATCCGTCCCCGGCTGCCCGCCAAAGCCGCCAACACCAGCCCCGCCGAAGCCTCCGCCGTCAAAACCGCCACCCAAACCGCCGGCACCGCCGATTTGCCCTGTGGTGAAATCCACTCCCGCCGCTGCAAAAAAATTGCGCACCAAAACCTGCAAATCCTGCATCAAAGTCACTCGGGAAACACCGGAGAAACCGCCACCGCCAGCCCCACCAAAGCCCCCGCCGCCGAAGCCACCGCCCCCGCCGCCGAAACCACCACCCCCGCCGCCGAAACCACCGCCAGCCCCGCCAAAGCCACCGCTGCCGAAGCCTCCGCCGCCGAACCCGCCGAGAGGATCCACACCCAATGCCAAAGACCCGCCGCCGAAACCACCGCCCCCGCCGCCGAAGCCACCGCCCCCGCCGCCGAAGCCACCGCCCCCGCCGCCGAAGCCACCGCCCCCGCCGCCGGAACCCACCGAGCCGACAAAGGAATCCACAAAGAAGTTGGGCGTTATCCCTTCCAATCCCTGAATGAAGGTGTTTGGATCCACACGATAACGCCGTATATAAAGCGGTTCGGGATTTTCAACGAGCCTTGAAAAAACCACCGCCCAATCTTCAATCGAAACCTTGAGCGGCGTGTCTGCGACAAGGGCGACGGCGTCCACCACTTCTTTTAATTTCACATTTCGCAGCGCGGGATTGATATGGATGTTGACGTTGTAAAGATCGATCTCTTCCACCAGCCCCGGCTGCTGGAACGGAAATCCGGTAGCCGGATCAATGCCCCCCTGGTTGAATTGGCCGAGCGGAGCCTGATTGAACGGATCCTGATTGAATTGGTTGAGAGAAAGCGGCCGGTTGTCTAGTTTTGGATTGATCAAAAAGTTGATTCCTTTCTTTGTTTCATCCGGCTCCGGGTCTCCATCCCTTGCCCTGGCAACAAGGTCTTTGACGACTTCGCTCAACGGCAGGCCATCATAGAGCACTTCCGGAACCATAATGCGCTCCAACTTCGATTGGATGATTTGGCGCCTCGGGCTGGTATGAATCAGATTCGTGCGGGCGAATGGGTTTGGCTCCGGCAATTGATGGCGCTGCAAAGGCGGCGACCAAGCCTTCTCCACATCAACCAATTTATTCTTGGAGTGGATTTCCCGCTTTCGAACTTCCCGATCAAATTTCTTCTCCGCCAAAATCGACCGGTAGTACCAGACAGCTTTGTTTTCCGGGTCATCCCGGGCGGCCTGCAACAATTTCTCCTCGGCCTCTTCCAGTTGATTGGCTTCCAATAGCAGTTGGGCGTCTTTGACCAAAGTGGAAGCTGCAATTTTCTTTTCCATCAACTCCGGCATGAGAGAAAGCGTCTCTTTGCTGGGTATTTTGCCGCGATTTTCGTCCAGCAATTTGTCGTTGATTTTTTTGAATTGAAGCGCCGCCTCATCCTTGGGATTTAGTTTCAACACTCTGGAGACTTCTCTGTTGGCTTCGACGAGTCTGCCGCTGCGCTGCTCCAGGCTGGCCAACCGGAGGCGGACGATGGACATGCCTTTCAAGACGCGGTCGCGCTCATTTTCCACTTCGGGAATCTCGCCCACGATCTCTAGCTGACGCACAGCTTCTTCATACATCAGCGAGGCTTTTACAAGCTCCCCCTTGTTTTTGAGAGACTCGGCCTGTTCGAGTTTCATCCGCAGGACGATCAAAGCTTCTTCCCGACGCACAATTTCATCCTGAACCAGAGTCTGGACGGATTGGCCGGTGGCCGCTGAGACAGCGGCTATCACCGCCGTCAAATTCATCATTGTTCTAAACGCACGTAGCATAATTTGGCTTGCTTTCAATTCAGGACCTATACGATTAAACATTACTCAGACGCATTGACGCGGATCGTCGTTTGTTTGGTTGTTTGGACGTCTTTGATAACGACTACATTGGCCGAGACGACGACGATTTCATACCATTTCTTCTCAATTTTAATTCTGTCGCCTCTTCGTTTGGCGTCGAATTTTCTTCCCTTGTCGGGAGGGTAAACGAGATCCACGGTGTATCCGGCAATTTCCGAATAAGACAGCTTTTGATCGTTGCTGCTGGCCTGGCTGAGCTGAATTTCACGGTTGCCCCCCCGGAGGTGAAGCACAAAACCAGACGGACGCGTCGGCGCCCCTTTCACTTCTTTCAGGACGAAAAGATCGCTTCCCTGGCCCAACTGCACTTCCCGCGTTCGCCGGCGGCGCTTCGACTTGTCTTGGGAGGCTTGCTGCGTGACTCCAAAGGAATACTTAATCTCATTGCCTTCTTCTTGAGCGAACTTATCATACTCAATCAGGAAATAAAGCGGGTTGATCTTCACGGCCACCAAGGCTTCCGGCCCTTTCCGACCGTAGAACGGATCCTTGCGCAATTGGCCGTCCTTGCCCCGGAACCAGCCCACTGGATTGAAGAGATTGTGTTGAGGGTTGGAGAGTTCGACTCGCAATTTTCTTTTGCTTCGGATGAGAGCTGCCTCATTGGTTTTCGTCGTTAGCTCTTCAAAAATCTTCGGCCGCCCATGCCGGATTTCATCCTCGATATTCCGGTTCACCGCCTCGACCCGAAAGGGCAAATAAATCGCTGCTGCCGCCAATAACAGCAGCACAACGCTAAGAATCACCTTTTCGTAATGTTTCTTGAGGAACTCCATCTGTTAGAACCTGGTTGCTCCAGAATACGTGCCGGCCGATAAAGGATTAATGCTTTCAGGTTGCTCAACCTGCGGAGGAAAGGAGATTACCTCAACCAGTATATTGACCGTTAACGGTTTTTCCCTCAAATCCTTATCCGTCGAGGCATTATAGGAACTGCTGCCACTGTATCGTATCCCCGGCATCTCTGGCAGGCCCATCCTGTATCGGCTCGTGTTATAGGGATTCTCGCTATAAGAATTGCCTCCGTAATTGTCTCTATAATCCAAATGCGAGGTATTAAAATTCAATTGGCTGTTGTAATCCGCTCGATCAACCGCTATCCACTTCACTAGGAAAAAGTGGTCGCTGTTGTTCAGGCCGGTCATTACATCAGAAAGCTCTTTGCTGAAGCACTGGAAACGCAACAGAAACGGATAAAGAACCGCCCCGGTAACTTCATTTGTCGTCGGTGTTTCTTTGATATAATCGCTGCTCAACGATCCCATAGAAGTCTTCACACCGAAAGGATTATTATGGCCCATCATCATTTGGGGATAGTATTGAGCGTAGGGATTTGCACTGGAGGCCAGTTGTTCCTCTTCTTCATCTTCAAAATCGCTACCATAACCGTCTTCCTCTTCTTCATCTTCAAAATCGCTACCATAACCGTCTTCCTCCTCTTCGGCGTCTTCTTCGGCCTTCACTTCGGGGCGTCTGATTTTTTTGAGCGCATGGATTCTCGAATTGAAGAGCACCTGGCAGAGGGATTCCACTTGCACCAACTGAAAGGCCAGCGGCTGCAGTGTTTCTAGATCGAATTTGAGCTTCGGCCGAATATCGCTGAAGGAGAAACTGTATTCCTCGGAGTTGATATTGTCGCGGGGTAGCTTTGTTCCCGCCGCGTGGGCCGCTTTCTGCATGGCGGCAATTCGCTCTTCCAGCAAGCTCTTGAAGCGGGGAGGATCCAAAGGGCTAGGGAAGGCGAATGGTTTGAAGGCCTCCCGCATTGGTTCGAGAAGTTCTTTTTGAATCCTCTTCTGCTCTTGCCTGATGTTCTCGATGTTTTCAATGCCTTGACTCGGATCGCCGATGGGATGTGGATCGTGGTTTTTCAGGCGGTTTAAATCCCTGATTCCCTGGTCGAGGCGTGCTTGGGCGGCTTTCTCTGCTTCCATTTGTGTGTAGAGAAACCATCCTGCGGCACCCAGCAGGACTAAGATAACCCCGCCGAATAAGACCAATTGAAGATTGGTTTTGACCCAGTTCATAGCTTCAAAGTTCTAATGGATTGGTTAATTGAATTGTGATTTTAAATTGAAATGTGCTCTCGGATTCGCTGACGACTGGCAGTTCGCTGTCGGCAGTAAAATCGGTTTTTTCGGGATCGAAGAGTGTCGTCTGGGAACGCAGGGCAGCAAGCACTTTGTGTGCCAACTGATTATTCGCATTCCTGTCGATATCGATTCGGTTCACTCCATTGCAGACGAGTTTCAAGCGCGACAGCATCCCCTCGTCTTCGTCCTCTTCTCCTTTATCTTCTCCTGTCATGCCGATGCCCATCATACCGGGATCGTATCCGTAGCGCTTCATCATTTCCCAATCCATCATCATGGCCTTCTGTGTATCCTCCTCCTCATCGTCTTCGATTATCTCGGTGTCGGTCAAATACGCGCCCAGTTCGGGATTGTCTGGTGTGAGGGAAACGATCCAAACGCCTGTCTGTGCGATGCCTCTCAGCGCTTTTCGGGTTTCGTGTTCCGCCTCTAACAGGGCCGCGCGAATACCGGCCAATATCTTTGTCCAATAATAGCGTTCGTGGATGAATCGCGTCAGTTCTTGCACTTCTTCCATTCGGCGGTCCAACGTGCCTTTTTCGGGCTGGAGCCGGTCCAGCGCCATTTGCAAGGGCTGCGTCATTTCTTCCAAATCCGCAACCCCTTTCTTCTTTGCCTGCGCCACTAGGGAGAAAATCCCGCCGAACAAGACCACAGCCAGCACTAGGATGATTGCAGCGGCCACGAAGTAAGGTTTCTTCCGGTTGAACTCCTGCCTCTGAAGGGAGGACTTGGGCATCAAGTTGAGTTCCACCGGGCATTGAACGACTCGGCGCAAGCCTAGGCCGACGGTCTCGCCGAAGGAGTGGGCGACTTTGGCCAATTCTTCCAGGTTGATTGCGGGGTCGATCTGGATGGCGCGGAAGGGATTGAAATACTCGACTTCGATGTTGAGCTTTTCCGCAAAGAACTGGGCGGTGTAGGGCATGATCGAAGCGCCCCCCGCCAGGAAGAGCCTTTGCACCGCCGAGCCGCCCTGCTGGCTGCGATAAAACTGCATGGTTTGGTTGACCTGGATGTGTAGCCGGGTCATAACCTGGCGGGCGATTTTCGAGATTTGCGCCTGCCGGGGGTTGTCCGGGTCTTCATATGCACCGCCCAGGCTAACGAAGCCTTCGTCGATTTTGAACCGCTCGGCGTCGGGAAAGCGGATTTTCGATTCGTTGGCAAATTCCTGGGTGATGGCGTTGGCGCCGATGTTGATGCTGCGCGAATAGACCTTGCCGCCTTCGAAGAAGAGCAGGTTGCTCGTCTTGGCGCCGATATCCAAAAGCATGGTGCAGCCCTCCAGGTCGCCGTAGTTGTAGCGAAAAGCGTTGCACAAGGCCGCCGATGCCACATCGACGAGGTTGAGCAGGAGGTTGTTCGACTCGGCCGTTTTGAACAGTTTTTCGACCAGCTCGGTTTTAATCGCCACCAGCAGAACCTCCAGCTCACCGCCACCCGCCGTGCCTAGAATTTGATAATCCCAGACCACTTCTTCCAAAGGAAAAGGAACATTTTGTTGCGCTTCGTATTGAATGATCTGCGTTACCTTGGAAGAATCTACCGGCGGCAGTTTGACGAATTTCGAGAAGACGTGGAAGCCGGGGGCGCAGACGGTGATGTCCCGGGAAGCGAATCCGTATTCCGCCAGCAGGAATTGAAGGGCTTTTTTGATGGCGCCTTCGCGGGCGGCCTCCTGCGCCCCGGCCAACCCAAGCGGGTAGGAGCCGAAAGCGCAAAGGCAGAGGCCGCCCGATTCCGTCGGCTCAAACTCGGCGATCTTCAAGGCACCGGCCCCGAAGTCGATCCCCAAAAACGATTTTGGCTTCATAACAAATGTCCGCTGTTCTTTCCCGGCGAGGCAACCCCAAATCGGCGCTGGAAAACCGCCTAACCGCCTCCGGTTGCAAAGCCCAAGACGGTAACTAACGGATTTCAAGGGAAAGGTCAAACAGAAAAAACGGATTCCGCTTTCGCCGCCCGGCGCCTCCGTATTTTTCCGGGACGCCGCGCCTGTCGAGCGGCAAGGCTATTTCGAGCGGCCCGCCCGGCGCTTCGGGGAATGTCGGAGAACGCCTGGAAGTTTCACTTGGCGCCCGTTCCACGCAAAACCACCGGCACTGTCCGCAAAAGAATCTTCAAGTCCAGCCATAGCGACCAATTGTCGATATACTCCAAATCCAGCCGCACCCATTCCTGAAAATCCCTCATCTCGTTGCGCCCGCTGATCTGCCAAAGACATGTCAGCCCGGGCTTGACGCTCAGCCGCCGGCGGTAGGCCAAATTATTGAACTGCAACGTTTCATCCACAGGCAAAGGACGCGGCCCCACCAAACTCATCTCCCCCTTCAACACATTGAACAACTGAGGCAATTCGTCCAAACTTCGCCGCCGTAAAAACCGCCCGATACACGTCACCCGCGGGTCTTTCGACAGCTTGAACACCGGCCCTTCCATCTCGTTCAAATCTTCCAGCTCGCGCTGCCGCTGCTCGGCATCGTTCACCATCGACCGAAACTTAAACATGGTGAAGGGATGCCCGTTGAGACCACTGCGCCGCTGGCGGAAGAGAACAGGGCCGGGCGAAGTGAGCCGAATGCAAACCGCGCAAAAAACCAACACCGGCGCAAAGAGAACCAACGCCGCGCAAGCGCCGACCTTGTCGAGGCTCTGCTTGGCGACCGCCTGCCAGGAGATATCCGGCGCCGACCGAAACACCATCATCGGCCGCCCATTGAAATCGTCCAAAATCGTCCGCGAGATTTCCGTATGGAAAAAATCCGCCAACATCCACACCTCCACCCCTTCCAGCTCGCACGCTTGAATCACCTTCTCCACCTGGCCGAACAAAGTGTGCTTGGCCGACAGAATCACCCCGTTGGCCGAATGCTCGTGCAGTCGCCGCAAAAACTCCTCCAGCGAAACCCGGTTCACATCCAGCTCCGCGACAATCTGCAAATTCGCCTTCGCCTCCTTAAGCGTCCCCTCATGGAGCTTTTGTGTGTCCTCCGCCGTCCCGATGAGAATGAACCGCTGCCGAAACTGCGCCCGGCCGATCTTCGAATCCGTATAACGCCGCAGCGCCTCTTCCTTTGCCATCATCAGCAAAAAACTGATCCCCCCAAACAAAATAATCACCGCCCGCGAAAGCTGAAACCGAAACAAAAACATTACCAACACCACAGCTACCGTGATCACCGTGCAAGCCTTGAACAACTGCCAGGCCGTCTCGCTCCGGGACGGCAGCAAAGACCGGTCATAAAAACCCACCAACTGCAACGTCACCAATGACAAAGGAAGTGTCAGCACAATCAGCGGCAGAAAACTCTCAAAACTTTCAATCTCCCGCGTGCCGCCGAAAATCGTCAAAAAGTCGAGGATATAAAAACCTAATAACAAGTCGTTGGAGCGTAAAAAATACGCCAGAAGAAAGCCTAAGGTAAATAACACCCCGTCCGCAATCCGCAACAAGCCATTTCGAATTTCCCGCTGCCGCCTTAACATCTCACTCGGAAGCCATCCGCTCCGTCAACGATTCAGGGCGCGGTTGAAACTCCGGCGCCGCATGGGCGAGAAACCGCTTCATGCGCCTCAAACACCGCTCCTCCTGCCCCGGCAAGGTGATCGCCAAACAACCCACATATGCCCAACGCTGTAGTTCACCGTTAGCAAAGAGCCCCTTGGCCATCCACCACATCCGCTCCCAATGCCGCGCCGTCGCCAGGCCGTCCGCCACAAACCAATACACAAAAAAACCCGGATACACCCTGCCGTCGATTTCTTTCTCCGTCCGCAGCACCATCACCGGCAATGTATATGGCTCCCGCCCCTTCACCCTCACCTCATCCAACTCTGGCCTCACAATCTCAAGCCCCCAACCCCTCAGGCAAAACTCCGGTTTGTGAATGCTCGTCCGATCCGTCCCCATCAAAACGCTCATTAAAACAACCCCGCGCTTCCCCGGTGTTCCCAGATACATACCCGCTTCCTTCGCCGAATCCCCTCCCTCCGGCAACCACCCTATCAAATACACATCCGCCCGGTCCGATGCCCAATAAAACCGCTTCACAATCGCTGTGTCCGGCGGCAGGGCTTCCCTTTCCCCTTCGCTCACCGGCAGCGTTTCTCCCTTGTAATCCAGGACAGCATCGGGAAACACAATCTCCACAGCCCCTTCCCCGCCGGCAGGCACAGTACGAATCCCCGGCTTGCCCAGCCGTTGATTTACCGACCACCAGGACAAAAACGCCGCCGCCGCCGCTATCAGCAACAACGCCGCCGCCGGAACTTTCCATCCTTCAACCTTCATTTCCCTCTGCCACTGTCGGCCATTTCTCTTCCAAAAAGCGGCTGAGAACCATCAACCCGACAATCCCGATCACAAAAAAAGTCGCCAGACCCAGCTTCTGCTCCACACTTTTGCCGGCCGCCTCTCCATACACATCCCCCACCACAATCACGATGATAATGCGCAACACATTGCCCAAAACCGCCAAAGGAATCGCGGCCATCATCATCGCCGCCCGCCGCCACGCCGCCTTGTAAGCCACAAACCCATAAACCGTCGCCAACCCAAAGAGGGCAACCAAACTCCGAATTCCGCTGCACGCCGGCGCCACATCGTATTGATACGACTTGGCCGGATCAAAAATCTGCGTGCCTTCGCACACGACATCCACTTGCAGCACCATCGAAGCAAACCCCACCGCCAACTGCGTCACCAAAAGCCGCAGCGGAAACGTCACCGCCGTTGCCAACGAGCCAATCGGCACGCAAAAAACAAACAGAAAATACGGGAAAAAAGTATGCTGCAACCAAGCCCGCCCCCAGCAAAGCCCCATAATCGCATAGAGTCCCAGAAACAGCGCCACGATGGAAACCCGCGATTGTTGCGCCATAAAACCGACAAGATGCAGCAACACCGAAGCGGCAAAGACCGGAAAGGCCCAAGGCCACGGCTCCAGCCGCAGCGCCGTCAATTCACGCCGCTTCCACAAAAGCAACCCCAAAACAACAAAAGGAATCCAAAGCCCGTGGCCGTCCTCCGAAAAAGGCGCGGTATAAGCATTATACATCCACGAAAAAAGCGACGCCGTGTCGATGTATCCCAAAGTCGCATTCCCCCAGAATTGAAACAGCGCCAGCCAGGCAAGCGCCAAAACGCCAGCCGCCCGCTTCTGCGGCAGGCGCTCCCAAAGCGCCTTGAGTTCGGCAACAAAATCCGCCCCGGCGCTCTTTGCAGATGCTTCAATGGCGCTCTTCTCTGCAGACATAGAAAACGATTCCGTCGCCAATACTGCTGGCCAAGCGCCTCACGAAGTCGTTCCCGCAGCAGACGCCCCTCGGCGAATCGCCCGCCCGCGAAGCCCATCCCACAGCAAATAAAACAGAAACAAACTGTTGTAGCGCAAATAACGCCCCGCCAACCGCCGCGGTTCGGACGCCAGCCGAAACGCCCAACCCAACCCCCGGCGCTGCATCCACAGCGGCACATCCGGTTTGGTGCCGGCATTAACATCAAACGCATACCCCACCGCCAGCAAAGCCCCCCGCTGAATCTGCGGTTTCCAGCGGCTGATCCATTGCTGCTGCTTGGGCGTGCCCAGCCCCACCCAAACAAAATCAGGCGAGGCTTCGTTGATTTGCGCCACCACCCCGGCCTCCTCTGCCTCCGAAAAATCTCCGTTGCGCCTCCCCGCCACAGACAAGCCGGGATTGGCCGCCTTCGCCCGCGCCTCCAGCAGTTTCAAACACGCCGCCGTTCCTCCCAGGAAAAAATGTCGAAAATCCGGCCGCGTGCGCTGCAGACATTCCCGCATAAACGCAGGCCCATAAACCCGATCCGCTAACGGCGCCCGCCCCCCGTTCATACACCACACCAACGGCATGCCATCTGGCACAAAATAATCGAAACACGAAGTCAAAGCCCGAAACTCTGGCCGCATCCGGCGCATGGTGACGACATGCGAATTGGTAAAATCGACGGCAAAAACCCCCGCCCGCCGGACCCGCTCGTGGCAAAAGTCCAACAACGCATCACACGCCGTCACTCGCAAGGGAGTGCCTAAAACCTCAACAGTCTTCATCGCTGCCCATCCCCAACTGCCGGGAACCCGCCGATTAAGCCGGACTCCCCGCGCCCAGTCAACACAAACCCGTGCGATAATTCGTTGGGGACTCCCGACCACAAAGAGCCAAAAGCCGTAAAGAAACGAGGCGGCGCCGGCACCCGCAAGAACAGCTTGCAGCCGATTCCCTGCCTGCATGATGCGCAGAGAAGAAGTTGGTTCTGCGAACCGCTCTTGCGAGTCTCTAAGCCACTCTTGCAGTTTTTCGCAGCGTTGCGCACAAATCCGCGATAAATATTTACGGGCTTAACAGGGTGAAGCGCAGGCACTCGACCCGTTGCCCGCCACCCGCTTAACAAAAAACCCAATCCTGTCCATCCATTTGTCCCGAACGAAATCGCCCTCCATAACCATCAAAGCCCCTAAATACTTATTGCGCACAAATCGCTTGCCACGTTGAATCCCATTTGCTACGATAGGGGGCGCTTTCGCAAGTGTTTTTGCAGCCGATTTTAGGAAGCGCCAGAGTAGCTCAGCGGCAGAGCAGGGGACTCATAAGCCCTTGGTCGCAGGTTCAAATCCTGCCTCTGGCACCATCCCCTCGACGCAAGGCCAATCCGCCGCCCGTTATTTGGGCGACGCAGAGTCGCGCGACATCACCTTGTCCACCACTGCTGCTCCGACGGAATCGCCGAAGACGTTGACAGCCGTCCGAAAACGGTCCAACAGCCAATCCACCGAAAGGATCAATCCGATATATTCAACAGGCAGACCGACCGCATTTAAAACGATGATCATTGTTACCAGGCCGGCTTCGGGAATGCCGGCGGCGCCGATGGCGGCGAGGGTGGCTGTTACGGCGATGAGCAATTGATCCATCAGAGTCAAAGACATGCCGATTGCTTGTGCGATGAAGATGGCCGCCGCCGCTTCGTAAAGCGCCGTGCCGTCCATGTTGATCGTCGCCCCCAGCGGCAGGACGAACTCAGTGGATCGTCTGGAAACGCGGGCATTTTTGTGAGCGCATTCCATAGTGATCGGGAGCGTCGCTGAAGAGCTGGCCGTCGAAAAGGCCGTCAGAATGGCTTGTAACATATGGCGGATGAACACAAAAGGATTGCGCCTAGTCAGCAACCAATAAATCAAAGGCAAAGTGATGAGGGCGTGAATGCCGAGACCGCCCACCACGGTGATGAAATAGCCGCCGACTTTTTGCAGTTCGCTGACGAATTCGCCTTTCATTTGTGCTTCCCCGAAGCGCCCCGCTACCAGACAAAAGATGCCGATGGGCGCCACGCGCATCAACAGCATGATAAACGTCAGCAGCGCGTTGTTGACCTGATGGATCATCGTCGTCAGCTGCCCGACCTTCGAGCCCATCGTCGTCAACATCCCGGCGAAAATGATGCTAAAGACAATCAATGGCAGAAGGTCGCTATTGGCCGCAGCGGAGAAGAGATTGTCCGTGAACAGCATCAAGACCAGATTCTTGAGAATAGCGCTGACTTCCTTGGGCTCGCTCTTCAGGCCGGGGAAGAAATCGGTAACATACTTTTTCGCATCTTTCAGCTCTTCGGGTTCTTCCAGATTCAACCCAGTCTCCTGAAGACGAGCATCCAAAATCTCCTCTCGAGCGGCAGCCTTACTCCCGCCTTTTGCCCGAGCTTCTTCCAAGACGGTGTTTTCCATCGAGTCGACGCCCGGCCGAATCGCGTTCATCAGCAGCAGCCCTATCACCACAGCGAATATCGTCGTGCACAAATAATAAAGCACTGCGCAGCCACCCGGCTTGCCCAGTTTGCGCACGTCGCCCATGCCGAGGATGCCGTTCATCACGCTCGTCACCACCAAAGGCACCACCAACATCTTGAGCAGCTTGAGGAAAATCTCGCCGCCCAAGTGCACTTTGGCAGCTTGATCCGGGATCACCAGAGCCGCCACAATCGCCACCACAATCGCCCCGAAGATGTAAATGCTCAGCCGGCTTTTTTTCTGTTTGCCGCCGTTTCCTGTCAAATGCGTTGAATCCGCCATAATCGTTCCTGCGTCCACTCGTCGCCCCAAGACCTACCCTTGACTGCCCTGCCCATCCTGCGAAGGCCGGCTGCATCCTGTCAATCTTCAATTGCTCTTGCGAGCCAAACATCTGCCAAGCCCGCACTCGGCATTTTAGGAAATTTAGGTTGATGGCGAGGGAAGGTTCTCTATTCTCGTCCTTCAAGCATTAACCCAATCAACCGTATCTGGTATCTGGTATGAAGACATTAACTACTTCCCTCGTTGTTTTGGCCGTCGGCGTTCTGGCTGGCCATTCGCTGCACGCAGCCGTCAAAGACGCCGCTTTCCTGCAAGGCTCCACACTGGCAGACGGCTCAACCGTGTTGGATTCCGCCACGCCCAAAGCTATCCGTTGGACGGAAAGGTCCTCCATCGACCCGAACACTTTCGCACATTCCTTTACCGACCCGGCCAAGCTCATCGTCAAGAAAGACGGCGATTACCTCGTTGCCGCCACCATGCCGCTAATCAGCATCAACACTGCCGATAACCGCCCTTCGCAAGCGCTGGAAGTGTATGTCAACGGCGAGCCAGCGCCGGGCACTGTCGGCTCCTCCGGCTACATCCGCAACCAACCCCGCAACATCAACATGCAGCAGGAGACCTCAGACCACGCCCACGCCCTACTTGCTGGCCTGAGCGCCGGAGACATGATCGAAGTCCGCGCCCACAAAACCGCCCAAGCAGCCCTGGCAACCGGTATCCAATCGGCCAGCTTGTATGTGGAACTGGTGGACAACTCTCGCACCGTGTTCGCCGCCCTTTCGGACGGCCCCATCAGCGGCGCGAACCTGAATCCGAACTTCAATGAAGACGGTGACGACCCAGCCGAGCTGGGCTGGACCTCGACGCGCAAAGACGCTGGCATCACCCATTCGGACGGCTCGGCGGACATTCGCCTCAGCGCAGGCACATATGTATTGTTCGTCAACATTCCCATGCAGGCCACTGTGCAGCGGGCTTCGGCCGGCCTCGAAGTATTGCTGGACGACGAGGTGGTTCCCGGCGGCCTCGCCCGGCAAGGCTACATCCGCAACGCCAGCGGGCATACACGCGCCTCAGTGCATTGGGCCGGCGTGATCGAAGTCTCCGGCACGAAAACTCTCACTTTGCAGACTTACCGCCTCGCCCGTGCTGGCCAAGTGTCCCTTCAAAGTGACAAGCAGGCATCCGTTTATTTGGAGAAAATTGACGCTGGCAGCGGCTTGATTGCCAGCAGCGCCATCACAGTGGACAACGCCAACAATCCCGACAACTGGAATCCCGATGCGAAGGCCGCTTTGGTTTGGGAAGAGCCGGCTGCCATCGACAGCGCTCTTTATCGGCACAACAACTCCAGCATTCAAGTGCGACGGGCTGGCAGCTATCTGCTGCTCTATCACGACAATCTTTACAGCGCGGCTGCCCGTCCCAATCCGCGGATATCGGTTGAAGTCAACGGCGCGGAAGTGCCGGGCGCGGAGACCAAGAGCCACTACATCCGCAGTGAGGACGGCCACAACGAATCATCGAGCACACTCGTCTTCCTTCTGGAAGACCTGGCCGCCAACGACACCATCACCATCAGCACACAGAAGGAAGGCCAAAACGGTGATGTCTTCAGTGTCGACGACATTGATCCCATTGACGGCGGCGCCATTTTCTCGTTGATTCAAAAGGAGTCCATCGACCCCAGCAACATCGAATCCGCACCGCGCTTGCTTTCCGCCAATGGGAACATCAACGGCTTCGAGGCGAGCATTCAGAACTTCGCCACAACAGTGGACGAGAGTTCGGTTCAAGCCACGCTCAACGGCGAGTCAGTGGAGGCCGATGTGTCCAAAGACGGTGATACGATCACCGTCTCCTATACGCCGTCCCCTCTGCTGGCTTCCGGGGCCGAGCACACGGTCGAGCTGGTCTTGCCAGAGTCGACGCGTTCCTGGAGTTTCACGGTGGTCGAGTATGCGACGTTGACTCCCGACTTGAAAGTGAATCCGGACATTTCCAAGCGCGGCTTCCTCTGGCGGGCGCATCAGAACGAAGCGGTTCAAGTCGACAGTGTGGCCGTCGCCACGGCGCGTTGAGTTTGAAATCGAGACAGTGGTCAACTTCGACGGGGCGGGTGAAGTCCGGGGCAACTTCTCGGATGACAATGGTTTCCCCGACAACTTCATTCCGGGATTCACCGGGAACCTGGTGGAAAACCTAGACGATCTTGCGGTGGAGATTCTGTATTATGTGGAACTGCCTGCCGGCATCACGACTTTCGGCGTCAATAGCAATGACGGGTTCGAGACGGTTGCCGGGCGGTTGGGCGATGTGTTCTGGCCGCCACCGGTTGCCGACGCTTTTTACGGCACGCGCGGCAGCAGCGATTCTCGCTTCCCCGTGTTTGCCGAAGAAGCGGGCGTTTATGCTTTCAGAACGGTTTGGTTTGAACGCGGCGGCGGTTCCAACATCGAGTTGTTCACTTTCAAAGACAACGGCTCCAAAGTGCTGTTGAACGCGGCCGGCGGCTTGAAGACTTATCGCGCGGCCTCTGTCGGCGGCAGGGCCTTCGCCCGCAAAGTCTTGCCGAAGCCGGGCAGCATCGCCGAAACGACGCTTCCATCCGGATCGAACTGATGGCACGCGACCACCCCATTAACCTAGATTTCATCAGCCTGAGTCTCAACGAAACGATCATGCCGGCGAATGTGAGCCAAGCCGGCGGCGTAACGACCATTATCTACCAACCGGCCATGCCCTTTGCGGAGAAGAGCGTTTTATGAAGCGGGCTTGAGCTACTTCGAAGGCAGTGTTGATGACTTCGAAGGCAGTGTTGATGAATTGCGCACTTGGTCCTTTACCACCAGCGATGACAGGCTACTGGCTTACTGGGACTTCAACAACGCCGGCGATGAAGCCGTTGTGGTGGACTTGGTTCAAAGCGCCGTCGGGCAACTGCAAGGCGGCGCAGCCTATACGGAAGACACCAGCGGCAGAACCGGAAACGCCGGCGACCGAGCCATTGACTTCGGCGAAACCAGCGCCCAACAGTTGATCCAAGTGGAACCGGTGGAATGGCTCAAATTGGCGAGCGATCAAAACTGAGTTACCTTCTCCTTTTGGCAGCAGTGGAACACCGCAATCGCCAACCAATCCATATTCTGGGCCGTGTCGCCATCCAGCCCGAACGGCCGTGCGGCGCGTCGGCGCATACGCCTTGGGGCAACAACCGGGTGTATTTCGACACAGCGGAATGCTGCAACGCCGGCACGCGCACAGACCAAAGCGTCGATGTTCTGGATCATGAACTCGACTGGGCAGAATGGAATCACTTCGCCTTCGTGAAAAAAGGCGACACCAAGGAAATCTGCATCAATGGCGAGCGGCTCATCAGCCGGATCAACACCTCGCCATTGCCAGACGATTTCGTGCGGTTAATCATCGGCGCCAATGGAGACTCCAAAGCGGGAAGCCATCACGGGTTGCTCGACGACTTCGCAGTTTTTGCCAACGCACTGTCCGTTGTCGAAATCGCGGAACTGGCCTCCGGGAAACATCCCGATGAAATCCGCGCCATTGTGCCGATTGTTCCCGAAGCGCCCTCCATCTTGGTAGCGCTCAATGCAGACGGCACGGTAACCGTCACCTTTAAAGGTGTTTTGCACAGCAGTGCCAGTGTAACGGGGGTGTTTGAGCCGGTTATCAACGCGACATCGCCCCACACGGTGCCGGCTGCCGCCTTCTATCTCGCCCGTTAAGCGGCACTGTCTGCATCTAAACACAAGGCCGGAGATTGGCGCTCAGTTGCCGGTTCCCGGCTTTTTTCTTCGGATGGGAATAAAGATTTGGGAAAATGCGGGGCGTTTATGACGGTGGAGTTGACGGAGAAGTTTTTGGCGGAGATTGCCGGCTGGGAGACGATGAAGGAAGCCCGTGCTTTGCTGGCAAGCAGGGAGGTGTTGAGCGGGGAATGGAGGCCGCCAATGCTCGAAGGCACAGTGCGAACGGCGGGCGGGGCGTTGCGGGCGGGGCTGTTCATCAAGAGTCGGGTGGATGTTGAGAACCGATGCCCGTGTCTCCCCTCCCGGCAGCGGGGGATGGTGTGCGCGCATTCGGTCGGGGTCGGCTTGTGGGTGTTGCAACGGCAGAAGCACCAGGCCGCAGAGCCGCCGGAGTCGCGCTTGCAATCGGCGAAACCGGCCAGCACAAAGAGACTCAGGCAGCAAACGGCGCAAAAAGATGCCGACATCAACCTGAAACTGCGGGTCATTTTTCCTCTCAACTGGATGGCGGCCTTGAAGCGGGGCCGGGTCGTTTTGTTTTTTGAAGGGGAGACGGCGGCGGGGTGCCGTCCTTTGAATGCAGTGCCGGTTGGCGAGTATCGGGTAGATGCGGCGGATGCGCGGCTGCTGGACGGGCTGGAGCTTTTGACCGGCGGCGAGGCGCCGGCGATGCAGCCGTTTGATTTGAAGTCGCTGGCCGAATTTCTGCCGATGTTGGAGGGGCATCCGCGATTGTCAGCGGGGAGGAAGACGCCGGTTGTTGTGGACGGGGCGCCGTGGTTGCCAGCGATGACGGCAACGTTGGCGGCGGGGGGGGAGTTGTGTTTGCAGGTTGCGGAGCCGGTTTTGGGGCGGCTTTTGATTCCAGGCCAGAAACTCTATGTCGCTTCGGAGAATCGGATTCAGCCGCTGGGTCTGCCGCAAAGTTGCGCGGCGGCATTGCAGGGAGAGCTGGTGTTGGAGCGGCGGCAGGTTCCCGAATTTCTGCAAATGTGCGAGGTGTTCTTGGCGGATGAATCCCGTTGCCGGACGAATTTCGCTTTGGAGAAATTTGAGTTTGTGGCGGCGGCGCCGGTTTTCTCGTTGCAATTGGCGGGCGGGCTGGCGCAGTTGCGAGCGCGGATTGAATGTGCTTACGGGATGCGAGTGTTTCCCCTCGGCGCGAGCGCCGGGAGCGAAAGGGGTTGGATGCCGGACCCAGAGTCTGCATTCCGTTACATCGGGCGGGATTTGGCTGCGGAATCTGGTGCGTTGCATCGCTTGCTTCGGCGCGGGTTTCGCGGTCCGGACGCGGTGGGGTGGTATGAGCTTCGGGGGCAGGATGCGGTGTTGGATTTTTTCGCGCGGGAGTATCCAAAGTTGCGGCGGGAGTGGAAGGTGACATTGGAGGAGCGGTTGCAGCGGAGCGCAGAAGAGAATTTGGAATGGGTGCGGCCGCGTTTCGAGGCGCGGGTTTCGGGGGACGATTGGCTGGATTTTCGAGTAGATTATGCGTCTGAGAGCGGGCGGCGATTTAGCGAAGCGGAGATTCAGCAATGGCTTCTTTCCGGGCGGGCGCATCGGCGGCTGGGCAACGGGAAAGTGGCGGTGTTGGAGGCGGAGGCGGTGGCCGAGTTCAAAGAGGCACTGCGAGATTGTTCGCCAGAGCAGCGGGATGGGAGTTATCGGTTGGCGCCGGCTCATGCTGGGTTTTTGGATGCTTCTGTCCGGGAACTCGGCTGGGAAGTAGCCGGCGATGCGGGTTGGCAAGGTCAAGTGCAGCCAGGGCGGGTCGACGGGTTGGCGGCGCTGGATTTTGGCGAGCTGAATGCGGTTTTGCGTCCGTATCAGAAGCGCGGGATAGCATGGCTTGATTTTTTGCGGCGGGCGGGTTTCGGCGGGGTTTTGGCGGATGAGATGGGTTTAGGAAAGACGGTGCAGGTTTTAGCTTTGCTGCAAACGATGCGGCAGGCGGCGGCGGCATCGCAGGCGGGATGCGGGGTGAAGGCTTTGGTGGTTTGCCCGACGAGTTTGGTGTTCAATTGGGTACAGGAGGCGAAGCGGTTTGCGCCGGATTTGAGAGCTTTAGCGCTTTGCGGGCAGGAACGCCGGGAGCGTTTCGATGAAATCCGTTGCCACGATTTGATTGTAACCAGCTATGCGCTGATTCAGCGAGATGTCGCCCGGTATCGGCAGTGGAAGTTCGATGTCGTGGCGTTAGATGAGGCGCAGCATATCAAGAATCGGAGGACACAAAATGCCCGGGCGGTCAAGGCTGTCCGGGGGCAGCACCGCTTAGCGTTGACGGGGACGCCGATGGAGAATTCGGTTTTGGATTTGTGGTCGATTTTCGATTTTTTGATGCCGGGTTATTTGGGCAGTGCAACAGATTTTCGCGATCGGTACGAGCTGCCCATCGTGAAGGAGAAAAGCCGAGAAGCAATGGCACGGCTGGGGCGGCGGCTGCGTCCCTTCGTGCTGCGGCGCACCAAGCGGGAGGTGGCAACAGAGCTTCCCGCGCAGTTGAAGCAGACGGTTCTTTGTCCGCTAAATGCCGAGCAACGAGCCGTCTATTCGCAGGTGATGGAGGCAGGGCAGCGCGAGGTGTTGTCCGGCCTGGATTCAGGCAGCAGGCGGCAGCAGATGATGTTGTTGAAGGCATTGATGCGGTTGCGCCAGATTTGCTGCGATCTCCGCTTGCTGCAGCTTCCCCATCCGCCCGAAGAACCGTCCGGAAAGCTGGCCGTGTTCCGGGAGTTGCTGGCACAGGTGCTCGACGGCAACCACCGCGTGTTGGTATTCAGCCAGTTTACGAGCATGTTGCAGTTGCTCCGGCGGGAGTTGGCAGAGCAGGAAGTGGACTGCTGTTATCTGGACGGGGCGACGAAAGACCGTGAGGCGGCAGTGCACCGGTTTCAGACAGGCGCCATCCCGGTATTCCTAATTAGCTTAAAGGCCGGGGGCGCGGGATTGAATCTGACTGCTGCAGACACGGTGATTCACTTCGACCCTTGGTGGAACCCGGCGGCAGAAGCGCAGGCGACAGGGCGGGCGCACCGTATCGGCCAGAAGCGAGTGGTCACAAGCTACAAGCTGATTGCGGAAGATACGGTGGAGCAGAAAGTTTTGCGGCTGCAAGAGCGGAAACGGGAAATCATTCAGGGGACGCTGGACTGGGAAAACCCGTTTGCAGCGTCTTTGACTTTGGAGGATTTTCGGCAGTTATTCGAGGATAAAGATTTGCCGTGAATGCGAGCGAAAGGAAATCTCAACGAAATCTCCTTGGATCCGTTTCCGAAAGGATTTCGCTTCTTGGAAGGAGCGTTTTCCACCTTCGGGGATCGGCATATAGGAAATCGTCACCCCAATCCTTGTTGTCGTAATGCCAGCGTTTGATATTTTCCCGAGTGAGGATCATCAGTTGCCGGACGGTTTCTCGATCCACGTAACCGTCTGCGAACATCAGATTCAATTTCCCGTTATGCCACCGGGCAAAATCTCGGAAAAGATTGCTCCAATCATAATAAGTTACAGTTTTGTGTGGAGATACAAGATGTGGGGGGTGATATCTGTATCCGTAGCGGGCCGCGTCTCTCAGAAAGATCATTTCCGCCGGCGCTCTTACTTCGCTGCTTCGAATGGTCCGGAAAGATCAGCCTTTGCGCATGATAGTGATGCTCGGCTGTTCGGGAAAAAGTTTTGCCGGCTCCGGCATTCCCCGCCATTTCTCTGCAGAAGGCATGTATTGGTATCCCGCATGGTTCAATCCGTAGCTAAATCCGAATGTTTTTCGCATCCTGGCTATCATGTCATCCATGTACGGTCTTTCCCTTAGCAATGTCTGAAAATCTTTGTTGACGTTCCGATTGGCGGGGTATTCCCAAACGTTGGTATTCAGACCCATATAATCCTTGCTGAGGATTTCATGCCAGATCACATTGGGGCCGAGGTGATATGTCCTTCTTGTCCAAGGAGTATCAATGTGATTGCTCCGAGCCGGCGTAACCTGATAATCTTCATTATCGACAGTGTAAAAGTTCCATGCCAGCGCAACCTGTCGCACGTTGCTAGCACAGACTGCCTGGTAGGTGCTCTGTTTGGCCCGACTCAAGGCGAGTGAAGCAAGCCGGCCAGGATACCGATGCTGGCGATAATAACCAGCAATTCAATGAGTGTGAAACCTCATCTTTCATGGCAGATAGTATAGTTGGTTTGACCCAAGACGCTTTTGGCGGCAGCCAGAAGACCGACAAGAGAGAATTCAGTAATTTTCATATCTGTCGTCAAGAATGCCGAAATCGGAGAATTTGCCAACCTGTTTCGCAAAATTTTTTTGAAATTTTTTAGATGCCGGTTTGATGAAAAAGCCGCTCGAAACGGTGCAATCCGAGGAGCGAGAGCGAAGCGGCATTACGGAGAGAAAGACCCGCCAGTTTCCCATTGGGCGCGGGTGGGCACAGGCATGCCTGATATTTCCGAGCGCGTTGTTCTCGGAATCCGAGGCGGGCGGCGGGTTGAACTTGCACTGGTCAAACAGTCTGGTTTTCCCTATTCTGGCGCGTCTTGGGTTTGCGTTTGGCACTGGGTAGCGCCGGGCACAATGCCTGAGAGGTTTCTGCGAGAGTTATGAGCAATGTTTCCGTGCTGAGCAGTGAGCGGATTCGCCAGGATTTTTTGGATTTTTTCCGGGCGAAGCGACACGCGATTGTGCCTTCTTCTAGTTTGATGCCCGAAGCACCGAACTTGTTGTTCACCAATGCTGGGATGAATCAGTTCGTGCCGATTTTCTTGGGGCAAACACCCTGTCCCTATCCGTCGAAGCGGGCGGCGGACACGCAGAAATGTATCCGCGCGGGGGGGAAGCACAATGATTTGGAGGATGTGGGTTGGGACACTTATCACCACACTTTTTTCGAAATGTTGGGCAACTGGTCTTTCGGTGATTACTTTAAGCAGGAGGCTATTGCGTGGGCTTGGGAGTTGCTGGTTGATGTCTGGGGCTTTCCCAAAGAGCGCTTGTATGCCACCGTTTATGCGCCGGACAAATCAAAAGGCGACCCGGCACAGTTTGATCAGGAGGCATATAATTGTTGGGCGGACATTATGAGCCGGAACGGTTTGAATCCCAAAGCGCATATCATCGGCGGCGACAAGAAGGACAACTTTTGGATGATGGGGGAAACCGGCCCCTGCGGCCCGTGTTCGGAGTTGCATATAGACTTGACCCAGCAGGGCGACACAAAGGGCGCGCTGGTGAACCGGGACAGCTCGGAGTGCATCGAGATTTGGAACTTGGTGTTCATCCAGTTCAACGCCGGCACCGATGGCGGCTTTGCCGATCTCCCGTCCCGGCACGTGGATACCGGCATGGGGTTGGAGCGGGTGGTCAGCGTCATTCAAAATACGCAGGGCTTCCGCAATTTCGGCGCGGCGATCTCGAATTATGAGACCGATGTCTTCCAGCTTATCTTCAATGAAATCGAACGTCTTTCTGGCAAGCACTACCGCTCCACTTTGCCCGCCAGAACCGCCGCCAAGCTGTCGGAGCAGGAACAAATTGACGTGGCTTTTCGGATGATTGGCGATCACATCCGAACGCTGAGCCTTGCCATCGCCGACGGTATTCAGCCAGGCAACGCCGACCGCAATTACGTCTTGAGGCGCATACTCCGCCGCGCGGTGCGTTATGGGCGGAACTCCCTGGGGCTTCGCGAGCCATTCTTTTATCAACTGGTGGATGTCCTGGAGCATTCTATGGGCGCTGTCTTTCCCGAATTGCGCGACCGGCGGGAACAGGTGAAGGAGGTGATTCGCGCTGAGGAAGAAGCGTTCAATCACACCTTGGACCGCGGGTTCGAGCTTTTTCAGGACCATCTGAAAATATTCCAACTTTACAAACAAGACGTCGCGGAGAAGAAAGTTTTCCCCGGCGATGCGGCTTTTGAACTTTACGACACCTACGGGATTCCATTGGATTCAACGGTGAAAATGGCACAGGAAGCGGGCTTCACCAAAGTGGACACAGAGCGTTTCGGCGAGCTGATGGAAGCGCAACGCCGGCGCGCGCGCGCGGCTCGGAAGACAGAAGCCGTTGAAGTGTCGAGTGTGACGACGGCAACGCCCACGCGGTTTTGCGGCTTCGAGACTTTGGATTGCGAAAGCGAAGTGCTGGAGATCGTGCGGGTGAAAGGCAAGACCGGCGTCCTGCTCGACACTTCGCCCTTCTACCCCGAAATGGGCGGGCAAACGGGAGACCAGGGGCAGCTTCAACGAGGAAGCGAGACCTGGAAAGTGGTGGACACCCAAAAAGCCGGCGAAACCATCGTTCACATTCTGGCCGAAGCGCCGGAAGCTTTGGTGCCGGAAGAGCGCGTGTTTGCCCGTGTCGATGCGCGGCGACGGCGAGCAGTTGAACGCCATCACACCGCTACGCATTTGTTCCATTGGGCGCTGCGCGAAACACTAAGCCGTGAAGCCAGCCAGAAAGGTTCCTTTGTCGGTGCTGAGAAATTGACATTCGACTTCAACGCCGCCGCGCTGACAGCCGAACAAATCGCCGAGATGGAACGCTTGGTGAACGACCGCATCCTCGCAAACGAATCCGTCCACTGGTTTGAAGTCGACCGCCGCGAAGTGGAAGGGCGAGCCGATGTGATGCAGTTCTTCGGCGAGAAATATGCCCGGCAAGTCCGCGTCGTGCAGATTGGCGGGCAAGCCGGAGAATGGAACGGCTTCTCAATGGAGTTGTGCGGCGGCGCTCACACACGCACCACGGGCGAGATTGGCGTTTTCAAAATCATCGGCGAAGCGGCGATTGCGGCCGGCATCCGCCGAGTCGAAGCCATCGCCGGCAAAGCCGCCTTGCGGCAAACAGCTGATGATGCTCGATTGATTCAGCGGCTGGCGTCCCGGTTGAATGCGCCGCCGGCAGCGCTGGAGCGCAAGTTGGAGCAGATGCTCGACCGCCAAAAGCAAATGGAAAAGCAACTCAAAGTGCTGCAAAACCGAGCTGCCATCGAGCGTTCCCAAGCACTCCTGGCCTCGGCGCGGGAAATCCCGGCGGCCGGCAGCCGGCCGGCCATCCCCCTGATTGCAGCCAATTTGGGAGCGGTTGACGGCAAGACAATCCAAAACATCGCCGAAAGTTTGAAGGCCAAGTTCCCCGGCGTCATTGTCTTGGGCGGCGGCAGCGGCAATTCCGTTGCGTTGGTGGCGCTGGTGTCCCAGGAATTTTGCCCATATGTTCGGGCGGACGAAATCATACGAAGCATGGCACTGGAAGTCGGCGGGAAAGGCGGCGGGCGTCCCGAATTCGCCCGCGGCGGCGGGAAGATACCAGAAGGGTTGAATCGAGCCTTGGCCAAAGCGGAGGGCGCGATTGCCCGGCATGACACGCCAGCCGCCGTTTCCCGCTGACCGAAGCCGAAAGCAGTCTTTGCCGCTTGCGCGAATTGACAAACGAAACCATGTTGTCGGCGAGTTCAACCATGACGCTAACAAACCAGGAAAACCCGTTTGACCCTGTTGAAGACGTCCTCCGCGAAATCCGCGAAGGCAAAATGGTCGTTGTCGTTGATGACGCCGACCGAGAGAACGAAGGTGACCTCATCCTGGCCGCCGAAAAAATCACGCCCCAAGCTGTCAACTTCATGGCCAAATTCGGCCGAGGCTTAATCTGCTGTCCCACCACGCAACAACGCCTCCGCCAACTCGGCATTGAAGAGATGGTTTCCCAAAATCGAGACTCCTTCCGCACCGACTTTCAAATCAGCGTGGACGCGGCCCAAGGAATCACCACAGGCATCAGCGCCGCCGACCGAGCGGAAACCATCCGCGTCCTAGCCAATCCCACCGCCATCCCCGAAGACCTCGCTCAGCCGGGGCATGTCTTCCCCCTGCGAGCCAAAGACGGCGGCGTGCTGCAACGCGCCGGACACACCGAAGCCGCCGTCGACCTCGCCCGACTGGCAGGCTGCCGACCAATCGCCGTCATCTGCGAAATTATGAACGATGACGGCTCCATGGCCCGCCTGCCCGAACTGCAAACCTTCGCCGCCAAACACGGGTTGAAACTCTGTTCCATCGAAAAACTGATCGAACATCGGCGCCAACGCGAACGGCTAGTGGAAAAAATCGAAACAGTGAACATGCCCACCGACTACGGCGCCTTCCAACTCCACCTCTACCGCTCCTCGGTTGACGGCGCCAACCACATCGCCCTGACCCGCGGCAACCTGGCAGACGGCGAAGCAGCACTGGTGCGAGTTCACAGCGAATGCTTGACCGGCGACATCTTCGGCTCCCAACGCTGCGATTGCGGCGAGCAATTGCACCAGGCAATGAAAAGAATCACAGATTTCGGCAAAGGCGTTCTCCTCTACATGCGGCAAGAAGGCCGCGGCATCGGATTGGCCGCCAAAATCCGCGCCTACAAACTCCAGGAACAAGGCTACGACACCATCGAGGCCAACCTCAGACTCGGCTATGATTCCGACCTCCGCGAATACGGTATCGGCGCGCAGATATTAGTAGACCTGGGCATTAGAAAAATTCGCCTCCTAACCAACAACCCCAAAAAAGTCATCGGACTTGATGGCTACGGCCTAGAAATCGTCGAACAACTTCCCATCACCACCCAAACCAACCCCCACAATGAAAAATATCTGGAAACCAAAAAATTAAAAATGGGACACCTCATCTAACACCTGTATAATATAAAGCCAACACTTCCGCCCGCCGAAACCAAAAGGCGCCTCCCCATAGACCTTCTTACAACCCTCACCCTTCCGTGTTAAAAACCCTTCCCAATCGAAAAAACTCCCAAGTCGCCCGTGGAAACTTTACCATTATCGCTTCGCGCTATAATGCCCGCTATGTTAACAACATGATTCGTGCCGCCAAAAAAACCTTGCAAGATGCCGGCATCAGCAAACAACAACTGCAAATCATCCGAGTACCTGGCGCTTTTGAAATTCCGGCTGTAGCCGCCAAACTCGCCTCCCAAAACAACGCCGAAACCTGCCGCACCCTCCTTTGCTTGGGCGTCATCTTACAAGGCGCCACGAGCCATGCCCAACACATCGGAGCCGCCGTTGCACACGCCCTCGCGTCAATACAAATCATCTATCGTGTGCCCGTCATCCACGAGGTTTTGACATGCGCCACACCCGCCCAAGCCTGCGACCGATGCCTCTCCGAAAAACACAACCGCGGCGCCGAAGCCGCCGCAACCGCCCTGCAAATGGCCGAAGTTATGCGCTCATTATCCAAAGCAAAAAAGTAACGAATACACCCCCCTTATCCGAATTCTTTTGAAAACCAAAGGCAAAAAATGTGCTAGCCTCGCGCAGAGTCGTTTTCATTGCCGGGAAATTACTCGACCGGCAACCACCTTCCGCCACGCTTCAACTCACCGTCCACCCATCTTACCATTATGGCCTTGACACATTGCCAACACCACCGCTATTTTCAGAGGGTATGGAATTTTCGAAGCGTTATTGGTTCCTGGCGATTCCCGTCGGAGTGTTCGTCGTTTTTCCCCTGTTGCGTCTGTTTCAGTCTATGTCCCTGCCTGGGCGGGTTCAAAAAGCAGGGAACAAACCATAAAAGCACAAGAGAAAATGGTTACAAATTGGCGGGCGGCAGACTATGTTTCAGTCGAACACACCGCCGGATTTGAGGTGACCGTCAAAGAAGCCGTTGAGCAACACGAGGCAATGAATTCCCTCACCACGACACAACGGCAAGACTTAACAAAGGCTCTATTTCGGAGTTGTGGACTGCGGCTGCTTCGGCTTGCCGAAGGAAGGCGCGGTTTGGGCCGCTGCCATTGAGATTGCCGGATTTGCCGGCATTGCCGTTGTGTTTCTCGGTTCCCTTGCGGCCTTGTTGTGGACAGCACAATCATCATCGGAACACTCTACAACTTTGCCTGAGAGGATAGAAGCATCCGAAGCGAATAAGACAGTCCATTGACAAGGCTTCACCCTGATTGAGCTGCTGGCGATTGCCGTTATCGGGATATTGGCCGGGCTGCTGCTGCCCGCTTTGGGCAAGGCCAGAAGCGGGCTAGGCGAACTGTCTGTCTGAATAATCTGAAGCAAATCGGCATGGCCAATCTGCTTTATGCCGAAGAAGACTCTCGCGATTCCTTCTCTCCTTTCTCTTCACAAGTCGATGGCTATAATGTTGATGTCAATTGGTTGTTTCCGAACTTTATCAGTGATACGAACTTACTTCTTTGCCCCTCCACTCGCAATACCATTCGCACCAATATACAATTCAGTTTTGCTGGTCTGCCGAAACTGGAGGATTTGACCTATAAGGCAATCAGCTCGGGATATAGGCTCGGTTCCCTACACCGAAGTGCCTTACTATGGCGATGTAAAGCGAATCTATGATTACAAGAGAAAGACGTTGAACAATGTGGCCTCCCATCGACACCACAACAACGCCTTCAATCTGCGCGGGCAGGCAGCGGGACCAGCGAATATCTGGCTTTTCTGGACAACAACAGCGGCCTGACAGTAGCCGGCAATCCGAAGGATCGCGTTGTAAGAGGCGGTGGCTTCGACCAGTATCCGAGCGGTGAGGACAACCACGGCAAGTCGGGCGGCAACGTGGTTTTTGCCGACGGGAATGTGGAATGGGTTAAAAGAGCCGATTATATCTACCGCTACGAACTCTCTGAAGACGAGGGGCGAATCGACGTGGCCACTTATTCGGATGCAAAGGGCAGGCTGACCGGAGGGTTTGCCGGTCATGATTAGTTCTCCCTAGCAATGATAAAAGTGTATCTTTATGGGACGCCGGAGTATTTGGGCGGTGCGGCGATGAAGATTCGGCATTTGCTGCGCTTGTGATGAGTTGTGTGGGAGTTGGTTATAGACTCGGTAGATTGCTTTTTGAAAGGCTAGAACCTTTAATTCTCCGCGTGGTTGTTTTACCGATGGGCGCGGCGAGAAAAGATTTCTTGGCGTTTGGCGGCGGTTTTTCCATGATGGAGGACCTGTTAGATTCGACGACGAATCGCTCGACTACCGATGAACCGAACGCGACAGATTATTGAACAAGCGCCGAGCATCGAGGAAATCGATATCGCCCGCGCGGTTGAATGTGTGATCCTCGACGCTATTGACGCGAATTCGAGCGACATCCATATCGAGCCTTGGGATGAAAGTCTTGTTGTCCGCTTCCGTCTCAACGGCGTCCTCAAAGAATTTGAACATCTCCCTCTCGGCCTGGCGGAAAAAATTTCGGCACGGTTGAAGATCATGGCCAACCTTGTCAATTACGAGACCGAACGCCCTCAGGAGGGACATGCCCGTGCCACTGCCGGCGAGGGCGGCGTGGAACTTCGCCTTTCCTTCTTTCCTGTCGTTCGCGGAGGCATCGGCCATTCCTTCGCCCGGGGCGAGAAAATTGTCATTCGCATTTTTGATCCCAAGAGCCGCACTTTTGACATTGGCAGTCTCGGTTTTGATGCGGCAACCTCGGCCGTCTTTAAAAGCTTGCTCAGCCGGCCCACGGGGATGCTCTTGCTCACTGGTCCCACCGGCTCTGGCAAAACCACCGCCATTTACGCCGCACTCTGCCACTTGGCTGAACAGCACGGCTCCAGCATCAGCATCAGCACCGTGGAAGACCCGGTGGAATTTAACCTCCCGCAAATCAGCCAAGCGCAGATCAACCTCGCGCGGGACTTCACCTATCCCGTCGCCCTTCGCTCCCTCATGCGTCAAGACCCGCAAATCATTATGATCGGAGAAATTCGAGACCCCGAAACCGCTGGCATCGCCGTCCAGGCCGGCCTCACCGGCCATCTCGTCATCAGCACCATCCACTCCGGCAGCACCGCTGGCGTCTTTGCCCGCATGATCAACATGCACATCGAACCCTTCCTCCTCGCCTCCAGCATCATCGGCATCCTCGGCCTGCGGCTCGTTCGCAAAAACTGTCCCCTATGCGCCATGCCCTACCAACCCGATCCAACGCTCCTCAAACAAATTCCCGAAACACTGGGAGACGACGCCTCCTGGCGACGCGGCGGCGGCTGCAACACATGCAACGAAACCGGCTTCACCGGCCGCACCGCCCTAGCAGAAATGCTGACCGTCAACGAAGCGATCCGCGACGCCGTGATGGGAAAATTCCGCACCCGAAAACTCCAGGCCATCGCCCAGGAACAAGGCATGAAAACACTTTGGCAAGACGGCATCGCCCGTGCCGTTTCCGGCGAAATCCCCTTGGAAGAAATCCTCCGCACCGTCATCGAAGACCCGCTGACATAAACCGCCTGTGTCTCCCGCCGCCTAGCCAGGCTTTACTTTCTTATCAAAAACAGAAACTCTTTATTTTCCTTCTCCACTTCCCGCAGCCATTCGTTTGTCCATTTCATGGCAGCCATCACATTTCTTCTGTAGTCGATTTCTATCGCATCAACAACCTCTCCACTATTTCTAATTATCCCGTTTAACTCTTCATCAGTTGTCCTCCCGCTGGAACTGTAAGAAAGCAGAATCCACGGACACGGCGTTTCTTTGAGCAAACGCTCAATGGCGTTTGCCGCAATAAACCTTCCAGAGCCATCTCTGCGAAATTCTTCAAATATAGAAGACGCCATATTATATTATCGGAAGAATCTTCCCGGCGGAGAGCCTTGCCGAATAGGGACGGTTTGTCATTCTTGCATATTGTTGTCCATAGGTGATAATAGGAAGCATATCACACTCTCGAAGTGAGCATTTTTTCGTTATTCGAGCCATATGGAGGGTCATAATAAGCAAGATCGGCGTTGATGTTTGCTATAGATTCGAATACATTGCCACATAACACGGCATTTTCGGTTTGATTTTTTCATAATTGAGGAACTTTCAACCTCAGATCTGATGGCATCAAGTTTTTTCGTATTCTTTTTCTGCCAGGGTTTCTTAGTTCCGTCACTTTGAACAGCATTGTTCTGCTGATCGGTTTTGACGTCGCTGCTGTAATTTTCGGTAAACCAACCCTCTTCAGGGAGAAGCGAATTCAGGTGATCAATCAATTCTTGGTATTCTTTCGGATGTTTGGCGTTCTTTAAGTAGCATGTGCCAAAGGTTCGCGACCATTCCGCAAGATCGTTTGAAATCACTCTGTATCCTAGTTGAGCAAAAGCCTGGCTCACTCTGGTAGAGCCGGAAAAACCGTCAAATATGCTCTTTGCCCCTGTCTTCTTCGATAGCGCAAGAATAGAGGGAAGCAGCTTGAGCTTGAAGCCGGCATATTTTATGCCTTCGTTCGGAGGAACATCGGGACTCCAATCACTGAAAAGGGAACGCCGCATTTGCATTACATTGGAATGTGGAAATCTCGCTGGAGCCGAACAATATCATCTTTAACTTTTTATAGATCTCTAAGTAGTCGGATTCTCCCTCTTTCTCCATTTCTTCGAGATCATGTTTCCCTCCCTCAAGTTGTTCTTCCAAAAAGGATCGGTACTGTCTCCACTTGATTTTTATGTCCATAACTGTTGGATGAAAGATTTCTGCTATTTTTTGTGACAATGGTGAAAATATCAAGCGGTTCCGGGTTGGAGGAATTCGGGGAGGCCGGAGTGGCGTTGTTGGTAGCGGGTGTTTTGGACGGCGAGAGCGAGGGCTTTGGGTTGGCCGATGAGGGCGACGAGTTTGCGTCCGCGGGTGATGCCTGTGTAGAGAAGATTTCTTTGCAGCATGATGTGTTGTTGGGCAGCGATGGGGATGACGACGAAGGGGAATTCGGAGCCTTGGGCTTTGTGGATGGTGATGGCGTAGGCGGGGGCAAGTTCGTCGAGTTCGTCGAAATCGTAGAGAATAGGGCGGTTGTCGAAACGGACGATGACGGTTTGTTCAACGGGGTCGATTTTTGTGATTTGACCGATGTCGCCGTTGAAGATTTCTTTGTCATAGTTGTTTTCGGTTTGGATGACTTTGTCTTGGAGGCGGAATTGCCAGCCGAAGCGTTCCACGGCGGGTTGATGGGGTTGGAGGGGATTGAGTGTGTTTTGGAGTTCGTTGTTGAGGGCGTGTGTGCCAAGGCTGCCTCGGTTCATGGGGTTGAGGATTTGGATGTCGCGGATGGGGTCTGCCCGAAATCGTTGGGGAATGCGGTTTTTGACAATGTGGAGAAGGGTTTGGAGAATTTTGCTGGGTTGGCTGCGGTTGATGAGGAAGAAGTCTGAATCCGGGGAGGCGGTGTCGAATGTCGGGGCGTGGCCTTGATTGATGCGGTGGGCGTTGGCGATGATTTGGCTGCCGGCGGCTTGGCGGAAAATTTCGGTGAGGCGGATGACGGGGGCGGTTTTGCTGTTGATGAGGTCTCGCAGGACGGCTCCGGGACCGATGGAGGGCAGTTGGTCGATGTCGCCGGTGAGGAGGAGGTGTCCACAATCAGGGAGGGCAAGGAGGAGGTGGTGCATGAGGGGGATGTCTATCATGGAGCATTCATCGACGATGAGCAGTTGGGTGTCGAGGGGTCGGGAGGGGTTGCGTTGGAAACTGCCGTGTCGAGGGTCGATTTCCAGGAGGCGGTGGATGGTTTTTGCGGGGCAGCTGGTGGATTCGGTCATTCGTTTGGCGGCGCGGCCAGTGGGGGCGCAGAGGAGGAATGGGATGTGTTTGGCGGTGATGATTTGGAGGAGAGCGCGGAGGAGGGTGGTTTTGCCGACGCCGGGGCCCCCGGTGATGATGACGACGCGGTGAGTGAGGGCGGTTTCAATGGCTTGGATTTGTTCGAGGGCCAGCGAGATGCCGATTTTTTTTTGGCTCCATTGGATGGCTTTGGGGATGTCAATGGGCGGGTAGGCTGAGGGGTGGGCGGCCAGGGAGAGGAAGCGTTTGGCGATGGTTTGTTCGGCGTGCCTGAGAGCCGGCAGGTAGATGGCGGGTTCGTCCGGGGCGGGATGCAGCAGGAGTTCTTGAGCTTCGAGGCTTTGGCGCAGTCCAGTTTTGATGGTGGCGGGGTCGATTTGCAGGAGTTCTGCTGTTTGTTCGAGGAGGAGGTTTTGCGGCAGGCGGCAGTGGCCTTTTCCGGCGGCGTCGCGGAGGAGGTGATGGATGCCAGCGCGGGCGCGGAGGAGGGAGTCGCGGGGGATGCCTGTTTTTTGGGCGATTTGGTCGGCGGTTTTGAAGCCGATGCCGCGGATGTCCCGGCAGAGTTGGTAGGGGTTGGCGCGGATGGTTTCGATGGCTTTGGCGCCGTAGGTTTTGTAGATACGCACGGCTCGGGCGGCGCCGACGCCGTGGGTGTGTAGGAAGATCATGATGTCGCGGACGGCGCGTTGTTCGTCCCATGCTTGGCGGATTTTTCGGCGGCGCGCGGGCCCGATGCCGCCGATTTGTTCGAGTTGTTTGGAACGGTTTTCAATGATGTCAATGATTTGTCCGCCGAAGTGTGTCACCAGTTTTTTGGCATAGACAGGGCCGATTCCTTTGACCAAGCCGCTGCCGAGGTATTTTTCTATTCCTTCGGGGGAAGTTGGTGGGGCAGTTTTGATGGCGGTTGCTTGGAGTTGGAGGCCGTGTTCGCGGTCGCGCACCCAATTGCCAGCAGCGTGAATCCATTCTCCGGGGTTGACGCAAGGGAGTTGGCCGACGATGGTTATGAGTTCTCGCTTGCCTTTGGTTTTGACGCGGAGGACGGCAAAGCCGGTTTCTTCGTTGAAGAAAGTGACGCGCTCGACCAGGCCGGCGAGTTCGTCTGGCGGGGGTTGCGGCGGGTTCATATGGCGGCGTCTTTTGAGTCTGCTCGCCGGCCGGGGATAAGCTGCGGCTTTGGAAGCACTTTCACCGGAAGGAGCGCCAGGCCGGCCGAGGCGTTTAGGGTTTGCGCGAGCCGCTCCAGAGGAGCCAACCGCCAAGGGCGAGCAGAAGCACTAGCCACCAAAGGTAGCGGAGGTTTCGGGCCGCGGTTTCGAGAAAGGCAAGAGCGAAGGGGAAGAGGAGGAACAGGAAGGCCGCGAAGGCGAGCAGGAACAGGAGGCTGAGCAGGGCGCGTTGGCGCGGGTTCATCGAGCGGGGTGGTTGGCGGGCTTGCCGTCAAAAGGGTCCACCGGAATCATGACCGGGGTGCCGTTTTTGCCGCTGCCGACAACAAGCGGCGATTGACCATCCCATTTTTCAACGATTTGGAGGTCGATGAAGGCGGGGTTTTGGCGCAGGGCTTCGCCGCGAAGGCGAATGGATCGGGCTTCGCCTTCGGCTTTGATGACGGCGGTTTGGGCTTCGATCTCGGTTTGTTCCTGAACGAATTTTGCTCTTTCGGCTTCTTGTTCCTGTTTCATTTTTTGCTCAATGGCGGCGGTGAGTTCGCGGGAGAGGCGGATGCCTTGAAGGGAGATGTCAACGATCTCGATTAGGTCGGTGTCTTGGGCGGTTTTGCGCAGTTTTTTTTGGGTGTGTTCCAGTGTTTGCTCTTTGATATCTTCTCGTTTTTGGACGATGAGTTCGGCGCTTTCGGTGGAGGCGGCTTCTTTGAGGGCTTCGACGACTCGGGGCTGAATCAGGCTTTGAAAGTAGGCGGGGGTGGTGGTGTGGTCGCTTTGGTAGTTTTTCCAAAGCTCGACGACGGCGGATTCCGGGATGCGGTAGAGAACGCGCAGTTCGGTGCTGACTTGCTGGAGGTCAGAGGTGTAGCATTCCGCCTCCATTTCTTGGGTCTGTTGTTTGATGCTGACGGAGTGAATCTGGGTGACGAGCGGGAGTTTGATGGCGAGGCCTTCTAAAACAGGGGCATCCGAGACTTTTCCGAGCCGGACGCGCACGCCGCGGTGGCCGGGTTCGACGATGTAGGTGGATTGCGAGGCTACGATGACGAGGACGAAGAGGATGAGTCCGACGCCGACGAGTTTTTGTATGGCTTGAGGAGTCATATTTGTTTAGTGGTTGAGGCGTTTTTTCTTGGTGTTGCGGTTGCGGCTTATGGGTTGCTGGCGGCTGGCGGCGTTCGCTCTTCGACGGGTAAAAGGAGGCTGGCGCCTTTTTGGTTGCCGCTGATGACGCGCGGTGTGCGGCCGTCCCAGGTGTCGACGATTTGCAGGGCGATGTAAGCGGGATTTTCCGCCAGAGCTTGCCCGCGAATGCGGATGGATTCTGCTTCGCCTTTAGCTTTGATGACGGCGATTTCGGCTTCGATTCGGGCTTTGTCTTGTTCAAAGACGGCTTTGTCGGCGTTTTGTTCTTGCACCATTTTTTGTTCGATGGAGTTTTCCAGTTGCGCGGAGAATTTGATGTCTTTTAGCACCAGGTCGGCAATGTACACTTGGGAGCCGACTTTGGCTCGGGCGCGCTTCAGGGCGTCGATTTTGACTTCGTTGCGTTCCTGGACGGTTTTCTGAGCGGTCCGTTCTTTGGTGACTTCTTTCAAGGCTTCGTCCACGCGGGGATAGACAAGGGTGTTGAACGGATCGCCTTTATACTCTTGAAAAATTTCGACCGCCGATTCTTCCGGGATGCGGTAAAGCACATCGAAGGTCGTTGTGATTTCCTGGAGATTTTTGGAGATGCAGGTGGTTACTTTTCGAGCTGTCTTTTGGCGCACATTGATCAGCCGGATGGAGCTGATGAAGGGCGGCTTGAACCCGACACCTTCGGGTTTGAAATCCGGCGATACTTTGCCCAAGGTTACTTGCACGCCGCGATAGCCCGGCGGGACGATGTAGGTGGCTTGGGCGCCGATGAGCGCGAGGACGAAGATAGCTGCTCCGGCGAAGACCAGCTTGTTGTTTATGTGGATGTCTGGCGGCATGAAATAATGAATTCAATGTTGCAAAAATCTCCAACAGGAAAATACACCCGGCGGGTTGAGTCAAGAGTTTTCGCAAATCTTTTGCCCCGCCTGCGCCCTTGAATTTGGGCGGATTCGCAGGCAATTTCAGAAGCCCTTGCCCGAAATCGTTTCGGCGTCAGGGAGAAAATCCTGGTTATGGGAAATGTGCTGATCATCGGTGCCGGCGGCGTGGGCCGGGTGGTGGCGCACAAGTGCGCGCAGCATCGGGAGGTTTTTGTGGACATCTGCCTCGCCAGCCGGCGTGTCGGGAAATGCGAAGCGATTGCGCAAGAACTTGCCGGCAACATTCGCCCGGCCGAAGTGGACGCTGACCGCCCGGCCGAAGTGGCGGCTTTGATTGGCAAATGCGGCGCCCAAGCGGTGATCAATGCGGCTTCGCCTTATCAAAATCTCGCCGTGATGGAAGCCTGCGCCCAAACGGGTGTTCATTATGTGGACACGTCTTTGGACGATGAGCGCGACCGGATCAAATACGACTATGCCGACCAGCGGGCTTTTCACGAGCGGTTCCGGGCGGCAGGCGCGACGGGAGTGTTGAGCATCGGGTTCGATCCGGGGGTGGTGAATGTTTATTGCGCCTACGCTCAAAAGCATTTGTTCGACTCCATCGAGACGATTGACATTATCGACTGCAACGCGGGGGATCACGGCTATGCGTTTGCGACGAATTTCGATCCTGAAACGAATCTTCGGGAAGTTTTGGCGGATGCCATCGCGTTTGAGGACGGGGAGTTCCAAACGAGCCGGGCGTTGACGCGGTACCGGCAGTTCGACTTTCCCGGCATCGGCATCCGCGAAGCCTGCTTGATGGCGCATGAAGAGGTGTTGTCCATTGCCCGCTGCCTTCCCGGCCTGCGCCATGTGCGGTTTTGGATGGCCTTTTCGGAGGAGTATCTTCGGCATCTCCGCGTTTTGGAGAATGTCGGGATGACCTCCATCCAACCAGTGCTTCACGAAGGCCGGGAGATTGTGCCACTCCAATTTCTCAAACGGCTCTTGCCAGACCCGGCCTCGCTCGGCCCCCGCACCCAGGGGCAGACTTGCATCGGATGTCTGTTGGAAGGGCGGAAGGACGGGCGCCCACGAAAGACGCTCCTCTATAACACCTGCCAGCATGAAGCCTGTTATGCGGAAACGCGGTCGCAGGCGGTTTCTTATACCACCGGCGTTCCGGCGGCATTGGCCGCGCATCTGATTTTCTCCGGCGAATGGGCCCGGCCCGGCGTGTTCCATCCCGAACAGTTGAACCCCGATCCCTTCATGGAAGCAGTCGGCGCGATGGGATTGCCCTGGAAGATTCGAGAGGAGGCGTAGCCATGGACGCCGCGGTGCCCACAGTTTTTCCCGAAGCCGGCTCTCCGCTGCTCGCTGAATGCCGGGATTTGCCTTCGCCTTGCTATCTGGTGGATGAAGCGGCGCTGAACCGGAACCTTGCCGTCCTGAAATCCGTTCAGGATCGAACCGGCGCCAGAATCCTTCTCGCCTTAAAAGGCTTTGCCATGCACCGGGTGTTCCCGCTCGTGAAGACGGCGCTGCAGGGAACGGCGGCCAGTTCAGTGAACGAAGCCCGCCTCGGACGCGAGCTCTTCGGCGGCGAAGTGCATGTCTGCGCGCCGGCTTACAGCAATGCCGACATCGACCAGTTGCTGCCCTTGGCGGATCATCTGATCTTCAACTCGGTCCCGCAATGGCAGCGCTACCAAGACCGCACGGCAGCCTTCTCCGGGCGGAAAGTTTCGCTCGGCCTCCGCATCAACCCCGAATACTCAGAAGTGAAAACCGCCCTCTACGATCCTTGCTGCCCGGGTTCCCGCCTTGGCATCCGGCGCGAACAGTTGATCGGCACCAGACTCAGCTCAATCGATGGCTTCCACTTCCACACAATGTGCGAACAAAATGCCGGCACGCTGGAACGAACACTCCGGGTAGTGGAGACGAAATTTGCGGCATTTTTCGGTGAGCTGCAGTGGTTCAACTTCGGCGGCGGCCACCACATTTCCCGGGCGGATTACGAGGTGGACCAGTTGTGCCGCATTCTCGAAACCTTTCACTCGCGGCACGGCTTGCAAATCTATCTCGAACCGGGCGAAGCGATTGCACTCAATGCAGGCGTGCTGATCGGGAGCGTTCTCGATGTGGCCGGCGAAGACATCCCCAATGCCATCCTCGACCTCTCCGCAACGGCGCATATGCCGGACATTCTGGAAATGCCCTACCGACCGGAAGTCCGAGGAGCGGCGCGGCCGGGCGAAAAACCTTACACCTATCGGCTGGGAGGGATCACTTGCCTAGCCGGCGACCGGATTGGCGATTATTCCTTCGACCGCCCCTTGCAAGCCGGCGACCGCCTAATCTTTGAAGATATGGCGCACTACACAATGGTCAAGAACACGATGTTCAACGGCGTGCGTCTGCCGGCCATTGTCCTGCGCCGGATGGCGGGAGATTTTGAAATTGTCCGCGAATTCAGTTATGAAAACTACCGCAACCGCTTGTCGTAACCGCGCCCGGAAAGCGTTCGACGAGCCAGCCCGAAACTGACAAGCCAAACCAAATGAGCAAACGCGTTCTCATCATCGGCGCCGGTGGCGTCGGCCGCGTCGTCGCACATAAATGCGCCCAAACGCCGGATGTCTTCGGTGCCATCTGCCTGGCCAGCCGCCGCCGCGAAAAATGCGACGCCATCGCCAAAGAACTCTCCGCGCCCATTCAAACCGCGCGAGTCGATGCCGATCAAACGCCGCAACTGGTTCAACTCATGCAGCGCTTCCACCCCGACATCGCCATCAACGTAGCCTTGCCCTACCAAGACCTCGCTATCATGGACGCCTGCCTCGAAACCGGCGTCCATTACCTCGACACCGCCAACTACGAACCGCGCAACACCGCCAAATTCGAATACCATTGGCAATGGGCCTACCGGGAACACTTCAAAAAACGCGGCCTCACAGCGCTCTTGGGTTCCGGCTTCGACCCCGGCGTTACCAACGTCTTTTGCGCCTACGCCCAAAAACACCTCTTCCGCCGTATCCGCACCATTGACATCCTCGATTGCAACGCCGGCGATCATGGCCTCCTCTTCGCCACCAACTTCAACCCCGAAATCAATATCCGCGAAATCACCGCCAACGGACGCTACTGGCAGCAAGGCCAATGGCACGAAACCCCGCCCCTGGCCGAATCGCTCCACTTCGATTTTCCCGGAATCGGCCTCCGCAAAGCCTACCTCATGTATCACGAAGAACTCGAATCCCTCTGCCGCAACATTCCCAACCTGCAACACATCCGCTTCTGGATGACCTTCAGCAAATCCTATCTAACCCACCTGAAAGTCTTCGAAAACATCGGGCTCACGCGCATTGACTCCATCGACTTCAACGGGCAACCCGTCATCCCCCTCCAATTCCTCAAAACCCTGCTCCCCGACCCAAGCAGCCTCAGTCCCCACACAACCGGGCAAACCTGCATCGGCTGCCTTATCGAAGGCGAACCCAAGATCTCCGCAAGCGCAGAAGCCGAAACGCAAAAACGCATCTTCATTCACAACAACTGTGATCACCAAGCCTGCTCCCGCGAAGTCCGCTCCCAAGCCGTCTCCTACACTGCCGGCGTCCCGGCAATGATCGGCGCCAAAATGATCCTCCAAGGCCACTGGAACCACCCCGGCGTCTTCAATCTCGAAGAACTCGACCCCGACCCCTTCATGGCCGCCCTCAACCAACACGGCCTCCCCTGGCACATCCAAGAAACCGGCCTCAGCCCCCTACCCCGCTAAGCGCCTCTCCCTCCACCTCAAACTTTTGAAAACATTCAGAAATCATCCGGGAAATCAGAACTCTCGCGCAACACGTTCTTGATGGATGATTTTTCCCTTTGTGGCTTTTTTTCGTTCCCCTAGATCGCGCTCCAACTTCCTCCGAATTGCGCTTCAATCCATGAATCACAGCATCTCGAGTTGCCGGACTCCACATGACAATGTGCCCGCAAATAAGATGCCTCGTCTCAGGATGATTAATCATCCAAGTGTCTAACGTTGCTACTCCTTGAAGAGTCGCTCTGCCGTGTTGCTTAATGGATCTGTTAATTTCAGCACCAATTTGCAATGACTCTGATTCCTCAGTCCGTCTTCGATCATATATCTCCTCAGTAATTTTAAGGACTTCCTCAACAGTGCCGTCAATTTCCACGTGGAGTGTACTGTTAACAAAATCAGTAAGATTCGCATATGCTTGAAGCCGTGCCTGCTCGCGTGCTGCTTTGACAGCGAAATTTCTTTTCAATTTTGAGTCTATTCTTGTAACAGCAGGCGACCATTGCCCAAAACTGACAAAAGCCCGATTACCCGCAGTATCGTGAAAGGTGCGAACGCCGTACACCGTCATATAGCCTTCATCGCCATTACGGGCAATTTTGCGGACTTGCTCACGAATAGATTGTGCAGGATTACCTCCAGATGAGCGGGCAACGGTGTGTCCGTGAAAGGCAGCATTAGCCCATTTCCTTAGATTATCCGAACAGATGACAAGCACACCAATATTATCCAAATCTTCAAATGTTTTGAGAACTCTCAATCCAGATACGGACTGCATAGCCCCAACCGTTGCGCGTTTGAAAATCTGTTCACGAGCGCTCTCTCTTTTCTTGCGGGGTGACATATCTGAGGAATCAATGCCGTAATCTCGCAATGTTTCATCTAGCTCCGCTCCCTTCAAGGTGAGCATTTTATGGTCAATAGTCTTTTAAAGTGCTTGTAAAGCATCACCGCGAGGAACTTCTTCATCGAAGGAATTTCTATCTTTCCGAACGAATTCGCGTATAGTATCTGTTGTGATATTGGCCCTCCTCGATACAACAAAGTTCCCCTTGGCCTTGGCAAATACTTTCTCAAAAGCAAGAATGCGAGCTTGACCAAACCTGAGATACAGTCTGGGATACTGTGTTCCACGTCTAATAGGAGCCGTGGCCCAGCCAATATATGTGCCGTTCGGATTGCCCCCCAAAGACCACGCCCTCTTATTTTTTCCTTTTTTCTCTTCTCTAAGTAATTGTCGCGTTGCTTTTCAATCTTCCCTCCTTGTTCTTCAGCAGAAGGGAAGAGATTTTCTGGATCCTCGAATACGACATCGGGAGGTTTTTCTTCGCTGGTTTGTGCAAGCAACGGGGCAGCGATGGAGGCTGCGAGTGTGATTAGTGCAATAGTAAATGTAGTCTTCACGTTATGATACAGTAAGTAGTTGTTAATGTTGAAGGTTTAGGGGGGAAATTGTTACCAGCTGACAGCGGCACGTTTGCCGGGTTTGGTGATTTCGCGTTCATCGCTCCAAAAGGCGAGGCCGGTGCGCAGGTCGGTCAGGGCGAGTTGCAAGGTGTAGGTGGCTTGTCGGGCACGGTCGGCGCGGATGTTTTGCTGGATGATTTTGCCGCCGAGGCTGTAGTCGGGCGCAATCATTTGGCCTTGTTGCGGCAAGGTGGATTGGTCGAATTCAGCGGCGTTGCGGAGTTCCCGGATGGCGGCTGTGGAGGCGTCTTCTGAGCCGTCGAGTCCGACGGCGGTTGTGAGGACGAATTTGCCGCTGCGGTTGAGTGCTGTGAGGATTTTTTTGGTTAGGATGTCGGTGTCGATGTGGAGGAGGATGTTGTTTTGGATGCGGCCGATCATGATGACCATTCGCCTGCTGTCTTCTGCTGTGAGGTCGTCGCGGCTCAGGGGGGATTGGATCATTTCGTCGGCGGCTTTGTTCCAGTCTTGGGGGTTGATGTCGCCGACGGTAACGACACCTTGGCCGGCGTTCGGGGCCGATGTATGTTGCGGAGGTGGTGCCGCAGCCGCCGGTGAGAAGCACAAGGACGATGAGGCTGATAGTTGTCAAGAAGGTTTTTTGCAATAAGTATTTAGGGGCTTTGAAGCAAAATGCTTGGCAACGGAACAGACTGTGTTAAATATTTTGGCCAGGGGAATGAGGTTACTGGACGTGGAAAAAGCAGGATTGCCTGCTGGAGCGTCAATGTAGCCCATAGCTACTTATTCCGAGGTTTTTGTCGGTATCTTCATTTTATGTCTCTGTAGGGTTGTTTGTTTTTGGTTATCAGTTTGTAAATTATTCGCTGAGCAGTAGCCGTCTGCTGGCGGCTTTGGGTTCGGGAGCGATGAGGGTGATTTCGGCGGTTTCGCCGGGTTGGAGGAGTTGGGAGTGCCAGCGGGAGTGGCCGAGTAGGGGAGTGCTTGGATGTGGTTCGAGAGTTTCGGGCCGATGTCGAGGTTGTGGAGGATGGGTTGTGTGGACACGGCTTTCGGTGCAGCGGCGCAGGCGGTCATTCCCAAGGCGAGGGCGAGCAAGCTGAGGTGTTGGGCGATGAATTGCATTGCGTTAGAATTCGAATTTGCTGCGGGAGCGGGGTTTTTGTTTCGGCCGTTTGAGTTGGGGCCTTTGCGGCTGGGCAACGCAGCCTTTGGCGATTTTTTCAAAACCGGTTTCTGCCAGAAAAGTTGCTTGCGAATACTTGAGCCGCACGTGATCAATCTGAATAAGGCCGAGGAACTCGCCGTTGATTTTGATGGGGGTTCCTCCGGCTGCCAGGTCTTCGATGGTTTCTTCCGGGCCGAAAAGCTCCATAATGTCGCCGGGGTGGAGGAGAAGGCCGCCTTGGTTGAGCAGGACTTGGCTGGCGCCGCGGGCAGTCAGGACGCGGATGGGGTAGATGTTGCTGAGGATGCCGAGGGCGAATTGCCGGCTGGCGGCGTCGATGACGGCTGAGGCGGGATCGACGCTTCCTGTGGCCGGCGGCAGGGCGTGGTTGCCGAAGGCGGCAGTGCCTGCTCAGCGGATTTCTTCGCTGGCGGTGTCGAGGATGCGGTAGCTGATTTTGGCGCTCATTTGAAGGTGGGTTTCGGTTTGTTCGGTGAGTTTGAAGTGTTGTTGGCACTGCCGCAGGGTGAACTCAGAGATGCTGCCGACGAGGAGGTAATCAGCGCCGAGTTTTTGGTCGAGGCGGCGGTGCTCTGCAACTGAGCTTTTGCCGGCTTCAAAGTTGGCCTGAATGCGGGCGAGTTCGTTGTCTATCGCGCTGGTGTCTTCTCGTTCCAGGATGCAGAATTTGCGGGATTGCGTCATTTGCTCTATGAGGGCTTGATGCAGTTCGCGCGCGAACTTTTCTCCTGACCAGCCGAACACTTCGTCGGAATAGCCTTCGGCGTGCAGCTTGAAAGGGAGGATGGCCAGGCTGGGGATGTGGGAGCGGTCAATACCCAGGATATATTTCCCGAAAACTTTTGCTTCAATGCGGCATTTCCATTGGCTGGTAGTGGCGTCCCAATTGTTTTCCAGAATGCGGTAGGACTTGAAGATGCCTGCGGTCTGGCTTTTGACGTCGCGTCTGAAGATGCTTAAAAAGCTGGCGCCGTCGGACGAGTCCTGCGTGCTGGTGCTGGATTCGCTTTTCGTTTTCAGCATCATGCCTCTGACTTGGCTCAGCGCTTCGATTTTGGCGTTCTCAATGGCTTCTTGCTCCGTGTCTCCAAACCCTGGAGCGGTAACTTGGCGGACTGACTGTTGCCCCAAGGCTGGCTGGGAGCTCCAGAGCGCTGGCGCGGGTCCAGCGAGAATGAGTATGTGGAAAAGCTGCGGCATGGTCTTTTAGCGGAGTGAAGATTTCGGTTCGTCCAGCCGGAATTGTTGGATGGGCGCTACGGACGCGAGAGGGTGGATAGATTTGAGATAGAGGACGTTGAATTGTCCCGGCTGGACGAGGATTTGCCGATTAAGGGCGAGGGCTGTGGAACGGACGGTAACTCGGCGGTCTTCCGGCGTGGGGACGCGCGCGATGAGGATTTATTTGGGCAGGGTGGTACAGCTCCGGGTGTCGGCGATGTTGACAGCTTCTTGAAAGATAGAGCCGGCAATACCTCCCCAATTGCCCAGTTCGTCCTGCAATGTGGATGTGGCGACTGCCTTGATGGCGGTGAAGATGAGCGTGCGGATGACGATGGCCGGAAAGCGATTTTTGAAATCGGTAAGCACGATTCTGTCGAAATCCGCTAGTAGAACGGCTTGGCTGGATTGCCCTTGGGCTTCAGAGCAAAGTCGCTGACGTATTCATCCTCATACACCATATAGGGCAGAGCGGAGGCAACATATGGGACGCTTTCGCTGATGGTGAAGGTGGGCAATTCGATTTCGATTTGGTCGAACTTGGGCACCATGCCGGTTTCGACGAAGAGGTAGGTAGCGGGGAGTCAAGGGCTGGTTACCGCCTTCTTGCAGCTGCTTGAGCTGCGCCGTGTCTTCCCGAAGGGCCGCCTCCACCAGCGCAGGCAGGTTGCCGGTGTGTTGGGCCAAGCCTTCGAGGCGTTGGGTGAAATTCTCGGCGGCACTCAAATCCTCGCTCGAACCTTGGGCCATATGGTAAATCATATCGAGATAGACGACGAAGGGATTAAAGTTAATCCGCGTTGAGTTCTTTTGCTTCCGCCAGATTGCCTTTCGGTCCCTTCAAGCTGCCCAGGCGGGAGGAGCTTTGGATTTGGGCGAGGATCGGAGCGGCTTTTTCGTCTGCCAACAGTTGATTTTAGCTAAACTTTTTGCTCTCGGCGTCTTCTTTCGCTTTTTCGAGCCGCCGGGCGTTTTCTTCGAGGGCGAGCCTTTGGCGGTCGTGAGCGCGGTTTAATTCCACGCGGGCGCCGATGTAATCGCCTATGGCTAAACGGTTCAACGCCATGTAAGTGCTGAGCATGACTTTGTCGTGCGATTGTCCGCGGTAAGGAAGATTGGCTTGATTGGAAATGGCCGCGCCCGCCTCATTGAGAACGGACACTTCGGCCTTATTTTCGTATTCTTCAACCTTGTTTTCCGCAATCTGAAAAACCTCCAGGCTGTGTTTCGGGGAATTGTTGTTTCTGAGAGCGGTTGCGTATTCCAGATTCCAGATGATATGGTCTTTGGCTTTAGCTTTTTCAGCCAGTTTTCCAAATTCCTCCGCAGCGAGCGCTATTTCCCCATTCTTCCAATGCTGCATTGCGTCGCCGCCTTGTTGCTGATACGTTTTGCAGGCGGGCAGCAGGACGATGAGTGCGAGAAACGGAATTAAGCGAAAGAGTTTTTGAGTCACATTGTCGGAATTTTTTCCCCCTCTTCTAGCGGCAAGAAAGATGTCCGCAAGAAAAAAATAAAAAATTCAGCAGTTTATGTTTGGAGTTTTTGGATTTTGACGGCGGTGCCATAGACGAGAAGTTCGGCGGCGCCAGCCATGACCTGGGAGGTCACGAAACGAACGTTGATGACGGCATCGGCGCCCAGTTTCTCCGCATGAGCGGTCATGCGCCGGAGGCTTTCGTTGCGGGACTCTGTGAGCATCTCGGTGTATTCCTTGATCTCGCCGCCCACAAGAGTGCGCAGGCTGGCGATGATGTCTTTGCCTATGTGTTTGGCGCGGATGGTGTTGCCACGAGCAATGCCCAGGTATTCGGTGATACGGTAGCCTTCGAGTTGGTCGGAGTTGATAATCAACATGGTCAAGTTGGTTTCAGGGTTCGTCTTGGAGTTCTTTGTCGGTTTTTCGAGATTGGAGCCGCTCCCAAATCACAGTTCCCAGTAGCAGGATAAAGCCGACGGCCGCTGTGACAAGCCCGATTCGGATGAGGAGCGGAAATCTGAGGAAGTGCTCGAGGAAGTGCGGCCAGAGTGCCCGGAGAGGCTCAATCAGCCAGATGAGTAGGAGGAGCGTTCCCACGCCGATAAGGAGGAAGCCGAGAATGAAGGGCAGGCGGGTCATGTTTCGTCCTTCCAATTTTCGCGGCGGGCGTCCCGGATGCGTTCGCAGAGCAGGGCGCCGATAATTAAAACGGCGCCGGCGAGGATGAGGGACAAGCCGTAAGCGACGACGGCAGGCACTTCCGGCCAGAATTGCCACATCCGGCGGAGAAACCAGCTTGCGCCGTAACCGAGGGCGGTAGCGGCGGCCAGCAGGCGGCCTCCGCGCCAAAGGATGACGGCCAGCGTCTGGATTTTTGGGGCGGCCATGGCGGCGTTGCGGTTCCGGCTTTTGGGGGAGTATCGGGTTTGGCAAGAGGCTTGTCAAACCGGGACGGGGGATTGTAATTGAGTGGGGTGCGTATTTGGATCGTTTTTTTGGAAATGAGATTGATGTTTTTGCTGTGGGGGCTGTTTTGGGGAGGGGTTGTCTTGGAAGTCGGTTTCTTGTGTGGCGTTCGGGCTGCAGATTCGGTTTCGCCGGGGGCTTCGCAACGGCAACTTGTTGATGAGGCGTTGGAGGCAGTCCAGCGCAATTTGCGGTTGGTGGAGGAGGATCAGGATTTGGAGGCGGGTCTCAAGGCGCGTTTGGTGGAGTTTTATCAATCGGCGCAAAGCTATTATGCGGACGCCAAGGCCAGTGCAGAGAAGGAGGCCGAGTTTAGAGATTCGATTGAGTCGGCTCCGGTGGAAACGGCTCGGTTCCGGGCGGATTTGGAGAGTCTTGGCGAGACGGTTTCGACGAATTTGGTGGCGGCGACGGTTCCGAGCGATCTTTCGGTGGCGGCGTTGGAGCAGATGGCGACGGGCGCCCGGGCGGAGTTGGCCAGCTTGAAGAACCAGTTGAGCGCGGCGGCGGAGCAGGTGGATCAATTGCAAGCGCAGCCCAATGCGTTGCGGGAGCAGCAGGAACAGGTCGCTTCGGCTTTGGCGGAGATCGAGGATGCGCTGCCGGCAGAAGCGCCCGGCGGCGGCGCCTTTCACGAACCGGCGGCACAGCAGGCCGTTCTGCTGGCAAGAAAAGCCGCGCGATCGGCCGAGGCGGCGGCCTTGGAGCAAGAGCAGTTGAGTTTGGCATTGCGCACGGAAAAATTGGTTGCCGAACGCGATTGGATCGCACAGCAGGTGGCCAATCAGCAGATTCGGGTTGGCGCTCTGGAAGATCTGCTGGTCCAACAACGCCAACGGGAAGTTGAGCAACAACGCCGAGAAGCAGAGAAAGCCACCCAGCAAGCGGCGGGCAAGCATCCATTGGTGGAGAAGATGGCGCAGGAGCATGCTGCGTTGGCGGATGAACGCACGCAGTTGGTTCAGCGCATTGATGTCCAACTCAAAGCGGAACTGGAGGCTTTGACGGCACAGAAAGAAGCTGTCGCTCAAGATTACAAGCTCGCTCAAGACCGCATCAAAGACATCGGCTTGAGCGATGCCCTGGCGGTGCGGCTCCTGGACCAATGGCGGCATTTGCCCAACTTGCGAACCCATCGGACGGCCTTGGGCAAGCGAAAGGAAGCCATCGCCGAAGCGGTGGCGGGACGGTTGAAGGTGGAGGACGACATGCTGGAGCTGCCGGACGCCAAAAATTGGGAACAGGTCAAGGCTTGGTGCCAAACGCGTTACCGCGCCGAGGCCGGGCTGGAAGGCGCCGACGAGGCAGAAGTTTGGAAGGAAGCAGGCCGGTTGATTGATTCCCGGCGAAACGTCTTGGCGGCCTTGGTCGAAGACTACAGCCGGCTCTTGCAGGAGTTGGGCGAACTCGATTTCGAAGAGACCAAGCATATTGCGCTGGTGAAAGAATACACCGCTTTTTTGGCGGAGCGTCTGTTGTGGATTCCCAGCGCGCCACCTTGGAAACCAGCGACATTGAGCGAGGTTGCCCGGTCGATTCAGTGGATGGTTTCCGAGCCGAACCGTCGTGAAATCCTGCGGGCGGCTTGGGCGTTTCCGAAAGACCGCCCTTTGCTCGCCGCGTTTTTGGGCCTGTTGCTGTTGGGTTCTATCGGCGCGCGCCCGCTGGTTCGCCGCAAGGAGCAAGAGTATTCCCTGGGGGTGAAGCGCATTTCGACGGATTCGTTTGGGATGACGCTGCGGGCGGTCTGCCTGTTGCTGATTCAATCGGCGCCTTTTGCTTTGGCGTTGGCATTGATCGGCTGGCATTTGGTCGAGCATGAGCCGGGCGTGGAAATCCTGCGCGGCCTGGGAGGCGGGCTGCTTTACGCTTCCGTGCATCTTTTCGGCATTTTGATTCTTCTGAATGTCTGCCGGCCTCGGGGCTTGGGGCAGGGGCATTTCCGATGGAATCCCGGCATTGCGGGGGTGGTGCGCCGGCAGTTATTTTGGTTTTTGCCGGTTGTTCTGTGCTGCACCATTCTTATTGATTTGTCGGAGGAGTTGACGGATGAGTTTCATCGGACGGGGTTGAGTCGTTTGGCTTTGACGGGTTTGCTGTTGGCGACGGCGATTTTGGTTTTCCGAACCATGCGCCCTGGGGATGGCGTTTTGTCGGGCGTCCTTTCGCGTTCGCCCGGCGGGTGGATGGTGCGTCTGCAACCGATTTGGTATGGCGGCCTGGTGTTGGGTCCGGTCGGTTTGGGCGTCCTCTCCGCTCTCGGCTATCACCACACCGCTGTGCAGTTGACCCGCCAGGCGGCCATCACAGTGTCCTTTTTTGTCGGCGTCTTCGTGGCACATCAACTGATATGGCGCTGGTTTCTGGCAAAGGAGCGCAAGCTGAAACTCGAAAAATGGCTCGCACAACGCCGCGCCGCCCCAAAAGCAAGCGGGGTATTGGAAGGCACTTCCGAGGAAGTGGCGCTGCCCGAAATCAACGAGGAAGAACTCGACGTCAAATCGCTCGGCGAGCAAACTTGGCGCTTCCTCTACTCCTTGATGAGCTTTTCGCTTTTGTTGGGCGTCTGGTGGATTTGGGCTGACGTGCTGCCGGCGCTCAACGCTCTGGATACTGTTGAACTCTGGCAGGCCGAAGCTGCCGGCAGCGGCGAGATGCCGCAACCGGTAACCTTGAACCACCTGGCGCTGAGCCTGCTCATCGCTGCCATCACTGCCATCACCGTCCGCAACATCTCCGGCGTGCTCGAAATCGGCATCTTGCAAAACCTCCCCCTGGCGGCCGGCAGCCGCTACGCCATTGTCTCCGTTGTCCAATACGCCGTCGTTCTGTTGGGCGTCGTCTTTATCTTCAATGTGCTCGGCTTCACTTTGGCGCAATTCGGCTGGATCATGGCCGCGTTCAGCGTCGGCCTCGGCTTCGGACTGCAAGAAGTCGTGGCCAACTTCGTCAGCGGCGTCATCCTCCTTGCCGAACGCCCCATCCGCGTGGGCGACATCGTCACCGTCTCTGACGTCAGCGGCGTCGTCACAAGAATCCGCATTCGAGCCACAACCATCACCAACTGGAACCGCCAAGAACTCATCGTCCCCAACAAAGAATTCATCACTGGCAGAATCCTAAACTGGACGCTTAGCAACACCGTCAATCGCGTCGTCATCGTCATCGGTGTCGCCTACGGCACCGACACCGACAAAGCGCGGGAAATCCTCCTCCGCACCGCCAAAAGCCATCCTCTGATCATGGCCGAACCCGGCCCCTTGGCCACCTTCGAAGGCTTTGACGACAGCTCCCTGCGCCTCGTGCTCCGCTGCTACCTGCCCAACCTTGACAACCGCCTCGGCGTCACCACAGAACTCCACACCGCCATCGCCCAGGCTTTCGCCGACGCCGGCATCGAAATCTCCTTCCCCCAACGGGAACTCCACCTCCGAACCGCCCCGCCCGACCTCTTTCAAACCCCGAACACGCCCCAGTCCAAAAACACTTGAGCCAAGCGGCGAGACTATGGATGGCGCCGGATGCGCAGGAAGCTGGCGAAGCGGGGGATGCCTTTGCGGGTTTTGCCGTAATATTTGTAGGTGACAATGACGCCCACGGGCGGCGGTTGGCGGCGTTCTGCATCTGAGAAGCCGGTGCCGAGTTTGAAGCGGCGTCCATCCGGCATTTCCACCAGCAAGGCGCCGAGCATGCCTACATACTTTCCCTTGCCGGGCAAATGGGAGATGACCACAGCTTCGGCGTCTTCGTGCAATTTGAGTTTTAGCAAGTCGTCCGTGCGTCCGGCTCGGTAGCGCAAATTGCCTTTGCGCAGCATCAACCCTTCGCCACCGGTGGAGACGATGCGGTTGAGCGCGGCTATGAGTTCGGCGCGGCCGGCAACGCGGAATTGTTTCACCAGGCCGATTTGGGGCGACTCGGCGGTGGCGAAGATTTTTTTGAGGTGCTGCAAACGCCCGTTGAAGTCGGCGGCATCCGCCGACAGATCGAACACCATGAAGCGAATTTTGCGCCAGGTCGCGTCCTCGGGCGTTTTGCGGCGGACGATGCCCGAAAGCGTTTCAAAAGCCCCGCGGCCCATCCACAGTTCGCCATCCAAGGGCACGGCGGGAAGCCTTTGGTGAATCAGGCGGGCGGGTTGAAATGCTTGCCTTGCCGGGAGTAAAGCGCGGTGCCATCCCACTAGGCCCGGATGCCATCGAGCTTCCCGCTCACCCAGTATTCTGCGAGATCGACACCCTCTCGGTAAACCTTGGCCAGCGATAGCACGGGCGCTTCCTCGGCGAGCGCCGGCCAAGACAGAAGGAGCAGCGGGATGATGCAAAAAAGACGGGACATAATGCCGTATTGTTGCGGGGCGATTTCGTTTTGTCGGAGGCAATTTGGCAAATGCAACGGTTTGCCGCGAGGGAATTTGTCCGATGCGGGGTGGCAAAGATTTGCGGGAATGGCGGTTGACATTCGGAAGGGAGCGTTTTGACTGGCGGCCTTATGGCTTGGGAAACGGGATTTGCCGGGGCGGTTGAGTTCGCGCCTCATTTCCGGCCGCGAAAGACGATTGCGGCTGTGCTTTTCGATTTTGATGGCACGCTTTCGTTGATTCGCCGGGGATGGCCTGAGGTGATGCTGCCGATGTTTCTGGAGATGTTGCCGCGCCGGGCGGGTGTTTCGAGTGAGAGCGACGAGCGAATGTTGCGAGACGATATGATGACGCTCAACGGCCGGCAGACGATTTACCAGATGATGCGGCTGGCCGAACGCATCCGGGAGCGCGGCGGCCGGCCTCACGAGCCGCTGTGGTACAAGCGCGAGTATCTGCGGCGGTTGAACAAACGCATCCGCTCGCGTCTGGAGTGTCTTGAAAGGGGAACGGGCGCGGCGGATGCGTTTTTGGTTTTTGGTGCTCGCCGGTTGCTGGCAAAACTGCAGTCTCTAGGCCGGCCGATGTATCTGGCGAGCGGGACGGATGAGCCGTTTGTGAGACGGGAAGCGGCGTTGCTGGGCATTGCAGATTACTTTGAGGGGCGCATCTGCGGAGCGCTTGACGACTACCGAGCCTTCTCGAAGAAAATGGTCATCGAACGCATCTTACGGGGAAACCGGATTGCCGGCGAATCGTTGTTGTCGTTTGGGGATGGCTATGTCGAAATCGAAAACACCAAAGCCGTCGGTGGGCTGGCGGTGGCGGTGGCCAGCGATGAAGCCAACAATGGCTCAGGGAATCTGGACGCTTGGAAGCGGGAACGGCTGCGGAGCGCCGGCGCCGACGTGGTCATCCCCGACTATCGGGACAGCGATTGTTTACTGGAAGTCCTTTGGGATCGCCATTAACTTTGGATTACCCTAGTGAACGACCGCTATCCAAAACCGCTCGATCTCTCCCGCCTCTGCGTGCGTCCCTTAAAAGAACGAGAGAGTTTGACCGCCGCCGATGAAGCTCTCGTGCCGCCGGATTCCGTGCCGCCGCCAGTGGACAAGCGGATACAAGAGATTATCGACCGTTGCGCCGAACGAATGCTCGCGGCTCGCCAGCGCCGGGCGAGTGTGATACTCGCTTACGGTGCCCATCTCTTGCGCAACGGCGCCGCTTTGATCCTGGAACGCATGATGGCGCAAGGCTGGTTGACGCATCTGGCGACCAACGGAGCGGGAACAATCCACGATTGGGAGTTCGCTTATCTGGGGCGTTCTGCTGAGAATGTCCGCAAGAACGTTGCGGCGGGGACTTTCGGCGCCTGGAACGAAACCGGAAAATACCTGCACGCAGCCCTCATGGCAGGCGGCATCTTCGGCGAAGGTTACGGCCGAGCCTTGGGCAAATTCATCCTGGAAGACGGCGGCGAACTCCCGGACGCCGAAGAACTGGCGCAGGCCATTCGGAACCATCCGGCAGACCCCCGGACAGCGGCGCGGGCCGACCTGCTGCAAGCCATCCGGCAACAGTGGCTGCCCACCGGCAAAATCGCCGTCCAACACCGTTGGAAGCTGGCATCCATCCTCGCGCAGGCCTGGCGACATCGGGTGCCGGCATCCGTGCATCCCGGCATTGGCTACGACATTATCGCCAACCACCCGATGTTCAACGGAGCGGCCATTGGCCGGGCGGCGGCGACTGACTTTCGCCTGTTTGCTCGAGCAGTGGAGAACTTGGACGGCGGGGTGATGCTCTCCATCGGTTCAGCTGTCATGGCGCCGCAAGTCTTCGAGAAAAGTTTGAGCTGCGTCAACAACCTCCGGCGCCAGGCTAAACGCGGGCCAGTTCAAAATCACGAAATCTTCGTCGTGGATTTGCAGGATGGCAGCCGCTGGGACTGGAGCCGGGGCGAACCGCCCAAAACCGATCCAGCCTACTACCTGCGGTTCTGCAAGAGCTTCTCCCGGATGGGCGGCAAAATGCACTACGCCCAATGCAACAACCTCGCCTTCATCCATCACCTCTACCGGGCATTGCCGGCGGCATGACTCCCGAACGATTCAAAGAAATCACCCGCCAATATCCCGGCCTGAAGATCGCGGTCGCCGGCGATTTTTGCTTGGACCGGTATTTCGAGATTGACCCGGCGCGGGCGGAGATTTCGATCGAAACCGGTTTGGAAGTGCACAACGTAACGCGCGTCCGCACGCAGCCCGGCGCGGCCGGAACCATTCTGAACAATCTGGCCGCGCTGGACATCGGCGAGATTGTTGCCGTGGGCTTTTGCGGCCATGACGCGGAAGGGCAACTCTTGAAACAAACACTGCGGGCGCGGCCCAATGTGAACCTGAAGCACTTCTTGAGCACCGCCGAGCGAACCACTTTCACCTACTCGAAACCGCTTGTCATCGAGCCGGGCAAAGCACCGCGGGAACTGAACCGCTTGGACCAAAAAAACTGGACCGAAACGCCGCCCTCCGTCTCCTCCCGTCTCGTCCAATCGCTCCACGCGCTCGCCGGCCAAGTCGATGCAATCGCCGTCATGGACCAAGTGGAACGCTCCCAAACCGGCACCATGACAACAACCGTGTTGGAAGGCTTGCGCTCCCTCGCCACCGCACGGCCGGAACTACCCATTCTCGCCGACAGCCGGCAAGGCCTGGCGCATTACCCCCCGCTGATTTTCAAGATGAACGCCAACGAACTGCGCCTGACGATCCAGGCCAAAGACGCACTTTCATTGAACGCCATCTGGGAAGAAACCGAAAAACTTGCCGCCAGACTCAAGCGACCAGCCTTTGTTACCCTTGCCGAAAACGGAATCGTCGGCGCCGCGCCGGGGCAGAAAGCGCAACACACCCCCTGCCATCCAACCAGAGGAGAAATCGACATCGTCGGCGCCGGAGACGCCGTCGCTGCCAATCTGATCTCGGCCCTGGCCGCCCGCGCCGCAATAAACGAAGCAATGGAACTCGCCATGGCGGCTGCAGCGATTGTCGTCCATCAATTGGGCGCCACCGGCACAGCGTCTCGCAGTCAAATTCTCGCATTGCTTCAAACCGGCGCCGTTCCCTGAATCAACATCGCCCGGAAAGAAGGAAAACCCACTCTTGCCTCCCACTCATAACTTATCCCACAACTTATAGATAATCCAACGGTTCTACACTATTTTACCGCTTGCTTCTGAACTGGTAATCACCCGATATAAGATTCAACCGAAACGCCGGATGTAAGTCGGTTTGTTCAGCCGGTAGGTTCAATATAAGAACATGGCGGTGATATAACAAGGGGCTAAAGATGTTGTTGCTGTACTTGAGTATAGAAAACGGTATCTTGCGGAACTGAACCTGTCTGCGCCGGCGTTTCTGCTCTTGTCATCCGGCGGAGAAACCATATAATCGCTCCATGCGCTGTTTCTTTTGTTTGTCGCCGTTGGCTGTGTTGTTGCTTTGTTCCAAACCGCCGGTTTCCGCCACTGCCGAACCGCCGCCCAACATCGTTTTGATGATGGCCGACGATATGGGGATGGGGGACACCAGCGCTTATCGGGATTTCACCGGGAACACCGGCGAGGTGCAGTTGCACACGCCGCAGATGGAGCGTTTGGCCAGGATGGGCGTCCGCTTCACTGATGCGCACGCGCCGGCTTCCCGTTGTTCGCCCACTCGATATAGTTTGCTGACGGGGCGTTACCCTTGGCGCAGTCGGCTCAAATGGTGGGTGTTGTTCGGCGCTCAAGGCGATCCGCTCATTGAGGCCGACCGCCCGACGATTGCTTCGATGCTTCGCCGCGGGGGGTATCGAACCGTCATGGTCGGGAAATGGCATGTTGGGCTTCGCTATCGGCGAGGTGACGGCTCTCCTGCTGCGGGGTGGCGCGACGCCGATCTTGCGCAGCCGTTGCACACGTCTCCGTTGGATCACGGCTTTGACTTTGCGCGGTTCACTTCGCGTTCCCATGCCACTTCGGGGCCGGATGCCAACGCTAACCCAAAGAAACAAAATGTTCCCGGCCAAAACATCGGCCCCGGCCACATTCACGGGCGTTCGGTAGTGAGCGCTTCGGGCAAAGGCAAGCAGCTCCTTTTCGCAGGCCCCAACGCTTACACGTTGAGCCGACTCGGCCGCCGGCATTCCGATCACGCTCTCGATTTTCTGAAACGGCATTTGGCGGACGAATCCTCCCGGCAGCGGCCCTTCTTCCTCTATTATCCGGCCAACGCGAATCACGGCCCTTACACCCCCGCCCGCAGCATCGGCGGCCGATTGGTCGCCGGTGCCGCCAGAAGCGTGGCCGGCAAACCGATGAGCCCACGGCATGATTTTATTTACGAAAACGATGTTGCTCTTGGCCGGCTGCTGGACTGGCTGGAAACCGCTGAGGATCCGAGACGTCCGGGCCGGAAATTGATCCACAACACCCTGATCCTCTTCACCAGCGACAACGGCGCCGAAAAAAACAGCGACACCGCCACCGGCCCCTTTCGGAGCAACAAAGGAAGCGGCTACGAAGGCGGTCATCGAGTCCCCTTCCTGGCCAGTTGGCCGGCGGGCGGCGTTGGCGACGGCAACCCGGCCACCGGCGGCGCCTCGAACCATTCCCCCATCGGCCTCCAAGACCTCTACGCCACCTTTGCCGAAATCCTCAGTGCCAGCCTCCCCGACCTCCGCAAAGGGCAAAAAGGCGCAGAAGACAGCGTCAGCATTCTCGACACCCTGCGCGGCCAGCCCTTTCACCGCCGCTTCCCGTTGTTCTTCAGCGACCATAAAGAAGCCAAAGGCGACCCCGCCGTCCTGGCCATGCGAATGGACAACCCCCAAGCAAACGGCAAACTCTTTGCCGGCCAATGGAAAATTTTCTTCGACGCCAACCTGATTCGCGCCGGAACAGCCGCTCCTGATGAACTCTACAACCTGACCGACGACCGCCGGGAAACCGCCAACCTCATCGCCCGCCCAGATTTGCAGCCCTTAATCAAACACCTCACGGCGCTGGCGCTCCGACATCGAAACGCCGGTGGCCACCGTTTGGCAGCGCTCCCGACAAAAGGCCAAATCGTTTTCAATTGGACTGCTGCCGCAGACAACAACCTCGTGCAACAACTTCACGGGAAACCAAGTGCCGGCGTCTCCATTACAACTACCGCCCCCCGCCTCACCATGACCGCAACCGGCCTTCGCGGCTCGGACATTCTCTCCAGCGACGCCTTCACCCTCAGCCCCCTCGGACTCGGCTTCCGCTCCAGCCCCACCCAACGCATCGAAGACAACCGGGGACTGCGCATCACCTTCAACCAGGATGTCCTCATCGAATCCGTCGGCATCGCCACTGGCAACGACGGACAATGCGGCGGGTTCTACCGGATAGGCCGCTCAGCCCCGCTGGCCATCTACTGCATGGACGCCGACAACGACTCCAAATCGCAACTGGGAATCCTCAGCGACCTCGGCATCCTGAAAGCCGGCGAAACCTTGCTCTTGGACAGCTCGCCGCACCTCGGCGTCGAACCGGCCGGGCGTTGGCGGCTGCGCCACTTGGCTGTTCGATTGCTGAACGATTGACTTTCCATTCGCAGATTTTTAGCCTCAACCCAAAATGAATCTCAAAGAAGTCATCACCAAAATCAGAACAGAATCCCTCAGCAACCACGAGCGTGGAGCCTTGTTTGAAAAAATAGCCAAAGTCTTTTTTCAGCAAGACCCGCGCTACAAAGACCGCTTCTCGAAAGTGTGGCAGTGGAACGAATGGCCCGACCGCGACGGACAAGACACTGGGATTGATCTCGTTGCCAAAGAACGTGAAAGCGGCGACCTGTGGGCCATCCAATGCAAGTTTTACGAACCGCATCATTACCTCTCCAAAACCGACATCGACTCTTTTCTCGCTGCTTCCGGCAAAAAGCATTTTTCCTACCGTTTGATTGTCTCCACCACTGACAACTGGTCGGAAAACGCCAGCAAAGCCTTGATCAGACAACACATCCCCTGCCAAAGGATCGGCGTTGCTGAGTTGGCCGAAAGCCCGATTGAATGATCCAACATCTACAAACCCGAAAAAACAACAAGAAAAAAGAAAAAGACCCTTCGCCCCCGCTAAAGAAAGGCATTAAAGGACATTGTAAAAAGATTCAAAAACGCGGACAGGGGCAAGTTGATCATGGCCTGCGGCATTGGGAACAACTCGGCTTCGCTGTTCGGGGAAGGGCGTGGCGCTGGCCGTTTGCTGCAACAGGGGATCACCGTGAGACTCGAAACGATGCAGATTATGCGGGGACTTTCGGAAGGAGTGGAATAAATGTGGGGCGGACATTCTTGTCTGCCCGATGCGCCGAAGCACAGGCTGAAGTTGGATGTCGGTTCCCCTCCGCCCTAACCGCTCTTCGAATCCCGCCGCCCCAGCCACTCTCCGAGTGCCTGCGCCACATTGGCCCCAAATGGCTCGCCAGTCTGCCTCACATTTTTTGGTTTGCCCCGCAACTTTTCTCGATTTTTGGCGTTTTATCGGCAAGTTTTCGCTGAAATAGGAAACCGAATGACTTCTATCAAAACTTTGCTGGCCGAGGCGGAGCTGGTGTCTACGGATCAGTTTGAGGCGTGGAGCCGGCAATGGCGGGTGGCTGCTGAGAATGGTTCGGAGGAGACGTTGCTGGGGTTTTTCAGCCGGGAGCGGGGGTTGTCGGAGGAGCTTTTTTTGCAGCGGCTGGCGGCAACGTTGGATTGGCCTTTTGTGGAGCTTCGGCATGTGAATGTGCCGGCGGAGGTGCGCCAACGGATTTCCACCAAGGTGGCTTTTCAATACACGGTGATTCCGGTCAGCGAAAATGGCCGGGGGCTGCAGGTAGCGGTGAGCAATCCGTTTGATTCGGGTTTGTTGGGGGCGGTTCAATACGATGCCGGCGGTCCAGTGGAGTTTGCGCTTTCGCCGAAGGTGGAGATTGAGAAGGCGCTGAAGAAATACTACGGCGTGGGGGCGGAAACTTTGGACGAATTGGAAGACGACGATGAGCCGATTGAGCTGCTGTTGGGCGAGGACAAAGAGATTACGGAGGGGGATCAGGAAGCGAGCGTGATTAAGTTCGTCAACCAAATCATTTGGGAGGCTTTTCAAGATCGCGCTACGGACATTCACTTCGAGCCGGAAGAGGACGACCTCCGCATCCGCTACCGGGTGGACGGCATTTTGCATCAGGCGCCGATGCCGCCGCAGTTGAAAAAGTTTCAGTCCGCGCTCATCTCCCGCGTCAAAGTGATGTCCGGCATGGACATCGCCGAAAAGCGCCTCCCGCAAGATGGCCGCATCAATGTCCGCATTAAAGGCGAGGAGCTAGACATCCGGGTGTCCACTGTTCCGACGGTTTATGGCGAGAGTGTTTCGCTGCGCTTGCTGACTCGCGGCAAAATTTTTCTGAGCCTGGACAAGCTCGGATTCCAGCCTAAGGACGAGGAACAGCTTCGGGAGATCATCGTCAAGCCCCACGGAATTATGTTGGTTACCGGCCCCACTGGTTCGGGAAAATCGACTTCCCTTTACGCCTTCCTCAGCTCCATCAACTCGGTGCAAAAACGGATCATCACCATCGAAGAGCCGGTTGAATACGAGCTGAAAGGCATCAACCAAATTGCAGTTCGCTCGGACATCGGGCTGACTTTCGCTATGGGGTTGCGTCACATTTTGCGGCAGGACCCGAATGTGGTGATGGTGGGCGAAATCCGCGACATGGAGACGGCAGAAATCGCCATCCGCGCCTCGCTGACTGGCCATTTAGTGTTTAGCACCTTGCACACGAACGACGCGCCCAGCGCCTTTACCCGGCTCATCGACATGGGCATCGAACCCTTTCTCGTGGCTTCTTCTGTGGAAGCTGTGATGGCGCAGCGCCTCGTCCGCACTATCTGCCCGCACTGCAAGATCGAGCAGAAAGTCGCGCCCGATTACCTCCGCAAAATTGGTTTCCCGGGAGAGGAAATCGGCGTCGCCCGATTCCACCACGGCACTGGATGCGAAGACTGCCGGCAGTTGGGCTATCAAGGCCGCCTGGCCATTTACGAACTTCTGATCATGAACGAAGCCATCCGCCCCCTCATCCTCAACCGCGCCGCCGCCTCCACCATCTCCCAACGCGCTATCGAAATGGGCATGCGCACTCTTCGAGTGGACGGTTGGGAAAAGGTCAAAGCCGGCATCACCACCATCGAAGAAGTCCTCCGCGTCACCCAATCCGAAGAACATCTCGGTGCCTTGATGGAAGAATCCTAAGCGCCCTGCCCTGCCGAGAAATCAGCCGCCGCTATCCGAATGAAACCGCGCAAGAAAAAATGGCATGAATGCAACGTCGCCCAAGCCGGCAACACCGCCGCTTGCCTATGGCAATTCCATATCTCTGATCGGCACTATGCGCTCAAGTCCGAAATTGCCGAGACCGCCGGCAATTCCCTGCCCCGGAAAGCCGCCGGCAAAACCTGGCGGCAGCTCCTCCGGCAAAGGCTCAACATCGCCTGGCTGCCGGAAAATTGCGCCTTCCTGCGCGTGATTCAGATGCCCGAATGCGAAGCGGAAGAATTGCGGCAAATGCTCGAATTCCAATTGGAGAAAGTCTCGCCCTTCCCCATCAGCCAAATTGTTTGGAGTTACGAAACCCTTCCCGCCGCCGAAGCGGGCCAGCAGACCGTGCTCATCCTCCTCGCCGAAGCCTCTGCCGTCGAAACTCATCTGGACACCCTCGAACACGCAGGCTACCAACCCGACCGCCTCGAAGCCCCCTGGTGCCACGAACTGCTCGCCCTCGACCGCAGCGCCGACCAACTTTGGATTCGCCTGGAGCAGCAGGGAGAAAACATCATCGCCCTGACCGCCTGGATACTCGGTCAAACCCTTCGGCACGTGGCCCTCGCCCAACTGCCAGACACGGAAGCCGGCCGGCAAAGCCTCATCGAACAACTCGACCGGGCCGCTTGGACTGGGGAAATGGAAGGCTGGCTGAGCAGCATTCCGCCGGCGACTCTCTGCTGCTCGCCCGAAGGCGCCGGCCGTTGGAGCGCTGTTCTGCAATCCTGGTCAGCCCGCCCCGTGCAAACACAAGCCGCGCCGCCGCCGGCCGAACTGGCCGCGTTGAGCGCCCGCCGCGCCGCTCGCGGAGAATCGCAAGCCAACCTCCTGCCGGAAACTCGCCGCATCCGTTACCGGCAACAATACATCGACGGCATGTGGATGAAAGGCGGCGGCGTCCTTGCCCTGCTCTACACCTTCATCATCCTCAGCTACTTTGTCATGCTGGAATGGGTAAAGGGGGATAACAGAAACCTGCAAGCGCAAGTTCGAGCCACCGCCTTGCAATACACCAATGTCCTCAAAACGCAGGCCCGGGTCAATCTGCTGCAAGAACAAATGGACCTCAAATTCTCCGCTTTGGAATGTCTGCGTACCGTTTCCGAAAAATTACCCGCTGAGTTGACACTCACCCTCTTCAGATTCGACAAAGGCAGGACATTGCAACTCCGAGGAACAGCCCCCACAGGCCAAAGCCTAAAAGTCACCGCCTATCAACGCGACTTGCTCAACGCTCAAGTGGGAGAAGACAAACTTTTCCAAGACGTCAAAGTCACAGAAATCGGCGACGCGTCGGGCAGTTGGGTATTTGAGTGCACACTTGCACGAACTGATTCCTGATGAACGCGCTCTTTGACCGCTACAATCTCAACGCCTTTGAACGGCGCGTTATAGTCGGCATCGGCCTGGTGATTTTCCTCGCTGTCAACGTGCTATTCGTCTGGCCAAAATTCAGCGAATGGGGAGAACTCCACGCCCAAAAAGAAAGTGCCCAACGGAAACTTCGCCTCTACCAAGCCACGTTGGACAAACGCAGCAAACTGGAAAAACGCCTGGCAGAACTGGAAAACTCCGGTGCCGACATCATTCCTGAAAACATGCAAGAAAACCAACTAATCAGCATCATCCAACAAAAAGCCTTGGAGAGCAAATTCCCCCCCGCCAACATCAGGCCAGTCGCGAACACTTTCCGTAGCGAAGAAAAATTCTTCGAGCAAAAAGGATTTCAAATAAGCAGAGTCAAAACAAACATGGAACGGTTGATCGCCTTTCTCATCGCTATCGGTAGCGACAACAACTCCATGATCCGCGTCCGGGACCTTGCCATCACGCCGGAGAAACATCACCTCTCTTGCGATATAAGTTTCATCGCCAATTACCAAATGCAACCATCCGCAACTTCGGGTGTTCAACGGGAAAAATAAAAACCGAGAAAACCGCATTTACCAACCACACTCTCCCAACCCGCCGCATCAAAAAATCGGATGAAATCGCTGAACACACCTCTCATAGGAACTTGGCCCGCCTGGGCAGCCATCGCCCTCCTCGCAGCGGGTTCGCTTCAAGGTGCTGACAACGCCCAACCTGCCCTGCCACCGCAATCGAATTCCGATGCCAACGCGCTCATGCGCAAACTGCTTCAGCAAACGCTTGACCGGCAAACCCAAAACAAAGCTGCTCAACCGGCGCTTCCCTTCCCCTCGCCGCCAATCCAAATCACCCAACCGCAAAAAAAAACAGCTCAACCGGCGCTTCCATTTCCCGCCCCACCAATCCAAATCACCCGACCGCCGGCAGACCCATCCGCACCGCTTCACGACCCAGCCGCCGGCTTGCCCGCCTTCCCCGACAGCGGAGACCCCGGCTTGCGAATTGTCCCGGCAGAGGAAGCCGAATCCGCAGAGGAAACCATCCCGCACACCTTCAACTTCCCCAACTCACCCCTCGAACCCATCTTCGAAATGTTCACAGAACTCACCGGTAAAATGGTACTCTACTCCCCGAATGTTACCGGAACCATCAACCTCATCAGCGGCTCTGTGGAACTAAGCCGAACTGAAGCCATTGAAGCCATCACCTCCAGCCTAGCCCTCAGCGACATCATCCTCATCCCCCTGGGAGAGAAATTCGTCAAAGCCGTCCTCATAGCAGATGCCGTCAAACACGCGCCCAAAATCAATCACTTCAACCCGGAACAACTGCCCGAATCCGGCGAATTTATCACCCGAATCGTCGAGCTGAACCAGGTAAAACCCAGCGAAGTCGTTGATGTCCTCAAACCGCTCGTTAAAATCCCCGAGGGACTTATCCCCTTCGACGCCAGCCAAACCCTGATGATTTGCAGCGACGCCGTCACCATGAAACAACTTTTAAAAGTGCTGAAATCTATCGACGTCGCGCCCGAATTCGATAACACCATCGAAGTCATTCCCATCCGTTACAGCCAAGTGGGAGCCCTCTACAACACCATAGACACTTTGATTCAAGGCGGCGGGATGCCCGCTTCCTCTGATCTGACAGCCGCTAATCAACCAAGCAGCATCGGGGGCGGGCGATTCGGACAAGGCAGCATCGGCGGCTTCGGCGGGCGGTTCGGACAGGGCAGCAGCTATGGCGGCGGTTACGGTGGTGGCTACGGCAGCGGCTACCGTCCCTTCCAAGCCAATCGAACGCAGACTTCCACTGCCAGTAACCGAAGCAACTTTCAAGACCGCCTCAACAAAATCGTCCGAAAAGCCTCCGAAGAGGAAGAAGTGGAACTGCTCAGCCAAGCCAGAATTGTTCCCGACGAACATTCGAACTCCCTGCTCGTCTTCGCCAACCGACACGACCTGAACATGATCACCAACCTGGTCAGCAAAGTGGACCGCCTTTTGGCGCAAGTCCTCATCGAAGCCATCATCATGGAAATCGGCCTCAGCGACAGCATGAACCTGGGCGTCAGCTTCTCGCAACAACCGGAAACCCGCGACAAATGGAGTTACGGCGGCGCCCTTGCGACCTCTACAACCGCCTTGAGATTCGGCAATGACTTCCTCTCCGGCAGCCTGACCAACGCCTTCCCCGAAGGATTCAACTACTTCGGGAAATATAACGACACCCTCCAAGCCGCCGTGAACGCCATCGCCAGAGACTCCAACAACCGCGTGATCTCCCGCCCGCGCATTCAAACCTCGCACGCCGTAACCGGCATCTTCTTTCTGGGGGAAAGCGTCCCCTACGCTTCCGGAACATCTATCGGCTACTACCAAGGCGGCAATCAAACTGTCGTGAGGGAACTCAGCATCGGCATTGGACTCGAGGTTACCCCCTACATCACCCCGGAGGGATACATCGTGATGCAAATCAGCCAAACCGTAGACGATCGGGGGCAGGATGTTGTCATCGACGGCAATCCCATCCCCTCCGTTAATCAAAGACAAGCCACCGCCGTCCTCTCCGTCCGAGACGGTGACACCATCATGCTGGGCGGCTTCATCCGACAAACAAAAAACAATTCAAAATCCGGCGTGCCTCTCCTGAAAGACCTCCCCCTTCTGGGCGGCCTGTTTCGCAGCAAATCGAATGATAGCCAACGCACGGAAATGATCATCCTCCTCCGGGCAACCGTGCTCGAAACCCCGGAAGAAGCTGCCCTAGTGGCCTCGCAAGAGCGGGAAAACATCGACGGCATTCGGGAAATGGAAAAAGACTTTGAAGCCGAACGCCGGGGTAAAAAGAAAAAACGTCTCAGACTGTTCCAAAGATAAACGCCCCGCCCGGCAGCGGCAATGCCAGCGTCTCCAAAACCCGGCAGCGTTTTTTCTTTGACTTTGACCTTCATTCCGAGTGGCATTTGCCTGGAACAACGACTGATTCAAATGATGAAACACAACCTTTTCGCCATACTGGGAACCTGCCTTCTCGCCGCCAACACCACTGCCGGAGAGCTGGGCTGCTTTGAACTGCGAACCTACACCGCCCGCGATGGGAAGCTGGAAGCGCTGCACAACCGCTTCCGCAGCCATACAATAAAACTCTTCGAAAAACACGGCATGGTCAACATCGGCTACTGGACGCCGCAAGAAAACGCCAAACGCCAGCTCATCTACCTGCTCGGCTACCCCGACCGCCAAGCCCGCGACCAAGCCTGGAAACAATTCTTCGCCGACCCTGCCTGGAAAAAAGCCTACAACGAATCCATCGCCAACGGCCGCCTTGTCGAGAAAGTGGACGCCCTCTTCCTCGTCCCCACCGATTATTCTCCCAAAATCCGAGCCGCCGCCGCATCCCCCCGCCGCACATTCGAACTGCGAACCTACACCGCAACCCCGAACAATCTCGGCAACCTCCACGCTCGCTTTCGAGACCACACCCTCGCCCTCTTTGAAAAACACGGTATGGTCAACTTCGGCTACTTCCAACTGATGCCTGGCCAACCCGGCGCCGAAAAAACCCTCGTCTACATCTTGGCCCATAAAAACCGCCAGGCTACCAAAGACGCATTCGCCACCTTCGTAAAAGACCCGAAATGGATCGCCGCCAAGCAGTTATCAGAAGAAAATGCCGGCGGCCGGCTCACCGTCCGCGGCGGCATCGCCTCATTCTTTATGAACCCCACGGACTACTCTTCAACTCAGTAAGAACAATGATCCTCCCCCTCGGACAAGCACCCGCGCCGGCCGGCTCCCCAGCCCAACAAGCGGATTCCCGCCGGCACTTCCTCAAAACCTCCGCTGCCGGCATCGGCGCCACCATCGCGCTTTCACAAGCCTCTTTCCTCGCCAGCAACGAAGCCACCGACCTTCGCCCCGAAAAGAAACTCGGCTTCGCACTCGTTGGCCTGGGGTGGTTGGCCACCCATCAGATCGCCCCCGCCCTGGCCAAAACAAAACACTGCCGACTGGCCGGCATCGTGAGCGGCACCCCCGCCAAAATCCAATAATGGCAGCAGCAATACAACCTCCCCGCCAAAAACTGCTACTCCTACAAAACCTACAACCAGATCGCGGACAACCCCGAAATCGACATCCTCTACATCCTCCTCCCCAATTCAATGCACGCCGAATACACCATCCGCGCCGCCCGGCTCAGCAAACATGTCCTCTGCGAAAAACCCATGGCCAACTCCGCCGAAGACTGCGAAGCCATGATCGCCGCTTGCAACCGGGCCGGGCGAAAACTAGCCATCGGCTACCGCTGCCAATTTGAACCGCACCATCGCCAATGCATCCGCTTCGCGCAGGAAGAAACCTTTGGAAAAATCAAAATGATCGAAGCCGGATTCGGCTTCAAAATCGGCGACCCGCACCAATGGCGCCTCAAAAAGTCCTACGCCGGCGGCGGCGCCCTGATGGATGTCGGCATCTACGCCGTCCAAGCCTGCCGCTACCTGGCCGGCGAAGAACCAATCGAAATCTCTGCCACCGAAACCAAAACCGACCCCGTCAAATTCAAAGAAATCGATGAATCCATCACCTGGTCGATGAAGTTCCCCAACGGAATCAACACCTACTGCAGCACCACCTACGCCTTCAACGGAATCAACCGCTTCACCGCCTGCGGCGACCAAGGCTGGTTCGGACTCAACCCCGGCTACAGCTACAATGGCATCACCGGCGCCACTAGCAAAGGCGACGCCATCCAATTCCCCGCCATCGACCAATTCGCCGCTGAAATGGACGACTTCGCCCTGTGCATCCAAAACAACTGCCCCTCCCGCGTCCCCGGCGAAGAAGGCCTGCGCGACCTCCGCGTCATCGAAGCCATCTACGACTCCATCCGAAACGGAAACACCAGCCACCTCCGCCAAAAGCAACCCCGGCAATAGTGAAAACACAACGGCTTTCGAGTCTCCTGGCCGCGACCCTCCTGCTGGCCGCCTGCAAACCCACCCAACCGCCGGCCGCTCCAACACCGGGAAACCCCGCTCCCCACGCAGCTCGAATCAGCCAAGCCCAACCCAAACTCCCCACCATCACCCTCTGGATCGGCGCCAACGAACTCACTGCCGAAGTCGCCCGCTCCTCCACAGAAATCGCCGCCGGCATGATGCACCGCACTCAAATGGCCGAAAACGAAGCCATGCTCTTCGTCTTCCGCCAACCGCACCGCGCCTCCTTCTACATGCGCAACACCCGCATCCCCCTCACCTGTGCTTACATCGGCAGCGACGGCGCCATCCTCGAAACTCACAACATGAAACCCCTAGACGAAACCCCCATCGTCGCCGCCACCGACCAAGTCCAATACGTGCTAGAAGTCAACCAAGGCTGGTTCAAAAGACACCGCGTCGCCCCAGGAACCATCATCTCCACACCAAAAGGCCCCCTTCGCAAAATCTTCTTCGGCCCATGACACCCGCTGCCACCGCCCCGCCATGCGCATCGCCATCGCTCAAATCAACACCACCGTGGGAGACATCCGCGGCAACGAAACCAAAATCCTCGACGCCTACCGCAGAGGCCTGGCGGAAAACGCCGACCTCATCATCGCCCCCGAACTCGCCATCACCGGCTACCCGCCAAGAGACCTCCTCCTCAACCCCCAATTCATCCAGGAAAACCTGGCCGCCCTTCACCGCATCGCCAAACAAACCCAAGACGCCGGCCTCATCCTCGGCTACGTCCAACCCCGGCGCCACCAAACAGGTCGCCCCCTCCAAAACGCCGCTGCCCTGCTCTGTCAAGGCAAACTAACCGCCGCCCGCGGCAAAACCCTCCTCCCCTCCTACGACGTCTTCGATGAAGACCGCTACTTCGAACCCGCTGTCGAAAACACCCCCATCCCCTTCAAAGGCCGCACCCTCGGCCTGACCATCTGTGAAGACACCTGGAACGATGCCGCCTTTTGGCCGCAACGCCGTTACGCCCAAAACCCCGTCGAACCCCTGCTCGCGGCGCCCTGCGACATCCTCATCAACATCGCCGCCTCCCCTTGGCACCTCGGCAAACTCAACCTGCGGCTCCAAATGCTCCGCGCCTTGATCCAGGGACGGCAATCGCACCTCATCTACTGCAACCTCGCTGGCGGCAACGACGAGCTCATCTTCGACGGCAATAGCCTCGCGCTGAAAAACGACGGCTCCCTCCTCTGCCAAGCCAAAGCCTTCGCCGAAGACTTCCGAACAATCGACCTCGATCACGCGCCACCCTGCCAACTCGAAGCCCTTCCCGACGAAGAAAAACTCTGCCAAGCCCTCACCCTCGGCATCCGAGATTATTTGAACAAATGCGGCTTCCACTCCGCCGTTATCGGACTGAGCGGCGGAATCGACTCCGCCGTCACCGCCGCCCTCGCCGCTGCCGCCATCGGTAAAGAAAACGTCCGCGGCCTCGCCATGCCCTCCCGATACTCCTCCCAAGAAAGCCTCGACGACGCGGCCCAACTCGTCGCCAACCTCGGCATCCAACACGACATCATCCCCATCGAAACCGCCTTCCAAACCATTCGGCAATCCCTAGCCCCCGTCTTCCAAAACGCCCCCGAGGACGCCACAGAAGAAAACATCCAAGCCCGCCTGCGCGGCCTCTTCCTGATGAGCCTCTCCAACAAATTCGGCTCACTCCTGCTCACCACCGGAAACAAAAGCGAACTCGCCGTTGGCTACTGTACTCTCTACGGCGACATGTGCGGCGGCCTCGCTGTCCTCAGCGACATCCCAAAAACCATGGTCTTCCGCCTCGCCCGCTGGATCAACCGAAACCAAACCATCATTCCCCCCAACACCATCCAAAAACCCCCCTCCGCCGAACTGCGTCCAAATCAAAAAGACCAAGACACCTTGCCCGACTACGAAACCCTCGACGCCATCCTCAACGCTTACATCATCCAACTCAAAAACCCCGCCGAAATCACTGCCGCCGGCCTGCCCGAAACCGCCGTGCGGAGAACCGTCGCCCTCATCGAACGCAACGAGTACAAACGCCACCAAGCCGCCCCCGGCCTAAAAGTAACCAGCAAAGCCTTCGGCTTCGGCCGCCGCATGCCCATCGCCCGACGCTTCACTACCTGCTGAGCACATTGCCAAATAATACAATCCATAACGTCTTATGAAAGGTGAAGTGAAATTAATAAAGACCGAATTAAACAGCGTCAAAGACCTGTTTCAAAAAGTAGTGCAAATTATTCCGTCGTTCCATTTGACGGGTCCAAAAATTCTACCCTACGGCCTCAAGCCCCATACTCGTTCGGTTAGTTGGATCGTAGAGCAAGTAATCACACAACAGACAAAATACAATGCAAAGCAACTGGACTTACAAAATGTTAATATTGAATTGCCGGATACCTGTTTGCACGATTGCATTATCCAAATGAAGGGGAAAAGTTTTACGTGAACATCAAAATAACCAATGCGGAAGTCAGAGCGAATAAAAACGACATATCCGCGGTGGAGAAACTCTATATGGAATATGCGACAAATCCCAAATACCGTTTAATCTACGCTGTCTTCGGATTTACTTTTCGGAATATTCAAATATCTTTTGCAAGAGATTATCTTCACGTCTTCAGCCCTCAATTTCTCCCTATTTACATCAATCCTCGAAACGCTAAAATTCAGGCATACTACAAAGCAGAACCGATATACCGATCGAGGGAGGAGTTTTTGCAACTTCTTAGAGGCAAATCAAAAAGCATCACTTTAGAATAATGTTCAAAATCTATAACGAAGACTGTATATCCGGCTTGCATCAAGTGCCAGATGCCAGTGTAGACCTGGTTGTCGCCGACCCGCCCTATTGCCTCGGCAAAGATTACGGCAACGCTTCAGACCAAATGAAAGCAAGCGACTTTCTGGAATGGACAAAAAAATGGATACAAAAAGTGATTCCCAAAATCAAACCTGCCGGCTCGCTTTACATATTCACCACCTGGCAGTATTCTCCCGAAATCTTTTGCTATATGAAACAGTATATGACGATGATCAATGAAATTATTTGGGATAGAAAAGTCCCCAGCATGGGAGGGACAACCCGCAAATTCAGTTCAGTCCATGATAATATCGGCTTTTTTGTTAAACAGAAGAACTACTATTTTGACCTTGACGCTGTGCGCATTCCTTACGATCCAGAAACTAAAAAAGCTCGCATTCGCTCCATTTTTGTTGGGAAGAAATGGCTGGAAATTGGATATAATCCAAAGGACGTGTGGTCAATTTCACGATTGCACCGCATCCATGCCGAAAGGGAAAACCATCCGACGCAAAAGCCGTTGCAGTTAATAGAAAGGATGGTTAAATCATCGTGCCCGGAAGGTGGATTAGTATTGGACCCTTTTGCGGGTAGCGGGACAACGATAGAGGCCGCCGTGAAGAACGGGAGACGTGCCATTGGGTTTGAAATGAATTCGGACTACTGCCAAATTATAGCGAAACGCATGAAACGTTTAGCTCGCCAGCGGCAATTTCCTATCGCTCGACTATAAGGCAAATTCAAAGACGAGCGGCCTCCACCCGCTAGTTATATTCTTAGTAAACTAAACTGCGCCGGGTTTAGAAATTGTTCGAGGACTTTTTCCGGCTCTATCCAATCGGCGCGGCTTGGCGTTGCTTCAGCCAAGTATTGATAGCAGGCTATTAAGCGCTCGCTATATGCTTCCAAAGAAAATTGGCGGCGCACTGTTTCGCGATTGCGGGCGATGCTTGCCGGCGCGGAAACGGATTCCAGCCGTTTTGGACGTATTGCTGCCGCGGCCGCCGGGTCTCGCAGTATTTTTTTGATGACCTGTTCTTGTTGTATTTCGCCCAGCTGGCCGAAATCAATGAGACCGCTGGTTGCCATATATTGAAACGCGCGGGTGGCGGCGGACGGTTTAGGAGCCCAGGAGTAATGTTCATAGACTTGGTGTATTGCGGCCGTCAGCTCTTTTTGCAAGGCGTCGACGTCGAGCCAGGCCAGCGGCACTTCCAATCGGTTGTATAGATGTGAAAGGTCGATGCCTTCTTTGGCGAAGTCGCTGGTAATGGCCGGCAGATTCCGGCCGACGACGGATCGGCCGCACATCCAAGGTTCGAGGAAGGCGAGGCCGAAGCCTTCGGCAATGCTGGTGGTGATCAGCTGGTCTGCTGCCGCTATGAGTTCTGCAAAGGGGAGGTGGTATCGGGCGCTGAGTTCGAATTCGATCGGCAACGCCCATTGTTGCGCCTGCGCAACCCAACGCTGGTAGCGCGGTTTGGCGGCGGGATTGTCGGGCGCCAGGGTGCAGCCCATGCCTTGTCCGGGAGGCGCCAGCGCGGCCCAGAGCAGCAGTTCGCCCAGATTTTTTCGCCGGATTGCCCGAGTGGGGTAGAGGGTTAACGACTCGAACGGCATCCCCGGCAGAGTGTGTTTTGTGGCGTTTGTTTCAATTGGAGCTACTGGATTGGCCAGGAAGCGAAGTTGTTCCCTGGGCAAACCGGCAGTGGCCAAGATGTTGTAATCCCTTCGATTGAGTGTGCCGTAGAGGATGTGTGTTCCCGCCGGGTAGAGGCATTTCTGCAAGCATGCGGGGTCACTGCTGATGTCCGCCCGCAATGTTCGGTAGTTTTCTGCCCGCCCGTCTTCGGGAAAGTCGTGAATGTGCAGCAAGAGTTTTTCTCCCGCGCGAGCCAGCGAGGCAGCCACGACGGTCAACGAGGGGTTTTTGCCGAGGTGATGGTTGTGAATGTGCCAAACATCTGGCGAGCCGCCCAGCTTGCGTTTTGCCTCGATGCGGAGTGTTTTTTCCAATTGTTCGGGAGGCACGCGCTGTTTTCCTGTTTGGTAGCGGAGGTCGGGGACAGTGACGCAATGCCGCCGCAGTTCCGGCGTCAAGCCCGGACATTCCTCGGCCAAAACTACCAGTTCAAGCCCCTTTCTGCCCATGGCTGCGAGGGTGTTTTCGATGACACGAGCGACGCCGCCGCGCCGCAGATGGTAATGAATGACGGCTATTCGCATGGCAGCTCCGAAGCGTGGAAGTACTACAGCTCCGCAACTTCACTGAGCTTGCAGGAACTTCTCTCGATACGCGGCCACTTCGATCATCGGCGGGCGCTCTTCTTCTGGAATCGCCCTTTCATTGAGGCGATAACTCCGGTCTTGCGCTTCGAAGTGGCGATAGACGCGGTGAACTTCCGCCAAGTCTTTGATCATTCCGAACTGTTCCATGCGTGCCAAAAAAGTCTGCAAGATGCCGAACGACATCCGCCCCAAGGCAATGGTGGTTTGGTTACGGTGGACGCGCCGGTCCAAATCCGTTTGCGCAAAGGCCTCCATTCCCCACTGCCGGTAAACGTCCAGGAGATGGGCTGTTTCCACACCGTAACCGATGGGGAAGGCGATGCGTTCCAGCACCCGCCGCCGAACTGCGTATTCGCCAGAGAGCGGTTGGATGACGGCCGAGAGTTCGGGAAAGAACATCGAGAAGAGCGGGCGGACGAGAATCTCCGTCACTCGGCCACCGCCCGAAGGCCGAATTTCTTGGGAGAACGCTAAAGGCCGGTCGTAAAAGGCTTTTACATACTGGGTCGTGTCGCTATAGACTAGAGGGCCGACCAAGCCATAGACAAAGCGCGGATGGATGTTTTTTATATCGGCGTCCACATAAACGATGATATCCCCCTTCAATTGATAAATGGCTTTCCAAAGGTTTTCGCCCTTGCCCCGCTTGTTGCCTTCTTCCGGCAGGATGTCTTCGTCTAAATAAACATCCGCGCCGAAGGTAGCGGCGATCTCCCGTGTATTGTCGGTCGAACCCGAATCAATCACGGCGATTTCATCTAACAGCGGATAGCGCGTCATCAGCTCGGATTTGAAGATGATGATCTCTTTGCCAATGGTGTTGGCTTCGTTCAAAGTAGGGATGCAGAGGGAGATTTTCAGATCCTTCGCCTCCTTCTCCTCTATCAACTTCAGTAAATCCCAGAAGGCGGAATGATGGAAGGTGTTGGTGTTCAACCAACGGTCATTGGTTTTCGACATCGCACACGCCTCCATCAATTGCCTGCAACATGGCCACCAGTTGAGCGATTCCCGCAAACATCGGCTCGATGCGGACAGCTTCGCGGGATTCGGCGCTTTGCGCCCGCTCGGTGATGCCCAGAGTGATCCCCGGAATTTTTTTGGAAATCAACGAAGAAAGCTCGCCCACGCTGGGACGGACTTCGGGAGGGATTCCCAGCCGCTCCATGACTTGCCGCGTGGCTACAGTGAGCGGATGCTCGAACGCAATCCCGCCGTTGCGCCGCCGGGCGATGACTTCCAACTCCAGCTCCACGCCGCTCTCCCAGGCAACCCGACGCACGATCTCTTCCAGCCGCTTTTGGAGTGTTGACACAAGGCCAACCTGCCCGCTCCGAATCTCGAACTTCAAGTTGCCTTGCGCCGCCGCCAGATGGAACGACTTGCCGGCGTGAATGGCTCCCAGGTTGATCGTCGTGCGCGGGCGGTGCGGAATCGGGATGGCCTCAATCAAGCGCACCACTTCGGCCAAGGGGCTAATCGCGCCGCCGGCAAGATGCTCCTCCCCGGAAGCCCGCCTGGCATCATGGCAAATGATTTCCCCGCGCAGCATCCCAATGGATTGATAGCTTAAACGCCCCAAATCCACACCCTCAACGCAAACGCCCGCCTTGATGCCGCCCGGATGGTGGTCGAGAAAAAAGCCGATGCCCTGCAGGTTCCCCCGGCCGAGGCTTTGCGATGCACCCATCAAAATCAAATCCGCGTCGAACGCAATGCCCAATTCCTGCAGCAAAGTCGGCAAGGTGCAAAGCACCGCCACGCCGAGGCTGTTGTCGGCAATGCCCGCTCCCTCGACAGTCTTCGTGCTCATCTTCACTGTATGATCCACGGTTTCATCAAACAAGGTGTCGATGTGGGCGCAGACCAGAATGCGCTCCTTTCCTTCCCTGCCCGGAAGAATGGACAAGACATTGTTGGCCTCATCCGTCGAAATTTTGTCCAGCCCGCATTCGCGGAAGCGGTCCATGACGAATCGAATGCGTTTGCCCTCCTTGAAAGTCTCCGCTGGAATCTCGCCCACCATCACAAGATTCGCCAACAGAATATCCTTCAGCCGCCCGGCACCCTCCCGATGAGCGTTGACTTGCGCCAGAACGGAAGCGATTGTGCCGTCCGCCGTTCCCGTCATCGCCGCTGCCCCCTGCCAACAAAAATCTTCATCCAAACAATCCGCGCCGAAACCCGGCCGGCAAACGAGGGAAAGTGTTGTCAAATCTCGAGGGAAACGAAAAGATTAAAGAAAGCCCAGGAACATTGCATGGCCACTTTCGATCCAACACCAGTCACCAACCATCGCGTGGGCTTCGTCTCCACCCGCTTCTCCGGCCACGACGGCGTGTCGCTCGAAAGCGCGAAATGGGCGCAAATCCTTTGGGAAGACCGGCACACCTCCTACTGGTATGCCGGCTTGCTCGACCGCCACCCCGACATCAGCATATGCATCCCCGAAGCGCACTTCGCCCACGCGGAAAACGAATGGATCAACGAAAGAATCTGGGGCCTCACCCACCGCAGCCGCCTAGTGACCCAACGCATCCACGACCTCGCCGCCTACCTCAAAACCACCCTCTACGAGTTCGTCGACCGCTTCGCCATCGAACTGCTCATCCCGCAAAACGTCCTCACCATCCCCATGCACTTGCCGCTGGGCATCGCCCTCACCGAATTCCTTGCGGAAACACAAATGCCGGCCATCGCCCACCATCACGACTTCTACTGGGAACGCGACCGCTTCGCCGTCAATGCCGTCGTAGACTTCCTCGACATGGCCTTCCCACACCGCGGCCACAACATCCGCCACGTCGTCATCAACCAACAAGCCCAAGAACAACTCTCCCTGCGCAAAGGCGTCTCCTCCACCCTCGTGCCTAACGTCTTCGAATTCGAAAAAGAACCGCCCCTGCCCGACGAATACGCCGCCGGATTCAAATCCGACCTCGGCCTCAACCCAGACGATATCCTCATCCTCCAACCCACACGCATCGTCCCCCGCAAAGGCATCGAAAATGCCATCCGCCTCGTCGGACGCCTCAAAAACCCCAAATGCAAATTCGTCGTCACCCACGAAGCCGGCGACGAAGGCATGGAATACCAACACCTCCTCGAAGAACTCGCCAAAGAAGAAAACGTCGACCTCCGCATCATCGCCGACCGCATCACCGACGTCCGCCAGACCGACCACGAAGGCCGCAAAACCTACACCCTCTGGGACGCCTATGCCCACGCCGACCTCGTCACCTACCTCAGCACCTACGAAGGCTTCGGCAACGCCCTCATCGAAGCCTTCTACTTCAAAGTCCCCATCGTCATCAACCGCTACTCCATCTTCATCCAAGACATCGAACCCAAAGGATTCATCCTCACCATGATGAACGGTTTCCTCACCGCCAACCTCATCGACCAAATCCAACGCATCCTCGATGACCCCGCCTTCCGCCGCAAAATCACCGAAGCCAACTACCGCCTCGCCGCCCAATACTACGGCTATGCCCCCCTCCGCCGAAACCTCCAAACCCTCATCGCCTCTCTCCCTGGCCTCGCCTAGCGCGGAAGTGCGGGGAGTATGGATAGTGTGGGGCAGACACTCATAAGAGCGGCTTGTAGCCGACGGCCTGCCTGCCCGCCCAGCCACTTCTCCCAGCCCGAAAACCAGCTTGTCAACCTCGCCAAACCCGCCATCACAAACATGCCATTCAAAAAAATCCCCTCCCCCGCAAACAGCAGAGGAAGGAGAAGAAAAGTAATGTCAATCGACTCCTGCATCAAAAGTCCAGAAACCAACAGGCGGAGAACGACAAAACCAGCGGAGAGACCAGCAGCACAAAATCGAACAACACGATCCGATGAATTATTTATCATCCGATAATTTTTCTATCTCTTCCAACGTAAGCCTCAAATGTTCTGGTCGACCCCGATTAATACTCTCAAGAACCATCCGTTCTACCAACATGTGCGCTAAAACTGAAGTTTCAGACACTTCCTCAAGAGCTGGCTTGTTTTCTTCAGTGAGCGAATCCCACGATTCCATTGTTCTTTCTTTTCTCAGTTCCAACTCCAACAAACCTTCTTCATCAAGCCCAGCCTTAAAATCCAAAAGTTCTTGCTTAAATTCCTGAACTTGAATCATTTGCTCCTCCAAAAGAGTCAAAGGCAGATGTTCAAGACCTTCAACTCGAGAAATATCTTCAGTTGAATCAATGTTTACCAAATTATCCTCTCCACCACAACACGGAACAGAATCAACAACTTCCTCTTCCGCTTGCTCAACCAATTCAGAGACTTCAACCACGTCGCGCCTGTCGCGCTCTTTCAAATGAGTCAAAAGCTCTTGCAACATCACAACTTCCGATTCCTTGATCTTTCGAGAAATAGAGGCTTCCAATTCGGTCACTTTGGAATCGACATAATCAAGAGCCGGGTTGTTATGGCGTTTCATCCACGAGAACAACGCCACAGACGCAAAACACGTGACGATTATCAAACAGATTGAAACCGTTACTTCAAAAACCTTAATCTTCCGAATTTCAGTCTTTATCATATCTATATCATACCTCATTATCATTAATACAAGACCGAAGCTTCTTATTCACATCAGACCTAATCAGATCTAATTTGATCCACATATCTCTTAAAAACTTCGCTGCAAATTTTTGCTGCAAACTCCATTTTATCGACACATCTTTCCATACAATCGGAATCACCTTTACAATCTTTAACACATAGCTTTGACGCTTCTTTCGCTGCATCAAGACAATTCCTAAGAGATATACCAGCAGCGCCCAGTGAAATATTGTGTTCTTTTTCAATCTTCTTAACACAATCAAGAAAGTCATCCCACTTTCCACAACACACATAAACTCTATGTATATCTCCAGAGTAATCCTCAAAATCCAACCAAACAACCTTACCACTACAAGCAGTTTTCATCCCAATCAATTACTTCACCACCATCTGTAATAAGGCGCGGAAATAAATGTGGAATGGTGGCCTCAACAACTTCACAAGAGGGACAAGACTTAGGAACAGGCACTTCTCCATCAACCGCCGAAGCCTTCATCATTTCGGAAATAGAAAGCATAGCAAACAGACCGACACTGAAACCGAAACCGATGACAAAACCGGCAGTCAATTTTCCGATCCGTGATACTTTGACGGCATCGAAGGCCGTCACCAACACACTCAAAGTTTGACGAATAATCATAAACAGTAACGAATTTAAGGGTTTCGGTTGTTCCATTTGCTTGCCTCGCCGGTTCTCAAGCAGCCGGCCGGCCTGGTTGCGGCCTTCTTCTCAGCGTTTGAATTCGACGAGTCCATACTCATACATAGCAAAAAAAATCGGATGCTGCTATCTTGGTGGAGTATCCTTGTTGGTAGGCGGCAAGTCAAGCAGGAAGGAAAGCTGTTTTGCCAGGTTTTTGATCACTTTTTGAACGAGGTTGTGCGCGTTCTTTTTGGAGATTCTCAAGGCGCGGCAGAGTCGAGTGAGGCGGTTGCGGATTTTGGTTTTGGCGGCGTAGGTGTGGAAAGAAGCGCCTTGGTCGTGGTCGAGATCGTAATCGCGGTCGGCGTCCAGGAGGGCGAGGCGGGCTTCTTCGAGGATGTCGTCAGCGAGATGGGGGTAGCGGTGTTTTCATTGCTTTCATGGTGTTGCATCATCTATTACTTTCACGTATACTGGGCTATCTCCGAAAAGGTTGCGCTGATTTTGGGGAAGCAGAGTAGAAACGCGCGCCGCTGTTAACAAAAAAAGCCGTGATGATTTATTGCGGGTTTTGATGCCGGTTTGCGAAACGCGGCGATTTACGGTTGCCGGAGGCGGATGGCTTTTTGGAGTTCGGCGAGGCAGTCCGGCCAGGGGTAAACACCGCGGTTGCCTTGGCCGTGGATGCGGAGGGAGACGGTATTGGCTGCGGCTTCTCGTTTGCCGATGACGAGCATGGCGGGCACTTTGGCTTGTTCTGCGTTTTGGATTTTCCCGTTGATTTTGTCGCGGCTGGGGTCAATTTCGGCGCGGATGCTGTTGTCGCGGAGGGTTTGGTGGATGTTGCGGGCGAAGGGGAGGGGTTCGTCGCCGATGGGCAGGACGCGGACTTGTTCGGGCGCGAGCCAGAGGGGAAAGTTTCCTGCGTAATGTTCAATTAAAAAGGCGATGAAACGTTCGTGCGTTCCGAGCGGGGCGCGATGGATGCAAAGGGGAGTGGCTAAGGTGTTTTCGGGCGTTTTGTAGGCGAGCTGGAAGCGGGGCGGCACGGCGAAATCTACTTGGTTGGTGGCGATGGTAAATTCCCTGCCGGAGAGGCTCCAAACTTGCACGTCGATTTTCGGGCCGTAGAAGGCGGCTTCGTTGGAGATTTCGAGGAAGTCGATGCCGCTGGCGAGCAGGACTTCTCGAACCATGGCTTCGGTTTGTTTCCATAGCGCTGGTTGGTTGACGAATTTCTCGCCCAGTTTTGCCGGGTCGTGCGTGCTGAAGCGCATTTGGTATTTTTTGAAGCCGAAGATGGCAAAATACTTTAGATACATTTCGTTGACGGCTTGGAATTCGGCGGCGAATTGTTCGGGGGCGCAGTAGATGTGGGCGTCGTTCATCTGCATGGAGCGGACGCGCATCAGCCCCATGAGTTCTCCCGATTGCTCGTAGCGGTAGCAGGCACCGTATTCGGCTAGGCGCAGGGGAAGGTCGCGGTAGCTTCTCGGCACGGCGGCGAAGATTTTGTGGTGATGGGGGCAGTTCATCGCTTTGAGGTAATAGCGGTTTTTGATTTCGCGGCCGCTGGGGTCGTTTTCTTCGCCGACTTCCATAGGTGGGAACATGCTTTCAGCGTAATAGGGCAGATGGCCGGAGGTTTTGTAGAGGGATTCTTTGGCGATGTGGGGAGTGCGGACGCGTTGATAACCGGCAGCGAATTCGGTTTCTTTGGCTAGTTTTTCTAGTTCTTCGATGAGGGCGGTACCTTTGGGGAGCCAGAAGGGCAATCCGGGACCGATGTCGTCGTCGAAGGCGAAGAGCGCCATTTCCTTGCCGATTTTGCGATGGTCGCGGCGTTTGGCTTTTTCTTGCGCTTCCAACCAGGCTTCCAGATCGGCTTTTTGGGGAAATGCGGTGCCGTAGATGCGTTGCAGTTGCGGGTTGTTTTCATCGCCGCGATAGTAGGCGGAGGCGACTTTTAGCAATTTGAACGCCTTGATGTTTCCCGTGCGCAGGATGTGCGGCCCGGCGCAGAGGTCAATGAACTCGCCGTTCTGGTAAAACGAGATTTCCTCTCCTTCGGGAATGTCGGCGAGGCGTTCGATTTTGAATTTTTGTCCAACGGCAGTGAAGTGGGCGACGGCCTCTTGGCGGGTTTTGATGAGGCGCTCGAAGACTTGGTTTTCTTTGACGATCTTTTTCATGACCGCTTCGATGCGCTCGAAGTCTTCCGGCGAAAACCGGTGTCCGTCGATATCGAAGTCGTAGTAGAAACCATCCTGAGTGGGCGGGCCGATGTCCAGACGGGCTTCGGGCCAAATCCGCAAGACAGCCGCCGCCAATACATGGGCGCAGGAATGGCGCAGGCGCTCTAAATCCGTCATCCGCTGCCGTTCGTCCAACGTCTTACGATTCGCTTGTTTTTTTGTGCTTTTCATATGGCTCACGCGCCGGGCAAAGAATGGGCAGCTATCGGGATTGTTTCCAACTGACGGCGCCAATGCCGACTAGGAGGATCAAGCCGGCGAAGTCAAAAACGGAAACCCCGGCAATCTGGTAGCGATTGCCAGTGTCAGGGAACAAAGCAAGCGCCGCCGAAGCAAAGGCCGCCAGCCGTAATCCAAGACGCAAGGGCGAAAACAGATACCCAGCAATTCCGGCGGCTAGGGAAAGGATGCCCACGCCGGCGGCGGCAACCGCCAACACCACCTTGGCTATGGACAAGGAGCTTCCATCCCCCGTCATCAAAAGCAACTCCGGCCGATAAACAAACATGAACGGAAGTGTGAACCCCACCAAGGCAAAACGGAATGCAGCCAGCCCCGTCCGCATAATTTTCGACCCCGCAATGGACGCGCTGGCATATGCTGCCAAAGCCACTGGCGGCGTCACCATAGACATCATCCCAAAGTAGAAGATGAACAGATGCGCCGCCAGAACAGGCACGCCCAACTTGTTCAAAACCGGCCCGATCAAAGTCGCCATCAGCAGATAACAAACCGCGGACGGCAACCCCATTCCCAAAAGAATCGAACAGGCCATAATCGCCGTTAGCGCCAGAAAAAGGCTCTCTTGCGCCAGGGGAATAATGGCGTTGGGTAATTCCGTTCCCACGCCGGTCAAGGTGACAACGCCCAGGATAATCCCGACACAAGCCGCCGCCGAAACCAGGGAAACGCCGTTGCGTGCAGCCGTTGCCAGCGCCGAAACAATCAACGGCCTCCAGGCCTTGTGCGCCACCCCCAGCAACAGGAGAACTAGCATCGAGAAAATTCCTGCGTTCGACCAGGAAAACAGCTCGTCGGAAAATACGTTCACCCACGAAACCGGTTTCCTGAAAAACAAAACCCACCCCAACTTGACGGCAACGGCAACCGCTGGAACGAGTCCCAAGGCAAAGAGGCGATGGTGCCGGCTGGCGGATATCCGTTTGTTAAAAAGCGTCAGAACCAAGATTAACCCCAAGGAGAACGTCACCGCCCGTTTGGGAGAGAATCCTGCCGTCAAAAGCCCGATCAACACCAGCAGCGCCCCGAAAAAAGTGAAACATTCCAAGCTCATCAAAACGGCGGATAAAGGTTTGCGTTCCGGTTGCGCGGCGGCGCTTTGCTGTTGGCCGGCGCCCGAAGCGCCGGCGTAAAAATGAACGATCGCCAACAAGGAAAAGTAATACAGCGCCGCCGGAATCAAGGCCGCCTTGGCAATCTGCACAAACGTTACCCCGGGGACGATTTCCAGCATCATGTAAGCGCCCGCGCCCATCACCGGCGGCACCAGCGCCCCGCCCGATGCCGCCGCCGCCGTGATCCCGCCGGCAATGTGCGGCTGAAAACCGCTGCTCCGCATCATGGGAATGGTGAAGGTTCCCGTGGTTACTGCATTGGCCACCGCGCTGCCGGACAAGGAACCCATCAATCCGCTTCCCAACACCGACACCTTCGCCGCCCCGCCGGATTTCTGGCCGAACACACGTTGGGCGAATTCGACAATGAAGCCGGTCGCCCCGCTCGCTTCCAAAAAAGCGCCGAAGATCACGAACAGAAAAACATATGTGAACATGACCAAGAGCGCCGTCCCGAAAACGCCCTCCGTCCGCAGAAAGGTTTGCGCCGCCACGCGCGGAATATCATAACCGCGATGGGAAAACAACTCGTCCGGCAGGAAATTGCCGAACAGGGCGTAGAGGAGAAAGGCCAAGGCCAATAAGGGAAGCGCCCACCCGATGGAACGCCGGGTGGCTTCGAGAACCAGGAAAAAGCCCGTAGCGGCCACCGCGATGTCCATGCCCGTGTAATCGCCCGGCCTCCCCGCTAAAGCGTCTTCCTGTATAACAAGATAGGCGCAGCAGAAGACCGATCCCAAAGCAAGCACGAAGTCGAGAGCCCGCAGCGCCCGCAGCGCCCGCACTTTTTCATACTTTTTCAGCAGGGGATAATTGAGATAGCAGAGAACCAGCCCCAACATCGCAAACACCGCCAATTGCGAAAGCGGCTTCAATAGTTGGTAGTTCACCTCTGACAAGGTGAACAGAGAAAGCGCCACGCCCAAGACGAGGATTAACGCTTGCCGAACCCGCTCCATCACGCCATCGATTCCCTTTGCTGACCGCACCCGGAAAGGCTAGTTGTTGCCGCTGCCGGCCGCCGCCGCTTCCGGCCAAACGCCGATTTCCCGGTAATAGCGCACCGCACCCGGATGAAATTGAGTTCCCGTGTCCCGGACAATGTTTTTCGCCTGGATGGAGCGCCCGGCTTTGTGTTTTTCCGCGACGGCTTCCCGGTTTTCGTAGAGCGTTTTTGTCAGTTGATAGACTAAATCTTCACTCACTGCCGCGCCGGTAATCAGGTGGGCGGAGCCGACATTCATCCCCTGGTAAGCCTCCGTTTGTCCCCTGTAAGTATTCGCCGGAATCGTCGCCGGGCCGAAGAAAGGATACTTTTCAATCAAGCGTTTTTTTTCCGTTTCCCCATATGGCACGAGGAAAATATCCATTGTGGCGGCAGCGCTTGTAATGGATGCGGTGGGAACGCCTCCGCCCAGAAAAGCAGCGACAATCGACCTGTCGCCCAGATAATCTACCGAGGTCTGCTGCCCGCTATAAATTGGATCCAAATCATCGTAAGTCATCCCGTGCTCTTCCAAAATCGGGCGGATAAAATACTCAAATCCGGCGCCTTGCGGCCCCATCGAAACGCGCTGGTCTCTTAAATCGCCCACTTGCTTCACTTCGCCCTCTTTCCGGGTGACGAACATGGCGACATTGGGAAAAAGCGTCATCACCGCCTGCGCCGAATACGCCTTGTTCCATCCCGCCGCCGCCCTCACGGCGAAATAGGTGATGGACGAATTCGCAATGGCAAATTGAATCTCCCCCTTTTCGAGCCGCCGGATGTTTTCCATCGAGCCCCCAGTCGATTCCGCCGATACCTTCCAACGATTGTCGCCGGCATTTTGATTGAGGACATCGCTGATTGCCCCGCCGATTGTATAAAACACGCCCCCCACCGGCGCCGTCCCGATACTGACGAACTGCCGCTTCCGCTCCCCGCCGCACCCCAAAAGGCAGACGACAACAAAGAGATAACAAAGCGGCATTTTGACTGGCTGGCACATCATGTTCTGAACAATGGATTGGTTTTTAACGCAAATCGCCTGAATCGCCCGGCGGCCATTTCCCGCTCCCAACACAATCGGCGGGCCGACGGAATCAATCCAAAACCCAGCTATTCTCCCAATTGCCCGCCGGAATTCAAGGAGAAATCTTTGCCCCGGCTCGGCTCAGACAAAACCGCTCCCAACTACCCCGCAGAAATTGCCTTGCTTTCGGCGAACGATTGCGCTACGAATTCTCGCCGTCAACTTTTGAACCGAGATAACAGCTGTTTTACCGCCATGAAAAAGATTAACCGTCGCAATTTCGTTAAAAACTCCATCACCGCCGGCTTCGGCCTCGCCTTGGCCCGGCCGCATTCCAAAGTCCTCGGTGCCAACGGGGACATCCGTGTTGCCGTCGTTGGGATCAACGGCCGCGGCGGCAACCACATCAATGCCTTCAACAACATCCCCGGAGTCCGCGTCGCCGCCCTGTGCGACATTGACGATTATGTCGTCCGCCGTCGGGTTGAGGCACTGCAAAAAAACAACGCCCCTAAAGTCGCCACCTACGCCGACGTCCGCAACCTGCTGGAAGACAAGGACATTGACGCGGTTACCATTGCCACGCCCAACCACTGGCATTCGCTCATTACCGTTTGGGCCTGCCAGGCCGGCAAAGACGTCTATGTGGAGAAGCCCTGCAGCCACAACGTTTTTGAAGGGCGCCAATGCGTCGTCGCCGCACGCAAATACAACCGCATCGTCCAACACGGCACTCAAAAACGGGCCAGCAGCGGCTGGGCCAAACAGATTGCCGCCGTCCAAAGCGGCAAATACGGCAAACTCCTTATCTCCAAAGGCTACTGCTGCAAGCCGCGCTGGAGTATCGGTTACAAACCCTACGAAGAAATCCCTGGCAATGTGAACTTCGACCTCTGGCTTGGCCCCGCCCCGGAACAACCCTTCCACCGCAACCTCGTGCATTACAACTGGCACTGGTTCTGGGACTTCGGCAACGGCGACATGGGCAACCAAGGCGTTCATGAAATGGACATCGCCCGCTGGGCCATCCAAGGCGCCGGCCTGCCCCGATCCGTCATCGCCATGGGCGGCCGCTATGTCGACGGCCCCAGCTACGCCGACCAAGGCCAAACCCCCAACATGCAACTGGCTGTCTTCGACTACGGCGAAACCAAACTCGTCTTTGAAACCCGCGGACTCGTCGGCAAAATGAGCAACTACCCGCGCATCGTGGACAACGAATTCTACCTAGAAGCCGGTGTCATCCGCGAAGGCAAATTCTTCGAAGACGGCCAAGGCCCCGGACAGGAACTCGGCGACGTGGACTACCACCTCAACCAAGGCAACATCTTCGAAAACTTCATCCACGCCGTCCGCAGCCGCAACCGCGCCCAACAACACGCCGACATCCTCGAAGGCCACTACTCCAGCGCCCTCTGCCACCTCGGCAACATCTCCTACCGCCTCGGCTGGGACTACCCCTTCACCATGCAAACCACCGCGCTGGGCAAATCTGAAGTCATCGAAGACTCCTTCCGCACCGTGCTGAAAAACACCCAAGCACTGGGCGTCGATCCCCTCCGCTCCACCTACCAACTCGGCCCCAAACTACAACTCGACCCCACAACCGAAAAATTCACCGACAACACCCCGGCCAACCTCCTCCTCTCCCGCTTCTATCGGAAGCCCTTTGTCGTGCCGGCCGCTGTATGAGCGAACCTTGCCAATCATCCGCAAGACACCGTATCCGCCAACATGAACAAAGAGGGTGTCGCCGCGGCTTTCGACCTGCTCATGGAAGCGATTGAGAAAGCCCACCAAGAAATCACAGAACAAATCACAGAAGCCTCCCAAAACAAGGATTACGAGAAAGTTCAGACTCTCGTCGAGAACGGTAAAAGCCTCTACGCCTTTCGCTCCCGCGTGGTTAACTTGCGCAAAGAATGGCAAGCCGGCATTGATAAAACCTGGCCGAGAAAAACCAAACGCACTGGCAAATCTTCAATCGCCCCAGCAACCAAACTGCGCGTGTCGTTTCCAAACGGAACGACCATCCAAGAGCGTCATGCGGCGGACACCTTTGCCCAGACCATTAGAACGTTGGGATCGACAAAGTCCGCAATTTGGAATTGTCGCAATCCAGGCGCATTCCCCTGGTCAACCCCACCGCGCGGGACAAAAAGTATGGACAGCGACAAGTGGACGGATGGTATGTGGAAACCCATTCAAGCACCGAAGACAAGAAGAAGACGCTCGACCAAATCGCCAAGGCCCTCGGCGTTCCCATGACAGTTGAAATCATTTGACGTCGCTCGCCGAAGATGCAAATTCGGCCGTTTTCCGTTGTCATGATGTATCGAATCGTTTTCCGAACTCTACTGGCGCCGTTGCTTGCGCTGCTGGCCAGCGCCGCTTTAACGGGGGCAGATTTTGTCATCGTCGTTGATACTTCCGGGTCGATGACTCAAAAGATTTCCCGGCGTGATAAACGCATTCGAATCACGACGGTGCAGCAGGCTTTGCGAACCTGGCTTCAGGCGTTGCCCTCAGAATCGCGATTGACGCTCATTTCTTTCAACTCCGGAATCCAATCGAAGCGCGAAGTCATTTTTCAGAACCCCGGCGACCGGCAGCAGGCGCTCCAATGGGTGGAAGAACAGGACGAAGAAGCCAAACGGAACGGCAACACGCATCTATGGACGACTTTGCATCAGGCGTTGACAATCGCCGCCGACTATGCACAGCAATCTTCCGGACGTACCGTGCAAGTGCGGGTGCTGACTGACGGAAAAGACACGGAAAGGATCACGACTTTTGAACAAGTTCTCCGCAATTTCCCGATCGTGGACGGCAAGAGCATCCAAGGCAATTTGGTCATCCTCGGCGATCTGGCCATGAATATCAAACCGCGCCCCGGCTTCCGCATCACCAAAGACCCGCACTTCGAGGTGCTGTTCCCACCGATCATTCTTCTGTCGCCGAAGGACATCCGCGTCGGCGAGGAAATGCAAGCTGCCGACAACGCCCAATCCATTTACCAACGTTACCTTTGGCATGTGGACGGCCAAGCGGTTGCCACCAACAAAGTGTTGAGACACACCTTTGACACCCCCGGAGAGCACACCGTCAGCCTCGAAGTAAAAGGTGCGAGAAGCGGGCAGGAACAATCACAAATCATCTTCCGCGTGTTCGAGCTGGACCACCCGCCGCCCCTCCGCCCGGAGTTCATCTTCGAGCCGCGGCAACCGCAACCCAATCAAACCGTCCGCTTTTATGGGCGTAGCTCCGGCTACCCCGCCGCTTACAAGTGGACGTTGGATGGCGCCGTTCAAACCGCCGCAACCCGGGACTTTGAATGGACGCCCTTGATAGAAGGGCAATTCACTGTAGCTTTTTCCGTTCAAGACGAAAATGGCACTTGGATGGATAGTTTTCAAACTGTCCATGTCCGGGAACCAGTTTCCGTCGTCGCCTTTCAAGCACCAGCGGAAGCCGGCCATCAGCAAGCCGTGCAATTTGCCAATGAATCACAAGGCGACTTCATCTCCTTCCGATGGGATTTCGGTGACGGCGCCGCCAGCACCGAACGTTCGCCGCGCCATCGATTCGCCAATCCCGGTCGTGAACCGAAACACTTTGACATCCGGCTCGAAGGCGTTTTGGCCTCCGGCAAAAAAGTCCACAGCTCCGCCCACCGCCTGACAGTCCGGCCGCTCATTACCGAACCGCCGCCGAATGCCGCCATCGGCTTTGCCGCCGCTGATTTGGAAAACGGCAGAAGCGGAGAAGAACCCGTTATTCAAGCCAGGCAAAAAATCCGCTTCCTCGACGAATCCACCGGCGCCATTGAATCTTGGCAATGGGACTTCAACGGCGAAGGAACTAGCACCGAACGCCATCCCGAATTCGCCTTCTCCGAGCCAGGAAAAAAGACAATCGCGTTGACAATTCGGGGTCCCGGCGGCACATCCACAGCCACCCTTTCGATTGCTGTGCCATCACCAAATGCCGGCTGGTTTCGTTTGTGGATGGTGCCGCTTGCTGCGCTCCTCCTGTTGATAGCGAGCGCCGGCAAAAAACTTTTGTCGAGCGCCGGCATTGCCGTGCCGCCAGAGGCAGCCATGCGCGTGGAACTCTCCGAAACGGCCTCGCCGGAAGACAGCGGTGCCGATGAAAACCTTAAGCCACTGCAAACTTTCACTTTGGAAATGAACGACCGAATCTGCTTGAATCGGGAAGAGGCGGAAGACGCCGGCGACCTTGTATACGACATCGGCGCGAAAAACTGCTTTCTCCTCCGGCAACCTAAAGGCCTCCTCCTCTGCCAGCCCAACGCGGATTCCGTGCTTCTAAAATCATCGGGTTCAGTCAGCGTCCTATCCGACTTCGGCGCCAAACGAACTTTGAATGTGAACATCTCCGAAGGTATAAAGCCTGAAATTTTTTAGACCGAACAAACTGTTTTTCTTCCATTAAGCTATTATCATCAACTTATTTATGGCCAAAGACAATATCAACAGCAACTTCACCATTAGCCCCAGCCTATTCATCGGTCTCGGCACCAATGGCTGGAAAATCCTCGACGATCTTCGCAAACTCATGTTCGAAGAGTTCGGCCGCGCCGGGCTGCACTGTTGCCGCTACCTCGCTCTGGAAACCGACCGCGACAAAAAACCGAAAGACAACTCCTTCCCCCACGTGCTGGAGTCTTATGAAAAAATCACGCCCCTCTACATCACTGTTCCCAGTGTGGACGTGGTCAAAAAACGTCTTCAATCGAAAGGTGAAGAATACAAACACATCGATGGCCTGAGAGAATGGCTCGACCCTCAGCTCATCAATTGCGGTATCGAAAGATTCATCGCCGGCGCCGGCCATATCAGGCAAGCCGGCCGGCTCTGCCTCTGGGAAAACTGGGAAACCGTTGCCGCCGGCTTGAGAAAATCCACCGCGGACATCAAAGACATGGGCAATCATGCCGCAACGGATGCCTTCCTACGCAACAATTATTTTCCGAACAAACACGGCGATATTCAACTCGACCACAGTTGTATCAATGACAGCCCTAATGTTTACATCTGTGGCACCCTTTGCGGCGGCACTTGTAGTGGCACTTTCATCGACGTGGCCTACTTCGTCAGAAAACTGATCGGTGTCACCAACAAAATAGTTATGGTCGGTGCGGGCAGGCCGAAAGTCGTTGGTCTCTTTACTTTCATCAATACCAGCCAACAAACTGATCCGAATAAAGAAGTCCATGCTGTCAACTCTTGGACCGCTCTGCGCGAGCTAGACTTCTACTACCGAGAAGGCAGCCGCTATCAGGTAAAATTCCCGGACGGCTTGGAAATTGATACCCAGGATGACCCTTTCAAACCGCCTATCTGCAATCGCTGACCAACTCCTCCGGAAATACATTTAAAGATGAAGATGCACTCAACCAAATGTGTGCCATGAACCTCTTTACCGAAGTCGTAACCGACATGGCCGGCGTCAAAGATGCCATCCGTGTCAACTTCGCCAGGAATCCCAGCTACAAGAAACCCAACGCCTCTGGCCACCTCCGCACCTTCAGCGCCTTCGGCCTCTCCGCCATCTTGTATCCCCGTTACCGCATCTCTCAAGCCATTAACCGCGCCTTGGCTATCGACATGATTGACGCCTGGTGCGGCGATGAAGCTGCCGTCAACAAAAACATGGTAAACGAGGACGTTCTGCGTGATTGGAACAAAATCTGGAACCAAGCCAAAGGTAGCCTCATGGGTACCGTTGCAGACGCCCGCTGCCAAGAGAATCTTCTCGGCAAAATTGACGCCCTCTTCGACAAAGAATTCTCCTTTTTCAACCGTGTCGAATGGAACGAGATTGGACCTTATCTCAGTAGCTTCCCCAGGAAAGCCCCTTTGGCGGGCAGTCTGCGCCATCCTCATGGTGACTATTACCGCAAAATCACCATTAACGCCGGCACCCTCGTCGTCAACGACTTGAAGGCAGCCATTGAAAAGGTATTTATCGATTACCTGACCGACCACACCATTGCCGAAACCAAGGTTTACATCCACCGCCTTGTAGAAATATACCAACAAACCCAAAACGGACTCCCGGAAAACCTGCCGGATTCCCCAAAGCTCGTGGACTTCACCCCGGAACAAGGTGCCCTTGCCAATCCCTTCGGTCAATGGCTGCGCCGGCGAAGATCTAAATCCCTGCTCAGTTGGTTCGAATACCTATTCAACCTGGCGGGATGGTTCCTCTTTCATTGGAGATCCCTCAAAGCCGAGAAAGACTATCGCCGCGTAGTCTGGGATACCATACGCCAACGCGCCAAAGACCATCTCGGCAAAATCCGGAATTATGCCCTCTACCTGGTTCTCGAAAAAAACCTGCAATTCATGAAAGAGCAGGAACGGCGCCTTGAAACCGTGAACGACCGGCTGATGACGTTTAAAGGCACCTGCGAAACAGAAATGAGCGATCTAATCCACCCTGAAACTGCCAGCAACGTGCTCATCATCTCCCAAGGCAACCCCAACAACCTCGAAGACGATGTGAAAGAAGGCGTTGCCAAAACCCAGAAAAGCCCCAAATTCTGTCGCAACCAATTCATCGGCACGCAGAATCAGAATCCCGTTGCCCTCATGGAAAACAAAAGCATTGACGAGCTTGTTTCGCTTGCGGACAAAGTCTTTAACCAGTACAGCCAATCCGTAGCCAAACAATTCAAAATCGGCAAACAAGCCGTCTCTAACTTCAAAGACCATATCAAGAATCTTGTCAAAAGCTCCTTCCCCTATGTGGAAACCGTCGGTGAATGGAATTCCCTCCCCCTGTCAGATGTGCCCAACCGCATCTTCTGTCCCGACCAAACTGCCGGGAAACAATTGACCGAAAAGGCTAACAATCACCTGGCAGGCGTTGGCGACTACAAAGACGCCACCACAACCCTCGACCACTTTGTTTTCTTTTACCGAGAAATCGCCGGCTTAGCCATCACCGACCTTGAAATCCACCTATACGCGAGCCAATGCCTCGAAGCCTCCGAAAAAAATCCCAACGCCACTGCCACCAACTTCACTCATCGCGGCGGCGAAAACTACTTCAACCTCCAGCGCAATGAAGACTTCAAACATCTCCGATGGTGGATTGGTGCCATGCGCTACCTCGCGCCTGACTTATTCAAGGAACGCGGCGAAACCCTCATGCTCAGATATAAAAACGAACACGGCATGAAAGTGGAAATCTCCGTCGAACATAAAGGCACTCTCACCAAAGAACTGCGCCAATACCTCGAAAACCACGAAGCCGAAACTCTCATCGACCAATTCCAAGAGAAACTCCGTGAGATCAGCAAATCCGCCGTCATCCAACGCATGGAAGCTGAAGTGGAAAAACTGGATGAAAACGACAGCAAAGCCCGCAGCAAGCTGGCGAAAAACCACGAAGAAATCCTCGCCGAAACCTTCAAAGGAAACGAGGATGACGAGGGTGATTCGCCTGCAGAAACGGTATAAGAGGCAACCATTTAAATGCCGAACCGAGGCGGAACTCGCTGGAGAATGCCTGAACCGGCAGGTCACCGTCCGATGAACGCACCACCGGTCTCTTTGGCGATATTCCTGAGAAAGGTGCCGAAGTCCTTGTCGAAATAATCGCCGATGGCTACTACATTCACCGTTACTCCCTGTTCTTTTTTTTGCAAACGGCAGAGTGCGATAATGTCTTTCATGTTGGTGCGGAGGCTTCTTCCGGTTTGCGCGGCCTCATCAGTTTTGTTTCGTGGGCGGCGGCTGTCTTGCATCCTGGCATCCTGAAGTCTCGGCTCGCCGTCGGTGAACAGAATGATGGTTTGCAGGCGCCGGTATTCATAAGCCTTCGCTAGCGCCTCGATAGTGTAGGTGCCGCCTTCCGGCTGAATGTCTCGAATTTGCCCGACCAGCTTTTTTCGCCGGCGCGTGCTTGTTGCCCTGTCCGTTTTTGAGACAGGGAGGTATCCATCGTTGTCCAAAGCGGGGAAAGCGCTACGGGTTGTGGCCACGGAGACGTAATCATTGAAGGCAATCAAAAAGCAGTTTTCTATCGGTAAGTATTCGAGCCAAGTTTTCACGACACTGATGGACTCTGCCCACCGTTGCTCATCTTTCATGCTGGAGGAGCAGTCCAGCAAAATGCCGACGCGATCCAATTCTCCCCGCAAACCCAACAGTTCCTTGCGCACTAATGTTTCAGCATTCAGGCCGCTGCTCCGTTCCTTTTCAATTTTGCGCATGTTGGCGCGGAGTCCATCTGCTGTTTTTTCTTGAGATTCCAACAGCTCCTTAAGCTCAGCGATTTTGTCCTCTGCCGAGTTGCCGAAATCCTTTACCTCTTCGAGCTGCTCCCGCGCGGCTGCCAGGTCTTGCTCCGCTGCCTCTAATCGGCTGCGCCAAGCGCGTTTCTCCGTCAGAGCTGAATTCCGTTCCTCTTTGAGTGTGTCCATTGAACGCCTTGCCTTTTCCAACTCGATGCGTGTCTGCTCCAAGTTACGTCTCACGGTCAGAAAATGATTCGACTGCGAGAGCCATTCGGCCTTGTCGATTTCGATCAAGCTCTGGCGGTTGCTCATCGGTTCGCCCTCGCTTCCGTTGCCGGCATTTTTCGCCAACTGTGGTGCGGCGATGAACACGGCGCCAACGATGGCGAGCCAAGCCAGTTCGTTGAACGAAATGAAGACCGGCAAGCCAATACCGGTGTGCAGGTTGCGGGGGTGTTTCATAAAGAGATGAGAGACACCGGCGGCAATGGCCGGCAAGTTTGAACGGTTGTAGTTTTGAGTTTCCGAATGCGCTTTCTTTCAAACTCCGGGTTTCGGTGAGGGGAGCGCTCATTTTCCGACACTAAAATGTTTTTTGACCCGTCGCCAAAAGCCCGGCGTCTCCGCGAGACTTTGCAACGCTCCCGTGGTTTCGTTCAACTTTGCGTTGAGGGTGTTGAGCTCTTCCCGGCTGCGCATTGCTCCTTTAGTCATTGCCCTCAAGGATTCCGAAAGACCGGCAACTTCGGCCAAGCTCTTGTCCACTCTTGAAGCAAAGTCGTCGATGAATTTGCCAGCCATTTTTGAATTCCAGTTGGGAGAGCTCAACTGCTCCTGCAATCTGTCCGCAAAACCATCGACCGTTTTCGAAGCCTGTTGCAGTTGCCCGCAGGTGTTGCGGAAGGTTTCGCCGAATCCGCGCATTTCCCGGCTGGCGCCATCGGTTTGCTCCCTCCAGATTTGGGTCTCCCGGCAAGCCGAATCCACCGCGCCACTAAGTTTTTGAAACTGCTCGCGCAAGGTTGCCGCCGTCTGTTCCAGGTTTGCTTTGAAGGCATCGAATGTCTGACTATGTTGGGCGGTTTTGCCGACCATTCCATCCAGCGATTCCGAAAAGACGGCCACTTTGCCCGTGCTCTCTTCCAACCTTTCGACAAAGTCCCTGGCGCTGGTCATGGAATTGCGCAGCTTGTGGAAGGCATTTTGGAACTCGGCGCAGAAGTCGCCGAGTTCTTTTTTCGCCGTTGTTTCCAATTTGTGGCACAAGTTGCTAAATGCTGTGCAGGTATCGTCGATCTCCCTGCGCATTTTAATGGTTTGCTCATTCCAGTTTTGAGTGTTTCTCTGTGCTGTAGCCGCTGCTTCGCCGAGAGGTTTGAACTGTTCTTTGGCAGCCTGCGCGTGTTCGCCCAATGTCTTCATGGAGGCTGCCGCTCTGTCTAGATGGCCGACGAGCATTTCGATCCGGTCGGAATGCCCGGCGATCTGCTCCCAGTTGATCTGAACTTTTTCGGCATCACGGAGCATCTTGCCGATTCTCTTGTTCATGTCGACCAATTTCCGGCCCATGCTTCCCCATTCCAGGCCCAGTTGATGAACGGTTTGGGTTGCCTGCGAGGAGACTTCTTGAAGGCGATTCAACCCCGCCGCGCCTTGCTGGATGTTTCCGATCAACTGCATCAAGATTTGGGAAAGTTCCGAGGCATTCATTAGGCGGGAAAATTCCTCCATGCGTGTGCTTTCAAGTTTTTCCATGCGGGCTTGAAAGCTGTCAAAGTTTTGGGCGATTTGAGCAATGAAGTCGCGAGTGCGATTGGCGTCCCGTTCGGCATCTTTGGCTCGGGCTTGCCGTTCGAGTTCGAATGCCTTAGCGCGGAGGCTGTTCATTCCAATCAAGCCGACGATGGTGCACAACACACTCACGCCGGCAAGGGGCAACAATTCAGCAGGCGTTTCAATTAGGCCGGGCTGCATTCCCAACCGGCCCAGAACACAGCCCAAGCCGGTGATGGTGGAAATGTAGCCGACAAAGTAATAGTGCTCGCCCAGTTGATTAAGCGTTTCGGCATCGCCCGATGCCGTGCGGCTGACAAAGTAACCGTAAGCGATTAACCCGATCCACCAGGCAAACGGAACTGCAATCGCAACTGCTTTCCACTCCGTCCAGCCCGCGAGCGCGGAGAAGAAGACCGCCACCACCGCAACAACTGGCATCCGTTGATGAATGCGCCGATGAGCGGGCAATCTGTTTTCGGTTCGCATGAGAGTTTCCCGACCGGACAGGAGCTTGCTCTGCCGGTTGGCGAAGCGGGACTGGCCGCTTCTGTTAGCCGCCGTTTTGTTGCGGGGCGTCTGCCGCCATCTTTGCCATGAAGTCCGCCGCGCGTTGCCGGACTTCTTCGGGCGTCAGTTTTTCGACGCGGGAGCTGATTGTCCAAACATGACCGAAGGGGTCGCGAACCGTGCCGGAGCGGTCGCCGTAAAATTGATTGGTCACCGGCTTGATTTCCGCTGCGCCGATCTCAAGAGCCTTGGCGAACACTTCGTCCACCTTCTCGACGTAAATGTAGAAGGAAACCGGTGTTCCGCCGTATTTTTGGGGACTCTCGAATTGCATGGCCGGGCAGGGGTCTGCCAGCATGATCATGGAGTCTCCGACTTTGAGTTCGGCGTGGCCGACGGAGCCGCCAGGACCTTCGATGCGCGCCTGCTCTGTGGCGCCAAACGCTTTCTGATAGAACGCGATGGCCTCGTTCGCGCTGTCAACAATCAAGTAAGGGGTAATCGTCCCATACTCTTCCGGGATAGGATTGATGGATTCACTCATAAGCTGAAAATCGGCCAGAATAAACGCGCCGCGATTGAAAGCAAGGCAAAACGGCGGGGGAACGAAACGCGGCGGTCATTCTCCGCTTTCCGCCCTGGCGGTTTTGCTGGCGAGCCGTTTTTCCATTCGGCGAAATCGCTTGATCAAAGCGGGTAATTGTTGCAGGGCCAACAATTGCCGCTTGGCTTCCCGATCGTTCTGAGCGGGTGAGCCGAAAACTTTTTGGTCGGCGGGGACATCACGCATCACGCCTGATTGGGCGGCAATCGTTGCCCGACTCCCGATATTGATATGCCCGGCAATGCCCACTTGCCCTGCAATGACGGCGCGGTCGCCTATGGTCGTGCTGCCGGCAATGCCGGTCTGCGCCACGATGAGGCAGTGCTTGCCAATCGCCACATTGTGGGCGATCTGCACCAAGTTATCGATCTTGGTGCCTTCCCCGATAATCGTCCGGCCGAGGGCGCCCCGGTCCACGGTTACATTCGCACCCAATTCCACATCGTCCTCGATGAGGACGCCGCCAACTTGGAGAATCTTCCGATGCTTCCCCCCATCGAAAACATAGCCGTAGCCGTCCGAACCGATCACCGAACCGGCATGAATGCGGACTCGCCGCCCCAAAACCGTATTCGCATACAAGACGACATTGGGGAACAACCGGCTCTCGGCGCCGATGCGGCAGTTCGCCCCCAGATGATTGCCGCCGCACAGCACGGACTTGGGCCCGATCACCACGCCGTGAGCAATCGAACAAGCGGGGCCAATGGACGCGGTCGGATCAATTTGGGCGTCGGGCGACACAACGGCAGAAGCGTGAATCCCGGCAGGAAAGGTCTCTTCGGGATAAAACCACTCCAGCAACTGCGCGAAAGCGGCGCGCACATTGGCGACTTGAATCAAAACCTTGGCCGAAGGCGCATATACCTTGCCCACGACAATCGCCGAGGCGCCGCCTTGCAAGGCTGACTGAAAAATCTGCTCATTTTCCGCAAAGGTGATTTGCCCGCGCTGGGCCTCCGGTGCCGGCGCCGCGCCGGTAATCAGCACTTTGGAATCTCCCAACAAGGTTCCCCGGAGGCGGGAAGCAATGTCACCGGTCGTTAGCTGCATGAACTTGGTGCCAATTGAAAAGGGCTATTCCAAAACCGGCAAGGGCATCGCCGCGGTGGTGGACTCCGGCCGCCTTAGCGCGGCGATTTGATTCGTGCCGGAGAGGGTAGCGACGGACGGCTTCCAGGAACGAGCTGCGGACAAGGCAACGCGGGCAAAGGTCAAAATGGTCAACCGGTCGCCCACCGCGCCCAAGCGGGCTGCAGCCCCATTCAAAACAATTTGCCCCTTCCCGGCAGGCGCGGGGATGGCGTAGGTTTCGAACCGGGCGCCGTTTGTCTGATTGCCGCACAAAACCTTTTCAAACGGCACAATCCCGACCGCTTCCATCAAGTCCTCCGCAATTGATAAACTCCCCTCGTAGTCCACATCTGCCCCGGTAACCCGCGCTCGATGCAGTTTCGATTTCAGCACCTCCACAAAACAATCATTGGCCATAGTCTGATATTCTTTCCGGTTGTATTCTGAGCAGTTCCGCCTCTGACTTCCCCGCCAAGCAGCGCCAAGAGACTCGTTGACTTGGCACAACCCAGCCACTATAAGAGGGGCGGTTCAGCGAATCAATACTTGACAACTTTTGAAGACGATGACGAAAAAAACTCTCCGCATAGGGATGATTGGCTATCGGTTTATGGGAAAGGCGCACTCCAACGGTTGGCGGCAAGCTCCCCGCTTCTTTCCGCTGGATGCTAATCTGGAACGACACACGATTTGCGGCCGCAACCCCGAAGGCGTCGCCGCCGCCGCGCAGGAACTGGGTTGGAAAAACGCTTCCACGGACTGGAAGGCAGTGATTGAGAATCCCGAAATCGACATCATCGACATCAACACACCGAACGATTCCCATGCCGAAATCGCCATTGCCGCCGCCAACGCCGGCAAACACATCCTGTGCGAAAAACCGCTGGCAATGACCATCGCCCAATGCCGGGACATGCTGGCCGCAGCGGAAAACAACAACATCATCCATATGGTCTGCCACAACTACCGGCGCATCCCCGCCATCGCTCAAGCAAAGAAAATGATCGCAGAAGGCGCCCTTGGAAACCTCTTCCACTACCGCGCACGATACGCCCAAGATTGGATTGTCGATCCCAACTTCCCGCTCGTCTGGCGGCTCCAAAAAAGCGTGAGCGGCAGCGGCACACACGGAGACATCAACGCCCACATCATCGACTTAGGACGTTACCTCATCGGCGAGTTTGCCGAAGTCTGTGGCCTGATGAACACCTTCATCAAGCAGCGCCCGCTTGAAGACGCCTCCGGCAAGGGAGACGGCTTGGGAGGCGCCGGCGCGGCAGAGATGGGCGAAGTCACCGTGGACGATGCCGCCCTGTTCATCGGCCGGTTTAAGAACGGCGCCCTGGCTAACCTCGAAGCCACGCGCTTCGCCCTCGGCCGCAAAAACAACATCGTCATCGAAATCAATGGCAGCAAAGGCTCCCTATGCTTCGACTTCGAGGACATGAACCGCCTTAAATTCTTCGACAACCACCAGCCAGAAGACCGCCAAGGCTTCAGCGACATCCTCGTCACTCAACCCGGCGGCACCCATCCCTACGTCGGCCAGTGGTGGCCGCCGGGACACATCCTCGGCTACGAACACACTTTCGTCCATACCTTGGCGGACTTCGTCAACGCCGTCGCCGCCGGGCAAACCCTCCAACCTACTTTCGACGACGGCATGAAAAACCAGCGCGTCCTCGAAGCCGTCGAAGAATCTGCAAACACAAAACAATGGGTGACGGTTTAGCCTAAAAAGATAGTCATGCTTAATGGATATCCATAAAAGCCAGTTTGTGTCTGATCTTCTGAAGGCGGCGAAGGAATCCTTGGGCTTATTTGATACTCACGGGCCAAAGAAGTACTAAAAAACTGAAACCGCTGCACAGTTGCATTGCTGAAAAGATTGCGGTTATTCACAAGTTATTGTCATACGCAAGAATATGTCCTACCGATCGAAGAGTGGAAAAACTCAAAAAATAGAACGAATCTCAAAAGAAAATCTTCTTAAATATGTAAAGCTCATTCAAGATCAAGATTATCCTCATCGCCCAGACTTAATGGCGATTGTCATTGTGGATTTTCCAGAAAATCAATTGCCGAGACTGGCAGAAGGCGACAAAGATTTAAATCTATCCCAGTCCACAATAGACAAACTCCGAAACGAAATGTCTTTGGACAATTTTTCAAAAAAATTTCCTGCTCTTTGCCAACTCAAAAAATAAAAACTATCATGGCTAATCAAAAAGAATACGGCGTTGTTTACACTCTTCATTGGTTAACGAGCCTTATTCTTAATGAATCTGGCTTTGATAGTTCTTATGGAAAGATCATTGACACTGCATGTGGAGAAGGTACATCTCTGGTTGAGTCGGTTAAAAAAATTCTGTCTAAAGGCAATACTCGCAATCTTCGCAAGCAGTTAGAGCCTCGTGTTTTTGGAATAGACATTGACGATACTGCTGTCCGTAGATGCAAGAGCGGCTATCCACAATTGCGGCGCGGCGTTTTCCATGTAGATTGGAATATCTTTTGTGCGGATGCTTTGGATATAGATGTTTCCAAATGGTTGTTTGGGCAATTCGACTTTGTGGTCGGAAAACCACCTTATGTTAGGATTCAGAACTCCGGAGAGCAACTCAGGAAACAGTTGCAGAGGGGATGGTATTTTTGCGCATCTGGTTCTACGAACATTTATATTGCGTTCTTTGGATTAGCTTTTCGCTTGTTGAAGAATGGCAGAAAACTTGGTTATATAATGCCGAACACATGGCTGAAAACGCAAACAGCGCATGCATGGAGGCAATCTCTTATGATTCAAAAACCAGTGATTAAGTTGATTGACTTTGAACATTGACAGTTGTTTGACAAGATCACTACCTATTCCCTTGTTTCCATCTTTCATAAAGGCATGCGACATGAATCTGTTTCCCTGTTCAAAGGAAATGATAGAGGTGAATTAACAATTGAAAAAGTCCGAGTTGATGATTTTCACCCGAAGAACTGGGTGTTATGCTCGCAAACAGAAAGGAAAAATTGTCGGAAATGAAAAAAGACAGAGTGCCTTTATCATCTGTTGCGGACATCCATGTCGGTTTGACGACTCTGGCAGATAATTGTTATATTTTCCAAAATGCGGTTCAAGACAATGGTGTAACCAAAATACATCATCCAATCACAAAAAAATTTGTATCTATAGAAAGCGATCTGTTGAAACCGATGGTCAAAGCATCCATTCTGAAAAACAACAGAGAAAAACAAAAGCGGCTTATTTTATTTCCATACCGTAAAAACAAGAGGGGAAAACACACAATCATAGAAGAAACAGAGCTTGCAGACAAACATCCAAAAACTTACGAGTATCTATTGTCCATTAAAGCTCTATTGGATAGAAGAGATAAAGGAAAGAAAAATCCGGTTGGATGGTACGCCTTTGGCAGACAGCAAGGCTTGGACTTATCATTTGGAGAAAAAATCCTGACATCGCCGATAAACCTGCATCCGAACTTTATTCTATGGAACAAACCGGAATACACATTCTATTCGGGATACTGCGTGAAATCCGACAACCTTCAATGGCTGATTCACCTAATTCAAAGGACATGGAATTTTATATTAAAACGGTAAGCCGCCAATATCGAAACCGATGGCAGTCGTTTTCTAAATCGTTCCTTGCAGAGTATCCGGGTTTTGGCACACCTTCACTTTTCTGAAAACAGTGGTTTGCATTTTGCTTATTTTAATTGCGGGGCTCTTGTTCTTCTTTCCAAGTGCGACGCAAGCGGAGAACGAAGTGGCAAACTCTCTCCCCACCGTTCTTCAAGTCGGCGAGAATTATCGCCGTTTTGAAGTTCTGGAGCCGCAACCGCAGGTTTATTACATCCGTGCTGTTCAACGGGACACACAAGCACAAGAAGCCAAAGGCTGGTTGCCTGCCCGAATGGGCAGGCCGACCGGAGCGAAAGTCCACGTGAGCCGTCAGCTTGTGTTGAAGACGCAAGAGCCGATTCTTGAAGACAAGCTGCGGCAGCACTCATTGGAAAAGTTCCGCCAAATCAATTCGCGGCTCGTAATCTTCAATGCCGCCAACCCGGTTCATGCCTTGGAAATGGCGCAGGCGCTTTGCCGGGAACCGGGTGTCATCGCCTGTTACCCGGTGATGCGGCGAGCTTACCGGCGCGGCGGCAAGTTCGTTCCCATTCCAAACGATGCCTACTTCCCGCAGGTTTGGCATGCGGATAACCGCGACAGCCAAGGGAAACGTCAAGGCATTGATCTCAACCTGCGGGCGGCTTGGAACGTGTCGCGGGGCAAAGGCGTCACCGTGGCTGTGGCGGACAACGGCCTGGACTTGGAACACCCAGATCTCTCGGAACGCGCCAAACAAGGCCCTCACTTCAACTTCGGAAACAACCGGGTAGACGGCGCTTTCATCAACAACGACCCCCACGGCACTGCCGTTGCCGGACTGATCGCCGCCGAAGGCAACAACGCAATTGGCGTGATTGGCGCCGCTCCCGAAGCGAATCTCGCGAGTCTCGTCATCTTTGAAATCGACTGGCTTGGGCAAGAGGGCATCGTCAGCGATAGCGCTCTGATGGACATGTTCCAATTCAAAATTGACGAAATCGCCGTCCAAAACCACAGTTGGGGGCCTTACCAAATCACACAAACTGGCATCGAAGCCCTTTCGGACATCGGCATCGAAAACGCCGTCCGAAATGGCCGTCGCGGCAAAGGCGTCATTATCGTTCGCGCCGGCGGAAACGAACGGGAAGACCTTAACAATGCCAATGACAACGGCTATGCCAACGATCCGCGTTCCATCGCCGTTGCCGCTGTCCGCATCGACGGGATGCCGGCCAGCTACTCAACACCGGGCGCCTGCCTTCTCGTCTCGGCACCCAGCGGCGACGATCTATTTCCCGGCGTGGCCACTACCGACCTTCAAGGCGAATTCGGCGAAATCGTGTTTGGTGAAGACGACGCCGCCGACTACCTGCTGGGCAACAACGGCTTTACGGGAACTTCGGCTTCGACTCCTCTGGTTGCCGGCATTGCCGCCCTGCTCTTGAGCGCCAATCCCGACCTCAGCTACCGCGACGTCCAACAAATCTTCATCCACGCCTCCTTTCAGCCGGAAAACAACGATCCCGACATCGAAGCCAACGGCGCCGGATTCCGCTTCAGCCACAACATCGGCTTCGGAGTCCCCAACGCCGGCTTTGCGGTCGAACTCGCCAAAATCTGGAAAAACCGCCCGGCGCCAACCGAGATTTTCAAAACCAAAAGGCTCAACCGCCGGATCGCCGACGAGGGACTGTGGCTTGAAATCGAAGGCGCCAATATCCCCGGCGCCCTGCGTTCCATCCAAATCAAACCCAGCCTGGGAGTCTTTGCCGAAGAAGGCACCCACAGACTCCCCTTGGTCTTCGTCGGCGAAGCGCTCGAACCCATCGCCGTTCCATTGAAAGGCCGCGCCGCTCTCATCAAGCGAGGCATCGACTTCTTCGCCAAAAAAATACGCCGCGCCCGGGAAGCCGGCGCCGAACTCGCCATCATTTACAACAACCTGAACAATGATGAAATCCTTTTGATGGGCAGCACTGACTTCTCTGCCATCCCCGCATGCAGCATCAACCAGAACGACGGCGAAGCCCTCCTCGACCTCCTCGGAGACCAGCCGGACATCACCGCAAAAATTTCCCTGGACGCTGCCACTGTGGAATTCGACATCTCAGACACCTTGATCTGCGAACATGTCGGCTTGCGACTCGACACCACCCACTCCCGCCGAGGTGACCTGCGCATCACCCTCGTTTCGCCGAGCGGCACTCGCAGCGTTTTACAAACCCTCAACATAGACGAATCCCCCGGCCCCAGACGCTGGACTTACTGGTCCACCAAACACTTCTTCGAGCCCAGCGCCGGCGTTTGGAAACTGGCCATTATCGACCAGACACCGGAAGCCACCGGCAGCATCATCTCCGCCTCGCTCATCCTCCGCGGCGTTCCTATCCTCGACATCGACCGGGACGGACTCGACGACCACTGGGAACGCCTTTCCTTCGGCTCCCTGCACTTCAACGCCCAAGACGACCCCGATGGCGACGGCTTCAACAACGCCCGCGAGCAAACCCTTCAAACACCGCCCAACCGTCCCAACCAACCGCTCGCGCTCGATTTCTCCCTCTGGGACTCAAAGACCATGCGGCTCAGTTGGCCCGCCCAACCGGGAAACCGCTTCGACGTCCTGAACCGCACCGCCGCCGGCAGCCCGCCCCAAACCATCGCCACCCTTTCTGGCCAATTCCCCGAAATCGAATTCCTCCTGCCAATCGACCGCTCCTCCAACGCCTTCTACACCATCCAAAAGCGGCCATGAGCCGACAGGCCGGGAACCCGAAAAAGCAACCCCTTACTGGCCAAAACCAGCGGCCTCTCCCGCGTCTTGCTGGGATTCCGCCGGCAAATCGCGCCTCCACAACTTGCGGTTCGGAACCAGCCGGTAATGCTCAGCCACCCAGTCCGGCAAACGCGGATGAAGCCCCAACAGATTGGAATCAAACGCAATCAGCTCAGGACGCACGGCGCCGGATTCCAAATCCCGCATCAACGCCTCGCGCTCCGCCGCCGAAATCATCGGAGGAATCTCCCGATGCACAAACCCGTAATACCAAGCCTGAGGCCGAAACACCCCGGCGCCTGTCCAGCCATCCAGAAAAGTCGCCTCCGGCTCGGTATTATCAATCACCCACAAGGCATCCTCCAAAGGATTCTGCCAGTTGCGCCACGACACAATGCGGTTCCACGAAGTCTCAATCGGCGCCGCAACAGCAAGCACCAAGATGCCAATCCAAATCAACGGACGCAAATAACGATGCCAATAGCGGAGACTGTCCAGCAAAACGTAAGCAGCCAGCAGCGCCAGCGGCGGCAGCATAATCATGTAAAACTGCCGATCCGTCACCGGAATAATCCAAAACAACCCCACAAACCAACCGCCCGCCACAGCAACAAGAACCCCCGCAAACCAATCCACCCGCCGCTCAAGTCCCCCCCGAACCAAAACCCAAACGGCGCCTGCAGCGCCCAGGGCCAGCAACAGCCAACTCTCCCCAAAAAACCAATCAAAAAGAGACCACGGCGACTCCCGATGCGCCCAGCGGGCGTTGATCAAAAAAACCTTGTCAATGAACGCAAACCCCGCGCCGTGCCAAACAAAAAACAACCAAGTGAGCAACATCGGCGCCGCCAACCCCACGCCCCACCGCAACAACCGCAGCGGCCTAGCCTCGATTAAATCGGCAACGCCCAACAATCCCCACACTCCGAGAGCCGCCCCCAGCCCCGGCAAAGCGAAAAGCATCTTCTGCGTGAACATCACCGCAGCGCCGAGACAAACTCCCGACCAAAAGAAGGGACATCGAAAGACCCCCCCCCGCTTCTCGGCGGACGGTTCCACGCCGCTCCGCGCATCCTCCCGAAACCCCGCCCACAGCCACACCAAAGCCCCCATCCAAAGAGCAAACGCCGGGACATCCGGGCGGGTTTCAATGGCAGTCTCCAGAAAAAAGGGAACGCCCGTCAGCAAAGCGGCAGCAAGCAAACCGAGCGCCCAGCTTTTCCAAAGCCGGCCAAGGCACACCAACAGCGCCAAACCCACCAAAGCAATGAGAAGCGACAATTCCCGGGCAAAGCCGACAAAGAATTCAGCCCGGCCGAAGTTTAATGCCGGAGCGAATAAAGCCGCCACCGGCGCCAAAAGAAAATGATACCAACAAGCGTGATGCTCGAAAAAATCGCGGTAAGGCAGAGCGCCCCGGCTCACCAGCCAGGCATCGTGCAAGTGAAGCAATTCATCTTCTCGAACCGCCTGCGTTTGACTCCACAGACGCCAAACCCCGGCGATTGCGGCAGCACACACTACAAAAAGAACCAAACTCAATTTTGGCGGCTTCATCAGTCCAAGTTGTACTGGCAATCTGCCGGAGAGCAGCACAAATTAAAGCAGCGCCGGCTCCGGTCAAGAAAACACCCGCGCGCGGAAAACCGGCGCCCCGGCAAAAAGTGAATCGCAACAAAATCCGCCGCATTCAGGCTGTTGACAAATCCACAGAACCGATTTTTTGATGAAGCTGCGCAGATGCCAATCACCAAGTCCGCCCCGAACCAAAAACATCGTCATTTTCTGCATGTTGTCCAGTTGTCCGGCGGGCGTTTCAGCAGCACGATGCCTTTACTTTGTTGGAAGTCGGCGCCCTTCTGTTGCCAAAGTCATGTCCTTCCTCCTCGATGAACGGACAATCGCAGTCTTCCTCCTCAGAGGTAGCAGGCAAGGCTTCGCCGCCAGTTTTCACAAAATTCCCCCCGGAAATCCGATGAGATCGGATATGAGCAAATAAATTCCCTCGTTTGACAACGTCATCGTCATTGCGAAGACGAGTGCTATCTACTTATTGGTTTGAGATTTTTTTTGATTTCTTCGGCGGGGTGCAAAAAAATCTTGTGAAAGTTTTCACAATGCGCCAATTTAGCCGCGTTTTGCCGGATTGGAGGTGTTTCCCCAAGGGGGGCTTTTTGCCGAAACGTCCGAAAGTATCGCGCCATGTTCGCATCGAAATCGCTGATTGTTGTTTTGTTTCTGCTGCTGTTTCCCGTTTCGGGATTCGGCGCGGAGGCGCACGGCTTGACGCCGGAGGCAGTGCCGTTGTTTGAACTGGGGCCTCTGGTGGTCACCAATTCAATGGTGATGGTTTGGGCGGTTGCCGGCCTGCTCATTCTGATTTCGCAGGCGGCCGTCCGCAAGGCGCAACTGGTGCCGGTGGGTTTGCAGAATTTTTGGGAGTGGCTAGTGGAGTTGTTGTATGGGTTTTTCGAGAGCATTTTGGGCGCGGGGCTTGTAAAAAAGACGTTTTGGTTCTTTGCGACGGTTTTCATTTTTATTTTGTTCTCGAATTGGTTTGGGCTGATTCCCGGCGTGGGCACGGTCGGCTGGGGAACGGAGGATGCCGCCGGGGAGTTTCACTTGACGAAGCCGCTGTTGCGCGGGGTGAACGCGGATTTGAACATGACGGCGGGGATGGCTTTGGCTTTTTTTGCGCTTTGGATGGTGTGGGCGGTTCAGGCCAACGGCATCGGTGGCGTGTTTGGCCACATTTTTCAGGTGAAGGGACACGGCGCCAGTATTATGGGAACATTCCTAGTGCTGGTTTTCATCTTTGTGGGATTGATTGAGATTGTGTCCATCTCGGTGCGGCCGGTGGCGTTGACTTTCCGGCTTTACGGCAACATTTTTGCCGGCGAGAACATTTTGGAGACGGTGATGCACTTGGGCGGGTTTTGGTTTGGCTGGCTTTTTGTGTTGCCTTTTTATCTGCTCGAAATGCTGGTGGGACTTGTGCAGGCGTTGGTGTTTGCGTTGTTGACCGCTGTGTTCACGGCGCTCATCTGCCGGCACGGTGGCGAAGGGGCGCATTAGTTGGGAGAGCGCGGGAGATTTTGGCAGTTGGATCGTGCATGTCAGCGAGAGCTGCCCGGTGAAAACAAAAAAGAAAGTGAGAGAATGACGTTATTGCCCTTATTTGCAGAGTTGACAGGAAGCCTCCACATTGGTTTGGCGGCGTTGGGTTCCGCCATTGGTGTCGGGTTTATCGGGATGAAGGCTGCCGAAGCCACCGGGCGCAATCCCGGCGCGGCCGGCGACATCCGTATTCAAGCGCTCATTTTTACGGCGTTGGCTGAAGGCATTGTGTTTATTGCCATCTTCCTGACTGAATAAAGGTCTGCCCGAATCATTAGCGGAAATTGGGCCGGGCAGCGGCTTCCCTGCCCGGCCAATCTGAATTGCAGTATGAGTTCGTTCATTCTATTTGCGGCAGCGGAATCGGACGGCGGGAACTTAGTCAGCGATCTTGCGACTCGGTTTGGTGTCACTTGGGGACTGTTCTTTTCCCAGCTGATCGCTTTTGTTCTCTTAGCCATCCTTTTGACAAAATTCGCTTACCAGCCGATTCTGGCCATGCTGGAGGATCGGCGGCAGCGAATCGCTGAAAGCATGGCCAACGCCGACAAAATCAAGGCGGAACTGGCCAGCACAGAGGCCGCCCGCAAACAGGTTTTGGAAAAAGCCAACGCCCAAGCCAACCAACTGATCGAAGAAGCCCGGACAGCGGCCGCGCAAGTTCAAGAAAAGGAGAACCAAAAAGCGGCCGCGCAGTCGGCGCAAATCCTTGCTCAAGCTCGCGAAGCCGCTGCCGCGGACCATGCGCGAATGCTGGCTGAATTGAAACAGGAAATCGGCGGCTTGGTCGTAAAAACAACAGCCCAAGTCATCGGCAAAGCTCTCACCCCCGAAGACCAAAAACGCCTCATCGAAGAAGCCAACCGCGAGATTGCTTCTTCCTAACTGCCAGAATCCTGACCGATGAAAATCCACAAACAGGCGCGGCGAAACGGCAAGGCACTCTTCCAGAGCTGCCTCGTCAAGGAGCGGCTGGACGAGGAACGGGTTCGGGCGGCCGTCCGCGAAGTGCTGGAGCAAAAGCCGCGGGGGTATCTCGCCTTTCTCGGCCATTTTTTGCGTTTAGTCAAATTAGAAACGCAGCTCCGAACGGCCACCGTCGAATCTTCAGTCACTTTGTCTTCGGGTTTGCAAGCCCGAATCCGCGAAAAACTTGAAAGGCTTTACGGCGAGGGACTGGCCGTCGGTTTTTCGGAAAATGCGGCCTTGATTGGTGGCCTCCGCGTTCAAGTGGGCAGCGATGTTTATGACGGTTCGCTCCGATCGCGGCTGAACCATTTGGCCGCGGCCTTCGCCGGTTGAGCTTTACCCAAAAGACCTTGTCCGACTCCGACTATGAGCAGTTTATTGCAAGAAATTGAATCGCAGATTAGCGGCGCCAAAAAATCGGTGCTCCGTGAAAATGTGGGCGTTGTCCGGGAAATCAGCGACGGCGTGGCCAAGATCGAAGGTCTCACGGACGCGATGCTCAACGAGATGATCGACTTTGGCGCCGGTGTTGTAGGCCTCGCCCTGAACCTGGAAGAAACCGAGGTCGGCGCCATCGTGCTTGGCGACTACACCGGCATCAAAGAGGGGCAAGAAGTCAAAACAACCGGGAAACTCCTGCAAGTGCCAGTGGGCAAAGCTATGCTCGGTCGGGTAGTCAACGCCCTGGGGCAGCCCCTGGACGGCAAGGGAGCGATCCACGCAGAAGCAAGTTATCCGGTGGAAAAAATCGCGCCCGGCATCGTCAAGCGCCAATCCGTTTCCCAACCCGTGCAAACTGGCATCATGGCTGTCGATGCGATGATTCCGATTGGCCGCGGCCAGCGCGAGTTGATCATCGGCGACCGCTCCACCGGCAAAACCACCATCGGCATCGATACCATCATCAGCCAAGCCCACTTGAACCGGGCCGGGGAAGAAAGCAAGGCCCCGGACTTCCGGCCGCTCTATTGCATCTACACAGCCGTGGGGCAAAAGCAATCTAACGTGGCTCAAGTCATCAGCACATTGGAGTCGGCGGGGGCAATGCCTTACACCACAGTGGTTTGCGCCTCGGCTTCGGACTCAGCCACCAACCAATACCTGGCTCCGTTTGCAGGCTGTGCCATGGGCGAATGGTTCATGGACAACGGGATGGATGCGCTGATTATTTACGATGATTTGTCAAAGCACGCAGTCGCTTATCGGCAAGTGTCCCTGGTGCTCAAGCGGCCTTCCGGCCGGGAAGCCTATCCCGGCGATGTTTTTTATCTGCACAGCCGCTTGCTCGAACGTTCCGCCCGCGTGGGAGAAAAATACGGGAGCGGCTCGTTGACTGCTTTGCCGATCATTGAGACGCAAGCCGGGGATGTTTCGGCCTACATCCCGACGAATGTGATTTCGATTACTGATGGCCAAATTTACCTGGAAACGGACTTGTTTTATCAGGGCATTCGGCCAGCGATTTCGGTGGGGCTGTCGGTCTCGCGCGTGGGTTCGGCCGCGCAGATTAAGGCGATGAAACAAGTCGCCGGGCGCATCAAACTCGACCTCGCCCAATTTCGCGAACTGGCGGCCTTTGCGCAATTCGGCTCTGACCTCGACGCCAAAACCCAAGCGCAACTGGAGCGCGGCAAACGCATCGTCGAAGTCTTCAAACAACCGCAATACAACCCCTTGCCGGTCGCCGTCCAGGTGGCCGTCCTCTATGCGGTGCAGAACGGCTTTATGGATACGATCGCGGTGGACAAAATCAAAGACTACCAAGGGAAACTCATCGAATACCTGCAAACGCGGAAACAGAACGTGCTGGACTGGATCGACAAGCATGGACAACTGAACGATGAAACCGCCGCCGCCCTGAAAGACGCGCTCGAGACCTTCAACCAAACCGGCCTATAAACGTCCATGCCCAGCACACGCGACATCCGGCGGCGCATCAAGTCCGTCAAAAACACGGCGCAAATCACCAAAGCCATGCAAATGGTGGCCGCCTCGAAGATGCGCCGCGCCCAGCAAACCGCTTTGGCCGGGCGCCCGTACGTCACGCTGATGAACCAAATGTTGGGCGAAGTCACCGCGAACGCTGGCGATTTCACCCATCCCCTCATCGAAAAGAAAGACCAGGGCAAACGCGCCTTAATCGTCATCAGCACAGACAAAGGCTTGTGCGGCGCGCTCAACACCAACCTCCTGCGGGAAGCAGCCAAAGCGGACACCGGTTCGACAGTCTTTGTCGCCGTCGGGCGAAAGGCATCGCAATTCGTCGCTCGCACCCGGAGAGAACTCGTCGCCGAATTCACCTGCAAAGACGTGCCCGATTTTGCCGATGCGCGGGCAATTGCCAAATACGCTCGGGAATTGTTTCTGAAAGACGGCATCAAACAAGTGGACGCGCTGTTCACCAACTTCATCTCCACCCTCAACCAGCATCCCGAATGGCAGCCGTTTCTGCCGGTGAGCGAAATCGTCGCCCTCCAGTCCAGCCTCGAAGACCAGGAAGATGAGGCGCCACTGAAAGCCAGCTCCCTGGAATTTCAATTCGAGCCAGCCGCCGGCGCTGTGCTTGACAACCTCTTGCCTCACTATCTGAACTACCAAATTTATCAACTCCTGCTGGAGTGCAAAGCCAGCGAGCACAGCGCCCGCATGGTGGCCATGAAAAACGCCACTGACAACGCCAACCAACTGATCAAAGACCTCACCCTGGAATACAACAAACTGCGCCAGGCCAGCATCACCAACGAGCTGCTGGAAATCGCTTCCGCCTCCCTATCGGTAGGGTAATTGCGACGCCGCATTCGAGCATCCGCCCGCAACCATTTCAAAACCGCTGCATCAACACCGAGATTTCTTTTGGAAGTCCTCGATAATCTTCTCGGAAACATTGGCCGGACACGGCGCGTAATGGGAGAACTCCATGGAGAATTGGCCGCGGCCGGAAGTCATGGACCGGAGATCGCCGATGTAGCCAAACATCTCGCCCAAGGGAACCTCTGCTTTGACTTGAACGCCCGAATGCGCGTTGTCCTGACTCTTGATCATGCCCCGTCGCCGGCTCAAATCGCCAATCACATCACCGACATTGTCGTTGGGACAAAAAGTGTCGATCCGCATGATCGGTTCGAGCAACTGCGGGCCGGCCTTGGGGATGGATTGCCGATAGGCCGCCCTGGCTGCAATTTCAAAAGCAACCGCTGAAGAGTCCACCGAATGATGGTCACCGTCGTTCAATACCACTTTAAAATCCAGACAGGGATACTCGGCCAACACACCCTTTTCGGTCGAGACGCGGAAGCCCTTTTCCACCGCCGGCCAAAACTCTCTGGGCACATTGCCACCAGTTACTTTGGACTCAAATTCAAAGCCCGATCCCGGCTCGGCGGGTTCGAGGGTATATTCGATTCTGGCAAACTGGCCGGCGCCGCCGGTTTGCTTTTTGTGGATGTAGACATCCTGGATAGTCTTGGTGATCGTTTCGCGGTAGGCCACCTGGGGTTTGCCAACGTCGACTTCGACTTTGTGCGTCCGCTTCAGGATATCGACTTTGATGTCGAGGTGCAGTTCGCCCATTCCTTTGAGAATGGTCTGGCCGCTTTCCTGGTCGGTCTCGACATGGAACGACGGGTCTTCCTTGACCATTTTGCCCAAAGCGATGCCCAGCTTCTCTACCGCCACTTTGTCTTTGGGTCTGACGGCCATGGAGATGACCGGATCCGGAAACACCATCGGTTCTAAGGTTGCCGGATTTTGCGGGTCGCAGAGGGTGTGGCCGGTTTGGACGGTTTTCATTCCGAGCAGGGCGACGATATCGCCTGCCTGCGCTGATTCTACCTCTTCGCGGGAATTGGCGTGCATCTCGATAATCCGCCCCACCCGCTCTTCCTTGCCGGAGAAGGTGTTCAAGATGCTCATCCCCTTCGTCAATCTCCCGGAATAGACGCGGGTAAATGTCAAGGCGCCGTAACGATCGTCCATGATTTTGAACGCCAGCGCACGCAGTGGTTTTTCGGGATCGACAATCGCGCGGCCTCCCGTCTCGTTGCCCTCCAAATCAATCTCCGGCTGCGGCGGCACTTCGGTCGGCGCCGGAAGATAGTCCACAATGCCGTCAAGCACCGGCTGCACGCCTTTGTTTTTGAACGCCGAGCCGCAGAAGGTGGGGAAGAACGCCAGCTCGATGGCGCCTTTGCGAATGCAGCGTTTGATGGCGGCAATGTCCGGCTCTTCGCCATCGAGATATTTGGCCATCATTTCTTCATCCTGCTCGACGGCGCTTTCGATCAACTGCTCGCGATACTGCGCAATCTTCTCCGCCATGTCCGCCGGCGGCTCCTCCTCGGTGAACTGCGTTGGATCGCCCGAATCATCCCACACAAGTGCTTTGCCAGTGAGCAAATCCACAACGCCCTTGAAGGTTTCCTGAGCACCAATCGGCAAAACCATCACCAGCGGCTTCGCGCCTAGAATCTTTTGGATTTGATCGACCACATTGTAGAAGTTGGCGCCCACACGATCCAGTTTGTTGACGAAAATGATCCGAGCCACCTTGGAGTCGTTGGCGTAGCGCCAGTTGGTTTCCGACTGCGGCTCCACACCGCCGGAACCGCAAAAGACGCCCACGCCGCCGTCCAACACCTTTAAAGAGCGGTAGACCTCGATGGTGAAATCCACATGCCCGGGCGTGTCGATGATGTTCAGCCGGTGATCTCTCCAATAGGCCGTCGTTGCGGCGGACTGAATTGTAATCCCACGCTCTTGCTCTTGCTCCATGAAGTCCGTGGTGGCAGCGCCATCGTGAACTTCTCCCATCTTGTGAATTTTGCCGGTCAGCTTCAGCACACGTTCCGTTGTGGTCGTTTTCCCAGCATCAACATGGGCAAAAATTCCGATATTCCTGTATCGGGAAAGGTCTGTTATCATGGTCGTTTTTCTTCTCTTCGGCTCGGCGTTTCGCGCCCGCCCATATTGGTAGGGAAAACTTTCCGTTTGGCAACAGGCGATTTCATTTTCTTCGGAACTTTCCATTGTGGAGACGGCTCAACAGCATTGCCGGCTGGCTGGGCGGCTGGTGCGATTCGCTCATTGCAGAGCCGTTCCCGAATCTTTATGCTGGGCGTTCATATGACTTTAACAGAAAAACTTCTCGCTCGAGCCGCCGGCAAGGCCCGCGTCCATGCCGGAGAGAACGTCTGGGTCAATGCGGATATTTTAATGACTCACGATGTTTGCGGCCCCGGCACCATCGGCGTTTTCAAGCGCGAGTTTGGCAAAGGCGCCAAGGTATGGGACGCCCGCAAAATCGTCATCATTCCCGACCATTACATCTTCACCGCTGATTCTCGCTCCAACCGCAACGTGGACATCCTGCGCGAGTTTGCCAAAGAGCAATCGCTCCCGTATTTCTACGACGTGATCGACGACCCGGAAGGCCGCTGGCAATTTGATCCCTCAAACGGGAACCTCAAACGGCAATACGGCCGGCGCTATGCCGGTGTCTGCCACACCGCCCTCCCGCAAAAAGGCCACACCCGCCCCGGCGAAGTCCTCTTCGGCACTGACTCCCACACCTGCATGGCCGGCGCGTTCAACCAATTCGCCACTGGCATCGGCAATACAGACGCCGGATTCGTGATGGGAACCGGCAAACTCCTGCTCAAAGTGCCTGAAACTATGCGCTTCCAACTCGAAGGCCAACTGCAGCCCGGCGTCATGGCCAAAGACATCATCCTCCACATCATCGGCGAAATCGGCTTCGACGGCGCCACCTACCAAGCCATGCAATTCGACGGCGAAGGCGCCAAAAACCTCTCCATGGACGACCGAATGACCATCGCCAACATGGCCATCGAAGCCGGCGGCAAAAACGGCATCTTCGAATACGACGAAAAAACCCAGGCAATGGTCGAAGAACGCACCCAACGCAACGGCACTCAAAACAGCTACCAACCCGTAGAACGAGACAAAAACGAAACCTTCATCTATAACTCCGTCATCGACCTCGACCGCCTCGAACCCACCGTCGCTTGCCACCCCGACCCCGGACAACGCAAAAAAGCGGCGGAACTCGAATCCATCACCCTGGACCGAGCCTACATCGGCTCCTGCACTGGCGGCAAAACCAGCGACTTCCTCGAATTCGCCCGCTACCTTAACGGCAAAAAAGTCGCCATCGACACCTTCGGCGTTCCCGCAACGCCGGAAATCGTCAACGACCTGCAAACCGAAACCTGGGACGGCAAAACTGTCTGGCAAATTCTCGAAGACGCTGGCGTTCAGATGACGGAAAACGCCGGATGCGCCGCTTGCCTGGGTGGCCCTGTCGACACCTTCGGCCGGATGAACACACCGATGAAATGCATCAGCGCCACCAACCGAAACTTTCCGGGTAGAATGGGCCACAAAGAATCGAAAGTCTTCCTCGCCTCCCCCGCCACCGTCGCCGCCAGCGCCTTGACTGGCAGAATCACCGACCCGCGCTCGCTCCGGAACTGACCCCGCTCAAACCGGGCGGGACACCAACAGCCATGACACGCAAGCAACTCGATTCATACTGCGAACGGGGAATCATCGCCTTGATCATCGCAATCGTCGTCTTCAGCCCCCTGGCCACAGGCGCCGTCCGGCCAATCGACTTCCTCGCAATCCAGGCTTTGACCGCCCTCGCTCTGGCGCTTTGGAGTGTGCGCTTCTGGCTCGACAAAAACCACCGGCTCCTCTTCCCGCCAGTATGCTGGGCGATACTGGCCTTCCTCAGCCTGGCTTGGTTCCGCTATCAAGCTGCCGATCTTGAATACATCGCCCGCCAGGAATGCCTCAAAATTCTCGTCTACACAGCAATCTTTTTTCTCGTCGTCAACAACCTGCATAAACAAGAAACCGCGCAACTGTTCACCCTCGTCCTCTTCGCCCTGGCGACACTCATCTCCCTATACGCCATTTATCAATATGTTACGCATTCCGAATACATCTGGCACTTCCGCAAACCCGCCCAATATCTTGAACGCGGCTCCGGGACTTATCTCTGTCCCAACCATCTCGCCGGATTTTTGGAACTGGCCGCGCCTTTGGGAATAGCTCTTTTGTTTGTCGGTCGCTATAATTACACCTTTAAGATTTTTTTGGGTTACGGCTGCATTGTCATTCTGGCTGGGCTTGCCGTCACCATGTCGCGGGGCGGATGGTTGGCTGCCGGCGCTGCGCTCTTGCTCTTCTTCTGCCTCCTCCTCCGAAAACGGCAACATCGGATTCCCGCCATCGTCGCGCTGATCGTCCTCGTTGCGGCGACCGCAGTGGTTTACCAAAAGAGCAGCAAACTGCAAACCCGCCTGCAGCAAATGCGGCAAGGCGGCTCGGCCGGCTTCATCGGTGCCCGTCCCGCGATTTGGCAAGCCGCCTGGAAAATGTGGCAAGACAACTGGCTGTGGGGCGTCGGCCCCGGACACTTCGATTACCGCTTTTCCAAATACCGGCCGCGAGAAATCCAAATCCGAGCCGGCCGAGTGCACAACGACTACCTTAACACCTTGGTCGACTGGGGCATTGCCGGCGCGGGCATTGCCGGCATCGGCTGCCTCTTGCTCGCCGTCGGGTTAATTCAAGCACGGAAATATGTGGACCGCGCCTCACGAGACTTGGGAACCAATCGCAACAGCAACCGTTCCGCGTTCCTATTGGGCGCGACGTGCTCGGCCGCTGCGTTGGCCGTCCATTCCTTCTTCGACTTCAACCTGCACGTCCCCGCCAACGCTGCCGTTGCCGCCGTCATTCTGGCACTGGCCGCCAGCCACCTTCGATTTGCCTCCAACCGTTATTGGATCAGCGAATGGCCCGGCTCCAAACTTGTCTATACCGCCGTTCTCCTGGCCGTCACCGCTCTTTTGACTGCCGCCGGATTCAAAAGCGTCGGAGAACAAAAGCTGCTCCTCCAGACCGAAGCGCTCCCAAAGGCTTCGCCGGAAAAGATCAAGCTCATGAAACAAGCCGCCCAAATCGAACCCAGCAACTTTGAAAACCTCTACAACATCGGCGAAGCCCTGCTATACCGCGGATCCCGCTTCACGGAAAACGCCGAAAGCAATCTCGAAGCGGCAATCCAATGGTTTCAAAAAGCGGAAAAACACTACCTTGAATTCGCTTTCAACTATAGCGGCATCGGCATGGCCTTGGACCGATTGAACCGCATCGACGAAGCAACTCCCTACTATCAAAACGCCGTCTCATTAGACCCCAACCAACACCAGATTTTAAATTATATGGGATGGCACCAAATCAATCGCGGCGATTACCCGGCCGCTAAGGAATACTTTCAGCGCAGTTTGGAAATCAAATGGTGGGACAATCACATCCCGTTGGGATATCTCAACCTTTTGAAAACAATCGAAGAACGCCCATAAGAAGAATGAAGCCTCTGGTCAATCGGATATCCGTTCGACCTTTCCGCCGCGGTGAACGATGAGCTCGCGGTCTCCCGGCTGCAAATCGTGTGTCGCTCGAAACCCGTCAGGCCATACCACCGTCAACCGCTCCGCCGTCCCTGGAATCGTCAAAACTTGGGCGGCTCCATCCTGAGACCAATAACCCGCCCCCGCCCGAATTTCCCGGCGCGGCCCCCGCCCTGCATTCGAACTCAGCCAAAGGCTCGCCCCCACCGCAGATGGATTGCCCGCCGTTCCAACAAGCCGCACCTGCAATCCGCGCCGTTCCCGGCGGTTGCGGTAGAGTTTGACTGGACCACCATTTTGACTCACCGCCAAATCCACCCGACCATCTCGGTCAAAATCCGCCACCGCCACCCCGCGCTGCTCTCCCAGAATGCGCACTCCTGATTCGCGGCTCGGCACAATGTCGAACATCCCGTCACCTCTCCCGCGCAAGAGCAAGCCGCGGCCCGCGTCATATCGTGTCACATTCCTCCGAACGCCGAAAAAATTTTGGGCAAGAAACAAATCCTCTTTTCCGTCGGCATCAAAATCCGCCACCGCTGCGCCAAAGGCCGGACTCCACTGCGCCTGGGGCGGCAAGGGTTTGGGAACAAATCGGTTTCCTTCGTTGAGAAACACCGTTGACGCAAAAACGCCGGCGGAGAGCGCACTCCAATCGGCGTCCCAATGCCGCAGCAAAGCCGCTGTGTCAGCTTCGGCAAAAGCCCGATGACTGCCAAACAAACGGCGCAGCTGCGGCAACCCGCCGGCCAATTCGCCCAACTGTCGGATAGGCACCATTTGTTGCCGTTCCGCATCAAACGCCCCGACAATAGAATCCGTCTGGCCGTTCCGGTCGGCATCAGCAAAGAAAACCGTCAACGGCCGCGCCGCATAACGTTGATAAGGCGAATTCCACCCCCAATTCGTCGCAGCCAAATCCATCTTTCCATCCGCATTAAAATCGCCCGCTTGCACCCCGTTCCACCAGCCTGAAACACCGCCCAGCCCCCATTCGTCCGCCGCGCGGTGGAGCTGGCCGCCGTCATTGATCAGCAATTCAAGAGACCCCCACTCCAAAGCCAAAACCAAATCGCTGTCGGCGTCGCCATCGACATCCGTGAAAACCGCCCCGCTCACCATCCCCAGCGAGCCCAAAACCGCATCCAAGGCCGCATCCCGCGTCCATCTGCCCGCATCATTCCGCAGGAAAACAGAAACCGCAGGACGGGGAATCCCGCCGGGAACCAACCGGCCGCCGACAAATAAATCCAAATCGCCGTCTTGATCGACATCCGCCAGAGCCAACGGCCCGACACTCGAAGCCAAACCGCTTAACACCGTTGTCGGCGACCTGGCACGAAACCGAAACAACCCCACGGCAGCTCCCAGCGCCAGCCCGTCCTCATAGTTAGAAGCGCCGATCAAAACCGCCGGATCCCCGCGACCCAAGCTGACGCCCAACAAAGTCGTCTGCCCCCGTTGCAAGGGACGGTCAAAAGGCGGCCGGCGATAAACCGCAAAAACGCCGCCCGCATTGTTCCGAAAAATGCCCGGCACGCCACCCCTGCCATTCCCCACAATCAAATCCTCGTAACCATCCGCATCAATATCATGCCAGCTAATCCCCGGCCCCAAAGCGCTGTAACGGCGCAGCAGCAAAGGCTGCCGAGCGAAATCATCGGCAGACTGCCGCCGGTGCTCAAACCCCACCCGCTCGCTAACATCATCAAACCAGAACGCCGGCCTTTCGGTGGAAGGCGATTCAGACAGCGGTTCCCCAGCCGCCAGTTCACGGACCTCATAGAGACCATTCGCCCGGACGTCACGGAGAATTGATCGGCGGCCCTGCGGCCACAAAACCTCCAAAACCCGGCTTGAATCCGCCCCCAACGCAGCAAACACCCGCATCGAATCATCAGAAGACAAGTAGCGCCCCCCTGCGATCACCTCTTGACTTTGGGACGCGGCACCGGCGGCAGAGAGCGTGATCCTGGCGCCGATCCCGGCAGTATTCGGCGCTCGCCCGCGCAACCGAACGGCAATGCGCGCTTGCCCTGACTCGTTCCGGTAAACTCCCAAAGGCTCGTTCAAGCGGTTGACAATCACATCCAAATCCCCGTCGTTATCCAAATCGCCGAGCGCCATCCCGTGAGAAACGCCATAATGCGCAAAGCCCCACTCCCGCCCCATCTCCGTGAAGGTTCCATCCCGATTGTTCCGGTAAGCGAGATCCGCCGAAGGCAAACGGGAAAAGCGCATGCGCTCCGTGAAAATCTCCTCATCGCTCATGGATCGCTCGGCACGCAGCTTCTTCAGAACCGCCGCCACATCGAGATTGCGGCCGTCCCGTTCATTGCCGTTCGTCACCAACAAATCCTCCCAGCCGTCCAAATCCACATCCAGAAACACAGGGCACCAAGCCCAATCTGTCGCCGACAGCCCCGCCCACTGCCCCACTTCGGTATACAAGCCGTTGCCCTCGTTGAGAAAGAGGCACGTTTGCAAAAACTGCGGTCTAGCCTTTGGGTTCTGAATGAGGCGCTGTGGCGGCGCGACATCGCCCAACTGCGTCATCCGCGCCAAGTGGCTGCTCCCCAACATGTCCAAAGTGAGAAAGTCATCCCATCCATCACGGTTCACATCCGCAAAATCCACGCCCATGGAAAACCAACTCGAATGGCGCATGGCCTCAGCTGGCAAAGCCCCGAAGGTGCCATCGCGCCTATTGATCCAAATCCGATCGGGCGTGTCGAAATCATTGCAAACATACAAATCGGGAAAGCCGTCCTGATTGATGTCGCGAAACATGACAGCCAAGCCCCAATCCCGCGCCGGCTCAGCCAGCGGCTCGCCGGCCTCGTCTCGGAAAACGCCGCCTGTGAACGAAACGGGCGCAAACTTGAGGTCGCCTAGATTGCGATAAAGCCTGTCTGTCTCTCCGTTCTCCCCCAGCCCTCCGCGCTCATCCACATAAAATCGCCCCGCTAAATCCGGCGCCGACACCGGACGCCCGTTGAAATGGGTGATTATCCGTTTACCTGCCTTGACGCCGAAATGAGCTCTCGCGTTTGGAATGTCCATCAACGCCGAAGCCCGATAATTAGCCACATAAACATCCAGCCAACCATCTCGATCATAATCCCCCACTGCCAACGACATCCCGCCCAACCCGGAATCCAAACCGGACATTTCCGTCACATCGGCAAACCGAGCCGCCCCGTCATTGCGGAACAATCGGACGCCATTCCAAACCGTGGCGACCAACAAATCCAAATCCCGATCGCCGTCCAAATCGACCAAACTCGATCCCGTCGAAAACAACCTTTTGCACGCAACCTTCGCCGATGCCGCGACATCTTTGAACGACCAGCCGCCTTCATTCAAAAACAAAGCATTGTTCCCCTCCAAAGCAGTCGCATAAACATCGCACCATCCATCACCGTTGACGTCGCCAAGCGAAACGCCCGAACCGTTCAACAAAATCTGATTCGTGCGATACCAGACAGGACTCAAGTCGTTGCGGAAAACCATCCCGACAGCTTCGGCGTCCAGAGCTTGAAAGCCGGCGTGGCCCGGCTCTCCCGCCGTCGGCAACATCCGATACCGGCGGCCATCCTCGGCAGTTTGCCATACTTCCGCCGGCCAGCAAAAATCCGCCGTCAAAAACAAAAACCCGCTGACAACAGCCCATTTCATCTTTTCCTCCACACAAAACCTTTTTTAAAAAAAAGACGGAGGCCGACATGCCGGCCTCCGTCCGCAATGGGTTGCGACAAATCCCTCAGTTATCGGGCGATGTAGAATTGAGCCGATCCGGAGGTTTGCACCGTGTGCGGCGAGGTGGCGCCCGCCACCGGCTCGAACGTCCCCGTCACACTGTCGCTGCTGTGCAAGGTGCCTTCGTAGGTGATGATTACTGTGCCGTCAGCATTGCGGGCCACCGAAATGGCGCCGCCAGCAACCGGACACTCCAGCGCGTTTGCGGCCCCGGTGCTGCGCGTCCGGAAGGCCTTGATGCCGCCCTCAGAATTCACCAAGCGCCGGGTGCCGTCGGGAGCAATCGTGAACCACTCCACATTGGCGCCGCCGCCGCCCTCATACCAGAGGAGCCGCATCGGATAAACGCCGGCCACAGGAACCGCAAAACCGAAAAGCGTGTCTGCCGCGCCGCGGCCGCCGTTGAAGAAGCCACCCTCCAGCGCACCTTCAACCGCTTCATTCACATCCGGCGTTTCGGGATCGTCCAGAAACGAACCAGACTCGGCGTTGCGCACCGTAAAGCCGTCGTCGCTATTCACGCCCATCCTGTAATAGCCCGCTTCGGGAAACTCCAGATAGGTGGTGAACTCCGACACGATGTTATTGGTTGGATCCTCGCCCTCGGTGCCCGGGATGCCGGGAATGTAATCATCCGGATTATCAAGTGTTGAATCATCGCCGCGGTCCTGAAAGTTCCCTACGGGTACAGGTTCGCCGCTATCGTCGGCTGCAAAGTTAATGACACCGTCGATTGTGCCGGACGCCGGGTCTGCACCATTAGTAACGTTGTCTCTGTCAACGAGCCGCTGTTCGGCACCTTGGATAGTCGTCCCATGGCCGGTTGCCGCCTGATGCGTGAAGAAGTTGAATCCGCGGGTGGTGCCGGAGCCTAAGGCCATTCCGTCGCGCAATCTAACGTATCATAATCGGCCACGGTGAAGGTCCATGATCGGCTCTCTGCCGTTCCGGCGTGGGTGAACCCAAGCTCAACGGACTGTGTTGAGCCTGCCGGATAGATACCATCGGGCGTGTATGTGACGGTCGTGTCCCCGCCCGATGTGCTGACTTCGGGCGTGACGGTTTGGCCGTTCAACATCAAGGTGATGGAGTCGGCGTCCACGCTGGTTGTGCCGTTGCGGATGACTGCTGTAATCGAGCTGTCCGCGGCGACTCCGGTGGCGTTCGGAAGCACATTCCGCGTCTCGCGAGTCGCTCCTGTCCGTATCGGAGTGAACCAGACAACAGAGGCCGGGTCTTCGGGGATGTTGTTCCGGTAGGTCTTCAAGCCGCCATTCTCACTGTCATTTAACAGCGCAATGGGGTTTCCGTCCAAATCCGCCGTCCACCATTCCAGGTTGGCGCCGCCGCCGCCCTCATACCAAATGTTGCGCAATTTGTAGAAACCGGCCTCTTCAAACAGAACTTTGTAGAAGGTGGAGCTGGCGCCGCGGCCGTCACTAAAGACGCCCAACTCGACTGCCTCCAAAATATCACTGGTCTGCCCCGCTGTCGTGCGGAAGCCATCGTCGGAGTTGAACACAAAATTGTAGAGTCCCGCTTCGGGAATCTCGACCACTGCGAGAATTTCCGCCGTGATTTGGTCGGTCGAGTCGCTGGTGCCGGGGATGCCAGGAATGAGGTCGTCAGGCACATCGGTAGCCTCATTGTTGCCAGAGCCGCCCTCGCGGAAAACGCCTTGAGCTCCCGCGTCTTGGTCGAAGTTGATCACACCCGTGATATCCACATATCCATTGGCGTCCGGTTCATGATCGACATGATCCACTAAGTTCTCGATCGGATTGCCGGCGTTGTCAGTAATCTGTCCGGCCAAGTGTTGTTCGTGCCGGTGAGTTTGATTGACCAGCCCCGACTGCGCCTGCAGCACGCGCATCTTGAAGCCGCGCTGACTGAAGTTCCCCTCCAGATTGTGGGCCGCGCTAACTTTTACGAATTGAGGCACGGTAAAAGAAGTGGTCTGCTCGATTTGGCCGCCATCGGTATCCCTGGCAGTAATCCCCACTTCGTGAGTGGATTCCGACTCGAAGAAGGTCGGATGCGTATAAGTCGCCGTTGTGATTTCGCCATCCTTGGAAACCGAAACATTGGCGGCATCCACTGCCGTGCCGTCCAGCGTGAGCACTACGGAGTCTTGCGCGATGCGACTGCTGCCGACATCCCGAAAGCTGACGGTAAAGCCATTGGCGGTGCTGGTCAGGCCGGAGAGCAGCGCCTTGTCCGCCAATACGGTTGTCAGTTTGATGTTGTCGAAGTGAACGATGGCGTTGGCATCGCCGGTGCGCCCGGCCAGCACCAATTGACCGGGGCTAGGGAAGTAGCTGGTTTGGAAGTCGTCCAGCACAGTGTTGTTCTTCCACTTTACCGTCAGCAGGCCAGTCTCTGTCATGCTCACTTCCAAAGGCTGCCAGCAAAGCGAGTCGGGATTGCCGCCCAAATCTCCCAAAAGGGGATATTTGTCTTTCACATCGTCATCGTTGCTGGTTTGCGGGCCGGTCTGAAGGCTGGTGATGTCCTCGCACGCACCGTTGCGAGTCAGCAATTCCACTCCGCCGATCGTCGTGCCGTCCACCTGCACGATGATCCCTTCGTGATCTCCTGAGCCATTGGCTCCCCCTCTGCCCACAGTCCCGCCGTCGTTCAAGGCGTTGCCGTCCCAAGTGTCGAAGCTGACCGAGACGCCGGTTCTTGTGCCGTTTTCCGCCGGGCCGGGCAAGCTGTAGCTGCCGTCCAATACAGGATCGTCGGCGCGGACATAGTTGACCGAGAAACCGTCCGCCGCTCGCCCGGAGCTGTGCGAGCCGTTGCCGGTTCGGACATCTGCCGTCAGGGTGAAGGCTTTGACCAACTTCCCGTTGTCAATGTCCGGGAAGATGGCCACTGTCGTTTCGCTGTTGACCGCATTGTTGAGGATGAAGAACTCTCCCGGATTTCCCGTCCCTGTGTATTCGAAGTCGGAAGCTTCGCTCCACGTTTCGAGAGGACTACTGATGTCAAAGGCATCCAAAGGGTCCTCGCCTTCAAAATCAAAAGTGCGCTCGCCAGCGTTCACTGCCGTGAAGGTCATTGCTGCGGCAACGACCGCGAGCCACTTCCAATTTGTTGCGGCCTTCCCTCGGGGGGGGGGGTAGCTGCAACGACTGCGGGCCACTTCCAGTAAAACAGTTTTGATGATGTGTATAGTCGATTTCATGTCTTATAAGTATATTTACGTCTTGTCGTAACGGATTTCGCAGACAGGCTTAAGGCCTCAACAAGCCTTTGACAAGCAGAATTTTCAAAATTTTGCATTTTTTTTTGTGGATTTTTGGCGGGCGGAGGGCGATGGCAGTGAAGTGATGGGCGGGCGGCGGGTTGCTCTAGGCGAGAATCTGCTTTAAAATCAAGGCCATGCGCAATTCGGATTCCGAACCCGGTGAGGACACGGAGCTCACCGCTCACGAGGATGATGCAGTGATTGGCCGGGCGCTGCGTTGGTCAGCTCTGGCTCTTGCGGTTGTTTTGGTTGCCGCCGGGGTTGTGGTCTGGTTGTTCGGCTCTTTTTCGGAGGAGGGACCTGAGCAGGTGACTGAGCTGGCCGCTCCCGGAAATCCCGAAGAATCTCTGGCAACGATCCCCCACGCGGTGTTTCGGGAGATTGCTGCGGAGGTGGGGATTGGCTTTGTGCATCACGGCGGCGCGAGGGGGGAAAAGTTTTTGCCGGAGACGATGGGCGGGGGCGTCGCTTTTTTTGATTTTGAGGGGGACGGCGACCAGGATTTGCTTTTCGTGAACGGGACGAGTTGGTCGGAGGCTTTACCGGCGACAACGGCCGCGCTTTATGAGAATGACGGTTCGGGGCGGTTTGCGGATGTGACGGCCAGTTCCGGCTTGGATGTGCCGTTCTACGGAATGGGCGCCGCCATTGCCGATTACGACAACGATGGCTTGCCAGATATTTATTGCACTGCTGTGGGGAAGAATCGTTTGTTTCGCAATGCGGGAGGGGGGCGGTTCGTTGATGTGACGGAGTTGGCGAACGTGGGCGGGTCGGCGTCTGATTGGAGCACGTGCGCGGCGTGGTTCGACCTCGACAACGACGGCGATTTGGATTTGTTTGTGGGCAATTATGTGAAGTGGAGCCAGAAGATTGATTATCAATTGGGCAGCACTTTGGCGGGCATTGGCCGCGCTTACGGCCAGCCGATGAACTTTGAAGGCTCGTTTCCTTATCTCTTTTTGAACCGGGGGGACGGCTCATTTGAAGAGGCATCGGAGGCGAGCGACCTTTGGGTGGCGAACCCGGCAACCGGCGTGCCCGAAGCGAAATCGTTGGGCGCGGCACCGGTCGATTTGAACCGGGACGGTTGGATGGATTTGATTGTGGCTAACGACACTGTCCGCAATTTCGTTTTCAGCAACCGTTGGGATCGAACTTTTGAGGAAATCGGGGCGCTGACGGGAATCGCTTACGACACATACGGCAATGCACGCGGGGCGATGGGCATTGACACCGCCCGGTACCGGGAGGACGGCGCGTTGGCGGTCGGCATCGGAAACTTCGCCAACGAAATGACAGCGCTCTATGTCGAGCAAAACCGCCCGATGATCTTCACGGACGAGGCGATTGCGGCGGGCATCGGCGCGGCCAGTCGCCTGCTGTTGAATTTCGGGTTGTTCTTTTTTGATTATGATTTGGACGGCTGGCAGGATTTGCTGACCGCTAACGGCCATTTGGAGGAAGCGATTTCCCTCGTGCAGAAAAGCCAGCAATACCGGCAACGTCCCCAGTTGTTTTGGAACAGCGGTCCGGAGCACGAGTGCCGGTTCCTCGAAGTGAAGGCCGGGCAATCAGGGCAGGAGCTTTTCGAGCCGATTGTCGGCCGGGGCTCGGCATTTGCAGACATCGACAACGACGGCGATTTGGATTTTGTGTTGACGCAGATTGACGGTCGGCCGCGGCTTTTTCGCAACGAGCAATCGCTGGGGCGGCGCTGGGTGCGGATTCGACTGCGGGGCGTCCGCCAGAACCGAGAAGGCATCGGCGCCTGGATCAAACTCACGGGGGCGGGGCGGACGCTTTGGCGGCAAGTGATGCCGTTCCGAGGCTACCTGTCGCAATCGGAGCTGCCGGTTACCATCGGGCTGGGAACGGCTGATGCCGTCGAACGTTTAGAGATCATTTGGCCGGGAGGCAAAGTGCAAACGGTGGACAACATTCCCCTCGAGCAGATGATCGAAATCCGGGAAGAGTGAGGAAAATGGGAGTTTCCGCAGACAGCGCCCGGCGGCAATGAACGGCACCTTGCCCCAGAACTCTCCCTTGTCGGCGCCCGGCAAGCAAGCGGCCGATCGGTTTGAAGCGCGTTTCGCCGGCACGGAAATCGCCGAAGCATTGAGAGAGCAGCTCAAGACTCTCGGCAACCATGCGGCGACACGCCTGGCGCCGTCTTCGTGGCCTTTTTTGGCAGCTCTGCTCCACCGCCTGGAACCTGGAACACCTCTCTTACTGGCGGTTCCAGGGGTGAAGCAACAGGAAGGGCTGTATCAGGATTTGCAAATCTGGCAGCACTGGTTGGCCGCGGCAGAAGGGAATCTGGGAGCGGAGAAAGTGGTTGAATGGCCACCGCCGGCTTTTTTTCCCGCCTGGGAAGGTTTGCCGCACGAGGCCAAACTTTCGCACGCCGATGTCATCAGCGAACGGCTAGAGGCTTTGATGGCTTTGCGTGGTTTCGGCGGCGAAGAAGCGCCAGTGGTCGTCGCCAATACCGCCGCTTTGCTGCAAAAGACCTTCCCGCCCGAAGTGCTGGATCGCCGGATCAAAACGATTCGAACGGGACAAGTGCTCGATCCTCTGGACCTCGTGGAATGGCTGGAAATGCAGGCATATGAGCCGGAAGCCAAAGTGACACAAAAGGGGGAGCTGGCTCTGCGCGGCGGCATTGTGGATGTGTTTCCGTTGGCGAGTTCTCGCCCCATCCGCATCGAATTCTTCGGAAACGAAGTCGATTCCATCCGGCAGTTCGATCCGCAAACTCAGATGTCGCTGGAAAGGACGGAGTCGGCGGCGATCTCTCCGGGCGGCGAGTTCGGCATCTTGTTGCAGGAGATGGACAAGGCACAGAAGGCCGAGCGCGAGTCAATCGTTTCCAGCTTGATCGCTTATCTGCCAAAGGCGGCGATTCTCATTGTGTACGACCCGGCCGAGACGGCGGCATATGCCGAGCGTTATGCCGACCGAGTCCCAGCCGGCGATCCTTTTTTGGAAACCTGGCCGGCTTTTCTCGCCAACGCCCACGCCGAGGGACTTCGGATTTTGAACTGGGCGGACGAGTTAGAAGAGGCATGCTCGCATCCCGCAGCGGCGGATTCCGTGGCTGGAAACCGAAGCAGCTTTCCCGTTTTTGAGAGTTTGGAACCGTATTGGCCGCCCGACATTCGAGCGCCTGCTTTACCTGTGGCGGAAAGGCAGCGGCGGCAGTTTCTCGAACAGATGCATCGATGGCTGCGGCAGGGATACCGGGTGGATGTCTTTTGCGACAACGCGGGCGGGCGCAGCCGGTTTACGGAAATCTGGTCGGATTTGGGATGGGCAGCAGAAGTGTTCACTGGCGCATTGACCGTTGAGACGGGGATGATTGAGCGAGGATTTCTGGTGGAGAGCAGCAAGTGGGTAGCAGTTGCCGGCGCCGAGATTTTCGGCCGATATAATAAAGTACAGCATCCCCGGCGTTTGAAGTCTAAACACGCCGCCGCGGCGCCATCGGCGCTGGAAATCGACTTTTCCGATTTGACCGAGGGGGACTATGTGGTTCACCTGCAACACGGTATCGGGCGGTTTGTTGGGTTGCAGCGGCTGCCGCCGGCGTCTCGGATTTTGGGAGAATCGGCCGCCGCAACGCCGGAGGATCCGCGCCCCGAATGTTTAGTCATCGAGTATGCGCCTCGGGACCCAAAGCAAACGCCGCCGCGATTGTATGTGCCTGTGATCGAAGCGCACCTCGTGAGCAAATACATCGGCGCCGGCAAGGCTACGCCGCCGCTAAATGTCCTGGGCGGGAACCGCTGGAACAAAGCCAAAGCGCGGGCGGAGAAGGCCGTCGTGGACTTGGCAGGAGAAATGCTGGACATCCAGGCAGCGCGCGAGTTGGAAAAGGGATTTGCTTTCCTGCCGGACACAAGCTGGCAGCGCGAATTCGAAAGTGCTTTCATTTACGAGGAAACGGCCGACCAGATCCGTGCGATTGAATGCAGCAAACAGGACATGGAATCCAGCAAGCCGATGGACCGTCTGATTTGCGGCGATGCCGGCTTCGGCAAGACTGAGGTGGCCATTCGAGCAGCATTCAAAGCCGTTATGAGCGGCAAACAGGCGGCGCTGTTGGTGCCCACGACCATTCTGGCACAGCAACATTACAAGAACCTTGCCGAACGCATGCGCGATTATCCCGTCCGTATCGAACTCCTCTCGCGATTTCAAAAACGGCGCAAGGCCGTCATCCAATCGCTGGCCAGCGGCGCGGCGGATATCGTCGTAGGCACGCACCGCTTGTTGCAAGACGATGTGGCTTTCAAAGACTTGGGGCTGGTGATCATTGACGAAGAGCAACGCTTCGGCGTGGCGCACAAGGAAAAGTTCAAACGCCTGCGGAAACTGGTCGACGTCCTCACCCTGAGCGCGACGCCCATCCCGCGCACCTTGCATATGGCGTTGATCGGCGCGCGCGACATGAGCGCCATCGAAACCCCGCCGCAAGACCGCCTGCCAGTCAAAACCATCGTCGCCCCCTACGACGAGCACATCATTCAGGACGCCGTCCAACAAGAGCTCAACCGCGAAGGCCAAATCTTCTTCCTGCACAACCGAATCGCCACCATAGACGCCGTCGCCGAGAAAATTCAGCGGCTCGTTCCCAATGCCCGCGTCGCAGTAGGTCACGGGCAGATGGACACCAAAACGCTGGAACAAACCATGATCGCCTTTGTCAACGGCCAAGCCGATGTGCTGGTCTCCACCACAATCATTGAAAGCGGCCTGGACATCCCCAACGCTAACACCATCATCATCGACCGCGCCGACCGGTTCGGGCTCAGCGATCTCTATCAACTGCGCGGACGAGTGGGACGCTACAAACACCAAGCCTACGCCTACCTCCTGTTCCCCCGCCACGCCGGCTTGCTCTCGGACTCCCGCAGACGCCTCAGCGCAATCAAACAATACTCCCGCCTGGGCAGCGGCTTCAAAATCGCCATGCGCGACCTCGAAATCCGCGGCGCCGGCAACATCCTCGGCCCCCAGCAAAGCGGCCACATCGCCGCCGTAGGCTTCGAACTCTACTGCCAGCTCCTCAAACAAAGCATCGCCGCCCTCAAAGGCCAAACCGTCAAACCGAGAACCGTCGTCCCAGTCAAACTCGACTTCCTCTCCCTAAACCCCGGCGACCAACCCGAAGAAACACCCCGCGCTCTCGCTCACCTCCCCTACAACTACATCGCCGAAACACAGCAGAGAATCGAAATCTACCGAAAATTGGCGCAAGCCAACGATCAGAAATCCCTGAGCCATCTGAAAAACGAGCTGCGGGACCGATACGGGCCGCTGCCGGCGGCCGTCGAACGGCTCTTATCAGTCGCCGAAGTGAAACGCCTCGCCGCCGAACGCAACATCAGTGCAATCGAAACCCGCAACGGCAAAGTCATGCTCACCCGCAACCGCGACTTCATCATGGTCGGCGAACGCTTTCCCCGCCTCGCCAAAAAAAAACCGGAAGCCAAACTGAAAGAACTGCGGCGGCTCCTCCTGTCCATTCCGCTGACCCAAAGGCGTTGATCCAGCCTATCCGACACCCGAAAACCCTTGCATCCAGCAAACGAAAACGGCAGACTCCCCATCGCGCAACATCAAAAACTTGCTAACCAAAGCCATGTCCACCAAGCAAAAAGTCATTCTCGGCGGCAGCTTGATTGGCCTCGCCCTCGCCGTCTGGCTTGTGTCATTGGCACTTCGGCCCGAAATCGAAATCCTTGATGACCGCTTCCATTTCACTGCCTATAAAATCTCGCGCGGCAAGAAACATACCCTTAACTATTACGTGGGCAACCAAGTCATAGGCAAATTACGCACGCAGTTGCGTCCGATCGGTATCCCTATAAAGAAGGGAATAGGGAGCTCTGTTTCTTTTGACACGCCGACAGACTCGTACTTGTTCATGGTACTTTTCAGGGCAGATTTCGAAGTCGAAGGATTGGGAACCACCTGGCTCAAACTGAAGGATGAGGGGGAAATGTGGGTGAGTTTGAATCTTTGACTCCGATAAAATTGCACGAAAGTGGTCCTGTTCTCTCATTGTTACAAAATACCTACCTCCAGTGGTGTTGGATGAAAGCGTCTTTGATCGATCCGGAAGCAAACTATCATCTGCTGCTCATGTGCCGGAGGGTAATACGAATACGCCGTTGGTACGCATCCGCATCGGGAAATTAAAAAAATGAAAGTATTGAAAGATTCTTGGCCGAATCGGGCGCAAGGGTTTGCCTGGGCGTTCCGCGCGTTCTTGTTGGCATTTTTCCTGAGCACGACCGGGTTCGCTGAGGATTTTTTCCGCTGGGACAAAAAGCTGAACCGGGTGAGCGCGAGCTTCAAGGACTGGCCGATTGAAAAGGTTTTGATTCAAATTGCTACGGCAACGGGTTGGGATGTCCGAACCCCTGTGGATTCGGAAGTGGCGATTTCGGGAACCTTCAAAAATTTGGTGCCGGCGGCGGCGTTGAAACGTCTGTTCGGCCATCTCAACTACGCCGTCTTCAGCTCGCCCAAAAGCGGCAAACCGCGCCTGCAAGTGTTTCTTCCCGGAGTGGAGAGCGTGAAGGTTGCGCTTCCGGCGCTGAAGCCCAAAACCGTTTCGACCAATCGGCCTTTGCCTCTTCCCCTTCCCCGCGCTCCCCTGAACTCGAAGACACGCCTTGATGACATCATCAAGCGCTCCGACAAGAACGGCGACGGGAAACTCGACGCCGAAGAGAAAAAGGCCGCGATTAAGGCGATGCGCTTGCCACCAAACAGCCCTTGAAGTCGGCCCTTTTGACGCCGGGTTTGCTCCGCTGCTTTGCCGGCTTGAGCAACACTAGACGGTGGCTTGAGCGACTGCTTGCCGCATTTTGGCCAAGCCGATTTGGGCGGCGTCCAAGGCGTTTTTCTTCCAATACTCCCGGTTGAAGAGTTCGAGCGAGAGAGTTGGCGAAGCGCCGACGGATTGAAAAATGTCCAGAATTTTGGTGATTGGGGCAATGCCGTCGCCCGGATAAACGCGGTGTTCGTCGCGGATGTCTTTTTGCGGGGGCGAGGCGGGGTAATCGTTCAGATGAAAGACTTGAAGGGCTTGCGGGCTGAGGAGGCGGAGGCTATCGAAATCCGAGCCGCCTTTGTAGGTATGGAACACGTCGCCTAGGAAACAGGCATCGGGATGGCCACTCTCGACAGCGACAAAGACGGCAGTGCTGACTTTGCCGATGCTTTCGTTGCCGCCCCACATTTCAATTTGGGGGATTACGCCGGTTTGTTCGCCCAGTTCGAGTAATTGGCGGTAGCGTTCCGCTGCGGCTTGGGGTTCGACCAGCTTGCCTCGGGGAACGCCGGCCGGGGGAGCAGCGATGCGTTTGCCGCCGATTTTGGCGAGGAGTTCCATGTCGCGTTTGGCGTCTTCAAATCCTTTTTTGCGTTTTTCGGGGTCGTCAACGATCCAAGCAGCGAAACCGATCGCGCTTTCGACGGTCATGCCGTAGTCCTCAATCCGTTTCCGCAAATCCTCCAGCGAACCGCCGCCCTCCACATATTGGCGAAGCTTCCCCATCCAAGGTTCGATGCCGTCGTAACCGGAGATGCCGGCCACGTCGACCTCTTCGGCGGCGGAAAGCTTTTGGCCGCGGATGGTGCTCATGTTCAGGCAGTATCGGAAAGTGGAAGCGGTCACGGTATCTTTTCGCATCGTCGCGCAGGCCGTCATGGCGGAGGCCGCCCCGGCAATGCCAAGGGCGCCGAGAGCCTGACGACGGGTCAACTGGTTGTTCGTTTCAACAGAATGGATCGATTTCATGGGTGGCAAGCATAGACGGAAGCACCACTGGAAAACAACGCCAAATGCCTCGCGGCATTCGCCCGAAGAACTCTGGGAAAGCTACGCCGATGCTCGGATGCGTTCCGGAGCCGAGTAGACATTGAAACCGGCGGGACGCAGAAAGCCCGCCAAAGTTTGCCGGTTTTCCTTGGCGGATTCGACAGCCAAGCTCGAAGGCGCAGACACAGCCGCCACAAAAGGCACGCGCCCAGCAAGCGCCTTCTGCATGATCTCGAAGGACGCCCGGCCGCTCACGAGCAAAAGGCAATTCTCCAACGGAAAGCGACCGTTGATAAAGCTCCAGCCGATGACTTTATCAACGGCGTTGTGGCGCCCCACATCTTCCCGAACACAGACAAGCGCCCCGTCCGAATCGAACAACGCCGCCGCGTGAAGCCCGCCAGTCCGCTGAAACTCCACCTGCGCTTGCCGCAGTCGGCCCGGTAGCGAAAGAAGCCGCTCCGAAGCGATGCGGAAATCCGACTGAACCGGCGGCCAATGGTTGCGAAGCGCTTCCAGAGACGCCTTGCCACAAATGCCGCAACTGGACGAAGCAAAGACATGCCGGGAGAGTTTTTCGAGATCGCAAGCGGTGCCGGCACCGAGATAAAGGTTGATGATGTTCTCCGGATGCTCGGCCTCTTCCCGGCGGCAATGAGCGGCCTCCAAAAACTGCGCTGGCGCTTTGACAAGCCCCTCTGAAATAGCGAAACCCGCCGCCAATTCCCGGTCGTGACCCGGCGTCCGCATGGTGATCGCCACGCTTTGCCCGCGCACGCGAATTTCCAGAGGCTGCTCAGCGCTGACCACATCCGCCACCCGTTCCATCTGTCCATCCGAGCGAAAACGAACAACGGCAGCAGTCTCAGAAAAACGAACTTCGGCCATACCCGCGTTTTTTCAGCCAATGCCATTCCCTGGGCGCCCTTCCGTCCAAGACCGGCAAATGCGCCCTAACATAAACGCAACCCATTACCGGCGCAAATGGAAGCGCCGAAACCACCTAAAACGCGAAGAACACAAAGGTAGCTCAACACGCCTCCCTCAAAAAACGGCAAGAATCCACCAGGCAAACAGGCTGCAAATCAAAAAAATCACCGCTCCCGAAATCAACAACTTGGCCAAAACCGGAAGGCATTTCTTGAAAGACAGAGAGCCGAATTCGCCTCTGAAGCTGAGGACGGAAAAAACAAACGCCGCCGCACACCAACTCGCGGCGGCCAGCGCAAACCAGATTCCCCAATCACTCATGCCGCCGGCTACTTCACAGATTCGGGCGCAGCTCGGCCAGCGCTGCTGCAACCGAAGGATCATCGGGTGCCAAGGCTGCCGCTTTTTCTAAATGCCGCCGGGCTTGCTCCCTTTGGCGCAGGGCGTTTTGAGTGCGGGCGCTCTGGAGCAAAACGCCGATGGATGTCGGGCGAAGCCGGAGCGCTTCCCGCAGCGGCTTCAGTGCCTCTTCATATTTGCCTTGGGCGCTTAATGATTTTCCAAGCGCGGCCAGGATGTTCGCAGTGGCCGGGCGAATTTGCAGTGCTCGGCGAAGGCTCGCTTCTGCTTCCGCCGCGCGGTTCGGGTCCTCGGCGAGGGCTTGGCCGATTTGAAAATGTGCCATCAAGTGATGGGGAATTTGTTCGACGACTTTCTGCCATTGCGCGACGGCTTCCTCCTGTTTTTTGAAACTGAGCAGATACTTGCCATAGAGATCGCGCAGCACGAAATCGCGCGGTTTCTTTTCGAGGGCTCGTTCGAATGAACCTTGCTGGATGGGGAAAGCATCGGCGGCGGCGCCCACTGCGTGTTCTTGCAGCTCTTGGGCGAGACGGCGGTTTCGCTCAGCGTGGATCGATTGCGAGCGGAACGGCTCTTTGTTCAAGCGCCGTCGCATGGACTGCGTCATAGATAAATCGCTCCACCGCGTCAGCGTCAGGGCTTGGGCACAATTGCTCAGCGAAGGCCAAGGCGGCAAATCGGTTTCGCTCCGGCCGCCGGGCAGTTGACTTTCGATCTCGCGGGCAAAGGCCAAGGCGAGGAGGTAATTCCCCGGAAACCGGAAATGAACATGGTCCCAGAACAATTCATCGCCGGGGATGCCGCGTGGCGCGTTGTAAGCAAAGAGGGCTTCGGCATCGACAAATAGGGCGTCTTTCGATGGATAGGTTGTCGCTGTCCGCTGGATGATTGCATTGAGCTTGCTGTCGGCTCGGAAGCGCAGAGTATCAAGGTCGCGTGCTCGGAGGAAACCGGCTTTGGCGCCCGCGTCGTCTCCTAAATGCCAACAGCAGCGCCCAATCAAAAAGGCGAGTTCAGCATGGCCGGCATGGATTTTTGCCGCCGAATAAGCGGTTGCCAAAGCGTCCTGATACAAACCCGCCTCAAACAATTGCCGCGCTTCGCCGAAGAGACGGCTCCATTCGGCAAGCAGCTCGCCGGTCACAGATTCGGGCAGCGCCGACCGAAAAGGAGAACTCCCGCGGAGGTTCACAGCGACGGAGCTGATGAGGACTTTGGCACCGCTCTGCAATCCTGCTGCAATAATGTCGCCCAGATTCGCTTCGAAATTTTCATAGACGCCGTTCAATCGGGGATCGTCTGCCGGCACTTGATGCTTCACAAACATGGCCATGCCGCCCCACTCGGCAGCGTTCGCCGAACGCGCAGCCGATTCCACAAGCGCATTGGCCATCTGGCCGAGGCGCGTCCGCTTCACCGCCAGACTCGCGCGAATCCAACGAAGGTTCGAGCGGCGGGAACCAAAAACCGTCCCCGGCCCGAACTGGCCGTGAACTTCATTGTTGCCGAGGTAGAGGCACCAGAAATCAGCTTCATGCTGGGCAGCTTCCCTCGCCATCGGCACGATGACATGCGAGTTGATAGCCGTAACCGCCAGGTTAATGACTTCCCAATCGGAATCGGGATGGCGGCGTTCGAGCATCCATTCCAGCAGCCTGGCCAATCCAAAAGCGGGTTCTGGGTCGCCCATGGCGGCTGACTCGCCAAAGATCAGAACGCGTTTTGTGCCTTCCGGTTTTTGGGAAACCCACTGAATGGGCTGCGGCGATCGAGACAGCGCCTTGGGAAAGAAACTCCAGAAGAATCGGTGATTTATTGTTAAAACCGGTCGCCCGGCCACCTGGCGCTTCCAGAAGAACTGAGCCGGATAACCGAACTCGAAAAGCCGAGCACCCCCTTCAATCGCCGCCAAGGTTGCAAAAACGCTCAACAGGGAAAAAAGCGCCAGAAAAACCCGCTTCTTTCTAACCGAAAGCGCTTTGCCCGAGCCCGCTCGTTTGCCGGCAGCCGGCTTTCGGATCGTCCGATGTCGCTTCTTCTTCACTCCAAACCGAGCAACATAACGCAATCCCGCCCGCAGCCGCAAGTACGTGACCGGATAGAAAAAGGATTGCCGAAGGGAAGGATTCTGTGGCAAAGTCCGGTCTCTCCGAAGCCCCTGAGGATGAGGAGACGCCGTTGCGGAGCAGGCAAACAGCAGATTCAGACGCCATGAAAAAAATAGAAGCCATAGTGAAGCCATTCAAATTGGATGACGTGAAGCAAGCATTGGGCGAGGTGGGAGTTGAGGGGATGACCGTCAGCGAGGTGAAGGGTTTTGGCCGGCAAAAAGGCCATACGGAAATCTATCGCGGCAGCGAATACACGGTGGATTTTCTCCCCAAAATTAAGGTGGAAATCGTGGTAGCCGATGACCGAATCGAAGCCGCCGTCGAAGCCATCGGCAAAGCGGCAAAAACCGGCAAAATCGGCGACGGCAAAATCTTCGTCTCTCCAGTGGAAGAAGCCATCCGCATCCGCACCGACGAACGCGGCGAAGAAGCAGTTTAGCGCAACGCCATTCTGTGGCCTTTGCTTTGCGGGGCGTTTCCCGCTTGAGCACAACGAAGCGGCAGTTCTGGCAAAACTCGCCGCCGGCCGTCTTTAACCGCATTTTTGTCGCTGGAGCGCCACGCGATGCGAGAAGGGTTAGCCTTTTTGGGCGATGATGTGGGCGTTGGCGGTGGTCAGGTCATCTTCCGACAAGCTCTTGAACTTGCCCGCTAACTCGCTTCGGGCGGTTGCTAACGATTCTTTCGTCTTGCTTAATAGCAATACCGAGCCGGTTATACTTTTGCCCTGTTCCTCTGCCTAAATCGGCGCCGAGACAGCACATCGGAGTCAGGCACACAAGATGCTAAACTGCCCAGGGTAGCACGGAATTTTTGTTTGTTAATTTCCATTGCCTCTGAACTTTTCTTGTGGCCGCAATCAAACTTCGCATTCACTAAACGCGGTCGAACAGGAGAGCGAAACGACGGCGCAGAATGATGGTTTTCATTGCCGGGACTACGGCCTTTGCATCAGGCGAGGACCGGGCGCAGCACTTTGCCGTGCACATCGGTCAGCCGAAATTGGCGCCCTTGATACTTATAAGTGAGCCGCTCGTGATTGATGCCGAGCAAATGCAGCAGTGTCGCGTGGAAATCATGGATATGGACGCCGTCTTGAACAATGTTGTAGCCGAACGGGTCCGTCGCCCCAAAGACCATTCCCGGCTTTACGCCGCCGCCGGCCATCCAAAGGCTGAAGCACTTGGGATGGTGATCGCGCCCGAAACTCTTCTGCGTCAGCTTGCCTTGGCAATAGTTGGTGCGCCCGAACTCGCCTCCCCAAATGACCAAAGTTTCGTCGAGCATTCCCCGCTCTTTCAAGTCCTTCACAAGTGCCGCCGAAGGCTGGTCGGTTTCCCGGCACTGCCTGGTGATTCCGCCTGGCAAGCCGCTATGCTGGTCCCATCCGGGATGATACAACTGCACGAAGCGAACGCCACGTTCCGCCAGGCGTCGGGCGAGTAAACAATTCGCCGCAAAGGTTCCCGGCTTCTTCGCTTCTTCGCCGTAACGCGCTAGGACGGATTCCGGCTCGTCCGAGATATCGAAAACTTCCGGGACGGACATCTGCATCCGAAACGCCATTTCATACTGCGCGATCCGATTCTCAATCCCGTCGTCCCCCGTCTCGGCGATTTGCAGCTCGTGCAATTCCCTCAGCCGGTCCAACAACAGGCGGCGCCCCTCGGCGGCGATGCCGGCCGGGTTATTCAGATACAAGACCGGGTCTTTGCCAGAACGAAACCGGACGCCTTGAAACTTCGCCGGCAGAAACCCGCTTCCCCAAAGTCGCGAGACCAGCGGCTGCCCGCCTTTGTCCTTGGTGATGAGCACAACGAAGGACGGCAAATTCGCATTCAAAGTTCCCAAACCGTAACTCAGCCACGCGCCCATGCTTGGCCGTCCCGGGAATGGAGAGCCCGTCTGCAAAAAGGTAACCCCCGGCCCGTGATTGATGGCCTCGGTGTGCATGGAGCGGATGAGGCAAAGGTCGTCCGCCAGGCCGGCAACGCCCGGCAACAACTCGCAAAACTGCGTGCCGCTCCGGCCATGCCGCACAAATTGAAAGGGCGATCCCGCCATCGGCAGGCTGGCCTGATTGCCCGACATCGCCGTCAGCCGTTGTCCGCGCCGCACCGATTCCGGTAGCTCCTCCCCGTGCCGCCGATTGAGCTCCGGCTTCGGGTCAAACAAATCAATCTGTGATGGCCCGCCGCTTTGAAAGAGGTAAATCACCCGCTTGGCTCGAGGCACAAAATGCGGCGGCGCAGAGCCGGCCGGCAAGCCCCTCCCGGCAAGCGCCAAAGAGCGCCCCATATCCGCCAAGGCCAAGGCGCCAAGCCCCAGGCCGAAGTCCCGCAGGAAGCGCCGCCGACTCAGGCCAAACGCCGGCGCAACTCCTGCGCATTGAAGATTGTTGGCAACCGCTTTCAACATAACATCCGCGTTCGTCAGGGTTTCATCAGGCACTCATCATGGCTCATCAGGCCGGAAGCTGCCGCTGCCATCGCCGCCAATTCCGCCGTCTTCTCCGCTTCGGCGAGAGAGCTGAAGCCGATGGAGAGAAAGGCCTTTGCCCGGTCCGGCTCAGCGGCAAAGTATTCCCTCTGCTCCTGCAGCAGCTTTTGCAGCACGGCCGCTTCTGCCGGTTTCGGGCGGCGGCCGGTCAAAATCCGAAACAACCGGGAGAGGCGTTCGCCGTCGCCTTTCAAACCGCTCTGAACAATTCGCAATGCCAGATGCCGGGCAGCTTCGACGAACTGCGGATCGTTCATAAACACGAAGGCTTGCAGAGGCGTTGCCGTTGTCTCGCGCCGGACCGAGCACACATCGCGCTTTGATGCGTCCAAGGCCATCATCACCGGGGCCGGGGCAGTTCGCTTCCAATAAGTGTAAAGGCTTCTTCGGTAAAGCCCCTCGCCTGTATCGACTTTGGACGGCTTGAAGGAGGCGGCGACTTCGTAAGGTTTGACCGGCGGCCCGCCGATTTTGGAGACCAGCAGGCCGCTTGCAGCCAAGGCGTTGTCGCGAATCATCTCGGCCGGCAAACGCAGTTTCGGTGCCCGTCCCAGCCAGATGTTTTCGGGGTCTGCTCGCCGCAAATCCGTGCCGGCGGCCGATTGCTGCCGGTAGGCGGCCGAGGTAACCAACTGCCGCAGCAGCCGCTTCAGGTTCCATCCGTTTTCGATGAAATCGGCGGCCAACCAATCCAGCAGTTTCGGATGTGAGGGCGGGCTGCCCTGGCTGCCGAAGTCTTCGGGCGTCTTCACCAAACCCTGGCCGAAGAGCATCTGCCAATATCGGTTGACTGTTACTCTCGCCGTCAAAGGATGATTTGGCGCCGTGAGCCAGCGGGCCAAGCCGAGCCGGTTGCGGGACCAATGTTCGGGAAAATCGGACAAGATTTCAGGCGTTTCATTGGCGGCCGGCGCCAATCGTGCGTCGTAGGCACCGCGAGCTAACACATATGAGACGCGCGGCGTCTTTCGCTCCTTCATCGCCATGATTTCCCGCATCCCGTCTTCCAACCCGCAAATCTGGCGGCGCAGCGTCTGCAGCGCCTCTCGCGCTGCTGCAACTCGCTGATTAACCGCCGCAAGATAGTAGGCCTTCAGTGCCGCCTTCTCTCGCGTGGACAACGCCTCGGCCGGCTTCTGCATCCAGCGCGTCAGCGTCTCGCCGTCGAAGAGATGGCGCATTTCCACCGGCGCCAACGCCCGTTCAAAAATCCGAAACTCATCCACCACTCCGCCGGGAAAACCCTTGTCCCGAAAGCGGGCGCCGATTGCCGCGTGATCATGTCCGCCGCCGGTGATGTTTTTGGTCAATTGATCCTTCACAATCTCCAAAGCAACCGCCTCGCCATCGACAAAAAGCTGCACACCGCCAGCGCGGCTCGATCCGTCGTAGGTTACGCCCAAGTGAACAAAGCGGCGCAGTGGGAGAAGATCGCGCCCCCGGACACGCAAGGCGTTGCCAGGCCAAAAATGAATCAACGAAAAGCTGGGTTGGCCATTTTCCAGCAAAAGTTGATAGCCGCGGCTGGCCGCATCCGTCCACGCGCGGGATCGATGAAAAATCACCGCGCGCTCGAAACGCTCCGGAATCTTCACCCAAAGCGAGAAGCTGAACGGTTGATAGCGGGGAAAATTGCCCGTCTTGAGATCGACTTCGTCGTCTCCCGACAAAGCCAGCCCCCACCCAATCTTGCCAACAGCCAAGCGATTGGCCGCGGCCGAAGTCGCCGGCTTTTCGCGGTTCCAGCGGTTGGGAATCTTGCCCTCTTCAATGGACTCAAAGTCGAAATAAGCGAGGCCGGCAATCAGCGGTTCACCGCCGCCCGCCCGCCCTGCATCCAGCCACGATAGAAAATCGCCCTCGGCCTCTGCGGAGGCTTTGGTAAGCGCTTGCTCCCTTGCCGGCAGCGCCTCCTCCCGCAACAAGCGAAGCTGCTCTTTTTCCTCTTCGGAAGCCAAAATTAACGTCGGCGTCGGCACGGAGTCGGTGAAATAAGAGTAGAGCCCCGCCTCATCAATGTTCGCGAAGAAGGAGGTCAGTTGATAATACTCCTTCTGCGTGATTGGGTCGTATTTGTGATCATGGCAGCGGGCGCATTCCAACGTCAAACCCATGAAAGCCGTGGCGAAGGTCTGCGTTCGGTCGGCCACATACTCCACGCGGAACTCCTCCGGCACGCTGCCCCCTTCTACCTTCTGCGGATGAAGGCGGCAAAACGCCGTTGCCAAAATCTGGCGCTTCCCGGCGTTGGGCAAAAGGTCGCCGGCCAACTGCCAAACAATGAACTCGTCGTAGGGCAGATTGGCGTTGAAAGCCTCAATCACCCAATCCCGCCAAGGCCAAACAAAACGATCTCGATCGACCTGATACCCGTAAGTGTCCGAATAACGCGACACATCCAACCATTCGGAAGCCATTCGTTCCCCATATGATTCCCGATGCAAGAGACGATCCACTAAACGCTCATAACTTCCCGGCTCGCTATCGTTCAAAAACGCATCCACCTCCTCAAGCGTCGGCGGCAGCCCGGTCAGATCAAAACTCGCCCGGCGGATCAATTGCTCCCGGCTCGCTTCCGCCGAAAACCCAAATCCGCGTTCGCGCAGCCGCGCCAAGAGAAATCGATCGATCGGATTGGCACTGACGGCATCCTCCGGAATCTCCGGCATCGCCGGCTTGACAATCGGCGCAAACGCCCAATGCTGCTCATACTCAGCGCCAGCCGAAATCCAAGCCCTCAACGCTGCTTTCTCCTCCTCCGTGAGCCGCCGCTCAGAATCCGCCGGCGGCATTCGATCCTCCGGGTCGCTGGCATAAATCCGGCGGATCAACTCACTTTCCCCCGGCTCGCCCGGCACAATCGCCCGCACCCCCTCCCGGCTGGAAAAAGCGCTCTCCGACTCGTCAAGACGCAGCCCCGCCTTCCGGCTCGCCGCATCCGGGCCGTGGCAAAGGAAACAATTCTCCGAGAGAATCGGCCGAATACTCTGATTAAATGACACCGCCGCCCCGGCGCGAGCGCACAGAAAAGCGGCAAACAACGCCCCACAGACAGCCCGCAAAACCACGCCGCCGGCCAAGCCGTCCATCCAACATCTGAAGGGGCACCGCATCCGAAACAGCCTAAACCCCGACGCAACTCGCTGTCAAGGCAGTCAATGTGGGGAGCAGACATTCCGCTGCCAATGTAGTGCAGGCACTCGAAGAGCGGTTGGCGAGTTCACAATCGCCAACTCTTCGCCACTTTTTTTGGAGTTCTGTGATTCTTGCGCCTTCTGTGGCTGTCTAAACGGATTGCAGCAGATCAAGCCCGCAACCGTTTATTGCGAAAAAGAGTTTGCCACATCCTCGCCCATCTGGTAATGCTTGCCCTGTTGCCAAAACTGAAAGACTCAAAATGAACATTCCATCTCATCGAATTCTCCTTTGCCGAGCCGTCTCCGGCGCCCATCTATTGGGACTGGCAGCCGCCGCTTGCATCGCCATCCCCCAAGCTCGAACCGACCAACAGACAGGGCACTTTGAAATCCGCCGCTCGCTGGACTACCTCCTCTACCTGCCCGCCCGTTACGCGGAAGCGGAAGCGTTGCCGATGATTGTGTTCCTCCACGGCGCCGGTGAAAGAGGCAGCGACATCCAAAAAGTCAAAAAACACGGCCCGCCAAAAATCGTCGAAACGAATCCTGACTTCGGATTCATCGTGCTTTCTCCGCAATGCCCCGCCAGACAACGTTGGAATCCGCCGGATGTCATGGCGCTTGTGAAGCACGTGATGGAAGCCCACAAAGTTGACCGCCGGAGAATCTACCTCACCGGCCTCAGCATGGGCGGGTATGGGACTTGGGACACCGCTATAAATTATCCCCACACCTTCGCCGCCATCGCCCCTATCTGCGGCGGCGGCAACCCCCAATACACCCGCCGAATCAAACATTTGCCCACCTGGGTCTTCCACGGAGCCAAAGACCAAGTCGTGCCCATTTCCCAATCCGAAGCCATGGTCCAAAGCATGAAAAAAGCCGGCGGCGCCCCCAAGTTCACCATCTACCCGGACGCCGGCCACGATTCATGGACTGAGAGCTACGCGAATCCTGAACTCTACCAATGGTTCCTCAAACACAAGAAACCAGCAGCCGGCCGCTGACCTCAACGTCCATTCGGAAAAGAGCAGCCCAACCGCTGGGCTACTCCGTACCGGGCAAAGCAAACTCCCCACCCAAGACCCTCAAAACTCGCCGCAACAGAGCCGCCGGCAACGCAAAAGTGCTCACCCGGTCCACCCGTGCGATATTGATGCCGATCACCCGGCCGCTCAAATCTGCAACCGGAGCGCCCATCGCGCGGGCATTCACCGGAATGCTGTGCTGAATCACCCGCTCAAACCCGGACAAGCGGGTAGAGGTCTCCCCATTCAACCGCCAATGCCGACCAGAAGGCCCAAAGCCAAAAGGCCCGAAGTCGGAACGGAACCCCAAAGTCGCGTGGACATGCAACGTTCGCTCACCGCGCTGCAGAACCAGCTCCACACTCTCTCCGGGATAATGAGCGGCAATCGCCTTTTGAACCTCCTCTACCAACAAAACAGCTCGCCCGTTCACCGAGCGGATCCCATCGCCCGGCCGGATGCCGGCCCGGGCCGCCGCTGTTCCCGGATAAACAGTTTGAATCTCCACACCGCCCAAAGCTCCTTCCAACTGAACGCCCAAAACCCCACCCAGCCGTTGAATCGCTCTGGATTCGGCGCTGACAATGCCCATCTTCACCAGCGCCGCATCGGCCGGACAAACCAGAAACTTTCCCCGCGCAATTTCCCCAGACTCAGCGAGCAGCGCGGCTTTGGGGAAAACAACTTCCAAACGGAGCGCCGCCACATCGTTATCCTCGTTCACCGCAACCGCAACCGGCGTCGCCTGCCGGCCATCAGGCAAACGAACCGTCGTCTGCCATCCCAACTCGCTGGCCTTAGCCACCACAAGACCGTCCCGGCGAACCACCGTCCCCAAAGCCACCGGCTCCCCGTCATCAAGAATCTCGACCGTTACTGCCGCCAAACTACGGGCTAATTCCGCCACGGACAAAAGCGTCTCAGCGCCGTTGGTTCGGAGTTTCTCCGGGAGCGCCCCGCCCGGCTCCGAAGCACAGCAGAGGCCCCCCGCCATCGTCACCGCCGCAAAGAGTCGCGCCCACTTCATGTCCCACATCTTTCGCCTTGCCTGCATCAGCTGAGATCACCGACCGCGCCGCTGCAAGTGCTGCAGCTTCGCCTCAACATCAATCCATTCCATCTCCCGCAAAACCCGCAACCGAACCACCTCGTCGATCCGCCGGCTGCTGAGTGCCACCAAATACTCCCAATCGTCCTCGATAGGAAACTCGTCCACCTGCCGAATAATATCCCCCTCCTGCAAAGGCGAATCCTCCTGCACCACCCGCACTACCCGCACTCCGGGATGCGCATCAACCGTGTGCACGCCCAACCCGCCACGCCCTCGCATCTGATGCGGCGGGATTACTTTCCCGGCCTTCATCGGCTCCCAATGGCGCAAAAACGCCTCAATGGGAGCATGGTAATTTTGATCCAAAGGCTGCCCGATACGGCTGTGGATGCCGATCAACTCCCCGCGCAGATTGAAGAGAGCACAACCGGAATCCCCGCCGATGATCGGGCAATCCGACCGCAGGAGATTGTCCGTCTTTGAAATGACCCTGCCCACACGAGCCACCACCCCCCGGCTGCCGTCCAACCCACCCGGATGCCCCAGAGCAAAGCACCACTCCCCGACCCGCGATTGACGCATCGCCGCCATCGGCACATATGGAAACGGCCCCTCCCCGGCAATCTTCACCAAGGCAGCATCCGCAAACCGAAACGCCCCCAGGCTCTTGGCTTCGCGGGGCGTCCCATCCGGCAAGCGGATGCGGACATCCCTTCCCGCGCCAATCACATGCGCCGCCGTCAACACATAACCGTCTGCAGAAACTAGCACTCCGCCGCCCGTCCAGGCGCCCGCCCTGTTGTTCACCGCCACAACCGCCTTGGCCGCAGCAGCAATCGCCCCCTGCAACCGTGCCTCCAGCTCAACCAAATCCGCAAGACCAGCAGGCGTCGCATCGGCAGGTTTCCCCCCATTTCCCAACCACTCCAACTCCACCAAAACCGGCCGGTGATCCGACACCGTCTCCTCCTCCACAACCATCGCCTCCGCCCGCCGCCACGCATCCCGCCGCCGATACAACACATAATCAATCTCAGACCGAGGCGCAACCGCATCAATCCAATCCCCCGCCAACATCGCCGCCATCGGCCCTGAACCCGGACGCGCGTTAAAGTCCCCGGCAAGAACCGCCGGCACAGCCCCAAACCTGCCCAACACCCAACGAATCTGCTTCACCTGATGCATCCGGACAGCTTCGCTCTGATGGCACAAATGCGTCCCCCAAAAATCAAAAACCGGCAAACCGTTGTCGGGAACAACCCTGGCCCGCAACAGAACCCGCGGCTCCTGCCCAGAATCAAACGGCAGCGGAAAAGCCTCAAAACGCTCAATGGGAAAGCGCGACAAAATCGCCACCCCGTACTCCCCGCCGTCGTAAGGCATCGCCCGCCCGAAAACAGATTGCATCCCGGTCAACTCAGCCAAACGCGCCACCTGATCCACTCCACCAGCTCGCTCCGTCCCCCGATCCACCTCCTGAAGTGCCGCCACATCCGGCCGCAGCCCGACAATCAACCCAGCCAAACGCTCATAATCAAACTTGCCATCCGTCCCCTCTCCATGATGAATGTTGTATGTCAACACACGAAGCCGCTCCGCCTGCACCGCCGGCAAGCTCAAGAAAAAAAGCCATACCAAAAGCGCCCCACCGGAAAACCGCACCCGACAAAACACCGGCCATTCCCGCCCCCCGGGGATGGAAGCAACCGCAATGCGACACCATAGCAACAACAACATCCCGACAATCTACCCACAAAACACCCAAAAATGCCAAATTTTTCTCTTCGGGAACGCAGCCGCGCCTACGGCAACTCAATCACGCGAAAAAACTCCGCGCCGCCGGACTCCACAGCCAACGGTTGCTCCAAAACTTCACCAGTTCCCATCAACTGCTCAAAACGATCCGCCCAGTCTGCGTCGAGGCTGCCGGACTTGGCCTGCACTTGGTATTGCTTGCCCGATTCCGAAAGCCACCGAAGCGCCAGGCTGCCGTCAGCACTAAACTCAATGTGGAGTTCCAACTCATCGCCGTGACCGTGTCCGTCATGCCCGCCACTGCCGCTCTCACCGAGGACGCCAACAAAAGCAATTTTGGTCGGCTCGCCGGGCACACGCCACCGTTCGATGACTTCCAAACTCTGCGCATCAAGCGCGATGACTTCGCCGGCTACGGAATCTGTGATGAAAATCTGGTCGGCAGCAGTGGCCAAATGCGGCCGCGCCCAAAAACCGGAGTCAATGTCATCGGAAAGAAATCCCCGCGCCGACACTAACAAATCCGCGTCATGAGCATCATACACCCGCAGTTCGCCATCGCTCATCACGACCAGCAATTGTTCGCCGTCATGGCTGAAAGCCACCTGAATGGGGCGCAAATCATCGGCGGCCGGAATGAGCCGTTCCATTGTGCCGTCCTCCGGCTCCACCAAATACAGACCGACGGCAGAGCCCAGAGCAAAGAAATGGTCCAAGTCGTGATAACCCCAGACCGAAGTCAAGCGGAAATCATCGGGAGAGTCGGCCGGCGCCGGGATAAAGCGATGCTCAAACTCGCCGTCATGGGCCTCAACGGCCAGCGCGCCCCCGACGCAGCCGAACACGGCGATATGACCGTTGCCGGCGTCGCCGTGCAAACCATCGCAACCTTCGGCACGATACAGCACCCGGCCTACCGCATCCCGGATTTCCGCCCCGATGGGCAGCCGCGCATCGGGGTCGCCGGGAAAGTCGGGGTGCTGGATGGTGGTGGCAATGAGGCCGCCTTCCAGGAGAACCGCCGCGCCGTGATGCGCGCCGACGTTGATAATGGTCGGCGTATAGCTATTGCCGTCGCGCTCCAGTTCGTGTTCGTCTATCAGCGCCACATCGCCGGAGCCGTCATAAAAGATTGCGCTCCTCTCGCCGCTGACATACAGATGCACCGGGCGGTCGCCGGACAGGTCAACGTCCAGCCGTTGCAACTCGCCTTCCACCAAATCAAAGTGATCGCCGTGTTCCTCAAGATAGATGCCGCCGTCAAACAGATGGGCGGTGTTGGCGTCGCTGGAGACGGCGATCGCGTAGCGTCCGCTCCCGCTGGCATAGATGCGCCCGGCGCGCGCGCCCAAGTCGAACGCGTTCGGGCGCACTTCGCCACTCTCCAGATTAATCACCGACAAGCCGGAGCCTGTGCCGTCGCCGATGAGTAGTCGCCCGTAAATCCTGGGACGGGAAACGCTCCCAGTCAGAACCTCGAAAGTGAACACCGCCACTTCGCTGGCACTGGCTTTGCTTCCGGCAACCAGCGTCCCCGCCGCCTGCAAGCCCACGCGATAAACGCCGGGCACTGTGAAACCCCAAGCCGGATGCGAATGCCCGCCGACCGGGAGCGGAAAATGGTCCGATGCCGAAATCCCGTCCGCTGAATTGAAAAACACCGTCGGCTTGCCCAAGGCATCCGTTGCATACAACGAAACCGCGCCGGGGCCTTCCACGCTCGCCAAGTTCAATCCAATGGCGTCATCCTCAAAAATGCCGGACTCGATTTCATCCGCCGCAATGCCGAGGAACAAAACGCCTTTTTGTTCGTCTTGCGGCAACACATTGACAACCGCGCCGGGCTTGCCGAGAAAACGAAAAGCCGGATCATTCGGCACTTCAATCCGCGTTTCCGGCCCGCATTGAAGGATCAATTCCGTCGCGCAAATCTCCCGCCCGCCGGCCTCGTCCAAAGCCGCCAGCTCCCATTCGTCATCTTCAAAAACCACCTCGATGTCTAGCTCGCCTTCGCCGAAAACCGTTGGCCCGAAGACCTCGAACAGGAAGACCGCCTCACCGCTCGAAACCGTTTGCCCGGACATGCCGAGCGTGCCGGAAGCCGTCAGCCCAATCCGGTAAATCCCCGGCGAAGCGAAACCCCAAGCCGGATGCGAATGCCCGCCGACCGGGAGCGGAAAATGGTCCGATGCCGAAATCCCGTCCGCCGAATTGAAAAACACCGTCGGCTTGCCCAAGGCATCCGTTGCATACAACGAAACCGCGCCAGGGCCTTCCACGCTCGCCAAGTTCAACCCAATGGCGTCATCCTCAAAAATGCCGGACTCGATTTCATCCGCCGCAATGCCGAGGAACAAAACGCCTTCCTGTTCGTCTTGTGGTAGGAGATACACCGTATCGCCTGGATTTCCCAAAAAGGCAAAGGCGGGATCATCCGGCACTTTCCGCCAAGTGGCTGGCCCGACATGCAAGGCGGCTTCGTTCGCTGCGAACTCCCGTTCGTTGGCTTCGTCCAGCAGAACCAATTCCCACTTGCCGTCTTCAAACACCACTTCGAGGTCCACCTCGCCGCGGTCGAAAACATTCACGGCAAAGCGATAAAGCTGCTCATCGCTGGCAACAGGCGCCGAAGCACCGGCCAAAATCCCTTGCGCTCGAAAGCCAACAAAATGCGTTCCCGGCGAAGTGAAGCCCCAGTTTTGATGAAAGTGTCCCGGCGCCGGTTCATCGGTTCGATCCGTCTCGTCAATACCGTCGCGCGAATTCATCAAGACATTCACTTGCCCGGCACTGCCGGTCCTCCACATCGCAAAATCCCCCGGCCCGGCCACGCTGCTGAGCTGCCAGTTGAAACGGTTCCCTTCAAAGACAGCTTGCGGGCTTGCCGTATCTACATGCACGCCCATGAACGGAACACCCTTTTGGGAGAACTGCGGCAGAATCCAGACCAGATCTCCCGCTCCGCCCAGGAAAGCGAAGGCGGGATCATCCGGCACGGCGTTTTGGGCATCCGCTCCCAAAGCGATGATCACCTTCTCTGGCGGATGCATTCCCGGCAGGCTGTCCACCTCCACGCCCCATTGCCATTGGTTCTCAGTGTAATGGACAGACAAGTCACCGTGTCCATCCGACCAAAGGCTGCGCTCTCCGGCAAAGCCTGTTCCCGTCGAAGCGAGCCATATCGCGGCAGACAATGCAGCCAAACACGCCACGCTGCGGGTTTCCGTCATTTTGTTGTTGTTTTCCGAGTTTGCCGTTGTCTCGGCAGTTTTAGCAGTTTTCATGGTTTTGTTGTGGTTAATAAAGTTCATGGTTATGGTAATAAAGTTCATGGTTATGGTGCCGGACGAAACTCCGGCGGTTGAGCGATGTTGATGCCCTGTTCGATTTGCTGTCTGATTTCGGCAGCAGCAATGGCTTCGACATGGCCATCGACATAAAGGTAATTGGCTCGGCCTGTGGTGCGGTCTTCTGCGGGAGCGCCCGTTCGGTGGCGGTCGGGCCGAATGTCGGCGATCACGCCCCGCCAGCCATCCTGCAGCCAAGTCCGGGAGTGGGTGTGATCTATATCAACGGATGTTCCGTATTCGTCGGCGACTTCAAACAACAGAATGGTTTCGGCCGGATGCCGCAACTGGTCTAACCGCGGCAAGGGCTCGACAAGCTGGCCAAACGCATCCTCAAGCGGCACGGACAAAAACTCATTCAGGATGTAACTCGTGCCGCCGAAGATGCGCCGTTCGCGGTGGAGCGGATCGGCCGGGCACAATCGAATCGCCTCCGAGTTGCCGACATATGGACGCAGCTTGCGAATCCACATCTGGTTGGTCTCTGTAGTGCTATGCGCTGTCAACGGCAGGCGCCCGCCGAAGTCGTCGGCATACATGCGAAATCCTAGATGAACCTGCTGCAGATTCGACGCGCACTTCACCTGCTGAGCCTTGGCGGAGGCCTTGCCCAATGCAGGCAACAGCATCGCCGCCAGAATCGCGATGACAGCAATCACCACGAGGAGTTCAACTAACGTAAAGGCGCAAATATTTCGGCGGTTCCCCGCCGGCTCGAGCAATCCCCAGGGACAGTTTTGACAATTCATTATACGGTTTTGGCTCAGGTGGTTTCACCTCCCGCCGGCATTCGCTGCAACGACGGAAAGCCCTCCCCGCGGCCACTCAGGCAACGGGGCCGATGGATGCCTAAACCAAAACCGGAGGCGCCCGCGGCGAGCCGCTAGAAAAACGGGCACATCCCTCAAGAAGGATGGAAAACAGGCGGGAAAGGTCAGCCGGCAAGGCACGCTCCAGAACCAGTTCAGGAGCTTTAATCTCGTGCCAGAAGCCAGCATGACAAAAAGGATCCAGCGGGTCTTTACGGTCGGGAACCGGTGTTTTCGGAACAGAATCCGAGCTGTCGCCGGGAGGCGCTGCGGAAGAATGCATCAACGAACACGCCGTTTCGTCACCATGCAACAGCAAATGGAAATCCACGCTGCGGGCGCCCAGCGCCAGCAAAAGAAACACAGTGCCAAGGCTCCCGCCCGTCAATCTGGCAACGATTCGATTGTTCCAGAGTCGCCTCATAACTCTCCCGTCCCCGCCAGCGTAAAGCAAAGGATTCGCAAATAGCAAGCTCTCTCGGCAATTTTTTTTGACGGTCACCCGGCTGGCTGAATTTTCCGGTGTGGCAATTGGCCCCCGTTTCACGCATATTAGGCGTTTGACCGAGGAACGTATCGCTTGCCAACTATGGAACGGACACTCGTGAAACATGCTCTCGCGAACGGCGGCCCGCGAGACTCGATCCACATCCAGGGTTGGGTGCGCACGCGGCGCGACGCCAAGGCATTCTCCTTTGTCGAGGTGAACGACGGCTCTTGCCTCAAGAACATCCAAGTCATTGTGGACGCAGCTTTGCCAGATTACGAAAAGATCGCCCAGGCAAACACCGGCGCCGCCGTTTCCGTCACCGGCAAACTCGTCGCCTCCCAAGGCAAAGGGCAATCCTGGGAAATCATCGCCGAGTCCCTAGACATCGTGGGGCAAGCCGACACGACTTACCCCCTCCAAAAAAAAGGGCATACCCCGGAATACTTACGCGAGATTGCGCACCTTCGGCCCCGGTCGAATCTGTTCAGCTCAATATTCCGCGTGCGTAGCCGCTTGGCACAAGCAATCCACCGATTCTTTGACGAACGAGATTTCCTCTACCTCCACACGCCGATCATCACAGCCAACGATTGCGAGGGAGCGGGAGAACTTTTTCGAGTGACGGCACTCGGCGGAAAAACACAGGCAAACGGCATCGACAACCGCCGGGATTTCTTCGGCCGCCCCGCCTATCTCACAGTCAGCGGCCAACTCGCCGCCGAAGCCTTCGCCTGCGCGATTTCGAATGTTTATACCTTCGGGCCGACATTCCGGGCCGAGAATTCAAACACCTCGCGCCACGCCAGCGAGTTCTGGATGATCGAACCGGAAATGGCCTTCTGCAACCTCGCCGGCAACATGGACATAGCCGAGACACTGGTCAAACATCTTATACAAGACATCGTTGAAAACTGCCCCCAGGAAATAAACCTCTTCAACCGCTTCATCGACAAGAAATTGAAAGAGCGCCTGCAATTCGTTCTCGACCGCCCCTTCCAACACATCTCCTATACCAACGCTGTTGCTATATTGAAAGATTCAGGCCAAGCGTTCCAATACTCGGCGGAATACGGCGCCAACCTGCAAGCCGAACACGAACGTTTTTTGACGGAACAACATTTTCAATGTCCGGCGACAGTCTACAATTATCCGAAAGAAATCAAGCCGTTCTATATGCGGGCAAATGACGACGGCAAAACGGTTGCGGCCATGGATGTTCTCGTTCCGGGCATCGGCGAAATCATCGGCGGCGGCCAACGCGAGGAACGAGAAGACCAGCTCCTCACCCATATAAAATGCCACAAGCTCGACCCGAAAAATTACTGGTGGTATCTCGATCTCCGCAAATACGGCTCCGTGCCTCATAGCGGATTCGGGCTGGGCTTTGAGCGCATGCTTATGTTCATCACCGGCGCGGCGAACATCCGTGACGTTATCCCCTTCGCCCGCACTCCCGGCTCGGCGGAGTTTTAGTTCTAGTGCCTGCCACGGACGCCATTCGCAGCAAAGCCGGCCAGTTGACCCACAGGCCGGGAGTGTATTTGATGAAGGACCGTTTTGGGACAGTGATCTACGTTGGCAAAGCTCGCGACCTCCGCCGTCGTGTGAGCCAATACTTTCAACGTTCGCGGCGGCTTTCTTGGGATATCAAACTGACGGCCTTGATTGATGCGATTCACGATTTCGACACTTATAACGTGAAGAGTGACGCCGACGCTGTGCTTCTCGAAGGCAAACTTATAAAAGAATTTAAGCCGCGCTATAACATCAGCTTCCGCGACGACAAACGGTTTCTGCTACTCAAGATTAACCTCAAAGACCCCATCCCCCGTTTTACATTGACGCGGCTCAAACAAAACGACGGCTGCCGATACTTCGGCCCCTTTGCCAGTTCGGGCGCGATTCGCCGGACACTTGTCAACGTTTGCAAAAAATTCAACCTGCGGGGTTGCCGGCCGCTTACTCCCGACGAACACGATTACAAACATTGCCTCTACGCCCACATCCAATGCTGCACCGCTCCGTGCATCGGCAACGTCCTGCGAGAGGATTATTTGAAACAAGTCGAAGCCGCCTGCGAATTCCTCGACGGCCAATTCAAAGAAATGGAGGCAGAACTCGAACGCGAGATGAAAAAAGCTGCTGGCAAGCTCGACTTTGAAAAAGCCGCCGAGCTGCGCGATATGCTCAATGACCTCCGCGACAGCACGAAAACGCGCGGCCGTTACCGCCGTCTGCCCTCCCAATTCCCCGCCGCCATCCGACCGAGCGAAGACCTCGCCGCTCTGGCCAAGGCACTGGGACTGCCGCAGGCGCCCGCCCGCATCGAAGGCTTCGATATCTCCAACATCAGCGGCACCTTCGCCGTCGCCTCGATGGTCAGCTTCAAGGACGGACGCCCCGACCGCGCCGGCTATCGGCGTTTCAAAATCAAAAGCGTCATCGGCCAGGACGACTTCGCTTGCATGGCGGAGACCGTAAAACGGCGATACGCGCGACTGAAAAAGGAAGCGGCGGCAAAGCATTCCGCAGCGCAGCTCCCACCGCCTCCCATCCCCGCCAACATGCCCAGCCTCATCCTCATCGACGGCGGCAAGGGCCAACTCAACGCCGCGCTTAGCGAACTCCGCAAACTGGGTCTGGAACAAATCCCGATCATCGGCCTGGCGAAAGAATTCGAAGAAATCCACTTCCCGAACCGAATGCTCCGCCTCGGCCGCCACTCAAACGCGCTCAAACTCCTCCAGCGCGTCCGCGACGAATCCCACCGATTCGCCAACACCTACAACGCCCGCCTCCGCCTGAAGAAAATCTCCGAAAGCCTCCTCGACGAATTCCCCGGCATGGGTGCTGCCCGCAAAACCGCCCTCCTCAAACACTTCGGCTCCGTCCAAAAAATCAAACTCGCCAACCTTGAAGCCATCGCCGCCGTCCCCGGATTCGGCAGCAAAACCGCCGAAAAACTCAAAACCTTCCTCACCGCCCGCACGCCCCGCCCGCCGGAAAAACCCTGACCGCACCGCCGCCAAAACACCCGGAACTAGAAGCAGCCAGTTCTTCCCAAAACTCTCGACAGCAAGCCACCCACAAGTGCCCTTCACCAAGCCTCAAAAAAGAAAAAAAATCGCCAAACCTCTTGACAAACAGCGGACTGTGATTGGCTCGCGTTTGCCAACACTCAACGGGTAGATTTTGCATCGGGTCTCCCGCTGAATATTAACCGTTCGAATTAGGCAACGGGAGAGCCGCACACCTCTCCTGTCGCGCCGGCAAACCCTGCCGGGGTCTGGAGGCCGCCGCTATTGCGGGCCTCCTGTCATGGATTGCACTCGGGGGCCTTGCCCTCGCTTTCACCCTGCTCGCCGCCTTCCGGCACCCAAAGCAGAACACCGGCCTTTGCCTTCCGCTCCTCGGAATACCGCGGGTTATTCCCCTCACCTTCGCCGGCTGCTTGCTGGCATCCTTCTCTCTGCCTTCCGGGCAAGCGCAGTGGCCATCACCCCCTATAAGCATTGATGGACTTTTTTTCGGGTTTGTTGCCGCCAACCCGAAAAGCGCAGTGGCCGTCACCCCCTATAAGCATTGATGGAGACAATGCCGAGGCTTGGGCCGATCATAAGGAAAGGTGCAAAAGCATCATCAGCCGTGTTGTGACAATCGTCAAGCAGATAGATTTTCTTTTTAAAAAAGCCATTGAGGAAAAAGTAAAAAGGAGGAGTAATAATCCTGATGTAGACAGTGGCACGACAGCTGCGGACGGTCTGTACATACAGTTGGGCGATGAAGCACTAGACCGAGAGATTGAGAAACTCTTGGAGGCCAGGGATAGGGAATTACGTGAGATGAGAGAAGATATTGAAGAGTCTTTTGATCAATTCCTTGACGAGACCGACCAGAATCTCTCACTGTAAGACAGATTTCTTATCCGGATTCGGCTTCTATTAGGTCGATTCCCGTTGGTAAGCACGGAAAACGGAAAGGAGATTGAAGCATGACGAAGGAAGAAAATACTAATCAACCGCGCTTTCACTCGCCAGCAGAAAGCAGAATGGTTGGCAAAACGCACAATGACAGCGGATGAATTTGCCGCATGGAAAACCGATCAGCCGGCCAGCTATGCCACTTTTAGCGAGTCGATGGCAGAGCGTGCATTAAACCATGTCTCAATGTTTTACGATGATGATGTTCTCATCCTCACTCTGGAAGAGGATAGCCGATTTTTTGCATTGGGAGCGGGTAGCATCGCAAGAAGTTGTGGATGGGCTCGGCGGTTTCGGCGCGGGTCGGGAATGGCACGGGGAGTGGGTCGCGTGGCTGGACGAAACGGCGCAGGCAATGGGCATTCCTTTGGAGACTCTGAAGGCCGAAGACAACGGTTGGCTGGACGATTTGCTGGCGGACATGGAACGCGAGCAGAAACAGAAAGCCAAAGAAGGGTTTCGTGAAGCCATCCACACGGCACGGGAACGTGGGTTTGACATGGAGGGATTACCGGAGAGTGTAGAGGAAATTGATGCCGCGGCCGAAGAAATGATGCGGTTGGGATTGCCGCTGCCATCAGCGACTGGTCCAATCTCCCGGCGATACCGACCCGCCCTTAACGCGCCGCAGCCATCCATACGCCCTCCGGCGACTGAGGGTGAGTAGCTTGCAATGACCAATTCCGGAGTCGATTTACTTTTTGGGAGGCAATCCGGATCGGCTGATTAAAGAGGTTAAAGAGGTTCCCTCCGACGGCCTGTTGAAGGAACGGTTTCTCGGCTTCACTCACGGCTCCACAGAAGCCCCAAAGCTACTTCAGCCGGGCGATCCGTTGTTAATTCGGTAGCTGCGTTTTCGGCCGCTTGCACTTGACAAGGCTGGATCCGTTCGCCAGATTTTTTCCGACGACATTGGGGGAGCCTAAATGTTTCCTTTGCGGAGGCATGACTGAGAGTTTCGGGCGCGAGCCTGGAAGACCCTTGACCTGATCCAGATAATGCCGGCGCAGGGACATCGGCGGCCGTTGGGTCGCCTTCTTCCCGCCGGCTATCCAACGAAAGATATGATGGCAACGAAAGACACACCGCCGTCGGGCAGCGCCGCCGCCGGGCCAAATTCGAGAAAAGTTTACATCCGCGGCAAGCAACATCCGCAACTCCGCGTGCCGCTTCGGGAAATCGCCCAAGCTCCTGCCCAAGCCGGAAACGGGCAGCAGGAACCCAACGAACCTGTCCGCGTTTATGACACCAGCGGGCCTTGGGGCGACCCCGTCTTTGCCGGCAACGCCGAAACCGGTTTGCCCGCGTTGCGGCGGGAATGGATACGGAACCGGGGCGATGTCGAAGAATACGCCGGCCGCAGTCTCAAACCCGAAGACAACGGCTATCTTTCCATCCGCCATGCCGAGCTTGCCGGCGCCCGAAAACCATCCGAAGCGCCGAAACTTTTTCAAAAGCGCCGGCCGCTTCGCGCATCGGCCGGGCATCCCGTCACCCAACTTTGGTATGCCCGGCAAGGCATCGTTACGCCGGAAATGGAGTTCATCGCCATCCGCGAAAATCTTGGCCGTGAGGAGGCTTTGGACTCGGAAGCCGGCAAAAACGGCGCCCGCAATGCGCTCCGCCAACAGCATCCCGGACAACCTTGGGGCGCGGAGATTCCTTCATTCATCACGCCCGAATTCGTCCGCGACGAAGTCGCCCGCGGCCGGGCGATCATCCCGGCCAACATCAACCACCCGGAATCCGAGCCGATGATCATCGGGCGCAACTTCCTCGTGAAAATCAACGCCAACATCGGCAATTCCGCCGTCGCTTCCAGCATTGAAGAGGAAGTCGAAAAAATGCGCTGGGCCACCAAATGGGGCGCGGACACGGTGATGGACTTGTCCACCGGCAAGAACATTCACGCCACCCGCGAGTGGATTCTTCGCAACTCGCCCGTGCCCATCGGCACTGTGCCTATCTATCAGGCTCTTGAAAAAGTGAACGGCAAAGCGGAGGATTTGAATTGGGAAGTGTTCCGCGACACCTTAATCGAACAGGCCGAGCAAGGGGTAGATTATTTCACCATTCACGCGGGCGTTTTGCTGCGTTTCGTGCCTTTGACTGCGCAGAGGGCCACGGGGATTGTCTCGCGCGGCGGCTCTATCATGGCCAAATGGTGCCTGCACCATCACGCCGAAAATTTTCTCTACACCCGTTGGGACGACATTTGCGAGATTATGGCCGCATTTGACGTCAGCTTCTCGATTGGTGATGGACTGCGCCCTGGCTCCATCGCGGACGCCAACGACGAAGCCCAGTTCGCGGAACTGAAAGTGCAAGGCGAACTCACGCGCCGCGCCTGGTCTCGCGGCGTTCAGGTGATGAACGAAGGGCCGGGACACGTTCCGATGCAGAGGATTTACGAGAACATGGCCAAACAACTCAAATGGTGCGACGAGGCGCCCTTCTACACCCTCGGCCCGCTCACGACCGACATCGCCCCTGGTTACGACCACATTACCAGCAGCATCGGCGCTGCCATGATCGGTTGGTACGGCTGCGCCATGCTTTGTTACGTAACGCCCAAAGAACACCTGGGTTTGCCGAACAAGCAAGACGTCAAGGAAGGCGTCATCGCCTACAAAATCGCCGCCCACGCCGCCGACTTGGCCAAAGGACATCCGGGTGCGCAACACCGGGACAACGCACTCAGCAAAGCCCGGTTCGAGTTCCGCTGGGAAGATCAGTTCAACCTGGGACTCGACCCGGAACGTGCCCGAGACTTTCACGACGAAACGCTGCCGCAAGAAGCCGCCAAAAGCGCCCACTTCTGTAGCATGTGCGGGCCGCACTTCTGCTCCATGAAAATCACCGAAGACGTGCGCCGCTACGCCCGGGAAAAGGGACTCGCAGCCGAGCAAGCGTTGGAGGTCGGCCTAGCGGAGAAAGCGCAGGAATTCGCCGAGACCGGCGGCAATGTTTACACGAAGGCTTAGAGGGAAGCGAGGGAAATCGCCGGACGCGCTCAGGAGCAGCCCAGGCTTTCCCCGCAGTTGAGGCATTTGTAGCAGGCGCCATTGCGAATTGTAACGTGCCCGCAGTTCGGACAGGTGGGTGCATCTTGCTGGAAATGGGCCACCGCATCGCTGAGAGATTTAATCGCGCGCTCGCCGGGATGGAGAGCGGGAGCTGTCGCTCGCGCCAGACCGCTTTTTTGTAAAATCTCCGTCCTCTCTGTCAGCGGCAGCTCGGCAATCGGGCGGTTCACTTTTTTCTTGATTTCTTCTTTGAGTCCCGGAATCGCCAATTCCGTTTGGTCCGATTTGAGGTTGTTTTGCTTGCAATAGCCTTCGATGAATTCGAGCGCAAGCCAACGAAAGACATAATCGGTGATTGAGGCCGCGTTTCGAATGTCCGGATTCTTGGTAAAGCCGGAAGGCTCAAATCGTTGATGGGCGAACTTCTTTGCCAAGACAGACAACGGCACACCGTATTGCAATGCCATGCTGGTCAAGGTGGCGATGCTGTCCATCAATCCGCCGATGGTAGAGCCTTCTTTGGCCATGGTGACGAATAATTCTCCCGGTGAGCCGTCCTCGAAAAGGCCGACGGTTAAGTAGCCTTCATGCCCGGCGATTTCGAATTTGTGCGTCCGCGCGGTCCGCGTGTCCGGCAATCGCCGCCGCAAGGGTTGCGTTGAAGAGAGTTTCAATTCTTCCACTTGCACCTCCAACGCCGTTACTTGTTCCCGCAGCCGTTCATGGTCTTCAGCCGCGTCTTCTTCTCCGGTTTTTGCCGTGTTGAGTGGCTGCGATCGTTTGGAGCCGTCGCGGTAAACAGCCACACATTTGAGGCCGAGTTTCCAAGCCTGGATGTAGGCTTCCTGAATGTCTTCCACTGTGCATTCGTTGGGCAGGTTGACGGTTTTGGAAATGGCGCCGCTGATGAAGGGCTGGGCGGCGGCCATCATTTTGAGGTGGGCTGAATAATGGATGCTGCGGGTTCCGTGGAAGGGTTTGAAGGCACAGTCGAATACGTTGAGGTGTTTCGGTTTCAGGCCGCTGGCGAGGGTTCGGCCGTTTTGTTGGACATCTTCGATGGTGTCGTGTTCTTCGATATGCGCGATGATTTGCTGGATGGCGGATTCTTCATATCCCAAGCGCTGCAAGGCTTCGGGCACGGTGCGGTTGACGATTTTGAGCATGCCGCCGCCTGCCAGGAGTTTGTATTTCACGAGGGCAATGTCCGGCTCGATGCCTGTGGTGTCGCAGTCCATCAGGAAGGAGATTGTCCCGGTGGGCGCCAGCACGGTGACTTGCGCGTTCCGGTAGCCGTCCCTCTTGCCGGCCTCCGCGGCCCGGCGCCAGCAAGCCTGCGCCTCGTCTTTCAGGTAGCTGAAGGCAGCGCATTCGGCAATGGCTTCTACTGCCTGCTGATGCGATTGCACCACTTCTTGCATGGGAGCGGTATTGTCTTTGGCGGCGGGGCGTTCAACGCCGGCGCATTTTGCGTCGTGATACCCCTGGAAAGGCTGGCCGAGCGCGGCGGCTAACGCGGCGGATTGTTCGTAGGCGTGCCCAGTCATGATGGCGGTGATGGAGCCGGCCAGTGAACGGGCTTCCGGCGAGTCGTAGGGCAGTCCGTAGCTCATGATCAGCGATCCCAAGTTTGCGTAGCCCAGCCCCAGGGTGCGGAAGATGTGCGAGTTTTCGGCGATGGCTGGCGTGGGGTAACTGGCGTTGTCCACCAGAATTTCCTGAGCGGTGATGAAGAGGCGGACGGCCGCCTTGAACCGTTTCACGTCGAACTGGCCGTCGGCGGATTTGAATGCCATCAAGTTCAGTGAGGCTAGGTTGCAGGCGGTGTTGTTGAGGAAGACATATTCGGAGCAGGGGTTGGTGGAGTGAATGGGTTCGGTTCCTTTGCAGGTGTGCCACTTTTGAATGGCGCCGTCGTATTGAATGCCGGGGTCGCCGCAGATGTGGGCGCCTTCGGCGATTTTGCGGAGCAGGGTTGCGGCATCTTTCTTTTCCAGCTTCTGGCCGTTTTGTGTGACGGAGCGCGTCCACCAGGGTTTGCCGTCGAGGGCCGCCTGCATGAATTCATCGCTGGCTCGGACGGAGAGATTTTCATTTTGATACATGATGCTTCCGTAAGCGTCACCATTGTAGGAACCGTCGTATCCGGCGTCGATCAAGGCCCAGGCTTTTTTCTCTTCGATTTGTTTGGCGTTGATGAACTCTTCGATGTCGCCGTGCCAATCGCGCAAGGTGTTCATCTTGGCGGCGCGGCGGGTTTTGCCGCCGGATTTGACGACGTTGGCCACCTGGTCATAGACCTTGAGGAAAGACAAGGGGCCGCTGGGGCGCCCGCCGCCACTGAGTTTTTCTTTGCTGGAACGAATCGGGCTCAGATCGGTTCCGGTGCCTGAGCCGTGTTTAAAGAGCATCGCCTCGCTGGAGGCCAGCCGCATGATGTCTTCCATATTGTCTTCGACCGATTGGATGAAGCAGGCGCTGCACTGCGGATATTCGTATTGAGTGGACGCTCTGGACGACTTGCCGGCGCTGCGGTCATAATACCAGTTTCCCTTCGCTGAACCCTGCCCCACGCCATACTGGTGGTAGAGGCCGATGTTAAACCACACCGGGGAGTTGAAAGCCCCGTATTGGTGCAAACACAACCAACACAGTTCATCGTAAAACACTTCGCCGGCCGCCTTGCTGAAGTAGCCGTCCTGGACCCCCCAATCGGCGATCGTGCGGCAAACCCGGTGAATGATCTGGCGGACGGAAGACTCGCGCTCGGCTGTCCCCTGTTCGCCGTAAAAGTATTTGGAAACCACCACTTTGGCCGCCAGCAGTGACCAAAATTCCGGCACTTCAACATCGTCCTGCTTGAAAATCGTGCCGCCGCTTTCATCCGTGATCTCCACGCTCCGCTTCCCCCAGCGCACTTGGTCGAAAGGGCTCTTCCCCTTTTCGCTAAAAACCCGCCCTAGCGGCAGCTTCTTACGGCGTTTCGCGGGGCGGGTATTCCGACTTTTCGACGGCCGGCGGGAACGAATGTCCCGCTGCCGGGATTTCGGGGCTGCAGCCGTCAAGGACTGCTCGCGGGCGTCAATCATCAAAATACCTTTCTACTTTTCTGCTCGAAATTCCGGGAACACGCCAGCGCCACCAATCCGCCTCAGGGCGCCCAAAAACGACAACAATACACCGTGAACACTGCCACCGCGGCAAAACGGGATACAACAAAATCAGGCCGGAAAGGCCAAATTACAACCTTCTCCACCCAAGAGCGCCTCATTCCAAACGCCCTATCACTGGATAGGCAAAGTAAACTGCTGACAAGCGGCTGCAGAGGCAAGCCCCTTTTTTGAAAAAAATCGAAAACCTGACCTAACTCATTGATTATCAAACAGTTAGAAATATCCGGGAAGCGCAAATCACGCCAGCCTGCGGCGGTTTCGCCTCTGTCCAAGCCGTCGGAAAATGACTTTTCTGCGGATGGGAGCCAGTGGATTTTCACAAGAAACTTGGCGGGGGATTTCCCTTTTCGTTACGCTTCTCCCCCCATGAGATTTGTCCGATGGTTTTCCGTTGCTAGTTTTTTCGTCGCCAACGGCTTGCCGTGCCTTTCCGCTCAAGAGAACGCCGAATGGGAAATTGAGTCAGTTTCCGAAGAAAGCGACCTTTCGTATAATCCCGACTCCGAAATCTGGACGGCCATCAACGGCATCATCTTCAAGGTCAAGGATGCGACACATGGCGAAGCGGCGCTTTATGCTGACCGCATCACGATTGATCAAATATCCGGCCAAGTCGTCGCCGAGGGCTCTGTTACTTTGCAGCGCGACGGCCAAGCCTGGAGCGGCGAGCGGCTTGAATACAACTTTCGGACGGGGACCGTAAGCGCGGAGAATTACCGCACGGGAAAAAGCCCCTTCTTTGCCTCCGGGGACTCATTGATCCGCTCCGGCGGCAGGGACAGTTACACCGCCGGCAGCGCTTATCTGACGACGGACGACGCCAAGAATCCCAACTATCGCATCCAAGCCAAAAGAATCCAAATCGTTCCCGGCAAATCCTTCGCCGCTCGAAACGCCGTCGTTTATGTGGGCAAGACTCCCATCCTGTATCTGCCCTACTTCAAGGCGAGGCTCGACCGGCGCCGGAACCGCTGGTCAATCACGCCCGGCTACCGCTCGAGCCACGGCGGCTACCTGCTTTCCACTTACCATTATCAAGCGCTCACGAACCTGGCCGTGAACTTGAACTTCGACTACCGCACACGGCGAGGCCCTGGCGGCGGCCTGGATTTCCAATACGACTGGGGCCGATTCGGAACGGGCGAAACCAAATCCTATTACTCACGCGACGATCTTCCGGGAATAGACGCCGACGGCAAGCGCATCGCCGCTGACCGCTTCCGTCTCCGGCTCAGCCATCGCGTGCCTATCCGAACGAACTTCACCGCCAAGGCCGTGTTCGACAAGCTCAGCGACGCGCAGATCAATCGCGATCTTTTCGAGTCCGAACACCGGCGCAACACCCGGCCGCGTTCGTTCCTCGAAATCGAACAACTCGGCCAAAACTTCTCGCTCGCCCTGCTGGCGCAGCCCCGCGTGAACCGCTTTTACGAGCGAGTGGAACGGCTCCCGGAAATCAAACTCAGCGCCTTCAGACAACAAGTCGGCCGACTCCCGCTATTTTACGAAAGCGAATCCACCGCCGGCTATCTGGGACGCCGGTTCAGCAATGCCGCCGCCAACAGCTTCTACGCCACCCGGCTGGACACCTGGCATCAACTGCTTCTCCCGCACACCTTCCGGAGCTGGTTGAATGTCGTTCCCCGCATTGGCGGACGCTATACTTACTACACGGCCGCCGCTGGCAGCTCCCTGGAGGAACAACGACGGGGAGTTTTCAACACAGGCGTCGAAGCGAATTTCCGCGCATCCCGAACATATACCGCCGTCACCAACCGCTTCTGGGCGCTCCGGGGTTTGCAGCACATTGTACAACCTTCCGTGAATTACGTTTACATTCCAGAGCCCTCCACCTTGCCGCCGGCGTTGCCCCAGTTCGACAGTGAACTGCCCAGCCTTTGGCAACTGCCCCTTCAGTTCCCCGACGATAATTCGATCGACAGCGTCGACGCCCAAAATGTCATCCGCTTGGGGCTCCGAAATACCTGGCAAACCAAACGCGGGCTGAACGACGCCATTCAACCTTTCGCCCATTGGAACGTATTCGCCGACTGGCACCTCCACCCCCGCGCTGGGCAAACGGACTTCGGTGATTTAAATTCCGAGTTGGACTTCTACCCGCGAGACTGGATGTCCCTCCGCTCATTCATCCGTTACAGCCTCGACGAACACGACTTCCGCCTGGCTAACCACCAAATCGCTTTGCTCCCGAACGATGTTTGGAGCCTCACCTTGGGACACTTTTACTTGAGAGACAAGTTGGATTACTGGGGCATCGGAAACAATGTCTTTTATAGCAGCCTCTACTACCGCTTTAATGAAAACTGGGGGACGCGCCTGAACCACCAATTCGAAGCCCGTGATGGTACGTTAGAAGAACAGTCTTATACAATTTACCGTGATTTTAGAAGTTGGACGGGCGCTTTCAGTTTCCGCGTCCGCGACGAACGTAACGCCCCGCAAGATTATACCCTCGCCGTCATTCTATCCCTCAAGGCGTTCCCGCGATTCAGCCTTGGCGAGGACACACTGCACAACTCCCTTCTATACGGGAGATAGCCGCACCACCGCAAGAGGCGCTATCGGCCGCCGCCGGGAAGATGGTTGTATAAATAGCGGGTCAGGAGTTGGTAAAGATGCGACGTGGTGTTGATGCCTTCGCGGATGGAATGCGTCCGGTTGGGATAGGCCATCATTGTGAAAGGTTTGCCGAGGGCCACCAATTCATCTATCAAGGCTTCGGTGCCTTGGTAATGCACGTTATCATCGCCGGTGCCGTGCACGAGCAAGAGATCGCCTTGCAACCGGTTGGCAAAGTGAATCGGGGAGCCGTCTCGAAAGCCCGCCACATTGTCTTTCGGCAATCCCATATAGCGTTCCTGATAGATAGTGTCGTAATATCTCTGATTAGGCACTGGGGCGATTGCCATTCCTGCGACGTATTTTTCGGGATACTTGAACAGCAGGTTCAAGGTCATTGAGCCGCCGCCGCTCCAGCCCCAAACAGCCACGCGCTTCGGGTCGAGTTCTGGCCGTTGTTGCAGCTCTTGATCTAGCGCGGCGGCTTGGTCCTGGGGCGCCAGAATGCCGACTTGTCGGTAGATGCATTTTCTCCAGGCGCGTCCCCGCGGGGCGGGTGTGCCGCGGTTGTCCACGCTCATTATGTAATAGCCGTTCTGGGTGTGCAGGAGATGCCAAAGGTAGCGCTTGCCGCCCCAGCGGTCTAGGACGGTTTGCCCCGCCGGTTCTCCATAGACAAACACCAGCAGGGGATACCGTTTGCCGGGTGTGACATCGGGTGGCGTCATCATCCAGCCGTCGAGTTTGACGTCGTCTTCAATGGCCGCACGGAAGAATTCGACTGGTTTGCGGTCCAGTTTTTCCCACGCTTTGCGCAGTTTGGTATTTCTCGTGAGCGGGCGGAGAACGCGGTGTTCGGGCAGGGTGACGAGATCGCGGATTGGAGGTTGGTTTGCTGATGAGAAGGCGTGAATGGCCAAGTGCCCGTCCGGTGACAGTTGATAAGTGTGCACGCCCGCCTGGTTTGTCGGGCTGACTCGAACCGCTGCGCCGCCTGCCAGCGGGATTTGGTAGAGGTAACGCTGCGTCGGGTTTTCCGGAGAGGCGGTGAAATAAATGCGCCCGTTCTTTTCATCGATCCCTTCGAGGTGGATCACGTCGTAATCGCCGGCAGTGAGTAATTTGAACTCTTTGCCGGAACGATCTGCCAAGTATAAATGTCGCCAGCCATCGCGTTCGCTGATCCAGAGGAAATGTTGTCCATCCGCCAGCCAGCGCAAAGCATTGACCGGCTCCACCCAAGCCTCGTCGCGGTCCGTCAGCACGGTTTCCATCTGGTCGCTTCCCGCTTTTGATGCCATCAAACGGTTCGTGTTTTGAAGCCGGTTCAACTGCTGTAAGACCACTGTTTCAGAATCACCACCGGCCCAGTCGAGAAAGGCGATGTAGTGATTGCGGGAATCACCGGGCGCCGGCACCCAATTGGTGACACCGCCGGAAGAATCCACCACGCCCACGCGGCAGGCCGGATTCGTCTCGCCAACCTTGGGGTAGGGTATCGGTATCAGCCTAGGATAAAGCCCGTCCGTGTTGTCAATCAAGTGGAAAACGCCGACGCCTGCGCTATTGATTTGCCAGTAAGCGATTTTAGAGCCGTCGGGGCTCCAGCGGAAACCCTTCCGCAAGCGGAATTCCTCCTCATAAACCCAATCGAAAGTCCCGTTGATCAAATGCTCCGAACCGTCGCGAGTCAACGGCGTGATCGTCCCCGCCTTCCAATCCTCGACGTAAAGATCCCGCTCACGCACGTAAGCCACGCGGTGGTCCGTCGGCGAAAAGGTGGCAAACATCAACGTGGACGGCCGCGCCTGCCCGCCCAACTGCCGCAGCTCATGGCTCGTCACATCAAACACCCAATAATCGCCGCGAGTCTTCGCCCGCCACACCCGGCGGCTGTTGGTGTAAAGCAGTAGATAAGCGCCATCATGCGACCACGAGTAATCCTCAATATCCAAAGGCCGCGTTTCGCCGCGCGGAATCAGATGCCGCGAGGCCACCAACACCCGCCCCTCTGCCGAATCCGGCGCGTAGAACACCAAGTCCTCCCCTCCCGCTTTGCCTTCGGACTTCTCGACAACGACATACCCCGAACTATCCGGCAGCCAACGCGCCGGCCCGAAGGACTCCTCCTGAAAATCGTCCCCCTCGAAAATCCGCTCCAAAGTCAGCCGCGACGCCTCCTCCCCATCGCCGGCAGCCGCCGCCAACCAACCGAGCAAAAGAACGCAAAAAAGAAAATGGACAAAAGGATTGTGCATGAAAAAGCCTCGCTTCATTAGATTCGACTCCGCCCCATCCTAGCACCCAACCCCACCCTGTCAATCCACCGTCACTCTCTTCGAGATTGCACCCATTGGCAGACACCGCCTAACATCCCCGCCAACGCCGAAAACCTGAAGCTATGAAAACCCCGGCCGCCAGCCCGCCCCCAGTCGAAAACACGCCCCTCGCCGCCCGCAAGCAACCTGCCCGCCGTCGCGCCACTCCGGGACACCCGGCAAGAGCGCTCGCCTGGGCGTTTGCCGCAACCTTCGCTTGGAACAGCGCCACCGCTCAAAGCCAACCAGACAAACCGCGCCTCCTTTGCGTCTCCGTCGCCGGGGAAAAACAAATCAAAACCTATCGCCAGAACAGCGATTCGGGAGCGCTCCAACTGCTATCGCAAACGCCTGTTCCAGCCCAACCCGGCTTCCTCGCCGCCAACCGCGCCGGTACCCGACTCTTCGCCGCTTGCCGTTCCTCTGGCCAGTTGGCCAGCTACAAAATCGAGCCGCAAACCGGGCGCCTTCAACAAATTTCAATCGTCCCTGCCGGTGCTGACCCCGCATATGTTGCCCTCGACAGCTCCGAATCCTTCCTCCTCTCAGCCTATTACCGCGCCGGGAAAGTCAGCGTGCACCAAATCAGCCCGCAAGGCGCACTCGACGCCAAAACCGCGCATTGGCACTCCACCGCAAAAAACGCCCACGCCATCCTGCTCGACCGCGCCAACCAATGGGCTTTCGTTCCCCACACCGGCCCCAACGCCATCCACATCTTCTCCTTCGACGCGGCAACCGGCAGCCTCTCGCCGGCCACCATCCCGCTCATCCACACCGGCGCCCATACCGGCCCTCGGCACCTCCAATTCCATCCATCTTTAGACCGCCTCTACTTCAACAACGAACAAGGCAGCAGCGTGAGCGTCTTCGACTTCGACCGCAAAAAAGGGCGCATCCAGCGCCTGCAAACCCTGACCACACTCCCCCCGGATTTCGACAAACCCAACACCTGCGCCGACCTGGAAATCACCCCCGACGGACACTTCCTCTACGCCGCCAACCGCGGCCACAACAGCATCGCCGGTTTTCGCATCTCCCCCCAAACCGGCCAACTCAAATCCATCGGCCAATTCCCCACCGAAACCATCCCCCGCTCCTTCACCATCACCCCCTGCGGCAAATGGCTCATCGCCGCCGGCCAAACCTCCGGCTACCTGCAAACCTGCGAAATCCAACCCACCACAGGCTACCTCATCCCCCGCCACCGCACAAAAGCCGGCTCCCGTCCCTGGGCCGTCCTCGCCATCCACGCCCGCCCCCAATAACTCGTCCCGCCGGATTCTCCCCATCGCCGGCAAAAATCCCCTGAAAGGTTGACAACCCGGCATTTCTACCCAACACTCCCGCCGATGGAACCAAGAATATTCTCCATCATCCACATCCTCGCAATCCTCCTGCTCACAGGGCTGACATTCGCTGCATTCGCCAATCCCGTCCAGGCCCTGCGCCGCAAAATCCTCGCCGCCTCCGGCATTTGCAGCCTGCTCGCCCTCATCGCCGGATTCGGCCTTGCCGGTCTGCACAAATACGGTTTCCCCACCTGGATCATCGTCAAACTCATCTGCTGGCTCGGCCTCTCCGCAATGGCTGGAATCGCCTACCGGCAACCCAAACAAATCCCCTGGCTGGCCGGCGCGACCATCGCCCTCCTCCTCATCGCCCTCTACATGGTCTACTTCCGATCCTACCCCAGCACCCCCAACGAATTCGAATAACCCGCAAAACCGTCGCCCACCCACCCAGCGCCAAACTTCATCAGATGCGCATTGTCCGGCGAATCCGCAACGAAGACCGGTTTCCCTTAGACAAGTGCCTCTCTGCATAGTTGTTCTGTCTTGCTGCCCGGTTCGGCATATGCGACAAGGAGACAATCGACAAGAGCAGCAACATAGAAATTATGCTCAACTGCGATAGCTGCAGTTGGACGAAGGGTGTTGTCATTAAAAAAGGACAGAATTAAATAATAAAGAAACCCTCTCAATTCCATTCATTCATGTTTCTATCCTTGACATTCCATGCGGTACTTGATGTTGTAGTTGATGATGAAGTCCAAGTCCTAGTATGTGAAACATTCGATCGTGTTGGACAAAATTCTTGACACCGAATGTTTCTTTCTTGAGTTATGACGGAACGTTTCTCGGGATTGTATTGGAGATGACTGGCGAATGGAGATTCTTCACTTTATTACTGAGATTGCTCTTTAATCGCCCATCTGCTTATCAAATGCCTGACGGACAAGGCCCGCCACATAGGGAATTTCCTCTGGCTTGCTGATAACCATTTCAACATTGCCAATGCCAAGGTGCCCTATATTGGTTACGTCTCTGGTCCGTCCGCGTGGATCATTAATCTCATGGAACTGCAAGTTCAACCAGATCTTCAATTGCTGGTCTTGTGCCACCACATCGACGAAGTTAGTCTCAGCCTTATAGGAAACATAGCGTTTACGGAATTCCTCGGTAACACAGGGATCAAGATTTTGCACCTCTTTACGAAAACGCTCGAAAAGCCTACGCATCGGCCTGCCATCCGCCAGAAACTTGTGGTCATCTATAGTGTAAGCATCCCGTTTCTCTGAAGTCCTCGGCTGATAGTTCTTCAAGGTTTCAGCAGGCAATGAAGGCGCGGCCCAAACATTGACCGCTTTGTCGGCCAAACGCTCGGCCCGCGCCTGTATTGTCTTCTCATTCCAGTTTTCCAGATCGCGCAGCCCTTCGTTGAGACGTAGCGGGCTTTCCTGGAAACCGCCCTGCATGTCGCGCTTTTCCACAAATGGGCGGTCGCTGTATTCGGAGTTGTAACCTGTCAACGTCAGGTTGCCCAAGGTGTGCAGGTAGTCTTTGTGGACCCTTTGCCAGTCATTGCCCAGCGACTCTTTCCATGCAGGTGAGAGGTTCTCATTCTGCGGCATGATGTGCTCAATGGTGTACTTATCCACCGGCATCTGCTCTTTGCGCTGGTGATTCTCCAGCCGTCGCAGCCAATAGCTGCGGCGAGTAAAGCTGTATAGGTCCCGATGCCTGAGTTCGCGGCGAAATTCTGAGTCGTCAGGAAATCTTCGGTAGGATTGCAGAAGCAACAACTGCGCCTGAACGCTCTCCAGGTAATGGTCCTTGTCCAACATCTTGATCAAGAACGGGAAGGTCTTGTTCAGTGAGTTAGTGGGCATTTCGCATACTGCGCGGCGGAAAACATAGCTCTCCACCAGGCGAACGATTTGCCCCAGTTCATCCACAGGCAGAAGCCCATCAACATAGTCATTGTATATTTCCAGCAGAAACGGATAGACGACGTTTGCCTTCAGTTCCCGCAAATCCGCAAAAGCAGCGCGCAAGCCAGGATGGGTTTCCTTCCCCAATTCCATCTTGCAATAGTGCCCGGCGAATTTGCGCAGATCGGCGATCAGATATTTCTTGTCATTGTCCCGAGTATATTGCTTGAACTCCTCGTAAACCTTGCCGATATTCGGCAGCGAACCGGTCTTTACAGTCAGCCAGTAGCGCACGAATTTGTCAAAATGGCTGGTGTAGGCCTCCTGTCCGAAAGTGGTTTCCATGGGCCGCCAATAGTCGTTGTAAAGCTCGCTCTGACGTTCAGACTCCAAGCCCATAAGGATAAAGTTGCGAATCAAATCAGCTTGACTCAGCCCGCGCCCGGTCGAGTTCATGCTCTCAAAGATCAATTGCGGGTTGTCCAGATCACGGCTGAGCGCAATATCCACGATCATGAGTTTAGTCAGTCCCATACATAGCGGCTGCAGATATTTGCTCTGTTCCCGCACTTGTTTCTCAAAAAACTTAAAGCTTTCTTGGATATGCAGAGAGAGCTTATCCGGCAGTCGTTTTTGCCCCAAGATCGCCAGCAAGGTGTCCTTGTCAGTCTCTGTGAGTAGTAGTTTGTGCGCCGCTTCGCCTTCCTCGTCAGGGTCGCACAGGTAGCGGTTGCGAAGCTTCCGGGCACTGAAACCATCCTGAGGCTCATCCTTGCCTACCTGCCGCGCTAGAGCTTCTATAATAAGCATGACCGTGGTCAGCCTCTGCTGACCATCAATGATCATAAGCTGGGTTTTGCTGCTGATATGATGGGAATAAAGCCCTTTTTCGATATAGACGATAGCACCCATGAAGTGGGCGTGAATGTTCTCTTTACGCCCCGTGTGTAGGATGTCATCCCAGAGTTGTTGGCATTCCCGTCTAGTCCAGGAGTAGGTACGCTGATAGATTGGGATCATGAACTGTTCCGATTTCTTGAGGAAATCCAGAAGTTTTTTCTCGCTCGCTTTCATAATAACGCAAGATGGTATTATAGAGGTAGCTTTTACTGAATCGTTTCGCTGCGAAAGAAAGCGGTGTTGGCTTCGGCGAGGGCTTGCGGGATTTTGATGACGACGGAGATTGTGTTCCCATTGCCGATGATTTTGCCTTCTTCAATCAAGGCGCCGTCTGCCGCGACGTAGTCGGATTTCGGGAGCGCTGTCCATATCTTTTCGTCGATCGTGGTATTGAAGCTGACGCGATAGGCGGCGCCGGCGGTGGTGATGAGATTGGGGATGATTATGTGTTCGCCTACTTTGATTTGATTGAATCGTTTGCTGAGTGCCACAATGACCGGGCCGGGCGTTACAACCAAGTCTGTCCCTGATTTTGAGACTGAGTAAGGACGCCGGGTAAAAACGGCATTCAAACCTTCCTGTGTGTCCGCTGCCCGGTCGAGGGCGATGTTGTGGACGTCGATTTCCCGGTATTCTCCGGTAACGGCATCTGCGTTGGCTTTGACTAAAAGGTAGCCGTGGGTTTCGGTGTTGAGATAGGATAATTCTGGGGAGGTGTGGACGATGATCTTGTCGATGTGTGCCAGGAACTCTTCTTTGCCGTTGAATTCGAATCGGATTGAAGGGTCGTTGAGAGCGGCTCGGTAGTTGGGAGCGATGAGTTGTTCGATGGTGTTCAAGGTTCTCAAGAAGGCTCGCCGGAGGTTGCTGGAAGAGCTGGAAGGCGCGGTGAAATCAATGACTTTCTCTCCGTTTTGCGCCGCGTTTTCGCCCAGCATCGAGGCGTGGATATCTCCCGAAATCAGGATCGCGTCGGCAGTGGCCAGGGCGTCGATCATGCCTTGGCGAAAGTTGGGAAATCCCGGCAGTTCGTCGCCATTGATCAAAATATCGACGGTCAATGCATCAGGAATGGTTTGCGAGACGACTTGAACGCCGATCAAATCGCCGGCAATGGTTCCCGTTGTTGGCAGGGCGGTTCCGGCGGGCAAGTCGCTGAGGTTCAATCGGATGGGCGAATACGGGGCCGAGCTGGCCACCACGCGCCAAGCCCGCCCGCCGGCGACAGAGGCTTGCAGGGCGTTCTGAATGAATGCCTGTTGCGCCGGTTCATAAAAAGCTTGGTCCCGTCCGGCCTCGCCGCCGGAAGCGAGAAACGTTTGATAGGTGAAGCCGGCGTAAATCTGGAAGGTCTCGTTGACCAGTTGGTAGCGGGAGCCGAGGTCGGAGAAGTTCGCAGTTTTTCCCAGCAGGAAATAGGAGATTCCGCGTTCCATTGCGGCCATATCGCTTTCGGCAATCGGCGCCGGAAAGCCCGCCGTTGTGAACAGTGTGTTGGCCCAAGTTGCCGAAAGATTCCCCTGAACCGCCGCCGCCGCGTAATCCGAAGCGGAGAGGGCCGGCGTTTGGCCTTCGGGCAGGCTGGCCAATTCTGCCGCTGCTTGCTGCTGGACGATGGCCGTCAGTGCTTGTTTGAAGGTCAACCCCTCGAAGGGCGTTTCTGCAAAGGCTGGGTTTGGCTTGGCGTTGTCGGCCGGTGGCTGTCCGAAGTAGGCTTGTTGCCCGTCGATGTGGAAATAGGGATCAAACAGCGCCCGGACAAAGGCAAAGGTGCCGGCGCCGTTGACGGCTTCGACTGTTTGCCGGGTTGTTGCCTGGTTCATAGCAATGGCTCCGGGAAAGGCACCTTCAGGCACCAGGTGATCCGGCCGCAAGGTCCGGTTGTCCGTGAGGATCAAGTCCAAATGCTTCCCGAAATTCAACGCGCGGTAGATTTTTGTGTTTGGGTAAAGGATATCGCTTCCGATGGAAAGCCCCGTCCCGGATGTGTTCAGGCCGATCGCGGCGGGCATGTATTCCATCCACGCCTGCTCCGCATGCCGTTTCCGCGCCGCATTCGTCTCGGCAACCTTGCCGTCAAAATAAGTGGCGACGCTCCCGTAGTGATCGTCCGCGTATTCGTGATCGTCCCATATCACCACCCACGGAAACAATTCGTGCGCCCGAATGAGATGCGGATCCGAACGGTAAGTTTTATACAAATCGCGGTAGTTCGAAAGCGATCTGGCGGCAAAGAAATCGGCAAACTGAATCGCCCCTTCCGGTTCGCTGAAGGCGACTATCCGATTGCCGCCCGGCGTTTGGAAGGAAGGATCAGCCGTTGTCTCGTAAATGTAATCGCCCAGATGCAGCACAAAGTTCAGGTCTCGGCTCTCCTGGTCGTTGAGGTGTTTCAAAGTGTTGTAGTAACGGCCGACATAATCGGAGCAATTGAAAACAGCGAACCGCACCGGTGCCGGGTCAGAAACTGCTGGCGCCGTCCGCGTCCGCCCGATGGCCGAGCGGCGGATTTCCCCGGCGTCGTCATATGTGAATTGGTAGTAGTAAAATTGATTGGGCGCCAATCCCTCCACCTTCGCCTTGGCGCAACCGTCATGGGCTGCCAAAGCAGCAATCGGCGGGCCGGTGTATTGATTGTCTCCCGGCAAAGGCACCGCAGAGCCGACCAATTCCAAACTGCCTTCCGAAGTGAACTTCAGGCTGAGAACCCGATCCCCATCGCCGGCAACCAGACGCGTCCACACAATCACCGAATCCGGCCTCGGATCGCCGGAAGCCACCGACTGCGGGAAGAACGACGTCCCCTCCGCCCGGCCGGAGAACGCATAAAAAAACACACTGACACAGAAAAAAACCGCTGTAACTCGCATTTTCATGGCAACCAAAGCTGGACAATCGGCGGGAGAATGTCAAGAAATCGGGAAGGGTTCGCCGCTGTCCTGGGGACGTCGGCGACGGGCGGACAGGCCGGAGTTGAAATTGAATCGCAATAAGCATTTATAGGCTTAGCGGGAGTGGCGCAGGCTTCCAGCCTGCGGGCAGACAAGAATGTCTGCCCGACCTTTATACTGGACAAGGCGAAAAAGCCAGTAACTGCTTATTGCGAATTGAATGGTTGCATTTATCGGGCAATTCGATTATGCACTCGCGGTTTCGCGGTTTCGCGGTTTCGTCCCGGCAAACGAAAAGGCGTTTGCCGCAGTGGCCGAAACCCGAAGCAGATTCAGACTTTTGACGACATAACGACGCAACCGATGCCAAAAACAATCCGATTGACTAACAGCGTGTTTTTAACCGGGACGGCTTTGCTGACCCTCACTTCGGTTCCCGCTTACCTTTGGATTTTCGGCGCGGATTGGTTTCAGTTTTTGCTCTTCGCCGGGATGTTCGTCGTCACTGGCCTGAGCATCACCTTGGGTTATCACCGGCTGTTTTCGCATCTGTCGTTCAAGGCCGGCCGGCCGGTCAAGTTGGCATCGCTCGTCTTCGGCGCGGCGGCTTTTGAAAACTCAGCTCTCTGCTGGTGTTCTGATCATCGGCGCCATCACAAACACGTGGACGACCAGAAAGACCCTTACAACATCCAAAAGGGATTTTTCCACGCGCATATAGGCTGGATACTGTTCAAGGACCAGCCGGATTGGGACATGGAAAATGTCAAAGACTTGGCGCAAGACCGCCTCATCCTGTGGCAACACCGGCATTACTTGCCAATTGCCATCCTGGCCGGCTTTGTCTTCCCCGCCCTTCTCGGCTTTTTGTGGGATGGGTGGCGCGGCGCTCTCGGCGCTTTTCTCATCGGCAGCGTCGCCCGCATTGCCGCCGTTCATCAGATGACTTTCTGCATCAACTCCCTCTGCCACTGTATCGGCCAGCAGCCTTACTCCAGCCAATGCTCCGCCCGCGACAGCTTCCTCATGGCCTTCTTGACCTTCGGCGAGGGCTACCACAACTTCCATCACGAGTTTCAATCCGACTACCGCAACGGCGTCAAAACCTGGCACTTCGACCCCACCAAATGGACGATTTGGGTGCTTCACAAACTCGGGCTGGTTCGAGACCTGCGCCGGATTTCCGAAGAGCGCATCCTCCGAGCCGAAATAAGCGAACACCAACGGGCGATCCAAAAGCGCATCCACAAACATTCCCTCGAACTCCCCGAATCCCTGCGCCAACTTTGGCAAACCGCCCACGACCGCGTTCAAGACGCCTTGGCAAACTGGGAAGACCACAAAAAACAATACGCTGCCGCCGCCAAAAGACAAGTGGCCGAATCAGGAAGAAAACTCGAAGAACTCCGCGCCCGGTTCAGCGATGCCAAAGCCCAACTGCGCCGTGCGATGCAGGAATGGCGCCAGACTCAGCGCGAGATTCACTGGCAACTCTCGCAACTAACCGGCGCCATCGCTTAGGAACTGCCGCCATCGGGGACGCCGCCCGGGCCAATGAGCCGGCTTCGCGCAGGCAACCCAGCAGTTGGCACGGCGCCGGATTTTGAGAAACGCCCGGCAAGAACATTCTCCCGACAACTCATAACCCGGCTGAAACATGGGCGCCACAAACGGAACCGCAGAGACGATGATCCGGGAGCAGCTGCTGGCCAAACACCGCGGCATCACCCATTCCGAAGTCATCTCCGCCATGCGCCGCGTCCCCCGCGAGGCCTTTGTTCCAGCAGCTTGGCGGGCGGCGGCCTACAACGACAGGCCGCTCCCCATTGCCGGTGGTCAAACCATCTCCCAACCCTTCATCGTCGCTTACATGACCGAGGCCATCCGTCCCCAAACCGCCGATCGTGTGTTGGAAATCGGCACCGGATCAGGCTATCAAACTGCCATCCTCGCCGAGATTGTTCAGGAAGTCTTCACCGTTGAAATCGCGCCTTCCCTCGCCAAAGACGCTCGCGCGTTGCTCGGCAAACTCGGCTACACGAACATTCGCTTCCGCGAAGGCAACGGCTATCACGGATGGCCCAGCGAAGCGCCCTTTGACGCTATCATACTGACTTGCGCGTCGCCGGCCGTTCCCCGCTGCCTCTTGCAACAGCTCGGCAATCAAGGCCGATTGATTCTCCCGGCCGGAACCGACGAGCAACAACTCCTCCGAATCACGCGGGAGGGCGCCGCCCTTCGCTGTGACAATCTGCTCCCCGTGCGATTCGTTCCCATGCAGGAACCCGAACCGCGTTGACGTCGCATTCGCCCGTTTCGCCAGCGAAGGCTACTTCCCTGCGCTCCATCCGCCGTCGATGAGGAAGTTCGCGCCCGTGACGAAGGCCGACTCGTCGGACGCGAGATACAAAGCCGCGTGGGCGATTTCGGCGGGACTGGCCATCCGCCCCAAGGCTTGCGTCGAAGCCATTTCGCGATAAGCGGCTTCGGGATCGGGATATTCCCGCAGGCGGGCCGCGACAAAGGGCGTCTCCACCCGGCCCGGACAAATGCAGTTGCAGCGAATCCCTTGCCGGGCGTGATCCAAGGCGATGCTTTTGCTCAACCCCACCACGGCAAACTTGGTGGCGCAATAAGCCAGACGATCTCGAACAGCCACCACGCCGCCGATGGAGGCTAAGTTGATGATGTTGCCCTTTCCCGCCTGGATCATGCCCGGAAGGAAGGCTTTGCAAAGGTGGAACACGCCGCGGACGTTGACGCGGTAGAGCCGGTCCAAATCGCCGCTTTCCGTCTGCAGCAGCGTTCCCACATGCCCGATCCCTGCGTTGTTCACCAAAACATCCAGGCGTCCGTGCTGTTCCAGCACTTTGGCGGCAAGCGACCGGCATTGCGCTTCGTCGCCAACATCCAACCGGCGGCACTGTGCCGCACCGTCGGCCGCAACAATCTTCTCCGCTGTTCGCTCCCCCGCCTCTTCGTCAATGTCCGCCACAAGCACCCAAGCGCCGGCCGCAGCAAAAGTTCGCGCAATCGCCTCTCCAATCCCCGCCCCGGCGCCCGTAACCAACGCGCGCTTCCCCTGCAATTGAAAGGCACTCACGGCAAAGTTCTATTCTTCGAGCTCTTCCACCGTCCACATATCGACCCGATCCGCATACTTCGCGCGAACGGCAGCGACCAGATCCGGCTCGACGGGCGAGGCCATATGCCCCCACTCCCGGCGCACATATGTCATAACGGAAGCCAGTTGTTCATCGTCCATGACCTCGGCCAATCCGGGCATGAAGAGATTCCACTCCTTATCCTTCACCACAATCGGCCCTTGCAAACCGTGAAGGACAATGCGAGTCATCCGCTCCGCCGAACCCAAAACCCAATCGGAATTCAAAAGCGACGGCGCCAAACCATCCTGACCCCGACCGTGTAGCTGGTGACAAGACCCACAGGTGAGCAAATAAAGCTGCTTCCCCAGATCGAATCGGGCTTGCTGCTGCGGGGTGAGCGCCGCCACAGCTTCCCCTTGGACAGCTGCCTTTCCCGGCCACTCAAAAGCGTCCAAAAGTTGGCTGGACAACATCGCAACCGAAGAAGGCGGCCGGCTCTTCGCCAACGCCACGAGCGCTGCCGGCTCGGCCGCCACAGCCACCGGTTCGCCACTCAACTGCATCTTGCCTTGGACTTTTTTGAAAGCAGCCTGATGGACGCCGCGCAGTAACGCCTCCCGCCGCCACACCGGCTCGCCCTCTCCCGCCGCCAATGCCAGCAGCTTCTCGATGCGAGCCGCATTGCCTTCTCTAAAAACCGCCCCGGCCAATCGCTTCAAAACCACCGCTGCTTCCGGCGACTCGCCAGTCCAAACACCGCCGCCGCCCAAAAGCAACTCCACCAACTCCAGCTCCCGCCGATAAGAACTGCTCAAAACCGCGTCGGGAATATAGGCGTGATGCAGATTCCGTTCCAAAATCGTCTTGAGAGGCGCCAACACCGCCCCGCCTTCAAGCTCACCCAGCGACAAAGCAAGTTGCCACTGGACTTCGGGAACATCGTTCAGAGCTGCCAGCCAAATCGAGAGCAACCGCCTGCCGCCCAACTCCCCAACCAGCGCCTCGGAAACCCGAACGGCCGCCGAACGCACCTTGGGATCAGGACTCCGCATCGCCCGCCGAACGGCCGCCGGATTCAACCCGCCCAGCCCGTGCAATGTCCAAAGGGCGTGAACCTGAGCCAGTGGATTTCGCGAACGCCGCAATAACTTGCGGAGCGCATCCACTGCCGAACCGTCCTGCCGCTCCACCAGAAGGCGCTGCGCTGTGTCCCGCCGCCAAGCGTCCTTGGCCGACAACTCGCTGATCAGCGCTGCCGAGTCCATCCGGCTCATCTTCGGCGCCCGTTCCGGCTGCCGGCCTTCATGGACAACTCGATAAATCCGCCCCAAGCCAGTCGGCGCCGCCAACCCGCGCTCCTCAACCTGCTTCCGCAAAAACGTCGTCAAATAAATGCGGTGCTGAATCAAGCCGCGATATAAATCCACGATGTAGAGGCAGCCGTCCGGTCCGTTGACGAGATTGACTGGCCGGAACCGCTCGTCGGTTGAAGTCAAAAACTCCGCCCGCTCGTAAGCATTGGCCGCCGTCAAAATGCCGTCGCGCTCCGTCACTTTGTTCCGCCGAATCAAATTACCCGTCGGCTCGCACACAAACCCATCGCCCAAAAATTCAGGCGGGAAATTGCTCCCTCGATAAATCAACGTCCCGCAAGCGCCGGTGTAACGAGACAAAGTGCCATCCTCGCGCAGCACATTCGGCCGGTAACCGCGATTCACTCCTGGTGTGATCCTTCCCGGCCAAACCGTTTGATCCGGATTGATCCGCACATTGGCCCCCGCCAGACCAACATCGTGCTTGTTGCGGGCCAAGTAATGCCCAGGCGCCAAATCTCCCCGGAAATGATCGCTGTTCGAGTTATAGAACAAACGCCCATAATTATCCTGTGCGATGCCCCATTGTCCCCGGAACGCGGTCGCTTCCTGAACGAAGTTCCCCTTCAAAAAACGAAAGCGGGCCATGTGATTGGCGCTGTAAATCCAATTGTCCAGCGCCCAAAGCAAACCGTTGGACGCATGTTCAGGATTGGACTTCTTGCCCAACTTGGGATCGTTCTGCGGCGCGTAACGGTCATCCAGCAACCGCCGCTCATCACAGCGCAGATCGCCGTCCTCATCCCGACAGAACCAGAGATTCGGCGGCTCCGCAACCAACACCCCGCCATCCAACACCGCCAAAGCCCGCGGCATCACCAATTGATCCAGAAAAACCGAACGCCGATCCATGCGCCCGTCCCCGTCCTCATCCTCCAACACTACAATCCGCCCCACCGGCTCCGTCTCATTCGTCCCCTCCGGATTCGGCATATACCCCCGCATCTCCACCGCCCACAAACGCCCGTCGGCATCAAACTCAATTTCCACCGGATCGCCCACAAGCGGTTCACTCGCCACCAACTCCACCCGAAACCCCGGCGGCACGGTGAACGACGCCAACGCTTCTGCCGGACTCAAAACCGGCGCCAGCGGCACGGCAAACCGCCGCCAAACCTCCTCCTGAACCATTCCCTTCGGATCCTTGCGATCTCCCTCCTGCGCTTGCGCCGAGTTCCAAACCGCAGCCCCACACACCAACAAAACCCACACACCAACAAAAACAAATCGACCAGACATCTTTGATTGAGAAATTTATATCGAAAACTGCGAGACTGGACACCCGCATCCATGCTGATTTCCAAAATGCTGAAGGATTTCCCAAAAGCAATCAAGCCCGAAACGCCACGCAAACCGCAGTCCAAACTCCACTCTTGCCAAACCCCAAAAAACTGCCAACCTGCTTCCCTCTTGGGCGCGGTTAGCTCAGCGGTAGAGCATCACCTTGACACGGTGGAGGTCACTGGTTCAAACCCAGTACCGCGCACCACTTCCCCCTCACGCCCGAACACATCACATCGCCTGGCAAGGCTTTCCCGCCGCGGGCAACCAGCCCTCGCAGAGCCGTCCGCAAGTGTTGCTTTTGGCAGGCGCTTTCCTTGACGAATTCGGATAGTTTTTGCGTTTCGCGGTTTCATCGCGCATCTTTGCCGCTGTTATGGACGATGCGCACTCGTTAATTGCCCAACGCCGCCGCAAGCTCGCCGAGCTCCGCAAGCGGGGCACGGACCCCTTTGCGAACCGGTTTGCTCCCGACGAGACTTGCCGGCAAGCAGTCGAAAACTACGCAGAAGGACGGCCAACCCGCGTCGCCGGACGCATTGCCTCGCATCGAGTAATGGGCAAGAGCCAGTTCCTGCACATCAAAGACCAAAGCGGAAAACTGCAGATTTACGGCCAAAAACAGCTCTTGGGCGACGAGGCATTCGCCCTCCTCCAACAGCTGGACCTCGGCGACATCATTGGAGCGGAAGGCCAACTGTTCACCACCAAGACAGGCGAAAAGTCGCTTCGGCTTTCCGCGTTCGCCATCCTGAGCAAAGCTCTCCGCCCCCCGCCCGAAAAGTGGCACGGCCTAGAAGACACCGAAACACGCTACCGGCAGCGCTATCTCGACCTCATGGCCAACGACACCGCGCGGGAAATCTCCCTCAAACGAAGCGCCATCATCCGGGAAATCCGCAACTTCTTGCACAGCCGAGGCTACGTCGAAGTTGAAACACCGATGATGCAAGCCATCCCAGGCGGCGCGGCAGCGCAACCGTTCGTCACCCGCCACAACGCCCTCGGCTGTTCCTTCCATCTGCGAATCGCCATCGAACTCTACCTCAAACGCCTGCTCGTCGGCGGCTTCGACCGCGTGTTCGAAATCGGCCGCAACTTTCGGAACGAAGGCCTCTCGCGCCGGCACAACCCAGAGTTCACCATGCTCGAAGCCTATCAAGCCTACGGCGATTACGAGACGATGATGGAACTGGTGCCAGCCATGATCCGCCGCGTTGCCGAAAAAGCCATTGGCAGCCCGGTCATCGAACACAGAGACAAAACCGGCGCCCTTGTCAAAACAATCGACCTCCGCCCGGACTGGCGCCGCGTGCCGTATAAGGAACTCATCCGCGAAAAAGCCGGCAGCGACTGGTTCGAGCTCGCGCCAGACCAACGCCGCGCCAAAGCCCTCGCCCTCGGCCTGGAAATCCGCAAAGACACCGAAGACTTCGAAATCACAAACGCGATCTTTGAAAAGTGGATCGAACCCACCCTCATCCAGCCCACCTTCGTCACCCACTTGCCCAAAGAACTTGTTCCACTCGCCAAACTCTCCCCCGAAGACCCGACAACCGTTGAAGTCTTCGAATGCTGTATCAACGGCCAGGAAATCGCCCCTGCCTACACCGAACAAAACGACCCCATCCAACAGCGCCAACGCCTGGAACAACAAGCCGGCGGCCAACAACAAAAACTCGATGAAGATTTCCTCATCGCCCTCGAACACGGGATGCCGCCCGCCGGCGGGATGGGAATGGGCATCGACCGGCTCTGCATGACGCTCCTGGGACAAGACAACATCCGCGACGTCATCCTCTTCCCCCAGATGAAACCGAAACCCTAGCCTGCCCCGTTGCCCTCCCGCCTTGCGCCAAAGCGGCCGTCGGCCTACGATGAGCCCCTTGCCAAACCCAAAGACCACTCAACAACCCATGAACACTGCAACAAAGACCTCCCGCCGCGCCTTCCTCAAAAGCACCACTGCCACCATGACCACTCCCAAAATCCGCCGACAAACCCTCTTCACCCTTCCCCTGCTGCTCGCCGTGCTCTTCGCCGCCACCCTTGCCCTCCAGGCCACACCAACCCCAAAACGCCCCAACATCATCCTCTGCATGGCCGATGACCACGGATGGGGCGACACCGGCTACCAAGGCCACCCCTTCCTTCACACCCCACACCTCGACCAAATGGCCGCCGAAGGCATCCGCTTCAACCGCTGGTATGCCGCCGCCCCCGTCTGCAGCCCCACTCGCGGAAGCTGCCTCACCGGACGGCACCCCTACCGCTACGGCATCTATGCCGCCAACTCAGGCCACCTCAAAACCGAAGAAATTACCCTCGCCGAAGCCCTAAAAAACACCGGCTACACAACCGGGCACTTCGGCAAATGGCACCTCGGCACCTTGACAAAAACAACAAAAGACGCCAACCGCGGCGGCACAACAAAAGGCGCTGCCCACTACTCCCCCCCTTGGGAAAACGGCTTCGACGAATGCTTCTCCACCGAATCCAAAGTGCCCACCTTCAACCCCATGCAAAACCCGCCCAAAATCGCGCGAGAAGCAAAACCGAACATCCCCCAAGGCGGCTTCTTCGGCACGGCCTACTGGACCGGCCCCGGCCAGCAAGTCCCCAAAAAACAACTCCGAGGAGACGACTCCCAACTCATCATGGACCGCGCCGTTCACTTCATCAGCCGAGCGCATGCCGACCAAAAACCCTTCCTTGCCGTCATCTGGTTCCACGCCCCACACACCCCCGTAGTGGCAGACAAAACCCACCGCGACCTCTACCCCAAACACCCGCACGGACTTTACGGCCAGCATTACCACGGCTGCCTCTCCGCGCTCGACCACCAAATAGGCCGCCTCCGCAACCACCTCAACACCCTCGGCATCGACCGCAACACCATGCTCTGGTACTGCTCCGACAACGGACCAGAAAGCACCGCCCAAACCGGCGCCGGCTCCGCCGGTCCCTTTCGCGGACGAAAACGGAGCCTCTACGAAGGCGGCATCCGCGTCCCCGCAATCCTCATCTGGCCGGACCAAATCCAGTCCCCTCGCATCACTGAAATCCCCTGCGTCACCAGCGATTACCTCCCGACCATCCTCGATGCCCTCGGCCTCCTCCCACCCAACCGTCCTCTCGACGGCATCAGCCTCATGCCACTCATCCGCGGCGAAATGCGCCAACGCCCCAAACCCATCGCCTTCCAAACCAAAAACGCCGCCGCCATCCAAAACAACCGCTTCAAACTGCTGGCCCTCAGCGCCAAACAAGGCAACTTCGCCCGCGCCAAAATCGAGCTATACGACCTCCTCGCCGACCCCGGAGAATCCGCAAACCTCACCCACGAACAACCCGATATAACAACAGTGATGAAAAAACAACTAGCGGACTGGATCGCCTCCTGCAAACGCTCGAACAAAGGGCGGGACTACTAACAGCCGAGCCGCAGCGTGTCAGCGCGATCCACCCGGCAAAACTTCGCATCCATTACTTCACGGAAATCAACCGGTGCTCAACCACATCCACTGCCACGCCGTATAACCTAGCAACGGTTCGTACTCGCCGTTCTCCGGTCTCATTATCCAGAAAGAGCGCTTCGTTGTAAATCACCCGAAACCCTTCCACCTTAATTCTAGCGGGGCCGCATATGACACCTGTGACCACTTCCTGCGTTGTGGTTTGTAATTCGATAGCCTCCTCTGTCTCAAAAGAGCCGAACAGCTCCTTCCAGGCTGAAGGCAAAGTCAAGTAGCTTGCTCCGGTATCAACCAGCGCATCTATCTTTTTGAACCGGCCTGGTTCGTCCGGGTTCTCTATATCCACTGTGGCAACAATTCTTCCCATTGTTTGACATTGCCAATCTGCCAAGTGAAAAAGTTTGCTAAAACCTTGTATACTAAATCTGAATCGTGCGCCCTGTTTGATACGACTCATCAGCCGCTGCGACAATGCGCATCGAATGAACCGCATCTTCATTATGAGCGGCAAGATCCAAATCCTTTTGAATCGCCTCAAGCAAATATAATTGCTCTCGATGGCAGAGTGCGTCGTGATCCGGTTCATCTTGCATATCAATCCACTCATCCGCACGGGCAAACTTCCCGGCCGCGTTCAATTCGCTATAGTGCAGGCGGAGCGACTCTGTCTTGATATGCGAACCGATGTCCGCAGACGCGCCTTCGCTTCCCGCCTTGCGTGCCTCGATACTCACGCATCCCTTCGGCCCTACTACGTCCTTTACAAAAAACGCCGTCTCGCTCATCATCGGCCCCCATCCAGCTTCATACCAACCGACTGAGCCATCCTCGAACGTCACTTGCAAATGCCCGTAGTTGATCTTGCCCACCGGCAGTTCATCGCTCAACCGGGCGCCTAGCCCTGAAACGCGGAGAGGTTTCGAGCGGGTCATCTGGCACATCACATCCACGTAATGAACGCCGCAATCAACAATGGGTGAAATCGACGACGCCAAGCTCTTATGCGTCTCCCATTCCTTGCCGGAAGATTGCTGGTTGAGATTCATCCGCATCACCAACGGTTTCCCCAACGTGCGGGCAATCTCCACAAACTTCATCCAACTAGGATGATGCCGCAGAATATAACCGATGACTAATTTCTTCCCGGCAGCCTTGGCCTTGGCAACAATGCGCTCCGCCTCCGCAACCGTCTCGGCCAGCGGTTTCTCGATGAAGACATGCGCTCCGGCCTCCAGCGCCGCCAAAGCATAAACCGCGTGCGTGTCCGGATAGGTTGAGAGGCTCACCACCTCCGGCCGCGTCGCCGCCAACGCCGCTTCAAAATCGCCGAACTCCGCATACCCTCCGCCCAATTCACGATTCAACTTGCCCCGCGATGCCGCCGACCGCGTTACAATCCCGGCAATCTCAAACTTAGAAATCCGATGATACGCCAAGGCATGAGCCCGCCCCATATTCCCTGCGCCAACACATAAAACTTTCAATCGCTCACTCATAAAACACTGGCACCCTACACCCCATCACTCGCCAGCGCGAGCCAAAAACTTCCAGCGCCGCCAATCCCTTTCACACAAATCCGACGGAATAAGTATTCATAGGCTTACCTATAGACTACATTGACGCTTCACAGGCAGGTAACCCTGCCTCCACGCCCAGCGACCTCATTCCCCTGGCCAAAATATTGATTGCAGCATTGCTGTCCGCGTGCTGTTCGCAACCGCATGCCTCACAGTGGAATCTCTTCCCGTCGCGATTGCCAATCTTCCCGCAGCGACTACATGTTTGTGATGTGTATGCGGGATCGACTTCGTGTAACTTAAAAGCTTTGTAACTTAACATCCATTGCCTTGCCGTTTTTCAGAATGCCACAAGGATGCTTCACCCCTCATGGCCTGATGGCACACCTGTGGATGGCGCCAAAATCTCATATTATCGAAAAGTGGTCTTTCCAACGCAAATGATTTGTTTTGTCTGAGTCTGCTGATTTTGTTTTTTTACCATCCATATTTGCCTCTTCCAAGTTTGCCGCATTTAATAACGCCTCGTGCAATGCAGTTTCTCTATATGCCTCCTCCCGCTCTTGTCCTAGCGCTTTGCCTCCATGTAATTGTTGCAATAATAAAGCCCAACAACCGATCGCTCCAATAAAGTCAGTCTCTTGCAAGGATGTTTTTTGCAGGTTTGCTTGACATAAATTAGCACGTTTCAATTTTGCATAGTCCATATTGGCACCCTGTAGGTCTGCTTTAATCAGAATTGTAAAAGATAGGTCTGCCTCCTTCAGGTTTGCGCCCGCTAGGTTCGCTTTTATCAAGATTGCCCAATTCAGTTTTGCTTTTTGCAGGTTTGCTTGACATAAATTAGCGCATTTCAATTTTGCGTAATCCAAGTTAGCACCCTGTAGGTCTGCTTTAATCATGGTCGCAAACATTAAGTCTGCCTCCTTCAGGTTCGCGCCCGCTAGGTTCGCTTTTATCAAGGTTGCCCCAATCAGTTTTGCCTGTTTCAGGTTTGCTTGTAGTTTTGCTCCTTCCAAGCTAGCTTTCGTCAAGTCTGCTTTTTCTAAGTTTGAGTGATTCAAGTCAGCCGCTTGCAAGTTTGCACATGTCAGGTTAGCTTTTTGCAAGTCTGCGCCGTTTAAGACAGCACCTGACAAGTTAGCTCCTTGCAAGTTTGCGCCTCGCAAAGCAGACTTGTCGCCCGCACGGAATGCCGCCAGTTTTTCAGAATGAGTATTTTTCATTGCGGTTGGTTATTAGAATGCAGGAATTCTGATTGTGGTGATTCTGGTGAAGCCTCGGAGTTCTCGTTGATGGGCAATTCGTCCACATCTTTTAGTTCTTTATTAATGGCGCGGGTATTCGCTGCCAGCTTTTCAAGAGTGTTAGAGTGTGTCATTAGATTCTTCTGCGCATTGGCTATCTCATTGTCGAATTTAAGGAACTTCGTCTTGAATTTCGACAACACCTTCCACACCTTACTGGAATGCTTTTCAATGGCGAGTGAGCGAAAGCCCATTCTCAAACCGTTCACAATCGCGGCCAAAGTCACTGGTCCCGCAGGCACTACCCGATGATCGTTTTGCAATATATGGAGCACATTCGCATCTCGAGTAACCTCGTTATTCAACCCTTCCGACGGCAAAAACATAATAGCAAAATCCGTCGTCCGCTGTGGCACAATATATTTGTTAATATTCTTGGCTTGAGCTATAATAACTGATTTAAGGTCTTTAGTCGCTTGATTGGCTTGCTCGACATTACCGGATTCAACAGCCTCCTGCAACCGCTCATAATCCGCCGTGGGGAACTTCGCGTCAATCGGCAACCAAATATTTCCGTCATCTCCTCCGGGCATACGAATCGCATACTCCACAATTTCCCTAGAATTAGGCCGCGGTTTGAAGTTAGCGACATATTGGTCTCTGATGAGGATTTGATCCAGCAACTCTCCGAGTTGCACTTCACCCCAAGTGCCGCGAGTTTTGATATTCGAAAACACCCGATTCAAAGCTTTCACACCAGGAGCCAATTCGCCCATCTCCTTGTTCAAAGACATCAGCTTGTCGAGTTGGTTGGACAACTTCCCTGACATGGTGGCAACTGCTTGAATCACCCCCATCGACTGTTGGGTTGTTTCCCCCCGCGAGAGGCGAAACTCATCTTGCATGGCGGCTTTTATTTCATCCGCTTTCGTCTTTCGCCTCTGAATCAAGTAAAAACCAAAGTGGATTCCAACGAGCAGAATGATAATAATAAGCAGTAGTTCTGTCAGAGTCATCATATAATTAGCGTCGATTTCATTTGTTGTCGGAATAAGTATTCATAGGCTTGCCTATAGCTACATTGACGCTCCAGCAGATGATTCTGCTTTTCCCACGTCCAGTGACCTCATTCCCCTGGCCAAAATATTGATTGCGGCATTGCTATCCGCGTGCTGTTCGCAACCGCATTCACCACAGTAGAACCTCTTCCCGTCGCGATTGCCAATCTTCCCGCAGCGACTACATGTTTGTGATGTGTATGCGGGATCGACTTCGTGTAACTTAAAAGCTTTGTAGCTTAACATCCATTGGAACTTTGCCCACTGCGATTGCTGTATGAGCCTGTTTAGTTCGCTAATCGCGCTTTGGCTCATGCCTTTTGTGTTCAAGCTTTCAATGAACACTTGGCTGTTGGCCAATGCTTTAGACCAATGGTGATAGAAATTTTTGAATGTGTTGCTGATCCGGGCAGCCACTCGACGAATGCGCCGCTTTGGGCGAGAGTAACGATTGCTTCGTTCTTGCTGACGTTTGAGCTTCCTCTGCAAGCGCCTCCGTTTTTTATCTAAATGCTCGACATTTGGGTGGCCAACAATCGTGGCGTGTTGCCCGTTAAAGGTTGTGAAGTTATCGATATTCCTGTCAATGCCCCATTTTTGGTCGTTGTCTTCCCTAGTTTCCTCAACCTCGTAGAGCAAAGTGACATAATACTTATTCCATTCCCTATGGATGGTGGCGCGTTTGAAGACTTTGCCCTCATAATTGTTGTTGCCATGCATTCGCAGCCAAATCTTTGGATGGCCTTTGGCGCCAGGGACGCGAATCTGGTCGCCGTTCACTCGTGTCATGACACAATCCATATTGAATGATTGCTTCTTGGCGTAACGGCTTTTGAAATTTGGGATGCCTTTAGTTTTATCCTTCAAGGATTAGCCGATCGAGGATTAATCGCACAGGGTTGGCCGATGTTTTTTGCAGCCACTCTGTTTTTTCTCGTAACTCACGGAATTGCTGACACAGATCGAAAAAGCTTTGAAACTTGGGCTTTTCTAATGAAGCGGAGCACCAAGGTATCTTCTTCCCTTTCAGATACCGCAGCCAAACCTTTTGATTTTCGCCCAAGAAATGGTTCCAAACAAAGCGGCTAGCATCGATGATGCCGTCAATACGCTGCTTGGCCATTTTATTTGGCCGCAATCGCAACCGCACAGCGCGAAAGTTTTTGGCATTTCCTCCATCCATCGCCATCAACCGAACACAATCTGTTCCGTTGTCAATCATTTTTCTAACGAAGCCTCTAAATACTTATTTCGAGAAGACGACTATGACGACTTCTTTGCGGCGTTGGCCAAATAACCGTCCCAATCCGCCTTCCCTTTTTCGTCACGCCATTCATCCGGCAAAATGCCAGCGCGAACATCGAACAAAGGGAAGCGTTTGCGCAGGCGCATTGCCAATACCTCCGTCCAAATCGCGGCATCATGCCGCTTTTCCATCTTCGGATTGTAACCCGGCAACTTCGGATCACCCTTCTCTTCATTGTCAAACACGACAATGACCCGACTCGGTAAAATAAAATCCAAATACTCACACAAATCAAACCACACCCACAGAGTCTTGGCCATTTGAATGCCCGGCAAAGCGCAAACACCAACCTGCTCCTTCGCGTCCAAGCCAGAACCCGCCCCAATCACCTGCCATACCGCCGCGGCCTTGAACGCGCCCTCACAAATCACCACAGTCTTTGGCTTGAATGCGTCTTTCTTCCCGCATTCACGTGGCACATACAACCTTTGGCGGGTGAAATCAAAGCCAATCCCCCGAACCGACTGGCCGCCGCCTTTGTGCGGCGACAATCGAACCAAATCTCCTTGTCTGTCAAAAAATGGGATCAATACAGGGTGCGTCCAGCCCCACTCCGCCACATTCTTGCCCGTGCCATCCTTTGTTTCCTCGCCGGTAAGCCCGTAGCCAAAAAACTGGGCGTTTGGTTTCAGTTCCTTGTCCCGTCCGTAACGAAAAAGGCCGCTCCAATACCGCTCTCTGACGCCAAAATCAGCTCCAACTGCCTCAATAATCTCTTGATTCGTCGATTCGCTCGACTTAAAGCCCAACTTATCGGCAGTTCGGCTGTCTAGCCCACGCTTTTCAAACAAAATCTTGGCATCCGCGTCACTTAACGCCAACTTTTCGTAAAATCGGCGCAACAAAACGAATGGCGTCGGCGCTTTTTTCTCAAAAGAACCCCATTTATCCTCATCCGAAGCGGCAAATGGCGGGGAAATGTCATTATCAGGAGAACTCTCCGTGCTTTTCGATGAAATCTCATCGGAATCTGTCTCCTCAAGCTCATTCCCCGCCGAAATCACCTCCGGCTCCGCCAAAACAGGGCCTTTCTTTAACGAATCAGCGCCCTTCTGGGACCGCTTTTCACGCAACGAACGCACATATGCCGCACCCTCTGCCGCCAATTCATCCTCTAAACCCGCGGCAACAGCCAAAGTTTCCAGCGCAGCTCGAAAATCAACCCCATCCCGCAGCTTGACATACTCGAAAATGTCGCCAGCAGCTTGGCAGGCAAAACATTTAAACACACTCTTGGCAATATCGACCCAAAAAGCGTCCTTTCCCCGTTGGCACAGAGGGCATCGCCCCTTCATCTGTGTGCCAATGCCCTTTAGCTCAACGCCATCACTCCGCAAATACTCCAGCAGAGACAGTCGCTCTTTAACCGAATTGGGAATAGACGCCATAACGCTTAAAAATCAACATCACAGACAGAATCATCCGCCACACCGCTGGGTGTCATCTTCAGGATCACTTATCATCTTCCTGATCGTTTTTCTTGAGGCGGTCAATTTCGGCCTGCTCGACGATTTCAACTTCAAAGCTGTCCAAGCGGGCCTTCATTTCTTCCATTTCTTCGGGCGTAACATCTTCGGGCAAGGCATTGTTGATGTCGTCATATGTCAGTCGCATATGCTGCTCTTTGGCGATGGATACCAGTTCCTTGACGTGCATCACGATAGGAATCTCTCGGCGTCCCTTCGGCGACCGAATGGCGGCCTTGGCAGTTTCCGAGCGGCAAGCATCTAGCGGTGGCCCGTCTGCTTTATGCGACCCAACCCGCTGTCCGCCAAACTCATATGTCACCCCCAGATCACGCGCCAACAAATCTGAAACATATCGATGGAGCGAAATAAATTCCTCTGAATCCTCGCTCAATTTCAGGTTAATCGACGCCACCTTCCGCATCAGCGGTTGCCTCAACTCCGGGTCCAACCCAACCGTAAATCGCTTTTTCATCGCAAAAACACCAAAATATCAACGCAAAAACCTTTGTCAACCCCAAACTTAAAAAAAATTTCTGGCTTTTTCGACATCGAAAACCGAAAATGAAGCGTTACAAGCGTTACAAGTGTTACAGATTTTGTAACGCTTGTAACGCCTCTTGGAACGCTTTTACGCCATTTTGTAACACTGTAACACCTCTCCTTCTCATTTTTAGGCTCATTTTGTAACATTTCACCCAAAAGCGTTACAGAAAATGTTACAAAATTTCGCAAGCCCATCCGTAAGCAAACCAAACAGCCAGCAGCCCATATATATATATATTTTTATTGTACTTTACGTACTTTTTTAAAAAATAAAATACGTACAGGCCAGCAGTAAAATTAGCGTTTGTAACGCTTGTAACGCTTGTAACGCCTAAAATGCCTCCCCCACACGTAAAAATAAAAATCAGGCTCATCCTCACTGGCGTTTCTGCTTCCCTCACTTTTTCGTTAAGAGACACATGAGCCCAAAATAAAGCGTTACAAGCGTTACAAGCGTTACAGGCTTTTGTAAGTCCTTTATTATCAACAACTTAAAGCGTGTAACGCTTTGTTTTGGATTTTGAGGCCAAATGTTACACTCTCCATAAGTCCTTTATTATCAACAACTTACGCTGTAACATTTTTTTCTTCGCACAATATTTCCGCAAATCCGCATTTTTCTGTTTGAAAACGTGTCCCGTTGAAAGGTTAACCCGGAAAAAGTTTTTCTCCCGTTCTCCCAGCCACCCTCGCCGTTAATCCAAGCCACGCTTGGCCCCCCAACACCCCCCGCCGAGCAACTGCCCCTTCCGAATTCCTTCCCCTTCCCGTTCTCCCAATCGCGAGTGCTGCCAAGCCACCTCCCACCGCTCACTGCCCACCTCCCCATGTCCCTCGTCGGACGCCTTTAGAAGCGGCAGCGTCACCAGAGGCATTGGCAACCCAACTCGCGAGTGTGGCGCAAGCCACCCTCGCCGTTAATCCAAGCCACGCTTGGCCCCCTCAACACACCCCCTCGAACGGCTACACCACCCTTCCGCAAAGCAATTTCAGCCCATCGACAGACAGAGATTTGCCAGCACAACGCCTCTAAAACGCGCAGAACACCGCCTAGAACGCATCCCAACCATTAGCCCAATAAACGGATACAACAGCATTGCTCAAAGCACACACAACGCCCTCTACAGCCTTTTCCGCACACCTTGCCCCCATCGCCAGCCAACCGCCCCCAACGCCGCTCAACCGCCACGCCGATGCCCAAACCCGCCGTCGCTCACCCCTTGCAACAGCAACCCTTTCGGAGGCAATTTCCTGTCGCTCACTGGCTTCCCTTCTCTGCGCAAACCGTCAATCCCGATACACATTCGCTGCAAACCACAGCCAACCCAGCATTCCAACACACATCCTCAAAGCCACAATGCCCATAAAACGCCCACAACGCCGCCTTAAACGCATCCAACCCCACCCTCCGATACGTGTCCACTTACGCGCTCAAAGCACACACAACGCCCTTTACAGCCCTCTAAACGCCAATCCCACTAAAACGCACAGAATAGCCTCTAGAACGCATCCCAACCCATTCTCCGCTCCCGTCCCATTACTTGCGCAACAGAAGCTCCTACAACCCACTTTACGGCCATCTAAACGCCAATCCCTCAATCACGCCTAACCCCACACCCACACCGCGCCCATCCATCACACAACCAACAAAAACGAAAAAAATCCGCAATAAGTATCTACAGGCTTGACAAAGTTTCGATGGCTTGATACGGTGTGCGGATGAACTTAATCAAAGTCTTTGAACGCTTTCCCAACCAGCAAGCTTGCTTGGACTATTTGGAGACCGTCTGCTGGCACGGCAAACCCCAATGCCCCCTCTGCAACAGCCATGATGTCGCCAAAAAGAAGGACAAAAACCGCATTGGCCGGTGGAATTGCCATGCTTACAAGAGCAGTTTCAACGTCCTTTCCGGCACCATCTTCCAGAAAACCAAAATCCCCCTCCAAAAATGGTTCTTGGCCATTGCTCTCATCCTCAACACCAAGAAAAGCCTTTCCAGCTGGCAACTCTCCCGCGATTTGGAGATGACCCAGACCTCGGCGTGGTATCTGCAAGTGCGGGTGCGACTGGCAATGGGGCAGATGCGCAGCAAGAAACTCTTGCGGGGGATTGTGGAGGCCGACGAAACCTTCACCGGAGGGTGCCCCCGCAAACCGAACAAACATTTCGCAAATCGTCCACCCAGAGACAGATATTCCGACAAAACACTGGTGATTGGCGCGGTGGAACGGGGGGGCCAAGTCAGAGCTCAAGTCAAACACCCGCCCGGGACGCCTTTGCGCACCAACATTCGGCACCTGATGGCCACTTGGCTGCACAAAAAACGGACTCGCCTGATGACGGATGAAGCCAGGGAGTTCCACAACATTGACGCCATTGGCGTGGAACACAAAGTCGTGCGTCATGCCGTTCGCTACGCGCTGGGGGATGTCCACACCAACACGATTGAAGGGTTTTGGTCTCTGCTCAAACGCGCTTGGTATGGCAGCCACCACCATTATTCCAAAGAAGACATGCAGCTCTACCTCTCCGAAGCCACTTGGAAATACAATTACCGTAACAACCCCAACGCATTCAGCGCCTTCATCACCGGCTGCTTTGCCGGTTGATGGTCACCTCCCTTAACAAAAAAAGAGAAATCAGCGGTAAATCTCCCTTGTCGGGGGGAGAGATGTGGGGCAGACAAGATGTCTGCTTGCAGGCGGCAAGCCGGCGCCGCCTGTGCCCCGCGCTGAACCGAAAATTAAAAACCTTTGAAAATGTCAAACAACCTGTCAGCATGAGAAAAGACCAGCCCAGTACTCCTGGGCACAAATCGCCGAAACGGAAGAGCCGTGCACGGGATAGTGAATATCACCTCAACCCCTATCCTGCCTACAAGCCCTCCGGCGTCAAATGGCTCGGCGACGTGCCAGCGCATTGGGAAGTGCGGCGGATAAAGACTATATTCCGAGAGGCCGATAACCGAGGAGGAAAGGGGCCCCTGCTTTCGCTCACTCGCAAGAGAGGGATAGTCCCCCAAGCTGACATTGCCAACCGTCCTGCGAGCGCGGAAAACACCTCCAAGTATAAGCAATGCTCTCCCGGAAATATCGTGATGAACAGGATGCAAGCGTGGTCGGGGATGTTCGCCGTATCGAATATCGATGGTCACATAAGCCCAGACTACAGCATTTTTGTTCCGGTGGTCCCCTCCATATCCCCCCCATTTTTTGAGAGTTTATTCAGAACCCCCTTGCTGGTGGGCGAGTTCGCAAGACGCTCAAAAGGTATTGGGGACGGCTTCAATCGACTATACACTCCAGACTTCTCAGCTATCAAGGTGGTGACTCCCCCCCTCTCCGAACAAACTGCCATCGTCGAGTATCTTGACAAGGCCACCGCCGACATCGAAGCTGCCATTGCCCGCGCTCGCCGTCAGGTCGAATTGCTGCAGGAATACCGCACGCGCTTGATTGCCGATGTCGTCACGGGTCGGATAGATGTAAGAACCGGCCAACCCTATCCCGCCTACAAGCCCTCCGGCATCGAATGGCTCGGCGACGTGCCAGCACATTGGGAAGTGCGGCGATTACGGGAGTTATCACGAACACCCATCAAAAATGGAGTTGGCGAGAGTGCACAAGCCTTTCGTAAAGACTGGCCTCGGTACATTAGGATTACTGATATTACAGATCAGCGTAAGTTAAAGAAATCAGGTCAGGCGTCGTTGCCACCGGAGTTTATGCGGGTGGCCCGTGTTAAAGATGGGGATTTATTGATGGCTACAGTAGGAGCTACTTATGGCAAAGCATATTTGCACACTGATAGCGAGTTGGCCTGTTTCGCTGGCTATTTAGTCAGGTGGTGTCCATCAAAGGAAGTTATCTCAGCGTGGGCTTCTTATTGGACAGAATCTAAAGCTTATTGGGACCAAATTCATAGCCGTGTCATCAAGACTACGATTGAAAACTTCAGCGCTTCAAGGTATCGAAGATTAAGCTTGGCTCTACCACCCCTCCCTGAACAAACCGCCATCGTCGAGTATCTTGACAAGGCTACCGCCGAGATCGAAGCTGCCATTGCCCGCGCTCGCCGTCGGATCGAATTGCTACAGGAATACCGCACGCGCTTGATTGCCGATGTCGTCACGGGCAAGCTCGCCGTACGCGAGTCGCCGCCCGCCGCATCCCCTAGCTTTCGGTAGCCCCAGCTGAATCGCCATCAACCCCCCTCCAAAACCCCAAAAGCCTGTAGATACTTATTGCGAAATCCGACCTTGACACCTCAGGAACTTTCAACTATCCTTCTCCGCCAAAAGGCCGATGAACCGAAAAGCTGCCAAAATGGAAAAATGGAAACGCCGCTCACCAAACCTGGCCGGGAAAAACATCGCCAAAATACGCAAACTCTTTCCCGGCCGCATTGTCGAAGGCCCCGAAGAACGTTATCAACTTAACTGGTCAAGCAAACGAGAAGCGCTGCTCACCGCCAATAGAGCATCAACTTCGACACCACACGTAACATCTTTATCGAAGGCGACAACCTCGAAGCACTCAAACTGTTGCAGGAAACTTATCTTGGCAAGGTCAAAGTGATCCACATCGACCCACCTTACAACACTGGCAAAGATCGCATCTACCAAGACAACTTCATAATCAACAAAACGGATTACGAAAAAAGACGGGACAGCGCAACGAAAACGGCGAACGCCTTGTTGACAACAAGGAAAGCAATGGTCGATTCCACTCTGATTGGCTCAGCATGATGTACTCCCGCCTGAGACCTCGCCCACAACCTCCTGGCAGAAGACGGCGTCATTCTTCATCTCCCATCGACGACAACGAAGCCCATAACTTCCGCAAACTTTGCGATAAAATCTTCGGTCAGGAAAATTTTATTACGTGTCTTGTTTGGAATAAGCAGCACTCACAGCAATAAGGATTATTCAAACGTTATCATGAGTATGTTTTGCTTTATGTTAAAGACTTCAACAAACATAAAAATATCTCCTGTGGAGAGGGATTGATTGAAATGGGTGCTTTAAAGAAAATTTCACGAGGCAGCCCCGCAAGTGAATTCATGTTTCCAGCCGGAGTTCGTTTTGATGCGCCGGATAAGACAGTATTAACAGGGACTCTTGGCAAATCAGAAAAAGTAATTGTTGTTGAGGGAAAACTTGAGGCACGTGGAAACAAGACGGTCTATCCAGTTACACTTTCAGCCGGTTGGACACAAAAAAATCAGATGCAAAAATGGTTTCAGGGTAAAAAGGTTATTGATAGTAAAGGACAAGTTGTCAAGGAATTTTATTTCCATTCATCAGGTAAACTTAAATGTATTAAAGAAAAATCTAAAATAACATCATCAACGTTCCTTCTCAAATATGGAATGGTAAGCGAGCAAACGAAGTACCTCACGCGAATGTTCTCAAAGCCAATGCGACACGGAGGAAGGGAAAGTCGAGATAACCTAGAAAATAGCAAAAGGGATTTGCACTTATCTGATACAGAGCAATTATACCGATTTTGATGATCACATCACAAAGGATTATCACCAAGTAAAAGAAGCACGCGAACTGGCAGCCTTGCCAAATAATCTCAAACCATATGCCAAGGCAATTTTTGAACTGATTGACAACGTATTTAGCGATGCCTTGCGACAAACCCGTTAAACTCAAATTTTAAGAAAAAAGCTTTCCGGGAGCTTTGTCGAGGATCAATCACAAAGCAGTCTATCAGGTTAAGTTTAATTCAAATGAACTTGTTGAAAAAAGCATCGATGCGTTAGAGAAAGAATTAAAAGTTACCCCGCTTCAATACAGAGTTCAGACGGGAGTTCAAAGGGATGCAATCGAAGATGAACAGTTGCAACAGGGTGATGGATTTGTGCCGGAGCAAATGACAACGGAGTTCGGCAAAACCGTTCACTCAGCAGCCCAATACGACCTGGTCGAAAACGTGTCCGGGAGAGTTGACCTGATGCGCGAGACGATTGCCAAGATATTAGCGGGTGTGACGTCGAATGTTTTTGATCAGTTTAAGCAGAATCCTGAACATCTTATTGCAGAGGTTTCCCGCATTATCAATGAGCAACAGGTAACGATGATCATAGATAAACTTCAATATAATGAAACCAACGGCCAATATGATGTTGACATATTCACTGTCAATCAAAGCAGACAGGATTTCACGAAAGCTCAAAAAACATGTCTACGATTATGCCATTACTGACTCGAAGGTGGAGCGTGAGTTTGCTGAGAATCTTGACGGTAGCGATGAGGTGGTTGTTTATGCGAAACTTCCCCGCGGTTTTCTAATCTCGACACCGGTCGGCAACTACAACTCGGATTGGGTGATTTCTTTTAATAAGAATCGAGTCAAATACATTTACTTTGTTGCGGAGACGAAGGGATCGATGTTGTCCATGCAGCTTCACAAAATCGAAGAGACCAAGATCGAGTGCGCGCGCAAGTTTTTTGGCGTAATCAGGCGGAGGATTGAAAATGACAGCGTTAAATATGATGTCGTTAGCAATTACGGCAAGTTGATGGAGATTGTCGGCCTGAAAGCGGGTTGAACAGACTCCTCGAATATTTGTTCCGCTTTGATTTTCACAATTTTGCAACTTGAGTTTTGTTGAATCCTTCGTTATGTTTGCGGCCTGAGATTTTCCGGTTTTTTATTTTTGGTGATGGGCGCGTTGATGTTCGGTTGATATGCTCAACCGGGACTGTTCATTTTTCGCCATTGCCAATCAAACGCCGCCAGTTTGCCGCATCATGCCGCTCTCTGACAAGCGTTTGTGAACCTTAGAAGGAGATTTTCTCGGCGCAATAAAAAACGGCCGGCGAAATCGCTCTCGCCGGCCGTTGAGCTCGGTTTTGCAGGAACTGCCAGTGCGTTACATTTCAGAAGCGCTCTGGAAGTTCGGGTAAGCCTCAATGCCATGCTCGCCGATGTCCAACCCTTCCGACTCTTCCTCTTCGGAAACTCGGATGCCTATTACTGCTTTGATGATTCCAAAGACGACCAGGCTGAAGATAAATGTGAAGGCTGAAATAGCGAAAGTGCCGAGAATTTGAGTCAGCAATCCTGCCCCCTTTTCCAATTCATCTGGTGAAAAATCTTTGAAAATTCCCACGGCGATTGTGCCCCAAATACCGCAGACGCCATGCACTGAAATGGCGCCGACCGGATCATCCACTCTCACCTTGTCGAAGAACATAATCGAGAATACTACCAAAACGCCGGCCAGCACGCCGATGATAAACGCATACAATACAGAAACGGAATCTGCGCCCGCCGTGATTCCGACTAAACCGGCCAAGACACCGTTCAACGCCATAGATAAATCCGGCTTCTTCAAAACCAGCCACGAAGCCAGCATCGACGCCACGCCTCCCGCAGCGGCGGCAATCGACGTAGTTACAAACACCAAAGAAACACCGGCGGGGTCCGCGCTCAAAACCGAGCCGCCATTAAACCCAAACCAACCCAACCACAGCAAGAAAACGCCAATCGTTGCCAACGGCATACTATGGCCGGGAATCGGACGCATCCGGCCGTCAGACTGATACTTGCCGCGGCGAGGCCCTAACAACAACACACAAGCTAAAGCAGCAAAACCGCCCACAGCATGAACAATCGACGATCCGGCGAAGTCGTAGAATCCGAGGCCTTCCAACCAACCGTATCCCCATTTCCAAGAGCCGGTCAACGGATAAGAAATCGTCACCAACAAAATAGCAAAAATCATGAAAGACGGAAGCCGCACTCGCTCGGCAACAGCACCGGAAACAATCGTGGCCGCCGTCGCCGCAAACATCGCCTGGAAAATAAAATCGCTCCAGTAGGTATAATCACCATACTGCGCGGTGAGATTGGCGACATCCTCATCAAAACCAATGGGACTTCCAAACGCAAAATACCCATTCCACGTTCCAAGCTCGCCCGGATACATGGCGTTAAAACCCCAGAGCGCGTAGGTTAGAATGCCGATACAGATGATGAACACATTCTTGAAGAGCACGTTCACCGTATTTTTCTGCCGAGTGAGCCCCGATTCCAACGTGGCGAAGCCGAGATGCATGATAAACACCAAGGCGGCGGCAATTAGAATCCAAAGATTATCCACCATAAACTTGGGATATACCAACGGCAACTCCTGGAACTCTTCGCTGGTTGAGTAGGACGGCACCGATTCTTCCTGTCCGAGCACACTTGGCGCCACGAAGAAGGACGAAAACACAACAATAGCAAACAAAAAGGACAATAGTTTTTTCATATCTCTAAAAGAAACAGTTGAAATGTGAGGTTCTCTGCGATTAAACCGCCGCTTCGCCAGTCTCGTCAGTACGAATGCGGATAGCTTCATCTACCGTGCTGATGAAGACTTTTCCATCTCCAATTTTGCCCGTCTTTGCAGCTTGAACAATGGCATTTGAAGCCGGTTTGCATTGCTCGTCGGAGACAATGATTTCCAGCTTCACTTTTGGCAAGAAATCCACCGTGTATTCGCTGCCACGGTAGATTTCTGTATGCCCTTTTTGACGACCGAACCCTTTGACTTCGGAAACGGTCATCCCTTCCACGCCAATCTCGCCGAGGGATTCTTTCACATCCTCCAGCTTGAATGGCTTTATAATAGCTTCAATTTTCTTCATAATACATAACCGCCATTTGGCAAATCCAATTTTGAACTTCCGATTTTTTTTCAGCAACTGAAATGCCAACTCAGATTTTTTTTGAGAACCGGAATCACAAGTTGCTTGTTATCAATGGGTTAAAGAAAATTATTTTATCCAATTCGACCCGGCAGTGCCCAATATTTGATCGCCGGCAATTGCGTCTTTTTATACGGACTGAGCAAAATGAGACAATTTCCCGCCGGCCAAGTTAGGGTTTCTTCGGCAAATCGAGCGGCCGGCAGATTGACGCTTGACACGGAGAGCGGTTCGGGTATAGGAGAAGAGACATTTGCTGAAAATAATCTGATGAAAGACCAATCTAACTCGAAGAGTGGCACGTGGGCAGAACCGGCGACACTTTGTCGGCGAGGGTTCCTCTCTGCCGGAGCCGCAGCTGTTTCCGCGTTTGCCGTTGCCGGCGTCAGCCGCGCCGAAGAAACGAATTCGGAGAAAATCGTGCTCCCGCCTCGGGGAAAGACGATTTTGCTTTCCTGCAAGTTGAGCATGATTGCCCGGGAAGCGCAGGGGAAGAAGTTGACTTTGGCGGAGCGTTTGCGCTTGGCAGGCGAGGCCGGTTTTGACGGTGTCGATTTGGACCAGGCGGCGGAATACACGCCCGCCCAAGCGCGAGAAGCTGTGCGGGAATCGGGCGTTTTCGTTCACAACGCCATCAATCATGAGCATTGGCAGAAACGGCTCACCAGCGAGAAGGCGGCAGTCCGGGCACAAGGCGCTGCCAACATTGAGCATTGCATTCGGGTGTCCCATGCTGCCGGCGGCAACGGCGTTCTCATTGTGATCGGCCGGGGCAGAGACGGGCCGGCGGAGGTGATTGAAGCGCGCGCGCGCCGGGAGATTCAAAAGCTCCTCCCGCTTGCCGCTGCGCTTGGTCAGCCGATTTTGATTGAGAATGTCTGGAATCAGATGTTTTACGAGCATGACAAGCCGGCGCCGCCGGAACAATCGGCGGAGGCGTTCGTCCGGTTTGTGGACAGTTTCAACAGCCCTTGGGTGGGCATGTATTACGACATCGGGAACCATTGGAAATATGGCCAGCCGCGCGAGTGGCTTCAGAGCTTTGGCCGGCGTTGCGTGAAGCTGGACGTCAAAGGCTTCAGCCGGGCGGCCAACAAGTTCACCGATATCGGCGAGGGCGATCTCCCCTGGAGCGAAGTGCGAAAGGGGCTGGCCGATATTGGGTTCACCGGTTGGGCGACGGCGGAAGTGAGCCGCGGCGGCCTCGAACGGCTCCGTTTGGTTCGAACGCAAATGCAGAAAGTGTTCGGGCTGTAATTTGCCGGTGTTGCGGGTTTTATCGGTGGAGCGGCCGGCGTTTCACTTCGGTTGCGCGATTTGCAGTGTTCCGCCGGCGGCAGGCAAGCGGGCATGTCGGGAATGGGAACCGTCCGGCCAACGGATTTCAACGGCTTTCAGTTCAGCGTTCGCTCCCATTCCGAAGAATAAGGCCGGGGTGGATTGCGACAGGTAGCCGGCGCCGGCATTGACTTCCTGGGTTTGCGGTTTGGCGTCTTTACAATGAACGGTAACTCGCGCCCCGACGGCGTTGGGGTTGCCGGTTCGCCCCTGCAATCGCACGGCCAGGAAGCGATTCCTCAAGGCATTCTGATTCAAGAACAGTTTGACGGGGCCGTTATTTTGAGCGATCCACACGTCCGGCAGTCCGTCCTGGTTGGCATCGCTGCACACGGCGGATTTCGCGTCTCCGGTGACGGAGAGCCCGGATGCCGCCGGCCAAACTGCTTCCGGCAATCTGCCCGTGCCGCCTTGCAGTGCCAGGCTTTGCCCCCCGCCCATTCGGCCTGTTTCCGGTTGCGGGCTGAAATCGTTTTGTGCCAGGACGCAATCCAGCCAGCCGTCGCCGTCGAACTCACCGGCCGCCAAGCCGAAGCCGGGGGCAATCTGCGCCAGAGGTGGCAGTGGTTCGACGGCAAATCGCCCAGAGCCGTCGTTTCGCAAGAGGACGGAATCCAGCGTGTTGACTTCCAGCTTCAGGGCGCCGGCCAGCTGTGGCTTCGGGTAAATCTCGCTGAGACTGGCCAAGGCAAACTTTCTGAATGTGGGGAAGCGGCCCGCCAGCGAAGGCATGGCGGCGGCAGAGCAACTTCTGCCGCGTTCCGGGTAGCATACATCTCCTTCGAACTTGGCCTCCACGATGTGGGGGACGCCGCTGCCGTCCACATCGCCGTAATAGAGCACGCAGGGATGCCGGCTGTTGCCGTGATATTTCGTGTTTCGTCCGCGATTGGACGCGAGGTAGTCCATGTCTCCATCGCGGTCAAAATCGCCGCTGACGATGCCGTTCCACCATCCCAACCGGGAGGCTAAACCGCTGGCTTCCGTTTCGTCCGCTAAGCGCCCTTGACGATTCCGAAAGACTCGAATTGCTCCCCATTCATGCGCCACCAGCAAATCATTCCAGCCGTCGCTGTCGATGTCCGACCAGATTGCGGCAGTCACCAGGCCGGAGTGGCGAAGACCCGACGCCAGGCGATCTGCCACCGCCGCAAACCGCCCCCCGTCGTTACGCAACAGTTGATTGGGCTCAGCCAGCGGATAGCGGCCGGGGGTGGAGCGGCCGCCGACGAATAGATCGAGATCGCCGTCCCGGTCGAAATCGCTTGCGCTCACGACGCTGCCGGAAACGGCCAAGCCCGGCAGAACACCAGCCGTTTTTTGAAAGTTCCCCCGGCCGTCATTCCGGTAGAGGCGGTCTTTCAACCGTTCGCTCCCCGGCTTGCTCTCCGCGCCGCCGGACACCACATAAAGGTCGGGGTCGCCGTCTGAGTCGGCATCGAAAAACAGGGCGCCCATATCTTCCGATTCGGTATCCGGCGCGAAGGGAGCCGTGATGAGATTCCAGCCGGCCGGCTGCTTTAACGCCAGACTTCCCGATTGCCCGGCCGCGCCGCCGAGGAACAGGTCTTCATCGCCGTCGCCGTCAACATCTCCTGCTGCCATTCCCGGACCGAGCCGAGATTGACGGGAGGGCAAAAGGGGTTGCTGCAGGTAATCATCGAAGGGCCGCTCGCGGTGCTTCCAGTTCCACTTCGGGGTTCGCTCGACAAACCAGGGCGTTTCTTTCTTCGGTGAGCGGCTCGGCGGGACGGCGCCGGCTTCCCGGATTTTCAGTAATTGCCCCGGTTGCACATCGTGGAAGGTTTGCTGCACGCCGCTGGGCCAACGGACTTCTAACCGGTCGATCGCGCGGGCTTCAGGAAAGCCGAGGTGAACCAGCGGCTCGTTGGCGGACATGAATCCTTGGGCAGCTGTCAATACGCGGGCCACGGTGAGGCTGCCCGCTTGTGCCGCAACCTTCGCGCCGATTCCCCAACGGTTGCTCGCTTGGCCAACCAGCCGAATCAACAATCCCGCTCCGGCCGTGCCGTTGTTGCGGTAGAGGGAGAGCGCTTGGCCGAAATCGACAACCGCTAAATCCAAATCGCCGTCTCGGTCCAAATCTGCCAGCGCCGCCCCGTAACTGGCCGCTTTTTGGTCCAGCCCCCAAGCTGCGCCCACTGATTGAAACGACAGGCCACCGAGGTTGCGAAACGCCAGGTTGGGTTGTTCAAGAATGGGCGTTGTCCGCCATTTCCAATCCTCCCGTGCCCGGACGGCTGCCGCCAGGTCGCTGTTCATAAAATCGCGCGACATTCCGTTGGAGACGAATAAATCTACCCGGCCGTCGAGGTCGAAATCACCGAACTTGGGTGACCAAGTCCAATCGGTGTTGGCTAAGCCTGTCAACGCAGCCGCCTCCCACAAGCGCTCTGTGCCTGTTGCCACGAACACGGCGTTCCGCATATACTGGCGGGGATTGGAGCGGAGCAGAAACCACCGATTCTTTGCCATGTTGCCCATCCCCATTTTTTGAGAGAAATGGCTGCTTCCCGACATGTCCGACGCCAAAAAATCCATGCGGCCGTCGTTGTTGATATCCGCGCTGTCGCTTCCCATCGAAAACCACGGTATATGCGGCAGCGCCGTCCGAGCCGATTCCGCAAAAGTGCCATCGCCGTTGTTGCGGTAGAGCTGGTCGGCACCCTTGTAATCGTTGCTGACGTAAAGGTCCGGCCAGCCGTCGTCGTTGTAATCCCACCAAGCCGCCGCCAAACCAATGCCCGCCCCGCGAATGCCAGCCTCTTCGTTCACTGCGCGAAACTGCCCCGCGCCCTCGTTGCGGAACAAAACATCCTGTTGCCCGGCAATGATGAGTTCCCGCCTGCCTCCCCCCTTGTCCATTAACGCGAACAGCTCCGAATACTCCGGCCGCACTGCTGCTCGCCCTTGGCCGATTTCCAAAATCCCGCGTTCGACAGCTTCACGGGTGGATTTAGGCAGCAGATGCCGGCCGCCCTTCTTCAACCGATGCGTGGTCAAGTAACCGTCCAAGTCGCCGTCGCGGTCGTAATCGGCAAAGGCCATCATCACGCTGGCGCCCGAATAATCGAGGCCAAAGGCAGCTGCTCGTTCGTCGAACCTCCCGTCCCCGCGGTTCAGATAGAGCAAATTCGGCGCGTCATATGCGCAAACATACAAATCCAAATCACCGTCGTTATCAATGTCCGCAAACGCCGCGCCGCCGCACCAAGCCCCCATGCCCGACACGCCGGCCCTTTCTGAAACATCCTCAAACCGCCAACCGCCGAGATTCCGATAAAGCCGGTTGCCGAGATCGTATCGCGTAACGAAAATATCCGGCAAGCCATCCCCATCGGCATCACCAATCGCCACTCCAGCCCCGGAAGTTTGATCCGTCAACAAATCAAAAGGCGCGTCCGGCGGGAATTGCAGATGAAAGTCAATGTCCGTTGCCGCTGCCGAAAGACGTTCGAACAACCGTGCCGGCAGCCTGCCCTCGCGCGGTTGCAGCGGCTCTCCCCCAAGGCTCGCCGCCGACAAAGCCTGCGGGAGAACACTCCCCGCCAAGATGCCCCAAACAACGCGGATGCCTCTTCCCAAACTCACACGCATTCCGGCGAAAGGATTCACGCCATCGGTTCCGTTGAAACAAAACAGAAAAACGAGTTCCAGAAGCACGCCGCCTGCCGAAACCCGTTTCCTTCAAACTCCCCCCGAAGGAGAAGAAGAACCACCGGCTTATTGCCGCACCGCTCTGGCGTAGAGCATCTTCCGGGCATCGGGCAACAGCGCAAACAACGGGTCTGTCGCGTTGGCAGGATTGACAGTAATCGGGCTGGGCAAGGGAACCGGCACCCAAGGACCGGTTACACTGACGGACACTTGCAAAGTTCCCTCGAACTCGACAGTGAGGCTTCCCTCGGCATTCCGCACGAGGCTGAGAGCCGGCGGCCGGCTTTCGCCCTCCAAAGTCATGCGGCCGTAGGTGAACTCCGAGTGCGGCCGGCCGCTCCAATTCAACTGCGCCTTTCGATTGGCGCCGTCGTCGTCGTTGATGGCAATGTTGAATCCCATCACCGTGCCGTCTTTCGGATTCAGCAGAGCAGACTTATTCACCTTGAACTCAATCGCATAGCCATCCGCCGTCTCCCGCGTCGCCGCGAACCAATCCTCAGACTCGCCGAAGGTGGGATTGTTCGCTTCGTTATCACGCCAGGCGCCGTTGACCGTCATCACATACTGCCCTTCAAATTCTTGATCGCCGCGGCCCGAGTCGTTGCTCTCGTCGGGGTCGAAGAAAATCTCCACGCTGTCATCCTGCCAGGTTTGGCCGTCTTCCGAACCCTCCCCGGCACTGTCATCCCTTAAGTCGTCGTCAATCACTTCAACGCCCACATAGACGGCGTCAGCAGCATGAACCGCCCGCCAAGTGAACGCATGGTCGCCCTCTTCCCAATTGTCATCACCGGCAGGGATGACGTAGATGCCTGTAAATCGGTTCACCAAAACGGCCTCGGCGCCGGCGTATTCCTCTTCGTTCACCCGCCCGTCGATAGTCGGCACTGCCGCCGCCTGAGGCGCTGTGTAATCCCGCCCGCCCAGGATGAGGTTGCCGTAGGTGATTTCGTTGTGCGTTCGCCCGACCCAAATAATTTGGCGCTCGGCCTCGCCGTCGTCATCATCGTCATTCACGGCTACAGTGAAGCCAATGATATCGCCCGGCTGGGGATTGCCGATTTCCTCCATCGCAATGCGGAACTCGGCGTCGTAACCAATCGTCTCGCCATTGCCGTCCACCCGTTCGGCGGTTTTGGCAAACCAGGCCGCCTCCTCGCCATAGCCGGGATGGCCGGCTTCCTGGTCGCGAAAGGCATTGTTCACGGTGATGACATATTGCCCGCCAGCGCCGATAACGGCCGGGTCGCTCGTGTTGCGTCCGTCGAAGTTGCTGTTGTCACCATCAACGAAGACCTCCACACTGTCGTCATACCAAGTCATGCCGTCCTCCGAATCCGCCTCAGCGCTGTCATCCACCAGAAAATCATCCGTAACTCGGACGGCCACATACAAATAGTCATCGTCATAGCCGGCATAAATGTTGAACTGCAGATCGGTCTCATCCCACGGTTCGGTCTTTCCACCCTCGTTGTGTTCGCCACCGCGGTAATAATCGTCCAAATTTTCGTCGTATTGGACGCGCCAATTTTGATTTGCGGCGCCGCCCGCCCAAACCCAGGACTCTTCGTCGAGATCAATCACGCCGTCAATCTCCGGCGGCTCGGACAGCGGCAAAGCCACGCGCGTCTTCGTGTCATCCAACATCGTCGTGTCCGCCTGGACAACGGACGCCACTGCCAAAACAGCCACCGCCAAAATGCGGCACATCTTCTTTACATTCTCCATATAGCCTAACCCTTCTACTTCCATACCAACACAATCCCCGCGCTCATTCAAACACAGCCAAGCGAAAAAAACGAAACCTAGCAAAAATCCCCTCTCGCTGTCGAGACCTAAATTCCCGCCGCAAAGAGATATCGTGGTGCAGACCCTCGAAGAGCAGTTGAGGCGGTGGGACTCGAAGAGCGGTTGGGGAACCAACAACCGACTCCTTGTCTGCGCATGGCAAGCAAGAACGCCCGCTCCACCGTGATCTGCTTGGAAGCCTAAAACTTGTCATTGCGGATTTTTTCGCAATAACCATTTAGAGGCTTAGCGGGAGTGGCGCAGGCTCTCAGCCTGCGGGCAGACAAGAATGTCTGCCCGACCTTTATGCTGGACAAGGTGAAAAAGCCAGTAACTGCTTATTGCGGATTTTTTCGCAATAAATATTTGTGGGCTTAACAGGGTTTTTTCTAGTAGGATAAGACCGGCCATCTAATCACTCGTTGAGTGCGGCGCGGACAATGGCGGCCATCTATGTCTGCCCCACATTTCTCCCCCCGACAAGGGAGATTTACCGCTGATTTTTCGTTTTTTGTTAAGGGAGGTGACCATCAACCGGCAAAGCAGCCGGTGATGAAGGCGCTGAAGGCGTTGGGGTTGTGGCGGTAATTGTATTTCCAAGTGGCTTCGGAGAGGTAGAGCTGCATGTCTTCTTTGGAATAATGGTGATGGCTGCCATACCAAGCGCGTTTGAGCAGAGACCAAAACCCTTCAATCGTGTTGGTGTGCACATCCCCCAGCGCGTAGCGAACGGCATGACGCACGACTTTGTGTTCCACGCCAATGGCGTCAATGTTGTGGAACTCCCTGGCTTCATCCGTCATCAGGCGAGTCCGTTTTTTGTGCAGCCAAGTGGCCATCAGGTGCCGAATGTTGGTGCGCCAAGGCGTCCCGGGTGGGTGTTTGACTTGGGCTTTGACTTGGCCACCCCGTTCCACCGCGCCAATCACCGGTGTTTTGTCGGTATATTTGTCTCTGGGCGGACGATTTTCAATGTTTGTTCGGTTTGCGGGGGCGCCCTCCGATAAAGGTTTCATCGGCCTCGACAATCCCCCGCAAGAGTTTCTTGCTGCGCATCTGCCCCATCGCCAGGCGCACCCGCACTTGCAGATACCACGCCGAGGGCTGGTGCATCTCCAAATCGCGGGAGAGTTGCCAGCTGGAAAGGCTTTTCTTGGCATTGAGGATGAGGGCAATGGCTAGGAACCATTTTTGGAGGGGGATTTTGGTTTTCTGAAAGATGGTGCCGGAAAGGACGTTGAAACTGCTCTTGCAAGCATGGCAATTCCAACGGCCAATGCGGTTTCTGTCCTTCTTTTTGGCGACATCAGGGCTGTTGCAGAGGGGGCATTGGGGTTTGCCGTGCCAGCGGATGGTCTCCAAATAGTCAAAGCAGGCTTGCTGGTCGGGAAAGCGTTCAAAGACTTCGATTAAGTTCATCCGCGCACTGTATCAAGCCCTCGAAACCTTGTCAAGCCCTTAAAAGGTTGTTGCGGATTTTTTTGTTGACAGCAGCGCCCGTTTCTGATCTGCTTCCCTAAAATCAGAGCAACCTTTTCGGAGATAGCCCAGTATATGTGAAAGCAAAAATGATGCAACACCATGAAAGCGATGAAAACACTGGTACCCCCCCCCCCTCCCCCCGAGTGCCGGCATGGAAAACCTAAACACTGGACCGATAACCAATTCCTCGATGCTCATGCCAAATGGCTGCAATCCGTCACCGCCAAATGGCGCCGCGATTACCCCCATCTCGCCGACGACATCCTCGAAGAAGCCCGCCTCGCCCTCCTGGACGCCGACCGCGATTACGATCTCGACCACGACCAAGGCGCTTCTTTCCACACCTACGCCACTAAAACCAAAATCCGCACCCGCCGCAACAAACTCCTCCGCGCGGAAGACCGGCAAAGCGGAAAGAGCCTTCCTCCAGATGAAACCCTCTGGTACGGCACAAACGACCAGCCGTCATTCTCCCTCGATCCCAACCTCCTCGCCCTCTTGCCCTCGAAACAAGCCGAAGCCATCCGTCTCCGCTTCGAGGAAGGCCAAAACCTGGACAACATCGGAAAACGCTTGGGCATATCGGAAGCTTGGGCTTCCAAACTCATCAACAAAGCCCTCAAAAACAAGGCTTTCCGAAAAGCTTTGCTGGGACCGTTGCCAAAGGACAACTGAAAAAAAAAGAAAAAAATTCATTTTTTGGTTAAGAAATCCGATGGCTCGAGCCATATATCAGTATGGACCCGCTGAATTCAAACGCCGGAAAGAAGGCTGCAACCAGGGCCGGCCGGCCGCTTGAGAACCAGCGAGGCAAACAAATGGAACAACCTAAACCCTTAAATTGTTAGGTCTATGTCTATTCGTCAAACTTTGAATGTGTTGGTGGCGGCCTTCGATGCCGTCAAAATGTCACGGATCGGAAAATTAGCCGGCTGTATTGCCGTCGGTTTTGTTCTCAGTGTCGGCTTGTTCGCTGTGCTTTCTGTTTCCGAAATGATGAAGGCGTCGGCGGTTGATGGAGAGGTGCCTTCTCCTGATCCGTGTGCTGATTTTGATGAGTACTCCTTCCAACCTCCGTCTGAATCCGATATTCAACATGAATTTCCGCTTCCTATTACAGGTGGTGGTGAAGTAATCGATTGGGATGAAAACAATGGAGGAGATTGCTGTAGTGGCAAGGCTGTTTGGTTGGATTTTGATGATTACTCTGGAAATAATCAGAGAGTTTATTTGTGTGCTGAAAACTGGGATGCCTTTCTTAAGTGTGTGAAGGCGGCTGATGCGGCTCGAGATGATGCAATTGCAGCGGCTGATGCGGCTAGAAGCACGTGTTTAGGCAGCATAGATCAAGCGATTCAGGATTGTCTCCGGAATTGTCCGACTTGTGCTAGATATTGTAGGACTACCCTTCCTGATGCACTTGAGAGTCTTTGTAACACGCGCTATAAATTTGAATTGGATCAAGCTAATTCTGCTGCTGATAAGGCAATAGAGGCTTGTCTTGATAAGCATATGATTATAGATAATGAATAATGAAATTCGGAAAATTAAGGTTTTTGAGGCAACGGTTGTAGTCTGTTTGGTGATCGTTACGTGTTTTGCGTCTGTGGCGTTGTTCTCGTGGGTGAAACGCCATAACAACCTGGCTCTTGGTTATGTGGATTTGAAAGTGGCTGGCTTGGAATCTAAAGTGACTGAATTGGAGTTTTCTATTGCTCGGAAGATTAAGGAATCGGAAGTTGCGATGTTGCAAGAGCTTTTGACTCATCTGAAGGAGCGCGATGAGCGTGATGTTGCTGAAGTTTTTGAACTGGTGGAGCAACGGGAAGAGGAAGTCATTGATTCTATTCCTTGTTGTGGTGGAGAGGACAATTTGACAAACGTTGATGCGACTGAAGAAAATTTCTTTGTGCTTCGAGGTATGAGGATACCTAAAAGCCATGATTTTATTACGGAAGAGGTTTTGATTCAGGCTGAGGAATATCAGCAAGAACTTGAGAATTTTAGGGCTTCGCTTGATGAAGAGGGTTTGGCGGAACTTGAGCGGCGAAAGAAAGAGCGAAGAGAGTTCTATAAGGAGAGTTTTCTTGATCTTGGTTTGTCTGATTCTGAGCGTCATCAACTAATTGATAGGTTGGTTAATGGTAATGCTTTATCGCTTATGCATGGTGATTGGAAGACTGTTAAAGCGTTGCGTCCATGGGAGTCGCCGGATTTTCTTACGTGGGAAGAGATAAATGAAATTTTGCGGCTTTTGCGGCAATGAGTGATTCTTCGATTCTCGTTTATCCTCAAAAGCAAGGCTTTCCGAAAAGCTTTGCTGGGACCGTTGCCAAAGGACAACTGAAAAAAAAAGAAAAAAATTCATTTTTTGGTTAAGAAATCCGATGGCTCGAGCCATATATCAGTATGGACCCGCTGAATTCAAACGCCGGAAAGAAGGCTGCAACCAGGGCCGGCCGGCCGCTTGAGAACCAGCGAGGCAAACAAATGGAACAACCTAAACCCTTAAATTGTTAGGTCTATGTCTATTCGTCAAACTTTGAATGTGTTGGTGGCGGCCTTCGATGCCGTCAAAATGTCACGGATCGGAAAATTAGCCGGCTGTATTGCCGTCGGTTTTGTTCTCAGTGTCGGCTTGTTCGCTGTGCTTTCTGTTTCCGAAATGATGAAGGCGTCGGCGGTTGATGGAGAGGTGCCTTCTCCTGATCCGTGTGCTGATTTTGATGAGTACTCCTTCCAACCTCCGTCTGAATCCGATATTCAACATGAATTTCCGCTTCCTATTACAGGTGGTGGTGAAGTAATCGATTGGGATGAAAACAATGGAGGAGATTGCTGTAGTGGCAAGGCTGTTTGGTTGGATTTTGATGATTACTCTGGAAATAATCAGAGAGTTTATTTGTGTGCTGAAAACTGGGATGCCTTTCTTAAGTGTGTGAAGGCGGCTGATGCGGCTCGAGATGATGCAATTGCAGCGGCTGATGCGGCTAGAAGCACGTGTTTAGGCAGCATAGATCAAGCGATTCAGGATTGTCTCCGGAATTGTCCGACTTGTGCTAGATATTGTAGGACTACCCTTCCTGATGCACTTGAGAGTCTTTGTAACACGCGCTATAAATTTGAATTGGATCAAGCTAATTCTGCTGCTGATAAGGCAATAGAGGCTTGTCTTGATAAGCATATGATTATAGATAATGAATAATGAAATTCGGAAAATTAAGGTTTTTGAGGCAACGGTTGTAGTCTGTTTGGTGATCGTTACGTGTTTTGCGTCTGTGGCGTTGTTCTCGTGGGTGAAACGCCATAACAACCTGGCTCTTGGTTATGTGGATTTGAAAGTGGCTGGCTTGGAATCTAAAGTGACTGAATTGGAGTTTTCTATTGCTCGGAAGATTAAGGAATCGGAAGTTGCGATGTTGCAAGAGCTTTTGACTCATCTGAAGGAGCGCGATGAGCGTGATGTTGCTGAAGTTTTTGAACTGGTGGAGCAACGGGAAGAGGAAGTCATTGATTCTATTCCTTGTTGTGGTGGAGAGGACAATTTGACAAACGTTGATGCGACTGAAGAAAATTTCTTTGTGCTTCGAGGTATGAGGATACCTAAAAGCCATGATTTTATTACGGAAGAGGTTTTGATTCAGGCTGAGGAATATCAGCAAGAACTTGAGAATTTTAGGGCTTCGCTTGATGAAGAGGGTTTGGCGGAACTTGAGCGGCGAAAGAAAGAGCGAAGAGAGTTCTATAAGGAGAGTTTTCTTGATCTTGGTTTGTCTGATTCTGAGCGTCATCAACTAATTGATAGGTTGGTTAATGGTAATGCTTTATCGCTTATGCATGGTGATTGGAAGACTGTTAAAGCGTTGCGTCCATGGGAGTCGCCGGATTTTCTTACGTGGGAAGAGATAAATGAAATTTTGCGGCTTTTGCGGCAATGAGTGATTCTTCGATTCTCGTTTATCCTCAAAAGCAAGGCTTTCCGAAAAGCCTTGCTGGGACCGTTGCCAAAGGACAACTGAAAAAAAAAGAAAAAAATTCATTTTTTGGTTAAGAAATCCGATGGCTCGAGCCATATATCAGTATGGACCCGCTGAATTCAAACGCCGGAAAGAAGGCTGCAACCAGGGCCGGCCGGCCGCTTGAGAACCAGCGAGGCAAACAAATGGAACAACCTAAACCCTTAAATTGTTAGGTCTATGTCTATTCGTCAAACTTTGAATGTGTTGGTGGCGGCCTTCGATGCCGTCAAAATGTCACGGATCGGAAAATTGGCCGGCTGTATTGCCGTCGGTTTTGTTCTCAGTGTCAGCTTGTTCGCTGTGCTTTCTGTTTCCGAAATGATGAAGGCGTCGGCGGTTGATGGAGAGGTGCCTTCTCCTGATCCGTGTGCTGATTTTGATGAGTACTCCTTCCAACCTCCGTCTGAATCCGATATTCAACATGAATTTCCGCTTCCTATTACAGGTGGTGGTGAAGTAATCGATTGGGATGAAAACAATGGAGGAGATTGCTGTAGTGGCAAGGCTGTTTGGTTGGATTTTGATGATTACTCTGGAAATAATCAGAGAGTTTATTTGTGTGCTGAAAACTGGGATGCCTTTCTTAAGTGTGTGAAGGCGGCTGATGCGGCTCGAGATGATGCAATTGCAGCGGCTGATGCGGCTAGAAGCACGTGTTTAGGCAGCATAGATCAAGCGATTCAGGATTGTCTCCGGAATTGTCCGACTTGTGCTAGATATTGTAGGACTACCCTTCCTGATGCACTTGAGAGTCTTTGTAACACGCGCTATAAATTTGAATTGGATCAAGCTAATTCTGCTGCTGATAAGGCAATAGAGGCTTGTCTTGATAAGCATATGATTATAGATAATGAATAATGAAATTCGGAAAATTAAGGTTTTTGAGGCAACGGTTGTAGTCTGTTTGGTGATCGTTACGTGTTTTGCGTCTGTGGCGTTGTTCTCGTGGGTGAAACGCCATAACAACCTGGCTCTTGGTTATGTGGATTTGAAAGTGGCTGGCTTGGAATCTAAAGTGACTGAATTGGAGTTTTCTATTGCTCGGAAGATTAAGGAATCGGAAGTTGCGATGTTGCAAGAGCTTTTGACTCATCTGAAGGAGCGCGATGAGCGTGATGTTGCTGAAGTTTTTGAACTGGTGGAGCAACGGGAAGAGGAAGTCATTGATTCTATTCCTTGTTGTGGTGGAGAGGACAATTTGACAAACGTTGATGCGACTGAAGAAAATTTCTTTGTGCTTCGAGGTATGAGGATACCTAAAAGCCATGATTTTATTACGGAAGAGGTTTTGATTCAGGCTGAGGAACGTCAGCAAGAACTGGAGGATTTTAGGGCTTCGCTTGATGAAGAGGGTTTGGCGGAACTTGAGCGGCGAAAGAAAGAGCAAAGAGAGTTGTATAAGGAGAGTTTTCTTGATCTTGGTTTGTCTGATTCTGATCGTCATCAACTAATTGATAGGTTGGTTAATGGTAATGCTCTGTCGATGATGATGGCTGATCGAGAATTTGTTGTTGGTGCGTATCCTAAGCGGTGGCCGGATTCGTTTACATGGGAAGAGATAAGAGAAGAGGCAGAGGTGTTGAGAGCTTTGGGAGAGGAGCTGTTGTTTTCAGATGAATGATTCTTCGATTCTTGTTTATCCTCGGGGGCATATTCGCTGATTGAAGTATTGTTTTGGCGGGAATGGCCAATTGGCATTGGTTGTCTTCCTATTTTCCTATTCCCTCGCCGTCGCTGTGGAAAGCAAGATGTGTTTATTTATTCGGGGATGGGCAGTTCCAGCGTCAATGCCCGGATGAATTGCACCGGCGGCGAGCCGTAGGAGAGGATGCGGTTATGGTAGCGTTTCAGTGTGAAGGCATCACCCCATGCTTTCTCGACGGTTCGCCGCAAGTCCCAATGTTCTTGTGTGCCGACGAAGTAAGTGCTGAGCTGCGCCGAGGTTAATTGCGCGCGTGTCCATTTGCCGGCGGCTTCCCGCTCTTCCTGAAAGCCGCCTTCTACCATCAGGCGCATGGCTTGGTTGCGCGTCATGCCGTCGACGTGGATGGCTTGGTCCATCATCGCGTTGGTGATGCCGCGGAGATACCATTTAAGATTGATTAGCCGCATGCGGTCGTCGCCGCTGAGGTATCCGGCGTCTACCATGACTCGTTCGCTGTAGACTGCCCAGCCTTCGACAAAAGTCCCGGAGGAAAGGAGCGCCCGCAAGGTGGAGGGATGCCGGTTGGCGTGCGCCAATTGCAGGAAGTGTCCCGGCACCGCTTCGTGCATGGTCAAGTCGTGCATCGACCAAATGTTGTATTCGCGCAGGAAGGAATCGACTTGCTTTTCCGTCCAGTCCGCTGGGATGGGCGACACGGCGTAAAAGGTTTTCAATCCTTTGTCCAAAGGACCGGGCGCGTCGCAATAAGCCACGGAGACTCCGCGCTGAAACTCCGGCATCAGGATGATTTCCAACGGATCGTCAGGCACTGTCACCAAATCCTTCTCCCGCACGAAGTCAGTTGCCTCCTTCACTTGCGCCCGCGCCACTTCGGGAATTTCTCCTCTTGCGGGGCGGTCGAGGTAGGCCATTTCCAGTGCGGAGCGGATGATCGCCTGGCGATAAGCCTTGCCGGGGTTTTTCGGAAACTTTGTCAAAGGGAATTGCTTCAGGTAAATCCGGCAGCTGACCGTATACATTTCCTGGCGGACGGCCTGAAACTCCTGCTCAGCGCGTGTTTTGACTTGCTCGCGGCTCAGGGGCGTGTGCAGGACAAAGGCCAATTTTTGGTCGAAGAGTTCCCGGCCGATGCGGAAATCTCCCGCCGCCTGAGGCAGCAAGACTTTCTCCAGCCAATCGCCGTGTGTTTTGATGGCGGCCTGCGCCGTTGCCAGAGCGCGATGGAGCCGATCTCGTTCGGCTTCCGGCAAAGTTTCTGCCGCTGGAGCCACCATCTCTTCTAGGATGCTGAGCGCCCCGTGGTTTTGCTTCACCGCCGTTTCTGCATGAACCTTGGGCACCCGCCGAGTCTGCAGCGTCGCCCGCACTTGATCGAAAAACACCGGAAACTTTTCCAGTCGCTCCGTCGCCCGCCGCAGCCGAACCTCCAGCGGAGCGAACTCCCGCGCCATCAATCCGTAAATTGCGCCCCCCGCCTTGCCAGTATAAATCAGCGGATTCCAGGCCCAGTCCTGAAATGTTTCGATCCGCCAGACCCCGTGCGCCAACTCATGGCGGAGCAAAGCCGCGTCCACTTGAAGCTCGCGAGACAAGGCGCCGCGATCCAGCCGGCTCAAACGCTCCAGAAACTCGTGGCCAAAACTCAACTGCCGTTGCCGGGCCGCCTCGCTGATTTCGTCCATCTCGCCGTCAAAACGATGATCGCCAATCTGCGTCGCCGCTACCGGAGACAAGGCCGGCATTCGCTCCACATAATCTTCAGCCAACGCGCGAAACTCCTCGTCGGCATCCGCCCGCGCAAGCGGACAAACCCAAACCCACGCGAGCCAGAAAACTCCGTGTCCCATCCTGCCAAAAAAACCTGTGAACTGGCGCATCCGGCAAGTATCCCTAAAATCCCGGCTGTGAAAAGCATTACTTACCGCCAGTCGAGCCATCCGCAAAAAAGCGCAAAAAGCATTTATGGGCTTTGAGGGTTTTGGAGGGCGATTTCGTTCGGGACATATAGATGGACAGGAGGCACAGGATTGGATTTTTTGTCAAGGCGGGTGCCGGTCAACCGGTCGAGTCCCAGCGCTGCAACCGCTCGATGAGTCCCACCGCCCTACCCAATCTCCGAGTGTCTGCCTCACCTTCATTTCGCCGGTTTCAGGCGGAAGAACTCTGCGCCTTTCCGATCACGCGGAATCAACAACACACCCTCCCGCGAAAAACGAGACGGCGCCACGGCTTCCCACTCGCCCCTCAAATCAGTCGTGCTTTGCAATGTCCCTTCACGCCAATGAATCTGCACCCCCCCCCCCGCCCGCAATCCGCACAATCTCCAAAGGGTTGTTGTTGTCGAGTGACAAGCGCCTGAAGTTCGTCGAGCTGGAATCCGGCAGGGTCAAGGTGTCCATCATTGGCTCGCAAAATGTCACCTCCGATTTCGGGAAACCTTGCAGGTTGAGACTCTCAATATCCATGCCTTCGGGCACACACAAACTCTCTAAAGGATTGCCGTTGAGAACCAGCGAGCGCAAGCTCGTCAGGCCAGCGGGCAAGGCCAGGTGGGTCAGGGAATTGTTGCTGAGGTCTAGCGTCCTCAAGCTCGTCAAGTCGTCGGGCAAGGTCAGGGAGGTCAGTTGATTGTTGTTGAGATACAGGGCCCACAAGTTCGTTAAACCGTGAGGCAAGGTCAAAGAGGGCAGTTGATTGTCGTCGAGATACAGCCCTCTCGACTTGGCCAAGCCCTCCGGCAATGTCAGAGAGGGCAAGCGGTTGTGATTGAGAAACAGCCACACCAAATGCGTCAAGCCATCGGGCAAAGTCAGGTGGGTCAAGTCATTGTTTCGGAGGTCTACAGACTTCGCGTTTGCATTCACCACCCGGTTAAAAGCACTGCCGTCGCTTGTCGTTCCGGTGATGAGAAGAGCTCCTTCAGTTATGGGCGGCTCTTCAGTTGTGTGTGGTTTTTCGGTTGTCGGAGGTTCTTCAGTTGTGAGGGGGTCTTCGGTTGTCGGGGGATATTGGTATTAGTTGCGGGCGGGATGTTAGTATTGGTCGTCGGGGGATGTTGGTATTGGTTGTCGGGGGGATGTTGGTATTGGTCGTCGGGGATTCCCCGGTTGTGGGATCGTAAAAGGTCACCTCTGATTTCGAAAAACCTTGAAGATCGAGATTTTCAATGTTCATGCCATCAGGCACACGCAAACTCTCCAAAGGATTGCCGGAAAGATTCAGTGTTCTCAAGCTCGTCAGGCCAGCGGGCAAGGTCAGATTGGTCAGGGAATTGTTGCTGAGGTCTAGCCTTCTCAAGCTCGTCAAGTCGCCGGGCAAGGTCAGGGAGGTCAGTTGGTTGTTGTCGAGACGCAGCGTTTGCAAGTTGGTCAAACCATCGGGCAGGGTGAAGGCGGTCAGGTGGTTGTCGTCGAGATACAGCGTCTGCAAGTTGGTCAAGCCGGCAGGCAAGGTTACGGAAGCCAAATCAAAGGAGTTGAGAGCCAGATAGGTCTCGTTAGCGGCGACTTCTTGGCTGAAGGGGCTGCCGTCGGTTTTGGTTCCGGTGATGAGGAGAGTTGGGAGCTCTGGTTCTGTCGGCTCTGTGGGCGGCGGCGCAATCGTCTTTTAGTTCGCGGGATCGTAGAAGGTCACTTCTGATTTCGGGAAGCCTTGAATAGTAAGATTTTCAATGTCCATGCCCAGAGGCACATGCACACTCTCCAAAGGATTGTTGCGGAGATCCAGCGTCTCCAAGTTGGTCAAACCATCGGGCAAGGTCAAGGTGGTCAGTTGGTTGTTGTTGAGTTCCAGATACCGCAAGTTGGTCAAAGTGTTGGGTAGGGTCAAGGTGGCCAGGCGGTTGTTGGAGAGCCACAGCTGCTCCAAGTTGGTCAAGGTATTGGGCAGGGTCAAGGCAGTCAGGTTGTTGTCGTTGAGAGACAGATACTTCACAAGGCTCATCATGCCATCGGGCAGGGTCAAGGCGGTCAGTTGGTTGTGGTGGAGAAGCAGCAACTGCAAGTTGGTCAAGGTGTTGGGCAGGGTCAAGGCAGTCAGGTTGTTGTCGTTGAGAGACAGCCCCTGTAAATTGGTCAAGGTATTGGGCAGGGCCAAGGTGGTTAGGCGGTTGTTGTCGAGATGCAGCAACTGCAAGTTGGTCAAGGTGTTGGGCAGGGTCAAGGTGGTTAGGCGGTTGTGGTGGAGATGCAGATACTTCAAGCTGGTCAAGGTGTTGGGCAGGGTCAAGGTGGTCAGGCGGTTGGCGCGGAGAGACAGCGAGCGCAAGCTGGTCAAGCCATTGGGCAGGGTTACGGAAGCCAGGCCAAGGGACTCGAGAGACAGAGATGTTCTTTTGAAAAAGAAAAAAGGAAATTTTTGATTGACTTGCCGGCTGAAGGCACTGCCGTCGCTTTTAGTTCCGGTGATGGTGAGGGTTTGGGCTGCAGCGGGAAGGGCGAGGGCGAGGGCCAGCGCCAAGCCGATTCGATGCGGCAATGTTGGCCTGTTTTTGGTGGGTTGCGGTTTGGCGGTTTTGTTGGCGGCGGTTGCCGCCAATTTCGGGAGGATAGAGAATAGTTTCATTATGGCAGTTTTCTGTTGCGGGCTTGTCTAGCGGTTTGGCGGTGTTTTGTCCACTGCTTTTTTCAGAGATGTGTAATAAGGAGTTGTGGGCTTTGATGGTTTTGGAGGGCGATTTCGTTCGGGACATATCGGATTTACAGGAGGCACAGGATTAGATTTTTTGTTAAGGTGGGAGCCGGTCAACCGGTCGAGTGCCTGCGCCACATGTGGTTGCGCCACACGTGGTTGCGCCACCCTGTTAAGCCCGCAAATGCTTATCGCGCAAAAAAGAATGGCCAACCCGCTTGCCGACGCGTAATTTCCCGGCCGAGCAACTTAACAAACACGCCACCCCATGAGCTTCTTCCAATTCATCAGCAGCATGCCACCACTCGTTCCCATCGTGCTTTTGTCCGCTCTCCTTCTGGCGCTTTTGGGCTGGATTCTTTCCATCCGCGCCGGATTCAAATCGGAGAGAGGTAAAAACCTGATCCCCCACCTCATCTTCCCGCTGACGAGCCCCTTCGCCTTGCTCTTCTTGCTGACGAGGCACTGGAGGACGGCGCTGCCTCCGCTCCTGTGCTATCTCCTCGCCTTCTCCGTCATTCCCTTGGGCGGCAACATCGCCCAACGCCTTGAAATCGGCAAACTCAACCAATACAAAACGGAACTGCAAAACCGAGGCGAATCACTCCAACTCGACGCCTTGAAACCCGCGCCTGTTCCCGATGAATCGAACGTCTGGATGCACCCCTTCCTGCATCCCATCGCTCTCGCCGGCCAACCCGCCGATAGAGGCAAAACCGCGCGAAGACGAAACAGCGCGAACAACAGCCCCTACAAAAAATTCTCCTCACCGAGAGACCTCGATGGTTTGGACTACTCTGCAACCCTCGATGAATCCCCGCGTTACGCCGGCGCTCGCGCCCTGCGTGCCATTCACGCAACAGCCTTGGAAGTGCTTTCGCTCAAGGACGGCGCCATCAGCGAAACCAACACCCCCGCCTCCTGGGAAGAAACCGCCAAACTCATCGCCGACCACTACCAACCCGCAGCCAACGCCACCCGGCAACTCGAAGAAGCCCTCAACCGCGAACACGACCAATACCCCTATGCCTGGGAGGAATCCTCCCTAATGCTGCTCCCCCACCTCAGCTACCTCAAAACATTCACCAAATTCGCCAACAATCGCAGCCAAGCCGCCGCTGCCGCCGGCAACGCCGAGGAAACCTTCCGAATGCTCCGGCTCAGCTTCCAACTTGCTGAAACTGGCGACTCCGACCTTTTCATCTCCCGCCTCGTGCAAATTGCCCAAATCCACATCGCCCTCTCCTCCATCCTCGCTGCCCAACAATTCCACATCGGCAACGACGCACAATGGCAGAGCCTCGCCGCCCTCCTGGAGCGATGGGACCTGCTCGCGCTCATCCCAGACTCGCTGCGAGCCGAGCGCAGCTTCGGCAATACGATGATGGGTTTCAACTCGCTGGAGGGCATTCGACCATTCAATTTACAACAAATCCTTGCCGGAACTCATTCAATTCTTCGATGAGATGGGAGGAGGAGCGAGAGCGCAGGGTAATACCCGTGAGACTCTTACCTCTTACACGCTAACGTTCCTCGAAGCCCCTTTGCTATTCCTCGCCGACCTGTTCTTCGGCGGCCATGCCCGAGCCCACCTGACCTGTAACTGGAGAGTGGCGCTCACCGCCTACGAAGAAATGATTGCAAACATCGAAGCCACCTTTGAAAAAACCCAAACGGCTCCTTGGAACCAAGGCGAAGTGCCAGCCTTGAAAAAGCCACTCGCCCATTACGGCTTCCTCGCCCAAATGGTGGTGCCGCTACAGAGAAAGGTATTTGAAAAAGCATTGCAAACCCAACACCACATCGAACTGGCCAAAATCGCCGTCGCGCTAGAACGGCATTACCTCGCCCACCAAGCCTACCCGAAAACCCTCGCCGCCCTTGCCCCCCGATGGCTTCCCGCCTCGCCAATTGACCCAATGACCCACCAACCTTGGAAATACCAGCGGCTGGAAACAACTGGATTCCTGCTCTACTCCATCGGCAAAGACGGCATCGACCACAACGGCACCTTCACCACCAGAAAAGACAGCAGCGACTCGCCCCTTCAAGACGACCTCGGCTGGCGCATCAGCCCCACCATCCCCGACCTTCCGCAATTCACCATCAAGCCCAACCGCTCAGCCAACAGATACTAAAAGATCACCCGCCGCCAAACCCGAAAAACCGCTCCCCCCTCAACACGGCTGGTGTCCCCAATCCTCATTCTTGAGAGACTCTTCAAACCGAGCCATCTGCTCCTCAGCGCTCAAATTCCCGGAATCCGCCCTTGCGGAATCGGCACAGCCCGCATCCGCCGCCGCATCGTCCGCCCCCTTCTGTTCTGCATCAGACATAACAAGCCCGGCTTACCCGAAGACTCCCCGCCGGGAATCCGAGCGCGGCAACCTACTTCTTCGTCGCCGTCCATTCGCCCGACTTCGATTCCTCCTCGTCAGGCTTAGGGTAGACCACAGACCACTCGCCCATCAGCTTTCCTGCCGCCCGCAAAGACGCCTTCAGCTTGATTTTAGCCTCATCATCGTCGAATTCCACAGACAACTTGTCCCCCTTGACGACCACTTTGCTGAAATCCATGCTGTCCTCTTCCTCGTTGTTATAAGCAGTTCCAGAGAAACAGGAATCCGATTGGGAGAAAACCAGCCGAAACCTGTAATTGTCCTCATCGGTTTTGGCAACCGCTTGCCAAGTCCCCGCCAAGACTGCCTTCAGCGACCGAACCGCCTCCCACGGTTGGGGGGAAGAATACTCGACACCGTCCGAACCCCGGACATACCAATTGCCCTTCAAAACGCCTTTCGCATCCAGATTGGCCTGGACGCCGAGCACTCCGCTCTGCCCTTCGCGCTCGACATCCACCTCGATTGCCAAAGCCCCTTTCTCAAACGAAACCCGATCGAATTTCCGCACCTTCCCCTGGGCATCCGAATATGAGCCGGACCACTTCCCCGCCTTCTTTTCAAGCGTCAATGTTGACGAAGCCGTCTCGCCGTTTTGGAGCGAGACCTCCGCCTCCCAAACCTCTTTGACACTCTGCTCATGGTGATCCGCCATCAAAAAGCCCGCCGCGCAACAAACAACCACCCCAACAAACAATATATGTTTAATCATTGCCATTTCCTCCAATTCTCTGCAAACATCACTTTTAAACGCAAACACCGAGAGAACACCTCTCGCCTACCCGCGCTTGCCAAGAGCAATGACACAGCCAAACCGCCTTTCGTTACAAGAAAAATCCAAACCCGTCAATTGCAATTGCGGCCGACGGGGTGTCCGCTGAAGATTTTTCAGCGCAACCAGGAATGCCGGCACCGCCAACCCAGCTCAACGGCGCGGCGCGGGTGTTTTTGCAATCGCCGCTTTGGCCGGCACGGAGAAGCAAAAGACCGCGCCCTCGTCGGCGTCATCCAGCCATACACGCCCGCCGTGGGCTTGCACGATGTGTTTGACGATGGCCAGTCCCAAGCCGGTGCCGCCCTGCTCTCGAGACCGGGCTTTATCGACGCGAAAAAATCGTTCGAAGATACGTTCCCGAGCGTCTTCGGGGATTCCAGGGCCTTCGTCGGCCACGCGGACGATGACAGAGGCGTTGGCCGAGCGCGAAGCGGTAACGCACACCCTGCCTTGGCAGCTGCCGTATTTGATTCCGTTGTCAACCAGATTTTGAATCACTTGCAGGATGCGGTCAGCATCGGCCCAGATTTCGATTTCTTCTTCGATATCGGCTGTCAAGTGGATCGAGCGGGGCACGGCTCGGTCGTGCAGGTCGTCGAACACTCGTTTGACGAGACCAGCCAAGCGCACTTTGCCGCAGTTCAAGGCGATTTGGCCGGATTCCAACTGGGAGAGGGCCAGCAGGTCTTCTAGCAAACGAGCCAACCGATCGCTGTGTTTATGAATCTTCCGCAGGAATCGCTGCCGGAGTTCCAAGTCTTGGATGTTCCCGTCCAGCAGCGTCTCGACATAACCTTTGATCATGGAGAGTGGCGTCCGCAATTCATGGCTGACATTGGCGACGAATTCCTTGCGCACGTTTTCCAGCAGTTTGATTTCCGTGAGGTCGTGAAAGATGACGATGACGCCGGATTGCGCGTCCGATTCTTTGATGCCGGCGGCGCTGACAGAGAAATACTGGTTCTCCAGGCCAACCACGAAAACCAGCTCTCGCCCGGCAACATGCCCTTCGCGGGCTGCAATTTGAACGATCTCCTGCAGTTCGTGCGAGCGGATGGTTTCCAACAGCGTCTTCTTTCCCAAATCCTCGGAGAGGTTGAACAAGCGCCGCACGGCGGAATTGGCCAGCCGCACATATCCCTTGCCGTCGAGGATCAACACCCCCGCCAACATGCGGTCAAAGAGGGACTTCTGCTGCGTTTTCTGCTCCTCAAGCTCTTGCGACAAGCGCCGCTCTGTCTCGGCACAGGCGCGGCCGACTTCTTCCAGACGGGAGGCAAGGGCGCGCGTTTTGCGGCGGCTGCTGAGGAAAACATACAGGAGCGCCGCCGCGAGCAATACTGAAGAGATCATCCACATGCCGCCCTTTGACGGGAGCCGAACTCGGTGCCTTGCCTAATCATCCAAAAATCGATAGCCCACCCCGCGCACGGTGTCCAGGAACCGCGCGGCCTTGTCGAGCTTCTCCCGCAAACGCCGGATGTGTGTGTCCACCGTTCTGGTGTCGACCAAGTTGTTATACTCCCACACATCCTGAAGCAAACGTTCCCGGGATTGCACCCGTCCTCGCCTCCCGGCCAGAACCATCAGCAGCTTGAATTCTGTTAGCGTCAAATCAACCCGCTTGTCGCCCACTTTCACCAAATGGCTCGGCACATCAATGGTCAACTCGCCGAACTGGAAGAAATCCGCCTTCTGTTCGGGCGTCTGGCGCCGGGTCAGCAAATTCTTGATCCGCAAAACCAGCTCCCGCGGACTGAACGGCTTCGTCACATAATCATCCGCGCCCAGTTCCAGCCCCAACACCCGGTCAATCTCCCCCGCCCGAGCCGTCAGCATGATGATGGGCAAGCAAGAAGTCGCCTGGTTCTTCCGAAGAATCTTGCAAACCTCCAAACCGTCAACCGCTGGGAGCATTAAATCCAGCACGATCAAATCTGGCGCAAACTGCCGCGCCTTCGAGAGGGCAGATTCGCCGTCCTCCGCAGTAATCACATCAAAACCGGCGGCCTTCAGATTGAAGCCCACCAGCTCCACCGCGTCCGGCTCATCATCGACAACTAGGATGCGCTTGTTCACTCCCCACTAGTTCATAGCATCGTCAAACCGACACTCTGATAGCGTTCAGGTTACAAATTGGAAACAGACACCGAGCAGCAAGCCTCCTGCTCCCGCCCGCCGAGTCTCAAAAAATCAGAGACAAAAACAACACAACCAAGCCGGCAGCCACCAAGCCCCAAAACCACCGCCGCCAATCCGGTCTCCGGCCGCCGCCGCCAAACTCGCTCTCGACAAAGGCCCCGTAATCAAACTCGTCCGCATCGTAATCAATCCCCATCGTCTCGTATCGCGCCCGTTCCGACCAGCCGGTCTCCTCGCACGAACCGCATTCCGGACAAGCCAAGGCGCCGTCGGGCAACGCCGCGCCGCATTGAGGACAATAACCATCCGCCGGCATCATTCACCCTACGCCGGCGTATTCTTCATCCGTGGTCAATTCCATCCCCATCAACACATAATCGTGGCTGACAGCCTGCATGTCCCGAACATAATCGCTCAAACGCAGCAAGTCGCAAAAGCCCAACAATGCAAACATGCGAATCGCCCGTTCCTGATCGGCGATGAATTCTGCCTCCAACTTCTCCCGCCCGATTTGCCGCGCGATTTCGATTCCCTCCGAGACGATGGCTTTCGCCAAACCCCGACCCCGAAACGCCGGGTGAATGAGGACGCTAATCCGGCCGATATGCCGTTTCCAGCCGCCTAACTGCTGATGCAACGTGCAGGTGCCGATCACTTGGTTGCCGCAAAAGGCCAGCAGCGGAAGGTTGCGCCCCAGGTCGATTTCTGAGCACCAGGCAGCGATCACTTCCCGCCGATGGACATGATGCTTGATGAACATCCGCTCCTTTTCAGGCACAGCTTGAAAAAACTCCCAAAACGGAACCTCATCCGAAGACCGCAGCAGACGCACCTGTGGCAATCCAGCCCCGAACCCAAAGCAAGCTCCTTGGGAAAGCCTTCCAAAACAACTTCGAGCATGGACAGTTCTTCTGACATGTCTGCCAGCTTAACGCAGACGCCATCGACAGGAAAGACCCTTTGCCGAAGAAATTCAGCCGAGAGCCGGCCCGCTCAAAGCATCCGGGAGCGGGACATTTCCCCACTGAGGCCGGGCGACATCAGCGCTGCCCGGCGGATGCGGACCGGATCAACGCTCCATCTCCCCGCTAAATTGAAAATCTGTGCCGCATTCCTTTGATACACATCCTGCGCCCCAAACATCGCCGCGTCCGGCGACTCGCCATATGGGAAAACCGCCATCCCCGTCTTGCGCTCCGCATCGGAAAACTCCCCCTGGTTCCACAACGTCTCCCCGTGCCAAGCATACCCCCTCACCACTTTCCCGTGGATCGCCCGCGCCCAGGCATGTTCGCAAGTGATGGAATTCCCGCAGAAATACTGCACTTCCCCCAAGGCAGCGCTCAAGTTCATCACAAACCGAAAACACCGATCCACATCGGCAGAAGGCATCGGCAAATGCGGCCCGAACACCAGTATCCACCCGCTGACGGGCGGAGACACAAACAACCGATTGCCGGACGCCGCCTCCACAAGCCCCTCCATCCAACTGCACGTCGTGGCATTGGCCAAACCCAAAGCATCCTGAACCGCCCCCAGATTCCGGCTGCGAATCGCCGCCCAACAACGCGGACGCTCCAACACAAACCAAGGTGTCGCCGGCGCCAACGCCCCCTTCCGCGCTCTTGAAGACGAAACGGCAGCGGACGACGAACGGCGATTCTGCAAATATCCGAGAATCAAAAACACGCAGATAATGGCCGAAACCGTCATCGTCAACAAAAACAGCAACATGACTGGAACAATATCCTCTCCCCACTCCATACCGGCAAACACCTCAACCAATCGTCCACGCCCTCAACCTCCGAATCAAGAAAAATCCCGCGCCCAGCAACCGCCAACCATCCTCAATAAGTCGCCCGGCCGCCAGAAATATCAAAGACAGCGCCCGTGCTGAACGTGCACTCCTGCCCGCACAACCAGGCAACCAAAGCCGCCACTTCCTCAGCCTGCCCCACACGGCCCATAGGGATTCTGGACACCATGTAATCGACATGCGCCTGCGAGCATTGTTTGAGAATATCCGTCCGAATCACTGCCGGAGCCACCGCATTCACCAAAATCCCGCTCTGCGCCAATTCTTTGCCCAGAGATTTCGTCAACCCGATCACGCCCGCCTTCGCCGCCGAGTAATGCGACGCCAAGGGATTGCCCTCCTTGCCGGCAATCGAAGCGATATTGACAATCCTTCCAAACCCGTGCTCGAGCATCCGAGGCACCACAGCTCGGCAGCACAAAAACACAGCAACTAGATCGAGATCAATCACCCGCTTCCACTCTTCAGGCTCGCACTCCCACAATGCTTTTGAGACCCCGGCAATCCCGGCATTGTTCACCAAAATATCCACCGCGCCCAAGGCGTCTTCGGTCCCCTGCAACGCGCCCGCCACTTGATCCGCATCGGCAACATCCGCCACCACAGGCAGCACCACTCCCGCCGCCCCCAAAACCCCCCAGCCGCATGGTGCAGAGCAGCCCCATCCACATCCCACAAAGCACAGCGAGTGCCCTCTGCCAACAGCCGAGCCGCAATCGCATAACCAATGCCCCGCGCCCCTCCAGTGACCACCGCCGTTTTGCCTTTGAACCCGCCGTCAGGCATCTTCAACCAACCGAATCAGGGCAACCGCTCCACCGCCCATCGCAGCCCGCCGTCCCCGAAATGATACAGGAGCCAAAGCGCCAAAATACCGAGAATCGGCGCAAAATCAAAACGCCCAAGCAGCAAAGGAAAAACGCGAAAAGGCGACAAATACACCTTCGCCGTGCGGTCGATAAACGGCCACACCATATGTCGCCCAAGATACACATAACTGTTGATGAAGTGCAGAACCAACACGGCAATCATCACAAGGAGAAACCGCAGCCAAAGGGAAGCCGCCACAAACGGGCTTTGCATGAGAAGCACTGAAAACGACCACTTCGCCGGAAGCGCTTCTCTCTCCAAACTGCCGACAGCCAACCACAAACCCGCACCGGCAACAAACGACAAAAAAACCTTCCAACCGCCAGGCCAAAACGCCGCGGTCCCAAGCTGCTGATTCACAAACTTCTCCACAGAATCCGCCCGCCCAGTCGCCCGAAAACTCAGGCTGAGCCCAAGCACACAAAGATAATACAAAAAAAGAAACACCGCAAAACTGCTGACAGAATAAACCAGCATCTGGACAAACGAATCCGGGTTGAAGCCAACTCCAAGCACTCCGAAATCGACATTCGGCCAAGGGCTCCCCGCCACCGAAAAATTCCAATAAGCGGCAGCCCGCAAAACCAGCAGCGCCGCTAGGCTCCCCGCCAAAACCTGCCGGCCGGGAGCTTCGGGACTCTCCGACCGCAGAGTGGACAGCAGAGTGGACGGACGGCTCAACCGCACAGCGTAACGGGGAAACACAAAGGCCCCCGCCCACAACCCCAACCCCACAAGATTCAATAGGAGATTAACTGTCTCCATATGGCTTCAGGCAACAAACCCGTTGCCCGGAAAAACCGGCAACTCTTTGCGCCGAAATTGAAACCAACCGCTTCCCAACCGCCCGCCGTTAAACGAGAGCAACCGCATCCATCGCCTCCTAAAGCGCTCGGAGCAACGTTTCTGCCATCGCGGAGGGCGTCTCTGCCACCAGAATCCCCGCCTCGCGAAAGGCATTGATTTTCGCCTCGGCCGTGCCTTTCCCTCCGCTGACGATAGCGCCGGCGTGTCCCATGCGCCGACCGGGCGGCGCCGTAGCGCCGGCAATGAAACCGGCAACAGGTTTGAGACAATGGGCTTGAACCCAGGCGGCTGCTTCTTCTTCTGCCGAACCGCCGATCTCGCCGATCATGATGATGCCGTGCGTGTCTGGGTCTTCGTTGAAAAGCTTGAGAATATCGAGATGGGAAGCGCCGTTTATCGGATCGCCGCCAATGCCGACGCAAGTGGACTGGCCGGCACCCCGGCAGGTCAATTGCCAAACGGCTTCGTAAGTCAGCGTTCCGCTCCGCGAGATCACCCCGATGTTTCCCTTTCGGTGGATGTAGCCCGGCGCAATGCCAATCCTGCAACCGCCTTGCGAGCCTTCGCCGCTGCCCGGCGTAACGATTCCCGGACAGTTGGGCCCGATGAGCCGCATTGGCGAGCCTTCGATTGCCGCCTTGACTTGAACCATGTCCTTGGCGGGAATGCCTTCGGTGATGCAGACCGCCAATTGAATGCCGGCGTCTGCTGCTTCCAGAATCGCATCGCCGGCAAAGGGCGGCGGCACAAAAATTGCCGAAGCGATCGCTCCGGTTGCGGCCACTGCTTCGGCGACGGTATCGAAGATTGGCGTCTTGCCTTCAAAAACTTGCCCGCCCTTGCCCGGCGTGACTCCCGCAACGATGTTCGAGCCATAATCCAGGCTCAATTTCGCGTGGCGCCTTCCGAACGAGCCGGTAATGCCTTGCACCAAAACTTTCGTGTCTTCCTGCACTAAAATCGCCATAAAGCCGTCCGGTAATCGCCGCCCTTTAAGCCGCTTGCCCTGCCGCTCGCACAACCTTCGCCGCCGCATCCGCCATCGAGCCGCCGCTGATAAGAGTCAGGCCGGACGTCTCCAAAATCTCCCTGCCGAGGGCGACGCGGTTGCCTTCGAGCCGGACAATCAACGGCAAGGCGAGGTGGGACTCCCGCGCCGCCGCCACAATCCCCTCGGCAATCACATCGCATTGCATGATGCCGCCGAAGATGTTGACCAGAATGCCTCTCACATTTGGGTCGCTCAGAATAATCCGAAAGGCAGCCGTTACTTGCTCTTGGCTGGCGCCGCCGCCGACATCCAGGAAGTTGGCCGGGCGGCCGCCGAAGTGTTTGATGATGTCCATTGTGGCCATAGCCAGGCCGGCGCCGTTCACCAGGCAGGCAATGTTTCCGTCCAACTGGATGTAATTGAGGCCGAATTTGCCGGCCTCCACTTCCAGAGGCGATTCTTCATCCAGGTCGCGCATAGCCGCGATTTTCGGCTGCCGATAGAGTGCGTTGTCGTCGATGGAGATTTTGGCGTCAACGGCCATGACGCCCTGCTTGCCCGCGCTGTCTTCCACCAGACACAAAGGGTTAATTTCGACCAGGGAAGCGTCCGACTCCCAATAGGTTCGGTAAACGTTCTGGATGAGCTTCGCCGCGGCGGCCAACAGGCTGGAAGGGATGTTCAAGCCCGCCGCCATTTTTCTCGCCTGGTAGGGCATCAGCCCCAAAGCCGGATTCACAGTTTCACGGAGGATGGTTTCGGGCGCTTTTTCCGCAGCTTCTTCAATGTCCATCCCGCCTTCGGCGCAGGCCATGACGACGGGACGGACGGCCGCGCGGTCGAGCAACGCCGCCAGATAAAATTCTTTGACGATGTTCTCCGCCGCGGCGACGAGCAGCGTGTTCACTCGCCGGCCGCTCTCGCCCGTTTGTTTGGTAACGAGAATTTCGCCGAGCATGGCTCGCGCTTTTTCTTCGACTTCGGAAACCGATTTGCAGAGGTGAACCCCGCCGCGGAAGCCGCTTTTGAAGACGCCTTTGCCCCGGCCACCGGCGTGGATTTGCGCCTTCACTACCAGCGACCGGGCGCCGGCGGCAAAGAGCCGGCCGGCAAGCGCTTTGGCTTCCCCGGCGCTTTGGCAAGCCTCCCCCGTTGGCACGGCAACGCCGTGCGCCGCCAGCAGTTGTTTCGCCTGAAATTCGTGTAGGTTCATCGTGTCAAAATCGCGGGAACGCCGCCGCATTCAATGGGGTGCCCTCCCCAAATATCATTCCCAGCCCGGCAGCCGCCGGCTAACGTTGCGCGATCGGTTTCACCCGAAGCCCGGCCGGTCCCGTGTATTCGCTCTGCGGCCGAATTAGCCGATTGTCCGATAGTTGCTCCAAAACATGAGCCGTCCACCCGGACGTTCGGGCAATCGCAAACAGAGGCGTGAATAAATCAATGGGCAAGCCCAGCGAGTAATAAACCGTGGCAGAGTAGAAATCCACATTGGCGTGCAGGCCTTTTTCCCGCAGCATGATTTCTGCGATGCGCTCGCTCATCTGAATCCACTTGGGCTCGCCCAATTCGGCGCCGAGCTTTTGCGCCATGCGTTTGAGATGGGGCGCCCGAGGGTCCAGCACTTTATACACTCGGTGGCCGATGCCCATGATTTTTTTCCCCTGCGCCAGGCAATTCGCAACGAACCCGTCCACGGCTTCGAGGGAGCCGATTTCCTGCAACATGCGGATGACGCCTTCGTTGGCGCCGCCGTGAAGCGGCCCTTTCAATGTCCCGATGGCGGAGCAAATGGCGGAATACATGTCGCTAAGGGTCGCAATCGTCACGCGGCTGCTGAAGGTCGAGGCGTTCATCCCGTGGTCGGCGTGGAGAACGTAGCACAAGTCCAGCGTCTTGACCGTCTCTTCGGAAGGCTCTTTGCCGCCGATTAGAGACAAAAAATTCGCTGCCTCTCCCAACGCCGCATCCGAAGGCGGCAACGGCTTGCCCTGCCGGGCGAGGTGAAAATAAGCGGTGGCTACCGGGATTTGCGCAATCAGCCGGAGCGCTTTGCGGCGTTGGGCACGCATCGAATCCTCCTCCGCCGCCGGGTCGAAACAACCCAAAGCGGAAACCGCCGTGCGAATGGCGTTCATGGGAGGCGTCGAGGCGGGCAGAGAGCACAGCAAATCCATCACACCCGACGGCAATTCCCGAAACTCCGCAAGCGTTGCCCGCAACTCGTCCAGCTCGGCCTGGTTGGGCAGATGGCCGTGGTGCAGCAAATGCACCACTTCCTCGTAACTCACCCGCCCGGCCAATTCATCAATGTTGTAGCCGCAGTAAATCAGCTCCCCCGCAGCTCCCTTGACGGCGCTCAACCGGGTTCTCGCCGCCACAACGCCCTCCAGCCCCCCTTTCGAATTCGTCTCCGTGCCTGTTGTCATCCCGCATTCAAAATCCGCAGGTTGTGAAAGGTTGTGAAACCATGCCTGCCGGTGGGACGAAAATTACGGAATCCCCTTCATTCGGTCAACGGTTTTCAGAAGAGGATTCCGGCCACAAAAAACACAAGGTGGGCAGGCACTCGTGAAAGCGGTTTGCAACCGACTTTCTGTCTGCCCTCATTTGCCTGCACAAGGCGCCGCCTTCAGCGCCACTCTCACTTCGCCGGTTTCAAGCGGAAGAACTCTGCTCCTTTCCGCTCAGTTGGGATTGGCAACACGCCCTCGCTCGAAAAACGAGCCGGGGCCACTTCTTCCCAACTCGCCATCCAAACCAGTTGTGCTCTGCAGAGTGCCTTCCGTCCAAATAATCCGCACGCCGCCCTCAATCCGCCTAATTTCCAGCACTCCACCCGCAATCGGTTCCCCGGTTGTGGGCGCGGGCGGCTCACCTCCCGTTGGTTCATAGAACGCAACCCTTGACTTTGGAAAACCCCAGAGGGAGAAATTTTCAATGTTCATGCCGAAAGGCGCACACAGCTCCTGCAAGCTCGACAAGCCGGTGGGCAAGGTTAGGGCAGTCAGGTCATTTCTTTCGAGGTTCAGAGACGTCACTTTGGCATTGACCTTTTGCCGAAAGGCGCTGCTGTTGGTTTTGGTTCCGGTGATGGTGAGGGTTTGGGCGGCGGCGAGAGCCAGTGCCAGGCCAATTCGACGCGGCGATGTTTTCACGGGTTTCATTATTTGGATGTCTTTTGGCGGTTTTTTGTCCCCAACGGTTTTCGGAGTGTTCCCGCTGGCGGTTTCAACATTGACCCCTTGCCGAACAGCCGTTACTCTGCTCGTCTTTTCCGCAGAGATGAACACAAAGAAGCCCGACATCGAATCCGTTCTGCGCGAAGAGCGGCAGTTTGCGCCCGGCAAGGAATTTTCCCGGCAAGCGCACATCCAATCGCTCGCGCAATACCGCAAACTTTACGACGAATCCGTGAAGGACCCGGAAGGCTTTTGGGCGCGGCAAGCGACGGCGGAATTGCTTTGGTTCAAACCTTGGAAACAAGTCTTCCAATGGAAAGAACCGAATGCCAAATGGTTCGTTGGCGGGCAAACGAATGTCAGCGCCAACTGCCTCGACCGGCATTTGGACACCGAGCGGGCCAACAAAGCGGCCATTCTCTGGGAAGGCGAGCCGGCAGCGCCCGGAAATCCCGGCGAAGAACGCACACTCACCTACTGTCAACTGCACCGGGAAGTTTGCCGCTTCGCCAACGCGCTGAAAAAAAACGGCATCCGCAAAGGCGACCGCGTGCTCCTCTACTTGCCGATGGTTCCCGAAGCTGCCGTTGCCATGCTGGCCTGCACCCGCATCGGCGCCGTCCACTCTGTCGTCTTCGGCGGCTTCAGCGCCCGCTCCGTGGCCGAGCGTATTCAAGACTGCGGCGCCAAAATGGTGCTGACTGCTGACGGCAGCTTCCGCCGGGGCGGGATTGTGCCGCTCAAAGAAAACGTCGACCAAGCGCTCAAAATCAAAGGCAAAGACAAACCCATTGCCCACACCGTCGAAAAAGTCATCGTGCTGCGGCGGACTAAAAACGACATCAAAATGAAACGCGGCCGCGATCTCTGGTGGCACGAAACCATCGCCGAAGTGGACGACCGCTGTCCCCCCGCCAAACTCAACAGCGAACATCCCCTCTTCATCCTCTACACCAGCGGCTCCACCGGCAAACCCAAAGGCATCCTCCACACCACTGCCGGCTACCTTCTCGGTGCCAAGCTCACCACCAAATACATCTTCGACCTCAAAGACACCGACGTCTACTGGTGCACGGCAGACATCGGCTGGATCACCGGACACAGCTACGTCCTCTACGGCCCCTTGGCCAACGGCGCCACCACCCTCATGTACGAAGGCGCCCCCAACTGGCCCGGCCCCGACCGCTTCTGGAACATCGTAGACAAATACCGCGTCAACATCCTCTACACCGCCCCCACTGCCATCCGCGCCTTTATGAAATGGGGCAAACAATGGCCCCAAAAACACCGCCTCGACTCCCTCCGCCTCCTCGGCACCGTCGGCGAACCCATCAACCCCGAAGCCTGGATGTGGTATCACAAAGTCATCGGCAAAGGACGCTGCCCCATCGTGGACACCTGGTGGCAAACCGAAACTGGCAGCATCATGATCGCTCCCTTCCCCGGCGCCACCCCCACCAAACCCGGCACCGCCACCCTCCCCTTCTTCGGCATCCTCCCCGAAGTCGTCGACGACCAAGGCCGCCCCGTCCCCCCCAACACCGGCGGCAAACTCATCATCCGCAAACCCTGGCCCAGCATGCTTCGCGGCCTTTGGGGTGACCCCAAAAGATTTCGCCAAACCTACTGGAGCGAAACGCCAGGCAGCTACTTCACTGGCGACGGCTGCCGCCGAGACAACGACGGCTACTTCTGGATCGTCGGCCGCATCGACGACGTCCTCAACGTCTCCGGCCACCGCATCGGCACCGCCGAAGTCGAAAGCGCCCTCGTCAGCCACAAATCCGTCGCCGAAGCTGCCGTCGTCGGCAAACCCGACCCCATCAAAGGCCAATCCCTCACCGCCTTCGTCACCCTCAAAGGCGCCGCCCAAGCCAACCCCAAACTCCAACAAACCCTCCGCAACCACGTCGCCAAAGAAATCGGCCCCGTCGCCAAACCCGACCACATCCGCTTCGCCGACGCCCTGCCCAAAACCCGCTCTGGCAAAATCATGCGCCGCCTCCTCAAACAAATTGCCGCCGGCGCCGCCATCCAAGGCGATACCACCACCCTCGAAGACTTCTCCGTCCTCGCCAAACTCAGCGCCGACGACAACGAATAAAAAGCCAAAAACCTGCATCGCAGAAACCAACCAACCGAACCCCGAAAGTCGGAGCTTCCACAGCAGAAGCACTGTTCCTTTCGGGTGCTCTTGAGTGCGGACGCTTCGCTGGGTGCGAGGCTACTGCTGGGCAGTTCCCGCTCGGTAAAGGTCGAAGTGATACAACGCCGCGATGACGAGGGCGTGGGAGATTCTCCCCTCGGCGACGGCGCCGCGCACAGCTTCAATGGACATCAACCGGGTTGCGATGTCCTCGCCCGAATCCAACGACCGCGGATGCCGGGACTCGCATTCTTCAATCAGCACAGTTCGGCAAGTGTTGCTCATAATTGCGGGGTTGGGATGGACATGTCCAATTAGGCGGGCGTTTTTCCCTTCGTAACCAGTTTCTTCCCGAAGCTCCCGAATGGCCGCCGCCACTGGCGAAGTGTCTTCCGGGTCCACGGCGCCGCCGGGAATTTCGAGTTCGACTGAGTCTGTCCCGTGGCGGAATTGTTGAATCATCACCAGGCGTTGGTCAGTGGCCACGGCAATGATGTTCACCCAGTCAGCACATTCGACGACGTAAAAATCGTGGTCGTTTCCGGTTCGCGGGGAGGTTTTGCTGTCCGCACGGATAGAGAAAATTGGGCAGCGCCCCACCGGGCGGGTGGCTTTGGTCGGCCAAGGGGCGATGTTGTAGTTGTCGGGGGGAGGGTTCATGGTTGGAAGTGACGAAAGGCCGGCAAGGCTCATTCTTTGTTTTTTGCCGCCCAGCCTTGGCCCATCAATTCGAGCAGATGTTGCAAGGCTTCGGTTTCGGTGCGGCCAGTCGTCTTCGCCAACTGCGCGGCGCGGCGAATCAGTTGCGCCGCCATTTCGCGAGATTTCTCAGCGGGACAACCCATCTGAGCCAGGGCCGAGGCCAGTTGTTCTGCGGGAATGGCCTGACTTTGTCGCTTCTGTCCGGACATCGCCAATTCGCATTGCCTTCGGGTTTAATGCCGTTTTTCAGGCCAAGGCCGCCTCGGTGATGGTAATGCTTTCGACGCCGGCGCGTTCCAGAGGTTTGCTGTTTTCGCCGCCGGCGTTCGATCCGGTGGGGGTATTGCCGAGTTTTTCCAGCACGTTGTCCCCGGCAATCAATTCGCCAAAGGCGGTGTATTGCCCGTCGAGGAAGCGGGCGTCTGCCAAGCAGATGAAGAATTGGCTGCCGGCTGAATCCGGATGGCGGGAGCGGGCCATGGAAATCACGCCTCGAACATGGGGGCGGTCGTTGAATTCGGCGGGGATGGTGTGCCCCGGTCCTCCCGTGCCTACGTTGGGGTCGTTGTCCCGGACGCTCAACGGATCGCCGCCTTGAATCATAAACTCTTTGACAATCCGGTGGAAGGCAGTTCCGTCGTAGAACTTCTTCCGGGCCAACGTCTTGAAGTTCTCCACCGTTCGGGGCGCCAGATGAGGCCAGAACCGGACGGCCATTTCACCGTGCTTTGTCTTGATGACCGCAATTTCTTCGGGATCGCTCATCCGGCGAACCTACGGGAATCTCGAGCCCCAATCAAGCCATGCCCGGCGTTTCCCCTTTGCCAACTTTTCGCCCCTCAACGGCAATCTGGCGTTTCTTTTCAGCCGAATCTGCGTTATGTTAGTTGTTGCATGGCACGGAAGAAAATCGCCAAAGCATCCGGAGAACGGGCGGGACGAAGCGGAATCGGCAAAGGGGAAGATACCGGGCGGGGCAACATCCTTGGGATTCTCATCATCAGCATCGCGGTGCTCCTTTTAGCAGCCCTGGCCTCCTATCGTCACAGCGATCTGCCGTTCAACAGCAATCCCCCGAATGCGGAGGTTCAGAATCTTATCGGAACTGCCGGCGCTTGGGTGGGCTTCATATGCTTTCTTGTTTTCGGCGCCATCGCCTTCCTTTTGCCCCTCATTCTCTTGGGCACGGGCCTGGCACATTACTTCCCGATCTTCCGCCGTTTGTTCGGGACTTGGCGCGTTTGTCTGATTTCCCTGAGCGTTGTTTTTGCCTGCATGGGCATGCTGGACTTGCTTGGGAACTTGCTTGGGTATCCATTTTCCATGTCACCTTACGGCGCTGGCGGCTTCATTGGCGCCAAGCTGAACGACTGGTTCTTCGTCCGGTTCTTCCACGAAATCGGCGCCGCCATCATTTACCTAACGGTCTATGCCACCGCCCTGGTCGCCTTTACCAACTTGGATGTGGGCGCCTTCCTCCAGGAACTTTGGGAACGATGCCAAGACCGCCTGGAAAGATTCGACATAGACGCCAGCCTCGAAGAACGGCAACTCAAACGCCAAGCCCGAAAACTTGCCAAAGAAGAGCGACTGCTCAAAGCAGGGCTTGCGCCGGCCGACACCCTCATCGAATCCTACCCGGAGCCAACCGTGCGCGACCACAGCATCTCCGCCTCCTCGCCTGTCCGCCTCTTGCCAGGCAGCTCACCCGGCGGCGACCACACGCCCCTTGCGGATATAGAAGCCGAAACAACCGAAATCCCCATTAAAGAGCCCGCCCCCCGCAAGAACCCGGCAGAACTTCCGGCAAGCACAGAAGCAGCTCCAGTCGCCTTGGGTGAAACCATCCCGGCGGAAGAAGTCGCTGCCACAACTGCCACCGACATCCTCGGACACCCCGCAGACACAGGAACAGCAGATGTCGCCAACAAAGACAACCCCGCAGCGGAAGTTCCCGAACCGGTCATCACCTTATCCTCTCCTCAAAAACCGCCGCCGGCATTCAAAAAGAAAAAATCCCTAACTGTCGCCACACCTCCGGTGATTGGGGACTACTCGCTTCCGAGCATCGAAGCGCTCGACTGCCCCGCCCCCAACATCATCTCCACCGATTCTCGGGACTCCCTCATGGCTAACGCCAAACTCATGCAAAACACCCTGGCCCAATTCGGCATCAAAGTTGCCCTCGGCGACATCACCAAAGGCCCCACCTTCACCCGCTACGAACTGCACCCAGCGCCGGGCATCAAACTCGAACGCATCAACAGCCTCAACAACAACATCACCGCCGCCCTCAAAGCCGAGCGCATCAACATCCTCGTCCCCGTCCCCGGCAAAGGCTCCGTCGGCATCGAAATCCCCAACACCGTCAAAACCAAAGTCATTATCCGCGACCTCCTCGAATCCGAAGAATGGAGCAAAACCAAAGCCCGCCTCCCCCTCGTGCTCGGCAAAGACGTCTACGGCACCCCCATGGTCGTTGACCTCACCGACATGCCCCACCTCCTCATCGCCGGCAGCACCGGATCGGGCAAATCCGTCTGCATCAACGCCATCATCGCCTCCCTCCTCTACCGCTACTCCCCCGAAGACCTCCGCTTCGTCATGATCGACCCCAAAGTCGTCGAACTCCAAGCATACAACGCCCTCCCCCACCTTGTCGTCCCCGTCGTCACCGACCCCAAAAAAGTCGTTCTCGCCCTCCGCTGGGTCATCAACGAAATGGAAAAACGCTACCAAATCTTCGCCAAAGTCGGCGTCCGCAACATCCAATCCTTCAACAAACGCCCCATCCAACCCCCGCCCGAAAAACCGCCCCCCCCCGAAACCACCGAAGACGAAGAAGGCTTCGCCGTCGAAATCGACGAAGAAATCGCCGTCCCCAGAGAAGACGACGACATCCTCATCCCCGAAAAACTCAGCTACATCGTCGTCATCATCGACGAACTGGCCGACCTCATGCTCGTCGCCCCCGCCGACGTCGAAATGGCCATCGCCCGCATCACCCAAATGGCCCGCGCCGCTGGCATCCACTGCATCGTCGCCACCCAACGCCCCAGCGTCGACGTCATCACCGGCGTCATCAAAGCCAACATCCCAGCACGAATCGCCTTCCAAGTCGCCTCCAAAACCGACTCCCGAACCATCCTCGACAGCATGGGCGCCGACAAACTCCTCGGCAAAGGCGACATGCTCTACCTCCCCCCCGGCTCCGCCAAACTCATCCGCGCCCAAGGCGTCCTCATCACCGACGAAGAAATCCTCAATATCGTCAACCACATCGCTCAACAAGCCACCCCCAGCTACGAAACCGAAATCCACCAACAACTCTCCAAACCCGCCTCCGCCCCCGGCAACGGCGACAGCGACGAAGACGAAGAACTCATCCAAAAATGCATCGACGTTATCCGCAGCGAACAAAAAGCCAGCGTCTCCCTCCTCCAACGCCGCCTGCGCATCGGCTACACCCGCGCCGCCCGCATCATGGACGAACTCGAAAACTGCGGCATCGTCGGCCCTGCCAAAGGCGCCGAACCCCGCGAAATCCTTCCCGAATAACCCATACCGCTCTCCTTTCACCCGCAGAAAAATTGAAAAAACGCATAACAGGCTTTCCATCACAAACTCTTTAGCCTTACACTGCTCTTCGACAATCCACTTCAACAAGCATCTCCAAGTTGAGATTCAAAGGAGACGAGATATTCAATTGGAAAAATTGGAAAGAGACTAAGAGCCGGCTCGCAGTAGAACAGCAGTTTTAACCGCTTGCGGAGTTTAATTCCCTTGCAAGCATCTCAACCGACTATGAAAAAGTTTTTGGATGGAGTTTGGGAGTTTTGCGTCAAATTTTCGGATCAATTCTTTTTGGGTTTTATCGTGCCCGGCATCATCGCTGCTGTGGTATGGTATCTCGTGGAAGGAGAATTCAAGTTCTTCGATAAAAAGAATACCAAAGCCCCGCCAAATTCCTCGCCAGTGGAAACACAACCATCGCCTCGAGTCAAAGGAGTGAATTTGGAAACATGGCCTTTGCCGGAGGCACCTCCTGCAGAAGCAGCACCCTTGACCATAACGGGAAACACGGAAAATCCGACAAACCCCCAAAAGCAGCCCCAGTGAAAAATAATTCAAGCGCGATAAGCATTTATGGGCTTAACAGGGTGACGCGCAGGCACTCGACTCGTTGACCGCCGGCCGCCTTGACAAAAAAAGAAAAATCAGCGGTAAATTGTCTCTGCGGGGAGAGAAATGTGGGGCAGACAGGGTGTCTGCCTGCAGGCGGCAAGCCTGCGCCGCCTATGCCCCGAGCTGAAACGAAAATCAAAAAAACTTTGAAAAGGCCAAACAACCTGTCAACATGGAAAAACACCAGCCCACCAGCCCACCAGCCCACCAGCCCACCAGCCCACCAGCCCACCAGCCCACCAGCCCACCAGCCCACCAGCCAGTACTCCTGCCCTCAAATCGCTTAAACGGAAGAGCCGGGCACGGGAAATCGGCTTGGCGCTGGCCCTCGCTCTTGCCCTCCCAGCCGCCGCCCAAACCCTCACCAATCACCGGAACTAAAGCGACGGCAGCGCCTTCAGCCAGCAAGTCGATGCCAGCGCGACATCTCTGTCTCTCCAACGGCTTAACCTGGCTTCCGTAACCCTGCCCGATGGCTTGACCAGCTTGACGAATCTGGATCTCGACTACAACCGCCTGACCGCCTTGACCCTGCCCGATACCTTAACCAACTTGGAGAGGCTGTGGCTCAACAGCAATCAACTGACCAACTTGACCCTGCCCGATAGCTTGACCAGCTTGAAGGAGCTGAATCTCTCCCACAATCAACTGACCGCCTACACCGTGCCCGATGGCTTGACCAGCTTGGAGTGGCTGGATATCAACAACAACCGCCTGACCACCTTGACCCTGCCCGATAGCTTGCCTAACTTGGACAGGCTGTCTCTCAACAACAACCAACTGACCACATTGACCCTGCCCGCCCATGGTTTGACCAACTTGAGAACGCTGAATCTCGACAACAATCCTTTGGGGAGTTTGTGGGTGCCTCTGGGCATGGACCTTGAAAGTCTTGAGCTTCGTGGCTTTTCCAAATCAGCAGTGGCCTTCTACGTCTTCATCACCGGAACCCAATTTCCCGACAGCAACCTCTTCGCGCGGCCAGTCGATTACAGCGAACAAGTCGATGCCAGCGCGACACATCTGTATCTCAACAGCCTTTACCTGATTTCCGTAACCCTGCCCGATGGCTTGACCAACTTGCAGGAGCTGTATCTCGACGGCAACCAACTGACCACCTTGACCTTGCCCGTCGGCATGACCCGCTTGGAGACGCTGTGGCTCGACGGCAATCCTTTGGAGAGTGTGCGGGTGCCTCTGGGCATGGACATTGAAAGTCTCGATCTTCGAGGCTTCCCGAAATCCGAGGTTACCTTCTACGATCCAACGCCCCCAGAGCCGCCAGAGCCCAAAGAGCCGACAGGACTAGTAGAGCCCCTAACTCTCCTCATCACCGGAACCAGAACCGACGGCAGCGCCTTCAGCCGAGAAGTCGACGTTAACGAGACCTATTTGTCTCTCAGCTCCCTTGACCTAGCTTCCGTAACCTTGCCGGAGGGCTTGAGGAACTTGCAGGATTTGTATCTCGCCAACAATCGCTTGACCTCTCTGACTTTGCCCGCTGGTTTGGCGAACTTGCGCTCGCTGGTTCTCCACAACAACCGCCTGACCAGCCTGACTTTGCCGGAGGGTTTGACGAGCTTGCGAGTGCTGTATCTCAACGACAATCCTTTGAAAAGTTTGCGTGTGCCTGATGGCATGAACCTTGAAAATCTCGATCTTCAAGGTTTTTCGAGATCAGCAGTGACCTTCTATGATCCCACAACCGAAGAGCCCCCGCCCACGACTGGGACATTCATTACCCTCACCGGAACGACAAGCGCCGGCAGCGCTTTTAGACGAGAGGTCGACGCCGACGCGGAGTCTCTGTCTCTTCCCAGAAATCAGTTGACCGCTCTAAGCTTGCCCACCGGCTTGACGCATTTGGCGTGGCTGTCTCTCTCCGACAATCAACTCTCTTCTATAACTTTGCCCGATGGTTTGACGAACTTGCAGCACTTGTATCTTTTCAACAATCAACTGACCTCCCTGACCTTGCCCGATGGCCTGGCGAACTTGCAACGGCTGTATCTCTTCGGCAATCCTTTGGAGAGTGTGCGGGCGCCCGAAGGCCTGGACCTTGAAAGTCTTGAGCTTCGTGGCTTTTCCAAATCAGCAGTGACCTTCTACGATCCCGCGACCAGAGAGACGATTGCGCCGCCGCCCACGGAACCAACCGAGCCCACAGAGCCGACAGAACCCGAACCGCCCATAACTGAGGGAAACCTCCTCATCACCGGAACTAACAGCAATGGCAGCGCTTTTAGACGAGAGGTCGCCGCCGACACAGAGTCTCTCTCCCTCTCCAGAAAGCAGTTGACCACCCTAAGCTTGCCAAACGGCTTGACGCATTTGGCGTGGCTGTATCTCGACAACAATCAGTTGCCCTCTCTGACTTTGCCGGAGGGCTTGGCCAAGGCGAGAGGGCTGTATCTCAACGGCAATCAACTGACCTCTTTGACCTTGCCTCACGGTTTAACGAACTTGTGGGCGCTGTATCTCAATGACAACCAACTGACCTCCCTAACCTTGCCCGACGACTTGACGCGCTTGAGGACGCTAGACCTCAGCAACAATTCCCTGACCCACCTGGCCTTGCCTACTGGCTTGACGAGCTTGCGCTCGCTGGTTCTCAACGGCAACAACCTGGAGAGTTTGTGTGTGCCCGAAGGCATGGATATTGAGAGTCTCAACCTGCAGGGTTTCCCGAAATCGGCGGTGACATTTTGTGAGCCAACGATGGGCACCTTGACCTTGCCGGATGCCAGCTCGACGAACTTTAGGCGCTTGTCACTCGACAACAACAACCCTTTGGAGATTGTGCGGATTGCGGGCGGGGGGGTGCAGATTCTTTGGCGGGAAGGGACATTGCAAAGCGCGACTGATTTGAGGGGCGAGTGGGAAGCCGTGTCGCCGGCACGTTTTTCGCGGGAGGGGGTGTTGCCGATTCCGCCTGAGCGGAAAGGCGCAGAGTTCTTCCGCCTGAAACCGGCGAAGTAAGGGTGAGGCAGACACTCGGAGAGTGGGTAGGGCGGAGGGACTCGAAGAGCGGTTGACGGGCACCCGCCCTAACGAAAAATCCAATCCTGTGCCTCCTGTCCATCTATATGTCCCAAACGAAATCGCCCTCCAAAACCCTCAAAGCCCATAAATGCTTGTTGCGAGATTTTCTGAAGAGGCGACTTTGTCTGATTCGCTCGCGTTTCTTCCGTCCAAATGCTTGACTCAAAAATAAGCCGGATGGTTCTTTTCTTCAAGCGAAATCAGCTGTCCGGCTTATTGGCAGGTGATAGCGAAGCAAGACAGCCAGCCACGCGAAATTCAAAAGTTTCTTCCCATCAAACCTTCTTATTACCAATTAGTTGCAGCAAAGGCAGCTTCAGAAACGAAAATAATCGAGAAAGAGGAAAATTTTTCAAAGACCGTTGGCAAGACTGGAAATGTGGCTAGGCTTAAGCATCGAGAGTGCTATTGGTGGAGGAGAATGAGCATCCTCTTTTGCTGCAAGAAATGAGCCTAAAATGGAAATAGGAAATGAAAAAACGCGCATTTACATTGATTGAGCTGCTGGTTGTTATTGCCATTATTGGCATCCTGGCAGCTCTGCTTTTTCCGGCATTGGGTCGAGCAAAGGTTGTTGCTAAGCGCGTTCATTGCTCAAATAATCTACGATAAATTTTGGCATCTCAGATGTATGTTGATGACAACGAAGGTTATTTGATGCCTTTTACATCTAGTCCTCGTGAGTTGGGTGTTCATGGGCCGGGTTATGAGGAATTTCCACTTTATCAAGTGCCTTGGCATCGTTTGTTATGGGCTGATAATTTGAATAGGGATACGAATATCTTTCAGTGTGCCGGGAATAATCGGGTGCATCGGATGCTTCAGAAAGAAATTCCCAATGAACACGCTCCTAAACCGGGCGAATGGAGAGAGGCAACCTTTAATTTTGCATATGGTGTCAATATGCTAGTTGTAAATTCACATTGGCCTTCGGTTCATAAAGCTGATATTTCTCGCAAGATTTCGGAGATTGTTGCACCTTCTTCGGATTGTGTCGGTTTTGGAGATTATAGCAGTGTGCGGACCGGCCCTCCTGGGACTATTATGATTGCTGACCCGCGGCGTTCATTTGGTGCTTGGTCTTTGATATGGCAACGTATTCGTGATCCTACTGAGTTTGATAGCAAATATGTTTTTGGTTTAAGTCGACGTCATGGTGGTCGGGTGAATATTGCTTTTTTGGGTGGGCATATTGAGCATCGCCCATTGCGAGATTGGACGTTGCCTGTGGCTTGGGTTTGGGATCGTTGGCATCATCGGAATCACTGGCCGGCGCATAGGTATTATGATGGTCGACACAGTGCTGATGATTGGTCAATTGTCTATGGTGAGGATGAATTGATTCAGATCATTTTTCCTTAATGGCCTTGTTCCGAAGCCCCGAAGGGGGACTTGTAGCCTGCGCGTTGAGGCATGAAACGCGAGCGGATGGGTTCAGGCGTGGTTGTGGTTTTCAACGATTTGCCGGAATTGCCGCTTGGCGCGGGCGATAGATAGGGATCGATCTGGACACGTCCTTCCGGCAGTTTTGGGTTATTTAATTTAGGTTGACGGTTTTCTTTCGGGATTCTTCGGCCATTTGCTGTTTGTAATCGAGCAAGGACTGCCGGAGATTTTCATCGGCGATGGCAAGGATGGCGATGGCGAGGAGGCCGGCGTTTTTGGCGTTGCCGATGGCCACTGTGGCGACAGGAACGCCGGATGGCATTTGAACGATTGAAAGCAGCGAATCGATGCCTTTGAGGGATCGGCTTTCGATCGGGACGCCGATGACGGGTAGCGGGGTGTGGCTGGCCAGCATTCCCGGAAGGTGGGCGGCGCCACCTGCGCCAGCAATCAGAACTTTCAAGCCGCGCTGGTGGGCAGCTGAGGCGTAGTCGGCCATGTCTCCGGGTGTGCGGTGTGCTGAGAGGACTTTGGTTTCGCAAGGGATGTTGAAGTTTTCGCAGAGGGCGGCGGCGACTTTCATCGCGGGCCAGTCGGAGTCGCTGCCCATGAGGATTCCGACGAGCGGGTTGTTCAGTGTGTTGGCGTTCATGGCTTTATCATCTCGCAAATGTCAGGGACTGTGCGGCTTGGCTGGCTTTGGAGAACGCGCTTTCAACGGATTCGCCCAGCACGGTCAGATGCCCCATCTTCCGCCCTGTTTTGCTGGCGTTTTTGCCGTAGAGGTGGAGGTGGACGCCGTCTATGCTCAGGGCTTGGGCGATGCCGGAGGGGTAAGGGACGCCGTCTGCATTGCCTAACAGGTTGATCATGGCGGCTGCGGGTGGCACCATGTCCGTGCATCCCAAAGGCCAACCCAGAATGGCTCGGAGGTGGTTCTCGAATTGGGAAGTGCGGCAGCCTTCGATGGTGTAGTGTCCCGAATTGTGTACTCTCGGCGCTAGTTCATTGACAAGGATTTTATGGTCTCTCGTCAGGAACATTTCGACGCCGACGCTGCCAACGCCGCCGATGGCTGCAACGGCTTGGTCGGCGATTTGGAGCGCTTCTTTGCGGGAGGTTTCCGGGATGGCGGCCGGGGCTTTGACGGCGCGGCAGATGTGGTCTTTCTGAATGGTTTCGACGACGGGGTAATGGGCGGTTTCGCCCGATGCCGACCGGCAAATCATCGTGGCAATCTCTGCCGCAAAGCCGCAAAACTCCTCGGCAAAAAGACCTCCCGAACTGTCGCCGAGTTGCCGCCAGGCTGGTTCCAGTTCCTCGGCGCTGAACACGGTCAGATTGCCTTTTCCGTCGTATCCGTTGCGCCGCTGTTTGAGCAAGAAAGGAAAACTGAATTGCCTGGCCGCCTGCCGAAGGGCGGCGAGTGAGTCCACAGATTGAAAGGGCGGGACGGGGATGCTGAGCGCCTGGAGCGTTTTCTTCTGGATGAATTTGTCTTGAACGGTCTTCAAGCAGGCGGCGCCGGGCAGAACTTTGAACGATTGGTTTTCCAGGGCTTCGAGCGTTTGGAAATCGACAAATTCGTTTTCGAGCGTGACGGTGTCGCAATGTTCGGCGAGTTGCCGGGCAACAGCCGGATCGTTCCAATTGCCGACTTGATGCCGTCCGCTAACTGCCGCTGCTGAGCAAAGTTTTTGGCGTTCAACCGTCGCTGTCTGCACGCCCATCTGCGCTGCCGCTAGGCAAAGCATACGCGCCAGTTGGCCGCCGCCGATGATGCCGATTGCAGGTTCCCGTCTGGACTGAAGCGCGAACGGGGAGCGTTGCCGGGCGGTTTCGTTCGTTCCAGCGCTGGATGCGGAATGGGGGGAGCCGTCTGGCTTTCGCATGGGAAGGGTTTTGGCCGACACGGTCTGGAGGAAGGGTTTGCCGCCGGCGGCGTCTAAGCCAGGCGGTCGAGGAACTCTTCGTTTGTTTTGTATTTTTTGAGGGCACCTGTCAGCGTTTCCATGGCATCGACGGGATTGAGGTCCACCATCTCGCGCCGGAGTTTGTGAATTGCTTCGATGTATCTGGGATCGAACAGTTTTTCTTCTTTTCGCGTGCCGCTTTTGGGGATGTCGATGGAAGGGAACAGGCGGCGGTCCGAGAGTTTCCGGTCGAGGATCAATTCCATGTTTCCGGTGCCTTTAAATTCCTGGAAGATGAGTTCGTCCATTCTGGAACCGGTATCGACGAGGGCGGTGGCGAGGATTGTGAGCGAGCCGCCTTCTTCGATTTTTCTGGCGGAGGAGAACATTTTTCTGGGGATTTCGAGGGCGCGGGCGTCAACGCCGCCAGTCATGGTACGGCCGCTGCCGCCGTGCACGCTGTTGTAGGCGCGGGCGACTCGGGTGATTGAGTCGAGGAGGACGAAGGCGTCTTTGCCGGCTTCCACTCGGCGGCGGCATCTTTCGATAATGAAGCGGGAAAGCCGGACGTGGGTTTCCAGTTCTTGATCGTTTGAGGAGGCGATGACTTCCGCTTGGACGGAGCGTTGGAAGTCGGTTACTTCTTCGGGGCGTTCGTCGATCAACAGCACGATGACTTCCACTTCGGGGTGATTGGTCGTGACGGCGTTGCAGATTTGTTTGAGCACGGTGGTTTTCCCGGTTCGCGGCGGGGCAACGATGAGGCCGCGGGTTCCTTTTCCGATGGGGGTGACGAGGTCGATGATCCGGGTTTCGAGCGCGTCGGGCTCGGTTTCGAGGGTGAACTTTTCGATCGGATCGATGGTGGTCAAGTTTTCAAAGCGCATGACCTTGGTGTATTCGTTGAACTTCATGCCGTTGATCTCGAACACTTCCTTCAGCTGCGGGCTGTTGCCGCGGTGCGGGGGCTGGGTGCGGCATTTGATGAAGCTGCCTTCCCGCAGGAAATTCTTCTTGATCGTGTCCGGCGTGACGAAGATGTCGACGGGTTTGGGTGCAAAGTGGGCTTCGGCAGACCGGAGAAAACCGAAGCCTTTCTCCGCAATCTCTAGGTAACCCTCGCCTATATTCTCAGACTTTTTTTTGTCGCTCATGTTTTTTTAGTCAAATGGACAATCTGTCGTTTTGTGTGTGTCTGTCCGAAGCAGAACGCAGCAGATTGTTCGGAAACCAATCACAGAAAAACCTGCCGTTCGGAAAACTTTTGATCTTGGATACGGCCACAGCCGCTCTCTCCAAAACACTAGTTATTCAGATTTCCAGATGAAAGCAATCATTATTTTTGGTGAAGAACAGGCCGTGCATGGCGGCCGGCGTTGGATAAGGGGATTGGCGGTGGAGGCGTTTAAGAGACAGCGGCGCGGGCTTCGGCCGCAAGCGGGGTGCTGAGGTAGCGTTCCCCGGTGGAGCAGCCCACGGTGACGATCATTTTCCCGGTGTTCTCCGGCCTGGAGGCGACTTGCACGGCTGCCCAGACGTTGGCGCCGGAGCTGATGCCGGCGAGAATCCCTTCTTCTTTGGCAAGCCGGCGGGCCATTGTAAAAGCGTCGTCGCTGGCGACTTGGATGCACTCGGCGATTTGCAGGGTTTTCGACTCGTTGTAAAGGTGGAAGTTGGCGGGAACGAATCCAGCGCCGATGCCTTGGATGCGATTCATTCCGGGGCAAACCGGCTCCCCCGCCAGTGTTTGGCTGATGACGGGCGAGTCTTTGGGTTCGACGGCGATGGTGGTAAAGCTCGGTTTTCTGGCTTTGATGACTTCCATGCAGCCGGTGATTGTGCCGCCCGTGCCGACTGCCGCCACCAGGATGTCGATTCGTCCCTCGGTAGCTTCCCAGATTTCTTCTGCTGTGGTGCACCGGTGGATTTCGGGGTTGGCCGGGTTGTCGAATTGTTGGGGAATCCAGGAGTTTTGGATGTCTCGTGCCAGCTCGTGCGCTTTGTCGATGGCGCCTTTCATGCCGTCGGCTCCGGGGGTGAGCACCAGTTTGGCGCCGAGGATGGCCAGGAGGGTTTGCCGTTCCAGAGACATTGTGTCGGGCATGGTGAGGAGGAGTTTGTAGCCTTTGGCGGCGGCGACGAAGGCCAGGGCGATTCCAGTGTTGCCGCTGGTAGGTTCGATGATGGTGGTGTTTTTGTCGATGATGCCGCGGCGTTCGGCGTCTTCAATCATCGCTTTCCCAATGCGGTCTTTGACGCTGCCCAGGGGGTTGAAGAACTCGCATTTGAGGAGGATGTCCGCCTGCAGTCCGGCAGTTACTTTGTGCAGCCGAACTAGCGGGGTGTTGCCTACGGTTTCGAGGATGTTTTCGGCGATCTTGGCCATGAAGCAGGTTGGTCAAGCTGCAAGGTGGGAGGGGTCAATCGTGGGTTTCTGTTTGCATTCCGTCGGCAAAGTAGACGATGCGGCCGCAGTTGGGGCAGGTGACGATCTCTTTTTGGGCTTTGCAGCTGATGATGATTTGAACCGGGAGTTTAACATGGCAGCCGGCGCAGATGCCGCGGTCGATGCCCACGATGCTGGTTTCGCCTTTGTTTTTGAGCAGGCGCTCATATCGCGACAAGATGTCGGGCAGCACGTTCCCCGCTAGAAGGCTGCGTTCGCCAAGTAAATTGTCGAGTTCTTGCCGGAGGTTTTTTTCGCGTTGGTTCAGCTCTTTGATTTTCGATTCGGCCAGATTTTTGGCGGCGGCGGTTTCGGCTTTAGCGGCTTGAATGGCTTCTTGGGCGCGGTCGAATTGTTCCATTAGTTCCAGTTGCTGGTCTTCCAAATCCGAAATCGCTTTTTTGCAGGTGTTAATTTCGTTTGTGAGCGCCTGGTATTCTTCATTCTTTTTCGTTTGGAATTGCTGGCTGGAGTATTTTTGGATGAGCACCTGTTTGCTTTCGGTTTCCAACTCCAATTCTTTGCGGTTGGATTCGATGCGGTTAGCATTTGTTTTTGCCGTTTCGAGTGCGGATTGAGTTTTGGAAACTTGGTTTAAGAAGGCTTCTCGCTCCGGGCCGACGCGGTTCAATTGGGCGCGATGGCGGAGGACTTGCCGGTCGCGGTCTTGAAGCACGAGAAGCTGTTCGATTATCTCTTGCATGAACAGAAATCTAGGTCTGTGCGGGAGGTTAATCGGGGTGTTTCTGAGAAGTCAATCCTGCCGGGTGCCGCCTTTTGCCTAGAGAAGTTTTTGCCGCTTTGGAAAAGAGAGCCTCGTCTTTTGAACATTTTGCTGGCGGCGGGGTTCCAATGGCTTGTGAAGTTGATTGGGCATATACTTTTCTGTAAGAGGGCGCTGCCGGGGATTTTATCTGCTGCTTTGTGTTGGGCAACCGTTGCCGAAGACGGCACTCCCCTTTCATTGGCAGGCCGTCTGAACGAGGCCTTTGTCCGCGCGGCAGAGACGGTGTCCCCATCGGTTGTTGTAGTTGAGGTTGCTCGTCGAAAGCCGGCCCATTTGCTGCCCCGGCAACCGCCGCCGGACGAGCCGAACGAACCGACGCCCGGCGAAGAGGTGTTTAACGCCAAAGGATCGGGCATTGTGATTTCGCGTGACGGGTTTGTGATGACGAATTACCATGTAATTGAAGGGGCTTCCCGGTTGCGCGTTCGCCTGCAAAACGGCCGGCGTTTTTCCGCCTACGTTCGCGGGCAAGACCCTCTGTCGGATATTGCGGTTCTCAAGATTGATCCCGGCGATCGGCCGGCGTCTTTCCAGCCGGCGGTTTTGGGAGACTCGGACAAAGTGCGGGTGGGCGAGTTTGCCATTGCCGTCGGCGCGCCGTTTGAGTTGGATTACAGTGTCACCTTTGGCCACATCAGCGCCAAGGGCCGTTCGGGTGGAGCGCTCGGTTCGGCCGGCGCCGATCAGGACTTCATCCAAACGGACGCCGATATCAACCCCGGCAACAGTGGGGGCCCCTTGGTGAATATCCGCGGCGAGGTCATTGGAATCAATACCTTGGTTCGCGGGATGAACACGGGCATTGGATTTGCCATTCCCGTCAACATGGCCCGGGAAATTGCCGGCCAGATCATGGTATATGGCAAGTTCACACGGGCGCGGTTAGGCATTGCGATTCAAACCTTGGCCGATCATGACGATTTCAACCAATTTCTGAAAGAGGTGGATCGGGGTGTCATCGTCGAACAAGTGCATCCGGACGGCCCGGCGGCAGGTTCGGGTTTGCAGCCGGCCGATGTGATTGTTGCTGTTGGAGACACGCCCGTTGCTACCGTCCAGGAGTTGAAAAATCAAGTGCGCTCGAAGCCGATCGGCCGGCCTTTGAAGTTGTCGGTCGTGCGGATGGCCCGGCGGTTGGAGATCGAGGTGGAGCCGAAAGAATGGCTGACGCCGGCTGCGGGAACGCCCCTGCCGCAAAAAACGCTGCCGGAAGATAGGGTTCCCACGACGGGGTTGCGGCTACGGGCTATTGACGACAGTCTGGCCGAATTGCACGAGCTCAAAACCAGAGAGGGAGTCGTCATTACCGAGATCGAGCCCAACACCTTGGCCGGCCGCTCACTGCGGTTGCGCCCGGGCGCAGTGGTTACGGCGATCAACGCAATTCCGGTCCGCTCGCCTTGGGAGGTTGCCGAGGCGTGGGAGAATGTCGATCTTCGAGAAGGCGTCGTGATTCACTTCATTGATTCGAGCGGGGTGCCGATGTTCGAGTTTCTCAAGGACCGTGGCGATTAGCCTCCCCGCCACTTCCAAGAGACGGCGCCGGCTTCGAAGGGAGCCGGCGTTTGTTTTGTCGCGGATTGCCGGCGTTTGCCGAATCTTGGCGGCGCGTCAATCCGGCCGGAGAAAAGCCGGGAAAAACGCCGGCTTCACTGCCGCACATTGAGCTTTTCTTGCCACTCCGCTTCTTTGAATCCCAGCATTCCGAACGAGTTGGAGAGGGCGAAAGGCCGTCTGATGAAATTGCCGTTGCTGGCCAGGAGCTTGATCGCCTGCGGGCGGCTCATGCTGGGCAGCCGGTCTTTGAGGCCTTGCTCCCGATAGTCCTGCCCTGAAGGTAGTGTCTCAGTTTGACTTTGCCAGCCAGACCGCCACACAGCCCCTTTGATCACGTATATAATTCATAATTCCCGCTGGAGCGCCTTGGCGTATACGTTGTTAAACGGTCGTCTCTACGGAATATCGTGGATTCGGGGGTTATACTGCCTCGTCCGATACTGTTCCTTCGGCTTCATCAATAACGCCATCTGCCGTTCGGCATCTTCATCTGGAACATCTAAAACAAGGTGTCGGATATCCTCCATCCTCCCGAGATGTCGAGCCACTGCGACAACGGAAATACGACGAAGGACGTCGACAGTAATGGGACGTTTCGAGTCCGTGAACACAAGGGATCTGAGAAACTCGAGGGCTGGCTTGGAAGATAGAAGTTCACATAGGAACATTGCTTCCGATTTCGTGTTGCATGGAATCGAATAGCACGTATCATCAACCATCATGGGGCGATCACCATACGGCGGGATGACGACAAATTGAAAGGATTTGTACAGTCCGGAAATCGCAACCTTCCACAAAGAAAAAGAATACCTACCTATCCCGAAAATGGAGAAGCGAGGACAATTCCGGTAGATTGAGCTTCGCCTTCCATCGAGGGCATTGGAATGTGCCGTTAGGTAATCCCAAGTCTTCGGTGCTAAAGATGAGATAATCGAGGTGTCGTCTCCGGTATGAGTCTGAGTAATCAGAACATATTTGCGCGGTTCGATCCGTCCATTGCCAAGATCGGACGATTTCAAGAGCGGATAAACGAATTCATCCTCCAATTCGACTAATTCTCCGAGACCATTACGGAACAAGCGTCCGTCACGGGAAAATTCCATGATATTTGCCGCGTCGTGCTTCACGCCCGACCGCCACGTATATGCAGATGAACCACCGTCGAGCTCCCGGAGCTTGTTGTAGGTGGCGAGGTCCGAAACAAGCTCTCCATGAATGAAGCCGAACCGAGTAGAACTGACGCCGAGATTGAGGTCGGCATAAACGGTGGCCGTCCGATCACTGGTCACGCGGCCGGTAACGACCAAAAGACAGGCATCGACCGCCACATCGAAGGAGGCTTTCGCATCGATGTGAAACAGGCACGAACCTTCTCTTCCTCCGTCGGTCTTCCAGAAATGCCGCAGAACCTTTCGAGCTGTCATGGTTTTGCACAGCATCGCAATGGCTCCCTCTGCCGGCAACGCTTCAATCAGCCGAATGAGCATCCATTCCGCGATATCGAAATTCGACTTTCCGGTGCGCGCGTCGAATCCTCGCAATCGTTGAAAATTGTTCTTCTTGGGCAAATTTCGGCTCCCCAGAAGGCCAAGATCGGAATTGGTCACCCAAGGAGGGTTGCCGATCACCAGAACCTTCTTTGAGCCGCGTCTATTGAGATTATGTTTCCAGTCCTCCGAAAAAAAATCGCGATGGAAAATTTGAATTCCGAGATCGTTCAAAAGTTCGGACGTGCGGTCAACATATTTCCGATTGATCTCGTAACCCTCGTAACTACAGGTTTCCCCCCACTGATTGGCGGATGTGCGCAGGAACACTCCAAGACCTGCGGTCGGTTCCACGACCAAATCGGGAATACCAAAAATTTCATCAACCAAGGCAGTAACCTTGGAGGCCAAATCTTCAGGCGTTTGGAAATCGCCAAATTCCTTCTTTTTGCTCACAGATCTTCGATTCCGCTAACGCGACCAGCTTCCTGGATAACTCGGCCGTATTGGAGTCGCCACTGGAGGGCGTTCGAGATGGTCAAATAGCCAATTGCAGGCGGATTCGCCAAGACTTCCTCAGCTAGTGCTTTAGCCTGAATATCTTCCACGGGGAGCATCCTTTCGCTAAAGAAGGCAAGGATATCATCGATGTTCCCATCATTCTCGACTATCCGTGCGAGTCCGGAAGTCGTCTGAAAATCTGCGGTTCTCAACCGATTGATGAAAATGGTATGCAGAATATCCAACCGACCCGTCCGCGTCCGCTCGTCATCAGATTTCTCGTACACAAAGATGAAAAGACTATAGCCAAGTCCATAAATCTTCTGCCTTGCCGATCTGAATGGACAAGATGACTGCGGCTGCCGGACGCTCGTGACCTTGATGTCGACTCCCAATTCCGGGAAATCGATTCCCCTTGCGGTAGAGCCTTTCACATATTCGTACCTTGTATGGAGATGAGTCTGCAATTTCTGCTCCAGATAAGTGCCGATGGCTTTTCCATCGGTTACACCGAACAAGGATGGTTCCCGATGAGCGGATTCTTGACGAGCAAAGCAGCATGCTTCAGTCTTGAGGAGCGAAATCGTGAGTGTACGGGGTATATGGCTTTTATCCTCCCGTTCGGCTGGCGGCCCCCCTGGCCGAGGGTGGACTTGGGTGGTTTGGCACAATCCTGCATTCTCGCTGCCGCACGCGGCGACTATAACATTCTACGAATTTGCGGCGGAAGTTAAACTGAGACACTACCGCCCTGAAGTGTTGAAGAGCTTGCGGAGGTTGCCTGCTTGCATGGCGAGCATTTGTTCGAGTTCGGCCTTTGGCGGCGGCGTTTCCCTGATGGAAATTTTTGTGCAGGCGATGCCATGCCGTTCCAGAAATTGGAGCGCTTTTCGGCAGGTGGAGCATTTGTCGTATATGTAAACTTTCAAAGTCATGCGGTTTCCTTTGCTTTGGCGGCGGCTCGGTCGATGCGGCGCAACACTCGTTTTTTGCCGAGAATGGCGAGGAGATGGTAGAGGCTGGGGCCGGCGGTTTTGCCGGTGCAGGCCAGGCGAATGGGATGCACTAGGGCGCGAACCTTGACACCTAGGGACTCGGCGGCAGCCTTGAAGGTGCTTTGAATGGCTTCCGGTTCGAATGGCTTTAGCGTTTCGAAGGCTTCCCGCAGGCGTTGCATGCCTTCCAGGTTTGCCGGGACGAGGTGTTTTTTTGCTGGTTCCGGGTCGAAGTCGATGGCGGCGTCTGCTCTGAAGTAGAAGCCTGCGTAGTCGGCAAGTTCGACAAGTGTCCGTGTTTTGCCCTGAGCGGTTGCGAGGGCGTCGCGGATGTATTCCGGGGGGAAGTCTCGCAGGGGGAAGCCGGCGGCTTCGAGGGAGGATTGGGCGAGCCGGGTATAGCGGGTAGGTTCAATTTCGCTCAGGTATTCGCCGTTGAGCCATTGGAGTTTGTCTCGGTCGAATTTTGCGTTGTGCCGCAGGACGCGAGAGAGGTCGAAGAGGCGGATGACTTCTGCCATCGGGAGTTTTTCGCGATTGTCTCCCGGCGACCAGCCGAGGAGGCAGAGATAGTTGGCGACAGCTTCGGGCAGGTAGTGTTCTTTGAGGTAAAAGTCGATGGAGGCGCCCGCATCGCGTTTGCTCATCTTCGTGCCGTCGGCGTTGAGTATGAGCGGGATGTGGGCGTATTGGGGCGGTGTTCTGCCAAGGGCGCGGATGAGGGCGAGATGTTTGGAGGTGTTGCTCAGGTGGTCTTCGCCCCGGATGACGTGGGTAATTTCCATCTCTAGGTCGTCCACTGCGTTGACCAGGTGGAAGACGGGTTGGCCGTCCGCTCTGGCGAGGATGAAATCCGGGTTCTGCGCCTCGCGGTCTGTCAGTTTCCGCGTTACGTTGCCGACGACGAGGTCGGGGATGACCATCGGTTCTTGGGGCATTTTGAAGCGGATTGCGCCGTCTTTTTCGTAAGCACAACCTTTAGCCATCAGGTCGCAGAGGTATCGTTGGTAGATGGCGGAGCGCTGCGATTGGAAATAAGGCCCGCGGTCTCCGCAGCCCGGCGCCGCAGGATGACCGCTTTGGGGGCCTTCGGCCCATTGAAGCCCCAACCAGCGCAGCCCGGCAAGAAGTGTCTCCACGTAGGCTTGGGTGTTTCTGGCCGCGTCGGTGTCTTCGATGCGCAAGATGAACTCACCGCCGGTATGTTTGGCGTAAAGCCAGTTAAACAGGGCAGTTCTCGCGCCTCCGATGTGGAGGCTGCCGGTTGGGCTGGGGGCAAATCGAGTCCGGACGTTCATTTTGACGTCACTGCAGACGAAGGCTCCGAATGGGGTGGCGAAGCCTTCCTGTGCGCAGTCTGGTGGACAGGAAACGCTCCGATGCACAGAGCGTTTTCGCAGATGAAATGGGCTGGGGCAGTTATTTTTTGGGCGGGAGAATGGCGTCTTTGCAGGTTTTAGAGATGCGGAATTTAACAGCTTTCTTTGCAGCGATTTTGATGCTTTCGCCAGTGCTGGGATTGCGTCCGATTCGAGCTTTCCGATGAACGAGCACCAGCTTGCCGATGCCGGGAATGGTGAACGAGTTTTTGGCTTGCTTGTAAGCCAGTTGAGCCAGGAAGTTAAGCACTTCAACCGCTTGTTTCTTCTCGATGCCGGTATTATCGGCAATCTTCATTGCGATTTCTGACTTTGTGAGTGGTTTCGTTGTTTTCGCTGCCATAATTTTGTTTGAGTTCAGATTCTCTGATTTGAGTCAGCTGCGTCCGAATTGGGTTAACTGCGTCCGAGGCGGGAATTAAATTGCTTTTCAGATGGCTTGGGCAAGGAAAAAAAGACTTTTTGAAACATTTTTCAACAAGCTCTTTGCCGAGGGAGCACGGCGCGATAAGCATTTACGGGCTTAACAGGGTGACGCGCAGGCACTCGACCCGTTGACGGCCACCCGCTTAACAAAAAATCCAATCCTGCTCATCCTGTCCATCCATTTGTCCCGAACGAAATCGCCCTCCATAACCATCAAAGCCCATAAATGCTTATTGCGGAGCACGGGCTTGACTTGATGTCGGCTTTGGCCACCATAGAGGAAGCGCGTTTGGACTCTCTGCGGTCAATGGAAGACGCGCCAGAAGGACGGAGATGGGAGAGCGGAAGTGTTGTGTTGGGATAGTGCAAAGCCGTTGCGGCCCGAACCCGGAGCAAAACCAGGCCAAAACACAGGCGGGCATTCGGGAAGCCGCAAGGCAAGGCGCAACTATCATTTGCACGCAAGAGCTGTTTCGGTCTCAATACTTCTGTCAACGCGAAGAGGTTGCGAATTTTCATCTGGCGGAGCCGATTCCGGGACCGACGACACAATGGCTCCAAGCCGAAGCTGAATCTCTGGGGGTGGTGATCATCGGTTCCCTCTTTGAACGCCGGGCGCCGGGACTCTATCACAACACGGCAGTGGTCATTGACGCGGATGGCAAGCTCTTGGGCAAGTATCGGAAGATGCACATTCCGGAGGATCCCGGCTTTTATGAGAAGTATTATTTTGCTCCGGGCGATCTGGGTTTTTGCGTTTGGAAGACCCGGTTTGCAGCTATCGGCGTTCTGATTTGTTGGGATCAATGGTATCCCGAAGCCGCTCGTTTGGCGGCTTTGCAAGGCGCTGAAGTGTTGTTTTTCCCCACGGCAATCGGTTGGCTGCCGGGGGAAAGAGCGGCGCAGGGAGACCTCCAGGCGAATGCTTGGGAGACCATTCAGCGGGCGCACGCCATTGCCAACGGTTGTTATGTAGTGTCGGTGAATCGTGTTGGCGTCGAGGACCCATATGCGACGGGTGGCATCGAATTTTGGGGAGGCAGTTTTGTCACCGGCACTTCGGGAGAGATTCTCGCTCGGGCGTCCCGCTCGGAGGAACAGACGATGGCTGTCGAGGTGGATTTGAATCGCCTGCAAGAAACGCGGGCAGCTTGGCCCTTTTTGCGGGACCGCCGGCCGGATGCTTACCGAGGGATTCTCCGGCGGTTTATTGATTGAAGCCACCGCTTGCTGCGTTCTCCAAATGCCGTGTTTGATGCTCGACAGATGCAGGAAAAACCCGAAGCGCGAGGCCAGGCCGGGACAGGAAAATATCGCGGGCGAATGGCGCCGACGCCTTCTGGCTATCTTCATCTCGGCCACGCGCAAACCTTTTGGCGGGCGCAGTCACGTGCGCTCGAACGCAGAGGGCAATTGATCCTCCGAGTTGAAGATTTGGACGTCTGCCGCTCTCAAGCCCTGTTTTTGGAAGCGATGATGGAAGACCTGCGTTGGTTCGGTTGCCAGTGGGATGAGGGGCCAGATGTCGGCGGTGCCTGCGGCCCCTATCGGCAAAGCGCTCGCTATGACTGGTATCGCGGCGCGTTGGAGCACTTGATCGCTTCAGGGCGAGTGTATCGCTGCTATTGCTCGCGGAAGGACATTCAAACGGCTCTCCTCGCCCCGCACGCCGGCAATGAGGAGCCCCTGTATCCGGGAACTTGCCGGGGAAACACAGGTAAGGGCGGAAGCCGAAACCGGAGGCGCCCTAGTTGGCGGTTCCGCGTCCCGGACGGCCGGCGGATTACTTTTGATGACGGCCGTTGCGGGGCTTTGTCATATATCGCTGGGGTGGATTTCGGGGACTTCGTGGTATGGCGGCAAGATGGGTCCCCTGCCTATCAACTGGCGGTGGTTGTGGACGACCACGCCATGGAAATCACCGAAGTTGTCCGCGGCGAAGACCTCTTGATTTCGACCTGCCGGCAACTGCTCCTCTACGAAGCGTTGGGATGGACACTGCCCAGATTTTTCCATTGTCCGTTAATGCAAGACGCGCAGGGAGAGCGCTTGTCGAAACGCAACCAATCCCTGGCGCTGCGAACCTTCCGCGAGAGAGGCGCCTCGCCCGAACAAGTGCGCTGCCGCCACGGCATCGAGCCAATCCGCTTTTAGCCGGCGCTTGGAGAGCGCGGCCTCTCGCTGCCCCAGCGCTTGCAGTGTTCCCGGAACCAGGCGAAAACTTGCTCTGTCGGGAGATGGCGCAGGCCGTTCTCGTGACGCATGATCGCGACTCGCTCGCTGCGGGGACGCCAGACCGCTTCTTCGCTCTTCCCCCACAAGACGAGACCCGGCAATCCAACCGCGGCGGCCAGATGGGAGATGCCCGAATCCTGGCCGATGAATCCCCGGCATTCCGCCAGCAAAGCGGCCAGACGAGGCAACGGCGTGCAGAGTTCCAACCGGGATCGGGAAGGGATCAGGCGGTGTTCCATTTTTTGAAGGCTCCCCCGCTCGGCTTCCCCGCCGACGACAAGCAAGTTCCAGTTCGACTCTTCCTGAAACTGCACAATCCATTGCAACCAATTTTCGAGAGGCCAGTTCTTGGACACACTGCCGCTGCCGGGATGAACCGCCAACCAGAGAGGGCCAGAAGTGAGGGAAGGCGCCGCGCGGGGAAGCCGGATGTGCGGACTGCTGTCAGCATCGAAAATAGTCAACTGCTGCAACGGTTCCAGCAAAGCCTCCGCCGCATGAAGTCCACAACTCTCGTCTGGCCGGTGCGGTCCCTGGATGAAGGTTGCCGTTCCTTTGCCCGCGATAGTTTCCGAATGTCTCCGGCGGCAGCGGCGGACATTGCCTTGAAAAATTCCGTCCGGGTCGTAGAGGTAAGACAGGATGATCTCGAAGCGGCTGAAATATGCGGCCCAATTTTTGTCGAGCGTGCCGTTGCGGACGAAGAAACCCGCAAGTGCCGGCGCTTCGATTGCCCGCGCGGCATCGGCCAGTCCCGCCAGTTGTGCCAGGCTAGCGACTTGGGGATAGCCGAGAACTTCTATTTTGGTGCGCGGAAAGGCGTCTCGGAGCGCTTGAAGCGCCGGCAACGTCAAAATGAAGTCGCCGATAGCCCCGCCCCGTATCACCAGTATCCGGCCGGCCGGCATGGCAGAGTTGAACGCCCCGCACGCGCGGGCGGGTGCCTAACGCGCAGACTTGGGCGCGGAACTGCGCTCGGAGAGCCAAAGCACATCCCGGTTGTTGGGGGTGGGCTGCTGGTCCGGGATGCGGTTGCCGTAATTGGGCGGCACGATGGTTCGAGGGTCCGTCCATTTTTTGATTTCCGAATGGCCGTCGGCGAAGGAAAAGCCGCCGGCGCCGTTGTGGTAACTGGCGGGGAAGTCGATGATTCGCGCTCGTTGCAAGTCACTTTCGCTGCGCATCTCTACGGCGAAGGCGGCATCGTTGATCGTGCCTGGATGCTCGTCCACCAAAACCCACACCATGGAGGGACTGGGGACGGTGATGTCCGAGTCTTTGGCATAGATGCGGAATTTCGATGCCGGAAGCCAGACTCCGTTGTCGAAGCTCTGGCTCATAGAGTTGCTGCGAACTCGCGGCCAAACTTTGCCCTGGGCTTGGACGGTTGCCTTGTCCGCCGGGCATTTCCAAACCTCTGTCGCCCGGCCGGCATACTCGAAGAGCGGACTTTTCTGGATGTGAAGGGACACATCCCAATTGTCCCGTCTAGCTGGATTGCCCCAATCCAAGTGGCCTCTTGTCCAATTCGGACGCCCGTTGAAGCCGTCTCCTCCGACGTCTCGAGAAGAAACCAGCCAGCCTTCGTGATCGTCGGCATAGAGCCTCCACGCCAACATCAAGGTGCGCAAGTTGTTCATGCAGGAAATGCCGTGAGCCTTGGCCTTCGCTTTGGACAGGGCGGGCAGCAGCATTCCGGCGAGGATGGCGATAATGGCAATCACCACCAAAAGTTCGATGAGCGTAAATCCGTTTGAGCGATTGTGCGGCGGCGGGAAAGTTTTCATAATATCAAGGGTATTTTCAGTTTCACACGTTATTTGGGTTAAGCAATAGACAATTTTGGCTATCTTTCAGCCCTAAAAAACGAAAATGCCCAGGGCGACGAGCAGCAGGCCGAAGATTCCCCGCAGACCACATATCCACCGCAGCCGGACAGAATTGGCCGTCTTCCACAAAATAATGTCCCTGACGCGCCACGGCGAGATGGTGAACCAGATGCCGCCCAGCACCCAAAGGTAGGCCCAAACGATGATGACTAACCGCCACTCGGTGTCCGCCCACCGCGCAGTTTCCACCATGAGCTTGGCCAGCAAGAGCAGGAGAACTGCATAGCCGCGCACGGCGAGGAAGTCCCGCAGGTAAATGCAAACGGCAATTCCCAAGGCGCCAAAGCCGATGAACATGACGTTTTTGTAAGCTGCAAAGTCGCTGATTTCTTGCTGCGTCTGATTGACAACGCAGAGGAACCAAACTGTGGCCAGGCCGACGAGGTAATACCCCCAGGTGTTGGAGCGGGGGAACTTTCGGAGCTCGTCCCGAAAGGCATCCGGCTTGGCCAAGCCGTATAGTTGAGGGACGAGATAGCCGAGGCCGAGGAGGACGGAAAGTGTGGCGAGTGAGATTTGGGGCATAGAGTTTCAGGCTGAAAGGATAGTTACGGGAACGCCGTAAAGGGTGAATGTGCCGGTTCGGTAAATGTTTAGGTCGAGCATGTTGCCGACATGGCGCTGGCCGCCTTCGAAGACGGCAATCTTGTTGCAGGAAGTGCGCCCTTGCAGCCGGTTTGGGTTGCGGCGGCTGGGGCCTTCGACCAGTATCCGCGCGGTTTTGCCGATGTGCCGCCGGTAACTTCGGGAGCCGATTGCGGAGATTTTTTCCAGCAATTGGGCATGTCGTTGTTCGTTGATTTCCCGCGGAATCTGTTCTTCCATGCTGGCTGCCGGGGTGCCTTGTCTGGGCGAATACTTGAAGACGAAGGCGTTGTCGAATTGGGCTTCTTCCGCGAGGGAAAGGGTTTCTTGGAAGTCGGCTTCTGTTTCACCGGGAAAGGCCACGATGATGTCGGTGGTGATGCCGATGTCCGGGTTGACTTTGCGGAGTTTTCGGATGATTTCCAAAAAGCGCTCGCGCGTGTAGCCCCGGCGCATGAGTTTGAGCAGGCGGTTGCTGCCGCTTTGGACGGGGAGGTGCGCACTGGCGCATAGTTTGGGCAGGGCGCCGTAGGCTTCGATGAGGTCGTCTCCATAGCCTTTGGGATGTGGCGAGGTGAAGCGGATGCGTTCCAAACCTGTGACTTGATGCATGGCTTCGAGTAGCTGGACGAGGGCGGATTTTCCGTTTTTCGCGCCGATTTCACGTTTGCCGTAGCTGGTGACGATTTGTCCGAGCAGGGTAATTTCTTTGACGCCTGCGGCGGCCAGTTCTTCGCATTCTTCGACGATTTCTTCGATGGAGCGGCTCCGCTCGCGTCCGCGTGTGTAAGGCACGATGCAGAAGGCGCAGTGTTGGTTGCAGCCTTGCATGATGCTCACGTAGGCCGCTGCTGGGCGGTTGGCTGTTTGCTCCGTGCCGAGGTGTTCTCGAATGGCGGATTCGCTTCCTGTTTCTTCTCCGATGTCGCAAATTTTATGGCGTTCGCCCGAAAGGATTTGATCGAGATAATCTCCTGCTCGATGGAATTTTTGAGTTCCTAGGACTAGGTCAACATCCGGCAGCCGGTCGATGAGGCTTTGGCCGCGGCTCTGAGCCATGCAACCCATAAAGCCGAGGACAGCACCGCGGCGGCGGGTTTTCCCGGCAAGGTGCGCCATTTTTCCGAATGCTTTCTGCTCGGCCTGGTCGCGCACGCTGCAGGTGTTCAGGAGGATGACGTCGGCCTGTTGTTCGGAGGGTGCCAGAGCATAGCCTTTGGCAGCGAGTTGAGCGGCGACGGCTTCCGAGTCTCGCTCGTTCATCTGGCAGCCGTAAGTTTTGATGAATACGCTGGGCATGGCGGCGTCCAATCGCGGGAGAATCTACGGGAGCGGCGGCGGCTTGAAAAGAAGGAATCGCCGAAGGCGCTGTTGGCTGTACTGCCGAAGGCCCTCCACGGCCTATTCTGCCGGGTTGTCGGGTGGGTCGTTGAGCGGTGGAGTTTCCTCCGGCAGGATGGGGGTTGCCAGGATTTTGTCGATGCGGTGCCGGTCCATGTCCACGACTTCGAAGCGGTAGCTTTCGTGTTGGAAGCTGTCTCCTTCGGATGGAATCCGGCCGAACAGGGAGAGGGCGAAGCCGCCGACGCTGTGGTAGTCGTCGATGTCTTCGTTGGGGAGGTTTTTGAGTTGGAGCAGGTTTTTGAGGTCATCGGCTTCCATCATGGCGTCGATCAAATAGGTGCCGTCGTCCCGTTTGACGAAGGGTTCCTGGTGTTTTTCTTCTTCGGAGGGGATGTCGCCGACGATGGCTTCTAGGACGTCGATGAGGGTCACTAGGCCAGTGACGCTGCCGAATTCGTCGGTGACGAGGGCGATGCGTTTGCCGGATTGTTTGAAGGTTTCCAGCAGTTTGACGGCGATCATGGTTTCGGGGACGATGAGAGGGGGGACGGCCAGGTTTTTGAGGCTGGTTTGGATGCCGGCGGAGGCATTGGCCCACATGGCTTTGACGGAGACCATGCCGAGGACATTGTCGCGGTTGCCGGTGTAGAGGGGGAAGTGGGAGTGGTTGCTGGTGACGATTTTGCGCCAATTGACGTTGTCGTTGTCGCCAGCGTTCAGCCAAACGATTTTGGCGCGGGGCGTCATCAAATCGCCAACGCGTTCTTCGTCCAGCCGCATCACGCCTTCGACCATGCCGATTTCGGCTTGGTGGAAAACGCCGGCGTGCGAGCCTTGTTCGACCAACACTTGCACTTCTTCCCGTGTGACGGCCGGTTCTTCTGGCCGCTTGATGCCAAACAAGTCCAAAAGCGAATCAGTGGTCCGGCCGACGATGTAGACGAAGGGCGAGGCAAGTTTGCCAAGTTTGCTGATGGGGTCGGCAATCATCATAGAGGTCTTTTCGGGGGCGTGTAGGGCGAGGCGCTTGGGAACGATTTCGCCCAGCACGAGCGAAGCGAAGGTGATGAAGGCGACAACCATGCCGAAGGCGATCTCGTCATGAAAGCCTTTTATCCAGGTGTTCTCCAAGCCGTCAGCCAGCTTGTCGGCAATGTGGACGCCACCGAAAGCGCCTGCCAAAATCCCGATCATTGTGATGCCAAATTGAACGGTAGAGAGGAAGTTGTTGGGCGACTCCAGTAGATGCAGCACTTTTTTGGCTTTCTTGTTGCCGCTCCGGGCGAGGTGTTTCAGCTTGAGTTTGCGGGAGGAGACAAGCGCCATTTCCGCCATCGCAAAGACGCCGTTGCTCAGGATGAGGACCAGGATGATGACGAGATGGAAACCAATTTCTGACATGTTGTTTTCTGAATCAGCCGGGCGTGGACGGCGATTGGATGCCTGTCTCTGATGGGGCAGATGCGGCGATTGCCGCTGCGGTTTTTCTGACGGCGGCGGCGAAGCGGCTCATCTTGTCGGCATTCTTTTTTCCCGGTTCGTCTTCGACTCCCGAAGAGACGTCGACTGCGTAAGGCCGGAGGGTTTTGATGCAATCACCGACGTTGTCCGACGTGAGGCCGCCGGCGATGAGGAACGGGCGGGGAAGGGGCGCGGCGCGGCGTATCCATTCCCAGTTGAAAGGGCGGCCTGTGCCGCCTCGCTGTGCTGGTGCGTAGCTGTCGAAGAGCCAGGCGTCGGCGGGAAAGGCGCTGGCGCCGGCGATGGTTTCCGGGGAGCGCAGGCGAAAGGCTTTGATGGTTTTTCCCGAAATGGCTTTGCAGAGCTCGGGGGGTTCTTCTCCGTGAAGTTGCACGGCGGCAAGGCGACAGTTTTTTTGAATGGCGGCGATGGTTTCGGCGGTTTCGTTCACGAAGACGCCGACTGCTGCGATGAAGGGAGGGAGCGTTTGGATGATGTCGCGGGCTTTTTCCGGGGCGATGTAACGTTGGCTTTGAGGAGCGAAGAGGAATCCGAGGGCGTCTGCGCCGGCTTGAATTGCGGCGTTGGCGTCGGCCTCGCGTGTGATTCCGCAGATTTTGATTCGGACGGTCATTGACTGGCGGTTCAGATGACTATGCCGGCGGCGACGGTGGCGTGGGTTTGTTCATCAATCAGGATCAGGCTGCCGGTGGCGCGGTTTTGCGCGTAGGCGTCCAAAAAAAAGGGCGCGGATGAGCGGATGGAGATTCGGGCGATATCGTTTAAGCCCACTTCGGTGTCGTTTTCGATTTTGTGCAGGGTGTTCACGTCGATTTTGTATTTAACTTCTTTGATGGAGCATTTGGCTTCTCTGGTTGTGGAGCGGATGAGGTATTTTCGTCCGACTTGAAGTTTTGTGTTTTCGGAGAACCAGCAGATCATGCTTTCGATGTCTTGGGTGACTTGCGGCGGGTGGTTGGGTTTGACGATCATGTCGCCGCGGCTGATGTCGATTTCATCTTCCAGCGTCAAGGCCACGGACATGGGCGCGAAGGCTTCGTCGATGGTGGTTTCCATTGTGTGAATGTTTCGAATTCGCGAGGGGAACCCGGAGGGCAGGAGGATGACCTCGTCGCCGCTTTTGAAGACGCCGCTGGCGACGCGGCCGGCAAAACCGCGGAAGTCGCAGTGTTTCCGGCTCTGCGGGCGGATGACCCATTGCACGGGAAAACGTGCTTCGACATGGTTAAATTCGTTGCCGATGTAGAGGTTTTCCAGCATGGAGAGCAGGGTGTTGCCTGGATGCCAAGGCATGGCGCTGGAGCTTTGGACGATGTTGTCGCCGTGCAGGGCGCTGATCGGGATGAATTCGATGTGGGGGACACTGAGGCGGGAGGCGAATTCTTTGTAGTTTTTCACGATCTTGTGGAAGACGTCTTCCCGGTAATCCACCAGGTCCATTTTGTTGACGGCGAGGATGATGTGTTGGATTTGCAGGAGGGAGGCGATGAAGGAGTGCCGGCAGGTTTGCTCAATGATGCCTTTGCGGGCGTCGACCAGGATGACGGCGAGGCTGGCGGTGGAAGCGCCTGTTACCATGTTTCGGGTGTATTGGATGTGGCCTGGCGTGTCGGCGATGATGAACTTTCGCCGAGGCGTGGCAAAGTAGCGGTAGGCGACGTCGATGGTGATGCCTTGTTCGCGTTCGGCCCGCAGGCCGTCGGTGAGCAGGGCGAGGTTCACGATTTCGTCGCCGCGTTGTCGGCTCGATTCTTCAACGGCTTTTATTTGGTCTTCGAAGATGGATTTGCTGTCGTAGAGCAGGCGGCCGATCAGGGTGCTTTTTCCGTCGTCGACGCTGCCAGCGGTAGTGAAGCGCAACAAGTCCATGTCGAGGTAGTTGTTGGAGGCATTCATGGCAGCCGGCGGTTTGTCAAAAGTAGCCTTCTTTTTTGCGGTCTTCCATGGCGGTTTCCGATCGTTTATCGTCTGCCCGTGTGCCGCGTTCGGCGATGCGGGCGGAAGCGACTTCGGCGATGATGGCGTCGATGGAATCGGCACGGGATTCGATGGCTCCGGTGCAGGTCATGTCGCCGACGGTGCGGAAGCGGACGCGGGTTTTTCGGACGGTTTCGCCGTTGCTTGCCTGGATGTGGTTGGAGAGCGCGAGGAGAACGCCTTTGCGGTGGATTACTTTTCTTTCGTGGGCGAAGTAGATGGCGGGCATGGACAGGTTTTCGAGTTTGAGGTATTGCCAGATGTCCATCTCTGTCCAGTTGCTGAGGGGGAAGATGCGAAAGTGTTCACCCATGCTCATTTTGCTGTTGAAGAGGTTCCAGAGTTCGGGGCGCTGGTTTTTGGGGTCCCATTGGCCGAATTCATTGCGGTGGGAGAAGAAGCGTTCTTTGGCGCGGGCTTTCTCTTCGTCTCGTCGCGCTCCGCCCAAGGCTGCCGTGAATTGGAATTCTTCCAGGGCGTCGAGGAGAGTGACGGTTTGCAAGGCGTTACGGGAAGGTTGAGCGCCTTTTTCTTCGACGACACGCCCTTTGTCGATGGATTCTTGCACGGTTCTCACGATGAGCCGGGTCTCGGTTTCGGCAACGAGGCGGTCGCGGAATTCGAGTGTTTCCGGGAAGTTGTGGCCGGTGTCGATGTGCAAGAGGGGGAAGGGCGGTTTGGCTGGATAGAAAGCCTTCCGGGAAAGGTGCAGCAGGACGATGGAGTCTTTGCCGCCGGAGAAGAGGAGGACTGGTTTCGCAAATTGCGCGGCAACTTCACGGATGACGAAGACGGCTTCCGCTTCCAGTGCTTTGAGGTGGGAGAGTGTGTAGCTGCGCATGAGAGGTTACCGTGCGAGCCGTGTTCGGGGGAAGACGGCTTTGAAGAGTCTGGCGATGGATTCCTCGGCGTTCTCGCTGTCGGTTGCGATGGTGATATCGGGCGGATGTTCGGCGTCCGGGACTTCAAAGGAGGAGTCTTTGCCGGTGAATTGATTCAGGTTTCCTGCCCTGGCTTTGGCGTAAAGCCCTTTTACGTCGCGCTGTTCGCAGGCGGCGTAAGTGCAGGAGACGAAGGCTTCAAAGTAATCTCTGCCGATGATCGCGCGGGCTGTTTGTCGCAGTTTCCGTTTTGGTGTGATGCAGGAGACGATGGTGACGATACCGATGGCGGCGTGCAGTTTGGCCGCTTCGGCGATTCGCCGGATGTTTTCTTCTCGATCGGTGTCTGAAAAGCCGAGGTCTCGGTTCAAACCGGCGCGGATATTGTCGCCGTCCAGAAGCTGAGTCAACACGTCTTGGCTGTGGAGTTCGGCTTCCAATCCGATGGCGAGGGTAGATTTGCCGGCGCCCGAAAGCCCGAAAAGCCAGACCACCAAGCCGCGTTGGGAAAGCAGGGATTCCTTTTGCTCCCTGGGCAACATATGTGGGAAGGTGGGATGAATGTTCAAAGCCGCTTGGCCCATCAAATGCTAAAGTCGGTGTTGACTCCTTCGTGGAGGCCGCATTCTCGTTTCAGGCCGAAAAACCGCGCTTCCTCTTCCCTCATGCCTTCGTCAACCCGACGCGTGGTATGGATGTCGCCGATCGACAGGTAGTTTTGATGCCAAAGCGGATGGTAAGGAAGCCCATGCCGTTTAAAGTAGACGAAAACATCACGGTCTGTCCAGTCGATAATGGGATGAATTTTAACACAGCCGCCGTCTTGAACAAGTGCCGGAATGTTTTGCCGAGCCTTGCCCTGCGCCCGCCGAATGCCGGAAATCCAGCCGGCAGCCCGCAGCGCCGTCAAGGCCCGGTTCATCGGCTCGACCTTGTTGATCCGGTTGTAACGCTTGATGCCCTCAATCCCTTGCTCCCAAAGTTTGCCATAACGCGCCTCCTGCCATGCCGGGCTAAGGAGAGCGCGATAGACTTTCAGGTTCAGGCTGAAACGCTTGGTTAATTCATCGATGAAGCGATAGGTTTCCGGGAACAGATAGCCGGTGTCGATCAGCACAACCGGAATGTCTGGCTTGAGCGCGGTAACCATATGCAAACAAACGGCCGCCTGAGCGCCGAAGCTGGACGACAGCACCAGCCGGTCGCCAAAGTGGGCAACAGCCCAACGCACCCGTTCTTGAGCCGAAAAATGCTCCAGCCGCTCGCTTTGAGTCGCCAAATCCAGACCTTCATTTGCCGCCAATTCCCTTGTGTTCATTTGCGAAATTCGCCAGCGGGGCCGTCCGAAGTTCCCTTCTCCAAACCTGCCCGCTGGCCTTTATTGCGCCAAACGCTTCCATTTTTACCAAAACATAAGCAATCTGTGCAAGATACTAATGTATGGATTTCTGCCGTTTTTCCCGCCGCTCGTCAGCTGCCGAAATTGCGTTCCTTTCGGGTCGAGGCATTACAATGCTGCGGACTCGCCGGCGAAAAAACAAAAGAGGCGCAATAACTATTTACAGGCTTTTGGGGTTTTGAGTTTTTTTGGTGGTCGGTCAATCGTTAAAGCAGCCGGTGATGAAGGCGCTGAATGGGTTGGGATTGTTGCGGTAATTGTATTTCCAAGTGGCTTCGGAGAGGTCGAGCTGCATGTCTTCTTTGGAATAATGATGGTGGCTGCCATACCAAGCGCGTTTAAGCAGAGACCAAAACCCTTCAATCGTGTTGGTGGGGACATCCCCCAGCGCGTAGCGAACGGCATGACGCACGACTTTGTGTTCCACGCCAATGGCGTCAATGTTGTGGAACTCCCTGGCTTCATCCGTCATCAGGCGAGTCCGCTTTTTGTGCAGCCAAGTGGCCATCAGGTGCCGAATGTTGGTGCGCAAAGGCGTCCCGGGTGGGTGTTTGACCTGGGCTCTGACTTGGCCACCCCGTTCCACCGCGCCAATCACCGGTGTTTTGTCGGTATATTTGTCTCTGGGCGGACGATTGTCGAAATGTTTGTTCGGTTTGCGGGGGCGCCCTCCGATAAAGGTTTCATCGGCCTCGACAATCCCTCGCAAGAGTTTCTTGCCGCGCATTTGCCCCATCGCCAGTCGCACACGCACTTGCAGATACCACGCCGAGTTCTGGGTCATCTCCAAATCGCGGGAGAGTTGCCAGCTGGACAAGCTCTTTTTGGCGTTGAGGATGAGGGCAATGGCCAAGAACCATTTTTGGAGAGGGATTTTGGTTTTCTGGAAGATGGTGCCGGAAAGGACATTGAAACTGCTCTTGCAAGCATGGCAATTCCACCGGCCAACCAGCTTTTTCTCTTTCTTTTTGGCGACATCATGGCTGTTGCAGAGAGGGCATTGGGGTTTGCCGTGCCAGCGGACGGTCTCCAAATGGTCCAAGCAGGCTTGCTGGTCGGGAAAGCGTTCAAAGACTTCGATTAAGTTCATCCGCGCACCTTACCAAGCCATCGAAATCTTGTCAAGCCTGTAAAATGTTATTGCGAAAAGAGGGCTTGCCATCGGCATCAGTTCCCTCTACTTTTCTGTTCCTTTTTCGGAGCGAGCGTGGGGATTTCGCCTTGCGCCCAGCTCCGAGAAATGTGGGATAAACATTGTGTTATGTCAGTAAAAATTCGTCTCAAACGTATCGGCGCGCGGAACCATCCCGTTTTTCGGGTTGTAGTTGCCGACAGCCGAAGCCCCCGCGACGGCAAGTTCATCGAGGAGTTGGGAACTTATCACCCGGCGCGAACATCGGACAAAGTGTCGTTGAATATGCCCCGTGTCGAGCATTGGCTCGGCAACGGAGCGCAACCCTCTGACACAGTCAAAAGTTTCATTCGAGCGTTTCAACGGAAAGCCAAAGCCGAGACATCCGCTGCAGAGCCGGCGCCGGGAACCTCTTGATGTCCAATTATCTCATGCAAGATTTTCTGGAATACGTTGTCAAAGGATTGGTGGAGCGGGCCGACGCCGCTATCATCGAGCCGACGGAGCGCAATGGAATCACCGTCTATCAACTGAAACTGCACCCCTCTGACATGGGCAAAATCATCGGGAAACAGGGAAACACCATCAACGCAATACGCACCTTGATCCAGGCGGGAAGCGCCAAGCAGGGAAACCGATGCGTGCTGGAAGTTGTGGAAGGCAAGGCCGATCCCGAAGTCCCACCGGCGGAGCAGGGCGGTTGACTTGGGGGGAGATCTGATTTGATTGTGTCCGATGGCGGGGTTGTTGGTATTCAGCGATGAAGGTGGATGTTTTCACGTTGTTTCCGTCTATGTTCAACGGCCCGCTGGATGCGAGCATCATCAAACGGGCGTGGGAAAGCGGCTTGCTCAACCTAAAGGTTCGCGACCTCCGAGACTTCGCGCAGGACGCGCACCGGACGGTGGACGACCGTCCCTTCGGCGGCGGGCCGGGAATGGTTCTGAAGCCGGAGCCGGTGTTTACGGCAGTCGAATCCGTCCGGACGCCGGCGGCGAAAGTGATCCTGCTCTCGCCTTCCGGCCGCCGGTACAACCAGAGCAAGGCAAGAGAATTGGCTGGCGTGGAGCATCTGATTCTCTTGTGTGGGAGTTACGAAGGTTTCGATGAACGGATTCGCGAGGCGCTGGCTGACGAGGCGCTCTCTATTGGCGACTTCGTGCTTACCAACGGCGCGTTGCCGGCGATGGTGGTCATCGACTCGATCACCCGGCTGTTGCCGGGGGTTTTAGGCGATGCAAACAGCGTCCGGGACGAATCGTTCGGCAGGGACGGGCTTTTGGAATATCCGCATTACACGCGGCCGGCAGCGTTTCGAGAAATGAAAGTTCCCGAAATCCTCCTGTCTGGAAATCATGAAGAAATCGCCAAATGGCGGAGAGAAATGGCGAGAAAACGCACTGCGGAACAACGGCCGGATTTGCCGGACACAGGAACGGCTGATCGGAAAACCAAGCACGAAAAAAGGGAAAGTTAAGACTATGAATCAGGAATTGTTGCAAAAAATTGAAGCCGCCGACCAGCGAGAGAATCCATTGGACTTTGCCGTGGGAGACACCGTCCGGGTGCACACCAAAGTCGTCGAAGGCGAAAAAGAGCGCATCCAAGTATTTGCCGGCATTGTCATCGGACGCCGGGGACGCGGCGCCAACGAAAGATTCACCGTGCGCCGCATCAGCTACGATGAAGGGGTCGAGCGGGTTTTTCCCGTGAACTCTCCCCGGATTGCCAAGTTGGATGTGGAACGCCGGGGCGCCGTTCGCCGAGCCAAGTTGACTTACCTCAGAAAAAGAATCGGCAAGGCCGCGATGCTAGTCAAAGAAAAGGACCTGCGCCACCGAAAGGGGAAGAAGCAGAGCAGCCAATGAACGGCTCTAAACGCTCCGGCGATTGCCGCCCTGAGAGCGTTCACGCGAGCGATGAGCTGTAAGATGGTTTGCTGAAGATTCTGCTTGTGAAACGCTTTTGGAGACGCTTTCGTTGGTTTTTGGTGGTTGCCGCTGTTGCCGAACTTGGGCTGCTTGTGGTTCTCGGTCTCTGCCGGGTGATTTTTTTCAGCGGCCCTTTTGCTTCGGTGGACGAGCATAAAGCTGCGTCGGTTGTCGATATTCATTGCCATACTGCGGGCATCGGCGCGGGGGGCAGCGGTTGTTTTGTATCGGCGGCGCTCCGGTCGAGCTATAAGTTCCGCATCTATTTGGAGGGTTTCGGTGTTGATTTGCCGGCGCTGGAAGCGGAAGGCGATGCGCTGATCCTTCGGCGCATTGCGGAGCGCGTCCGGGAGAGCAAGGAAATGGATGCGGCCATTGTTTTGGCGATGGACGGGGTCATCGGCACAGACGGCCAGTTGGACCGCGCCGCCACTCAGTTCTATGTGCCCAATCAATTTGTGTTGGAAGAAACACGGAAGTATCCCGAACTGTTCTTCGGCGCCAGCATCAATCCCAAGCGAACCAACGCCGTCGAACTCCTGTCTTGGGCGCATGCCAACGGCGCGAAGTTAATCAAATGGCTGCCCTCCATTCAGTTGTTCGATCCCAGCGATTATGCGTTGCTGCCCTTTTACCAGAAGATGGCGGAACTAGACTTGCCGCTCCTCTCCCATGCCGGGCGGGAGCGTGCCTTTACCCACTCGCGCGAAGAGTTTGCCGATCCGAAGAAACTCGAATTAGCTCTGAACGCCGGCGTTACTGTCATCGTCGCCCATATCGCCTCCACCGGCCGGCACGAAGGAGAGCGGGACATTGACCGATTGAAGGCGATGATGAAGCGCTACCCGCGCTTGTATGGCGACATCTCTTCGCTAACCCAGGCGAACAAACTCGGCTATTTGAAAGAAGCGCTCCAGGACGAAGTGTTTCAAGAGCGGCTGTTTTACGGCTCGGACTATCCGCTCATCAACACGCCCTTGGTCTCGCCGTGGTATTTTCCGCTCAACCTGAAATGGTCGCAAATGCAGGCCTTGAGCGGAATAGACAATCCGTGGGATCGGGATATCGCCTTGAAACGAGCGCTGGGCGTTCCGAGCCAAATCTTCAAACACGCCGGTCTGCTACTGCTGCGCCCGGCGGATTTTGAAAGTATGGAATGAACCAAACCGTCGCAGCCGGACATGATTCAAACCTACGACATCACAAAAACTTGGCGGGAAAATTATGATGCGGGACCGAACTTGAGCGGCGTCTCAGTCGCCATCCCCACTACGCCCGCCAAGGAGCTGCTGGGCTTCAATGTGAACAGCCGCCTGGGCATCGCCGCTGGCCTGCTGCTCAACAGCAAATGGATTCGAGCCTACTCGCGCTTGGGTTACGACCTTTTGACTTACAAAACCGTGCGCTCATCAGCCTGCCCCGGCCATCCCTTGCCCAATTGGGTGTTCGTGGCGGACGACGGCAAAAACCAAGGGCCGATTTACACGCAAGAAAACCCCGGCGACAATACCACGCAAGTGAGCTCCTCCGTCTGCTTCGGAATGCCGTCCATGGCGCCTGCGGTGTGGCGACAAGACGTCGCCAAAGCCAAGTCGGGATTGCTCCCCGGCCAAGTCTTGATCGTCTCTGTAACGGCCACGCCGCAAGCCGGTTGGACACCGCAGCAGATAGTCGCCGACTTTGCTCAATGCGCGGCTTGGGCGGCGGAAGCCGGCGCCGACATCATCGAAGCCAACCTCTCCTGCCCCAACGTCTGCACAGCCGAAGGCTCCATCTACCACGACGCTTCCCTCAGCCGATTCGTTGCGGAAACGATTCAGACGCATATTGGAAAACGCCCCCTCCTCCTGAAAATCGGCCACTTCGCCCAACGCAACGCCATGGCCGCTTTCCTGCGCGAAGTGAATCCATGCGCCGACGGCATCGCAATGGTCAACGGCATCGCCCGCCCAGTGCTCACCCCGGAAGGAAAGCCGGCCTTCGGGAAAGCATTCACACGCGCCGGCGTCCTCGGCCGAACTATCCATCGACCGGCGGTGCAATCCGTCCGAACCGCTTGGCAAGTCATCACGGAGGCAGGCCTGAACTTGCGTTTGCTGGCCGTCGGCGGCGCCTCGACCGCGGCAGACATTGATGACTTCTTTGCCGCCGGCGCGGACGCCGTCCTCATGGGCTCCTCTCCCATGTATCATCCCACCCTGGCCAGCGAAGCCAAGGCACAGAATCCCCGCTGGTAACTGGCCGCCGCATTTGAGCGGGGCTATTTGGGGCGCTTGATGGGCCAGGGTTGCACGCCGGCGCGGACGGCCCATTGCTGCCATTCCCGCGAGAGCTCCTCGACTTTTTCCGGCATGGCGCCGGCGAGGTTGTTCAGCTCCGTCCGGTCTTTGCGGATGTTGTAAAGCTCAAAATCGCCTCTGTGTTTGGCGACTAGTTTCCAGTCTCCTTTGCGGACGGCACGGTTGCCTTCGTGTTCCCAAAAAATCGGGCGGGAACGGGTGAGCTTTTTTCCGACGAAGGCAGGCGCCAGGCTGACCCCTTCCATTGGCTGGATGGCGCGGCCAGCGTACTTCTTGGGGTAAGTGGCGCCGGAGATGTCGATGCAAGTGGCCATGAGGTCGATGAGATGGGTGGGTTCGTCCACCAGCGGGCCTTCTTGGGCGGCGCGGCGGTTGCCAAAGACGCCCAGCCGAATGCCTTGGGGCCAATGGGCGATGAGCGGGCTGGAGATGCCGCCTTCGTGGACCCAGTGTTTGTATTCGCGGAATGGGGTGTTGGAGGCATTGGCCCAGGAGAGCCCGTAGGCGATGTAGGTGTCATCGGGGCCGGGCATCACGCCGCGCCCGGTGCGAATGGGGCGGCCATCGCGGGTGAAGAGAGGTTCCATGCGCCGTTGCAGTTCGCCGGGTGCCATGGGGCGGCGGAGGGAGGGGTGAGGGATGGCTTTTTTGCTGTTGGCGCCGCGCCCGTAGTTTTCCGCGCAGGCGCCGTTGTCGGCGAGAAAGAGGATCAGCGTGTTGTCGAATTGTTCCGTGTCTTTCAGCGATTGGATGATGTCGCCGATGCCGTGGTCGAGCCGGTCCACCATCGCGGCATAGACTTCCATGCAGCGTTGTTCCCACGGTTTTAAATCCGCGTCTTCCCAAGCCGGGGCGCGGCGGTCGCGCGGGGAGAGTTTCCAGCCGGCGTCGATGAGTTTCATCTTTTTGAGCCGTTCGTAACGTTCCGCCCGGAGTTGGTCCCAACCTTTGGCGTATCGGCCGTGATAGCGAGCGATGTCTTCGGGGCGGGCGTGCATCGGCCAATGGGGCGCGGTGTGAGCGACGTAGAGGAAAAACGGTTTGTCGGGATGCACAGTGTGATGCTCTCGAATGTAGCGGCAGGCGAAATCGTTGATGGCTTCGGTGTAAAAGAAATCCTGCCAAGGCGCAATTTGCGTGTTGTCGAGCGTGAGGGAGTTGGGGTCGTAAAAGCTGCCGGCGCCGTGAATAGTGCCGAAAAAGCGGTCGAAACCGCGCTGACGCGGCCAATTATGCTTGGGGCCTTCCGGTGCGATGAAACGGCTGACATGCCACTTGCCGGATTGGTAAGAGCGGTAACCAGCGCTCTTCAGAGCTTCGGCAATCGTCACAGCGTTTCGGCTCAAATCTCCGCGATATGAGTCGTAGCCGCGATCGCTCATCATATGTCCCACCCCGGCCTGGTGAGCGTATAAGCCCGTCAGCAAAGTCGCCCGCGTGGGGCAGCACCGCGCCGTGTTGTAAAACTGCGTGAAGCGGAGGCCACTCTTGGCCAGCCCGTCCAAATTCGGCGTTTGAATCTCGCCCCCGTAACAACCGATGTCCGACCAGCCCATGTCATCCGCCATGATGATGATAATATTCGGCGGCTTCTCTGCGCGAGCAGCCACGCCGCCCAGCAGCAAAAATGCAGACAACCAACAAAGCGACGCGCCAAACACCCAACCGTTTGCCAAACGAAAAAAACTCACAACAAGGAACTTCATAAGCCAAAGCTCATACCGATTCTCCCCGCTCCTGGCAAACCTTTATTTTTAAAGGAACGCTTCGGGGAAAACCGCAACACAACAAAAAACCTCCGGAGAAACAAACCCCAGCGGCTTGACAAAGCAAAAGGCAAGCAAAGAAGCGCTTTTAGAATCACTGCCCGGCTAAGGTTGTATTGATTCGCGGCGGGAGAAAGAAAAACCCCGGCAAGACGGTTTGCCGGGGTTGCGTTGGAATGATTTTAGTTGCAGGCTACTGTCTGGCAGTCTCTTGCAGTTGGCGCAGGGCTTCCTGCATTCGTCATTCCTCTTCAGTGAGCGCTGGATGCCGGGGTGCCGAAGGTTCAGGAATTTCTACCCACTCGCCTTCGCCGTTCTGTTTCATCTCCTTGATTTCTGACGGTGTCGGGACGATGACTTCGCCGTTGTCGCCTCGGCTTAACGGCACGCGATAGCCGTCTGGTGTGGTGATGGATGCAAAGAAACCGTCGCCTTCAGCGGAGATAACGGGCCGGCCGTTCTCGTATAACAAGTTGCCCTCGCCAACACTCATTTGGCGATTCTCGCGTTCTTGGGCATGAAATGCATCCCATCGCTGATTCCTTCGTCATATACTTTCTGCCAGCTCGGGTTAATCACCAAAGGCGAATCCCCTACTTTCAATTCCTTTTCGTAATCGAGATCGAAAACGAATCTAGGATTCGGCATTTCATCCATTCCTTGAATTTCGTCAACGATCCGATCTCGAAGGGCAATGGTTTCGTCTTCCGGCATAAACTCCCAGCCCGGTCACATTCTTTCCGCATGTAGATTAATACACAATCTCTTCAAAGTAAGACTCGGCAACTTCGGCATTCGTGCGATATCTTCCTATCCTGCAACTGTAGACAGTGCTGAAGGCTTTGGAGTCTTTTTGCAATACCGATGATAGTGCCACAAACAGTTGAAGATATACCCTGAAACGACCGGATTGTCCTCTCGTCCGTATTCCTTCAGAATGTGGTAGAGTTGCTCAAACTGCGCCGAGAACCTCGCTTCATTTTCAAAGAAACTTCGCAAGAAACTATGATTCCTCGTGGGAGGCTCGGCCATGTTTCCCGGCCTGAGCATATCTTCGGTGATTACCACATCTGGATCGGTTGTCGGCTGATAGGGAAAGTTGGCCTTTCAATTCGCCAGTCTCTCCGCCTCTTTCTGAGCTCCTTCCGGGGGTTCTTCCAGTTCATCCTCTTCCGAGTCCAGAAGATTGTAGCTGATCACCCGTTCATAGGCCGAAGCGTTGCCCACCGGATCCTCTTTGCCATAGAGGATATAATCTACCGTGGGAGGCACAATATCTGCAAAGTCATCGGGCGTTTCATATCCTCGCTGATCCAAAAGGAAAGTAAATAAAGGGGTCAGAATGAAAATCCAGATCACGAAAGTCTAAAAAACCCGCGTGTGGAAACAATCTTGTTTTTCATTGAGCCTCCTTTTTAGTTATAGTTCTCAATCTTTTGATCTTGATAAATATGATAGATTGGAACATCATCATCTGTCCTATAGTCGGTTATTACCGTCCCGTCCGAATTATCGACCCTGTTCCTTGCATTTGGAGACACCGTTGTTTCCCCTTTTTCCATGTCAATATGCTTTTATGGAGGCCTATATCATAATCATCGAATCGGGTGTTTTTTGGGGTTCCGTCAGTCATTTTGTATTGACTGACAGTAGCACTCATTTCCTCTGTAAATGTTGTCGGTATGGTTCTAGGCGTGTATTTCCACATCACTGAATTAGGATAATCAAAATCCGGATGCTTCCCGTAGTTCATGCCGCTAAGCCAAACCGTAAGCCTCAGGATTGTATTTTGGGTCACCTTCCCTCGCCAATCTGCTGGCACGGGCTCCCCCGGTCCGAGTGATGATGGAGTTAAACGCGTTCATTATGTCTTGGTTTGTAGTATGTCCAGACTCAACTAAGAATCCCTTTCTCCCCGTTTCAGAGTCGCCTTGTCGGCCTTCGACGTCCGGTGAATAGTTAGGATATAATAACCAAGGCCAAAATAGTTCCACGACTCACCAGTACGTTCGTATCTTTCAGTTTCTTTGTTCCATGCGATACGGACTATATAGACATGGTAATTCGAGAAATTCTCACTGTACCTGTTTGTGAACTTTTTGGGAGTGCGATTATCTCGTTTCCAAAATACCAAAAGGCTCTCTGGCCTTTTTTACTATGATCAACGAGTTTCGTAACAGCGACAATTTTGCCTTTGGGTGTCTTCAATTGTTTCTTCTTCCATTTTATTCCATCCCAGACGGCGTTGCCAGCAACACCGGTTCTAATGCCTGTAAGCACGTCAATAATTGCTCATATGGCAGGGATTGCTTGAATTTCTCCGGTATTGTCTGAAGGCGAGGAGGCGGCGTTTGTCCGTTGCCCTTGAAAATTGACGGTTTCAGTGGTTTGTGTTTGGCAGATTGAGCGACTCGGTTGAATTCGCCGCTGCGTTCGTTGCGGGCATTGTGCGTCCCGTTTTTCCGTTTCGAGTTCGTATTTTGTGGCATAACGTTGCTTTCGATAAACATTTCACTGTTTCGGTCTTGTCTAAACGGCTTCGGCGGGCCCCGGCGCCGATGTCAGAATTCTGTAGGCAAAAAGCAAGGGAAAACTCCCGCTTATTTGCCCGAATGTCGGGGGAGCTTGCAATCTCCCTGACACAGATTCACAAACTGTTCTATTCGGCAGGCGTCCCGATAAAAGGACACCTACAGATTTCTGACCTTCCGCCGACCTAGCCGAATTCGGAGGCGGATCAAGCCTTTTTTGGAAAATTTTCAATTTTTTCTGCGAGGATTTTCTCGTGGATTTCTGGGTTTGCGGGGGTTGTCTTCTGTTTTTTTAAGGGAAAAGACTTTGAGAAGAAGCAGTTGGGATTTTAAGCCTTCGGCAACGGCTCAGTATCGGCTCGGGGGTGGTTTTGATGAGTCGCGCTGTCGATTGTCGAAAGAATTTACTTGCGGGCGGAGTATCTCACGGTCATTTTCATTTTGTGTTTTGGATGAGTATAGCGGTGAGGATTATATGAAGGTTTTGGATTTTTCTGCAGAGCATGGCAAGGCGGGTCGGCCTAATTTTGGCGGGATGAATCGGCGGGCATTTTTAGCGTCGATGCTTGGCAGCGCAACGGCGCTGACGATGGCAAGGGGAGCGGAGCGCGATTGGTCGGGCAAGATGCCGGTGCGTTACCCGGATCCGGACATCGTGGTTTTGGACCCTCGCTTCGGACGGTATAAGCTGGGCAACACGGCGATTCAGCGGTTGCACACGGGGACGCTGTGGGCGGAGGGGCCGGCCTGGAATGGCGTGGGCAAGTATTTGGTGTGGAGTGACATTCCGAACAATGTCCAATACCGCCGCTTGGAGGAGAATGGGAAGGCCAGTGTGTTTCGGCATCCTTCCGGCAACAGTAACGGGAACACGTTCGATTGGCGCGGGCGGCAGATTTCCTGCGAGCACGGGAACCGGCGGGTGGTTCGTTATGAGTATGACGGCTCGAAAACGGTGTTGGCTTCGGAGTGGCAAGGCGAACCGCTCAACGCGCCGAATGACGCAGTGGTGCATCCGGATGGCGGGGTGTGGTTCACCGATCCTGGCTACGGCAGCATGAAGAATTATGAAGGCTGGCGCGGGCCGTTGCATCTCAAAGAGGCGGTGTATCGAGTGGACCCTTCCGGCGAAATGGCCTTGGTGACGGATGAGTTGGTGAAGCCCAACGGCCTTTGTTTTTCGCCGGATTACAAAAAGTTGTATATTGCTGACACGGGCGCGGCGACGCCGAAACCGATTTATGTCTTTGATGTGGCGAATCAGCGAACGCTCAAGAACCGGAAAACCTTCTGCAAGATGAAAGTGCCGGACGTCGGCGCCGGGGGGTCGGACGGGATACGCGCCGATGTGGACGGCAATCTATGGGCGAGCGCCGGTTGGTTTGGAGAGGGCTTTGACGGCGTGTTGATCTTTGCGCCCGATGGCGATCTCATCGGGCAAATCCGCCTGCCGGAGATTTGTTCCAATGTGTGTTTCGGCGGCCCCAAGCGCAACCGCTTGTTTATGACGGCGAGCCAGTCGCTCTATGCCGTTTATGTGGAAACGCAGGGCGCCCACATTTGCTGAGCGCCGGCGCGGCAATCCGATCGCCTTCATGGGACACCGTTATCTCGCCTTACTTCGGGGCATCAACGTCGGCGGCAGGAACCTCATCGCCAGGGATGCGTTGCGGCGCTGTTTTGAAGACCTCGGTTTCGGCAACGTGCGCACGTATATCCAAAGCGGCAATGTCCTGTTTCGCGCCCGCGAACGGCGCATTGCTGCGCTGGCGTCCGTCATTGAACAAGCACTGTCGAAGCGGTTTGCTTACGAAGCTCGGATTGCAGTTCTCTCCGCCTCGAAGTATACGGCGGCGCTTCGCGGGGTGCCTGAAAGCTGGTGCAAGACGCCCGGCTGCCTGCACAACGCGTTGTTCCCACTTGCGGGTGTTACGCCGCGCGAAGTGCTGGCTGGTTTGCCGGCGCCGAAGGCAGGGATGGAAACGGCGGCCGCTGCTTCCGGTGTCATCTTTTGGTCGGCGCCACAGAAGTGTTTTCATCAAACTGCGATGGCAAAGATCGCCGCTGTGCCAGTGTATCGGCAGGTTACGGTCAGAAATCACAACACGGTTTTTCAGTTGGCCGCGTTGTTAGAAGAGATTTAACTGCCGGCGGCGGCTATTCGGTTGTCTCGTCGATTTCGATGCGGAGGTTCCCGATTTTATCGAACAGGTTGAGGCTGGTCTGCGTCACGGATTCATTATCCAGATAAGAGTAGGCCAACGCGAGACGGGCGGGACCGGCAGTAGCTTCTTCGTGAGAGGCGTCAAAATCGATCCAGCGCCCGCCAAGGTAGAATTGGTTCCACATATGGTATCCCATGACGTTTTTTCGACCGCTGTAGTTCGGGATGTACATCAGCCCCACTGCCGCTCGGCTGGGGATGCCTTTAGCGCGGCCCAAGGCGGCCAGGAGAACGGTGTGTTCGCTGCAGTCGCCCTCGGCGGTCTTGGCGACTTCGCTGGCGGAGGCAAAGGCAATGGAGAGGCTCTTTTTGTCGATATAATCATAGACAAAGTCTCGAAGCGCGATGGCGGTTTCCAGGGGAGAAGCGTCTGAGTCTATTCCGATTTTGGGCAGCAGGTCGAGAACGGCCTTGTGCTTGCTGTTGATGTAGAGGTTCGGGGAAAGGGCCGGCCGAAGTTCCGCCTTTGTTGCGGAATTGGGCTTTTTCTCGGTCTCGGACAAGTCTGGCCGGGTGACGGTGATGAGGGCGGTTTGTGTTTCGGCGTCGTAGGCCACTTTTTGGCTGTTCGATTCGGGAGGGAGCGATTTTCCGATGTCTCCCTGTTCGAGGCGGATTCGATAGACGACCTGGTTTGCTTGAGGCGGGATTGCTTTGTCCACCTCGACTAGATTGGAAAGATCCGGCGGAACGAAGTCTGCCAATGCGGTTTCCTCGTCAACCACAATCATTTTATGCGGCATTCTTCCCGCCACACCCGTATTCTTGATCAAGAGATGGCCCTTTTCGTTCAACCAGGATTGGGAGGTTATCTCGATGCCGCTGACGCGCAGCTTGAGCGTGGAGCGGATCGCTTCCAACGGCGTGCCCCGGTAGTCCACCGTTTCTTTGCCGATCACTTCGAATGTCCCGGCTGCGGCAGATTGCGCCGAGAGGGTGGGAGAATAGTACATGAGCGCATATTGGGTCCCGATCTCGAATCCCTGCCGAAAATATTGTTGGGTGATTCCCCAAATCATCAACGCTTCTGGAGGAAGCCGGAAGGTCTTTGTGCCGGAATGCCCCGGCCCTTTCATTGTCAGCGTTACCTTTCCCTCTTCAATCGTTCCCGTCATGGTCGTTGGCTGGCCGGACATTTCCGTCCGCGTGGAAAAGGTCAGTGGCTTGCCGTCCACGGTTTCTCGGGTGGTTTCGAGAGATTTGACTTCGATTGGCACTGTCCCTCGGGCCATTTTCACTAATGTGGACATTTCTGTGTGAATGACTTCACCTTCCCGTCGCAGCAGAAGATGCGCATAGCCGACCTTTTGCTCCGCCAAATACATCTCCATCCAGTCTTCGGAGAAGAGGCCTTGCGGTGGGTTTTCCCAATTGAATACAGGCGATTCGGGCGGCATGGCAGCAAAACACGCCGCACTCAAGGTCAGCGAGAGGCAGAAAGTCAATCGCGTTTTGTTCATGTTTGGATGGATTGAATGTCGTCCCACCCACCCAACGGCAGGCGGATAGCATTGTCAAGGGGATTATTCGCAATAACATTTTACAGGCTTGACAAGATTTCGATGGCTTGGTAAGGTGCGCGGATGAACTTAATCGAAGTCTTTGAACGCTTTCCCGACCAGCAAGCCTGCTTGGACCATTTGGAGACCGTCCGCTGGCACGGCAAACCCCAATGCCCTCTCTGCAACAGCCATGATGTCGCCAAAAAGAAAGAGAAAAAGCTGGTTGGCCGGTGGAATTGCCATGCTTGCAAGAGCAGTTTCAATGTCCTTTCCGGCACCATCTTCCAGAAAACCAAAATCCCTCTCCAAAAATGGTTCTTGGCCATTGCCCTCATCCTCAACGCCAAAAAGAGCTTGTCTAGCTGGCAACTCTCCCGCGATTTGGAGATGACCCAGAACTCGGCGTGGTATCTGCAAGTGCGTGTGCGCCTAGCAATGGGGCAGATGCGCGGCAAGAAACTCTTGCGAGGGATTGTCGAGGCCGATGAAACCTTTATCGGAGGGCGCCCCCGCAAACCGAACAAACATTTCGACAATCGTCCGCCCAGAGACAAATATACCGACAAAACACCGGTGATTGGCGCGGTGGAACGGGGTGGCCAAGTCAGAGCCCAGGTCAAACACCCACCCGGGACGCCTTTGCGCACCAACATTCGGCACCTGATGGCCACTTGGCTGCACAAAAAGCGGACTCGCCTGATGACGGATGAAGCCAGGGAGTTCCACAACATTGACGCCATTGGCGTGGAACACAAAGTCGTGCGTCATGCCGTTCGCTACGCGCTGGGGGATGTCCCCACCAACACGATTGAAGGGTTTTGGTCTCTGCTTAAACGCGCTTGGTATGGCAGCCACCATCATTATTCCAAAGAAGACATGCAGCTCGACCTCTCCGAAGCCACTTGGAAATACAATTACCGCAACAATCCCAACCCATTCAGCGCCTTCATCACCGGCTGCTTTAACGATTGACCGACCACCAAAAAAACTCAAAACCCCAAAAGCCTGTAAATAGTTATTGCGGGATTATTCGCAATAAGTATTTAGGGGCTTCGAAGCAAAATGCTTGGCAACGGAACAGACTGTGTTAAATATTTTGGCTAGGGGAATGAGGTCACTGGACGTGGAAAAAGCAGGATTGCCTGCTGGAGCGTCAATGTAGCCCATATCTACTTATTCCGGGATTATTGGCTCTGAGTTGTTTGGAGTCTGCAGAGGGTTTCCTCGAAGTCGGGCGGCAGGGGGGCTTGTGTGTGGATGTGCTCTTTTGTGGCCGGGTGTTTAAAGGCGAGTTTCCAGGCGTGGAGCATTTGCCGCTTGGGTTGGAAGCGGATTTGGGCGGCCAGGCGTTGGGTTTTGCGGCTGCCGTAGATGGCGTCGCCGAACAGGGGAAAGCCGAGGTGTTGGAAGTGGACGCGGATTTGGTGGGTGCGTCCGGTGTCGAGACGTGCTTCGATGAGTGCGGCGCCGGGGAATTGCTGAATGACTCGGAAGCGGGTATGTGCCGGGCGTCCGTTGTGGACGACGACGGCCATGCGTTTGCGGTGCGAGGGATGGCGGGCGATGTTGGCGCGGATGGTGCCTTGTGGGGGGGAGACTTGGCCGCAGGCGATGGCTTGGTAAGTTTTTTCAACAGTGTGGTTGGCGAATTGCCCGGCCAAGCCGGCATGTGCCAAGTCGGTTTTGGCGGCGACGATGCAGCCGCTGGTGCCTTGGTCGAGCCGATGCACGATGCCCGGCCGGGAGATGCCGCCGATGCCGCTCAACCCGCCCCGGCAGTGGTGGAGCAATCCGTTGACGAGGGTGCCTTTGTCGTGACCGGCCGAGGGGTGAACACAGATGCCGGGCGCTTTGTTGAGGACGATGAGATGCGCGTCCTCGAAGAAGATTTCCAGGGGCATTGGTTCCGGCGATAGACTGCAGTCTTCAGCCGGTGGGAAGAGGATGCGGATGGAGTCACCCGCTTTTGGCGTGTAGCGGGGTTTGACGCGGCGTTGGCCGACGGTGATCTGGCCTGCGTCGATGAGCCGCGCCAAGGCGGTGCGCGAGAATTGCGGCAGTTGCCGGCATAGCCAGGCGTCGAGGCGGATGCCGGGTTGCGATTGGCCGACGGAGATTTCCATCGAAGCTGCCGCCGCCATGTCCGGCGAATTCTTCATGCCGGTGGAAGGCGGGGTTTGCCGGATGGAGCACGAAACAGGTAGAGGCCGAGCCCGGCAGCGAAGATTAGCGCTCCCGTTGCCTGACCGGGAGTTAAGAAACCAATGATGTTCTGTTCGGCGTAATCGCCGCGGAAGATTTCGAGAAGGGCGCGCAGGAGGGCGTAGGCCATCAGGTAAAGGGCGAAGATTTGGCCATCGAATGATTTGCGGCGGTAGAGGTATGCCAGGCTCAGGTAGAGAGCGAGGTTGAGGCAGGCTGCATAAATTTGAACGGGATGCACTGCTTCCGGGTGTGTCTGATGATCTGCCGGAAACTGGATGGCCCAAGGAAGTTCGCAAACCTTCCCGTAACAGCAGCCGGTCATCAAACAGCCGATGCGGCCGAAGGCATGTCCCAACGCCACGCTAGGCGCGAAGGCATCGGCCGTGCGCCAGAGGGGCAGTTTTTTCCGAGAGGCGTAAAAAATGGCACACAGCGCGGCAGCAATAAAACCGCCGTAAAAGACGAGGCCGCCCTGCCGAATCTTGAACACTTCCGCCCATCCTTTCCCGGCGAAGGACTCTTCCCAATACGTGGCGACATAGAGCGCCCGCGCGCCAATAATGGCCCCGCCGATGATCCAAGGCCCCAAGTCGAATACTTTCTGAGGCGGCAATCCGTAAAGCTCGCCGCGGCCGGCCGCCGTCCGAAGCCCAATCCAAAGCCCGCCGGCCGCGAAAATGCCATACCAATGAATGTCGAAATTGCCGATGGAGAAGGCTACCGGGTCCACGGCGGAAGAGTGTAAGGCCGCGGGGCGGTGAATTCAACAGCCGGGCGTTGCCGCATCCTCCCATCGAAGCCATTCCTGGTGGTCTCGAAAGAGCCGGCAGTCTCAAAAAAAAGCGGCCGGTGGCCAACTTCGGCACACGATTTGCTTGGGGGTTGACTTTGTTAGAAGATTCAGGCTTAAAGGCCGTTTGTCATTGAACAGTTATCTCTACACAACAGAAATCAGTATGCCTAAATACAAACTTGAATACATTTGGCTGGACGGTTACCACCCGGTGCCGAACCTCCGTGGAAAGACCAGAGTGGTCGGCCAGAGACCCGAATCCCTCGCCGATTGTCCCCAATGGGGATTTGACGGCAGCTCGACGCAACAAGCGGAGGGAAGCGATTCGGATTGCATGCTCAAACCCGTCGCCCTCTATCCGGACAAGGGCCGGGCGCCGCATTATGAGAAGGACGACAATGCCTTTCTGGTGTTGTGCGAAGTGGAAAACCCGGACGGCACGCCGCATCTGTCAAATATGCGGTCAACGATTCTGGACGATCCCGACGCTTGGTTCGGCCTGGAGCAGGAGTATTTCCTGTTTCAAAACGGACGCCCTCTGCAATGGCCCGTCGAGCCCGGCACTTTTCCGTCGCCGCAGGGCAAATACTACACTGGCATCGGCTATGCCGACATGGGCGACATTGCCCGGGAGATTGTCTATGAGCATCTGGAGCTTTGCCTGCAAGCGGGCATCAACCACGAAGGCATCAACGCCGAAGTAGCCAAAGGACAGTGGGAATTCCAACTCTTCGCCAAAGGCTCCAAAAGATGCGCCGACGACATGTGGACAGCCCGTTATCTGCTCTCGCGCCTGTGCGAGAAATACGGCGTGGATGTGGAATGGCACTGCAAACCCGTGGCCGGCGATTGGAACGGTTCTGGAATGCACTGCAACTTCTCCACCAAACATATGCGCGAGGTCGGTGGCGAAACCTACTTCAAAGCTTTGATGGAGGCTTTCGAAAAGAACAAAGACGAGCATATCGCTGCTTACGGACCCGACAACCACCTGCGGCTCACCGGCTTGCACGAAACGCAGTCCATCGACAAATTCAACTGGGGACTGGCCGACCGCGGCGCCTCCATCCGTGTCACCCACGGCTTCATCAAGAACGGCTACAAAGGCTACCTCGAAGACCGCCGGCCCAATGCCGCGGGCGATCCCTACCAGATTTGCTCCCGCATTCTGAAGACAATCGCCGAGGTGTCCACCTCGTAAATTGACAAAAAACCCGCCATTGTTCGCCGCAGCGCCTCCCGACAGCGAGGCACTTTTTTTGTCTCTTTTTGATCAGGTTGAGCAAAAAGAGACAATCCTCTCTCGCTGCAAAACGGCGCCAAAAGGGAAAATGGCCACGAAACGAAAAAAAAGTTTCCGGAAAAATCCGGTCACCCCACCGGTCTCCGGGCAAAAAAATGGAGCGAGTGAAGAGACTCGAACTCTCGACATTCACCTTGGCAAGGTGACGCTCTACCAACTGAGCTACACTCGCGCCCAAACGCAAAGCCGAAACCTGCCCCAAAAACACCCAATAGGCAAGCGCCAATTTCGCTATAAGTATTTAGGGGCTTCGAAGCAAAATACTTGGCAACGGAACAGACTGTGTTAAATATTTTGGCTAGGGGAATGAGGTCACTGGAAGTGGAAAAAAGCAGGATTGCCTGCTGGAGCGTCAATGTAGCCCATAGCTACTTATTCCGGCCAATTTTCGCCAGACTCCGTCATGGGCTTTTGACCGCAAAAAGCGCTCTGCAGAGCTTTATTTGCCCTTGTGCCGGTGCATCATGCTGCGCCGGGCTTCCCGGTCGGCTTCTTTTGCCCGGAGGTCTCGGCGTTTGTCCCGCAGTTCTTTGCCTTTAGCCACTCCCAGGAGGACTTTAACTTTTCGGTTCTTCCAGTAGAAGGACAGGGGCACCAGGGTGTGGCCGCTTGCGGATTCGAGGCCGAATAGTTTTCGGATTTCCCGTTTGTTAAGCAGCAGTTTTCGTCTGGCTCTGGGGGCGTGGTTGAAGAGGTTTCCGTGGTCGTATTCTTCGATGTGAGCGTTGTAGAGAAAGGCTTCGCCATTTTCGATCCGCGCGAAGGCGTCCCGAATCTGCCCTTTACCGGCACGCAGGGCTTTAATTTCGGTGCCTTTGAGGACGATGCCCGCTTCGAGAGTTTCAAGTATCTGGTAATCGTGCCGGGCTTTGCGGTTGGCGAGGATGTTGGTTTGCGCCTGTTGGTTTGCCGCCGCGATTTTCATATATGGCCTTTTTTGGGGATGAGACCCCGGAGAACTTGACAGCGCTTTGTCCCGGCCTCGGCGTCTGCCTGTCCGGCGCGATGCGGGGTCAGGAGTTCGATGGGTTTTCCGTTTTTTCGGAAACGGGTTCCCAAGTGATTTTGTCCTCGATGAGTTCGCGAAGTGCAATGTCCATGGGACTCAAGTTTGCAGTTTCTTCGATCAACGGACGACTGTATCCACCACCGCCGGCGCTCAAACGCCGGATGCGATGCGCAATTGTGTTGATCAGGATATTTGGGTTGGGGACCTTCTCCGCCGCTTTTTTGATGAGGTCGCTTTTCAAAATCAGTTCGGTTGTGAATCTAAACGGGAAAAAGCGTAACGATTTTTCTGAGCTTGTCAACCCCTTTTTTCGCGATAAGGAGTTACTGGCTTTTTGCCTTGTCCGCATAAAGGTGGGGCAGACATTCTTGTCTGCCCGCAGGCTGAGAGCCTGCGCCACCCCCGTTAAGCCTATAAATGCTTATTGCGGAATATCTTCTTGAGAACAGATGGTTGCTTTGGTAGGAAATCCCGAAATATTTGCCTGGATATGAAACATCTTTTGAAATTTTTGCCAACGGCGCCAAATCACTGCTTGCCCCGCTGGCTTGCAATGCTTTGTCTTTTCTGCATCTCCGTTTTGCCAATGCTGCAGGCGGGCAAGGACGACCGGCATCTGGACATTTACTGGATCGATGTCGAAGGAGGCGCAGCAACGCTCATCGTGACCCCGGCAGGAGAAAGTGTCCTCATCGACAGTGGGAATCCGGGCGGGCGCGATTCCGTCCGCATTCACCGGCTCGCCACAGAAACAGCCCACCTGAGCAAAATTGATTTCCTAATCACCACGCACTTTCACTTGGATCACTTTGGCGGAGCAGCGGAACTTTCAAAACTGATGCCGATCCAAATCCTCTACGACAACGGCATTCCCGCAAAAAACCCCGACAACCGCCCCAACGACACCCGTTTTCCCTTGCTCATCAAGCCCTACCGCGAGATGGAAGTCGGCAACCGAAGAGTTATCAACCCCGGGGATCGAATCCCCCTCAAAAACACGGACGGTACCGCTCCACTTCAATTGACTTGCCTGGCGACAAGACAGAAACTGTCCTCGAACCTACCCCTCGCTCGCTGGCCGGACTTGTCTAACACAACGGAAACCATCTGCGATTCCCTTCCCGCCCCTCAACCCAAAGACACCTCTGACAATGCCAACAGCGTCGTCCTGCTCCTTGAATTCGGCGACTTCCGTTTCTTTGACGCCGGCGACCTCACCTGGAACATCGAGCCGCTGTTAATCTGCCCCCGGAACCTCATCGGCTCCACAGTGGATGTTTACCAAGTGGCCCATCACGGACTGGACACCAGCAACAACCCCGCCCTCCTCCAAACCCTGGCGCCCACCGTCACCGTAATGAACAACGGCGTCACCAAAGGCTGCGGCCCCCAAACCTTCGCCACGCTCTCCGCCCTCCCTTCAGCAAAAGCACACTATCAAATGCACAAAAACCTGCGAGCCGACCGGCAACACAACACCATCGACGCACATATCGCCAACCTGGAAAAAAACTGCCACGGACACTTCATCCACCTGAGCATCGCCCCGGACGGCAAACACTACACCGTCTTCATCCCCTCCCGAAACCACCAGCGCTCCTTCAAAACAACCGACAAATAACCCCGCACCAAAGGTGGATCTAATCGTTGCGATTCGGGCGTCTTGGGTTTAATCTGCTCACGGCGGGATGAATCCCCGCGTATGCAGCGAGATTCGGCGCCAGCGGAGCAGATGAAACGCAAAGCCATTTATCCGGGGAGTTTCGATCCGATTACAAACGGGCATCTGGACGTTATCGAACGCGCCGCCAAACTCTTTGACACAGTCGTCGTGGCCGTCGCCAACAACGGCACAAAACATCCTTTGCTGGCAGTTGAATTGCGAGAGACGCTAGTGCAAGAAGCCACCCAACATATAGCCAATCTCGAAGTGGACACCTTCGACGGCTTGCTGGTTGACTATGTCGCCCAACAACAAGGACACGCCATTGTCCGGGGCTTGCGGGCGGTTTCGGACTTCGAATTTGAGTTCCAAATGGCGCTGATGAACCGCCAGATTGACGCCGCCATCGAGACCATCTTTATGATGCCCAAGGATCGCTTCGCCTTCCTCAGCTCGAGCATCGTCAAAGAGATTGCCAGCCTGGGCGGTCCCATTGACGGTCTGGTTCCCGCCCCGGTTCACCGGGCGCTCGAGAAGCGGTTTGGCGCTCGCAATCAACCGGAAATTGCCTAAACTCTGTTCATCAATGCCGCTCAAGATCAACATCCAATGCTTGAAGGCCGGCCCTACGGAGTACCGGGGACAGTTAAGTATAGCCGAACTCGACATGAACACCCAAGACGATTTGATTCAAGCAACCTCGCCCATGAAGTATCGGCTTTGCGCGGAATTCAGCGAAGCCGGCATTCTGTTGTCGGGCGCTCTCGAACAAATATTCCGCTGCGAATGCGCGAGGTGTTTGAAGCCGTTTGAGAAAACCGTCTTGCTGGCGCCTTGGCGCCGGGCAGTCCCATTGGCGGGCGAAGGCGCAGCAGCCATCAACAATGACTGTGCGGACTTGACGCCGGCCTTGCGGGAAGATATGTTTTTGGCTTTGCCGCAGCATCCGTTGTGCGCAAAGGATTGTCGAGGAATCGACGGCGTGGCGGATAAAGCCCCGGATTTCCCGGAAAAGCAGCCCAAAGCCGAAGCGCAATCGTCGGCCTGGGCGGTGTTGGATCAGTTGAATCTGGACTAAGCAAAGAACAAACAAGAATTTATTGGCAGTATGGCAGTTCCCAAGAGAAAACCTTCCCGAGGCCGGCAGCGGGCGCGGCGGGCGTCCAATAGCGTGCTCAAGCTTCCGCAATTGAGCGACTGTCCGCAGTGCGGTTCGCCATATGTTCCCCATCGCGTCTGCCCCGCCTGCGGATTCTATAAAGACCGCCAAGTTATCGACATCGAATCGTTTGGTTGATCTCTGCGGCAGGTTTCTTGCCGCAACAGCTCTCTTTCAGTTCCTGATCTATGCGGATCGTTGTCGATGCCATGGGGGGCGATTACGGATGCGGCGTCATTGTTTCGGGCGTTTACCAAGCCTTGACGGAGCAGCCCCAAATCGCTGCGGCCACTATTGTCGGCCAGAAGCGCGAGATCGAACCCTGCCTGAAACCTCAGGCGGATTTCCGAATTCGAGTGATCCACACAGAAGAAGCCCTCACCATGGAGGACAAGCCCATAGACGGCATTCGCCGCAAGAAAAACTGCTCCATCGCCAAGGGCATCGACTTGCTCCACCGGAAGCAAGCCGATGTGTTTGTTTCGCCCGGCAACACCGGAGGCGTCGTTGCCGTAGCCACCGTCAAACTCGGTCGCCTTCCGGGAGTGGAGCGACCGGGAATCGCCGCCATCATCCCTACGCCTTGCAAAGAGTTTGTGCTGCTGGATTCGGGCGCGAACATCGACTGCAAACCTATTCACTTGGCCCAATACGCGATTATGGGGAGCGTCTTTGCCGAGGAAATCCTCGGCCACGGCCAACCGCGGGTCGGCATTCTCAGCGTCGGCACTGAAAACACCAAAGGCAACGAGTTGACTTTGGAATCCTTCCAACTCTGCAAAAAACTCGGCGTGAACTTTATCGGCAATGTCGAAGGCCACGATTTGTTCAACGACCGGGTGGATGTCGTCGTTTGCGACGGCTTTGTCGGGAACATCGTTCTCAAGACATGCGAGAGTCTGGCGAAAGGGCTTTTCGGCTGGTTGAAACAAGAACTGACGGCCAACCCGATGCGCCGGCTGGCAGCACTGCTGGCCGGCGGCGGACTGAAAAAGATCAAACGGCGAATGGACCCGGACGCTTACGGCGGCGCTCCCTTGCTCGGCTTAAATGGCAATGTGGTCATCGCTCACGGCTCGGCGCAGGCGCACTCCATCCGAAACGCCATCCGAATGGCAACAGAAACCTTCACACACAAAATCAATCAACGCATCGTGGCGGAAGTTACCCGGGCAAACGAATCCTTTTCCGGAAACACCTGGCGCCGTTGACGGCACCCCCAAATGGCATCCCCTAACCGCAAAGTCGCATTCATCAACCCGCGGGCCGCCCACCAGTTCCAGGGCAGAACCTGCTCCATCCGCTCCGTCGGCTCTTACGTCCCCGAAAAAGTTCTGACCAACGAAGACCTCGCGAAACTTGTGGACACCAGCGACGAATGGATCACCAGCCGCACGGGTATCAAAGAACGCCGAATCGCGGCCCACGGCCAGTTCACCTCTCACCTCGCGGCCAACGCCGCCCAAAACGCCCTCAGAAAAGGCAGTGTCCACCCGGAGGAAATCGACCTTATCATTGTCGCCACCATCACCCCGGACATGTTGTTTCCAGCCACCGCCTGCCTCGTGCAACAAAGGATCGGCGCCAAAAACGCCGCGGCTTTCGACCTCGAAGCCGCTTGTTCGGGTTTCATCTACGCCCTTGAAATCGGCCAACAATTCATCATGTCGCAGACCTACAACACCGTCCTCGTCATCGGCGCCGAGAAACTCTCCACAATCATCGACTGGGAAGACCGCAACACCTGCGTGCTTTTCGGCGACGGTGCCGGGGCGGCTATCCTCCAAAACGTTCCCGATTCCCACGGCTTGCTGACCGTCGCCATGGGCGCCGACGGCAACAAAAGCGAACTCCTCTGTATGCCGGCCGGTGGCTCAAAAATTCCCGCCACCGGCGATTCCGTGCGCAACCGCCTGCACTTTCTCCGAATGGACGGCCGCGAAACCTTCAAAAACGCCGTCAACGCCATGTGCCGCGCGGCCAAGACAGTCCTGACTCGATGCCGGCTCGACATCTCGCAAATCAAACGCATTATCCCCCATCAAGCGAACAAACGGATCATCGCCGCCGTCCGCGACCGGTTGAACGCCGCCGAAGAACAAGTATTCGTCAACCTGAACAGATACGGCAACACCTCCGCCGCCTCCGTCGCTATCGCCCTCGACGAAGCGGCGGAAAGCGGATGCCTCCAACGAGGCGACCTTATTTTGATCGTCGTTTTCGGCGCCGGGTTGACCTGGGGCGCGGCCGTCATCGAATGGTAACCAAAAACGGCGCAATAACCATTTATGGGCTTTGATGGTTTTGGAGGGCGATTTCGTTCGGCCATATAGGATGGACAGGATTGGATTTTTTGTTAAGCGGGTGGCGGTCAACAGGTCGAGTGCCTGCGCCACCCTGTTAAGCCCGTAAATACTTATCGCGAAAAACGGTATTGACGAATGGCAATTTCGTGGTAAGTTGAAGGAAACGAAAGTATGAAATCTTGCAAACTGGACACATCAGGCGTTTTTGACGCCGCTACAGCAGCGGCAAAGGAAATGGAACTCTCCCTGCCTCCCCATTCGGTGCACCTCCGAGAAAACGGAATCTCCTTTCTCTCTTCCAAAGCTGTGCCCCGCTGGAGCGAATTGATCTTGGACATCCAATCTCCATCCCAAAACAGAAAAATCCACTGCCGCGGCACCGTCGTCGACTGCAGTGGCAACAAACACAAAGGCTACGTCGTCACCATCACCTTCCCCTCCTTGGCGCCCGAAGCGCAGGAACGGCTCTCTGAAATGGTGCAAACCCAAACCCAGCTATAAAGCCGCCTTTCAGCAGCCGCACACCTGTATATGGAAATCTTCACCCGCGTGTTGAAAGCCGCCATCGACGGCGGCGCCTCAGACATTCACCTCAAAATCGGCGCGCCGATCATCGTCCGCATCGACGGCCAGCTCATCCCCATCGAAGCCCCCTGCCCCACCGCCGAGTGGATGGAAAGAATCCTCCAGAACATCGTCCCCAAACATCTGGTCGAACGCCTCGAAAAAGAACGCGAAATCGACTTCTCCTACTACGCCGAAGGCTTGGGACGCTTCCGCACCAATCTCTTCCAACAAAAAGGCAGCTTTTGCCTAGCCATGCGCTACGTCAAAACCGACATCCCCAGCTTCCAAGAACTGGGGCTACTTCCCCAACTCAAAGACCTCGCCATGGAACCCAGAGGCATCGTCCTCATCTCCGGAACCACCGGCTGCGGAAAATCCACCACCCTAGCCGCCATGCTCCAACAAATTAATGACTCCTTGGCTCGGCACATCATCACCTTAGAAGACCCCATCGAATACGTCTTCAAAGACAAAAAATCCGTCATCGAACAACGCGAAATCGGCTTGGACTCCCTCTCCTTCGCCGCCGGACTCAAACACATCCTGCGGCAAGACCCCGACGTCATCATGATCGGCGAAATGCGCGACGCCATCAGCTTTTCCGCCGCCATCAGCGCCGCCGACACCGGCCACCTCGTCCTCTCCACACTCCACACCACCAACGCCTCCCAATCCATTACACGCGTCCTCGACTTCTTCAAACCGGAAGAACGCGACCAAATCAGAAGACACCTGGCCGGAACACTAAAAGCCGTGATATGCCAACGCATGGTCGGCAAAATCGAAGGCGGCGTCATCCCGGCAATCGAAATCATGATCAACACCCCAACCGTCAGAAAACTCATCGAAGGAAACCGGCTGGACAAACTCGCCGCTGCAATCGAAACCGGCGTCGATGACGGCATGCAAAACTTCAACCAGGCCCTCTTCCAACTCGTCAAAGACCGCGTCGTCTCCGAACCCGAAGCCCTCTCAAAAGCCACCAACGCCAAAGCCCTCGAAATGAACTTCCAAGGCATCTTCCTAGACGAAGGCAAACGCATCCTGAACTAAACCCGCCCGCCCGCCTTGACAAAAAAGAAAAATCAGCGGTAAGTTATCGGTTAATGTCTTCCCCGCTGCTCGATGGAGAGAAAAAAACTTTCGAGAAAAGCGCAATAAGTATTTAGGGGCTTCGAAGCAAAATGCTTGGCAACAGAACAGACTGTGTTAAATATTTTGGCTAGGGGAATGAGGTTACTGGACGTGGAAAAAGCAGGATTGCCTGCTGGAGCGTCAATGTAGCCCATAGCTACTTATTCCGGAGAAAAGCGTTGACATTGGCGGGCAACGGAGTAATCTTCGTCCGTCATGGAGGCTGCTGAGCCGCCGTTTCGTTCGGAATAAGGGGATGAGACAGGCGCTTAGATTTTTTAACCTCCGGAACGGAAGAGTCTCTGCGGGGGGAGGTAAATGTGGGGCAGACAGGATGTCTGCCTGCAGGCGGCAAGCCTGCGCCCCGAGTTGAACCGAAAATAAAAAAAACTTTGAAAATGTCGAACAAACCTGTCAGCATGAAAAAACACCAGCCCACCAGCCCTCAAATCGCCTCTATCCTTACATTAAAGAATCGTTGAAGAATCTTGGATGGAAGACGGGCAATCCGGCAACTCGTCCATCAGGGCAAGTTGATGCGCAAGGCGAGTTCCGCCACCACTCCGAAAAACTCATCAAGCCTACAACGTTTATTGCGGGCAAAATGCTCGACAATGGGGAAAATTGTGCCAAGCAAAACACCCCCATAATGAAACTGAAAAACACTGCAGTTATGAAACTATTATCCGTTATCCTCTTGAAATTGGCGGCAACCGCCGCCAACAAAACCGCCAAACCACAACCCATCAAAAACAAGCCAACATCGCCGCATCGAATCGGCTTGGCTTTGGTCCTTGCCCTCACCCTCCCAGCCGCCGCTCAAACCCTCACCGTCACCGGAACCAAAAGCGACGGCAGCGCCTTCAGCCGGCAAGTCAATGCCAGCACGACATCTCTGTCTCTCGCGTCCCTTGACCTAGCTTCCGTAACCCTGCCTGCCGGCTTGACCAGCTTGAAGTCGCTGTATCTCTCCTCCAACCAACTAACCAACCTGACCTTGCCCGATGACTTGACCAACTTGGAGAGGCTGAATCTCTCCCACAACCGCCTGACCACCTTGACCCTGCCCGACAGCTTGCCCAAATTGGAGTGGCTGAATCTCTCCCTCAACCGCCTGACCACCTTGACCCTACCCGACAGCTTGACCAACTTGCAGACGCTGCGGTTCGACGGCAACCCACTGACCACATTGACCCTGCCCGACAGCTTGCCAAACTTGGAGAATCTGAATCTCTCCCTCAACCGCCTGACCGCCTTGACCCTGCCCGACAGCTTGCCCAAATTGCAGCAGCTGCTTCTCTACGACAACCAACTAACCACCTTGACCCTGCCCGATGGCTTGACCAACTTGCAGGAGCTGTATCTCGACGGCAACCAACTGACCACCTTGACCCTGCCCGATGGCTTGACTAACTTGAAGGGGCTGCATCTCCATGGTAACCAACTGACCACCTTGACCCTGCCCGATGACTTGACTAACTTGGAGAGTCTGCAGCTCTTCCTCTACAATCAACTGACTTCCCTCACCGTGCCCAATACCTTGACCAACTTGCAGGATATGTCTCTCAGAGACAACCAACTGACCGCCTTCACCGTGCCGGACGGCATGACGAGCTTGGAGAAGCTGCGTCTCGACGGCAACCAACTGACCACCTTGACCCTGCCCGATGGCTTGACTAACTTGAAGGGGCTGCATCTCCATGGTAACCAACTGACCACCTTGACCCTGCCCGATGACTTGACTAACTTGGAGAGTCTGCAGCTCTTCCTCAATCAACTGACTTCCCTCACCGTGCCCAATACCTTGACCAACTTGCAGGATATGTCTCTCAGAGACAACCAACTGACCGCCTTCACCGTGCCGGACGGCATGACGAGCTTGGAGAAGCTGCGTCTCGACCACAACCAACTGACCTCCTTGACCCTGCCCGATACCTTGACCAACTTGAAGGAGCTGCGTCTCCACAACAACCAACTGACCACCTTGACTTTGCCCGATACCTTGACCAAATTGGAGAAGCTGGAACTCCAACACAACCAACTGACCTCCTTCACCGTGCCCGATGGCTTGACGAGCTTGAGAACGCTAGACCTCAGCAACAATGCCCTGACCAACCTGACCTTGCCCGATGGCTTGACGAGCTTGCAGGAGCTGCGGCTCGACGGCAATCCTTTGGAGACTTTGCGTGTGCCGCTGGGCATGGATATTGAAAATCTCGATCTTCAAGGTTTTTCGAAATCAGAAGTGACCTTCTACGATCCCGCGCCCGAAGAGCCGATTACGCCGCCGCCCACAGAGCCGACAGAACCAGAGATCCCAACTCTCCTCATCACCGGAACCACAAGCAACGGCAATGCCTTCAGCCAAGAAGTCGCCGCCAACGAGACACATCTGGCTCTCCACTCCTTTTTTGATTTGGCTTCCGTAACCTTGCCTGCCGGCTTGACCAACTTGGAGTATCTGTATCTCGACCACAACCAACTGACCGCCTTCACCCTGCCCGATGGTTTGACTAACTTGCGGTATCTGGAACTCCACAACAACCAACTGACCTCCTTGACCTTGCCCGGCGACTTGACGAGCTTGAGAGAGCTAGACCTCAGCAACAATGCCCTGACCAATCTGGCCTTGCCCGCTGGCCTGACGAGCTTGAGAACGCTAGACCTCAGCAACAATGCCCTGACCAATCTGGCCTTGCCCGATGGCTTGACGAGCTTGAGAATACTGAATCTTTCCGGCAATCCTTTGGAAAGTGTGCGTGTGCCTGATGGCATGAACCTTGAAAATCTCGATCTTCAAGGTTTTTCGACATCAGCAGTGACCTTTTACGATCCCACAACCGGGGAATCACCGACGACCAATACCAATATCCCACCGATAACCGAAGAACCCCCCACAACCGAAGAGCCCCCCACAACGAATACCAATATCCCGCCGACGACCAATACCAACATCCCGCCGACAACCAATACCAATATCCCCCCGACAACCGAAGAACCCCCAACAACCGAAGAGCCCCCGACAACGAATACCAATCTTCCGCCCACGACTGGGACATTCATTACCCTCACCGGAACGACAAGCACTGACGACGCTTTTCGTTTGGAGGTCGATGCCGGCACGGAGTCTCTGTCTCTCTCCGACACTCAACTCTCTTCCCTCACCGTGCCCGCTGGCCTGGAGAACTTGCAGCGGCTGCATCTCTTCGACAATCAACTCTCTTCCATAACTTTGCCGGAGGGTCTGACGAACTTGCAGCACTTGTATCTTTTTAATAATCAACTGACGAACCTGACCTTGCCGGAGAGTTTGGCGAACTTGCAACGGCTGTATCTCTTCGGCAATCCTTTGGAGAGTGTGCGGGCGCCCGAAGGCATGGACCTTGAAAGTCTTGAGCTTCGTGGCTATTCCAAATCAGCAGTGACCTTCTACGATCCTGCGAACGGAGAGACGATTGCGCCGCCGCCCACAACCGAAGAACCCCCGCCAACTGAAGAGCCACCCACAACCGAAGAACCTCCGACAACCGAAAAGCCACCCACAACTGAAGAGCCGCCCATAACTGAGGGAGCACTCCTCATCACCGGAACGACAAGCGACGGCAGTGCTTTTAACCGGGTGGTGAATGCAAACGCGAAGTCTGTAGACCTCCGAAACAATGACTTGACCCACCTGACTTTGCCCGATGGCTTGACGAATTTGGTGTGGCTGTTTCTCAATCACAATCGCTTGCCCTCTCTGACATTGCCGGAGGGCTTGGCCAAGACGAGAGGGCTGTATTTCAACGACAATCAACTGACCTCTTTGACCTTGCCTCACGGTTTAACGAACTTGTGGGTGCTGTATCTCAACGACAACCAACTGACCTCCCTGACCTTGCCCGAGGACTTGACGAGCTTGATAACGCTAGACCTCGGCAACAATTCCCTGACCAACCTGGCCTTGCCCGCTGGCCTGACGAGCTTGAAAACATTGGTTCTCAACGGCAATCCTTTGGAGAGTTTGTGTGTGCCCGAAGGCATGGACATTGAGAGTCTCAACCTGCAAGGTTTCCCGAAATCGGAGGTGACCTTTTGTGAGCCAATGATCGGCACCTTGACCTTGCCGGATACCAGCTCGACGAACTTCAGGCGCTTGTCACTCGACAACAACAACCATTTGGAGATTGTGCGGATTGCGGGGGGCGGAGTGCAGATTCATTGGCGTGAAGGGACATTGCAAAGCACGACTGATTTGAGGGGCGAGTGGGAAGCCGTGTCGCCGTCTCGTTTTTCTCGGGAGGGTGTGTTGTCGATTCCGCCTGAGCGGAAAGGCGCAGAGTTCTTCCGCTTGAAACCGGCGAAGTAAAGGTGGCGCAGACACTCGAAGAGTGGGTAGGGCGGAGGGGAACTGACAACAGAAAACCGCGCGATAAGCATTTACGGGCTTAACAGGGTGGCGCAACCACGTGTGGCGCAGGCACTCGACCGGTTGACCGGCACCCGCCTTGACAAAAAATCCAATCCTGTGCCTCCTGTCCATCTATATGTCCCGAACGAAATCGCCCTCCAAAACCCTCAAAGCCCATAAATGCTTTTTGCGATTTTGTGCGCAATAACAATTTAAGGGCTTGGTAAGGTGCGCGGATGAACTTAATCAAAGTCTTTGAACGCTTTCCTGACCAGCAAGCCTGCTTCGACTACTTGGAAGCCGTCCGCTGGCACGGCAAACCCCAGTGCCCCCTCTGCAACAGCCATGATGTCGCTAAAAAGAAGGACAAAAACCGCATTGGCCGGTGGAATTGCCATGCTTGCAAGAGCAGTTTCAACGTCCTTTCCGGCACCATTTTTCAAGGCACCCGCATCCCTCTGCAAAAATGGTTCATGGCCATTGCCCTCATCCTCAACGCCAAGAAAAGCCTTTCCAGCTGGCAACTCTCCCGCGATTTGGAGATGAACCAGCCCTCGGCGTGGTATCTGCAAGTGCGTGTGCGCCTGGCGATGGGGCAGATGCGCAGCAAGAAACTCTTGCGGGGGATTGTCGAGGCCGACGAAACCTTTATCGGAGGGCGCCCCCGCAAACCGAACAAACATTTCGACAATCGTCCGCCCAGAGACAAATATACCGACAAAACACCGGTGATTGGCGCGGTGGAACGGGGTGGCCAAGTCAGAGCCCAAGTCAAACACCCGCCCGGGACGCCTTTGCGCACCAACATTCGGCACCTGATGGCCACTTGGCTGCACAAAAAACGGACTCGCCTGATGACGGATGAAGCCAGGGAGTTCCACAACATTGACGCCATTGGCGTGGAACACGAAGTCGTGCGCCATGCCGTTCGCTACGCGCTGGGGGATGTCCACACCAACACGATTGAAGGGTTTTGGTCTCTGCTCAAACGCGCTTGGTATGGCAGCCACCACCATTACTTCCAAAGAAGACATGCAGCTTTATCTCTCCGAAGCCACTTGGAAATACAATTACCGCAACAATCCCAACGCCTTCAGCGCCTTCATCACCGGCTGCTTTAACGATTGACCGACCACCATAAAAACTCAAAACCCCAAAAGCCCTTAAATTGTTATTGCGATTTTGTGCGCAATAAGTATTTGTGGGCTTAACAGGGTGACGCGCAGGCACTCGACCCGTTGACCGGCACCCGTCTTGACAAAAAATCCAATCCTGTGCCTCCTGTCCATCCATGTGTCTCGAACGAAATCGCCCTCCAAAACCCTCAAAGCCCACAAATGCTTATCGCGATTTTGTGGCTTGACATTCAACCTTCGGGCGTCCAGTATCAGCGAAAACTTTTGCCCCATAATGATTATGAAACCTTCATTTGTATTTCTCGCCGCTATCCGCCGCCGCCCTTTACCGTTCGCCGCCTTGCTGCTCGCCGCGCTTCTACCGCCGGCCAGCGCAGCGGAAAAGAAAGCCGTTCCAGCCGCCGATTCCATTCCTGCCCTGAAAATTTCCAAGCCATCGCAAAATCGGAAACCGGCCGAACACTTTTTCGAATTCCTCTTTTCTCCCGTCACTCGCGCCATCGACCTTCCGCAAAACCTGGCGGCGCCTCCGGCACAGCAGCCGCAAAAGCAGCCCGCTCACTCATTGCTGGACAAAGCGGCGCCGGGGTTCGAGCTGGAATTGCTCGACGGTGGAAAGCTCAACTTAGCCGAACATCAAGGCAAGCACATCGTCATCCTCGACTTTTGGGCAACCTGGTGCCCCCCCTGTGTGGCGGCCTTGCCCGCCCTCTCCAAAACGGCCGAAGATTATCGCTCCAAGGGCGTGCGCCTCTATGCCGTTAATCAAAAAGAAAGCTCGCAAGTGATCAAACGATTCCTCAAGCAGAGGAAGCTCAACCTAATCGTCGCGCTAGACGCTAAAGGCGAAGTCGGGAACCTTTACAAAGTTACCGGCATTCCCCAAACCGTCATCATCGGCAAGAGCGGCCAAGTGGAAGCTGTGCACATCGGATACGGCCCCGGCTCGGAACAGCAATGGCGGAGCGAGCTTGACGACTTGTTGGCCGGCAAAAAAGAGTAATATAAGGCGTTTTTCCATCTCTTTGGCCGGGCACGCGGACATTCATCCAGCCGGATGTCTGAAACTGTATCTTGCCCGGATTCTGCAGCAACGGCTTCCGATCATTCTGATGTTTGCATTGTCGCATCAGACTCAAAGCAGGTCGGATACTCGGCGAGCGGTTGCCAACCGATCTACAATCAAGCTGTCAAAGCCGTTGTGCTCGGCTTGACTCTTCCCGACATAATACCGCCGAATTGTCGTAATGAAATGAAAAAGATGCACCTGTTCCGAAGTTCACGGCTGCCGCTTGTATTACTGGCATTTGCGATAAATCCGTCCCTCTGTGCTCAGAATGGCTTGCTGCGCGAGGTCTGGCGTAATGTGGAAAGAACGCGATCCATTGACGCCTTGCTGCAGCATCCCGACTTCCCGGACCGACCGGCCAGTCGTTCTATTCTCCAAGATTTCAATGCGCCGGAGAATTTTGCGGATCGCTACGGCCAGCGATAAGTCGCCGTGCGGGAATATTCCGTAGTCGGGGCGACGTGAACATCATGAACGATGCCATAGTCCACGGGGTTTTGGTCAAGCTGCACAACGAGAAGAGGGTTCAGCGTTGCGAACAGTCGAAAGGCCGAGGGGGATGGGAGTTGACTACCGACGAATTCGAAAGACGCCGCGACGACGTCTCTATCAGCTAGGCTTTGTCAACGCTTCTTTATAATTCCCTTACGAAGAACCCTATTCGTATAAAGTGTCCCATTTTAATTCGGGCTTGACCAACGCTGTGGTGGCCGCTGCAGAGAAGATACCCGTTCCGGAGCCGGGCAACAACCTGGCCAGCATTTTATGGCTGGCCTTCTGTTCAGGATGCTATTTCGAGCAGTGGACCAACCAGATGACACATCCGGTACGGTTCGGTGATTCAAGAAAGCGTAATGGGTTGTTTAAGGCCGATGCGTATCTACATGAAGATGCCGGCCGCCTGCCCCGTGCCGTAACCTAGCGGATGAACCGCCGTTATCATGTCGATTTAGAATGAAACGCTCCCATGGAAGAACAACCGCTCCCCGGCCCGTTGAAGGGCAAGGAATACATCTCCGGAAAGTATCAAGTCCTCGAAACCCTGCCGTTGGGGAATATCCGCTGGCCGAAATAAGTCTCGTTCATCCGTTGCGCTCCAACCTATTCCAGCACCAACACGAGAGCGCTTTATGTAGTAGTGGTGAATGTGGAAAAGGTGGCTCCCAAAGTATCGATCGCCTCCATGATTCCTACAATGCCAACAGGCACGGTGTATAACGAAAGAAGATTCATTGGAGAATTGCAACACCCGGGATTTTCCATCATTTCGACCAACGGACACTTCCCGCCGGAAGAGCAAACGGCTTCCTTTGGGGAAAAGGTAAACCAGGCGGCCATCAACGTTCCCAAACACAAAAGGCGACTTTGGATCAAGTGGATTCTAATTTCGTCGGTTATTATTTCGTTCCCTTTAGTGATGTGGTATTCTCACAAGAACGGCTATCGACAAAATAATTAGCAAAGCAAACCGGAAATCAAAACAAAGTAACCAGCAATCATTGTATCAAAGCCTCTATGCCTCTACACCGGCACTAAATTAGAATATCCGGTTTATATCCTAATGATTACAAAGTGCGTTTTGACGGAGGAAGACTGTCCCCCCAACCCTTACGAATAAAGCGGCGCAATCTGCTATCCGCAAGTTTTGGCGGCATCGCTGATTGCCGGCAGTGTAGCGGGCAATTCTCTTGCCAAACCCCGGCGGGGTCGTTATTTGTGAGGCGTGGCCTCGTGCGACACAACCGCCCTGTGGCAGGAACTGGAGAAACGTTCTCAGTTGTTCCTGATTGCCGGGCCGTGTGTCATCGAGAGCGAAGCTCTTTGCTTGGACATCGCCGCATTTTTGGCGAAGACCTGCCGCCGGCTGGGCATTCGCTGTTTGTTCAAAGCCAGCTATGACAAAGCCAACCGCTCTTCGGCAAAATCGTTTCGCGGCCCTGGCCTCGAAGCCGGCCTCGCTGTTCTGGAAACGGTGCGCTCCCAATACGGCCTTCCCTTGCTCACGGACATCCACGCCGAAGCCGAGGCCGAAGCCGCAAGCGCCGTCGTCGATGTTCTCCAAATCCCCGCCTTCCTCTCGCGGCAAACCGACCTCCTCCAAACGGCGGCCGAGACCGGGCGCATCGTGAATGTCAAAAAAGGACCGTTTGCTTCCCCGCAAGAGATGAAGAATGTCGCGGACAAAATGGCCGCATTTGGCAACTGCCGCTTGTTGTTGACCGAACGCGGCTCTTCCTTCGGCTACCATAACCTCGTGGCCGACATGCGCTCCATCTCCATAATGCAACAATTCGGCTGCCCAGTAGTTTTTGACGCCACCCACTCCGTGCAATTGCCAGGCAGTGGTGGCGACCGATCTAGCGGACAGCGAGAGTTCGCCCCCGTCTTGGCTAAGGCAGCCGTTGCCGCCGGCGCTGACGGTATCTTCATTGAAACCCACCCGGAGCCCGACAAAGCGCTCAGTGACGGCCCCAACATGATCCCCCTCCGCGACCTTCCCCAACTGCTCCAGCAATTGATCGCCCTCCGAAAAGCCGCCGAATAACCCCGGCAACAAGCGCTGGCCAAACTGCCTTTGCCACGCAGAAAAGCGGATTTGCCCGTTTCCAACCGCCGCCATCCGCGCTAAACTGTTTCGCCATTATGATGTTGATCATCGACAACTACGACTCCTTTACCTACAACCTCGTCCAATACCTCGGCGAAATGAAGACCGCCATGACCGTAGCTCGCAACGATGAAATCGACTGCGAAAAAGTCCGGGAAATGAACCCTGACAGCATCCTGATCTCACCCGGACCGTGCACCCCCAAAGAAGCCGGCCAATCCAACGCCATCATCAAAGCCTTTGCCGGCAACCTGCCCATCCTGGGCGTTTGCCTGGGACATCAATGTATCGCCCACGTCTTCGACGCCACAGTCAGCGTCAACTACCGCATGATGCATGGCAAAACCTCCCCCGTGAAACACAACAACCGAGACCTCTTCCAATGCCTCCCCAACCCCTTCGCCGCCACCCGCTACCACTCCCTAATCGTCGAGCGCGATAACCTGCCGGACTGCCTAGAAATCACTGCTGAAACCGAAGAAGGCGAAATTATGGGACTGCGCCACCGTCAACACCCCCTCTGGGGCGTCCAATTTCACCCCGAAAGCATCCTCACCGAACACGGCAAAGACCTTCTCAAAAACTTCCTCAACCTTCGCTGAGCGCCCACCAAAGCCCCGCCATCGAAGATTTCAATAAAAACTGTGCCAATTCCCCGAATAGCGCCATTCAAGCCGGCCGCGGCCGCGCGTCTCTACATGGCCGTCGCCGAAGAGCAGATTCACCGACTGCGCCTCTCCCCGGTAAGGATGGCCTCTTTCCGCCTTCTCCAAATCGGGAGGCCCGGCAGCAACCGCATGTTGGCACTGATCGGTAAGAATAGGCTGCCTCGAAACGCGCGGATCGCTCTGCTTGAGCGGCCAGCCGTCTTCATGCAAATAAGCACTACCGCCCTTCGCCCCCGCAGGCACGGGAAACCACTGGCTCCCGCCCGCCGCCCGCGGCACCCACCAACTGTGCAAAATGATGGCGAACGTCTTGAACCGTCGCCGATGATAAGCGTTCAAATCCTCCACCGAACCAATCCCCCGCCCCTTCCCGTCATGCTCTCGAAACCACCCATCCGCCTCCTGAAACTCCTCCGGCCGTGCGGGACAAAACCACATCGGCACCGTCAAGCCGTAAGTCTCCACCAGCAACGGAAAATCAATCCCCACATCCCACGGATTCAACCCCGTCCTCGGCATGGCCGCCGACGGAAATCGCCCCTGCGCATCATCCCCTGCATACATCACCGTCGCCAAACCCCACTGGCGATAATTCGACGTGCAATTGACCACCTTGGCCTGAAACTTCGCTCGGCCCAAAGCCGGAAGCAACATGCCCGCCAAAATCGCAATAATGGCAATCACAACCAGCAACTCAATCAAAGTGAACCCGGAACGACGCAAAACTTTCATAACTCACTTTCTCATTGGATCCCATCTTTGCTTGTCACTCAAACGCAAACCACGCGGGATGCCTCAACATAACGGCCAATCGCTGGCGACGACAAATCATTTCGGTGGGCCGCCATCGCTTTTTGTCTCGGTTTGATATAGTTTCCCGCCTCGTGAATGCAGGCCAAACAGAGCGAGAATTCGAGACGAGCGGCGGGGCGGAAGCTCTTGCCGATGCCGCATTGATGAAGCGGGCGCTCCAGTTGGCACGGCGCGGTGTTGGCCTGGTTTCGCCCAACCCGGCAGTGGGCGCGGTGTTGGCCCGAGACACGGCGATTCTCGGGCAAGGATGGCATCGCGGCCCCGGCCTGCCGCACGCAGAAATCGAGGCCATCCGCTCGGCCATTGAGCGCGGGCATTCCCCCCGGAACAGCACGCTTTACGTGACTTTGGAACCGTGTTCCACCGTGGGGCGAACGCCGCCTTGCACAGAGGCCATCATCCGGCACGGCATCCGCAGGGTCGTGTTTGCCGCCGAAGACACCAACCCAAAACATGCCGCCCGCAGCGGCGCGATTCTCCGAGAGGCCGGCATTCGGGTTTGCCAGGGACCCCTTCGGGCGGAGGCCGAAGCGCTCAACCCCGGCTTTGCTCATTGGATTGCGCATCGGCAGCCGTTGGTGACGATCAAGGCAGCGATGACTCTCGACGGCAAAATCGCGTCGGCCTCAGGCGAATCGAAGTGGATCACGGGAACGCAAGCCCGCCGAGAAGGGATGCGGATGCGTTTTCGCCACGATGCGGTTCTGGTGGGGATCAACACGGTTTTGGCCGATGACCCGAGTTTGACCGTTCGGCGTAGCTCTCGTTTGGTGGAGGATCACCCCCAGAAACGTTTGCGCCGCTTCGTGCTCGACAGCCGCGCCCGAACGCCGCTCACTGCCCGATTGTGTGTCGATCGCCACGCAGCTCTTACCACAATCGTCGTTGGTCTCCAGGCGCCGAAAAGCAGAGTCGATCGGCTCAGAAAACGGGTTTCCGTTTGGCAAGCGCCGGGCGGCGCCGGATGCGGAGAACCTTGCCGGAGCAGCGCTTTCCCCTCCCTGAAATGGCTGCTGGCCCGCTTGGGCGAAGAGGGCATCACCAGCCTCTTGGTCGAAGGCGGCGGCCAAGTCAACGCCTCTTTTTTGGAAGCCGGCCTTGCGCATCGCATCGCCTTTTTTTACGCGCCCAAAATCCTGGGCGGTTCTGATTCCAAACGATCGGTTGGCGGCAGCGGATGGAGCGACCCGGCGCAGTTCCTTCCGCTCGCCGACATTCAATGGAAAACAGCAGGAGAGGACTTATTGCTCACTGCCTCTTTATCTCCAAGACGCGGCGAATGCAGTGGGCGCGAGAGCCAAGATGCCCCGCCAACACAGGACGAACCATCAAAGTGGCGGCAGCCCAAAACAGCTCATGTTCACAGGCGTCATTGAGGAAACCGGCCGCATCACAGGCTTAACCCGATCGCCGAGCGGCATCCGAATGACCATTCGGACCCGCTCCACGGGTGAAGGTCTGAAACGCGGAGACAGCCTCGCCGTGAACGGTTGTTGTCTGACGGCGGCCCAACTTTCCGGGAAGCGCCAATCCCGTGTCGTTTCCGTCGATCTTCTCGAAGAAACCTGGACGAAAACCAACTTTCGACACCTCTCAGAAGGAGCGTTGGTCAATCTGGAACGCCCCTTGAAAGCCAATGGCCGGCTGGACGGGCATTGGGTGTCAGGCCATATCGACGGCGCTGGCAAGATCTCGCACTGGGCAAAAGACGGGCAGAACTGGCGTCTCGAAATCACGCCACCAAAAACCCTGATGCAATACATCGCCCTCAAAGGCTCCGTCGCCGTCAACGGCATCAGCTTGACAGTGGCCAAAGTGCTGTCCCGGCGATTTCGCGTTTGGATTATTCCCCACACTTTGGAGACGACAAACTTCCGAGACGCCGCTTTGGGAGACTTTGTCAACTTGGAAACAGACATCCTCAGCAAATACATCGAACGCCTGCTCGAATGCCGGGGGCGCTGAACCCGCAACGGCAGCGGCCATTCATAGCCGGAAAAGAAAATGGTGCGGTTAGCAGGACTCGAACCTGCACGCCTTGCGGCACAACCACCTCAAGGTTGCGTGTCTGCCAATTCCACCATAACCGCAGCCGAGAGCCCATTAACGTCAAATGCCGCAAAATGACAAGAGTATTCTTGCACAAAACGCAGATTCATCTGACAATGATTCAGACGAAAACCGTTTGGTGCCCCTGCCGGACAAAACAGAAGAAACGATGCCGAACATGCCAGAAACCAGAGCCAACACCCTCCCGCCGCAACTCCAAGAACAATTCAACAAAGCGAAGCAAGCCTTCGACCGCAACAACCTCGATTACGCCGTCACCCTGCTGGAGAACGTCCTCAAAAATGTCCCCTCTTGCTACGAAGCCCGTGAAATCCTTCGAGCCACCCAAGTCAAACGTCACGCCGGAAAAAAAGGATTCCTCAAAAAAATGCTCGGCACTGCCAGCAGCTCCTCCTTCCTCGCCAAAGCCCGAATCGCCCTCCGCACCCATCCCCAGGAAACCCTCGCTCTTTGCGAATCCATCCTCTCGGACAACCCCGACAGCATCGCCGCCCACAAAATCCTTGCCCAAGCCGCGATGGCCTCCGGCTTTGCCAAAACCGCCGTCCTCTCGCTCGAAATGGCGCATCGAAGCCTGCCGGCGGACAAAGAAATCGCCCTCAAACTCTCCGAAGCCCTCATCGCCGCCGGAAACATCTCGCGAGCCGAAGACATCCTCAAAGAACTCGCCACCGCAAACCGCCGCGATCCCGAAATCCTCCAAGCACTCAAAGACACCACCGCCAAACGTTCCCTCAGCGAAGGCGGCTACGAAAAACTGGCCGGTGGCGACAGTTCCTTCCGCGACATCCTCAAAGACCAAAACGAAGCCGCCCGCCTCGAAGAACAAGACAAATCAGTGAAAACCAACGATGCGCTCCGGCAGCTCGCAGCCGACTGCCGGGAAAAACTCGCCCAAAATCCCGGCGATTTGACGCTCCTTCGCCGCCTGGCAGAACTGCACCGGCAAGCCGGCGAACTGCAGCAGGCAACTCCCCTCTTTGAACAACTGGCCGCCTCCGAACAAGGCGCCGACCCGGAAATTCACCGCATTCTCGCTGAACTCAAGCTCGCGCAATTCGACGCGGAGGCAGCCAGGCTTGATCCCGCCGCCCCCAACTACGAAGCCGAATATCGGGACATTCTCAGCCGCAAAGAGGCTTGCAACTTTGAAAACTGCCTGGCCCTCGCCGAGCGCTTCCCCACCGATTTAACCCTCCGGCTCGAACTCGGCCAGCACTACCTCAAACAAGGCAAAACGACCGAAGCCATCAAAGAATTCCAGAGAGCGCAAGGAAATGCCCACCTCAGAACACGCGCCCAGCGGCTGCTCGCAGAATGCTTCAGCCATCGGGGGATGCTGGACCTCGCCGAACGCACCCTCAAATCCGCCGTCCAAGACAAGGCCGAACTCGACGACGAAAAAAAAGAACTGCTTTACGACCTCGGTGCCGTTCTCGAAAAAAGTGGCAAAAGCGCCGAAGCCATTGAGCAATTCAAACGAATCTACGAAACAGACATCGCCTTCAAAGACGTTGCCGACAAAGTCGACCAACACTACGCCAACCTTTGAGAAGAGCTGCACAGCCGCCGACGGGAAAAGGCAGACTCACCGCTCCCGATCCAGCAGATGCCCGGCCAATGCCTGCAGCGCAGTCGCTCGCCCTTTCGAAAACGCTTCCAGAGACCGGAACGCCCGCTGAGTCAGCCGCCGGGCAATCCTCCGCGACTCCGCCAATCCGACCACACTCGGATAAGTCGCCTTCTTCGAGGCCGCATCCTTCCCCGCAGTTTTGCCCAATTGCTCCGTGCTCTGCGTAACATCCAAAATGTCATCGACGACCTGAAAGGCCAGCCCCACGTGAGCGCCGAAGTCCGTTAATGCCTTCAACTCCCTCGGCGGGCAATTGGCGCTCATCCCGCCCAAACGAATGGCACAGCAAAGCAAAGCCGAAGTCTTGCGCTCGTGAATATACTGCAATTCGGCGCGGGACAAATCGCCGCCCTCCCCTTCCAGGTCGGCAACTTGGCCGGCAATCAACTGCCGGGAGCCGGCCGCTTGGGCGATTTCCCGCACGATGGTTTGGTGGCCATACCTCGGCCATCCCCGGCAACCGGCCGCCAACTCAAAAGCGTGGGTCAACAAAGCGTCTCCGGCCAAAATCGCCACGGCTTCGCCATAAACTATATGGTTCGTCGGTTTGCCGCGCCGCAGGCCGTCGTCATCCATCGCCGGCAAATCATCGTGAATCAGCGAATAAGTGTGAACACACTCCACCGCACAAGCCAGCGGCAGGGCCGCATTCCGGCTTCCCCGGCAGGCTTCCGCCGCCGCCAAACACAGTGCTGGACGCAAACGCTTTCCCCCTGCAAAGATCGAATAACGCATTGCCTCATGCAGCGTTCCTGGCCTGGTTTTGGCCGGCGGCAACAAGCGCTCCAAACCCCGATCGACGAACCGGCCGCATCGTTTCAAATAATCCGACAGATCAAAATCCATCCGGCAACCTTGGAGAGCAGCTCTCGGATAAGCATCGCGCCCAGTCTGAACAAAGACGCCCCTTGCCGCAAGGCAACTTTCCGCGATGACAAGTTTCAGGCACGAAATTGGGGAGACTGGGAAACCAACAAGAGGAAAAAACAGTCTCCCCCGAAATGTCGGAGGAAAAGATGAAAACTCCGACATTCCAAATCCGTTTCCCCGTTGCAGGGAAAAGTTGTTCAGTTGCTTTCGCTAGATGCCGGAATCTTTGCCTTCCGACAACCCAAACAAGAATAAAATAACCCATTTCCTCAACCCGTCAGCCCTTTTCTTCGATTTTTTGGCACTTTTCCCCTCACTGGCAAACCAGCATCCGAAAACGGATTTCCCGCCGGAAGCGAGATTCCCTGCTGATTTGCCCCGTTTTACCGCCTAGACGAGTGTGGCACAGAAATTCTTCTCTGCGCGGCGTGCAGGTGGGAAGCCGGCTAAGTCGCTCTCGCGAGCGCTGGCGTTGCCTACACCCCTCGTGCTTTTGCAGCCAAAAGCACGTAACGAATTCACCGCAAAAAAGGCGCAATCAGGAGTTATAGGCTTAACGGGGTTGGCGCAGGCTCCCAGCCTGCGGGCAGACAAGCAGTTGGATGTCGGTTGTCGGCTCCCCACCGCCCCAACCGCTCTTCGAATCCCTCCGCTCCAACCACTCTAAGAGTGTCTGCCCCACCTTTCTTTGCCATTAAGCCTATAAATCCTTGTTGCACATTTCTGCGAAAAAACCGCGATAAATATTTACGGGCTTAACAGAGTGACGCGCAGGCACTCGACCCGTTGACCGCCGCCCGCCTTGACAAAAAAGAAAAATCAGCGGTACCTTGACAAAAAATCCAATCCGCTGCTAAGTTTCCCTTTTCGGGAAAGAAATGTGGGGCAGACATCCTGTCTGCCTGCAGGCGACAAGCCTGCGCCGCCTGTGCCCCGCGCTGAACCGAAAATTAAAAAAAACTTTGAAAAGGCCAAATAACCTGTCAGCATGAAAAAACACCAGCCCACCAGCCCACCAGCCCACCAGCCCACCAGCCCACCAGCCCACCAGCCCACCAGCCCACCAGCCCACCAGCCCACCAGCCCACCAGCCCACCAGCCCACCAGCCCACCAGCCCACCAGCCCACCAGCCAGTACTCCTGCCCTCATATCGCCTAAACGGAAGAGCCGGGCACGGGATAGTGAATATCGCCTCTATCCTTACATTAAAGAATCGTTGAAGAATCTTGGATGGAAGACGGGCAATCCGGCAACTCGTCCATCAGGGCAAGTTGATGCGCAAGGCGAGTTCCGCCACCACTCCGAAAAACTCATCAAGCCTACAACGTTTATTGCGGGCAAAATGCTTGAAGATGGGGAAAATTGTGCTAAGCAAAGCACCGCCATAATGAAATTGAAAGACACTGAAGCTATGAACCTATTATCCGTTATCCTCTTGAAATTGGCGGCAACCGCCGCCAACAAAACCGCCAAACCGCAACTCATCACAAACAGGCCAGTATCGCCGCATCGAATCGGCTTGGCGCTGGCCCTCGCCCTCACCCTCCCAGCCGCCGCCCAAAACCTAACCGTCACCGGAACTAAAAGCGACGGCAGCGCCTTCAGTCAGGAAGTCAATGCCAGCGCGACATCTCTGGTTCTCAGCTCCCGTGACCTGGCTTCCGTAACTTTGCCTGCCGGCTTGAACAACTTGGAGAGGCTGTGGCTCAACAGCAATCAACTGACCAACTTGACCGTGCCCAACAGCTTGCCCAACTTGACGAGGCTGTATCTCAACAGCAACCGCCTAACCACCTTGACCCTGCCCAATACTTTGACCAACTTGGAGAGGCTGGAACTCCAACACAACCAACTGACCAACTTGACCCTACCCGATGGTTTGACCAGCTTGCAGGAGCTGCGTCTCAACAACAACCAACTGACCACCTTGACCCTGCCCGATGGCTTGACCAGCTTGCAGAAGCTGAATCTCAGCTACAACCGCCTGACCGCCTTGACCCTGCCCAATACTTTGACCAACTTGGAGAGGCTGTGGCTCAACAGCAATCAACTGACCAACTTGACCGTGCCCGATGGCTTGACCAGCTTGCAGGTGCTGAATCTCTCCCACAATCAACTGACCGCCTACACCGTGCCCGATGGCTTGACTAGCTTGCAGGAGCTGAGTCTCGAAAACAACCAACTGACCACCTTGACCCTGCCCAATGGCTTGACCAACTTGCAGAAGCTGAATCTCCAAAACAATCCTTTGGGGAGTTTGTGGGTGCCTCTGGGCATGGACATTGAGAGCCTCAATCTTCTAGGTTTTTCGAAATCAGCAGTGACCTTCTACCTCACCGTCACCGGAACCAAAACCGACAACAGCGCCTTCAGCCAGGAAGTCGATGCCAGCGCGACATCTCTGTCTCTCCAACGGCTTAACCTGGCTTCCGTAACCCTGCCCGATGGCTTGACCAGCTTGGAGGGGCTAAGTCTTTTCGACAACCAACTGACTGCCTTGACCCTGCCCAACACCTTGACCAACTTGCAGGGGCTGAACCTCTACAACAACCTCCTGACCACCTTGACCCTGCCCGATGGCTTGACTAGCTTGGAGTGGCTGGATCTCAACAACAACCGCCTGACCGTCTACACCCTGCCCAATACCTTGACTAGCTTGCAGGAGCTGCGTCTCGACAACAACCAACTGACCACCTTGACCCTGCCCAATACCTTGACGAACTTGAGAACGCTGCGTCTTGACGCCAACCAACTGACCACCTTGACCCTGCCCGATGGTTTGACCAACTTGCAGACGCTGAATCTCCAAAACAATCCTTTGGGGAGTTTGTGGGTGCCTCTGGGCATGGACATTGAGAGCCTCAATCTTCTAGGTTTTTCGAAATCAGCAGTGACCTTCTACCTCACCGTCACCGGAACCAAAACCGACAGCAGCGCCTTCAGCCAGGAAGTCGATGCCAGCGCGACATCTCTGTCTCTCCAACGGCTTAATCTGGCTTCCGTAACCCTGCCCGATGGCTTGACCAGCTTGCAGGAGCTGCGTCTCGACGCCAACCAACTGACCGCCTTGACCCTGCCCGATGGTTTGACCAGCTTGAAGTGGCTGCATCTCAACACCAACCAACTAACCACCTTGACCCTGCCCAATACCTTGACAAACTTGAGAACGCTGCGTCTCGACGCCAACCAACTAACCACCTTGACCCTGCCCGATGGCTTGACCAGCTTGCAGGAGCTGCATCTCGACGCCAACCAACTAACCACCTTGACCCTGCCCGATGGCTTGACCAGCTTGCAGGAGCTGCATCTCGACGCCAACCAACTAACCACCTTGACCCTGCCCGATGGTTTGACCAGCTTGAGAACGCTGCGTCTCGACGCCAATCAACTGACCACCTTGACCTTGCCCGATGGTTTGACCAACTTGCAGGATCTGGATCTCGACAACAACCAACTGACTGCCTTGACCCTGCCCGATGGTTTGACGAGCTTGCGCTCGCTGGATCTCCGCTCCAATCAACTGACCACCTTGACATTGCCCGATGGCTTGACGAGCTTGGAGAATCTGTGGCTCGACGGCAATCCTTTGGAGAGTTTGCGTGTGCCTGATGGCATGGACATTGAGAGTCTCAACCTGCAAGGCTTCCTGAAATCAGAAGTGACCTTCTACGATCCAACGACCGGAGAGACAATCGAAACAGAGCCCCCGCCAACAGAGCCCCCGCCAACTGAGCCCCCGCCAACTGAGCCCCCGCCAACAGAGCCCCCGCCAACAGAGCCCCCGCCAACAGAGCCCCCGCCAACTGAGCCCCCGCCAACTGAGCCCCCGCCAACTGAGCCCCCGCCAACTGAGGGAACTCTCACCATCACCGGAACGACAAGCGACGGCAGCGCCTTCAGCCAAGAAGTCGCCGCCAACGAGACCTATCTGGCTCTCCACTCCTTTTTTGATCTGGCTTCCGTAACCTTGCCTGCCGGCTTGACCAACTTGGAGTATCTGTATCTCGACCACAACCAACTGACCGCCTTCACCCTGCCCGATGGTTTGACCAACTTGCGGTATCTGGAACTCCACAACAACCAACTGACTCACCTCACCTTGCCCGGCGACTTGACGAGCTTGAGAGAGCTAGACCTCAGCAACAATGCCCTGACCAATCTGGCCTTGCCCGATGGCCTGACGAGCTTGAGAACGCTGAATCTTTCCGGCAATCCTTTGGAAAGTGTGCGTGTGCCTTTGGGCATGAACCTTGAAAGTCTTGAGCTTCGTGGCTTTTCCAAATCAGAAGTGACCTTCTATGATCCCGCGACCGGAGAGACGATTGCGCCGCCAACAACTGAAGAGCCGCCAACAACTGAAGAGCCGCCAACAACCGAAGAGCCGCCCATAACTGAGGGAAACCTCATCACCGGAACTAACAGCAATGGCAGCGCTTTTAGACGAGAGGTTGCCGCTGACACGGAGTCTCTGTCCCTCTCCAGAAAGCAGTTGACCTCTTTAACCTTGCCCACCGGCTTGACGAATTTGGCGTGGCTGTATCTCGACAACAATCAGTTGACCAATCTCACTTTGCCGGAGGGTTTGGCCAAGGCGAGAGGACTGTATCTCAACGACAATCAGTTGCCCTCTTTGACCTTGCCTCACGGTTTAACGAACTTGTGGGTGCTGTATCTCAACAACAATCAACTGACTAATCTGACCTTGCCTGACGACTTAACGAGCTTAAGAACCCTAGACCTCAGCAACAATTCCCTGACCAATCTGACCTTGCCCGACGACTTGACGAGCTTAAGAACCCTAGACCTCAGCAACAATTCCCTGACCAATCTGACCTTGCCCGACGACTTGACGAGCTTAAGAACCCTAGACCTCAGCAACAATTCCCTGACCAATCTGACCTTACCCGACGACTTGACGAGCTTAAGAACCCTAGACCTCAGCAACAATTCCCTGACCAATCTGACCTTGCCCGTCGGCCTAACGAACTTGAGAACGCTGGTTCTCAACGACAATCCTTTGGAAAGTGTGCGTGTGCCTTTGGGCATAAACCTTGAAAGTCTTGAGCTTCGTGGCTTTTCCAAATCAGAGCTTATCTTCTATGATCCCGCGACCGGAGAGACGATTGCGCCGCCGCCCACAGAGCCCACAGAGCCCATAACTGAGGGAAACCTCCTCATCACCGGAACTAACAGCAATGGCAGCGCTTTTAGACGAGAGGTCGCCGCCGACACAGAGTCTCTGTCCCTCTCCAGAAAGCAGTTGACCTCCCTAAGCTTGCCCGCCGGCTTGACAAATTTGGCGTGGCTGTATCTCGACAACAATCAGTTGACCAATCTCACTTTGCCGGAGGGTTTGGCCAAGGCGAGAGGACTGTATTTCAACGACAATCAGTTGCCCTCTTTGACCTTGCCTCACGGTTTAACGAACTTGTGGGTGCTGTATCTCAACAACAATCAACTGACTAATCTGACCTTGCCCGACGACTTGACGAGCTTGAGAACGCTAGACCTCAGCAACAATTCCCTGACCAATCTGACCTTGCCCGTCGGCCTGACGAGCTTGAGAACGCTGGTTCTCAACGACAATCCTTTGGAGAGTGTGCGAGCACCCGAAGGCATGAACCTTGAAAGTCTTGAGCTTCGTGGCTTTTCCAAATCAGAGCTTATCTTCTATGATCCCGCGACCGGAGAGACGATTGCGCCGCCGCCCACAGAGCCCACGGAGCCTACAGAGCCCACGGAGCCCACAGAACCCACGGAGCCCACAGAACCCGAACCGCCCATAACTGAGGAAACTCTCCTCATCACCGGAACGACGAGCGGCGGCAGCGTCTTCAGCCGGCAAGTCAATGCCAGCACGACATCTCTGTCTCTCGCCGGCAATCAACTGACTTCCCTCACCGTGCCCACCGGCTTGACGCATTTGGCGTGGCTGTATCTCAACAACAATCAGTTGACCAATCTGACTTTGCCCGACGACTTGACCAGCTTGGAGGGGCTGTATCTCAACAACAATCAGTTGACCAATCTGACTTTGCCCGACGACTTGACCAGCTTGGAGGGGCTGTATCTCAACAACAACCAACTGACCTCTTTAACCTTGCCTCACGGTTTAACGAACTTGTGGGTGCTGGAACTCGACTCCAACCAACTGACCAACCTGACCTTGCCCGATGACTTGACCAGCTTGGTGGAGCTGTATCTCAACAATAACCGCCTGACCACCTTGACTCTGCCGGACGGCATGGCGAGCTTGCTGGAGCTGTGGCTCCAAAACAACCGCCTGACCACCTTGACCCTGCCGGACGGCATAACCAGCTTGCAGACGCTATATCTCAACTCCAACCAACTGACCAACCTGACCTTGCCCGATGACTTGACCAGCTTGGTGGAGCTGCGTCTCGAAAACAACCGCCTGACCACCTTGACCCTGCCGGACGGCATGACCAGCTTGGCGAATCTGTGGCTCGACGGCAATCCTTTGAAGACTTTGCGTGTGCCTTTGGGCATGGACATTGAATTTCTCCCTATTCAAGACTTCCCGAAATCCGAGGTTACATTCTACGATCCAACCATCACCGGAACTAGAAGCGACGGCAGCGCTTTTAGACGAGAGGTCGCCGCCGACACGGAGTCTCTGTCCCTCTCCAGAAATCAGTTGACCTCTTTAACCTTGCCCACCGGCTTGACGCATTTGACGTGGCTGTATCTCGACAACAATCAGTTGACCAATCTCACTTTGCCGGAGGGTTTGGCCAAGGCGAGAGGACTGTATTTCAACGACAATCAGTTGCCCTCTTTGACCTTGCCTCACGGTTTAACGAACTTGTGGGTGCTGTATCTCAACAACAATCAACTGACTAATCTGACCTTGCCCGACGACTTGACGAACTTGAGAACGCTAGACCTCAACAACAATTCCCTGACCAACCTGGCCTTGCCCGCTGGCCTGACGAGCTTGAAAACGTTGATTCTCAACGGCAACAACTTGGAGAGTTTGTGTGTGCCCGAAGGCATGGATATTGAGAGTCTCAACCTGCAAGGTTTCCCGAAATCGGAGGTAACATTTTGCGAGCCAATGATGGGTACCTTGACCTTGCCGGATGCCGGCTCGACGAACTTTAGGCGCTTGTCACTCGACAACAACAACCATTTGGAGATTATGCGGATTGCGGGGGGCGGGGTGCAGATTCTTTGGCGTGAAGGGACATTGCAAAGCACGACTGATTTGAGGGGCGAGTGGGAAGCCGTGTCGCCGTCTCGTTTTTCTCGGGAGGGGGTGTTGCCGATTCCGCCTGAGCGGAAAGGCGCAGAGTTCTTCCGCCTGAAACCGGCGAAGTGAAGGTGGCGCAGACACTCGGAGAGTGGGTAGGACGGAGGGACTCGAAGAGCGGTTGACGGGCACTCGCTCTAACAAAAAATCCAATCCTGTGCCTCCTGTCCATCTATATGTCCCGAACGAAATCGCCCTCCAAAACCCTCAAAGCCCATAAATGCTTTTTGCGGATTCAAGCGCAATAAGTATTTAGGGGCTTCGAAGCAAAATGCTTGGCAACGGAACAGACTGTGTTAAATATTTTGGCTAGGGGAATGAGGTCACTGGACGTGGAAAAAGCAGGATTGCCTGCTGGAGCGTCAATGTAGCCCATAAATGCTTTTTGCGGATTCAAGGGTTGACATTTCTCGCCCCCTCTGTGATTTCCGCTCTCGCCAATCAGTTACAAAATGGAGATAAACGAAGCAAAAGGAACCGTTATGGCAAAGACAGGAAAGGAAAGGAGCTAAATGAGAGCAATAATTGTTTCTATAGTTTTGTTTGCAGGGATTCTGGTGTATCTGGCCTTTCGTTCGGGTGATTCGCCGGCAACCGATAAGTCGGCAACGCCAGCAACACCTTCCACCGGGAAAGCAGCCGGCGACGCAGAGACGGAGCAACCCTCTTGAAGAATCGGGCCGCGAAGGGCCACGGAAGCAGATTGAGTGGAGGTTCGCGCCATTGCGGCGGAATATGCGCCCCGCTTGGCCGAGTTGGAGTGCCAACGGGATGTACTGATGGCCAGTGAGTATTATCTGCCGAACAGCGGCTCACGCGGCCCGAATTCAGAATGGGCAATCAAGCAACGTGCGACAGTTCACGGAGTGTTTGACGCCGAGAAAGCGATTCGGGATGTGGAGCGGTAGCAGTGGGCGCGAATGAGCGAACATCTTTCGCCTTACGAGTTGCGGAAGTATCGGATGGAGCATTCGTAGCGAGCGCGCATGATTCAAGAGAAGGCGGCGTGGATGGACCCTCCTCTAAACGAAGGCGAGCTTCTGACGTTGTTCATTAGAGAAGAGGGAATAGACGACTTTTTGGATCGTGAGTTCGGCGGCGACCGCAGTGAAATGACAGCAACATTGCTCAAGGCGCACGAAAAAAGGATAGCCGTTCTTAATCGACATTATGGGAAGAAGACTCCGGCAGAGGTGATTGCTATGGTGGACGCTCTTTCCGATCCAGAGGTTTTGTTGTACAATGAACACCAAGAGATTAGGCGAAATGCGCCTCCGATATCTAGGAAACGAGATATTTCAATACTCCTTTGGCCCTTAAAGAGAAGCAGAAGCCCAGGCGTATATGGAGGAGGAGCGAGTGAGGGAGATGAGAGAAAACGGGCAGGCCACAGCGGAGGAATTGAACGCCGCCATATTGCGAACGATAGAAGCGGAAATCAAAGCAACAGACGGCGAGTTTGATCCGGACGAGTGAGATTCTTCCGCCTAGTTTGCGTTCTTTCCTTTTCAGCTAATCCCGTTGGAGGTTGGCTTTTTTGTTGAGCTGCGGGAGTTCGGGTTATTCGACAATTGACAGGCGAATTTCTTTCGTTTAGGAATTTCGTTTGTTCTGCCCGGATGCGCCGGATTGGAGGGCGTTTCCGGGCTTTTGAATACGATTTAGATTATGGCCAAAGCAAAGAAACTCATTCGCAAGAGCGCTGCTGCGAGCGCGAAGACAACGCAATACGTCTATGCCTTCGGAAACAACAAGGCCGACGGCAACGGCAGTATGAAATCCCTTTTGGGCGGCAAGGGCGCCAACCTCGCCGAGATGACTCGCATCGGTTTGCCGGTGCCGCCGGGCTTCACTATTTCCACTGAGGTTTGCACTTATTATTATGACCACAAGCGCCGGTATCCAGCAGAACTTCGGGCGCAGATGGAGACGGGCATTGGCAACATGGAGCGGATTTTGGGCAAGGAGTTCGGCGATGTGCGCAAGCCGCTATTGGTGGCGGTTCGTTCCGGCGCCCGCGACTCCATGCCCGGCATGATGGACACCATTTTGAACCTCGGCCTCAACGACAAAACTGTCTACGCCCTGGCCGAAGCCAGCAACAATCCGCGCTTTGCCTGGGACTGCTACCGGCGATTTATTCAGATGTATGGCGATGTGGTCATGGGCGTGCAGAAGCGGCCGGACGAGGATCACGATCCTTTCGAGGCCGAGATCGAAAAACTCAAACACGAACTCTTTCCCGGTGAACGCGAAGTCGAAGACACGCAACTGGATGCGGAGGCGATTCGGGAATTGGTCAAACGGTTCAAGAAACTGGTGAAGAGCCGCGCCAGGAAAGCCTTCCCCAGCGATCCTTGGAAGCAACTGGAAGGGGCGGTGGGCGCTGTGTTCGGTTCCTGGATGAACGATCGCGCGATTGTCTATCGCCGCAAATACCACATCCCCGCTTCGTGGGGCACTGCCGTCAACGTGCAGGCAATGGTGTTCGGCAACACGGGCGAGAACTCCGGCTCCGGCGTGGCCTTCACCCGCGATCCGGCCACCGGCAAAAAAGTCTTCTACGGCGAGTTTCTCATCAATGCGCAAGGGGAAGACGTGGTGGCCGGAGTGCGAACGCCGCAGCCCGTGGCTGACCTGGAAAAGGCCATGCAGCAACCGTTCAAGGAATTGGACCGCATTCGCGGCGTTCTGGAATCCCACTTCACTGACATGCAAGACTTCGAGTTCACCATCGAAGACAGCACGGTGTTCATGCTGCAAACGCGCAGCGGCAAACGCACCGGCATAGCCGCCGTCCGCATCGCCTGCGAGATGGTGCAAGAAGGGCTGATCGATTGGAAGACAGCCGTCAACCGCGTGCCGGCCGAACAGTTAGATCAACTTCTGGCGCCGGTTTTCGACCGCCAAGCGCTGAAATCGGCGAAAGGGATTGCCGCCGGTCTCCCCGCCGGCCCCGGCGCTGCTTCCGGCAAAATCTACCTGAACGCCGAACGCGCCGTCGAAGCCGCCCAAAAAGGCGAAAAGGTTCTGCTCGTCCGCGTGGAAACTTCCCCTGAAGACCTTCGCGGCATGATCGCCGCCGAGGGAATTCTCACCGCACGCGGCGGGGTCAGCTCGCACGCGGCCTTGGTGGCACGTCAAATGGGCAAAGTCTGCGTTTGCGGCGCGGCGGACATTCACGTCGATTACGCCCGGAAAAAAGTCAGCGCCGGAAAAACCGCTTTCAAAGAAGGCGATTACCTCTCCATCGACGGCACTTCGGGCGAAATCTACGGCGGCCAAGTCAAAACCGCGCCGTCAGAAATCATCCAGGCGCTCATCTACAAAAAACTCAACCCCAAAAAAAGTCCCACTTGCCAAAACTACATGCAGCTTATGAAATGGTGCGAACAAGCCGCTAAACTCCAAGTCCGCACCAACGCCGACACCCCCGAACAAACGAGCAACGCCGTGGCCCTCGGCGCCTCCGGCATCGGCCTCTGCCGCACAGAACATATGTTCTTCGAAGGCAACCGCATCGACGCCGTCCGCGAAATGATCCTGGCCGAAAAAATCGAAAACCGTCAGAAAGCCCTCAAAAAACTACTCCCCTACCAGCGGAACGATTTCCGCGGCATCTTCAAAGCGCTCAAAGGCCTGCCCGCCACCATCCGGCTCCTCGACCCGCCACTGCACGAGTTCTTGCCCCGCGATCACGCCGCCCAAACCCAACTGGCCGAACAACTGGGCGTCAGCGTCGAAACCATCACCAAACGCGTGCACGACCTCCACGAATTCAACCCCATGCTCGGCCACCGCGGCTGCCGGCTCGGCATCGTCTACCCCGAAATCAGCGAAATGCAAGCCCGCGCCATCTTCGAAGCCGCCGCCGAAGTCCAAAAAAAAGGCCTCAAAGCCCGTCCGGAAATCATGGTGCCGCTGGTGGGATTCGCCAAAGAACTCGAACTGCAAATCCAACTTATCCACCAAGTCGCGCGCGAAGTCGCCAAAGCCAAAAAAACTAAATTCAACTATCTCGTCGGCACCATGATCGAAGTCCCACGCGGCGCCCTCACAGCAGACGAAATCGCCCAACACGCTCAATTCTTCAGCTTCGGCACCAACGACCTCACCCAAACCACACTCGGCATGAGCCGTGACGACTCCGGCTCCTTCCTGCCCGATTACCAGGAACGCGACATCGTCAAAACCAACCCCTTCGCCAGCATCGACCAAACTGGCGTCGGCCGGCTCATGGAAATCGCCGTCCAAAGAGGCCGAAACGCCCGGCCCGACCTCAAACTCGGCATCTGCGGCGAACACGGCGGCGAACCCAACAGCGTCCAATTCTGCCACCGAACCGGCCTGGACTACGTCAGCTGCTCCCCATTCCGCGTCCCCATCGCCCGCCTCGCCGCCGCCCAAGCCGCCCTCGCCAACGATGACACCTCGCCACCAAAGAAGAAAAAAGCCAAAAAGAGCGCCCCAAAAACTCCCACGCGCAAATAAAAACAGACCACAAAACGAACACTCATGGCTGTTTAATGACTCCCCAAGGCTGGAGACACCGAAGGTTCAACTATCCCATGAATTAACTGGAGAACGGCGACTGGTCATTCGCCATTTTCTCCGTAGAGCAGCTTTAACGGAAAGAATGATACCATTGCCCTTGCCTTAAACCAGCTGTCTCTCCAATGTCTGAAGAAAAACCGTCGAAGTGAACGTTAAGCTCGCTTCCTACATCGTTCTGATTCCCGTTCTCATTCTTATAAGGAGCAAAATTTACGTCGACACCCGGGACAAACGTCGTGGTATCGACTACCAATACAAATCGGCAAAACAGGAGGCATTTAATAACAGCCTGCCTTACTTTCCGATTAACGGCAACAGTAATCAGCTGCGCGCTCCCATCGCCAATACACGTATATCCAGCGACATGGTCAAATTCCGCCGGAGCGAATCGATCGCCTGCGGGAGCGGCTGTTCGACTTGATTTGGACGCATCACATCGGCGGCTTTTCCAACTACATGCGCCTGCGCAAACCCGAAGGCATTGAGTATCACTTCAATACCAATGCTCTCCCTAAGAAGCGCGTGAAAGAAGGCAACACCTACACACTGGTATTGGACAGACGCCCCGAACTCGACTCTGAGGAGACAATCCTGCGGCAGCGGATAACCACACTATCTCACGGCACCTTTTATTCCAACTTCATTTCCTAGGTTTGTCTGGACTATGAAGCGCTGCAGCAGATCCGCCATATGGCCATTGGGGAAAAACCAACGCCTTGTTCGGCGTGCATATCGTGCGCACCAATTCGCTGGTGGACCCGCGCTTTTGCGCCGATGTGACGGACTTCGTGCCGGAAAAAGGTTGCTGGCCTTTCACCTCGACGAACAAAGTGGCTCGGTTCAACCTCATCGCCAACACCGTCGTTATCATGGGCTTGAGTCGCCCGATTCCTCTATATTTCACCCCGGATACTCCAAAGCAGGAACTGGAAACGACCGGCGAAATCACCTTGGCTTATGCCTATTTCGCCTATAACAGCATGCATCACAACGACAACGCTTCGGTATTTATGGCGCAGTGGCATTGAGACAAGGCCAAAGCCCGCTGGATCCCGGATTATTTCTGCTCCGGCGATGATTATCGGTATCCTATTACTCGCTACCATACTGAACCGGTTGTTGGTGCAAGCTTTTAGGCGCTTGAACTATATTACTTCATTGCGATGTAAACATGGGAAACAAAGGAGGATATCCCACTTTCGGTTTATATCATTTCTCTGGTATGTGGCAGTGTGTTTCTGTTGACGCGGCTTTTGAAAGCGGGCGATTTATCGGTTCTTTATCCGATGTTATTATACGACGGCATTTCGGTCAATTTTCTGCTACCGCTAAGCATTTTGGTAGTGGCGGTTGAGCTGGTTGTGGGTTCGTTGTTATTTGCGTGTTATCGTTGCCGGGTCTTTCTTTCTGCGGGGTTGATTTTGATAATGATTTTTGCGGGACAGTTGATTTGGTTTCTGATTGGCGGTGATCCGCCGGAGTGTGGTTGTTTTGGGAAATGGATTGAGGCGAAGTTGTCAAATCAGGCTTCAATCATTCTGGGCATGGTTCGGAATGTGTTGATGGGAGCGGCGATGGTTTACGGCCTTAGTAAATTTCCGATGAATGGAGTTCGCTTCGACTGGAACTATTCCGAACATTTAGCCATGGTCGTGCAGGGAAAAACCCATGGCGTTCCACAACACAATTAGAAGGAGCAGTGCCAGGCATCCGAGGGAGACATGTAGTGCCGCCGCCACTCGGCGTTTGTTTGCCTGCAAGACACTCGGCAGGACGTCAATGGTTGCCACGTAGATGAAGGTGCCAGCGGAAAACAGCAACACCAAACCCAGCACTTGATCGGATAATACCCCCAAAACCGCCCAGGTTCCGAGAACGGCCAGCGGCATCGCCAGACTGAATATTGCCAGATCAAACCAGGTGCGCCGGCGGTTCCCGTGGGCATGTTGGCTGAACAAAGTCAAGCTAAACGCCGCCGGAACTTTATGCGTCAACAAAGTTACCACCAGCGAACCGGTCAAGGCATGCGATCCCGTTGCCAGTCCCGCCCCAATCGCCATGCCGTCGGCAATGGAGTGAATCGTCAGACCAATCACGACAACCGCCGCCAACCGCTTCCCCTCGCCCCGGGGTGGGTGATGCAAATGCCCGCCGGGGTGGTCGTGATGCTCCTCGTGAATATCGTGACCGAACCCCAAACTCTCCATAATCAACATCATCAGAAAGCCGGCCAAAATCGCCAAACCGGCCGCAACCGAAGCATCCAAAAAACCCCATAACTGATCTGGGTCAGGCGCATCCGCAACGGAAGGAGCGGCCTTGTGCGAGAAATGTTCAAATCCTTCAGGAATGACAATCAAACAAGCTGCCGCCACGAGAAATCCAGCCGAAACACTGGTCAAAGTTTCCAGCCAACGATGCCAGCAATCCAGTCGGATGCACATCGGAACCGCTCCCCCGATAAAAGCCGCCAAAAAAGTGACCAAAGCCATCGCCAGCGCAAAAGAAACCGATGCCCCGCCGCCGCTTCCGTCACCAGCATGGCCGCACCCCGCCAACAACACACAGACAACCGCCAACCCGCCGGCGAGTCTCCAATCCATATCCTGTCTGCTCCGTCGATTCATCGCCGCCACCAAAGAAAATCGCCCAACGGCAACACCCTTCGCTCATTAGCATCCACTTTCAACATGATTCTCTCCGTTCTTTGAGGCATCAACTGCGCCAACTCGAGGCGAAATCTCGGCATTCTCTCTATTTTTGTCTCAAAATCAGCAATCCACCCCTTTCGCTTGGGAAATATGGCCGACGGCGGCTCGAAATCCGAGTAATGCCAGGGGCTTGGCGCCGGATGAAACGACAGACTGGTGTGATTTTGCTCTGATTTGCGCGATTTTGCTCTCGGCATGGCGCCCGATTTCGGCGTATAGACAAGCCATTTCCAAAGGCTTGGACATCCTGCACACCAATAGCAACCGAGACAAGCACTTTTTGCGGAGGGAAGCGGTTTTCAACGCGCGTCTTGCTGTCGAACCGGATTGCGAGACGGAAACTTCACTGGAACCAAAGCCACCAGCAGAACGCGTAACAGCCGCCATCCATCGCGCCATCTCCGAATATTTGTCCGGCCGTATCGCCTTGCCCGATAATCCACCGGCGCTTCTTTTATTCTGAGATTGCGGAGGCCGGCTCCAATCAGCAACCCGTAGTCGCCAAACGGATCCATTTGGGCAACAGGGTCTCTGTCATTCAGAAAGTCTTCACGAAAAAACACTTTGATTCCACACAAGGTATCCGAAAAGCGCCGGTCCAGCAAAAAGCTCATCAACCACGCGAACCCTTGATTTCCAAACCAATTGAACGGCTTCATGGCCCCTCTTTCCATCGGACGGATAAAGCGAGTGCCGTTGAGAAAGTCCGCGCTTTCATACTGCATGATTCGATAAAGACCGATCAGTGCTTCTGAATCCACGGAAAGATCAGCATCTAGGATAAAAACCAGCTCGCCCTGACACACACACCAATAGCCTGCCGCACCGCTTGTCTCTTGCCGTTGCCTTGCTGCCGCAAGGCAACCAGATTTTCGCTTGGACGCTTTTGAATTTCTTCCGTGATAGTTTCCCAATTACCGTCCGTCGATCTGCCTTCCACAAACACGACTTCGCGCGACTTTCCAAACCTCGGCAGACGTTTCAGAAGCTCGCCAAGATTGCTTGCTTCATTCCGCGCCGGCACAATAACGCTGCAGGTGTAATCCCGCCGAGGCGCAATTCGGCGGGCAATCCATATCTAAACGAAACACAAAAAAGGCAAGAGCGGACTCAACCAACGGTTCACTGTTGCGGCTAGGCGACCGCTGCTGCAAGGCCAGACAACAACCCGCTTCTTCTGCACCAACACCCAGCCTGACTTTTGCAAGAGACCTTTGACTTGTGTGTCGCTTTGTTCCGAGAATCGAAGAGGGCGGGAAAGCTGCCGGCGAAACTTCACAAAAGCTCTCCCCCCAAAAGCGTCTTCGTGTCCAGAAAATCATGCGGCCCCGCTCGGCACATCTAGCACCACATTTTTCCAAAAAGCGTGTCGCTCGGCGTTCATCGTCCAATCCGTCTTCGATAATCAGATAATCTGTGATTTGATCTCCTTTTGGTAATGGGAACACTCCCTCCGAAAGCACGATCGCCTGTTTTTCCTGAGGAACTATATTCCAGATGTAACCGACGGCCAATCGCCGCAAGGCAGCCGCACTCATTGTACGCGCTTTGTCATATTCCTCTTTTGTTTGACTCATCGCCGAAACGATTGTTCGAGATACTGCTGGCAGATTCGGCGAACGCCCTCTTCCAAATCAATCTTCGGCCGCCAGCCAAGCGCGTAGATTCGGGAAGAATCCAAGAGTTTCCGAGGTGTGCCGTCGGGTTTCGAATCGTCCCAATGAATTTCTCCATCGAACCCCACGATCTCGCTAATCATCTCTGCCAAAGCCTTGATAGAGACCTCATGGCCAGAACCTACATTGATGGTGGTTTCTTCATCATAGTTTTCTAGCAAAAACAAACAGGCGGAAGCTAAATCATCTGCGTGAAGAAACTCCCTCTTGGGTGTTCCTGTTCCCCAACAAGTAACAGTTGATGCGCCTTGCTCTTTGGTCTCAAGGAACTTGCGCAGCAGCGCAGGCAACACGTGAGACGTCTGCAAATCGTCGTTGTCATTGGGACCGTAAAGATTGGTGGGCATGGCTGAAATGAAATTGCAATTGTGCTGCCGCCGAAGCGCCTGGCAAAGTTTGATGCCCGCAATTTTTGCGACGGCATACCATTCGTTTGTCAGCTCCAAAGGCGCGGCCAAAAGCGACTCTTCCCGAATCGGCTGCTGCGCCAAACGGGGATAAACGCACGAACTTCCAAGAAAGAGCAGTTTTTTGACGCCTGCTTGATAGGCAGAATACAAGACGTTGTTTTGGATTTGCAGATTTTGGTAGAGGAAATCCGCCGGATATGTGCTGTTGGCCAATATACCACCCACCTTCGCGGCAGCCATGATAACGCAATCCGGACTTTCCGCCTCAAAAAAATCGCGGACCTTTGTTTGATCCAACAAGTCAAGCTCATCCCTAGAACGCAGCAGCAATCGGCAGTTAGGCCTTTCCGCGCGAAACAACCGAACCAAAGCGCTCCCAACCAAACCGCGATGTCCAGCAATGAAAACTTTCACCCCATCAAAAAACATTTTCTTCATTCTCAATTTTCTCTGCCAGCTAATTCGGGATCCTGATGCGGCCGGCCTTTCCGATAGCCCGCTAGCCGCTCCTGAAAATCTGCTATCAACTAATCGCTTTTCCCTTCCATCGCCCGCTCGGTTAACCGAATCGCCTCGGCGAAATCTCCTATTTCTGCCGCCACCCAAGTGTGGAGATAAAGCGGCGACTGAAACTCAACCAATTCGCCCGCCCGCCGCACCAAAGGCATCGCCTCTTTCCCCCGCCGCGCTTTTTCTTCAGGGTGCGCCGCCAAAATATACGCCAACCGATTTAGCAAGGCCGGCTGTCCCGGTTTGCACAACAACGACTTCTGCAAATGAATCACCTCATGCTTCCAATCTCCGCGCTGCCGATAAAACCGCGCCAAAGTCGTGTAAGTTCTCTCTCGATCGGGATCAATCTCCACCGCTCGCTGCAAATGAAACAACGCTTCCTCTCCATTCAGCGTCCAATCCAGTGCATTACCCAAATTCCGATGCATCACTGCATTGTTCTTCGTCACCGTCACTGCCCGTCGATACAATGTTTCTGTGTCTTTTCAATAACCAACCTGCCGCCAAGTCAACGGCAGAAAAACCGCCAGCGCAATCCCCACCAACCCGCCGAAAACCAACTGCTGACGCCGTCTCACCCATTCATCCAATTCTCAAATCGCCAACACGAAAATCCCCGTCAAAGCTACCACGAAATCCCTTTGCGGACCGGCTCATTGACCACAATATATGCCATGTCATCATAGCAAACGAAAGAATGCCCAAAAATCGAACCATAAACCAGACAACTCACGCCAACCAAGGCCAGAATGCCAACAAACCGCCGCATCGGCACAACATACACTCTACGAGTAAAAATTCAAGTGCGGTCCCGCCGGTTAAAATCCTCATATTGACGTATAATCATCGCAACCTTCCGTGGTTTTCGTAGTCGAATGAATATTCGAAGAACCGAAAGAGGGCTTTTCTTCCTCACTGTTCAATCGGGGCGGAGGTTTTGCTCGCCAGCCAATGCCAGTCTTCGTTCCTGGCCGACGAACTCCGAAAATAGGCCTTCGCCGTCCGACTGTCTCGCCATTGATGCGCTTCAATATGCCCGTCCGCATACCCCAACACACCAGAACCCCCATGCCGAACCGTCGGCACATCCACCCATATCGGTCGCGGATTCTTCTCCTGCGGCATCTGCAACCCAAACGCACAGTCGTTGATTGTTCGATCACTCTCCCCAATAAACACAAACCGCTCCGACGTTTCCCCAATGTCGCCCCTATAACGATACGTCTCAAACGCCTGCTGCCCCGACAATACCGCATAAGCCAAGCTAGGCAACCACATCGCCGCGCTCTCATAACCCATCGCCTGGTTCATCGACACGCTCCGAACCCGCCGCAGCTTTCTCCCCTCAATCTCCGCCTTGCTCGCATCCGATGGACAATGATAAGTTTTCGCCGTCGAAATATAAGGCGCAAAAAGGGCATGCTCCTTGCCCACCAAGTAGTGCCAATTGGTCACCCCATCCTTGCCAAACTTGGAAACCGACTCTTTCACCCAACTGTTAGTGCGGTCCAAGTGAACATTGTTCACCAACCTCCCCTGATAATTGTCAGCATAAAGCGTCCAGGCAGTGATGAGTTGCCGGAAGTTGTTCTGGCAGGCCGCCAGACGCGCTTTGCTCCGTGCCTTGCTAATAACTGCCAGTAGCAATGACGCCAAAATCCCAACAATCGCCATCGTCACCAGCAATTCTACCAAAGTGAACGCCGTCCTCTGCTTGGACTGCTTTTCCTTCACACTCATTTCCATCCCAATCCCTTTTCCAACAGTCAAATTCAGGGATGTTTCTTTACCGGCCGCAGATTGAACCAAACACACCCGACCATCATTCCCAGCAGCGCCGCCCCAAAACCACTGCGAATCCACGGTCCCATCCACTCCGGCAACCAGCCCAGCAAACCCCCGTAGCACGGACACGGCGCCTGCGGATTTATCCAGTAGAATCCCAAACGATAGGCCAACAAACCGCAGGTCAGACCGGTCAAAACCAAAAGCCGCCAGGCCAGGCTTCCGCCTGCAAAAAGCATAAGGCTCGCCACAATCTCGGTCACGCCGGTTAGAGCGGTAATCTGCCAATTCGTCAGAAACGGCAGCACTGGATCGGCAAAGGTAAAGAACAGAATCTCTTGCCGCAGGCTGAGCAGCTTCAACAAGCCTGTCGCAAACAACATTACACTGAAACCGAGCAAAAACCAACGCAGCACTTCGTCGCCAGCCAAAGTTGTTAGGTATTGCAGCCATTGCCTTCACATAATTTTCGTCTTCATGCTTTGAGTCGACTTAGTTTGCATGGTACTGCTTATCATCGTTTAATTCCTTTCTTTTCTTCCTCTCGCATAGCGCCACACTGCCACTGCCATCAGTGCAAAGATGCACAAATAACCAAAAACGGCTGCTAGACGGTTGTTGGTCTTTGATTTCTTTTGGTTGTAAATCTTTTCTCCCATGATTTCGCCATTTTCATCGTAGAAAACCGCTTTTTGGGGGTCTGTTTTGTCCATCCATGTCCAACCTTCGGGAACCCGAAACTCGAAGATTTCCGGTCCCGGTTTCGTGTGATGGAGACTGGTCAAATAAATCATCGTTTCGAAACGAGCTGTCTCCGGTGTCAGTGTCTCGCAGTAACCATAAAACCGCAATGCGCCATCGTCGCGATAATCGCGTAAGGAACAGGTCTGCGTGACGCCCGTTTTGGGGTTTCTACGTATAGCAATATAAGGCCTCAAGAGATCGTTCCGATCGCAGATCAAGGAGAGGTAAGGATAAGAGGAATGTTCCCGATTGGTAAAATCCAACAAAACAAACTTGAGATCATCGCCTGCTTCCCTCGCAGTTACTATTGTCTTGGAGTGAGTGTTATCGATCAATCGCCCTATCTGCTCCTTATTGACTGGAAAATCCTCAATCGTCAACGACTCGATTTTCGATTTCAAGAATTTCAGCGTCGACCGGATCTTAGTTTCATCGAACACCAAGCTGAGCAGTATGACGGCAACACTCTCATCCATGTAGAAGCCTCGCCAGCCATATTCATCACCTAACCAACTGATCTCGCCTCTTTGACGACGACTTTTTGACAAGGATATTTTTTGGCTGTTGTGATCAAAGATATACCACTCTCTGAATTCTCTGTGCTCTTCATCGAAAAAATCAGCTGTCGAGCTTTTCCATTTGAAATGGTCCGGATTTGTCAATTTGGAAAGGTGTATATCGATCGTGTTGTCGCAGCGATAGTTATTCCCGTTTTTTCGAAAGCGCCAAATGCCGGGGTGCGATTTTTCCGGGCCGAAGGCGGTTTAGCATTCGGAACCCTTTTGAGTAGCTCGGCATAACGGGCCTTTTCTCTTCGAGAGAGTTCGTTCATATCAGCATTCCAGAGGTATTCGTTTAGTTTTGCAGATGTCCGAGTGATCTCTGCTTTCGACCAACGGTTATATTTAATCGCCTCGAAAACGCGTTCAATCTCTCGGATGATCCAGCCGGTGAGTTCAATATCGTCGCCGGACATAGTGTTGACTGTGTAATCGTAGTTTTCCGGCTCAGCAACTAGGAAGCTTTCGAACATTTCTGTCAATCCGGGCTTTAATTTATCCAAAGGAATTGTATCACTCCGCAGAGTACCGAAAATGAAGAGCAAGCCTAAAGCAAGCAGACCACAACTAAAGGTGTATTTAAGTTTCGCTATCATGGATCAAAAGGAGTTCAAGATTACGACTGACGAAAGATCGTCCGGCTCGTTTGGATAACGCTTCGGCGAACAGCCGCCGCCAGGCCCAATGCTATGTTCAGTAGCGTTTTCATAGCACTTTTTGTCTTTCTTACTGTTTCGGTGTTTTTCGGCAAACTATTATTCTTGCTCAATTTGCCATTTTTCAGACAATCCAACTGTGCCTTGGCGCATGACACACCGAGGCACTTTGTCAATCAACTTACAGGAAAAACGTGAGAAGCTCTGCTGGATTCGCCCGAACATCGGAGAGAGGGTGCTCTCTCCGATGTTCGGGCGTTCTATTTCAGCAAGCACCCCAGTTTGGAACTCCTGTAATTTGATTGACAGACGTGAGCTTCCGGGAAGCGACGAAAAATATCAATCCCAAAAATCGCGATAAATATTTACGGGCTTAACAGGGTGACGCGCAGGCGCTCGACCCGTTGACCGCCACCCGCTTAACAAAAAATCCAATCCTGTGCCTCCTGTCCATCCATATGGCCGAACGAAATCGCCCTCAATAACAATCAAAGCCCATAAATGCTTTTTTTGAGCGTGAAAATGCGGTTTTTCGGTGTTTTTGGCGGGCTGCGCTGAAATGCCCGGATTTGCTGTTATTGTGCTTTTTTCAATGTTCGGCGGTTTTCAACCGCCGAGAGGCGGAGATTCGGGAGGTTAAGAGATTGGCGAGAGTTTAATGTTTTCTTCAGGCAGGGGAATGTCGGTGAAGATGCGGGTGGAGTGTCGGAGGGAGAACAGATGCTGCAACGGTGTGGCGAGGCGATTCCACTCGCTTTCCGTTCCAACTGTTTGCGAAGTTTGGAGGGCTTGGAGGAGCGCCTCGGTTTTGCCTTCGCCGGAGATGATGACCCAAACTTCTTTGGCGGCAGCGAGTACGTTGTAGCCTAGTGTGATACGGTGCGGTGGCGGTTTGCTGGCGATTACGTGGAAGCAGGCTTGAGTGCGTTGTCGGTCAGCTTCCATATTTTCGGGGAAGAGCGAGGCGATGTGGCCGTCTTCGCCCATTCCGAGGAAGATGAGATCGAAGACCGGGATGGCCCCCGGTTTCAGGTCAAAGAGGACTTGCAACATGTTCAACCCTTGTTCCACCGCGAATTCCGAGGAGAGGCCTCCCATGAAGAAAAACCGTTGCCAATCGTTGATGCCGAGGGGTTGGAAGAGGTATTCATCGGCCAGGCGGAAGTTGCTGGCTTCGTGGTCGAGGGGGACGCATCGTTCGTCCGCCCAGAGGAAGCGCAGTTGGCGGCTGAAGTCCATGCGGGCGAGGCGGCCTTGCAAGGCGATTTGCATAAAGAGTTTCCGGGCGATTCGGCCGCCGGAGAGGGCGATGGTAAGGAAGCGGTTCTCCCGGCGGATGAATTGAAGCCATTGCCCGGCGGTGGCTTCTGCCAATTCTTCTGCGGAATCAAAGAGGCTCACGGTGCAGCGGTTTGTTTTCCAGACTCGACCGGGAGAGAGCAATTTTCCGTTTGGTGCGTTGAACATGGTTAGCGGCGAGCGGGTTGTGTCCATTGATGGCCGGATTGGGACAGGAGGGCGTCGGCGGCTTCTGGTCCCCAGGTTCCGGCGGCGTAGAATTCGCGGTTGCTGAGGGGGCGGTTGTCCCAAGCTTGGCGAATGCCGTCCACAAAGGCCCAGGCTGCTTCCACTTCGTCGCGGCGGATGAAGAGGGTGGAATCGCCGGCCATGGCTTCGAGGAGCAGGCGTTCGTAAGCCTCTGGTGTGTAGGCGCCAAAACCGGTGTCGTAGCGGAAATCCATCAAGACCGGTCCCAGCCGGGAGTTGCTGCCGGGGAGTTTGCCGTTGAAGCCGAGGCAAATTCCCTCGTCGGGCTGAAGGCGGAGAACAATGGAGTTGGCGTTGACGGGCATTGTGGGATTGGCGGCGAAGAGCACATTGGGGACGGGGCGGAATTGCACGCGAACTTCGCTGGCGCTCAATGGCAGGTTCTTCCCGGTGCGCAGGTAGAAGGGGACGCCCGACCAGCGCCAATTGTCGATCCGAACCTTCATCGCGATGAAGGTTTCCACATTAGAAACGGGCGCGACTTTGGCCTCGCTGCGGTAAGCAGGACGCTGCTGCCCTTCGACTTCGCCGCCAAAATACTGGCCTCGGACAACTTGTTCGGCTACATCGGCAGCGGTCATCGGGCGGATGGAGCGAAGGAGTTTGACTTTCTCGTCGCGGATGGCTTCAGCATCCAAAGAGACCGGCGGCTCCATAGCGACAAGAGCCAGCACTTGCAGCAGATGATTTTGCACCATGTCTCGCAAGGCGCCGGCTTCTTCGTAGTAACTGCCGCGGCCGCTCACGCCGAGTTTTTCGCTGACGGTGATCTGCATATGATCGACCGCTTCGCGCGTCCAAAGATTTTCAAAAATGGCGTTGGAAAACCGGAAGGCCAGGATGTTCTGCACGGTTTCCTTGCCCAGGTAGTGATCGATGCGGAACACTTGTTTTTCGTGCAGGCATTCGGTGATTTCTCGGTTGAGTTGCCGGCCGGATTGCAGATCATGCCCGAAGGGCTTTTCGATCACCACCCGCTGCCAATGTTGGTCTTGAGATTCTTTGCGAACCAGCCTGTGCTTGTGCAAGCGCTTGACCACTTCGGCAAAGCGGCTCGGCGAGACGGCCAAGTAGAAAAGCAGATTTTCGGACAAGCGCGAATCGCCGAAGCTATCGAGCTTCTCGCGCAACACAGAATACGCAGCCGAGTCCATCAAGTCGCCCCGGCAATAGAAAACCAGCTTCTCGAATCGGCTCCAGGCGGCGTCATCGCCCCGGCGGCACCGCGCAAACCTGGCGAGCGCCAAACGCAGCTCCTCCCGCCATGAGGCATCCGACTTCTCCCGCCGCGCCATTCCCACAATTCGAAAGGGATCGGGCAACTGCCCGCCGAGAAACAAATGGTAAAGCGCCGGGATCAACTTCCGCGAAGTCAAATCCCCGCTGGCGCCGAAAATCACCGCCGTGCAGGGCGCTACACGGCGCGGTTCCCCGCTGTTCCAACAGCCCAGCAGCTCATCCAGTTGGGTCAACTCTTCCATTGCCGCCCAACATAATCCCAAGCCCAAAGCGAGGCAACCTTCGCCTCGCGGCTCAAAGAGCGGTTGGGACGCAGAAACCAACTAGACAGTTCCAACCATGAAGCCCGCGCCGCCAGCCTCCGCTCAACCGCGGTGCCGCGCCATGAACCCATCGTAGCCCGCCGCCAAATCCTTCGCCCGCTGCGCCTGCAAAACCCGTCCATACCGGGCCACATCACCCGCCATCATCTTCAAGCGAACGTCCAGCGCCTTCCCCTCGGCGAAATCTGTCTCTCCGTGAAACGAAACCCCATAAGGCAAACTCCAGGCATAACATTGCCGCGCCACCGTTCGGATTTGATCGTGAACCGTCAGCCCCTTTTCATGCGAGACCACCACCGATGCAAACAACTTCCCGGCAAACTCCGTCCAAAAATGATCCAGAAAATTCTTCAACGCGCTGCTCATGCTGCCGTGATAATCGGGAGACCCCAGCGCCAACACATCTGCGTGTTGCACTCGTTCCCGGATGCCGGCAAACGGCGGCCGGGAATACGCCGTTTCGACATCGAACAACGGCAAATCCTCCGCCGCGCAATCGAAGACATCCGTGGCGCAGCCTTCCTCCTCAAGCCGCTCCCGGAGCCGATGCATCGCTATCCTGGTTTTCGATTTTTGGGCACGGTTCCCCACCACCAACAAAACTCGCAGCTTCTCCGCTTGATCGCTCATTGCCTTTTTCTTCCTGCCGCCTTGGCCGCTCCGTCCATCAACACATCTCGATCATCGCCTTGACCACGCCTGTTTCCAGCCGCGTGTATGCGGGGAAATCTTCGATCAACGAATCGAAGGTCGACCGATGCGTAATCCAAGGGCGCGTGTCAATCGCCCCCTCTTCAATTAGGCGGATAATCCGCGAAAAATCCTGAGGCAAAGCGTTGCGCGAAGCCAGCAAAGCCATCTCCCGACGGTGTACCAGCGGATGCGGAAAATGCATCTCCTGCGTCGTGATCCCCACAAACACCAGCCGCCCGGAATGGCCGACATAATGCGCCGCCCGCGACATCGATCGATGGCTGCCCGTGGCATCCAGCACCAAAGGAAACAAACGCCCGCCGGTAATCCGCTCCAACTCGCACAAATCGGATGCCTCCCCCTTGCCAAAAACCGCATGTTCCACCCCCATCGTTTCCCGGCAAAACTCCAGCCGCCGCTCATTCAAATCCAACACCGCCACCCGCGCCTTCGCTGCCCGCGCAAATTCAATCACGGACAGACCGATCGGCCCGGCGCCAATCACCAATACCTGCTCCCCTTCTTGTGCCCCGCCTCGATCCACCGCATGGCAGCCAATAGCCAAAGTCTCCACCAACGCCAACTGATCGTAACTCATCCGGGCCGACATATGCAGCTTCCGCGCCGGAACCGCAAACTCAGGCCGCCACCCCCCGTCGATATGCACACCCAACACCTCCAAACGCTCGCAACAATTCGGCCGTCCCCGGCGGCTAGCAAAACTCTCTAGATCGTTCATATAAGGCTCCACCGAACACCGATCCCCCGGCCGCACATTCCGCACAGACTCGCCCACCGCCGCCACCTCCACCCCCAACTCATGCCCCGGAATCACCGGATAGCGAAAAAAAGGCATCTTGCCCAAATAACCCGAAATATCCGTCCCGCAAATCCCCGCTCGATGCACCTGCACCAACGCCTCCTCCGGCCGCAAAGCCCGAGGCGCTGCAACCTCCGCCATCGAAAACTTCCCAGGCGCCTCCAAAACAATCGCTCTCATACCTGCCCTCCGCCGCTCGCCTCCATACTCTACTCCCCCACCAAAAAAGATTCAAGCGCCGGATATGCCGCCCGAGAAAAACATCCCGAAAAGAAAAACTCTTCATAGATTGCTCCACCTTTATTTCCTGAACATGATAATCCGATTGCTATTAGTCCCCTTCGAGTTATTTGAAACTCCCCAGCAATTCGCCGTCTTGGTGAATTGCTGGGAATTAATAACAATACAATCAGGGACCAGACCGGCAGCCAAACCCGCTCTCACAACTTCATCCTCCAAATCGAGCGAGCCGCGCCGAATCTCGCCGACTTCAAATGCAATCCGTCCTCCGGGCGCCAGCACCCTGCAAAGTTCCTTCAAAACATCGGCCATGCGAAAACGCCAATCCTCCAACGATCTTATCTGCCAAACCTTTCCTCTTTCAACATCCAGTTCGCAGAACCACATCCGAAGCCAGTTATCCTTAATATAATCCACTGTATCTAAAAAAGGCGGCGAGGTAACTATTAGCTGAGCCCATTCATCTGGCAAGCACCGGGTCTCCGCCGCTGATTCGTTCAACAACAGTGCCCCTTTTTGATAGAAATGACTGGGGATGTTATGTCGCAGCAGTTGTTTGGACTTTCGCCATATAAGAGCCTTTGTGTCTCGGTATGTCGGCCGCTGCTTTCTCTTCTCATTGATGCGCCTTTGGGAAGCGACCGAGGCGGCTAGATTGGGCGGGAGCGTGAATACGGAAAAGAACCCCTTCGAATGCCCAGTCAATCGGTTGCAGGCGACCATTTGAATCCAAGCGTCGACTTTATCAAATCGGCCGGTTTTCTTGCGGCGACGGAAATAAGTTCTCCATCCGCAAAGTTCTGCCAACGTCTCCGGGGCGAAGAACACTAGCAAATCAGCGGCCGGTGGACAGAGACCGGCAGGCAGCGAAGAATTCGAAAAGAAAACTTTCATCAATCGCCTTTCAATTTGGCCCAGCGATGGAGGGTGCAAACGAGGTCCCGCTAAAATGCGAGAAAGCGGGTTGGTGTCGTTTCCGACGGCGCAACAGCCATCTAATTGCGCCTCTATTAAAGTTGTTCCCCGTCCCATAAAAGGGTCGTATACAATGTCGCCGGGGCGGCAGAAACGTTGAATAAAAAATGCCGGCAATTGCGGCTTGTAACATGCCCGATAGGAAATTTCATGCAAGGAATGTCCATTTCTCTGTTTTGATGTCCAAAACTCATTTTTATAGACCGGAACGCAAAGGCCGGCAAATTGCCGGTTTTCTATTTCTGTATATTGATTGAATTCGCAAAACGAGCGCAGCTCATCGTGAAAGTCCCCCTTATTCGACTGCAAGACATGCCGCCGGCGCAAGGCGGGAAACGATAGCTGCCCGGAGAAGCCGTCTGCCCGCAGCGCGGTTTGTGGTTGGTGCCGAGGCATTTTCAAATTACTTTGCTATGATGCGGCCCGTCGGCAAGAATCTTATGGCTCACGGACGCTTCCAACCGCACGTTCACAGTCGTTGTCGGCTCCAAAAAATCCAGCCGAAGGACATTGATTATGGCATGCGACGGCGTCGAAGAATATAAGACGGTGAGGAGAAGATGGTGGATAGGCATTCGAAACTGATTCCGAAGTTTCTTTGATGATGAGGTGAGAACGCGACGCTTCGCATCGTTCGAGTTCCATTCGCCGGCAGCCTTGAACTCCAACGGCATTTTGAGCAACGTCGGCTTTTCCAGCAACATTTTGTCGGGATAGCCTGCGCCTGGGCACGTGGCAATTAAAAAAGTCGACAGGCGCCCTTCCAGTTTCGAGATGGTGTATGCTTCGACTTGATTTCCTATGGATTGGTTGGTGCTTCCGGAGCGAATGGGGCAGTTGGCTCCTTTGATTTCCGAAGAAGCTACTCCATTGACAAAATCGACTTCCACTGCGTTGCGAAGCGGCTTCGGCCATGCGTGAATAAGCGGGATGAGAGGCAGTTTTTCCCAGTTGGCAAGGTCTCGATAGTAATCTTTGAGATTGGACATGTCTTGATTTTTCTTTCTGTTCAGCGGTGCGAATCAAGAAAAAATGCGAAAGAGCGTGTCAAGCCTGCAAGCCAACGCTTTGCTCGAACTCATCGCCTGCCGATACTGTTCAAACTTTGTCTGCTGGGGCGAATCCAATCTGCGGCGCTGAAACCGTCCGTTCACAGCGGCAGTCGGCGGGATTCGGCAGACAGGAATATCCGCCGCACTCATCGCATTCGTTGCGGATTCTTCTTGGCAATTTTCGGTGAAGGGGTTATGGGTAAGGGCAAATCGACTGTTTTTGTCATGGCCAATCCGATTCTTGCCGCTAAATTGGCGCCGATTGCTGTCGCGCATGACCGATGCCAACTCCGCCGTTCTCAGGCTTTGGGATGGCTGGGCACAGCGGCGGTGGGCGTTGTCCTTCTGCTGTTAAACCGTCAGGCGAATGTGTCCATTCCTTGGCAATTGCCTCTCTTGATTGCGGCGGCGGTGGGCTGCAGTCTTTGGCTTCGTGCTCGGAGGCGAAGGACGGATTTGCATGCGCTGGCCCGGGGGATTGAGCGGGAACACCCGGAGCTTCACGCTTTGTTGCTGACGGCGATGGACGTGGAGCCGGATACCCGGACGGGGGATTTTCATTATCTTCAGAAACGTGTAATCCGCGAGGCTTTGGCCAAAAACCGCTGCAATCCGTGGGATCAGCGAGGCAAAGAGCGCTTGTTTTTCAGCCAGGCGTTTTATGTGTTGAGTGTGGCAGTTTTTGTGGCGACGGCGGCGGCTTTTGTCCTTGTCGAAACGGGGGCATCGGCGCGGGGAGCATTCGCCGGGGAAGTGGATGTCCGCCCCGGCAATGCCAAGCTCGAACGAGGCAGCAGTGTCGTGATTACGGCGACTTTTGGCGAAAAGGTTCCCAGCGAAGCGACGCTTGTTCTCCTGCCCGCCGGCGGCAGCGCCCGGCGTCTTCCATTGAAGCGGAATTTGGAGGACCCTGTTTTCGGCAACAGCTTGATGTCTGTGGATATGGACACTTTGTATTATGTTGAATACGGCGGGAAGCGCACAGAGGAATATCGCCTCGAAGTTTTCGATTACCCGGCTCTCGTGAGGGCTGATGCTGCGCTGGATTATCCCGATTACACTGCGTTGCCTGATCGAGTTATCAAGGACACGCGCCGCATTACTGCCGTCGAGGGAACGATACTCATCTATACCTTGTTGCTGAACAAGCCAATTGCCGCCGGCAGTTTGATGGGGAGAGAGGGAGCTTCGGTGAAACTGGAGGCCGACCCGACCCAAGCCAATGCTTACCTGGCCAAGTTTTCTTTGGAAGAAAGCGACACTTACGCCCTCAGCCTCGAAGACGGGGCGGGGCGAACTAACAAAGCTGCTGTTGATTTTGTCATCCGGGTGCAGCAGAATCAAAAGGCCGACCTCAAGTTGAAGTTTCCTGCGGGCGACCAGCGTTTTTCCGCCGTTGAAGAAGTCGAATTTGAAGGCGAGATTTGGGACGACTACGGGATGGGCGCATATGGATTCGCTTACGCTATCGGCGCCGAAGAACCCGTTTTCATCGAGCACGGACAACAGGCGGCAGCCAAAGAAAAACGTGCCGTCGTGCAGTTGTTGGAAATTGAAAACTTCAATGTCAGTCCCAAATCCCTCATCGCTTACTACCTTTGGGCGGATGACCTTGGCCCGGACGGAAAAACGCGCCGCAATTACAGCGATATGTATTTCGCTGAAATTCGCCCCTTTGAAGAAGTGTTTCGCGAGAACCAAAGCGGCCAACCGCAAAACCAGCAGAACGCCGGGGAAAGCTCCCCAGCCATGGAACTCCTCGAACTCCAAAAAGACATCATCAGCGCCGCCTGGAATATCCAAAGACGCGAATCCGGCCGCCAGCCTTCCGCCCAATTCGTGGATGATGTGAACGTTGTTCTGGAATCCCAAGGTGCCGCCATCGCGCAGTTGGAACAAGTCAGCCGGGAAATCCAAGGCGAAAAAGAACAGGCGCTTTTGCAGCAGGCCAAAACAGCGATGGAACAAACGATGGATCATCTGAACGACGCCATCGGCGCGAAATCGCCCCAACGCCTGCCAACCGCCATCAGTTCGGCAAGAACCGCCTACCACTACCTCCTCCAAATCCAACCCGAAGAGTTCAGAGTTTCCCAAGGCCAAGGCGGCGGCAGCGGCGGCGGCGGCGGCCGTTCCCAGCAACAACTCAACCAACTGGAAATGACCGACGAAGCCAACCGCTACGAAACGCAAAGCCAGGCGGCTTCGCAGCCGGACGCGCAACAAAACGAACAGCTCCAAATCTTCAACCGCCTCAAGGAACTCGCCCGTCGGCAGCAGGACTTGAACCGCCGCCTCCAGGAACTGCAAACCGCCCTCAACGAAGCCCAAGACGAGGAGGAAAAAGAAGACATCGAACACCAGCTGAAACGATTGCGCGATCAGCAGCGCCAAATGGTGGAAGACATGGACGAACTCCGCCAGCGCATCGCCAACCAAAATACCCCCGAAGCCGCCGAATCTCTGGCCGAACTCGACCAAATCCGCTCCGAAGCACAACAAGCGGCCGAGTCTCTCGAAGACCAGCAAGTCTCTCAAGCGCTGGCCTCCGGCGCCCGAACTCAACAGGAATTGGAAGAACTGCGGGACAATTACCGCCGGGAAAATTCAGGGCAATTCTCGCAGGCTATGCAGGACTTGCGCCAGCGCACCCGCCAATTAGCCCAACGGCAAGATGACATCCGTGACGATCTCGCTGCCGCCGCACAAAACGACCGAAAATCACTGGCCGAATCGGATGAAGCCGCCCGTGTGATAGAAAACGTCGAGCAGCAGAAAGAAGAGCTTCAATCGCTGCTGGACGACGTGCGCTCCGTTAGCGAGGAATCGGAAACCGCCGAACCCCTTCTATCACGGCAATTGCAGGAGACCTACCGTGCCACCGATCTCGATGCAGTCAACGAACAACTCGAATACACTTCGCAACTCTCCCGCCTGAACCTGATCGATCAAGCGCAGGAATTCGAAACCCAAACCCATGAAGCCATCGACGAACTGCAAAACCGCATCGACCGCGCCGCGGAAAGCATCCTCGGCGACGGCGTGGAATCCCTTCGCCGTGCCCGTTTAGTTCTGGATGAATTGCTGAAAGACGTCGGAGACGAAATCGCCGACAATCTCCTCCAACCGGACAGCCCGCAACCCGGCGCGACTCCCGAAACTTCAATCAATCCCGGCAGCAGGCGGCCCTCTGATGAAAACGCGGAACAAGAACAAAACCCGCAGATGGCGCAAAGCGGACCAAACGGCCAGCCAAGCCCGGAAAGCGAAGAAATCCGAGGCGGCGGAGAACAACCCGGCGATGAACCACAGCCGCAACCCGGCCAAACCGGCAGCCGCAACCCGCAATCCGGTCTGCGAACTGCCTGGAACTTTGGCGGCAGCGAAAATGATTCCGGCGGCGGCAGTGGCGGCCCGTTGACTGGACGGGACTTCATTCGGTTTTCCGACCGTTTGCGCGATGTGGAAGAAATGATTGATGTGCAGGACTTGCAAAACGAGGTGGCCGCCGTCCGCGACCGAGCCCGTGCCATCCGCGCTGACTTCGAACGTCGCGGCAAGGAACCCAAATGGGAGTTCGTCCAATTGGAAATCGAAAAGCCCTTGGCCGAGATCCAGCAACAAGTCAGGGAAGAATTGGCGCGACGGCTTTCGCGGGAAGCTGTGGTGCCGATTGACCGCGACCCCGTCCCGCGGCAATACACCGAACTTGTCCGCCGCTATTACGAAACTTTGGGCGGCGACGGGGAATGACTGGGCCGGGCTTGGCTCGCGCGGCATTGGCCGCCGGCCTTTCAACGGAAGAGACGGCCCCGCGCCGCAAAAAGACTTCCCCCGGCAATCCACCAGCCGCTGTGTGAACAAACCCATTTATCTGGATCACGCCGCCACAACCCCGATTCATCCGGCGGTGCTGGATGCGATGCTGCCATTCCTCGACCAGCATCACGGCAACGCCGGCTCGCTGCACCGATTCGGACGAACCGCGCGTCGCGCAATCGACCATGCCCGCGAGCAAGTTGCCCGACTGATCCAAGCCGATCCTCGGGAAATTCTGTTCACTTCCGGCGGCACAGAAGCCAACAACCAAATTCTCCGCAGTCTCCGCCGCGCGTCCCATCCGCCGGGGAGCTCCGTTCTGTGTTCCGCCATTGAACACCGCTCTGTCCTGGAACAGGCGGCTGCCCTCGCGCTCGCCGAATCCCGCCGTCCCGCGCTCATCCCCGTCGCCCGAAGTGGACGGGTTGCCGCCGAAGCGCTCGAAGCCATTTGGGTTCCCGGCCTTCGGCTCGTTTCCGTCATGCACGCGAACAACGAGACCGGAACACTCCAACCAATCGAAGAACTGGCAACTATATGCCACCGAAAAGGCATCTGCTTTCACACCGACGCCGCGCAATCCGCCGGAAAAATCCCGGTAGACGTCCGCTCCCTGCCCCTCGACGCGCTGACCCTCTCCGCCCACAAACTTCAAGGACCCAAAGGCGTCGGCGCCTGCTTTCTGCGCAGCAATTGCCTTCTCGAACCGCAGCTTCTGGGCGGCGCGCAAGAACGCGGACGCCGTGCCGGCACGGAAAATGTCGCCGGAATCATTGGCTTCGGCAAAGCCTGCGAGCTGGCAGCCGAGAATCTGCGCGAGTTCGCAAAACACACCGCCGCCCTGCGGGATCAACTCGAACAGGCCACTCTGCAACACTTCCCCGTCGCATCGGTCAACGGAAAAACCGTCCCACGCCTCCCCCATATCTCGAACCTCGCATTCAAGGGGCTGGAAGCAGAAACTTTAATGATGGCTTTGGATGCGGAAGGCATCGCGGTGAGCACTGGCTCCGCCTGCAGCTCGGGTTCGCTCGATCCCTCCCACGTTCTGCTGGCCATGGGGCAAACGCACGAAGCCGCCCACTCAGCCATTCGCATCAGCCTCGGCCTCACCAACACACGACGCGAAATCGAAACTTTCATCCGCACCTTGGCCGCCATCCTCGCCCGCCTCCGTGCCGAAGCGCCGCTCTGAGACTGTTCCCTCCCTTCCGGCAGGCAGGGATTTTTTTTTTTGCGATTGGGATGAATGATGAGGGACGTTTTGGAATGGGCTCGGCAACAGGCAGCAGAGTTTCGGGAACGTTATTTTTTAAGGGTGGAAACTTGCAGACGCTGCCGCTCGCGCTGGTAATCTTCCGGTGTGTCGATATCAGTTACCGCTCCGACGTCTTCCGCCGGCCATTCCCGAATGCGTTCGGGCGCTTGCCGCAGCAATCCTTTTAATCCGACGCCGTCGAAATTATTCAGGACGGCTTCGCGGAATTCCATCGGCACGATCAGAGGATGCCCGCGCCGTTGTTGGAAAATTGGCCGTGCAAGGCTTGTTCGGTCCGCGGCCCAGAATGCCGCCAAGGCGTTGACGAGTGTCGTGTTCAAACCGGGTTGGTCGCCAAGAACGACCATGAAGCCATCCGCTTTTTTATCGACCAGCCGCAGGCCAGTTCGCACCGAGCTCAACATGCCTTGGCGGGGCGTTAGGTTTTGCGCGATTTGAACCGGCGCTCCCGCAAGGCAAGCGCTCACGGGCACGTGATCGCTGCCTGTAATGACGATTGTTTGCTTCACCGCGCTGGCGGCGAGTTCGTCTGCGATGTGGCGGATGATTGGTTTATTGCCCCAAGGGAGCAGCAGCTTCTGCTGTCCCATCCGTGTGGATTGTCCGGCGGCGAGAACGATGGCGGTAATGTTCCAATCCATAGTGCATTGCGGGGGCTTCCCAGCGGTCGGCGCGGCGGACGGCCACGAGTTGCGCGACGATGCTGAGGGCGATTTCTTGCACGGCGCCGGCGCCGATGTCTACGCCGATGGGGGAGCAGACGCGCTTTAGCTCGGCCTCGGTGGCCAGCCCTTCCGCCAGCAAGCCGCCCCGAATCATCAAAGCTTTTCGCCGGCTGCCGATCATGCCGATGAAGGCGGCCGGTTTTTTCACGGCTGCAGCCAGAACTGCGCCGTCGCGGCGATGTCCGCGCGTTACGATGACGATGTAGGTGTTGGCGTCTGTTTTCAGCGCGGCCACTGTTTTCGGGATGTCGCCGCAGATGGTTTGATGGGCGTCCGGGAGGTTTTCGGCGCAGGCCAGCGAAGGCCGGTCGTCCACAACTGCGACTTCAAACCCCATGAGACGCGCCAAATGCGCTGTGGCCTTGCCGATGTGTCCGGCGCCGGCAATCACGAGTTTCGGTTTGCCAAAGTGGGGTTCGTAGTAAAGCTCGGCAGGCTTCCCGTTCACCGTGCCGTCCACGCTTCCTGCTTGTCTCTGCTCAATCAACGGCAGCAGCCGGGGGAAATTTTGAACTTCCTGCGGGAGGGCGTCCGCTTCGGCAGCGGGATGAAAGACGCATTTGCCGGCGGCGATTTTGGGGTGGGAGATGAAGGTGATCATTGCGCTAGGCTGGCCGCGTTCGGCGGCGGTGATTAGTTTTCGATACTCCGCACCATTGGCCGCTGCGCGGGGATTGACGAGGATGCGCACTTTGCCGCCGCAGATTAAGCCGTCGTCCCATCCCTGGATGTCGTCGAGGCGGAGATCGAAGACTTCCGCTATTCCGACATCCAGCGATTGCAAGGCCCGCCGCCGGCATTCCGCCTCCAGACAACCACCGCCCAAAGTGCCCCAAATCCTCCCGTCTGCGGCAAAGATCGCGCTGGCGCCCGCTTTTTGCGGCGTGGAGCCGGCGGCGCGAATCACCACAGCCAAGGCAAACGGCCGGCCGACTGTGGCAAGCTCGATTACCTGGCGCAATAGTTCGATGGTTGACATGCTGCCTCGCCCGAAAACTTGAGCCGTTTGCCCAAACGATGCAACCTCAAAAGAAGGCCAAGCTCCGAAGGGCCGGCCTGACCGGTTGGCGGCGGCTTGTGTAATGACGCCGAATGAAATTGCATTTGACAGCGGGGCAACTGGCGGTTACTGGTTGGCTTTGCGGGGCGGAAGGAGTTGGACGAGGGAAGAGATTGAATATGGAAGAAGCGACGGCGGACATTGGCCTGATCGGGCTGGCGGTGATGGGGCAGAACCTGGTCTTGAACATGGAGGATCACGGGTTTGAAGTGGTCGTGTTCAATCGCACAGTTTCCAAGGTGGACGCGTTTATCGAGAAAGCCTGCAAGGGACGGAAGATTGCGGGCGCGCGCAGCATTCCCGAATTGGTTTCGCGGCTGAAGAAGCCCCGGCGCGTGATGATGCTGGTGAAAGCCGGTGAGCCGGTGGATGCGTTTATCGAGCTTCTGCTGCCGCATCTGGAGGCGGGCGACATCATCATCGACGGCGGCAATTCCTTGTATCAGGATTCAATTCGCCGGGCGGCGTATCTGGAGTCGAAGAGTCTCGGCTTCATTGGCACAGGAGTATCCGGCGGGGAAGAGGGCGCGCGGCGAGGTCCTTCCATCATGCCAGGAGGATCGAACGCTGCTTGGCCACATCTGAAAACGATCTTTCAAGCCATCGCCGCAAAGGTGGAGGATGGCTCGCCTTGCTGCGATTGGGTTGGCGAAGGCGGCGCGGGGCATTATGTCAAAATGGTCCACAACGGGATCGAATACGGCGACATGCAGCTCATTTGCGAAGCGTATCATTTGATGTCGGCGGGGCTGGGAATGGAGGCGGAGGCGATGCGCCGGGTGTTTGCCGAGTGGAACGAGGGCGAGCTAGATTCGTTCTTGATTGAAATCACGCGGGACATCCTCGGCCGTCAAGACGAGGACGGCGCCCCGTTGTTGGACAAGATTTTGGACACCGCCGGGCAAAAGGGAACCGGGAAGTGGACGGTCATTTCTTCGGCAGAATTGGGAGTGCCGATTACCTTGATCGCCGAAGCGGTCTACAGCCGCTGCATTTCCGCGTTGAAGGAGGAGAGGCGGGCGGCAGCGGAACGTTTGTCCGGGCCAACGCCACGGATTGCCGTAGAGCGGAAAGCGTTTTTGAAGGACATTCGGGCCGCGCTTTATGCGTCGAAAATCATTTCATATGCGCAGGGTTATATGCTGCTGAAAGCGGCGGCGCAGGAATACGGCTGGCATCTGAATTATGGCGCCATCGCGCTGATGTGGCGGGGCGGGTGCATTATTCGGAGCCGTTTTCTCGGCAAGATCAAAGAGGCTTACACGGAGCGCCCGCAATTGAGCAATCTGTTGCTGGACCCTTTTTTCGAGTCCGAGATTCGAAAGCGCCAACAGTCCTGGCGCAACGTGGTGGCCGCCGCTGCCCAAGGCGGCATTCCCGTCCCGGCGATGTCAACGGCCTTGAACTTTTACGACAGCTACCGGACGGAGCGGCTCCCCGCCAACCTGCTCCAGGCGCAGCGCGATTACTTCGGCGCGCACACTTACGAGCGGCTGGATCGTCCGCGAGGCGAGTTTTTTCACACAAACTGGACCGGCCGAGGCGGGGCGGTGGCCTCTTCAACTTATAATGTTTAACTTGCGGGCATCGGCCGAGTTTTCCTTCATCGACGCGCTATGAGCGATCCTGTTCAGAAACTGCTGAATTTTCAGCCCCGCCATGAATTTTTCGTCGGCATTGATTCGGATGGCTGCGTCTTTGACAGCATGGAGATCAAGCACAAGGAATGCTTTACCCCTATGTTTATCAAACACTTCGGCCTGCAAGCGGCGAGCAAGTATGCGCGGGAATGCTGGGAGTTCGTCAACCTGTATTCGCGGACGCGAGGGATCAACCGCTTTCCCGCGCTGTCCAACGCCTTAAACCTCCTGCGCAGCCGCCCCGAAGTCACCGCCCGCCAAGTGAATGTGCCGGAGACGGACGTTCTGGACGAGTGGATCAGCCGGGAAACCAAGCTCGGCAACGCGAGTTTGGAAACCGAAATCCGCGGCGGCAACCCAAGACTCCGCAACGTTTTAGAATGGTCGCGCGCGGTCAACCGAGCGGTCGAATCCATCGTTCACGGCGTGCCGCCCTTCCCCCTTGTCCGAGAGACGCTGGCCAGGCTGACCGACCTGGCGGACATGATCGTAGTCTCGCAGACGCCACAGACCGCCCTGGAACGGGAGTGGAGCGAGCATGCGCTTTCAAGTTACATCCGCCTGATTGCCGGGCAGGAAATGGGCACCAAAACACAGCACCTCAAAATGGCGGCGGCGGAGAAGTATCCCGCGCACCGCATCTTGATGATTGGAGACGCTCCGGGCGACTTCAAAGCAGCCAAGAGCAACGGCGCCCTCTTTTACCCCATTCCTCCAGGCGCAGAGGAACGCTCTTGGCAGCGGCTCTTTGAAGAAGCGCTGCAAGTGTTTTTTGACGAAAAGTATGCTGGATGTTATGAAGACGCCCTGATCGCTGAGTTCGACGCTTGCCTGCCGAGCGATCCGGCCTGGGCGGTTTGATTATTGTCTTCCTCCGGCCGCAGTTGAAAAGTGTTCCCCAAATTCGGAAATCGCCCGAACCCTTTCCCCACCCTCCCCTTCCCGCTGCGATTGCCGGACGGCGGGCGCGGCAAGTAAAGCGATTGAATGGGATTATGCTGCTTGGCGAGATTTTGACAGAGGAACAGATCGTGGCCGATCTCAGCGCGTCCGACCGTTGGGAAGCCATTGACGAGTTGATCGACTGCCTTGCGGTGTGCCGTAAAATCAGGCGGGAAGACCAGGATGCCATCGCGGCAGCAGTCAAGAAACGCGAGGCGTCGATGAGCACAGGCATCGGGTTTGGCGTGGGGCTGCCGCACGCTTCGACGGATTTGGTGGACGAAGTGGTCGGCGCCTTCGGAAGGTCTACCAATGGCGTCCGCTTCGACGCGCTGGACAACAAACCCGTCCACCTCGTCCTGCTGTTTCTGGTGCCGCAGGGGCACTTTCAAAAGCATTTGCACACGCTGGCCAACATTGCAAAAATGCTGCACGATGGCAGCTTCCGAAACGCCTTGCGCGACGCGCCTACCGCCGCCGATGTGGCGCGAATTCTCCAAGCGCACTGAGAACTTTGCCGCGCGTTGAATGCTTTCCTAAAGGACTGGCTGTGTTATTCAAAAAAATCGAAAAAGAGCTGAAGGCGGCGGTCGGAGAAGTCTGCCCCGATTGGCCGGAGGCGGAACTTTGCGTCCGCAAATGCCCGCTGCCCCAGTTCGGGGATTACCAGTGCAACGCGATCATGGCGCTGGCAAAACGGCTCGGCGGTGATGCGCGAAAAATCGCCTCGGCAACGGCGGCGCGGATGTCAGCTGCTCAGTCCGTTTGCGAAAACGTGAAAGCAGCCGGCCCCGGCTTTCTCAACTTCCGAGTGCGCAAAGAGGCACTCGAAACATGTCTGAACCAAGAAGCGCCGCCGCCGTGTTTCGTCGAGAAGACCCGGCATCCGCGCACGATCCTTGTCGATTTTAGCTCCCCAAACGCAGCCAAACCCATGCACGTCGGGCATATCCGCTCCACCAACCTGGGCGATTGCATTGCCCGCATCCTGCGCTTCCTGGGACATCGCGTCATCACCGATAACCATATCGGCGATTGGGGCACGCAGTTCGGGAAATTGATCGCGGGTTGGAAGTCCCACCTGGATGAGCGCGCGCTCAAACAAGACGCCTTAGGCGAAATGGAGCGGCTCTATCGCCAAGCAAACCAGGCCTGCGAAACAAGCCCCGAAGCCCTGCAACAGGCGCGGCAAGAACTGCTCGCGCTACAACAAGGGGACGCAGAAAACCGAGCCATCTGGCGGCGGATGATCGAACTTTCCCGCCGGCAGTTCGACAAAGTCTATTCGCGGCTGGACGTTCGCTTTGACGAGACGCTCGGCGAGAGCTTTTACAATGCTCGCTTGAACAACCTGGCCGAAGAGATGGAATCCGCTGGCTTAGCGGAGCGCAGCCAGGGAGCGCTGATTGTGCGCTTCCTGGCAGATGCAGATTTGAAAAACCACCCGGCAATGATCCAAAAAAGCGACAGCGCGGCCAACTACATGACGACGGACTTGGCTACTTTGGAATACCGAATGCAAAGGTGGCAGCCGGATGAAATTCTCTACGTCACCGACGGCCGCCAGCAGTTACATTTCAAACAGCTCTTTCGCATTTGGCGGCAGTGGAAACCCGAAGAAAACGTGCGGCTGACTCACACCTGGTTCGGCTCCATCCTGAGAGCGGACGGCAAGCCTTTCAAAACCCGGACGGGCGGCGTTGTGCAACTGACCGATTTGTTGAACGAGGCAGAACAGCGAGCTAGAAAAATTGTGGAAGCCAAGAACCCACGGCTCGATGAAGCTGCGAAAAACGAGATTGCCAAAATTGTGGGCATCGGCGCTGTCAAATACGCCGACTTGCTGCCCAACCGGCAATCGGACTACGTCTTCGACTGGGACGCCATGCTGTCCCTGAAAGGCAACACAGCGCCCTACCTGCAATATGCCTACACGAGAACCCGCGGGATATTTCGGAAGTTTGCCGGCGACTTGGAGGCGCTAAAACAGGAAGGGACAATTCAGTTGGCAGCAGCCGAGGAAATCGAATTGGCCAAACGCCTAGTCGAGTTCCCGCTTGTCTTGCAACAGGTCGTTGAAGAATACCGCCCCAATTACCTCTGCGTCTATTTGTTCGAGCTGGCGGGAGTCTTGGCCCGGTTTTACGAAAACTGCCCCATCCTCAAAGCCGAAGAAAAAACGCGGCACACGCGGCTTCTTCTGGCGGAACAGACCGGCGCAATGCTCAAGCAAGGGCTGGAGCTCTTGGGAATCCAGGCGAGCGAATTGATGTAAAACAACCCCGGCAGCTAAAGCCTGCTCGCAAGAATCTTGTAGAGCGCTTCGCGGTTCGCCGCATGAACCGGCGAACCGTCCGGCGACACAACAGCAAACCCGCTTCCGTAGGCGGGACCGTTCGCCACCGAAAGATCCGTCCGGCACGTTTTCAGCTGAAGGCACGCTTTCTCGATGGCGCTCTCCGGGGAGCCTTCCACTTCATACTTCCACCCGACCAGAAAGGCTTCGGGGAACGCCGAGCGCAGGGAACGGAGGATTTTCGGCGTCGGAACCAACTCGGCCATCAGCCGTCCCGAACCGGTCGGCAACTTGCCTTTTCCAGCGATTTGAAAACTCCCCGGCGCTTCTGCGGGATAAATCTTGCCGAAGCGAAAATCACTCACCGCCGCCACGTGATACACGGCGTCGAAAGGTTCTTGAGAAAGCGCCTCGAGCATTTCGGCCAAGTTATCGGTCGTTGTGAAGAGAATGACGCGCCGAGGTAGCACCTCGCCCTTCCAAGTAGCGCCGCTACCGGCCAACAAAGCCACTTCGACATTTCGCCGCGCGAGGGAGTTTGCCAGCTCAATCCCCAGCCTTCCCGTCGAGCGATTCGTCAACCGGCGCACCTCATCCAGAGGCTCACAAGTGGGACCGGCAGTAACAATAGCTTTCCGCATAACGACAGGATAATCTGCATTTCCGCAGCGATGTCAATGAGCTTGCCCTTTCCGCCGCCGTTGGTTAGTTTGCCTTTTCCGCCGGATGGAAGAAACCACGCAACAAACCGGGAGGTCGATATGAGTCTGCTGACAAAGGACGGCGTCTTGTGCGTCATTTTGGGCGGCGGTGCCGGCTCCCGCCTCTTTCCCTTGACGAAAGAACGGGCGAAACCCGCCGTGCCTCTGGGCGGCAAATACCGGCTGGTCGATGTGCCGATTTCCAACTGCATCAACTCAGGACTAAAACGAATCTACGTCCTCACACAATTCAACTCGGCCTCACTCCATCGGCACATCTCGCAATCCTACAAGTTCGATCAATTCGGCGGCGGCTTTGTAGAAATCTTGACCGCCGAACAAACACCCACAAACACTTCATGGTATGAAGGCACTGCGGACGCCGTGCGGAAAAATCTGATCCATCTGCTCAACCATCCCTTCCAACACTTGATTATCTTGAGTGGCGACCAGCTTTACCGCATGGACTGCCAGCGCCTGCTAGAACACCACCGCAAACGCAACGCGGAAATCACCGTGGCCACCACGCCCGTGCGCCAAGACGCCGTCCCCGGATTCGGCATCATGCAGATGGACGCCGACTTCCGCATCCGGCGCTTCGAAGAAAAACCCGCGCAACCGGAACAGCAAGAAAGCCTGAAGCTCGCCAACGAATGGCATCCCCGCCTGAACATCCAGGGAAAAGAAGCCCGCTGGCTGGCCTCTATGGGCATCTATATCTTCAACCGCGAAGCGCTGCCGACCGCTTTGGAAAGCGGGCACTCGGACTTCGGCAAACACATCATCCCGGAAGCAATCCAAAAACAGCGCGTCTATTCTTACATCTTCCAAGGCTACTGGGAAGACATCGGCACCATCCGCGCCTTCTTTAACGCCAACCTCGACTTCGCCAAACCCCGATCCCGCTTCAACCTCTTCGAAGGCAAAGCCCCCATCTACACCCGCCCGCGCTTCCTCCCCGCCTCCAAAATCAATGGCGCCGATGTCCAATCCTCCCTCGTGGCCGATGGCTGCGTGATTGACGGCGCCGCCATCACCGAATCCCAACTAGGCGTCAGAAGCATCATCCGCTCCGAGTGCGAACTCAACCGCGTCGTCATGATGGGCAGCGATTACTACGAAACCGCCCCCGCGCCCGGAAACCTGCCCGCCATCGGCATCGGCAAAGGATCGAAAATCTTCAACGCCATCATCGACAAAAACGCCCGCATTGGAAAAAACTGCCTCATCTCCCCTGAAGGTAAACCCGAACACCACGACGGAGAAAACTTCTACATCCGCGACGGAATCATCATCGTCCCCAAAAACGGCGCCATCCCCGACAACACCCGCATCTAAAACCCGGCCGGCAAATCACCAAACCACCATCCGATGCCCATTCTCGGCCGCCGGGCGACACCACAACTTATTGCGCTCCGGAGAATTCATCAGCTGTTTTGCCCGATCATATTGCAGAAACTCCACATGCCCCCCGATCGCTAAAACATTGCCGCCTGCCGGGACCTTCCCGCCCCGCCGGTTTATTGGCGCCATCATTATACACCATCACATCCCCTCCGTCCGGCTCCTATATGACAACATCCTCCGGCAAAACCGATGGCGGGGAAAAGACGCCCGCGCCGTAACCCGGACATTGCACCGTTAATCACATATGTGGACAACCGCCGCCGCCGCCAGGCAATCCTCCGATCCTTCGAACACCGATACACCCGCCGCTCCTGCGCCAAATACGGCCAAAGCTGTCCGCTTGAATAACCGACCGAACTTTCCGGTTGGGAGCAGAGCGCCGTCAGACAATTCATACAACCATCCCCGCCCCTTCCAAAACATTCCGCCGTCCCAATTCTCGTCCCCGGCAAACTCTGCAATCAACGTAAACGCCCTCGTTGCCTTCTCAAACCGTTGCAAATCTTTCATCTTCTCCCCAACCCTGCTCACCCCGCCTTGCCAGAATAAGCGAATGATACCAAAAAGAGCGATCAAACCACTTGTCCTCCCGCGCAACACACAGCCAACGCCAATCTGAAGCTCTTGGTAAGATAATAATTGTCAGCACGCCCATTAGACCGGCCAAATGCGCCAACCCAGTTTCAACTGCAATCACCGCGTCCAAAGTAAAACCCCCAAGACAACCACAATCCTCCGCCATATGAAAGACTCCATGCCGTCGAACTTCAGGACGTCGTCCAAAGCAGATGGCTCCAAAGTCTTCCCCACCGCCGTCAGGATCAGATAACAACCAATCAGTTTATAGAAACAGCGTGCCAAACATCAACCCGTAAAAGCATTTTGAAAAAAGTGCTATGAATTGAATCTCATAGAAATACAATGCCAATCTTGCTTCGTCTCTGTAGACTGCCAACAACCAAATTCAAGGGCAACCACTTTCCCTCAGATGGTTCCCAATACCATCGGCAGTAGATTAGTTTCACGGGCTCGGGGTGGGCGAGGCGCAAATGAAGTTTTGTGGTCAGGTAGGCAATCCCACCATTCTCCTTCATAACGTCACTGGGCGTTTGCTCAAATTGGACGATCCGCCGGCCGCCACTGGGATCGCTGACACCCAAGTTGATAGTGTTTTTCATGCCGTCCTCTCTGAGAAGAGCAGCCAGTTGATTTGTGTACAACAGTGTTAGGTGAGACTTCTCAACGCAAATGCCGTCGAAGTACTGTTTATACTTCGTGCCGTAGGAAGCTCGACGATGTATCGTTGCTATGAGGTTCTCTGGTTTGACCTCATGTTCTTTAGTTGGTGGCAAAGTCGGGAGCGGACCCCAAGGCGTATCCAGCACCGCCCAATCCGGTGCCTTAGGATGAATCATAGTCAGCGGCTTTTGTGCAGGCTTGCTTAAAAACAAGAAGGCTTTGAAGTCGGCGTAGCGGCCGTTGGAGAACGCCTTGACGAAACCTGCTACCGCTTCGGTTGCGGCGGCCTCTTGCTCGATGCTAATGCCCGCCGAGACAGTTTTGGAAATTTGCGGCAGAACTTTGCTTTCGAAGGGATCGTCGATGTCCACAAAGTCGCAGGCCACCCATTCTCTCAAATAGCCCAGCTCTCTCGCCTTCCGCTCCTCGGGGGGTCCTCCCGCGTAGAGGTGATGTAAAAGAGGACGAGCACAACCCTATGGAGCCCATGGCAATGGTGAAGAAAAGGAATCGGGAACGTTTGAATTCCATGGCGAAGTCAGTTTAGAAATATTAAATCAAAATTGCGAAAAAAAACTCTGGATCGGAGCAGTCCGATACTGGAGTCGGTACATTAGTTTTTGCAGCACTAGCCGAAGTACCACGAAGCACCGCAATTACCATAATTGTTGTTTTGGCGACGGTTGTCTTTCTCCCGTTGTGGATGGCCGTTTTGCCCATAAAATCCACTGTTCTGACTAACATTCCCGCCACCTGCGGGAAGGGAGTCATGGGAGAAGGAGAGGGGAAGCGCAAGCTTTTTGCGAAGTTTTTTTGCTTTTGTCTGGCCGGAGGTTGCCGGGAATTTTGGTTTCGTCAGCTTGTCGCCCGGTTGGGCAAGGAGAGGTCGTCGGTGGCCGTTTTTTTGGGCGGGGCGGCGGGAGCAGGAGACGTTTGTTTTTGGCGGTTTTGGATTTGGTTGAGGGCCCAGGTGGCGTGTTCGGCGACGAGGGAGTCGCGGTGTTTGGAGAGGCGTTGGAGGGCGGGGAGGTGGCTGGGGTGGCCGGTGTTGCCGAGGGCGACACAGATGTTGCGGAGGAGGCCACGCCATTTGGTGCGGTAGAGGGGGGTGTGGCGGAAGCGTTGTTTGAAGGTGGTTTCGTCGAGTTGGGCCCAGTCTCGGAGGGGGATGTTGGCAAGTTCGGTTTTGGCGTGGGATTGCATGATGCGGCCTTCATGGGCGAAGCGGTTCCAGGGGCAGGCATCGAGGCAGTCGTCGCAGCCGAAGATGCGGTTACCGATGGCGGGGCGGAGTTCGATGGGGATGGGGCCTTTGAGTTCGATGGTGAGGTAGGCGATGCAGCGGCGAGCGTCGAGGACGAAGGGTTTGGGAATGGCTTGTGTGGGGCAGGCGTCGAGGCAGCGGGTGCAGGTGCCGCAGCGGTTTTTTTCTGGGGGATCGGGGGGGAGTTTGGCGGTGGTGAGGATTTCGGAGAGGAAGAACCAGTTGCCGAGGGAGCGGCTGATGAGGTTGGTGTGTTTGCCGATGAAGCCGATTCCGGCGCGTTGGGCGAGGTCGCGTTCGAGGATGGGGCCGGTGTCGGTGTACCAGAGGGAGTGGCTGGCGGGGGCGGTGGTTTGGTTGATGGTGTTGGCGAGGGTTTTGAGTTTGGCGGCGAGGATGTTGTGGTAGTCGGTGTAGCGAGCGTATCGGGCGATGAGGCCAGGGGTGGTTTGGGGCGGTGGTTTGGCAGTGGTTTGCGGGCGGTGGTTGTGTTGGTGATAGCTGGTGGCGAGGGTAATGATGCTGTTGAGTTGGGGCAGAATGCGGGAGGGGTCGAGGCGTTTTTCGTGGTTTCGTTCCATGTAGGTCATTTGTCCGTGTCGGCGGGAGGCGAGCCATTGGGTGTAGCGGGGGCCGCTGGCGGGGGCGGCGGCATGGGTAATGCGGCAGGCGTCGAAGCCGAGGGTGGTGGCTTGGGCGAGAATTTGTTGTTTGGCGCGGGCGGAGTTCATCGGAAGGGGCTCGCGGGGTTTTGGGTTTGGGCTTGGTGGTATTGGCGGATGATGAGTTGGGCAATGGTTCGCATGGGGCGGTTGTCTGTGTGGATGATGATGTCCGATTGTTTGTAGTAGGGGATGCGTTGTTGAAGGAGTTGGCGGATTTTTTCCAGGGGGTTTTCTGTTTGCAGTAGGGGGCGGTGTTTTTGTTTTTTGATGCGCTGGTGGATGGTGTTGAGAGAGGCCCAGAGGCAGACAAGGAAGGAGGATTGTTTGAGGAGGTTGAGGTTGTTGTTTTGGGCGATGAGGCCGCCGCCGGTGGCGATGACTGTCTGCCGCCATCCGGTTATTTCGTTGGCGAGGGTGTGTTCGAGGGCGCGGAAATGAGGTTCGCCGTCGATTTTGAAGATGTCGGCGATTTTGCGGCCGGTTCGTTGTTCGATGAGGTCGTCGGTGTCCACGAATTGGTAGCGCAGTGTTTTCGCCAGGGAGCGGCCGAGGGTGGATTTTCCCACGCCCATGAATCCGGTGAGGGACAGGTTGGAAATGGAGCGGGCACCGGCCACGAGGATAAACTTAACCCGGTTTTTTGTCCTGGCCAAGCTCGAATTCGGCTGCTGGCTTTTTCCTTTTGTCTTCCTGCCGACGGCTTTAAGGTGGCCGGGTGTCCAAGGGCGAGAGTCGAGAGGAAATGGTTTTTAAGGGGATAGGCGTATCTTCCGGGGTATGCCGCGGTCCCCTCGTTGTGACTGGGCCGCGGAAATTGAAAATCCCGAACTATCATATCAAGGAGCCGGGGGTGGAACGGGAGATTCAGCGCTTCAAGCAGGCTCTGGTGAAAACCCGGGAAGAGCTGCAAAAGATTCAACGGAAACTGCGCCGGTGGATAGACACCCAAGACACCCTGATCTTCAACGCCCATATGTTGGTGCTGGAAGACCAGATCATTATGGATCAAGTCGTGCAATTGGTTGTCGAGGAGAAGATCAATGTGGAAACGGCGTTTGACCAAGTAACTCAAAAATTCGCCACCGCATTGGACAATGTGGAAGACGATTATCTACGCGAGCGGGCAAGTGATTTGCGCGATGTGGCCTATCGGGTCATCGGCAATTTGCTGGGCGCCCGCGCTGGGAACCTTCTCCGCGATCTTCAGGAGCCTTCCATCATCATCGGCCATGATCTCAGCCCTTCCACCGTCGCGTTATTCAACCGCGAGATGATTTTGGGCTTTGCGACAGATGTCGGCAGTCAGACTTCCCACACGGCCATTTTAGCTCGGTCACTGCGGCTTCCCGCCGTGGTGGGGCTTTGCAACGCTTCCCGGCGCCTGCATTCCGGGCAGGATGTGTTGTTGGATGGATACGACGGCGTGGTGATCCTCCACCCTTCAGAACAGTCGCTGTTTGAATACGGCAAGGCAGCGCGGCAGCACGAGGATTTCGAGAACGATCTGGCGGCTATTCGCGATTTGCCGGGGGAAACAGTCGACCGCGAGAAAATCCGCTTGACGGCCAACATCGATCATCCTGACGAAGTGGAAGATGTCGGCAAGTTTGGCGCCGAAGGGGTGGGACTCTTCCGCACGGAATATTTGTTCCTGAACCGCACCGAGCCGCCGAATGAAGAGCAGCAATTTGAAGCCTACCGCAAGGTAGCGGCGGGGCTGGACAATCGGCCGCTGCTGGTGCGGACGCTCGACCTGGGCGCCGATAAAATGGCCAACATGTTTCCCGACCTTGAAGAAACAAACCCCGCCCTCGGCGTCCGTGCTATCCGGTTCTCCCTCCAACATCAAGAGGTATTCAAAATGCAACTGCGGGCCGTCCTCCGAGCCAGCGCCCACGGCCGGCTCCACCTGCTCTACCCGATGATCTCGAACGTGGGCGAACTGCAGGCAGCTAACCAGCTGTTGGAAACATGCCGCTGCGAACTGAGACGAGAAGGCGCGCCCTTTGACGAAAACCTTCCGGCAGGCGTGATGATCGAAACACCGGCCGCCGTGATGATTGCGGACGTGCTGGCAGCGGAAGCAGATTTCTTCAGCATCGGCACCAATGACCTTATCCAATACGGCGCCGCCGTGGACCGGATGAACGAACGCGTGGCGCATTTATACCAACCCGCCCATCCGGGCATCCTGCAGCTGATCAAACGCACGGTGGACGCCGCCCGGTCAGCAGGCATCCCGGCGGGAGTCTGCGGCGAAATGGCCGGCTACCCGCTTCTGGTTCCCCTGTTGATTGGTCTGGGAGTCCGCCATCTGAGTGCCTCGGCGCCTCTAATTCCCTTCATCAAGCATCTGATCCGCAACCTCGAACTGGCGCAAGCCGTTGCCCTGGCGGATAAAGCCCTGGCCTCGAAATCCGGCGAGGAAGTCATGGCCGCCTGTCGGCAACTCGTGCGCCGCATCGCCCCAGAATTGGATGCGCGAATTGACCCGATTCACGCCGCGATATGAAGCTCATCATCCTTGCGGCCGGATACGCCAGCCGCCTGCATCCTCTAACCCTCACCCAGCCGAAGTCTTTGCTAGAAGTCGCCGGGAAACCGATCCTCGACCGTGTCTGGGAAAACCTGGCGGCCATTGGCCCAATCGAACAAATCTTTGTCGTGTCCAACCAGAAGTTCACCGCGCAATTCACCCGATGGGCGGAGAGCCAGGAGGCGGCGTTGCGGCAGCGGATTGTTGTTGTCAACGACGGCTCGACCTCTGAGGCAGACCGCCTCGGCGCGATCGGCGACCTCGGCTTCGTGATGCGAGAATGCCGCATCGAAGATGATTTGATTGTCGTTGCAGGCGACAATTTATTCAGCCAATCGCTAGAGTTATTCGGTGATTACTGCCAAAAAATCAACGCCCCAGTATTGGGTGTATACGATGTCGGCCGGCTCGAATCGGCCAAGAAGTACAGCGCGGTGCACACAGACATGGAAGGCCAAATCACTTCCTTTGAAGAAAAGCCCGAAGCCCCGGAAACAACGTTGATCGGCATCGCCCTCTACTACTACCCCAAAGCCGTATTGCCAAAGATTGCCGATTACCTGGCCGGGGGAAACAATCTGGACAAGCCCGGGCGGCTCATCCAATGGCTTTATCCCCGCCAGCCGGTTTTTACTTGGGCCGTCCCGGGTATCTGGTATGACGTCGGCTCCAAAGAAACTCTGGAAGAAGCGAATCGGATTTTCAAAGGCCGTTAGTGCTCTGGCTCAGCGCCGGCCGTTTTTTCCTGACGCCAAAACGCGCTGTTGAAAACGCCGTCCATGACCAGCTCTTTGACTTTCCAAGTGAGGGACATCAGCAGAGCCACCGGCATCAGCAAAGGAAAAACCGCCAGCCACCAACGGTTGATCTCTATAACTTGAAAGGGGCTGTGAAGAAAGCCGGGAGTCAAGCCGGTGTGCAGCACTGCCAAGTAAACCAAGCTCAATAACGCGACAGTTCCCAAAACAGCGCGGTTCAATTGAGCGAACATTTTCGCGTCGTTCCGAAGGCTTTCATCGGGAAGCATCGCGGTCAGCCGGGAAAGCACCAAATTATAATTATAGAGGAAAAGAAGCGAAGAAAGGTAAAGAATGTCAACAGCGATGGCATAATGAGGAATATGGGGAAGACGAACCCGGAAGTAGAGGAACGGCGCCAGCCCGGCGTTGATGATGGCCAGAACCTTGGCCCGATCGAGAGCTTCGCGCCAGATACGTTCCTGCGGTTGAAAATGGGCGAGCTGCGCCAACCCGAAAAAGAGGAGGCCGTTGGCAGCGCAGGGAATGACAGCGCCCAGCCCTTGCGTGCCGGCGAAGGTTTGGCTCTGCACGCTGGCGATCAACACAACCGGCACCCCCCAGAACAAGGCCGAGAGCCCTCTGAGCATTTTGCCAAGCGATCTGAGAAGTTCCGGAGTGGGGCTGCTTAGAGACATGGTCGGCCGGGTTTAGAATTTGAGATAAGTGTAATCGTTCAAGCCTGCGTTGTAGTTGTGAAGAAGTTCCATTGCTTCGGACGGCTTGAGGCGGGCTTCTTCTATGGCCGATTCCACTTGAGCTTTCATCCGGCGGCCTAGCTCTTTTTCATCGTACTGCACGGCACGCAGGGAGCCTTGGATGGTATTTCCCGGTATAATTTCTTCGATATAATAGCCGCATGGTTCGTCGCCGTCGAGGAAGATATGTATTTCGTTGACTTTGCCGAACAGGTTGTGGAGATCCCCCATGATGTCTTGATAGGCTCCCATTAAGAAGAAGCCGAGGTAATAGTCTTTGTCGCTCGGCCCGCTGCCGCCGAGGTCGTGCAGTTTCAGTGTGTCCTGGCTGCCTTGCAGGTCAATGAAGCGGTTGATTTGCCCGTCTGAGTCGCAGGTGATGTCGGCCAGCGTCGTTTCTATCGTCGGTTTTTCCAGCAGCCGGCTGATGGGCATGACGGGAAAGAGTTGATCGCAGGCCCAGTGGTCGAGCAGGGATTGAAAGACGGAAAAGTTGCAGAGGTATTGGGCGCCGCCGCGTTCTTCAAAGTTGCGGATTTCTTCCGGAACGAAGGGTTGGTGGGCAAAGCTGGATTGCACGGAGCGGCAAATTTCCCATGCCAGGTTTTCGATTTTGGCTTTGTCGCGGAGGCTGAGGATGCCGAGGTTGAACATATGTTGGGCGTCGTCGCGGCGTTCCATTGCGTCGTGAAACGCTTCGAGTTTGTTGATGGCCAGCAAGTTTTCTTTGATTTCGAGCAGTTCTTTGATGATGGGGTGTTCGTCGGCGCCGTAGGTGAAGCGGCTTTGGGGGGAGCCTTTTTCGATAGCGCCGAAGACTTCCACGATGAGGGTACTGTGGTGGGCGACGATGGCACGGCCGCTTTCGCTAGTGATTTCGGGGTGGGGGGCGCCTTCTGCGTTGCAGATGTCGCCGATGTGGTAGACGATGTCGTTGGCGTATTCTTGAAGCGTGTAATTGGTGGAGCTTTCGCAGGCGGTTCGGCTGCCATCGTAGTCCACGCCCAGCCCGCCGCCAACGTCGATGTTCTGAATGGCGAAGCCCATTTTGCGGAGTTGCACGTAAAGCCGGGTGGCTTCTTGGGCGGCGCGTTTGATGGATTGGATGTCGGGGATTTGGGAGCCGATGTGGAAGTGCAGCAGTTGGAAGCAGTCTTTAAGGTTTGCCGCGCTCAACCGGTCGGCAGCAATGACCAGCTCTGCTGTGCTGAGGCCGAATTTGGCGGTTTCACCGCTGCTGTCAGCCCACTTGCCGGCACCTTTGCTCAGGAGCCGGGCGCGGATGCCGACGATGGGGCGGATGCGGGTTTCTTGGGAGACCTGGATGATTTGTTCTAGCTCTTCCAGTTTCTCGACAACCATGATGACTTGTTTGCCCAGTTTGATGCCCATGAGGGCCATATGGATGAAGCTGGGGTCTTTGTATCCATTGCAGATGAGCAGGCTGTCAGAAGAGGTTTGCAGGGCCAGGGCGGCGAATAATTCCGGTTTGCTGCCGACTTCCAACCCGAAGTCGTAGGGCTTGCCTGCTTTGACGATCTCTTCAACCACTTCCCGCAGTTGATTCACTTTGATGGGGAAGACGCCCCGGTAACGCCCCCGGTATTCGCATTCTTCAATCGCTCTCTCGAAGGCCTCGTTGATGGCTTTGACGCGGTGCCGGAGAATGTCTTGAAAGCGGATGAGCAGGGGAAAGCGCAGGTTTCTGCGTTTGGCTTCCGAGACGATGTGGAGGAGATCCACCGCCGAACCTCGCTCCGGATCGGGCGAGGCGAAGACATGTCCGGCCTCGTTGATATCGAAGTAGCCAGCACCCCATCGTTTGATGTGGTAAAGTTCCCGGGCAGACTCCAAAGTCCAAGCCTCAGTATGGGAAGACGCTTTCTCCATGTTTCTTTGAGTCAAAATCAAAGCGGACAACCATAGAGCCTGCTCGCAAGAATTCAATCTTCGCGGCGGACAGTTTGCCTCGCCCCCTCAGTCAAGTTCCCGCACAAACGCCGCCATCCGCTCCAAGCCCTTTTCGAGATTCTCCAAGCTGGTGGCATAGCTGAGACGCACACAATCGCCGGCACCAAAAGCGTCCCCCGGAACCATGGCGACTTGTTGGGTCTCCAGCAAGCGTTCGCAGAATTCCCGCGACGGCAAACCAGTTTCCGAAACGTTGGGAAACAGGTAGAACGCCCCCAGAGGCTCGACACAGCGAATCCCTTCCATCGCCCGCAGCCGCTCCAAAGCAAACCGCCGGCGCCGGTCAAACTGTGTCAACCATTCGGCAAGGTGCGCCTGCGTCCCGTGCAAGGCGGCTACCCCGCCCTTTTGGGCAAAGGAAGTGGGATTGCTCGTGCTGTGGCTTTGTATGGCGTCGATGGCTTGAGCGACGGGCGCTGGCGCCGCCAGAAACCCTAAACGCCAACCCGTCATCGACCACGCCTTGGCAAATCCGTGAACGATGATGGTATGCTCGCAATGCGCCGCCGAGAAGGTAGCCGCGCTCCGGTGCACCGCGCCGCCGTAAAGGAGCCGCTCGTAAATCTCGTCGCTCATCAAGTAAATGCCCGCGGCCACGCAGACATCCCCCAACGCCTTAACCTCTTCCGGCGTATAAACCGTTCCCGTCGGATTGTTCGGAGAGTTCAGGATGAACAAGCGGGTTCGGCTGGTGATCGCCGCCGCCAATTGCTCCGGCGAAACCTTGAAAGCCGCATTCTCTGAAGTCGGCAACACAACCAGCTTGGCCGCCGCCAGCTTCGCCATTTCGGGATAGCTGACCCAGAATGGCGCCGGGATGATCACTTCATCCCCCGGATTGCAGACAGCCATGATGGCGTTGTAACAGGAATGTTTGCCGCCGCAGCTGACGATGATCTGCGAGGGCGAATAAACCAGCCCGTTCTCGCGCAAAAACTTCTCCGCAATCGCCTCGCGCAACTCCCCAATGCCGCTGCTCGGCGTATATTTCGTAAAACCCTCGGCGAGAGCTTGCGCCGCCGCGTCCTTGATGTGCTGCGGCGTGTCGAAATCCGGCTCCCCGGCGCCGAAACCAATCACATCCTTCCCCTCAGCCCTCATCCGTTTGGCCTTTGCCGAAATGGCCAAAGTCAACGACGGCGACAAAGAAGCGGCACGGCCTGAAATGCAATGTTCCATATCGATAAACGCGATTCACTCGAGCAAACCCAGGCAAAAACCGGGAGCGACCCAAAGTACCAAATCCCCGGCAGAAATCAATCCAATACTTCGGGGAAAATGCGTTTGGCCAGCGGCAAAAACAGCAAACTCCGGGAGCGGCTGCGGCCTAGCTCGCAATGTCCAAAGATTCCCGACCAACCGCTCGGAAACTCGTCAGCCGCCGGCGCCAGTCATTTTTGTTTTGCTCTTTGAGAAACCGTGCCGCATCTTGGGCCCATGTCAAAATTGATTTCGTTATTGTTGTCGGCGACCATTATAGGGAATGCGTTCGAGATGAAAGCCGAAGAGAATCTGCCAAAAGAAACATTTGTGTGGCAGACCGAGCAATTTGCCGATCTCAAAATCCTCCGCTACCAAGTGCCGAGTTTTGAGTCCCTGCCACTGCAGCACAAACGTTTGCTTTACTATCTCGCGCAAGCAGGGCTTTCGGGGCGGGACATTATCTACGACCAAAACTACAAACATAACCTTTGCATCCGCCGCACTCTGGAAGCGGTTATGAACAGTTACCAAGGGGAGCGGTCAGGGAAGGATTGGGAAGCGTTTTCCGTTTACTTGAAGCGCGTTTGGTTTTCCAATGGCATTCACCACCACTACTCCACCAAAAAGTTCGACCCGGGATTCAGCCCCGACTACTTCGAAAAACTAGTCCGCCATTCCAACACCGGGCTCTTACCCTTGGCTCCCGGAGAAACGACGGAGGCCCTGTTGCGGCGGCTACGGCCGATATTGTTCGACCCGGCTGTGGACGCCAAACGGGTGAATAAAGACCCCGGCGCGGACCCAATCGCGGATTCAGCAAACAATTACTATGAGAACGTAAGCCAAGTCGACGTAGAAATCTTTTATGAGAAAATGATCGGAAAAGGAGATGAGGAGCCTGTTTCCTACGGCTTGAATTCTAAACTGATTCGAGAAAACGGTGTCGTTTACGAGAAAACTTGGAAGATCGGAGGCATGTATTCCGAGGCCATCAAGCGGATTGTCCATTGGTTGGAGAAAGCGGTTGAGGTAGCGGAGAATTCGGCCCAACGCCGGGCGTTGGAATTACTAATCGCTTACTACCGAACCGGGCAGTTGCGAACTTTCGATCACTATAATATCGCTTGGGTCGCCGATGTGGATTCTCAAATTGATGTGATTAACGGCTTTATCGAAGTTTATGGCGATGCGGCGGGTTACCGCGGCGCCTTCGAGTCCGTGGTGTCGATCCGCGATCCGGAAGCCTCCAAACGCATCGCGGCCATCAGCGAGGCGGCCCAGTGGTTTGAAGATCACTCGCCGACTCTGAACGCCCATAAAAAAGAGAAAGTGCGGGGAATTTCCGCGAAAGTCATCAACGTAGTCATGGAAGCCGGCGACTGTTCCCCTGCTTCGCCTATCGGCATTAACTTGCCTAATGCAAACTGGATTCGTTCCCGGCACGGCTCGAAATCTGTGAATCTGGCGAATATTGTGCATGCCTACAACGAAGCCTCAAAATCCAACGGGATACTCGAAGAGTTTGCGGGAAACCAGGAAGAAATTGAGCTTTCCAAAAAGTGGGGCGCTTTATCGCATAACCTTCATGTAGACATGCACGAAGTTATCGGCCACGCCTCGGGTAAACTCAACCTTGGAGTCGGCACACCCAAGGAAACGCTCAAGTCCTACGCCTCGACATTGGAAGAAGCACGGGCGGATCTGGTGGCACTCTACTTTGCGATGGACCGCAAGCTGATCGATCTGGGGTTGGTGTCTACAACTGACGTTGGAAAGGAAGCTTACCAAAGCTATATGCGGAACGGTTTGTTGGTGCAACTGCGGCGGATCGAGTTGGGTGACAATCTGGAGCAAGATCATATGCGCAACCGGCAATTAGTCTGCCGATGGGCAATGGAAAAAGGCGCTGAACGCAATGTCGTTTCTCTGGAAAAACGAAACAGCAAAACATATGTTGCAATCCATGATTACCAGGCACTCACCGATTTATTCGGCCAATTACTGCGGGAAATTCAACGCATCAAATCGGAAGGTGATTACGTGGCCGGCAAGGCTTTGGTGGAGAACTACGGCGTGAAAGTCGATCGCGTGCTGCATCAAGAAGTGCTGGAACGAGTTGCCTCCTTGAACATCGCGCCATATTCCGGCTTTATCAATCCCCGTCTCGTTCCTGAATTCGATGTGCAGGGTGAAATCGTCGATGTGCGTATTGAATACCCGAACGATTTTACAAAACAACACCTCGAGTATTCAGCGCACTATTCGTTCCTGCCAAACTATAATTGAAACTTCGCTTTTGCTTCAGCCTCGCAAACGATAAATGAAGGTGGATAAATGACAGAAACGCTGCTTTATATCATCATCCTGTTCGTTGCTGCTAACTTTGTAATTGCTGCTCTTTATCTGTTGCGGATGCGAAAGCCGGGCTCGGATAGAACTGAAGCAGCCCTGCGCGAGGAGTTTCGCCTCGCGCGTGGGGAAAGCTCCCAACAGTCAAGCGAGTTACGTAAAGAGGTTGGCAAGATACAAACTCAATCTAACAAGCTCTTGATCGAGACTGTGAACACAATGGACAGCAAGCAGGGAGAGCGGCTCGACAAGTTGACTGCGGCAATCGGCCAGTCCGTCTCGGCGACGTGCGAGCAGATTGCAAAGTTGATTGAGCGGGCCGAGGGTTCGCTGAAAGATATTCGGGAATCCAACGAAAATCGGTTTGAGAAAATCCGGGTTTCAGTGAACGAACAGTTGGCTGAAATGATGAGCAAGGAGGAAAGGAAGCTGGGGGAGGTGGGGGATTCTTTGAACAAACTTTCCCGATTGAACCGCGAAGATCAAGAGAAGGCGAGGAAGACTTTGGAGACGCAGTTCCAGCGTATTCAGGAGAGCAACGAGAAGAGGCTCGATGCGATGCGCCGGACGGTGGATGAGAAATTGCAAAGCACGTTGGAGAGGCGTTTGGGTGAGTCGTTCAGACTGGTCAGCAAGCAGCTGGAGGCGGTGCACAAGGGGCTTGGCGATATGCAGAAGCTCGCGACTGGTGTGGGCGATTTGAAGCGGGTGTTGACGAATGTCAAGGCTCGCGGCACTTGGGGTGAAGTGCAGCTCGGAGCGTTGTTGGAGCAAATCCTCACCCGCGGCCAATATGTCGCTAATGTCAGGCCGCGGCCTGATTCCAATGAAACGGTGGAGTATGCGATTCGTTTGCCCGGCGTGGGTGACGGAAGTATTTGGTTGCCGATTGACGCGAAGTTCCCCACGGCGGATTATGAGCGGTTGCAGGAGGCTGCTGAATCCGGCAATGCCGATCAAGTCAGCCGCGCGTCTCATGCCCTGATCCGGGCTATTGAAACGTCTGCCGCTGATGTCCGGACAAAATATGTGGCGCCGCCGCAGACGACGGATTTTGCAATTATGTTTTTGCCGACGGAAGGGTTGTATGCCGAGGTTGCTCGCCGGCCGGAGGTGTTGGAGCGGTTGCAACGCGTGCATCGGGTAGTGCCGGCGGGACCGGCGACTTTGGCCGCGATTTTGAACAGTTTGCAAATGGGCTTTCGCACGCTCGCCATTGAAAAGCGTTCCAGTGAGGTGTGGAAGGTGTTGTCGGCAGTCAAGACGGAGTTCGGCAAATTCGGCATTGTGCTGGACAAGGTGAAGAAGCAGCTCGACACAGCATCGAGATCTATTGACCAGACCGGCACGCGTACGCGCGCTATTGAGCGGAAACTCAACACGGTGGAGGAGTTGCCCATCAACGAGGACGCCGGGGTTTTGCTGGGATTGACACAGGCGGAAGGGAGGAATTCTGAGGGATGAAGGACTTGTTTTTGAGAGGGAAGTCTGGCATTTGTGCGGTTTTATGATTCCACGAGAGTTTACTTTTTTGGCGATTGGGGTTGGCGTGTTGGTTGGCGTGGTAATGACGGCGGCTAATGTTTATTTGGGGCTTTTGGCTGGGATGACGGTATCGGCGTCGATTCCGGCGGCGGTGATTGCGATGGCGGTGTTTCGGGGGATTTTGAGGCGGCAGAGTATTTTGGAGAGCAATGTGGTTCAGACGATTGCCAGCGCCGGGGAATCTATTGCCGCGGGGATTATTTTTACGGTGCCGGCGATGGTGCTGGTGGAGGTATGGCAGGATTTTCGTTTGTGGCCAACGACGTTGATCGGCATTGCCGGTGGCCTTTTGGGGGTGGCGTTCATGGTGCCGTTGCGGCGGGCGTTGATTGTGGAGGAGAAGGAGTTGATTTATCCGGAGGGCGTGGCTTGCGCGACGGTTTTGAAGAGCGGCTCTTCGGAGAGAGGTTCGGGGGTGAAGATGATTGTCCAGGGGTTGATAATTGGCGGGGTTATCAAGTTTTTTTCCGAAGCTCTAAAAGTATTATTGAAGGACGTCCAATATGCGGCGTCGGTGAAAAACAGTGTTTTCTTTTTCGGCACATCTGTTTCGTCAGCGTTGTTGGCGGTGGGTTATATTGTTCGGTTGCCGATTGCGATGTTGGTGTTCTTGGGCGGCGCCATTGGCTGGGTGTTCGCCATCCCGATGTTCGGGATTCCGGAGGAGTTGGCGGGCGAGCCGCCTGTTGAAGTGGCCAACGAGTTGTGGAATAATAAGATTCGTTACATGGGGGTCGGCGCGATGGTGGTTGGCGGTTTGGCTTCGATTTTTTCGGTGCGGGCGGGGATTGTTTCGGGGCTCAAACGATTGGCGGCAATCTATCGAGGGTGGGAGAGTGACGCAACGGCTCGGACGGAGCGGGACATTCCTTTGGACGGTTTGACGGGAGCAATTGCCGCAGCAGCGGTTTTGGTGTTCTTTTTGTATTGGGAATTGGCGGAGTCGCCGGCGGTTTCTGTTTTGGCAACGGGCCTTATGATCGCCCTGGCTTTTGTGTTTGTCGCGGTTTCGAGTTACATCGTCGGGTTGGTAGGCTCGTCAAATAATCCGGTGTCGGGAATGACTATTTCCGCTCTTTTGGCGACAGCGGCTCTTTTTCTAGTCTTGGGTTATCAAGGGGATTCGGCTATTTTGGCGACTTTGGGCGTGGCGGCAGTGGTGTGTTGTGCAGCCACGACTTCGGGCGATTGTTCGCAGGATTTGAAGACGGGCGTGTTGGTTGGGGCAACGCCGCGATGCCAGCAGTATGGGCAAATTATCGGCGTGCTGATTCCGACTTTCACCATCGCGCCCGTGCTTTCTTTGCTGCATTCCAGCTATGGCATTGGCGACCAACTCAAGGCGCCTCAGGCGACGCTTTTTGCCAGCATTATGAAAGCCCTGTTCCGAGAAGGGGAATTGCCTTACGATATGGTGGTTTACGGCGCGGTGATTGGGGTGGTTGTGTTGATTGCGGACGCCGGCTTGAAACGCGCTCAATCGCCCTATCGGCTGCATTTGATGCCGTTGGCAGTGGGCATTTATTTGCCGCTCACTTTGGCTGTGCCGATTTTGCTGGGAGGCTTGATGCGTTACTTTGCGGAGCGGGGTCGCCGGGTGGATGCGGGTAGTTCTGACGCGGGCGTTTTGGCAGGGTCAGGTTTTATTGCCGGCGAAGCGCTTATGGGGATTTTGATTGCCGGACTCATTTTCGCGGGAATCGTCGATCGCGATTCGCAGTTGCTTCTCCCCCACGGTGTCAGCGCTGTGTTGTCTGTCGGCGTGCTGGTGGCAGCAGCGCTTTATCTCTTCCGCACGGGGCGGAGGAAGTCAACCGCATCTTGAAATTTCCTTTTCAAGGCGACCCCATGAACGCTCCCTGGACAGTGAATGACGGCGTTGTGTTCGGCATCCTGTGCTTGATTCTGGCGTTTGTCTTCCGCACGTCGAGCCGTCCCAATCGCTTCTTTCGCCGTTTCTATAGCGCGGTGCCGCCCTTGTTGATTTGTTATTTTGCCCCGTCGCTGTTTACGTTGCTGGGTGTTTACGATCCGGAGCAATCTCACATCTATTTTGTCGCTTCCCAGTTCCTGCTGCCGGCGAGTCTGGTGCTGTTGACGCTGGGCGCGGATTTGCGGGAAATTCTGCGTTTGGGACCGAAAGCGGTGACGATGTTTCTGGCAGGAATGGGGGGCGTGATTTTAGGCGGCGCCGTCAGTCTTCTGGCAATGCAGCAAATATGGCCTGCCGCACTCGATGAAGCGGGCGAAGAGAAGGTGTGGCGTGGGATGGCGACTGTTGCGGGCTCGTGGATTGGCGGCGGCGCCAATCAAACGGCGATGAAAGAAGTCTTCAATGTCAAGGAAGATTTGTTTGCCGCCATGATCGCCGTGGATGTGTGCCGGTCAACCGGTCGAGTGCCTGCGCGTCACCCTGTTAAGCCCACAAATACTTATTGCGAAGATTTGTTTGCCGCCATGATCGCCGTGGATGTGTTAGTGGCCAATGTCTGGATGGCTTTCTTGCTGTTCGGCGTGCCGCGAGCGGCGAAAATCGACCTGTGGAATCGCGCTGATGCCTCTGTGATCGAAGACCTCAAACGCAAGCTCGCCGCCCGGCAAGAAGAGACGGAGAAAGTGCCTCAACCGGCAGATTGGTTTCTCTTGTTGGCCGCGGGATTTGGGGTCACGGGCCTGGCGCATTTTTTGGCAGACTTGTTGGCGCCCTGGCTGGCGGCAAATGCGCCAGACTTGGAGAAGTTCAGCCTCACCAAACGCTTCTTTTGGTTGGTCGTGATCGCGACAACGGGCGGCATTCTGCTTTCACTGACGGGGGCGGCGCAGCTCGAATCCGTCGGCGCCTCGAAGATGGGTACCGTGTTTCTTTATGTGTTGATCGCATCTATCGGAATGAAGATGAATGTGTTGGAAATCTTCCGCCACGGGGGTTTGTTTGTGATGGGGTTGATTTGGATTCTTGTTCATGGGTTGATGTTGTTTGCCGTCGGGAGAATCATCCGGGCGCCCTTTTTTCTCATCGCAGTGGGCAGTCAGGCTAACATCGGCGGGGCAGCTTCGGCGCCGGTTGTGGCTAGTGCTTTTCATCCGTCTTTGGCGCCAGTGGGAGTTTTGCTTGCGGTTTTGGGATACGGCGTGGGCACTTACGGCGCTTTTTTTTGCGCGCAGTGGATGCGTGTTCTCAGCAGCGGGTGATTCTTTCTGGGCTGCGATTGGAGCGGGGAATGGCAGCTGTTGCGGTTTGGCTGGAAATCCGTCGTCTTTGCGTTTGGGCGCAATAGCTTTTTCTTTCTATGACAGCTCTTTTACGGGCAAGGAGTTCAAGTTTTCGCGCGGCTTATAATGCGGCGTTTTGGTGTCTGTGGATTTCCGGGGCGGCGGCGCTGGTTTATCAGGTGGTGTGGATGCGTTATTTGGCTTTGTTCATGGGGCATACCAGCGGGGCGGTGGTGGCGGTGTTGATGGTATTTATGGGGGGCTTGGCGGCAGGGAATGCGTTGTTGGGAGCGTTGGCAGATCGAGTGCGGCGGCCGTTGGTTCTTTACGGGGGGCTGGAGTTGGCGATCGGGATTTATGCGTTTTTGTTTCCCTGGTATTTCGAGCGGGCGCAGTCGATGTATTTTTGGTTTGCTGGCTATGCGGGGATGGGGGGCGTGACGGCTTTTGGGGTCAAGTTTGTTTTTGGTTTGGCGATGTTGTTTGTGCCGGCGGTGTTGATGGGAGGCACGTTGCCGGTGTTGGCGCGTTTGGTGACGCGGACTTTGGGCGAGCTTCGAAAGCGGGTTTCGACGCTTTATTTTGTGAATAGCGCCGGGGCGGTTTTGGGCGTGGTTTTGGCCGAGTTTTGGCTGATTCCGGCATGGGGGTTGCCGGCGACAGTTTATGCGGCAGCGGCGATGAATTTAGTGGCGGGGGCGGGGGCTTTGGGGATGAGCGTTTATTTGGCAGAGGCAGGTTGGGAAGTGTCGAGGCCAGCGGAGGGGAAGGCAGTTTCGGCGGCGGGAAGGCAGGCGGCGGGGCGGTTGATTTTGTGGGCGATTGCGCTTTCGGGGTTTGCGGCCATGCTCTACGAGGTGGCTTGGACGCGCTTGTTGGCTTTGGTGTTGGGATCCAGTTCGCATGGTTTTTCGCTGATGTTGTTGGCATTTATTTCCGGCATTGCGGCGGGGGGGTGGTTGGTGGGGCGTTTGCGGGGATGTGGGGAGCCGGCGCGGTTGTTTGCCTGGCTGGAGCTTTTGGCGGGAGCGGCAGTTTTCCTTTCGTTGTTTATTTTTGAGTATCTTCCGTATTGGTTTGTCCGGTTGGCCGGTTTGTTACAGCGCACGCCGGAGGCTTATCCGCTTTATCACCTGGCGCAGGTTTTGATTTGTTTTTTGGTGATGTTGGCGCCGACGGTGTGTTTAGGAATGACTTTGCCGTTGGTGAGCCATATGGCGACGGATGAAGCGGCCCGAACGGGCCAGCGGGTGGGGTTGGTATTTTCGGTGAATACTGTGGGGACGGTTTTGGGGGCGGCCCTGACGGGGTTGGCGCTTTTGCCCTTGTTAGGTTTGGCGCGGGTTTTCGGGTTGGGGATTGCGATCAACGTGGTTATCGGGGCAGTGGTTTTGTTCCGAGGTTCAAAACAATGGCGGGGCACGGTGTTTGTCGGTCTGCCTTTGTTAGTTCTCGGCATTGTGTCTTACGCCGGCTGGCGCTTTGAGGCCACTTGGCAAGGGGTTTTGACGCAGGGGCTTTGGCGGGAATCGGCACCGGAGAGCATGGCTGAAGTGCGCCGCCAGGCGGAGGGCAACGAAATCCTTTATCACAAGGATGGCGCCGGCGCTTCGGTGACGGTGAACTCATATGACCCCGGAGAGAACACGGTGTTGAGTCTGCGGGTGAATGGGAAGGCTGATGCTAGCACGGCGGAGGATATGTTGACTCAGCTTTTGCTAGGGCATATTCCGTTGCTGCTTCATCCGGGGGCGGAGGATGTGTTGGTGGTCGGCCTGGGAAGTGGCGTTACCTGCGGGGCGGTGCTGCGGCATGATTCGGTCCAGCGGCTGGACGCGGTGGAAATCTCCCCGGAAGTAGTGGCCGCCGCCCGGTTCTTTCAAAAGGTCAATGACGGTGTGTTGGACAACGAGCGCCTGCATCTGACGGTGGAGGATGCGAAATCTTTCCTCAAACTGACAGAGCAAAAATACGACGTCATCAGCAGCGAACCGTCCAACCCTTGGCTGGCGGGCGTTGCCGGCGTGTTCTCCCAAAACTATTACGAAGACTGCCGCCGGAAGTTAAAACCCGGCGGTGTGATGGCGCAGTGGGTCCAGCTTTACGAAACCAACAACGAAGCACTGCAAACGATTCTCGCGACGTTCGCCTCCGTGTTCCCTCACCTCAGCATTTGGATGGGGATGAATGCGGATTTAATTTTGATCGGCTCCCCAGAACCGCTGTTTGTAGATTTGGAAGATTTAGAGACGCGTTTTGCTCAACCGCGGGTTCGGGAGCACTTTGAACAGATCAACATCTTTCAATTCCCGGTGTTCCTCGCGGCGGAGCGAGTGTCGCAGGCGAACGGCTATTTCACCACGCCGGATGATACGCCGCTCCACACAGACGCATTCCCGCGGTTGGAGGCTTTGGCGCAACGGGGATTTTTTGTGCAACAAATGGCCGATTGCTGGATTCCATTCGACGAATTATACAGCCCCCGCCCGACCACTCTGTTGGGGCAATACCTTTCAAAACACCCGCTCAGCCAACAAGATTTTCATGCGATGGCGTCGTTCTTTCTCAAGTATAAGACCTGCGAGCCGGTATACTTCCGAACCATTTTGGCGGAGTGGCTGCAACGTTTTCCCGATGATCCTTTGGCTTGGGAAACATCAGCTCTATTGGCGGATCACCGCACGGCGTGGGAAAGCGAGGTGGCCTTCCTCGGCGGGCATCGAGACACCATCCTGCAGCAGGCGGCATTGAGCGTTACCGAAGCATCGGCCGAATCCAGCATCGCCGAAGCACCGGCGCCTCTTCGCCTGTTGCGGCAATATGCCAAGTATCTCTTGCAGCATTATCGGAGCCGCCGGTCGGCCTTTCATCTTCCCGAAACAGCAGAAGTTGAATCTGTGTTGCAGCGGTTAATTCAGTTGGACCTGCCCTTCCAACGAGTCTATCGCATGCACTTAGCAGAGCTGGCGTGGGACCAAGGCGATGATGAGCGGTTTTTCGAACTCGCCGAAGCAGCCTTCAAGCCGGAGGCCGAACAGGAGACGGTTAATTACGACTTCGACAACTTAGCCCCTTACCGCACGTTGGCTTTGATGATCGAAACCCACTGGCGGCAAGGCGACATCCGCAACGCCTGGAGCGTTTGCCTGCAAGCAACAGCCGGAAAGTATTTGGGAGAGGAGGCTGAGCGGCAATGGCCGGCTTTGGCCCTCGCGTTTCGGAAAACAGCCCGCAGCATGCTTTTCTTGCAGAGCCCGCCGCCGGAGTCTCCCTGACACAAAGCCCCGCCCTGCCCCATTCCCGGCCGCGAGAATGGGCTGGACTTTACTTGCCGCGCCGGGCAAAGTTTGGCCATTATGAATCGTCTTTTCCCTTCTGTCCTTCTGTGCGTGTTGTTGCCGCTATTTGCCCGAAGCGAGAATTGGCCGGGGTTTCGAGGCCCCGGTGGGCAGGGGCATTCTGCGGAAAAGGGCCTCCCACTGCATTGGTCGATGGCCGAGAATGTGGCCTGGAAGACGGCAATTCCAGGCATCGGATGGTCGTCTCCAGTCGTGTGGGATGGCCGGGTGATTGTAACGGCGGTTACAGACCGGGATCGGTCGTGCCGGGTCATTTGTTTGAGTCTCGACACCGGAAAAGTGCTTTGGAACACGGAGGTGTTTCGCCAAGTTCCCGGCCGAAAGGAGCGGAAGAATTCCTATGCCACGCCGACTCCGGTTTTGAACGCCGCTGGCCTTTGTGCTGTTTTCGGCAACGGGAGCATTGCCGCCGTGGATTGGGATGGGCAGGTGAAGTGGGTGAATGACGATGTCGATTTTTACAGCCGCCACGGCTTGGGCGCTTCGCCGCTGCTTCTGGACGATCTTTTGATCATGCCATATGATGGCAGCAATCAAGTGGCGCAAGCCGGCCAATGGCCGGAAAACTCCCAGGAGGAGAGAATCGGATGGCAGATTCCCTGGGACAAAGCGGAATTGCTCGCCGTCGATATTTGGAGCGGCAAAACGGTCTGGCGGGCCAAAAGGGGGATGTCTCGCATCGCTCACGTCAGCCCCCATGCGGTCGAGGTGAACGGCAAACAGCAGGTGATCAGTCCGGCGGGAGATGTGATTCAGGGATTCGCCCCGGAAGACGGGCGCTTGCTCTGGACGGTGTTTAGCCAAGGCGAAGGGGTGACGCCCAGTTTTGCTTCGGGCGACGGCCTGGTGTTCACAGCGTCGGGTTTTGAAAAAACCACCATCCGAACTGTGCGTCTGGGCGGGCAGGGAGATGTTACCAAAACACACATCGCCTGGGAACAGCGCAAAGGCGTGCCGACGGAAGCGTCGCTGTTATATGTGAGCCCCTATCTCTATGCTGTGAAGGGCGGCGTTGTTTCTTGTTACCGGGGGCGGAGCGGCGAGCTAGTTTGGCAAGAGCGCATCGGCAGCCAACACAGCGCTTCGCCAGTCTATGCCGATGACAAGATTTATTTCCTTTCGGAGGCGGGGCAAACCACCGTGATTCGAAGTGGCCTGAACTTCGAGATTTTGGCCCGAAACCAACTCAAAGGGCATTTTCAGGCTTCTATGGCGGTCGCCGGCGGCAAGCTCTTGCTTCGCTCCGACAAGGTGCTCTACTGCATTCGGTAGCGAGGCGGCAACCACCGGCGATTAGTAGATCAGACGAAACACAGCTTTGATGCGCATCCGAATGGTGATGGTACCGGGCGAGAGCGATTCGTTTCTTCCAACCGCCTTCCCCTCAGCAAAGGCGGCGGCGGATAACCGAACGTCTTCGTAGCGGGGCGGATCTTCGGCAATCATCAACACCGGACCAATTCGAGTGTCGTCTTCCAATGCGCTGAGGAGACGAATTGCTTTTGCCTTGGCAACGCGGAGGGCGTTGTTGAGGGTTTTATGTTGAATGTCAAGCCGGTTCGAAGCGTCAAACTCCGTGCCGTCGACGGAGACGGCTTCCAACTGGCTGAGTCCCATCCAGAGGGCTCGGTAGTTTTCCAAAGACGGCGATTCGAAGGAGATGGCGGTGGCGGCGTAGTAGCCTATTTTGATGCGGGCGCCGTTGCGATACTCCCAATCTTCGGCAAGCCGTAATTGCGAGGTTTGAATCTTTTTTTCATCAATCTCCTGTTGGCGGAGGAAGGCGATGAGGGCAGCCACGTTTTGGTCGTGAGCGGTGGCGGCCTGGCCAGCGGTTTTGCCTTCGGTGCGCACGGAAAGCCGCCAGCGCATGAAGTCGGGAACTACTTCAGCGGTCGCAGTACCATAGACGGAGATGTGAGGTCCTCCGACATGTTCCGCTTGAGTGGCGGTTGAGAGTAAGGCAGCCGACAGTGCCGCGCCGAGGATGCAATTTCGTTTAGCGAATTTCAGCTTCATCGTTTGAATGTATTAGGAGGCGGCAAGCGGGAAAAGTCAATCTGCGCTTGTTACCGGCGGGATGCGCGGCGGCAGTCAAGTTTTGGGTTGGAGGGCGAAGTAGTCCGGCTCGTTGCCCGGTTTCCATTTGATGTTGCAGCCTCGGGAAGGCTTTTGGTCGGCGGGGATGTCTTTGCCTTCGATGAGGGCGTTCATGGCTTTTTTTAGATCGTGTCCGGTGATTGGCACTTGGTTGCCGGGGCGGGCGTCGTCGAACTGGCCGCGGTAAACCAGGCGGCGTTTTTTATCAAACAGGAAGAAATCTGGTGTGCAGGCGGCGCGGTAGGCTTTTCCGGTGACTTGGGTTTCGTCATACAAATAGGGAAAGGGATAGCCGATTCGCGCAGCAGTTTCCTTCATTTTTTCCGGGCTGTCATCCGGGTATTTTGCGGCATCGTTGGCGCTGATGGCGGCCATGGCGATGCCTTTGGGCTGGAAGTTGCGGCCCATTTCGGCCAGTGCGTTTTGGATGTGAATGACATAGGGGCAATGGTTGCAGAGGAACATGATCAGAAGGCCTTTGGCTTCCTGGAAGTCCGCGAGGGAAATGAGCCGGCCATTGGTGTCGGGCAATGCAAAATCCGGCGCCGGGGTTCCGAGCGCCAACATCGTGGAAGGAGTCTCTGCCATGCAGCCAATTTGCCGGCAGCAAGGGCTTTTGTCCAGAAGCAGTTTTAGTCGTCCGAGCGGGATCAAGACGGCCGCCCTTTCCCTCTCCGAAAAGGACCGGGAGGTTCCGGGAGGCTATGTTCGTACGTCGCCCGGCCGACGCTGATAGAAGGGGCAGAAAAGAACCCCAGGGGCATCGAGCCCCCCATGCATTCGAACACACTCAGGTTCGCTCTTTGTGAAAGGAAAATAAAACAAAAAACTTCCACAACACGGCACTATAGCCTGACCGTGAGAGGCCATTAATACAACATTGCCCGTTCCTGCGCAAGAAAGGAAGTCGCAATAAGCATTTATGGGCTTAACAGGGTGACGCGCAGGCACTCGATCCGTTGACCGCCACCCGCTTAACAAAAAATCCAATCCTCTGCATCCTGTCCATCCATATGTCCCGAACGAAATCGCCTTCCTAAACCCTCAAAGCCCATAAATGCTTATTGCAAAGGAAATGTCTTTCCACCGTCGCCCTTTCGGCACCAGTTTTCCTGCAGGGCGCCGGAGGTAGTCAGGCGCCTTTCTGCATCTCTTCCGCGTGGTGATATTCCCGAAAGGTGAAGAGAAGCGCACCCAGAAGCAGAAACAGAGCCGCACCCGCAAGCACTAGCATCAGGGAAAACCAAGTGTCTTCCGTCGTCCAGTCGTAGCGCAGCGCCAGCTCTGCGTTCCATGACATGAAGGTTTTTAAGTGGCGGCTGATCGAAAGCACGTTGATGTTGGTCGGAATTTGGCCGATGCCGAACTCGACGATGAACCCGTAAACGATGCCTGCGACGAGATACTTTTGCGTCAACAGCCCGATGAGCGAAGTCAACGCGCCGAAGACAATGACGGCAAGAGCTTGCACGGCAATGACCAAACTCATGAGGGAATCAATGCCGGGGATGTCTAGCCAAGTGCCCGCTGCCCAAAACGCCAGACCGTTGCCCAACATAATGATCTGCAGCCACAACATCTGGACGAGGTATTTCAGCAGGAAGAGCCGAGTGCGGCTGACTGGCCGAGTCAACAAAAACGCCATTGTGTCGTCTTGCAATTCATCGCGGATCATGGCCCCGAAGCTGCTGAGGCAAAAAATGGGGACGACGAGCAACAGGTAGATGTCTATCAGGATGTTGTAAAAGGATTCGACCTCACCAGTGCCAACAACATAGCTAACGAATCCGGGAATGGCGATCATGCTCCCGATGAAGAGGAATATCCGTTTCCGGGCCAGCTTGACGCGCCAAGTTAATGTCCATAGCCCGCGGGCGGCGGCAAAAAAGCTGGGCGGGGGCGTATTCATTTCGCGGGGCGTTATTGGGTGATCTTGTCGAACAGATTGCGGAGGGAACGGCTTTGGCTTTTCATCTCCCAAAGGGTAAGCCCGCTTTCCCGGATGATTTGCGGGAAACGTTGGTAAAAGGTTTCGGGCGACCGAATCCGCAGAGTCAAGGCGGAGTCGGCTTCATCGACATCGAAGCCCAGGAGGAGGTTTTGCTGGAAGAGAATGCCAGCCAGTTGCAAAGGCCGATCGCAGCGGAGGGTTAGTTGCTCGGACCAGTTGCGGATGTCGGTCCGAATGGATTTTTGTCCGCCGGAGGCCAAAACACGTCCCCAGCTCATAATGAGGACATTTTTGCAGAGGACTTCGAGTTCGGCCAAAATGTGGCTGGAGATGATGATGTTGACGCCATCAGCAGCGAGTTTTTTGAGAATCTGCGCAAACTCTCGCCGCCCCATGGGATCGAGCCCGTTCATGGGTTCGTCAAGGACGATCAAGTCGGGGTTGTGCAGGAGGGCCTGGGCGAGTTTGACGCGTTGGCGCATGCCTTTGGAGTATTGGCCGAGGCGTTTTTTCCAATGCGCGCGCGGGAGTTTGACCAAGTCTAGGAGATGTGCGCAGCGGGCTGCGATTTCGTTTGAGGCAATCCCGGAGAGGCGGGAAAGGCCGGAAAGCCAGTCCAAAGGGCGGAGGTCGGCATGAACGGATTCCCGCTCTGGGCAATAGCCGATGCGGGCGAGCACTCGAGGGTTGTTGTAGGGGCGTTCGCCAAACACGGTCAGAGAGCCGGAGCTGGGGCGGAGTTGTCCGGTGATGATTTGAATCAGGGTGCTTTTGCCAGCGCCGTTGGGGCCGACAAAGCCCGTGATTCCCGGCGGCACGGCGAAATCTACATGGTTGAGTCCCATCACAATGCCATACCAGCGGCTGAGTTCTCGTGCTTCGATGACGGCGTTCATTCCGGTTTGACGCGTGAAAGCATGATGAGGACGGCTCCAAGCAACATGGCGGCCAGGGCGATCCAAGCGCCGTCGATGTCCGGTAGCCAAGAGCTGACAGTATCGCGCGTGATGTTCTCTAAAAACTCGCCAAAATAAGGGACGTTGTTGACGGCCAAATCAATTTCGCCTTTCAAGTCAAAAATTTGGCGCGAGATTTGATCCAGATTATATGAGATACTGAAATGGCGGAGCCAAGCCTTGGTGTAAACGCCGATGGCGCTGATGGCGTTGCCGATCAACCAGAAGATGATCCAGTAACTCATTGCCAGCCGGGGCTTCGGCGACAGCGCCGAAACTCCCAACCCTACAATGCTCAGCGCAAACATCGCGCTGAGCATGTAAAGCAGGGAGTTGAAAAGCGCCCCGCGCGAATGCCAAAAGAAACCCCAATCCGGAGCGAGGAGATTTCCCGCTACCCAGGCCGCCAGCACAGGACCAAGCCACATCAGCGTGAGCAAGCCAAACACCGTGCCGAATTTGCCCAGGAAATAATCGAACCGATTGATGGCTTTTGATGAGTAAATGATGATGGCCCGGCTCGACAAATCGCGGGCGATCAAGTGCGGAATGACTAGCGCCACCGCTATCATGGCGAACAAGCGCAGTTGAGAGGCGAAGAAGTAAAAGAACAGGTTGTGGGTGACGCGGACGGAAATCTCCGGATGTTTCGTCAGCCAATCCACCAGTCCCTCGACGAAACCGCGCACTTGATCACCAAACTGGTCCACCAGTTTGTAGAGCATGCTGTCTTCGACCAGCAGCTGGCCGATTAGGAAAAGAACGGCAACGGCAACCAAAACCAGCGTCCAGGTCAGAAGCACTAAGTTCCGGACCCATTTGTTATCCAGCCAGGCTTTCAGCCCGTTGGAGGCAATAACCCAACGGCGGCGCCAGATTCCATAGTGGCGCCCTTCCCAGTGTTGGTAGCTGACGTCATGCAGGCTCATGGGCTGTTTCGAGGGCTTGCACGAACAGTTCTTCCAATGCGTTGGGGCTGGGGATGATTTCCAACGGAGAGATGTTGATTGCCGCCATCAGTTCCATCAAGGGGTTGAGGGCTTGCGAGCCGTGCTCCACTTTGACGCGGCCGTTGGGCAGAAGTTCCGCCGGCCAGCCCTGGTTTTGAAATGCTTGGCGGAGCTCGTCCGTCCGCGAGACGGCCGCCACTTCCGCCGCGCCTTTTCGGCGGGCTTTCAAGCGGGCTAAGGTGTCGTGAACTAAAATTCGCCCCCGGGCGATGATGATGATTTGTTCGCAGATGCGATCGACATCGTGCAGTAGATGAGAGGAGAGGACGACGGAGATTCCGTGAACCGTCCACAAACTGCGGACGAGGTCGAGAATCTGCGCTTGCCCTTTGGGGTCGAGGCCGTTGGTGGGTTCGTCGAGAAAGACAATCTCCGGGTCGTGGACGATGGCTTGAGCCAGTTTCAGGCGCTGTTTCATCCCGGTGGAATATGTGTCGATTTTGCGATATCGCTCCTGCCCAATCCCGACGAAGTCTAGCATCTCGTGCGCTCTTTGGCGGGCGGCTTGAAAGGGCAGCCCGCAAAGTTGCGCACAGTAGGTAACATATTCGCACCCCACCATCCCCGGAATGTGGCAATCTTGTTCGGGATTGTAGCCAACCCGCTTTCGCGTTTCGCGGCCTTCCTGGCCTACTTCTTTGCCGAGGAGCCAAGCCTTGCCGCCGGTGTAAGGGATCAACTGGAGGAGGCATTTCATAAAAGTACTCTTGCCCGCTCCGTTGGGGCCAAGCAAACCGATGGCGCCCGGCGGCACTGCGACGGTGACGCTATCCAGCGCCTTCTGCGAACCGAAGACTTTAGAAAAATTCTCCGTCTTGATGATGTACTCCCGCATAAATTGGCCTTTGCATATAACGCAAATGCCGAACGGGAAAAAGAAAAATATTCGCAAATGTTCGCTTGTGTCTGTTGCATTTTTCACCGCCAAAAGCCTATCCGAACAAAGGCGATGCCCAAGCAGCGGGGTTGATGCTAGCTAGACCAGTCCCGTAAGTTTCCGGCCAATCCAGTAGAGAGCCAGCAGGCTCAAAAGGAAGCCACCCCACCAAGGGTTAGCCCACAGGCGGAGGCGGATTTCGCGGGGAGCGGGTTCAGGCATGGATTGCAGGGCCTTGACAACGGCGGAGAGGCCCTCAGCGCCGGCCAGTTGGCCGCGGCTGATGGTGGCGATTTCTTTCAAGGTTTGGCGATTGATGGGCCGGCCGATTTTCTCGACACGGGGGCGGGTAATCGGAATGGCGGTTTCCAACCGGCGGCCGTGTTCCTCCGCGCGAACGGTGATGGTATGCTCCCCGCTTTCCTGGGGATGGAAGGCAGCGGTAAAGACACCCCAACCGCCAGCCAAGGGCGCGAACTCAATCTTCTCCGAACGCCCGGAAGGGCTGGCAATGTCGGCCAGGACATTGCCGCTTTGCGCCGGATAACCGGAGCGATCGGCCACAGCAGACTGAAGATGGACGGTATCGCCCACTTCCGCCGCTTCGGGTGTCCAGGCGAGCCGGATTCCTTCGCTTGCCGAGAGGTGCCGTTGGTGGGCCATCCAACGGACGACTTGGCTCCAAAAGCGGTAGTGGTATTTATCTTCCACACCACGCCGCCAGCGCCAGGCGCTATCCGTGCCCATGAAGAGAACTTTGCCGCTGCCGAAGGAACGGGTAACCAGCAAAGGAATGCGGCCCCAAGCGTTGCGAATTGCCGGGTGAACCCCCAAAACTTCCGAACCCGGCCGGCTTTTCTCGACAGCGGCAGACCAGTAAAAACCGGGGAGCTGCTGCCATAATTCGCCGTTCTTCTGCGCATCCGCATCGAAGCGAGTCAGCCAATGCCCTTTGCCGGCAGCCGAAAGCGCCAACCGGGACTCATTCTGAAGGGCAATGCCTTCGGGCTTCTGCCGGTCGAGAACCACCGGAATCAAGTCGGCAAGCGGGCCTTCCAACAAAGTGCTTTGAAATCCGCTACGCCCCGGCAGAAAAACCAGCCCGCCGGCCTGTTGCTCAACGAGGCCACGAATCAATTCCAAATCGCTCTCTTTCAACTGGCCGGAAACCACGCCGACATCACCGAGAAAAATCACATCGTAACCCGCTATCCGTTCCTTGGAGCCGGGGAACGACGGCAAATAGTGCAGACCGGCGCCCGAAGCCAGGCCAGGATGAAATAAAATGCAGTGCATTTGCACGCCCGGATCCCGATCCAAAGCGTTCCTCAAATAGCGGTATTCCCAGCGGGGCTTGGAATCAACCACCAAAACTCGCAGCGTCTCCAAACGGATGCGCATCGAAAAAGCCTGCTCGTTGTTGTCGTCCCGCAATTCGCCCGGCTCGGTAGCCAAACGAAACCGCAGGTGGCGCTCCCCCGCTTCCCGCGGCTCCCAAACAATGGCCTCCTGAAAACTGCTTCCAGGCGGGAGAAGAACCTCTTTCTCCGCCAGGAGAACCCCAAGCCCAGCCTGCTCGTCGAGTCCCGCATCCGCCGCAGCACCGTCAAACAGTTGGAGCTTCGTCGAAATCTCGCGGGGGAAATCATTTCGTAGCCGGACAGTCAAGGAAATTTGCTCGCCCAAAAGGCCGTAAGATGGCGCATCCACGTCTTCAATCGCCATGTCGGGCAAGGGTGTTTCGCTGCCAACTGCCACCGGAAAAACGGGCACCTTCCGGTCGCGATACCGAGCCGCCGCCCCGATGGGCGCCGCGCCTTGATTCCAATCGCCGTCGCTGAGGAGGATGACGCCCTTCAAATCGTCAAACTGCCGCAGCACATTCTCCAACGCCAAACCCAAGTCCGTTCCCTCCACATCGGAAACGTCAGACACTGCCGGCCGCGCAAAATCAAGAACCTCTATGCGGACACCAGATTCCAAAGGCGCGTAAAACCGATTGGTCAATGCACTCTCCACCCAGCTCTTGCGGGAGACAGCTCGGTTGGAAACGACCACATCACTCGTCGTCATGCTGGCCGATGCATCGTGAAGAACAACGACGGCAGGTTTCTCCGTGCGTTCAATGCGGCGAACCCGCTCCGGCTTCAAAAGCGTCAAAATGAGCAGCGCAACGGCCAAAACGCGCAACCCCTCCAAATAGCCAATCGCTGGACGAAACTGGCGGCACTTCCAATGACGCCAAGACAGCCAGACCGCAAAACACCCCACGGCAATCCCCAAAAGAATCACCGGCAACGAAGCGGCAATCGTCCAAGCACTCAAACCCCCAAAATGACCGAACAACCCCAATCAAACAACAGATTTCCAACGCCGCTGCCAAAATATCGAAAACACCCTCTCCCGCAACCGGACCTGCTGCCCCCATTGCGCCTGGCCAAACTGAACGGATCTACCCACTGAATATCACAGTCGAAACAAAGCAGTTGGAGAGGATCAGCTTCTCCGGCCGCTCGGATGAACAGGCGGAAATCCTCACATTTCCTTACTGAGCATTTGCAACGGCCCGGTGCGGGATGTCGAGTGACTTTCCCACGATAAATATTTACGGGCTTAACAGGGTGACGCGCAGGCACTCGACCCGTTGACCGCCACACGCTTAACAAAAAATCCAATCCTGTCCATCCTGTCCATCCATTTGTCCCGAACGAAATCGCCCTCCATAACCATCAAAGCCCATAAATGCTTTTTGCGGACTTTCCCATTGACGCCGAGGCCGAGACAGTGAAATCTTAAATAGTTACACAGATATAAAAACCTTTGTGACCAAAGCGCTCCGAATTCGGAACCTCATCGCCACCGCAGTTTCGGCGACCCAAAACACGGGGCGCTCCGCCGTCCACAATCGGCCTGCTCCCTCATGGAGACGGGGAAACTCACTCTCAATTTTGCCGCCATCAGCCTTCTGACCGCCGGTGAAACCCAAGCGCAAGCCCTGAACACCAGCAGCATCTCTGCAGTAACCTTCTACGAGAACGACTCGGCGACAGCTTACCTGTATGACAACTACTATGACTTGGAACATTTCCGCCCAAGCCGATGCCTACAAAGACGTGGACATCTACGATCTTGACACCGGAGGAGGGCAAATGAATGACAAACGCGTTTTTATCATTATTGGATTCGGCATTCTTACAATGGCAGCTTTAATTTGGCTGTCGCCGCGTCCAGCGGAGAAGGCGAAGGCTGTGAAGAACGTTCCGCCCGTAGTGAAGTCTGCTCCAGCAGCGGGGGAAGTTGGCAATGAGGCTTATCGGCATCTGACATCTCCCGAACGTATTCACGAGCAGGCAGCCAATGCGGAGGCCAAGCGTTTGGCGAATTCGAAGGCCAACTTCCCCTTCACGCCAACCTACCATCCCGTTCTTCGATTTGATCCCACACTCTACGATCTCAAAGACTCCAGCACCTGGCAGAACAACCCCATCGGTACTGGATCAAGCCGGTTATTGACAGACACTGTTACATGGCGTATTTCTTCGAGAGTGAGGCTCGGTTCAGCAAGAGATTCGAGAAATTGTAATTCTCAAGGAATACAATCGGCACGATAATCCAATGACAATGTCCAGTACGTTTGCAGACTTGGCAGACTATCACGACGCGGCCATTCATCCCCCAGATAAGATTATCACCGAGAAAGTGCTCGATATAGACCCCGACACTGGACGGGTAATACACAAAGAGATACCGAGACACCTCGGATTGCGGGGGAGGCCATTGAAAACAAAGACTTGGAAAGAAGAAGCGCATACCTCTTCGGAAAGCATTGCCGCTAAACTAATGAGCGAGAGGCGATGGCCGGGCAAAGAGCCGATGCCGGAATGGGAAGCAATAGGCTTGCGGGAGCGGATCATTGCCGAGATCGATCCGAAGGATGTCCCAAGAGGTTTGGTCTTTACTCATGGGATGTGGCACGCCCAGGAACTGAAGCCGGGCGATTCGTTTCTGGTTCCATATAAAGGTTGGGTGGAAAACTACTGGCGCTGGCAAAGGAAGGCCTTTCCAAAGATTGCCGAGCGAGCTCAAGAAAGTGTTTTAAGAATATGCGGCAGAATCTTTCGGAGGCAGAACAGCCGCAGATGGAATTGGAACTGCCTTTGAGGACAACAGAACAACAATTAGAATGGATTGAAGCCAACGTTGGCCGTGAACCGCCGCAAGTTGCACCGTCTGCGCATTTGTTGCATCCGGGCGAGGGGCTTGCGGATGGAGACACTATCGCCGGAGTAGCCAGCTATTGTCCAGCAACGGTGGATGCCATCGGCCAGTCCTTTCGGGAGCTGGCCTTTTTTGTTGGGGTTGCAGATTTTGTGGAGTGGGTTGGGGAGTGCGGGTTTTGAATTGTCGCGACCGGCAAGGGTTATGCGGCGGGGCGGACGAGGTTGGCGGCAGGGAGTGTGAGGCACCCTTCGATCAGGAGGAAGGTGAGCATACCGAGGAGGAAGAGACGCCAGGCTTCGCCTTGGAGGGGTTCGTTTTGTCGGCTTTTTTCTTGCAGCATGGCCAGCGGGAGTTTGCCGAAGAGGCGGCGGGTTGTTTCGGGAGCGAGTTGTCCGGATTCGTCTTCGAGGGGGTTGCGGTTGATGGCAAGTCGTGTGACATTTCCGGCCTTGGCGGTGTTGTTTGATGGTTTGTTTGCCTGGTAGATGCCGGCGTGCCAGCGGAAGTCTGCGTTTTTTGGTCCGGCAATGGGAATCCAGGCGATGGATTCGATGGCCGGGTTGTGTTCTCCGGCAATGGCGGCCATTGTTTCTTCTTGTCGGCGCATGCCGTCTTGGAGGAGGCGTTGGAGGAGCGGGATGAGAATGTTTCCGTCGGTTAAGGAAGACCAGTCGGGATGCGGCAAGGTGGTGAGGAACCAAACAGCGCCTCGTCCAATAGGCATTCGAAGCAGCAGCGGGCTGCCGTCGCGGAAGGAAGCGGCAAGGGATGTGGCGGCGCCAGCGTAGCCTGTGAGGTTTCTGCGTTGGCGGATGTCGAGAAGGTCAAGGGGCAGGCTGAGCCCTTCTTCTGTATCGGCAAGGGGACCGGAAATCTGATCCCAACGGCCGATTTGAAAGGAGGTGTTTGCGGTGGATTCGGTTGCGGCGGTTTTTTCGATGGTGCCCCATCGGATGCTGCGGAAAGGGTTGTTGCTTTTGGTGGCGTTCTTTGGGTTTGCAGGGGGGAGGAAGAGCACGGCACCGCCTTCGCGGGCGAATGTTTCGATGGCAGCGGCGAGGTTGCCTGCGGGAAGTTCGTGTTGCCAGATGAGGAGTGTTTGGTCTTGCCAGTTTTCGGCGGCGGCATTCCAGCTTGGGCGCAGGGCGGCGGGTTGCGGTGGATCAGTTTGGTAATTGCCGGCGGCGATTTGAAGGACGGAGCCGGCGGCGGGGTCGGCGGCGATGACGGTTGCTTGTGGTTTGCCGGCTTGTCCATAGACGAAGTAGGCAGTGTTGTTGCGGTTGTTGGCGTCGGGCGGGGTGGAGAAGAAGCCCCAACCGGCAGCGTCCGGGGGGCCGAGGTTGACGCGATGGCGCCAGCGTTGTTTCGACACTTGGGAAGCAAGAGCGAGTTCTGTGCTGACGCCGTCCAGGTTTTGTTCGATGGGCAGGGGGGTGGCGCTTTCTGCGGAGCGGTCGATATCGAGCGAAAAGACGCCTTCGCGCGAGCCGCCGCGCACTCGGCGGGTTTGCTCATGAAGGCTTAGTGACACATCTGTTTGAGCGGCATTGGCGGTCATGGCCAAGAGACGGATTTTGACGGTTTGCGGGAGCGCCTGTAATTTCTCGACCAGGGAGGGCCAACGGGCGTCTTCCGCTTGCCAATTGCTGGGTTGCATGTCCGAGCCGATCCAAATTTCGGCGTTTCCCGCTTGATTTTCTGCCAACCAGGAAAGCGCTGATTGCAACATGGCGGGGATGTCGGCGGCAGCATCGGTGGCGGTGGTCAAGGGATGCTTCAACAGGCTTTTGGCATCGGTTAGGGTTTGAGGCTGACGCGCGGCTGAGTCGATGAGGATCAGATGGCTCATTTCCTCGAACTCCCCGGCTGATTCCGCCATCAGGCGCAGGGTTTCTTCCCGTTTGGAAGCGGTTCCCGTTCCCGATCGGTGCTCCATGCTGGCTGAGCGGTCTGCCAGCAGGAGGATGACATCCGGCGCTGTGGAAACTGCCCAGCCCAACCAGCTTCCCACTAGCGGCCGAGCCAGAAAAAGGACGAGGGCTAGAACGGCCAGCACGCGGAAAAGCAGAATGAGAAACTGGCGGAGGCGAGCGCGGTTTACCGAGCTGCGGGCGGCGGCCAGCAGGAATTGCATGGCGCCCCAGGGCTGCGGTCGATGGCGGAGGCGGTTGAGCAAGTGGATGAGGATCGGCAGCAGCATCAGCGGCAGACCGAACAAAATGAAGGGCTGGAGGAAGGTCATGCGGCGGGCGTTGGACAGGGGCGGCGCTGGAATGCCGAGGCCTTCATCGGACGGCGGCCAAGCGGGAACGTTCAATCAGGAAATCGGCCAGAACAGTTTCGTAGTTGTCCGATGTTAACATGCGGCGGTAGTCGATGCCAAACTCCCGGCAGCCTTTTTGCAGGGCGTCCGTGAATTGCCGGAAGCGCCGGAGGTACTCTTCCCGAATGATGGACGGCTCGACCACTTGGCTGGCGGGGCCTTCTAAGTCGATGAACCGCAGCGGTCGGTCGAAGTTGAAGCGGATTTCCTGCTCGTCCAAGATGTGAAAGACGGCCACATCGTGCCGCTCGAAGCCAAGATGTTGTAGGGCGTCCATGAGTTCGCCCGCCTCGCAAAAACAATCGGAGAAGACGATCACTAGCGCCCGCCGGCGAATGCGTTCAGCCAGCTCGTGCAAACCCGCCGCCAAGCCTGTCTGCCCGCCGGGTTTCAGATCTGCCACCGAATCCAGCAGCAATTGCAGGTGCGCCGGGTTGCGGCGAGGGGGGAGGTCGAAAACAGTTTGGGTGCCGATGGCCAACAGCCCGGCCGCGTCACCTTGGCGAATGATCAACCAAGCTAAAGTCGCCAGCAGTTTTTGAGCGTAGTCTAGTTTGGTCGCGCCAGCACTGCCGAATTGCATGGAGCCGCTCAGGTCGAGCGCGAGGTACGCGCGGAGATTGGTTTCCGCTTCGAATTCTTTCAGATAGTAGCGGTCGGTCCGGGCCAGGACGCGCCAGTCCAAACGCCGGAGATCGTCTCCGGGAACATATTGGCGGTATTCGGCAAACTCGACGCTGGAGCCGCGGTGCGGGCTTTTGTGCAGGCCAGAGACTGTCCCTTCCATATCGCGGCGGGCATAGAGGGGCTGTGCCATTAAGCGCGACACAGCGCGGGAGTCGACCCAGGATGTCTGCCGTTTGGCTGCCACTTGTCAAGCCTGCTGGACGCGATAAATATTTACGGGCTTAACAGGGTGACGCGCAGGCACTCGACACGTTGACCGCCACACGCTTAACAAAAAATCCAATCCTGTCCATCCATTTGTCCCAAACGAAATCGCCCTCCAAAACCATCAAAGCCCATAAATGCTTTTTGCGCTCCGCGCCGCATCCTCACTTAGCTCCAAGTTAATCGATGCCACCTTCCGCAACGCTGGATCCAACCCAACTGTAAATGATTTTCTCATAATCAAAAAAAAAACTAAAATACCAACGCAAAAATAACTTGTCAACCTCTTAAACCAAAAAAGTTTCAAAATTTTTTTCAGCAACCCATCAGCAAATCAACAGATTTTCCCTCATTTTCCGGCAAAATTACCCCATTTTGTAACGCCTCGCCCAAAAGCGTTACACAAATCCAGCAAGCCAATCGGCAAGCCAAAGCCCTCTATCTATCTTATTATATCAAGTAATTAAGAAAGAAGAAGAACGTACTGACATATGGAAAATAGGCTATGTGACGCGATAAATACCATACATCACGTAAAAATAAAACTCAAGCTCATTCTCGTAGACCAATTCTCTTTCCTTTCACGTTAAGAGACTTCCTAGGATTCAAAAAAAAGCGTTACAAGTGTAACAGATGTCACAAGCTTCTGTAAGTTGTTGATTTTCAACGACTTACGCAGTGTAACGCCCTATTTCTTTGCACAATATTCCCGCCAATCTCCCCCTCTTTTTCCCGAAAAGATTCCTCCTTCCTTGCCGCTTGCGGTCACGCCGCTTCGCTACCGCCCGGCGCGGCCAATCACCGGTTTCCATTCCCATCCGTGCGGCCAACATCAAAGCGCCCTCAGCGCCCCGCATCAACCAGCAGGGAACCCCTATCGTCTGCGCTTCCAGAAAAAGTAAAAAAACTATTGCTCTACAAGAAACCCAGCCTCCCGAATTTGGAAAAGCAAAATCCCCTCCAACACCTCCCTTTCCATGTTCCCATCCATCCGCAAAGCAATTTTCAACCCCGTTGGAGCAATGCTTCCAAGCCACAATCCTTCTAAAACGCACAAAATACACCCTACAACGCATTCTAAGCACTCCCCCCCCAAAACACACCACCCTTCTACGCGCCCAACGCGCTCACAGCCCTCTCCACGGCTCTCTACGCGCCATCTGCGCACCCCTCATCCAAACCCAACCGCCATCCACAAAATTTGCCGACCACACTCAAACCAACACTTACAGCAACCAAATCCTTCTAAAACGCACAGAATACACCCTACAACGCATCCTAAACACTCCCCCGCACAAAACCCTCCTACGCGCCCACACCCCCCTCCACGGCTCTCTACACGCCATCTACGCACCCCCCATCCAAACCCAACCGCCATCCACAAATTCAGCAAAATCAGCCGGTTTAACATTTCACCAAAAAGTGTTGCAGAAGCGTTACAGGTCACAGAGCGCGAAAAAACCACCTCTCTCTCTATCTTATTGTTATAAAGTGCTTAAGAAAGAAGAAGAACGTATAGACGAAGGGAATATTTGGCTTTGTAGCACTTGTAACGCTTGTAACACATAAATCTCGACACATCACGTAAAAATTAAATTCAGACTCCCTCCCATGGACCAAATCTCTTTTTTTTCACGTTATCCAGCATAAAGTTGGCGCAAAGGTGGGGCAGACTTTTCTGTCTACCCGCAGGCTGAGAGCCTGCTCCCATCTGCCCTACCCACTCTTCGAGTGCCTGCGCGTCACCCTGTTAAGCCCCTAATCCTTATTGCGCTGCTGGCGTGTGTGTTCAATGAGTTTTTCAATCACCGTCCGGCTGGTGACGCCTTCGGCCTGGGCGTGGAAGTTGGTCAAGATTCGGTGGCTCAACACCGGCTCGGCGACGGCGGCTAAATCTTCGAGGCGGACAAGATAACTCCCGTGCAGCACGGCCCGCGCTTTGGCGCCGCAGATGAGGTATTGAACGGCTCTCGGCCCCGCGCCCCAAGTGACCCATTCCTTGACGAAGGCCGGTGCATCGGCCGATTGAGGGCGGGAGGAGCGCACCCATTGGACGACAGTCTGATAAATGTGGTCGGGGACGGGAACTCGCTGCACAACTTCCTGAAACTGGAGCACTTGGTCGCCGGTGATAATGCGGTCCAGCCGGGCAGGATCGCCACCGGTGGTTTCCTTGGCAATCCGCAGTTCTTCTTCGACGCTCGGGTAATCCACGTGAATGAAGAACATGAACCGATCCAACTGCGCTTCGGGAAGCGAGTAGGTGCCTTCTTGCTCAATCGGGTTTTGCGTTGCCAAAACGAAAAAGGGCGAGGGCAAGTCGAACACTTTGCCGGCCGCTGTAACTCGGTGCTCTTGCATGGCCTCCAGCAAGGCCGACTGTGTCTTCGGGGGCGTGCGGTTGATTTCATCCGCCAAAATGATGTTGCCGAAAATCGGCCCCTTTATAAAGACGAACTCCCGACGGCCGGGCTGGTCGGATTCTTGGAGGATGTCGGTGCCGGTAATGTCCGAGGGCATCAGGTCGGGCGTGAACTGAATGCGGCTGAAATCTAGGGACATGATTTGCGACAAGGCGTTGATGATGGTCGTTTTGGCTAGGCCCGGCACGCCCATCAGCAGGGAATGCCCCCGCGCTAAAATGCAGACCAACAGCCTTTCGACCACTTCGGCCTGGCCGATGATGGTCTTGCCGAGTTCCCCGCGCATTTCTTGGTAGAGATGGCGGAGTTCTTGAATCGCCTGAAGATCGCCATCGCTGACTTTTTTGGGAGAGTTCCCGCCGTCGCTCGTTTCCGCAGGCGCTTCTTTTGCAATGGATCGGTTCATAAATGAAATCTTGGCCAGCTACTCAAAAGAAGGAATCCGGCGAGGTCAACCCCGGAGTTGCTTCGGCGGTGCGGTAGCGGCCAGCGCCAACCGTCATTCGCGGCGCGCGCGCCGCCGTTCGGCGAGTCTTTGGTTAGCCGCGCGGAAGGCTTTGTGGCCAGTGGAGTTGCCGGAGAGGAGGGCGTGTTCTTTTTGCGGGAGGCCAGCGGCGTGTTCGGCGATTAAGGTTTGCATCGCCGGCTTTCCGGCAAGGTTGTTCCATTCGTGCGGGTCGTTTTGATGGTCGTAAAATTCCCGGGAGCCATCGTGATACTGAATGAAGCGGTAGCGTGTTGAGCGCACGGCGTAATTGCCGGGGCCGAAGCTGGTTATGGCCGGGTGGCGCCAATCGGCCATGGGGTTGCGCATCAGAGGGACGAGGCTTTGCCCTTCCTGCGCGGAGTCAGGCGGCAGACCTGCAAGCTCCAAAAGAGTGGGAAACACATCCAGCAACTCGGCAGGGCGGGGGCTGCGCTGCGCTGCCGGGAAACCCGGCGCGGCAATGATGAGCGGCACGCGCGTGCTGTCTTCCCAAAGGGTGCGTTTGGCCCAGCGCTGTTTTTCGCCGAGGTGGAAGCCGTGATCCGAAAAGAGAACGATAATTGTGTTCCGGGCATGCGGGCCGGCATCCAGGGCATCGAGAACCAAACCGAGGCAGTAATCCGCAAAGGTGACGGACGCCAGATAGGCTTGCACGGCATGATCCCATTCGCCGGCGGATTGCACCCATTCGTGCGCGGGCGACACGTGTTCGAGATTGGTCAAATCAATCGCGTATTGGCTGAGGTCACTGCGGTCGTCCTTCTTGACAACGGGAAGCTGGACTGCTTCGCGCGGGTGCTGGTCGAACCATTGCCGGCTGGCATACATCGGAACATGCGGCCGATAAAATCCCACCCCCAAGAAAAAGGGGCGGCCATACTCTTGCCCAAGCTTCTCCGCTGCCCATTGAGCGGCAATCCAATCCGGCATCTTCTCATCCGAGTCGGGATAAACGCCCCAGTCCCAAAGCGGGTGCCCGTGCGGTTGGGAGATTTTCCTTTTCGGGCGCGGCCCAAAGCCGCCGTTGCTGCCACCGTATTCCTGAAAGAACTGCTTGTCTCGCCCGTGAAAAATCTTGCCAACAGCCATGGTGCGATAGCCGGCCTCGGCGAACCGTTGCGGCAAAGTCAAAACGCCCTCCAAAGCGGGCGCCGCCGTCAAAAGCGGGCTCAAAAAATAAATGCCGGTGGAATGCGGATAACGCCCGGCGAACATGCTGGCTCGCGAAGGATTGCAAACCGGCGATTGGCAATGAGCATTGGTGAAAAGAGCGCCCCGCCGCGCCAGCCGGTCGATATTCGGTGTCCGCGCCTGCGGATGCCCGCCCAAACAACCCGTCCAGTCGTTGAGATCATCAATCGCAATCAGCAAGACATTCGGACGCTCCCCCGCCTGGCCAAAGCCAAAGCCCGCCAACACGAACAGCAGAAAAAACAAACGGCAATTCATGGCAACTCCAAATGGCAACAAACCGCCCGGAACCGTCCAAGCCAAACCTGCCTGCTGCCAAACAAATGCATTCAATGGAGCGAAAAGCGTCTTCAGTCAACCCCCGAAGTTCGGAATAACTAGTTATAGGCTAGATTGACGCTCCAACAGGGGATCCTGTTTATCCATGTTCTTCTTCTTCATCCTGTCCATCCACGTGTCCCGAACGAAATCGCTCTCCATAACCATCAAAGCCCATAAATGCTTCTTGCGCCCAAGTTCTCCACGCAATCCCTTGAGACAACTTCCCCGGCACGCGCCGCACGATCCCAAACAAACCCACAAGACATTCAAGGCCACAACCCGGTCGCACGGCGCAGCCGCAAACCCCCCAGTCAATCTTCACGCGGCTTTTCCAACACCTGAAAATAGCGCCCGGACGCCGCCTCCCCAGGTCTTTCCCACGAGAGAACGCCGCCAGCCAATCGCAGCCGAGCAACCTCCCTCCTCCAGGAGCGGAAGTCCGCGGTGGAACGAATCCAAAAGCGCGCTTCGTCGCCCGGCCCCATGGCCGAGCCGTCCGAATAGCCAAATGAAAAGACGAGGCCGCCGCCCGATACACGCTGCGGCAGAAACAGTTTCACCACAGGACGCACGACGGAAATCCCCGAAACCGCAATCCTCAAAGTCGGCCGATAAGCGCTTCCCAAAAGCGGTGCGTTAGCGGTGTCCGTCACCGTGAGCGTTGTCTCCCCGTTGGCCAGGGGATGCAGCTCGATTCGGCAATTGTCCTCCAAGGCAGCAATTCGCGCCACGGATGAATCCGCCAACTCCCAAGTATAAGCCGGTGGGAACGCCGACAATACAGTGAAGGCCTCCGCGAGAAAGGGCGCATCCCCTGCGATCTCGATGCGTTCGAGCCCGCCCGGATGCACGATGTCCCGATTGACCCGCACGCCGCCCGCCAAGTCGGTGAAATCGCGGCTGTTGAACTCCACCTCCAGCACGGCATCAGAACCGCGATAGGTGTTCCCCTTGATTCCTACGGTCAAGCGGCGAGCGGCGTCCCCACGTTTCGGGCTGGCGTAGTTGAGACAATAAAAGCTGTTGGCGTCCGCAAGGATTCGTTGTTGGATTGCGGCAAACACTCCCTCTAACTCCTCCGATTGGCTGACGCCGAAAAACCCGGCGTTGCCCAACTGCCGCAAGACGGCAGGATCCATCTCCGCGCCCAGGCCGACGGTGAAGACTTGACGATTCCCTCGCGCCGCCAGCGTTTCCTCTAGCGTGTGCCGCCCGGTCGTGTCGCGTCCGTCCGTCAGCACAACCAGAAAGCCGCGCACTACCCCGTCCAGATTGGTCGAATCCGTCCAGCGGGCGACGCCGGCTTGAATCGCTCCATACAAATCGGTGCTCGCCTGCCCAACGGCGACAGCGTCGATAGCCTCATTCAACAAAGCCGAATCCGCCGTGAAATCCTGCAGCAACCCCACCGCGCTCGAAAAACTATACACCGCAAACTCTTGCCCCGGCGCCGCCTCCGCGATGAGACGCTTGGCCGCCGCCTTGATTGCCGGCAGCTCGTGAACTGTCGAAAAACCATTGTCCAGCATCAGCGCCGTCCGAATCACCGAAGGCACCTCATCGACCTTGGCCGTTTGCAAAAACGATTCGGAAGGAGACAACGCAACGCCATCCTCCTGAACATCGAAAAAAACCTCCTGCTTAACCAACTCCTCGGGAAGATTCAAGCCTACACCCGCCGGATCGAGAATGCGGAATCCGACGGTGACGAAGTTCGGCGGCCGGGTCTCGACACTGCCCGCCGCAAGTTTTGCAGCGATGATGCCGTTCCCGCGCAACGTGATGGCGAAAGGATTCTCATCCGGATCATTGCTGAAAATTGCCAGCAGGGCAGAACGACTGCCAACGCCCGCCGGCAAAAAACGCACCGTCAAGTCCAAAGACTCCCCAGGCGACAACGAGTCAACAGACGGCTCGACAAGCTCGAACTCCGCCGCCTGCTCCCCTGACACAACGAAACGGAGGTTCTCCAAATCAATGTTGCCCCGATTCCGAACCTGCAAACGCCCCTCTGTCACCGAACTCAAACCAAACGAAACATCACCCAAGTCCCAACTCCCCCCATTCGAGATATCGCTATTACTGGCTCCCTCTACCTCAATCGCAATATCAGCCGCTCGGCCATTCCCTTGCAGCGCAATCGTGAAAGGATTCTCATCTGGATCATTGCTGAAAAGCCGCAACACAGCGGAACGATTCCCGGCGCCTTTCGGCGTGAACCGCGCCGTCAAATCCAAAGACTCCCCAGGCGCCAACGAGACAACGGACGGCTCGACAAGCTCGAACTCCGCCGCCTGCTCCCCTGACACAACGAAGCGGAGGTCCACCAAATCAGCATCGCCCAAATTCCGAACCTGAAAGTGTCTCTCGCTCGTCGAACCGAACAGAACATCGCCAAAGTCTAAACGTTCGCCGTCGGAGATCGAATCTTCTCCCATGCCAATCGCAATATCAGCTGCTTGGCCATTCCCTTGCAGCGCAATCATAAAAGGATTTTCATCCGGATCGCTGCTGAAAAGCCGTAGCACGGCGGAATGATTCTCGGCGCCTTTCGGCGTGAACCGCACCGTCAAATCCGCAGCCGCACCGGGAGACAGCCCGGCAACCGGCAGCAGAACAGAAAAGTCGGCCGCCTGCTCGCCGGAAATGGTCGCACGGACGTTTTCCAAATCAATGTTGCCCAGATTGCGGACTTGCAAGCGCCGTGCCGCCGTTGAACTGAACAGCACGTTGCCGAAGTCCAAACGTTCGCCGGCCGACATCGGACTGTCTTCGGCATACACCGCAATATCAGCTTGGTCGTCATTCCGAATCACTCCCTCGGTTGTTATGACATTCAATCGGTTCCCGGCGCTGGGACTAGGAACATGCAGAAGCACAGCGAAGGATTCGTCGGGCTCCGGCTCAAGGTCTCCCCGGACATCGATCGTCAACGTCTTCGATGTTTCTCCGGGCGCAAACGCCACCGATCCATCCACTCGTAAAGCCACTGTGTGAGAACCCCCCGCCGCTATCGAAACGACACCATCCAAGCCTGCCAGGCACATCTGCCTGCCCATTGTCATTCCTGCAAAAAAGCGCCAACCGGTTTGCCGGTTGGCGCTGAACTGCCGGCACATCTGCCTGCCCATTGTCATTCCTGCCCCAAGCCACAACCGTCCCGTCCGATCGCAACATTATCCAAACCCGCCGGCACATCCACTTGCCCCCAACCATTGCTGCCCCAAGCCACAACCGTCCCGTCCGATCGCAAGGCCGCTGTATGAAACGAACCCGCCGCTATCGAAACCACATCAGCCAAGCCGGCCGGCACAGCCGTTTGCCCATATTCATTCCTGCCCCAAGCCACGACCGTCCCGTCCAAACGCAAGGCGCTATCGAAACCACATCAGCCAAGCCGGCCGGCACAGCCGTCTGCCCATCATCATTCCTGCCCCAAGCCGCTGTATGAGACGAATCCGCCGCTATCGAAACCACCTCGCCCAAATCTGCCGGCACATCCGTTTGCCCATAATGATTGTATCCCCAAGCCACAACCGTCCCGTCCGATCGCAAGGCACATCCGTATACCCCAAGCCACAACCGTCCCATCCACTGTATCGCCACGATGAAGGTGAAAGGGGTTGCCCCGGCATCGCCTCCTCGCCGCTATCGAAACCACATCATTTAAACCCGCCGGAACATCCGTTTGCCCATCCCCATTGTATCCCCAAGCCACAACCGTCCCATCCGATCGCAAGGCCACTGTATGCCCCACTCGCCCCGAAACCACATATCGAAACCCGCATCGGCCAAACCCGCCGGCGCATCCGTTTGCCCAAAGCCATTGTATCCCCAAGCCACGACCGTCCCATCCGATCGCAAGGCCACTGTATGCCCTCCCCCCGCCGCTATTGAAACCACATTGTCCAAACCCGCCGGAACATCCGTTTGCCCATAACCATTCCTGCCCCAAGCCACGACCGTCCCATCCAATCGCAAGGCCACCGTGTTACCATCCCCTGCCGCTATTGCCACCACATTGTCCAAGCCTGCCGGGACATCTGTTTGCCCCCAATCATTGTCGCCCCAAGCCACGACTGTTCCATCCAATCGCAAGGCTACTGTATGATCCTCCCCCGCTGCTATAGAAACGACATCATCCAAACCCGCCGGGACATCCGTTTGTCCATCATCATTGTTTCCCCAAGCCACGACCGTCCCATCCATCGTGTCGGAGGAGAAATCGGCTTTGCCTGCCTGGTTATCGCCGCTGCCATGAACCGAATACATTACCGTGGCGGCTTCCGATGCGTCACCGCTTCGTTCCACGGCGAAGGTGAAAGGGGTTGCCCCGGCATCGCCTTCGGCCTTCACGGCATCCAGAGGGCGAGTGCTCCATTCCGCAGCTTGGTCGTCATTCAAAATCGCTCCCTCGGTTGTTACGACATTCAACCGATTCCCGGTGCTGGGACTGGGAACATGCAGAAGTACAGTGAAGGATTCGTCGGGCTCCGGCTCAAGGTCTCCCCGGACATCGATCGTCAACGTCTTCGATGTTTGTCCGGGCGCAAACGCCACCGATCCATCCGCACGCAAGGCCACTGTATGAGACGAACCCGCCGCTATCGAAATCACATCATCCAAATCTGCCGGGACATCCGTTTGCCCAGACCAATTGCTGCCCCAAGCCGCGACCGTCCTATCCGCACGCAAGGCCACTGTATGACTTCCTCCTGCCGCTATCGAAACCACATCGGCCAAGCCTGCCGGCACAGCCGTTTGCCCACTCCAATTGTTGCCCCAAGCCACGACCTTCCCGTCCGCACGCAAGGCTGCCATATGCCCATCTCCTGCCGCTATCGTCACCACATCATCTAAGCCTATCGGAACAAACGTATGCCCACTCCAAATGTTGCCCCAAGCCACGACCCTCCCACCCGCATGCAAGGCCCCTGTATGAGAATACCCCGCCGCTATCGAAACCACATCGGCCAAACCCGCCGGCACATCCGTTTGCCCAAAGCCATTGTATCCCCAAGCCACGACCGTCCCATCCGCCCGCAAGGCCACTGTATGCCTCACTCCCGCGGCTACCGAAACCACATTGTCCAAACCCGCCGGCACATCCGTTTGCCCAAAGCCATTGTATCCCCAAGCCACGACCGTCCCATCCAATCGCAAGGCCACCGTGTTACCATCCCCTGCCGCTATTGCCATCACATTGTCCAAGCCTGTCGGGACATCTGTTTGCCCCCAATCATTGTCGCCCCAAGCCACGACTGTTCCATCCAATCGCAAGGCTACTGTATGATCCTCCCCCGCTGCTATAGAAACGACATCATCCAAACCCGCCGGGACATCCGTTTGTCCATCATCATTGTTTCCCCAAGCCACGACCGTCCCATCCATCGTGTCGGAGGAGAAATCGGCTTTGCCTGCCTGGTTATCGCCGCTGCCATGAACCGAATACATTACCGTGGCGGCTTCCGATGCGTTACCGCTTCGTTCCACAACGAAGGTGAAAGGGGTTGTCCCGGCATCGCCTTCAGTCTTCACGGCATCCAGAGGGCGAATGCTCCATTCCGCAGTTTGTCCTATCGCCGGCGCCGCGATGGCAACCGCCGCCAATCCCGCCGTCAGAACCCGGCGTTTCCTCTTCAACCAATCCGTCATTACGATATTATTCTTATTTTCGCAATACTGCCCGCAAGGGCACAGGCCGCCGCATTTTTCAAGCGAAGCCGTTCGCCAGACAATACGCCTCGCCGTCCGAAAAAGGAAAGCGGCAGTTTGAATTAAAGCCGGAATGCGTCATGGCGCCGGACGCGCTTCCCGCAATGAGCCGCCGCCAAACCGCCGGCGGTTTGACTTTGCGGGCGGTTTGGATGAGAATGGCGACTTTATCAATCGAACGATCCGCAACCGAACGCTCAACGACCTTTCAGCTATATGCTCAAACATCAACTCATCCATCCCCGCATCAACGAAATCCTCGGCCGCGCCGGGCATCACGCCGCCATTCTGATCGCCGACAGCAATTACCCGGCTTCCACGAAGAAGGGCGCCAATGCTGAAGTGGTTTCGCTGAATCTCTCTCCCGGCGTCGTTACTTGCGCCCAAGTTTTGGAAGCGGTTCTTTCCGCCGTTCCCATCGACGCGGTGAATACGATGGGCATTGACGCCAGCGATCCCTACGCCCAGGCAGGCGACCCGCCGGTGTGGGCCGATTATCGACGGATTCTCCGGGACGCCGGCCTTTCGCTCGAACTCAAGCCGATTCAAAAATGGGACTTTTATCGAGCTGTCGCTTCGGACGACCACGTGTTGACGGTGCAGACTGCCGAGCAAGCGCTGTGGGCGAACCTCCTCCTTTCGGTAGGCTGCCGCCAGACCTGATGTCTCCCAAGCGATGAACGGTTGCGAACAGATGGCGCGGATTATTCGCTGGCTCGACGCGCATTGCCGCGAGCAACCTTCACTGGAAATCCTCGCCGAGCAAGCGCAATTGAGCCCTGCCCGTCTGCATCGCGAGTTCCAACGCTGGGTCGGCATCCCGCCGAAAGACTTTGTCCGGGGACTCGCCCGAGATCGCATTCAGGCCATGTTGCGACAAGGCGCTGGCGGTTTGAGAACAGCGCCTGCTGCCGGACATTCCGCGCCGAGCGGTTTGCCCAGCCTGCGTCTTTCTTTGGAAAGCGCCGCGCCGGAAGAAACCCAATCCAAAGGCGCCGGCATGACCTTCCGCATCGGCGCGGCGCCGAGTCCATTCGGCCTGTGCAGTTACGCAGAATCCGATCGTGGCCTCAGCCAATTCCGCTTCTCATCGAAAGAAAACGGTGACATCGAAACCGAAAACCGCAGAGAATGGCCGGAAGCCAAACTGAAAAGAGACGACCGACGGGCCAAAACCCTCGTCGCCCAAGCGTTTGATTTTCCGAGCCAAAAGACGGGAGCCCCTTCGTTGCGGCTTTGGCTTCGGGGGACGGCTTTTCAGCTTCAAGTTTGGAAAACCCTCCTGCAACTGCCGCCAGGCAAACTCGCCGCTTACAGCTCTCTGGCGGATCGAATCGGCCAACCGAAAGCCGTCCGAGCCGTGGGCAACGCCGTCGGCGCGAACCCCATTGCCTTGTTCATCCCCTGCCACCGAGTCATCCGCGCCACAGGCCGTGTTCAAGGCTACCGCTGGGGCGCCGGACGCAAACGCGCGCTCATCGCCTGGGAAAGCGCCAGGTTCCAAAACGACTTCGCCTCGGACTGAAATTCAAACCACCGCAATACCCCCTCCTAAAACTATATGAACCCTTTGTTGCCGCAAGACATTGTTGACCGCCTGCGCTCTCGGCTGGCACGGCTTTATCCCGATTGCGTCGAGCAGTCGATGAACCGGCTCGCCATGATGATCGGGCGTTACGGCGTCGGCCACTATCCCCCGCCACAGAACGCGGAGACTTTTTCGAGAGCGAGCCTCTGGAGCGAGAAGGACGCCGTGCTGATCACTTACGGCGATTCCATCCGCTCTGCCGGAACGCCGCCGCTGGCAACGTTGCGGCAGTTTGCCACGCGCCATTTGACGGGGGCGGTTTCCACTATTCACATCCTGCCGTTTTATCCTTGGTCATCGGACGACGGATTTTCAGTAGTGAACTATCGCAAGGTGGACCCGGAGTTGGGAGATTGGCGGCACATTCACGCCTTGAAGGATCGCTTCGATTTGATGTTCGATTGGGTTCTCAACCATGTCTCCAGAAAGAGCGCGTGGTTCCGTGATTATCGGAACTGCATTTTGCCTTACCGCAACTTTTTCATCGAAGCGGCGCCGGATGCGGATTGGTCGCCAGTCGTCCGCCCCCGCACCAGCCCGCTTCTTCTGCCGATCACCACCAAGGCCGGGCAAAAGCATGTTTGGACAACCTTCTCGGCAGACCAAATTGATTTGAACTGGCGCCATCCCGATGTGTTCTTCGAGATGCTGGATGTCCTCTTCCATTACATCGCCAACGGCGCCCGCATCATCCGCCTGGACGCAGTCGCCTTCCTTTGGAAACAAGCCGGCACAAACTGCCTTCACCTGGAAGAAACACACGAAGTCATTCGGCTCCTCCGAGACATCCTGCAAATCGCGGCGCCATCCGTCCTCCTCCTCACAGAAACCAACGTGCCGCAGGAAGAAAACTTCCGCTACTTCGGTAACGGTGATGAAGCGCATCTGGTCTATCAATTCACCCTGCCGCCCTTGCTGCTGCACGGGCTCCTGAAAAAAACGGCCAAACCCCTCGCCCAATGGGCCAAAGCCCTGCCGTCACTGCCGCCCAACACAACCTTCTTCAACTTCACCGCCTCGCACGACGGCATCGGCGTGCGCCCTCTAGAAGGCATCCTCCCAGACAAGGAAATCGCGTTCCTAGCCTCAGAAGTCAAGAAACGCGGCGGCCTTTTGTCCTACCGCGCCCAACCCGACGGCACCAAAAGCGTCTATGAAATCAACGCCACCTACTTTTCCGCCCTGAGCGATCTAGAACCGGAGAACCGCCCGCAAAGCGAAGCCCGGTTCCTCTGCTCCCAACTCGTCGCCCTCGCGCTCAAAGGCATCCCCGGCATCTATCTCCACAGCCTCACCACCACCGAAAACGACCATCCCAGCGTCGATACATCCGGCATCCCACGAAGGATCAACCGGAAAAAATGGGACGAAGAACAACTCGAACGAACCCTGCAAAATACCCAATCGCCCCAGCACCGCCTCTTCTTCAAACTCCTCGAAATCCTCAGAAATCGCGCCCAATGCGACGCCTTCCACCCCGACAGCTCCCAAGAAATCCTCGACCTGGACGACCGAGTCTTCGCCCTAATCCGCAAAGCCCCCGCCTCGCCAAACCAAGTGCTTTGCCTCTCCAACTTCGCCGACCAACCACTAGAACTCGAAATCCGCCCCTTCCTCCCAGCCGAAAAACCGCACGAACTCATCGCCAACACCGAATGGTCCCGCCCCCAAGCGCCCATCAAACTCGAACCCTACCAAACCCTCTGGCTCCTCTCCCGCAACCCGTAGCCACCCAACAACATCAATGGAACGCCTATCCCACGTCAATTTTCCAACAACAAGTTGCCAGCCAGGCAAAGTGGCGCAGACACTCGGAGAGTGGGTAGGGCAGAGGGACTTTTAGAGCGGTTGCGGCGGTGGGAAACCGACATCCGACAACCAACTTCTTGTCTGCCCGCAGGCTGGAAGCCTGCACCACACTTTGCCCCATATTTCTGCAAAAAGCAGTGGACAAAACACCGCCAAACCACTAGACAAACTCGCAACAGAGAACCGCGCGATAAGCATTTACGGGCTTAACAGGGTGGCGCAACCATATATGGCGCAGGCACTCGACCCGTTGACCGCCGCCCGCCTTGACAAAAAATCCAATCCGCTGCTAAATCTCCCTTGTCGGGGGAGAGATGGGGGGCAGACAGGATGTCTGCCTGCAGGCGGCAAGCCTGTGCCGCCTGTCCTCCGCGCTGAACCGAAAATCGAAAAAAACTTTGAAAAGGCCAAACAACCTGTCAATATGAAAAAAGACCAGCCCACCAGCCCACCAGCCCACCAGCCCACCAGCCCACCAGCCCACCAGCCCACCAGCCCACCAGCCCACCAGCCCACCAGCCCACCAGCCCACCAGCCCACCAGCCCACCAGCCCACCAGCCCACCAGCCCACCAGCCCACCAGCCCACCAGCCCACCAGCCCACCAGCCCACCAGCCCACCAGCCCACCAGCCCACCAGCCAGTACTCCTGCTCTCAAATCGCCTAAACGGAAGAGCCGGGCACGGGATAATGAATATCGCCTCTATCCTCACATTGAAGAATCGTTGAAGAATCTTGGATGGAAGACAGGCAATCCGGCGACTCGTCCATCAGGGCAAGTTGAGGCGCAAGGCGAGTTTCCGCCACCACTCCGAAAAACTCATCAAGCCTACAACGTTTATTGCGGGCAAAATGCTTGAAGATGGGAAAAATTGTGCCAAGCAAAACACCACCATAATGAAACTATTATCCGTTATCCTCTTGAAACTGTCGGCAACCGCCGCCAACAAAACCGCCAAACCGCAACCCATCAAAAACAGGCCAACATCGCCGCATCGAATCGGCTTGGCTTTGGCCCTTGCCCTCACCCTCCCAGCCGCCGCCCAAACCCTCACCGTCACCGGAACTAAAAGCGACGGCAGCGCCTACAGTAGAGAAGTCAATGCCAACACGGCATCTCTGTCTCTCAACTCCTTTAATCTGGCTTCCCTAACCTTGCCTGCCGGCTTGACCAGCTTGACGAATCTGAATCTCCGACGCAATCAGCTAACCAACCTGACCTTGCCCGATGACTTGACCGAATTGGAGAGGCTGAATCTCAACCAAAACCGCCTGACCACCTTGACTGTGCCCGATACTTTGCCCAACTTGCAGTCGCTGAATCTCTCCAACAACCGCCTGACCGCCTTCACCCTGCCCGATGGTTTGACCAACTTGCAGTATCTGGATATCCGCTCCAATCCTTTGGAGAGTTTGCGTGTGCCTCTGGGCATGGACATTGAGAGTCTCAACCTGCAAGGCTTCCCGAAATTAGAGGTTACCTTCTACGATCCAACGACCGGAGAGACAATCGAATCAGAGCCCCCGCCAACTGAGGGAACTCTCACCATCACCGGAACCAAAACCAACGGCAGCGCCTACAGTAGAGAAGTCGATGCCAGCATGACATCTCTGGTTCTCAACTCCTTTAATCTAGCTTCCCTAACCTTGCCTGCCGGCTTGACCAGCTTGACGAATCTGAATCTCCCCAGCAACCAACTAACCAACCTGACCCTGCCCGATGACTTGACCAACTTGGAGAGGCTGGATCTCAACGGCAACCGCCTGACCGCCTTCACCGTACCCAATACCTTAACCAACTTGAAGTGGCTGAGTCTCTCCTACAACCACCTGACCACCTTGACCCTGCCCAACAGCTTGCCCAGCTTGAAGTGGCTGCATCTCATCGAGAACCGCCAACTAACCACCTTGACCCTGCCCGGCAGCTTGCCCAGCTTGCAGTATCTGGATCTCAGCTACACCTACCGCCTGACCACATTGACCCTGCCCGACAGCTTGCCCAGCTTGCAGAGGCTGTATCTCCGCGCCAACCGCCTGACCACCTTGACCTTGCCCGTCGGCATGACCAGCTTGACGAGGCTGAATCTCCGCTCCAACCGCCTGACCACCTTGACCCTGCCAGATGGTTTGACCAACTTGCAGTATCTGGATCTCCGCAACAATCCTTTGGAGAGTGTGCGTGTGCCTCTGGGCATGGACATTGAGAGTCTCGACCTGCAAGGCTTCCCGAAATTAGAAGTTACATTCTACAATCCAACGCCCGAAGAGCCGATTGCGATTGCGCCACCGTCCATAATTGAGGGAACTCTCACCATCACCGGAACCAAAACCGACGGCAGCGCCTTCAGCCAAGAAGTCGCCGCTAACGAGACCTATCTGTCTCTCAGCTCCCTTGACCTAGCTTCCGTAACCTTGCCGGAGGGCTTGACCAACTTGCAGGATTTGTATCTCGCCCGCAATCGCTTGACCTCTCTGACTTTGCCAGAGGGTTTGGCGAACTTGCGCTCGCTGGTTCTCCACAACAACCGCCTGACCAGCCTGACTTTGCCGGAGGGTTTGACGAGCTTGCGAGTGCTGTATCTCCACGGCAATCCTTTGGAGAGTTTGCGTGTGCCTGATGGCATGAACATTGACAATCTCGATCTTCAAGGTTTTTCGAGATCAGCAGTGACCTTCTATAATCCCACAACCGAAGAGTTCCCCACAACGAATACCAACATCCCCCCGACGACCAATACCAATATCCCGCCGACAACGAATACCAATCTTCCGCCCACGACTGGGACATTCATTACCCTCACCGGAACGACAAGCACTGGCGACGCTTTTCGTTTGGAGGTCGATACAGGCACGGAGTCTCTGTCTCTCTCCGACACTCAACTCTCTTCCCTCACCGTGCCCGCTGGCCTGGAGAACTTGCAGCGGCTGCATCTCTTCGACAATCAACTCTCTTCCATAACCTTGCCCGAGGGTCTGACGAACTTGCAGCACTTGTATCTTTTTAATAATCAACTGACCTCCCTGACCTTGCCGGAGGGTTTGGCGAACTTGCAACGGCTGTATCTTTTCGGCAATCCTTTGGAGAGTGTGCGGGCGCCCGAAGGCCTGGACCTTGAAAGTCTTGAGCTTCGTGGCTTTTCCAAATCAGCAGTGACCTTCTATGATCCCGCGAACGAAGAGACGATTGCGCCGCCGCCCACAACCGAAGAACCCCCGCCAACTGAAGAGCCTCCCACAACCGAAGAACCTCCGCCAACCGAAAAGCCACACACAACTGAAGAGCCGCCCATAACTGAGGGAGCACTCCTCATCACCGGAACGACAAGCGACGGCAGTGCTTTTAACCGGGTGGTGAATGCAAACGCGAAGTCTGTAGACCTCCGAAACAATGACTTGACCCACCTGACTTTGCCCGATGGCTTGACGAATTTGGTGTGGCTGTTTCTCAATCACAATCGTTTGCCCTCTCTGACATTGCCGGAGGGCTTGGCCAAGTCGAGAGGGCTGTATTTCAACGACAATCAACTGACCTCTTTGACCTTGCCTCATGGTTTAACGAACTTGTGGGTGCTGTATCTCAACGACAACCAACTGACCTCCCTGACCTTGCCCGAGGACTTGACGAGCTTGAGAACCCTAGACCTCAGCAACAATTCCCTGACCAACCTGGCCTTGCCCGCTGGCCTGACGAGCTTGCGCTCGCTGGTTCTCAACGGCAACAACCTGGAGAGTTTGTGTGTGCCCGAAGGCATGGATATTGAGAGTCTCAACCTGCAAGGTTTCCCGAAATCGGAGGTGACATTTTGCGAGCCAACGATGGGCACCTTGACCTTGCCGGATTCCAGCTCGACGAATTTCAGGCACTTGTCACTCGACAACAACAACCATTTGGAGATTGTGCGGATTGCGGGCGGGGAGGTGCAGATTCATTGGCGTGAAGGGACATTGCAAAGCACGACTGATTTGAGTGGGGAGTGGGAAGCCGTGGCGCCGTCTCGTTTTTCGCGGGAGGGGGTGTTGTCGATTCCGCCTGAGCGGAAAGGCGCAGAGTTCTTCCGCCTGAAACCGGCGAAGTGAAGGTGAGGCAGACACTCGTAGAGTGGTTAGGGCAGAGGGACTTGTAGAGCGGTGGGACTCGGAGAGCGGTTAGGGCGGAAGGGAACCGACAACCAACTTCCTGTCTGCTTTTGTGCAGGCACTCGACCGGTTGACCGGCACCCGCCTTGACAAAAAATCCAATCCTGTGCCTCCTGTAAATTCATCTGTCCCGAACGAAATCGCCCTCCATAACCATTAAAGCCCATAAATGCTTATTGCGGATTTCTGAAAAAAACTGTGGACAAAACACCGCCAAACCGTTAGACAAACCCGCAACAGAAAACCACCATTAATGAAATTGAAAGACGCTGCAGCTATGAAACTATTCTCTATCTTCTCGAAATTGGCGGCAACCGCCGCCGGCAAAACCGCCAAACCGCAACCCATCAAAAACAGGTCAACATCGCCGCATCGAATCGGCTTGGCGCTGGCCCTCGCCCTTGCCCTCCCAGCCGCCGCCCAAACCTTCACCGTCACCGGAACTAAAAGCGACGGCAGCGCCTTCAGCCGACAAGTCAATGCCAGCACGACATCTCTGTCTCTCAGCTCCCTTGACCTGGCTTCCGTAACCCTGCCCGATGGCTTGACCAACTTGACGACGCTGCATCTCTACGGCAATCAGCTGACCACCTTGACCCTGCCCGATGGCTTGACCAAATTGGAGAATCTGTGGCTCGGCGGCAACCGCCTGACCGCCTTCACCGTGCCCAACAGCTTGACCAACTTGCAGAGGCTGTATCTCTACAACAACCGCCTAACCACCTTGACCCTGCCCGACAGCTTGACCAACTTGACGACGCTGTATCTCGGCTACAACCGCCTGACCACCTTGACCCTGCCCGACGGCTTGACCAACTTGCAGTCGCTGCGTCTCGACAACAACCGCCTGACCACCTTGACCCTGCCCGATGGCTTGACCAACTTGACGACGCTGTATCTCCGCAACAATCCTTTGGAGAGTTTGCGTGTGCCTAATGGCATGGATATTGAAAATCTCGATCTTTCTGGTTTTTCCAAATCAGAGGTTACCTTTTATGATCCCACAGAGTCCACGGACCCCCCGGAGCCAATAGAACCGCCCACAACCGGAGAAACCCTCACCATCACCGGAACCAAAACCGACGGCAGCGCCTTCAGCCGGCAAGTCAATGCCAATGAGACATATCTGGATCTCAGCGACAATGACTTGGCTTCCGTAACCCTGCCCGATGGCTTGACCAACTTGCAGTCACTGAATCTCCAAAACAATCCTTTGGAGAGTTTGCGTGTGCCTAATGGCATGGATATTGAAAATCTCGATCTTCAAGGTTTTTCCAAATCAGAGGTTACCTTCTATGATCCCACAGAGCCCACGGACCCCCTGGAGCCAATAGAACCGCCCACAACCGGAGAAACCCTCACCATCACCGGAACCAAAACCGACGGCAGCGCCCTCAGCCGGCAAGTCAATGCCAACGAGACATATCTGGATCTCAGCGACAATGACTTGGCTTCCGTAACCCTGCCCAATGGCTTGACCAACTTGACGACGCTGCATCTCTACGGCAATCAGCTGACCACCTTGATCCTGCCCGACGGCCTGGATTACTTGGAGAATCTGTGGCTCGGCGGCAACCGCCTGACCGCCTTCACCGTGCCCAACAGCTTGACCAACTTGCAGCGGCTGTATCTCTACAACAACCGCCTGACCACCTTGACCCTGCCCGACGGCTTGACCAACTTGCAGTCGCTGTATCTCGACAACAACCACCTGACCACCTTGACCCTGCCCGACGGCTTGACCAACTTACAGTCGCTGCGTCTCTTCGACAACCTCCTGACCACCTTGACCCTGCCCAATACCTTGACCAACTTGCAGTCGCTGCGTCTCTTCGACAACCTCCTGACCACCTTGACCCTGCCCGATGGTTTGACCAAATTGGAGACGCTGTATCTCCAAAACAATCCTTTGGAGAGTTTGCGTGTGCCTCTGGGCATGGATATTGAAAATCTCGATCTTCAAGGTTTTTCGAAATCAGCAGTGACCTTCTATAATCCGACAACCGAAGAGCCACCGACAACTGAAGAACCACCCACAACCGAAGAGCCACCGATAACTAATACCAATCTTCCGCCCACAACCAATACCAATATCCCCCCGACAACCGAAGAGCCACCGACAACTGAAGAACCGCCCACAATCGAAGAGCCACCGACAACGAATACCAATCTCCCGCCCATAACCAATACCAATATCCCCCCGACAATCGAAGAACCCACCACAACTGAAGAGCCACCGATAACGAATACCAATCTCCCGCCCACGACTGGGACATTCATTACCCTCACCGGAACAACAAGCGACGGCAGCGCTTTTAGACGGGAGGTCGATGCCGGCACGGAGTCTCTGTCTCTCTCCGACACTCAACTCTCTTTCCTCACCGTGCCCGCTGGCCTGGAGAACTTGCAGCGGCTGCATCTCTTCGACAATCAACTCTCTTCTATAACTTTGCCCGATGGTTTGACGAACTTGCAGCACTTGTATCTTTTCAACAATCAACTGACCTCCCTGACCTTGCCCGATGGCCTGGCGAACTTGCAACGGCTGTATCTCTTCGGCAATCCTTTGGAGAGTGTGCGGGCGCCCGAAGGCATGGACCTTGAAAGTCTTGAGCTTCGTGGCTTTTCCAAATCAGCAGTGACCTTCTACGATCCCGCGACCAGAGAGACGATTGCCCCGCCCACAACTGAAGAGCTTCCCACAACCGAAGAGCCCCCGCCAACTGAAGAGCCACCCATAACTGAGGGAACTCTCCTCATCACCGGAACTAACAGCGACGGCAGCGATTTTAGACGAGAGATCGACGCCGACGCGGAGTCTCTGTCCCTCTCCAGAAAGCAGTTGACCGCCCTAAGCTTGCCCACCGGCTTGACGCATTTGGCGTGGCTGTATCTCGACAACAATCAGTTGCCCTCTCTGACTTTGCCGGAGGGTTTGGCCAAGGCGAGAGGGCTGTATCTCAACGACAATCAACTGACCTCTTTGACCTTGCCTCACGGTTTAACGAACTTGTGGGCACTGTATCTCAACAACAACCAACTGACCTCCCTGACCTTGCCCGACGACTTGACGAGCTTGAGAACGCTAGACCTCAGCAACAATTCCCTGACCAGTCTGGCCTTGCCCGCTGGCCTGACGAGCTTGCGCTCGCTGGTTCTCAACGGCAACAACCTGGAGAGTTTGTGTGTGCCGAAAGGCGTGGATGTAGAGAGTCTCAACCTGCAGGGTTTCTCGAAATCCGAGGTGACATTTTGCGAGCCAACGATGGGCACCTTGACCTTGCCGGATTCCAGCTCGACGAACTTCAGGCGCTTGTCACTCGACAACAACAACCCTTTGGAGATTGTGCGGATTGCGGGCGGGGGGGTGCAGATTCTTTGGCGAGAAGGGACCTTGCAAAGCACGACTGATTTGAGTGGCGAGTGGGAAGCCGTGGCGCCGGCTCGTTTTTCGCGGGAGGGTGTGTTGTCGATTCCGCCTGAGCGGAAAGGCGCAGAGTTCTTCCGCCTGAAACCGGCGAAGTAAAGGTGAGACAGACATTTCTGTCTGCGCAAGTGCAGACTAAATAAAGTCGGTTGTCGGTTCCCCACCGCCCCAACCGCTTTCCGAGTGCCTGCAACACCTTTTGCGTTTTTGCTCTTTGCGGCCAAAAGCTCGTAACGCATCATCGCAGCCATGAAGTTTGCGATTTGCAATGAGATTTTCAAAGATTGGGCGATTGAAAAAGCGATGCGGTTTGCCAAGGATACGGGTTACGATGCCATTGAGATTGCGCCTTTTACGCTGGCTAATTACGTGACGAACATCCCCGGCGAAACGCGGGCCAAAATCCGCCGAACCGCGCGGGACATCGGCTTGGAGATTTCGGCGGTTCATTGGGTTTTGGTTCAGGCTGAAGGGATGCACCTGACCCACAACGATGTCGGCATTCGGGAAAAGACTGCTCGATACTTTGGCGAGCTGGTGGATTTTTGCGGTGATCTCGGCGGCGAGGCTGTCGTCGTCGGTTCGCCCAAACAGCGCAACCGGCTCCCCGGTGTGAGCTTGGAACAAGCCTGGGACTGGGCAAAGGAAGTCTTTCGTCCGGCGATTCCCCGCGCGGCAGAGCGGGGCGTTGTTCTGTGCCTCGAACCGCTAGCGCCGACAGAAACGGATTTCATCAACACCGCCGAAGAAGCTATCCGCTTCGTTGAAGATTTCGATTCGCCCCATTTCAAAATCATCCTCGATGTCAAGGCTATGTGTTCCATGGGCAAACCCATCCCGGACATTATTCGGGAGTCCGCCGGCCAGTTTGCCTACTTCCACGCCAATGATGAAAACCTCAAAGGTCCCGGATTTGGCGATGTGGATTTCAAACCGATTGCCCGGGCGTTGAAGGATGTCGGCTACGAGGGTTATGTCTCGGTGGAGGTGTTCAACTTTGACGAAGGCCCGGAGGCAATTGCCGCCGGAAGTTTAGAGTATTTGAAAGCGGCCTTCGCTTGACCGCCTTTCCCTCTCGGCGCGGCAAGGCTAACGGCGCGGCGGGCGCGAGCTGTCAATGGCCGCGACATGCTCCCGATAGCGGCGCAGCTCTCTGCGAACTACCGGCAGCAGCAAGTAGATTCCAATCAGGTTGGGCAAGACCATCGCAAAGCAGAGCGCGTCCGACAGCCTCACCACTTTGTCCAGGGAAGCGGAAGCGCCAGCAACAATGCAAAGGCAGAAGACCAGTTTGTAGACCAAGTTGACGGCTTTGTTGTTGCGCGTTAGATACCCGACGGCCTGCTCTCCATAGTAAGACCAGGAGATCATGGTGGAGAAAGCAAACAGCAGCACCGCAACAGACAGGATAGCCGGGAACCAATGGATGACGGTTTTGAAGGCTTGGGAAGTCCGCCAGATGCCGGCGGCGTAGCCGGCGCGTAAGTTCAGGCCTTCACGCCGCACCCACAGTTTTGCCGTATCATCCAGCGCGGCCACTTGCGCCCATTTTTCCAACTCTGTCACCGGCATTTCAGCGGGAACCGTCGCGGCCGTTCCCTCTCCGGGGGCGGTCTTGAGTGCCATCGCTTGGTCGCCCAAATGCACGGTTGGCTCGGCTTCCGTCCCCAAGTCGTCGGCAGGCGTGAATAACTGTTTGAAGAAGTTGGAAAAGATGCCAAAGAAGCCGATTTTCTCTGTCTCCTCCACCAACGCGCTGGAAAGCACCCATCCTTCGCTGCCATTCTGCGCGCGCACTTTGCTCCATTCTTGCTCGACTTGCAGCAAGGCTTCCGGCGCTAGGGATGTCGCTCTTGCGGGCTGGTTCGGCTGGGTATAGGCATCAATCGCGGCACTGTCCACATTGGCATCAATCTTCCACATTCCGGTTACCACTATCACCAGCGCCGTTGTCGAGCAAACCACCACCGTGTCCACAAAAGGCTCCAGCAAAGCCACCAAACCTTCGCTGGCCGGCTTGCTCGTTTTCACTGCGGAATGCGCAATGGGCGCGGCACCGAATCCCGCTTCGTTGGAAAAGGCGCCCCGCCGGATGCCCTGAATCAACGCGCCCAGAAAACCGCCCCCGGCCGCTTCGGGCGAAAAGGCACTGTTGAGAATCACTCCCGCCGCCGCCGGGATTTCCGAAAAGTGAAAAATCAAAACTGCAAACGAAGCCAGCAGATAAGCTGCGCACATAAACGGCACCAAAACCTCCGCCACCCGGGCAATCCAAACAATCCCGCCGATGATGACTGCGCCCACCACTACAGCGATCAAGCAGCCGAACTTCCAGCCATGCTCCTGAAAAAGGCCAAAGGTTTCGGAGAATTGGGCATGCGCTTGGTTGATTTGAAACATATTCCCCGCTCCCAAAGCGCCGCCGATGCAAGCGCCCGCAAAGAGAACTGCCAACACCTTCCCTAAAGGCCTCAAGCCGTGTTCCCTGAGGCCGTCGCGCAGGTAATACATCGCCCCGCCATGCGCCCGCCCCTGCCGGTCAATCTGCCGATAACAGACCCCCAAGGTGCATTCGCAGAACTTGGTAGTCATCCCGAAGAGCCCCAGCATGATCATCCAGAAAGTGGCGCCCGGCCCACCGATGCCGATGGCCAACGCCACACCAGCGATGTTGCCCAGCCCCACCGTGCCGCTCAAAGCGGTGGAAAGCGCTTGGAAATGGGTGATCTCCCCCGGATCGCTGGGGCTGGAATACTTCCCGCGCACTGTGCGCAAGGCCAACCCGAAGGAGCGAAAGTTGATGAAGCCAAAAAAGCTGGTCAAAAAAATCGCCGTCCCTGCCAACAGAATCAGCACAATCGGCACTTCCTCATCATAAATCGTTATCGAGTAAAACATGATGCCCTCCAACAACTCCGCGATCGGGGCAAGGGCCCGATCAATCCGTTCATCTATCTTGGCGTTGCTCTCCTGAGCCAGCAGCGCCGGCCGGCCGGCGAAGCAGAAAAAGAACACCAATCCGGAAATTAAAAGAAGGCGTATAAATCGGCGGGATTGAAATGGCATGACAAGAAAGACGGCACTCTGAAGGCCGCATCGGATTCCGTCAAGCAGAAAGAACGCCATAAACGGTTGCGGACTTGCAGCGTTCGGAATTGGTTCGGAATTGACTAGCTAATGGAAATTTCATATCAGCCAGATTGACAGTGAGTCGATGCGCTGCGCTGTTGGCTAGTCAATTCTGCGGTAATCTCCCTGTTTTTTCTGCCCCATCGCCACCAATCTCGCACAGTTTCCTCCATTACCAAGTCTTTTGCTCGCAATAAGGGATTATGGGCTTTGATGGTTTTGGAGGGCCATTTAGTTCGGGACACACGGATTGACAGGAGGCACAGGATTGGATTTTTTGTCAAGGCGGGTGCCGGTCAACCGGTCGAGTGCCCGCACCACTTTTGCGCCACTTTTGCGTTTTTGCTCTTTGCGGCCAAAAGCTCGTAACGCATCATCGCAGCTATGAAGTTTGCGATTTGCAATGAGATTTTCAAAGATTGGGCGATTGAAAAAGCGATGCGGTTTGCCAAGGATACGGGTTACGATGCCATTGAGATTGCGCCTTTTACGCTGGCCAATTACGTGACGAATATCCCCGGCGAAACGCGGGCCAAAATCCGCCGAACCGCGCGGGACATCGGCTTGGAGATTTCGGCGGTTCATTGGGTTTTGGTTCAGGCTGAAGGGATGCATTTGACCCACAGCGATGTCGGCATTCGGGAAAAGACTGCTCGATACTTTGGCGAGCTGGTGGATTTTTGCGGTGATCTCGGCGGCGAGGCTGTCGTCGTCGGTTCGCCCAAACAGCGCAACCGGCTCCCCGGTGTGAGCTTGGAACAAGCCTGGGACTGGGCAAAGGAAGTCTTTCGTCCGGCGATTCCCCGCGCGGCAGAGCGGGGCGTTGTTCTGTGCCTCGAACCGCTAGCGCCGACAGAAACGGATTTCATCAACACCGCCGAAGAAGCTATCCGCTTCGTTGAAGATTTCGATTCGCCCCATTTCAAAATCATCCTCGATGTCAAGGCTATGTGTTCCATGGGCAAACCCATCCCGGACATTATTCGGGAGTCCGCCGGCCAGTTTGCCTACTTCCACGCCAATGATGAAAACCTCAAAGGTCCCGGATTTGGCGATGTGGATTTCAAACCGATTGCCCGGGCGTTGAAGGATGTCGGCTACGAGGGTTATGTCTCGGTGGAGGTGTTCAACTTTGACGAAGGCCCGGAGGCAATTGCCGCCGGAAGTTTAGAGTATTTGAAAGCGGCCTTCGCTTGACCGCCTTTCCCTCTCGGCGCGGCAAGGCTAACGGCGCGGCGGGCGCGAGCTGTCAATGGCCGCGACATGCTCCCGATAGCGGCGCAGCTCTCTGCGAACTACCGGCAGCAGCAAGTAGATTCCAATCAGGTTGGGCAAGACCATCGCAAAGTAGAGCGCGTCCGACAGCCTCACCACTTTGTCCAGGGAAGCGGAAGCGCCAGCAACAATGCAAAGGCAGAAGACCAGTTTGTAGACCAAGTTGACGGCTTTGTTGTTGCGCGTTAGATACCCGACGGCCTGCTCTCCATAGTAAGACCAGGAGATCATGGTGGAGAAAGCAAACAGCAGCACCGCAACAGACAGGATAGCCGGGAACCAATGGATGACGGTTTTGAAGGCTTGGGAAGTCCGCCAGATGCCGGCGGCGTAGCCGGCGCGTAAGTTCAGGCCTTCACGCCGCACCCACAGTTTTGCCGTATCATCCAGCGCGGCCACTTGCGCCCATTTTTCCAACTCTGTCACCGGCATTTCAGCGGGAACCGTCGCGGCCGTTCCCTCTCCGGGGGCGGTCTTGAGTGCCATCGCTTGGTCGCCCAAATGCACGGTTGGCTCGGCTTCCGTCCCCAAGTCGTCGGCAGGCGTGAATAACTGTTTGAAGAAGTTGGAAAAGATGCCAAAGAAGCCGATTTTCTCTGTCTCCTCCACCAACGCGCTGGAAAGCACCCATCCTTCGCTGCCATTCTGCGCGCGCACTTTGCTCCATTTTTGCTCGACTTGCAGCAAGGTTTCCGGCGCTAGGGATGTCGCTCTTGCGAGCTGGTTCGGCTGGGTATAGGCATCAATCGCGGCGCTGTCCACATTGGCATCAATCTTCCACATTCCGGTTACCACTATCACCAGCGCCGTTGTCGAGCAAACCACCACCGTGTCCACAAAAGGCTCCAGCAAAGCCACCAAACCTTCGCTGGCCGGCTTGCTCGTTTTCACTGCGGAATGCGCAATGGGCGCGGAGCCGACTCCCGCTTCGTTGGAAAAGGTGCCCCGCCGGATGCCCTGAATCAACGCGCCCAGAAAACCGCCCCCGGCCGCTTCGGGCGAAAAGGCACTGTTGAGAATCACTCCCGCCGCCGCCGGGATTTCCGAAAAGTGAAAAATCAAAACTGCAAACGAAGCCAGCAGATAAGCTGCGCACATAAACGGCACCAAAACCTCCGCCACCCGGGCAATCCAAACAATCCCGCCGATGATGACTGCGCCCACCACTACAGCGATCAAGCAGCCGAACTTCCAGCCATGCTCCTGAAAAAGGCCAAAGGTTTCGGAGAATTGGGCATGCGCTTGGTTGATTTGAAACATATTCCCCGCTCCCAAAGCGCCGCCGATGCAAGCGCCCGCAAAGAGAACTGCCAACACCTTCCCTAAAGGCTTCAAGCCGTGTTCCCTGAGGCCGTCGCGCAGGTAATACATCGCCCCGCCATGCACCCGCCCCTGCCGGTCAATCTGCCGATAACAGACCCCCAAGGTGCATTCGCAGAACTTGGTAGTCATCCCGAAGAGCCCCAGCATGATCATCCAGAAAGTGGCGCCCGGCCCACCGATGCCGATGGCCAACGCCACACCAGCGATGTTGCCCAGCCCCACCGTGCCGCTCAAAGCGGCGGAAAGCGCTTGGAAATGGGTGATCTCCCCCGGATCGCTGGGGCTGGAATACTTCCCGCGTACTGTGCGCAAGGCCAACCCGAAGGAGCGAAAGTTGATGAAGCCAAAAAAGCTGGTCAAAAAAATCGCCGTTCCTGCCAACAGAATCAGCACAATCGGCACTTCCTTGTCATAAATCGTTATCGAGTAAAACATGATGCCCTCCAACAACTCCGCGATCGGGGCAAGGGCCCGATCAATCCGTTGGTCTATCTTGGCGTTGCTCTCCTGAGCCAGCAGCGCCGGCCGGCCGGCGAAGCAGAAAAAGAACACCAATCCGGAAATTAAAAGAAGGCGTATAAATCGGCGGGATTGAAATGGCATGACAAGAAAGACGGCACTCTGAAGGCCGCATCGGATTCCGTCAAGCAGAAAGAACGCAATAAGTATTTGTGGGCTTAACAGGGTGACGCGCAGGCACTCGACCGGTTGACCGGCACCCGTCTTGACAAAAAATCCAATCCTGTGCCTCCTGTCCATCCATGTGTCTCGAACGAAATCGCCCTCCAAAACCCTCAAAGCCCACAAATGCTTATCGCGAGAAAGAACGCCATAAACGGTTGCGGACTTGCAGCGTTTTAAGCAGCAGGCAAAGGTGGCGCCGGCTATGGCGCCGCTCGTGTTTTCCGGTAACGTTTGAGCATTTGGTAGTAGTTGAATGAAGTTTGGAATTGAACGCCGGTTCGTCGCGCCCAGCCTTCCCAACGCCGTTGCATGTCGGCGGCCAAACGCGGTCGGCGGCCGGCCAAGTCCTTCATCTCCGTCCGGTCCGATGCCAGGTTGTAAAGTTCCCAAGGACCGGCCCCGCTCCAAACCAGTTTCCAATCTCCTTCCCGCAAGGCTCGGCTGCCTTCGTGCTCCCAAAAGACGGGGCCGGGATGGATCGGCGAATCGCCCTTTGTCAGCAAGGGCGCCAGGGATTGGCCCGCATGCGGCAGGATTGCTGAGCCGCCGAAATGACTTGGATATTCACCGCCTGACAGCTCCAAACAGGTGGGCATGAAGTCAGGCAAGTAGCCGAAGGCTTCCACCCAGCCGCCGCGGCGGGAGGGCGCGATGCCCGCCGGCCAGTGGACGATGAGCGGCGTCGCCATGCCGCCTTCGTGGACGAAACGTTTGTAACGGCGGAAGGGGGTGTTGGAAGCGTTCGCCCAAGCCCGTCCGTAGCGAGGGCCGGCTGTCCCGCGAGTGCTCCGGGGTTGCCGGATGCTCTCTTCGCTGCCAGCGCCCAGGATGCCGCCTTCGGCGCAGGCTCCGTTGTCTGATAGGAAGAAGAATAATGTGTCGTCGAACTGCCCCAGTTCTTTTAGTTTGGCTGTCAGCTTGCCGATGTTTTGATCCATGGCGTCCACGCAGCCGGCATATGCTGCCATTCTCAGGTCGAGGATGCGTTTTTGTTCGGCGCTGAGCGTTTCCCATTTCGGGCCTTCGTGGGAGGCGGGTTTCCAGGCCGGATCAATCAAGCCCATCGCGCGTTGCTGTTCCAGCCGCCGGCGGGAGAGGGCTTCCCATCCGATTGCGTATTTGCCTTCATACTTTGCCAAATCTTTCGGTTTGGCTTGCAAGGGCCAGTGGGGCGCTGTGTAGGCCAGGTAGAGGAAGAAGGGTTTGGCTTCTTGCCCCAGGGCTTCTTCGAGGAACTGGCAAGCGTAGTCGGTGAAGGCGTCCGTGGTGTAGAATTCTGCCGGTGGCTCGGCCGGGGTATTCATGTAAGTCAATCCACAGCGGCCTTCGGGTTTGAAGTAGTGACTGGCTCCGGCGAGGATGCCGAAGTATTTGTCGAAGCCTCGTTGCAGTGGCCATCCCTCTTTGCGGTGGTAGGACAGATGCCATTTGCCGCTCATCAGGGTATGGTAGCCGGCTTGTTTCAGGACTTGCGCCAGGGTGACGCAGCGGTCGTTCAAGTAGCCTTGGTAAGGCTCGTCCTCCAAGGGGCTGGGGTGTTCCGGCGTTTCGGTCATATGGCCGATGCCTGTTTGGTGCGGATGGAGCCCAGTCAGCAAACTTGCCCGTGTGGGGCAGCATCGGCCGGTGTTGTAAAATTGTTTGAACCGCAGGCCGTCCGCCGCTAATCTGTCGAGGTGAGGCGTTTCAATCTCCCCGCCGTAACAGCCGATGTCTGAAAACCCCATATCGTCCGCCATGACAATCACGATGTTGGGACGGGGAGCCTCCTGCGAACGCGCGGACGCCGCCGCCAAAAGCAGGCACGCTACCAGTAGATTTAAGCCGCGCAGACGCACAAGCGGGAAAGAGAGCGGCTTAGAACACAGCGGTTCGCCCGGGTCGCGCCATCGGCCGCACCGGCAATTCCATATCCCAGCGGAGATCGTCCCGCACCAACTGCTCCTGCGAGTTCATCGCCTCTTCCCAAGTTACTTCCTGGCCTGTGTAAGCAGCCATGCGTCCCATAATCCCCATCATGCAACTGGTTACCATGCGGTCGCCATCGTTGATCGGCTCGCCTTTGCGGATGGACGCGAACAGCTCGTTATGTTCGATTTGATACATGTCTTCCGGCGGCCCGCGAAAGCGCCATTGCCTGCTCCCTTCAATGCGAGCATCACGCCATCCATTGAGACCCGTCCCTTTGGTGCCGTAAATGTAATCTTTGTTCTCGTTGTAACAACCGGCAATTTGCCGGCTGCCGAGATGGGTACGAAGGCCGCTCTTATATTCATAAACAACCGAAAAATGATCGTAGATATTGCCGCCGTGAGCGGGAATCTGCCGCCCGCCGTTGGCCACGGCTTTAATCGGCATCTCCTCCCCCAAGGCCCAGGCGATTTTATCGACGCTGTGAATCGCCTGCTCGCAAATGCTGTCCCCGCTCAGCCAAAGGAAGTTCTGCCAGTATTTGAGCTGCCAGGCCAAATCCGTCATCTCCGGCCGGCGCTGGGTTTCGGGAACAATCGGGTTCACCGGGCTGGTATAGTAAGTGGCGTAAATGGAGCGAATCTCCCCGATCTCCCCATCGAGAACCCGCCGGTAAAGCTCCCGCCGCGGCCTGTCGTAGCGCCAGCAAAAACCGGCCACAATCGCCAGCCGCTTCCGTTTCGCCTCGGCAACCGACGCCATCACCGACCGCAAGCCGGGCGCGTCCGTGGCCATGGGCTTCTCGCAGAACACGTGCTTGCCAGCGTCAATGGCCGCTTTGAGATGGTGCGGGCGGAATGCCGGCGGCGCCGTCAAAATCACCGCATCCACCCCGCTGTCAACCACCTGCTTGTAAGCATCCAACCCAATGAACTGCATCGCCGGATCGACATCCGTCTTCTCGCCGACAGCTCGCTGCAAACCCCGAAGACTGCCCTCCAGCCGATGCGGAAACACATCGCCCATCGCCGTCAAACGCACATTCGGATCGGCTTTTATCGCCTGCCGGGCAGCGCCCGAACCGCGCCCACCGCAGCCGATCAACCCCACACGAATCGTCTCGGCGCCCTCTCCCCGCACACCGAGCCGCAACCCCGCGTAAGGCGCGACAGCGCCCCCAATCACCGCCGCAGAAGACGATTGAATAAACCCCCGCCGGCTTACAGCGGATTTCTTTTGATTTGGTTCCTCACTCATAAAAACTCTCACTCTCCATACCTGGCCATCTACGGATGCCTCGACTCAAACGCAAATCCCCGCCCAAGTCAAACCCATTCTCGCCCGCCTTTTCGCCAACTTTTATCGCCATCCGGCACAACCACCAACAATCTCATTTGCCGCGCCCGAGTAGGGCCGACGTGACGATATAGCAAGGGTATCTTCTGAAACAGCAGCCATCAATGGCCGATGGCAGCGACGCCTGCCTGGTAATGTGGCGGCGGGAGAAACCGCGCCAATCCCTCTACTTCAGCAAGGGGCGCACGCGGTCGTACTCCGGGTTCACGCACTTGTCGCCCCAGCGTTTTAGCACCGCCAGCAAGCCGGCGTCCGACTCCCCAGCCAAGCCTTGGTCCCCTGTCTCGGCAATCCAGGCCTGAAGCTGCTCCCGATGCGCTTCCAACACGTTGCGGAATCGCGGTTCGGCTGCCAGGTTGCGGATTTCGTGCGGATCGTTCTGCAAATCGTATAGCTCCTCTGCCGGCTTGTGCGGGCCGAAAAACTGCATCTGCGTCGCGTTCAGCTTCCCGGCAGCGGCCAGGCGGCGCAGCTCCTGAGACACCGGCCAGCCGTCCTTGTAATTGGGCTGCATGTAGGGACGGTCGGTAAGGTAGTTGCGCAAGTATTTGAAGCGCGGCGTCACCAAGGCGCGAATCCGTTCGATCGTGTAATCGCAGCGGTCCCGGGCAGCCACGACAAACGCCCGCGGCGAATGGTTGGGATTCAAAAAATCCATCCCTTCCATAAACGCCGGCACCGGCAAGCCGGCCAACGCCAAACACGCCGGCGCCAAGTCAATCCCGCTCACCAAATCCCGCCGAACCGTCCCCGCTGGCAAGCCCGGCCCCGCCACAATCAACGGCATCCGAATGCCGCCCTCATACAAAAACTGCTTGTGCCGATGCAGCTTGTAGCCGTGGTCGCTGAACAAAAAAATCACCGTGTTGGCATACAAACCTTCCCGCTTCAACTCCCGGACAATCTCCCCCACCTGCCCGTCCACATGCAGCAGGCAATCGTAATGATGGGCGATCTCCTCCCGCACCAGCGCCGTGTCCGGGTAATACGGCGGCACCGGCACAACCTCCCGATCCACAACCACCGCCGCCCGACGCCCCAGCTTCCCCCCACGTAACTGTACCTGCCCGAAAAACGGCCGCCCCGCCGGTTTCAGCCGCCAGCGCGTCCCCGGCTTCCGAACCGAATACATCGCCTCCAAATCGTGCCGGAAGTTGTAATCATCCTTACCCGAATCATTGAACGTGAAATAGCCCGCCGCCCGGAAAATCTCCGGCAACGTCTTCACCCCCGCCGGCAAGCGAATATCATCAAAATCCGGCCCCATGCTCCGCCCCCGAAACACCGCCCGCCCGCTGCGGTGGTTATGAATTCCAAAACTCGTCTGCATCGCCCCCACGATAATCGCCGAGCGCGTCGCCGAACAAACCCCCGCAGGCGTGTAAAAACGCTCAAAACGAATCCCCCCAGCCGCCAAACCGTCAATATGCGGCGTCTCAATCAACTGCTCCCCATAGCAACTGAACCAACCACTCACATCCTCCAAATAAATCCACAGAATATTTGGCCGCTCAACCGCCTCCCCGCCCCGCAGCGCCAAACCCAAACCCGCCAGCAACCCCACCAACAAAATCAAAACACGCATCCCTCTAGCCTGACACAACTCCTCCGCCCACGCAAGACAAGGCGACACAGACAAGGTGGTATAAGGTGGGGCAGGCTTCCAGCCTGCCCGTGCGCAGACAAGAAGTTGATTCCCCTCCGCCCTAACCACTCTCCGAGTGTCTGCCCCACCTTAGCCTGCCCCACTAGCCACTCCTCCACTCGGCCTTTTCCGAGACATTTGTTAATTTGTTATTTTCCGAGACATTTGTTATTGACAACGTGGGCTCCCAGCGTTAGAGTTTCCAAAAATTTTCTGTTGAAAAATGCAAACGACCATGAAAATCGATCGCACATCAAACCGCAAAAACCAAATCGCCGCCCTGTTGAAAAGCGCTCTTTTGGCCCTGGCCGGCCTTTTGACCGCCTCAGAGGCTACCGCCGCAACCTTCACCGCGACCCCCGCCACAGGGCAAACCTGGCGCATCCCCGCCTCCGGCGATAAGGGCGACACCGATCCCTTTCCCCTCACACTCACCGTGCCGGGCACTATCACCGGCACCATTACCGACGTCAACGTCACCCTACACAACTTGTCCCACGCAGCTATTGATGACCTCGACATCTTCCTCGCCGCCCCGGGCACCAGCACCAGCACCCCCGTAGTCGCCCTGATGTCGGACATCTCCACAAGTACCACCACCCCTGTAGCTTTGAATCAGATTACCTTCACCTTCGACGACAGCGGCACAGCTTTCCCGTCCCCTGGAGATGTTGATAGTGCGCTTGTTGATGGGACTAGATATCAGCCGGAAAGTAGAGGTGGAATAACAACGGAACTAGGCCTCTTGCCGTCTTACCTTTCCTTAAGCAATTCGCTCGCCGGCTTTAACGGCCGGGCCGCCACTGGCGAATGGAAGCTGTATATCAGTGATGATTCAGACTCTTTGAGCGGTGGCACCGGCTCGCTGGCGAGTTGGTCCCTCACCTTCGGAGTCCTCCCAGACGCCCAACTGAACATCCCCGAAAGCCTGACCGTCAACGAAGGCGCCAGCAAGCACTACCGCTTGGTGCTGGACGGTGAGCTCCCCTCCAACGCCTCCACCACCACTGTTGCCCTCACTGTGGCGGACCCCGACCTCCTCACCCTCGACAAAAGCCGCGTGACATTCACCGCCAGCGACTGGGACCCTTTTCTGGGGGGAATAAGGCCGCAAACCGTCACCGTCACCGCCAAAAGACCCGACGGCTTTGACGACAGCACAACAACCATCCGCCATGCCTACAGCATTGGGAGCAATGCCTATACCACGAACTTGCCGGTGAGGATTGTGGACACAGGCTCCTTCACCTGCCCGAGCAACACCAACGCTCCCCTGCACGGCCGGAGCGGCAAAGTCGTCAACGGCATCCTCAGCGCTTTGGCCGGAGTGTCCGATGGCTGCGCCGTGACCGCCGAACAATTGGCCAGCATCACCAGCCTCGACCTCTCCGGCCGGGACATCACTCGGCTGCACACCAGCGACCTCGCCGGCCTCACCAACCTGCGCAGCCTCAACCTCTCCGACAACCTGTTAGCTTCCCTGCCGGAAGGGGTCTTCGACAACTTGGACAAATTGGAAGAGGTCAACCTGCGCGGCAACCCCTTTGTGATCGACATCAGCGACGATGACGGCCCGCTGCGGCTGGAATTCGCCTCAGTCAATCGCATTGTCCAGGAAGGCAACGGGGCCAACACCATCATCGGCTTGGCTCTCAATGTGGTGGACGGCCCCAGACAGACCCAGGTCCCCATCGTGGCGAATTACGAAACCTTCGACTACCTGGCAAATGTCAACTTCGGCAACTCTTCGATAGCCAAAGCGACTGCTGGAGAAGATTACTTCCCGACCAGAGGCAAGTTCCGATACTCCCGCGACGGGGTGCCCATCGACGCCGAGGGGAATGAACTATTCGCTGCCGACGGAGAAACACCGATCCGGCGAGTCATCTCCATCCTCATCAAAGGCGACCGGAAATTGGAGAAGGCCGAACGATTCGGCCTGCGCGTCACCTACAACGGCGAAAACGAAGAAGGCACCACCACCACCAACACCATCACGGCCATGATCACCATCCAAAACGATGATCGCCACGTCCTGCCGACGAGTCCCAACATACCCCCAACGAGTCCCAACATACCCCCGACGAATATCGACGCGCCGCCGCTGGTCTTCAGCCGCACCCGCTTCTCCTTGAACGAGGGCGCCACCAAGATTTACCGCGTGCGCCGGGCCTCCCTCAGCCGGCAAAACGTGTCAATCCTCCTGACCAGCAGCAGCACCAATATCTTCATCCGCCCCTCAGAGCTGACCTTCATGCCGCAGAACTGGAACGAGTTCCAAACCGTTTCCGTCACCGCCCTCCGAGACGCAGACACCGCCGATGAAAACATCCTCATCCGCCATACTGTCGAAGATTCCGGCGAGAGCGAACTCGTCCGCGTGACCGTCACCGACACCGGCGCTTATAGCCCGACGCCCGAGCCAACCGAGCCAACCGAGCCAATCGACCCGCTCGAGCCAACCGAGCCGACCGAGCCACCGGCCACTGGTCTGATCCTGACCCTGAGCGCCACCGAAGGCGCCAATGCCGCCGGAATGCGGCTCTCCCTCGGCGAAACCGCGCAGCGCAGCACCGAACGCCAATGGACGGCCCCCAACGCCGCTTCTTCTTGGAGCCGCGCCCTCCAGCACGGCAGCGCGCGCATCGCCGCCAGTAGCCACGCCAGCTTGGAAAACACCAACAAACTGATGCTTTACGACAACAGCGTGAACGGCAACCCCTTCACCGGCCAGCGAAACACCCTTTGGGACGACGCCCAATATGTGCCTTTGGAGACGCCCCTCTCCATGCAGGCCGACCGAGGGCCAGCCACTGAGTTCACCATCATCGGCCTGTTCCTGAACGACTTCCTGCGCAGCGCGGTGGGCAAGGACAAGTTCGCCCTCGTCACCAGCGTGGAGGATGCCGGCGTTGGTTGGCCAGCTGGCACCGTCTTCACCTACGTTCAAGGCGGCAGCAGCACTTTGGCGCTCAACGGCGAACGGCAGTCAACCTACGCCAGCTTCTTCCATCCAGGCACCTACACCCTGGGCGGGCAGATGGCGGGCGAATTGCGCATTGCTGCGCTGCCAACCGATTACGATGCGGATGGAGACGGCTTGATAGAGATTCGCACATTGGCGCAGCTCAACGCCGTGCGATGGGACTTGGACGGCAACGGCGAAGCCGATGAAGCAGAAGAGGAAGCGCCTTACGCGGCGGCCTTCCCCAACGCGATTGAGTCGATGGGCTGCGCGGACGGCTGCGTCGGGTATGAATTGGCGGTGGCCTTGAGCTTCGACACCAACGGAGACGGGCTGTTCAATGCGGCAGATGCCTATTGGGACGAAGGGGCGGGCTGGGCGCCGATAGGAGATCAGAGTCAGCCTTTCAACGCCCGCTTTGCGGGGAACGGCTTGGCCTTGACTGAGCTGTATCAGAAGCGCTCCGCGGGGGCGTCTTCTTTGGGCTTGTTCGGAGCGTTAGGCTATTCTGGGGAGATTGTGGGCTTGAAGCTGCGAGAAGTTCGAGTGAGCGGAGTTCACTGGGCTGGGGCCTTGGCCGGGATCAACTGGGGAGAGATAGAAGGGAGCGCGGTTGAAGGGGGACGAGTGGAAGGGCACAGCAGCATCGGGGGGTTGACGGGACACAACTTCGGCACGGTGAGAGACAGCGGGATAGAGAGACTGACGGTTGAGGGGGATCGAGTTGTTGGCGGCCTTGTGGGTTGGAACTCAGGGACAGTGTCTGGGGGGCAGAGCGCGGGCACCGTGAGAGGGCAATCATTGGCAGGGGGCTTGGTGGGCTACAACTTCGGCTTCATCCGGTTGAGCGCATCTGAGAGCGCCGTATCCGGCGGGACAGACCGATTGGGCTGCCTGGCTGGAAGCAATCTCGGAACGATAGAAGGGAGCCTCTGCGAAGGCGAAGAAGAAGATGCCAGCGGCGATGGCGACTCATCAGACACAGACAGCACATCCGGCGAGGGCGACTCACCGGACACAGACAGCACATCCGGCGATGACGACTCACCGGACACAGACAGCACATCCGGCGAGGGCGACTCATCAGACACAGACAGCACATCCGGCGAGGGCGACTCACCAGACACAGACAGCTCGTCGGGTGATGGCGATTCGTCGGATGCGGATGTTGGTAGCTAGGGATTGATAATCCGTAATGAGTGAGAGGCGCAGGCAACCCTGCGCCTTTTTTTATGCCCGGACTGCTCGGCCCCCTCTTGCATTGGCGGCGCCGCGGCGCTCGTTGAGCAGAAGGTGGCGCAGGCACTCGAAGAGCGTTTGGGGCGGTGGGGAACCGACAACCGACAACCAACTTTAGCCTGCCTCACATTGCACCAGCCACTGACTACTAACTTGCTGGTTTGCAAGTTTTCGAATGTCGGTTAAATCAAACCCATGAGCATTGCTGCCAACCTGGAACAGATACGTCGGCGAATTGCCGGGGCTTGCCGGCGTTCCGGCCGCGCTTCGGAAGAGGTGGCGCTTCTCGCTGTCGGCAAGGGGCACGCGCCCGCAAGCATTCGCGAAGCCGCTGATGCCGGCTTAGTTCTGTTTGGCGAGAGCAAAGTCCAAGAGTTACAACGGAAGGCGAATCAATGTCCCGGCCATCTTCGCTGGGATTTCATCGGGCATCTTCAGACCAACAAGTGCCGCGAGGCTGCCCGTCTCTCCAATATGGTTCACAGTGTTGACAGCGAGCGCGTCGCCCAAGCCCTCAACGGCGCTTGCGAGAAACTGGCCAAAACACTTCCTGTGCTTCTTGAGGTCAACGTTTCCGGTGAGGCCGCCAAATACGGATTCCGCCCCGAAGAGGTGCTAGAGAAGTTGCTGGACCTCAACGCCTTGGAGCGGCTCGAACTTCATGGCTTGATGACGATGGCGCCTTGGAGCCGGAAAGCAGAGAGCGTCCGCCCGCATTTTCGCCGTTTGAAGCAGCTCCAACAGGAAGCCGAAGATATTTTGGGCGCTCCCCTGCCGCAGCTCAGCATGGGGATGAGTGGGGATTTTGAAGTGGCCGTGGAGGAAGGCGCTACCATTGTCCGCCTGGGCGCCGCCCTCTTTGGGCAAGGCCGCCGTTAAAACAAACTGCCCGCTGCCTGTTTACAACCGCCCCGTTTTCCTTAATCTCCCGCCGATGGAATTGAGCGCGGAAGCCTTTAAAGCGGAACTTGCGGAAGCATTGCAAAACTACAACAAGTATGTCATTTGCCTCGACAAACCCATCCAGGATTGCGAGGACTCCCTCCGGCGCCTGATGAAAAAAGCCGTCAAAGCCTACATCAACCGCAGCCCCGGCCTACGACACGGCATCGCCCTCGACCGCCAAATCACCATCATCCTTAGCCAGACGGAATCGGACACGCCGCTCTGCGGCATCTACTTCAACCTCCACTCGCCCTACCGCAAAAAAAGCTGACCGCGCTTCAACGGTGGCGCAAGACGGCTTGCACGGGATAGTGGTCTGACGGATAACGCCCCGCCTCGTTCGTGTAGTTAATGGCCGCATTGAGGGTGGTGAACTTCAAAGAGTGCAAAATCCAATCAATGCGGCTCCCTTCGCGCCAGCCCGTCCAGCGGGAATAAGTGCTTTCGTGCCGGCTTTTCTCCGGGTGTATCGCCCGGTAAGCATCCACAAACGGCTCCCCGCCAAATCCCTCGGCCTTTGCCAATGCCGCGTAAGGCGCGCCCTTTTCGGTCGTGTTAAAATCCCCTGTTAGAATCACGGGCATCTTCTTTTCCATCGACTCCGCCCATCGCCGAACCAACTTTGCAGACTCCAGCCGCGCCCGGGAACCGCGATGATCGAAATGCGTGTTCGCAAACGCCAGCGTCCGCCCCCTTCCTTTGCGATCGCGAAGAACCACCCACGACAGCATCCGCGGCAGCGACGCATCCCAACCCTGGCTCCCCGGCTGCGCCGGCGTTTCGCTCAGCCAAAAATGCCCGGAATCCAGCAGCTCAAACCGGTCGAGCCGATAAAAAATCGGAACGAACTCACCATTGGCCGTGCCGTCGTCCCGCCCCGCCCCATGAAAACCGTAGCCCTTGAGACCTTCCTTGAGAAAGGCCGCCTGAAACTCCAACACCTCCTGCGCCCCCAGCAAATCCGGGCCAAACAGCTCGATCGTTTCCAACACCAAATAACGCCGATGCGGCCAACTGTTTATCCCGTCTTCCGCCGTGCCAAAACGGATGTTGAAACTCATCACCTGGATCGCCGGCTCGCGTTCTTCCTCCGCGCTGCAAATGCCGACTCCCGAAAAAAACGCCAATACCACTCCCGTCAACGCCACACTCGCTATTCTTTTCATATCCGTTTCCTTCTCCGATTCATACTGTCCGCTGCAGCCCTTTTCTCTCATCCTGCGCCCGCAATGAAAAGGAAAAAATCAAAACCGCCGCCGCAAAATGCTGGGAGCAACTCGCAACTCCCGTCTCTCCCGCCGGCAATCCCTCAAAAATTCCCCCAGCAAAAAAACGAAAAATTTTCAAAAAAGGCTAGATACGCTCCCGGATTCGGCTAGGTTAGCCTTTCAAGAACGTTTCGCAGGCGCCCATTGGTCGGGGCTCCTGCTGAATAGGACAGTGTGTTTGTCAGTATCGGAGGAAGATTCGAAACTCTCTCTGGCATCTGGATAAATAAGCGGGTTTCCTCGCTTTTTGCCTGTGAAACGTTCTTAGCGGCCCGGCGCCGGTCACGCCGCAAGTCGAACGAATAAGACCGAAACAGTGCAATGTTTGTCGAAAGCAACGTTATGCCGCAGAAGACGAACTCGAACCGGAAAACGGGTCACACAATGTCCGCAACACCGCAAAAACAGTTGACCTCTCGAAACCCAATTCGCTTTGGATTGGAGTTGCGGAGAGACTTACTGACGACTGGTAACGCATCCAATCATCGGCGGGTGAGTTAACATTTACGGGACGGAACATGTTTGGACTTGGGATTCCGAAAACGATGAGTGGGATCAATCATATGTTTGGCAATATGCAACGATCACATCTCCAGAACAGAACGAATCTTACAGAGAGCTTGTGAGACGGATTGAAAAAGCCTTGTCTAAGGCGGAAGAGGATTACAACGAAGCAGTTGAAAATTTGGAGCGCGCTCCTATTTTGAAGTAAAAAAAAGGAGTTGAAGATCATGAAACTGAAGAATCGTTGGATGAAGTACTTTTTTGGTTTGGAGCCCGCTCCTGCTGTTGTTGTCATGCCTGCTATGGTGGTTTTCATTTGCACCCTGCTGTTCACTGACAAAGCGAGCATTAAACGTCTGCGATCCTATGCAAGCGATTACGGAAAACGCATTCGGAAGATAGAACGTCAGATTCCAGATTTTGCGGAGAAAGAATCCATAAAGCCGATCATTTTCGAGTTTTCCTTTTACGAGGAAAAAGAGGGTCAACCGGCGGAATCGGAAGGAACGTCTTCTCCATCAAGTCAAATATCCCCAAACCAGGCAGCGATCAGTTCTTTCCGAATTGACGACATTGAAGTTGATCTGGAATCTATGAGCGACGAAGAATATCAGGAATGGATCATTCAGCAGGTTCCTGAGAACGATCGGCCTCGGCTCGTTGAATTCTACGAACGCCAGAACGCATTCAGGGAATCTCTGATTCCGGCGCAGCTTCAAGTGTTAGAGTTTGAAGTGGCGACAACTTACGCGCAGATGGTTTCGATGGCGGGCGGCGCGGACAAACTGTCCGGTTCGCAAAAAAGCGCGATGCGTCGAGCGGCCGAATCCGCTGCCATCATGCAGTATGGAATGAGAGAAGCGGCGGAGCAACAGCAGGCGGAATTAAGAGAGATGTTCAAGCAACGGCGGGAGGTACAACTCCGGGACCGGCAAGAATCTCAAGCCGAAGAGGATTGGCGAATGAACGAAGCCCTGCGCCAGCTGGAGGAGGCAGCAGGGCAGTAGCTTTTTCGTTTGAGTTTTGTGTCTTTCAACCGCCGGGAAACCGGCGGTTTTTTTTGTGCCGGGCGCTTTTGAATTTTGCTTTGTCTTTCGTGGGGAGGCGTTGCCGGCAAAACCAGCTTTTGCGGGCAATTGGGAAGTTATTTGAAATAACGTTGGATTTTGTTTCGGATGCGGCCGTTGTTGGCGATCATTCGGAAGCGTCGATTGCCGTCGAGAAGGCGGCAGTAGAACTCGCCTCCGGCGCGTTCTAGGATGAGCCCGGCAGCGGCGATGTCCCACAGCCGCACGCCGCTTTCGACGAAGGCGTCCAGCCGCCCGGCAGCCACCCAGCATAGTGACAGGGCGGCGGCGCCGAGGATGCGCATTTTGCGGACTCGGTGAACAAGGCGGTTGAAGTGGGGCAGCATGGAGTCCATCGAGCTTTTGGTTTTCGAGAAACCGATGGCGAGAATGCACTCTTCCAGCCGGTTGCGGTTGCTTACACAAATCTTTTTTCCGTTCAGCCAGGCGGAGCTGTTTTTGGTGGCTGTCCACATTTCGTCCATGAAGGGATCGAAGACGACGCCCAGGAGGGTTTCGTAGTTGGCGAAGGCGCGGGCTTGGGCGGTTTTGGCGGGATGGTTGCGTTGGGCTTGGAGGGCAATGGAAACGCAGGCGTGCGGGATGCCGTAAGCGAAGTTCACGGTGCCGTCGATGGGATCGACCACCCAACGGCATGGGGATTCGACGAGTCCGCTTTCACCTTCTTCTCCCAGGATGGCAATGTTCGGATGGTCCGCTCGCAATCGTTTTTCGATGCGTTGTTGGCAGCGGATGTCCAGTTCGAGTTTGATGTCGTGTTGACTAACAAAATGGGCGCGTTTGGTGGCGTGCCGGTGTCGGCGCATCAGCTCGCCGGCTTCTCGCGCGGCGGCTTCGGCAGTTTGCAAGGCTGTTTTGATTGCTTTGCGGTTCATCGTCAATGGCCGGGTGGCGCTAGTTGCCTGTTGTTCCTGTTGCCGTTTTAGTCGAAGATGCGGATCTGGTCGACTCCCCTGTCAAAGGTGGCCTGTTCTGACTCGGAAAGCGGGCGCAGCGGCGGACGGACGGGGCCGAAGTTGAAGCCGACTTGTTTCATCAGAGATTTCCCGGCGGCCAAGGGGTTGAAGTTGCGCAGCAGGGACACCAGGCGGACGGATTGCCGTTGGCATTTTCGAGCAGTTGGGAGCGCATTTTCTCGCCAAGCCACCATCATTTTGTGGTAAAGCGGAGAGAGGTAATTATAGGTGCTGCCTACGGCGCCGTCAAGGCCGAGGCTCAAGGCCGCCAGCAACATTTCGTCGCAGCCGAAGAGTAGATTGAGACGGCCGTCGTCCAGCGCCAGGCAGCGTTGCCACTCAGCCAAGTCCAGGTTGGTGAACTTGAGCCCTCGGAAGGTCGGGATGCGTTGCCGGGCTTGCCGAATGAGTTGGGAAGCCGGAAGGTTCACGCCGGTCATTCTGGGAATATCGTAGTAGTAAAACGGCAGGCCGGGCGCCGCTGCAGTCGTTGCTGCCAGAAAATCGACGAGAGATTCCACAGAAGTCGGTTTGAAGTAGCTGGGCGAAACTGCGCTCAAACCGTCCGCCTTCAGTGTTTCGGCATGAGCGGCCAGTTCCATTGCGTTGGCAAGGCAGTTGTCGCCGACGTGCAGCACCGCTTTCAATCCCTCTCTGCGGGCCGCCCGAACCCAGGCTTCAGCCGTTTGCATCCGCTCGGCAAGCGTCAGCGAAGCAAACTCGCCAGTCGTCCCGCACACGAAGACGCCGGTTACATTTGCCGATTTCAGGTGCTTAGCAAAAGCACCGATCAAATCAAGATTTAACGAGAGATCGGGATGAAACGGTGTGAATGGAGCCGCTATCAAACCGCACAAAAGTTTGTCTTCCCCGTCATTCATCGCTCAGGGTCTGTTAGCCATTGCGGGACAATCCCACAGCCTCCGCTGGATTGAAAGCAGGATCGGCAGCCGTCCCCGCCGCAATCCAGTGAATGATTTTCCGATGAGCGCCGGTGAAGGCCAAGCGCTCCAGCTCGGCGAGTGGAACCCAGCGATACGAAGCGCCGGGATTGCGGAATCCCCGCTTCATCTCCGCCGCATACACTTTAAGCGTGATTCGATTGGTTGTAATCGAATGTTTGATTTCGCCTAGGAACTTCAAGAATTGTCGCCGTTGTCGCCAAACTTTTTCCATCCACCGGAAGCCGTCCGGGTCGGCGGCGCCGATTTCGCTGGAGGGAAACTCCCAGAGCAACCCGTTAATCTTCCCCGCCGCCCGTTGCCGGACAAGGAACTTTCCCCGCTTGCGGAGCACAATGGCCGCGTGATTTCGCCGCACGCTTTTTCGCCGTTTCCCCAGACGGGGCAGCGCTTCGGCCAAACCGCTCCTTCTCGCCAGGCAGCCGCGCCGAAGCGGGCATGAGCTGCAGAGCGGCTGGCGCGGCCGGCAAACGGTTGCGCCGAGTTCCATCAAAGATTGGTTGAAATCGCCACACGGGTTCGGCTTTCGATTGGGAGCCCTCCGCGGGCTTAGCGGCAACAACGGCGTTCCGATACGGGCGGCGCAACGGACCAGAACTTCGGCTCGATGCCACAGGCGCTGCTTCGCTTCCGGTTGCTCGACGCAATCGGCGATTCCATCCACGCGGCACAGCACGCGGATCACATTGCCGTCCAACACCGGTTGGGCTTGGCCAAAGGCGATGCTGGCAATCGCTCCCGCTGTGTAGGGGCCGATTCCCGGCAAGGCCAAAATGTCCTCAAATCGTTCAGGGAAACGGCCTGCGTGCGCCTGCTGAATCACTCGGGCCGCTTTCAAAAGATTGCGCGCGCGGGCGTAATAGCCCAGCCCTTCCCACAGTTTAAGCGTTCGATCAGGATCGGCTTCCGCCAATGCCTCAATCGTTGGCAACGCTGCCAACCAGCGATCCCAGTAGGGAATGACCGCATGGGCTTGGGTCTGTTGCAGCATGACTTCCGCAATCCAGATCCCGTAAGCGTCCGCGCTTCGGCGCCAGGGCAAGTCGCGCGCATTGCGGTGATACCATGTCAGCAGGTTTTTGACGATGGCCGCCGCTTCAGGCATTATGTCCCGCTGTTGTTGCCATGACGAATCCGTCAGCCAAAGAGATAACCACTTACACCCGCAAGCTCAGCCCCGAACAAGGCCGTTTGCTGGCTCGCATCCTCGAACAAAAGGGCTATGCCTTCCGGCCGCTGGCCTACACCGAGTTTGCAGCAAGCCGCGAAAAGATCAACATCGCGCTCTACCACAGCGGCAAGCTCCTGGTTCAAGGGAAGGGAACGCAAGACTTTGTCCACTTCGTTCTCGAACCGGAAGTCCTCGGCGAAGCAGCGCTCGGCTACGAAGACATTCTGCAACCCGAACGTTTGATTCCCCGGTTGGGCATCGACGAAAGTGGCAAAGGCGACTTCTTCGGCCCCCTTTGCATCGCAGGCGTTTATGTCAACGCCTCCATCGTCAAAATCTTTGAAGCGGAAGGCATTCAGGATTCGAAGCGAATCACCTCGGACCGGAAAATCGCCGCCTTCGCCAAACAGATTGTCCAAACGCCGGGCTGCGTGCACACAACCGTTCCCATCGGCAACGAAGCCTACAACCGCCTTCACAAAAGCACGGCCTCCGTCAACCGCCTCCTCGCCTGGGGACACGCCCGAGCAATTGAAAACCTCCTGAACCAAAGCCACCGAATGTCCCCCCCGCCCGCCATCACCATCAGCGATCAATTCGCCCACAGCAAAACCCTCACCGAACGCGCCCTCATGCAGGCCGGCAAAAAAATCAAACTCCTCCAGCGCCACAAAGCCGAAGCCGACATCGCCGTTGCCGCCGCCTCCATCCTGTCCCGGCACGCCTTCCTCCAACGCCGCCGCCAACTAGAAAAACAATACGGCCTTGCCCTCCCCAAAGGCGCCTCAAAAACCGTCGATGCCGCCGCCAAAAAATTCCTCCAAACCCACAGCAAAACCGAATTGGGCAAAGTCGCCAAACTCCACTTCCGCAACGCCGCCCGCGCCCTCGGCAAGCCGGAGCCGCCGCCAAAACCCTTCCGCCCCAGCCCGAAAAAATCCTGAACCCCGCCAAAGCCGGCCGCCGCTTTGCTCCCTCTTAGCCGAGACCGTAAAGCCAGAAAAACACTCGTCAGGCGATGGGAAATTGCGGACACTGCCGCCGAGTGAATATCATCATCGTGGGGGCGGGAGAGGTTGGGAAGCATCTGGCGCAAAGCCTCTCGAGTAAATTGCACAACATTACTCTGATCGACCGCAGCGAAGAGGCCACCGCTTTGCTACGCGAAAAACTAGATGCCACCGTCATTTGCGACAACGGGGCTTCCGCCTCGGTTCTTGCCGAAAATCACGTGGCCGATTGCGAACTCTTCCTCGCCATCACCCGGCACGACAACACAAACCTAGTGGCGGCTTCTATCGCCAAAAAGATGGGCGCGAAGAAAACAATCGCCCGGGTTCATGCCAGCGTCGAACGCAGCGGATTGCTGCTCAACTACCGGGAACATTTCGGCATCGACTATCTCTTCAGCACCGAACGGCTGGCCGCTGTGGAACTCGTTAAATTCATCCGCAACCCGGAAGCGGAAAGCATGGCCACCGAGGAAATCGCCCGCGGGCGTATCGAATTGCATCAGTTGGAGGTATTGCCCGAAAGCGACCTGATTCAAAAGCCCCTGGCCGACCTCGATCTCCCTCCGGGAATCCGCATCGCCGCCATCTACCGCAACAAAGGCAACCTCATTCCGGGAGGCGACGACTGCCTCGAAGCCCGCGACATCGTAACACTCTTCGGCGAACCGGCCCGCATCCAGGAATTCATTGAGAGAATCGACCCCGAAACCAAACAAAGCGCCGAGAAGAACATCGTCATCTTTGGCGGCGGGGAATACGCGCTGGTGCTCGCGGAAACACTTGAAGACACCTCCGCCAAAGTCCGCATCATTGAAAAATCAGAAGCCGAGTGCAACCGCCTCTCCAACCGCCTGCAAGACACGACCATCATCCACGGCGATGCCACCTCGCTTCAACAACTGCGAGAAGAGCAAGTGGGCGAGGCGGACTACTTCATCGCCGCAAGCCCGGACGATGAAGACAATGTCATGACTTGTCTGCAGGCCAAGAGCCTGGGCGCCGAATACTGCTTGACGCTCATCCACCGGCCGGATGTCGCCCGCGCCGTCGGCCGCAATCGCGAACGCCTGGGCATCCTGGGTGCCGTCAGTCCCCGCCTGGTGTCCAACCGCGACCTCCTTCGCTTCGTCAAAACGGATAAATTCCACAAAATCGCCCAGCTCCAAGCCAACATCGAAGTGATCCAACTGACGATCAAAGAAGACGCCGCCGCCGCCGGCAAACAAGTCTCGGAAATTACATGGCCCAAAGGCGGCTCGCTCGTCGGCCTCGTGCGCGAACAACCCGATGAACAGCTCTCGATTGTGCCCTCCGGCAAAGACAAACTTCAGGCCGAAGACACCGTTTACCTCGTCGTCACACCGGAATCCCAGAAGGCATTCGTCAAGCTCCTCACCAAATAACCCACCCGCCGCGCCGTCAGACAAACTTCCCCGGATTGAGAATTTGCCGGGAATCCAACGCCTGCTTAACCTGCCGGTGCATCTTGCGGACGGTTTCCGCCGCCGCAAGCTCCCACCAAGGAAGCCGCGCCATGCCGATGCCATGCTCCCCCGTCACCGCGCCGCCCCAACCCAAAACCCGCCGGAACAACTCATCCACCATGCTCCGGCTCCGCGCTTCCCCGCCTGGACAGCTCAAATCCGCCATAATGTTGACATGGATATTGCCGTCCCCAGCATGGCCAAAACAAGCTACCGAAATCCCATGCCTCTTCTGCAAGCGGGCAGCAAAAGCAAACAAATCCTCCAACCGACTGCGCGGCACTACAACATCCTGGTTCAGTTTGGTTAACCCGGTATCCCGCAAGCTAAACGAAAACTCGCGCCTTATCCGCCAAACCACCTCGCACCCCGCCTCACCGTAACCCCGCCGAACAAAGACCGGATCGAGCGATTTGAAGACGCGCCCCAAAGCTGACAAATCAGAACGCACTGCCCGCTCCCGCCCGTCCAACTCCGCAATAACATGCGCCTGGCAACCCGCAAACAATCGGCTGCCCGTTCGCCGTCGACTCGCCGCCAAAGTGAATGCATCCGCCACTTCAAGCGCCGCCGGCAAAAACCCCTCCGCAAACACCCGCCGGACAGCCTCAGCCGCCGCCTTCATCGAACAAAACCCCACCGAAAGACAAGCCCGAAACAGCGGCTTCGGCAACAACTTCAAAGTCGCCTCTGTCACCACACCAAGCAACCCCTCGCTGCCCACAAACAACCGATGCAAATCAAACCCCGTCTTGTTCTTATGACACCTGCCCCCCAGCCGCGCCGCCGTCCCATCCGCCAAAACCACCTCCAAACCCAACACATAATCCCGAGTCACCCCATACTTGAGACAACGCGGACCGCCAGCATTAGTAGCAATGTTGCCGCCTAAACTACAATCGCCCCGGCTCGCCGGATCCGGCGGATAATAAAGCCCCCGCCGCTCCGCCTCCGATTGAAAAACTGCCGTCACCACCCCTGGCTCCGCCACACCCACAAAATCCCCAACGCTAATCTCCTTAATCCTATTCATCCGCTCCGTCGAAAGCACAATCCCCCCCCGAACCGGTACGCAACCGCCGACATAACCACAGCCCGCCCCGCGAGCCACTACCGGAATCCCCCGCCGATACGCATAGCCGAGAATCCGGGAAACCGTCTCCGCATCCCGAGGCAGCGCCACCGCATCCGGCAAAGCCGAAGCAAACCATTTGTCCCCACTATATGCCCGGCGCCCGGCCGCTGAAGTAATCCACTCATCCCGGCGAAGTGTCCGAGCTAGAGCAGACCGCCCCAAATTCCTACAACGACTCATCGGAAAATCCAAATTGGGAAACCTCTAATCCTGCGCCAGAAATACCATCCGCAAAACTTGAACCCGGCGCCCCCTTCAACGGCCGAACATTTTTGTCGAACTGTTGTAATTTTAGCATTGTTTTAGTTATCTTCACACCCAGAGACGAAAACCGCCGCGCTTGCGGTATAACACTCGACTCGAAAGATCCTATACTATCGTTGTATTTCAAAACCCCTTATCTAACGACTCTCCTACCTTAGCCAAATGGCTTGCAAAAACCGACAACCGCTCATAAAGCTCCTTCCCCAATGCACCTATCTTCAACGATTCATCTGCAACAGTCCGCTCCTGCCACCCCATCGCCACACACCGCAGCAAAGCAACCAAAGTAGAGTAAGCAACAATCACTACCTGATCTTGCGCGCTCTAGCAGACCGGAATCTCGTTCAATCGCTGGCGATAGCACAAATCCTGGAACTACCATCACCACAAAATCCACAGAAGACGGCAGATTATTTTGATAATTTTTGCTTGCCAGGTTAGAGTTATGCTTCTTCATAGCCTGTGCATGGCGTTCCAAGCAATTATTTCGATCCTCATCAGATTTAGCCTTCGCCCCCTCCATGTAAGCGTTCAGTGAAACCTTCGAGTCTAAGATAATGTTCGGATTGTGCGGTATATGAATGATAAAGTCCGGCCGTTGCCCTTGATTATCAGCCTTCTGGGTTTCATAGTGAATCCCCTTTGTCAAACCGGATAGTTCAAGCGCTCTCTCTACCTGCATTTCGCCCCATTGACCTCGCACTTGCGGACGATGCGTAAGAGCAGATGACAAACTATGCGTTTGTTCTGAAAGCGCATTGTTCGGTTTCACCAATGTTTCAATATGCTGACGCAAAGCTGCAGCACTGTCTATACGTGCTTTTTCCAAAGTCTCGATCTTATCCTGCAATGGCTTTACCAAATTCTCCACTGCTTGCTCGCGTTCTTTTAGGTTTGCTTTGGCATCTGTCATAAATGACTTTTCAAGTCTCTCCCGAATTTGGTCCTTTCAACCTCAAGTTTGCGGATTTCCTGAACCGGGTATTATGCCGACTCATACAGAAATTATATCCATAGATTGCGCTTCTTATATCATTCTTCTATCTACTACATGCCATTGAGAACTCGTCTCGTTGATTTTTGATCCGTCCGACCTCTTGCTCGATTTCCCCGTTGTCGCGGCTAGGGGAACGGTAGTCCCGGCATCCTGCCGCCCAGCCGCCGCAGCATTTTCTGTGATTTGCCCATTTTCTTCATCATCTTGCGCATTTGCCCGAAGCGGTTCAGCAGATTGTTCAATTCGGAAACGCGCACGCCGCTGCCGGCGGCGATGCGTTGCCGGCGGCGGGCGTTCAAAATTTGCGGCTTCAATCGTTCGGCCGGCGTCATGGCGCAAATCATCGCTTCCATTCGGCGAAAGTCTTTTTCCTGTTTTGAAAGGTCGTTTTGGAGAATATCGCCACCCCCGGGAAGCATGCGCACGACGGATTCTAGGGAGCCTAGCCGGCGCATTTGCCGCAGTTGATTGAGAAAATCCATCAAGGTGAAATCTCCTCGACGCATTTTTTCTTCCATGCGTTTGGCTTCGTCGATGTTGACGGCTTCAGCGGTTTTTTCCACCAGGCTCACCACGTCGCCCATCCCTAGAATGCGACCGGCCATTCGCTCCGGATGAAAGACTTCGAAGTTGTCGAGTTTTTCTCCTGTGCCGATGAATTTGATTGGTTTGCCGGTGACGGCTTTCATGCTCAAGGCTGCCCCGCCCCGCGCGTCCCCGTCCAGTTTGGTCAAGACGCAGCCGCTAATTCCCAGCGCGTTGTTGAAATGGCTCGCCACGTTGATCGCTTCTTGGCCGGTGGCCGAGTCCAGCACCAACAGAATTTCTTGCGGCAACACCAAATCCCGCAGCCAGACCAGTTCTTGCACCAGCGGCTTGTCAATCTGCAATCGCCCGGCGGTATCATAAATCACCGTGTCCCGTTCTTGGGCAGCTGCTTCTTTCTGCGCTTGTTTGGCGATTTTCAGCACGTTGCTTTCGCCGCGCATGATGACTGCCGGAAGTGTCAACTGCTTCGCCAGCGTTTCCAATTGTTCCATCGCTGCCGGCCGATAAACATCCGCCGCAACCAGCAGCGGCCTTCTCCCTTCCTTGATCAGCCACTTGGCCAACTTGCCGCTGGAAGTGGTTTTCCCGGAGCCGTGAAGCCCCACCATCAAAATCGACACCGGCGGCGGCTCCAGCACCAGGGCCTCGTTAGCCTCACCCAACAGCCGAACCAACTCGTCGTGAAGAATCTTGATGATCTGTTGACCGGGTTGAATGCTTTGAATAACTTTCTTCCCAATCGCTTTCTCCTTGACGTTTTCGATGAAATCACGAGCAACCTTGAAATGGACATCCGCCTCCAACAAAGCCAGGCGTACTTCCCGCAGCGACTCCGCAACATTAGCCTCTGAAATCTTTCCCAACCCCCGAAGGTTCTTGAAGGCAGCCTGCAACCTGCCCGTCAGCGAATCAAACATGCCGGCCAACCTAAACCATCCCCCCGGAGATGACAAGCCGAGCGCCGAGCCGCCGTTCAGTTTTGCCGCGGTTTTTCTACTACTTGGAAGTATCGGCCGGCCGGCGGGGCAGCATCCGTTGTCCAAAACTGAAAGTCCGCAGTGGAACGAATCAAAAATCGTGTTTCGTCCCCCGGCTGCATTGCCGAGCCGTCCGCGTAGCCGAATGAAAAGGCGAGACTGCCGTCCGAAATTCGCTGCGGCAGGAATAGTTTCACCGGCACAATTCTCGACACGGTAAGGCTCAAAGTTCGCTGATAGGCGCTTCCCAAAATCGGTTCGTTGGCTGTGTCCCTCACGGTGAGTGTTGTTGTGCCGTTGGCTAGGGGATTGATTTGAATTTGCCAGCTGCTGTCTAGGACGGCGATTTGTGCCACTGTCGGATTTGCCAACTCCCAGGCATAGACGGGAGCGGTGGCTGACAATAGGGTGAAGGCTTCTGCGAGGAATGGCGTGTTCCCTTGAATCGCGATGCTTTCGATGCCGTCGGGAGTAGCGACGCCTCGATTGACAAGCAGGCCGCCGGTCAAGTCAGCAAACTCGCCGCTGTTAAACTCCAGTTCGAGGGTGGCTTCGAGGCTGGTGTCGGTGTTTTCGGGGATGCTGATGGCGAGTTTTCGGGTGGCGTCTCCCCGCTTTGGGCTGGCGTAGTTGAGCCAGCAAAAGCTGTTGGCGTCGGCGAGAATCTGTCGTTGGATTCCGGCGAAGACGGCTTCCAAATTCTCCGATATGGCTGACGGCAAAAAAACCGGCGTTGCCCAGTTGCTGAAGGATTGCCGGGTCGATTTCCGAGCCGAGTCCGACGGTGAAGACTTGGCGTTCGCCTCGGTCCATCAGGGTGTCGTCGAGCGTATGCCGCCCGGTTGTGTCGCGTCCGTCAGTCAGGACAACCAGGAAGCCGCGCACGACTTCGCCGGGATCGGTCAATCTGTCCAATGCCCTAATCCGGTTCGAATTGCGCCGTATAAATCCGTGCTTGCCTGCCCGATGTCGATGGCGTCAACGGCGCTTTCCAACAATGCGGTGTCGCCGGTGAAATCTTGCAGGAGGTTGGTTGTGCTGGAAAAGCTATAAACCACAAACTCTTGATCCGGGAGGGCGTCGGCGATGATGCGCTTGGCCGCTGTCTTGATTGCTGGCAATTCACTCAAAACCGAAAAGCTGTTGTCCAAAACCAGCACAGTCCGGATTACCGAAGGTACTTCGTCTATTTTGGCCGTTTGCAAAAAGGATTCAGTGGAGGACAAGGGGACGCCGTCTTCCAGAACCTTGAAAAAGCCCGGGCGTTTGATCAATGCCTTGGGGAGGTTCACGCCTTGGCCTTCTGAATCAATGATGCGGAAGCCAACGGTGACGAAGTTCGGCGCCTGCGTTTCAATGCCGACTTCCATTAGTTGGACGTTGATTTCGCCGTTCCCGCCCAGTGCGATTGTAAAGGGATTCTTCACCGGGGCATTGCTGAAAAGTTGCAGCGCGGCAGTTCGATTGCCTGCGCCTTGCGGAGAGAACCGCACTGTCAAATCCGCGGCCGCATCGGGAGACAGGCCGGCCATCGGCAGCAGGACGACCTCGAAATCGGCCGCCTGTTCACCAGAGATGGCCGGGCGGATGTCTTTCAAATCAATGTTGCCCAGATTGCGAACTTGCAAGCTCCACTCCGCCGTTGAACCGAGCAGCACAGTGCCGAAATCCAACCGCCCGCCGTTGGGCATCGGGGCGCCCTCGGCATACACTGCAATGTCGGCTCGATAGTAGCCGTCGTCATCCTGAATCACACCCTCGGCCACCGCAACGGCCAGCCGGTCTCCGGCGCTGGGAGAGTGCAGGCGCACAGTGAATGATTCATCGGGTTCCGGCTCCAGGTCGCCTTGAATGTCAATCTGAAGGGTTTTGGACGTTTCTCCGGGCGCAAAAACGATCCCTTCCGAAACCGTCTTTAACGCTGCTGTGTGGCTCCATCCCGCGGCGATGGCCGCCACGCCGGTCAAACCGTCTGGCATATCCGTTTGGCCTTCCCAGTTCCCACCCCAAGCCGCAATGGTTCCGTCTGCCTTCAAGGCCACAGTATGCCGGCTCCCAGCAGCGATGGCGGTGACACCGCTCAAACCATCCGGCACATCCGTTTGCCCGTATTGGTTGCTTCCCCAAGCCGCGACCGTGCCGTCCGTCTTCAAAACCGCTGTGTGATATCCTCCCGCGGCAACGGCGATTACGCCGGTTAATTCGGGCGGCACATCTGTTTGCCCGTGTTCGTTGTTTCCCCAAGCCGCGACTGCGCCCTCTGCCTTCAAGGCCACGGTATGCCAGCCTCTTGCCGAGATGGCGGTGACGCCGCTCAAGCCTTGCGGCACAGCTGTTTGCCCGTGCTTATTGCTCCCCCAAGCGGTAACCGTGCCGTCCGCCTTCAAGACCGCTGTGTGATACTCCCCTGCAGCAATGGCTGTAACGCCGTTCAAGCCTCGCGGCACATCCGTTTGCCTGTGCTTGTTGCTCCCCCAAGCCGCAACCGTGCTATTCCTCTTCAACGCCACGCTATGATCCCATCCCGCTGCTATCGCCTTGACACCGCTCAATCCCGGCGGCACATCCGTCTGGCCATACCAATTGCCTCCCCAGGCCGCGACCGTGTCGTTGTTCCGCAGCAATGCTGTATGGGCATATCCCGCCGCTATCGCCTTGACACCGCCCAAACCCGGCGGCACATCCGTTTGCCCATGCTTGTTCTCGCCCCAAGCCACAACCGAAAAATCAACGGATTCAGAGGAAAAATCCGCGATAAGCATTTGTGGGCTTTGAGGGTTTTGGAGGGCGATTTCGTTTGAGACACATGGATGGACAGGAGGCACAGGATTGGATTTTTTGTCAAGACGGGTGCCGGTCAACCGGTCGAGTGCCTGCGCGTCACCCTGTTAAGCCCACAAATACTTATTGCGGAAAAATCGTCCCAGTCAGTTTGCCGGCTGCCGCTTCCCGATACCAACCATCGGACAGCGGCAGCATCTGACACATCCCCACTCCGGCTCACGACAAAAGCAAAGGGCGTTATCCCCTCGTCGCCTTCAGCCTTTAGCTTGTCCCGGAGTGGCAAAGCAAGCGGCCAACAAACCCGCAGCCAGTGCCCAACAACGTCGATTTCGCGAAAAAACCATCATCTTCACTCGGCAAAACCCCTTGCCCGACGGCAAATCGCGCCCTTTCAAAAGTCGATACATTTTCATTTTTAGAAAGAACATCTGCTAACTAGTTTTTTGATTATTGCTTAAAGGGAGGAAGACAGCAGATTCTGTGCCAATATCTCGACAAAGAAACATTGAACAGCTTTTCGTTGCCAGTGCTTAGGGCAGCACGCCGCCCGGTTCTTGAGTTCGCCAGCAAGCCGGGCATATTGCAGGGCATGAAGAAAGTCGGAGTGATTACTGGCGCGGGAACCGGTGTCGGGCGAGCTGTGGCCATTGCCTTGGCCGGGCAAGGGTGGCGGCTTGCCTTGCTCGGCCGCACCGAAAAGACGCTCAGGGAAACTGCCAAAGCTGCCGGTTTGAGCGCGGAAGACTGCCTTTGCCGAGCCGTCGATGTCGGCAACCACAAAGCCGTTGACAAAACCGCCGAAGAAGTTCTCGGCGCTTTCGGCCAACAAGTCGAGCTCCTGGTCAACGCCGCCGGCACCAACACGCCCAAGCGCCGGCTCGTCGAACTGTCGCAGGAAGATTATGACCGAATCGTCCGCACCAACCTGAACGGCGCTTTCCACGCCGTCCAAGCCTTCTTGCCCTCCATGCGCAAGCAGCAATCTGGCACCATCATCAACATCATCTCCGACGCAGCAATTTGGGGCTCGCCACTGGCCGGCGCCGCTTACACAGCCTCCAAGTTTGGACAGCGCGGCTTGACGCAAGCGATCAATGCCGAAGAAGGTCCAAACGGCATCCGAGCCTGCGCCATCCTCCCCGGCGAAATCGCAACGCCGCTGCTGCGTTTGCGCCCAACGCCCCCGCCGCCCGAATCGTATCCCTCCATGCTCCAGCCCGAAGATGTAGCGGATTGCGTTTTGCTGGCCGTCAATCTCCCCGCCAGAGCGGTCGTGCAAGAGTTGCTCCTTCGGCCTCGGCGATGACCGCCGCCTTTTTCGCTCAATAAGGATTTATAGGCTTAACGGAGGTGGCGCAGGCACTCGAAGAGTGGGTAGGGCGGAGGGAAGCCAACTTCAGCCTGCGGGCAGACAAGAATGTCTGCCTCACCTTTATGCTGAACAAGGCGAAAAGCCAGTAACTCCTTATCACGTAACCTTTCCTTGACAAGGGTAGTCTTGACTTGTATGACTCCGCGCTCTTGTAAGCGCGGCCCCAATTTGGCGAACGATCCAATAACTCACGGACCTAAAAATAATTGGCGAGGCAACAGAAATTTGTTTCGTAAAACGTCTCAACGTCGATTGCACAGCCGAGTAAGCAACGGGCTAACCTTCACTCTTCTTGAATGGCAACCTTCAAAAACGCTGCTGAGCTTTCTATGGGAATGACCGTTGCTGAAACAAATTCGAATGCTCTTCGGTTCGGCTGTAGGTTCTCTGCCGTCGTGTCGGTTCTTCTCGTCGGATGATGGTTTGTTTGAGCTTTCCATCGTTCGGCGGGATTCTTTTCGCGCGAAGCTGTTCTGGTGGCACCGTGGTCGGAACGGCTGAACCTCCGCTTCCCTTTTTGCAGTGTCGTTGGGGAAGCGGCCCCATTGAAGCGAGCTGAATGAGTTCAAAAATATGGACTTCATTCTTGTCGTTTTCGCTCCTCTGGTGGTGTCGTCGGGGAAGCGGAAGCGGCAAAAGGGCTTCATTTTTTGGCTGTTTTCTCTTGCCGTTGGTCTGGGAGCGGCTATTCTCACGGGTATGAAATCCATATTTTTGAAAATGAAGAAATCGAGTTTCTTTTGTGTTGTCGCTTTTTGTGATTTACTGGCCGAGGGAGAGCGTTGATTCTGGTTTGGTGGAGTCTCCGGTGCCAGTTCAGTCTTCGGAACGAGGCGATGTTCAGAACGCTAAAGTAGATGCTTTTAAGGATCGGGTTCGGCAAGTGATGCAAGCGCGGCATGCTGCTCCGGTGATAACAGCAACCAAGGCATGGCGGCTTTGAGCGCGGCGTTCGCGGTGTAGGTCTGCGGTTCGCGGCTCTTCGGCCTGTTGCCGGTGGTTTCGCTGGTGGTGTTGGCGGTTTCGATTTTTCCCGCCGTCCGTAAAGACGTCCGCAATAAGGAGTTATAGGCTTAAGGGGGTTGGCGCAGGTACTCGACTCGTTGACCGCCACACGCTTAACAAAAAATCCAATCCTGTGCATCCTGTCCATCCATATGTCCCGAACTAAATCGCCCTTCAAAACCATCAAAGCCCATAAATGCTTTTTGCGCTTTTTCGACTTTACAGGTTGAACAAGAGCTGTATGTTGGGTGGCGGAAACTTGTTCAACGATTCAAAACTGCCCAGCTTATGATTTCACCGCAACGGCTTCGGCCATCTCTCAACAGCGCAATCCCCTCAAAAACTCTCCTCCAATCCCTGGTCTTGGCCGGGGCAGCTATGCTGGCTTCGGGCTGCTCGCCGGAGGAAGACATCCGCGCTGATCAATCACCAACCGAAGCCGCTCCCGGAACCGTCGATATCTCCCTACGTTACGAGCCGGGAAAGCGCTACCTCTCCGAATCCGAAATCTCTGCCCGCCCCCGCTTCACCGAACTGCCCGTCCCCGCAATAACAGGAGGTCAGGAAATGCGCCAAACCCACACGCAGAAAATCGCCCTCTCCGTCTTGAAAGAAAATCCCTGGAACTGGAATACACCGCCTTCCGGATCGCTATGGATATGAGGGTGGGGGGTATGAAGATGTCCTACGACACCGAGAACCCTCCCGAAGACGGAGAGGACAACCTGTTTTTGGCCATGCTTGCTCCTGCATTTCAGAAGATCGTCGGGCACAAAATACACTTTGAATTGGACACAAACAACCAGGTTACCGCCGTTTCCGGTTCTGAAGAATTTGGCAAGAAATTATTGGGAGCGCTCAACCCGCAAATGGCTCAGATGCTCAAAGGCATGTTCAACATGGACGCCGAGGCAACCTCTCTTGACGTGCTTCTCTTTCCTACCTACCTCCCGCCGCATCCGGTGAAACTCGGCGACTCCTGGTCCGCCAACGTCGACCCCGCGCATCTCCAGGTGCCGCCGGGAAATGAAGTTTTCCTAGATTTGCAATGCCAATTCGAATCCAAAGAAATGCGCGATGGCCGGGAAACTATTTCGATTCCCTTCTCCGGCCTCATAGTCATTGCGCCCCAAAGCAATCCCGAATCCAACGACGCCAACTTCATGGGAATGGAAATGAAAATAACCGAGGGCAAAATGTTCGGCAGACAATGGTATGCTCCCGACATCGGGCAAATCGTCGATTCCAACACACAAATGAACAAGAAAATGACAGTGAAACTCCCCTCAATCCCGGGACTATCTCCCAACCGCTCAGCGGAAAACCAAGAGATGGAAGCAGCCATGATCAGCCGGACGGAAATTAACCACAAACTCATTGCCATCGAACCCATTGAACCCCCGGCACCCGACACTGAACAAAACGAATCCGCACAGCAATCCCAGCCGGAAACTAGCAGCCAAAACGGGAGCCCCTCCGACTAAATCCGCGCTGATTGTCGCAGCGAAAACCTTTGACACCGGAATGTTAAAACCCAAAACTTCAAATACAAAATGAACCAAAACTCAAAAACCTCGGGCGCATTTTCCGTCGCCGCCCCCTTTCTTTTCCTGATGTTTTTCGCAGCATCCGTTGCCTGCCGCGACAATACCGCTCCATCTCTTACTTCGGTAACACCGGAAATTCGCTCGGATGATCATGCTGATTTGGATGATTGGACGCTTATAGACCTCGCGAAAACCGAGGTGAAATTTAGTGACTTCCGCGGCGAAGTGATCTTCTTAAATCGCTGGGCAACCTGGTGCGGCCCCTGCGTCCACGAGATGCCGACAATTCAAGCCCTTTACGAGAAAATGGGCGATCGGATCAAAATATCCCCATCTATATCAGACCACGGCATGGTATCTGCAAGTGAGGGTGCGACTGGCAATGGGGCAGATGCGCGGCAAGAAACTCTTGCGAGGGATTGTGGAGGCCGACGACCTTTATCGGCGGCAAACCCCGCAAACCGAACAAACACGAAAATCGTCCGCCCAGAGACAAATATTCCGACAAAATCATTGGCGCGGTGGAACGGGGTGGCCAAGTCAAAGCCCAAGTCAAACACCCGCCTTGCGCACCAACATTCGGGATGGCCAGCACAAAAAACGGACTCGCCGACAGCCAGGGAGTTCCACAACAAATTGGCGTCAGTCGTGCGCCATGCCGTTCGCTACGCGCTGGGGGATGTCCACACCAACACGATTGAAGGGTTTTGGTCTTTGCTCAAACGCGCTTGGTATCCAGCTTTACCTCTCCGAAGCCACTTGGAAATACAATTACCGCCACAATCCCAAGCCTTCAGCGCCTTCATCACCGGCTGCTTTGCCGGTTGACTGCTGCCGCCCTTAACAAAAAAGAAAAACCAGCGGTAAATTGTCTCTGCGAGGGGAGAAAATGTGTGGCAGACATCCGGTCTGCCTGCAGGCTTGCCGTCTGTTCCCCGCGCTGAACCGAAAATCAAAAAAACCTTTGAAAACACCAACAACTTGTTAATATGAAAAAAGACCAGCCCACCAGCCCAGTACTCCTTGGCACAAATTCCGGGATAGTGAATATCACCTCTATCCCTATCCCGCCTACAAGCCCTCCGGCGTCAAATGGCTCGGCGATCATTGGGATGTCCGTCGGCTTGGCGACTCGGTAATCGACTGCGTGACCGGCGTCTGGGGATTCGACCTTCCCTGCGCGATTTTGATCGAGATCGCTTGAAGGTTCGAGAAGATCTCGAGCCGAGAAGACCCCCAAAGTTTTCAACACCGAAGGAATTCCCGCGACTTTTATCATCAACCGCCAGAACGAAGTGGTGTTTTCAAAACTCGGCATGGCGGATTGGAGCGACAAGAAAGTCATCCGAGCTCTGGAAGAGCTTTTGTGAGACTTCACACGCCTTGAAACGTAATAACCGCCCGGACACAGCTTCAACCGTCCGGGCGGCTAGTTAAGCTCGAAAGCATCTTCAGCCAGCAAGTGCTTGACTTTTTCTTCAAAATTGTTTCGAGCGTTGAGGTGCCGGAGAGTGCCTTGCTTGTCGATGAGCCACATTTTTGGAATGGCGTTGATGCCGTATTTTTCCCCGTATTTGTTTCCCCAGCCAAGACCGTCGAAATACTGCGGCCAATCCAATTGTTCCCTTTTGAGGAATGTTACCAGCCGCTCTTTGTTGCTGTCGAAGCTGATGCCGATGATTTCAAAACCCTGGGAATGTAGCCCTTGGTAAGCGCGTTTGACTTTGGGTAGCTCGGCGATGCAAGGGCTGCACCAGGTCGCCCAGAAATCGACAAGAACCACTTTGCCTTTGTAATTGCTCAAGGCCACTTCCCTGCCGTCAACAGCGGTGAAGCGGATGTCGAGAACCGAGCCGACAACGGGAAGCTTGATCAGTCTCTTGGCTGCGGCCACTAAAGTTTTATCTTCGACGTCCGCCGCATGATCGAGCACTTCTTGGGCCAAGGCGATGGCGAGCGCTTTGTCGGGTAGGTCTTCCTTGATATCTGTTGCAAGTTCCAAGAACAGATCAAAAACTACTTGTTCCTTCGGGAAATCCTACCGCAGATCGCGGAGACTTTTTTCATATTCCGCCAAAGCAGTCTCGTCTCCTTCCGCCTTCACTTTGGCGGTCACCCGTGTCCGAAGCGCCGCCAATGCCGACTCGAATTGAATGAGCGCTTCGGCCTTTGCCTCAAGTCTTCCAATTCTGCGCAGTCGAGAACCTCTTTGGCCAAAGCAGCGGCCTTGTCGCCTTGACAGTTTTCCAAACCGTAACGCTTCAGATAATCCCGCGTGCAATCTAGAAACATCCGATAGACCTTTGGTTCTTTCGGGAAGTCTTTTTGCAGTTCGCGGAGGCCATTTTCATATTCATCGAAGAAGGCGTCTTTGGAGCGGCGGGTCATCAGGTGTTTTTGAAGGATTTGCCATCGGGCGTCGAGGCGTTCGCGGTCGGTCTTGGCGGAGTCGTTGGCGGCGGCGAGTTCCAATGCCTCCAAGCGGGACAAGACTTTTGCGTTGTCGAGCTGAGCGGCGACTTTGAGCAACGCCAGCTCTTTTTCTTTGGCGTCAGCTGCTTTGGGATGCTTGGGGAATCTCGTGTAGAATTCTCTTGCCAAGCCGGCAGCTTTGGCGGCGAGTTCGCCTTTATCAGTTTCTTTCCTGAACCACAAGTTTTCAGCATCAGTCGGGGCGAAAACGGCATGAGAAAAGGGCCCCGGCCGGACAGGAGACACCAATTGCATGGACAAACTGTCTCAGTTTGTCGGGGCCAAAACGTTCATTTCGAGTTACGGGGAGAGAAATCCGGTCTGAATCTGCTAATTTTTGGCCGATAAAAGTCAAAAATCGAGTTTTCGATTTCAGATTGGCATGAGTATTGCTCTTTTTTGAGGTATGGACAACGTGCCGCAAGGGGCGGCTCGAAAGAGTCTTTATTTGCGCATGCCAGCCTTCGGCGCCATCAGCGTGCTGAATAAAAGGCCTATCTATGTCCCACTTCGCATCGGGCCGTAGGTCCGGTGTCCTGCTTGAGATACGAAATATCGTCCGGCGGGCTGAAGTTCCAACAGCCCGCCGGATCTTCTTGTACCCCCGGTTTCATTCATCCGCCGGAGGCTGGAACAATGCCTCGATGGGTTGCTTCAAAATTTTGCTCAGCTTGAACGCCAGCGGGAGGCTCGGATCGTACTTGCTCGTTTCGATGGCGTTGATGGTTTGACGGGAGACTCTTGCCCGGAACGCCAAATCGACCTGCGACCAATGGCGGGCCGTTCGCAATTCCCGCAGACGGTTCTTCATCGGTAGCGGCAATTCATCCGAACACAGCCCAGCAAATACCCGAACACCAAGACGGCAAAAAACCCTTTCCAACCCAACCCGCTTCCCGGCCGAGTTCCCGCCAAAATGCCGGATGTCTGCAAAAGACTCACTGAGACCAACACGACGCACGTTGCAGTCATCGCCGCCAGCCCGGCGTTTGTATGGATTTGCCGCTGCCTCTCATCCAGCGATCTTGTCCACCGCGTAATTTTCCGCAGCCACAACAGAGCCAAGCGCCAGCGGCAACAGAAGAAGCGCCGCCGCAAACGCGTTCCCATTCTCCACATCGCTCAACAACCAGTAGCAGCCGAATTGCGCGAGCGCCAAGGCCGCAATCGCCCAGGCGTTCAACTTCAAATCCGCTCCTAATGGATAGTGAGAGGGCCGATTGGCTTCAGGCAAATCATTCCATTTCGTATGGAAAATCTGAACATTTACCGCCGCTGTGTCAAGTTTGCTTTACGCAATAAGCATTTATGGGCTTAACAGGGTGACGCGCAGGCACTCGACCCGTTGACCGTCACACGCTTAACAAAAAATCCAATCCTGTGCCTCCTGTCCATCCATTTGTCCCGAACTAAATCGCCCTCCATAACCATCAAAGCCCATAACTCCTTATCGCGTTGCTTTACATAAACTGTCCTTCATGGATGCTGAATGGGCCGGATGTTGCCTTTTTCTTGAAGATCGGTTTTTTTTATCCGGTTCGATGTCTGATTCGGAATCATGCTGCCTGTCGCGGGGAAGAGCTTTGCTCGTTCTTGGCCGCGTTTCGAACTTGCCTACGGTCTGGTCGAATTGCTTTGTCGCTTTCGTTTTGAGCGGAGGGAATTTGAGGAGCGATTGGGCGTTTCTCATGACCGGCGCCACCTTTTTTTACTTGGGGGGGATGTTTCTCAACGATGCTTTTGATGCGGATTTTGACCGGCAATTCCGCAAGGAGCGGCCGATTCCTTCGGGAGCGGTGAGCGAGAGAGCGGTGTGGATTCTCGGCGGTTTGCAGTTGGCGTTCGGTTTCTTTTGTTTTTCGGCGACGAGCCGGGCGCCATATGGGTTGTCACTCCTACTCGGTGTGTCGATTTTGGTCTATAATGCAGCGCACAAAGCGGTTTCCTGGTCGCCGTTTCTCATGGCGCTTTGCCGTTTTTTTCTGTTTCTTGCGGTCGCTTCGGTCAGGCAAGCCGGTGTTACCGGGACGGTTCTTTGGAGCGCGATTGCTTTGTCGTCTTACATTGTCGGTCTGAGTTATGTTGCTCGGCGCGAGAGCAGCGGCGAGCTCATCTCCTGGTGGCCGTGTTTGTTTCTCGCATTTCCGGCAATTCTGGCGTTTGCGGTGAATGACGGCGTTTATCGAGTGTCCGGGTTGGCGACGATTTTGGTGTATGCCGGCTGGACGTTTTTTTGTTTGCGCGGCATTTATTGGACTTCGCAACCGAATATCAGCATGGCGGTTTCCCGTCTTTTGGCTGGGATTGTTTGGGTGGATTTGATGGCGCTGGGGCTGGGGAATGCAGGGCAGACAGTTTTAATGGTCGGGTTTTTCGGCGCCGCTCTTCTCTTGCAGAAGTTTGTTCCGGCTACTTGACCCGAAGATTCCGTGAACCTCGACCTTCGGTCGTTCAATGGCTGCTTTGCGCAAGAAGCGGTTTAGCGGCATTGGCGGGCATTATGCGGAAGGGATTGTTTTACGGCGTACGTCTCTTTCGCCGGGGACTTCGTTTTTCGGTGTTAAGGAAGCGGTTGACAGCGTTGAGGTAGGCTTTGGCGCCAGCCTCGATAATGTCCGTGCTGACGCCTTTGCCGGTGATGATCTCGCCGTTGCCGAAGTCCGCCTTTACGGTAACTTCCCCCAAGGCGTCTTTCCCTTGGGAGACGCTTCGCAGGGCAAAGTCCTTCAATCGCCCGCGGGTTTTGGTCAGGCGATCGATGGCTTTGAGCGCCGCATCGACCGGCCCGTCGCCCACGCCGGCATCTTGCAGGACAGCGGCTTTTTCAGATGTTTTGGCGACGGTCCGAACCAACCGAACCGTCGCCGTGGGCACTGTAGACGAGCCGCTCGATGTGCTGATGTAATCCAAAGACCAGGTTTCTGGCACAATCGTAATGTGCCCCTCCACCAAGGCCACCAAGTCGTCGTCGTAAACAAACTTTTTCTTGTCGCCGATCTCTTTGAAACGGGCGAAGATAGCGCGAACATCCTCATCCGCCATTTTGAAACCCAAATGCTTTAAGCGGGAAGCTACCGCCGCTCGCCCGCTGTGCTTGGTGAGCGGCAGCTCTGTCTTGCCCCAACCCACCTTGACCGGGTCCATGATCTCGTAAGTTTCGCGTTTCTTGAGTATGCCATCCTGATGAATGCCGCTGCTGTGGGCAAAGGCATTCTCGCCCACAATGGCCTTGCTTCGCTGCACGTTCAGTCCCGACATTCGCGCCACTAACCGTGAGGTTCGGACGATTTCCCCGGCCTTCAGCCCGCATCGAAACCCGCGATAGACATCTTTGCGGGTCTTCAACGCCATGACGATTTCTTCGAGAGCCGCGTTGCCGGCGCGTTCGCCGATTCCGTTGATGGTGCATTCGACTTGCCGCGCCCCTGCCTGGATTGCCGCTAGGGAATTGGCCACGGCTAAACCCAAGTCATTATGGCAATGCACGCTGATGACGGCTTGGCCCGATTGGAATTCGGGCGTCGAATCGTGCAACCGCCGGATTAGCGCCCCGAACTCATCCGGCACAGCCCAACCCACTGTGTCGGGAATGTTGACAGTGGTCGCCCCCGCTTCGATTGCCGCCCGGCACACTCTCACCAGAAAATCCGGCTCCGTCCGCGAGGCATCTTCCGGCGAAAACTCGACATCCTCGACATATCTCTTGGCCTGCCGCACTCCCTGGACGGCCAAACGAACGATTTCCTCCTCAGCCTTGCCCAGCTTGAACTCGCGGTGGATTTTTGAAGTGGCCAGAAAAACATGAATTCGCCCGCGCCGGCCGGCGGGTTTGACGGCCGCGCCGGCCGCGTCAATGTCCCCCGCCACACACCGTGCTAAACCCGCGATAATCGGCCCCTGCAATTCCTCGGCAATCGTCTTGACCGCCGCAAAATCCCCCTCGCTGATGACCGGAAACCCGGCCTCAATGACATCGACCTTGAGACGTTCCAGTTGCCGGGCAATCGCCAGCTTCTCCTGGAGATTCATCGAAGCGCCGGGACACTGCTCGCCATCCCGCAAAGTCGTGTCAAAGATGAAAATGCGTTTGTTTTTCATTCCGTCCGTCGTTGCTCTTTCCTTTCAATCCAAAAACGGCAAAAGAAAACCCCGCTGCCAACCAAGCGGCAACGGGGTCATCAAAACGTCTGCAAGAGACTAGCCCCCCGCTGCCGAACCGCCAAGCAGCAGTCCGCCGAAAAGCAACAGAGTGTCCAGCATTTCCCGCATCGGCAGAAACCCTAACACCCGCAAAAAACAAGTCAAGCCCAAAGGCGGCGATAATTCGTTACAGACTTTTGGCCGCAAAAGCGCAATGTGGAGCAGACACTCGTAAGAGCGGTTGGGGCGGAGGGAAACCAACATCCAACAAAAACACCGTCCGTCCTCGAAATACGGCAGGCAGGAATGCCTGCGCCACCCTTTGGTTGGGCTTGCGTCTTCGCCCGCCGCCGATTAGTTTGGCGGGATGTCGCAGTTGCCGAAAAAAAGAAAAAAGTCATCCCAGACGATGATGCTGGGAGTGGGCCTAGATACCGACGGACACAAAAGAATCACCTCGGGCGATAACTTTATGTTGCTCGGCGGCAGCGAAGAAACTCACGAGGAGATGGTTGAAAAAGCCAGCAAAATCAACGAGAAGCTCGCCGACAAAGGGAAAAAACTAGAAGAGATTTCGGTGGATGAATTTGCCGAAATCGCTCACTCCGTCGGACTGCGCCGTCATCGGCCGCAAAAGCCTGAAGAATAATCCTCCCAAAAATCCAAACGCCAAAGTTTCTTCCTTTTGCGACAAGCGGCAAAAGCTAAATTGAAAAATGCAGATCTCGTCGCTCTTCGTGTTGTGTTGCAAAAGCACGAACTTAAAAAAGAAGGAAACCGCATTCGAAGAACGTTTGTGTGTTGGCGGTTGTCGAAGAATTTTGTTTGATGATCTTCCGCCGCTGTTTGCGCTTAACGGCTTTGTTAGACGAGCAAGGTATAGAAAAACCCCGGCAAGATACGTCTTGCCGAGGTTGAAACGGTGAACTTTCAATGAACGGGCTATTTGGTGAGCATAGGATCGCCGGGTTTCAATTCGCCCATGTATTTACTATTGGAGGAGAATGCCACTTTTGGCAGTTCCAAGAAGCCGTCCGCTGGAATTTCATTAATCAGGCGATCTCGAATGACGATTGCCTGTCATTCAGATATACCATCCCACCCGTGTTCCGGGGTTTCTAGTTCACTCAGGATGCATTCTTTTAGCACATTTCCACCTCTTCCGCCCAAGTGACGTCGCGCACTTCGTATTTTTGCGTGTTATTAGCTCTCATTGCTTCTATTTGGGCATCGGTGAGCTCGTTAATTATTTCGTTTTGTTTTTCTTTGGAGAGAATGTAAAACTCCGGACCTAATGCGACCATTGTGTTCACTGGCTCTGGTGCAGGTAATTCCACACGGACGTTTTCTCGGTAAATCGCATCTGGGTCTTTTTGCGCCGCTTTGTGGTATTTTGTGAGCGTTCTAAATGTTTTAGCAAGAACCGCCGTGCTTTCCATTTCACCGAGTTCTTCCTTCACGATGTCGTACATCTGTTCGAATTCTTCGGTGTAAGGCACCCAGCTTTCGTATAACCCTTTCAACAAGCTGTGATTTCTGGCCAAATCGCGCATTTCTCTGTTGGCTCGAAAGGCATCAGGATCGAAGGTAATCTCTGGATGAGGGGTTGGCTTGAATGGGAATCGTTCCACCCAGTCCTTCCTGCTTTCCCACCATTCTTTTTTCGCCTTTTCTAGTGACTTTTGCTCTTCTTCTTGCCGTTTGAATTCGGCTTTAATAGCACCGCTTTCGGCGATATCTTCCGCGGTGAGCCAGACTCTGTTTCCGGCATCGTCCAAGTAGTAATCGACGTATTTGTTTTCCGGTTGCGTTGTTTCAACGGCAACAACAGGTTCTGGAGTTGGTTGCTCGATTTGCGACGGCATTGGCGTCTCGACGGTTTCTTCCACTACTGGCTTTGGCGGAGAAAAGATGGACACTAGCATGACTGCAAGGCCAGCGAGTACGAAGACGGCAAATCCGCCGTAAAGAATTTTGTCTATTTTGTTCATCTGAATAATCTCCTATCTTGTTTTGTTTCGTCTTTCCTTAATTGCCGGTGAGGTCTTGGTACTCTTAAGCCACGACCGGTTCCTCTCCGATTTTTACCCAACGCGTTCGCAATCTGTTACCACCTCGACCTCCTCTTCTCGTTCGCTTTTCATAAACAGGCCGTCTTGAAATGAATCGTCTGATGCCTCCGTAGATTTCGGAGTCGGTGATTTCTTTGCGATAAATATTTACGGGCTTAACAGGGTGACGCGCAGGCACTCGACCCGTTGACCGCCACACGCTTAACAAAAAATCCAATCCTGTGCCTCCTGTCCATCCATATGTCCCGAACGAAATCGCCCTCCATAACCATCAAAGCCCATAAATGCTTTTTGCGGATTTCTGGGTTTGCGGGGGTTGTCTTCTGTTTTTTTAAGGGAAAAGACTTTGAGAAGAAGCGGTTGGGATTTTAAGCCTTCGGCAACGGCTCAGTATCGGCTCAGGGATGGTTTTGATGAATTGCGGGGGCAGTTCTCGAAGAATTCTGCTCAGGTGCTTTGTTTGGCGGTTGATTTGCGCTCTTCTTCTTTGGGAGGCAGTTTTGCTTGCGGTTTTGCCGTGTTTTCCGCTATTGGAAAGGTTTAAGTTATGATGGATTCTGCATATGGGTTTTTGGCACTGTTTGCGTTGGCCGCTTTTGGTTTCGCGATTGCGCCTCTTTGTTTGGCGCGGCTGTGGTCCCTTGCCTTCGCGCCGCGGAAGCCCGGCCCTGACAAAAACGCCACTTACGAATGCGGCTTGGTTTCCCGAGGGGATGCCTGGACGCAGTTCAAGGCGGAGTATTATCTTTACGGCATTGTCTTTTTGATTTTTGAAGTGGAGGCGGTTTTTCTTTTGCCCTTTGCCGTAGCTTTTGCCGGGCTTCCTGTTGGGGCTTGTTTGGCGATGTTGGTTTTTGTATTTTTGGTTGTGGAGGGATTGGCATGGGCGTGGGGAAAGGGGATTTTGAATTGGCGTTAATTGCCGAGCCTGGAGGAGAGCATGAACGAAGGCCTGCGCGGAGAGCTGCAAAAATACGGCGTTTTCACGACAACCCTGGAGGGCATCCACAATTGGGGGCGGCGCAATTCCGTGTGGCCGCTTCAGTTCGGCCTGGCTTGTTGCGCGATTGAAATGATCGCCACCACCATGGCCCGTTATGATCTGGCCCGCTTTGGCGCCGAAGTCTTTCGCCCCTCGCCCCGCCAGGCCGACCTGATGATCGTCGCCGGCACCGTCACCAAAAAAATGGCGCCCCAGGTGGTTCGGCTTTACAATCAAATGCCGGAGCCCAAATACGTCATCGCCATGGGTGCCTGCGCCATTTCCGGCGGGCCGTTCAAACAGGGCTACAATGTCCTCAAAGGTATCGACCGCTACCTTCCCGTCAATGTCCACATCCCCGGCTGTCCGCCTCGGCCGGAAGCGTTGATCCATGCTTTTATGACCTTGCAGCGCCATATTGACGCCCAACAACTCAAAGGCGAACAACGTCCGCGCCATCTCCGTGCTGATGCGCCATCGGAATTTCCCGTCCCCAAATGGGGGAAGAAGGATTTGACGCCCGCCAGCAATCCCGACATCTGGCGGCCGCCGCGCGGACGGGATGACCGCCCGATTCAACCCCTCGCCCCTCGATGAGCCTAGCCGCAGCCATTCTCGGACAGATTCGCGAAACCTTCCCAAAGGCCGCCGTCTCGCTCGTTCCCAACCCCAGCCCGTCGAACCAAAGCTCCCTGCTGGCAGCAGCAGCCGACTTATTCGCGATCGCCAAATGGCTGCGCGACCAGCCCGAACTAGCCTTCGACTATCTCTCCAACGTGACCGGCGTGGATTGGCCCGGCCGAACCGTCAAGGAGACAATTCGGACAAAGGAACCGCACACAGGCGAAGCCTTGGAAACTACCGTCGAAAAGACCATTCCGGGCTGTCTGGAAGTAGTCTATCACCTTTACTCCATCCCGCGCCGCATCGGCCCGCTCATCCTGCGCGTCCGAACGGAGAACCGCAGCGACCGAGTAACCGTGCCCTCCTTGACACCGATTTGGCGGAGTGCGGAATTTCAAGAACGAGAGGTTTACGACCTCTACGGCGTCCTCTTTGAAGGGCACCCGGACTTACGGCGGCTGCTCATGTGGGAAGGCTTCGAGGACTTCCCCATGCGCAAAGACTATGTGGAGCCGGACGATTACGAATATGAACCCACGCCACACGGCCGCGTCCTCGAAAAGACCAAACCGCCGCCAAGCCTATGATGCCACAATCAAGCGCCGCCCCCGACGCCGCGCCGGGCTACACCATCCGCAAACGGGACGAACGCGAAGGCGAACCGGCTGACGGGCTGCTGGAAATCTCCATGGGCCCCCAACACCCCTCCACCCACGGCGTGTTTCAAATGAACGTCACTTTGGACGGAGAACGCGTCGTCCGCCTCAAACCCGTCTTCGGCTACCTGCACCGGAACCACGAAAAAATAGCCGAGAGCGCCTCCTACCTGGCCGCCATGCCTTACACCGACCGGCTCGACTATTTCAACTCCATGGCCAACAACTGGGCCTACGCCCTCTCCGTCGAAACCCTGGCCGGCATCCAGCCTGCTGAACGCGCCGAATACATCCGGGTCATCGTTGCCGAGCTGACGCGCCTGCTCAACCACACCTGCCTCATCGGCTTCCTGGTCATGGACATGGGTGCCCTCGGTACACCTCTAATGTATGCCTTTCGCGAACGAGAAAAAATTCTCGACCTCTTCGAAGCCCTCAGCGGCTCCCGCATGATGTGCAACTACATGCGCTTTGGCGGCTGCCGCTGCGATTTGCCCGAAGGCTGGCTGGAGCAGACACGGCAATTCATCGGCAACTTTGCTGCCTTTCTCGACGATTATGAACAACTCCTCACCGAAAACGAAATCCTCCGCGCCAGGACGCAGCACATCGGCACACTCCCGCCCGAACTGGCCGTGAACGCCGGCATCTCCGGCCCCATGCTCCGCGCCAGCGGCGTGAACTACGACATCCGCAAAGCCGCCCCCTACGGCATCTACGACCGCTTCGACTTCCGCATCCCGCTGGGACAAACGGGCGACGTCTACGACCGCTACATGATCCGAATGCTCGAAATGCGCGAATCCCTCAAAATCCTGCAGCAAGCCACACGGGACATCCCTAAAGGCCCCGTCATCAACCCTAAGACAAAACTGCGCGGCTTCCGCCCCAAACCCGGCGAAGCCTACGGAAGAATCGAAGGCCCCAAAGGCGAACTAGGCTTCTACCTCATCAGCGACGGCTCGCCCAAGCCCTACCGTTACCGCGTCCGTCCGCCCAGCCTCATCAATCTCACCATCCTCGATGACATTTGCCTGAACCACACCGTGGCCGACGTCGTCGTCATCCTCGGCAGCATCGATATTGTCTTGGGCGAAGTGGACCGCTAAACTGCCCCTCGTGAATGGACCAAACCCCATCTTGAAGTGACAGGCGCCGGCATCATCAAAGGAATGCTCCAGACGGCAAAGAACTTCGCCGGAACCTTTCGCTCGCCCCAAAACTACCTGACCACAGTCCAATACCCGGAACAGAAAATCCCCCCCAAAGAAAACGCCCGCAACTTCCCCTTCCTCCTCCACGACGGCGACGACCCCGAGGCAGGGCTGCGCTGCGTCGCATGCCGAATCTGCGAAAAAGAATGCCCGCCCCAGTGCATCTACATCGAGAAAGACAAAACCAAAAAACCGGACTTCCTCGGAAAACTCCAATTCCAACCGGCAGTCTTCGACATCGACATATCTATATGCATGAGCTGCCAAATTTGCGTAGAAGTCTGCCCCTTCGACGCCATCAAAATGGACACCGACTTCGAGCTCAGCCAAACAGACCGCTTCGGCGGCCTCCTCCTGGACAAGCACCAACTGACGAAATCCAACCGCTACTACCGCAGCATTCACCCCGAAGAAGCCGCCGCAATCGACACCCGCCGCGCCACCGCAATCCAAAAAGCCGAGGCCAAAACCGCCGCCAAAACCCAAGCCCCGAAAACCAACCCGCCGGCCAAACCCGCCCCATCCGAATAAACCTTGGAAGAACAACTCCTCAACCTCAAAAAAGGCTTGGCGGCCTGGGCACCCGAAACCTGGCGGCCACTCGCCGGCCATCTCCTGTCGATCCTTCCCGTAATCGGCCTGTTCGCCGGATGCTTCGCGTTGACAACCTGGCTGGAAAGAAAAGCCCTGGGCCGCATCCAAAACCGTTTAGGGCCCAACCGCGTGGGACCAGCGGGCATTCTGCAACCTGTGGCCGACGGGCTGAAGATGATCTTCAAAGAGGACATCGTCCCGCGGTCCGCCGACAAAATCGTTCACCTTCTGGCGCCGATCCTTCTGGTCGTCCCTGCCCTTCTAGCCTTCGCCGTCATCCCTTACGGCCGGCAGTTGGTGCCGGTGCATCTGGATGCCGGCATACTCTTCTTCTTTGCCGTCGGCGGCGCGGCGGAACTTGCCGTGTTCATGGCGGGTTGGTCCAGCCGGAACAAATACGCCATGCTCGGCGCCATGCGCGCGATTGCGCAAATGATCAGCTATGAAGTGCCGTTAATCCTCTCCACCGTCTCTGTTGTGATGATCTCGCAATCGCTCTCCCCGGCAGTCATCGCTGCCGGGCAATCGGGCGGCTTTTGGAACTGGCACGCCGCCACGCCCTGGGGACTTGCCGCTTTCCTGCTGTTTATCACAGCGGCACTGGCGGAGTCCAACCGTTCCCCATTCGACATCCCAGAGGCCGAATCCGAAATCATCGCCGGGCATATGACCGAATACTCCGGCTTCAAATACGCCCTCTTTTTTCTGGCTGAATACCTCGGATTGTTTGCCATGAGCGGGCTGGCGGTTACTCTGTTCCTGGGAGGCTATCACGCGCCGCTGCTCGTTTTGGAGTTTCTTCCGGGGCCGTTTTGGTTTTTCGGCAAATTCGCCTGCCTCATCGCCTTGTTCATCTGGATTCGCGGCACGCTTCCCCGGCTGCGCACGGATCAACTGATGAACCTCGCTTGGAAATTCATGCTGCCGATGGCGTTGGCCGTCCTGGCCGCTGCCGCGGTTTGGTTTTACGCCGGGGGCGGTTGGCTGGCTTGGCTCCTTTGCCCGCCGTTGGTCGCTGTCCCGTATTGGATTCTGGGCAAATGTTTGGGCAGAAAGCACATTACCAAACGCGTGTATCGCTTCGCTGAGGGATGAACGGCGCGTTTGTTATCATCGCCTTGATTGCGCTGACCGGCGCCGCAGGCGCAGTCGCCCTCCGCCAGACCGTGCATTGCGTCCTTTGCCTAGCGGTTGTCCTCGTCGGCGTCGCCATGCTTTACCTGCAATTGGGCGCTCAATTCCTGGGATTCGCGCAAATTCTGGTTTATATCGGCGCCGTAACGATTCTGATTCTGTTTGCCATTCTGCTGACACGGAATTCGGGCCTCAACTTGAGCGAGTCGCCTTTTTCTGCCGGCCGGAGCATCGGCCTTCTCATCAGCGGCGCGGTTTTCTTTTGTCTGGCGCGAGCCATTCAAAAAACGCCAGCGATTCAGCCAGCCGCCGCTGCCGACGCCGAGGCTTCAGTGAAAGCGATTGGCGAAAGCCTGATGACGGAATACGTTCTGCCTTTCGAAGTCATCGCTCTAATCCTCACAGCAGCCATGATCGGTGCCACCACCATCGCCCTGAAGGAAGCCCCGGCGCTCAACCCGCCGGCCAAACCCGCCAGCAAACCGGCCTCCCCGCCCACATCGTAACCGCCATGGCTTCGTTATCCAGCTACTTGATCTTGAGCGCTCTTTTGTTTTGCTTCGGACTGGCAGCAGTTTTGATTCGACGGAACGCCATCTTGATCCTAGCAGGAATCGAATTGATGCTGAATGCGGCCAATTTGAACTTCATCGCTTTCTGGCGTTTCGGCCCCCATCCGGCAGCACTCGACGGGCTGCTGTTCGTTCTGTTCTCGATTGCCGTGGCCGCTGCGGAGGCCGCTGTGGGCTTGGCGTTGATTATTGCCGTTTATCGGCATCACCGCACAACCGACGTCGAAAAAATCAATGAATTGAAGGGCTAATCTAACCCGCCGTCAAACGATAGAGACTGGTTTTGAGCGACATTGTCCACATCCTTTGGTTGATTCCTCTGTTGCCGTTGCTGGCGGCAGGCATGTTGGCGCTGGCGCCTCGGTTAAGCCGGAGGGCAGTCTCTTCCATTGCGGTCGGAGCTCTCGCCCTTTCCTGCGTCTTCTCCGTCCTGGCCTTTCTGAAGACGCTCGCTCCGGGAAGCGAAGGAACCCCGCCGCTGCATATGAATGTTCCGTGGCTGCAGACGGGAACGGCCAGCCTAGAGATTGGCTGGGTGTTAGACCCTCTCTCGGCAGTGATGGCGGTGATGGTAACATTCGTGGGCTGCCTGATCTTTCTGTTCAGCGCTGGATATATGGCCTCGGACAAACAATATGCGCGATTCTTCTGCCTGATGAGTTTTTTTGCCGCGGCAATGCTGGGTTTGACGATCGCCAACAGCCTGCTTCTGCTGTTCATCTGCTGGGAATTGGTGGGTGTGGCCTCCTACCTCCTGATCGGGTTTTGGGCGCACAAGCCCAGCGCAGCTGCTGCTGCCAAAAAGGCCTTCATCGTCACGCGAATCGGAGACATCGGATTTTTCATTGGGATGCTGTGGCTTTCCTCCGCTTCGGGGACGCTTCTGTTTTATGACGGCGGCAAGGGATGCCTGGAGCCGGACGCGCTGGTAAACCTCGGTGTCCAAACCGCGTTCTTCGGCCTTGCCCTTTCGACCGCCATCACGTTGTGCATTTTCTGGGGCGCCGTCGGGAAATCAGGGCAAGTTCCACTGCATGTTTGGCTACCCGATGCGATGGAAGGCCCAACTCCAGTCAGCGCGTTGATTCACGCTGCCACAATGGTGGCGGCCGGCGTTTTCCTGATGACCAGGCTCCATCCTTTAATGGCCGCTGGCGGCGGCGCTTCCGGTTCTCTAGTCGCTGCAACTTGGATCGGCAGTTTGACTGCGCTGTTCGGCGCCCTGATGGCCGTTGCGCAAACCGACATCAAACGCATCCTGGCTTATTCCACCATCTCTCAGCTCGGCTACATGATGCTGGGGTTGGGCGTCGGCGGGCCGGCTGTGGCGATGTTTCACCTTCTGACACATGCGTTTTTCAAAGCGCTGCTCTTCCTCGGCGCCGGCGCCGTCATCCACGGCTGCCGCAACGAACAAGACATCCGCAAACTGGGCGGTTTGAAGAAACTCATGCCCATCCCCTTCGGCGCCTACGCCGTTGGCATGTTGGCACTTTCCGGATTCCCGCTCCTTTCCGGCTTTTGGAGCAAGGACGCCATCCTCCACAGCGCCCATGCTTGGTCGCTGTCGCAGCTCCCTTTTCTCTTCGGCCTTGCGGGCGCCTTCCTAACCGCCTTTTACATGAGCCGGCAAATGGCATATGTGTTCTTTGGCGAAAATCGCTTGCCAGCCCCGGACAAAGGCGCCGCACCCGCCAAACCGCACGAGAGCGCCGCGGTGATGACAGCACCGCTGCTGGTTCTGGCTGCTGGAGCCGTCCTGCTCGGCTTTTGCGGCACGCCGGCCTTTCCCGCTTTTCAATGGTATCTCGACGGGCAGCCCGCCACTTTCTCGCTCAGCGCCTTGCTGCGTGCGGAAACACTGGGAATACTCCTGGTCTCTTCGGCAGCGGCCTTGGGAGGAATCGCTGTCGGTTGGCGGCTTTACCATCCCGATCGATTCCATCCCGCAAGCCAGGAGGACCCGTTGCGGCGAATGCTGCCGCGCGGTTTCCGTTGGGCAGAGAACCGATTCTTCGTTGATGAATTTTACCAAGGCACCATCCTTCGCGGCACGCAACTCCTCGGTGTCCTCTCAGCGAGCCTGGATCGCCGGGTGTTTGCCCGCGCCGGGAAACTTTGCGCCCAATTCGTCCACGCCATCGCCTGGACAGCTCGCCTCATCGACGAACACCTGGTGAACGGCGGGTTCGACCACGCCTGCCGGGGCGTGCGGCGGAGCGCCTCTCGGCTTGCGAAAATCCAAAACGGCCGAATCCAAACCTACCTGAAAATCATCGGCGCAAGCCTGGCCGCTGCCGCGTTGATTTTCACTTGGCTGGAACGTTTATGAACCCTCTGCCACTCATCAGCCTGATGACTTTGATTCCGTTGATTGGTGGCGGTGTCTTGTGGTGCTTTGGCAGAAACTGGAGCATCCGGAAAACCACCCGAATCAGCATGGGGATCGCCTTCCTCACGCTCGCCGTCGGAGTGCTTTTGGGCATTCAATTTGATCCCGGCATCGGAACGATTCAAAGCCGCGAACGCTACCCCTGGATTCCCACCTTGAACGTCGATTACGCCGTGGGAGTTGACGGCCTGAGTCTCCTCATGGTGGGGCTGACCGTTCTCCTCATCCCCGCCGCCCTCTCGACAGCACACGAAGCAGCGCCAAATGCGCATCGGTTCGCGGCCTTGATTTTGTTTTTGGAGGCCGGCTTGATCGGCGTTTTCACCGCGCTGAATTTCTTCCATTGGTTTCTCTTTTGGGAGCTGAGTTTAATTCCTGCCTTCTTCCTGATTCAGCTTTGGGGCGGGCACGGGAGGACCGAAGCGGCCGTTCAATTTTTTCTCTACACCTTTGTCGGCAGCGTCGGGCTGCTCCTGTCTTTCCTCGCCCTTTTCGCGGCGGCCGGAACTTTTGATTTCGCCGAGCTGGCCGGGCAAGCCAAAGCAGGCAATTTGATGCCCCGCGTCGCTGTCAACTTGGGATGGGCGGGCATCTCGCCCCAAGGCATCGGGATGCTTCTCTTCGGGCTAGCCTTTCTCGGTGTTGCCGTGAAAGTCCCGCTCTATCCCTTCCACACCTGGGCGCCGGCGGTCTATGCCGAGGCGCCGACTTCGGCAACGCTGCTGTTGACCGGGCTGATGTCGAAGATGGGCGTTTATGCGCTGCTGCGCCTCATCCTTCCCATCTTTCCCGAACAGGCAGCTCAAGCGGCCACGCCCTTGTTGATTTTGACTGTCGGCGCCATCGTGCTTGCCGCCTGGGCCGCCTGCGTCCAAACCGATCTAAAACGGATTTTCGCTTACTCTTCGATCAACCATATGGGCTATTGCTTCCTGGGCGCCTTGGCTGTGATGGGCGGCTCCAGCGGAATCACCGCGCCGAACGATGCCGCAACCGCCTTCAACGGCGTCGGCTTGCAAATGTTCAATCATGGAATCGCCGCCGGCCTCATCTTCTTTCTGCTGGGGCGGCTGGAATCTCGTGCTGGCGGATTGCGGGGCATAGGCGACTTTGGCGGATTGCGCGCCGCAATGCCCTGCTATGCCGCCGTCATGGGAATCGCACTCTTCGCCTCGCTTGGCCTTCCAGGATTGAACATTTTTGTCGGCGAATTCCTCATCTTCAAAAGCGCATTCGTCCACGTGCCTTGGGCGGCGGCGCTGGCGGCCTTAGGTCTCCTGATGACCGGCGTTTTCATTCTGAACGTAATTCAAAAAGTCTTCACTGGCCCCCTGAACGAAAAATGGCGGACGATGCCGGACTTGGACCGCCGGGAATGGCTGGTGGCCGTTCCCGCGCTGGCGCTGATCCTTGCCGCCGGTGTTTATCCCCAATGGCTGCTGCATTTTATGAACGAAACCTCTTTACACTGGATCGCCCAACTCGGCAAAACCCCCTAGCGAAACGCGCCCAAGTGAACACCATCATCCCCACAACCCCGCCTGTCCACGGTGCAAGCGGAGGTGCCCATGCTTAGCTGGACGATTTACTCCAGCTTTGCCGGCGCTCTCTTCTGCGCTATTTGGCCGCGGCTTTCTGCAGAAGCCTGCCGTCGAGCCGCCTTGGCTTTCGCCCTATTCGGTCTATTCTGCACCGTCGCTGCCTGCCTGCAATACAACGTTCGGGACGGCGCCGAAACCGTTCAATTCACCGTCAAACACTCCTGGATTCCCTCCCTCGGCATCCACTACCAATTGGGAGCGGACGGCATCAGCCTGACCTTAGCGCTGTTGACCGGGCTGGCGGCAGTGGCGGGAATTCTCTTCTCATGGGACATCCTGTATCGGAGCCGGGAGTTCTTCGCCTTTTTCCTCGCCCTCATCGGCGGCGTTTACGGCGTGTTCCTCAGCTTCGATCTTTTTCTACTCTTCGTCTTTTACGAAATTGTCATCATCCCCAAATACTTTCTCATCGCGATTTGGGGTTCAACACGCAAAGAATATGGTGCCATGAAACTCGCGCTTTATTCCTTTGCGGGAAGCGCCCTCGTGCTTTTGGGGCTTTTGGCCACATATGTGGAAGCTGGCGCCGCGACTTTCGATTGGCTCGAACTGAGCCGGCATCCGTACTCTCCGAGCTTCCAATACTGGGCTTTCCCCGTCACCTTCATCGGATTCGCGGTTTTGGCAGGCTTGTGGCCGTTCCACACCTGGGCGCCCACAGGACACGTCGCCGCGCCGACAAGCGCCTCCATGCTGCTGGCCGGCATTGTGATGAAACTGGGCGCCTACGGCGCCTTGCGATTTCCGATGACCCTCTTCCCGATAGGATTGGAAGCGTGGCGGGAGGAGCTAGCGCTCCTGGCAACAATCGGTATCGTTTATGGTGCCGCCGCGGCCTTGGTGCAGCGGGACTTCAAGTTCGTGATCGGCTATTCCAGCGTCAGCCATATGGGGTTCGTCCTCTTGGGGCTCCTGGCCGGCTCGCAAGCCGGCCTTGAAGGCGCCGTGCTCCAAATGTTCTCGCACGGCATTCTCGCCGGCCTGCTCTTTGGAATCGTGGGCAGAATGGTTTACGCCCGGACTCGCACACGCGATTTGACCGAGCTGGAAACCTTTCGGTTGGCCAAACAACTGCCCTTTGCCGCGGGTGCCTTTGTCGTCGCCGGGTTTGCGAGCATGGGGATGCCGGGATTCAGCGGATTCATCGCCGAGTTGCACGTGCTAATCGGTGCCTGGAACACCTTCCCCGCCCTCGCCATTCTGTCGGGCTTTGGAATTCTCATCGGCGTCGGCTACACCTTGCGTGTGATGGTCAAGGCCTTTTTCGCCGAAGAAAAACCCTTCGCCACCGATGCCCAGGAACCGTTCGCGCCACTGACCTTCCCCGAAAAAGCGGGAGCGGGCATCCTCATCGCCGCGACGGCCGCCGTCGGCCTGTATCCGCGATTGCTCCTAGACTTGATCGCGCCGAGCCTTGCCTCGCCCATGCTCGAACCGCTCATCGCCAAGTGATGGAAAACCGCTATTACAGCGAGATTCTGCTGCTGCTCGCCCCGGAAACGATCCTTGTCATCACAGCCTTGGCGGTATTGGCAGCCGATCTCATCTGGATGCGCCGCCGGCCCCCTGGCCAAAGACATATGCTCGCCTTCGGCCTCAGCGCTTTGGGGTGTTTGGCGGCTGCCGTTGCCGTTATGACAGGGCCGCCTGCTGTCGAAAGCCTAGGACATTGGCTCGACCTCGGCGGCGCCGCGAGCTTCGTCAAAACAGGATTGATCGGCCTCACTCTGGGCGCACTGGCGATTTCGACGAGATCGGCCTTTACCGACCACCTCGGCGAACTCTACTTTCTCACTTTGACCGCCTTGGTTGGGATGCTGCTCATGGCCGGCGCCGAACATCTGCTCCTCGCCTTCACCTCTCTGGAACTAGTCGCCCTGTCGTTCTACACCTTGGTTGCCCTCTCCAAGCAAAGCCGGCAAGCGGCCGAAGGCGCCTTGAAATACTTTCTGCTGGGCGGCGTCTCGGCGGCATTCACCCTTTTCGGCATCAGCTTCATTTATGGAGCGACCCAGGCCCTGAGCTTCTCCCAAATCGCCGCGCAACAGGATTCCACCTCGACTGCGCCGTTGATGGCAATTGGCATGATGGCCGTTGCTGTTGGATTCGGTTTCAAAATCGCTGCCGCGCCCATGCACTCATGGGCGCCGGACGCCTACCAAACTGCTGCGCCCCCCGTCGCCGCCCTCATCGCCTCCGCCTCCAAACTCGCCGGGTTCTACCTATTTGCCCGCTTGTGGACGGTGGGGCTGGCACCCTGGATGGGCGCCATCGGCACAACGGGCGCGGAGGGTTGGCTGCCCCTTCTAGCCTTGCTGGCCTTAGTCTCTCTTCTGTTCGGTAACCTGGCTGCTGTGGTTCAATCGAGTGTGAAACGCCTGTTGGCTTACTCGGCAATCGCCCACACCGGCTACATCCTGCTGGGCGTCATGGCCAACACCCCCGGCGGAACCGCCGCCATGATCTACTATCTGCTCACCTACGGACTGGCCATCATCGGCACCTTTGCTCTAGTTCTGCTCGTCGAGAAAACCGGCGGCGGTGACCGTATCGACTCCTTCACCAACTTTCACCAGCGATTTCCGGTAGAGGCTTTTTGCCTGCTCATCTTCATCCTGTCCCTGGCGGGCATTCCTCCTTTGGCGGGCTTCTTCGGAAAATTTTATCTGTTTGCTGCTGCCCTTCAATCGCCTGAAGCCGGCGGCTGGATGTTTTGGCTGGTAGCCGCAAGCATCATCATGAGCGTCGTCTCCCTTTACTACTACCTGCGGCTTCTCAAGCAAGTTTATGTCCCTGACAACGGCGGCGGGCGGCGCGTCCGTCCCGACCCCGTCCTCAGAGCAATTGCAATCCTCATGGCCGCCGGCGTCCTTCTGTTGGGCTGCTTCCCGGAACTGGCGGTTCGGGACTTGATGGCGGCCGTTCGTTCTCCCGCCCCATGAGCCGCCGAAAAACTTCCGAGCATTGGCGTTTGACAAACCCGGAAGGGACAAGATAATCGCCGCTTATGAAGTTTTTACGTTTGATTCCGATTGTCCTCGCCGCCGCCGCCCTCGCTCGCGCGGAAGAGTCGCCGTCCCTTTACAACATCCCGCTCAAAAACATTGACGGCGAACCGACTTCCCTTAACGCCTACAAAGGCGACGTTCTCCTCATCGTCAACGTTGCCTCCCAATGTGGCCTCACCCCGCAATACAAAGAACTGCAAAAAGTATTCTCCAAATACCGCGCCAAAGGATTCCAAGTCCTAGGCTTCCCATGCAACGACTTTGGCGCCCAAGAACCCGGAACCCCTGCCGAAATCAAACAATTCTGCGCCGACAACTACAAAGTCGCCTTCCCCATGTTCGACAAACTGCACGTCAAAGGCACTAATCAACACCCCCTTTACGCCGCCCTCACCGGCGACAGCTCCCCCTTGCCCGGCGACATCAAATGGAACTTCGGAAAATTCCTCATCAGCCGTGAAGGCAAAATCCTTAAACGATTCACCCCTCGTACCAAACCCGACACCGCCGCAATCACCCAAGCCATCGAAGCTGCCCTCGGAAAATAACCTCCGCTACCGAAACCGCCATCAAACCACTCCGCCACCCATGCCAAAAATCGACCACATCGTCCTCCTTCAACTCCAGGAAGGCACACCGCCCGAAAAAGCCGACCAAATACTAAGCAACTTCCTCGACATCAGCGAAAACATCCCCGGCATCGAAAACTTCATCTCCGGCCCGAACACTAGCTCCGAAGGCCGCCATCGAGGATACACGCACGCCTTCATCATGCGCTTCCGCGATGCCCTCGCCCGCGACGCCTACCTCCGCCATCCCGAACACAAACGCGTCCAAAAACTCGCCGAAGAAGTCTTCACCCAAGCAATCGTCATCGACATCGAACTCTAACCGCCCCCTTTGCAGCCAAACCGCAGCCCCCCGCTTCCAACCCGAACCCATCGCAACCATGGCCACCCCCACATCCCGCTCCAGCAACGCCAAACGCCGCAAACCACCAGCCCCCCGCGCTCATTCCTCCATCATCGTCGACGGCCCAGAACGCGCCCCCAGCCGCGCCATGCTCTACGCCGTCGGCTTCAACAAAGCCGACTTCCGCAAACCCCAAGTCGGCATCGCCTCCACCTGGGGAATGGTTACCCCGTGCAACATGCACATTGACCAACTGGCCCATCACGCCATCCAGGGTGTCAACGCCAACGGCGGCAAAGCCGTCCTCTTCAACACCATCACCGTCTCCGACGGCATCTCCATGGGCACCGAAGGCATGAAGTATTCCCTCGTCTCCCGCGAAATCATCGCCGACTCCATCGAAACCGTCGCCGGCTGCGAAGGCTTTGATGGCCTCATCGCCCTCGGCGGCTGCGACAAAAACATGCCCGGCTGCCTCATCGCCCTCGCCCGCCTCAACCGCCCCGCCATCTTCATCTACGGCGGCACCATCCTGCCCGGAAACTACCAAGGCCGAGACGTCGACATCGTCTCCGTCTTCGAAGCCGTCGGCCAACACGCCAACCGGCAAATCAACAACCGCCAACTCAGCGAACTGGAAGCCTGCGCCATCCCCGGCCCCGGCTCTTGCGGCGGCATGTACACCGCCAACACCATGGCCTCCGCCATCGAAGCCCTCGGCATGAGCCTCCCCAACAGCTCCGCCCACGCCGCCATCTCTGATGCCAAACGCGCCGACTGCGAACACGCCGGCAAGGCTGTTATGAACCTTCTCGAAAAAGACATCCGCCCCAGCGACATCCTCACCCGCAAAGCATTCCAAAACGCCATCGTCCTCGTCACCGCCCTCGGCGGTTCCACCAACGCCGTCCTCCACCTCCTCGCCATCGCCCACGCCGCTAAAGTCAAGCTCTCCATCGACGACTTCACCAAAATCGGCAAACGCGTCCCCGTCCTCGCCGACCTCAAACCCAGCGGCCGATACGTCATGGCCGAACTCGTCAAAATCGGTGGCACCCTTCCCCTCATGAAAATGCTCCTCCAAAAAGGACTGCTGCACGGCGACTGCCTCACCGTCACCGGACACACCCTCGCCCAAAACCTCGCCAAAACCCCAGGCTACCCTCCCGGCCAAAACATCATCCGCAGCTTCGACAACCCCATCAAAAAAGACGGCCACCTCGTTATCCTCTACGGCAACCTTGCCCCCACCGGCGCCGTCGCCAAAATCAGCGGCAAAGAAGGCCTCCGCTTCACCGGCAAAGCCAAAGTCTTCAACTCCGAAGAAACCGCCCTCAAAGCCATCCTCAACGACAAAATCCAAAAAGGCGCCGTCATCGTCATCCGCTACGAAGGACCCAAAGGCGGCCCCGGCATGCGCGAAATGCTCTCCCCCACCTCCGCCATCATGGGCAAAGGACTCGGCAAACACGTCGCCCTCATCACCGACGGCCGCTTCTCCGGCGGCAGCCACGGATTCGTCGTCGGACACATCACACCCGAAGCCCACGAAGGCGGCCTCATTGCCCTCGTCAAAAACGGAGACCCCATCACCATCGACGCCCAAAAACAAACCCTCACCCTCGACATCCCCCCCGCCGAAATCAAATCCCGCCTCGCCAAATGGAAACCGCCCAAACCCAACTACACACGAGGCATCCTCGCTAAATACGCCCAAACCGTCGGCTCCGCCCACCTCGGCGCCGTCACCGACAACTTCTAACCCCCAGCTTCCCATCCAAGCCCATCCCATCCACACAACAAAAACAAACCGCGATAAATATTTACGGGCTTAACAGGGTGACGCGCAGGCACTCGACCCATTGACCGCCACCCGCTTAACAAAAAATCCGCAATAAGTATTTAGGGGCTTCGAAGCAAAATGCTTGGCAACGGAACAGACTGTGTTAAATATTTTGGCTAGGGGAATGAGGTCACTGGACGTGGAAAAAGCAGGATTGCCTGCTGGAGCGTCAATGTAGCCCATAGCTACTTATTCCGAAAAAATCCAATCCTGTGCCTCCTGTCCATCCATATGCCCCGAACGAAATCGCCCTCCATAACCATCAAAGCCTATAAATGCTTTTTGCGAAACAAACTGTTGACACACCGCTCGACCGCAATACAAATATACCCGCAATCAATGGCAGCTATCCAGAAAACCATATCACACACAGCAAAAGCCAACGGGCATTCATTTGCTTCTGGAAACGCCAAAATCTACCACGGAGATTGCCAGCAAGCACTGGCCGAACTCCCCAACGAATGCGTCGATCTTATTGTAACCTCCCCGCCTTACGCCGACCGCAGGCGAAAAACTTACGGCGGCATCCCTCCCGATGAATATGTCGAATGGTTTCTCCTCATCGCCAACTCACTCCTCAGAGTGCTGAAACGCACAGGAACCTTCACCCTCAACATCAAAGAAAACGCCGGCAACGGCGAACGCCACACCTACATCATAAAACTCATCCTCGCCATGCGAAAACAAGGATGGCTCTGGACAGAAGAATTCATCTGGCACAAACGCAACGCCTATCCGGGAAAGTGGTCGAACCGATTCCGAGACACATGGGGACGCCTTCTGCAATTCAACAAACACCGCCAATTCCAAACGTTTCAAAACGCCGTGCGAATCCCCATCGGCGGATGGGCAGAAGGCCGCTTGCGGACTCTCTGCAAAAACGATACAACACGCAGCAACCCCGCCACAGGAAGCGGCATGGGACGGAACATCTCCAACTGGGTCGGCAAAAAAACCGTCTATCCCGACAACGTGCTGCACCTTGCAGCCGAATGCTCCAATCGGGGACACAACGTCGTCTTTCCCGAATCCCTGCCGGAATGGTTCATCAAACTTTTCACTGCCCAGGGCAATATAGTTTTTAACCCCTTCATGGGATCCGGAACCACCATCCTGGCCGCTGAACGCATGGGGCGGCTTTCTATCGGAATGGACATCGTCAAAGACTATTGCGACAAAGTTCTCAAAAAACTCCGAAAGAAAAACGGTTCGTTTCTGTTTCAATCAGGGGCGCCAACAAATAACGGATGAATAAAGGAAAGCAAAAAAATCGGATGAAACCATGAACGAGCGCAATCCTACATTGAAGATTCGCTTCGACGGCGACGCGGTCGGACCGGGGAAAATCCCGGTGTCGCATCTACTGCGCTTTCTTTCCAACATGAACAAGGCATTGCAACGAACCGGGCGAGTTCTACAAGACGAGGCCGAGAGTGTGCGGCAAGGACAACCGTCGCGGAACATCAAGGAGGAGGTAGAGCTTGATCTGGTATTGCTGACGCACGGAAGTCCGGCAGCAGTATTGGGCTTCGAGCGTCGGCAGACCAAGATGTCCTTCCCCGAGATGGACTTTGGTTTGGAGATACTGAAAAAAGCGATTGGCGGACTGGCGACGGTACAGGAGGACACCTCGGAAGAAATGCTGCCCGCAGGCTGCGACACCGGTGTGCTGATGGCCTGGCGCGATGCTGGAATGCTTTTCCACCAAGAGGTTGCGAAGATCGAATTCACGCTGAACCATGAAATTGCGCCTATGAAAACGGCATTTACGCCTGAAGGCTTCAGACGCATCCAGGAGCGCATCCAGGGACCGCAGACGAACATCCGGACTATCGAAGGTCGGCTGCTCATGGCGGATTTCAAGGAGCACGGAACCCGCTGCCGGGTGCATCCTTCGGCCGGCTCCCCAGTGCTTTGTTTGTTCGACGAAGAACAAAAGGATGAGGTGCTGGATGACATCCTTCACTATGTTCGCATTGTCGGGGAAGCGAAGGAGGAGCCCATCAGCGGCAAGATCATTAGCATCAAGATTCACGATATTGAACGTTTGGAAGGTCGCGACGACGAGGCAACTGAGCTGCTGCCGCAAGGCACACCGATTTCGCAGGGCTTCTGGGAGTCGCCGACGTTGGACGAATTGGCGAAGCTCCAGAACGTGCAACCCATGACAAACGTGCAAGCTCTTTTCGGCACCTGGCCGGGAGAAGAGAACGACGGATTCGAGGCGGCTATTGACGAATTGCGTCATCCCGCCGGGGAAAGAGGCGAGTTGTCATGAGCAGCACCAAAATCATCCTTGATACAAACATTGTCTCGTACTTGATGAGAGGCGGATCTTTGGCCAAGGTATATGCGCCGCACGTCGAAGGACGGTTATTGGCAATTACCTTTGTCACCGTCGGCGAGATGTACTTCGGCGCGGAAAAAAAGAATTGGGGTGAGAAGAAACGGAGCGAACTCGAAATGACGTTGCGAAACTACTTCGTTATTCCTTACGACTACGAAATCGCTCGTTGTTATGGACGGCTTGTCGTGGAACGACAACGAAGCGGTCGCTCCATTGCACCAAACGATGCTTGGATTGCCGCTTGTGTCGTCCGGCACGGCGTACCGTTGGCAACGCACAATGCGAAAGACTTCGAGGGCATTACCTCCTTGAACATCATCACGGAGCAATTGACAGGATGAAGATTCAATTTACTCTCTAACATTATTGCTGGTAGAAGTGAAGAGGAGAGTTGTGGTAAAAGCGAATCTCTTGTAAACTGAATCCATATGGCTAATCAATCGCAGCAGTTGCTGGAGGCGGCACTTCGGCGCATTCCCGGCGGTGTCAATTCTCCGGTTCGGGCGTTTCGTGCTGTGGGCGGTTCGCCGTTCTTCGTGGATCGGGCGAAGGGCAGCCGCATTTGGGATGTGGACGGGAATGAGCACATTGATTATGTCGGCACTTGGGGACCGGCAATTTTAGGACATGCGCCCGATGCCGTGCTTTCTGCTGTTCAGCGAACGGCTGAGAGAGGCACGAGTTTCGGCATTCCCCATCCTCTCGAAGTGGAGATGGCTGAGTTGATTTGCGGCCATGTTCCCAGCGTGGAAAAGGTGCGGATGTGCAATTCGGGCACTGAGGCGACGATGTCGGCCATCCGGCTGGCGCGGGGATTCACCGGGCGGGATAAAATTGTCAAGTTTGCAGGGTGTTATCACGGCCATGTTGATTCTTTGTTGGTGAAGGCGGGTTCCGGCGCTTTGGCTTTCGGCCATCCTGATAGTGCTGGGGTGCCGCAGAGTTTTGCCGAACATACGATTGTGCTTCCGTTTAATCGCCCGGAAGTGGTCGATGCTACGTTTGCGGCAAACCCGGAGCAAATTGCGGGGATCATTCTAGAGCCTGTCCCGGCAAACGCCGGCCTTTACCTTCCGCAGCCGGGGTTTTTGGAGCATCTCCGCGAGACGACGGCAAAGTGCCAATCGTTGCTAATTTTTGACGAAGTGATGACCGGTTTCCGTCTGGGTTTTGGCGGCGCTCAGGAACAGTTCTGCATTCGGCCGGATTTGTCCTGCTTCGGCAAAATCATTGGCGGCGGGCTGCCGGTAGGCGCTTTTGGCGGCCGCGCCGAGATTATGGATTGCCTCGCTCCTTTGGGAAGTGTTTATCAAGCCGGCACTTTGAGCGGCAACCCGATTGCTATGGCGGCCGGCATTGCCGTTCTTCGGGAGCTTCGCGGTCGTTCGCTTTACGACTGGCTCGAAACCCGCGGCCGGCATTTGGAGGAAGGCCTGCGGCACGCCGCCGAGAAAGCCGGCCAGGCCGTGCAAATCCAGCGCATCGGCTCCATGTTCTCCATCTGCTTCACCGCCCGTCCCATTGTAAACCTCGACGATGTGATGTCGAATGATCGGGACAAATTCGCTCGCTTTTTTCACGGGATGCTCGACAAGGGCATTTACTTGGCGCCGTCTCCGTTTGAAACGGGTTTCCTTTCTGCCGCGCATTCAGAGCCGGATATTCAACAAACTATTGATGCGGCGGCTGAGGTTATGAAGCGGCTTTAATCTGAAAACGATGATGAGAATTCTCGGCCTGGATGTTGGCAGCGAACGCATCGGCGCGGCGATCAGCGACGAGTTCGGCATCATCGCGCAGCCGCTTGAGTTCATCCCCAGGCGTCCTGTCCGCGGCGTTTGGGAACGGCTCCGCGCTCTCCGCAGCACCGCGCCTTACGAACGAATCCTTATCGGCTTGCCGCGGAATATGGACGGCAGCTATGGCCCGGCAGCCAAAGAAGTGAACCAGTTCATCCAGCAACTGCGCCAGGAAATGGACATCCCGACGCAAACTTGGGATGAGCGGTTGTCTTCCGCCCAGGCCAACCGGGTTCTCATCCAGGCCAATGTGTCCCGCAGGAAACGGAAGGGAAAAGTCGATAAAATGGCGGCGGCCATCATCCTGCAAAGCTATCTGGACAGCAGGCCGCCCCGCGCAAACCAGTGAAAGCGGTGGAAAACTCCAAAAACCGCGGCAGTTCTCCGCCAGTGAAAACCATCAAGCTCAAGCTGACTGTTGCCTACGACGGCACCCGCTATCGGGGATGGCAAACCCAGCGTAACAGTGCCACCATCCAACAGCACATCCAAGAATCCCTCCAAAAACTCTTCCCCTCCGTCCGCAGAATCCACGGCTCCAGCCGCACGGACACAGGCGTTCACGCTCTCGGCATGGCCGCCCATGTCGAGATTCCCGAAGCAGAGTTTCGCATGACCGTTCGGAAAGCGCCTCTCGCGCTCAACCGCTTCCTCCCGGAAGACATCCGAATCGTCGATGCCCGCAAAGTCTCCCGCAAGTTCCACGCGCAATTCGACTGCCAACGCAAACAATACCGCTACCAGATATGGAACCACCGCGCCGCCAACCCCCTCCTCCGCTTCACAGCTTGGCATGTCCCCCAAAAACTCAACCTCGAAAAAATGCAGAAAGCAGCGCAGCAAATGGTCGGCCGCCACGATTTCCGTTCCCTTGCCGCCCGCCGCCCCGGCGAACCGGAAGACACCGTCCGGCAACTCTTCCGCTGCAACGTCCGCGCTTCGGGACCACTCATCACAATCGTGATGGAAGGCGACGGTTTCCTGTATAAAATGTGCCGCGCCATCGTCGGCACACTCCGCCAAGTAGGCAGCGGCAAAACTAACCCGGAGGACATCCCAAAGATTCTCAACCAAAAAACGCGCCGCGACGCCGGAATGACCGCGCCCGCCCACGGTTTGACACTGTTTCGAGTCTTTTATTCGCCACTGCAGACGGGCGAGGCTTGACGGCTGCCGATAAATGGCCGCGCCCGGCAAAAGACTTTGGCTTCGACCAAACCGCCCGGATAGGCCATGAGAAACGGTCCCAACTCGCGCCAATAACCATGCCAACAAAATTCAAGATCTTTATCCAGCGCCACCTCGCTGACTACGAGATGGTCGCCATCCTCTTGATACTCGGCGCCTATTACAGCTGGGCCACCTGGGAAGAACAGTTCCCCACCGGAGAAGCCGCCGCCAAAAGCCTCGCCGCCGAAATCACCGCCGCCCATGCCGAAGGCGAGCGTGTGATGATCTTCGCCCGCGCGCACGCAGAGGATCAAGCCTTTAGCCAGGCGCTTAGCCTCACCCTGGAAGCCGCCGGGCTGCAAATCGTCGCCAACATCAACGGCGGCCCCGCAGATGTTCGCCGCGCCCTTCAAAACGCCCAAAACAACAGCGCCGCCATCCACGCCATCATCGGCAACCACGTCACACTCAACTGGGCAGTCTTCAACAACCGGGCGGCCGCCTACTCAGTTACCGCTGCCGCCAAACTCCATCAACCCCGCTCCTACTACTGGCCCAACTTCTTGAAGAAGAACAACCTCCTGAACATTGCCAACCAAATCGCCATCATCGCCATCATCGCCATCGGAATGACGATGGTCATCATCACCGCCGGAATCGACCTTTCAGTTGGCAGCTTGATCGCCCTCTCCGCCGTGATTTGCACCTGGCTCATCCGCGAAGCCGGTGCTGCCGAAGCCTCCGTTGCCGCAATGACCCTCTGCAGCCTGGCCGCTATTTTAAGCTGCGGCCTGCTCGGCGCATTTTCAGGGCTGATGATCACGCAGTTCGCCATCCCGCCTTTCATCGTTACCTTGGGAATGATGCTGGTGGGCAGCGGGCTGGCATATATCATCGCCGACGGCCAATCCATCTATCAACTCCCGGACAGCTTCAGTTGGCTGGGGCGCGGCGCGGATTTTCTCGGCATTCCAAACGCCGTCCTTTTGATGCTCACCCTTTACGCCATCGTCCACATCATCATGACCCGCATGAGGATTGGCCGTTACATTTACGCCACCGGCGGCAACATCGTCGCCGCCCGGCTTTCCGGCGTGCCCGTCAAAAAAGTGTTTCTCTTCGTCTATGCCTGCTGCGGCTGCCTGGCTGGGCTTGGCGGCATCATCATGGCCTCCAAGTTGCAGAGTGGCTCCCCCACTTACGGCCTGATGTATGAACTCCATGTCATCGCCGCTGTTGTCGTCGGCGGCGCGAGCCTGGCCGGAGGCGAAGGCAGAATTTTGGGAACGCTGGTCGGCGCCCTCATCATCGCCGTCATTCAAAATGGCATGAACTTGACCGGCGTCGAAAGCTACACCCAAAAAGTCGTCTTCGGGCTGGTGATACTCGGCGCCGTGCTCCTGGACCGCATCAAGAAACTCGGCTGGCAAGCCTTCCGCGCCTCTTGAACTCGCAACGCCCCGGCCGTTTCGCATTGCGCCGCCGGCGGCCGTCCGCTACTCTCTCTGCCATGCAAGATCCGGCATTCTTTTCCACGCCATCCAGAGTCATCATGGGGCGCGGCCCCGGCAACCTGCTCCTCGGTCCGGGACCCAGCAACATCCCGCCGACCGTGCTTCTCGTCATGGCCGATCCCCTAGTCAGCCACCTCGACCCAGCCTTCATCAGCATGATGGAAGACATCCAAGACATGCTCCGCAAAGTCTTCCAAACCCAAAACGAAATCACCTTCCCCGTGAGCGGCACCGGAAGCGCCGGCATGGAATTCTGCTTCGTCAACCTCATCGAACCCGGCGACCCCGTCGTGATTGGCGTCAACGGCCTCTTTGGCAATCGCATGTGCGACGTTGCCGAACGCTGCGGCGCCGCCGTCCGCCGCGTGGACGCCCCATGGGGCGAAGCCCTCCCCCCCGAACAAATCCAAACCGCCGTCAAAGAAACCCAACCAAAACTCGTCGCCTTTGTTCACGCCGAAACCTCAACCGGCGTCCTCACCCCCATCGAAGATATCTCGCGCATCGCCCACGAAGCCGGCGCCCTCCTCCTAGTAGACGCCGTCACCTCCCTCGGAGGCTGCCCCCTCAAAATGGACGAATGGCAAATCGACGCCATCTACAGCGGCACGCAAAAATGCCTGAGCTGCCCTCCCGGCCTCGCCCCAGTCTCCCTCAGCCCAGCCGCAATGAAAGCCGCCACCCAACGCAAAACAAAAGTCCAAAGCTGGTATCTGGACATCAACCTCCTCGCCAACTACTGGGGTTCCAAACGCACCTACCACCACACCGCCCCCATCTCCATGAACTACGCCCTCAATCAAGCCCTCCGCCTCATCCTCGCCGAAGGCCTAGAAAACCGATGGAAACGCCACCAAGAAAACCACCAACGCTTGAAAACCGGCCTCGCCAACCTCGGCCTCCCCCTCGCCTCCCAACCCGGACACCAACTCTGGCAACTCAACACCATTGCCGTCCCCGACGGCATCAGCGAACCCGAAATTCGCCAACAACTACTCCAAAAACACGGCATCGAAATCGGCGGCGGCCTTGGCCCCCTCCAAGGCAAAATCTGGCGCGTCGGCCTCATGGGCGAATCCTCCCAAGCCGCCCACGTCGACCAATTCATCGCAGCCATGACAGAACTCCTCAAACCCTGACCTCCCGCCAATACATCATGCCCGCCGAAATCACCACCGTTATCCGCAATGTGGTTTAGATATTCCTGTCTGAACCCTCTAGTCTAAACAGACAAAAAAGTCTGCTTTTCATTTCCAGCTATAAAACACTTTATTAAAAAATAATCCGGAATAAGTAGCTATGGGCTACATTGACGCTCCAGCAGGCAATCCTGCTTTTTCCACGTCCAGTAACCCCATTCCCCTAGCCAAAATATTTAACACAGTCTGTTCCGTTGCCAAGCATTTTGCTTCGAAGCCCCTAAATATTTATTGCGAAATAATCCGCGATAAATACTTACGGGCTTAACAGGGTGACGCGCAGGCACTCGACCCGTTGACCGCCACCCGCTTAACAAAAAATCCAACCCTGTGCCTCCTGTCCATCCACGTGTCCCGAATAAATCGCCTTCCAAAACCTTCAAAGCCCCTAAATGGTTATTGCGAAATAATCGTTTGACAAAATCCAAAATGTAGCGAAAGCTCCTTTCCGTCTTATCGATCGGACAATCCGAATAAAATGAAACAATCAAAAGTTACCACCATTATGCCCGCTTACAACGAGGCAAAATTCATAGTTGACGCGCTCAATTCCCTAGCGTCGCAATTACGACCGCCAGATCGAGTCATTGTTATTGACGATTGTTCGACAGACAACACACGCGACATCGTTCTTAATTACGATAAAATTCACTGCGACTTAATTGTGAATGAACAAAATCTTGGAGCGTATTCCAATTTGAATCGCGTCCTGGAATTCGCCAAGGAAACCGAGTATTTCCACATTCTATGCCCTGATGACATGCTCAAACCTACATTTATCCGCGATACAGTTTCCCTTCTTGAAAGAGATCCGACATTCTCCACTGCCTGGTGCAAATACGATCTGATAGATGAACAGGGGAAAATAATCAAAGTGATGGGTGATGAACGGGCATCATTCACCGTGTTATCACGAAAACAATACCTGCGGAGAGTTTGCGAAATACTGCCCATGAATCTTATTGGATTGATGATCAAATCGAATTACAATCAGCTCCCCTGTCAGTTTCATATGGAGGAATATCCTGCTTGGGGAGATCATGTGTTCAATGCGGAATGGTCTGAACATGCTCCGGTGATCCGAATGACAAATCAAGCTCTCGTGTTTTGTCGTTCCCATGCGGGCAGCTACGGAGCTTCAATGTCCCTGGACGTTAACAGAACAATAACTGATGAATGGCGGGCCATGAAATACATGGCGGATATGATCCCCGAAACTTCACTTCTCCGCTTTATTCGACACCAAAAACTCAAATGTCTGTTTGTTGTCCGCTCAACGATAAAATGGAAAGAAATTCGAGACTCCTGTCCATCTGAAGCTGACCAAATAATGGTGACAACAAGGAAACTCACTTCCTTTCTGCATTTTTGGGCGGGGAGAGTGGCGCTTTGGTTGTACAGTCTTTGGAAGCGGCCGCATTTTCCTCACCCTGCTGCAGATCGGCATTCTGAATGAGATGTTGACCAACAGCTTGGTGATCTCTTTATACCATATAACCCTATAATAAACTACCGCTATATTCCTCGCCAATTTCGCCCGAAATCGTTCCAAGCTAGTCATTACATTTCTGTCAGACAGTTCGCGCTTGTCCCGGCAATGCCATTCAATCAGTCAATTCTTTCCGTATTCTTGAGGGTGACAAAAATTAAGCCGTCTTTACAGCGTGCAATTAGGCCATCATCAGTTTCCGCGGCTTTGTCAAAGGCACTAACAAATTGGCCCCGGATTGGAACAACCAGCAGCAAAACAATGCAAGCGAATAAAGGCTTTCGCCTCTTCGCCCCAGACAGTAAATAGAATTCTTACGGCCGCCGCCAGTTTTTCTCAAAAATAATTTCACTTCGGCAAGTGGTCAATGGAAATCCGTCCAGTTCACGAAGAAGGGGATGCCATCCACATGGCCTTCGACAGCACTGATACCTTTCACGTTCGCTACCGCCAAGCAGTTTTGGACTCCCATGACGACATCATCGATATCCAACCTCTGACCGGTAGACTCCTCCCCGCCTATATCTCCGGCGGCAACTATCCCTTCGTGCATTCCGCCGCCACTTACCCGGAAAAACAGAAACGTTCGCACATCCTCTGGCTTCTCTGCGGCGCCGGAAATTACCTCAGGCAAGGCAACAAAGAAATAATGCCGCTGCCTCCACATAGCAGTTCTATATCAGACTACGGTTATCGCATGGAGCACGAATTGCATTCGCTGCCGCCGTACATACCGCGCCGCTTGAAAACTATTCGTTCGCCCGATCTGGATTTGCCCGATGACGAAGAGATGGAGCGGCCAGAATTGGATGAACCATCCAACGATCAACAGGTCGCAGATAGAAAAGAGGCATTGCAGAAGAGAAAAAACATCTGGAAAGGCACGATCAAGGACAGCTTTGAAGCCTCCGATTTTATTGAGACAAACGGCATGGCAATTCCGCATTCTTTCTCTTTTCGGCAATATATTGCATGGAGGGAAACTGGGATTCTACCGCCTTGCCAATCATTGTATCGCGGCATAGTGACGAATCTGACGAGCTTGCCGGCGACGACCGCATTTCGACCACCAATTCGCGGGGATTTGCATGTGGACGACGCCCGCTTCAAGATACGAAATTCTGAACGTGCCTTGAACCATTTAAATTATACTTTAACCGCCCCGACCAACTGGCCTTCGGTGACTGATACCAACTTGGTGCAGTTGGCCAAGTCCCTGCTGATGACGAAACGAGCCACGGGAAAATACACAACGCCCTTTCGGCGGCGGATGCAAGTCGTCATTATATTGGCTATTATCACAGGCATGTTGTTTCTGCCTTATTATCTGCATCGAAGGGCAAAAGCAAAAAAGGCAGTCCCGAATGAAGAAAATTTTTTGCGGCCTTCAACCGCGAAAATACAGAGAACCAAAATGGATTCGAGAATATGAATAGTGAGGTGTTTATGAATGAACTACTTAAAAGGGCGAGCTCGCTGATTGTCGCTGTCGCAATGCTGATTGTCTCGATGTCGCCGGCTTCGGCAGGCTGGCATTGGGGAAGTTGGTGCAACGACGAAATTTCCTCATGGTCTGAAGATTGTTTGATTTTCGGTGAGGATAATGTTGATTGGCCAGAGAAACCCGATGTCAATGCTGGCTGCGAAGTATTCGGCGGCAGAGAGGATGAACCGTGCTCCTGGACTCTAATAGACGATGCCTGTGAATGGTATTGGTTTGCGTTTTTTGCCGACCAACAAAATGTGAGAAAGATAATGGCACTTATATTACAGGAAAGTGCAAGACTGTAGCTATACCGGGCAGAATTACTTACACCTATTGCGTTTGCAATTCTCTTGGCGATGATTTAGAGGATTGGGAAAAAGAGGGATAAACCTGGCGTTTCGGGGCGGACAGTCTGACAACATGGCGGCGGCAAGTGGGTGCCGCTTGCCGTTAGCGGTTATAGAGCGATGCTGTTTTATTTAGTAGTTATTTTCTTTTTGGCCTTGTTTTACAAGATGGCGGAGCATGAGGGCGGGTTTGTCGTTTCTGGCTTCGCTGGCGGTTTTTGATTGGGAGCCAGGCGGTGCTTTTTGTGGCTATCCGTTGTTCCGGGTAATTCGGGGATGAGTTTCAGATGGTTGTGTCTTGCGGCGCGGCTTCGCCGACTTGGAAGCGGAGGAAGCGGCGCACGGTGAATTCGTCTTCCAATTGTTTGCCGATGGCGGCAATGTGTTCTTTGAGGGTGATTTCGCCGTTTTTGCGGATAAAGCCTTGTTCTTCGAGGCAGACATTTTGATAGTATTTTTTGAGTTTGCCTTCGATGATTTTGGCGATGGCTTTCGGCGGTTTTCCTCGGGTTTGCTCTTCGGCGATTTCTTTTTCTTTTTGGATGAGTTGGGGGTTGATTTCGTTTCGGCGGACGACCATGGGGTTGGCGGCGGCGATTTGGAGGGTGATGTCTTTGACGAGGCGGGTGAAGTGTTCATTGCCGATGCTGGCCGGGCGGTTGGCGCCGACTTCGACCAGGACACCGACTTTGGCTCCGGTGTGGATGTAGGCGGCGATGAGGCCGGTGCCGGAGACGTCCATTCGGGCGTGGCGGGCGATTTGGATGTTTTCGCCGATTTTGGCGACTTGGTCTGTGCGCAGGATTTCGATGTCAGCGTTGGGGGATTCGACGAGAGTTTTGGCAACTTGGCTGCAGAATTTTTGAAAGGTTTCGTTTTTGGCGACGAAGTCGGTTTCGCAGTTGATTTCGATGAGGATGCCTGCTTGGGAATCGGGGCGGATGTAGCGGGCGATGACGCCTTCGTTGGCGGAGCGTCCGGCTCTTTTGGCGGCACTGGCGGCTCCTTTTTTGCGCAGGACATCGACGGCGGCTTCCAGGTCGCCGTTGGTTTCCGTCAAGGCTCTTTTGCAGTCCATGATTCCTGCATTGGTCATTGCTCGCAGTTGACTGACGGTTGTCGCGGTAATTTCTGCCATATCTGCTCAGTTGTTTTTAGTTGGCGCGGATGGCGGGTTGGGCGCTTTCGGGACGGCCGGCTCGCCGGTTGCGGTGGCGGCTAAAGCGGCTGATGCAGCAGCAGCGGCTTCGGCAGCTTTGGCGACTTCGGCTGCGGCTTTTGCTGCCGCTTCTTCTTCCTGCTTTCTGGCTCTTTCAGCCCGCGCCCGCGCTTGAGCGGATTCGTATTCGGATCGTGCTTGGGCTAGGCATTCGGAGACGGCGTTGAGGATTAGCCGCAGTGAACGAATGGAATCGTCGTTTCCCGGAATGGGATACTTTGCCTGGTCGGGGTTGCAATTGGTGTCCACGACTGCCACGATGGGAATTTTCAAGCGCAGGGCTTCGGCCACGGCGTTGTGTTCTCGGTTGAGGTCGATGATGAACAGCACTTGCGGGAAGGCGTCCATTGAGCGGATGCCGTCCAAGTTCCGATGCAGCCGCGCGGCTTCACGGCGCAGCATGGCCTGTTCTTTTTTGCCGTAGGCAGCCATTTTCCCGTCGGCTTCCATGGACTCGATTTCCTGCAACCGTTTCAGGGATTTTTTGACGGTTTTCAAGTTGGTCAATGTGCCGCCCAGCCAACGCTCTGTAACAAAGGGTTGGCCGTAAGCGGTGGCAGTTTCCTTCACGGCGGCCTGGGCTTGTTTTTTGGTGCCGACAAATAGAATCTTCCCCCCGGCCAAAACGGTCTGCGCGAGAAAATCGCAGGCTTCTCGCAGATATTGGACGGTTTGGTTCAGGTCGATGATGTGAATTCCGTTGCAAGCCTCGAAAATAAAACGCTTCATCTTGGGATTCCACCGCCGGGTTTGGTGTCCGAAGTGAACCCCCGCTCCCAATAGTTCTTTAACGCCGATCTCTCTCACGATTTCTTGTTGTTGCCGGAATTTCCCCTCTTTCAGGCAAAACTCCGTCCCGTAAACACAGGATACCTTTGATGTTGCTGTGGCCGACTTGGGAAAACGAATCTCCCAAGATTCACTGGCCGTTCCATCCTTCCCGCAGCCAACAGAAACCCGCCAGCCGCGAAAAGGGAGAAAAATTACCAAATCCGCAGATTCCAGCAACCTTTTATTGCGCAATAACCATTTATGGGCTTTGATGGTTATGGAGGGTGATTTCGTTCGGCCATATGGATGGACAGGATGGACAGGATTGGATTTTTTGTTAAGCGGGTGGCGGTCAACGGGTCGAGTGCCTGCGCGCCACCCTGTTAAGCCCGTAAATATTTATCGCGTTTTATTGCGCAGCGCCACTAAAAAACAATCGGCATCTTTGAAAACACCGCATCACGCCCGCGCCCAGGTTTCCCGCAGATACCGAACCGACCGCGGCAATGCTTCCTCGCCCGGCCCCGACAAACGCCGGCACTCCACCTCAATCCATCCTCCATAGCCAATCCCCTTCAAACCGCGAAACACCGCCGTCAAATCCAACAAACCCACGCCGGGCTCCACGCGAGTATTCTCCGCCACATGAACATGCCGCACATGCCCACCGGCCTCCAGAATCGCCCGCTCATAACACAACTCCTCCAATTGCATATGGTAGGCATCAACCGTCATCCCCACCGCCTCATGCTCCACCAAGGCACAAAGCCGCGCCCCATGCCCCACACAATTGAGATAAGCCGACTCGAACCGATTCACCGGCTCCAACAAAAAAACCATCCCCCGCGCCTTCGCCTCATCCCCCATCTCACCCAACTGCTCCAGCAACAACGCATCTTGTCGAGCCGCAACCGACGCAAACCCACCAGCATCCGCAATGCGCACCGGGTTATCCTGAAACAACACCGGAGGTACATTCAACAAACCCACACCCAACCGAACACACACATCCATCAACCGCCGAAGCGAATCCCGGCAACGCCGCCGCTTCCCTGCCGCCGGATGCAACAAAGAACCGCTGAACCCCAGCGAAAGACTCACCAGCGGAACCGGCAAATCCGACAGCACCCCCTCCAACTCAGCCAAATACCGTCCTAAATACCGCCCCGGCAACCCAATCCCTGCAAAACCATAACGCCGGGCATTCACCGCCCGCTCCATCACACTCCCTCCTGGAAGCACCTCCAAACGACAACACAACCTCATCACAACCCCCAAAAACTGCCGCAACCGCAACACCGGCGGCAATCAGTAAATCGCGGCCCGCTTCACACCACGAGACAACCCCGGAAAATACTTGACAAAACAATCCCTACTGGTAGAATAATAAATTTATGTTTAAAGAAATTCAAAACACCGAACACCAAAAACCGCAAGAAACAATATCTATTCGCGGCGGCTTCGGTTTTTCTGTCTCTCTTCTTCACGCTTCTCTGTCTCGAACTTCTTATGCGGTTTCTGCCGCTTCGAAAGGGATTAAACTCTTTAGCCAGTACTTTCGAACAGCCGGTCCGTTACTTGTCGAACCCAAATTATACCTGATCGAAAAGTTGGAACTTCTCCATCGTCAACTGAGGCCGTGTCAACAACGCCGGATTTATTCACAATCAGAATTATGTTGCGAACGATCCTGCCTCGGTTTTCGCAATCGTCGGTGACTCTTTTGTCAAAGCTCTCATGGTGCCCTTTTGCTGAAACCTTGACTGGTCGATTAATCTAGCAATTTGACTGCCTGCCGGTTGATTGGCATTGGAATGGCTATGGGCATCAGTTGCTTACAAGGTGATCAAGGACTCGGCAGTATTTCGGCAGTTTTTGTCAGCAACCAAGGCAGAATTGCAGGATACATAGGATGAAGCTGAATCGGCCGGGGAGGAATCGCTTGATGAGTAACGGAAGGCGCAGGCTGGAGTATTGTTCTTGCGAATCATTTCTGTCTATTTACATTCAAAGAGGCGGAGTGGATTGTTGCGCAAATTTTCTTTGAAAACGCCTTCTTGCATGTTAGCTTTCGCTGGAAATTAGTTGCTATATTTTATGAAGTGTTTTGTTGCTTTCTCGCCGGCTGCCCTGGGTGTTGTCTTCAGTTGGTTTGCATCGGCATCGCCGGCGATTCCTCTTTCTATTGACCAATTAGTGGCGGAATCTGATTGCATTATTCACGGCAAGGTAATTGGGAAACGTGTTCAGAAAGATGCCGATAGGAGGATTTATACGCGGGTGCGGCTGCATATTCGGGATGTGTAGAAAGGCGAAGTAAATGCCAACCCTTTTGTAATTGTCTATAGCGGCCAGATTTTGGGACATCGGCAGGATTACGTTTCGGGCGGGACTCATTATAGGTTGGGCGAGGAAGTTGTAGCTTTTTTGGCGATCAATCGCCGGAGCGAAGAGGTGATGCTGGGGATGAGGCAAGGCAAATTTTTGGTTTGGCGGAATGAGGTGTCGGGGCGCCGTTATGTTCAAAGCCTTTATCACAGCGGGCGGCCAGCAGAAACGAAGGTTAAGAACAGCTGCCGTTTCCCTACTCGTTTACCTTTGATCATAGAGAATCTCAAATGCCAGGTTGCTCGCTTCAAGACCGCCGCCGTCAAGCCCGCAGGGTTTTTCGGCTCGAAAAGCGATTTGAGCAACGGGAAGCCGGCATTATGAATCTTTGCTGCCCAGTTGCTGTGATGGCGTCCCTTGCGGGGGCGGTTTCGCTTCATGCATATGTGGCCAAGCCGGACGAGTGGGGGGCAGCTGTTAAATGGCTTTTGACGCCGCCGTTCTCCCATTCAATTCTCATCAATTCGGTGAATCGTTCGACGGGCGCTATTCGCTATTATCTCCATGCCGGCGTTTGATCGGAAACGAACCGTCTGCGGGAGTTGAACATGACTCGGGCGGCTTTTGCCCAATGGCAGGCCATCCCCCGCACCGCGATTCGATTTGAGGAAGCTGGGGTTTTGACCAGCAAGATCGATGTTAATACACAGGACCACACCAACGCGGTGTATTGGGCAAAGGGCAGCACTCTTATCGATGGTGGGAAGACTGATATTCGGGGGATACTGGCGCAGACATTCACTTCGCGGATTGCCGGGACAGCGGGGATTGCGGAGGCTGATATTGTGTTGAACGGCGTTCAGTTCAACTGGTTCACGGATTTTTCAATGCGTCCTTCTCCGCCTAAAACACGCTTTTTTGTCGAAGGGGTTGCGCTGTATGAAATCGGGCATTTGCTGGGGTTGGCGCATTCAACAGTGGGCGGGGCCACGATGGTGTCTCATGTGGATGTGGGCGGCAACGGGGTCCTTGCCGGTTTGAGTTTGGATGAGATTGCCTTTGCCAAGCATACATATAGGGACGGCGGACTGGGCGGCAGCGTTCCGGTGTCTGGCGCAGCGGTTGTTTTGGAAGATGGGAACGGGAGCATTGTCGCCGGAAGCATTACCCGTCGGGCGTCGGTGAAGGGACCGGACGGCCACTTTCTCATCAACGGCGTCCCGCCAGGAGATTACCGCCTGCAGGCCTTGCCTCTCGATCCCGGCCTCAGTCCTCCCTTCCCGCCCAGCACGACACGACCCTTTGCTCTTCTGCTGGCCGTGGACATTTTGTCCGAACGTGAGGAGATGGAGCGGGTGGACATGGCGTTTCGTCCTTCGGCCAATCTTCCGGTCGTTGTTGCGGCCAGGCAAACGGCGGTGATGAATATCACGGTGGAAGCGGGCGAGCCTTCTTTTCGGATTTCGGCCATCGGGATGCCCGCGCCGAATTATTTGCCCGACATCACGATTTATTCGGGCGTTGTCCTCCGTCTCGGTGTGGAAAGCCAATGGGTGAGCGTCTTCGGGAGAAATCTTCCTCTGCAAGGTATCTCGCTAGGACATCACTGGCCCGGGCGTTGCCGTCCTTTCCACAGACATTACGCCTTTGGATGACAGCCTCAACATGGCCCGCATCTCGGCGCAGATTTCTGTGGCGAGCGACGCGCCGCCCGGCCTGCGAAGTTTTGTGCTTCAGGCGGGGAGCGATGCTGCATATGCCCCCGGTTATGTCGAGATTTTGCCGGAAATGTTCGATTACAATTTCGACGGCTTGGACGATTCAACGGCAATTTTTCGATCCTTTCACAATTCCGGCCGCCGCACCCGGCAGCAATCCGGACGGGGACGGCTTCAGCAATCCGGAAGAAGCCCTGATGAACGCCGATCTCACTGACCTCGCTTCCCGGCCTGTGTCAACAGTTTCCCCATTTGAAATCCTCGTCGTGTTTATTGACGCCAAGGGCAGCACTGTCACTTTTGAAAGCGTCACCGACACGCGATATCAACTCCTTTCCAAACAAGACCTGGCCGGGGGTTTCTGGCAACCAGTGGGCCAGCCGGTGATGGCCGCTGGCGCCGCCACTACAGTCTTGGACCCATCGGCCAAGGAAAATTCCGAATTCTACTCTGTCGAAACTGTTCCCTGATCCGCACCTGCTTTTTTGCTTATCTTCGGCGGCAAAGCGGTGTAAGATGCCCTTGCGAACTTAACCAGGAGCTCTGGGTGGATTTCGAAGATATCAAGTCAATTGTCGAGCTGATGAGTAAAAACTCCATTTCAGAATTCGAAATGGAGAAAGAAGATTTCAAAATTAAGCTTAAGCGCGGCGGCGAAGGATACACTGCCTCCACCTCGGAAGGCGGCCCCTACCTGCTCACCCCGCCGCCCCAAGCGCCGCCTTCGTCACAAGCACCGCCCGTTCCCAAAGCCGCCGCCCCTTCAACCAGCAACGATGCAGACATCACCTCGCCGATGATCGGCACCTTCTACGCTGCCCCCTCACCCGAAGCGGCGTCATATGTCGAAGTGGGCGCCGAAGTCGATCCCGACACCGTTGTCTGCATCATCGAAGCAATGAAAGTAATGAACGAAATCAAGGCGGAAACCAAAGGCATCATCTCCGCTGTTCTGGCCGAAAATGCCAAACCAGTCGAATTCGGCCAAACCCTGTTCAAGGTGAAACCGCTCTAACAGCTCGCCCGGCCCCGGCTGGTTGCCATCCCCGCAACGCTCTTCCCACCAATGTTTGAGAAAATTCTGGTCGCCAACCGAGGCGAAATCGCCGTTCGAATCATTCGCGCTTGCCGAGAACTCAACATCCGCACCGTCGCCGCCTACTCCGAGGCCGACCGCAATTCCATGCACGCCCAGATGGCCGACGAAGCCATCTGCATCGGCAAAGCCCCGGCGCTCGAAAGTTACCTCCGCATCGATCGGCTGATTAGCGCCGCCGAAATCGCCGATGTGGATGCCATCCACCCCGGCTACGGCTTTCTCTCCGAAAACGCCCACTTCGCCGAAGTCTGCGAAAGCTGCAACATCCGCTTCATCGGCCCCAGCGCCGCCGCCATGAACGCGCTGGAAAACAAAGCCGTCAGTCGCGAACTCGCCAAAAAAGCCGGTGTCCCTATCCCGCCCGGCTCCGCCGGCGCCGTTGCTTCGGAAGAAGACGCCCTGGCAACCACCAAAGAAATCGGCTATCCCGTCATGATCAAAGCCGTCGCCGGTGGCGGCGGGCGGGGCATGCGCGTCGTCCACAACAATATCTCCCTCCTCAAAGCCTACCACACCGCCCGCGGCGAAGCCGAACAATGCTTCGGCAACTCAGACGTCTACATCGAAAAATTCATCGAAAACCCCCACCACATCGAAATCCAAATCCTCGGCGACGGCAAAGGCAAAGTCCTACACCTCGGCGAGCGAGACTGCTCCATCCAACGGCGCAACCAAAAACTCATCGAAGAAACCCCCTCCCCTCTGCTCCACGACAAACCCTTCAAAGACATCCGCAAAAAAACCAGCCGCGCCGCCATCAAACTCTGCGAAATGGCCCAATACACCAACGCCGGCACCGTCGAATTCATCGTCGATGAAAAAGGAAACTTCTACTTCCTCGAAGTCAACAAACGCATCCAAGTCGAACACCCGGTCACCGAAGAAGTCACCGGAATCGACCTCGTCAAACTCCAAATCCTCGTCGCCGCCGGAGAACCCATCGGCATCGCTCAAGGCGACATCCGCGCCACCGGACACGCCATCGAATGCCGCATCAACGCCGAAGATCCCTTCGACGGCTTCCGCCCCTCTCCCGGAAGAATCGAAATGCTCTACGCCCCAGGCGGCCGTGGCGTCCGCTTCGAATCCCACGCCTACGCCGGCTACAACATCCCGTCCCATTACGACTCCCTCATCGGCAAACTCATCGCCTACGGCAAAGACCGCCCCGAAACCATGAACATCATGACCCGCTCCCTCAGCGAGTTCATGATCACCGGCGTCAAAACCACCATCCCCTTCCAACTCGCCATCCTGCAAGACGCCGACTTCAAACGCGGCGTCTACTCTACCAACTTCGTCGACAACTTCCTCGGCGGTGCCGGCCGCGAACTCCTCGAAAACAAAAGCTGAACCATCCCGCCACAAAAATGCGGCACAGGCTTTTAGCCTGCGCATAGCAGATACCCATCCTCACTGTCTCCGCCCTTGCCATTTGGCCGGGATTCGGCCAGCCTTTGCTGTTTGTTCGACTCATGGCTACCAAACGTTCCCTTCAAGATTGCCGTCTTTACACTTTCATCGACACGGCCTACTCCGCCGGCCGCTCGCCCGTTGAACTGGCCAAACAACTCTGCGGCGGCGGCAGCGATCTCATTCAATTGCGGGCTAAAAACCTGCCCCTCGAAGCCGTCAAGCCCATCGCTGAATCCATTACTCCCATCGCCGAAAACGCCGGTGTTCATCTCGTGATCAACGACCATCCCGCCATTGCCCAATCTCTGCCCACCCCTTTCGTCCATCTCGGCCAGGAAGACTTCTTCGGCAGCGGCCATCGAACCGTCTCGGACTTGTTTCCCCAAACGCCCCGCCCGCTGCTTGGCCTCAGCACTCACGCCCCCGCGCAATGCCGGCAAGCCGCGGCTGCCGGCACAGACTACGTTGCCATCGGCCCGATCTACGCCACCGAGACGAAACCAGAGGCAAAACCCGTCGGCCTCGGCTACATCCGATGGGCGGCTCAACATGTCGCCATCCCTTGGTTCGCCATTGGCGGCATCAACCTAAGAACGTTGCCAGAAGTGCTGTCCGCCGGCGCCAAACGAGTCTGCATCGTCTCCGCCATCCTGCAGCATAAACGACCGGACAAGGCTTGCCAAGCCGTCCGCCGGCAGTTACTGTCCTGAACCCTTTAACCGTCAAACTAACCATGAGCATTCTCATTGCCGGCACCGTCGCCCTAGACTCTATCAAAACCCCTTACAGCGAACATCCGAAACTGCTCGGCGGCTCTGCCAGCTATGCCGCCGTGGCCGCCAGCTTCTTTTGTTCTCCCGTCAGCCTCGTTGGCGCCATCGGCAGCGATTTCCCGGAAAACTGCCTCCAACTTTACAGAAAACATGGCATCGACCTCCAAGGCCTCGAACACAAAGAAGGGCGAACCTTCTTCTGGGAAGGCGAATACGAAACCAACATGAACCGCCGCCAAACCCTCGAAACTATCCTCGGCGTGACGGAAAACTGGCTCCCCAACCTCCCACCCAGCCTCAAAGAAAAACCCTACATCCTGCTGGCCAACTGCGAACCCAAACTCCAGCGCCACATCCTGCAACAAATCCGCAGACCACAATTCATCGCCGCCGACACCATGGACCTTTGGCTCAACATCGCCCGCGACGAACTGCTGGCCCTCCTGAAGGAAATCGACTGCCTCATCCTCAACGACGCCGAAGCCCGGCAACTGACCGAAGAAGACAACCCCATCGTCGCCGTCAAACAAATCCACCGCCTCGGCCCCCAATACATCATCGCCAAAAAAGGCGAACACGGCGCCATCCTCTCCGCCCCCGACAGCCTCTTCCTCGCCCCCGCCTATCCCCTCTCCAAACTGGCCGACCCCACCGGCGCAGGCGATTCCTTCGCCGGCGGACTGATCGGCTACCTGGCCGCCGCCGGCGGCGACATAAAAACCCACCTCCGCAAAGCCGTCATCCACGGCAGCATCGCCGCCTCCTTCTGCTGCGAAGGCTTCGGACTCAGCGCCATCAACCAAACCACCCGCAACAACATCAACCAGCGCGTCGCCGAACTGAAACAACTCGTCCGATACTAACGCCATTCCCACAAATAAACCTTGCCAAACCAAACCCGGAGGTATAGGCTCTCTCCCTCTTGTTCAAAGCGGGTGTAGTTCAATGGCAGAACGGCAGCTTCCCAAGCTGCATATGAGGGTTCGATTCCCTTCATCCGCTCCACTCATTCCCAACAACGGCACAAGAACACAAAAGCATCTAACTTCGGCGCCCGGCCAGGCCAACTTATTTAATCGCCTCTAACGGCAAAGGCGGCGCATGACGCCATTTCTCCGTCACCGCCCACAAGTTGACAGGAGTAACCGATTTGCCAAACTTCAGAGAACGCACACTGCCATCGACAAATCCATATAAGCATGTGGTGAGCCGCTGCGCTTCTCGCCGAAAGCAATCGTCGTCGACGGCTCCGGCAGATGGAAAAGCTTCATCCCCCGCTGCCATTGGCCATCTCCGAAGTTTACAATAGAGCCTTTGTAAACCTCGAACTCCTCCTCCGAAAGCACACGTTCGAAATAGTCGTTCCACGCGTTGAAAACATAGCTGCGGTGCGAACCGCTCCCGGCCTGCGGACGCCCCCCGGCACGAGCCAGTTTATCGGAAGGACACTGCAGAATCGCCGCATTATTATAGTAAGGCTTCAGCAGTTTATAGTAAGGCTTCAGCAGTGCAGTCCAATTAGGCAAATTGCGCCGGGGCGGGCAGAAACCGTCATAATCCCCGGCATACAATTGCAGCGCCACTCCCAACTGCCGAAGGTTGGAAACGCACCGGACACTGCGGGACTTCTCCTTGGCCGAAGACAAAGCAGGCAAGAGCATTTCAGCCAATATAGCAATAATCGCAATAACCACCAGCAACTCAATCAAAGTGAAGCCCACGACCATTCGCACGTTAAAGTTCATTTTCATTCAGATTTCTGTTTGTTTTCTTATTTCAGACAGCTCATCCGCAAAGCTCTTCAACCGAATTCACAACTAGTTTTAGTGAACGAACCACTATACGTTAGTATACACTGGATTGAAGCCATGCGAGTGAGTTGGTTTATCGGGCGCGATTTTTCACAAAGTCGGCGCCGTTGTCGGGCGGCATCAATTGGTGCCATTCGAGCAAAGCGCCGCGCAGTTTGGAAACAACTTTTGGATGAGCCGCCGCGATGTTGGCTGTTTCGCCGAGATCGGCATTTATATCGTAAAGCTCCGGTTTTGAGCCGTCGTATTCGCAGAGGAACTTCCATTTCCCGGAGCGAACTGCTAGGTCGGGCAAATTGTTCACACCGTAGAACGCATCTCGATCGGGCGGGCGCCGGAAGAAGATGGGCGCTCGGCGGGAAACAGTAGACTGGCCCAGCAACACACCGGATAAAGATTCGCCATCGAAGACGACGCCTTCGGGATGCGGCACGCCGGCAATATCCAGCAAAGTCGGCGGGAGATCAATCGCCGAGAAAACGGACTCCCGATTCACTTGATCTGTTTTGGCCAGCAATCCCGGTCCCCAAACGACGAGCGAGGAGCGAATCCCGCCTTCATAAAGATGCGTTTTATATCCGCGAAAAAGGCCTGCTGTTCCGGAACCTTTTTCGGGGCCATTGTCGGAGCAGATTAAGACCAACGTATTGTTTTTCAGCGACTCGTTGCCGCGGAGATAATCGAACAGCTTTCCTAATTGCCGATCCATCTCTTGCAGCACTGAAAGATATAATTCGCGTTTTCCATCGCCCCATTTGTCTACCGGCGGCCAGAAAGGACTATGCACGTCGTCTGGCCATATGTTGATATAGAAAGGTTTTTGCTTTTTCGCCGCCTGGTTTATAAAAGCAAGTGCTTCCTCAACGAAGCCCCCGGTGATTTTGGAGCGCAGCATCCATCGATAGCCTTCTCCCAAACGCTCGGCTTTTTCCCAAATGCGGCCGGGTTTTTCCTGGCCGGGTTTTAGCGTTAAGGGCAGCAGTTTCGGCCCCATTCCTTCAAAGTTCGTCAGGGAAGCGTCGAAACCGTAATCGGTGATGGGCGGCGCATTGTCAACGTCGCGCTGGCCTCCCATATGCCATTTGCCGAAGTGGCCGGTAGCATAGCCTGCCTTATGAAGCGAACGGGCGAGCATCGGTGCGGCGGGCGACAACCATTGCGCCATCCCGCGTTTTTCGTTGTGATCCCGTCCGGAAAGAAACGAGGTGATCCGCCAACGCTGCGGGTATTGTCCGGTAGAAATCGCCACACGGGAAGGGGAACAAATCGGGGAGTTCACGTAAAACTGCTCGAACCGCATCCCCTCCTTCGCCATCCGGTCGATATGCGGCGTCTTGGCGGCCTGATTGCCGAAGCACGAAAAATCTCCCCACCCCATATCGTCGATGAAAACGACTACGATATTCGGTTTGGCAGCCTGCGCCAAACCCATCAGAGAAAGACCCAACAAAAAGACAAAAAACTTGTTCATAAAACTAATCGCCGGTCACGCCGACGGATTTCAGCTGCCTGTCCGGAATACCCGATTTACCGAGCAATGGGAAGGTTTTCCGGCGTCCTTCTGCCTTTGCCTGCAAATCCGAATTTTTGTGCTGATTTCAAACCGCCGACGAAACTGCTTCTGCTACACTCGCCACCCGCAAGCACCCTTCAGCGGTTCTCAAAAAAAGAGAAAAACCGCCAAATTCCCTTAACACGGATGGCGAATTGTGATCAGCCCGTAGCTAAACAGATTTAGCAGGGAGATTCTATGTCGGGTCTCTTGCTGAATAGCACAGTCGAAATAAGGCGGCGGGAGAGCCGATCAGCTTCTCCACCGCTTTGGTGAACACGCAGGAATTTTCGCATTTCCTTGCTGAATCTGTTCAAAACGGCCCGGTGGGAGTGTCGAGCGACTTCCCTATTGACGCCGAGGCCAAAACCGTTTCGGTCAGACAAATTGTTAAAGCCATGAAGCTATTTAGTTCAACAAATCCCGGCTTGCCGGATCTGGAGGCCGTCGTCATTTTGGGGCTGTGGTGTTTGACACCGCGGCATCTTGTTTCCATCGTTACGGGATAATGCCCGGAATACCCTGTAACAAATCTCCGCTGAACACACGGTAGACTCATCAGAAAACTGAAAAGGCAATTGAAGAACAACGACAGGCATATTATGAAGTGGAAGTTATTCTTTGCATTGGTGGTGATTGCCGCATTGTGCGTGGCCGTGATGTGGCTTTTTCAATCCGGCGAGAAGGAGGCTGTCTCGCCGTCGCCTTCTGTTACCAACCGGCCGGGCACTCCGAGCGCCGTTGCGAGGCCGCCAGCGCCGGGATTGCTCATCCCAACTGCTCGTGACATTGCTGAGGCACAAGCGGAACAGGCTGCCCGACAGGAAGAGGTTGAACGTTTGCTCAGGGAGTTTCCCAACGACTACTTCGATCCGGTGCGGGCCAGTCCCAAAAACATGAGAGCCGATGCGAATTGGGACAAGCAGTGAGCGTACTTATTATCAAGGTCCAGGATCACTATCGTATCGGAGAATTTCTCTATTCCAATCGCCGCGACGATCCCGCAATGCGGCAGGTGATGAAGCTGTTGTTGCAGAACAGCTACGGGATTTGGGACTGGGTAATCGTCATGCAAACGTTGGGAAAATACAGGTATACCTTTGAGGTGCGCCGGGAAAGTCTTGAGAAATCCGGTTTGTATGCGCCGCATGAGTTGAAAGCGGAGATGGCAAAAATTCAGGAGGAGATAAGCCACGCATTTGCCGGTTTTTGTTCGGAACTCAGACAAGCTGCTAACAGAAGAGGACTAGATGGATGAGGAGTTTCGGGCGGCGCGGGACCGTTATACCGGGCCGCCTCGTCCGCATCATCATGTCAGAATACAGCAGCTCCATGCGGAAGAGGATCGGAACTTTGAGGAAGATAAGCGATTCTTTGAGGAAGCGATGCGAAACGCGCCGCAAGAAGGCGCAAGAAGAGTCGCTTCTGTCGGCCGAGCCTTGACCCACTCGGACGGATACTCGCATTCCCCGGTGTTTTTGCCTGCTGCCCGCCAGGATTTGGGGAAGCGCCGGGGGATTTTTGCGTCGGCGCCGTGATTTCGGCCTTTTGCCAGGCGGCAGGACAACGGCGTTTTTTTTGTTGCTTATTCTTGGGCAGGCGGGTTTAGTTGGCTTGGCTTAACGAACGAGAGAGAAACAATGCAACGATTATTTCCTTTATTGCTGGCCGCCCTGTTGCCTTCAAGCACGGCGTTTGCGGCAGAACAGCCACTCATTTCCATCACGCTGAAGAGTTATCGGGATTTGGAGACGGGCTTCAAGACCATCGCCGAGAAAATCCTACCTGGCTCCGCAGAAGATGTCCTGGCAGATTTTCTTAGCGAGATGAAAATCGCCGACATGAAAGGTATCGACCGGGCGCGGCCGTGGCAGGCGGCGGTTTGGCTGGAGAACTCCGAGAAAACTCCTAGCGTGAGCTTCCGCATTCCGGTTTCGGACTTCGCCGATTTCCGCCGTTCGATGCAAACGGCGGCAGAGGACATCGGCATTGAAGTGGAACTCCCAATCGAACTGGCCAGCGGCTACGCGAAGGTGTGGATCGAGGGCGACTCCCCGGCGGCAAAGGCGTGGCATGAAGCGTGGATGCCCGCTCAATTGGACGCGCCCGACAAGATGCTTGCCGTGGCCATCTGTCTTCCGGAATCGCTGCGCCAGGAACTTTTGCAGGGCATCGGCTCGGTGCGAATGATGATCCCCATCATGTTTAGCCAAATGCCTGAAGAAGAAATCGGAATCAACGGGGAAGCGATGGGCGAGCTCATCGGGATTTACTTTGACCTGATCGAGATGGGACTTCGAGACATGGAAACTTTGGAAGTGAGTTTGAATGTCGATCAAAATACGGTGGAGTTGGGCAATAAAGTGACGGCCAAGCCGGGCTCTGAACTGGCGTCTTGGCTGCGACCCGTGAAGACCTCGCTCGAAACAGTCCTGCCGTCTCTCAACCCGGAAGTCGATCTGATGTTTGCCATGCAGTTCGGCGATAACCCGGCGATGTTGCCGATATTCAAAAAATTCATCCGCCTCAGCTTTGAAATGCAAGGCACAGACAGGAACGATCCGGCAATTCGGGATGCCGAAAAGCTGATTGACGCGGGGTTCCCTATGATGTTCTCCAGCTCGGTCGATTTCGATTTCACGGATGGCATAAACTTCGACGGCGTTTATCGGTTTCCGGGCGGCGATTTGGACGCCTTCTACCGGCAGTTTACCGAATATATGAACGGCGCTATGCAGTCGCAAGTGGGCCCCGAAAAGCCGTATAAAACGATCTCTCTGAAAAAGACCGATCGCCAGGTGGACGGGGCGCCGGTCGATCGCCTGCTCTTAGAAATCAACTGGGACGCTCCCATATATCAGGCCGTTGACCAACGGGAAATTCTCGAAGCTCTCTGGCTCGGCGGCAAATTCGAATTCCTCATCGCGCGGAAGGGCGAAAAACTCTTTATGGGAACGCCGGCGGCTTTTGACGGTCTGATGCGTCGTGTCTCATCGGACCGGCCACCGAGCGACATCCGGTCGAGTGCCCACACAGTCGCCTGCGGCAAAATCAACGTTCTCAAATACTTTGCCACGATACTCGGTCTCAACCTCTTTGCTTCCGAAGATGATATTAAGTTGCAGCTTCAAAATATGGACAGCGACGGAACAGGCGTCTCCTTCAACATCGAGTTGAACGGCGCGTTTCAGTCGCAAGCCGTCATCCCGCTGAAATTGATTTCCACGCTTGCCGAATTTATCCGTCGGCCGGCGTCACCGCCTGCGGGCTCGTTCTGAAATTGCGGTTGCTGGAATTGCCTGGGACGAGGCCGGCCTTTCGCAGACGAGCTTATGCGTCGGCATCCTTCTCTTGTTGAAGGGTTGGGCGCGGCAAGGCTGGCAGGAGGTCGCGGATGAGTTTGGGGAAGCGGCAGTTCTCGCACAAGGCATTTGAGTGGGCGCAGAAATCGCGGAGAATTTGCAAGAGTCCCTGCTGGTCGGCCGCCGTCGCCAGCGCTTTGGAATTCTCCCGCCCCAGCAACCGGCTGCAACCGTCTCGGAGTAATCGGTTTTCCGCGCCGCGAGGGAAATTCCCAAACAATCGCTCGGCACGTTGCGCTGCCGCTTCGTTTCGGTCGGCCTGCGCCCGGCTCCAGAACCACGGCAAGATCACATTGACGGCCAGGTCAACAGCCCGCGAGTGGCCCAGCATTAACCGGCCAGCACCGGCAGAAGAGCGTTTGAAATGGAAACGGCCAGACCAGAAAGGCGGCGCCTCCCCCGAAAGCGCATTCACCAACGGAGCGAGAGGCCGGTCGAGCGCCGCTTCGCCGAACCACTTCTCCAAACGCTGAAAAAAATCCGACTGCCGAACCCAACAGGCAACCAACGCCAACCGACGATGGGGATGATTTTGAGGACGCAAGCCGGAGAAATGCCACATCGCTTCGGGAAACACCGCGTCGCCGAACTCATCGCGAACCCGCCACCACGCATCCCAGAGCCTGACAACATGAGCCTGCCGGACGCTGCCGGCGTCCCAAGGCAAAAAACCAGCAACCCCGAAGAGCCGCGCCTCCACTTCCGCCGATGGCCAACCCTTAAAAGATTCCGTCGGAAACCCCGGAAACAACCGCGGCGTCAACTCCCCAACCCGGCGCATTGGCCAGACATTCCGCGAATAGCCCAGCCCAGCCACCAGCCCTTCCCACAAAGCCCGGTGCCAACCCACTTCCCGCGCCCGCATCCCTTGCTCCTCCCCTTTCCAGCGGAACCGAAGCTGCGCCGCCGACCGAAGCACTTCTCGCACCTGCGCTAGCGAAAGTTTCGCCAACGGCGCCTGGCATTCCCCAAAAAATTCTTCCGGCAAAGCGAAGGCATCCATAGCGAATCCCTCCGCAAGCTCGGCGAGAGAAGCGCCCAATACCGGCGCCAAAGCCAGCATGGGCACGGAAGATTCGAGCCGGTGCGGCGGCGACCAGACCACTCGAAGGACGACATTCGCAAAGCGCGGATTGCCTTCGTGGCCGTGCGCTCGCCAATCCGCCGCCGAGCGATCGATCTCCACATCGCCCTGCAGCAACACTTCGCCGTCCAAGCGAACCAGCGCCCGGGTGAAATCCGGCCCCGAGCCGCGATTCCAAAAGCCCGGATGAAGCACTTCACAACGGCGCCCGTCCACCGTTTGCAAGCCCTCGCGCCGCAACCGCTGGCGCTGCCAGATATACTGCATCAGCCGCTCATCCGGCTCGTTTCTCCGCTCGCTCTCAGCCACCAAACAATTCCGAACTTGACGGCGGCGCCAAACATGATAGGTATCTGAAGAAAAGCTCATCGATCGCTCTTCGGGTTTTAGGATGCCGACGCTTCGACCTCACATTCGACCGCTCAGAATTATTGAAAAAGTCCTATGACCGCCGCAACGAAATTTTGGATCGCGCTTCGGCGCTTCACCAGACAAGCGCCCATCCGCTCCGAAAACTCCCGCCCTGCAAAAGCCAAACCGCCGTCCCAAGTCGTGCGACACCGAATCGCCGGCATCCGCCTCGCCTGGCTGCTGGCCGTCCCCGCCATTTCCCTCGTTGCGGAAGAACTCCGGCGGGACGCCACCGTTCGAGCTGTGGAAAAGGCGCTTCCCAGCATCGTCAACATCCAAACCGAAATCCTCGTTGAACGCCGGGATTTCTACCACGAGTTCTTTTGGGATTTTTTCGATCTCTACCACCGCAAGAGCCGCCCCGCTTACAGTTTGGGTTCGGGCGTTCTCATCGACGATGATGGCTACCTCCTCACCAACGCCCATGTCGTCCAACGCGCCAGCCGCATCGAAGTCGTCCTCCACGACGGCAGAAAATATGCGGCGGAAACCCTCGCTGAAGATAATCAGTCCGACATCGCCCTCCTCCGCATCCTCAAAGCCTCCGGCGAAAAATTCCCGGCGATCCGTTTCGCCAAATCCGGCGATCTCTTGCTCGGCGAAACCGTCATCGCACTGGGCAATCCCTTCGGCCTCGGCAGCTCTATCAGCAAAGGCATCCTGAGTTCAAAAAACCGCCGCCCGGAAATTGAAGGCAGCCCGGACGTGGACGATTGGCTCCAGACTGACGCCGCCATCAACCCCGGCAACAGCGGCGGCCCGCTGATCAATCTTCACGGCGAAATGATTGGCCTGAACATCGCCATCTTTAAAGACGCGCAAGGCATCGGCTTCGCCATCCCGATAAAACGCGTCGCCGAAGCCCTGGGCGAAATTTTTGAATCACTGGCCGGCCTCTGGTTCGGCGCACGGGTGGACGCCGCCCAACAACCTCTGGCCGTATCCGCCGTGCAACCGGGCACTCCGGCAGCAGAAGGCGGCCTGCGCCTCGGCGACCAAATCCTGGCCATCAACAACCAACCCGTAACCACCATCATCGACTACTATCAAGAGCTGACCCGCTCGCGCGACACCACGCCGGCAACAATCTCCATCTCCCGCCACGGGCAATCGAAAACCCTCGAAATTCCCCTCGTCCCCGAAGAACAACACTTCAACGCCGAACTCATCCGCAAACGCACAGGAGCAACCCTCCAACAACTCACCCCCGACCTCAGACGCTACTTCGGCCTCCGCAGAGTGCGCGGCTTCATCGTAGCCGACATCGAACCCAACAGCCCGGCGACGCAGGCGCGCCTCCAAGAACGTTTCGTCATCACCGCCTTCAACGGACACACCGTCCAAACCATCACCGACGCCGCCAAAATCATCGACGCCCTCACTCCCGGCGAAACGCTCATCCTCCAAACCCTCGCCAAAGATTCCCGGGGACATTTCCTCTCCATCAAAATTCCACTCACCCTCAATTGAAGCCAAGCCGCCCCGCTTCGGCGCTTCAACAGACTTCAACGAAACGAACCGTCCCGGCCTTCAATAGCAAAAAGTGTCAACGAACCCACCTCAGCAACTTTCCGATATCCCTTAAAAACGCATCCAACGCCCCGCTCCCCAATTCCCGCTGCGTCAACAAAAGCAACTCCGGCTCATACTGCCTCAGATATCGGAGCGTTTCCTGATTCATCATAACCGTAAGCCCAACGCCGTTTCTGCGGCACAACCGCCAATTCAGGAATCACCTTGATGCCCGCATGAAAGGCTGAAGCCGTCCGCGCCGTGTAAATCCATTCCACATCGCGATGCCGCCGCAAAAGCTGAATCGCCCCGTGCGCCTTCACTCGATCCCGCTGCGACAAACGCTCAACCTCACCCGTCACCACCCACGACACCAATGCGGAAAAAGCCAAAACCTGCCCCATCCCCCACACTGTCCCTCACCATGACTTCCGCCTCGACAGAGCAGCAGCCAGCCGTCGCAGCCGCACTGCCAAACCCGCCCGCTGAAATCCAGCTCAACGGGGCGACAAAATGCAAATAACAATAAGACCAATAAGGCCGTGGATCCCATGCACCGCCAAGGCCGTCAACATCGGCACCGCCGGAAAAACCACTCGACGCCGACAAATCAACAACATCGCCAAACCCGCTCCCCCAGCCGTCAGAGCCTCGGAATGCTCCAGCAACACCACCGGATCAAAGGCATAACGCCCCCTGCCAACGTGCCCTCCCAAACTCCGACCGAAAAATGCGTCCCCAAAATCAACTCCCAACGCACCAGGGGTGCCTTGAGCGAGACCCGACCGGCTCGCCTTCACCGGACGTTTTTCGCTACGTGGCAGTGCTTTAGGTCGGCTTCGGCCTACCTCAGCGATCCTGCGCGCGGGCCGCGTTGTCTGTCCAGAACCGCCGTTTTGTTCCCTCGGAACGGACGGCGCCCGAGGGAACGTATAACGGAGACATGGCCATGCCCATCCGAACGACCATCAACGAGCGCGCGCTACGCCGCACCTTCAAGGAACGCAAACCCGGAACGCGCGGCCTCGCCGTTTACGACATCGACCTGCCGAAGTTCGGCTTTCAGGATCTTCCCGAACGGTACGAAGACCTTCTTCGTTCGCGTCTCGCGCCAATTTGGCGCGGAGAACGTTGTCCTCGGCATGGCGGGCGAGATGACGGCGGCGCAAACGCGCGAGAAGGCCGAGCGCGAGACCGGCCCCCTGTTTGCCAACTATGTGCAGGACTTCATGCGCCGCTACAAGACGGCGCCCCGCGAACGGTTCCTGTCTCTGGACGAACTGAAGCGTCTCGGCTTCGTGCTCAACCATGCGGACGACCGGCAGGCCGCCGCCGCGATCCGGCTCTTGCTGTTCACCGGGGCACGGTCCTCGGAGATCACCGGCCTCCGGTGGGACTGGATACGTGGCACCCGCGCCGTATTGCCCGATTCGAAGACCGGCCCGAAGGTGATCCAGCTCCCGCCGCCCGCCCGCGCCGTCCTGAACGGCTTGCCACGCGAGGGCGAGTACGTGTTCCCCAACCGGACGGGCGACGGGTCGATGAAGGACATCGGATTGCGCTGGCAGAAGCTGCGCGACCTCGCCGGGCTCGACGGGGTGCGCATCCACGACTGCCGTCACACCTTCGCCTCCCATGCCGTGATGAGCGGCCTCGACCTCTACACCGTCGGCCGCCTGCTCAGCCATGCAGACACACCGCCTCCACAGAGCGCTACGCCCATCTCGCCGATAGCCACGTCCGCGAGGCGGCGGGGCGCATCTCCGGCATCGTCAACGACGCCATGACCGGAAGCGGGAAGAAGGCCGGCCATGACGAGTAGGAACCACCGTTCCCGGCTCACCGTGAACGCCATCGCCGCCGCGAAGCCGCGCGACAGGGAATACACTCTCTGGGACAACCTGCTGGCGCATTTCGGGGTCAAGGTGCAGCCCTCGGGCGTCAGGTCCTTCATCGTCCAGACCCGCGCCCAAGGGCGCATGCGCAAGATCACGCTGGGGCGCTTTCCCGAGATGGGCATAGAGAAGGCCCGAAGGGAGGCCGCCGCAGTCCTCGCCCGCCTGTGGGGCGGCGAGGCCGTCGCGTCCCCGCGCAAGACGAAGACGTCGCTGTTCCGCGCCTGCGCCAACATCGTCAAGAACCCGCGCAGGCCCGTCGCCCGTTACCTCGATCGTGCGGAGTTGGAGCGCCTCGGCGCGGTGCTCGACCGGCACGGGCAGGAGCATTCTTGGCCGGTCGCGGCCATTCGCCTGCTGACGCTCACTGGGGCGCGGCTCTCCGAAGTCATCGACCTCAAGTGGGACGAGATCGGAGAGATTGCCGAAGACAGCGCGAGCGCGCGGCTCGAAGACTCCAAGACCGGGCCGCGCACCCTCTGGATCGGGCCGGAAGCGGCAAGGCTGCTCGCGGCGCTGCCCCGGTCCGAGGATGCGGCGCGCGTGTTCCCCGAGGATCTCACGTCGGCACGCCTCTACACGTTCTGGGTCGGCATCCGGGAAGAGGCGGGGCTGCCCGGCCTTCGCATCCATGATTACCGACACACACGGGCCTCGCAGGGCGTCATGAACGGCGTCGGGCTCACCACCGTCGGGCGGGCGGCTGCTCGGACACCGCCAGCGCGAGACCACCGCCATCTATGCCCATCTCGACGACGGTGCGCTGCGCGACGCCGCCACGCAGGCGGCGGGCGTCATCGCCCGCGCCATGGGATACAAGGCCGAGCCGCCGCCCCTGCCGGACGAGGCGGAGGACGGCGATGTTTTGGCTGTCACGCCTGAGTTCTCAAGATCCGAAAGGTCAGACGCGCCGGGCGGACCGCGAACGCCCCTCTGGCTCAGGTCCAGGGACAACAAGCCGTCGGGCGGGACAGAATCGGAAGACGGCGCAGAACGGTCGGGCATCGACTGGTTGTGAGACAATCCCTCCAAACCCAATTCTGATTTAGCGTCTTAAGACCTTTGTGAGCCTTCCTCACCGGGCGTTCCGCTATGGTACAGCTTTGCGCTGATTCATGATCTCGTCGCCGTTGACAGACGCGCGAAATAGGTGCTGGTAATCTGCACCTCTCCGGTGTAATGTGACGCATCCACAGCTTGCAGGTCCGCCAATGGTCGGAAAGAAAGGACGAAAACTGCGAGGTACCCCAGCGTCGCATCGTGCATCGGTGAGTTTCCCGCCGGAGCTGTACGAGACCCTGGAAGTGATCGCGCGGGAGAAAAAGGTGTCGGTGGCGTGGGTGGTACGCGAAGCGGCTGAACGATACGTCGCAGATCGGTGGCCCCTGTTTGCAACGAAGAAGAGAGAACGGTATGACCGCCAGGGATGAGGAATATCTGCAGATTGTGCTGGACGCGATCAGAGTCTGTGCGCTTTACAAACCGAAATTCGGGCAAGGGTTAAAAGGCGAAGGGTTGACGCTTGAGCAGTTCCGAAACTTATATCAGGGAGATGCATTCTATAGTTGGTTCGGGCTGGACAACCCGATGATGTACGCGGCTCACAAGGCGGCGGGTGGCATGACAAGCGTTTATCGGCAAATCGGAATTGGTTGCGAAAAGCTATTTCGGAGAGCCATACGGGACTCACTGGGATTGTCCGAGGAAGATGTGACTTGGTCGTACCAGATGACGTTGCCGAGCGGACGGAAGCGAACGCTCCATCTGGATGGGCGAGTCCCCCTTGAAAAGATTCGTGATAAAGGAAAACGAACCCGTTTCCATGGATGGATGAGCGAGTCTGCGAAGATGATAGATGTGGACGAGAAGGTATTCCACAGCTTGACTGGCACAATCTTCGAGGTCCGGCAGGGCTACAAGAGTAAGGATTCAAAGCGTCAAAATGCCGATATTGCCAACGCCGCGACGGCGTACACGAAAGGCTATTTTCCATGCGCGGCGATCTTGTCGGAGCAGATCGACGGCGACGTTCTCATGCGTTACCGTGCTGAAAAATGGTCGGTTGTAACCGGTATCATCGGCAGCACGAACCCTTTGATTTCGACTTATGACTTTATGCGGGATGTTGTCGGGTATGACTTGGCAGCATTCTTTCAGAGAAATGCTTCGACGCTTCATGTGGAGATTGACTTGATTCTGAAAGCTCTGCTGGCTCCGGAGTCGACATGAGCGTTGTTGTCAGAGAGAAAATGCGACAGAGACCGGACTACACGCACAAGTTCAATGCGAGGTCCGGGCGGCACGGCTGGCTGCGGCTCACGCCGGCGTATTCGGTGAAGATGGTTGAGGAACTGATCCATCTGTACGACCGGCCAAGACGGGTGTTGGACCCGTTTTGTGGAACGGCGACGACGTCGCTGAGTGCTGCGTATCATGGGCACGAAGGTGTAACCACGGATATCAATCCTTTTCTGGTGTGGCTTGGTCAGGCGAAGACGGCCCAGTACTCCAGCGCTGCGATAGCATCGACCCGTAGTGTGTGCAATCGAGTGGTTGAGGCGGTTAAAAGAGATGCCTTTGAACCAGTGAAAAAACCACCAATTCACAATATTGAAAGGTGGTGGTGTGCGAAAGAGCTGGCGTTTCTGCGCATCTTGAGAGCCGGGATTGAGGCTGAGACTGAAAACGAATCTTCTGAGAGAAAACTTCTTTTGGTAGCGTTCTGTAGGACCTTGATCGAACTGTCGAACGCAGCATTTAATCACCAGTCTATGTCTTTCAAAGAAGACGAACAATTGCCCATTTCGCTAAATGTCGACTTGGACCGGGTGTTCATTGACAACTTTCGGTTCGTAATGGAAGGAGCGGCGAACAACCCGGAGGGGTCAGGACATGTCGTTTTCGGGGACGCTAGGAAGTTATCCGAAGCAGTAGACGGTCCTTTCAATCTGGTGATTACTTCACCTCCATACGCGAATCGGATGTCGTATGTCCGTGAGCTTCGGCCCTACATGTATTGGCTTGGGTTTCTGGATAACGGACGCGACGCTGGCGATCTGGACTGGTCGGCCATCGGCGGCACATGGGGCGTAGCAACCAGCAGACTGATTGATTGGCAACGTCGAAGTGAACCGTTCAAGCACCCACTGCTCGATACGCCGTTGGATAAAATCGCGCATCACGACAACAAGAGCGGAAGAATATTGGCAAACTATGTCGCTAAGTACTTCGACGATATTTGGGAGCATTTCAATTCCTTGATACCTATGTTAAACCGAGGTGCTGAGCTACACTACATCGTTGGAAACTCGACATTCTACGGCGTACTTTTGTCAGTAGAACAGCTTTACGCAGCAATGCTAGAACGCTTGGGTTTTGAAGATATAGAATGCCGAGTGATCCGAAAACGAAATTCAAAAAAAGAGTTGTTCGAGTTCGATGTTTCGGCACGTTGGAATGGATGAAGAGGTTGATGGCGGTGACTCCTTGGAGTGATGACTGTCAGCGCGCGGTGATGACGACCGACGCGGAATGGGGGAAGAGCGGTCGGGCGGCACGAACCCATGGTGCTTCGTGGTCTACCGCGCCTCATGCCCGATGCGCTACCCGCGGAGGTGCGGTGCCGGACGGCGCAGGAGATGCCGGTGCTCTGGTCAAGGCTGGAAGAGAAGCAGTTGTGCGGGGCGGGTAATGCCTGGGAGATCCTCGCGACGCGGTGCACGAATGGGGCGACCGCAAAGGCGTGCCGGAGCGTAACGTCTGACCAATCCGGGTGGCGGCAGCGGAGCGTGTATTGCAGGCCCGAGAGGCACAGGTCCGACGGATCAAGCGATCAATGCAGCTGCCTCTTCGACTCGCTGAACGAGATAATCGCGAAGATCGCGCAGCAGTGGCGCCTCGGTCTCGGCTGCAATGGCAAGGAAGTCCTCCGTATCGGTAAGCGCTTTGGGGAGTGTGAGCCAGGGAACGGAGCCTTCGGCAGCCATAAGACGCCGCGCCACGTCAATCTTGTAGGCGCTTCGCTCCGGCACCGTCATGACCTCAGGAGCTTCAGCGTAAATCAGTCTCTCGCCTAACACCTGAAGGCGGACATCGGACAGGCTGGTGAGAATCTTTGGGCGCGCCGACCATTCCGCCGTGTGGAACGCGGTCATGACCGTCTGATCGTCTCTGCTGGTAAAGCTATCGTATATCTGTTCTTTGACGTGTGGGGACGGCTCTTTCGGTTTTCGGCTCGCGAGAAATGCGGCAATCAGGCGCTGGACAAGCACGTTATCGCTGCGGATACGTGCGGCACGGGCTCCGAGGTTCGCGATATCCGACGCCTGTGAGAGCAGATGCTCGGGCGTGTCATCGTACGAAAGAACACACGGGTAGGCATTCGCGCGCAAAGCTCGCACGGGCGTGGTCGCAAGACGGCCAATCTGCTCGTCGTCGGAAAGGCCAGCCAGCTCGTCGGGATCAATGGCGAGGTTGAATACAAGCAGCTGCGAACTGTTGTCGGGGTTCGGACCGAGGGTGGCGACCATCCAGGAATAAGCCTTGCCGTAGAAGATATCGGTGAGGGAGAAAACTTCTTCCTCCTCGGCAAAATCGAGAACGGCGGCTTTCTGGGCGAATCGGACGAAGTTTGACCAGTGGCCCTCTACCCGCTCGGCCAGGATGCGGCACATATGGATCATCGCCTCCACATCACCCATCGCGTCGTGGGCAGCAACGTGGTTAAAGCCGTTGGCCCGGGCCAGCATATCGAGCTTGAAGGTCGGTCGGCCTTTGTCATCGGCTGGCACCGAGAGAATGCCCGGTTGGAAAAGGTTGATCGCCTGCGCGATTCGCACTATCCGAGCGGGAATTGCCGTTCGTGTTGGTGAGGTACGGAGCGTGCAGGGTCTTGTACAGGGCTTGGCGCAGCAGGTGTTCGTCGAAGGTCATGGAATTGTGGCCGATGATATATCGCCGGCGACCATTCATCTGACTTGGCCTTGATGGCGCACACCATCTCATAATGGCTGGGCAGGCCCGGGTCGATAAGCTGGTCGACGGTTACGCCCGTAACACGCATCGCGCCGGGCGACGGAACGACGTAAGGTAGGACTCGGCAGCGAATTTCAAATCGGTCCGGCTCGCGCAGTTCGTGGTCGGTCTTGACCGCGCCAAACTGGAGGATCGGGTCGAAGGCGGTGTTGGTTCCAGTGGTTTCCGTGTCGTAGAAGACGAAGTACGGCTCAGATGCCCATCGGACGCCAGTCGGCGTTTTGATTCTCACCCCCAACACATCGCTGGAAAAAACACCCACACACCACACAAAACGCCCCGGCCATGCCGGCAAACAAACCCAAAAAACGCATGCCAATCCAACGCCAAGAACCATCCATTCCCTCCCACGCCAAAGCCGCCAACATCGCCGGCAATACCATGCCCGCTGTCAACTTGATTTGAAGTACCAACTCCAAAACCAACCCCGCAACCGCACATCGAACCACACTGCGCCTTCCCGAAAACAACACCGCCGACGCCGCTAAACCGCCCGGCATCTCTAACATGGCCGAAACACATAACAGCACAACCTTCGGCAACAACACCGCCAATCCCGCATTCTTCGCAATCAGCCAACTCAGCGACCACAAGAAAAGAAACCCAAACCCCAGTGCCACCAACTGGGCAGTCGCCGCCTCCGGCCCCAACCAACGAAAAACAGCGCCGTAACAGCCGTGTGCAACGGCGGTTGGTCGTTCCAAATGGGATCGTAAAGGGCAACGCCTTGGCTCAACAAATACGCCTTCGTGAACTCAAAACCCTCGTCCGCACCCAGCATGACCGCGCTCCGCCACGGAACCAGCAACAGCAGCGCCTCAGTCCGTCCACACCCGTTCAACGGCGCCAAAGTTTTCCCTGTCGCCGCTTCACCACCCATCAATCCTCCTCTTAAACCACAAAAGCGGCGCAGGCAATCGCAAGAGCGGCCTGCAGCCGACTTCCTGCCTGGGCAAACCTCTAACAGCAGCCTTTCCCGAAATCGCCATCGCTTTGTCCCAAAACAACGCCCCGCAACTCCCCAACAACACATAACCCAAAATCCCCAGCGAAACCCGCCACGCCTGTTCCTCGCTCCAACCAAACAATTTGTCCAACCCCGCCAAAACAACCGGTGAAAAATCACGCTTCAAAATGACGAAACCCAAACCCGCCTCCAGCAATCCCGCAATCAAATGCAACTGCCCGCTCCGCAAAAAGCTAAACACCGGGTCTTGCACCTGCAGCAACAAAGCGTCATTCCACACGTTCAGCAACTTGGCCCCGCTCGTCAGCAGAAAAATAAACGCGAACGAATCCAGCAACAAACGCAGACGGCGAGGCGTAAACAAAACAAACCTGCGGAAACAAGCCGAACCACCGGCCGTCGCAGCACCGGCCGATTGTGTCCTTGAACAACTCTTCATCTTTTCTTCCGGTTTTTGGCCATCACAAACCACAAAATCGGCGCCAGAAATGCCGTCAACAAGACCACGAATATCCACTGTGTCTTCCGGCTCGGCTTCCGATCCCGCGGCACAAACTCTTCTCCCCATCCCAATAACCCAATCGCTTCGCCTCCGAATAATCCTCAATGACAGTCCCCCTCGACAAAAGACAGCTTCAAGCGCGTTTCCGAGCCACAGCTACCAAGTTGTCTGCCAAGCCCAGCCGGCTCAAAAACGCCTCCGCTCCATTATACCCCCAACGCAGCGGCGTTAGCCATCGGGATTGCTTCCAGGCCGTCGTTTGCTTCAGCAACTTCGCCCGCTCGGCGTCCGGCACACGGTCATCGCGGCGGCATATGTCTTGCAGAATGACCATCGGATTGAACTGCATCGTGGTGTCGTCAACAACCTCGAATTGCGGCACTTGCTCGATCAACTCAATCAACGTGCGGCGGGAAAAGTAATTTAGATGATCGGGCATGATATAGCGATACCTGACACCCAAAAGCCGAACAGCCAAACTTCTCCGGTTAGGAACCAAAACGAAACACAAGCCGCCGAGCTCCAGCAGCTCGGACGCCTTTCGCAGAAACAGCAACGGTTCGAGCAAATGTTCCAAAACGGCCCAAAAAGTAACCGCCTGAAAACGTTGGCCGCCGAAATTATAGCTCAAGAACGTCTCCCGAATCACTTGCACGCCTTTCGATTCCGCATAGTCCAAAGCCGGACCGGCGATGTCGATACCGACGCCCTGGTAGTCTCCCAACTCCTTCAAGCGGCAAAGAAAAGCGCCGGTCGAGCAACCGATGTCGAGCACGCGCCCGCCGGAACACCATTTCCGAAAGTAACGAATTTCCCGCTTGAACCGCACAGGCGTGTAGTCGCTCTCCAGCTTGTCAGGCGAGAGATAGAACGAATGCCCAAGTCGATTGTAAAACTTCCCTGACGCCAAGTCCGCTGCTGCAGGATTGGCATAGTATACATCGCATTGCAGGCAACGCTCTACATGCAGGCTGCCCTTGTCCCACACGCGCCGGCGACGATTGCTCTTGCATGCCGGGCACGTTCGGGCAATCCAGGCACTCGGATTGGATTTTCGATCTTCGTTCATCAACAATTTGCCGCTCGTCTGCCGGGAACAAAACGCCGGTGCCAAGTATACAAACGCCCTGCCAAGTAGTGATATAATTTCCGTTTCAAAATCCGCGAATGTTTTTACTCTCGATTTTTGGAATCCATCATAATTGTAACCGGGCCGTCGTTAACCAAGCTAACTTTCATATTGGCTCCGAACTGGCCTGTAGAAACGGGATTATGCAGCTGTTTTTCCAGTTCCCGGACAAATTGTTCGTATAATGGAACAGCGATTGCCGGTGGGGCGGATCGAGTATAAGAAGGACGATTGCCTTTTTTCGTGCTTGCATGAAGTGTGAACTGGCTAACGACTAAAACATCCCCGCCAACGTCGGCCAGAGAATAATTCATCTTGCCGTTCGAGTCGTTGAAAATTCTCATGGGAACAATTTTTCTACAAAGCCATTGTATATCTTCATCGCTGTCTCCTTCTGCAATGCTAACGAGCAACAACAAGCCGCGCCCGATTTCGTCGCATATAGATTCGCCAATGCTTACGTTTGCTTTGCTGACGCGCTGTAATAAAACTCTCATAGACTCTCATCGCGGAAACGGCTTTGCTCGGCGCGGATCGTTCCCACTCGCGCTGCTGTTTCCAAAGGCGACGCAGTTTCGCATTGTCGCGTCTGCAAGCAAAGCGGATATTTTTGTGGAAAGGAAATTGCATCGTGGCATTATCTGGCCGTGGCCAACGGGATCATTTGGTTGCGCCGGGTTGAGCCGGCAGGCGCGGCAGTGATGCGATTTAAATTATGTCGGTTCCGGTAATCAGTGTTGAGGAAATGCGGCGGTGGGAAGCGGCGACTTGGGCCGCCGGCATTCGGGAATCGGCTGTCATTAAGCGGGTCGGCCGGGCTGTTGCGGATTGGCTTCTGCCTCGCACTCGGCCTTCGGATTCGGTTCTCATTGTTGCCGGCAAGGGGCACAATGGAGATGATGGCCGCGCCGCCGCCGGATACTTGTTGGATCGGAAGACGGTTCTGCTGGATATTCGGGACCCGGATCAGGAGGCAGGCCGTTTGGAACACGTTTTGGCTGGGCGGCCTTCTGTGATTCTCGATTGCTTGTTCGGCATTGGCCTCAATCGAGATTTATCGTCCTCCTGGCGTGGCGTGATTCAACGGATCAATCGGGCGCCGGCGAGGACTGTTGCCGTTGATGTTCCCTCCGGCTTGAACGCTCGGAGCGGCCTCCCGATGGGCGGCTGTGTGGAAGTGGATGACACCTTGACAATCGGTGCTCCCAAAGCGGGGTTGCTGGCTCCACAAGCGCGGCCTTTTGTCGGTTACCTGCGCATTCTGCACGATGTCGGCCTGGTGGAATGGCCTTGCCATCGTGAGATTCTTTTTAGCCAAGCGGAAGACTTTCGAGGGTTTCCACCGCGGCGGCGGGCGACGGATCATAAAGGCAGTTTTGGACGTTTGGCCATCATTGCCGGCAGCTCCGGGTATCACGGCGCAGCTGTGCTGGCAGCTCGCGGCGCGATGCGAGCCGGGCCGGGACTGATCACGCTTTCGACGATGCCCGAATGCTATCTGCCCGTGGGCGCTCAATTGCAGCAAGTCATGGTCGAGCGTTGGCGCGAAGATTGGCAGATGCCTGCCAAGACAACCGGGATTCTTGTCGGCCCCGGTTTGGCGGGGCCGGATGTTTCCGACCGGTTGATCGGCCAAGTGCGGGAGATTTGGCGCGAGACCGAACAGCCTGTTGTGATCGATGCTTCCAGTCTGGATTGGCTTCCTCGGGGAACGGCAACTGCTGGTCCGCGAGTCATCACCCCTCACGCTGGCGAAGCGGCGCAGCTTTTGAAGAGCCAGCCCGATGATGTGAACGGGAACCCGGTCGCTTGCCTGCGCGAGCTGTCGGCGCAATTTGGCGATTGCTGGGTTGTGCTGAAAGGCCATCACAGCCTGGTCGGCCGCCGTCAAGGCCCCGTCTTCTTCAATGCAACGGGAAATCCGGGGCTGGCGCAAGGTGGCAGCGGCGATGTCCTGGCCGGCTTCTTGGCCGGCTTGATTGCGCAGCCCCGATGTCAAAACGATTGGGAAACGGCCTTGCGCTGCGGTGTTTGGAGACACGGCGAAGCCGCCGACCGATTGAAAAAAACCCGGAACAATTGGACCAGCGAAGAACTCCCGGACGCCATCTATTTATAACCTTGGCCATGCCCGCCGAGAGACGCTGTTCAGGGAAACGCCCGTTTTTTTCGATTTTCGCGCAATTTTTCCTTTACGAAACGCTCTTGTCGATCAAACTCACGGAATGCAAAGAGGCAAGGTCTATATGGTTGCGTTGATTTGTCTGCTGTTCGGACTCACCGCACCGGGAGTGGCGGCCACATTTAAGTTGTTCAACGGCACCACCTATCACGGCGAAGTGGTGCACTTGAACAATGACGGTATCGTGATTAAGCTGGACATCGGCGAGCATACAGAACGCATCGAGTTGATTTCCTTCTCGCAGGAAACTCTCAAACAACTGGCGCGCAACTCCAAATACGCGCCTTTCGTCACGCCGTTTATAGAATCGACTGAAGAAGAACCACCTGGTCCGCCGACGATTGTTCTCCGGCCTGTGGAGCGTCTTTCGCGTCCCGCCGGCGATTCTTTTCTCGCCGCCTTTGCGAGCCCCATTGGATTTTTCTTTATTATTGCATTTTATTTGGGCAATCTACTGGCGGCTTATGAAGTGGCGGTCTATCGAGGGCGCTCTGCCCCGCTCGTGTGCGGTTTGGCGGTCATCGCTCCGGTTGTTATCCCTGTTATCTTCCTTTCACTACCCGCCGCCGAAGGCTCATATGCTGACTCTTCCCGGGAGGCGAAATCTGCTGAATCTGCGCCGTCCCCGCCACCGGCTGAGCCCCTCCACCCTGCCGGGATTTCCTCAACTAAACCTTTAAAACTTGGACTACAGCAATCCGCCTCAACGCAATCCGCCTCAGCGAAGAGCAGCGGCGCGGCAACGTCGGCTCTCTATACCCGCAGCAACACTGATTTCAACCGGCACTTCTTTGAAACCACCTTCTCCGAATTCTTCCGCGTCGTTCCCTCCCCGGCGATCAAAGATATGGTGATCGAATTCAAAGGAACCAAAAAAGAACTCATCGCCAAGCGCATTACCCGAATCTCCGCTAATGAAATCCACGTCCAACTGCTGGCAGGAAACAAAGAAGCCGCTCTGCGCTTCGGCGAAATCATTCAAGTCAACCTGCGGCACAAAGGCGAAAAATAACTTGCCGCTGCCCCGGCGCTCGCCGGCGAGAAGTCATTGCGGATTCGCTCCCCTCATGACAGCCATCCGCACAATTTTTTTGGGAACGGCAGAACTCGCCCGCCGCTCGCTCCAGGCCTTAGTTCAATCCTCTGAAGTCAACCTGCTCGGCATCGTCAGCCAGCCCGACAAACCCCAACGCCGGCGGCTGCGACAAACGCCCACCGCCGTCAAAACAGAAGCCCTCCGGCACGCCCTGCCCGTTTGGCAGCCGGTTCTCCTGAAAAAAGATGCGGCGCTGCTCGAACACTTCAAAAGCCTAGTGCCCGACCTCTTCGTTACCGCCGCCTACGGCCAGATGCTCCCCCCCGAAGTGCTCACCATTCCGAAGTTCGGCTGCCTCAACGTGCATCCCTCCCTTCTGCCCAAATACCGCGGCGCCGCGCCCATCCCCTGGACTATTCTCAACGGCGATTCCACCACCGGCGTCACCCTGATGAAAATGGACGAAAACCTCGACACCGGAGACATCGTCGCGCAAGAAACCACGCCCATCTTTCCCGCAGAAACCGGCGGCCAATTACACGACCGCCTCGCCGCCCTCGGCGCCAGCCTCCTTTGCCGCGCCCTACCCCGATACATCAAAGGCCAACTGCCACTCCGCCCGCAAAACCACCAGCAGGCCACCTACGCCCGCAAACTCGACAAGCGCGATGCCGAAATCGACTGGCGCCGGCCGGCCGCCGCCCTCGCCAATCAGATCAGAGGACTCGCCCCTCGCCCCGGAACCTTCAGTCGCCTTCAAACAAACAACCACCTCCAAACTATCAAACTCCACCAAGCCAAACCGCAGCCCGGCCCCAAACTCCAACCCGGAACCGTCGCCGAAGTCTCCCCCAACGGCCTCATCATCGCTTGCGGAGAGGGGCATCTGCGCATCACCGCTCTGCAAAGAGAAGGCGGAAAACTGCTGCAAGCCGGACCGTTCCTGGCCGGATTCCCAATCACGCCGGGCGACCGCTTCGCCAGCCGGCAATAGAACCGAATCCCAACCCTCTCCGTTCAACACCAACCCGTCATGGCAACCCGATACTGGCTCGTGAAACAAGAACCCGAATCCTATTCCTGGCTCGACTTCGTCGAGGAAGGACAAACCGAATGGGACGGCGTCCGCAACTACCAAGCGCGAAACAACCTCCGCGCCATGGCCAAAGGCGACCTCGTCTTCTTCTACCATTCCGTCGTCGGCAAACAAATCATGGGCGTCGCCGAAGTCATTCGGGAAGCTTACCCGGACCCGACCGCCTCACAAGGCAACTGGTCTGCCGTCGATTTGAAACCCGTCAAAGCCCTCAGGCATCCCGTCTCCTTGGAAGCCATCAAAAAAGACGCGCGGCTCGGTGATATACCCCTGGTCAAGCAATCCCGCCTTTCCGTCATGCCTATCACCGCCCAACACTTCAAACGCATTCTGAAACTCGGCACCACCGCTCTTTAATCCAAAAGCCCACCCTGCCACCCCGTGCGGGCGCGATTGCGGGAACTTTTCTTTGAACGAACCCTCCCCGCTCCCTTATTGTCCGCTCATGGCATTTGCGGATTTGCCCAGCGAGACGGCAGCCTTCCAAATTTTTCAGAAGAGCCTGCTTCGGGATCGGCTTGCCCATGCCTATTTGGTTTCCGGCGGCGACATCGCCGCGCTGAACGCTTTCGCCCGCCGCCTGGCCAAAACATTGAACTGCGAGTCTCCCCTTCGGCAAACACCTTCGGGCGCCGCTCTAGACGCCTGCAACCAGTGCCCAACCTGCAAACAAATCGACGCCTTCCAGCAAGCGGATGTGAGCTGGGTTCGGCCGGAATCCAAATCGAGAATCATCACCATCGCTCAAATCCGGGCGGTAATGAACATAGTTCATCTGAAAGCGCACATTTCGCCATTCAAAGTGATCATCGTCTCCGGCGCCGAACGGATGAACGCCCCAGCCGCCAACGCCTTTCTCAAAACTCTAGAAGAACCTCCCGAACGTTCAATCCTCCTGCTGCTGACCACCGAACCACAACGGCTGCTAGATACCATCGTCTCCCGCTGCCTGCGGATGCGCCTTAGCGGAGCGGCAGCAGCGGATGCAGATGCCGAAGGTAAAGACTGGCTGACGGGACTGTGCCAAAAAAGCCAAGACGCCAAAGGCGGCATCGGCGCCCGCTACCAAATCCTCGGCGACTTGCTCGCCTGCCTGAACCACAAAAAATCGGCCATCGAAAAAACACTGGCCGCCGCTTCGCCGCTAGAGACATTCGACGATCTCGAACCCCATCTCCGCGAACGCTACAAACAAGAACTAACCGCCGCCGTCGAAGCCGAATACCGCCGACAACGCGCCGATCTCATCTCGCTCCTGCAATGGTTCCTCCGCGATATTTGGCTGCACACCCTCCGCACCGGCGAATCGCTCCTGTGCTTTCCCGACCTGGCCGGAGAAAGCCGGCGCATTGCGGACCGAATCCCGCCCGAAGCGGCCCTCGAAAACATCGGCATCGCAGACACCCTGCAACAGCAGTTGAACACCAACATCCAGGAAGCGCTGGCACTCGAAGTCGCCCTCCTGAAAATCTCCCTATGAGCCGGAAGAAGGCAGACAAGAATCCCCCGCGCCCAAAGGCCGAAGAAAGTTGGTTTCGGCTTTGGTCTCTTCTCGCCGGGCTGTTTATCGCCGCTGCTATTTTGAAATTCAGCACCCCTCTGGTATTGGCAACTCTTGTCGATTTTCCGAAATCCTGGCTCGAATGGCTTTTTTTCCCGTGGCCCAATGATATCGGCTACGGCCTGCTTGCGGTTGTGGCGTTGACGGCGGCGACCTTGGCGTTGTCTCCGGCATTCCGGGCAAAACTGCCGCGCCCGTTCGGTTCGCCGCATCCCCGCGCCTCTTGCTGGCTTTTCTTTTTGCCGGTACTCTGGTGGGGATGGCAATGGCTCAGCGCGGCCAGCACGATTGACAGGGAGTTGACGCTTGCCACCTTAGAGCATTTCACTGGCGCCATCCTCCTGTTCTATTTGGGATATTTTGTCCTCAGCCGGGAAAGGGAACTTTGTGGATTCCGCACGATGGTTTTGCTCGCCTTCCTTCTGGTTCTCCTAATCGGCCTCAACCAGCATTTCGGCGGCCTGCAGGACACGCGAGAGATGATTTACGCGCAGCCCGGTTGGGAGCAACTCCCGCTCGAATATCGGGAAAAGATCGCCAAAGACCGCATCTTCTCCACGCTATTCTACCCCAACGCCTTCGCGGGCGGCCTCATCCTGCTGACGCCTCTGTGCGCTGTGGCGCTGTGGCAAGGGACAGCTTTCCTTCAGGCTCCGAGCCGCATTTTGCTCGTTGGCATTCTGCTGCTGGCGGCGGCGGCTTGCCTTTATTGGACGGAATCCAAATCCGGCTGGTTGGTGAGCCTGGCGCTGGTTCTCGTCTATCTGATGCAGGGACGGCTGTCGAACCGAATCAAAGCCGCTGGCCTGGCGATTGCGTTGCTTGGCGGCCTAGCTGGGTTTTTCTGGAAGTATTCGAGTTACTTCGAGAAAGGAGCGCCCAGCGTCGCTGCTCGATTTGATTACTGGACTGCCGCTTGGACCACCGCCAAAAGCCGCCCAGTCCGGGGCGCGGGACCGGGAACCTTTATGAGGAGCTACGCCAAAACCAAACCGCCCCAAGCGGAAATGGCCCGCCTGGCCCATAACGACTACCTCCAGCAAGCCTCGGATTCTGGCTTTCCAGGAGCCGCGCTTTACGCCGGCATGATTGCGCTCAGCCTCTTCCAAACACGCCGCACTCTCAAGGCCGCTCCCGTGCCATTGGCCGTTTGGTTCGGGCTGCTTGGCTTCGCCCTTCAGAGCTTTGTGGAATTCGGCCTTTACATCCCCGCCCTAGCTTGGCCTTTTTTCCTTTTACTCGGCTGGGCAGTCAGTCAAAACTCCCCAACGCCCGCCGAGATGGATGGCGCCCGATCCAATTGAGCATTATGAAAATCTGTTACCTCAACGGCCCCAACCTAAATCTGCTAGGCGCCCGGCAGCCGGAAATCTACGGCAAACTCAACCTCAGCGACATCGCCGCCCTCCTGCGCCAACACGCCGCAAACCGCAACATCGAAATCGGTTTCCGCCAATCCAACTCCGAAGGGCAGCTCGTCGAATGGATTCACGAAATTGCAAATGACTACGACTACCTGGCCATCAACGCTGCCGCTTACACACACACCAGCATCGCCTTGCGCGACGCCATCTCAGGCACAGCCATCCCCAGCATCGAAATCCACCTCTCGAACATCCACGCCCGCGAAGACTTCCGGCGGCAATCCCTAATCGCGCCCGTCTGCCAAGGCCAAATCTCCGGCTTCGGCATCACCTCCTACCTCCTCGCCCTGGAAGCCTGCGTCCTGCTCGAAGAAAAGAAAAAATCTGTCCCGGATGCCGAATAAACCCGACCCCGCCGCTCGCTCCGTCAATGTGGGGCAGACACTCGTAAAACAGCCAAGCGGCTTATCCCGGGCGCAGGCGGAAGAATCGAGCCGAGATCGCCCGCACTTGCGGCTCCTGTATGCGCAGCGGAGACGACACCCCTCCCACTTCTTCCCATATCCCATCCACTTCTTCCGTCGATTGCAGAATGCCCCCACTCCACCGTATCGACACGCCACCTTCTGCCAGCCTCTTTATCGCCACGCGCCCCACTGGAACCACCGGATCGTAAAAAACAACTGCCGCCTTCGAGTAACCGCTCAACCGCAATCCGCCCAAATTGAAATCCAGCGGAACAGCCACCTGCTTCACCTGGCTGCCCGTGAGATTCAACGCCGCCAAACTCGCCAAGCCCGTCGGCAAAATCAACTCCGTCAAGGCACTGCCGCCGAGGTTCAGTGTCTCCAGCTTCGTCCACCCAGCCGGCAAGGCCAGTTCCGTCAAGCCGTTGCCCGTAAGATTCAGCTCCCGCAGCCCTGTCCACTCGGACGGCAAAGTCAATGCCGTCAGGCCATTGGAGCGCAAGTCCAACGTTTCGAGATTCACTGCCCCTTCCAGCCCGGCCAAACTCTGAATCTTCGGGCGGCTCAACTCTTCCGTCCAGCGGGCATTCAGTGCGGTCAAGCCCGCTAGCTCCTCCGCAGTGATTGCTTCGCCATTGCCCTTCTCCAATGCCGCCCGCACTGCCGCTTGCAAGCCGATGTCCGGCAGAAGTGAATCCGGTCGGTAATAGATCACACGCTCTTTGGCAAACCCTCTAAAGGTGCCCAGCCAGTCGAGGTTTAAATCCGCCTCTGCCGGCGCCGCTAAACTCTGGAGCGGATTATTTCTGACACCCAGCCTTCTTAAACCAGATATCTTGGCCGGCAAAACCAAGTCTGTCCGTTGATTGTCGCGGAGTTGGAGGCTCCACAAGCCTGGCAATTCATCCGGCAAGTTGAGCGCCGTCAGTTGGTTGTCCCCGAGATAGAGGCTCTGGTTGGCGAAGTTGAGTTCGGTGACATCGGCGGAGACGGTTGTTTCCCAAGGCTGGCCGCGGGTTTCCCAACTGAGGCGTTCGCCGGTGATCCAGATGGTAACGGTTTGGGCGTAGAAGTCGGAAGCCATCACAAACGCAAACAAAACAAGCGGCGCCAAGATGGGGCAGACTTCCAGCCTGCGCGAGCAGACAGAAGTCGGTTTTTGGTTCCCCGCCGCCCCAACCGCTCTTCGAGTGTCTGATCCACACTTTGCTCCACTTTTACAACAGGCCGGTGGTTTCAGGGAGGCCGGCCATGATGTTGAAGCTTTGCAGCGCTTGGCCGCCGGCGCCTTTGAGGAGGTTGTCTTCGGCGCTCATTACGATGAGCCGTCCGGTGCGCGGGTCTAGTCGCCAGGCGATTTCCAACAGGTTGGTATGGGCGATGTTTTTTGTGTCGGGCAAGGCTGTGTCTTCCAAAATCCGAATGAAGGGTTCGTCCGAATAGGCGGTTTGCAAAGCGTTTCGGATGTCGGTTTTTAATGCAGCGCAAGCTCTGTCGGAAGTGAAGGTGGCTTTGGGAGCGAGGTAGATTGTGGTGAGAATGCCGCGGTTGACGGGGGCGAGGTGGGGGGTGAATTGAATGCGCAAGGGTTGGCCGGCGGCTTTGGAGAGTTCTTGTTCGATTTCGGACAAATGCCGGTGTCGGGGCAGGCCGTAGGGGCGGAGGCTTTCGTGGCATTCGCCGAAGAGGAAGGCCGGTTCGGTTTTGCGTCCTGCGCCGCTGGGGCTGCTCCATGAGTCGGCAATGATGCTGGCGGGCTGGATTAGTCCTTCGCGCAGCAAAGGCAGGCAAGGCAAGATGATGCTCGTGGGATAACATCCCGGACTGGCCACCAGTTTTGCCTTTCGGATGCGGATGCGGTAAAGCTCCGGCAAGCCATAGACGGCTTGCGGCAAAAGCGCCGGCGCCGGATGCGGTTGGCCGTAAAACTCTTCGTAAACGCTCGGTTCGTCCAAGCGAAAATCGGCGCTCAGATCAATCACCCGCACGTTTCGCTCCAAAAGCGGCGCCGCATATTCGGCAGCCACGCCATGCGGCAAGGCCAAAAAAACAATCTCCGCCGCGCCGGCCATGAAGTCAACATCCGGTTGGCTGAACACTGCCTGCGCCGCGCCGGGCAAAGCAGCAAACCGGGGAAAAACCGATGCCAGCGATCGCCCCGCATATTGCCGGGAAGTGGCAAACCTCAGCTCTGCCTCGGGATGTCGCAACAACAACCCCGCCAGCTCTTCGCCGGAGTACCCGGAAGCACCTACAATGCCCGCCTTTATTTTCAACTTGTCGGCCTTCTGTCGGTGACGCAGGCTGGGAGCTTGCGCCACCAACAGGATGTCTGCTCCACCTTTGTCGCTTACAGTCAATGGCTATCGAACAAACTCCGCGAGAATGGCAAAGGATTTCGGCACTGTCGATAACAGTCTGCTTGATTTCTTTGGCTGACGCATTAGCCTCAGGCGTTTGATTGACTTTGCGTTATGGAACTGACGAACGACGAGATAAGGCGGTATTCAAGGCATCTCATCCTGCCGGAAGTCGGCATGGAGGGGCAAAAGAAGATTCGCGCTGCCGCAGTGCTTTGCATCGGAGCAGGCGGGCTGGGCTCTCCGATTGCCTTGTATTTGGCCGCCGCCGGCATTGGCAAGCTCGGCTTGGTGGATTTCGACACGGTGGACTTTTCAAACCTGCAACGGCAAATTCTTCACGGCACGGAAGATGTCGGCCGGTCAAAAGGCGAATCGGCCCGCGACACGCTCCAAAGCATCAATCCGAATGTTGAGGTAGAGCTTTACAACACTGCGCTGACCAGCGGCAATGCGATGGACATTATCGCAGAATACGACATTGTGGTGGACGGCACTGACAACTTCCCCACCCGTTACCTGACCAACGATGCCTGCGTCTTGCTTCAGAAACCCAATGTTTACGGTTCCATTTTTCGGTTCGAGGGGCAGGCCAGCATTTTCGCGCCGGCGCGTGGCGGCCCCTGCTATCGCTGCCTCTACCCGGAACCGCCGCCGCCGGGGATGGTACCCAGTTGCGCAGAAGGCGGCGTGCTCGGCATTCTGCCCGGCATCATCGGCTGCATCCAAGCCACTGAGATACTCAAACTGGCGATCGGACAAGGCAACCTGTTAATCGGTCGCCTGCTGCTCTACAACGCCCTGGACATGAAGTTCCGTGAATTGAAAACCCGCCGCGACCCGCAATGCCCGATTTGCGGCGAGAACCCCGTCATCACCGAGTTGATCGATTACCAACAGTTCTGCGGCCTCCCGCAAGAGACCGAAACCGCAGAGGCCCATCCCGACGAAATTACCGTCCAGGACATGCAAAAGGCTTTGGAAAACGCCTCGCTCGGCATCCGGGTGATCGATGTCCGCGAGCCGGATGAACGGAAAATCGCCCGCATCGACGGCGTGCCGCAGTTTCCGCTGAGCCGTCTAGCGCAGCAATTCACCGAGTTGAACCCGAACCAGGCCTACTACCTTCACTGCAAGAGTGGCGGCCGCTCGATGAAGGCCTTGCGCTTCCTTCGCGAACAAGGGTTCAAACATCTCAAAAGCGTCCGAGGCGGCATTACAGCTTGGTCAGAAGAAATCGACCCTGACGTGCCGCAATACTGAAACTTCACCCGCCGCCCGCCGCTCAACCCGAAGAAGCGATTGGAAGTGGGCGGCTCGTCTGCCGCGCCTGAAATCATTCACCAAACAACCTGATGCGCTCGCGCCGAGAAGCCAGAGAAAAAGCGGTTCAATTCCTGTTCCAGCACGACCTCAACCCCTTGCCGAACTTGGAAGAAGCGCTGAACCGCTTTTGGATTTCCCAAAGCAGCGCCCCAGCTGCGGCTAACGAAGCCCCCTCTGCCGAAACCGCCGCCGTCCGCCTTTTCAGCGACCCGCTCATCAAAGGTGTCCTCCAGCACCGCGAATCCATCGACCACACCATCCAGCAACACGCGAAAAACTGGGACATCAACCGCATGGCCGTCGTGGACCGAAACGTCCTGCGCCTCGCCATTTACGAAATGCGTTACCGAGAAGACATCCCCCCCGTCGTCAGCATCAACGAAGCCATCGACATCTCGAAACGCTTTTCCACCGAAGACAGCGGTCGCTTCGTCAACGGCATCCTCGACCGCGTCAAACAAGACCTGATGCGCCCCGCCCGAACCCCAATCCCAAAACCCGAACCGCTTCCCCCCACCTCAAACTAACCGGCAGGAAACTGCTGCCCCAACCAACACAAACAGATTTTATGGGACTCTTCCACAAACTCAAAACCGGCCTCCAAAAAACCCAAGCCGCCCTCTCGCAAGAAATCAAGCGCATCGCCACCCTCTCGCCCAAGCTGACCCAAGAAGGCGCCGAAGACCTCGAAGCGGCACTGCTGGCGGCGGACTTGGGACTCCCAATGACCCAGCGCATCCTTGCCTCCGCCAAAAACGCCTACGAAACCCAGGGACGCAACGGCGCCGACCTCTTCGCCATCGCCACCCGGGAAGTCGAAAACGCGCTCAGCCAAAAAGACACCGCCCTCTCGCCGCCAACCGAAGGGCTCACCGTCATCTCCCTCATCGGCGTCAACGGAACCGGCAAAACCACCACCTGCGCCAAGCTGTCCCTCCGCCTCAAAGAGAACGGCGCCAAACCCTGGATGGCCGCCTGCGACACCTTCCGCGCCGCCGCCATCGATCAACTCAAACTCTGGAGCCAACGCCTCCAAATCCCAATCACTGCCGGCAGTTACGGTGCCGACCCAGCTGCCGTCGCTCACGATGCCATCGCCGCCGCAACCGCCAAAAACTGCGACTACCTCCTGCTCGACACCGCCGGACGCCTCCACACCAAACACAACTTGATGAAAGAACTAGAAAAACTCCACCGCGTCGCCGCCAAAAAACTCCCCGGAGCGCCCCACGAAACCCTGCTGATCCTCGACGCCGCCACCGGAAGAAACGCCCTCAACCAAGCACGGGAATTCAACAAAACCGCCCCCTTGACCGGCCTCGTCATCACTAAACTCGACGGTACCAGCCGAGGCGGCATGGTCGTCTCCATCCAACAAGAACTCGGCATCCCCGTCAAATTCATCGGCGTCGGCGAACAAGCAGACGACCTGCAACCCTTCCAAGCCAAAGAATTCGCCGCCGCCCTCTTCACAAAATACCCCCCCCCGCCGGCAAACATCGCCACTAAAAATTCGCTCTAATCGGGTCCGCCCCCCCTCATATGCGTTAGCGCGTCAACCCATGGTAACATCGAGTTTCCCGACCAACTTATCGAAGAGTGGGTTGTCCGAGTTGCTGATCTTCAAATACTTTTCCGGGCAGTCATGGAGAGAGCCTCGGCTCTTTTACCGTGTCCGGTGCTTGCGAATGCTACCAGTGCGTCCAATAGCCACAAACCGATGTGCGGCTCCATCAAGAAAATTGAAGGCACCCCAAAACTCTCTTCCTATCGACTGACAATACGCGATGAAACATCGTGCGCCTTTCAATTGTTTGATAATATCGTTGCGTGCAGCTTTTGTTTTTTCATCTTAATATAGAGGATCAAGGTTTCGCCATTTTTTTCGGCAATCATCGAAGAGTGTTTGCATTCGCCCCGCTTCCCAACGAAAACCTTGTCAGGCGCCGGAAAAGCATCTACCTTCACTATAACAGTTCTCTCAGGCAGACCGCGCAACTCAACCGACGAGGGCAGGCGAGTCGGGCGAAATGGCAGCCGGGGCGGGCGGTTTGGATTGCAGCATCACTGAATCTGCGCTAATAGTGGGGGAGGAATTGGAGGGCATCCAAACGATTTTTCCGATTCCTCGCGCCGGTTCGTGGCCGGGCAACGAATAATCCGTCGCCAAAGACACTGTATATGGAAGCGATCAAACGTTGGTTGAGACGACAGCTTGCCAATCCTCAGGTGGCTCTTCTGGGAGTTCTTCTGCTGGTCGGCCTAGTGGTGATTTACTTTTTCGGTGGGATGCTGGCGCCCTTTCTTGCGGCTGTGGTCATCGCCTATCTTCTCGACGGCATCGCCCTCCGTATGCAACGCTTGGGCCTTCCCCGGCCGGCGGCCGTCGTAACTGTCTTCATTGGGTTTTTGGTAGGGATTGTGCTGCTGTGCTTCGTCTTGCTTCCGTCTATCGTCAGCCAAGTCCAGAGTTTTGTTGTAGATGGCAGCCCCAAAATCATCCAAACGGCAAAAACCGCTTACGACGAGTTGCAAAAATCGGCCAAACATTGGCTCACCAAGTTCGGGGAGAATGCCGGCAATGGAGAAAATGCGGAGCGTCCCGACAATGAACTGGCGGCAGCTCAAGGAACGCCGCCCGGTGGCAAGACGTCAAGCCTGCGCTCAACATACACGGGAGCGCTCACAAACTCATCGGGAGAAAAGACGCCGGAAACGAAAACTGCCGACACCTACCAAAGCGCGGCCGGACAAAACAATCCGGAGAAAGGCGCCGGAAGTTCTGGCAGCAATCAATTTGATTTAGGCCAACAGATCACGACGATCGGTACAGCTATCGGCACCACATTGCTCGGTGCATTCAGAAACGTCGTTGTCTGGATTGTATACCTTGTGCTGATTCCCGTCATGGTGCTCTTTATGCTAAAAGATAAAGAAAAAATTATCGCCTGGTTGATTCAGTTTTTGCCCAAGGACCGCTCACTGGCCGCGCAAGTTTGGCATGATGTCAACATTCAAACTGGCAATTATATTCGCGGCAAGTTTTGGGAAATCATCATTGTATGGTCTGTAACTTACGTAACCTTTAGTTTGTTCGGTCTGAAGACGGCGCTGTTGCTTTCTTTCTTCGTGGGGTTATCCGTTCTAGTGCCATATGTGGGCGCCGCTGTCATGTATATCCCGATCACTCTCGCGGCGTTTGATCACGCAGCATTCGACCAGTCCGGCAATTGGAATCAGAAAATATTCTGGGAAGTGTTTTGGATTTTGGCCGCTTATACTATTATTCAAATTCTCGATGGGAATGTCTTGGCGCCTATCCTTTTTTCGGATGTGACGAGCATGCATCCGGTGGCCATCATTTTGGCGATTTTGATCTTTGGGGGGCTGTGGGGTTTTTGGGGAGTATTTTTTGCCATTCCTCTCGCCACTTTGGTGCATGCGGTGATCAAGGCATGGCCGAAAGAGTTCATCCAGCAGCCGCCGGAGGGATGAGGAGACCGGCATGGACCGCCGGCTTTTTAGTTTGGAATGCCGGCAATTTCTTGTCCTGCCTCACAGCGAAAGGCCGCATTGTCTTCCCGCCATGATGTCGATTCCATTTTATATGGCGTTGCCGCTGATGGCAGCTCTTATGTATGCCTACGGCAGCTTGTATTTTAAAGAGGCGTTCAAGCATGGCATCGGCGTGAATCAGGCTTTTGTGGTGACGAGCTGGGTGATGGCACTGGTGTTTGTCCCGATGATTTTCTTTGAGCGTGAGCGGCCGGAGTGGATCGAGTGTGCTAAGCCCCTCGCTTGTGCGTTGTTTTTTCTAGCGGGGCATTGGTTCACTTTTGCCGCTTTCCGGCGGGGCGAGATGTCTGTTGTTGTTCCCGCTATGGGGACTAAGGCCGTTTTTGTCGCCGTCGGTGCGGCGGCCTGGTTCGGCAAGGAGATTCCTTCGGGCATGTGGTTAGCGGCTATCTTGGCGGCAGTCGGCATTTTCATTCTGGGAAGAAGCGATATCCAGCACGCTGCCAGCATCTCTCCGGCTCTTTTGCTGGCAATTTTGAGCGCGGCCGGGTTCGGTTTATGCGATGCCGCTGTGCAAGCCTGGGCGCCTGAATACGGCGCCAAAGGTTTCCTGGGCGCTATGTTTCTTGCGACCGCCCTGCTGTCGACCGTCTCTTTGAAGGCAGCGAACCAGCCGTTGAGGGACGCGGACAGGGCAGGCATGAAGGCGTTGATCATCGGCGCGGCCATTATCGCGATTCAGGGGATTCTCGTGGCGATTTCCGTAGTCAGCTTTGACAACGCTACGGGAGTGAATGTGGTCTACAGTTCCCGCGGTCTTTGGTCTGTGCTGTTGGTTTGGCATTTGGGGCACCGGTTCCATTCGCTGGAAGACCGCCAGAATCCAAAAATTTTCTTCTCCCGTCTGGCGGGCGCTGGCATTATGATCTTTGCGGTGGTGCTGGCAACGTGGGAAAGTGCCAAGGAATGATCTTCGGGAATTTCTCCGGCAGTTTCCCGCCGCATTCGTTCCCGCCGGGGACATAACAAGCACGATGATGATATTTGTCAAACGGCTTTGCCAACTTCCTCTTTACCAGCTTGCGCTCATTCTGCTTCTCGCAACCCTCGCCGGCTTGCCGGCTGTCCGGGGCGAATTGCTCGTTTCGGAAATGATGTATCACCCGGCCGCCGCGCCGGAACTGGACGACCCCGAAGCGGGAGAGTTTTTAGAGCTTTTCAATGCCGGCTCTGAGCCAGTGGACCTTTCAGGTTTTTACTTCGACCGCGGCATTGCCTACACCTTTCCCGTCGGAACGAGCATTGCCGCCAACGAGCGCCTTGTCCTCGCAAAGAACCCGGCCTTCATGGCCGCAAGCTACGGCATCAACGAACCTTTGGGGAGCTACGAGGGACGCCTCGACAACTCCGGGGAACAACTGCGGCTGAAAGACGCAAACGGCAATACCCGAATCGACTTTCGCTACGGCGTCCACGGAGACTGGCCCGCCGCGCCGAACGGCACTGGGCATTCTCTGGTGTTTTCCCAGCCCGCCGGCGACCCAGAATGCGGCCGGGACTGGAGCGCCAGCCGCGAGAGAAACGGTTCTCCCGGCCGACCTGAGCCGAGTGAGATAGAGCCAACCACGCGGCGGCTGATTCAAAAAGGAACGATTGGCTGGTATTTCAAAGGCACGAAAGAACCCTCTGACGGAACCACCAAATGGGCGGCGAACAGCTTCATCCCGGACCACGAATGGCTTCAAGGCGGCAGCGGATACGGCTACAGCAGCGAAGCGGATGAACTGGCGCCCGTTTCCACCCGTTTGCCCGATATGCGCGGCAATTATGTTGCGCTCTACCTCCGGCTCGACTTCAACCTGTCCCAAGACGAACTGAAGCGCTTGGCCTCGCTCGTCCTGACTATGCACTACGACGACAGCTATGTCGCTTATCTCAACGGCGTCCGCGTGGCTTCCACGGGAGTTAATGGCAACCCGCCGGCCTTTGATCAGAGGTCCATTGCCGGCGAGGATTATCTGCCCGACATCATTGACCTGACCGCCCGCCGAGACCTCCTGATCGCCAGCGCGAATGTATTGGCCGTCCAAGGCCATAACGTGGGCTTGAACAACAGCTCCGATTTTGTGCTGGCGCCGGAACTCGACCTCACCCTCCAACCCGCGCAAACCCCCGACGAAGCCCGGCGCCAAATCATTATCAACGAAATCCAGGCCAACCACAGCGCCGAACCGGACTTCGTCGAACTCTACAACCCTGCTGACGAACCGATCGCCATCGGCGGGATGTGGTTGTCGGATGACAGCGGCCAGCTCGACAAACATTCCATCCCGGAAAATACAAGCCTCGGCGCCAAGGAATTCCTGGCCATTCCCGTGTCGGCAGGAACGACCGGCTTTGCTTTGGGCGCCCGAGGCGACGCCGTCTTCCTCACCGCTCCAGACCTTTCCTTCGTGGCCGCTGCATATGCTTTCGGGCCGCAACTCTCGGATACCTCCATCGGGCGCTTTCCCGCCAGCGGCGTCAATTGGTATCGAAGCGCTGAACCATCCCCCAACGCCGCCAACAACCGCTCCTTCGCGCCCCAGGCAGTTCTCAGCGAACTGATGTATCACGACCCGCTCTCGCAGGGAAACGAATACATCGAACTGCGTGTTCTCGGAGACCAGCCCGTCGCAGCGGATCGCTGGGAATTGAACGGTGTCCGATTTCAGTTCGACTCCGAAACCGTCCTCGCTCCGGGGCGCTTCTACCTGGTTGCTGACGGGTCCAGCAACATCATAGAACGTTACAACATCCCGCCGGAAATCATACTTGGCAACTACGCCGGCTCCTTGAGCAACGGCGGGGAGCGGGTGAGCCTTCTGGACGCTGACGACATCATCGTTGACACTGTCCGTTATGAGGACGATGTCCCGTGGCCGATCACCGCCGACGGCTTGGGCGCTTCTCTGGAACGCAACTGTTTCGCCGCTCCCTTCGACACCCCCAGCGCCTGGTCAGCCTCGCCGCTCCATCGCCCCTCGCCGGGAAGTTCGAATTACTTTGAAGATTGCCAAGAGCCGGCCGCTTCCTCTATCTACATCTCGGAATTCGTCTATCACGCCGCCACTCGAACTGAAGACGACCGCACGACGGAGTTCATCGAACTGACCAATGCCGGAGCCGAAACCGTCTCCCTGGAAGGCTGGGCGCTCGCCGGCGACATCTTCCATCCGTTCCCGCCAAGCACCGCCCTTGCCCCCAGCCAATGCCTGCTGGCAGCCTGGTCTCCCCCGCAGTTGGCGGACAAATACTCACTGAACCCGGCAACGATTCAAGGCCCCTACCAAGGCGAACTTTCCAACGGCGGTGGGCACATCTTGCTGGTTCGCGCCGACGGCCGGCTGGCCGACCACATCCGCTACGACGACGATTTCCCATGGCCATCGCTGGCCGACGGAACAGCAGGAGAACCAGCGGGCGATGTGTCCCTCAGACGCCTCTGCCTGAAACTCCCCGGTGATGCCCCCGCCAACTGGACAGCCGAAACCAGCCCCTCGCCCGGAATCGCCCAATCGGAGCCAGCCGACTGCGCCCCGCCTTCCACCGTCATCGCAACGGGAACCCAGCCACCCACCGTCACTCGTCAAACCGAACCAACACTATTCTCCACCTTCGCCGGCAACGCGCCCAAATCCGTTCAAATCATCTACTGGATCGACAACCCGGAACGCGAAAACGAACCCCGCGTCACCCTCGCGATGAACGACAACGGCACCGCCGGCGATGCCCAAGCCGACGACCAAACATGGAGCGTTCGACTTCCAAAACTCCCGGACAACTCCATCGTCCGCTACAAAATCGCCTACCAAACCAACAGCCGCCGCCGCGAATCACCAGCACCCCAACGCGACGCCTTCCCCTGGCACGCCTACTTCGTCGACCCGCAAAGTGGAACTAACTTGCCCCACGCCGGTCACCTCTTCCTCTCCGCCGCCAACTGGCGTGCCCTGCACCGAGCCACCGCCCCCGGCCGAGTCGCCGGCAATCAGGCCAACCCAAACTGGAACAAAGAAGTACCGGCCGTCTTCATCGCCACCGGCAGCATCCACGACGTCTCAGTCCGGCACCAAGGCAGCCGCTGGAACCGAAACAACGGCAGCACCATCCCCTTCCAATGCACCTCCCACCAAGACAACCGGGCACAAGTCAGAAGCTGGCGGATCGACTTCCCCTCCTACCGCAACTACAGCGGCATGGACACCATCATCCTGCAAAAACAATCCGGCTGGCCACAACACATCTCCTTCAAAATGTTCAAGCTGGCCGGCATCCCAGCACCAAAAACCAGTTGGGCCAAACTGCGCATCAACGGCTGCGACTATAACGCCGACGCCTTCCTAATCGAACGCCCCGGCCGCGATCTTGTTGCCCGTTGGTTCAGCGAAGTTGGCGACCTCTTCAAATCTCAGGGCTACACAGGAAACGAAGGCCCCTGGAGCTGGGGCGACGAGCGACTCATCCGAAGACACCTCAACGGATACACCCAACAAGAACGATACGAACACACCTATAACCGCAAAACATTGACCTGGAAAAACCGCCCCGCCGACGGCATCCCCGACGCACCCCAAGCCATGATCGAAGGCCTGCACCAAGCCAGAAAAGCCAGCCCGGAAACCCTTCGCCGCTGGCTCGCCGAACACTTCGACATCGACCGCACCCTCCGCTACATCTGCACCATCAACTACGTCGGCACCTTCGACGACATGTTCCAAAACCATTATCTTTACAAAAAAGCCGAAGACGGCAAATGGTGCCTCCTCCCATGGGACATGGACAACACCCTAGGTGGCGCCTTCGGAGAAACCACCGCCAACCCCTTCCGAGGCGTGAACGAAACCCGCCACGGCAACGTGGGCAACCGCAGCGGCTGGTGGAACCGCATCAAAGACTCCTTCTTCATCGCCTACGAACCCGAATTCCTCGCCACATTCCACCAACTCAACAACACCGTCCACTCCCCCGAAGCCCTCCTGCCCATCGTCCAAGAAGGCGCCGCCGCCCGCGGCCTCAGCCAGCGCTCCGTCGAAACCCTGATGCGCCACATCCGCCACCGGCACAACTACTTGAACCGATTCATCGAACGCCGCCTGCCCCCGCCAACCCTCGCCCTGAAAACAACCACCGAAGGCATCCTCCTCGAATGGGACCATCGCGCAGGCTACGCGCTAGAAACCGCTGCAGAAATAGACGGCCATTGGAGTGAAATGCCGGCAGCCGGCAACCGCTTCCTCGTTCACCCGGACCAACAAAGCGCCTTCTTCAGACTGGCCCGCCGCAATTAACGTGCCGCCAATCCTCAACGGCAGCCCGCGCCGACACTTTCGCCTCGCAAAAAAAGAACGTCGCCCAGAAGGTACCCGCATGAAAACCGCCGCCCTCTTTGCCTTGTCCTTCACCGGCGCCGCCCTGCTGCCGCTCCCGATTCGGGGGCAAGCCGCCGTCGCCACTTCGTCCCATCTCCCCGGCTCAGTCGCCGAAGTATACAAAACAATCAGTCCGGTCAAACTGCGCCTCTACCGCTACGGCCAAAACGACCCGGAGAACCAGCAACCCAAACCCGCCATCGTCTTCTTCTTCGGCGGCGGCTGGCGCAATGGCACGCCGAAACAATTTCAACATCACTGCCGATACTTCGCCTCGCGCGGCATGATCGCCATGACCGCCGATTACCGGGTGGCCTCCCGGCACCGCACCCAAGCGCTGCAATGCGTCCTGGACGCCAAATCCGCCGTTCGATGGATTCGCCAAAATGCCCTCCGGCTCGGTGTGGACTCCGACCGCATCATTGCTGCCGGCGGCTCCGCCGGCGGCCACATCGCCGCCTGTGCGGGGCTCGTCTCAGGCATCGAAGAACACCAGGAAGACCTTACAACCTCTTCGCGGCCCAATGCCATGATCCTGTTCAACCCCGCCCTCGTATTGGATAACGTCCAAGGCCGCCCCGCTTTCGACCCCGAAAAACTTGCCAACCTCAAGCAACGCCTGGGAACCCCGGTGAAAAATCTCTCCCCCATTCACCATGTCAAAGCAAATGCCCCGCCCGCTTTGATCCTTCACGGCCAAGCCGACAAAACCGTCCCCTACTGGACAGCACAAGCGTTCCAAGACGCCATGCTCTCACAGGGCAATCAATGCCAACTCCTCGGCTACTCCGGCCAACCCCATGCGTTCTTCAACTTCGGCCGCAAGGGAAACGAGTATTTCCGGCGGACACTTCAAGCGGCAGACCGTTACCTTGTCGCCCTAGGATACCTGCAAGGCGAAGATACGGTGGAGCGTTATCTGGCCGCCTTGGAACAATCGGGCAATTCCGATTGATCCCCGCCGCCAAGTCCCGGCAACTTCGCCTTCTCGGCGATTTGTTGCACATCTTTATCGCCCCGGCCGGAAAGATTGGCAATGAGGAGGCTTTCCGGGGACATCTTCGGGGCGCGTTCGATGATGGCGGCAATGGCATGGGCAGATTCCAAAGCGGGAATAATGCCTTCCAATCGGGAGAGCTTTAGACAAGCCGCGACGGCTTGATCGTCAGTGGCATAGCTGTATTCGGCGCGTTGCTGATCGCGGAGCCAGGCATGTTCGGGGCCAACTGCAGCGTAGTCCAGCCCGGCCGAAACGCTGTGAGTCAACTGAATCTGGCCGTGTTCATCCTGAAGAATATAGGACCGTGTGCCTTGCAACACGCCGAGCGAGCCGCCTTGAAATCGAGCCGCATGGCGTTCTGGTTCGATGCCTTCGCCGCCTGCTTCGATCCCCAGCAACCGCACCGGCGCATCGCTCAGGAAGGGGTAGAAGAGCCCGATGGCGTTGGAACCGCCGCCGACGCAGGCCACTAGGAGATCGGGAAGCCGTTCTTCCTGTTCGAGTATTTGCCGCCGTGTTTCATCCCCGATGACCCGTTGGAAGTTGCGTACCATGACCGGGTAAGGATGCGCTCCGTAGGCGGTTCCGAGGATGTAATGGGTGTTGCGGACGTGGGTCGTCCAATCGCGCATGGCTTCGTTGACGGCTTCTTTGAGCGTGCGCTGGCCGGCGGACACGGGGCGGACTTCGGCGCCGAGCATTTTCATGCGAAAGACATTCAACGCCTGGCGGCGGCAGTCGAGTTCGCCCATGTAAATCACGCATTTCAGCCCGAACATGGCGGCGACGGTAGCGGTGGCGACACCGTGTTGGCCGGCGCCGGTTTCGGCGATGACGCGCGTTTTCCCCATGCGTTTGGCGAGGAGAATCTGCCCCATGCAGTTGTTGATTTTGTGCGCTCCGGTGTGGAGCAGGTCTTCCCGTTTGAGATAGATTTTGGCGCCGCCGAGGGCTTGGGTGAGGCGTTCCGCATAGTAGAGCGGCGTGGGACGACCGCAGAATTCCCGCAAGTAGTATTGGAGTTCGTTTTGAAATCCGGAGTCTGTTTGCGCTCGGAAGTATTCCTCTTCCAGCTCTTGCAAGGGGTGCATTAAGGTCTCCGGCACATAACGGCCGCCATATGGTCCGAAACGGCCGTTTGAATCGGGCAGCGTTGACGGCGCGGCGGTTGGGACGCTGTCGCTCATGCCGCCACTTTATCCCGAATTCCGCAAACCGCCAATCCGCAAAAAGCATTTATGGGCTTTGATGGTTTTGGAGGGCGATTTCGTTCGAGACATATGGATGGACAGGAGGCACAGGATTGGATTTTTTGTTAAGCGGGTGGCGGGCAACGGGTCGAGTGCCTGCGCGTCACCCTGTTAAGCCTGTAAATATTTATCGCGCGTCAATCCCCTCTGTGTCATCAGCCAGTTCAGCGGGAATGCTTCCACAACGCTTTCAAGGCATGCAAGCCGTCGCGGATGCGGATTTTCTTGCCTTCCCGGGCAGTGCGACCGCGGTAATGGATGGGCACTTCCGCCACACGCACTTTGCCTTGCCGAACGAGTTTGGCGAGTTTGGCGGTTATCTCCGGACAGAACTCGAACCCATCTTCGGTCAATTGCACGCGCTGGAGCGTCTCGCGTTTGAACAGCTTGTAACACGTCGCCTCATCGGTCAGTTGCAAGCCCGTCAACCGGTTGCTAATCCGCGTCAGCAACCGGTTGCCCAGCGTGTGCCATCGCGGGTTGCTGCCGGCCTGCAAACCGCGAAGAAAGCGCGAGCCGTAAACTGCATCGGCTTGGCCGCGAAGGATGGGCGCGAGCAGTTGGGGATAATCCTCCGGGCTATACTCCAGGTCGGCATCTTGAATCAAAATCAACGGCGCGTCGAGGTGCTGCAAAGCAGTTCGGATGGCTGCCCCTTTGCCGCGGTTTCGCTCGTGGCGGAGGGTTTGCACGCGCGGGTCTTTCTGCCGCCAATGCTCCAGTTTCGCCCAGGAACCATCGCTCGAACCGTCGTCCACAGCTGCCAGCTGTGAACATTCCGGCCGAGCCAACACCCGCTCGAAGACGGCGTCTAACCAACGCTCCTCGTTGAACACCGGCACGACAATCCCCAGCGAAGGCTCTATGGAGGCGTCCGGCGTCATCCTCGGCACAAATTAGCCCGGTTTCACACCGAAAGCCAGTAGGGTTTCAAAGTGTGGCGGCTCGGTTTCTCTGGCGACGCAGTTGATGTCGATGGCAGTGAATCCGCCGTCTTCCAGCCAGTTTTGGAGGTCGCTTTCGGGAAAGCCGAGCCAGCGGTCGCCGTAAAGGGAATGGGCTTCGGCAAAGCGGTGTTTGCGAAGGTCGAGGATGGCGAGCTGGCCGCCGGCGCGGAGGATTCGGCAGCAGGAACGGATGGCTTTTTTCGGCGTTTCGGTGTGGTGAAGGGCTTGGCTGAGGATGGCAAGGTCGATGGAGCCGTCGGCGATGGGGGGATCGGCGAGATCGCCTTGGCGGAATTCGAGGTTGGCGATTCCATTTTGCCGGGCTTTGCGGGCGCCGAAAGCGACCATTTTTGGTGAGTTGTCCACAGCGATTACGCGTTTAGCCCGCAACGCCAGCAGCTCGGCCAAGAGGCCTTCGCCGGAACCGAGATCGGCAATCTCCAGCGGCGGGATGATTTGGAGGAGTAAATGCCCGAAGGCTTGCCAGGAGCGGCCCGGTCCGTAGCTGCGGTCGAACCGGCCTGCAACTTGATCAAAATAGACTTTGGCTTGATTTTGCCGTCGGGCGATGATGCGCCGCAGATTGGTTCTGTCGGCTTTGGCTTCGGGAAGCTCTTGGGCGCCTTCGGTGGCGAGTCGGAGGAGACCGGCAAGCGATTCCGGCAAATCCCGATTCAGGCGGTAGAAGACGCGCTTTCCCTCCCGGCGCGAGAGGAGCAATTCTGATTCCTGCATCAAGCCGAGATGTGTCGAAATGCGAGACTGCCCCAAGCGGGTGATCTCCCGGAGTTCGTTGACGGAAAGCTCTTCTTGCCGGAGGAGGACTGTCAAGCGGAGCCGGGTCGGGTCGGCCAGAATTTTGAGGGATTTAAGAGTCGAAGGCATCCGGTTTTTTTATGTTGGCGAAACTGCCGCAAGTTTTTCTTTGACGGCAACAGAGATTTTTGTATCATCCCATCGTGATGCGTCAATATGAACAGGCCGCGCGGGTCGGAAACGAAGGTTGATGAGCAAAAATTACATATTCTCTTCGGAGTCCGTCGGCGAAGGGCATCCAGACAAAGTTTGCGACACGATTTCTGACGCGATTTTAGATGCCTGTCTGGAGCAAGACACCGCCAGCCGCGTCGCTTGCGAAACCTTCGTCAAGAGCAATCTGGTTGTCGTCGGCGGAGAAATCACCACTCGGGCAAAAGTCCACTACGCCGAAGTGATTCGTTCGGCTATTCGGGAGATTGGCTACACTCACGACGACGATGTGTTCCATGCGGACAAGGTCTTCATCACCAATGCGCTGACGGCGCAAAGCCCGGACATCTCCCAAGGCGTGGACGCCAGAAAAGCGGCAGGCAAAGCAACGGCAGAACAAGGCGCCGGCGATCAGGGATTGATGTTCGGATACGCCTGTAACGAAACGCCCGAATTGATGCCAGCGCCCATTATGTACGCTCACCGACTCGGCCGGGAACTCACCCGCATCCGCAAAAGCGGCAAGGTGAAGTGGTTGCGGCCGGACGCCAAAACCCAAGTGTCGATCCGATATGAAAACGGCAAACCCAAAGCAATCGCCAACGTTGTGATCTCGACCCAACATGCGGCATCCGCCACCAACAAAACCATTCGCGATTTCATCAAAAACAAAATCATCCAACGAATCTTGCCGAAAAAATTGTTGTCGAAGGAAACGCAAATTCTCATCAACCCCACCGGGCGCTTCGTGATTGGCGGGCCGCAAGGAGACAGCGGGCTGACCGGTCGGAAAATCATCGTCGACACTTACGGCGGCATGGGCCGACACGGCGGTGGCGCCTTCAGTGGCAAAGACCCGACCAAGGTGGATCGGAGTGCCGCCTACATGGGACGCTACATCGCCAAAAACATCGTTGCAGCAGGATTGGCCGCCCGCTGCGAAGTGCAACTCGCCTACGCCATTGGCCATCCCGACCCCGTCTCCATCGCCATCGACACCTTCGGCACCGGCAAGGCGAGCGACGAAGCAATCACCGAGGCAATCCGGCAAGTCTTCCGCTTCAAACCGGCGGAAGTCATTCAGCAGCTCCAATTGTCTCGCCCAATCTTTTCCGCCACAACCAACTACGGACATTTTGGAAAAACAGACGATTTGGAAACCATCACTTGGGAAAAAACCGACAAAACAGAAGTGCTCCAGCACGCAGTGAAATAACCCTCGCCTCAGCGAACCGCCAGCAGATTTTCGCCAGACAACCAATGAACACAACAACAGACGACACCCAAGAATTGAAACCAGACTACAAAATCGCCGATCCCAACCTCGCCGGCTGGGGCCGCAAAGAAATCACCGTCGCCGAACAGGAAATGCCGGGGCTGATGGCTATTCGACAAAAGTATGCCCCCGACAAACCTTTGGCGGGCGTCCGTATCACCGGCTCCCTTCATATGACCATTCAGACGGCCGTTCTGATCGAAACCTTGGGCGATCTCGGCGCCTCCGTGCGTTGGGCCAGTTGCAACATCTTCTCAACCCAAGACCACGCTGCCGCTGCCATTGCCGCTGCCGGCCACTCAGTCTTTGCCTGGAAAGGCGAGAGCCTGGAAGAATACTGGTGGTGCACCTATCAAGCACTGCGGCATCCCCAAGGCCGAGGCCCCCAACTCATCGTCGATGACGGCGGCGACGCAACCTTGTTGATTCACAAAGGCTACGAACTGGAAGAAGGCAGCGGCTGGGTTGAAACGCCACCCTCAAGCGAAGAAGAACAAGTCATCAAAACACTCCTGAAAAAGATACACACAGAGAATCCTTACCATTGGCACGAAGTCGTCAAAGAACTAAAAGGAATCTCCGAAGAAACAACAACCGGCGTGCATCGCCTCTATAAAAGACAGCAAGAAGGCACGCTGCTAGTGCCAGCAATCAATGTAAACAATTCAGTAACCAAATCGAAATTCGATAACCTCTACGGCTGCCGAGAATCCCTTGCAGATGGCATCAAACGGGCAACCGACGTCATGGTCGCCGGCAAAGTCGTCATGATCTGCGGCTACGGCGACGTAGGCAAAGGCTGCGCCCAATCCATGCGCGGCTTCGGCGCACGCGTATTAGTTTCCGAAATCGATCCGATCAATGCGCTGCAAGCCGTGATGGAAGGACTTGAAGTAACGACAATGGAAGATTCCCTCGGCGAAGCGGACATCTACGTGACCACGACTGGAAATCGGGATGTAATCACGCTCGACCACTTGCTCGCCATGAAAGACCAGGCAATCGTTTGCAACATCGGCCACTTCGACAATGAAATTCAAGTGGACCGCTTGAATGCTCACAACGAGGTAAACCGAATCAATATCAAACCACAGGTCGACCAATATAAACTTCCCAATGGAAACGAAATTTATCTGCTGGCGAAAGGGCGATTGGTGAACCTGGGATGCGCAACCGGCCATCCGAGTTTTGTCATGTCCAATTCATTCGCCAATCAAACCCTGGCACAACTCAACTTGTGGGCCAAACGGGAAACCAATAAACTCGGAGTCTACGTGCTGCCTAAAAAATTGGACGAAGAGGTAGCCCGCTTGCATCTGGAAAAACTCGGCGTAAAACTGACGACCTTGACGCAAGCGCAAGCGGACTACATCGGCGTGCCGCTCGAAGGCCCTTACAAGCCCGACTACTACCGCTACTAGAAACCCCAAACTGGAACGGTTGCAGAATTTTGCGGCATCTTGCTGTTTTCTATTAGCAGGCTGCATCCGTTTCTTCTTATACATTGTGAAAATTCTATCGCTTTGCTTTTCGCTTCTTCCAAAAATGCGCCATCGGCGCTGCGAGGATTGCTAGCACTAAAACCAAACTCGCAAAAAACCAAAAGACTCTCCACTCTGCCTCCCGTTCTTTCATCTTGCGTTCTTCGTAATATAGCTGCACGTGGGGATCGTCCATCGCCGGCCATACATTGTTCGTCGTTGCGTGAATGAGATAATTTCTCTTGCCACCTGAGTCTCGAAAACGATAATCGTCGATCTTAACCCTTTTGCTGCGAATGGGCGGTTTCCCTAAAGGCGGCGCATCTTTCTGCCATACAATGTTGGTAACTTGCCCAACAAGTAACGTCGCCAACTCATTGGTCTTGAAGTAGCTGTCAGCGCAACCGGGCCAGTAGATTCGAGACTCAAACTTTAACGGCAAAACCGCTCCGCCAAGATTGGTCTGGATAAGACAAGCATACTCCATCCCCAAATGCCCCGCTTCGATGTATTTCAAAATATCCAATTCTTCTTCTAGCATCGCTTGTGATCCTGGTTCGATCGGGTAATCAATTTCGGGCATAGTGACGGGGTTTTCCGGCACAGAGTCTCGCCCCAAGGTTCTGAACGTCGCTTCCTTCGGCAAACGTGGCCATTGCGGAAAGGTTTCGATCTTGTTTTCAAACGTAAACGCAAAAGGCTGCTCTCGAATACCACCTATCCAGAAGGCCGGCATCCGAGAAACATTGGTGGCCGTGTTTAAGTAATGGTCGGAAGCCAGCGCAAACCATATCACTCTGGGAACAGATCGCCAAAAGAGATCGTAGGGATACACTCCCGGCGTAATAAATCCCATACTACCCTCCGTTTCATCAGGCGACTGAAACCTCTGATCAACCGGTAGATTTTTCATTGCCTCCCTTCTGGCCTCACTGCCCGGAGGAAGCCGCAACACTTCCCGACTCGGCGGTTGATGCAGAACCAAGGCATACCAAATGCCATAAATGTCCTTCCCGTCCGAACCGAAAACAAAGACAGCGGTATGACTAGGTTCTCTATAATGCATTTGCCATTGTCCTTTTTCTTGAATCGCGATACTGAAAAACGCATTATGAAAACCTGATACCTTGTCGGACTCTTCGTAATCAAACACCGTGATGTCCAATTTCTCTTCCAATTTGAAGGTTTCTGCCGCTTAGTTATCGGGGAGGGCTGATTAACATCAGCATGAGGCCGGCGCTGAGGAGATACAGACGTCCCGCCATAGTTTTGCCGGGGGCAAAACCGCTCATCTTCGTTCTCACTTGTTCAAACTGCTCCATTATTACTGCCTTTTTCATCAAACCATTATTCGCGATTGACAAGTTGTCTGCAAGGAATTTTTGCTGGCGATTTTTATGGAGCGAGACGTTGAATTTGCCAGCGGTCTTTGTTTTGGTGGATGTAGAGAAAGCGGTTGTGGATGCGGTTTTTGCCGCCCTGCCAGAATTCGATGGTTTTTGGGACAACTTGGTAGCCGCCCCAAAAGGGAGGGAGGGGAATTTCTCCATCGGGGAATTTTTGTTTTATTCTGTCCCACTTGAGTTCTAGCAGTTTTCGCGAGGGGATTGCCTGGCTTTGTGGTGAGGCCCAAGCGGCGATTTGGCTGCCTTGCGGTCGAGAGCGGAAGTATTCGCGGGATTGTTCGGGAGAAATTTTTTGGGCACAGCCGTTGATGATGACCTGGCGTTCAATGGCGAGCCATGGGAACAGCAGGGAGACGTTTTGGTTAGCGGCGATGTGTTGTGCCTTGCGGCTTTTGTAGTTGGTGAAGAAGAGGAAGCCTTCTGCGCTGAAGCTCTTCATTAGGACGGTGCGCGTCCATGGCGCACCGTCCGGGGCGACGGTGGCGAGGGTCACGGCGTTCGGCTCCAATATCTCCGCCGCGCAGGCTTGATCGAACCAGATGCGGAATTGAGCGAGCGGATTGGGTTTCAAGTCCTTTCGGCTCAGGTTCGCCTTTGTGTATTCTCTGCGTAAGTCGGCAATGTTCATCAAGACGAATAATAGCGAAGTTAGCGTGGCAGATTTTGTTTTGCATTCCCAGCGAATTTATGCGGGTGTTTTTCTCGCAATAAGTATTTGTGGGCTTAACAGGGTGACGCGCAGGCACTCGACCGGTTGACCGGCACCCGTCTTGACAAAAAATCCAATCCTGTGCCTCCTGTCCATCCATGTGTCTCAAACAAAATCGCCCTCCAAAACCCTCAAAGCCCACAAATGCTTATCGCGGTTTTTCTGCTTGATTTTAGGTTGAAGTGGTGGTTATTTGCTTCTGTTTCTGATTTGTTGGTTAAAAGAGAGATTTGGCGGTGGGCATTAATAAAATCAGAGGCTGGTTGTATTTGGCGGCGAAGCTGTTGGGCAATGTGAACGCTTTTAAGAGGGGGCGTGTTGTCCGGGCGCATCGCTCGCCGTCTGGCCGGCAAGGCGTCTGGCCAAATGCTGGAGAAGTGGCTCAAGTGAGTTTTGCCTGTTTCGCCTGTCGGTGCGGTTTCGGGTTTAGAGGGTGTAGAGGCGAATGAAGGCGATGGCGGGGCAGTTTTGTTTTTTGGATTGGGGGAGGTCGATGGCAAATTCAGCGAACCAGTCGTTTTTTTCTTCCGGGTCGATGAGGGTTTGCTGGAGTTTCCAAGTTTGGTGGTTGTTTTGTTTTTGGATGAGGCTGTGGCGTTGGTTGCGGGCTTCGGGATCGAGCCGGATTCGTTGGCGGTTTTGGAGGTAGGCTTTGAGTTGTTGTTCGAGTTCGGCGTAGTTTGCGGGCTGGGATTCAGCGGCATTGTCGGCCAGAGACTCGAAGGCAGTCTGGATTTGCCCAGCAGCAAGGCTGCGGAGGAAGGAGAAGGCTTTTTGCCGAATTTGGGCGGCGAATGTTTTTTCGTCACGGGTGATGTCGGCTGTTGGACGCGGCGGCGCGGGAGATTTTTCGGCTGAATGCGCCGGGTTTTTCATGCGCTCCCATTCTTCCATGAGGCTGGAGTCGGTTTGTTGGATGAGGGTTTTGAGGTAGATTTCAATTTCGCGGATGCTGTCGTTTTTTTTGTTGTCGGGGACGGTTTGGACAAGGGTTTTGTAGACGCTGGAGAGGTGTCGCAGGAGGAGGCCTTCGGCGCGTTGGAGGGAGTAGTCTTTGATGTAGTCGTCGAAGGAGCGGAAGGTTTCGAACATTTCGCGGACGATGGATTTGGGGCGGATGTTTTCTTCGCCAACCCAAGGGTGGCGTTTGGCAAAGTCGTTGAAGGTGCGATAGATGAAGTCGCGGTCGGGCTTCGGGTATTCGAGTTTCTCAAGCTCTTCCATGCGTTGGTCGTAGCCGAGGCCTTCTGTTTTCATGGCCGCGAGGGCTTGGGCTTTGATCTTGTCCAACTGCTTCATCAGGATGAGGGAGGGGTTTTCGAGGATGGCTTCGACCAAGCTGATCACGGCAAGCGGATAGTCTTCGGATGCCGAGTCGAGCTGCTCAATAGCTTCATGGAGGTAGAGCGAGAGAGACTGGTTCATCGAGAAGTCTTCTTGAAGCTCGACATTGACTCGAAGACGTTTGTCCGGACCGGCTTCGGCGGGCAGTTCGATGATGTTTTGCGCGAGCAAGGCGCGGAAGAGTTGCCAGCCGCGCCGGGCGTGCGCCTTCTTCCTGTTGGGCGAGTCGTGGCAATCGCGGATGAGCCGGCGCAACACGCGGCAACCGTCTTCCCTGCGGCGGCTTAAGACATGGATCAACATGCCGTGGGAGACTTGAAACCGCGAGATGAGGGTTTCCGGCGCGGACTGCACGAGGCGCCGAAAAGTCTTTTCGTCCCAAGAAACAAAATTCCGTTCGGGCGGTTTGCGCTTCACAAACTTCTTGCCTGTTTTGGCGGCTTTTTGTTCGAGTTTGTGGTTTTCGATGACATGTTCCGGCGCTTGCGCCACCACCCAGCCGCAGTCATCAAATCCTTTGCGGCCAGCACGGCCGGCGATCTGGTGGAAATCGCGCGCGGCGACAATGCCAGTTTTGCTGCCGTCATACTTGCAAAGGCGGGTGAATACAACCGTGCGGATGGGAACATTGATGCCGACGCCGAGCGTGTCAGTGCCGCAAATCACCTTGAGCAAACCCTTTTGAGCCAATTGTTCAACGAGAAGGCGATACTTGGGCAAGAGGCCGGCATGATGCAAACCGATGCCGTGCTTCAGCCACTTCTTCAAAACCGGGCCGTAAGGGCTGTTGAACCGGACCCCCTGAAGCGCTTCGGCGAGAGATTGTTTCTCCGCCTTCGAGCCGATGGGAATGCTCGTGAAATCCTGAGCGCTTTGGGCCGCTTCCAGTTGCGTAAAGTGCACCACGTAAAGCGGGCATCGGTCCTGCTCAATTAGTGTCTCTACCGTTTGCGCGAGCGGCGTTTGGCGGTAATCAAATTCGAGTGGAACTGGGCGCTTGGTCGTTTGGATCGCAGCCGTGGGCCTGCCTGTCAATTTCGTGAGAGCGGCCTCGAAAAAATCCGTGTTGCCGAGCGTGGCAGACATCAGAAGAAAGCGGGACTTTGCCAGAAGGAGCAGCGGGATTTGCCAGGCAACCCCGCGGTCGCGGTCCGAATAGTAATGGAATTCGTCCATAATAACGTCTGCCATTCCCGCACCGTCGCCCGACTTCAAAGCCATGTTCGCCAATATCTCTGCCGTGCAACATAAAATCGGCGCATCGCGATTTACCGTGGCGTCTCCTGTGCTCAATCCGACATTTTCCGGGCCGAACTCCCGACACAGCGCCAGCCACTTCTCGTTGACCAAGGCCTTAATCGGGCAGGTATAAACCGACCGTTTTCCTTGCACGAGCGATTTGAAATGTAACGCCGCCGCTACCAGGGACTTGCCTGAACCCGTTGGCGTGTTTTGAATCACATTCTTCTCTTCATATAATTCGATAATCGCCGCCTCCTGCGCCGGATAAAGCGAAATGCCCCAGTGCTCTACATGATCCAAAAACCTTTCGAGAGCCTCGTCGTTGGACAACGGCGGCCCCATCGGATCAATCTGACGCAAAATCTCAGACACAAGCTGCGGACGGCAACGGAAGAAACCTGCGCTTCCCATCGCTGCGGCGATGCAATAACGTCTCTTGCCAATCTTCTGTCAAATGATTGCGCAAAAAACCTTTCCGGCAGGATGCCGACGGTTAGAAAAACGATTTTCCGGGCGGCGGACGCTCCGGGTTATTGCGCCGGGAAGGCGAAGCCGCGTTTGCGTTGTTTCGGGTCCCAAAATTCGAGGTTGACGTCTGTTCTGGTTCGGTAGGGGTCACTGGGCGGGTTGATTTGATCGTCTTTCCGAAATTCGCTGTGGCCGTCGTTGAAGGCGACATTCCCCCCGTCTTGATGGCGGTGGGGGTCGATGCCTTCGAGCGTATCCCCCTTTTTCATTCCCGCCGACGGCCACCAGAGGCTGCTGCTCCAGTCCCCGCCGGGTTTTGGCATGGAGTCTCCAACGATGAGGTTTTCGCTGGGGCTGCGGACGCCGGCGCGTTTGAATTTGTTGTGGGAGGTGACCCTGATGCCGTTGATTATCGGGCCGCGCCCGCCGTCATGCGGATGAGAGCCGAGGAAGAAACCGTTGTAGCCGTAGCCGACATTGTGCGCGTCGAAGGCCCAACTCCATTTGACATCGACATCTTGGCGCGGGCCTTTGAACGAGAGGCAGCGGAACATATTCGTGAGGTTGTCCTGCACGATGGCAACGCCCCACCAATCGTGGAGTTGGCTTTCGTAGTTTGGTAGGCCGGGGCGGATGTTGTTCCGGTGGCCGGGGAAGTAGTCATCGTGATCGTTGGTGTAAAGGTGCATGTAGATGCCCAATTGCCGAAGGTTGTTGAGGCAGTGAATGCGCTGGCCTTTTTCTTTGGCTTTCGACAAAGCGGGCAGGAGCATGCCGGCCAGAATGGCGATGATAGCGATGACGACCAGCAATTCGATGAGGGTGAAGGCCAGGCGTCCCGATTTCCGATTGGTTGAAGATGCTGTGTGATCAATCATAACGGCAATGATGTTTTTCTGTTGAAGGGCAAGTTATTTGTAAGGCACATTGGCCTGAATGAAATCTTAGGTCAACTCTTTTTTTCGCAATAAGCAGTTACTGGCTTTTTCGCCTTGTCCAGCATAAAGGTCGGGCAGACATTCTTGTCTGCCCGCAGGCTGGAAGCCTGCGCCACTCCCGCTAAGCCTATAAATGCTTATTGCGCTTTTTTTCCAGCGCTGGGCGTTCTTTCTGCTCGAAGTAGGCCGAGGTTGTTTTTTTCTGCGGATTGATGTTGCCTTTGGCGCGGGAGAGCGGGCGGCGCATCGGACGGCGGCCGAGTTGTTTTCTAGGATTTTGAACGGACAAGGATTGATGAAGGCGAAACCATTGACGGCGGCGGAGGTGACGGATTTGATTGCCGGGTTGCATCGGGTAGCAAGGAATCTTTGGTGGACTTGGAATCAGGAGGCGCAGGATGTGTTTCAGGAGCTGTCGCCCAGGAGTTGGCGGAATCTTTATCACAATGCGGTGGCGGTGTTGCACGAGATTTCGGATTATGAGCTGCGCGTGCGCTTGCAGGAGCCGGGGTTCGCGGCGCGGGTGCGGGAGGTAATCGCCCGATTTACGAGTTATATGGAGGAGGGGAAGACTTGGGGTGCGGAGCATATGGCGCATTTGCGGGCGCGGCCGGTGGCTTATTTTTCAGCTGAGTTCGGGTTCCATGAGACGCTGCCGATTGCCGCGGGCGGGCTGGGAATTCTGGCGGGGGATCACGCGAAGTCGGCCAGCGATTTGGGTTTGGGTTTTGTGGGTATTAGCTTGTTTTATCGCGAGGGTTATTTCATGCAGGCGATTAATCAGGAGAGTTGGCAAACGGAGTATTACACTTTGTTGAATCCCAAGAATTTGCCGATTGAGCCGGTGCTCAATGCCAAGGGGGAGCCTGTAGTGGGCTCGGTTCGGATTGCGACTGGCCGGGTTTATTTCAAGGCGTGGAGGGTCAATGTCGGGCGGATTCCGGTTTATCTGCTGGACGCCAACCTTCCCGAGAATGAGGATCATTACCGGGATTTGACTTTGCGGGTTTATGGCGGCGATTCTTCGACGCGCATTATGCAGGAGATTTTGCTGGGCGTCGGCGGGGTGCGGTTGATCCGCCAGTTGGGGATTTCGCCGTCCGTTTTCCATATGAACGAGGGCCATGCGGCTTTTTTGTCTCTGGAGTTGACGCGGGAGAAAATCGCCGCTGGGCAGTCGTTTGAAGAAGCCCTCACTGCCACGCGGAGGGAATGTATTTTTACAACGCATACGCCGGTGGAGGCCGGGCATGATCGTTTCAGCAGCGACTTGGTCGCATTTGCCGGGCATAAATTCGCCAAGCAGTTGAACATCGGCCACGAGCGATTGATGGATTTGGGGCGGGTGAGGGCGGGGGACGAGCAGGAGCCTTTTTGCATGACGGCTTTGGCACTGCGCTTGTCTCGGTCGGCAAACGGCGTCAGCGAGCTGCACGGGCAGGTTAGCCGGGAGATATGGCAGTGTCTTTACCCCGGCAAAGCGGTGGACGAGGTGCCGATCGGCCATGTAACCAACGGCGTTCATCTCCTGGGCTGGATGAAGGGGCCGGTGCGCTCTTTCTGGAAGGGGCGTTTGGGCGAAGGCTGGACAGTGGCAGTGCACTCCTCTGAGTTTTGGGAGCGGATGCTGGACCAAGATTTCATCTCTGATGAAGAGATATGGGCTTTGCGTTACCGTTTGCGCCGGGAGTTGCTGGAGTTCACCCGCCGCCGTCTCTTGCTGCAGGGGCACAGTTTGACGGCGGGGGATTATATTGCCTTCGACCATTTGTTGAATCCCGATGCCTTGACGATCGGGTTTGCCCGCCGGTTTGCGACCTATAAACGCGCGCCCCTGGTCTTTCAAAATCTGGAGCGAGTGGTGGCGTTGGCGAAAGACAAAGAACGCCCGGTGCAATTCCTCTTCGCCGGCAAAGCGCATCCGCGGGACGATGAAGGCAAGAAGTTCATCCAACGCATCATTCACCTGAGCCACTTCAGCGAATTAACGGGGCACCTCGTCTTCATCGAAAATTACGATGTCCACGTGGCGCGGCAGATGGTCTCCGGCTGCGATGTTTGGTTGAACAACCCGCGCCGGCCGCTCGAAGCCTCCGGCACCAGCGGCCAAAAAACCGCGCTTCACGGATGCCTTAACCTCAGCATCCTGGACGGCTGGTGGCGGGAAGGATTCGACGGCACCAATGGCTTTGCCATCGGCGAGGACTCGCACCCCGATTCCATCGAAAAACAAGACCACGTGGACGGGGAAAATCTCTTCAAAACGCTGGCGGAAGAGATTGTCCCCTGCTTCTTCAACCGCGACGGCGGCGGAATTCCCCGGCAATGGATACAAAAAATTCGCCGCGCCATGGCCACCCTCTCCGTCCAATACAGCACTTGGAGGATGGTGCAGGACTACGCCAACAAATACTACGCCAACAAGGATTGAAATGGCCGCCGCCGGCAAACCCAGCGGGCATTCAGGTCGAGCCAACATCCACTCCACGCACCGCCAGGAACTGGACGATTGGCTGCTGCGCAAAGGCCAGCCCCGCTACCGAGGAGAGCAAATCCTCCGCTGGCTCTACGCCCGGCGGGCGAGTTCCTGGGAGCAGATGAGCGACTTGCCCGAATCGTTGCGGGCCGCACTGGCGGAACACTTCGACGCCGGCCTGCCGGAGTTGGCACAGCGGCAAAGCTCTGGCGATGCCACTCAAAAATATCTGTGGCGCTTGTTCGATGGCGCCTTGATCGAAAGTGTTTTGATTCCCGCCAGCCCGGGGCAGACGGGAACCGCCGCCGACCGAAAAACCCTTTGCGTCTCCACCCAAGTCGGCTGCCCTTACGGCTGCGTCTTCTGTGCCAGCGGGCTGGACGGCTGGAAACGAAACCTCGCGCCTGATGAAATTGTTGGCCAAGTTCTCGCTGCAGAAAATCAGGCGCAGAAAGAAATCGCCGGCCTGGTCGCATCGGGCCGGCAACCCGGCCCTGGCCCCAAATCCGCCCCCCGTCAAATCGACAACCTGGTCTTCATGGGAATGGGCGAACCGCTGGCCAACTACGACCATCTGATAAAAGCCCTCAGCATCTTGAACGCAGATTGGGGCAGCGGCATCGGCGCCAGACGCATCACCATCTCCACCAGCGGTTTGGCGCCCCAAATCCGGCGGCTCGCCGACGAACCGCCCCAATATCGCCTCGCTGTTTCGCTGCATGGCCCCACCGACGAAGTTCGCCAGAAAATCATGCCCGTGAACCGGCGCTACCCCCTGGCAGCGTTGACAGAAGCCTGCGAATACTATTCCCGCAAACGCGGCAAAAAAATCACCCTCGAATACATCCTGATCGCCGGCATCAACGACCGCGCGGCATTGGCCGAGCCTTTGAGCCAACTCGCCCGGCGCTTGCGGGCAAAAGTGAACCTGATCCCCTACAACCACGTGGAAGGGCTGGAATGGCGCCGTCCCTCCGTCGAACAACAAGAGCGCTTCTTCCAAGCTCTCCGCCATCGCGGCGTCGCCGCCACATTGCGGCGGGAGAAGGGGCACGACATTAACGCCGCCTGCGGACAACTGCGCCTGCAAGCCGAACGGCAGCTTCGCGAGCAAACGCGCCAGAACCCCCAGCAAGCAAAGCCAAGTTGAATTTGCCGCCAGCCTTGCCTAGCCTTTCGTCGTGCTGCCCCAAAAACTGAAAGCCTATCTTGCCGCCTCGCCGGGCGTGGCGCGAATTGCGCCCTTTGCGGTCTTTCTTCTTTTGACGGCGGGACAGGGGAAGTTCGAGCCGGAATCGGCCTATTGGTTTTACTTGGCGAAGACGGTTATCGGCGCCTGGATGGTGTTGGCGGTGTGGCCGCTGATTGGCGAACTTCGCTGGGCGTTCAGTTGGGAAGCGGCGGTTGTGGGAGTGGGCGTGTTTGCGATGTGGGTGGGTTTGGATGGGCTGTATCCGGGGTTGGAAACGCTGGGGAACCGCTTGCTCGGCAGGGAGAGCGCGGCGGCGCCAGCGTGGAATCCGCATTCGGCTTTCGGCGAGGGAGGGGCTTTGGCGTGGTTTTTCATTGGAGTCCGCATTTTGGGCTCTTCGTTGGTGGTGCCGCCGTTGGAGGAGGTTGTGTTTCGCTCCACGATTTACCGCTATGTGATTGCTTCCGATTTCACCAAAGTGTCGCTGAAGCAGTTTCACTGGGGGGCGTTGTTGCTGACTTCTCTCCTCTTCGGCTTTCAGCATGACGAGTGGCTGGCGGGGATTCTTTGCGGGGCGGCTTATCAGTGGCTGGTGCTTCGGAAGGGGCGTTTGGGCGATGCGATGGTGGCCCATGCGGTAACGAATTTTTTGTTGGCCTGTTGGGTGGTGTTTCGGGGGGCCTGGCAGTTTTGGTAGAATGCGGTTTGGCGAAGCCTGCGGATGCGGGAGAGGCGGCATATGGACGGCGAGTCGTGTCCTTTAATTCTGCACGAGAACGCTGTTTGTTTTCTGGTTGAAAGGCCGGCAGTTTGCCCGCTGGTTTCGCAAACGCCATTTGCCAGCGAAGGTTTTTTGGCGTGGTTTCTCCGGCGGTTTTCTCCCGATTCCGATGTGGCGGCTTGCCGGAGCGTCTTATTGGCCGGGCGGGAGTTGATTTTGATTCCGAAAGGGCAAAGGCGCAATGCCGCTTCTTTCCCGCCGCTGCAGTGCGAGCCGGAGCATTCTGCAAGGGCGGGCGGCGCTTTGCCCGGCGGCTGGCGTGTGACGCATCCACAGCTCGAATCGGCTGTTTTTGTGAACGCGGGTCTTTTGCCCGATGAGAAGCATTGTCCGCAGTGGCTGGACTCTGCGGAAACCAATGCTTATCGCTGCGGCCGTTTCGCATTGGATGCCGGCGTGGTTTGTTCCGTCGACAGGCTGGGAGATTATTTCCTGGGCCAGTTTGAAGAACCACCGGGGGAGGCGGCGTTGGCGCAGTTGACGAATTTCTTCCAAAAGGCGGGGGGAAAGGGTTGTTATTGGCGGGTTTTGAGTCGGGAAGCACCCGGCAGCGCGACATCTGCTCTCTGTCCCCGCCTGTTGGCCGGGCCGCAAGTGGGAGCGGATTGCCGGATACGGGAATCGGGAGTGGTATATCGAGTGGACTTCTTCGTCGGGCATTCGTTCGGGTTGTTTTTGGATCAGCGCGAAAATCGGTTCCGCTTCCTGCAAAACCTCGTCTCGCCGGGGTTTCCCGTGTTTCTGGCAGCAGGCCGCAAGCCGCCTCTCGTGCTCAACGCCTTTGCCTACACCTGCGGCTTTTCCGTTTGCGCGGGGCTGGCCGGCGCCAAAGTGTCGAGCGTGGACTTGTCGCGGAAGCATCTGCACTGGGGCGAGCGAAACTTCGCGCTGAACCGCTTGAACCCCACAGAACACGAATTCCTGGCCGGAGATGTTTTCGGCTGGATCAAACGGTTCCAAAGGCGCGGGCGGCAATTTGACGCGATTGTGCTGGACCCGCCGACCTTTTCCCGATCCAAGGAAGGCGGCGTTTTCAAAGTCGAGCAGGACTTGCCAAGACTGGCAAAAATGGCCGCCAGTCTCTTGACTGCCGGCGGGCGGCTGCTGGTTTCCAGCAACAAAACGTCCTGGCCGCCCGGCCGCTTCACTCGCTCGATTGAAACCGCCATTCAGCGAGCCGGACGCAAAATCGGCAAACGCTGCTTCGCCACGCAACCGTGGGATTTCGGCCTGACAACCGGCGAAAGCGCCGGGATGAAAAGCTGGTGGTTCGAGATTTGGTGAAACTTCAGCGGCGGCAAATGGAACGGCAAGAAGCGCAAAAACACAGGCTTGGCAACGCTCGCATCGCACTTGACTACTCTTTTGCTCTTTGCCCGAGGAAAAACAAACTGCAACAAGTATTTGTGGGCTTAAGAAGATTTTGGGTGCTTGATACAGTGCGCGGATGAACTTAATCAAAGTCTTTGAGCATTTCCCCGACCAGCAAGCCTGCTTCGACTACTTGGAGACCGTCCGATGGCACGGCAAACCCCAGTGCCCCCTCTGCAACAGCCCTGATGTCGCCAAAAAGAAGGACAAAAACCGCATTGGCCGGTGGAATTGCCATGCTTACAAGAGCAGTTTCAACGTCCTTTCCGGCACCATCTTCCAGAAAACCAAAATCCCCCTCCAAAAATGGTTCTTGGCCATTGCCCTCATCCTCAACACCAAGAAAAGCCTTTCCAGCTGGCAACTCTCCCGCGATTTGGAGATGACCCAGCCCTCGGCGTGGTATCTGCAAGTGCGTGTGCGCCTAGCCATGGGGCAGATGCGCAGCAAGAAACTCTTGCGGGGGATTGTCGAGGCCGACGAAACCTTCATCGGAGGGCGCCCCCGCAAACCGAACAAACATTTCGCAAATCGTCCACCCAGAGACAGATATTCCGACAAAACACTGGTGATTGGCGCGGTGGAACGTGGGGGCCAAGTCAGAGCCCAAGTCAAACACCCGCCCGGGACGCCTTTGCGCACCAACATTCGGCACCTGATGGCCACTTGGCTGCACAAAAAACGGACTCGCCTGATGACGGATGAAGCTAGGGAGTTCCACAACATTGACGCCATTGGCGTGGAACACAAAGTCGTGCGCCATGCCGTTCGCTACGCGCTGGGGGATGTCCCCACCAACACGATTGAAGGCTTTTGGTCTTTGCTCAAACGCGCTTGGTATGGCAGCCACCACCATTATTTCTAAAGAAGACATGCAGCTCTACCTCTCCGAAGCCACTTGGAAATACAATTACCGTAACAACCCCAACGCCTTCAGCACCTTCATCACCGGCTGCTTTGCCGGTTGACCGCCGACTCCCAAATCCAATCCGCTGCTAAATCTCCCTTGTCGGAGGGAGAAATGTGGGGCAGACATGACGTCTGTCTGCAGGCGGCAAGCCTGTGCCGCATGTGCCACGAGCTGAACCGAACAACAAAAAACCTTTGAAAACGCCAAACAACTTGTTAGTATGAAAAAAAGACCAGCCCACCAGCCAAGTACTCCTGGGCACAAATCGCCGAAACGGAAGAGCCGTGCACGGGATAGTGAATATCACCTCAACCCCTATCCTGCCTACAAGCCCTCCGGCGTCAAATGGCTCGGCGACGTGCCAGCGCATTGGGATGTCCGTCGGCTGAAGACATTGGCAGCCAACATAGTTGACCAAACGACGCAACGCCACGAACATGAAATCGCTCTCGCCCTTGAGAATGTCGAAAGTTGGTCAGGCCGATACGTTGATGCGGGTCCGGGCATGACTTTCGAAAGTCAACTGAAACGGTTTCAGACCGGCGATGTGTTATTCGGCAAGTTGCGGCCTTACTTGGCGAAAGTGGCCTGTCCAGGCAAACCGGGCGTATGCGTCGGGGAGTTTCTGGTGTTGCGGCCGCGGGACGGGAACATGTCACCGGGATACCTTCAGCAAGTAATTTGTTCCAAGCCGGTGATAGAGGTGGTAAACGCATCGACTTTCGGCGCCAAGATGCCCCGCGCAGAATGGCAGTTCATCGGCAACATGGAACAACCCGTCCCAACCCTCTCCGAACAAACCACCATCGTCGAGTATCTGGACAAGGCCACCGACGACATCGAAGCTGCCATTGCCCGCGCTCGCCGTCAGGTCGAATTGCTGCAGGAATACCGCACGCGCTTGATTGCTGATGTCGTCACGGGTCGGATAGATGTAAGAACCGGCCAACCCTATCCCGCCTACAAGCACTCCGGCATCGAATGGCTCGGCGCCGTGCCAGCGCATTGGGATGTCCGGCGGCTGGCTTCATGTATTGACCAAATACAGAGCGGCGCTCGTGAACAAAGTGAGGTAGGTTTTAATAATGGTGTGCCGAACTTGGGCGGCGAACATATTGGAGCGGATAACCAACTCCTTCTGAGAGATATGCGATATGTGTCCTGTCAATTTTTCGAGAACCTTCGCAAAGGAGTAGTACAGCAGGACGACATTCTGCTCGTTAAAGATGGGGCCACAATTGGGAAAGTCGCATTTGTACGCGAGATGCCTTACGAGAAATGTTCGATAAATGAGCATGTTTATATCATCCGGCCAACTCACAACATCCTGTCGCCACTTCTGTTTTACAACATCCGCAGCTCTGGCATTCAAGATGGTCTATGGCAAGAAGTTACGGGATCTGCTCAACCTGGATTGAACTCCTCGTTTACCAAATCTCTTTCAGTGGCCCTTCCACCCCTCTCCGAACAAACCGCCATCGTCGAGTATCTTGACAAGGCCACCGCCGAGATCGCCGCCGCCATCACCCGCGCTCGCCGTCAGGTCGAATTGCTGCAGGAATACCGCACCCGCCTCGTCGCCGATGTCGTCACGGGCAAGCTCGCCGTACGCGAGGCGCCGGCGCAGTTCCCGGGGGAGACCGGGGTGCTGAAGCACTCGATGAGATGGACATACTGAACAATGCTGAAGAGGGAACCGAGGCGATGGAAGATTGATCATGGCCGACCCTGTCAAGCCAAAAACACGCAATAAACGTTTGTTGCTGCTTTGCCGGTTGACCGCCGCCCGCCTTGACAAAAAAGAAAAATCAGCGGTAAATTTACCTCGTCAGGAGAGAAATGTGGGGCAGACATCCTGTCTGCGTGCAGGCGGCAAGCCTACGCCACCTGTGTCCCGATCTGAACTGAAAACCAAAAGTTGGAAGACATGATAATCGAAGTGAAAAGCGGCAAGAATGTGAAAGCTAATGACGTCCGTGCCCTGCGCGGCGTGCGCGACGGAGAAGCCGAGATGGCCAGTACTATCCTGCTAGAAAAAATCAGCAAACAAACCCACCGCAACTGGGAATCTAACATGGCAAAAGCCGGCTTTCACGAAGTTCTCGGAATGCAATATCCCCGCTGCCAAATCCTCACGGTGGAAGAAATCCTGAAAGGCAAACGGTTTCAGACACCTTCCGTCGCTGGGCGCGGCCTAGTGGACCCTGTTCTCCCTGGCATTTCCAGCGACATCAGCCATTGAGAAGCCGAAAGACAATATGATTGAACTTATCGCGCTGCCCGCCGCATCCATAACCATTAAGTCCGCATTGCTCTTTTCACTGTACTGTCACTGCCCGGCTCGAACACCACAACTTGCTTATCACTATAAATATGTACTCTGATCTTCTAAATTTTGATTTCCGTTGGATTGAAGATGTTCCGTTGATCTACTATTTAGTTGCCTTCCTTATCTTGGCGGTTGTTTTAATCTGTTTCCCCTCCATTATTTCTTGGATAGGGAAAGCGATACTATGCATTGCGAAAGGCATCGCTTGGACGATTGGAGCAATCGTTGAAACGACCATTAAAGCGGTTGGGTATCTGAAATTTCTTATGTTTTTATTAGGCACTGCTTACAGGCTTTGGCAAAGCGTCCTTTTCTTATTGGATGCTTGGGAGAATGGCAAATGGCCTTTCGGTAATTAGTTTATGCTTTGCGCTGTGCTGCCACCGCCTGGTTCGAACACCACAGCTTTCCAGTCAGTCAACTCCCGCAGATTTCTTTCGATACGGCAGCGCACATCAGGCCATGCCAAGCCGCCCAAGCCACAACCCAGTGCGGGCAGCGCGATCGACCGGACATTGCGCGACCGAATTTCCTTTACCAAAGCGGCGAGACCGGTTTCGATGTCTTCCATCCGGCTTTTGTCGCGCCAATGGCGTTTGGTTGGGAAGTTGATAATATATCGCGGGTTAGATAATCGTTTCGTTTCGAAGACGAACATCTTGCCCGGCTGCACATCGTTGAGTCGACATTCGAGGCGGATGGCAGCGGGGACGAGCGGTTATGGTTTCACAATCCAAAGACAGACAGGTTGGAAGACATGATAATCGAAGTCAAAGGCGGCAAGAATGTGAAAGTTGAAACGGTTCGCGCCCTGCGCGGCGCACGCCCTAAACGTGGAGCCGAGATGGCCGGGCTTATCCTGCTAGAAACAATCAGCAACCGCCAACGCCAATACTTTGAATCAGAAATCTCGGACGCCTTCACGAAGTTCTCGGAACGCAATATCCCCGCTGCCAACTGCTCACGGTGGAAGAAATCCTGAAAGGCAAACGGTTTCAGACACCTTCCGTCGTTGGGCGCGGACTAGTGGACCCTGTTCTCCCTGGCATTTCCAGCGGCATCAGCCATCCTCGCCATCGAGTCAAATTAAACTCAAAACCCATAAATACTTATTGCGATAAAATCAGTAATCCAATGACCAAAAAAGAACTCGAAGGAAGACTTGCTGCATTCCGTTCAGACGACAAGGCAGCTTTGCGAGGAGCTGATTTGAGGGAGGCAAACCTGGTGGAGGCAGATTTAGAGGGGGCAAACCTGGAGCAGGCAAACTTGCGAGGAGCAAACTTGCGAAAAGCAACCTTGAGGTGGGCCAACTTACTGCTGGCAGACATGGGATGGGCCAACTTGAAGGGGGCGAACTTGCAGGGAGCAGACTTGCGGGGAGCAAACTGGCTGAGGGCAAAAATGACGGGAGTTAACTGGGATGGGGCAAAATTGAATAGAGCTAACTAACTGGAGACAAACCGACACGTTTAACTCCATACGAATCACTATAAACAAAACCAGCAATCCGATGACCGAAAACGAATTTAAAGAAAGACTTGCTGCATTCCGTGCAGGCGACAAGGCAGCTTTACAATACGCAGACTTACGAGGCGCTGATTTGCGAGGCGCTAACTTGAAGAATGTAGACTTGCAGGGCGCAAACATAGGAGGCGCAGACTTACGAAAAGCATGCTTGCGAGGCGCTAACTTGAAGTTTTATAATATCCTACAGGATGCAGATTGGGAGGATGTAGACTTGCAGGAGGCTGACTTGCGAGAAGCAAACTTGAAGTACGCCTATTTATGGAAAGCAAACCTACAGAGTGCTGACTTGAGGGAGGCAAATCTGCAACAAGCAAATTTGTGGAAAGCAAATCTACAGGGGGCAAACTTACAGAAAGCAAATTTATGGAAAGCAAATCTACAGGGGGCAAACTTGAAGTGGGCCTGCTTGCAAGGCGTAGACTTAGTAGATACAGACCTGACGGGTGCAAATCTGTATGGGACAAAAATGGACAACCAACAATAAAACCGACAATTCAATGACAAAAAAAGAACTCGATCAAAAACTGGATGCATTCCGTGCAGGCGACAAGGCAGCTTTGCGAGGCGCAGACTTGCGAGGAGCAAACTTAAGGGAAGCAGACTTGAAGTTGGCGAACTTGAAGGGGGTGTGCATGGGCTAAACGTGATGTGGACAAACCTACGTGGTGTAGACTTGCAAGGCGCAGACTTGAGGTGGGCCAACTTACTGCTGGCAGACATGGGATGGGCCAACTTGGAGGGGGCGAACTTGCAGGGAGCAGACTTGGAGCAGGTTATCTTGACGCGGACGAACCTGCAAGGAGCGTACTGGAAGCAGGCGAATTTGAAGGGAGCAAACTTGCGGGGAGCAGTTGGCTTGCAGAGGGCTAACTTACAGGAAGCAAACTTGATGCAGGCAACCTTGCAGGGGGTAGACCTGCAGGAGGCCAACTTGCGGGGAGCAAACCTACAGCGTGCAGACATGGAACGGGCGAACTTGAAGGGAGCAGACTTGCGGGGAGCAAACTGGCTGAGGGCAAAAATGACGAGAGTTAACTGGGATGGGGCAAAATTGAATAGAGCTAACTAACTGGAGACAAACCGACACGTTTAACTCCACACGAATATGTAGGAAAAATGCCCTCGTACCGATTATGCCCCTGATGCCACCTTTTTCAAATCTGAAGTCCGCGATAAATATTTACGGGTTTAACAGGGTGACGCTCAGGCACTCGACCCGTTGACCGCCACCCGCTTAACAAAAAATCCAATCCTGTGCCTCCTGTAAATCCAGGTGTCCCGAACGAAATCGCCCTCCATAACCATCAAAGCCCATAAATGCTTTTTGCGCTGAAGTCATTCAATACATTACGAATGTAGAGAGTGTTATCTGCCGTTTCAACAAAGTTCTCGTCAGAGATCGACGTGCTTTTGCTGTTTATGTGTCGCTGGACATTCGGTCAAGGGAGGGGGACTTGCTGGGTGGTGCGGAGGTAGGCGAAGAGGTTTAGTACTTCTTGTTCGGACAGTTGTTCAAGGAGGCTTTCGGGCATCATGGAGACGGGGGCGATTTCGCGAGATTGGATTTCGGATTGGTCGAGGTGGACGTCTTGGCCAATGGTTCGCAGGGTGAGCCGGCGGGGGGTTTCGTTGGCGATGTTGCCGGCGTAGGAGCGGCCGTCGCGTGTGGTGATCATGACGAGTTTGTAGGCGTCTTGAATGTCGCCGCTGGGGTCGAGCACATTGTCGAGGAGGTAGTCGGGATTGGTGCGGTCGGCGCCGGTGATGTCCGGACCAATGTCGCTGCCGTCGCCATACATTTTGTGGCAGACGCCGCAGGTTTGATTGAAGACGGCCCGGCCTTGGGAGGCGTTGGCTTGCGCGATAGCCGCGTCTGTCAGCAAGTTGCGGTATTTTGCGTAGGCGGCCTGTTTTTCCGCCGGCAGTTGTTCGATGGGGCCCCAGATTTCGACAAAGCTGTTGCCGACTACTCGGCGGAGTTGCCGGGCAATGTAGGCGGGGATGTCGCGTTTGGGAAAAGCGCCTCTGCGGAGGGCGTTTGTCAATATCCGGCCGAAGCGTGGGCGGGAGGAGAGTGTTTGCAGGGCGGCCAGTTTTTCGTCGGCGTTGAAGCGGGGATAACGCGCCAGCAGGGCGCGGGCGAGGCGGTCGTCATCATAAGCAGCAACGGCGCGGATAGCGTCCAGACGAAGGACGGGCGCGTCGAGGAGGGTGACTAGTTGTTGGCGCAGTTCGGGGCGTTTCCGCCCGGCTAAACTGTGAAGTGCCCGCTGTTTTTTCTCGATGGGCGTGGCGCGATCGGCCAAGTCGGCCAGCATGGTTTTGGCGGAAGTAACGTCGCCGAAGAGTTGCGCGATTTCGGCGGCAAGGTTTCTTATCCGGGAGTCACCGCTTTGTTGCAGTTTGGCGTAGAGCGGCGGCCAATTGGCCGGAGCGCGGGCGTCGGCGCGTCCTTCGAGGCCGAGGAGGAAGCCTTGGAGAAGGCCGGGCTGGGCTGAGGGCGGGGCGGCGGCGATGCCAGAGGCCAAGACGTCCCAGGCTTCGGCATCGGTGATTCGGCGGGCGATGCATTGCTGCACTAAATCCAGGCGGCTGGTGGCGGCGAGGGAGAGAGAGCGCGCCGGCGTTTCGGCGGCCAGAGGCTCCAGGGCGAACCAAATCATCTTGGGTAGGTTGTGATCGCTGTTGTCTTCAGCATGTTGCACGAGGGCGCGGGCAATTGGCCAACAGGCGTCGTGCGGTATGCGTTGGAGGGCGGCGGCGAGATACAGGCGAACAACGGGGGACGGATCTGATGCTGCCATACCAGCGAACTTGGCAAGCGCGGCGGCTGGCGGGTTTCGGTCTTCGCAGAGGAACTGCACGGCCCAAGCGCGGATGTGGGCATCTGCATGATCGAGGACGTCGAGGAGTTGAGCTTCTGTCAGGCTTTGGGTGACGTGCAGTCCCCAGAAGGCGCGGAGTTGATAGTCGCTGTTTTTGTGGTTCGCAAAGAGGCGCTGAAGTTGGCGGCGGGCGGCCGGGGCGAGTTCGCGTTTGTGGGCGCGGTGTTGCAGCAGGACGCGGGCGCGGCGGGCGTGCCAGGCGCTTTGACTTGTCTGAAGGGCGACGAGAGCTGCATCTGGCAGGGCGGCCAGGTCGCTGTATCGGCCGGCCCATTCTTGGGCACGCGATTGTTTTGGAGTGATGCGGAAGACGCGCCCGGTGTCTTTGTTCAAAACGTCTTTGCCGCAGATGTCGGCGTCGTGCCAATCAAGCACATAGAGGCCGCCTTCGGGGCCAATCTCCATGCTGAACCCGATCCATTGCGCGTTGTTGGCCAGCAGAAAGTCCTCGCCGTGCCGCGCTATAAAACCGGAGCCTGCCGGTTCGAGCACATCCGCTAAGACAGCGTGTTCGTGGATGTTCGCCATGAAGATTTTCCCGCGGTATTCATCGGGAAAAGCGTCTGAAAGATAAACGCGGGCGCCGCCGTGGGCAGAGCGGTGGCGGTGGTCGGCAATAGTGCGAATGTCACTGTAAACGTGCGGGTTGAAGTGCCGCCCGCCTTGCCGATGGTAGATGCCGCCGGGGATGACATGCCAAAGGTGCGGAATGACGCAGGCGCTGATGAACAACTGCCCCTTGGCGTCGTAGTCAATGCCCCAAGGGTTGCTGAATCCGTGGGCCACAACTTCAAAACGTTCCTTGATCGGATGATAGCGCCAAACGCCGCCGTTGATTTCGACACCTTCCCCTGCTAACGCAATGTCCTCGGGGAAGGGATCGCGATGGTGGTAGAGACGGCCTTTGCCAGCGGGCTTGCCGACTTTGGAAGGCGTGGCAAAACCTTGGCAGCCGTAGAGCCAACCGTCCGGCCCCCAATGCAGGCTGTTCAAGGTTTCGTGGCGGTCGCGGATGCCCCAGCCGGCAAGCCGGACTTCGATGGCGCCCTCGTCCGCCCGGTCATCGCCGTTGCGGTCCGGCAGGAAAAGCAAGTTGGGCGGAGCGCCAAGCCACAACCCGCCGAAACCCACCGCAATCGCCGCCGGAAAAGGAATGCCCTCAGAAAAAACCGTGCGTTTGTCAGCTCGTCCGTCGCGGTCGGCATCTTCTAGAATCAGGATGCGGCTGTCGCCAGAATTGGCAAAACCCCGCCCGCGACTTTCGTAATCCCGATTCTCGGCAATCCACATCCGGCCGCGGTCGTCCCAGCAAAAGGCCATCGGCTGCGTAATCATCGGTTCGGCGGCATAGACATTGACCTGAAACCCCTCCGGCAGTGTCATCGCTTCAACCGCGCGTTCCGGCGTCAAAAAAGCCGCCTCGCGGCCCTCCCGCTGCGCAATGCCCCAAAGCGCCCAAGTACCGCCAAGTCCGCTGAACTCACTCCACGCCCCTGTGATAGCGACATTGCTCCAGGAGCCACTGCGCACCAGCAAGCGATGCTTCGCTAAAGTCATTTCGCCGGCTGCCAACCGCCAATCCTCCAGCCGGGCGCGAACCGGACCAAAACCAAGCGCCTCGTCCACCCGCCATCGCTGAGGAAAACCGGGGTTGTTCGGATGATCAAACACGGCGAGATGTGCCGGCGCCTCCTGCCCGGGCCATTGCAGCCTTGCACGCATCCACAGCGCCTGCTGCCCCTCGGCCGCGCCATTGCGCTGGCGGGCAGCGTTCACTACCTCGCCAGAAACACCGCCCTGCCAAGCCGGGCGGACAAAGAGACCGCCAAAATCCGCCCGACCAACCGTCACCCCCACCTTAGCCTCGCCGCTCCACTCCACATCCAGGCGGTACTGCTCTCCCTCCGCCTGCATCGACCAAGTCTGCGTCTCCCGCAAAACTGCCTGCCCGCCCTCATCCAGGAGATCATAAACCGTCTGCCAAGCAACAACTTTGCCGGACGCTTGAATCACACTCAACGCCGCCCGCCGCCAATAATCCCCTCCCGCATTCTCAAAATAGTCCCGCCCATTCAGACGCGGAAAAGCCCAAAAAATACCAGCCTCCGAACCCCGCTCGCCGGTGAGCCGCCCCCCGCCAGCAGGAGCCGCCAAAGGATGCAAATACGGACGATGATCCGGCCGCGCATGTTGGACAAGCACCGGGCGGCTCTCTTCGCCTCGAAAGACAGCAAAAACATGGCCCGCCTCATCCTGCTCAATGCGGAGTTCCTCGGCTTGTAGCCAAGGCGCTGCCACCGTCAGACCAACCCAAAAAACTCGTGAGAAACTCATCCGCCAAAATCTGCCCCGCTTCCGCCGCCAACGCAACCATTTTGAACCGACAACCCTCTCCGCCGATCTCTAAAAACGGGACAGCGCCCGCACAGCCACCACCCCCAGCGCAGTAATGAATTCATCGTAACCGATTCTGTTCAGACAGTTAAAAGCAAATACGCGGAGGCCGTCCACTTTCTTCCGGAACGTACGACGAAGGCCACACGTCGCTCGAAAGGCACCGGCCTGACAACCAACGCTTTTCATCCGGCGACCAATACAACGCCAGCTCGATAGCACAGATAAAACCTTTATATCCAACAATGTCATACCCCGCACGAAACCGAGCCCATTCGATGCCACGATGCTTTTTCAACACATCTGCCGGTTTTACCCGATAGCCAATTATAGGATCCCCAAATATGTTAGTAGAATTACCCTCGTGAACAGTGGTTGCGCCAGGATAGAACAGAAGCGGTTTCAACACATCCTCTGTTCTCGTTTTCCGATTCGGTAGTACATTGAAATGAATACTGCCAACCCGAATAGAATCATAACGACTCGTCGATAAGAATTCATATGCAGCTCTAGTCCATTCTGACTCCGGCAAGTGATCAAAGGCATTGGTGTTGCCATACAAAGCACTAGCATACCACTTAACACCCTTCAGACTCACATTCCAATAATCGGGCTTACGAAATGCAAGAAAGTCTTCGTAAGTCCCTGTTTTCAAATAGTAAAACCAACTGGTGAGTTTCTCTGCCAAAGCCAATTGTTGACCTGACGGCAAATGCGAGGCTTTTTCTCGAACCAGCTTCCCGACTAAGTTGGTTATACCGGAGCTATCCATATCCAGCTTTTCCAATCCCTGCCAATGTTTTTGAATCATCTCCACTTTCTCTTTTGTATCCATGCCTGGAGGGAAAACAGGCATGGGATCAATATTATCATCCCGACGAATAAAGATATAGACCACTAGAATCACCGCTACAATAGCCATCAGAGCGAAAAACTGTTTCAATTGCTTCATAACTAAAAGGGTTGACTAAAAATCAAAAAGATTAAAAACGCTTCCGTGCGGGTTGAAACCGAACGGAAGCACGCCCATTACAGCAATACTACAAAGTTTGATGATCGCCGGTAGCAGCGCTACATTCATCAGCATGTAGCTTCACCACACAATTTGTTTCTTGATTATCAGTTTTGGGGCAGCAATAACCAACCTTAACCTTGTATCTTCGTCCCTTTTGGCCCATGCGCCAAAAGGTAGCATGGCAACATTTCTTATCCCAATCACAATCGAAAGGAATTGATTTATATTTATCGGGAGCAGTCTCGATCTGGATGAGAAAGCTGCAAGACTGCTGACCTGACCCTGATCCCGATCCAGAGCCGTTGTTTATGGCGGCGAAGAGGACGGAGGCGGCCTTGAGGGCTACCGGGCGGATGAGCGCTTTGGGCGGATGCCCGTTGGTTCCCGACGCGGCCGCTTGTTGCCGCGCCGCCGTTATCGAAGATTTTTGCCCAAGTGATTTTGCGTTCATATGGTCTCAACGGTTTTCGCTCTCCGACCGAGGCCGTAACGGCAGCCTCGGTTATTGTTATCGGCAAAAAACGGAAATTTATCCATAAAAAAATGATTTTTTTCGTTGGCCGGTTTTCACCAACCATTCGGGAATCGCCTTTGCAAAGTTTCGCAGGCTTGTTTTTCGAGGTGGGCCAGTGCTTCGGCTGGAGGCGGGCGGGCGCAGGCGCCTTTCTCTTTGACGGGCGGGGCGGGTTGGCTTAGTGTTTCCGTTGCTAACGCAGGGTGCGAATGATTGAGATCACAAAGACAGTTTTCAAGAAGGTTTTCGGGACGCGGAACGAGCGAGAGGTCAAGAAACTCCGGGGTTTGGTGGAGCAGATCAATGAAATCGAATCGTCTTATCAATCGCTGAGCGACGAGGATTTGCGGCGGAAAACGGCGGATTGGCAAGCGAAGTTTTCCCCGATTGAAGACGACGACGAATTGGCGCGGGAGCTAGCCGCGGTTCTGCCCGAAGCCTTTGCCGCGGTGAAGAACGCCTGCCGCCGCTTGTGCGGTTCTGACGTCTCGGTGAAAGGCCATGCCCTTCGATGGGAGATGATTCCCTTCGATGTGCAGTTGATCGGGGGTTACGCGTTGCATTCGGGGCGCATTGCGGAAATGGCTACGGGGGAAGGCAAAACGCTGGTGGCGACTCTCCCCGTTTATCTCAACGCTCTCTCCGGGCGGGGCGTTCACATCGTCACGGTGAACGATTACCTAGCCTCCCGCGACAGCGAATGGATGGGCGCGGTTTATCGGTTTCTGGGTATGAGCGTAGGCTGCATCCTCCACGACCAGCCGCCGGCGCTGCGTCGGGAGCAATACGCATGCGACATCACCTACGGCACCAACTCGGAATTCGGCTTCGATTATTTGCGCGACAACGGCATGGCCTCGAAGAAGGAAGAACAAGTGCAGCGGCAACACTACTTCGCCATTGTAGACGAGGTGGATTCCATCTTGATCGACGAAGCGCGGACGCCGCTCATCATCAGCGGCCCGGCCGTCGTGCATACCGACAACCGCTACGACCAGTTGAAACCCGCCGTCGAAAGCCTGGTGAAGCGCCAAAAAAAACTTTGCCAAGACTACATGCGCGAAGCGGGAAGCCTCTCCCAAAAACTCCGCCCGGAAAACGGCTCCAACCCGGAAAACCCCGAATGGCTCGGACAGGAACTCGGCCTCCTGCTCTACCGCACAAAACTGGGCGACCCCAAATCCGCAAGCCTGCTGCGGTTTCTGGAAGACCCGGAAAATCTGAAGCTTATGAACAAAGCGGAGATGACACTTCACGCCGACCAAACGAAGAAAGAACTCTACGCGCAGAAGGAAGAGCTTTTCTTCGCCATCGAGGAAAAAAGCCATGACGCCGACCTGACAGAAAAAGGCCGCGGTTTTCTCAGCCCGAAGGATCCCGACGCCTTCATGCTGCCCGATCTGGCAGAGACATACCACGAAATCGACAGCAATGAAGGCTGGGATGCGAAACAAAGAATGGACGCGAAAGGAAAAGCGCAAAAAGAATTCGAAGCTAAAGCCCAACAAATTCACACCATCTCGCAACTTCTCAAAGCCTATTGTTTATACGAGAAGGACATCCAATACGTTGTGCAAAACAACGAAGTAATTATTGTCGATGAAAACACTGGACGCCTTATGACGGGCCGCCGCTGGAGCGAAGGGCTGCACCAGGCAGTAGAAGCAAAGGAAGGCGTGGAAATCAAACGCGAGACCCAGACTTACGCCACAATTACCATTCAAAATTACTTCCGCCTTTACGCCAAACTCGCCGGCATGACAGGCACGGCAGAAACCGAAGCCAGCGAGTTTTTAGACATCTATAAACTCGGCGTTCTTGTCATCCCTACTAACCGGCCCGTCGCGCGGCAAGATGCCCACGACACAGTCTATAAAACCAGGCGCGAAAAGTATAATGCGGTAGTAGAGGAAATCAAAAACATCCACAGCGAAGGACGCCCTATTCTAGTCGGCACTATCTCCGTCGAAGCCAGTGAATACCTCTCCAGGCTGCTGAAGAAAGAACGGATTGTTCACTCTGTATTGAACGCCAAATATCACGAACAGGAAGCCGAAATCATCACTCGCGCCGGCCACAAAGGAGCGGTGACGATCGCCACAAATATGGCGGGGCGCGGCACGGATATTAAACTGGCTGTGGGTGTCAATGAAGTAGGCGGCCTTCACGTGATTGGAACGGAACGGCACGAGGCCCGCCGCATCGACCGCCAGCTCCGTGGCCGCTGTGCCCGCCAAGGCGACAATGGCTCCTCTCACTTTTTTATTTCTCTAGAAGACGATTTAATGCGCTTGTTCGGCTCCGACCGCATCAGCAAGGTTATGGAAAAAGTCGGTCTCGAAGAGGGGCAGGAACTGGAGCACCCTTTGTTAAACCGCTCCATCGAAACAGCGCAGAAGCGCGTCGAACAGCACAACTTCCAAATTCGTAAACGCACGTTGGAATACGACGATGTGATGAACAAACAACGTGAAGTCATCTATGGGTTTCGCAATGAGATCATCCGGGCTGACAATGTGCAAGACCGTTTGCTGGAGGTGATGGAGGAAGCGGTCGTCGCCAAGGTGGAAGAGCATTCTTCGGCGGACGCTGAGCCGGGCGAATGGAACCTTCGGACTTTGACCGATTGGATCAATCTCAACTTCCCACTGGGCATCTCGGAAGAGGCGATTCTTCAAGCGGCAACTTCGGAAACAGAAACGCCGGCGCCCGGTTCGACTTTAGAGGGCATGAGCCCGGCGCAAACCGCCGCCGCCGCGTTTGTTGCCGACAGCGTCCGAGACGCCTATAAATTGAAAGTCAGCGTCGAGGACAAAGAGGCCCTTCAAAGCATTGAGCGATTTACTATCCTCAGCGCCATTGACAAACTATGGCAAGAGCATCTTTATAGCATGGACGGACTCCGGAGCAGCATCGGCCTCCGCGCTTATGGCCAACGCGACCCGCTAATTGAATATAAGAACGAAGCCTTCAAAATTTTCGACGCTTTGATGGCGAGTATAAAATCGGAGATATGCCACAATATCTTCCGCAGCGCTTCCAGCTTGATGGCGTTTCAGAACTTTCTGGCCAAGTTACCGCAGCGAACCGTGCATCAGGGCGCCAACGCATTTGCCGGCGATGCGGGGCAGGCGGCGCAAAACTCCCGGCAAAAGGCCAGCCGAATGGTCAGCGAGGCGAATGAAGCGGCCGGCAAATCTCGCGCCACTCCCGTTCGCACCGGTCCCAAAGTGGGCCGAAACGAACCTTGCCCTTGTGGCAGCGGCAAGAAGTATAAACAGTGCTGCGGGTCCGCAAGCCGCCTAGTCAAGTCGTGAGTCCGCAAAAAGCATTTATAGGCTTTGATGGTTTTGGAGGGCGATTTCGTTCGGGACACATGGATGGGCAGGAGGCACAGGATTGGATTTTTTGTTAAGCGGGTAGCGATCAACGGGTCGAGTGCCTGCGCGTCACCCTGTTAAGCCCGTAAATATTTATCGCACGTGAGTCGGACAACAGCGGCTTTCATTTTGGGACCCGCCGGCAGCGGCAAGACTTACCGCTGCATTCAATCCGTCCGCGAGCGTCTCGCCCAAGCGTCTGAAGGGCCGCGCCTCCTCTTCCTTGCTCCCAAGCAGGCGACTTTTCAAATCGAATCTCAAATCTTGGCTGGCGGCGAGCTTGGCGGATACACGCGCCTGGAGGTGCTTTCTTTCACTCGCTTGGCCGAGCGTATCTTGGCTGAGTTGGCTCCCAGTCTCTCTCGAATCCTTAGCGATGGGGGCCGGGTCATGGTTCTCCGCTCGTTGCTTAATAAACATGCAGAACGGCTTCGGGCATTTCGGCCGGTGGCGAGTTTCCCTGCCTTGGCGCAAGAAATGGCGGCGCTTTTGCAAGAACTCGGCCGGCAGCAGATGGCCGGCGGCCAATTGGCTCAATTGAAAGAATGCAGCAGACTTTCCCCGGCGTTGCGGGACAAGTTGCATGATTTGGCTCTCCTCTCTGACTGTTACCGCGAATGGCTTCAGCAGGCCGGCCTCAAGGATGCAGACTTTCTGCTGGAACTGGCGACTGAACAGCTTCGCTCCCTGCCCCCGAAGCCGGCCGGCTCGGCCATTTTTGCCCCGGCAGAACTTTGGTTGGACGGTTTCGGGGAGATGGCTTCCCAAGAGCTTGCGCTACTGGCTGCCGTCGTGCAACGGAGCCGGCGGGCGAATTTGCTTTTCTGTGTGAAACCGGAAAAGCCGGACGATCCTTCCTGGCTCAATCCTTGGGCAGCCATTGAGGAAACCTATCGCCGCTGCCGCCGCCACATTGAAGAGCTTCCGGGTGTCAAGATCGAGAATGTCCGCCTCGCCCGCAATCCTGAGCGTTCCCGTTTTGCGGCCAGCCGGCCATTGCAACATCTCGAAGCCTTTTGGACGGCACCGCGACCTTTGCCGGTTGACGAATCGCCGCCGGAGGGCATTGCCATAACAGTTTGCCCGGACCGCGAGGCAGAAGCCGTTCACGCCGCCCGCGTCATCCTCCGCACCGTTCGGGAAGAAGGGATTCGCTTCCGTCAAACCGCCGTCATTGTCCGCCAACTGGAAGACTACGCAACCGACATTCAACGCATCTTCAGCCGTTACCAAATCCCGCATTTCATCGACCAGCGAAACCCCATCCGGCATCACCCAGCAGTCCTTTTGACGCAAAGCGCCCTTCAACTGCTCGCTTTTGGTTGGCAAAATGACGACTGGTTTGCCGCCCTCAAAACGCAGCTAATCCACAACAACATCGAACGGACGCTCCAACTGGAAAACGCCGCTTTGGAATTCGGCATCGACGGCAGGCAATGGCGCCAACCGTTGACACCCCAGACCTGCCCCCATCCCCTTGTGAAGTTGCTGGAACGGCACCGCCAATCGGCCATTGCTCCTTTTGAAGAATTCGAATCGCAGTTGTTCACCGCTGAAACCGACCGAAACAAACCCGTCAGCGGCGCTCAATTGGCCAAAGCCCTCCGCCGATTTTGGGAACGAATCAGTTTGGCTGAAACCCTCGAAGCCTGGGACCAGCAGGCGGGGGCAAAGGCGCTCAAAGCCGGCGGGAGCCCGCTTCTTATCCACGCCGCCGCCCGGCAACAACTGGAAGACTGGCTGGAGAATGTGCAACTCGCCTTTGCCGACATGCGCCGGCCTTTGCGGGATTGGCTCGCAATACTTGAATCCGGACTCAGCAACCTTGCTGTCGGCGCCATTCCGCCGAATGCGGATCAAGTCATCGTGGGCGCCGTGGACCGCATGAGAAACCCAGAAATCGAACTCGCCCTTCTGTTGGGTCTCAACGAATCGGTCTTCCCTGCCCGCCCTCGACGGCATCCCCTGCTCACGGAAACCGACCGGAAACAATTGGAACCCTTCGCCAGCCATTGGCTTTTGCCCGTCAAACGCCGCCTCGCCCGCGAACAGTTCTACGCCTACATCGCCTGCACCCGTCCGCGGAAAAAGCTGGCCGTCAGTTGCGCCGAGCAAGACGCCGAAGGCCAGCCGCTCAACCCCTCCTCAATCATCACCCGCCTCCGCCGCCTCTTCCCTTCCGTGACAATCCAGCGCTTTCAAAACCGCCTGCCGCTGCACGCAACCGAACACCGCAGCGAACTCATCCAACCGCTCTGCCATGCACTTGCCGCCCGGACGGAAGATTCCGCAGTCGAACAACTTTTCAATTCGCTTGACGCAGACCCATCGAACCCGCAACCCGCGCTTCCAGCCGAAGTGGGCTCCGAACAACTCTCCCCGGCCATCGCCGCCATCCTCTACGCCGGCGAAACCGACACCATCCACTCCTCCACCTCCCGCCTCGAAGACTTCGCCGCTTGTCCCTTCAGCTTCTTCCTCCGCTCCGGCCTCAAGGCCACCGAACGCGCCCAAAGCCAACTCGACGTCAAAACATTGGGCGCTTTTCAACACCAAGTCCTCGAACAATTCCACCGCCAAACCCAAGCGCAAGGCAAGCAATGGCGCGACCTCGCCCCCGGCGAAGCCCGAAAACACATCGCCCAAATCGCCGGCAACACCGCCGCCCAATTCTACCGCAGCATCTTTCAAAAAACCGAAACCGCCCGCCTCGCCCTTGAAACCATCGTCGAAAAACTGCAAGAATTCATCGCCGTTTTCATTCAAGGGATGCGGCATTACAACTTCAACCCGCACACAGTCGAACTGGCCTTCGGCGGCGAAAACGACTCCGCCGGCTCTTGGAACATCCCCCTCGACCACAACTCCCGCCTCGCCCTCGCTGGAAAAATCGACCGGCTCGACCTCCTCCCAAACCCCGCCGGCGAAGCCACGACAATAATTGGATACTGGCGCGGGTGTCCGATAACTCTGCCGCTCGACCTCTTCCCAAACCCCGCCGGCAAAGCCATCGTCGCAGTCATCATCGACTACAAATCAAGCAGCAACACCATCAACTCCTTGTTCCTGCACAACGGGATACAATTGCAACTCTTCGCCTATCTCAACGCCATCGCCCAACTCAAAGACATCGCCGGCCACCTCAACCCCGTCGGCGCATTCCTGGTGCCCCTCCGCGCCAAAGCCAGCAGGTCCCATCACCGCATCGAAGCCCAAACCCAACACGCCGGCCGCGCCAAAAACTTTCAATGGAATGGATGCTTTAACATCAAATACCTCTGCCAACTAGACAACCGTCTCGACCGAAAGCAAGGCGACCAAATCCCATACAAACTCAACGAATACGGCTCGCCACATGCAACAAGCTGGCAGCCCATGAAACCGGAAGCCTTCCGGAAAATGATGCGCCACACCGAAAAAATCATCCGCGACATGGGCAACCGCATTCTCGCCGGCGATATCGCAGTCGCCCCCTACAAACACTACAAAAACAAAACCCCCTGCCAATACTGCTCATATGCCTCCGTGTGCCGAATCGACGCCGACACACATTTCTATCGAACCCTGCACTATTGAACCGCCGCCGAAATGAACTTCATCGACGCCCAGCAAAAAGCCATTCAAGCCGAAGGCAACGTCCTGGTCCTTGCCGGCGCCGGAACAGGAAAAACACACACCATGATCGAGCGCTGCCTCCACTGCCTCTTTCACCCAACCGCCCCAGTCAATCTCGATCAAATCCTGATGGTTACCTTCACCGAAGCCGCCGCCGCCGAAATGAAACAGCGCATCGCCGGCAAACTGAACCGGCAACTCGATCCGGAAAACACCGATGCCCCTACACAGCAACGCGCCGCCGAACAACTGGCCCTCCTCGACATGGCCAAAATCGGCACACTCCACAGCATCGCGCTCGAACTCATCTACGAGCATACCCAACCACTCGGCCTCAGCCCGCGGCTCCGCACACTCTCGCAGGCAGAACGCAGCCAACTCGAAAGAGCGGCACTCGCGGAAACCTTGGAAGCCCACTGCCTCGAACCGCCACCCGCTTCCCCATCCATCCGCCAATGGATGCGCCAGGAAGAGCGACACCGAGTCCGCGAATGGATTCTCCAACTGCACAACCACACCCAACTGCTGCCCGCCCCGCAACAATGGATTCGCAAACAGCGCCAACGCTGCGAAGCCGCTGAACCCACCCTGTGGCTTCGCTGGCTTGCCGACACCCTGCCGCAATGGATTTCAGACTGGCTCCCTGCTTTGCGAGACGGCGCCGAATCGTGCCCAAATCTGCAAGAATGCGTCGCCGCGCTGGAATCGCTACAACCATCCCTCGCCCAGCCCGACAATCCAACCGCCCTCGCCGAGCCTCTGGCCGTCTGCTTCTGCCGCATCGCCACCGCCGATGAAAACTGGCCGCACGGAACCAAAACCCGTGTCCGCAAAACGCTCAAAGAGTTCTTCGCAGACGCGGCATTCTTCGAATCGCTGTTCTGGGACCGCGACAGAAATCAACCGAGTTTATCGCCGCTGCGAGAAGATTGGGAACAATGTCGTCAATGGATTCTTTCCCTTCTCCGGCTTGCCGAAGACTTTCAACAACGTTTTCTCCAGCAGAAGAAAGAGCAAGAAGCGCTCGATTTTCACGACATGGAGCAGTGGGCACTGACTCTCCTTTGTGGTGCCGACCGCAAGGCTTGCACCGACACCGCCCGAGAGATGCAGGCGCGATTCCAATATGTTTTCGCCGACGAATATCAGGACATCACCAAAGCCCAAGACTGCATCATCCGCGCCCTCAGCCGCCGGGGCCGCGCCGCCAATCTGTTCATTGTCGGGGATGAAAAGCAGAGCATCTACGGCTTTCGCGGAGCCACGCCGGAGCTGCTCCAGGAACGCCAATCCGAACAGAACCGCCAACCGGAAAACGCCGTCGTCCACCTGCAGGAAAACTTCAGAAGCCACCCGGATTTGATTAATTTCATCAATGGCTTCTGCGATTCGCTTGCCAGGCAAGTCCCCGGTTTCCGCTACGACGCCAGCGCCCGGCTCATCGCCGCCGCACCCAACACCGCGCCGCCCCATGCAACCGGCCGGCAGATCGAATTCCACTTGGCGCTCAAGACCCAAAAAGGCGAAGCGGCTTCTACATCGGAAGCGCATCGCATCGCCCAACGCATCCGGGCGCTCGGCAACAGCAAAACGGCAATTTTTGACGCGCAAACTAAAAAGCCGCGGCCGGCAAAATGGGTCGACTTTGCCGTCCTTCTCCGCTCCGTTGCGGCAAGCACCGAAATCGATCGGCCGGAAATCGACCATTCGGAAAAGCAGCTTATTCCCGCCTCCGGGATGGCAAACACCCTCTCACAGGTTTTCCGCCAATACGAAATCCCCGTGCAGATGTTCACCGACAACTTTTTCGATCTCCCCGAAATCCGCGACCTCGTCGCGCTGCTGAAAATTCTCGACAACCCGCTTCAGGACATCCCGCTTTTAGCCGTTTTGCGTTCGCCTTTCTTCGGCTTCACGCCGGACGAGCTTGCCGTCATTCGACTCGCCCAAACGCAAGGCCACTTTTGGCCGGCGCTTCGCCGCTTTGACAAGCTGTCGCGCGAGCCGGCGCCGCGGCTTCAAACGCTGAGAGACCGCCATCCCGCCGAAAGCGAAAAATGGATTGCCGCCGCGCGGGAAAAGTGCGACCGCTTCCTGACTAGCTTTCAACGCTGGAGCGACGCCGGGCGAACGCAATCCATCGCTGAACGCATCGAACGCATCCTAGCAGAATCGCATTGCCTGGAAGCCTTGTCGAGCCTGGAGCCCTGGAGAAACCTGCAAGCCCAAGCGCGGCAATTCCTCCAGCTCACCCGCGATTTCGAGCACCGGAAACTGCCCAGCCTCGCCCATTTCCTGCAATGGCTCGACGAACTCCAGCAATCCGAACACGGCATCGAACCCCTCTCTCAAGAAACCGCCAACGCCGTCCAACTAATGACCATTCACAAAAGCAAAGGACTCGAATTCCCCATCGTCATCCTGGCCAACCTCGACAAAAAATTCAACTGCAACGACTTGAGACAACCGCTGATCATCGACAGCGACTACGGCCTCAGCCCCGTCATCCGCCTTCCCGGAACCGCCCAAACCTACCCTTCGCTGTCTCATTGGCTCAGCAAACGAAAACGGCGGCAAGCGCTGATTGCCGAAGAAGCCCGCCTCCTCTACATCGCCATGACACGCGCCAAAGAACGCCTCATCCTCACAGGAACAACCACAAAAAAACATTTTGAAACCTGGCCGAAACAACACGCCCAAGTCCCCGAAAATAACCCCTCCCATCGCGCCGCCTCCTGCCTCGACTGGCTCGGACCGTGGCTCTCCGGCCGAACCTGCATAGCGAATTACCTCGAAATCAAGCAAGGCAGCGAAAACGGAATTCATTGGGAAATCCGCGATGCCGGCGTCGATGAAGAACCGCAACCGCCTGCCGCCCCCGCGCCGCCAAGTCAGCCTCTCGACCTCGAAACCCTTCACACCCTTCACCGGCGGCTCAACTGGCGCTATCCCTTCCTCGCGGCAACCGCGCAACGCGCCAAAGCCTCTGCCAGCGCCCTCAAACAACAAAGCCAACTCGACACCGACCATCCCTTCCCCTTGCCCGCCCAGTTCAAAACCAAAAAACCAAAAGCCGAAAACCGTCCGCAAGAATCCGCCCAAACCCGCGGCCACGCTTGGCACCGCATCCTGCAATTCTTCCCCCTCGACCAGGCAACCAACCTTGAAAACGCCCGCGCCGCCGTTCAATCGCTTTGCGCCCAAGGCCGGCTCGAACCCGAAGACCCCAGCAGAATCCAACTAAACCGAATCGTCGAGTTCTGGACTTCCTCCATCGGAACTCAAATCCGCCGCCAAAGCCCCCGCCTCCACCGCGAGCTGGCCTTCACCGCCCAATTCACCGGACGCGAACTCCGGCAACTCGGCTTCGACATCGCAGACGCAATCGACAACGAGCCCATGTTGATTCAAGGCGCCGCAGACCTCGCCGTCATCCAGCCCAAAGAAATCTGGCTGCTCGACTTCAAATCCGACAAAATCACCGTTGCAGAAATCCCGGAACGGGCAGAACACCATGCCCCCCAACTTGCCCTCTACCGCGCCGCCCTGCAAAAGATTTACCGCCGCCCTGTCGCCAGCGCCTGGATTCACTTCCTCCACCCCGGCATCACCGCCGACCCCCTCAACCCATAGCCAAACCAATCCCGCTCAAGGCCAAAGCCGGCTCCGCACGCGGAAAAACCGGCTCGGCTCCTGCTGCGAACCTTCAATCAAAATCTCCCCCGCCTCAGGAGCGAAATCAAAACCCAACGCCTGCCACGAAACAGGCGGCCTCAACGAACTCGCCGCCTCCAATTGCAGCCGGCTCATCGCCGCCGGAGACAACGGCCCCCCCCACTCCGTTTGCAACCGCAGCCGAACCCCCGCCGCAGATTCCGCAACCCCCACCCAGGACAAAACCGGACGCAACCCCCGCAAGGCGACTGTATGAGACGAACCCGCCGCTATCGCTACCACATCAGCCAAACCTGCCGGGACTCTTGTTTGCCTATAACGATTCCATCCCCAAGCCACAACCGTCCCATCCGATCGCAAGGCCGCTGTATGAGAACTCCCCGCAGCTATCGAAACCACATCAGCCAAACCCGTAGGCACATCCGTCTGCCCATAACGATTGTTGCCCCAAGCCACGACCGTCCCATCCAAACGCAAGGCCGCTGTATGAGAACTCCCCGCCGCTATAGAAACCACATTGTCCAAACCCGCAGGCACATCCGTCTGCCCATCCCAATTGCTGTCCCAAGCCACGACCGTCCCGTCCGCTCGCAAGGCCACTGTATGCCAATCTCCCGCCGCTATCGATACCACATCGTCCAAGCCTGCCGGCACATCCGTTTGCCCCTCATAATTGCGGCTCCAAGCCACGACCGTCCCATCCGATCGCAAGGCCACTGTATGCTCCCAACCTGCCGCTATCGAAACGACATCATCCAAACCCGCAGGCACAGCCGTCTGCTCATAACCATTGTTGCCCCAAGCCGCGACTGTCCCATCCGATCGCAAGGCCACTGTATGCCCCCACCCCGCTGCTACCGAAACGACATCATCCAAACCCGCAGGCACAGCCGTCTGCCCATAACCATTGTTGCCCCAAGCCGCGACTGTCCCATCCGATCGCAAGGCCACTGTATGAGACGAACCCGCCGCTATCGCTACCACATCAGCCAAACCTGCCGGGACTCTTGTTTGCCTATAACGATTCCATCCCCAAGCCACAACAACGCCGGGCTCTGGCCGCGGAAAAACCGCTAACGTTGCTTCCTCTTCAATCGAATCCCCGTCTGCATCCACAACCCGCACAGAGTAAGTTCCCGCATCCGAAAGCGAGACATCCGGCAACGTCAGAACGGAATTCGTGGCGCCGGGAATGGCCTCTCCTTCCCGAAACCATTGATAACTCAGGGAGCCGATACCCACAGCACTGATTCCAAACCGCACTTGAAGACCTACCGGCACAGCGGCAGATGCAGGTTTTCGCCACACCAACGGAACCGCCGGCGGCGGACTCACCAAGGCCATTGTAGAATACCCGCCCGCCGCAATGGAAATTACATTCTCCAAACCTTCCGGAACATTCGCTTCCCCGGACCAATTGCGGCCCCAAGCCACGACCGTTCCATCCGATCGTAAGGCCGCTGTATGAGACGAACCCGCCGCTATCGAAACGACATCATCCAAACCCGCCGGGACATTCGTTTGCCCAGAATAATTGTATCCCCAAGCCACAACCGTCCCATCCGCACGCAAGGCCACTGTATGAGAACTCCCCGCCGCAATGGAAATTACATTCTCCAAACCTTCCGGAACATTCGCTTCCCCGGACCAATTGCGGCCCCAAGCCACGACCGTCCCATCCGATCGCAAGGCCACTGTATGCCAACCTCCAGCCGCTATCGAAACCACATCGGCCAAACCCGCCGGCACATCCGTTTGCCCATTCCTATTGCGGCCCCAAGCCACGACCGTCCCATCCGATCGCAAGGCCACTGTATGCCAACCTCCAGCCGCTATCGAAACCACATCGGCCAAACCCGCCGGCACATCCGTTTGCCCATTCCTATTGCGGCCCCAAGCCACGACCGTCCCATCCGATCGCAAGGCCACTGTATGCCAACCTCCAGCCGCTATCGAAACTACATTGCCCAAGCCGGCCGGAACTCTTGTTTGCCCAGAACCATTGCTGCCCCAAGCCACGACCGTTCCATCCGACCGCAAGGCCGCTGTATGCCAACCTCCAGCCGCTATCGAAACCGCATCATCCAGGCCCTTCGGAACATCCGTCTGCCCCTCACCATTGGAGCCCCAAGATAAAACAACACCGGATTGCATCTCTGGACGCGGAAAAACGGTCAACGTTGCTTCCTCTTCAATCGCATCCCCGTCTGCATCTTCAACCCGCACAGAGTAAGTTCCCGCATCCGACAACGAGACATACGGCAACGTCAGAACGGAATTTGTGGCGCCGGGAATGGCTTCCCCTTCCCGAACCCATTGATAACTCAAGGGGTTGACACTCACGACTCCGATTTCAAACCGCGCCTGAAGCCCTACCAGCACATTGGCAGATGCAGGTTTTCGCCACACCAGCGGAGTCGCCGGCGGCGGATTCACCAACACCGCTGTATGCCGGCTGCCGGCAGCAATCGCTACCACATTATCCAAGCCTGCCGGGACATCTGTCTGCCCATAACGATTGGAGCCCCAAGCCACGACTGTTCCATCCGCTCGCAAGGCCACTGTATGAGAACTCCCCGCCGCTATCGAAACCACATCGGCCAAACCCGCCGGCACATCCGTCCGCCCATCCCAATTGCTGCCCCAAGCCACAACCGTTCCATCCGCTCGCAAGGCCACTGTATGAGACGAACCCGCCGCTATCGAAACTACATTGCCCAAGCCGGCCGGAACTCTTGTTTGCCCAGAACCATTCCAACCCCAAGCCACATCCGTTCCATCCGCTCGCAAGGCCACTGTATGCCAATCTCCCGCCGCTATCGATACCACATCGTCCAAGCCGGCCGGCACATCCGTTTGCCCAGAACCATTGGAGCCCCAAGCCACAACCGTTCCATCCGCTCGCAAGGCCACTGTATGAGAACTCCCCGCCGCTATCGATACCACATCGTCCAAGCCGGCCGGCACATCCGTTTGCCCAGAACCATTGGAGCCCCAAGCCACAACCGTTCCATCCGCTCGCAAGGCCACTGTATGAGAACTCCCCGCCGCTATAGAAACTACATTGTCCAAGCCGGCCGGAACTCTTGTTTGCCCATCATCATTGGAGCCCCAAGATAAAACAACGCCGGCCTCCGGCGTTTCCTGGCCTTCGAGCGGCAATTCGGTTGAAAGGCAGAGAAGGCAAAGGAGCACTGCCGGTCGCCAGCGCGGGATAGCGGCGGAGTTTGATTTTGCTGGGCTGTCTGAAAGGGTTTTCATCGTTTGCATTGTTCTCATGGAGAGGGCTATAGATAGGCGGTTTTTCGGGAGAAATCAAGTTTGGCGGCCAAGCGCAAACAGGAATGTCTGCGTCGCGCTGGTTACATTTGGGAGATGATGTTGTCGCCGAATTCGGAGCATTGGATTTCGGCGGCGTTTTCCATCAGGCGGGCGAAGTCGTAGGTAACGCGTTTGGAGCGGATGGCGGCGCCGAGTCCTTTTAACACGAGGTCAGCGGCTTGGCTCCATCCGAGGTAGCGCAGCATCATTTCGCCGCTGAGGATGACGCTGCCGGGGTTGACTTTGTCGAGGCCGGCGTATTTGGGGGCGGTGCCGTGGGTGGCTTCGAAGATGGCGTGGCCGGTGAGGTAGTTGATGTTGCCGCCGGGGGCGATGCCGATGCCTCCCACTTGGGCGGCGAGGGCGTCGGAGAGGTAATCGCCGTTGAGGTTGAGCGTGGCGATGATGTCGAAATCTTCCGGGCGGGTGAGGACTTGTTGCAGGGCGATGTCGGCGATGGCGTCTTTGATGAGGATGGCGCCGTTGTCAAGGGCGGTTTGTTGTTCGGCGTTGGCGGTTTGCTCGCCTTGCCGGGCTTTGGTTCGGTTGTATTGGGTCCAGGTATAGACTTTGCTGCCGAAGATGCGTTCGGCGGCGGCGTATCCCCAATCGCGGAAGGCGCCTTCGGTGAACTTCATAATGTTCCCTTTGTGCACGAGGGTCACGCTGCGGCGTTGGCGGGCGAGGGCATAATCAATCGCCGCTTTGATCAAACGAATGGAGCCGACGGCGGAGACGGGTTTGATGCCGATGCCCACTTCCACTGGCGGGGCGCTGTGTCCGGGGGAGGCTTGGCTCACATAGTCGTTGACTTTTTCCTGCGTTCCAAAGCGCACTTTGGCGAATTGTTCGGGAAAGTTTTCCCGCAGGAAATCGAGCACGGCCTGTGCTTCCGGCGTGCCGCCCCGGTACTCGATTCCGGCGTAAATGTCTTCAGTGTTCTCGCGGAAGATCACCATGTCGACTTTTTCGGGATGCTTTACCGGAGAAGGTACGCCGTCGAAATACTGCACTGGCCGTTGACAGACGTAGAGGTCGAGCTTCTGGCGCAAGGCCACGTTGAGAGACCGAAACCCGCCGGCCACCGGCGTGGTCAAGGGGCCTTTGATGCCCACCAGATATTTTTTGAAGGCGGCAATTGTTGCGTCCGGCAGCCAGTTGTCGAACTTCTGCTTGGCGGCTTCTCCGGCGAACACTTCGAGCCAGACGATTTTTCTGGCGCCGCCGTAAGCCTTTTCCACTGCGGCATTGAGCGTGCGTTCGGCGGCCGCCCAAATATCCCTTCCCGTGCCGTCGCCGCGGATAAATGGAATCACAGGATTGTCGGGAACCTTCAGTTTCCCGCCGGAGAGGACAATGGGACGGCCTTCCGGCAGGGGATTGTCATGATACGCCATATCGTGTTTATTGCAGAAACTCGCCGGCGGCGAGGAAGAGCAGGTTATGGAAAGGATGCCGCCGCCTCTTCGCGTGGCATTGCTTTGGGTTGAATGTCCACCATTGCCAGTTCGATTTTTTCCACGGCGGCGGCGGCGGTTAATCCATATTTTTCCCGGAGGTCGTTGGCGGAAGTGGCGTGTTCAATGAATTGGTCTGGCCATCCGATGCGCACTATGGGCGTCGCGATTTTCCGGTCAGCGAGCAGCTCGATCACGGCGCTTCCGTAACCGCCCGAAAGAACATGGTCTTCCATCGTCGCCACCACGTCGGCGGCGCGACCAAAAGACTCGGCGGTGCGGGCGTCGATGGGTTTGGTGAACCGCGGGTTGATCACCGCTGGATCATAGCCCCGTTCTGCCAACATCCCGGCCGCTTTTCGGGCCATTGAATGGAGGTTGCCGAGACCGAACAAGGCGATCTTGGGCTTTCCGTTATCTTGAAAATGGCTCGTTACTTCCGCCTTTCCAATATCCAGCAGTTCCGGCGTTTTCTTGATCGCCGCGCCTTCTGCTGCCCCGCGGGGGTAGCGAATGAAGGTTGGATGCTTTTCGCGCATTGCGGTGAACATCATATCGACCAATTCGTCTTCGTCCTTCGGCGCCATGGCGATGATGTTTGGCACGCAGCGCAGGTAGGCAATGTCGAACATGCCGTGGTGCGTCGGCCCGTCCTGGGGCGACAAGCCGGCGCGGTCCATGCAAAAGGTGATCGGCAAATCCTGCAACGCCGCATCGTGGATAATGCAGTCGTAAGCCCGTTGCAAAAATGTCGAGTAAATGGCGCAAAACGGATGGAACCCCATCGTCGCCAGACCGCAGGCAAACAACACCGCATGTTCCTCGGCAATGCCCACATCGTAATACCGGTCCGGCATTTCTTTTTCCAAAATCTTCAGCCCGGTGCCGCTGGGCATGGCGGCCGTAATCCCCACTACGGTGGGGGCCTTTTGGCAAAGACGCACCATCGTCTTGCCGAACACATCCTGCCAGGCCGGCACGCCGCCGACTTTCTTGATCGCCGTGCCCGTTTTGACATCGTAAGGGCCGACGCCATGCAGCTTTTCGGGATGATGGACGGCGGCATCGTAGCCCTTGCCCTTTTTCGTCAGGACATGCAGCACAATCGGCCGGTCGCACGACTTCGCGTAATCCAGTGCCGCAATGAGCATTGGCAAATCATGCCCGTCCAACGGCCCCAAATACCGCAGCCCCATCTCCTCAAAAATCAAACTGTTGCCAAAGCCCCCCCGTCCGTCGCTGTCCGCCTTGTCCTCCGTCTCCCGCAAAACCAGATTCGACACCGTCCCCTTCAAAATCTCCTCGACCCGGTGGCTCAGCATGACCGCCAATTCCCCTTTGGGCAGGCGTTTCAGCAAGCGGGTGAAATCGCGCTGCAGCCGGGAATACGAAGGATGCGTGATCAACTTGTTTAGATAACGCGCAATGGCGCCCACGTTCTTGGCGATGCTCCACTCGTTGTCGTTCAAAATGCCGATGAACCGGTTCGTCGTCTCGGTGATGTTGTTGAGCGCCTCGAACGAGATGCCATTAGTCAACGCCGCATCGCCGAAAATGGCGACCACATGCTCATCCGTGCCCCGCTTGTCGCGCCCAACCGCAATCCCCAAAGCCGCGGAAAGCGACGTGCCGGCATGGGCCGCTCCATAGCAGTCATGCTCGCTTTCTGTCCGCAACGCAAACCCGTTCAACCCGCCGGTGGTGCGGATGCTGGAAAACCGCCCCTTCCGCCCCGTCAATATCTTGTGGACATATGTTTGATGGCTGACATCCCAAACGAATTTGTCCCGCGGCGTCTGAAAACAGCGGTGCAGCGCAATCGACAACTCCACCACCCCCAAGTTGGGACCCAAATGCCCCCCGTGCTTCGAAAGCGTCTGTATCAACTCTTTACGAATCTCGCCCGCCAGTTGGCTCAGTTGATCCAAAGTCAACTTCCTGACATGCTCAGGGCTGTCGACCATATCCAGAAAACAACTCATAACCACTCTTGACTATTCCGAATCCCCTTCCCATGTCAACGGCTTTGACGAAAACTCCCCCTCCAAAGACTCTTCCAACACCCGGATTTTGACCTCTGCCTCCGCCAGCTTTTCCAAACACACCCGCCGCAAACGCATCCCCTCCTCATAATGGGCAATCAACGCCTCCAACGCCAAATCATCCCCCTCCATCCCCTCGACAATCGCCTCCAGCCGCTTCAACGCCTCCTCATATGATAACTGCGGCAAAGATTCCCCTTTCTCACTCTTCGCTTTCTTCGGCACCCGGCCAGCTTACCCCAAAACTCTCCCCCCCGTCCAGCCGAACCCGGCCTTCCGGCTGGCCTCAATCTAGCTGGCCGCAGGCTTCTTACACCAGTTCGCGGATGGGTTGGATATTGGCATCGACGAGGTAGTGAGGTCTTCCCTGGTTGTCTTGCACAGTGGCGGTGCGGACGTCGATGCCCAGGTTATGGTAGAGGGTGGCGAAGACTTCTTGAAATTTCACCGGACGTTCGGCGACATCGCCGCCCAGACGGTCAGTCGCGCCGATGACTTGCCCAGTCCGCATACCGCCGCCGGCCAGCAAGGCGAAGTTGGCCCGCGGCCAGTGGTCGCGGCTGTTCATTTTGTTGATCTTGGGCGTCCTGCCAAATTCGCCCCACATCACAACAGACACATCCTTGTCCAGGCCGCGTTCATGAAGGTCAGCAATCAAGGCGGAGAGGCCGCGATCCAACAGGGGGAACTCTTCCCTCGAGCGAGGGAAGTTGAGGCCGTCGCCGCCGTGCCAGTCCCAGCGGCTGTAGTTCAGAGAGACGACCCGCGCGCCCGCTTCGACCAAACGCCGGGCGATGAGGAAATTGCGGATCATTTTGGGGGCGCCGTCGCGTTGATATCGAGGGTCGTTTTGCCCGTATCGCTCCAGAATCCGCGGGTCTTCTTTTGACAAGTCCAGCGCGTCCGCCAACCCAGTCCCGGAAAGAATCTCCATCGCTTGCCGCCCGAAGGTGTCGAGCCCTTCCATGACTTTGCTGGAATCGGCATCCCGGCGGAAGCGATCGAAGGCGGCCAACAGACGCTCGCGGTCGCGCAGCCGTTCAAGCGAAATCCCGTTCAACGACATGTCCCTGGCCTTTGCCAAAGGGTCTTTGGAAACCAAGTTCATCGGGTCGTGAGCCGGGCCGATGAACCCGGCATCCCCCGGATTGCCCCAATCACGGAATCTGGTGGGATACATCAAAGCGACATTGGCGGGAACCCCTCGCCGCCCGGCTTGCAAGCTCGACACCCAAGAGCCGAGCATCGGCCAACCCCTTTGGGGAGCGCGTTCGCCTCGCTTGCGCCCGGTCATGCACTGGCAGCAATCGTGCCGGCTATCCGAATCCGCCAGCGACCGGATGATGGCGAACTTGTCGGCAATCTTCGCCAGGCGGGGAAACAGCTCGCAAATCTCCATGCCGGGAACATTCGTCTTCATCGGCCGAAACTCCCCGCGCACTTCGGCCGGCGCCCCCGGCTTCAAATCGAAAGTGTCAAGATGCGACGGGCCGCCGGGCAAGTAAATATTGATGAGAGCCTTGTGCGAACGACCGAGGCCAGCCTCGGCCTCCAGCCCCAGCAGTTGCGACAACGACAAACCGCCCGCCGCCATCCCGCCGACTTTGAGAAATTGCCGCCGCGAAACGCCGTTGCACTGGCGATCCCGTCCGTTTGATTGTCCAAATATGTCCAACACCGCGTTCCTTCTTTTCGTGCTTGCAAGAAGTCGTAACCTCCCCGGCAATCTTGACAAGCCCAAAATAAAAAAAACCGCCCGCAGAACAAGAGACGGCGGCCGGAAGTCAGCAACAAACGGGTTGCCTTCGGCGCGCCTGCCGGTTACCTTCCCCTCCCATGAGCATCGTACGGAAACTGGATCACACGCGCTACCGCGTCAACAACTTGGAAAAAAACGTTCAGTTCTATAAAGAAGTCCTGGGTCTCGAAGAAGTGAAGCGGCACAAATCGCCGCGCGGCTCAGAGCTGGTGTTTCTCAAAGCGCCAGAAAGCGAAGAGCTGATCGAGCTTTGCTACTTCCCGAATAGCGGACCGGTCTCGGTTCAGGAAGACCTAACACATCTGGCCTTCACAGTCGATTCCCTGGAAGCCTTCGGCCGGCATCTTCAATCGCTGGGACTGCAATACTCCGACGGCCCGACAATGAAAGCCGACGGCAGCGGCGGATTCGCCTTTGTAGACGCGCCCGAAGGCTACGAGATCGAGTTGATTCAAAGATCGTGAACCAACTCAACCAGCAACGTTGCATCCACAACGGAAAAGCCTTTTGCATTAGCCACTAAAGCTGAAAAGAAGCGCGTCTTTGAAACCGCGTTAAATGAACTGGCAGCGACACTCGCCAATCATGTAAGCGCCGCCGACAGGCAATGGACAGTCAAAGGATTTATCGACATCTTCAAGAATGTGTACACGGTTTCGTCAGATACGAAGATTATTTCCAAAATTTTGGAGATTCATCTTTTCCCAGAGATTCTCGCCTTTGCTGAACAGCACGGTTTTGCTCTCGTCCTTGCCGAGCATCAAAACTATTATCCGGACATTTCATTTGTTTCCAAAGACAATGAATCGAGCAAGTTTGCGGTGGATTTCAAGACAACTTACCGCAATTCCAAAAAGCCGTGGTTATGCAACGGCTTTACTCTTGGTTCGCATGGCAAGTATTTTGAGGATCGGTCAAGCACGAAAAACATTCAGTTTCCCTATGGTTCCTATTCGGGACATTTTTGCCTTGGAATCATTTATGACCGCGCAGAAATACAAATCAATGAAACGAAGTCTCATCCACTTGATGAACTTCACTCCATCCCGTCGGTGATCTCGAATATTCAGTTCTTTGCGATGGAAAAATGGAGAATCGCAGGAGACAAAGGAGGTTCCGGAAACACGGCGAATATCGGCAGTATTCAACGTATTGAGGACATTCTTTCAGGGAATGGAATGTTCGCCAACCTTGGAGAAGAGTGGTTCGACGACTACTGGATGAACTTCGGCAAAATCACGGTCATGACAAAATCCGGCAAGATGAAGAAAATCACCTCTCTTGAAGACTTCATCAGGTATCGCGGCGGAGACACTTCTAAAATTGTACCGAGAAACAACCTGGTATGAGCTTGTCTCGAACCATTGTCCCGCCCATCAAGTGCCAGGGCATCAAGACGAAACTTGTGCCGTGGATTCGCGCGGCGGTTCCGTCCGATTTTGAAGGGAGATGGATCGAGCCGTTTTTGGGATCGGGCGTTGTTGTTTTCAACATGCGTCCCCAGCGGGCGCTTTTGGCTGATATAAACCCGCATGTAATCGCGTTTTATCAAGCCGTCGCCGCATATAAAATTACAGCCGAATCAACACGCCGATTTCTGGAAAAAGAGGGGGCGGAATTGTGGCGTTCTCAAGGGGAGCATTACTATATTGTGCGGGAGCGTTTTAATCGCCGCGGCGCTCCGCTGGATTTTCTGTTCTTGAACCGCTCGTGTTTTAACGGGCTGATTCGCTTCAACCGCAAGGGCGAGTTCAACGTTCCATTCTGCCGCAAGCCGCAGCGTTTTTCTCCGGCTTATATTACAAAAATTACCAACCAGGTACGGGCGGTTTCGGAGGCGATGCACGTTGGAGATTATACGTTTTGCTGCCAGGATTTTGCCGCCGTTATCGGCGCTGCTCGGACTGGCGATTTGATTTATTGCGATCCGCCTTATAGGGAACGCCACGCGGATTACTTCAACGGCTGGAGTGAAGAGCGCGAAAAGGCGTTGGCGCAATTGCTGGCCGCCTCGCCGAGTCGATTTCTTTTGTCGACGTGGCACAGCAATCATTTCCGAAAGAATGTTTTTTTGGAGGATTTGTGGTCGGCATATCCCGTTGCCGTTCGGGATCACTTTTACCATGTCGGCGCCAGGGAGAAGAATCGGAACCCGATGGTTGAAGCGCTGATCGCCAATTTCCCGACGGCATTGTCCAAAGCGCCCAAGGAAGCCGATCGGCAAACGGCTTGGCTCGAAACTGCCGCCGGGTTTCCAAAATAATCGGGCGGCGATTTTCAACTTTTCCATTGCGCCCGCGGGCAGAATGTCGGAGAATCCCGCATATGCAATCTGTTTCCCGCAAGCTGCCGCGTTTTGCCATTGCTGGGGCGCTTCTCGCGCTCTTCGCTGCTGCTGCCTTTGCTGAACGCAGGCCGAACGTCATCCTGATTTACACTGACGATCAAGGCTCCGTTGATCTCAACTGCTACGGCGCGTCTGACCTGCACACGCCCCATCTGGACGGTTTGGCCCGGCGCGGTGTGCGGTTCACTCAGTTTTACGCTGCGGCGCCGGTGTGCTCGCCCTCCCGAGCCGCCGTCTTGACTGGCCGCTATCCCCAGCGGGCGGGCGTGCCGGGAAATGTCAGCTCCCAGAAAGGCCGTCCGGGAATGCCAGCGGAGCAAGTAACCATGGCGGAGATGATGCAGGCAGCGGGCTACGCCACAGCGCACATTGGCAAATGGCATCTCGGCTACACGCCGGAGACGATGCCCAATGGCCAAGGCTTTGATGTTTCCTTCGGGCATATGGGCGGGTGCATCGACAACTGGTCCCACTTCTTCTACTGGGAAGGCCCCAATCGCCACGACCTGTGGAAAAACGGCGAAGAAGTTTGGGCGGATGGCGTGTTCTTTCCCGACTTGATGATCGAACACTCCCGAACCTTCATCCAGCAACACAAAGACAAACCGTTCTATATCTATTGGGCCGTCAACGCCCCTCACTACCCCTTGCAGGGAACTGACAAATGGCGGCGGGCTTACAAACATCTGCCTGCCCCGCGCCGGATGTATGCCGCTTTTCTCTCGGTGATGGACGAACGCATCGGCCAACTCTTCGCTATTCTTGAAGAAGCAAATTTGCGCGACAACACCATTATCATCTTTCAATCCGACCACGGGCATTCGATGGAAGTTCGGACCTTCAGCGGCGGCGGCAGCGCGGGGCCTTACCGAGGCGCCAAGTTCAGCCTCTTTGAAGGCGGCATCCGGGTGCCGGCCATCATCAGTTGGCCCGGACGTTTGCCAGCTAACGAAGTGCGCGGCCAATTCTCCGCCGCCGTCGATTGGCTGCCAACAGTGGCAGAACTCTGCGACATTTCGTTGCCCAAACGCCGGCTCGACGGCAAATCTCTCGTTCCGATTATCCAATCCGCCAACGCCCCGGACCGCCATCAAGTGTTTCACTGGGAAACTGGAAACCACCGGAACCCGCAATGGGCTGTTCGGTCGGGCGACTGGAAACTGATCGGCAACCCCCGCGACACCAGCCATCCGGGACCACTCGCCGAGGCGGATCAAAAGCGCTTTCTTGCCAACCTGAAGCAAGACCCCGGCGAACGCCAAAACCTCGCAGCAGCGTATCCCGAAAAAGTCCGGGAACTGGAAGCGCTTCACATTGCGTGGAAACGGACAGCAACCGAGCCGTAAGTTTGGAGACTCCGCCCGCGACCGCGCCTCGCTCATTCCCGCAAGCTCTTGATGAAGGCAATGAGCGATTCCGTCTGGGGCTCCGTCAACACTCCTTGGTAAGAGGGCATGCCGATATCTGAATCGGCAAACGTTTTCAGAATGTTCTTTGATGGATGCAGTATCGCGTCCCGAATATAGGCGGCGTTCGCTCGCCTCGGCGCTCCTTTGGCGAACTCGCGCCGCTTCCCGAACACACCCCGCAAAGTCGGTCCCGAACGCCCCACAGTCGAGCCGTCCAGGGAGTGGCACGCCATGCAGCCCACGGTTTGATACACCTGCCGGCCTCGGACGGCAGAGACGGTGGCGTCTGCTTTTGCGGCTTTGCGCCCTGCCGTTTTTTGTTGCAGGAAAGCGTCCACTTCCGCCTGCGAGAATCCGGCATCGGCAAGATCGCCGTCTCGAAGCTCATGCACGGTGGCGTAAGCGGCGCCCGCCTGCAATCGCCCTTCGGCGCTCTGCAAGCGATAGACGGTTTCCATTTGCATGACCGGCTTCATATCCGGTATCACAATGAACACCGACCGGCCATCCCGCGACAAGGCCACGCCACCAACGCTTACGACATCGGCGCCCGGCTTGCCGTTGGTCTTGTAGTGGCCGGAACCGTATTTCTTCGTCCGGCGATAATTCCAGCGCCCCACGTGATAATTCGCCGGGTTGCGCGCCGATTCCGGTTGCAGCGGCGATTCAAAGCCCAAAATCAAGCCCTCTCGAACCGCCCGAACTGTCGTGGGAAAATCTACTGCCCCGCCCCGGTAGCGCACACGGCGAATCCCGCTCCAAGGCTCGGCCTTCGATCCCCAGATGCGAAAGCCCGTCAGGTAAAGCCAGCCGTCGTGCGGATTGATGTCTCCCTTCAGCAGCGGCAGATCGAGGGGCAACGGCCAAGGGCTGACGGCTCCCTGCACGGGGCGTTCCGCATCGTCAAGATGCACCAACATGATGTTCGAGCGGTAATAGTCCAAACACACCAAGCGCCCCGACAGCGGCCCGAACTTCTCGCTGTCCAGCCAAACTTGCGCCGTCGCGCTCTGCACCACGCGGTGGGGAATCCAACAAATTGGCGCCGTGGCCGGCAAGTCCGGCGGCGCCACTTCGGCACTTGGCCGGAAGCCGTAAAACCGCTCCTCCCGAACCCAATAAATCGGCGTTGTCGGCACCCAATGCCCTTGCTGATCGCTGGCCGTGATCAAGCCCGTCCCGGCGCGGTAGCCGAGATACGGCTGCCGGAATCCCGTCGCTATCCGGCGCACCGTCTTGCCATCCGGGGACACTTTCAAAATCGACCCATTGTCTAGCCCTTGATGCGCCGCCTGCTGTCCCGGTTTGGCCAGCAGGAAACCGCCGTCCTTCGTTACCGCTGCGTCGTTGGGAAACTCGCGCGTCTCCGCCGTTTGCGTGAAGCGGTTGGAAAAGGTCTCGTAACGATCCACCTCCCCATCACCGTTCAAATCATGCAGCCGCATCAAACCGCTCCGCGTATAGACAAACAACTTCCCGTCCTTGAAGTGGATGCTCTGCGGCTCGTGAAGCCCGGACGCAATCCGCCGCCACTCCAGCGCTTCCAAAGACTCGTCAAGATTCCAAACACGCCAAACATCCCCGTCGAAAGTAACCACCACTGCCGAGCGGTCGGGAAGAAACGCCATATCTGCCGAGCGCACCTGTCGCTTCCAAGGGTTGTCGAGCGGCAAAGTTAGTTCATCCACAACATAACCGTCCCCTTCGCCCAGGCGTCCTTTGGTAATCACCGCTTCCGGCCAATGCCGCCCCGCGCCGTTGGCCGCATCCGGAATCCCGGCGCCCGTCCACTCTTCACGCCCCACCTCAAAATCCTCCCCAACGCCTCTTGCCACCAACACCCGAAACTCCCGCTGGATGGCGCTTGGCGGCAAATACAACACCACAACGCCCTGCTTTCCGACCACCAAAGTCGCCGCAGGATCACCAAACAAAATCTCAAACCGCAACGAATCCTCCCCAAAAAGCGATTGGAGCTTCCGGCAGGAACGCGCCCGCAAAACCTCGCCCAGCGACTCGCCAAGCACAATTTGCAAAACCCCCTGATGCGGCGCCACCGACAAACTGCGGATATATGCCCTCCCCTCCCCACAATCCACCGCCGCCAGTGACTCCCGGATTGACGTGCCCCGCAGCGAATACTCCACAACCGCCCGCTCTCCCGCCACGCAAACACTCTCCCACTGGCCGAGAGAAGGCGCCATCGGCCCCCGCCCCAGCTCGCGCAGGTCCGGCCCCGGAGCCCGCGGATCCCTGACATCCAACCGCGCCCCAAAACCGCCGGGATAAAGCCCGCTCACCGAAATCGCGCGCCCCAAAGGCCGGCACACCCAACTCTGTCCCCCGTGATTCTTCTCGCCCAGATGCGAATAAGAATGCGCCGCCATGCTCTTGTCATCCAAAAACCCGCCCTTCCACACCAAAGCCAATCGCGCCAAATCCGTGTCGAAACACGCATATGTATCGCCGCCGAGAAACAAAATCACCCCGCGAACCACCAGATTATCCGCAATCGCGCCCCCCGACACCGCGCGGGCATCCACCGTCCTTGCCAGATAAGGAAACCCCGGCTCCGCAAACTTGCCCCAAGCGTGGACATCCCCGGCAAGCCCCCCTTCCAAAACCGTCAGAACAACCGCCAGAACAACTGCCACGAACAGCTGCTCTTTCCCGTTCATTCTCTTCATCTCAACACAGATTGCCGGCAAAATCTGCCCCAAAACCGCAACCGCATCAAGAACTCAACCCCTTGCCCACCCTCGACAACTGCCTTGCCTTGGCCTCTGCAACCCGCTAAAAATCCCTTTGCAACCGCAAACTGCGAACTCAACATCAAGCGGAAGGGTGGCTGAGCTGGTTGAAGGCACCTGACTCGAAATCAGGCGCACGGTTTCCCCGTGCCGCGGGTTCGAATCCCGCCCCTTCCGCCAATTAAACCCAACCCCAACAGCCCGGGAAATCAGCGCCCCTCCGTGAAATCAACTGCCTCCAAAGCGGCCAACCGCCCCGCGCCCCGCGAGGCGCCGGCAATCGCCAGCAACCGGCCGGCCGGCATGGGAACAATCCGGTGAAAGAAACGCCGCCGAGTTAGCTTCCCCAAACTGTCCCATCCGTCCCTAGCCGCATTGAGCGCCAAGAGCTTGGCCGAGTAAGGGCTCACAATCAGCCTTCCGCTCGCGCGGCAAGCCGCCGAACCAAACCCTTGCATCGGCCCCGGCGGGAGCATTGGCCCCCGGCTCCATTGGCCCGAAGCGGCGTCGTAAACATCCACTTCGCGCGAAGGATCATTGTCGCTGTCCATGCCGCCGATAAAATATATTTTGCTGCCCAACGACTCGGCCGCCAGCGCCCGGCGTTTAAACGGCTGCGGCACAACCGCCCACTTGAGTTCCCGCTCCCGCAAATCAACGACAAACATCGTCTCATACCAAAACTTGCCGCCGGCTTCGCCCGCCATCTTCCAGCCGCCGCCGACAAAAATTCGAGAGCCGACAAGTGCCGTCTCATGGCTCGAACGCGCATCAGGCATCGGCGGCAAATCCGTCCATTCCCGCTTCTCGACATCGTATCGAGCAAAATCCGCAAGCGAATGAAGCCCCAAATGACCGTCCGCCTCCTTTCGCGGCTGCATGCCACCTACCCGATAAACGGCGCCTTCAAACGCCACCAACCGCGCCCCCTGCGCCCGGCGGCCTCCGGGAAGCGCCTCCCATTCTTCGTCGCCCGCCAACTTCAGCCGCAGGAAATCGCTCAACGTCGTCTCCACCGAATAATCATGCGTCTTCCCATGATGCCCACCATAAACATAAACCCAACCGTCCAGAACTTCCGCCCCGAAACTGGTAACCGCCTTGGGCAACGGCGGCAATTCCGGCAAAGCCTCCCCGCCGGCCGCCACCGCATTCATTTGCGCCACAACCGTCACCACAACCGTCAAAGAAACTCTTCCTGCTATAAAACATTTCATCGCTGAAGTTCTACCCCGGCAATGCCCCGCCGGCTATCGTTCAGTTGCGATTTGTTGTTGCTAGAATGCTATTACTCAAGCGGGAAGCCTCTCGCCCGCGAACACCGCAAAAACGCCCTTGCAGTCAAGCGTCAACAAGCCATCCGAAGAATCGCAAGCAATCGGCGAAAAAACGCAAGCGAACGCAAGCAAAGGCAGAACTATTCAACCAGTATTGCCGCTGTGAGACGGAACCGATTTCATTGCGAATCGAAAGGCTTTACTCTGATAGAGCTGCTGACAGTCATTGCAATCCTCGCAGTCTTGGTCGGCATGCTCCTGCCCGCCCTGGCACGTGCAAAAGAAAAAGCCCGCTTCATCAATGAGATTCACTCCGCCAAACAATTGATGATCGCGCATCGAATGTATACCGACGACAACGCCGGCCACCTCCTCCCTGGCTATCGCTACGGCTTTCCCGCAACCGACCGCGTCGGCCGCCCGCTCACCCATCCCATTAACGCCCGTTACCCGTGGCGCATTGCTCCGTATCTCGAAAAGAACTTTGAAGTTCTCTACGTCAACCGCAACCGGGCGCTCCTGCACTCCTTCGCCCAAAACAACGAAAGTCGCTACGTATATGCCGCCAGCGTCTTTCCTTCCCTGGCCGCCAACTCCGTCTTCGTCGGGGGCGACGACCTCACCCTGCCGCCAACAGACAAAGCATTCGCAAAGTTCGGGCGTTTCTGTGTCCTGCGCGAATCCGACGCGCAACGGCCGGCCGGGTTGATGACATTCCTCTCCGCGCGAGCCGCTCATGCGGAATTCAATGGCAAAGTGATAGAAGGATTTTACCGCACAACCCCGCCCTATCTCACAAAGCGCCTCTGGATGGACGAATGGAATCCGGCCGAACCACCGAGGCAATTCGGCTTCGTCCATCCCCGCTATAACAACCGCGCTGTCTCCGCCATGCTCGACGGACACGCGGAAGGGCTCGGTCTCGACGCCATTCAAGACATGCGGTTCTGGGCGAATCCGGCTGACCAGCCCGACTGGACGCTACAAGAACAATAAGCCCGAATGATATGCCTCTGATACGCGATATAAAATTGGCGCCTCTAATAAAAATCGCCCGCGCCCTTTTATCGTTTTCAAAATCCGAAACGCAATAGAACGCAAATTTTTTTATCCGACTACACATTACATACAAAACATCCATCGAATAAATATATGAAGCATTCACTCGTCCATTCCATATGGGTCACCGCAGTCGCCCTTGCACTGCCAATACAAACCGCCGCCGCTGAGTTTGCCGTTCCCGATTGGGCCGGTGATGAAAACGCGCGCTTCTCCCAATGGCTCAACTTTACCTCTGTTCTAGGAGACCCCGGCAACGCGCCGGATGTGGGAGGCAGCAACGCCGGCGGCCGGCTTACGCAATCCGTACCCGGCGCTATCATTACCGGCAGCGGCAACATCTACAACCCTGCCGCGGCCAGTTCTTTCCTCCTCGCCAACGAGTCGGACGCGCCCTATAAAACTGTCGTTCTCCAAACCAAAATCATCGGCAGCATCAACGCCGACAGCGTGGCGCTGGAATACGAAGAAAACGGCCAAACAAAATCGCTCGCCGCGCCAGCGGTCGAAATTGCCCGCGAGTCCGGGGGATTTGGGGACACAGTGATCACTCAGTGGACATGGGACATTTCCCAGTTTGCTCTCTCTCGCATCTCGATTCGCTTCGACGCCGCAGGCTCCCATGCCAGCTTGGCCGCGGTGCGTCTGGATGTCTTGCTGGAAGCGGAGAGAGGGGGCGAGTTGATTGAAGCCGGCTTTGAGGAACCTAGCAACGACCGCTGGAATTATCCCCATAATGCCTCGCCCGGCGCTCGCGCCCGCGCCTCGCTTTTTCGGGCGACAGACGAATCCGGCGTCTCTCGATACGGGACTTTTATTGTCGGCTTCGACACTGCCGCTTTGATCCCCAAAGGCAAGGCAAGCTACCAAATCATCACCGCCCAACTTCAGTTGATGACCAGCGACAATTTTGAAGTCCCCTACGATCCGACTTACGATCCGGGCGCCTCCCATCTTCCCGACGACCACGAGGCGCATATAACGGATGAGGATGCCGGCCGGCCGGTTCATGTTTTCGGCACGGGCTTCCGCAATGGTTTCAACATCGAAACTTGGAATGAGTCGGCGCCTTATTCGCCCGATGCTCCCGAAGCCGGCCCGACGGTCTTTCCGATTGTCCTGGACGAGAGCGGTTTGCCGGCGGATGTCAGTTTTGCTGTTGATTACGCGAATCCAGCCGATGCGGCGCCCTTTGCCGTCGGGGTTTTGGAAGACACGGCGCCGGGCGAACTCATCCCCGCAGACACCTGGATGCGTTTCGATATTGACGTGAATGACGCCGCTGTTCTGGCCTACTTGCAGCAGGGATTGGCCCAAGGCAAACTCTCTTTCACTTTCACAAGTTTGAACGGCGGCGGCCACGGCTTGCGCACGTATCCCGAATTTCATACCAGCGATTCCCTCTTGGGCGAAGCGCCCCGGATGCACCTCGCCGTTCGCGTCGTTGACGGGCCGCCCCCGGCCAAACAGCTCGCCATCACCGGCATTCGCCGCACGGACGCCGGCATCGTCATCCGGTTCACGCATTCGGGTTCTGTCGGCGTCCGCTGGACGACTGATTTCACCGATTGGACGGATGTTTCTGCGATCGCCGTAGAGCCGATTGGCGACGGCTCGGCCGAGTGGACGGATTCGCCAGCAAATGCGGCCATGAAGTTCTATCAGCTTTTTGTTGCTCCTTAATGGCTTGGGTTTGTGTTTGCCGCGTGGTAAGTTCGCTGAACACAAGCCGCCGCCGGGTCTGCTCGGCGCTTTGTCTGTTTCATTATGAACACGTATTCCCATCGAATGGTTTGTTGGCTTCTGGCGGTTTTCGCGCCGTTCGCCAAAGCGGTCTCGGACAATGTCCCGGCAAAACATTGGCCGGGGTTTCGGGGCAGCGGCAACAGTGTGACAGCCGTTCAAGCTCTGCCCGCCGCTTGGGACGATGAGTCCGCCGCCTGGCGCGCGCCGCTTCCGGGATGGGGGCAATCCAGCCCTGTGCTTTGGGGCGACCGGCTGTTTGCCACCAGCGCCCGAGGGCCGAACAAGGAAACACTTTATGTCGTCTGCCACGATTTGGAGACCGGTTCGGCTCTATGGTGTTACGAGATCAGCAACTCGGTGCCGGAAGAAGCCTCCGGTTATCGCAGCCGCTCGGCGCCCACCCCGGCAGCGGACGGACAGCGCATCTATGCCCTTTTTGAAAGCGGCAATCTCGTGGCTCTTACCCATGAAGGACAAACGGTTTGGAAACGCGATCTGTCCCGGGATTACGGCCCATTCAAAGGCAACCATGGCCAAGGCGCCTCCCCGGTCTTGAGCTCGCGCGGTCTGGTCGTTGCAATGGACCACAAAGGCGAGTCGTTCCTCGCTGCCTTCGACAAGCGCACTGGAAAAACCATCTGGAAAACTGGCCGCGACACTTCGTCCGCCTGGGCCTCGCCCGTGATTCGTTGCCGACCGGATGGCAGCGAGGAAATCGTTTGCAGTGCCAGCGACACCATCGCCGGTTACGACCCCGCGCAGGGAACCCTCCGCTGGCGCTTCGACAGCATCACCGGAAACAATGTGCCGACGGCGACAATCGCCGGCGACTTCATCGCCGCAGGCAGCAACCGCAAAAACAACACCCTCCTCCTGCAGCTCAAAAACGGCAAACCCAAAATCCTTTGGAAAGCGGCGGAAGCCGCCTCATCCTTCGGCTCCCCCCTCATCCACAACGGCCGCGTTTATGTCGTCAACCGAGCCGGCGTTCTGTTCTGCTACGAACTGCAATCCGGCCGCCTGCTATTCGACCGCCGTTTGCCCGCCGCGACCTGGGCCTCGCCACTCGGCGCCGGCAACCGCATCTGGTTCTTCTGCAGAGACGGCTCGACCGTTGTCATGGAAGCCGCCAACACGCCGAAAATTCTCTCCACAGCTTCGCTGAAAGTCGGCGCAGACGACCGCGTTTATGGCTATGCCGTCGCCGCCGGCAAGTTCATCTTCCGCCTCGGCGCCGAACTGGTTTGCATTGCCAAATAACCGCCACAAAAACCCGCCGTTCCCGCATGGCCGCTTGCCTTTTCACCGGCCGCTTCCAACAGGAATTGGCCTGGCTTTTGGATGCCGCCGATAAACTCTTTCTCGAACCCCACAATTGGGAACTTTCCGTCCCTTCACGACTGCCTCGTCCGCACCCAAGTCATCCTCGACACCCGCCACTAAACCCACCGAACGCCAACCAACAAAAGCGGCGCAGACACTCGCAAGAGCAGCTCCAACCGACTTCCTGTTGTGAGCCATGCAGACAGGAGGCTACTCATTGCCCTCCACCGGAGGGAGCATTGATGGATGCGGTAGCGGCAATCCCAACCGCATCATTTCTTCCGCCGCTTTATCGATCTCTTCTGGACTCAACCGCACTCCCTCGAAGGGACCCACTTGCTCTTCCCTCAGGCGATCGGCTTCACGAAACCCTTCTTTGGCTTTCTGTTTCTGCTCGCGTTCCAGGTCCGCCAGCAAATCGTCCAGCCAACCGTTGTCTTCAACCTCCAGAGTCTCCAAAGGAATGCCCATTGCCTGCGCCGTTTCATCCATAGCTGGCCGGCTGATCGGTTTTCCATGCGGCAAATTCATCCGCTGTCATTGTGCGTTTTACCAACCATTCTGCTTTCTGTTGGCGAGTAAAAGCGCGGTTGTTAAGCATTTCTTCCAAGTCTTTTATCGCTCGCCAACGCGGGTTTGTCCTCTGATACACTGCTAGTTGCTTACGCCACAATTCGATTGAGGATTCGTTGCGTAATCCCTCGCGCACTTGCCATTCGAGGAAGGCAATCCGATAGAGCAAGGGATCTTCCTTAGACACACGTGGGAGCATTCGCAATGCATCGCCTTTTTGCATCCATTGCTGCTTTTCCGCCTTCAACCGCGCCTGGCGTTCTGTTTCGCTCTCGCCGCCAGCCGTTGCCGACTCGGAAAGAGCCGAGGGCGCCGCTGCCGTTTCAACAGCGGCACCTCGACTCTCGGAGATGGAAGCCTGCTCTTCTGCCGGCGTCGGGTCGGATTGGGACTTCAGGGCATCCTCCCAACGCGCCCGCCCCAACCAAATAATCAACGCGACAATCAAAACCCCAATGCCCACAATGGTCAGTGCCCGCTTCGGCCAAGAGTTTCTCAATCTCTCGGTCTAGCGCTTCATTGCCCAACTGTGTGTACAGACCGTCCGCAGCTGTCGTGCCACTGTCTACATCAGGATTATTACTCCTCCTTTTTACTTTTTCCTCAATGGCTTTTTTAAAAAGAAAATCTATCTGCTTGACGATTGTCACAACACGGCTGATGATGCTTTTGCACCTTTCCTTATGATCGGCCCAAGCCTCGGCATTGTCTCCATCAATGCTTATAGGGGGTGACGGCCACTGCGCTTGCCCGGAAGGCAGAGAGAAGGATGCCAGCAAGCAGCCGGCGAAGGCGAGGGGAATAACCCGCGGTATTCCGAGAAGCGGAAGGCAACGGCCGGTGTTCTGCTTTGGGTGCCGGAAGGCGGCGAGCAGGGTGAAGGCGAGGGCAAGGCCCCCGAGTGCAATCCATGACAGGAGGCCCGCAATAGCGGCGGCCTCCAGACCCCGGCAGGGTTTGCCGGCGCGACAGGAGAGGTGTGCGGCTCTCCCGTTGCCTAATTCGAACGGTTAATATTCAGCGGGAGACCCGATGCAAAATCTACCCGTTGAGTGTTGGCAAACGCAAGCCAATCACAGTCCGCTGTTTGTCAAGAGGTTTGGCGAATTTTTTTCTTTTTTTGAGGCTCACGGAAAGGCTGACGCTGGCCGAATCCGGGGTGCTTTGGCATTTGCCGCCAATTCAATTTGGACTGCCGGACGGTTTTGAAAGCCGTTCCATTTCGGCCCCGTCCGCAGCTGGAGCGCTCTCCGGATTTTCCTGCTTGGGTTTCTTGCTTCGGGACATCCCGCGTTTGGCGCAGTGTTTCGCTTAACAGTCAGGAAAGTTTTTCCATTGGATACATGGCGGGGCAGCAGCCCATGGTTTGGCAGAAGGCTTGGCTGAAATGGCTGATGCTGTTGTAACCGACTTCTAGCGCGACTTCGGTAACGTTCAGTTTTCCCTCCCGGAGCAGTTCTGCTGCCCGTTCCACGCGGATTTGCCGCAGGTATTGCGGGATGGTCATTCCCGCTTCTTGGGAAAAGATGCGGCTCAAGTAGTAGGGGCTGCATCCTGCCCGGCGGCCGAGTTCTTTCAGGCTGGGCGGTTCGGCCAGATTTTCAGCGAGCAGACGTTTGACTCGTGTGGTTCGTTCGGCGGCCAAGCGTTGTTGCCGCAGGCAAAACAGTTCTTCTTGCGGCCCGGCGAATAGTAAATCGCAGGCTAATTCGAGCGCTTTGGCGCGATACCAGAGGGGTTGGGCGGCAGTCAAAACCGGGGGTTTGCGGACGCTGGTGATCCAGGATTGGATGACGGCTGTTAGGCGGCGGACTTCGCTCACGGCGGAGCGCTTCCGGCGTTTTTGCACGGCTGATTGAACAAGCGGATGCAACTGGCCGCTTTCGGCGGGCAGGTTGGCGGCGAGGAAATCGATCGAAAAAAACAGGGCGAGGAACTGGTGGCGGGTTTGCGGTTGGCGCGCTATTTGGACATTGGTTTGCCCCCAAAAGGTGAACCAGAAGTTTCCCGCTTCAAACTCGGCTCGATGGCCGCCGCAGACTAATTCTCCCGCTCCTATCAGGTTGAAGCAGACTTCCAGCCGGTGCGAGCGGCGCCCGCCGTCCGGCCTGGCCCGGCCGCCTTTCCGAAAGTCGAACCATTCAAAGGCAAAGCCTGTCCGGGACAAGTCGCCGAAGAGAAACGTTTGTCCCGGCGCGGACGGGCGCAGGGGGCGAAGGGCGGCGGCATCGAATGTCGAACGCGTCCGAGACGGTGAGGCGTCTGGTTCGGCCTGTTGAACCGTTGCTGGTTTTTGAGTCGTTTTTTCTCGTTTCACGGTTTCCCCGCGGCTTGCCGCTCTCGCAACGGCAGGCCAATAGCCCTTGGCGCGGCAAGAATCGGCGAGGCATTTTGTTTCAGAAATGAACTTCGATGCCGGCGTTGAAGAAGCGGGGCAGCCCTGGACGCGGCCCGTGCGGATGGCGGGAGGCGATGTATTCCCGGTCGAAGAGGTTTCGGATGCCACCGAAGAGTGTGGTTTGTTCTCTGAGTTGGTAGCGAAGCGAAATGTCTGTGATGCAGTAGCTGTCGGTCTTGCCGATTCGAGCATCGGGGGTGCCGTCTGTCCGAACATTTGCGCTGGTGTTGCTGGCGCTGGTGAAGGTGGCCGGCACGTAGGTCACGCTGATGTAGGCGCCGAGTTTGCCGTATTCCAGCCCGGCCTCTGCGTTGATTTGGTAATCCGGGATGTAGGGCACTTTGGCGCCGTCTATGCCGCCTTCGAACAGGGATTCTGGGTCTGTGTTTCGCGCGTTGCCGTTGAGTGCGGCGTCGGTCAGTGTGAGCGACAGCCGAGCCGGCGTTTGAACCGTCCATTCTTGCGCTCGGCCGTGGTCGTAGCCGATCATCAACTCCAGCCCCATGGAATCGATGTCGCCCACGTTTTCCGTGTTCGGAGTTCCCCCGCCGCCGAGGTTGCCGCCGACGATTAGGTCGTTGAAGCTGGTGTGGAACAGAATGGCTTCCGCCGTCAAGCCCCGGTCGGAGTCTGTGTAACGGCTACCCAGCTCGAAGCTGAGGGAAGTTTCCTCGTCGAGCGAGTTCCGAATGGAAGAGCGGGGGCCGGGGATGGAGAAACCGCGGTGTACGCCGAAGAAGCCGCTCCAATGGGGTTGGATTGCGTAAGCGAGGGAGAGGCCGCCGGCCAAGGCATTGATCTGCCCGTCGCCGGTTTTGCCTGTGGCCTGTTCTTCGGGGGTTTTGTCTTCGCGCCGGCGGTCTTGTTCGTATTTCTGATCCACGGTTTCAAAGCGGATGCCCGGCGTTACCGTCCATCGTTGCCATTGGATTTTGTCTTGGGTGTAGAGAGCCAAAGCGCGGGATTGCTGGATGCGATCGCCGGCGGCGCCCCGGGCGCCGATTGCCGCGCCGGTAATGGCGCCGGCGTCGGATTGCGCGTAGTCGATGTTCCATTGGAAGCGGTCCACTTCGTCGAAGTGGTAGCGGATTCCGGTTTCCCATTGATGCGTTGCGGCACCGGTGTCGAAGGTGGCTGTCGCAGCGGATTGTATTCCGTAAATTTTGTATTCGCGGGCGTTGTTGCGCAGGCGCAAAGTGCCGGCTGCCTGCCCCCGCAAGATTTCCAGGCCGCCGCTGGGTGTGTCGTCTAAGAGCGCGGTGGAAAGGCTGATATTGGGGCCGCGCAGTTGGTGCAGCTTCGCCCAGTTGCGCTCAAAACGCTGCCAATAGCCTGCGGTCGTAATCCGCAGATGGGCACTCGGCTCCATGAGGTGGCGGAACACGACTCGGTGGTTTTCCGTTTGGATGTTGTCGAAGCGCGAAGCGGCGTAACGGCGGAGGGGATTGGCGGCGAAGTCCGTTTCCGACAAGCCAAGGTAAGTTTCGTCGGCGTCCAAATCAGAATAGCCGTATTTGAATTCGAAGCGATGGCGGGCGTCGTTCGGCAGTTCCCAAAACACCTTCACCATGGGTTCCACCCGGGTGAATCCTGTGTCTTCGCGGTCGTTGAAATCTGGCGCCGGGTCGATGGTTTTGAAACCGTCGGTGCGGTGGTAAAAGCCTTCTGCCAGATAGCCGATTTTGCCGCCGCTTTCCAAGATTTGAACGCCGCCGTGCCAGAAATGGCCGATGAGTTCGTTGTGAGAGCCGTAGGAGAGTTTCAGGTAGGAGAGGTCTTCTGCCGGAATCGGCGTGGACAGATAATTCACTGCGCCGCCGGTGATATGGGGGCCGTATTTGATTTGGCTGGTGCCTTTCAGTATTTCCAGTCCGCTCATATGAGCGACGTTGGGGCTGTAATAAGCCGAAGGGGCGGAGTAAGGGGCGGGGGCACTCAAAATGCCGTCTTCCATGAGGGTTACGGCTTTGCTGCGCTCGGTGGTTACGCCGCGAATGCTGATGTTCGGGAAGAGTCCCCAACTGTCTTCTTCTCGGAGATAGACGCCGGGCGCTTGGCGGAGCACGCGGTTGACATCAGCGTTGAGGTAGCGGCGCAGGGTCTCTTCGCCGAGATAGACACCAGATGCCGGCAAGGTTCGCGCCGCTTCTTCGGAGCCAATCAAGGCGACTCCGGGCAACAATAGCACAGGCGGGGTTTCCTTTTCAGTGGCTGGTTCGGGGTTTTGGGAGTGGACGGTCAGGCATTGGCCAGCGAGGCCACAAGCTGCGATGATGGCAATCCTCCGCAGGGCGGAGTTAGCCTTTCGGTTCGATTTCAGGCTGGATTTATTCATAAACACAAAAACGATATTGAGTCTCAATCTCTGTTCGGGCGGCAACCTAATGATATTGAGTCTCAATTGCAAACACTTTTTCAAAAAATGTTGCTGACATTCTCAGTCTGTCTTGCCAGAATCGCCGGCATTTCTAATTTGCCATGAAAAAAGCCATTTCGCCCGGATGGTGTGCCCCATGGTTCTGCTTTGCCCTCCTGTCGCAGCAGTTGTCCGCCGGAACCCTTTCGGGCGTCGTCAGCTATCACGACGAGCAGACCGGGCTGATTCAAATTACCGCGACACGGACAATCTCCGGCAACAAAGCGCTGAAGCTGGACGGCACCGGAGATTATGCAGTTGTCCATTCCTTGACAGACCTTTCGGGACCGGAACTTTCGATTCAGTATTGGTTTCGCGGCAGCTCTTTTCAATCTGCCGTCCGCCAGCAGAGCAACAACGGCTACATCGTCGCCGGCTGGAACAACCAACACATCCTCTCCCACGATGGCGGCCTCAACGGCATCTCCGCCGGCGAAAACCTCACCGACGGCCAATGGCACCACATCGCCATGACCTGGAAGCAAGGAACGCCGGGAGGATTTGCCAGCTATCTGGACGGGCAGCTCATCAGCAGCCGCAACGCCGTCGATGCCCCCATCCCCGCCCACAACGCGCCGCTCTACTTCGGCGCCTTCAACGGCACCGGCGAATTCGCCAATGGCAAGCTCGACGAAATCGCCGTGTGGCAGCGGGCTCTAACCCCAGAAGAAATTCGCAGCAACTGGTCCCAAAAACTGTCGGGCAACGAAGAGGGACTTGTCGGCTACTGGACTTTCGACGACGGCACAGCGGACGACCAATCGCCCAACGAACACCATGGCGAACTGCATGGCGACGCCGTCATCTCCGGTCTGAAAGTTTTCTTCACGACAGAGCTGAGCGCACCCGGCCCCTACACCATCGCCAACATTCCCAACAACAGCGGCTACCACGTCACTGCCTTCCTGGACGCCGACGGAGACGGCCACCCCGGCAAAACAGAACCGGCCGCCGCTTACACCGGAAATCCGTTCACCATTTCGGGCGATCAAACAGGAATTGACCTCCTCCTTGTGGAACCTCCTCAAATCACCAAACATCCGGCTGACATTCGAGCCGGCGCCGGCGAAAACATCCAACTCCACGTTGCCGCAAGCGGTTCCCAACCCCTCTCCTACCAATGGCGGCGCAAGGGGCAAGACCTCGCAGATGGCAGAAACTTCTCTGGCGCCACCAGTCCCGCTCTGGCCATCAACAATGCGGCCGGCCATCACTCCGGAACGTATAACTGCCGCATCGCCAACGCCACCGGCGAAACACTCAGCAGCACAGCCAACGTGTTCATCATCGAAGGCGGGCGCACACTCTCCGGAACAATCCGTTACGACGGCAGCCAACAGGGACGCATCCACATCGCCGCCGCGCAGACTCAAGCCGGCAACCGCGTCCTCTCCCTCGACGGCAACGGCAACTTCGCCACTACAACACTCACCAACCTCTCCGGAAACGCCATCACCATCCAATACTGGTTTCGTGGCAGCTCCGTGCAATCGGCCGTCCGCCAGCAAAGCAACAACGGCTACATCGTCGCCGGATGGGACAACAAAAACACCTTCTCTTTTGAACATATCCTCTCCTTTGACGGCGGCACTGTGGGACTCCCTGTGGGGATGGGAGCAACCGACGGCCATTGGCGCCACCTCACCATGACCTGGAAACAAGGAGCGCCGGGAGGATTTGCCAGTTACCTCGACGGGCGCCTCATCGCTCGACGGGACAGCACCAACACCGAAATCCCCAATATCGGCGAGCAGGTTCACTTCGGCGCCTTCAACGGCACCGGCGAATTCGCCAACGGCAAGCTGGACGAAATCGCCGTGTGGGAAAGAGCACTCTCCGAAAGCGAAATCTTCACCGGCTGGAACAACCCCTTAACCGGCAACGAAGAGGGACTGCTCGGCTTCTGGAACTTCGATGACGGCGAGGGACAAGATTTGACCGCCTTTGGCAATCATGCCGAACTGCACGGCGCCGCCGCCATCCTCGAAGAAACCGTCCCCGAACTCGGCAGCAGCGTCTTCACCGCTACCCTCAAATCCCCCGGCCCCTACACCATCGCCAACATCCTCCCCGGAAACAATTTTGAAGTGATCGCCTTTCTGGACGCCAATGGCAACGGCAGCCTTGACAAAGGCGAACTAGCGGACGCTTACGCGAACAACCCCTTTTCCTTCGCCAAAGATCTTGCTGGCATTGACATCACCTTAACCGAGCCGCCGAGAATCCTAAACCAACCCGCCGACATCCGCGTCCGCGCCAACACCGCCGACCCCGCCGCATTCACAATCAACGCCGCCGGCAGCGCTCCCTTATTCTATCAATGGCGCAAAGACGGCCAAAGCCTCGCCCCCACAAACAACAACTTCCAAGGCGTGAACTCTCCCACACTGACAATCCTCAACCCTGCCCAACACGGGCCCGGCGAATACTCCGTCATCGTCGCCAACAAAAAGGGCAGCGCCCTCAGCCGCGAGGCGAAACTCTCCGCCGTCCCCGCCGACAGCGTTTCCCTCTACGGCAGCCTCCAATACACAGGCGCGCCCGCCGGCAAAATCCACCTCATCGCCGCCAACTTCCTGCCCAACAACCAAGCGTTGAAACTCGACGGCGACGGCGACTTCGTGGTCGTGCCCGAATTGACCAACCTTTCCGGCACCGCCATCACCATCCAATACTGGTTTCGCGGCCGCTTCGTGCAATCCGCCATCCGCCAGCAGAGCAACAACGGCTACATCGTCGCCGGCTGGAACAACCAACACATCCTCTCCCACGACGGCGGCCTCAACGGCATTGCCGCCGGCAAAAATCTCACCGACGGCCAGTGGCACCACATCGCCATGACCTGGGAAATCAACACCCCCAACGGCTTCCGCAGCTACCTTGACGGCAAACTCATCGAACAACGCGACAGCGCAAACAAAGAAATTCCGCACTACACCGCCGCCCTTTACTTCGGCACCTTCAACGGCACCAGCGAATTCGCCGGAGGCGAGCTGGATGAAATCGCGGTCTGGAACCGGGCGCTGGACGAATCCGAAATCCAATCCAACTGGAACCAGCCCCTCGAAAGCAGCGAAGACGAACTCATCCGCCTCTGGAAAGACGGCCTCATCGGACTCTGGAACTTCGACGACGGCACCGCCAAAAACGCTGCCGACAACGCCGCCTCCATTTACAACTTCCACGGCGAACTGCACGGCAATGCTGCCATCGTTCCCGCCAACATCCCCGGATTCGGCAGCAACACTTTCACCGATGTCTTCGACACCCCCGGCCGTTTTGCCATGTCCCGCCTCCCGAAAGGCAAAAACTACCACCTCGCCGCTTTTGTCGATGTCAACGGCAACTACCGGCCAGACCCCGACGAACCCTTCGCCGTCTATTCAGGCAACCCCTTCAACCTCGAAGTGAACTTGGACGGAATCTATCTCGACCTCGGCGGCGAGACCATCGAAACATTGGCACTAACAATTGAACGCGACGGCGACAACATCATCCTTCCCCGGCCCCCCGAAAACTACGGATTCTTCCTGTTTCAGACAGACACATTGTCGGGAGGAACCTGGACGCTCGTTGAGGAAGGAAGAGGGGACGGCAACCATCTCGTCCTGCCCGCAAACCAATCCGCCCGATTTTACCAATTCCGTGATACTATACCTATTACCATTGAGCTAGAACCACCTGTCGATCCAGACGATTTTATTCCAATTAACCTCGAATAATCCGCCTAACTTATACCCGCTCTATGAAATACCACCTCACACAAAAACCACTGCGCCGGGCACAACGTCCGGCCTTCACCCTGATTGAACTGCTGGTCGTCATCGCCATCATTGCGATTTTGGCCGGCATGCTGCTCCCGGCGCTCAGCAAGGCGAAAGAAAAAGCCAAACATATTAGCTGTGTCAACAGCCTCCGCCAACTGACCATCACCTCCCGCCTTTACTCGGATGACAACGACAACCGCTACGCCTTTACCTTTGCCGTGCGGGGCGCCAACGTCATCCGCAAGCCCTGGTATGTCTTCCTGCATCCTTACCAGCAAACGACTAACCTCATTCTCTGCCCCACGCTCACGCCCAAATTCAAAGAGAAACTCCGCAAAGGTTCCTTTACCATCTATTCCAGTGAAGCGGGCTTCCCCTTCATCTCCAACTACGGCATGAACTTCCGGCTCGGCGGCTGCGATTGGCCGGGCACTTGGCCCAAGGAGACTTACCGCCCGCTGCGAGAGGCGCAGGTGCGCCGCCCCGCCAGCACGGTTCATATAACCGATGGCGGCAGCCACCCGCTCAGAACCGACAACCCCGAAAAATGCGTTACCGTTGATTCTGAAGAAAAGCCTGAATGCTGGATTGTGCACGATCCCTTCAGCAGTGATCCCTGCGCTTGCACCGTCAACAAGAACGACCCGAACTGGGGCGGTCCCCTCCTGCGACACAACGGCAGAAGCAGCGTCGCCTTTGCCGACGGCCACATCGAAACCCTCCAGGCCCGGCAGTGGTATTGGGGCGGCACCCCTTGGCTCAAACCCAACGAGGGCGGGCAATAAGACTGGTGATTCGCCGCTGCCTCGAATCACTTCAAGCGATAACGCAAGACAACGGTTTCCCCGCGAAAGAACAAGCCCTCAACCGCATATTCCACGCAGCCTTGCAGCCGGTAAAAACGCCTTTCACCGTTCGAGGGGACGGCGATGGTTTGCGAAGATGTCTCCAGGTGCGCGCGCGGTTCCGGGCGATACGGACCGCCGACGGCCGGCGAAGAAACCACCAGCGGTTCGCGACGCTCCGGCTCGGCCCCGCCCTCCAAAACCGCCCGAATGCCGTCAAGGTAGGTGAAGATTCGCGTCGAGTAAAAAGCGCTCGGCAAATCCTCCTCCCCGTCGCGAAGCAACGTCCAGTCTCCCTTGTTCCTATTCAGATAAAAGCCCCCGGCGTCAAACAAAACAGCCGCAAAGCCTTCGCCTTCGGGGACGGTGTTAAAAGGGCCTTCCACAGCATGGTTGACACCCGCAAGCGCCCAGCGCCCCGCGTCCCGAATGAAAACCGCCCCGCCCGAATCGCCTACAGACAAATGCGCCTCGTTGAAGCCGCCCCCGCGATCAAAATCCACCACCAGATACTGCAACTCGCCCGGCGGAACCTCTGCGTCCAATTCAGACCAGTCGATGATCGTAGTGACACGGTTCTCTCCCCACCGCCGCCGGTTGTCCGATTTTCCGGGAAGCCAACCCCGCAACTCCCGGCCGTTTGGCGTGTCAAGCCACACCGCCTCACCGCGAGCCGTGCCCCGGCCAAAGACAACCAACGGCTTTCCCGTCTCATTGTCCGATTGATAAAGCGGCGCAAACGGCGGCGGAAACTGCCCGCACACCTCCCAGATGCAGATATCCACAGCGCCCAGCTCGTAACAAGCCCTCGCGCGATACACCTTCCCCCGGTAATGAAATCCCTGGCCAATGTCGCCGCCCCCGTGCCGCGCCGTGATGAAATGCCGAGGCCCAATCACCGTCCCCAAATACACCCCCCAATCCCCCAGAAACTGCCAACCGCTCCCCGCCAATGCGCCCGCCGGAGCGACAGTGTTGTGATCCGGATTCTCCGTCCCATAAAAAATCACCGCCTGCCCGCCCCCTCCCGTCAACATAAAGACGGTAACACCAACCAGCTTCAACATGGCGTAGGCTTTCAGCCCCCGTACATGTAAACAACTCAGCCCTCGGCTCGCCAACACAATACCATCCCAACCGCCGCCGGAAACGTGCGCCCCCGGTTCAGACGGCGCCGAACTGCCCGGCGCTTCAACGACGCAACCGCTCATCCTCTCCCCCTTCAAAAGGCGGCGGATTTGATGGCGTGCCTGCTGCTGCCGACGCTCGGAACGACTGCTTCAGGCGAGCAGCCACTTCCTGAGCCAGCACTTCGTAAGCCGCCGCGCCAGCGCTGTAAGGATCGTAATAAATGATCGGCTTGCCGTGGCTGGGCGCTTCCGCCAACCGCGTGGTTCGCGGGATGATCGTGTCAAACACTTTCTCCTGAAAAAAATTGCGGACATCGCCGACCACCTGATGCGCCAACCGAATCCGCATATCAAACATCGTCATCAGAACGCCCAGCAGCTCGAGCTTCCGGTTGGCACCCGCCTCTCTCAACTGATCCACCACCCGCGTCAACATAGCAATCCCCTCTAGGGCGTAATACTCGCATTGCAAAGGCACCACCAGCCAGTCCGCCGCCACAAAGGCATTGAGCGTGATAATCGCCAGCGACGGCGGACAGTCCAAAAGAATGACATCGTATCGGCCAGAATCGGCAATCCCGCGGAGGCCATCCCGCAAACGGAAAAGATGTTCCTTCTGCCCCCGATCCAGCCGAGACAGCTCCACCTCCGCCCCGCACAAATCCACCTCTGACGGAATCAAATCCAAATGTTCGAAATCCGTCGCAATAATCTTCTCCGCCAATGTGCCTTCCCCCAGCAAAGGGCGGTAAATGCTCCCGCCCTCTTTCTTCTCCACGCCCAGGCCGCTGGTCGCATTTGCCTGCGAATCCACATCAATCAAAAGCGTCCGCCACTCAATCGCCGCTAAACAAGCCGACAAATTCACCGTCGTCGTCGTTTTCCCGACCCCGCCCTTCTGATTTGCAACCGCAATGACCTGCGCCGACACGCCGGAGATTTAAGACAAGCCCCCTTTGAAAATCAAGAACGCGGACAACCCGCCACCACCCTTCAGCGCATCTCAAAAAAATAATTTTCTCTCTTGCGCTCCGCTCTCTGTTTTGCGGTTGACTCGCAGAATATTGTCAACGGCTCGGCGGAAATCCGTTTCCCGGTGAACGCCCGGCCAAATAGAACAACAAACTATCGAACAGAACTGTGAGACCATGAAACAACCGAACGCAATCCAACTCGACACGACGGCAACTGCCGCCCAGCGCAACGGAGGGCAACGCCCTTCGGCAGCTCGGAAAACCGGCCATTTTGGGGATTCTATTTGCCGCATCCTTGCCGACATTCTGTCCCAAAACCCGCTCAACCCAACAAAATTGACCATGACAAAAACCAAAAAATCCGATTCCATTCCCGCAACGGCCCAAGCCATGAACGCCAAACCCAACCGCTGGAACCGGAAGACAGCCACCGCCCTCGGCCTGACGGCGGCCATCGCCGCCCTGGTAACGCTGTCCATGCTGGCAAACAATCGAACCGCCAACGTCATCAGTTATCCGCGGCAAATTTGGTCGCCCATCGTCGAATATGTCGATTGCCTCCTCAATGATCTCGATCCATATGTGGCTGAACGGGCAATTGTTGGCGTCTAGTACGATAATCAAAGCGGCGCCAATAACTGCTGCTACTGGACCGGTCATCACGGAATTAAGTACAACTTCGAGTATGACACACGGCACACCCCAATTGGTATCAACTCTTACGGTGGATTTGCGTATTTTGGGCCATATCTATGGATGTACACCGAGTACGAAATCGAAGTCGACCGGCAATCTAACGGCGACGGCTTGGCCACAGGTAACGAATCGACAACCATCAGTTTCTTTCCCGGCGACCAATGGGCGCTCGTGGAGCCTTCGGACGGTGTTATCCCTAGCGATCATCCGCTTCCAGGCGCTCCTTCCTCACCACACAGCGGGGCGTACTGGGTGCCCGTGAACTACAACACCACGGTGTACCAACACTGATTTAGTCAAAAATTGACAAGATTGGCATGAATTCTGCTGCATCTTAAGACATGAAACGTGCATTTACATTGATCGAACTACTGGTAATCATCGCTATCATCGGGATTTTGGCAGGCTTGCTCTTGCCAGCACTCTCAAAGGCCAAGACGCAGGCCCGCCGAATCCATTGCATGAACAATCTGAAGCAGATTCAACTCGCCTTGAATATGTATCCCGGCGACAACGAAGGGGATTTGCCCACACATCGCCGTTCTTCTTTGGTTTTTGATAAAGAAAGATGGGAACACATTGCCAAACTTCGATTTATGGACGTTCAGTGGTCTCACCTGCTTTGGGATCAGTATCTCGACCGGGGGACAAATGTCTTCCAATGCGCCAGCAACAACCGAATGAACAAGGTTCTCAAATACTGGAGAGACAACGCCGGCCGAGTTGTGCCTCTTTCGGTACTTGAGGCTTCCTATAAGGAATGGAACTGGGTTTATGGCTGGAATGCTTGGGGAGACAGAATGAACAACTACCAACATCCCTCCACAAACTCTCGCGGCTTGGTGCCGGCACAACCTAATCCTGACGTGCTGAGTCACCAAGGCATTATCAATTGGAGTGAGGAAACCGTCAGCTATCAACCGCTAAAAGAAAGCGAGATTGTGGCGCCCTCGGAGATGATTGCCCTCGGCGATATGTCGGTATGGACATCTGTAAAAAATACAAGCCTACCGGACGGTGTCCGCCTTAGGATGGAAAGCCTTACTAGAGGAGCAGAGATTAAGGTTCATCCCCTGTGGCTATCGCGGCGGCATGGGAAGAAAACGAACTTGACATTTATGGATGGGCATGCAGAGTCACTAACGGCACGGCAAAGCCTTTTTCCCTCGCCAGCAGTGATGCGCCGTTGGAATCGCGACAATCAACCCCGCAGAGAAAAATACAGTCCCAACCAACAACGCAACTTTAATCCGGTTTTTCCTGATGAAAATTGGACCCCTTAGACAAGAACACCGCGATAAATATTTACGGGCTTAACAGGGTGACGCGCAGGCACTCGACCCGTTGACCGCCACCCGCTTAACAAAAAATCCAATCCTCTGCCTCCTGTCCATCCATTTGTCCCGAACGAAATCGTCCTCCATAACCATCAAAGCCCATAAATGCTTTTTGCGAAGAACGCGTACGATACGAAATCGAATTGGTCAAAGCCAAATCCGCGATTTCTGCCACGGGCGGTTAAACCGTTTGGACGGTATTTTTGAAGTCACTCCACTCTCAAAAAACTAAAAAGGAGATTCCTATGAAAAAGAGAATTGGATGTCCATTACGATTGTGGTTGGCTTCGCCCTCTGTCTTTTCCTCGTGTTTCGTGGCGAGAACCAGCGGAAGGACTCCGACTCAAGCGAAAGCGCCAAGCCCCCAGCGCCAGCCCAAGCCAAACGCAAAACGCCGAGTGCAGATGCCTACAAGCGCCTGCACAACCCGGAATTGCTTCGGGAAAATGCCGCCAAAGTGGAAGCCAAACGCCTTGCCAAATGGAAGGCCAACTTCCCCTGGAAACCGATGCATGACCCCGCCCTCAAGTTCGACCCCAAAAGACATTTTGGGGACCTTCCCAAAGGCCTAATCAATCCCCAAACCTGGAGGCCGCGAAACAGTGAAGACTTTCAGGTTGCCGACTATCATTCGTGCCTGAAGCAATTCTTTGAAGACGAAACCCGCTTCTCTCTGCAGTTTCAGCAGATTTATGAAATCCTCAATGAACACGGCCGAGGTCACAATCCTGCCTGGATAACCGGGATATTTCATGATCTGCTTTGTTACAAGCAGACGTTGGCGCTTCCCGAAAACTGAAAGCCAATCCGGGAAGGAGATTGGATCAGGGCGGCTATAGTCCGATTAGTTAACCCAAACGGAGAGATAGTATCTGAAGAACAACGGCTATATCGAAGAAGAAACCGTGAACAACTGCTCGAACTATATTATGGAAGTATCCGTGGCCTATTAACCGGTTTGGAGTGGCTAAATCCAGAGTATTTGACAGACGAGGGCGAAGCGGTGGCTGAACGTATTCGCGAACGTCTCATCAATGAAGTTCAACGCATGGAAAAACTTCCTCCGAATACGATGGGATATGGTATTAAACGCGGTCTGAGTCACAGAGACGAGATGGGTAAAGCCCTGTTATCCGGCGAGGAAGAGATGCTGGTTCCCTACGAAAGCTGGTATGAAGAAGCGCAGACATTCTACGCCAATCAACGGTATCAATTCAAGCGGAGTATTGAAGAAGGCGATCCGACTTTGAAAGCATTGCGGCCGGATTTGTTTCCGCTTGTGTCTATTAAGGGAGGCGTTCTTGTGGACAAGGACGGCGATCCGGTCAAAAACTTTGAAGGCACCAATTACCGCATCATCGACCGCTATAACTCCCAGAGTTATCCCATGCCCGTCAACGAGGATGGCACCGTTTGCCTGCCCCCCCCCCCCCGGTGGAAATGGAGCAGATGCGTGCTGAAGGGTTTGCCCGGACTGGAAGGTGAAGCGCCCGGCTTCAACGGTTGATCGGAAGATTGAGTCTGCTGCAGCGGTCGGGAGTCTGTGAGCCGCAATCTGTGAATTGAAGAGCAGGCCGCTGGCCGCTGCACGCTCAACCAACACTCCCAACATTCGCTGCTCTTCATTCAAAAGTTGCTCGACAGGCCGCAACGCTTTGGGGTTTTTCGGCAGGCAAGAATAATCCGGCTGCACTCATTACCTGTAGCATTCCAACAGCGGATGGCCTTTTTACAATCAAATCAATGAATCCTGATTCATTGATTTGTCTCTTGCCTTGCTGAGGTGGGATTGCTATTGTTTCTGCTGGCTTGAGGAGGGCAGGCAGGAAGTTGGTTCAAACCGCTCTTGCGAGTGTCTGCCCCACATAGAGGCAAACGTTGATGCCTTCTGAGACGACAAATTTGAGCGAGCGGATTTGTTCCCTTTTGCGGGATCGGATTGTGATTCTCGACGGGGCGATGGGCACGATGATCCAGCGTTGTCAGCTTTCCGAGGCGCAGTTTCGCGGCGAACGTTTCCGGGATTGGCGGAAGGATTTGAGCGGCAATAACGAGGTGTTGAATCTGACGCAGGCCGAGCGGATTACGCGGATTCATCTTGAATATCTCGAAGCTGGGGCGGACATTATCGAGACTAACACCTTTAACGCGCAGGCGGTTTCGCTGGCGGATTACGACATGCCCAAATTGGCGTATCCGCTGGCTAGGGCCGGCGCGGAGGCGGCGCGGCGGGCGGTGGAGCGGTTTCGGGAAGAGCATCCAGGCAGGCAATGTTTTGTTGCGGGAGCGATGGGACCGACAACGAAGACCGCGTCCATTTCCACCAATGTCAACCAGCCCGGGGTTGGGGGCATCACTTACGACGAATTGGTGGCCGCTTACCGGGAGCAAGCGCGGGGCTTGGCGGACGGCGGGGCAGATATTCTGCTGGTGGAGACCATCTTTGACACGCTCAACGCCAAGGCCGCCTTTTTCGCCATCGAGCAATTGTTCGCGGAAACCGGCCGCCGGCTGCCGCTGATGGCCTCTGTCACTTTCATTCAGGCGGGCGGCAATCGCGGCGTTACCGGGCAAACTGTGGAAGCGTTTCTCACCTCGATGGAGCATATCCCTCTGCTGAGCGTGGGCATGAACTGCGCCCTCGGCCCCAAAGAGATGCGCCCGTTGATGGAAGAACTGGCCAAGCTCGCGCCCCTGCCCGTCAGTTGCCATCCCAACGCCGGGCTGCCCAATCCGCTCTTGCCCACCGGTTTCCCGGAGACGCCTGAAAGCCTTGCCCCGCAATTGGCGGATTGGGCGCGGAGCGGCTGGCTGAATCTCGTCGGCGGGTGTTGTGGAACGACGCCGGCGCACATTGCGGCGATTGCCGAAGCGGTTCGAGAGCTTCCGCCGCGCAAGTTCCGCCGGCCCGATCACGACCTGCGGTTGAGCGGGCTGGATTGCCTGCAAATCACGCCCGAAACTAACTTTGTCAACATCGGCGAACGGACGAATGTAACCGGATCGCCCCGCTTTGCGAAACTCATCCTTAACAACCGGTTTGAGGACGCTCTGCGAGTGGCCCGGCAGCAAGTGGAGAACGGCGCTCAAATTCTCGACATCAACATGGATGAAGGCATGTTGGACGCGGAAGCGGCCATGACCCATTTCCTCAACTTGATCGCTGCCGAGCCAGACATCGCGCGCGTGCCTGTCATGATTGACAGCTCCAAATGGAGCGTCCTGGAAGCGGGCTTGAAATGCGTGCAAGGCAAAGCCGTCGTCAACTCTATCAGCCTCAAAGAAGGCGAAGAGCCGTTCTTGGCGCAGGCGCGGAAAATCCGGCAATACGGCGCCGCGGCGGTCGTGATGGCCTTTGATGAACGGGGGCAGGCTGATTCCTGCGCCCGCCGTATCGAGATTTGCCGGCGCTCCTACCGGTTGCTAGTTGATCGCCTTGGCTTCCCCCCGCAAGACATCATCTTCGATCCCAACATCCTGACCGTCGCCACCGGCATTGAGGCGCACAACAGCTATGCGGTGGACTTCATCGAGACTACCCGTTGGGTCCAAAAAAACCTGCCCCACGCCAAAGTTAGCGGTGGCGTGAGCAACATCTCCTTTTCCTTTCGCGGCAACAACACCATCCGGGAAGCCATGCACTCAGCCTTCCTGTATCATGCGATTCAGGCCGGGTTGGACATGGGCATCGTCAACGCCGGGCAACTCGCCGTCTATGAGGAGATTCCGCCTGCCCTCCTCGAACGGGTTGAAGACGTGCTGCTCAACCGCCGTCCAGACGCCACAGACCGGCTCATCGACTTTGCCAATTCCGTCAAGGCCGATGCCAAGTCAAAAGCCAAGCCCGATCCATGGCGCTGCGCGGCCGTCGAAGAACGGCTCAAACACTCCCTGGTCAAAGGCATTTCGGATTACATCGACGCCGATGTCGAAGAAGCGCGGCAAGCCTACAAGGAGCCCCTGCGCCTCATCGAAGGCCCGCTCATGGAAGGGATGAACCTCGTCGGCGACCTCTTCGGCGCCGGCAAAATGTTCTTGCCCCAAGTCGTCAAAAGCGCCCGAGTGATGAAGAAAGCCGTCGCCTACCTCCTCCCCTTTATGGAACAGGAAAAACAATCCGCCAGCCGCCGCTCGACCGGCAAAATCCTGCTTGCCACCGTTAAGGGAGATGTGCACGACATCGGAAAGAACATCGTCGCCGTCGTCCTCAACTGCAACAATTATCAAGTCATCGACCTAGGCGTTATGGCGCCTTGCGAAAAAATCCTGCGAGAAGTCGAAAAACAGCAAGCGGACATCATCGGGCTAAGCGGCCTCATCACGCCGTCCCTCGACGAGATGGCGCACGTAGCCAAAGAGATGCAGCGCTTGAACCTCCAAAAGCCGTTGCTCATCGGCGGCGCCACCACCAGCAAAGCCCACACCGCCGTCAAAATCGCCCCCCATTACCGGCATCCCACCGTGCATGTCCTCGACGCCTCCAAAGCAGCTGCCACCGTCGGCGCCCTCCTCAACCCGGCGCAAAAAGACGCTTTCATCGCCCAAAACACCAGCCAACAAAACGCCATCCGAAAACGTCACGCTCAAAAACAAACCAAACCCCTCCTCTCACTCGAAGCCGCCCGCCGCAACCGCGCCCAATGGGACTGGCCAAACTACCAACCGCCAAAACCCGAACAAACTGGCGCCCGCATCGTCAACGACATCCCCCTCAAAGACATCGTCCCATTCATCGACTGGTCGCCATTCTTCCATGCCTGGGAACTCCGAGGCCGGCACCCCGCCATCCTGAGCGATCCCAAACTCGGCGCCAAAGCCACCGAACTCTTCCATGACGCCCAATCCCTGCTTAACCAAATCATCTCGGAAAAACTCCTCGCCCCCAAAGCCGTCTTCGGCCTCTTCCCGGCCAACAGCCTCCAAGACAACCTCCACATCTATCCCGACGAAAACCGAAACACCCCCCTCGCTGTCTTCCCCACACTCCGCCAACAACTCCACAAAAGCGATGGCAAACCGAACTATGCCTTGGCCGATTTCGTTGCGCCCCGCGCCACCGGCACCCCCGACTACTTGGGCACCTTTGCCGTCACCGTCGGCCACGGCGTCGATCTGCTCTGCGCTCGATTCGAAGCTGAGCACGACGACTACAACTCCATCATGGTGAAAGCCCTTGCCGACCGCTTGGCCGAAGCCCTGGCCGAACTCCTGCACGCCCGCGCCCGCCGGGAATGGGGCTTTGGCAAACACGAAAACCTCTCCTCCGAAGACCTCATCCGCGAACGCTACCAAGGCATCCGACCCGCCCCCGGTTACCCTGCATGTCCCGACCACACCGAAAAACAAACCCTTTGGCGCCTCCTCAACGTCGAAAAAACCGCCGGTATCCACCTCACCGAATCTTGCGCCATGTGGCCGGCCAGCAGCGTCAGCGGCTGGTACTTCTCCCATCCCGCAGCCAAATACTTCGCCGTCGGCAAAATCGGCAAAGACCAAGCCGCCGACTACGCCAACCGCAAAGGCATGCCCCTCGCCGACATCGAACATTGGCTCGCCCCCAACCTCAACTACCGCCCCTAACCCCGCCCCCAAATGCCAACCGCCCCTCTGGAACACTAACTCCGCGCCTGGCCAAAAGACTTCGATAAACACCAAGCAAAACTTGCCAAACTCCCCTGGATCGTTCGGGGAAGCGTCGTCCAAATCAACCCGCCCCCCGAAACCCCTCACGCCAAACCTCGCTACATCTGGACCCGCAAAATCAAACAAAAAAGCGCCACCATCTCCCTCTCCAAACCGCAATACGAAGCCCTCAAAAAAGCCATCGTCGCCCGCCGCCAAGTCGAAAAACTCTGCAAAAACTTCAAGCCATCAACCAAGCCGTCCTCCTCAACTCCCTTCCCGGCACACCAAAACGCCGCCGCCGCGTCCCAAAATGCGGAGCAGACTCTTAAGCCTGCTCGATGGGCAGACGCCCCACACTGAAAGGCAGACAAGAAGTCGGTTCCCAACCGCTCTTCCGGGCCTTCTGTGGCGATGTCTAAACAGATTGCGGCAGATCAAACCCGCAACTATTCACTGCGCGCAATTGAATTGCCAACGCCGCCGCAATCAGTATATGGTTTTCTCTCCCGAAACAAAAACACCGAACCTCCAACAACCGCCGTCGTGAAAACGAGGAACCTGTTTTGCCGCCTGCTGCCGATTGTCTTGGCGGTGGCTCCCTCTCTCCACGCGCAAACCCTGCGCCTCACCGGCGAACGCAACGGCCAGCCTTGGGTCACAACCCTCGCCGCCGAGTCCACCGAACTCAAACTCGACCACCAGGGACTCACCGCCCTTACCCTGCCCGCCGAATTGCCCAACTTGCAGACACTCTGGCTCCATCACAATCAACTAACGGAACTGATCTTGCCGGCGCTGCCGAACTTACAAGAACTAGACCTCTACAACAATCAGTTGAGAGAACTGACCTTGCCCGCCGAATTGTCCAACTTGCAGACACTCTCACTCGGCGGCAATCCGCTCAAAAGCCTGGCCGTGCCGGCAGGTTGGAACCTCGACCGGTTGCAGTTGAGCGGGTTTGCCAAAGAGCGCGTGATCCGTTACCGCCCGAACTCGCTTCTGCCAGACATCGGCTTGCAAGCGGCAGTGCGGGCAGCTCTTCGGAAAGGCGAAACCGAAGCCATCACCGCAGACGACCTGGCGGGCTTGACGGCATTGAACGCCCGATGGACGGAACAATCCAACCGTCCGAAGATTCGGAGTCTAGCCGGCCTGGAACCAGCAGTGAACCTCGAAACACTGGACTTGCGGGACAACGCCTTGACCTCGCCAACCTTGCCGACCGCATGGACAAAGCTGCGGGAACAGAACCTCGCGGGCAATCCACTGAACCGGGCGGACGATCTCCGGGATACCCCCGGGATTTGGGCGCGTCTGCGCGGCATGTTGGGCCTCCTGCTCCTTGCCTTTTCGGCGTGGGCACTTAGCAGCAACCGTCGCAATATCCCTTGGCGCGTGGTGCTGTGGGGGATCGCCCTCCAGATCGTCTTTGCGGTGCTGATCCTGCGCACGCCAGTAGGCGCAGGCATCTTCGACGTCGCGAACCAAGCGATCCTCGCGGTCGTCGGCTTCACCCTCGAAGGGGCACGCTTCCTCTTTGGTGACTTGGTCTACAACACCGTCCCAGTCGGCACCGGAACTGCGGGAGACCCCGGTCTAGCCGAGGGCAGCCAATACGTGGCCCGCACGGGGGCGTTTGTGGCCTTTAATGTGCTGCCCACAATCATATTTTTTGCCTCGCTCATGACGGTTCTCTACCACCTGGGCCTCATGCAGTGGCTGGTGCGCGGGATCGCCTGGATCATGTGGCGCACTATGCGAACCAGCGGGGCTGAAACCCTGTCGGCGGCAGGAAACATCTTTGTTGGGCAGACAGAAGCCCCTCTCCTGGTCAAGCCCTTCGTGAACGGCATGACCCGCTCCGAGCTGATGGCCATAATGACTGGCGGCTTCGCGACCGTGGCTGGCGGAGTGATGGCGGCGTATGCGGGAATGCTCGTGGGCTTCTTTCCCGACATTGCCGGACACCTGATGGCCGCCTCGGTGATGTCTGCACCCGCTGCCTTGGTGGTTGCCAAGCTCATGGTGCCCGAGGAGGAAAAATCGGAGACAGCGAGCGGCATGAGGACGAAGGTGGAGCGCCCCGATGTGAATGTGATCGAGGCGGCGGCGCGGGGGGCAGGAGAGGGACTCCGGCTGGCGGCAAATGTGGGGGGCATGCTGCTGGCCTTCCTGGCTCTGATCGCGCTCGTCAACGGGCTGCTGGGGTGGGCGGGGGGTCTCGTAGGTCTGTCCGGGCTGTCGCTGGAGGGCATCCTGGGAGTGCTTCTGGCGCCGGTGGCATGGGTCATGGGCGTACCGTGGCAAGACGCCGCCGAGGTGGGATCGCTGATGGGTCTCAAGACGGTGGCCACAGAGTTCGTCGCCTATCTGGGGCTGGCGGACGGGATGTCGGCGGGCACCATCTCTGACCGCTCGGCAGCGATAGCTGCCTACGCCCTTTCTGGCTTTGCCAACTTTTCTTCGATCGCGATTCAGATCGGCGGGATTGGAGGGATTGCTCCCAAGCGCCGCCAGGACCTCGCACGCCTCGGGCTGCGGGCCATGATCGGGGGCTCCATTGCGGCCTTTATGACCGCCGCCATCGCCGGGGTGCTCATCTGAACATTGTAAAAGTGGAGCAGAGTGTGGAGCAGACATCTTGTCTGCTCGCGCAGGCTGGAAGCCTGCCCCCACCTTTGCCACCTTGGCGCTGCTTGTTTTGCTTGCGTTTGTGATGGCTTCCGACCTCTGCGCCCAAACCGTCACTATCACCGGCGAACACCTCAGTTGGGAAACCCGCGTCCAGCCTTGGGAAACAACTGTCTCCGCCGATGTCATCACACTCAACCTCGCTAGACGGAGACTCATCTCCATCACCATCCCTTTCAACGAACTGCCCAACTTGCAGCGCCTCTATCTCAGGGACAATCAACTGACGGCGCTCGACTTGCCGGACGAACTGCCGAGCTTGCAGGAGCTCAATCTCAACAGCAATCAATTGACGGACTTGGTTTTGCCGACCAAGATGTCCCGTTTAAATGAGCTGAGTGTCTCGGGTAATCCACTTCAGAGTTTAGCGGTGCCGGCGGATTTCAACCTCGACTGGCTGCAATTGTTCGGGTTTGCCAAAGAGGATGTGATTCGTTACTGGCCGGATTCGCTTCTGCCGGACATTGGCTTGCAAGCGGCAGTGCGGGCGGCTTTGGAGAAGGGCGCTGGCGAAGCAATCACTGCGGAGGAGCTGGCGAGCTTAACCGCATTGGACGTCCACTGGACAGAAGAGTTGAACCGCCCGAAGATTCGGAGTTTGGCCGGGTTGGAAGGGGCGATGAACCTCGAAACGTTGGACTTGCGAGACAACGCCCCGGCCGCGCTGACTCTGCCGAGCGAATGGACAGGGCTGCGGGAATTGAACTTCAGCGGCAACGGCTTGACGGCATTGACTCTGCCGAGCGAGTGGACGCAGTTGGAAACGCTGAACCTTGCTGGCAATGCCTTGACGGAGTTGACCTTGCCGACGGGCTTGGCGAGTTTGGCGGCGCTGAATCTCACGGGCAACCGGTTGAAGCAGGTGGCTGTTCCGCTGGATTTCAATTTGAGTGCGCTTTAGCTCATCGGTTACTCGAAAGACTCGGTTGTTTTTTACGACTCGGCAACGGGTTTGCCTGTCTCGACAGTGACGGTGGCCGATGAGCGGGTTCGGCGTGTGATTGAGCAAGCGCTGGAGAAAAGGGCGTGGGCACCGTTGACGGCGGAAGACTTAGCGCAGGTGGCGGCGCTGGATTTGTCGGGACAGGGCTTGAGTGCGCTGGCTTTGCCGGCAGGTTTGACGGGTTTGGCTTGGCTGGACCTAGGCAACAATCAGTTGAGCGAGTTGAGCTTGCCGGAGTTGCCGGGCTTGAAGGAACTCTGGCTCCACGGCAACCGGTTGGCCGTGCTGACTCTACCGGCGGGTTTGGCGAAGCTGGAGACTTTAAATCTGGAAGGCAACGGGTTGCGAGAGCCGAGCTTGCCTGCGGGCTTAACGAACTTGCGCTGGCTAAACTTGGCGAGCAACTGGTTGGCCGTGCTGACTCTGCCGGGCGGGTTGGCGAAGCTGGAGACTTTGCACCTGGAAGGCAACGGACTGCGGGACTTGACCTTGCCAGCGGGCATGGCGGGTTTGCGGGAACTGCATTTGGAGGGTAATCCGTTGGAGCAATTGCGGGCGCCAGTGGGGTTGGACATCGGGCAGTTGGCGGTAAGCGGCTATGCGAAGGAGGAGATTGTGCTAGACGATCCTGCGACGGCGGTTTGGGTTGCGGACTTGGCGGTTCGTCGGGCGATAGAAGCGGCGTTGGGCAAGGCAGCGAACGAACCGCTGACGGGGGCGGAGTTGGAAGCAGTGAAGGCGTTGGACTTGGCGGAGCAAGGGTTGACGTCGTTGGCCTTGCCCGCGGGGATGAAGGGCTTGGAGAGTTTGGCATCGCTGAACGTGGAGGGGGCAATCCGTTGGAAGAGTTGCGGGCGCCGGTGGGAATGGAGATTGGGAAACTGCGGCTGTTCGGTTACGCGAAGGCGGCGATCGTGTTTTACGAGCCGGCGGTTCCAGCGGAGCGCGTGGCGATAAAGAGGTTAGAAGCGGGTGACGTGTCGATACGATGGAGTGGGGGCATTCTGCAATCGACGGGAGAAGTGAATGGGATATGGGAAGAAGTGGGAGCGGTGTCGTCTCCGCTGCGCATACAGGAGCCGCAAGTGCGGGCGGTCTCGGCTCGATTCTTCCGCCTGCGCCCGGAGGGATAGGCCAACGTGAGCAGATAACAAGGGTAGACAAGAAGTGGGTTAAAACCACTCTTACGAGTGTCTGCCCCACATTGTTTGCTTCGACTCGGCCTTACTTTGGACTTGACGGTTCCGCCCGTTTTTCATTCCAATCGTTGCGGACAAGTTCCTCAAACACTTTATTATGGTTACTGCAGCATTCCCGAAAATCAAAAAAATCCGTTACGAAGGCACTCAGTCTAGGAACCCTCTTTCGTTCAAGCATTACAATGAAGACGAGGTGATCGAGGGTAAGACCATGAAAGAGCACCTGCGGTTTTCTGTGGTTTATTGGCATACGTTCCGAAACGTTCTTTCCGATCCCTTCGGTGTGGGCACGGCTGTTCGCCCTTGGGAGGACGGCACGGATTCGGTGAAGAACGCCCAGAACCGCGCGCGGGTTGCTTTCGAGTTTTTCGAGAAATTGGGCGCGCCGTTTTATGCTTTTCACGATCGGGATGTGGCGCCGGAGGGCGGAAGCCTGCGGCAGGCTAACCGCAATTTGGATGCGGTTGTCAAGGTGTTGAAGGCCGAGCAGAAGCGCACAGGAATCAAGATGCTGTGGGGGACGGCTTGCCTGTTTGCGCATCCGCGCTACCTTCACGGTGCCGCCACGAGTTGTAATGCAGACGTCTTCGCCTACGCCGCCGCTCAAGTCAAAAAAGCTCTGGAAGTAACCAAAGAACTCCAAGGGGAAGGCTACGTCTTCTGGGGTGGACGGGAAGGTTACACCACTTTGTTGAACACGGATTTGAAACGCGAGATGGACCACTTGGCCCAGTTCCTGCATCTGGCAGTTGATTACAAGAAGGAAATCCAATTTGAAGGGCAATTCTATATCGAACCCAAGCCGAAAGAACCCACCAAACATCAATATGACTCCGACGTTGCTGCCTGCCTAAACTTCCTGCGGGAATACGATTTGGCCGATCACTTCAAGCTCAACGTAGAAACCAATCACGCCACCTTGGCCGGACACACGATGCACCATGAGATGGAAGCAGCGGCGGCGGCCGGCGCCCTCGGTTCAATCGACGCCAACACCGGCGATCTACTGCTCGGCTGGGACACTGATCAATTTCCCACAGACATTTATCTCACAACCCAATGTATGCTGACCATTCTCAGAAACGGCGGCATCGCCTCCGGAGGCGTCAACTTCGATGCCAAAGTCCGAAGAGAAAGTTTTACGCCGGAGGACTTGTTCCACGGCCACATCGTGGGCATGGATGCCTTCGCCCGCGGGCTTCGGATAGCGGCAGCGATTCGTGCTGACGGCCGCCTGGACGCTTTCATCCGAGACCGCTATCGATCTTGGGATGCGGGCATCGGCGCCCAAATTGAGTCCGGCAAAACCTCCTTCCGCGACCTCGAACAATACATCCTCAAAAAAGGCAAACCCGCCTGGAACGAAAGCGGCCGTCAGGAGTGGCTGGAAGGCTTGATCAACGAGTTTATCTAGGGCTTGTCTGACGGCGGCATTTTGGGAGAAGGGGATTGTGCAATCGGCAGCATGACCGTGAAGGAGGTGCCGCGGCCAATCGCCGACCGGAGCTTGACCTCTCCCGAATGCGCTTCCACAATCCGGCTCACAATCGCCAATCCCAGCCCGGTGCCCGAAGGCTTTTGACTGTCCAAAACCGAGCGGAATACCCGCGACATGGTCTGCTCGGTCATCCCCTCTCCGGTGTCTTCAAATTCAATCGCAATCTGTTCCACCTGCAAATCCCGATGCCGGGCGGCCAGCTGTTTCGTGCGAATGGTCAAGCGGCCTCCCTGTGGCATTGACTCCACGGCGTTGAGTGTGAGGTTCAAAAACGCCTGTTCGAGCTTGGTGGCATCGGCCTCCAGACGCGGGATGTCCGCATCCAATTCGCAGCGCAATTCGATTTTGTGTTGCTTCAGCTTGTGGCGGGTCAAAAGCCCCAAATCGTCGAGAAGCGAATTGACATCCACCACTTCCCACAGGGGATCGCTCTGGCGGGCGAAGGCCAGAATCCGCTCCACAATTCGGTTGAGGTGGTCCATCTTCTCGCCTAGCAGCCGGGCGTCTTTGGAGCGGGGGTCTTTGGCAGCGAACTCCAAATTCAACGCGTGGTAAATCATCTTCATTACTGTCAACGGATTGCGGATTTCGTGGGCAATCTCCGCCGCCAACAAGCCGAGGGCCGACAGCTTTTCGTTCTGCCGGAGCTTTTCCTCCAACCCCCGTATATGTTCGTAAAGCCTTGCCCGCTCGATGGCGGTTGCCGCAGCAGAAGCGAAAACCGTCAAAACGTGAATCTTTTCATCCGAAAAGTTATGCCGCCGGCCGGTGTAAATATTGATCACACCGATGCAATCCTTCCGATGAATCAACGGCACGCAGAGGAGAGAAACAAGCCCTTCAACTTCGGCCACCGCCGTATGTTGATAAATCCCCGAAGCGCGGACATCGGACACTTGCACCGGGCGGTGGCTCCGCACGACACTACCGGCAATGCTCTCCCGAATGTCCAAACGTGGCTTTCCCAGATAATTCTGCCCCGCGCCGATTGCCGAGCGGAGCTCCAAAGCGCCGCCACTTGCATCCAGCAGCAGCAGCGAACAAAGTTTCGCCGACATCAAATTGCGGGCTTCCCGCGTTACCGCATTCAACGCTTCGTCCAAATTCACCGCCGACTGGATGATTTGATTCACCGTCGCCAGCGACTCGAACATCCGCGCCTTGAACCGCAACTGTTCATAAAGCCAAGTGTTCTGAATCACCCGCGCCGCCTGCACAGCTAACGCCTCCAAGAGCGCTTGATCCTCGGCACTGAAAGCCTCCTTCACATCGGAATCGACATTGAGCACACCTCGAACCTCCTCCCCAATACCCAATGGCGCCGCCAACTCCGAACACACCCCGCCGCGTACAGGAAAATAACGGGCGTCCCGAGACACATCCCCACTGCGAGCCGGCTTGCCCGTGCGCACCACCCATCCCGTAATCCCCTGCCCCACCCGCAACCGCAAGCCGCGCGAACCGGGCGGCAAACCGCAGGCCGCTTCAATCTCTAAAAAACCCGTCGTGGGATTCACCAAAGACACCGAAGCTGAATTCGCCCGCGTCAACCTCAGTGCCTGCCCCAGAATGAGATCCAGCGCTTGCTGCAAATCTAAAGACGAATGAATGATATTGCTCACCTCATAAAGGCGCTTCAACCGCTCATACCTCGCCTCCAAATCATCCGATACCCCGCTCACAAAGACAGTCAAACACGAAACCAACCTGCAAACGAGACTTCTCAATGCGGCACAAGCACCCCTGCCTGGGCTCATTCAACACCACCCAAGCCCGCAGACTTTCCAAGCAAATGCCCCTTTGCTACTTTCCCCGCAAAAGATGATCCACCTGGAACTTAACCACATCGCCCTCCACGTGCGGGATGTTGGCAAGAGCAGCGACTTTTACCGGCGAGCGCTGAAACTCCAGCTCATCGCCCGGCCTGCCTTCAACTTCCCCGGTGCTTGGTTCCGCCTCGGCGCCCATCAAGAACTCCACCTCATCGGCGGCCGCACCGAACCCGTTCACTCGCACCCCCGCGGCAACCACTACGCCCTGATGGTGGACGACATCGACGCTTGGGAAACCCACTTCACCGCCCTGAACATTCCCTGCCTGCCTCGTCGCCAGCGACCCGACGGCGCCCTGCAAATCTACATCGCCGACCCGGACGGACACATCATTGAACTCTACACACCGCCCCCGGAAACCACTCCCTAACGCCGGCGCCCCGCGCAACACAAAGAATGAGCGAACAAGAAGACAACGCACAGAAAGCGCTGGCAACATTACGCGAACGGCTGCTCGACCTCACACGGAAAAACCGCTTAATCAACTTTCGCCGCACCATCGGTTCCAGCTTGCAAGCCATTCAAACGCTCTTCTACCCCGCCGAGTTAGAAACCCGCCTCAAAACGCTGCGGCAGAAAGCCAATTCAGCCATCGAAGAAATGGGAACAAACATCCTCTACCTCGCCCTGGGGTTTTTAGAGTGGTACGACGACAGCACCGATAAACCATGCCTTGCGCCGCTATTTCTGCTGCCGGTTCGCTTACATAAAGGACGGCTGAACACTCAAACCGGAATTTACCCATACACCATCCGTTACTCTGGCGAAGACATCATGCCCAACCTCTCCCTGCGAGAAAAACTCCGGGTTGATTTTTCTCTTGCGCTGCCAAATTTAGCTTCACAATTAACGCGAGAGTTTTATGAATCCAGTTGAATTATGCAACAAATTGGCCTTAGTTTAGATTTTGCAGAAAGTGAATTCCACCGTGCACAAAGGAAATTCCACTACCGGATGCCCGATCCTCAATACCTCGGTGCAAAACATAAACTTCTCCCGTGGATATGTGACTTCATCCCCGAAGGCACAAACACAGTATTAGACGGCTTCTCCGGTTCTCAATCGGTTGCTTTTGAAATGAAAAAACACGGTTATGCTGTGTATACAAACGATTTTCTTAGTTTCTGCCATGCTGCTGGCGTTGCTCTAGTGGAAAATAAGCAAGCGATATTAACGGAAAGCGATTTGGCAGTACTATTTTCCGAAAATGAAAAGCGCACCACTACCATGATGCGCTTCAAAGATATTTTTTTCATTGAAGCTGAATGTGTTTTTCTTGACAATTTTCGCGCCAACATTAAATTTCTTAATTGCCCCTACAAACGCAATCTTGCCATCGCGGTTATGTGTCGAAGTTTAACCCGCAAAACAATCATGGGACACTTTGCTCATCTTCGTGCAATACCATATGCCCGCGATCCGGCGAGAAACCAAACGCAACCCTAGCATTGCTCGACCAATTCGAGATCTGTTTATGGAATTATTACCCAACTATAACACTGCTATCTTTGACAACGGGAAGGAAAATAAAAGCTACAACGAAAATATTTTGGAATTATTGCCGAATCTCCCAACATCCAAAATAGACCTTGCCTACTATGACCCACCCTACTGCAACAGTCACGCTGACTATCAAGCCTTCTACCATCTTCTTGAAACTTTCATTAAATGTTGGAGTGACAAAGCTTTTATCAACCGCAATCAACGCTACCACCCACCTCGCTACAGTGGTTTCGACAAAACGGCTGATATTAAACATTCCTTCCGCCAACTGTTCGCTCTCTCCGATGAAATCCCATATTGGCTAATCAGTTACAACGACCGTTCGCTGCCTAAAATTGAGACTTTGGTGAGAATGGCGAAACGCCATAAATCTGTTCGAGTCGAAGAGAAATTTTACAAAACTTCTCGTGGAGGGAAAGGTTCTGTCTCCGGCAGTCGAGAATATTTACTTATTTGTAGTTAAATGAACGCGTTTGATGATTCATGGAAACTAAAACGCAATCCTAATCTGTTGCAAAGGCACATAAACGCTTACTTGGACAATTTTTCCACGCAGATGGTAAAGCAAAAAAGAATAACTTTTACATACAAAGCAAGAGGCACATTTACAGCTTTGTCAGACGCAATTTTTGTTATCGTTTAGCCATTCTCTGCCAATTTCAACGAGTAATCAACAATATCGAGTCCCTGGCTGGTTTGCTCAAGCATGCATGCAATTTGCAACGCCCTCGGACTTCGATTCGGCGGAACTTGGAAGAGGAGCGGATCATTGTCGGAGCGGTGCGCGAACATTTGCAGAAACACTCGCAAGAAACGCTGGGTGTTGTGGCGATGAACGCGAAGAATCGGATGTGTGTTTTCAGCTCTATGAAATCGGGGGACATTCTTGCCGAACCGAACTCCAGTCGTGGCGTTTGTGCTTTGCGTGAATTTCTGAAGTTCTGCGAAGCGGGTGGCAAGACGAGTGTTCTGGCTCAGACGGCATGTAAGACCGGCCGGCAACTGGATAGCGATTTCGAGGTCGCTGTGATAGAAGCTCTGCGCAATGAAGGGTTTGAGTGTGTTCCCCAAGTGGGCGAGGCCGGTTTCTTATTAATATAGGAGTCAAAGATCCTGACAAACCGGGTTGTTATCTGATGGGTATTGAATGCGACGGCGTGACTTATCACTCGGCAAAGTCTGTTCGGGATCGTGACCGGCTGCGGCAAGCCATTCTTGAGGAGCGCAGCTGAAAGATTCGCCGGATTTGGTCAACTGATTGGTTTCAGAAACCTCAGACTGAGTTGCGGCGCTGAAAACGGGGCCGCGAAAAAGCCTCCCACGCGAGGCAGTTTTGGATGATTAGGGGAGTTCGCAGCGCTGGGCTTGGCGGCTTTGTGTGTCGAAGGTGGCGAAGGTGGAGGCGCCGGTGAGGCCGCCGAGGATTTCGCCTGGGTTGAGGAGGAGGGTTTCGCCGGTTTGAGAGATTTCGAATTGGTGGTTGTGGCCGAAGCAGACGATGTCATAGCGGCCGGATTGGGCGAAGATGCGGCCGATGTTGTCGTAGTGAGTCAAACCGAAGCGGCAGCCGTCGAGGGCGAGTTCGGCCATTTCGCCGTGAAGTTGAATGTGGGGAAAGGCTCGGCTGTTTTGTGTGATGCGGAAGGGGTCGCCGTCGTTGTTGCCGAAGACGATGTGGATGTTGCTGGGGTAGTTTTGGCCGAGTTCGTTGATAATGAAGGGGGAGCAGAGGTCGCCGCAGCAGAGGAGCGCGTCGGTATGCCGGAGTTGTTTCAAGGCTCGGTGGAGGGCGTCGATGTTGTCGTGGATGTCGGAGAGGATGGCGATTTGCATGTCGGCGGAATTTATAGTCGCGCTAGGTCTCTGAATGCAGGCGGGGTCAGAGGGTAAAGTTTTTGGGAAGGTGCACTAGGGTGTAGTAGATTTCTTCGTGTAGGAGTGGCAGGCCGTTTTGGTTGGTGAGGTTTTTGAGGCGCAGTTCGTGAACGTAGCCGGCACGGAGGGGGGTGATGGTGAGGGTAACGCTTTTGGCATCGGCGGCGACGGTGGCAGCAGTAATTTTGAGCGGTTTTTTGTCGTCTTCGGGGCCGCCGTAGCGGCTTTCGAGTTTGTAGGTGTAGCTTTCGCCGGAGTAGTTGGCGGGGTTGGCGGCTTTGGCGAAGTCAGCCGGCTGGGTGAAGCTGAGTTTGAAGCCGTCTGGCCGGGCTTGGACGGTATGGATTTCAAAGGGGACTTTGCCAGTCCAGCGGAGGCGTTGGATGCCCCAGGGACGGTTACCTCGCCCGCCCCAGCCGGCGTTGGATTGGCCGGCGAAGAGGGAGTGGTCTTTGCCGAAGCAGATGCGGATGATGCCGCATTGGAAGCCTTCGCGGAAGGGGATGCAGGCACCTTGCCAGTGGCCGCTGACCTTTTCCAGCACAACGCGCATGATGCTGGCATGGTGTTGGTCAGCAACGAAGAGTTGCCCGGCAAAGGGGCCGAAGCCGCCTTGGGTCAAGTCCCATTTCATGCCGCTGGGGCTTTTGCCCATTTTGTCGTAGGGAAACCAGACGGCGGGCATTTTGAAATGCGGGTTTTGCAAGTGCATGTCTTTCATAAAAGTGCCAGAGACTGGCGGGGGAAAGTTGTTGAAGGGCGGCCCGGCGAAGGTTTTGGTGATCAATCCGTGCGGGTGGCCGTGGTAGTCGCCGAATTCGAGGTGGGAAAGTTTTGAGGCGTTGCACCATTCGCCCTGATTGTCAGTGTAGAATACATCGCCCCAGGGGCTGTTTTCGATGCCGGCGGGCGAGCGCAATCCCGCGCTCACGGGAAACATTTTGCCGGTTTTCGGGTCGATGCGCAGAGCCCAGCCTCGCCAATGGGCGCGGCCGTAGGGTTCGCCGCCGAAGGGTTTGTTGGTTGTGATCCAGAGGAAGCCGTCGGGGCCGAGCCGGGGGCCGAAGTTGTATTCGTGGTAATTTCCGCTGATTTCCCAATCGTCGCAGACGTTTTCAAAGAGGTCGCATTGGTCGTCGCCGTCGGTGTCTTTCATTCGCGTGAGTTCGCCGCGTTGGGCCGTGTAAATCCATCCCTCATGTTCGAGAAGGCCGAGGGGTTGGGCGATGCCGCGCGTCCAGAGTTTGAAGGTGGCTTTTTCCGGGGGGCCGTAGGCGTTTTCGATGATGTAAATTTCTCCGGTGCGAGTGCCGACCATTATGCGCCCGTCTTGCCGGAGCATCATGGCGCCGACTTCCATCCGCAGATTGTCGGCAGGCAGGGTGTCCATCCGGTAGTATTCGGATTCGGACGCGGCGGCGGCCAGTGTCAAACCGGCCAGCCAAAGTGTTGTGTGAGTCTTCCAGTGCTGCATAAAACTTTTCCGTCGGTTACCAAGCCAAAGTTTGGGTCAATGATGCTGTTCCATTTTGGGTGCGGATTGGCACGAGCAATTGTTGCCGCCCGCCGTCCGTTCGAATCAAGGGCTGGATTTCCGGCGAAGCGTCCAGCTGAACGCGGAGGTTGCCGTCGATTGCATACTCTCGCCCTCCTTGATCGGCAATCGACAGTCCCTGGGCAGCTAGAAAGTAGAGCGAGGTATCCGCAAGGCCATGGATTTGGAAAGACCGCTTCAAAATGGCGCCGCCGGGCTGCAGAACGGGTTCGGGTTTTTCTTCAATGACCGTTTCTCCCAGGCGGTAGCGAAAGGTCGGCCGGCGATCGGCGCCCAATCGGTAGCCGAGAAAATGCCCGCCAGTATCTCGACTGGTTTTTTCCGCAATCGGCCAAGGCGCTTGTAGTGAGGCGATTCGGGCAAAGGCCGGCCCCGGCGGCAAGTCGAGAACATCTTCGCCGAGCGGGCTGAGGAATCGGTCCGTACGCCCGCTCTCCACACCGGAGTGGTCGAAGAAGCGCCCGCGCCAGACTTTGGCCAGGCGGACGACATTAGCATCAAAGGCCGTGTTCAACTTTTCCGGGAAGCCGGCGAGGATCGCTCTAGGCCCGACGTCTTGCATGAAAGTGCGGTGAACGATCGGCGTTTTAGCGGGAAGAATCTCCATCGTCACCTTGCCTTCCGGGACAATGCCTTCGGGTAGGGGAAGGGAATTTTTCAGCGAGAGGTAGAACCAGATGGCTTCGATTTGCCGCTTTGCGTTTCCGCCAAGAATGTTTGGGAAGGGTGATTGGCCTTCGGGCCAGAATTGCGGCATGCGGGTGCCCGGTTGGAATCGGGCGGGGCGGCGAAGAAACTGTTCGAACCAGCCGGGTTGGACGCGGTCGTAAGTCATGGCGAGGTCGATGCCTTGGATGGCGACGGCTTTTTGGCCGGCGATTTGGTGGCAAGTGATGCAGGCCAACCCGGCCGTCCCCACAAAACGTCTGCCGATTCTGGCGGCAGCTTCATCAAAGGGAGGCTCGGCGCTCGGTTCGGGATGGCCGTCTACGGCGCCGAGGTGCCGGACGAATGCAGAAAGATTTTCGAGGCCGAAGTCCGGCATTCGGGTTTTCATATGGTGGCGGCGGACGTGAAGGGTTTGGGAATCCAAGATGCTGGCGATAGCAGCGGGTTTTAACTTGGCGCCGGCATGGTCGAGAGAGGGGGGGATTTTGCCTTCTTCGCCCAAGTCGATGTCGCCGATAGAATGGAAGTAGTTGGCGGCGAGTTCGGCGCCGGGACCACCGATGCTGTCGCGTCGATGGCAGGCATAGCAGTTGAAGGCCGCCAGAGTCTTTTGTATCTGGTCTTTGGCCGAGCGGGGCTGGGTGAATTGGCGGCGGGTTTTGAGGGCGGCGATTATTTGCTGCCGCTGTTGGTTGCTGAGTCGGTAATCGGGCAGTCCCTGCCGGATGTCGCTGCTTAAGCAGCCGGCGGCGGTGTTCAACTCGTCAAGCGCTTTGGCCTGCGAGACGGGCGGCACCTCGTCCAGCTGATGGCAGGAAGCGCAGCCCAGCGACTGGAATTGCTGCTTGCCGGCAGCGGCTTTGACGACGTCCGTTTGGAAAACGGCGGTTCCTAGCGGTATCATGGGGATGCCGCCGGGGCGTCTGAAAATGTTGCCGGGCAGCGGGCGCCATTGCCCTTGTTCCTCGCCGGCGTTCCAAGAGACATTCAGCCCGCCGCCACCGCCGCCGTTGAAATAGACGAGTTCGAAGGCATGGGGGCCAGCGGCGAGTCGGCGTTTGCCTTGGCGTCGCTGCATCCCGTGGTTGCCATCGTTGTCCACCACCTTCTCGCCGTCAATGAACATTGCGGAGCCGTCGTCCGAATGCGTCGCAAAGTGGTATTCGCCCGCGCGAGGCAAAAGGATTTGGCCGTGAAAACGGAGCGCGTAATGGTTCGAGCGCCGCTTGAAGGGGAGATTTTTGAGAGCGACGCCGGCCGCCGTCCCCTGCGCGGCAGGTTCGAGCGCGGCAAAGTCGGGCAGCTTTTGCAGCGGTTCCACCTCGTAATAATCGACATGCAAACCGGGCAGCGAAACCGGCGGCGCGTCTTTGGACTGCGGGGCGTCGAGTTGTTCGCGCAAGAGATATACGCTGATTGCCCGCGCCTCCTCCTCGCTCAGCCAAAGAGAGGGCATGCGGCCGGAGGGGCGGACTTCATGTGGATTCAGGAGGAACTGCGCGAGCGCATCAACGGTGGTTTTGGAAGCCAGATCGCCGAGGGGTTTGAATCTGCCAACAGAAGCGCCGGCAAGGGCGCCTTCTTGGGGACCGTGGCAAGCCACGCAGCCGATTGTGTGAAAAAGTTCCTTACCCTGCTCCAACGCTTCCGGCGTGCCGCCAACTTGCGAAGGCGCCATCGGACCTCCCAGCGAAGTCAGAAAATGAACAAGCTCCTCCACAGCCCGTTCCTGCTCGGCGGCATCCGCCGCATGCAAGAGGTCCGGCATCGTGCTGCCGGGCCTCGCCTCATATGGAGACGCCAAAAAACGCTGAAGATATTGCGGCGTTACACGAGAACCGACAGCACTCAAATCTGGCGCCACCTTGTTCCAAAGCCGTTCCTGATTGGACGCTGCCCGGTGGCATTGCGTACAAGCCAGCTCGCCGATGAGTATCTCCCCCAGTAACGCCGCTTCGGCGCGATCCTTAGCGGAAAGCCGCTCCACGCCGGGAATCGCCGGCGCCCCACAAAGAACCCCGGAGGACAAAAAAAACATCGCCGCCCCGGCAAACCAACAACTCAGGCAAGCATCTCGAATCTTTGGCATGGCGGAGCTTGACCGAAACCCGGCGCCCCTGTCAAGAGCGCGGCAAGGCATCTGGCGCAGGCACCCGAAGAGCAGTTGTAACGGAGAGAAACCGACCTCCTGCCTGCGAAAAATTGAATTGCCAATGCTATTGCGATCTGCTTGGCTTCCTGCTGACGTAACACCGCTGAATTGTTGTAATGAAAAGGATGTACCTGTTCCGCAACGTGAGAAAACTCTCACGATCCGTTTGCTTGATCGCCTTGGCCACCGCCATTCCAGCGATGCAGGCACAGATTTCCAACAACGGGTCGCCCACGCTCGTAAGCGCTTCGGGGAGCGAATTCTTCACCACCGTGCGGGTTGTCTTCTCCGAATCGCTGGACCAAACCAGCGCCGAAACCGCCGCCAATTACGCCCTCTCCGGCGGCATCACCGTTTCCGCCGCCGCTTTGGCCGCAGAACCGGGCACTCCCGGCGATCACATCGTCCTCCTCACCACCAGCAAACAGACCAAAGGCGCTCGCTTGACCTTGACCGTCAACAATGTCCAAGACGCCATCGGCAACCGCATTGCGGCCAATTCCACCATCGAGTTCAGAACCTACATCTGGCAGCCCGGCGTCGTGCTGCACAAGAGATGGAACAACATCAACACTAGAGTCCCCGGCATCGGGCCCCACGAAGACCCTGATGAAACTTTCCGAGAACTCGAAACCTTGGCCGCCTTCCCCGACAATCCCGATGTAGAATCTCTCTTAACACTTTGGGAAGGGCCTGTGGATGCCGCCAACGAATACGCTTCTCAAATCGTCGGTTGGTTTGTTCCGGCGGAGACGGACAACTATGTTTTCTTCACCAACAGCGATGGTCCTTCTCACCTTTACCTGAGCCCGGACGACGATCCAGCCAACAAGCTGCTCATCGCCCAGCAGGTGAAGTGGGCAGGGGTCCGGCAATGGCAGGGCAGCGCTGACAATATCGAATCGCATATAAGTTTGAAGCGTTCCGATCGTTTCCCCGAACTTTATCCGACGGCGGCCACGGATGCAGAGCATGAATATGCCACTTGGCCTGCGGATGGCTACACGGCAAACGGCGGCATTCGTTTGGAGGCTGGCAGGCGTTACTACCTGGAGTCGGTTCAGCGCGAAGACTGCTGCGAAGATAACCTAGAGGTTACCGTCATCACCGAAGCTGAGGCGGCAGAAGAAGGCGTTCCGACCAACGGCACGCCTTCCACTTTGACAGGCAATTTAATCGGCACTTACATTAACCCCAACATAACGTATCCCGATATAACACACCCTCCTCTGCTCGGAAGCAATTTTCGATTTCCAACTATCCGTTCAAACGTGCCCACAGCCTTCACCAACCTAGTGAAGTTCGGGGAGCAGGACAAAGACATCTGCACCAAAGATTCCGGCTATCATTTTACTGCCCGATGCCGCATCTATCGGGCTTATTATTCCGACGGACAAACCGTCAACTTTGTTGTGGATTCTCTAGCCCTCCGCACTGAATCCTCTGCGAGATGGTGGGCAGAAGCGCGAGCTAAACTACTAGGACAACTGCCGGTCTTCCTCCGTCAACACGTTGTCGAAATCCAAAAGATCAGAGATGAATCCAATGGAAGAACTGCAGCATATGTTTCTGCTGCTCGCAAAAGCAATGGAAGTTTGGCCTCCGGGGGAAACCTAATCACTATTTACAACGACAACAACGACCCGGCAGGAGTGATGGTCCACGGGTTGGGACATGTCTACGACAACATGCGCAACACGGCAAAAGCGCGATCAGACACATCCCAATGGCGGAATGCCGTTTTATCCGACAACAGACATATCACCGATTATGCTACCACCAATGGAAGCGAAGATTTTGCGGAATCGATGATGATATTCACACTTCTGAACATGAACCCGGATCATCTGGAGCCGCGCAACAATAGCAACGCATTCGGTATTCGTATTCCTACTGAAGATGACAGACGGCGAATCCGGCAGGCCATTCCCAACCGCTTCGCCTGGTTTGAATCTCAAAATTTCAACCTTTCCATTGGGACCAATCCTTCAACCAGCAATCCTTCAATCGGCAGGCCTTCAAACAGCAATCCTGACTCGACCTTGCCTCCCATTCCTCCAGTGCTGCCGCCTCCGTCGATACTGAGGATCGAGTTCTCCGGTTTTGGAGCTCTATTGAAGTGGAGCGGCGGAGAGAAGTTGCAAGCTGCTTCAAGCATTACCGGCCCTTGGGAAGACGTTATTGACGCCATAAGCCCCTACAATATCCAGATATTTCTTGAAACCCGTTACAAAAGGCAACAATTCTTCCGCATCGTTCCCCGGGAAACTGCGCCGTAAGCGTGGTGCACAGGCACTCGAAGAGCAGTTGTGACGGAGGGGTATCGACTTCCTGCTGACACTTTCGGTTACACTTGCGCCCACTGTTTAAGTTGGGTGGGTTGGAAGCCGGCGTCGCAGATTTTTATTTCAACGCTTCGCAGTAGATGAAGCTCGCTGGCTGGTTTTTGGGTGCAGAGTTTAACACCGCGGCAACTGAAGCGTTTTATAGGTAAAGCAATCTTCTCCGAGGAAAATAACAGACGATTCGATTCTTCATTATTTCATTGCCAATGATTCCTGGGAATGCCGCCAGCAGCTTGAAACCTTTCGGCCAACTGGGAAGGAAGAGAGCCAAAGCGAAGAGTAATGACAACTTGATTCAAACAAGCCTCCCGAAATTTCAACTGTAATAACAGGGACACTTAAAACAAATTCGTTTATGGGAACCAACTGTCCACAACTTTCTAGCTCATCAGCGGAGACAGTAATCTGACCGTCGTTCACATCCAAAATATGGTCAAACTTTCCGAGAATGTCCTTACCAAGGAGGCCTGCGCATTGAAATGTCAATCTCATTAGAAAGCATTTCCTGTGTCACGCCCAAGCAACTGCTCCTCATTGGAAACCCCTTTCCTGCAATCACAAGCGTGTCTACTTTGCCAAAACTTGACGGCGAGCCTGTATCAAACAGCCATCATAATCTTTCCTCTATTTTTACAAACAGGTGATCGTTCTCATACTTCAGAGGGTATTACATATCATTCAATCCTTTCTAAAATGTTTCGTCTGACATATAGTTAGCAGTGCTCTTATCAGTTATACTTGCGTCCATTGTTTAGACTGGGCGGAGCGGAGGACTGAATCGCAGATTTTCTGCGTTTCGAGGGCTTCGCGGAAGGTGGGGCTGGTGGGTTGGCCTTTGGCGAGGCCGTCGAGGAAGTCGGCGGCTTGGTGGATGAAGGTGTGTTCGTAGCCGATTTGGAGGCCGGGAACCCACCATTTGTCCATGTAGGGCATGTCGCTGTCGGTGACGTGGACGGAACGCCAGCCGCGGATGAGGGAGTCGTCGCGGTGGTCGAAGTATTCGAGGCGGTGGAGGTCGTGAAGGTCCCATTTGATGGAGGCGTGTTCGCCGTTGATTTCGAAGGTGTAGAGGGCTTTGTGACCGCGGGCGTAGCGGGTGGATTCGAAGAGGCCAAGGGAGCCGTTGGCGAAGTGGCAGAGGAAGGCGCAGGCGTCGTCAATGCCAACTTTTTCGATTTTGCCGGTGAGGTTGTGCAGGCGTTCTTTGATGAAGGTTTCGGTCATGGCGGCGACGTCGGCGATGCTGCCGTTGAGCCAGATGGCGGTGTCGATGCAGTGAGCGAGGAGGTCGCCGGTAACGCCGGAGCCGGCCGCGTTGATGTCAAGGCGCCAGAGGGCGGTGCCGCCTTGGGGGAGATTGGCGGAGATGGTCCAGTCCTGAAGGAAGTTGGCGCGGTAGTGGAAGATTTTGCCGAGGCGCCCTTCGTCGATGAGTTTTTTGGCGAGGGTGACGGCCGGCACGCGCCGGTAGTTGTACCAGACGGTGTTGGCGACGCCAGCAGCTTCGACGGCTTCGACCATGGCTTCGCCTTCGGCGGGGTTCATGGCCAGGGGCTTTTCGCAGAGGATGATTTTGCCGGCTTGGGCGGCAGCAATGGCGATCTCGGCGTGGGAGTTGTTGGGCGTGCAGATGTCGATGGCATCGATGTCATCGCGAGCGACTAGGGTTTTCCAATCGGTTTCGATGGATTCGTAGCCCCATTGTGTTGCGAAGGCTTGGGCGTTTTCTGCATTGCGACCGCAGACGGCTTTTAGCCGGGGTTGGTATTCCGGGTCGAAGAAGTTGCTGACTTTGCGGTAGGCGTTGGAGTGGGTACGCCCCATGAAGCCATAGCCGACGAGGCCGATGTTCAGGTTTTTCTTTTCGCTCATAAAATTGGCGGTGTTGGTTGATGAGTTTAATGCGGTTTATTGCTGCCAACCGTGGGACTCTCGGACAGCGATCATTTTGTTCAGGATGGTGTTCCAGGTGCTGGGGGTTTCGAGTTTGGCGTTGGGAAACATGCAGCCGTCCCAGCAGATGTGTTGGATGTTCCGGTCGGAGGCGTTTTTGAGCCAGTAGCCGGCGCATTTGACGATGTCGAGTTTTCCGTTTGGGTCGTCGGCCGGGCAGTGTTTGCCGGTTTTGTCGTGGTCGCCGGCACCATGAACTTGGCCGTCATTTTGGGCGACATGGAAGTCAATCGTCCAGGGGCGCAGTTTGTCCGTCATTTCTTCGTAAGCCGCATAGAAGGCGTCTTCCGAGTAATCCGCCGGCAGGAGGGCGTGTTCAGGGGCGTTGTAACCGAGCAAGTATAAGTAAGTGTGAGCCAAGTCCGCTTGGAATCCGACCGTCTCCGGCATGCCAACTTCTTCGAGGAGGTTGAGCATGTCCCGCCAGCTATGCATGCCCGCCCAGCAGATTTCGCCCTCGGCGGCGAGGCGTTCCCCGTGGTCTGCCGCAATTTTGGCTGCTTCCCGAAAAGTCGCGGCAATTTTGCTCGTGTTGGCAGTGGGGTCTTGGCGCCATTGCTCGACTCCAAACTCGGCAGAGTCAATCCGAATCACACCGTACTGCCGAATGCCGTGATTGTTGAAAATGTCGGCAATGCGGCAACCGACTTTGACGGCTTCCAAAAACTTCCCGCGGGCGGCTTCATCGCCCATGGCGGAATCACCAACCGTCCCCGGCCAAACCGGAGCCACCAGCGACCCTACAGCAAAGCCCTGCTCCGCAATGCTGTCCGCAATGGCGCGAATCTCGCCCTCGTCGGCATATGGATCAGTGTGAGGCTGGTAGAGGAAATAATCAATGCCCACGAATTTCTCTCCGCCAACTTCGGCGGCGGCAGTGAGTTCCAGCATCCGCTGCAAGCTGATCGGAGGTTCCTGGCCTTCGCCCTCGCCCTTGCCGACAAGTCCCGGCCACATCGCATTGTGAAGTTTCGGAAAGTCGTTGCGCACTTTAAGCTCTCTGTCCGCATAGTTAGATTTAATCTCGCTCATCGTCTTCCTAATTTCATTCGTTCGCGTCCATCTCAAAAGGTGAGAGCGGAAAATAACAGCCTGCCCCCGAATGAAAAGGATTTTTTCCCGCAGACTGGAAAGTTTTTTCAGCCCCGCCGTTCTGAAACGCGATGGCGGCGATGAGAAACGAGCCAGAAACAACTGTGGTCAAGGGCGATTTTTCCGCAATAACCATTTAGGGGCTTTGAGGGTTTTGGAAGGCGATTTATTCGGGACACGTGGATGGACAGGAGGCACAGGGTTGGATTTTTTGTTAAGCGGGTGGCGGGCAACGGGTCGAGTGCCTGCGTGTCACCCTGTTAAGCCCGTAAGTATTTATCGCGGATTTTTCCCTTGATTAGGGCAGCGATTTCAGACAAGCTTAAACCCATGCGCCCGATGAGACAAGGCTTTGATTATCTTTATAGATGTATGAAGACACTTCCTTTTTTGTCACTCGTTTCCGTGTTTGCCGCCTGGACACTGCACGCGGCACAGCCCGAAGTCAGCAATGTCGCCGCTCGACAACTCCCCGGCACCAAAATTGTCGAAATCACCTACGACCTTGCGGACGCTGACGGCGACCCCATTGTTGTCGGCGTCGAATTCTCGCCCAACGGCGGCCGTTCATTCCCCGTGCCCGTCAACGCCCTCAGCGGCGACTTCGGCGCGGCCGTAACGCCTGGCGCCGGCAAGAAAATCACTTGGGACGCCGGTATCGACTGGAACGGCGAGTATTCCGAAGAAGGCGTCATCCGCCTCCTCGCCAGCGACCGACAAGGCGTCTCCGGCCTCCGATGGACGAAAACCATCCCCGCAGGCGGCTTCTGGATGGGCAGCGAAGAAAACGGGCGGCGCGTCACCCTCAACTACACCTACCGCATGACCGCCACCTGCATCACCGTCGGTCAGTTCCTCGAATTCCTCGAACTCGCCACCGCAGCCGGCTGGGTCTCGCGAGGACAAACCACCGCACAAAACCCTTGGGAATGGGCCGAACGAGTGACGCTGGTGCAGCTCAGCAAACAGCATACTTTCCACATATTCGGGGACGGCTACCGAATCAACGACGGCATCGAGCCGAATGATTCCGTCCGCATCTTTTATTTGGGTGCAGCTGCCTTCTGTCTCTTCTACGGCTACGACCTCCCCACCTCCGCCGAATGGGAAAAGGCCATGCGCGGCCCCGACCACGACGACCTGGGCGAACACCAAATCTACCCTTGGGGTAATGACTGGAATAATGGAGAACCTCCAGACAACTGGCAACATCCCTACGGCATCGAGCAGTTTGATGGAGGAGAATTTATCCGCCATCCCGATTATCTGCGGGAGTCGGAACCCGTCAACGTTGACCGAGTGGAAACGGGCAACTTCACTTTCTTTGGGAACCGTAGGCAGTATGGAGGTATTTCTTTCGATAGAGACGACATTGCTGACTACGACCGGCACGGGCTGTGTCGGAATGCGTTGCACATAGGTTCTTCTAATAAAGGAGGGATTAACGGGACCCACGACGCTGTTAGCTCCTCCTCGTCGTACCTCTTTTTCCGAGTAGTGGAGCGGGGTGGCCGATAGGCGGTTTGGCAGTGTTGTATCGGATGGGTAACGGTTGAGCGGGCGGCGGAAAGGCGGTTTTGATGAAGGTTTTGAAGATTTTCGGTTTGGTGGCGTTGGGCTGGCCCTTGGCGGCAGCAGCGGACGCCGTGCGGGTGAAATCGCCCGTTTTCGCCCTGGACACGGTGTCGGACTTGAACAAGACGCCGCCGGCGATGCAGGAAGGCACGGCATTATCCCAAAATGTTTCCGCTGTGTTTGCGGTGGATACGGGCGGTCTGGCCTTCGATTACGCTTCGGACACGGACGGGGATGGCTTGCCGGATTGGTGGGAAGCACATTTCGGGTTGGATTTCGAGACGGCAGACGCGTTGGCAGATGCGGACGGAGACGGGTTAAGCAACGCGGATGAATTTCGGCTGGGTCATTCTCCGGCACGGCCGGATTGGATGACGGGCGTTGGAGCAACGCTGGCAGCAGCGGGGTTGTCGGGTGTGTTTGTTCTGGATACGGACGGGCCGCGCGGGGACGGGAATGGAGACGGCTTGCCGGATTGGTGGGGCAAGCTGTTTTTTACGACGGACGGGGCGCCGGCAGAAGAGGATTTTGACGGGGACGGCCATTCCAACGGGGAGGAGTTTGCTGCGCGGACAAATCCGGCAGACGCAGCAGATGTGTTGCGGATGCTGGGGGTGGAACGGGTCGCGGGCAGCGGAGTGCGGATTGAGTGGGCAAGCCGGCCGGGGCGTCGCTACCGTGTGTTATCGCAAGTCGTTTTGAACGAGAACGGCGAAACAGTCGTTGAGAAAGTGGTTAAAGCAGCCGAACTTGTTTCAGCAACGGTCATTCCCATAGAAAGCTCAGCAGCGTTTTTGAAGGTTGCCATTCAGAAGAGTGAAGGTTAGCCCGTTGCTTACTCGGCTGTGCAATCGACGTTGAGACGTTTTACGAAACAAATTTCTGTTGCCTCGCCAATTATTTTTAGGTCCGTGAGTTATTGGATCGTTCGCCAAACTGGGGCCGCGCTTACAAGAGCGCGGAGTTGACAATCAGCCCATCAGTCGACCAGCTACGTGGCCGCGCTTCAATGGGGCCGCGCTTACAAGAGCGCGGAGTTGACACTGCAGCTATGGAACTATTCTTCCCGTCACTTCAATGGGGCCGCGCTTACAAGAGCGCGGAGTTCGAGCCGCCAGAAAAACATTTGCGCGGTTTCATGTCAAGCTTCAATGGGGCCGCGCTTACAAGAGCGCGGAGTTGGCAAGGCCAAGTGGTCAGGCCGTTGTTGTTGAGGCGCTTCAATGGGGCCGCGCTTACAAGAGCGCGGAGTTGACTGGGGCATATCTGTTGAGGTGATCGCAAACCTTGGCTTCAATGGGGCCGCGCTTACAAGAGCGCGGAGTTTGACCTACGGGCCCCCTTGCGGGCGGCCCTCTCGGGGCTTCAATGGGGCCGCGCTTACAAGAGCGCGGAGTTGTTTCTTGAGGTTTGGCGGGTTGATTTTGAGGTTTTGGCTTCAATGGGGCCGCGCTTACAAGAGCGCGGAGTTTGGTTCTGTTTCCGCCCGGTCTCCCGGTCCGGCAATGCTTCAATGGGGCCGCGCTTACAAGAGCGCGGAGTTATTAAAGCCGGAATCCCATCAACTTCGGTCAACTTGTGCTTCAATGGGGCCGCGCTTACAAGAGCGCGGAGTTAGTAGACTCCGAAACCGAATTCAAGGTGTTGGATGTCGCTTCAATGGGGCCGCGCTTACAAGAGCGCGGAGTTGAAGATATCGAGTCTGGGCTGGTGGCTTTGACGCAGGCTTCAATGGGGCCGCGCTTACAAGAGCGCGGAGTTCGCCAACCGCCTAAACCGCCAACCGCCTAAACCGCCTGCTTCAATGGGGCCGCGCTTACAAGAGCGCGGAGTTGTTCTTTTCGACTGTGTAGCTGGGTCGCTCTTGAGGGCTTCAATGGGGCCGCGCTTACAAGAGCGCGGAGTTGCTTCCGCGTCTTCAAGGTTATCAGCGTTATCAATATCGCTTCAATGGGGCCGCGCTTACAAGAGCGCGGAGTTATTGCGGGACTACTCTTCCCGGGTCAAGGGATTGCAGCTTCAATGGGGCCGCGCTTACAAGAGCGCGGAGTTGTCTAACTGTAGGTGCGCTGTAGTCGTTGGCTTCGATTGCTTCAATGGGGCCGCGCTTACAAGAGCGCGGAGTTCGGCGCAAACTATATTGGCATTTGCTGCTGACGCAGGCTTCAATGGGGCCGCGCTTACAAGAGCGCGGAGTTTCAGCGATGGTCTCGCCATCAGGCGAGACCACGTAAGCTTCAATGGGGCCGCGCTTACAAGAGCGCGGAGTTGGGACGCCAGCCTTCCCGAACCTCATCGAACATAAGGCTTCAATGGGGCCGCGCTTACAAGAGCGCGGAGTTAGAGCAGAGGTTGGTGGTGTCCGTGGAAATCGGACACGCTTCAATGGGGCCGCGCTTACAAGAGCGCGGAGTTCCACATTCACCCGCGCTTGATCACGCCGAGGTAACGGGCTTCAATGGGGCCGCGCTTACAAGAGCGCGGAGTTCGGGCTATACGATACTGCTGAGCGCTCCCTAGACCCGCTTCAATGGGGCCGCGCTTACAAGAGCGCGGAGTTGTCTAACTGTAGGTGCGCTGTAGTCGTTGGCTTCGATTGCTTCAATGGGGCCGCGCTTACAAGAGCGCGGAGTTTCAGCGATGGTCTCGCCATCAGGCGAGACCACGTAAGCTTCAATGGGGCCGCGCTTACAAGAGCGCGGAGTTGGGACGCCAGCCTTCCCGAACCTCATCGAACATAAGGCTTCAATGGGGCCGCGCTTACAAGAGCGCGGAGTTAGAGCAGAGGTTGGTGGTGTCCGTGGAAATCGGACACGCTTCAATGGGGCCGCGCTTACAAGAGCGCGGAGTTCCACATTCACCCGCGCTTGATCACGCCGAGGTAACGGGCTTCAATGGGGCCGCGCTTACAAGAGCGCGGAGTTCGGGCTATACGATACTGCTGAGCGCTCCCTAGACCCGCTTCAATGGGGCCGCGCTTACAAGAGCGCGGAGTTTGGCATGGAATGCGCAAAGGTCTGCAGCATTTAACCGCTTCAATGGGGCCGCGCTTACAAGAGCGCGGAGTTCGAGCATGCGATAAGCTGCTCGCCTTTGCGAAAAAGGCTTCAATGGGGCCGCGCTTACAAGAGCGCGGAGTTGAAGCGTGAGCCACAACCTGGCCAAGCCATGGAAAGCCGCTTCAATGGGGCCGCGCTTACAAGAGCGCGGAGTTCATCGCATTTGACGCGTCCTGCCCATCGCGGCAGGCGCTTCAATGGGGCCGCGCTTACAAGAGCGCGGAGTTAAACTCGTCAAGCCGTTGTTGCTGAAGTCTAGCGTCTGCGCTTCAATGGGGCCGCGCTTACAAGAGCGCGGAGTTGATCAACCTGACTCCGCACGCGATTGTCGTGCGGAGTGCTTCAATGGGGCCGCGCTTACAAGAGCGCGGAGTTTGAGGCCACGGGTTAGACCTGCAACTACAGCCTGACGAGCTTCAATGGGGCCGCGCTTACAAGAGCGCGGAGTTGATCAACCTTTTTGGGAGGAGGAAGGTGCCAGCCCTGCTTCAATGGGGCCGCGCTTACAAGAGCGCGGAGTTGTGTTAGGCTTCTCCGGTTGCGGGTCCGCAACCGGAGCTTCAATGGGGCCGCGCTTACAAGAGCGCGGAGTTAAACCCAAGAATTGGAATGAAGGGTCCAATGCTGGAGCTTCAATGGGGCCGCGCTTACAAGAGCGCGGAGTTAAAGCCAGCATTGCATGCAAAAGCAATGCAACATCAGAGCTTCAATGGGGCCGCGCTTACAAGAGCGCGGAGTTCGCCCTGCCCTCCAAGAATCGGAATATGCGCATCTGGCTTCAATGGGGCCGCGCTTACAAGAGCGCGGAGTTTCGATAAGAGAAGTGTTAAGGATGCGGTAAAAATCTGCTTCAATGGGGCCGCGCTTACAAGAGCGCGGAGTTCGTGACAGTAAAGACGCTATGAATGCGCACTCTGCTGCGCTTCAATGGGGCCGCGCTTACAAGAGCGCGGAGTTACCCTTTAAAGTTCCATGTAGAACAAATGGTCGGGAGCTTCAATGGGGCCGCGCTTACAAGAGCGCGGAGTTAGAAAGAGAAATATGATCGATATTTATGACGAAATTGCTTCAATGGGGCCGCGCTTACAAGAGCGCGGAGTTGTCAGGCGGTTACGCCTGACGCTTTTTTTTTCGCGCGCTTCAATGGGGCCGCGCTTACAAGAGCGCGGAGTTTTATTTGCCGGACTATATATAGTCCAGCAACAACGTGCTTCAATGGGGCCGCGCTTACAAGAGCGCGGAGTTCCAAGCTACACAACGGAAGAAGAAGCCGTTGCAGGCGGCTTCAATGGGGCCGCGCTTACAAGAGCGCGGAGTTTATCTCACCGGGAATTCTCGATCACATACTATAGTAGCTTCAATGGGGCCGCGCTTACAAGAGCGCGGAGTTAAGGTTGCTAAATCACTGGGAGAAGTGGTTGAGGCAAGCTTCAATGGGGCCGCGCTTACAAGAGCGCGGAGTTAGGAGAAAATCAGGATATAAGATTATTGGAATGACGCTTCAATGGGGCCGCGCTTACAAGAGCGCGGAGTTTCGATTTTCGACGCTTATTTGCATCAAGAGCAAGCGGCTTCAATGGGGCCGCGCTTACAAGAGCGCGGAGTTGGGAAGTTAGTGGTTTTCATGCTGCGAATTTTTGATGCTTCAATGGGGCCGCGCTTACAAGAGCGCGGAGTTATATGGGCGGGCCTCCACCTCGTCTGGGTAAGGAACGCTTCAATGGGGCCGCGCTTACAAGAGCGCGGAGTTATGCGTCCCCCCCTTCGGTTCGGCGCAAATTTTGGTGCTTCAATGGGGCCGCGCTTACAAGAGCGCGGAGTTGCAACGAGCAGCAGCGGGAAGCAACGGGAAGCAGCGGGCTTCAATGGGGCCGCGCTTACAAGAGCGCGGAGTTCGCCCACGTGGAGTCGTGGGAATCCCTATGGGCGGGGCTTCAATGGGGCCGCGCTTACAAGAGCGCGGAGTTCACACTGACACGCGCAACTCTTTTTTCTTTTTCTCGAGCTTCAATGGGGCCGCGCTTACAAGAGCGCGGAGTTCTCGACAAGCCAACTGGCAAGCTCAAGGCGGTTGGCTGCTTCAATGGGGCCGCGCTTACAAGAGCGCGGAGTTCACACTGACACGCGCAACTCTTTTTTCTTTTTCTCGAGCTTCAATGGGGCCGCGCTTACAAGAGCGCGGAGTTCTCGACAAGCCAACTGGCAAGCTCAAGGCGGTTGGCTGCTTCAATGGGGCCGCGCTTACAAGAGCGCGGAGTTGACATGGCTTTAGTCCCGCCTAAATCTATTCCCCACACAGCTTCAATGGGGCCGCGCTTACAAGAGCGCGGAGTTGGCGACAAGCCGCAAAAACCGCTGAAGAGGCATGGAAAGCTTCAATGGGGCCGCGCTTACAAGAGCGCGGAGTTCTGTTCAAGGGCGTCGGCGAGGGCATCTCCGAGAGCCGCTTCAATGGGGCCGCGCTTACAAGAGCGCGGAGTTGCGAAACCAGGTTCCGAACTTTGTGCTGACCGGAATGGCTTCAATGGGGCCGCGCTTACAAGAGCGCGGAGTTAGGTTCCCCCGTCGGCGGTATGGTCGACATATGCTGCGCTTCAATGGGGCCGCGCTTACAAGAGCGCGGAGTTCAAAGGATTCGGAAAACAAAGAAGCCGAAGAGAAGGAGGCTTCAATGGGGCCGCGCTTACAAGAGCGCGGAGTTTTTTCGGTTTTGGCCAACCCTTTGTTGGCCAGTTCAAGCTTCAATGGGGCCGCGCTTACAAGAGCGCGGAGTTCAGTCTACGGATTTCAGTCCCAACGCTTCTCCCGCTGCTTCAATGGGGCCGCGCTTACAAGAGCGCGGAGTTCTTTTTTCGTGACGTTACCATTGTCTGCAATCCAATCGGCTTCAATGGGGCCGCGCTTACAAGAGCGCGGAGTTTGTTGCCGTCACCTCGGCATTTTGAGGCGGTTGAAAGCTTCAATGGGGCCGCGCTTACAAGAGCGCGGAGTTGCGCGTTTTTGGCTCTGATCCCCCCAAACCCCTTATTGCTTCAATGGGGCCGCGCTTACAAGAGCGCGGAGTTTCGCGCCGGAAAGTATATCCACGACACGGCGCTTGCTGCTTCAATGGGGCCGCGCTTACAAGAGCGCGGAGTTCAATTCTAGCGGGTCGCTTGTCTGCTAGAATTGTCATGCTTCAATGGGGCCGCGCTTACAAGAGCGCGGAGTTGCGGAAAGGCATATATATCTGTACATAGAAAAAGCCGAGCTTCAATGGGGCCGCGCTTACAAGAGCGCGGAGTTCAAAGCGGGCAAACCCGAATGAATCGCCATGAAAAAAGCTTCAATGGGGCCGCGCTTACAAGAGCGCGGAGTTTCGCGCCGGAAAGTATATCCACGACACGGCGCTTGCTGCTTCAATGGGGCCGCGCTTACAAGAGCGCGGAGTTGGATACGTCTCTCGGACGAGAGACATTGCGTCGGCAGCTTCAATGGGGCCGCGCTTACAAGAGCGCGGAGTTTCCCAAACGCGCCGCAAACGCGGCTTCAGCGGCCATAGCTTCAATGGGGCCGCGCTTACAAGAGCGCGGAGTTTAATGTCAAACGAGGGTAACGGAGATCGCGTCAGGCGCTTCAATGGGGCCGCGCTTACAAGAGCGCGGAGTTTGACGAAGCGACACTAGTTCGCGAAATCGCAGGTTCAGCTTCAATGGGGCCGCGCTTACAAGAGCGCGGAGTTTCCCTTCACGATCACACTTTTGGCGAAATTTCCTAAGGCTTCAATGGGGCCGCGCTTACAAGAGCGCGGAGTTTTCAGAATCTACTTATGTCGCCGTATTCGTCAACGTCGCTTCAATGGGGCCGCGCTTACAAGAGCGCGGAGTTAATGGAGGGCATTTGCGCAGCAGGCCAAACCCTACTGGCTTCAATGGGGCCGCGCTTACAAGAGCGCGGAGTTGAGTTCCAGCTTTTCGGATTCCTTCATCGGCATGATCGCTTCAATGGGGCCGCGCTTACAAGAGCGCGGAGTTGGAAATTTATCCACGACACTGCCCTCGAAACGCTTGAGCTTCAATGGGGCCGCGCTTACAAGAGCGCGGAGTTCTGGAAATCCTCGCAGAACCGAAGATCACAGCCGAATCGCTTCAATGGGGCCGCGCTTACAAGAGCGCGGAGTTAAAGGAGTATTCTGAAAACGAAATCTCCTCATTCCATGGCTTCAATGGGGCCGCGCTTACAAGAGCGCGGAGTTCTGTCCGCGTCCACGGACGCGGACAGGCGGCGGGTCTTGCTTCAATGGGGCCGCGCTTACAAGAGCGCGGAGTTTCCTTCTCTGTCGCATTTCTGCCTGAATTTGCGGAGGAGCTTCAATGGGGCCGCGCTTACAAGAGCGCGGAGTTCCCCTTGAGGCGGTCGCAGGGGTTCAGCGGGTTCAGCGCTTCAATGGGGCCGCGCTTACAAGAGCGCGGAGTTGACGGAATCAGCTGGCACGGAACCCGCATTAGCGGCGTGCTTCAATGGGGCCGCGCTTACAAGAGCGCGGAGTTATACAGTGCTTGCTGCTGCAATGTCCGCAGAATGCGCTGCTTCAATGGGGCCGCGCTTACAAGAGCGCGGAGTTCAAAGCTATATCCGTGTGGAAGCTTCCTCGTCAGAGGCTTCAATGGGGCCGCGCTTACAAGAGCGCGGAGTTAGCGGAGAGCAAGCGGAGCAAGCGGAGCTTGACGGCGGCTTCAATGGGGCCGCGCTTACAAGAGCGCGGAGTTAGCAAGCGGAGCTTGACGGCGGGAGCGGAGCGGAGAGGCTTCAATGGGGCCGCGCTTACAAGAGCGCGGAGTTCGGAAGCTCACCGGTGAGAACGGAAGCTCACCGGTGAGCTTCAATGGGGCCGCGCTTACAAGAGCGCGGAGTTACGGAAGCTCACCGGTGAGAACGGAAGCTCACCGGTGAGCTTCAATGGGGCCGCGCTTACAAGAGCGCGGAGTTCGGAAGCCCACCGGTGAGAACGGAAGCCCACCGGTGAGCTTCAATGGGGCCGCGCTTACAAGAGCGCGGAGTTGGTGGGCTTCCGTTCTCACCGGTGAGAAAACTAAAAGCTTCAATGGGGCCGCGCTTACAAGAGCGCGGAGTTCAAAATCCTGGAAAACGCTGGGTAAAACATGTCAGAGCTTCAATGGGGCCGCGCTTACAAGAGCGCGGAGTTGTTGGCCAAAACTTATAAAAGTCATGTACACTATAACGCTTCAATGGGGCCGCGCTTACAAGAGCGCGGAGTTCGGAAGCCCACCGGTGAGAACGGAAGCCCACCGGTGAGCTTCAATGGGGCCGCGCTTACAAGAGCGCGGAGTTGAGTTCCAGCTTTTCGGATTCCTTCATCGGCATGATCGCTTCAATGGGGCCGCGCTTACAAGAGCGCGGAGTTAACCGCCTGACGCTTTTTTTTCGCATCAACCCGAAAGCTTCAATGGGGCCGCGCTTACAAGAGCGCGGAGTTCTAACGCTGCGTTTGCCGCGTCAGCAACCGCAAAAGAGCTTCAATGGGGCCGCGCTTACAAGAGCGCGGAGTTATGTCATACGAAATTCATATTTACTCCGAGTCTACAGGCTTCAATGGGGCCGCGCTTACAAGAGCGCGGAGTTAAGGCCTCCAAGAAACGGAACCCTTGGACTGCGTTCATCACGGCTTCAATGGGGCCGCGCTTACAAGAGCGCGGAGTTCCCCGGCGACGCAAGGGAAGCCGGGGTCAAACGTCCTGCTTCAATGGGGCCGCGCTTACAAGAGCGCGGAGTTCGTTCCACTCGTTCCACGATAAGGGGAAAAGAAGTTCGCTTCAATGGGGCCGCGCTTACAAGAGCGCGGAGTTTGCTCAGTGGGAATACTCCCTTCTTGAGCAATTCGATGCTTCAATGGGGCCGCGCTTACAAGAGCGCGGAGTTGATAGCCCGGGAGAGCTTAAGACCCTTACCGGCCTTGGCTTCAATGGGGCCGCGCTTACAAGAGCGCGGAGTTCGCCGCACGCGCCGCCGCAGCCGCCTCCCCCTCAGCTGCTTCAATGGGGCCGCGCTTACAAGAGCGCGGAGTTCGATTCGTGAAAAACCGGTTGGTATGCGGTCTGGAGCTTCAATGGGGCCGCGCTTACAAGAGCGCGGAGTTGACTTCGTCTGTGCTCGGGCGACATCGGGGGATTGGTCGCTTCAATGGGGCCGCGCTTACAAGAGCGCGGAGTTAGCAGCAAGCAGCAGGCGGGAAGCTTGACGGCGGGAAGGCTTCAATGGGGCCGCGCTTACAAGAGCGCGGAGTTCAACCGATGCTTCTGAAAACGCGCTTGCTGCGGTAGGGCTTCAATGGGGCCGCGCTTACAAGAGCGCGGAGTTATGACATACGCGGATTTCGCAGCGCATTTGCGTTACGCTTCAATGGGGCCGCGCTTACAAGAGCGCGGAGTTCTTGCAAATCGTAAGAGAAATGCAAGTTCACGCAGACGCTTCAATGGGGCCGCGCTTACAAGAGCGCGGAGTTCAAACATAGCGCCAAGAAGTCCCAGGCCAAACAGGAGCTTCAATGGGGCCGCGCTTACAAGAGCGCGGAGTTTAGAGGATACAGATAATGCAAGACACGAAACTCTCGCTGCTTCAATGGGGCCGCGCTTACAAGAGCGCGGAGTTAGATTGACTCGAACGATACTAATATAGTCCAGGATGGCTTCAATGGGGCCGCGCTTACAAGAGCGCGGAGTTATTCGGGCCTGAAGAAATTCGTCGAAGCCCAATCCCAGCTTCAATGGGGCCGCGCTTACAAGAGCGCGGAGTTACATCTGCTGCGGTTCCTGCAGCAGATTCCCCGGCTGGCTTCAATGGGGCCGCGCTTACAAGAGCGCGGAGTTCACCCCAGACCGAATCCCATCCTACCTTGATCGCAGTGGCTTCAATGGGGCCGCGCTTACAAGAGCGCGGAGTTGACTGACGCATGACCATACGCCGGCCAATATTCGTTCGCTTCAATGGGGCCGCGCTTACAAGAGCGCGGAGTTCGGCAACCACCCTATCCCTAGGCGGTTTCCGCGCCCTGCTTCAATGGGGCCGCGCTTACAAGAGCGCGGAGTTCATTGTGAATCCCCTTCTTCCGAGTGTGTTGGTTTAGTAGCTTCAATGGGGCCGCGCTTACAAGAGCGCGGAGTTCGGGAGATGCCACCCTTCGTGTTCCCATACAGGCATGCTTCAATGGGGCCGCGCTTACAAGAGCGCGGAGTTATGTCCTTTCACTTGGATTGCTAGTTCGTCGCCAGAGGCTTCAATGGGGCCGCGCTTACAAGAGCGCGGAGTTGCTTGCAGTAGAAGTGGACATCCCCTAGCGCACAGGCTGCTTCAATGGGGCCGCGCTTACAAGAGCGCGGAGTTGGATGCCGCTTACGCGGCTTGCCGCGCCCTAGACGACGCTTCAATGGGGCCGCGCTTACAAGAGCGCGGAGTTCGGGGCGTAAGGGGGCGGGTTGAGTGGGCGCAGGCCTGGCTTCAATGGGGCCGCGCTTACAAGAGCGCGGAGTTCGCGCAAGCGGGAGCCCTGCCTTCGCGTTCGTCTTCGTGGCTTCAATGGGGCCGCGCTTACAAGAGCGCGGAGTTTAGTTGACCCCCTCACGAACGACAGGATGGAGATAAGCTTCAATGGGGCCGCGCTTACAAGAGCGCGGAGTTAGGACTGACGCATCACCATGCGCCGGCCAATATTGGCACGCTTCAATGGGGCCGCGCTTACAAGAGCGCGGAGTTTTGCGACGATGCCAATGGCAGGGCCGTCGTCAATAAAGCTTCAATGGGGCCGCGCTTACAAGAGCGCGGAGTTCAACGAACTGTTGCGGGCTAACCCCCGCAAGCGGTTGCTTCAATGGGGCCGCGCTTACAAGAGCGCGGAGTTGACGATGACACTTCTGCAGCCGTGTTGGCTGCAGAAGCTTCAATGGGGCCGCGCTTACAAGAGCGCGGAGTTCCTGATTTCCCTCCTCTTGAAGTCGGCTTTGATGTTGCTTCAATGGGGCCGCGCTTACAAGAGCGCGGAGTTTCATAACCTATACTCCTCTATCACTCAGGGTTACAGAGCTTCAATGGGGCCGCGCTTACAAGAGCGCGGAGTTCCTCTCCAAGCTGATCAAGCCAGCTGGCAAGGCCAAAGCTTCAATGGGGCCGCGCTTACAAGAGCGCGGAGTTAGGGTTTTGCCAACACTAAAGGCAACCGAGGATCACCGCTTCAATGGGGCCGCGCTTACAAGAGCGCGGAGTTTAGCTTGAATATGGCAAACCTAGAGAGCGCAAGCTTTGCTTCAATGGGGCCGCGCTTACAAGAGCGCGGAGTTGAGGCCGGCGAGGCAAGCATATTTGCCTCGGACGACAGCTTCAATGGGGCCGCGCTTACAAGAGCGCGGAGTTACAGCATTTGCAAATCTCCGTGGCCGAATGTTGTTGTTGGCTTCAATGGGGCCGCGCTTACAAGAGCGCGGAGTTAGATGATAGGTAGAGCAATGCGAACAGCCGCTCTATATGCTTCAATGGGGCCGCGCTTACAAGAGCGCGGAGTTATGTGAAGACAATACGTCACCGATACAGAAGATACCGCTTCAATGGGGCCGCGCTTACAAGAGCGCGGAGTTCTTTCGAGGGATATACCTACCAGCCTGGCTATCGGCTTGCTTCAATGGGGCCGCGCTTACAAGAGCGCGGAGTTGATGCCAATAAAATGCATCGCAATCCCCGGGTTTGACGCTTCAATGGGGCCGCGCTTACAAGAGCGCGGAGTTAGCAGTCATGCTACTAGCCGCTTTAAAAGCGGTTTGGCTTCAATGGGGCCGCGCTTACAAGAGCGCGGAGTTCGCCTGTGTGCGCGGTGTAACCGCGTAACCAATCAACGCTTCAATGGGGCCGCGCTTACAAGAGCGCGGAGTTTTGGAGACCCAGCGCAACAACTGGCACCTCGGCGGGCGCTTCAATGGGGCCGCGCTTACAAGAGCGCGGAGTTTGTGGAAAAAGAGCGTATCCTCGTGACGGCAAGAAGTGCTTCAATGGGGCCGCGCTTACAAGAGCGCGGAGTTAAAGTTTCGTTGAGGTCAAGCCGTTGTCGTTGAGGTGCTTCAATGGGGCCGCGCTTACAAGAGCGCGGAGTTCCACTCAACCCGCCCCCTTATGACCCCTCCTGGGGAGCTTCAATGGGGCCGCGCTTACAAGAGCGCGGAGTTTTCTCCGACTCACGAGAACAAGTCTACATGAGAACCGGCTTCAATGGGGCCGCGCTTACAAGAGCGCGGAGTTTCCGCGCTGTCCACAGCGACATGGATTGTTGTTTGTTCGCTTCAATGGGGCCGCGCTTACAAGAGCGCGGAGTTAGAAGACTTGAAAGAACTGATTGCATGTGTGGAAAAAGCTTCAATGGGGCCGCGCTTACAAGAGCGCGGAGTTGGGCGCACAACCGAATAGTCAGCGTTGCCGCTGCGTTGCTTCAATGGGGCCGCGCTTACAAGAGCGCGGAGTTAGGTAACGGGGTAACGAGCTTGATGCCACTTCTACTGTGCTTCAATGGGGCCGCGCTTACAAGAGCGCGGAGTTGAGCAGCAGCGGGAAGCAGCGGGAAGCAACAAGACAAGCTTCAATGGGGCCGCGCTTACAAGAGCGCGGAGTTAGGGGATGTCCACTTCTATTGCAAGCAGGCATGTGATGCTTCAATGGGGCCGCGCTTACAAGAGCGCGGAGTTTTGCTGGCAATAACGCTGGCCAATGACCAAAATATTATGCTTCAATGGGGCCGCGCTTACAAGAGCGCGGAGTTACCGCACCCCGCCCGAAAAAAAGACTTGCATTTTTTAGGGCTTCAATGGGGCCGCGCTTACAAGAGCGCGGAGTTGGGCGTCGTCGTTATGGGCCACCCATGCCCATGAGCAGCTTCAATGGGGCCGCGCTTACAAGAGCGCGGAGTTGCAACCGGCGGGAAGACAACTATCCCGCCGGCGATGGCTTCAATGGGGCCGCGCTTACAAGAGCGCGGAGTTAGAACGGAGCAAGCGAAGCGGGAGCGGGAGCGGAGAGCTTCAATGGGGCCGCGCTTACAAGAGCGCGGAGTTGGGGCGTTTCGCCAACTGGCGAGCGCGTAACCGACAAGCTTCAATGGGGCCGCGCTTACAAGAGCGCGGAGTTTTTTTGGAACTCTGATAGTCTTATCGGGAATGGAGGGCTTCAATGGGGCCGCGCTTACAAGAGCGCGGAGTTAGCTTGCTTGGGCATCGCGTCAGAACTCCGAGCTCTCGCTTCAATGGGGCCGCGCTTACAAGAGCGCGGAGTTGACAACTATCCCGCCGGCGATGCAACCGGCGGGAAGGCTTCAATGGGGCCGCGCTTACAAGAGCGCGGAGTTATGCAACCGGCGGGAAGACAACTATCCCGCCGGCGATGGCTTCAATGGGGCCGCGCTTACAAGAGCGCGGAGTTGTATAGGTGGGGCAAAATTGCTATACTTTCCCAAACTAGCTTCAATGGGGCCGCGCTTACAAGAGCGCGGAGTTTGGCGGTTTGGCGGGTTTGGCGGGTTGAGTAGGCAAGCGCTTCAATGGGGCCGCGCTTACAAGAGCGCGGAGTTGTCGGCCCAATCCCCCGAGGTCGCCCGAGCGACGACGCTTCAATGGGGCCGCGCTTACAAGAGCGCGGAGTTGAACAGACAAATGAGAGTCTCTCCGCGCACATTAATAGCTTCAATGGGGCCGCGCTTACAAGAGCGCGGAGTTACCTGGATTCGACATACTCACTGCCATTCTGAAAATGCTTCAATGGGGCCGCGCTTACAAGAGCGCGGAGTTCAGCTCCGTGACATGCCGGACGCCGACAGCGACGGAAGCTTCAATGGGGCCGCGCTTACAAGAGCGCGGAGTTTGTTGGGGCAGTATTCCTTGAATGCGTATTTGGTAACGCTTCAATGGGGCCGCGCTTACAAGAGCGCGGAGTTCTAAGGCGGGCAAAGGAATGAAGCTCACCCGGGCGCTCGCTTCAATGGGGCCGCGCTTACAAGAGCGCGGAGTTCGGGGAAGAACCGAGAGACACCAGGGAGTAGGGAAAGCTTCAATGGGGCCGCGCTTACAAGAGCGCGGAGTTAGCGGGAGCGGAGCGGAGCAAGCGGGAGCGGAGGGAGGCTTCAATGGGGCCGCGCTTACAAGAGCGCGGAGTTGGAGCGGAGCGGAGGGAGCGGAGCAAGCAGAGCGCAGGCTTCAATGGGGCCGCGCTTACAAGAGCGCGGAGTTGCCGAGGATGGGCTAGCTTATGCCTGTCTGGGAGCATGCTTCAATGGGGCCGCGCTTACAAGAGCGCGGAGTTAGAAAGTTGATTGGATAGATAAGGGTTTGAAGTGGTGGCTTCAATGGGGCCGCGCTTACAAGAGCGCGGAGTTTCCGAAGGGGGGGAGCCGTTTCGGCGGCGGGAAGCCGTTGCTTCAATGGGGCCGCGCTTACAAGAGCGCGGAGTTTCCGGGTCTCGGCTGGAAGTTGCCTGAATGGAAGAAGCTTCAATGGGGCCGCGCTTACAAGAGCGCGGAGTTATGTTGGATGCGATTCAACCCCCTTCTGAAGCGGGTTGCTTCAATGGGGCCGCGCTTACAAGAGCGCGGAGTTCCAGACACGTTTAGGATCGGCTATTTCCCAACGTAAGCTTCAATGGGGCCGCGCTTACAAGAGCGCGGAGTTAAGCGGGAGCGGAGGGAGCGGAGCTTGACGGCGGGAGGCTTCAATGGGGCCGCGCTTACAAGAGCGCGGAGTTTCCCTTGACTTTTTTCGGCAAAATGTTACGCTCATAGGCTTCAATGGGGCCGCGCTTACAAGAGCGCGGAGTTAGCGCGGTGTTTTCTTTTTTCCATTCTGCGGTTTCCTCGCTTCAATGGGGCCGCGCTTACAAGAGCGCGGAGTTTCGCTTGCGGTTGGTGTCCGATTCCCACGGACACCGCGCTTCAATGGGGCCGCGCTTACAAGAGCGCGGAGTTTCGACCAAGACTACGCTAAGGTCAAACCCTCTCAGTGGGCTTCAATGGGGCCGCGCTTACAAGAGCGCGGAGTTGAGATCGTCAGAAGCATCACCAGACATGCAACGGATGCTTCAATGGGGCCGCGCTTACAAGAGCGCGGAGTTAGTTGGGATCGTGAGTTTGATCGCCCTCGGGAGACTCGCTTCAATGGGGCCGCGCTTACAAGAGCGCGGAGTTGTCAATTTGGGAAGTGTTGATTGTCCTGTATCGGCTGTTGCTTCAATGGGGCCGCGCTTACAAGAGCGCGGAGTTTCTTCAGAGCGGCAGTGAGTAGGTCGAATCCAGGTAGGGGCTTCAATGGGGCCGCGCTTACAAGAGCGCGGAGTTACCGCATACCACTGACCGGTGCCGCGCCCCTTAACAGCTTCAATGGGGCCGCGCTTACAAGAGCGCGGAGTTGGATCATCATCTATACTCTGAGGTGGAGGAATCACCTGCTTCAATGGGGCCGCGCTTACAAGAGCGCGGAGTTATTGCCGGCACCTCGGTATTTTTGCGAAAATGTGAAAAGCTTCAATGGGGCCGCGCTTACAAGAGCGCGGAGTTTTCCGCGCGGCAGTTGCCGCGCGGAACGCCGCGAGTAGGCTTCAATGGGGCCGCGCTTACAAGAGCGCGGAGTTCAGCAAGCTGAAGCGCTTTGGGGCCGCGCTTACAAGACGCTGCTGCTTAATGTAGCTCGCTTCAATGGGGCCGCGCTTACAAGAGCGCGGAGTTCGCTCGCTCGCAAGTCGTTGAAGGGTAGTGGTTTGCGCGGTGTGTTGCGAGCCCTTTTTCTTTTTGGGTTGGCTGGCGGGATGTTTGCCGGGGCGGGGGGAGGTAAGTTCTTTTGTATCAATGGGTTAGGGTTTGCGAGCGGGGGCGGGGTTTTGTTTGGCATGTTGCCTCTCGTGGTTTTGGATTTGACTGTCAAAGAGCTGCCCGGCGATGGCTCGCTGGAGGAATTGTTGTCAGAAGACGTAGCAGGGGGCGTCGAATTTTGGGGTGTAAGGGGCGCCTAGGCTGGTGATTTTTCTTTCTCCTCGGGTGCCTGTGGGTCCGAGGTGGATGAAGATGATTTGGTCAGTTTTTGTGTTGATGACGGCTTCTAGTTTTTTTTCGAATTCGATTTTGTCGGTGGGGTTGAGGTCGCATTCGAAGACGGAGTATTGGAGGCGGTCGCCATAGTTGCGGCAGGTTTTGTGGACTTGGCGGAGTCGTTTGGGGTCGGTGATGTCGTAGGCGACGATGTAGGTGGTTAGCATGGCGGTTTTTAGCGTGTGGTTAGGGAGCAAGCAGCAGGCGGGAAGCGGGAAGCAACGAGCAGGTGGTTAGCATGGCGGTTTTTAGCGTGTGGTTAGGGGGGTGTAGTTGGGGATTTCTTTTTCGATGACTCGGGCGAGGAGGCGGGCTTGGAGTTCGAGGGCGCGGCGGTAGCTGATTTTGTATTGGAAGAGGGGGTGGGTTAGTAGGTGGCTCATTCGTTGTTCGTAGGTTTGGAAGAATTTTTTGCGGCCAGCGGGGGTGAGGTTGACGGCGTCGCCGGCTTGGATGAAGTCTTTGGGGTTGATGGTTCGGTTGTTGATGGCGGTGATGACGGCGCTTTCGGCGATAAGGGGACGGAATTCTTCCATTAGGTCTAAGGCGAGGGCGGGGCGTCCGAAGCGGGGTTGGTGGAAGAAGCCAATGTAGGGGTCGAAGCCTACGGCATGGGTGGCGATGAGGCAGTCTTTGGACAGGAGGCTGTAGGCTAGGGAGAGTAGGGCGTTGACGGGGTCGGTGGGGGGGCGGCGGTTGCGTTTGGTGAAGTGAAAGGTGAAGGGTTGGTTGCCGGCGGGGGGGTCTGTCGGGGGCGGTTCTTGTGTTTTGATCATCCCGGCGAAGTGTTCGAAGTAGAGGGCGGCGGCGGCGCCTTCGACGCCGAGGAGGGTTTGTAGGTTGCCGGCGTGGCGGGTGTCTTGGGTGCTTTGTTTGAGGTAGCTTAATACGTGGGCGGGGGGTTCTATATGGTTGCGGCGGAGGAGGGTGCGGTGGTTGCGGATTTTGCCTTCGACGAATTGGCGGGCGAGGGCGAGGCAGGTGTCAGGCTGGGTGCTTTGTTGGAATTGTTGGATGCGGAGGAAGACGTTTTTTTGGTGGTGGCCGCGTGTGAGGCCGTAGAAGTAGCCGCCGGCGCTGAAGTAGGTGATAGGGATGCCGGCGTAGCAAAGGGCTTGCACAGCTTGGGTGCTGATTTGGATGTTGCCGAAGAGGGCGATGTGGTTGACGGCGTTGAGGCGGACTTCGTTGATGACTTTGCGGTTTTCTTTGATTTGAAGTGTTTCGCTTTTGCGGCTGATGTAAAGTCCTTGTGTGTTGAGATAGACGGCGCGTTTGTCGTCGCGGGCGGCGATTAAGCGGCGCACGGGGGCGGCGGGCGGTTCTTCGGGCGCCGGCATGAGTTGGCGGGTTTCATCCGGCAGACAGACCGGCGTCAGCGAGCAGCGGACGCATTTGGGCGAATGGTCTAAGGGAGGCGGAATGGGCCCAGTGCTGCATCGCCGCGCCGCCGCAATGTTTTCGCAGACCCATTGCTCCCATTCCGCGGTGAATGGGCGGCGCACGCGCTGTTTGGTGGCTGCGTAGTAGATGACGCCTTCGCGGCATATGTAACCGTTTTCACGCAGGATCAGAATTTGAACGCCGAGTTGCATGCGGTCGGTGTCCCAAAGTTCGTTTTGGCCTTCGCCTTCCCGCGGGGCGCCGGCTTTGTAGTCGACTGGGGTGACTTCGAGTTTGGCAAATAAATCGCCGGTCTGGCCAGGAGCGGGAATGGTGCGGGCTTCAATCAAGTCCATTTTGGCGGTTACGTTGAAACGCTCAGAACCTAGGGACACGCTGCGGGAATGAATGATTTCGGGTTCGGAAGAGTCGCTGCCGTCGGCGGCGGGCAAGGCGCCTTTGCCGACGTCCACACGTTTATGAATGGCGCTGCCACGAAGGGTGTCGGCATTGTGGAGAAACACACCTTCCACATGTTCGTAGTAGAACAGCCGCGGGCAATAGACGAATTCGTTCAACATACGGGCGGGCAGGACTTGGGCGTCCCGCGTTTCAGGATATGACGGCGGCGCGACTTGAAGGCGGTGTTGAGCAATGTCCCCGGTCAACACCGGCGGATAGGCGGACAATCCGCTTGAAACACTTTCACGCCCGTCCGCCAAAGAAGCGTCCGCGGCATGGCGAGCCTTCCGGCTGGCCTCTTCGATTATCGTGCGTTCACGTTCCATTGAGGAAGCGTTTCTTCCTTAGCTGTCATCAGCGGCGGACAGAGAAGTCACAGATGCCTTTTCGGGACAGAATAGTCCCAAACTGAAATGAGCCCCGTAGCCGACGGCAATGGGGCCGGCCACTGGCTGTGGAAAGACGATACGGAATCCGAAGGGGGGATGTATGGCTCTGCGTCCGTTGCCACTTTTGCGGACGGTTTGGAATTGTATTGAGCGGAGGCGGCGCTGGCCGATTTTCAGGTTTTGAATCCTCTCCAGTTTCGCGGGTCTGGGAAATCCTTGCTCGAATAAAAGGCGGCAAAGATCGTGTTCGGGCGAGCCGATCCACCAATCATTTTCGTCGAGTTTGGGACGGCCGTCCCGGTAGGTCTTTGGGTGGCGCGTCGCAACGAACGGGGTGAATGATTCCCAAACTGAGGACTTATTGCCACCATTGAGCGGTTGGCAGTCCGGGAATGTGGTCGCGTCGCCGAATCCAAGGAGAACAAGGCGAACATCGTGGCCGCCATGTCCCCAGACTTTGGTGAGGGATTCTATAGCCGCGCGTTCTTTTTCACCGAATTTCATCTTCGCGAAAAGCGTGATATGAGTAATCCTGTCATGGGTGTCGTTTGCTTCGCATAAGATTTGGCAGTGTTCGTGCTTTTGGCGGGGGGTGCCATCCGGGTCGCGACCGGTGAAGACCGGGGGCGCCGCCGATTCGCGGAATCGGGAGAGGAGGGCGGCGTGGACGCGATCTGCAAGGGAGATGGCGCGGGTAATCCGAGGAAGCACGGCGCTGTTGACGGCAAAACGAGCGACTGTCGGGTCTTTCTTTTGCCGGCGATGAGACCGCGCTGCAGCACGAATTCGCGGGCGTGCGTAATCGACGAATCGCGCTCCCGGCGGCAAGGGCCAGCCCTGCTTTTGCAAGACCGCGGTATCGGCGTGCAGTGCATCGAACAGGTCTTCGGGCAAGATGAACGCTTTGCCCAATTTTGCCTTTTTTGTTCGTTTCGTTCCCTTTATCGCTTTGGTTTCTTCCACCCTTCTCTTTCCGCTTTCGAAGCCTTCGCGCCACGTCCGGTATTCTCTGGCCTCCATAGGACAGAGCACTTTCACAAGTTTGGATTTTTTGGAAAGGGAAGCATCTGGAGACAGTGGGTAAGCATTGGCTTCAATGTCTTCGGCAGCTTCCATGAGGCGGATTTCCACAATTGCTTCTCCGCGTCCGAGATAAACGATGTTTTTGCAGAGGCGGCTCAGGAGAGTTTGGTTGGCATCGGTCAATTCGGCTTCCCAGCGCAGACGCAACGGCTGGTCGGTGTGGATGAAGGTGTCGAAGATTTTTTCGCTCTTTTCTTTTCCTCCTTCGTTGACTGGAACGTAATGCCGGGTGTGCGAGGTTGTCGCCTTTGGAAGTTCGAAGGCGGGCGGGGATTGGGCAAGTTTGTCGATGAGTTGGGCGACGGCTCGTCGGTCGGGGAATTTGTTGCGCAGCTTCAAGTGCCAAGTAGCGACGAAAGCGCGCAATAGCCGCCACGGACTGGGTGGCCACTCGATTGCGCCTTCGTTGACGTGATGTTCCCACGGCGTGGCGTGGAAGCGCTTGGTCGTGAATTTGATTTCAAGGTTTGGCATGAGTTCCGCTTCAACTTCAATGTGTGGCGCTTATACCTTGTAGGTGACGACGGTTTTGGGTGGAGAAGCGAATCCGCCGGACGCCGCTTGGATCAGGTCGGGAAGAGCGTTTTCGATTTCGTCCAATGGAGGAATGTCGAATCCGTCGGGCCGTTTGATTTCGAGTTCACCATCAACTTCCAAATCGCAGGCGGTGCGCAAGCGCAAACCTTCGTGCAGGAAGCGCCGGATTTTGAACAGAGAAATTGCCGTCAGCAAAGTCTCCGCGTCTTTTCCGAGCCCGAAGCCGCGAATCAGCGCGAGGTCGAGAATAAAGTAAGCAATGATTTGTCCGCAGAATTCTTCGCGATGGAAGGGCACGTTTCCAAAACCTTTTGCCGTGTCGCCACTTGGATTGATGGCATCGTTTTTAACGCCGCCGCTGGCAGCAACAGTTATAGATTTCGCCTCGACGAAGGCGGACAAGGCACGCGGCAACCGCATGCGGCCTCCAGCGATTTCTTTCTTGGCCAGAAATACACCATGGACAAGCGAGTTGATGTCGTACTTGAAAAGAGTTTTGGCCAAGAGTCTGATGTTCACTGCCGTCATATCTTTGAGGGCCAGCTCTTTTTTCAGCGTTTCCAGGAAAGTTTTGTCTTTACTTGTTTTGTCTTTACTTTCAAGGATGTAGGGACTGTTGAGCCGGTGAGCAGCAAGAACAGAATTGATCATTGAGACGCCGTCATTGTCTTGCACGAGGACGTAAGGAAGTCCGCGCAGGGGATCAACCCAGTCATCGGCCGGCTCGTCCCAACAGACGGCTTCGAGCCGGTTGGCCATGCTTTGCGCGGACTCAACCAGCAACATGTCTTTGCCGTCCGGTCCCTTGTATTGCGCAGCGCCGAGGTCGGGGAAACCTGTGGGTTGAAATCGCGTTCCGGCCAAGGGTTTTAGCCCGGCTTGGATTACAAGTCTCGGTTGGTCATTTAGTTTTTCAAGGTTCATGTTTTTGTCTCCTGTGTTATGCAGCTTTCAGTTGCCAAGTTAAGTTTAAAGTTTTCGGAAGGTTGTTATTCGTCCTCTTCCTTGGGCGGTAGAACATGCTTGATGATTGCGCGGACGGAGGAGAAATTGATTGGAAAAAGAAGCGCGGCGGCGGATCGAATCGTTACTTCGCGCGAGCCGGTCAATTGGCGGATGAGGGGCGGATGTCCCGAGGCCAACAGACGGCGGGCGGCGAGTGCGGACGCTTCGGCGGAGTTGGCGGCAAACGCGGCTTGTCGGTGTATTTGTGGTTGAATCGGGATTTTTGGCTCCAAGGCAATATTGTCGGGCAAGTTGGCTGGCAAAAAGCAGAGTTTCATAAGCGAGTAGATCGCCGGAGGCAGCGAACGTTTGGACGCTTGTCCATCGTCCCGCCGCAGCCGGGCATCTTCCTCTTTGCGATTATCGGTTTGGCGATAATCGATCAAGACGAGTCCCCAGAGAAGGTCTTCCATCAGGACTTCATCAACCCGCTCTTCAATGAAAGCTACTACGTCGTGGAGCGAGACTGGAAGGCTGCGAACCGGAGGAAATTCGCCGGCGCCGGCCTGCGCGATTTTGACGAGTTGCCGCGACAGGACTTCGTTGAGGTTGGCGGCCAGATTTTTTCGAGACCATCGAACGTCGGGATCGTGTTGGTCGTTCCAACAAAAGCCTTTTTTCTTGGGTTTCAACGGTTCCAAGTGTCTGATGAAGGCGACCCGGTCTTTTCCGAACAAGGTGGAGAGCGACGCCAGGGAGCGGGCCAAGCGAAACTCTTGTGAGCCGGTGTCAGCCTCGCGCAGCCAATCCGTGGACAAGCTGCCGGCCAACGGTGGGATTCCCATCTTGAGCGTCCATTGAAGGCTGTTGGTCAAGGTGCGCTCGCATTGACCGAGAGCAATGAGCACATTTTGAAGACGCTCGGCGGTTCCGTTTTTGCAGAGGTCGAGAATGCGTGACTCGATATGTCGCAGCGCGCGCGTGATGGACGCGGGAGCCGTCGGCTCTTTTCTTCTGGTGGACGCGGAATCCTTCTTTGGCCTTGCCTTGTCGCGCAGTTTGGACAGCCAGGAATCAACTTGGGCAAGGAGGTCCACCGTGGAATTGGGTTTGACTTCGACGCGATCCAACGGCGTCGCAAAATAGGCCTTTCCGTTGCGGCGTTGAAAGCCGTATCTTTGGAATTCTCCGATTCCTCGATCCACACCAATGGTAACCGCGGCGCGGGCGAAATCGACGCCCGTCCGGGCCGCGCGCCGCCCGACTTGGGCTCGCCCTTCGCCAAAGACGGTCAACACCTCCTCTAGTGTCGTCGGCTCACTCCACAAGGGCATCCAAATCTCGGCGCGCGAATCCGACTCATCACTGCCCGAGGCACTGGCATACCCGGCGCTTGATTGTCTGACGCAGAAGGGATAGGCCAACTTGCCGGAGGAGCGGTCCTCAAGCCGTTTGACGCTCGCGGCAGCGAAGACCATAGCCCCTTCGAGCATCAACACGAAATCCCACTGATTGACCATCGAAGTGCCGCTGAAGCCGGAGGCAGCGTTGGCGCCTCCAGCCGCGCCAGGAAAGAATTGACCGATGGGTGCCTTGGTCAATGTGGGCGGTGCGGCAGAAGCAAAGAGCGCCTGCGACAGGACGGCGCGTTGTCCCGATTTCGGCACGCCCGAGTCAAGGTCGATGAGTTCGATAAGTCGTTGCATAAAATTGTTGGTGAACTCCAGCCGTCCATCGTTTCCGCCAGTGCCGATCAGTGGCGGGTATTTCGCCTCTCCGGCTTCCGTCAGGACATAGACGGCGTCAATCCACTTCAGCGCATGATCGGGAAAGGTGTTGCGGCAAAGTTGCAGAAGCGGTTCTTTGACTTTTTGCAGATTTGCTTTCAGAGCTTTTTTGAGAGTTTCTTTCGTTTCGGAATTCTGCTCGTTCTTGAAAGTTTCGGATAGTTTGCGATAACCGACAAAGTGTTTTTCAAAACCAAAATCATCGAACATCAAAGCCAAGCGTGCGTGCTTGATGACTTCACGATAGTTCTGAAACCGGTCGATTTCGCTTTTCTCAATCGCTTCCAAAGCCTTCGCGTTGTCCTGGGGGAAAAATCCGGAGCCGCTGTTCCAGGGTGCCACGATGGGAGCAGGCGCGTATCGGTTCAGAAAAAAGTCAATGAGGGCTTCCCTGTCGAGCTCGGATTCCAGCACGAATTGATCGCGCCACCAATGACCGGTGGATCGATCATCAACCTGCTCGCCGACAATGCGCAAGACACCCAAGGCTTTGAGGTAATGCGCCAACGGCACAGGAGCACAACCGAGAAGCGTGAGACGATGTTTCATTGAACGGTTAATCCATTGCGTTGTGCAGTCCATCCGATTCGGCTTGAGAGGCAGTCATGTCCGCCGCACGGAAAACGGCTTCCAGAAACGCGAGCCGAAACGGGCCTAGCGCGTCCCGCAAAGCAAGCGTTCGAGCCAACCAGGAGGGTTGCCCACGATCCTGATTTCGGCAAACACCCATTTCCATGAGCGAAAGGTTGACCGTGAACTCGGGTAGATTGACGGTGCCCAAACGGATCGGACCAATCGTCTCGCCCTCCACCACACCGCGAGCGGTGCGTTTGCCTTTGTATTTCTCGGGCGGCTCCTCTTTCGGGAGCGAGCGGATAGACAGCCGGACTTTGCCGTGATGGGACGCGATCAAGTAGGCGATCAGGTTGACGGTTTCGTCGGCTTCCGGTTTTGCGTGAAGCCAAGCTAATGCCGACAGAAGCTCGTGGCGGAAATACTTGCGCTTGCATCGGCCTTTGTTCATTCCCGATTTGGCGAGAAGTTCCAAAGTTTCCGTTCCCCCACCCGCCCGAAGCATGGCCTGAAACTCGCCATGCGCCTTCCCGATGTCGTGCCACTGCGCGGCTTTGGGGAGAGTCGTTTTCCATTGCACCAATTTCAGCGCTTTGACGAGTTGATTCATTTTTTGAACCACATCGTTCGTGTGCTGCTCCAGGGTCACCGGAGCGCCGACAAACGACGTGGGATTCTCGCCAGTGGCCTCGGGCAGAGAGGCGGAGGCATCCGGCAAGCAACAGGAAACTTTGGGTTCCTTCGGATCGCCTGTCCATCCGAGATCGGCCGAGTAACCTCCGGAATCCGAATGCAGCATATAGACGCCGCCGGGCATCACGACGTCGGCCGCTTCCCACTTTCCTTCAAGACCTTCAAGAATGTCCCACACGAACACTTTGGACTTTCGGAGAAAATCCCGCAGCCATTGAACCGGTATTGAACAGAACTCCTCGCGAGCCGGTTCGGCTTGTCCCGCCGGGCCGTTTTCTTTGTCAAACTCCCTCCAAAACACGCTCGCGTCGCTGTCCTTGCCATCACGAATATAGCGGGAAACATCCAGATCATTGCCCGCCAAATCCGGCGTGGTGTCGAAGAGATCCAAAATATCCTTCCTCCGAATGACGGGGCGAATGATCCGTTGCTCTTCAATCTTCTCCGAAGCGAGCGTTTCGGGATTGGCGTTCTTGAATTCAAGGGCGTGAAGGGCGTCGCGTGAGGCAGATATCTCCGCAACCGAATAAGGCGCCATAGCCTTATTATCGGTAAATTGAAGATCGATCCAAAAAACACGAGACTTATCCCGAAGCCCGTGACGATTGCAGCGTCCGAAACGCTGAACCAAGCTGGACCAAGGGGCAATCTCGGTGACGAGTAAATCCGCGTCCAAATCCATCCCCGCCTCCACCGCCTGCGTGGCAATGCAGATGCAATTCGAGCTTTTCTTGAGTGTCTCTTTCTGCCGCTTTCGATCCTCGAGACGGAACCGCGAATGAATCAAGACGAGCTTGGGGTCGCCTTGGGAAGAATCCGTCTTTTCAGCGAGCGTACGAAAAACCTTTTGAGCGCGGGCCACTCGATTGATCACGGCGAGCGTGAGCGTGTCTTTCTGATGTTCCTCTTTAATCAAATTTGCCAATTTCTTGGCATAATCGCGGACACTCTTTTCGGAATTGCTCTCCAGCGAAACCGTGGTTCGCGAAATCTTCTTCACGGCATCAAGGCGTTTTGCAACCGAGAGCTGCTCCCTGTCCGCTGCCCCAAGCCGCAACGCGTTCTCATCAGCATCCAAGTCGCGATCGACCGTATGGAAACGCTTTGAATTAAGCGTCGCGCTCATCCACCAAGTTGCGCAACGGCCAACGGTTGAAAACTGGGAACGAAAGCCGTTCAACTGCGCGCTTGTCTCCACCCCAACACCCATCAACTGCACTTCGTCCATCACCCAGAGGCAGTCGTTGTTGAGGAGGGCGAAGTGCATCGGCCAGCGAAAACGGCTCATTCCGTAGCCGCGGTTGAGGGCTCGGGAGAGAAGCATGTCTTGGGTGCCAATCAGGATAGCAGGGTTCTCGGGATGGATGTCCCAGTTGCGCTTGGACGTGTCGAGTTCCTCGCCGCCCATCAGCACGACAGGGGAACGTTCGTGAAGCCAAATCAAATCAGAACGGACAGGTTCAGGTAGTTTGAGTTCATCCGCAGCTTGGCACAAGTTGGCGATCCAGGTTTGAACATTGTCGCGTGTTTGCTCCACCAACGTCCGCATGGGAAGACAATAGACTAAGCGGCGCGGCCACTCGTCGCGTCGCTCGAACGCACGGTTCCAAAGCCATGCCAAGACAACTGCGGCAGTCTTTCCGAGGCCGGTAGGGACGTCGATGAGTTTGGATTCGCAAGCGCTGCTTCTGCTCAGCCATTCGTGATCGCCGAGTACACCGCGTTCACCGCACGCCAGCCGATTTTGGTATTCGTAAGGATCAAACCCTGTTGCTTTGGAAAAAAACTGGTTGAATCGTTTCACTGTTATGTTCCCGACAGCCCGAATGTCGTCCAGGATTCCCTGAATTTTGTGAGAACAAAAACCTTCCAGAGAACGCGGGCGCCTCCCGCACCAAGCCCCCTACCCCCCGGTGCCAGCACACCATTTTCCACACCATAGCGGAAAATGCAATGCTGGTCGCCTCTCGCGCGCTTCACACTCATGATAGGATTAATGGCTCATTGCTACGTTTTCGATGCCAAGGTCTTTGATTCTCCGATGGCTTTTTCAAAAAGGTGTTTGTTGAGCAAGTGTCTTCGGCGGAAAGCACTTGTCAAGGTGTTTATTGAGCAAGTTTCGGCGGAAAGCATTTTTGTTTTGGTTGCGATGGTTTTCATTTGGCAAGTGAGCTTCCCGGCGGTAGGTCAGGCTTCGATGAGTTTCCGCTGCCAGTTCATTAGTTGGGGGGCGTGGTTGTCCCAATCCTGAGCGAGGTTTATCAAGGTGGATTTGCTGGCAATGAGTGTGGGGTCGAGTCCCAGGGTGTCGGCTTGGGTGTCTCGAAGGGTTTCCAGTTCTCGAGCGCGGTTTTTTGCGGACTCTGTCATGGCAATGCGTTGGGATTTTTTTTCTTCCGGCCATGTGGCGGGGGGCATTTCTTTGGTTTTTCGGAGGCAGTCGCGCATTTCCCGGCGGCGGCGGATGGAGAGCCATCGGGGCAAGCAAGTTTCCCATTTTTTTCCTGCCGCTGCCCTGTGGACGATTTGCAGGAGGAGTTGGTGGCTCAGGATGAAGAAGGGGGGTTTGTTGGAAAGGCGGGCTTCGGTTTCGCGCCAGTGCCACAGGGCTTTCAGGCAGGCGAGTGCTTGGCGGTCTAAGCCTTTGCTGCCTTTGATGCGCCAGGCGTCGCCGTTGGAAGCAGTGGCGTTTTTGAGGGCTTCTTCGCCTAGTCGTGCGCCCCATTCGTGCAGCCATTCGAGCCGTCCCGCTTTTTGCAGGCATTGTTTCAAAACTGCATACAGCGGCAGGAGGTAGCGGACGTCGTTGAGGGCGTATTCGATCATTCGAGTGGTTAAGGGGCGTTTTCCCCAGTCGGCCTTTCGCGCACCCTTTTCGAGTTGGACTTGGTGAAAATGGGCAACCAGGTGATGGAGGCCGAACTCACGGAAGCCCAGCAGCCGCGCTGCCCACATCGTGTCGAACACACGGGGCGGCACAAAACCGTAATGCCGGGCCAACAGACGCAGGTCGTAATCGGCGGCTTGAATGACCACTTCGGGCCGCTTCAGGCGCTGCCAGAGAGGATCGAGATTGACCGAGGACAAAGGGTCTACCAAAAGCAGCGAATCGGGAAGCGCCAGTTGCAGCAAACACAACCGTTCGGGATAGGAATAGAGGCTGTCGGCCTCGGTGTCCAAACCGACGACCGAAGCGGCTTCAATCTTTTCCAGCCAGGGAGCCAAGGTATCATCCGAGCGAATCACGGACTCAAAATAGAGAGATTGCCTGCCAAATAAAAACGGAAACCTTCAGCAGCGGCCGGCAATCAATTGTCTTCCCGAACCGCCGCGTTTGTCTCAAACTGGCCGCCATGAACCTTGCCGAGCAATTTGTGCAATCGGCCGCAGCCAATGCAGCAAAAACCGCTGTTTATTGGGGCGACGCCGCCTTTCCTTACGAGCATTTTGAGAGGGAAAGCGCCGCCCTCGCCGCCCGCCTTCTGGCCGATGAGGGCGTTTCTCCCGGCGCCCGCATCGCCGTCTGGCTAAAGAACTGCCCGGAATTTATCTCCGCAGTTTATGGCATCCTACGAGCCGACGGCGTTGTGGTGCCTGTCAACAACTTCCTGCAACCTGCGGAAGTGGCCTACATTCTGAAAGATGCCGGCGCCGACCTCGTCATCACCGAGGATGAACTGGCAGAAAAGCTGGCGGCGATCGCGCCAAAACATCCCCGCCTCAAAGCCATTAAAATCAGCGCCTTCGCCGCCCTGCCCTCTCCCGCAATCGATTCCCTGCCGGCGCCCTCCCGCAGCCGCTCAGACCTCGCCGTCATCATCTACACCTCCGGAACCACCGGAAAACCCAAAGGCGCCATGCTGTCGCACGGCAACCTCCTCCACAACACCGCCAGTTGCCGCCACGAATTGGAAGCGGTCGAGCGGGACCGCATGGCCGTCTTGCTCCCGATGTTTCACAGCTTCATGCTGACGGTCGGCGTTTTTCTCCCGACGCTGGCCGGTGGCTCGTTGGTGTTGATTCGGTCTCTGCATCCGTCCAAGAACCTCCTAGCGGAGATTGTCAAACACCAAACCACCATTCTCCCGGCCATTCCGCAGCTTTTCCGAACCCTGGCTCAAGCCGAACTTCCGCCCCTGCCTTTGAGGCTTTGCATCAGCGGCGCGGCGCCCTTGCCGGCGGAGGTGCTGCGCCAGTTTGAACAGCGCGTGGGCATCCCTTTGATCGAAGGCTATGGATTGAGCGAAGCCAGTCCCGTTGTCTCTCTCAACCCGATTCGCGACGTGCGCAAACCGGGCTCTATTGGCCGTCCTGTTCAAAACGTGGAGATGGCGGTTCAAGACGAAAACGGCAACCCCTTGCCTCCGCGGGAGGTTGGAGAGATTTGCGTTCGCGGCGGCAATGTGATGATGGGATATTGGAACCGGCCGGAAGAGACGGCCGGCGCTCTCGTCGGCGGCTGGCTCCGAACCGGAGATATCGGTTACCGGGATGAAGACGGCTACTTCTTCATCACCGACCGCAAGAAAGACATGCTGCTCGTCAACGGCATCAACGTCTACCCCCGCGAAATCGAAGAACTGCTCTACCAAATTCCCGGCGTCAAAGAAGCGGCCGTCGTCGGCAAAACCCACCCCAAAAAAGGCGAACAACCGGTGGCCTTTGTCGCCGTTGATGAAGGCAGCCCCATCGTCGAAAGCCAAATCCGCGCTTTTCTAAAAGGGCGGCTGGCCGACTTCAAATCGCCAAAAGAAATCCGCCTCTGCGCCGCCCTCCCAAAAAACGCCGCCGGAAAAATTCTCAAAACCGAACTGCGCGCCCAACTGAACCCCTTACCCTGACCGCCAGCAAACCCGCTCTGCCATTGCCAAACCCCCGCTTCGGGAATAGGATGCCCGCCGGGAACCGGAAAGCGGCACATCACACAAGGCCAATGGCCGAATACAAAGTTCAGTTCGACATCTACGAAGGACCGCTCGACCTCCTGCTTTACCTCGTCCGAAAGCAGGAAGTCGACATCTACCAAGTCAACCTCGCCCGCTTGGCCGCCGACTTCATCAAGCACATCGAACAGATGCACGAATGGGACATTGCCATCGCCGGCGAATTCCTCGTCATGGCCGCCACACTCATGCACATTAAAAGCCGCGAATTACTCCCAAAAGAAAAACAAGACCAATCCCAAGACGACGACGAAACAGAAGACCCGCGCTGGGAACTCATTCGCCAACTCGTCGAATACAAAAAATTCAAAGACGCCGCCGGCCGCCTCCAACACTGCGAAACCACCCAAAAAAACATCTTCCCCCGAAACCCCGGGAAAACCGAACTCCCGCCCATCGAAACCGGTGCCCCCTCCCCCCAAGCCACCGTCTTCGACCTGTTGCAAGCCGTCAACGCTATCCTTGCCCGAGCGCAAAAACAAGAAGCCGGCACGCGGGACATTCACGCCGACCGATTCACCGTCGGCGAAAAAATCCAATTCATCCGAGACACGATGCTCCAAAAAAAAACCATCCGATTCACCGAACTCTTCACCGGAGCCCGCTCCCGGCCGGAAATCGTCTGCACCTTCCTAGCCATGCTCGAACTCATCCGCCTCCACATCATCCAGGCCATCCAACCGGAACCCTTCGGCGAAATCGAACTGGAACGGCAAGACGACCCCGAAACCCCCGGCCGTAGGGAAACAGAAACCAGCGCGGACGCTTCAACACCGCCGGCTCGGCAAACAGAGATGAAATACGCCTAAGCGCCCATGGACCTACGCCTCGCCATAGAGTCGCTCCTCTTCGCCGCCCAAAAACCACTCACCCCGGCCGAAATTCGCGACTTCTGCCGCGCCGCCGCAGAACACTGGAAACCCGCCAGCAGCGAAAACACAGAACCGACCCAAGAAACCCGCGAACCCCGAACCTTCGCCAAACCAAGCGCCAAACGCATCCACCAAGAATTGGAACAACTGGCCGAAGAACACGAACAATTCAGCCGGAGCTACCGCCTCATCTGCGTCGCTGGCGCCTGGCAATTCGTCACCCGAAGCCAATACGCCCCTTGGGTCCGCGCCCTCGTCGGGCAAAAACCCCGGCCTCCAAAACTCTCCCAACCCGCCCTCGAAACCCTCGCCATCATTGCCTACCGCCAACCCCTTACCCGGGCAGAAGCCGAACAAATCCGCGGCGTCTCCGTTGACGGCGTCATCCAAACTCTGCTCGAACGCGAGCTCATCGAACAACGCGGCCGCGCCGAAGCCCCCGGCCGCCCCATAACCTACGGCACCACCGGCTACTTCCTCGAATACTTCGGCCTTAAATCACTCGACAACCTGCCCGATGCCCCCGAACTTCGCCGAATCCCAACCGCCCTCCCCGGCTCAGAAAACACCGGAAACACCGCCGCCGAAACCTCCCCTCAAACCGTCCAACCCGGCCTGGCCACCACGCCCGACCCGGCAATCGCCGCTCCCCCTGCAGACAGGGAAAACACTCAACAAAACCCGGAACCAGAGGCCGGCATCCCCGCCGCCCCGCCCACAACTGCAACACCGAACCATGCCCCAGCCAACCAACCGCCAAACCAACGAAGCCAAGCTGCAAAAGCACCGCAAAGCCATTGACGCTATCGACTCGCAAATCGTCGCCCTCCTCAACGAACGCACCCGGCACGTCCTGGCCATCGGCAAAATCAAACTCGCCGCCGGCGGCAGCATCTACGCCCCCCACCGTGAACGCGCCGTCCTCGAAAAACTCAACCACCTCAACCCAGGCCCCATCCCCAACCCCTCCCTCCACGCCATCTACCGCGAAATCATGTCCTGCGCCCTCTCCCTAGAAAAACCCATCACCATCGCCTTCCTCGGCCCCGAAGCCACCTTCACCCACCAAGCCGCCATCAGCCGATTCGGACACAGCCTCCAATACCGCGCCCAAAAAACCATCACCGACGTCTTCGCCGAAGTCAGCAAAAACCGCGCCGACTACGGCGTTGTCCCCGTCGAAAACTCCACCGAAGGCGTCGTCTCCAACACCCTCGACATGTTCGTCGACAGCGACCTCAAAATCGTCGCCCAAATCATCCTCCCCATCCGCCACTGCCTCATCGCCAGCGCCCCCCGATCCCACATCCAAAAACTCTACTCCCACCCCCAAGCCCTGGCACAATGCCGCGCCTGGGTCCAAACTTGCTTCCCCCGAACCGAAATCATCGAAACCTCCTCCACCACAAGAGCCGCCCAACTCGCCGCCGCCGACCCCGCCGCTGCTGCCGCCATCGCCAGCGCCCTCGCCGCCGAACAATACCAACTCCACATCCTCGAATCCGACATCCAAGACAACCCCGCTAACATCACCCGCTTCCTCGTCCTCGGCAACCAATGCAGCCCCCCCACCGGCAAAGACCGCACCAGCCTCATGTGCCGCATCGCCGACGAAATCGGCGCCCTCCACCGCGCCCTCGAACCCTTCCGCAAACACCAACTCAACCTCACCAAAATCGAATCCCGCCCCAGCAAACGCAAAGCCTGGGAATACTACTTCTTCATCGACCTCGACGGCCACCTCCAAGATCCCCCACTCAAAAAAGCCCTCGCCGAACTCGAAAAAGAATGTGGCGCCGTCAAAACCCTCGGCTCCTACCCCCTCGCCGATTAACCGCAAAATTATGCGGCAGACACTCCTGTCTGCTGAAAAACACGCTATCAGCAGCAAGAACCACTCCTCCACCACGCAACCCCTCGCCAAAAAACCTTGCCTCCCGGCGCTTCGTCCGGCAACCTTGCTACTGACCACCTCAAAAACGCTATCAAACACAATCTATGGCAAAGTTTCCCAGCATTCCCAACCCCCAGCGCCCAAGGCGAGCAAATCCTCGCCCACAACCGCTTCGGCCAAGACACCTGCACGCAACCACCTCAATCCATTCCAACGCGCCCAAACAGCACAACGAAAGCCGGCAAATCGAAAAAGTCATCCTAAAAAGGCCAAATAGAAAAGTCGAAAAAAAGGCGTGATAAATATTTACGGGCTTAACAGGGTGACGCGCATGCACTCGACCCTTTGACCGCCACCCGCTTAACAAAAAATCCAATCCTGTGCCTCCTGTCCATCCATTTGTCCCAAACGAAATCGCCCTCCAAAACCATCAAAGCCCCTAAATACTTATTGTGTTTTTGGGGTTTGACCGGCGGCGGTTGGGAACGTTAGGTTGGGTGCTTTGAAATGGCTCGCTGTTCGGGATAAAGTGTCATGTTCGTTCATATTCGCAAGCATCAGAAGTGGCTTTTGATTTTGATCATCGCGGTGGTGGTGGTGTCGTTTGTTATCTTTTTCACACCGAATGTCCAATACGGCAGTTTGGGCGGTTCCGGGAGAAGCGGTGCGGTCGGCTCGATTGCCGGGCATCCCGTTACCCTTAAAGAGTTTCACAAAGCAGCACGGGAGGTGATGCTCCGGTCTTTCCTGTTCACTAGGCAATGGCCGGACGCCCCCGAAGAGCAGACGCCCAACCATTTGCTTCTTCTGGAAAAGGTGCAGGATCACGGCATTCAAGTTTCAGAGAAAGCCGCTTCCAGATGGATTGTCAATGCCTTCAAGGATCCGGAGACCAACAAATTCCGGCGCGACTTTTACGACAATCTGAAGACCAACATCCTTCCCCAAAACCGCATGGACTATGAAGACTTTCTGCGTTTTGTGAAGAACCAGATCGCTATCAACCAGCTCATGGACATAGTCGGGCTCTCCGGAGAACTGGTGCCTCCCCGCGAAGCTGACCGGCTCTACCGCAGGGAATCTCTCCAGGCCGACACACAGGTGGTCTTCTTCTCGCAGACCAATTTCATCGACGTCGGCATGAGCCTGGAAGGCATCGAAACCTTCTACACCAACCGGATGGCGCTTTACCGCAAACCGGAGCAACGCCGCATTCATTACCTCAAGTTCGCCGCCACCAACTACCTCGCCGAGGCCGAAGCCCGCTTGATCGAGACCACCAATTTGGCCGCAATGATCGACCGGATTTATCGCGACAAAGGTGCGGATGCGTTCACGGAAAACGGCGCGGTGTTGAGCGAAGAAGCGGCGAAAGAACAAATCCAACAGCAGGAACTCGAAAAAACCGGCTGGCAGATCGCCCGAGAAAAAATGCGGGAGTTGGCCGAAGAACTCTTTAAAATCAAACCCCTGAACGCCAAGAAACTGCCGGAACTGGCCGCCGCCAAAGGCTACACCGCCCAAATCTCCGAACCCTTCGCGGCGAACCAGCCGATTTCCGGCCTTAACATCCCATATGAACTCACCCAGCAAGCCTTCACCAACCTCACAGAAGAAATCCCCTTCACCCAGCCGTTTTTCGCGCCGGACGGCGTCTATCTCGTAGCGCTCCACAGCATCCTTCCCAGCACCATCCCGCCTTTCAACAAGATTCGCGGCCAAGTCATCGCCGACTTCTACGAACAAAGAGCCTTGCAGAAGGCCCGCACGGCGGCGGGAGCCTTCCACAACACGATCACCAACCGGCTGGCGCAAGGCGCGACGTTTGAAACCATTTGCCAGGAAGCTGGCTACCAACCGGTTCCGATGCCGCTATTCTCAATCAGAAGCCAAACAATCGCCGGCAGCGACCCTCGAGCCAATCTCTATTCATTACAAAACCTCGCCTTCGCGCGGGGCGCGGGAGAAGCCAGCCACGCTTTCCCAACTCGGGACGGCGCGATGATCCTTTTTGTGAACGCGTTCATCGACGCGCCGCAAGAGCAAATCGAAAAGGAACTGCCCGATTACACCGAAACCCTGCGGCAAAGCCGCCGAAGCGAAACCATCAACGAATGGTTTCGAGAAGAGCAGAAATTGCTGAACTTTTCCATCGCTTCGGAGCAGGGCACTCCTACCCCCGCCAGCGAAGCCCCTTTTGACGAAGCGAATTAGCCGCCCCGCATTAGTTTCGAGAGTCCGGCGGACATTCAAACTCAAACTCGTCGTCCTCAATCTCCAGCCGCGTCCGCCGCGGCAACTTCAGTCGCACGAAACCGTATACGAGATAAGCGGTGAACAACACGGGAAGAATCACCGGCAAAATCTGATTCTGCAAAACTAAAATCAGCCCGATAAAAATCACCGCTCCGGCGCTCTTCAAAAAGGTGCTCCGCGTCCGAAACCCCACGCTCTTGAACGAAGGATAGCGCACTTCGCTAATCATCATCATGGAGAGAAAAAACATAATCACCGGCAACACATAACGCCACGGGCCGGTGGAAAATCCCTTTTCGTCAACCCACAAAATGAACCACGTCAACGACGCCACCAAACCGGCCGCTGCAGGAATCGGGAACCCCAAAAACTCCTTTTTGGTATCCAAGCTCGGCTCCGTCGCCAGGCAATTGAAGCGGGCCAAACGCAGCGCCCCGCAAATGAGATAAATGGAAGCGATGAACCAGCCAATCTCCGGGCGGCCGACGAAAACATCCTTGAGCACAATCCGATGGACCAAAAACGCCGGCGCCACGCCGAAGGAAACAATATCCGCCAGGGAATCAAACTCCCGCCCGAAGGGACTTTCCAGCCCGCCCATGCGCGCCACCCGCCCGTCCAGACAATCAAAAAGGCAGGCCAGCAAAATGAAAATCAGGGCGCGATAAACCAACGTGGTAAAGTCATCGCTTTGCGGATTGGCCTGCACAATGCTAGTCAGCGCGACAAATCCGCAGAACAGATTGCCGGCAGTCATCAAATTCGGGAGCAGGTAAATCTTCAGGCGGGCGTCAGTTGGGTTGACAAGAACGCCGCTGCCGGTTGGCTGTGCCGGCGGTTTCTTCTTTGGCTTGGCCTGTCGTTCCGGCATTGGCGGCAGGGATTCTGCCACAACGCTGCCGCCAATGGAAAGCCGAATCTTTCCACGCTGAAGTTACCACCCGGACGAGAAAAAAGATCGTTATTACTATACCCGCCAAGGCTCAGTTTCTCCGATGTATCACGCAGTGCCAAATACGATTCAATACAGTTTTTACCTACGGAAATTTTGGCGTTAAAATGTTCACACCATCATGCGCGGGCAGGAATAGCCGAACTACGGCAAGGAGAGCCGTCCACATTCGGCTTGAGTGACGCCTGCCGTTTCTCCAAGCTCCTTCAGATGGAAAGCGCGGACTTCGACATTGATTACACCGCCAGGCTGGCCCGTATCGCCTTGACGGAAGCAGAACGGAAGGAATACGGTCCGCAATTGGCGAACATCCTCCGGTATGTGCGGAAGCTCGAGGAGCTGGATGTCGATAAAGTTGTCCCGACCGCCCACCCTGCCCCGTTGAGCAACGCGCTCCGTCCCGACATTGAGGCACCGTCGCTCTCACCGGAAACAGCCTTGCAGAACGCTCCGGCGCAAATTCGCCAACTCTTCCGAACGCCCAAAATCGTCGAATAGTTCGAGCAGCACGGGAACAGCAGACAGTTCATGCTCAACGAACTCAACATTGCCGAAGCCAGAAGAAGACTTCTGGCAAAAGAAATCCGCGCTGCGGAACTCGCCCAAGCCTGCCTGAACCGCTCCGCTGCTGTTGATGGCCACTGCCGCGCCTTCCTCAGCTTGAATGCCGAGGACGTTCTGGTTCAAGCGGCGGCAGCGGATGCGCTCCTCCAATCCGAAATCGAGAAACCTCTCTTGGGCATCCCCGTGGCCCTCAAAGACAACTTGGCTGTTGAGGGGCAGCCGCTAACTTGCGCCTCCAAAATTTTGGAGAATTTCATCTCTCCCTACGACAGCACAGCGGTTGAGAAACTGAAGCAAGCCGGGGCGGTTCTCATGGGGCGGCTAAATCTCGACGAGTTCGCCATGGGCAGTTCGACTGAAAATTCCGCCTTTGGCGCCACACGTAACCCTTGGGATATGAGACGCACGCCGGGGGGGTCGTCCGGGGGCGCGGCGGCAGCGGTGAGTTCTGATCAATGTCTTGCGGCATTGGGTTCGGACACTGGCGGGTCGGTTCGGCAACCTGCGACTTTTTGCGGCTGCGTCGGCCTCAAACCCTCTTATGGCCGCGTCTCGCGCTACGGATTGGTGGCGTTTGCGTCCTCGCTGGATCAGATCGGCCCCTTGGCCAAAACGGTTGAAGACGCCGCGATTCTCCTCAATGTCATCTCCGGCGGCGACCCGCGCGATTCCACTAGCGTTCCTAAGCCGGTTCCCGATTTCACGGCAGCACTGGACTCTCCCATCGCCGGCTTGAAAATCGGCCTACCCAAGGAATACTTCATCGGCGGGTTGGACCCGGAGGTTCACTCATCCATTGAAGCCGCCGTCAAAACTTACGAGCGCATCGGCGCGGAGATTCTCGAAGTATCCCTGCCGCACGCCGAATACGCCGTCGCCGCCTATTATTTGATCGCCACGGCAGAAGCCAGCGCCAACCTCGCCCGCTTCGACGGGATTCGATACGGGCGCCGGGTCGAGGACGAAGACCCCTTCGCGCTCCACTCGAAAACTCGCGGGGAAGGTTTCGGTGCGGAAGTCAAACGGCGGATCCTTCTAGGCACTTACGCCCTCAGCTCCGGCTACTACGATGCCTACTATCTCCGAGCGCAGAAAGCGAGAACCTTGATCCGCCAAGACTTCCTCAACGCCTTCGAGAAAGTCGACCTGCTCCTCGCCCCCGTCGCCCCCGCGCCGGCCTTCCCCATCGGCGAGAAAACAGCCGACCCACTTCAGATGTATCTCTCAGATGTCTTCACCATCTCGGCCAACCTGGCGGGAAATTGCGCCATCAGCCTGCCTTGCGGATGGACCAAAAGCCCGAAATTGCCGATCGGGTTCCAACTCCTGGGCAAGCCTTTCGGAGAAGCAACCCTGTTGAAAGCCGCGTACGCCTTCGAGCAAGCCGCCGAATGGAGACGGCACAAACCGGAGATTTCACTTCATTAAACCCAACTCCCTGTCATGCCAGCAGCGACTGTTTCCCTCCGGCAGATTCGGGCAACCCTCCCGAAATTGCCCATCCCACCGGTCAGGAAAATGAACACAAAATGCCTTTTTTTCGGCAAACAAATCCGGCAACACTTCTTCGCAATTTTCAATGGGCATCGAAATCGAAAGAAAATTCCTCGTCGTCAACGACGGCTGGCGTCCCCTTGCTCGGCAAAGCCTCGAATGCCGCCAAGGCTACATTAACGTCAAAGGAGAAGGCTCCGTCCGAATCCGCATTTTGGGCGGTCGGGGATTCCTGACTTTGAAAGGTCCGCGAGCCGGGCTAAGCCGGGCAGAATTCGAATACCCCGTGCCGTTGACCGATGCCGAAGAACTTCTGGCCTCCTTCTGCCGCCATAGCACAATAACCAAAGTGCGCCATCAAGTGCCCTTCGGCGGTAAGACATGGGAGATTGACGAGTTCCGCCGGGAAAATCGCGGGCTTGTTTTGGCAGAAGTGGAATTGGACAGCGAAGAAGAATCCCTCTCGCTACCCGGCTGGGCGGGGAAGGAAGTTTCCTTTGACGACCGCTACTTCAACGCCAACTTGGCCAAGAATCCCTTCACGGCCTGGTAGCAAAACAGGCGAAGCGAAATCCATTTCTGCCTGTTTCCCTGCTGTTGGCGTCTTCTTTATTCCTCAGTGGCGGGGGGCGGTTCGGCTGCCGGCTTGGCTGCTGCTTCCGCTGCTTTTGGAGCGTCTTTGCCACTCGCGTCTTCCGGTTCATCGTCCACGGCGTCAAAAGCATGTTGCAAGGCCACCAGGTCTTCTCCCGGCTTGAGCGAGTCCAACACGGCTTGTTCCATTTCGAGCTGTTCGTTCGAGTAGTTGGCCGCCTTGATGGAGAGGCCGATTCGTCGGTCGGCTTTGTCGATCTTGACCACGCGGGAGGTAACTTCTTGTCCAACCTTCAGGACGCTTTTTATTCTTTCGACCCGTTCCTCGCTGACTTGCGAGATGTGAACCAGCCCGTCGATATCGTGTTTCAACCCGATGAACGCGCCGAAGCTGGCGAGTTTCGTCACTTTTCCTACGACCATATCGCCCATTTTGTAAAGCTGGTCGATGTTGGCCCAAGGGTCTTCGGTGAGTTGTTTGATGCCGGTTGAAATGCGTTGGTTGTCCTTGTCCACTTCGAGAACGACCGCCTCGACTTCATCGCCCTTTTTCAACACTTCTGAGGGATGATTGATCTTTCGCGTCCAGGAAACATCGGACACGTGGATCATGCCGTCGAGGCCTTCTTCCAATTCGAGGAAGGCGCCGTAGCTGGTCAGGTTGCGAATCTTGCCTTTGACTTTGGTTCCTGGAGGATATTTCTCCATCGCCTTCTCCCAGGGGTTTTCTTCCAACTGGCGGATGCCTAGAGAGATTTTCTGCTCTTCCCGATTGATGCCGAGCACTACGGCCTGGATGTTCTGGTTGGCCTGCAAAACGTCCGATGGTCTGGCAATCCGCTTGGTCCACGAAAGCTCGGTTACATGAACCAGCCCCTCGACGCCCGGCTCCAATTCGACAAACGCGCCGTAAGGCATCAGGTTGACCACTCGGCCTTTGACAGTCTCGCCAACGGGATATTTGGTGTCGATATTGTCCCAAGGGTTCGCCAGCTTTTGTTTGAGTCCCAGACTGACGCGCTCCTTTTCGTAGTTGATGTCGAGGACAACAACATCAATCTCTTGGCCGACCTTCAACAATTCGGAGGGGTGGTTAATGCGGCCCCAGCTCATGTCCGTGATATGGAGCAGCCCATCCAAACCGTTTAGATCGATGAAGGCGCCGAAATCGGTGATGTTCTTGACAGTTCCCATACGAATGTCGCCGGGGGTCATCACAGAGAGCAGCTTTGCCCGGCGTTCCGCGCGTTCCTGTTCGATCAGCTCGCGCCGCGAGAGCACAATGTTCTGCCGCTCGCGGTTAATCTTCACCACCTTGAATTCATATGTGTTGCCGATGAATGCGTTCAGATTCCGGGGTGGGACAATGTCAATCTGAGAGGCGGGAAGGAAGGCCTCAACTCCGATATTCACGAGCAAGCCCCCTTTGATCACGGCCTTGATGCACCCGGAGACAGTGCCCCCTTCGTTGCAAATTGTCAGAATCTTTTCCCAATTCTCTTTGAATTCGGCCTTTTCCTTGGAGAGAACTACCATCCCTTCGCGGTTCTCCAATCGTTCGATCAACACCTTGACCTGGTCACCGATTTTGACTTCCGAAATGTCCCCAAACTCGGCAGCCGGCACCGCCCCCTCGCTCTTGTAGCCAATATCGACCAGCACTTCTTTCGGACGCACTTCAATCACCGTCCCGGAAACAATCTCGCCCGCCGCAAAGCGCGTCCCGCTCTGCCACATGGCTTCTTCCATAGTCAGCATAATATAGTTCTTCCAGCTTGAAAAACGGTCGCTCAGTCACAAGAGATTGGCGCTGCGGCAAACGGCACCGGCCATCCGCAAAAGAAAAGCAACGGCATCGGCTGGATAATAATCAATTCGAGTTGTTCGTTTTCACCCGCCTGTCGGCAACAAACCGCACCCGCGGCTCTCAAGCGGAAGGGCGAAAATAAAACACCGCCCGGCGAAATCAAGAGAAAATCCACCGCGCTGGAGAACCGTGCCGGCGCCCTTCGGCGCTTCCCCGGCTTCTCAAACAACCGCCGGCCAGAGCGGGCGAGCGACTTCTAGTCTTTTCTTCCCGGAAAGAAACCCGCATCTTGACGGGTGCTCCAATGCGGAAATTCGCCTCCTGATGAGCAAGGATTTCATACGAATCGGCGGTGCCCGGGAACATAACCTCAAAAACATTTCGGCGGCCATTCCCCGGGATAAGCTGGTGGTGTTTACCGGGCCAAGCGGTTCCGGGAAATCGTCCCTCGTCTTCGACACAATCTTTGCCGAAGGTCAGCGCAAATACATTGAATCCCTTTCCGCCTACGCCCGTCAGTTTTTGGACCAACTGCAAAAGCCCGATGTGGATTTCATCGAGGGGCTGTCCCCGGCAATCGCCATCGAACAGCGCATGGCCGCCGCCAACCCCCGCTCGATCATCGCCACGACGACGGAATTATTCGATTTCCTCCGGCTCCTCTTTGCCCACATCGGCCAACCGCACTGTCCCGATTCGGGCGAGCCGATGGCGCAGAGAACAACTTCAGACATCGTCGATGCCATCCTCGCCTTGCCGCGCGGCAGCCGCGTGATGTTGTTGGCGCCTGTGGCATCGGGGCGGAAGGGCGAGCTGCGCGATGGACTCCAACGCCTCGGACGCGAAGGTTTCGTCCGCGCCCGAGTAGATGGGGAGTTGATCGAATTGACAGGGAACGCGCATCTCCGACTCGATCCCGAACGCGAACATCAAGTGGAAGCGGTCGTCGACCGGCTGGTGATCGACGAAAACATTCGCGCCCGCCTCGCCGATTCCGCCGAGACGGCGCTCCAATGGGGCCGCGGCATCCTCATCACCCTCCATCAAGAGCCCAACGCTTCGGACTGCCGGCAGGCCGGCGCATCAGCCCAAACAGGCGTCGGCTGGCGGGAATCTTTCCATTCCAACAAACTTTACAGCCCAGCCGCCGGCAAAATCTACGACCGGCTGACCCCACGCCATTTTTCATTCAACTCTCCGCAAGGCGCCTGCGAAGCCTGTTCAGGTCTCGGCCAAGTTCCATCATTCGATCCGGAACTCGTCGTGCCAGACTCTCAAAAAACCCTTCGCGCCGGCGCCGTCGCCCCCTGGAACCGCAGCAGCAAACGCATCAAGGAACACGCCCTCAAAACCCTCGCCAAAGTTGCCGCGCATTACGGCTCAGACATCGACACCCCGTTCAACCGGCTTCCGAAGGCTTGCCGACACGCCATTCTGCACGGAGCCGAAGATCCCAACGCCCCCTCCTTTGAAGGCATCATCCCCCAACTGCAAAGAATTGCCGCCGACTCAGACACCGAAACCACAGCGCAACGGCTCAAAGCATTCATGCGCCCGAAACCCTGCAGGCAATGTGGCGGCAACCGGCTCCGGCCAGAAATCCTCGCCGTCCGGCTGGAAAATCAGCCGGCAACCAAACCCCGGAAACCGACCAGCGACCCCGCGCTTCCGGGACACTCCATCATGGACATCTGCTCCATGAGCATCCGCAAAGCCCGCCACTTCTTCGCCAACCTGCAGTTGACTAAAACGCAACAAAAAATCGCCGGCGAACCCATTGCCGAAATCCGCAACCGCCTCGATTTCCTCGAACGAGTGGGCTTGGGCTACCTGAACTTGAACCGCGAAAGCGGCACCCTGAGCGGCGGCGAAGCCCAGCGCATCCGCTTGGCCACACAAATCGGCGCCGGTCTCCTCGGCGTGCTCTACATCCTCGACGAACCGAGCATCGGCTTGCATCCGCGGGACAACCAACAACTCCTGGAAACCCTCGCCCGCCTCCGCGACTTGGGTAATTCCGTGCTAGTTGTCGAACACGACGAAGACACCATCCGCCGCGCCGACCTAGTGGCGGACATGGGGCCGGGCGCCGGACGCAACGGCGGCAAGATCATCGCCCTTTCTCCCCCCGAAGAACTCGAAACCAACCCCGATTCGCTCACTGGAAAATACCTCTCCGGCGCACTTAGCGTGCAGCGGCCGGGGACAGCTTACCTCATTCAACCGGACCATCCCTGCCTAGAAGTCCTCGGCGCCGCAGAAAACAACCTCCAATCCATCGACGTCCGCTTCCCTCTGCAAACCCTCACCTGCGTTACCGGCGTCAGCGGTTCAGGCAAAAGCACTTTGGTAAATGACATCCTGAAACGCGCCCTCGCCAACAAGTGGAGCCGGGCAAAAGACAAACCCGGAAAACACCGGGCCATTCGGGGAGAAGACAAACTTGCCAGAATCGCCACCATCGACCAGACACCGCTGGGCAAAACCCCCCGCAGCAACCCCGCCACCTTCACCGGCGTTTTTCAACACATCCGCGGCCTCTTTGCCAGACTCCCCGCCGCCCGCATTCGGGGATTCGGCCCCAGCCGCTTCAGCTCCAACATCCAAGGCGGCCGCTGCGAAAAATGCCGGGGCGACGGCGCCATCCGCATCGACATGCAATTCCTCCCGCCCGTCTATGTAACTTGCGAATCCTGCGCAGGCAAACGCTACAATCGGGAAACTTTGGAAATCGCCTACAGAGGAAGAAATATCGCAGACATCCTCTCGCTGACAGTGGAGGAAGCCATCGCCTTCTTCCGAACCGTCCCCAAAATCCGCGACATCTGCCAAACCCTCGCCGAAGTAGGCCTCGGCTACATCCAACTCGGCCAACAAGCCACCACACTAAGCGGCGGCGAAGCCCAGCGCGTCAAAATCGCCGCTGAACTCTGCAAACCATCCACCGGCCGCACGCTCTACATCCTGGACGAACCCACCACAGGGCTCCACTTCCACGACGTAGCCGCCCTCCTCAAAGTCCTCTTCCGGCTCAGAGACGCCGGCAACACCCTAATCATCGTCGAACACAACCTCGAAGTCGTCAAATGCGCAGACTGGGTAATCGACCTCGGCCCCGAAGGCGGTGACCAAGGAGGGCGCATCGTCGCCGAAGGCACGCCCGCACACTTGGCCGCAACCCCCAAAAGCCACACAGGTCGGCACCTCAAACAAACCCTCAAACGTGACCGCCGCCGGCAACAACGCCGCAAAAACAAACCTTGACACCCCACCCGCCGCCCAGAATTCTCCACTGGAGACGGACTCCAAACTGAAGCAAACTGCGGCCAGAAAAAATGCCGCTCCAACACCTCATCGCCATCGCCGCCTTGGTGCTGCCCGCAGGCCCTCTGAACGCCGCCGCGCAGGCAGAACAAAACGCATATGCCGCCGCCATCCGAGCCTTTGAATGGAAACTCTTCCAACGCGCCGAAGAAGAGTTCGCCCAATTCATCAAACACTTTCCCGACTCCGAACTCGCCGCCCAAGCCGCCGCCTTCCGCCTGCGCTCCCGTGCGCACCGCCTCTCCAGCCAAGACCAGCACGGCCCCGCCGCCGCTGCCTTCCACAAACTGCGAATCGAATTTCCCAACTCCCCCAACTACCTGGAATTCATCTTTCGGGAAGCATGGAGCGAATACCACCAAGGGAAGCGAGAAGCCGTCATCCAACTCCTGGGCGCCGAAGAGTCGTTCCAAGCCGCCGCTGCCGTCCGTCCCGACGATCCATCCGTCCTGCGCTTCATCGTTAGCGGCTGGCTCCTGCTCGCACAAACTCATCTCGACCAGGAAAACTACGCCGCCGCCAAACAAGCCCTTGAAAAGGCGACGGATCGGGACATCCGCCCTGAATTCAAATGGCGCTGGCAATTCATCCGCACGCGCCTGCACCTCGCCGCCAACGAAATCAAGCCAGCCCTCGAACTCGCCCTCCCCTTAATGCGCCTGGCCGAAGCGACCGAAAAGAAAGAATGGATTGCCGAATCCGCCGCCGTCCTGGGCGAAGTCCTCATCGCCGCCGGCCAGCTCGAAGCCGCCATCGCCGCTTACAAAAAAAACCTCGCTGATGGCATCCCGCAAAACAGACGGCGGGAAGCCTGGAGCCGGATCATCGAACTGCGCCAAAAGCAGAGTCCCAACCAGTTTCTCGACTCGCTGGAAAAATTTGCCGCCGACGCTCAGGCCGCAAGCGACCCGGCCTTGGATATCCCCTTGCTGGCCTTGGGCAATCAGAAACTCCGCCTCTACTACAAAGAAACCGGCCAAGCAGAGCATTCCGAAACCCCGCCCCCGGCCGCCGCTGCCTGGCTTGCTGGCGCTCTGAAAGCATTGGAACGCTTGCCCCGCGAGTTTTCTGAATCCGCCCTCCTGAACGAAGCCTACTACCACCTGGGCTGGTGCCACTGGGAGCGGGGTGAAACAGAAAAAAGCGTCGCTGCCTTTCAAGAGGCCGTCGATCGTTTGCCCGAAGGTTTCGAGAAAACCATCGCCCAATTCAAGTTGGCGGACGGACACTACGCCCTCAAGCAATACACACCGGCGCTTCGCCGCTACCAAAAAATTGCGGACAGCTTCGCCCCCCCCCTCCAAAGCGAAGAGCAGACATTCCTCACCCAAGTTCTCTACCAAACCATCCGCGCGGCAGTGGAAGCCGGAGACGAAGACGCCGCCGCCGCCGCCGTGTCCCGCTTGGCAGTTCTCGCCCCCGACAGCCTGCAAGCCAACAAAAGCCGCCTCCTCTTCGGCCAAGATATGATGATCCGCCTCCGCAAAGCAGCCGAAGCGCGGGAAATCTTCAACCAAGCAATCCAACACTTCCCGGACTCTCCCCTCAAAGCTGAAGCGGCGTTCGCCGTCGCCTACTCCTACGAACTCGCCGGCGAGTGGAAATCCGCCGCAGCGCGATATCGCGACTGGCTGGCAAATTACCCAGATCACAAAAACCGACCCCAAGCCGCCTACGCGCAAGCCTGGTGCCTGGGACAGCAAGGGCAGGGAGAAGAGGCCGCCGGCCTGTTCCAAACCTTCCTCGAACAATATACAGAAGAAGCCCTCGCCAACCACGCCCGGCTGTGGATGGGCAACTACCATTTCACCAGACGAGACTTCAAAAGCGCCGAAGCGCTCTACATCCAGGCCTTCGCCCCGGCCAATCGAGCCCCCGCCCCCTTGCGCTGCCGCGCCCGTCTGATGGCTGGACGAGCCGCCTTCCGCCAAAACCAATTCCAGCGAGCCGTCAGCCACTTGGAAAACCTCGCCGCCCATCTCCAGAAAGACACTTCCGTTAGCCCCCACTTCCGCGCTGAAGCCGAACTCAACCTCGCAGACGCCTGCTTCGAAGCCGGCAAACAACTCACCCCTCCCGAACAAACCGCGCAAATCCGCAAAGCTCGAACCCGCTACTCAAAGGCCCGCAGCCACCTCCCCGACAGCCGCCTCGCAGCCATTGCCTGGGGACGATACGGCGACGCCAGCGCCTTCTTGGCCGATTACGCCGCCGCCGCCGATGCCTACGAAAAAGTCATCCAGCATCCCCAGGCAGACATCGCCATGCGCAGCCAAGCCGAAGTCGCGCTCGGCAAAGTGTATGAGCGGCAAGCGGAAACCGAAGACAAAGCCCAACGCGCGGCGCTTCTGAAAAAAGCCCTGCGCTGCTACAACAACGTGATCCTCGGCGCCAACCTCAAGGACGAGAAAACCTTCGACATGTTTTGGCTTCAGGACGCCGGACGCAAAGCCGGCCGCCTGGCGGCCAAGCAAAAAGGCATCGACGCCGGCATTAAGATTTACCAAAACCTGGCCAAAATCATGCCGTCCTTCAAACCGGATTGGGACGCCTTGATCCAAACTCTGGAAGCCAGGCGCAGCGACTAGCCGGACGCAGATGCGGCATCGGCCTCCGCGCTCGGCTCGTCGCGCAAAAAACAAACGGCGCCTTCGCGTAGCTCGGCTCGCAGCGATGAACCGGGAGGAAAGTCGCCCTCGAGAATCCGAAGTGCCAAAGGGTCCAAGAGAAGCGATTGGACAGCCCGTTTGAGCGGCCGGGCGCCAAACTGCGGATCATAGCCTTCGCGTGCCAAAAGCGCCCTAACCTCGGCAGCGACTTCAAGCTCCAACTGCTGTTGATGAAGCCGCGCCGCCAAATGTTTCAACTGAATGCCGATGATGGCGTCCAGGTCTTCCCGCGAGAGTGGTTGGAACATAATCCGGTCATCGATGCGGTTCAAAAACTCTGGCCGAAACAAGCCTCGCAACTCCGCTTCCACTCGCTCCCGCAGCTCGGCGCCTTTTGCCTCGCTTCGTTCGCCTTCCCGGCAAAATTCCTGAATCGCAAGAGAAGCCGCGTTGCTGGTCATAACGATCACCGTGTTGCGGAAATCCACCGTTCGCCCTTGGCCATCCGTCAGCCGCCCGTCGTCCAACACCTGGAGCAGGAGGTTGAAGACATCTCTGTGCGCTTTTTCGATTTCGTCGAACAGCACGACCGAATAGGGATGCCGCCGGATGGCTTCGCTCAATTGGCCGCCTTCCTCATAACCCACATAGCCCGGAGGGGCGCCGACCAGCCGGGCGACGGAATGCTTCTCCATGTATTCGCTCATGTCGATTCGGACCATGGAACGCTCGTCGTCAAACAAGAACGCCGCCAGAGCCCGCGCCAGCTCGGTCTTGCCCACGCCTGTCGGCCCCAGGAACAGGAAGGAGCCGCTCGGCCGATCCGGGTCTTGCAAACCGCTTCGCGCCCGTCGCACGGCGTTGGCAACGGCTCGGACGGCTTCTTCCTGGCCGATGACCCGCTCTTGCAGGCGGGATTCCATGCGCACCAGTTTTTCCCGATCGCCTTCCAACATCTTGCTCACTGGAATCCCCGTCCAGGAAGCCACCACAGCCGCGATGTCCTCTTCAGTAACTTCTTCGGACAAAAGCCGTTCTCCCGCCGATTGCCGGCTCAAAGCCTGCTCGGATTTTTGCAACCGCGTTTCCAGTTCGGGCAAAGTTCCATATTGGATTTCCGCCGCGCGGTTCAAATCCCCCTGCCGCTTGGCCTCTTCCATTTCCTGCCGCGCGGCCTCGATTTCGCTTCCGATGAGGGAGCCGGCATTGATGACCGCCTTTTCGTTCTGCCATTTCATCCTCAACTGCGTCGCGGATTCTTTGAGATCGGCGAGGTTCTTTTCGAGTTGGAGCAGACGCGTCTTTGAAGCAGCGTCCTTCTCTTTGCGGAGCGCGGTTTGCTCAATCTCCAATTGCAAAATCTGCCGCTCCAACTGATCGATTTCCGTCGGCACGGAATCCAACTCCATCCGCAATCGCGAGGACGCCTCGTCCATCAAATCCACCGCCTTATCCGGCAAGAAACGATCCGTAATATAGCGGTGTGACAGAGCAGCGGCTGCCATCAAGGCCGCATCCCGAATGCGCACGCCGTGGTGCACTTCGTAACGCTCCTTCAAACCCCGAAGAATGGCAACAGTCGCTTCCACGCCGGGCTCCTCCACCTGCACGGGCTGAAACCGGCGCTCCAGAGCGGCATCCTTCTCAATGTATTTGCGGTATTCATCCAGAGTCGTCGCGCCGATGCAACGCAACTCGCCGCGGGCAAGCTGAGGCTTGAGCATGTTGGCCGCGTCGGCTGCGCCCTCTGTCTTACCTGCTCCAACCAACATATGTAGCTCGTCGATAAACAAAATCACCCGGCCTTCCTGCGCTGTCGCCTCTTTCAAAAACGCCTTGAGCCGATCCTCAAATTCTCCCCGGTATTTGGCCCCGGCTATCATAGCGCTGAGGTCCATCGCCACCAGCTGCTTGCCGCGCAAGGAATCAGGAACATCGCCGCCGAGAATCCGGCGGGCTAAGCCCTCCACAATAGCGGTCTTTCCCACGCCCGGCTCGCCGATAAGAACGGGATTGTTTTTTGTCCGGCGTGACAACACTTGCATCACGCGCCGGATTTCGTCATCGCGCCCGATGACCGGGTCGATTTTCCCGCTGCGGGCTAACGCCGTCAGGTCTTGGCCGTATTTCTCCAAAGCCTGAAACTTGTCTTCGGGGTTCTGGTCTGTCACCCGCTGCGCCCCACGCACTTCCGCCAGGGACTTCAAAATCGCGGCGCGGTCGATGCCCTGTTTGCTAAAAAGGTCGCCAATCGAAGACGCTTCCTGGACGACCGCCAACAGCAGATGTTCCGTGCTGATGTAATCGTCCTTCAACTGCTTGGCCTCGCCCTCGGCCGCCTCGAACACCCGTTTCAACTCCGCACCCAGGAATAGCTCTGAGACATCCTCCACCTTCGGCAAGCGAGCCAAACGCCCATCCAAATCCGAAAAGACAACGGCCGGCTCAACCCCGAGCTTGCGGAGCAAAACCGGCACCACCCCTTCGGACTGGTTCAAGAGATTCCACAACAAATGGGCGGGCTGGATTTCCTGATGAGAATACCGGCGAGCGACGGACTCCATCCCTCCGACTGCCTCTTGCGCCTTGACTGTGTAACGATCCATCGGCATCTCCAAAACCGCTCGAACAACTTCTCCCCTCTCCAAAAATTGGCCGGAACAAGCCGCCGCCCATCCCGTCCAAACCCGTCCGCAAAAAGTAACGACAACCCGCGAAATTAAAACGACAAAATCCGGCCCAAGTGTCCCACCCACCACCCACCAACCCCGCGCCAGAAAAATTCCAGCTTGCCATTCTCGGCCTTCAAGCCTATTTTAGTAAATATGACTTCGACTTGCTACAAAACCGCCACCATCTGCGCGACACTCGCCGCCGCAATGACAACTTTTGCGTCTCCTTCGGGACTTTCCCCAGCCGAGCGAACAACGGCCAACCGCTCCTTAAAAGCCGCCAACTTCCTCGTTGAGCAACAAGCCCAAGAACGCTACAGCCGGCTTCAATCCACTGTGGAAGACCTCCAGGGAACCATTCTGTTCCAAAAAAAACGCATCGAAAAACTCGAATCGCAACTAAATGCAGCCGTTAAACAGCTCAACACCCGGCAAGCCGCCGCCGCAACCAAAGAACAGCTCGACGCCCTGAGCAAGCAATTCACCAAAGAACTCGAAAAACTCGATGCCAAACGCATCGCCGACAACCAAAAAATCCTCGAAGAACTCAAAAAAATAGCGAGCCTGCCGGCTTTCGCCCCTCCGCCCCCCGAACCGAAGCCCGAGCCGGAAACCTACACAGGCCCCGTCTTCGAAGTGACAGTGCAGCCGGGTAACAACCTTCTCGCCATCGTGCGTAAATGCCGCGAGGAAGGCTACAAACATGTTACCGTCGACGCCATCATCCAGGCCAATCCCGGAATCAAGCCGCGAAATCTGCAACCCGGCCAAATCATCTACATCCCGGCCGAAGAGTGAGTCCGCCTGCCGATGAGATTCATCCGCAAACTCCATCTCTACTTGGGCTGCTTTTTTTCGCCGCTCCTCCTCCTCTTCATCGGCACCGGATGGTACCAAACCGTCGGCCCACCCCGCAAAAAACTTGCCGACTCCTTGCCCGATAAACTGGCCTCCATCCACATCAATCAAACATTCCCCGCCCAATCCGCCGGCGCCTACTCCACGCAATGGTTCGAATACCTGGTGGTCGGCATGTCGATTGCGCTCACCCTCACGATCCTGCTGGGAATCTTCCTTGCCTTCAAAACCAACAAACGCAAATGGCCGGTCTGTTTCTTGCTTGCCCTCGGCGTCCTCGTGCCGGTTATCCTGCTGTGGCTTGGACAACCAGCTCAATCTCAACCCTGATGGGAACAGCCCTCCCAGCAGCAGCGGGGCTAGTTGCGGCAGCGCTCCTCTACATTTGGCACCGCCGCTTCTACGATTACCGAATCACGCAAAGCCATCTGAAAGTCACCTGGCTCGGCGTCTCCGTTCGGAAAATCCGATTGACAGACATCCAATCCGTTTCCAAACGGCGAAAACTCTGGGCGGAAAACTGGCGCAACACCTGGCGCCCCCGCCATCGGACTCTCGTAATTCGCCGCAAGACGGGGCTCTTCAAAGAGTTTGTGATCACCCCTACCTACCGTTACAAATTTCGGAATCACCTAGAAACCGCCGTTCAACGCCGGGAACAAGCTTACCCCGCCCAAACCTAGCTGGAAGAAACTTCATTGCATTTTATCCCCTTTTGCTCGATATACCTCGGACGATGGACACCTGAAACCCATGAAAACGCAAATCCTTCAGCGGACGTTTTGCCGTCTCCCTGCCGCGCTCCTCCTCTGGACGCCTCTCGCCGCCGCAGCGCACCCGCATCTGTCGGACGGACTCGCCAACACACACACTCACATCCTGTCCGGCGGGGAAATCCTTCTCGCGCTCCTGGCAATGGCTTGCCTGTTCCAGGCGAGCCGCAGGCAAACCTTCCGGCCGGCAACAAGCGCGGGCGCAACAGACGCTTTTCAAAACACTGCCGCTCTCCCGGCTAAACCGGCAGCCCGGCCGCTCGAAGAGATTGCAGAGTCGTTTCCGGCGACGCATGAATAATCCCGCGCCAACCCCGCGCCTGCGCCGCTGCAATATTTTCCTCCCGGTCATCAATGAAAACAATGTCCGCCCCACTCCGGCCCGCCATCTGCTCGACCACCTCATAAAACCCCGCTTCGGGCTTCATAAAACCGTGATCGAACGAAAGCGCCCAACCGTCAAATCCGCCGTAAAACGCGAACTGCTCGCGGATAGCGCCAATTGCAATCGCGTTGGTATTCGAGAAAATAAAAGTCGAAATGCCCGATTGCTTCAACCGTTCCTGCGCCGCAATCATTTCCGGCATCGCCGTGAAAATCTTGCCGAAGCAATCGCAGAAGGCGACGAAATCGCCGCGATACCCCGACAGCGCCCGGACTCGCTCGAAAAAACTTTTCGACGAAATCCGGCCATACTCGTATTCGCGGAGTAGATTCGAGCCGACCACCTGCGACAAAATCTCGGCGGGAGACGCCTCCGCTTCAGTGGCCAGATAGCGGGCAAACACTCGATAATCAAAATCCAGCAAGACCTTACCCAAATCGAAGACGGCCGCTTTCGGAACCACCGGCATCGTCATCCCCCCGGCTCGGACAAATCGAGCGGCCGCCGGCCTTCCAAAGCCCGGCCAATCGTCAACTCATCCGCAAACTCCAACCCGCTCCCCACTGGAAGCCCGTGGGCCAGCCGAGTGATTTTGAGGTTCGAGGGACGCAACCGCTCGGCCAAGTAATAACTCGTCGCGTCTCCCTCGACATCCGATCCGAGAGCCAAAATCAGCTCCTCCACCCCGCCGCTGCTCAAGCGCCCTTCCAGTTCGCCAATCCGCAAATCCTCCGGTCCCACGCCGTTCAAAGGCGAAATCTGCCCGCCCAGCACGTGATACAAACCCCGGAAGATGTTCGACTTCTCCAGCGAAATCACATCCGCCGGCCGTTCCACCACGCAGAGGACTGACGCATCGCGTTTGGGATTGGCGCACAGCTCGCACGGCTGAACCTCCGTCAAGCCACCGCACGTTCGGCAGAACACGATTTTCTCCTTGGCGGCGACAAGTGCGGCGCCGAGCTCCCGCACCCATCGCGCGTCGCTTTGCACGACATAAAGCGCCAACCGCTCGGCAGACCGCGGCCCGATCCCCGGCAACTTGCCGAGGGCAGCCTTCAGAGCTTGCAAAGGCGCCGGCAACTCAGCCATTGCGAGAAAGACGAAAAAAGAAAACCAGCGCCAAAACCCAATCGTGCGCCGAGTAAAAACCCGCGGCGGCAAGCAGCGGCATCACTTGCGTATCAACCCTTGCAGGCTCGAAGTCACCTTGTCCATCTCGTGGTTGGAGACTTCCTTGGCTTGATTCAAGCCGCTGTTGACAGCGGCCAGCACCAAATCCTCCAAAAGACCGATCTCTTCGGCATTCACCGCCTGCGGATCGATCTTGATGGATTCCAATGTGCCGTCGCACTTGACAACCGCCCGCACCGCACCACCGCCGCTGGATGCCTCCACCGTTCGATTCGTCAACTCCGCCTGCACTTCTTCCATATTCTTCTGGATGCGCGAGGCCTGCTTCATCAATTTTCCTATACCCGACATAAGACACTCCCCCCTTCTTGCTTGCAGTTACGAGCTTTTGTCAATCTCAACAATCTGTCCCTTGAACATCTCCAACGCTTCTTGAATTCGCGCGTCGTTCTTAAAAGCCTCTTGGTTGGCAGCCGCCGGCGCCGCTTCTTTCGCAGACCGGCCGCCGCTGGGGACAGTTTCGGCCGGACGCTCTTTCAGCAAGAGAGTGTTTCTTGCATCGCTCGGCGGCACGGCAGCAGATGCCGCCGCTGGTTTTGAAGAAGCAGCCGCCGGCGCCCGGCCTTCCGGGCTGTTCCGCAATTTTTTGAGCGTTTCCAAAACTTCGCTCAAGGGAATTGACTGAGCCGCTTCAATCGCCTGAATCAAGGCCACTTCGAAAAAGATGCGTTTGGCGGGTGCCCCTTTCATATGGCAATCGCAATCCGACAGCACTTCGAGCACACGAATCAACCGGTCGGCAGACAGTTGCCCGGCCAGCTTTTGCAGCGTCGCCAGTTCCGCTTCTGAGGCTTGCACTAGGTTTTCGTTTTTGTTGGAAAGTTGATACAGCATCAAGCTCCGAAAGAAGCTCAACAGATCGCCCAACAGACGGCCCAGCTCTTTTCCTTCCTGCGTCAGGCTCTTCAACAATTGCAGCGTTCGCAGCCTGTCGCCGGCCGCTAAAGCCTCGGCCATCTGCAACACTTGCTCCCGCGACGCCATGCCGAACATGGAGAGCACATCACTTTCCACAATCCGATCGCCGCAAAAGCTGATCAACTGATCCAATGTCGATTCCGCGTCCCGCATCGCGCCGTCGGCGCCTCGAGCAATGGCCTGGAGCGCCGCCGCTTCCGCTTCCACGCCTTCCAACACCGCAATATGCGCCAGGTGCTCGGCGATGAGCTGATGGGGGATGCGGCGCAAATCAAACCGCTGGCAGCGTGAGAGGATTGTCGGCAGCACCTTTTCTGGCTCGGTCGTGGCGAATAGAAATTTGACATGCGCGGGCGGCTCTTCCAGCGTCTTGAGCAAGGCGTTGAACGCCTCTTTCGTCAGCATATGGACTTCGTCGATGATGTAGATTTTGTAGCGGGACGCCGCCGGAGCGTATCGGACGGTGTCTCGCAGTTCCCGAATTTCCTCGATCCCCCGATTGCTGGCGCCGTCAATCTCCAGAACATCCATCGACCGTCCTTCGGCAATTTCGAGACAACGCTCGTCCGTATCGCTAAACTGTGTCTTCGGGCCGTCCGCGCAGTTCAAACACTTGGCGAAAATCCGGGCTAGCGTGGTCTTGCCCGTTCCCCGAGGGCCGCAGAAAAGATAGGCATGGGCAATGCGGTTCTTTTGAATCGCCTGCGCTAGCGTCCGCGTTACATGCTTTTGCCCCACTACGTCCTCAAAACGCTGGGGACGGTACTTCCGCGCTATGACTTGATAGGCCATTGGTAACAATGCGCCCACTCTAACGAGCACCCCCCCAGGATGCCACTAGGCGGTGCCTCGTCGCAAACAAAACCGAAGACAAAAAATGCCAGGGGAACCATAGCAAATGAAGAACAAACTACCGTTGCTGCATTCCTGCCCTGGCGGGGTTCGTCAGTCCACACTCCATGGACCCTGGCAACCGCATTAAGCGCCATCCTCCCGGCAATGGCAAGCGGAAAACCTCGCCAAATCCGCCCCGCGTCAAAAATCGGCGTCCCCGTCCAAACGCGGCGCAAACACCCGGAGAAACGTTTCCAAATTAGCGCTCCATCCTTCCTGAAGCGGCACCGGCAAGAAAATCCAAATCGAAGCGGCCAAGACAATATAAGGACCGTAAGGCAAGCGGCTCGACCAATCGCGCCGGCCAATCGCAATCAACCCCACGCCTATCATCGCGCCGAGAATCGAACTCAACATCAACGAAAACAAAGCCGCCTGCCATCCCAGAAAAGCGCCGACAGCCCCCATAAACTTCACATCCCCCAACCCCATCGCCTCCCTCGGAATCACAATCCGATCCGCCACTGCCTCCAAATACGGCACCGCTTCCGGCCGGAATACCGCTCCGCCGATCTGAAGCGAATGCTGCGACAAACGCACCTCCGCATTCGGAAAACAGCGGTCAATCAACTCGGCTTTCTTTGCTGGAACCACCACCGCATCCGACTTGCGGTAAAATATCTCCTCATAACGAACCTCCTGCTGCGGCAAAAACAAACTCTCTTCGCCAAAAACGACCGTCGCATTCTCCCCCAGCTCCAACCGCCGCCGCCCAAACAACAGCTTCCCCGCTCGAACAATCGCATAAACCACACCGCCGCCAACCACAATCCCCCAAAAGCTGGCCGCCATCGCCTCGGCGCGAACCTCCGTCCCATGCAGCGCCGGTACCAACAGCGAACACAAAAAACCGGCGCCGATGCCGCCCAAAGTAATCTCATCCGGGATGATAAAATGCTCAACATCAATAAACGCCGCCGCAATAAAACCCGAAAGCACAACCCCGTAAATCACCGCCAACTCCGCCGCCGGCCCAAAGACCAGCCAACACGCCAAAAAACCGCAGCCAGTCAACGCCTCCACCGCGAAATAACGCGCCGAAATCGGCTGCCGGCAATACGCGCACTTCCCCCGGAGAAACAACCACGAAACCAGCGGGATATTGTAACGCCAAGGGATCCGGCGGCCGCAATGCAAACAACTGGAAGACGGCGTCATCACACTGATATTCCGGGGCATCCGGTGAATGCACACATTGAGGAAACTCCCCGCCATCGCACCGAAGAGAAAGAACACTACCGACCAAAAATGAAACGGCACTTGCCCCCAAACCGCCGGGTCTAAAACATCATTCATGCCGCGCCTCCCCGCCGATAAATATGCCTTTCCAACGCCGCCCGCATTGCCTTTGCCGGCGCCTCTCGCTCCGCCCAAATCTCCAGAGCCTTCGCCCCTTGATACACCAGCATCCCCAAACCATTGGCTGCCTGACATCCTGCCGCTCGCGCCTCCCGCAGCAGCCGCGTCTCTGCCGGCTGGTAAATCAAATCATAAACCGCCGCCGCCTGAGACAAATCAAATTGCCCGCGGTCAATGGGCAGCGGGTCCGATGGCTTCAAACCCAACGAAGTGCCGTTGATCAACAAATCCACCTGCCCGCTCGGAGACGCCGTTTCCACCCGGCACTTTGGAAAACGCTCCCGAATTTCCCGCTTCACCGCCTCGGCCTTTTCCCCGGTGCGATTCACCACAAATACACAACGCGCTCCCGCCGCCGCCAGCTTTAACGCCGCCACCCGTCCCGCCCCGCCCAGGCCCGCAATCACAACCGAAAGCCCTTCAAAGCTCACAGCCAAATCCTCTTCCAATGCCCGCGCCAAGGCATCAGCATCCGTGTTGAACCCCACAGACCGCCTCTCCTCAAAAGCGTCTGCATCCTCATGCGCCATCGACTTCCAACACCCCCCTGGCCGCCGCCCTTCAAACCGAATCGTGTTCACTGCCCCCCACTCTTGCGCCGAGGCATCCAGCACATCCACCAACCCCATTGCCGACAACTTGTGCGGCACTGTCAGATTCAACCCGACAAAACCCATTCCCTGCGCCCCGTCAACCGCCGCTGCCAACCCGCCCGGACACACATCAAAAGCCAAATACCGCCAATCCAAACCCAAGCTCGCCATGCCCGCATTCTGCATCGCCGGCGAACCCGAATGCCGCACCGGACGCCCGAACACCGCGCAATAACGCGTGGACGTAGAGATCATGGCTGGAACCGGCAACGGCACAAGCCGCGCTTTATAGATGAGCAACGCCCATCTTCAAAGTCGAAACTCCGCCGGCCGCCAACACAGGCGCTTGTATTTGCCGGCGCGTTTCAAAGCAACTTTTCCTTTGAAGATTGGGAAACCATCCGCCATCCTTTGCTGTGGTGAATATGGACATCGCAAGCGATTCCATCGAGCGCGGCAAAGGCACGGCACACGCAGACGGGGATGCCGTCGGCGCCGCCCTCCGAATGCCGGCAGAGTGGGAGCCGCATCGCGGGACTTGGCTGACCTGGCCGAGGGAAGAAAGCGTAAGTTTTCCAGGGCGGTTTCCTCGCATTTACGAAGTGTATCGGCGGTTGGTTGCTTGTCTGGCGCAGCATGAGCCGGTTTTCATCAATGTCTGGGACGAGGTGATGGAAGAGGCGGCGCGGTCGCAACTACGGGCGGCGGGGCGGCAGAGGCACGGCATCTCGTTTTTCCACCATCCGGCATATGAGCCTTGGTGCCGGGACCACGGACCGATTTTTGTTGAGGATTGCCGGACAGGAGAGGCAGCTGTGGTGGATTGGGATTACAATGCTTGGGGCAACAAATATCTGCCTTTTGATTGCGACAACGAGGTGCCGAAACGGATTGCGGCGCGGCGCGGTGTGAGGCGGTTTCAGCCGAAGATGGTTTTGGAAGGCGGGTCGATTGACGGGAACGGCCGGGGGCTTTTGTTGACGACAGAGAGCTGCCTTCTCCACCCGAACCGCAACCCGCATCTCTCCCGGCGGGACATCGAACAACGTTTGTCCGGCTCTCTCGGCGCCCGCGAAATTGTGTGGCTGGGAGAGGGCATTGCTGGTGACGACACGGACGGCCACGTGGATGACTTGGCGCGGTTTGTCTCGACAGACACTGTGGTGGCCGCAGCGGAGGCCGATCCCACCGACGCAAATTACGCGCCGCTGCAGGACAACTTGAAACGGCTCCGCGCTTTCAACCTAGGTCGCCGGCGACCGCTCCGCATTGTCGAGCTGCCCATGCCGCAGCCAGTGGTTCAGGAAGGTATTCGGCTCCCCGCCAGTTACGCCAATTTCTACTTGGCCAACGGGTTGGCCGTTGTGCCAATTTTCCGCGATCCGAACGACCGCGCCGCGCTGGAAATCCTGCAAAACCTGATGCCGGAACGAAAAGTCGTCGGCCTCGATTCGCGGGATTTGATCTGGGGCTTGGGCTCGTTTCACTGCATCACGCAGCAGGAGCCTTTGCTGCCCAAGCGAGCGGCGGGCGTTACTGAATCTGCGGTGGCACCGGCATGAAGAACCGGTAGTTGATAAATTGCGCGTCGCTGTTGCCGCCGCTCACCGTGAAATGGAAATACTTGGCCACCTGCTCAAACGGCGGCAGGGCAGAGAAATCCAGCAGGGCGGCAATGTCTGCGGGACCCGGCGGCACTTCTGAACCAATCATTTCTTTAGAAAGAAAGTCGGGATTCTCGCGGGCAAACTCCCAAATTCTACCAATCCAGCCAACCGGGTTGTCGTAGCGGAAAAAGGTCAACTTCTCCGGCCCCAGAACAGCGCTCGCCTGCCGAAAGCCTGCTGAGTCTCGCAGCGGCGATTGCGGTTCCGAAGAGCTGCGGAGATAGTCTTTCAATATCCGTTCATCCATGGAGAAAACGAGATAGCCTTTATCCACCGCCATATGGAAACCGACGGTGGTAGCATCGACGCCTAGTTGTTCGCTTCCGGGAAACTCCAACCCCGGAATAGCGAAGGAATAGAGGTCTTTTCCCTCAAATTGCTTTTTGATCAACGCATTCTCTTCGGACGGAATCAGGCCAGTGGCCGCGATCAAGACCTGCGCCAAGGCCTTTGAGTCGGGACTGCCCAGCAGCATCAAACCCTGCGGCCTTAACAAATCCTCGAACGCCGAAGAGCGCGGCAAAAAACTGATGGTAATTATATCATCGCCCAAGTTCCCGAAGATGTCCTTTTGGAGATCCAGATTGGCTTTCTGTTTCAACCCGTGCGAAGCAATGTCCATGATGCCGTTCACCGCCGGCGACAAATCCGCCGCTGCCGCCCTGAAATTCGCCCACGACTGGCCAATGTCCAAACGCGTGCGGCTGAAACTCACCACATCCGCCGGCACCTTCGGCAAGGGCGAGCAGTCCTTCTTCTTCAAAACGATCCAGTCAAAAAGCCCCTTCCGGTCGCCTTTCGGAACCGCCATGGTGAACTCCATCAGCGAGCCGCCTTCCAGCTCCTTGAAATGGAAAAACAGCCCCTGAATCCCGCCGAGTCCGAAAGCTTTCAGCACTTTCATTGGGTGGGGAATAAATGGATTGTCGACATATTGCGCATCCGCCTTTTGAACTTCGGATTCAATGAGTCGGTAGACTTTGGAAAAATTGAACCATCCGTAGGCGTAGGATTGGCGAAGCCGCTGGGCGGAAATCTGCCGGAAGGCCGGCTGTTGGGACAATGAACGCACTTCCCCGCGGACGGCACCCAAAGCCCGTTCAATCAGGGAAGGGCGGTTGGCAGCCAGCAAGAAGGAGCCGGCCTGGCCGAAAACAACCTGCGTTTCGCCTCCTTTCTGTTGCAGTTGGTAGAACGATTCCTCTTCTGATTTCTCTCCGATAGGGATTGGCTGCAGAGGCCGTCCAGCATCGGCAAAGCGCCGGCGAATGTCAGCCAAGCAGGTTTTTAGCTGGGCGGCTTTGTCGCCACTGTCGAGCGCCAGGAGAATGTCGAGATCCGGCTGGGCGTCCAACGGATGCTGGCGGAGAAACAAGGCCAAGGTGAGCTGTCCGTTGAGCAACTCCACATAGTCGTTCAATTGAATTTCCAAATTCTCTTCTAGGTTTTGGACGACAAAAGTTTCCCAGGCTGATTGAATCCGCCGGGTGTATTTCTTCATCGCTGGGTCTTGGAACAAGCGAACGAAGGGATCGTTCCAGAATGCTGCTTTGGCGTCGGGAAAATGCGGAATGGTCAAAATGGCCAAAGCATCCTCCGGCACTAGAGTTTCCGGTTTGGGTTCTGCCGAGAAGCCGGAAAGCATTCCCAGGGAAGTTGCGGCCCAAAGGCTCGCCCCGTGTTTCAATATCGCTTTTAGTTTCATATATAAATCCGTCGCCATTGCGGGCATCCCAGCCAGCGGTTTCTTTTGAGTTTGCCTGGCGCATCAACTGGCTTTCGAGGGCAAGGTGGCACAGGCGCTCCGGCTTGTGAAGGAAAAAGTTTGAGACGGTAGAATGAATGTCTGGCTGTGGCGGGTTCAAGTCAGGATGGGGGTGATGATGTGGCCGTGGATGTCGGTGAGTCGAAAGCGGCGGCCTTGGTGTTTGTAGGTGAGTCGTTCGTGGTCGAGGCCCAGCAGGCGGAGGATGGTGGCTTGGAGGTCGTGGACATGGACGGGGTCGGCGGCGGGGTTCATGCAGAGTTCGTCGGTGGCGCCGTAGGTGAGTCCGGGGCGGACGCCGCCGCCGGCCATCCAAATGGTGAAGGCGTAGGGGTGGTGGTCGCGTCCCCAGCGTTTGCGGTCTTCGAGTTTGCCTTGGATGAAGGGGGTGCGCCCGAATTCGCCGCCCCAGATGACAAGGGTGTCGTCCAGCAGTCCCCGTTGTTTCAGGTCTCGAACGAGGGCGGCGGCGGGTTGGTCGGTGTCTCGGCATTGGTTGTAGAGTTCGGTGGTGAGGCTGTTGTGTTGGTCCCAGCCGGCGTGCATGAGTTGGACGAAGCGCACGCCGCGTTCGACCAGCCGCCGGGCCATCAGGCAGTTGTAGGCAAAAGTTCCCTGTGTTTTGGTGTCCGGCCCGTACATTTTCAGGACGGCTTCCGGTTCATCGGAGAGGTCTGCAAGTTCGGGGACGCTGGTTTGCATGCGGGAAGCCATTTCGTATTGGGCGGTTCGGGAGAGGATTTCCGGGTCGCCGAAGGTTTGGTATTGGCGTTGATTGAGCCGGGCCAAGCTGTCGAGAAGGCCGCGCCGCAGGTTGTGGCTTATTCCTTTCGGATTGGAGAGGTAGAGGACGGGTTCGCCTTTGCCTCGGAATTTGACGCCTTGGTGGCGGGAGGGCAGGAAGCCGGCGCTCCAGTAGAAGTCGTAAAAAATCTGGCCGCAGGTGGTGTTTTTGGTGACAGAGGTCATCACGACATAGGCGGGCAGATTTTCGTTGTCGCTGCCGAGGCCGTAGTCCAGCCAGGCGCCGAGGGTCGGGCGGCCGGGGATTTGTCCCCCGGAAAGGAGTAGCAAGATGGCGGGGGCATGGTTGACGGCGTCGGTGTGCATGCTTTTGATGAAGCACAGTTCGTCGGCGATCGAGGCGGTGTGCGGGAGGAAGGCGCTTATGGTGGCGCCGCTTTGGCCGTGTTGTTGGAAGGGCTCGACGGGCGCCAACAGGAGTTTGCCGTCCGGCTTTCCGGTCATGGTACTGAAGCGTTTGCCGGCGATGAAGGAGCCGGGAACTGGCCGGCCGTGCATGGCAGCCAAGGTCGCTTTGCCATCGAAGAGTTCCACGTGGGTGGGGCCGCCGTTTTGAAACAGGTAGATCACTCGCCGGGCTTTCGGGGCAAAATGCGCGGGATGGAGCGGGGCGGCGTTTGCCCGGAGGTCTTTGTCCAGCAAAGTCCACAACGCGGCGGCACCAAGGCCCAAGCCAGTTTCTTCCAGGAAGGCGCGGCGGGTCAGGAGGCGGCGGGCTTCGGCGTTTGGCGAAGGCGGTGGAAAGGTCGGTTTCATTGTTTTGACAAGGTTTCGTCCAGGTTCAAAATCAGGCTGCACACGGCGGTGTAAGCAGCGTGCTCAACCGGATCGAGCGCAGCATCGGGCGCTGAATCGCCTACGGCGAGCAAGGCAGCCGCAGCCTCCCGGTTGCCGGCGAAGCTGTTCCTGGCGGCTTCCCATTGTTCCAGAAGGATTTGCATTTCTTCGGCCTGAGGGCGGCGGCCGGCAACTCGGCGGAAGGCGGCGCTGAGGCGGTCTTCCGGGGCAGCAGCGGTGGCCATCGACTGCGCGGCCAGGGCGCGGGCGGCTTCGATGTAGGTTGTGTCGTTGAGCGTCGCCAAGGCGTGCAGCGGAGTGTTGGTGCGGGCGGATTTAACAACGCACGTTTGCCGCTTGGCCGCGTCGAAGAACATTGTCGGGCCGATGATGCGCCGCCAGAAGGTGTAGAGGCTGCGGCGGTAAAGCGTGGGGCCTTTGCCGGCTTGGTAACGCTTTTTGCCGAAAGTGAAATCTGCCCACACGCCAGCGGGTTGATAGGGCTTGACCGGGGGACCGCCGATGTCGTCCACTAAAAGGCTAGACGCGGCCAAGGCTTGGTCGCGGATCATCCACGAGGGCAGGCGATACCGCGGGCCGCGCGAGCAGAGGCGGTTCTCCGGGTCTCGTTCCTGCTTTGTCGGCGTTGCTCTTGACGATTGGCGATAGGCGGCGCTCATAAGAATCTGTTTCTGCAACCGCTTGATGTCCCATCCCGAACTGATGAATTCCGCGGCCAGCCAATCCAGCAGCTTCGGATGGGAAGGTCTTTCGCCCTGGGCGCCGAAGTCCTCCGGCGTGGCGACGAGGCCTTGCCCGAAGAACAAGGCCCATTGCCGGTTCGCAAACACACGGGCGGTTAGCGGGTTTGAGGGCGAGACTAGCCAGCAGGCGAGGCCGAGCCGATTTTTGGCTGCGGAATCGGGCATGGGCGGCAAGGCCGGCGGGGTGGCGGCGATGACGCTCGCCCCCGGTTTGTTGTAGAGACCTCGCTCCAGGATGAAGGTTTCGCGCGATTCTTTGCGGTCTTGCATCACCATCACCTTGGCGATTTTCCGATCCAGGTCGGCTTGTTGTTGGCGGAGTTTTTTCAGGGACTGCAATTGCCGGGAGTATCCGGCATGGCGGGCGGCGGCGTGTTCGATAAGCTGGTCGAGTTGCTGGTCATTGCGTTTGGCAATGTCTGTGTCCAAAATTTTGCGGATTTCAGTGTCCCCGCCGGGTTTGCCGGTCTCCAATGTGCGGCGTTCCCACTGCCGCAAGGTTTGTTCGGCGGTTTGTCGGGCTTTGTTCAGCCGGGTTTGTCGGGCTTGTTGCCGCTTGGTGGGCGCCGCCAACACCGGGGGAGTTTGAGGGTCGCCGCCGCCGCCATCGACCGGCGTTTGGTTGAAGAAGGCGAAGAGGCCGTAGTAATCGCGCTGGCTGAGGGGATCGAACTTGTGATCGTGGCAACGGCAGCAGTTGAACGTGAGGCCGAGCCAGACAGTCCCCACCGTTTCGGTCATATCCATCACATAATCGACTCGGTTCTCCTCCGGAATGCGCCCGCCTTCGCCGTTGATCATATGGTTGCGATTGAAACCGGTCGCCAAAATGTGTTCTCGGCCGGGCTTAGGCAGCAAGTCGCCGGCGAGTTGAAACACGGTAAATTCATCAAAAGGCAGATTGTCGTTCAACGCCTTTGCCGCCCAATCCCGCCAAGGCCACATCGTCCGCTCGCGGTCGCCCTGGTATCCGTTGGAATCGGCGTATCGCGCGGCGTCGAGCCAATCCCAAACCATCCGCTCGCCGTAACGCGGGGAAGCGAAGAGGTGGTCCAACAAGCGCTCGTAAGCGTCCGGCGCCGGGTCTTGAACAAAAGCGTCCACCGCCGCCGGAGCAGGCGGGAGCCCATGCAAATCCAGACTCAACCGCCGGATAAGTTCCTCGCGGGACGCTTCCGCAGCCGGAGCAAGCGTCTCCTCCTCCAACCGGTGGCGGATGAAAAGGTCGATGGCATTGCGTGCCCAGCCGGAATCGGAAACCGCCGGCAAGGCGGGACGCGCAATCGGCTCGAATGCCCAATGTCGTCGCCACTTGGCGCCTTCTGCCGTCCAGAGGCGCAAAATCTGAATCTGCTCCAGAGTCAGCGGGCGTTTTGCCTCTGGCGGCGGCATCCGCTCTGCAGGGTCTTCAGCCAGAATTCGGGCGATGGCTTCGCTGCCCTCCGGGTTGCCCGGCAAGAACGGCGCCGGCCGGCCAGCAGAGCCCAACAACCCCTCCCGCGTGTCCAGCCGCAAACCGGCCTGGCGCTGCTCCCCGTCCGGCCCGTGGCAGGCAAAACAATGCTCGGACAAAATCGGCCGCACCTCGCGGTCAAAATCCACCGCTTCTCCAACAAGCGGCCCAACCAGCAAAATCCAAAGTCCCCCGCCGCCAAGAATCCTTTTGCAATCCAACCGCCGCCTCATCGCGCCATCAAAAAGCTATCCCGCCATCCAACACCAACCCAAGCCTTCCGTCAACCCCAACCCCTCGAAAGGGCAGTCTCCATCTTAAAAAAGACATGCCAGCGAGCGGCGGAGTCGGCGGTCTTTCAGCGGGAAACACGATTCATTTCAAAACGCCCGCGATCTTTGGTGGATTGGTAAGTCGCCCGGAAACGGTTGCTCTGAATCGTCCCTTTGAAGGAGTAGAGGCCTCCGGCCAGCCAACCGAGATTTTTCGATCCCGAAAAGGTGGTTGTCTCTCCCTCCCGAACCGCCGGCAATTCGAGGTGATAGCTGGCGGCGAAGAGACTCCAGGCCGCCCAATAGTGGAAGTCGTAGCGGCCTGAACCGAGATCGCTCACAATGCAACGCAGCTTCCCCCGATGCTGGTTGACCTCGCTGCTCCAAGTTCCCTCCCATCTCCCAACCGCCGGAGAATCCGCTGATTCCACTCGGGCGGCGCGACGCCATTTCTGATGATAAACCGCAGAACAACCACTCGTCAGTTCCAGCAGCAAAACCGCCGCCAATAGCGCCGGGAAATGCCTCACTTTCATCGGCGGAAAATACAGCCGAGCCGTTTTTCTTGTCGAGCCAATTGCATTTCGACGCCATTTTTGGTATTGCCATTAAAGGCTGCGCAAGTGGCAGATAGTGTTCACAGACAACACCGCAAGCAAAGAAATGCAGTTTTTTATCCATGGGATTGACGAAACATTCAGCCAACCGCTGCAAGCGGGGCGGCAGATTGTCGGCCGGCAACCCGATGCAGCAATTCGCCTCTGCGACCCATCCGTCTCCAAAACACACGCCGAAATCATCCTGAAAGCCGGCGGCGCGGTTCGCGTGCAAGATTTGAACTCGACCAACGGAACCTTTGTGGACAACAAGCGCGTGCGAGAGGCAACGGCCGCTGTCGGGCAGGAACTCCGCTTCGGCAACTTCCGAACCAGGCTCGACGATGCGCCCGTCCGCGTAGCCGTCCCCGAAATCGAAGCACCGAAACAGCCAGAGCCCAGTTGGATGCCGGATGGCCAGCCGGCTTGTCTGCTGCATCCGGGCATTCTCGCCCTCTATCGCTGCGCCCGCTGCAGACAAACCCTTTGCGAACACTGTGTGCGGCGGGTGGGACTCTCCGGCCAACCGCCCCAATTTTTCTGCGCCCTCTGCTCCGGCAACTGCCTTCGTCTCGAAAGCGAAAAAGTCCCGAAACAAACCATCGGCTTCAAAAAACTGCTGCAGAAACTAGACCGCTTCTTCGCCGCCAAACGGCAGGAATAGGTTCACTCAGCCAAGCTCCAGATTAGTGCAGGCGGTTGCGGCAAGAGTTTTCGCCGTTTGTCGGCGCCGAAGCCGGAGTCCTACGGGTTTGGCCGGCGGATTGTCTCCGCCTTTGCCTCCGCAGAATTTTCCGAATGCAGAGTAGGTTGGCGGGCAGCTTTTCCCTGAACGCTAGGGCGGGGCAGGAGGGTTCGGGAATGGGGGGCGAGGCCAGGAGGGCGGGTGTTTTGGCCGGGGCGGTCGCCGTCGCCGAGGTCTTTTCGGGCTTGCTCCAGGAGGCGGTTGAGCCGGGTGATGATTGCCGGGTTTTCGCCGGCAAGGTTGATGGTTTCGCCGAGGTCGCGTTTGAGGTGGTAGAGGCGGCCGTCAGCGAACAGTTTCCACGGCCCGGAGCGCACGGCTCGGAGGCGGGTTTGCTGATAGTAGTAGAAGGCTTTGGCGGGGGGAGCGGCAGCGGGTTTTCCTTGCAGGAGGACGGCGATGTCGCGGCCGTCGATGGTTCGGTCGGCGGGGATTTGGCCGTTGGCGAGTTTGGCAAAGGTGGGGAGGATGTCCATCGCGGTGATGGGTTCGTCGCAAGCGGAATTTGCCGGAATAACGCCGGGTTGCCAGGCAATGGCCGGGACGCGCATACCGCCTTCAAAGGAGCTGCCTTTGCCGCCGCGCAGGGGGGCGTTCACATTGCCTCGGGCGCCGCCATTGTCAGAGGCGAACAGGACGAGGGTTTTTGCCGAAAGGCGGAGTTCTTTCAGCGTTTGGAGGATTTGGCCGACGCTCCAATCGACTTCTTCAATTTGGGCTTGGGTCAATGCTCGTTGACGCTGGGCCGGGTCTTTGACGGCTTGGTCGAGGCTGCCGATGCCGGTTCGTTGGATGAATGGAGGACGGGCGCTGCGCGGATGGTGCACGAAGGCATGGGGCAGATAGACGAAGAAGGGGGTTTCCCGATAGCGGTGAATGAACTGAACAGCGGCTTGGGTGAATTGTTGGCAGAGTTTGCTCTGGTCTTCTAAGGTGTTGACTTGGCCGACGATGCGGCGGTTGTGCAGGAGGGGGAGCGGCGGGAATGACCACTTTTTGTTGGGATGCAACGGCCACATGTCGTTGGAGTATGGGATGCCGTAGTAGGCATCGAAGCCTTGATCGTTGGGCAGAAAGCCCGGCTGGTCGCCGAGATGCCATTTGCCGAAACAGCCAGTCGCGTAGCCCTGTTCTTGGAGGATTTCTGTGATGGTGATTTCGTCGGGATGGAGGCCGTGCGGGTCTCCGGGGAAGAGGACGGCATGGCGAGAGCCGGAGGCTAGGCCGATTCGTTTGGGGTAACATCCCGTCATAAGCGCCGCTCGCGAAGGCGTGCAAACAGGGGCAGCAGCGTAAAAGGCGGTCAACTTCATGCCTTCGGCCGCCATTCGGTCCAAGTGAGGCGTTCGGTTGAGGGCGGAGCCGAAGGGAGCGATATCGCCATAGCCCAAGTCGTCGATGAGGATCACGACGAAGTTCAGCAGAGCGGTCGAGGGCGGTTTTTTCGGCTTGACGGTGACGGTTTTCCATTGGACAGCGGCGTGTCCAGCTCGGCCCACAACGGAAGCCCGCAAGCGAGAGGTTCCGGGTTCATCAAGCTCCAGCGGGAGAAGCCCTGTGAACCCGTCTTGATACTCAACCGCCGGCTCGTTCCCTTCCTGAAAGAGATATCGCTCCGCGGCAAAACCTGACTCGCTGCCGCCCGCCAGAAAAAACAAAACGGCGGCAATCCATTCACACTGCCACATGCCAATACAGCGTGCCATCCCATCGCCGGTCGGGAAAGTTTGGAATCCGCATTCAACCGCCCCCTCGCCCGGCAAACAAGGTGGCGCAGACATCTTCTCTGTGCAAGTGCAGGCAAGGTGGTGCAGGCTCTCAGCCTGCACAAAGGCAGACAAGAAGTTGGATGTCGGCTGTCGGTTGTCGGTTCCCCACCGCCCCAACCGCTCTTCGAGTCCCACCGCCCTACCCACTCTCCGAGTGTCTGCCCCACCTCTCTTTGCCATTAAGCCCATAAATTCTTGTTGCACATTTTTGCAAAAAGCAGTCGACAAAACACCGCCAAACCGTCAAGACAAATTGAAAGACACTGCAGCTATGAAACCATTATCCGTTATCCTCTCGAAATTGGCAGCAACCGCCGCCTGTGCCCCGCGCTGAACCGAAAATCAAAAAAACTTTGAAAATACCAAATAACCTGTCAGCATGAAAAAAGACCCGCCCACCAGCCCACCAGCCCACCAGCCCACCAGCCCACCAGCCCACCAGCCCACCAGCCCACCAGCCAGTACTCCTGCCCTCATATCGCCTAAACGGAAGAGCCGGGCACGGGATAGTGAATATCGCTTCTATCCTTGCATTGAAGAATCGTTCAAGAATCTTGGATGGAAGACGGGCAATCCGGCGACTCATCCATCAGGGCAAGTTGATGCGCAAGGCGAGTTCCGCCACCACTCCGAAAAACTCATCAAGCCTACAACGTTTATTGCGGGCAAAATGCTCGATAATGGGGAAAATTGTGCTAAGCAAAACACCACCATAATGAAATTGAAAAACACTGCAGCTATGAAACTATTATCCGTTATCTTCCCGAAACTGGTGGCAACCGCTGCCAACAAAACCGCCAAACCGCAACCCATCAAAAACAGGCCAGTATCGCCGCATCGAATCGGCCTGGCTTTGGCCCTCGCTCTTGCCCTCCCAGCCGCTGCCCAAACCCTCACCGTCACCGGAACTAGAAGCGACGGCAGCGCCTTCAGCCGGCAAGTCAATGCCAGCACGACATCTCTGTCTCTCGAGTCCCTTGACTTGGCTTCCGTAACCCTGCCCGATGGCTTGACCAGCTTGACGAGGCTGTATCTCGAACGCAATCAGCTAACCAACCTGACCTTGCCCGATGACTTGACCAACTTGGAGCATCTGAATCTCCAACGCAATCAGCTAACCAACCTGACCCTGCCCGACAGCTTGACCAGCTTGACGAATCTGATTCTCTCCTTCAACCGCCTGACCAACTTGACCCTGCCCAATACCTTGCCCAACTTGCAGGATATGAATCTCCGCGACAACCAACTGACCAACTTGACCCTGCCCGATGACTTGACCAACTTGAAGGAGCTGTCTCTCCGCGCCAACCACCTGACCGCCTTCACCGTGCCCGATGGCTTGCCCAGCTTGACGAGGCTGGATCTCTCCTACAACCGTCTGACTACATTGACCCTGCCCGACGGTTTGACCAACTTGGGGAATCTGCATCTCTACAACAACCGCCTGACCAACTTGACCCTGCCCGTCGGCTTGACCAGCTTGAAGGGGCTGTATCTCTACAACAACCAACTAACCAACTTGACCTTGCCCGATGGCTTGACCAACTTGCAGAGGCTGCGTCTCCACAACAACCAACTGACCGCCTTGACCTTGCCCGTCGGCTTGACCAGCTTGGAGGAGCTGTATCTCCACAACAATCCTTTGGAGAGTTTGCGTGTGCCTCTGGGCATGGACATTGAGAGTCTCAACCTGCGAGGCTTCCCGAAATCAGAAGTTACCTTCTACGATCCCGCGCCCGAAGAGCCGATTACGCCGCCCACAGAGCCGACAGAACCAGAGCTTCCAACTCTCTTCATCACCGGAACGACAAGCAACGGCAATGCCTTCAGCCAAGAAGTCGCCGCCAACGAGACACATCTGGCTCTCCACTCCTTTTTTGATTTGGCTTCCGTAACCTTGCCTGCCGGCTTGACCAACTTGGAGTATCTGTATCTCGACCACAACCAACTGACCGCCTTCACCCTGCCCGATGGTTTGACCAACTTGCGGTATCTGGAACTCCACAACAACCAACTGACTGACCTGACCTTGCCCGGCGACTTGACGAGCTTGAGAACCCTAGACCTCAGCAACAATTCCCTGACCAACCTGGCCTTGCCCGATGGCTTGACCAGCTTGAGAACGCTAGACCTCAGCAACAATGCCCTGACCCACCTGGCCTTGCCCGATGGCCTGACGAGCTTGAGAACGCTGAATCTTTCCGGAAATCCTTTGGAAAGTGTGCGTGTGCCTTTGGGCATGAACCTTGAAAATCTCGATCTTCAAGGTTTTTCGACATCAGCAGTGACCTTTTACGATCCCACAACCGGGGAATCACCGACGACCAATACCAACATCCCCCCGACAACCAATACCAATATCCCCCCGATAACCGAAGAACCGCCCACAACCGAAGAACCTCCGACAACCGAAGAACCGCCCACAACTGAAGAGCCACCGATAACGAATACCAATCTTCCGCCCATAACCAATACCAATATCCCCCCGACAACCGAAGAACCCCCCACAACCGAAGAGCCCCCGACAACGAATACCAATCTTCCGCCCACGACTGGGACATTCATTACCCTTACCGGAACGACAAGCACTGGCGGCGCTTTTCGTTTGGAGGTCGATGCCGGCACGGAGTCTCTGTCTCTCTCCGACACTCAACTCTCTTCCCTCACCGTGCCCGCTGGCCTGGAAAACTTGCAGCGGCTGCATCTCTTCGACAATCAACTCTTTTCCATAACCTTGCCCGAGGGTCTGACGAACTTGCAGCACTTGTATCTTTTTAATAATCAACTGACGAACCTGACCTTGCCGGAGGGTTTGGCGAACTTGCAACGGCTGTATCTCTTCGGCAATCCTTTGGAGAGTGTGCGGGCCCCCGAAGGCATGGACCTTGAAAGTCTTGAGCTTCGTGGCTATTCCAAATCAGCAGTGACCTTCTACGATCCCGCGAACGGAGAGACGATTGCGCCGCCGCCCACAACCGAAGAACCCCCGCCAACTGAAGAGCCGCCCACAACCGAAGAACCCCCGCCAACTGAAGAGCCGCCCACAACCGAAGAACCTCCGACAACCGAAAAGCCACACACAACTGAAGAGCCGCCCATAACTGAGGGAACTCTCCTCATCACCGGAACGACAAGCGACGGCAGTGCTTTTAACCGGGCGGTGAATGCAAACGCGAAGTCTGTAGACCTCCGAAACAATGACTTGACCCACCTGACTTTGCCCGATGGCTTGACGCATTTGGTGTGGCTGTTTCTCAATCACAATCGCTTGCCCTCTCTGACATTGCCGGAGGGCTTGGCCAAGTCGAGAGGGCTGTATTTCAACGACAATCAACTGACCTCTTTGACCTTGCCTCACGGTTTAACGAACTTGTGGATGCTGTATTTCAACGATAACCAACTGACCTCCCTGACCTTGCCCGACGACTTGACAAGCTTGAGAACGCTAGACCTCGGCAACAATTCCCTGACCAACCTGGTCTTGCCCGCTGGCCTGACGAGCTTGAAAACGTTGATTCTCAACGGCAATCCTTTGGAGAGTTTGTGTGTGCCCGAAGGCATGGACATTGAGAGTCTCAACCTGCAAGGTTTCCCGAAATCGGAGGTGACATTTTGTGAGCCAACGATAGGCACCTTGACCTTGCCGGATTCCAGCTCGACGAACTTCAGGCGCCTGTCACTCGACAACAACAACCACTTGGAGATTGTGCGGATTGCGGGCGGGGAGGTGCAGATTCTTTGGCGGGAAGGGACATTGCAAAGCGCGACTGATTTGAGGGGCGAGTGGGAAGCCGTGGCGCCGTCTCGTTTTTCGCGGGAGGGTGTGTTGTCGATTCCGCGTGAGCAGAAAGGCGCAGAGTTCTTCCGCCTGAAACCGGCGAAGTGAAGGTGAGGCAGACACTCGAAGAATGGGTAGAGCGGTTAGGGCGGTGGGACTCGACAACCGACTTCTTGTCTGCCCGCAGGCTGAGAGCCTGCGCCACCCTGCACTTGCGCAGACAAGATGTCTGCCCCACCTTGCCTGCACCATTTTTGCGTTTTTGCTCTTTGCGGCCAAAAGGTTGACTTTCCTCAGTGCGGCTTGATAAGTTGTCTTATCGATAGCTCAAAAAAACAGGCGAAATGATGAAAACCAAACTTGTATGCGCACTCGCGGCCGCGGCGGCTTTGGCTACTGCCAGCGCAGCAGTTGCCGGCGAAAATGCGTTCCCCGTCCCCGCCGTGAAAGCGATTCGGGATGCGGTGAAAAGAACTGCTGTCGTGGAGCTCCCTGCGAAAGCGGGCGAAATTGTGAAAGCCACTCCGAAGACGGCTCGCGAAAGAACGGCAATTCGAATTGTTCGAATCTTCCTTGAGAGACGCCAGGCATTGGCGTCGGTGCTCGTTGGAGAAGTTGTCCGGGCGGCGCCGGAAGCGGGGGCGGCCATTGTCGCCGAAGCGATTCGTCTCTTCTCCGAAAGCGCATACAGCATTGCCAAAGCCGCCATTGTGGCCGCGCCGAAGCAGGCCGCGTTGATTGTCCTTCGCGCCGCCGCGGCCGCGCCGGAAAAAGCAAAGGCCATCTCTGCCGGCGTGCGGCAAGCCATTCCCGAACAAGAGCCGCAGTTGAGGGCGTTTTTTAGCGCTCTTCAATCCGGCGAACGTGTGGAAGCCGCCGATGCCATCGCGGTCTCTGTCCCGATAAGGATTGCCGGGCCGGGCGGCAACATCGTGAGCCACGTCGAGAATCTGTTTCAAGACCCCGTTGGCAACGCCGGGGCTCCATACCTGATGTTTGAAGGCGTAACCCAGGCATGGCCACTGACGCCGACGGCAATCAACGTGTGACTTTCACCATCGCAATGGAGCCGACAGAAATCTCGGAGAGACTGGAGACACAACCGAATCAGTTCGACAACATTCTCTGAAACCTGTTGGTGGAGGAAGGCAATGCCTTTACTGAGCCCATTCAAGAATATGTGCGATAAGCCGTTTTTCTTTTCATTCCATTTTTGAAAAGAGTCCAATCCGGCAGAGTCAACAGGCCAATTTCCTTTTTGAACTCGAACCCATTGCGGCAAAGAATTCGCAAGAGCAGGAAAGTGGGAAATCTTAAAGCGAAAGGAGCCGATTGGTTGTGAGCGGAGAATACATTGTTCGATTCCTGTGTTGTCTTTTGCTGGCGTTGCCGGCTTCAGGCCGGGCGGCAGAGGCATTTGGCGAGGCGGCTTCGGACCCGTCAATCAAGACTTACATCGAGGTTCTCAGCCGGATGAATCCCAAGCTCTACCAGCAGTCGCCAAAAGTGCGCCAATTGGTGGATCGTTCCTTGAGCGCTTTGGAGGGGCAGCCGGAATTTATCGACCTGGCGATTCGATTTGGCATCACAAATCGAACGGCGTTGCTGGTAACCACAGCGAACCAGTTTCCCCGCCATCCTTCCAGCGTTCGGGCAATCGGCTATCTGCTGGACATCGGAGCAGCACCGGCCATTCAAAAACATCTCCAACAGAACCCCAATGTCCCTTTGCTATCGCTGCTGTCTCGGACGGCCTCAACGCAAGCGATTGATTTGGCGATGCCCTTCCTCTTCGGCGGGCATCTGGACCCGCCAACGACGGGTGCAGTCTTGTCCGCCCTCTGCCGGCAGAAGGAAGGCGCCAAACGAGTGTTACAGGCATTGGAGCGAGCGTCGTTTGAAGAGGTTGCGGCCATTGCCAGACAAGCCGCCGACATCGTCAAGCAAACTCCCTGGAGTGAGATACAGGGGGGGTTCGAGAAACTCCTTCCGCCTCCCGCAGCTGCCCAGGCGGAAGCCTCGCCGAAAGGAAGCGAGTGGATTGGGTTGAAGGGGGACGCCAAGCGAGGAAGAGCCGTTTTCAGGCAAGCTCAGAATACCTGCGTCAACTGCCACCGGGCCGAGAGTGCGGGCAAGGACATCGGCCCTGACCTTTCGGAAATTGGCAAGAAACTCGGAAAAGACGCTCTTTACGAGGCGATATTGAACCCCAGCGCCGGCATCTCTCTCGGTTACGAAGGCTGGGAAATCACCTTGGCATCCGGTGAGGAGTTTTCGGGAATTCTGCTCAACGAACAAACAGAACAACTCACGATGCGCAACCTTGCGGGGGAATCGGTGGCCATTCCCAAAGCGAACATTTTCGAGAAACGCCGAATGGCCGTATCGATCATGCCCGAGGGTTTGGAGCAAGTCATCGGCCGGGAAGACCTCGTCCATCTGGTCGAGTATTTGAGCCAACTGGGGCGTTAGCTTTCTGCCGCTTTTGTGTATTCGGCCACTGCCTGCTCCCATTCTGCAGTCGCTTGTTCGAGTTCGCCCTTTTTCGCCTTCTCTTCGCGTCGCAGGAGTTTGGCGGTTTCCGTGTCCCGATAGGCTGCTCTGTCCAAGAGGATTTCGCCCAATTCTGATAAACGCGCTTCGATTGTAATGATTCGTCGTTCGTGAACCTCCACTTTTTTTCGGTAAGTTTGGAGTCTTTGCGATCGCTTCTGGCGTGCCTGCGCTTCGATTCGCCGTCGCGCCTTTGGGGAAAGAGCGGCGGTCTCGGCGGGGGCGGGACGGGCAGCTTCGCCGTCGGCGGCAACAGAGCGGGATTTCTCCAGCTCGGCGCGTTTCTCCAAGTAGTAATCGTATTCGCCGGGATATGGGATCAACTGCCCGTTTTTGACATGCACGACGGTTTGGGCCAAGGAGCGGAGGAAGTGGGCGTTATGGCTCACAAAAATTAAGGCGCCTTGAAATTGGCGGAGGGCGAAGATTAAGGCCTCGACGCTGTCGATGTCCAGATGCGTTGTCGGCTCGTCCATGAGCAGGAGATTGGGCGGGTGGAGCAGGAGTTTGACCAGTGCTAGCCGGCTTTTTTCGCCGCCGCTCAATACCTTCACCGGCTTGAAGGCGTCGTCGCCGCGAAACAGGAAACACCCCAAAACTTCGCGGGCATATGTTTCGGTGACGGGTGCGGCAGATTCCAGCGCTTCGGCCAGCACGGTGCGGTTGGCGTCCAGCATGTCTGCGCGGCGCTGCGAGTAGTAGCCGATTTCGACATTCGTCCCTAAAATCCTTTGCCCGCTTTGGAGCACTTCCGTCCCGCCCAGCAGTTTCAGCAAGGTGGTTTTGCCGGCGCCATTGGGCCCCACCAAACCCACCCGTTGGCCCCGCTCCACTTCAAACTGAAGGCCGCGATACACTTCGGTCTCGCCATATGAATGCGCGACATTGACCAAGCGGACAACGCGCAAGCCGCTTCGCTTCGGCTGGGGAAAAGAAAATTGAACGGCGCGTTCCCCGACGGGCGGGGCTTCGAGTTTTTCCATCCGCTCAATCTGCTTGAGCTTGCTTTGCGCTTGACGGGCTTTGGTGTTCTTGGCGCGGAATCGGTTGACAAAAGCCATCAAGCGGTTGATTTCTTTCTGTTGATTTTGGTAGGCCGCCGCTGTCCGCTCTTCAGCGGCACTTTTTTGCTCTAGGAAGTCGTCGTAATTACCCGGATACCGCCGGAGCTTCGCCCTCCCGACATCCACGATGGCCGCCGTCACCCGATTTAGAAATTCGCGGTCGTGCGAAATGAGCAAGATCGCGCCCCGGTATTTTTGCAAGTGCCTTTGCAGCCACAGCAGCGAGGGCAAGTCGAGGTGGTTGGTCGGCTCGTCCAACATCAGAACATCCGGTTCTTGGACTAAAAGCCGGGCGAGGCGGGCGCGCATAATCCACCCGCCGCTCAGCGTGCCGGCCGGCCGCGGCAAATCGGAGTCTTCAAAGCCCAGGCCACACAGCGCCTTCGCCGCTTTGGCCTCCAACCGGTAGCCGTCCAGCTCCTGAAACCGCCGATGGGCGTCTTCCACCGACATGCCCAAATCCGCCGCTTCAAGAGTTTCGGCGACCGCCACCCGCCGTAGAGCCGCGTGTTCTTCTGTGATGGCGGTTGCCAGCTCGATGACCGTTTCCTCTCCCGCTGCCAGGATTTCCTGCGGGAGATAGCCTAAGATGGCGCCGCGTTGGCATCGAATTTCGCCGGCATCCGGTTCGAGCCGCCGCAGTGCCATTTGCAGCAAGGTGCTTTTGCCGGCGCCGTTCGGCCCGACCAATCCGATGCGATCCCCCGGATTCACTTGCAACGAAGCCTCAGTGAACAATGTTTTCGGCCCGTAGGCCTTGCTTACTCTCGAAATGGTCAGCATCGCACCGGAAGAGTCTGCAGCGGGCGCCATGCAGGAGCAAGCGCTCAACCACCAAAAAGCGCGTTCGATTTGCCTTCGTCCCGGCAGGGATTTGAGGTTGAAAGCGGCGGGAAACCTCGTATAACCTGAAGAGGTGATTCACAGAGTTTCATCACCGACAACCGCTCGGCGGGCAGTCCTCCTGATGGTCTTCCTGGCCGGCGCCGGCTGCTCCATCAAGAAAGCTGCTATTCATCACATTGGGGATACCTTGGCCGGCGCTGGCACAGCATTCGCATCGGAAAGCGATCCGGAGCTCGCCCGAGACGCCATTCCGTTCACGTTGAAACTCGTCGAAGCCGTGCTCGAAGAAACGCCCCATCACAACCGACTGCGGACGGCTGCCGCCGCTTACTTCACCCAATACGCCTACGGCTTCCTCCAACTCGAAGCCGACTACCTAGAAGCGGCGGATTACGAACAAGCGGAACACCTGCGCCGCCGCGCCAAGCATCTCTTCCTGCGTGCCCGCGACCACGGGTTATCCGGCCTTCAAATCCGGCGGCCAGACTTCTCCACCGCCTTGGCCCAATCGCCCCGGAAAACATCAGCCTCCCTGGGAAAGCGTTCTGTGGAAACCCTCTACTGGACGGCCGCGGCCTGGGCTTCGGCAATCAACCTCGGCAAGGACGATCCTTTCCTGGTGGCCGAGCTGCCGCAGGCGGAAGCCCTAATCGATCGCGCCTTCGAGCTGGACGCCGATTGGGGGGAAGGCGTCATCCGCAACTTCTTGATCGTCTACGAAATGACCCGCCAGAACAACGCCGGTGCCGACCGGGAGACACAAGCCAAAGATCACTTCAAAGCCGCCGTCCGCGCCAGCAAAGGCCGGCTCCTCTCACCCTACGTGTCGCTGGCTGAGGCGGTTTCGGTGCAAACCCAAAACTCCCACGAGTTTCGATCGCTCTTGAACCAGGCGCTGACCATTGATATTGATGCTTACCCAGAAGCGCGACTAGCCAATCTGCTGATGAAGAAAAGAGCCGAGTGGCTCCTTTCTCAAATGGATGAACTCTTTTTGCTCGAAGAAAGTGCACTCCAATGAATAACTTCTCTCCGCCTTGCCTCTCGTCCTCCGTCACTCTCCCCCGTCGCGTCTGCCAGGTTTGCCGAATGTTCCCGGCTCTCTGTCTCTTGGGACTCTTGGCGCCGGGGCAGCTACTGGAAGCCGCCCAACGCATCCGCTTGGGCACCTTGGCACCCAAAGGCTCTTCCTATTACAACGAAATCAAAAAAATGGGGCGGGAATGGAACCAGACGACCCAAGGCAAAGTCTTCCTGACCATCTACCCCTCCGGCAGCTTGGGCGGCGAGGCCAAGATGGTCCGGGGAATGCGCATCGGCCAACTTCAGGCGGGCTTGCTCACAGCTGTGGGACTCGCCGAAATCGAGCCAGCGGTCTCCGGCCTTCAAAATCTGCCCCTGATGTTCGACTCGCTGGAAGAAGTGGACCACATCGGCGCCAAACTCCAACCGCTGCTGGAAGAGCGGCTCGAAAAAAAAGGCTTCAAAGTCCTGTTCTGGCTCAACGCCGGATGGGTTCACTTCTTCACCCAATCGCCGATAACGACCCCGGACGACCTCCGGCAACTCAAACTCTTCAGTTGGGCGGGCAGCCCCACAGTCGTAGACCTCTACAAAAGTGCCGGATTCCGCCCCATCCCCCTCGAAACCAAAAACATCCTCACCGGCCTTCAAACAGGACTCATCACCGCCGTTCCGATGCCGCCCTTTATGGCCAACGCCACCCAGGCAGACACCAAAGCCCCGCATATGCTGGACTTAAACTGGGCGCCCCTCGTTGGCGCCGCCGTGATCACCACCCGGACATGGAACCGGCTGAACCCAGACGCCAGAGCCAACATGAGGCAAACCGCCAGAACCACCGGCGCCCGCATCCAAAAAATTAGCCGAGAAGAAGCCACCCTCTCCATCGCCGCGATGAAAAAACGCGGCCTCCAAGTCCACAAAATCTCCGCCCAAACCAAAGCACAATGGAAACAGGCAGCGGAAGAAGTCTATCCGTTCATCCGGGGCAAGATCGTCCCGGCGGACATCTTTGATCGTGTAACCAGCTGGTTGAACGACTTTCGCCGGCAATGACGGCGAAACCGCCCACCGCTCAACCGCCCAATCGCCGGCCGTTTCAAAGCATTTCAATGGCCGGCAGCGTCTTCTCCCTAGCAGAGAACACCCTCCTGATTGCGGCAATTGCCCTCATGGTTACTATCCCGATTGCCGAAAGACTCCTCCGCCAATTCGACGGCGCCGGCATCACGGGAGCCGCTGATTTTGTCCAACATCTGTCCTTAGTGATTGCAATGATCGGCGGCGCCGTTGCCGCCCGCGAGAACCGCCTCCTCGCCATCACTACAGTTTCCCAGTTCGCTTCCCCTCGTTGGGCGGTCTGGTTCCAAATCTTTTCCCATTCGGTCGCCGCCGCCATCACCGCCGGCCTGGGCATTGCCGGCGGCCAGTTCGTGGCCTCTGAGCGAGAAGCCGGCGAAGCCAGCAATCTGATTGCTTACGGCATTCAAAAATGGATGCTGCAACTGGTAATCCCTTTGGGCTTTGCCGTGATTACCGCGCGAATTCTCTGGAACGCTGGCGATCGGCGTTGGCATCGAATCGCCGCGTTGGGGGGAGCGCTCTTGCTGCTTTGCCTCAGCTGGCGGTCGCCGGCTTCTCCTGAAACCCTGTGGCTGCCGGCAATCCTTCTGTTGGGCGCGGCCGCCTTCCTGGGCGCTCCGATTTTCACGGCCTTGGGAGGCGCGGCGATGATTTTCTTCGGGCTGGAGCAATCCCCTCTCTCAAGCGTGGCGCTCAATCAATACGCTTTGGCGACCGAATCGATGGTGCCGGCAATTCCGCTCTTCACGCTTGCCGGATTTGTTTTGGCGGAAAGCAAGGCTTCGGCGCGGCTGGTGGCGGTTTTTCAAAATCTCGCGGGGCAATTTCGGGCCGGGCCGCCTTTGGCTGCGGTGTTCGTTTGCGCTTTCTTCACCGCCTTCACCGGGGGGTCGGGAGTGACGATTCTCGCTTTGGGGCCGTTGTTGCTGCCGCTGTTGCTGGCTGCCAAATGCCGTGAGAAAAACGCATTGGGCTTTTTGGCCGGCGCCGGCTCTCTGGGCATTCTTTTCCCTCCGTCCCTTCCTGTCATTCTTTATTTCATCGTCGCCAATGCAAGCGGGGGTGGCGGGTTGCGGATCGAGCAACTTTTTTTGGGCGGGGTGATTCCCGGCTTTTTGATGCTGGGGCTTTTGGCTCTCTGGGGAACTTCCTGTGTGCCGGCGGTGGCGGAGAAAAAGGCGCGGTTTTCCGGGAGGGCTACCTGGCGTTCCGTTTGGGCTGCCAAGTGGGAGCTGTTGCTGCCGGCAGTGGTTCTCGGCTCTCTCTTCAGCGGTGTCTTCAGCACGCCGGTGGCGGCTGCCGCTGTAACGGCCCTTTATGCCATCATCGCAGAAACGGTCATTCATCGGGACTTGAGCCTCATCCGAGACCTGCCGCGAGTGTTTGTCCAATGCGGCCTGTTGGTCGGCGGAGTGCTTCTCATCCTTGGCGTCGCCTTTGCTTTTACCAATTCCCTGATTTACGCCCAAATCCCGGATCGCGCCACCGAGTGGGTTACCGCAACCGTTCACTCAAAGTGGCTGTTCCTGCTTGCCCTCAATCTGCTTCTCATCCTGGCCGGCTGTTTGATGGACATCTACTCGGCGATTGTCGTCATTGTCCCGCTCCTCATCCCTTTGAGCGAAAAGTTCGGCATCGACCCCGTCCATCTCGCTGTTGTCTTTCTAGTCAACCTGGAGCTTGGCTACCTGACACCGCCGGTGGGGATGAATCTTTTCCTCGCTGCCTATCGGTTTGAAAAACCGGTGCTTGAAGTTGCCAAAGCCGCCCTGCCCGTGCTGGCCGTGTTTTTGATCGGTGTCATTCTGGTTACCTATGTGCCGGCACTCACTACATTCTTGCCGAGGCTCTTGGAATGAACCGGTGATGAATTTGGCGATGAATTTTTCCAATTTGTAACCTCAGAGCGAAACAAACGCCAGATTTGAAATCCAAACTGGCCGGAAGAGTAAAGCCACTTGACCAACGCACCCATGATTGCGACCGCTCGATACGCATGCAAACTGGCCGACACGGCAGCCGAAGTCCAGGCCGCCCAAGAACTGCGCTTCCAGATTTTCAACATGGAATTGGACGAAGGCTTCGACCATTCCTACCTGACCCGCCTCGACCAAGACCGATACGACCGAATCTGCGACCATCTGATCGTCTGCGACGCCGAGACCGGAACCGTCGTCGGCACCTACCGGCTCCAAACCGGAACCACCGCAGGCCAGCGCCTCGGCTACTACAGCGAACAAGAATTTGACTTCCACCCCTTCGAAGCATGGCGCCCGCAAATCCTAGAACTGGGCAGAGCCTGCATCCACAAAGACCATCGCAACCTCTCCGTCCTCAACCTGCTGTGGAAGCAAATCGCCCAGTTCGCCAAAACCCGCCAACTGCGCTTCCTCATCGGCTGCAGCTCGTTGACAAGCCAAAACCCTCATTACGGCTGGAAAGCCTTCGAATGCCTTGCCCGCCGGCATCTCGCAAAACCCTGCTTCCAAACCCGGCCCAAGCCCAAATTTGAATGCCTTCCCGCCGAATCTGAATCCAATTCACTGCCTCTAGACACCCCGATCAAAATCCCCAAACTCCTGAGAGCCTACCTGTCTTTGGGAGCGAAAATCTGCGGCCCACCGGCAATCGACCGAGAGTTCAGAACCATCGACTTCCTCACCATAATGGACTTGCAATCCCTAGCGCCGAGAGTCTGGCGCCGGTATCTCGCCTAAAAGGACAGCGCCCCGGAAAGCCCTTTGGCCGAAGACGAATGGCCGCCGGATTCGCCAACCAAGGACGCCAAAAGATCGCCAATCTCTCGAAAACGCCAGCGATCTCCGGGAAGCAGCAACTTCGGCCGAATTTTGGCGACAGCCTGGCGAGCCACCTCAAACTGCCCTTTTTGAAACGCCGCCTCCAGTCGCGCAAAATAAAATCCCTGTTCCAGAGCTTCGATTAAGAGCTTCCCGTTGATCGACTCTAACAAGTCGGCCGCTTCGTCAACCCGTTCGTTCAGCAACAGCGCACGTGCATGATGAATCTTCCCGGCCGGGTCGTGCGGATTTTGTTGCATCCCCGCAGCCGTCAACGCCATTGTCGCTTCGGGGCGAAGTTTCAAACTCAAAAGCACGGCAGCATAACGGTTCCTCGCTTCGAGATTTTGCGGTTGCAGACGATGGAGATTCGCCGCGGCGCTCAGCAGTTCCTGCGGAGCGCCAATCTCTTTTGCTGCCACGTAAAGCAAATGCCAAAACACCAATTTGTCTTTGTGCCGGCGGCGCAGCTTCAAGAGAACATCCCGCGCGGCGGGATAAAACTTCAGCCGAATCAGATGAGAGGCGACGAACAAACCCCGCCGTTCCTCTTCCAACGGATAAGCGCTGATTTTTTGGAAAGCCTCGGCCGCGGCTGCCGGGTGGCCGCGCTGAAACGCGGAAAATCCCTCTAGGAAAAAACTGTATCCCTGCAGCGCCGCCTGCGTTCGTCTGTCTCTCCGAATGGACAGAGCCCAAGCGCCAAGTTCGTTCCACTGCCTCTTGGCCATCAGAAAATCCGCTCGGTGCCGGCGCCAATCTTCAAAAAACCCGAAGTCCAAGCCCGTCGGCGGGCGCCGCAAAAATTGAAAGGCAATATCCGGGCGCCCCATTTTCACAAACGCCTCAGCCATTGCGGCCGCCGGCGGCGGCGGATCCGAAAACAGAGGATGGCGGGTGGCCAAGCGAACCGCTTGATGTTCCTGCCCCGTCTCCGCCAGGAGATTCCAATAATTGATATGGCAGGAAGGCCGGTCGGCTTTCTTGCAAGTCAAAAAATCGAGAGATTCACGGTAAGCGCTGGCATCCAGCTTGACATAGCTCACAAAGAGTTGCAGCTGGTGAGCGAGGATGGCTGTTTCCGTTTTTTTCCGAGCCGCTTCCAAGCGATTGAGACCTTCGGCCGCCGCTGCCGGTGCTCCCCATCCGGCGCAATAAGCCGCTCGGAAAAGCTGCGTCTCGGCATTTTCCAGCAGTTTGTCCTGAATGCGCTCCCACTGCTGCGCAAAGTTCTCGACGCGCCCCTGAAGAAAAAGCGCTTTGAGATAATCCCTCTCCAAGGCATCGGAGCGCTCGCCCGGATGCCTCTCCAAAATTTCGAGCGTCAACCGCCCTAATTCATAATGATTGAATGTTTGCGTGGCCAATTCCAAATCTGCCGAATTCATATGGGACAAACGCAGTAGTTGAAGCCCGTGCCGGCCAGCGGTCTTCTGATGCTGCTTGTCCGGAGCCATCGCCACCAGAGACTTTAGCGAAGCACGGAAAGACGCCGGACCGGGATGCTCGGCCAACGCCAACCGCCAAGCCTGCACAGCCTCCTCAAAACGCCCCGCAGCCTCATGCCGCTTCGCCAACGCCCGCAGCCGCCAAGCCTGTGCCGCATCCCAAACGCTGATCTGGATTGCCGGCTCTCCCCCCGTCGCCGGCGTCGCCGGCCAAAGCTCAGCCGTGAGAAACAAGTAGCCAACGACCGAAAAATAAAAAATACCCACCCCCCACTGAAACCAGCGCGACTCAAGACACAACGCCAACTTCCTGGAAGCCAAAAACCGTCGGACGCCCCCGCTGATGAACCCCGTTGCCCGGCGCAACTTTTCAACTGCCCGCCTATTTCGGCCTTTTGAAAACATCTCTTAAAAGTCTCTCATTTGAATGCTGACTCAGCCGGTCGAGCCAGTCGGCAATCCCATCTCGCGGGCGACTCGCGCCAAAGCCTTCACCAACGCCGCCCACTCCTGCTTCCCGGTCTCCGGGCCGCTGCTGCATCGAATCGCCCGGCTCGACTCATCCGCTGAACATTGCATAGCCTCCAGAACATAGGACGGTTTCTCCTTCCCGCTGGCGCAGGCCGAGCCGGTCGAAACCGCAAAGCCGAGCCGGTCCAGCTTGACCACCCAACGAAAGCGGCAACCCCGGGCGGGCATTACCAAGGCAACCGTATTCCACAGCCGCGGTGCCGCTTGGCCCAGAACCCGTGTTCCCGGCAGCGTTTGCAAAATCGACTCTTCCACCCGCTGCCGCCATTCTCGGCGGGAGGCAATCCAATCAGCGCTCAACAAAGATTCCCGCTCTTCCAAAGCCGCCGCCATCGCCAACACGCCCGCCACATTTTCCGTCCCCGCCCGGCGCAACATCTCCTGCGGCCCGCCGATCAGCAACGGCCTCACCAAGCCTTTGGCAGGGCATTTAAGGAAGCCAACCCCGCCGGGGCCGCCGAACTTATGGGCGCAGCCAATCACCCAATCGCACCGCCCCAACCCGGCCGCGGGCGCCTTCCCAAGCCATTGAGCGGCATCGCACAAAAAAGGAACTGCCCGCTCTTTGCACCATTCCCGAATCCTTTCCCACGGCTGCAACACGCCGGTCTCATTATTCGCCGCCATCACCGCCACCAAGGCCGGCGGCGCCTGTGCTTCCATCCAATCCAACGCCGCCTCGCCTTCAGCCGTCACGGGGATTCGGCGGACCTGGCCGCCAAAGCAAGCCTCAGCCGGCTGTAACACGCAAGGATGCTCCACTGCCGTCACCCAAACTTCAGCTGATGAGGGCAGTTGCCTCGCGTAATGATGGAAAACGAGATTGCTCGCTTCCGTGGCGCCGCTCGTCCAAATCAAATCCAAAGGCGAGCACCCCAGGCGGGCGCCCAAAGCCTCGCGGGCCTCCGCCAAGGCCCGCTCCGCCCGGCTCCCCATCCGATGGGGACTGGACGGATTTCCGGGGAACCGCTCGACCGCATCCAACCAGGCTCTGCGGCTGGCATCGCTCAAAGGCGCGGTGGCGTTGTGATCGAAATAATACATGCCGCCGTTCGCGCCGGGACGCGCGGCCGCCGCTTGGCTGATGAACGGCGGAGCAGCCGGCTACTTTGCATATTCGCGTATTAGATTCGCCACCACTGGACGGGTGGTCTTGATGCGCTCCTCGTCAAACGGAATCTTCAACACAGCAAAAATCACTTGATAAATACCGGCCAATGTCGAATCCCATTCCGCAGCCATGACTTCGAGAACCGGCCGTCTGGCCTTATCTGTTGTGTTCGCGTCCGCGCCTTTTTCGAGGAGGAGCTGAACGATTTCCGGGTGGCAGAAGAACGCTGCGTTGAAGAGCGCCGTATTGCCTTCGTTGTTGATGGTTTCCAAATCCGTTCCCGCCGCCGCCAATAAACGGGCAGCTTCCGGCTTGCCGAAGATTGCCGCGAGGTGCAACGCCGTGTTGCCGCCAATGAGTTCTTTGGCGTTCAAATCAACCCCGGCGGCGATGTGCCGCTTCACGGCGCCGAGATCATCCGTCAGCACTGCCGTCCACAAGTCGACATCCGATTGCTGCTGATCGCCGCAGCCCAGCATCGTCGCCAAAGCCAGCCCGGCCATGGCCGCTTTGAAGCGCAGCAATAAGTTCCGGCCCGCGCCGAGAAAGGCCCTTTTCATTTTGCTTGGGTTCAATCGTTTGTTCATCGTATTTTCATCAGACGCGATGGATACAAAAAGCGCCCGCCATCCGAAAACGGACATCCTTGCCGCCCGGTCGCCGCTGGTCAAATCAAAACGCGCCCTCATTCGCAAACACACAGCCAGAGGCGCCGGTTCCCTTCGACAGCATTCCGGCGCATCACAAATCCGCTTGCTTTGCCGAAGAGACGAGATAATATTCCTCCCTCTTTCAACGGGTGAGGGGTCATAGCTCAGTTGGTAGAGCATCTCGTTCGCAATGAGAAGGTCAGGGGTTCAAATCCCCTTGGCTCCACCACTCTTTTCAGTTTCAAGCGAACTCGCAGTGTTGTAGAGGAAAAGCAAATGATTTTGGACTTTTCGAAACTTGAACCGAAGCGCATTTACGCCGCCATGATCCAATGTATCGTGCCGCGCCCCATTGCCTGGGTGTTAAGCGACAACGGCAACCAGACTTGCAACCTGGCCCCGTTCTCCTACTTTAGTGGCGTCTCCAGCCAACCACCCCTCCTCTCCCTCGCCGTCGGAAAAAAGCGGGACAGCTCGAAAAAGGACACTTGGGTCAACATCCAAGAGCGGCGGCACTTTGTCGTGCACTTAGCCCAAAGCCGGCAAGCCGTTCAAGTTAGCGCCACCGCTGCCTCTCTGCCCTTCGGCCAATCCGAACTCGACGCCAACCGCCTCGCCGCAGCCACCGAACCCGGCTGGCCTTTGCCCCGTCTGGAGCAAGCGCCCATTGCCATGCTCTGCCGCCGCCATCAAATCATCGAAGTGGGCGAGACGCCGCAAGCGCTGATCTTGGGCAGAATCGAGCGCGTTTACCTCGACGACGCCATCATCGTCCCGACAGATGCCAAAGCGCCACAAATCGACATAGCAAAACTCAAACCGCTCGCCCGGCTAGGCGGGGACGATTACACGGCGATTGAAACCGCCTTCAACATCGCAAGACCAGCCTAACAGCAACCGGCCAAAGGTTTCTGCAACTCATGCCATTTCTCGAGGTGAACTGCAAAGCCAGCGAACACTTTCAGCGCCTGGTGAAGTGCCCCACTGTGTGTCGGGCGTTGCCGGCTATTTCGACAAGCGGGCGCCCTTGAATACACGCTCTCGGCCGGCACTCGGGTTGGCGACGAGCCTGGTCTCGATCTCGTTGGCGAGAAGATCGAATCTGTAGGCTACGACGACCTTCTCCACCTCGCGCCGGGGCAGCGTGCCGCATTCCATAAGATATCCATCGACTGGATGTCCGACCGGCAAGATCAGGGTCCGCCGACGGTTTCGGCATCGTTGTCGCCGCTGTGTATTCGATCGATACAGGCCTCGATCTCGTCGTCGCTGGACTCCAGCACATCGAGCGCGCCCTCGACCGTTGGGGACGCCGACAGCCAACTGTATGAGCTGTGCCATGACGACGACACGGACGTCGTTGCGGCTCAGGCGCCGACCGGCGTCTCGAAACCGCGCCACTTGCCGGCTCGCCGTAGGGATTACGGTATCCCGGAGATCGCCATTCCACTGGTACGCTCGAAGCCCCGAGCGTTTACGGTATACCACGATGACATCGAAGTCGATCGGCTCCTTGGCTTGGCGCTTCGGCATGGCGACCGACATTTCGGCCTTCATGGGTTGAACCGCCGTGATGCCGAAGCCTGTGGTCATGAGCACCCCGAACACCGACCACCAGCCGATCCGTTCGGACAGCCCAAAGACCTTCTCTCCCGCTTTCCGGCCGTTGCGCTTGCCTGGGCGGAGCTCGAACGGGTCATCGGCGTAATCGAGCGCCCGCTTGAACTGTCCCTCCAATATCGTGGAGAATGATCCCGAGCTCTTCGGCGTGCCCCATATGTTGGCTTCGAGCGGGACGCGCTCCGGCTTGAGAATATGGTGGGCAAATATGTGGCGGACCGCGTCGGTCCCTTCGCCTTTGTAGGAAGCGAACAGATTGTTGAACTCCAGCATACCGGAGAACAAGCATGCGAACAGGTCGCGCACAATGGGGTTAGCCACCTCCGCGACTCGCGATGCGAGGATCGAGAGGCACAGCAACTGGGATTGGCGCTACTATGCCAACCAACTCAAAAAGGTGGCAAAAGTCCCTCGTAGTTTATATCACTTCGAGATGAATCGTGGAGTCGTAACAAACCCATCTGAAACAGGTCAGCTTCTTGCTCGTTGCCGTGCCGTTAAGTATATGGCCAGCAATTGATCAGGTCCAAATCCGTGATTTTCGCCACGAGCTGTTAACGAACGGCCGACGGCGATTGACGCCCTGACAAGCACAGGTTTCCACGAAGATGGAGGACTAGTGTCGGAAGTGGCGGGCGCCGGTGAAGACCATGGCCATGCCGCGAGCGTTGGCGGCAGCGATAACTTCAGGGTCGCGCACGGAGCCTCCGGGTTGGATGGCAGCGGTGGCGCCCGCTTCTGCCGCAGCAATCAGGCCGTCGGCAAAGGGGAAGAAGGCATCGCTGCAGACGACACTGCCGGCCAGAGGGAGTTTCGCTTCGCCGGCTTTCCAAACTGCAATCCGGCTGGCATCGACTCGGCTCATTTGCCCGGCGCCGATGCCGAGGGTGCGGCTGGGCGCGGCATAGACAACAGCGTTTGATTTGACATGTTTAGCCACGCGCCAACCGAATTGCATCGCCGCCCGTTCGGCGTCGTCGGGCGCGCGTTCTGTAACCGTTTTCCATTCGCTTTCCGGCACCGGAGAGTTGTCAGTTTCTTGTGCTAGGCAGAGACCGGAGCCGATGGATCGCACTTGCAGGGCCACCGAGCCATCTTTTGAATCTGCCAAATGGTGCGTCTTCACGAGGCGCAGGTTTTTCTTTTTTGTCAAAATGGCCCAGGCGTCCGGCGCAAAGTCCGGGGCGGCAACGACTTCGCTGAAGATTTCGCACAGGGCTTCCGCGCAGGGCGCGTCGAGGATGCGGTTGGCGGCGATGATTCCGCCGAAGGGCGCTTGTCGGTCGGCGGCAAATGCTTTGCCCCAGGCTTCCCGCAGGGATTCGCCTTGCCCGGTGCCGCAAGGGTTTGTGTGCTTCAGAATTGCCAGAGTCGGCGGAGCGTCTGCGAACTCGGCGATTAAGTCGGCGGCAGCCGTCAGGTCGAGGATGTTGTTGTAAGATAATGCCTTGCCGTGCAGTTGGGAGAAGCGGTCGAAATGACCGTAGAGGGCGGCTTTTTGATGCGGGTTTTCTCCGTAGCGGAGCGTCTGCATTCGCGGGAGGGAAATCTCCAATCGTTCAGGCATTTCAACGGCCGGCGGGCGAGGGATTGGCGGCGGGGCGGCGGAATAGCTTTTGAATGCCAGGCTGAAGAAAGCGGCGATGGCTCGGTCGTAAGCGGCAGTGCGGGCGTAAGCCTTGGCGGCCAGCCGATGCCTTAACGCCAAAGTCGTTTCTCCTCTCGTCCGAATCTGCTCGCCGACAAGGTCGTAATCTGCCGGATCGGCCACGACGGTTACGTTTCGATAGTTTTTGGCGGCACTTCGCAACAAAGCCGGGCCGCCGATGTCGATGTTTTCGACTGCTTCTTCCAACGTTGCGTCCGGCTTGGCGACGGTCGTTTCAAAGGGATACAGATTCACAATCACCAGATCAATCGCTTCGATTTGATGTTCGGCAACGGCCGCTTCGTGAGCTTCGCAGTCTCGAAGATACAGCAAGCCGCCGTGCACCTTCGGGTGGAGGGTCTTGATTCGGCCGTCCAACATTTCGGGAAATCCGGTGTAGGCGCTCAGTTCCGCCACTTCCAGCCCGGCCGCTTGTAAAGTTCTGGCCGTCCCGCCGGTCGAGAGCAAGCGCACGCCGGCGTCAATCAAAATTCGTGCCAAAGGCACCAAGCCAGATTTGTCGGATACCGAGAGAAGTGCGCGGGCAATTTTTGCCATAAACCGCGGCATAAAACAGCAACCCGGACGGGCAAGTCAAGCGCGGCGGATTTTTGCCGGATGGTTTGGGGTTGTTTGATGGCTTGGCAGGAGGCGGGCGGTTGTGGGAGATTTCCGGCTGGCGAAGAGGTGTCGGCAGTGAAGTGGGCGTTGTTGCAGAATACGTTGTGGCTGGGGGCGGGGACGGCGGCTTTGGCTTTGGCGGCGAGTGTGTTGGTGTTACTGGCGTCGCTGGCGCTGCCTTCTCGGTTGGCGAGGTTTCTTCCGGTTTTGGCGGCGATGAATCTTTTGCTGCCGCATTTTTGGGCGGTTGCTGTGTGGATGGAGTTGTTTGGATATGCTGGATGGACGGGGGGGATGGGGAGCAGTTTTTTGTATTCGATTTCCGGAGCGGCCGGGGTGTTGGCTTTGTTGTTTTGGCCGATTCCGTTTTTCTTTCTTTGGGCGCGGCGGGGAGCGGTGGTGCAGGCGGTGGAAGGGTTGGATCCTTTTGTTTCGGGGTGCGGGTTGGTGAAGTTGGCGCTTTGGCCGCAGATTCGCCGGCCTTTGGTGTGGGGGGGGGTACTGGTGTTTGGTTTGGCGGTTAATAATCTTACGGTTCCGGGGACTTTGCAGGTTCGGGTGTTGGCGGAGGCGGTGTTGGTGCGGTATAGTGCGGCACTGGATTTTGGGGGAGCGGTTTGGTTGGGGGCGCCGCTTTTGGTGTTGGCGGCAGGTTTGGCTTTTTGCGTTTTTGGGCGGGAGTTGGTGGTTCTTCCGAATTTCGGTGGTTTTTCGGGCAGTTGTTCGGGGCGGTTGATGCGGCAGCGATTGGGGTGTTGGGGAGGGGGAGGCGCAGCGGCTGGGGCGTTGGGGGTTTTGGGTTGGGGGTTGTTTTTGCCCTTGGGGGTGTTGGTGTTGGCGGAGGAGTCGCGGCGGGATTTTTGGGAAGTGTTTGTTGTGAGCCGGGAGGCGATTTTTTATTCGGTATGGTTTGCGGTGTTGACGGCGTCGTGGGTGACTGTTTTGGGGGTATGGCTTCGCGGGGTTGGCAGCGCTCGGTTGTTTTGGGGGATGTTTTTGGCGCCGGGGACGTTGGTGGGCGCGGGGTTGGCGTGGGGGAATAATCGGGTGTTTGAGAGTTGGCTGGAGTTGGGTTGGGGGCCGTTGGCGGCGGCGTTGGTTTTGCGTTATTTGGGGTTGGGTGTGAGCGGCGGTCTGATGGCTTTGAATGGGGTGGATGGGCGGTTGGAGGGGATGGCGCGGTTGGAGGGGATGGGGTTTTGGCGGCGGTGGCGGCATTGTGTTTTGCCGGTGGTGGGGCGAGGTTTGTTTTGTTTGTGGTGGATGGTTTATTTGCTTTGTTTGTGGGAGGTGGAGGTGTTGATTTTCATGGTGCCTCCCGGTGTGGAGACGCTGGCGCTCCGGGTTTTTAATCTGCTGCATTATGGGTATAACAGCCAAGTGAATGCTTCTTGTTTTCTGTTGATTCTCTTGGGTTTGATGCCTTGGGTTGTCTGGCGGTTGTGTTTGGCAGTGGTGGGGTGCGTGCGGCGACAGGGGGCGGTTGTGGGTTTGGCGTTGGTTGTCGGTGGCATCGGCTGCGGAGGGGGGGCTGAGTCTTCGCCAGTTTTGGAGAGCCGGTTTTTTTCAGCGGTGGAGTGGGCGGGTGGGAAGGGAACGGGCGCCGGGCAGTTCAACAAGCCGCGGTCGGTTGCTGTGGGGCGGAATGACGATGTTTTTGCGGTGGATATGACGGGGCGGGTGCAGCGGTTTGATCGCTCGGGGCGTTATCTGAGTTTTTGGCAAATGCCGGGGACGGAGCGGGGGCGTCCCAAAGGGATGAGTGTGGACGGCAACGGGAACATCATCGTGGTGGAGCCCCATTACGCGCGGGTGAATCATTTTACGCCAGAGGGGGATTTGATTGCACAGTGGGGACGGCAGGGGGTGCGGCCGGGAGAGCTGGTGTCTCCGCGGGCGGTGGCTTGTCATTCGTCGGGCGATTTGTTTTTGACGGAGTTCCAGCCAGTCGAGCGGGTGCAGCGCTTTCGACCGGAGGGCAAGGGATGGGCACTGGCATTCGGCCAGGCGGGAGAGGAGGCGGGGGCGTTTAACCGGGCTGAGGGGATTGGCATTGACCGACGCGACCGTTTGTTTATCGCCGATTCCTGCAACCACCGGATTCAGGTGTTCGACGACGCGGGGCGTTTGATGGGCAGTTACGGGAGACCGGGTTCAGGGTCGGGGGAGTTGAGCTACCCTTACGATGTGAAGATTGACGCGGCGGGGAATCAGTTTGTTTGCGAGTTCGGGAACAGCCGCATTCAGGTGTTTGACCCGGAATTTCAGTCGATTGAGATCATCGGCGGCCCGGGTTCGGCGCTCGGGCAATTCAGCAATCCCTGGTCGATCGCTTTAGATTCCGAAGGGAATCTTTGGGTGGCGGATTCGGGGAACCACCGCATTCAGAAACTTGTTCGGAGGCGGGAAGCGCCGTGAACATCCAGTTTTCCAATCCCATATGGCTTTGGCTCCTTCTGCCGGTGATTCCGTGGGTAGTTTGGTTGGCGTATCGGTCGGATGTTTCTCTGTCTCCCTGGCGGCGTTGGCTGACGGGTGTCCTGCGTCTGTTGGTGGCTTTTGCTTTGGTTTTGGCGATGGCGGGGATTCAACGGCTGAACCCCCGCGAAGGGATGAATGTGATGTTCCTGTTGGATCGTTCGCAGAGCATCCCTGAAGCGCAACAAGAGGCCACCCGGCGCTACGTCAACGAGATCGTCAAAAAGAAAAAGAACGAAGACCAAGCGGGCGTCCTCGTGTTCGGCGGCGACGCCGGCATCGAGCAAATGATGCAGAAACGGGTCGAGCTGGGGAAGATTCAAGCAGTTGTGTCAACAGACCGCACCGACATTGCGGCGGCCGTTCGATTAGGCACGGCGACCTTTCCGGAGCACGGGCAAAAGCGCCTCGTGCTGCTCTCCGACGGCAACGAAAATCTGGGCGAAGCGGTTGACGCCGTTGCCGGCGCCCGGCCGTTGGGCGTGTCAGTGGATGTGGTTCCGTTGGGAACGGAACGGCGCAACGACATTTCCCTGCAACGCTTGGCATTGCCAGGCAATGTGAAGAAAGGCACGGCGTTCGAGGCGAAGATTTTTGCCCACGCCGACGAAAGCGGGATAGCAACGGTGCGGTTGTTCCGCAACAGTCGCTTGCTTGGGGAACAAGAAGTGCAGTTGGAGGCAGGCAAGAACCTCTTCACCTTCCCGCAGTCTTTGCCCGATTCAGGGTTTTACACCTACGATGTGGAGATTGCTGCCGCAGGCGATATGGTGGCGCAGAACAACCGGGCCATCAGTTTTGTGAATGTGGCAGGCGACCCGCGCGTCCTCGTCATCTCCGATCAACCGGCTCTCGATCGAGAACTGGTCGCCGCGCTGCGAGCTTCCCGGCTGGATGTTTCGGCCGGCGATTTGAGCCTTTTCCCCAGCTCGCTGGCGGAGATACAAAGCTACGATGCGATTTTTTTAAGCAATCTTGCGGCTGGCGATTTGGGCAGCGAGGCCATGCGGATGGCGGAGATCGCCGTTCGGGATTTCGGCGTCGGGCTGGTGTGCGTGGGCGGCGACCAGACTTACGCCGCCGGCGCCTATCGCGGCACGCCGTTGGAGCGCGCGCTGCCTCTGGACATGGAGCTGAGCAGCAAAAAAGTTCTACCCAGCGGCGCTTTAGCGATGGTGATGCACGGCATGGAATTCAACAACGGCAACCAGGTGGCCCGGCAAGTAGCCGTCGGCGTCCTGGAGGCCTTGGGGCCGCAGGACGAATTGGGCATCGTCCTCTGGGACGGAATCGACCGCTGGCTGTTCCCTTTAACCAAAGTGGGCAACAAACGCGCTCTGGCCAACAAAATCATGGGCATGAACCAGGGCGATTTGCCGAGTTTCGAAAATGTTATGACCATGGCTTACGAGGGATTGAAAAAGTCAACGGCTAATTTGAAGCATATGATCGTCTTCAGCGACGGCGATCCGGGCGCCCCGTCCGAAACGTTGATGCAGGCGATTGTTGGCGACCGTATCACGGTGAGCACAGTGCTCATCTCCGGCCACGCCGGGCCGGAGACGATGAAATGGATTGCCGAACGGGGACGGGGGCGCTTTTACGATGTGCGCTCTCCGAACCACTTGCCGCAAATCTTCATCAAAGAAACCGCGGTGATTTTGAAATCGGCCATCTCCGAAAAACCCTTCGTCCCCAAGCGGGTGGCCGCCAGTGAGTTGATCCGAGGCTTGGGAAACGAACCCTTTCCGCAACTGTTGGGCCATATCGCCACAACGCCCAAGAGCCGGGCAGAGATTCCGCTGATGACGGAGAGTGGTGACCCGCTGCTGGCGCATTGGCAATACGGGCTGGGGCGGGCGGTGGCGTTCACTTCGGACGCTCGGGCAAAGTGGGCCGCCCATTGGTTGTCCTGGGGGCAATACTGGCAATTCTGGTCTCAAATCGCCCAATGGGCCTTGCGCCGCGTGGAAAGCACAGACTTTTCGACGGAGATCGTCATTGACAAAGGGGTCGGCACCATCGTTGTCGAAGCGGTGGATGAAGAAGGCAGCTTCCGAAACTTTCTGGAGCTGAAAGCGCGGGTGGTGCCTCCTTCGGGAGAAGGAGAAGTGATTCGATTGGGCCAGACGGCGCCCGGCCGATATGAGGCGCGATTCGCCGCCCGCGAGGTGGGCGCCTACACGATGAACCTGATGCAGATGGACGGTGACAATCTTTTGGGCACCCAAATGGTCGGAACCAGCGTGAGCTTTTCGCCCGAATACGCCACGAGCGAACCGCGCCTGAACCTGCTGCGGCAGCTTGCCGAAGATTCAGGCGGCACAATGTTTCCATCGCTGGAAGCCGCCAACCCCTTTGCTCGCAATCGGTTGAAGACTTACCAGCCCAACGATTTGTGGGAGTGGTTTCTGAAGCTGGCAATTCTCCTCTTTCCTTTGGATGTAGGCTTGCGCCGGGTGCAGTTGGACCGGGATGACATGGCGCGGGCGTGGCGCCGGGTAATCGTCTGGCTGTGTTTCTGGCGCCCGGTCCAAGCCGCCGTCCCTCGAGACGAATCCCTGAGCGCCCTGCTCCATCGCCGCGATGCCGTGCGGGCAAAGCAGGCACGAGAAGTTTCCGAAACCGCAATCCTCGAACAACCGGTAGCAACCATCCGCCGCCGCAAGAGAACACCAGCGGGCCTTGTCCAAGAGAAGCTGAAACCCCAAACGCCGCCGCCCGCCGAAGAATCGAAACCCGAAGACGAACCGGAAGCACCGCAATCCACCACCAGCCGCTTGCTGGCGGCGAAGAGAAAAGCGCAGCGCAAGCGGTAAATTCCGCCCGCAACATGGCATGAATACTGCTTCTCCATACCATAGTAGCCGGCGCCGGCCAAGAATAAGATCGTTGCGGAAAGGGATCGAATTATGGCTTGATTCCTGTCGCCGACTCTGGCCGGCGGGCCGGACAATCGTTGCATGATTGCCGGGCAGCCGTTTTTGGGAGCGGGGTTGAGGACTGAAAACAATTGACACCATTGCGGGCGACAGTCTTTTATTCCGGGCGAGTTCAAGGAGTGGGTTTTCGCTACACAGTTAAACAGTTGGTTTGCGGTTATGAACTTTGCGGAGCGGTTCAAAATCTCCCGGATGGCCGGGTACAATTAGTGGCGGAGGGCGCCGAGAAAGAGCTGAAGGCGTTTCTTGCGGCTGTGCGGGAGTCCGGCTTGGGGCCGATGATTCGGGGCGAAGAGACTTTCTGGTCCGAAGCAACGAACGAGTTCAAAGGTTTTGATATTTTGAGATAGACGGGATTTTGTCAGGGAAAAAATGAAGTACGCGATTATCGCAGATATACATGGAAATCTTGAGGCGTTCCAAGCCGTGCTGGACGATGTGGAGAAAAATCAATGCACCCATTATGCCTGTCTGGGCGATGTGGTCGGCTACAATGCCAACCCCAAACAATGCCTGGACAAAGTCCGCGAGATGGAGCTCCCCTGCATCAAAGGCAATCACGACGAATACTGCTCCAGCGAAGACGATTTGGAAGGATTCAACCCGCACGCGACCGCGGCCATTCGTTGGACGCGGGATCAACTCACCGAAGAGGACCGCGCCTGGTTGCGGGACCTCCGGTATTTTCGTTTAGTAGCGAACTTCTCCATCGTGCATGCCACTCTCGACGTCCCCAAACGATGGGGCTATGTCTTCAACAAACTGGAAGCAGCAGCGAGCTTTACCTACCAAAACACTAGCGTGTGTTTCTTCGGCCACACCCATGTTCCCGTGGCCTTCGTGCGCGACCAAACCGTGCGCGGGGGGACTTACTCCAAGTTTCGCGTCGAACCCGGAAAGAAGTATTTCATCAACGTGGGCAGCGTCGGCCAATCCCGCGACGGCGTACCCAAGGCAACATATGTCATCTACGACATGGACTCGGGCACCATCGAATTGAGACGCCTCGATTACGACATGGAAACCACCATGCAAAAAATCCGCAAAGCCGGCCTGCCGGAACGTTTGGCCGAACGTCTGCCGCTGGGGAAATAATCGCCGGAATGCTTTGCCTTTGCGAAGGGAACGGCTAGAACTTTCAACACTTGCAACGGGAACATTGTCTAAAACGCAAGCGAAACGGAACAACAAAAACGGAAAGCCCAAGAAACCGCCATGACATATCCAACAAAACTCCCAAAACTCGCCACAGCCATCCTCGCTGCAGCCCTCGCAGTATCGGCCCTTGCCGACCAAGAAACCCCGTCGCTTCCCTTCAAAAAAATGGGAGAGGACTTGGCGGCAGCATTGAAATCGGGACAATCCGCCGATTTCGTCCACAAATACACCCCCACAGCGGAGGATTACTTCAACACAAAGCCGAAAGAAGGAGAAACCAACTGCAAAGACAACATCCCCGATGGCCTCCCCGAACAAGTCAATGAACATCTGGAAGAGCCGCGAACCCTCACGGAAGAACAAATTCGCGACATGGCGGACTATCAACGCAACCAGCTCGCTTCCTCACTTGACGGTGTTATCGAACAGCTCACTAATGTTGGACTGGACTGGAAACAGGCGGAAGTCGAAGTAGCGTCTGTGAGACAGAGCGGCTACACCGTCAATGAGGTGAACGGGGCGGAGCTTCCCCATATCACCACCGTGAAGTTCAGCCTAAAAGTCCGCTCAAAGCAGACGACGGCCACAGGCGTTTCCTTCGCAGGCAGCTATGCGTTGAGAGCTCAATCTTGCATTCAATTCGACCGCGGCTGGACCATTTCAAACGGCATGCAACTGACCAGTCTGCCAAGCGGTTTGCTTTCTCCTGAAGGCGAGTTGGCGTTCAAACTGCGGGTAATGGCCACCCGTCACCCCGATATCACGGAGGACGGCAACATTGTCTACCGGAGCATTACGGCGGACGATGATCCCGCTCTCCACGAACTGGCCAAACATGTCGTCGAACTTCTGGCCGCCGGGGATGTTGAGAAATTCACCAAACGCACAACCTTCTCCGTGGACGAAGTTCTGGCCAGTTATGAGGCAATGAGCAAGATTGAGGGCATTGCGCCGCCGTCCAAAGCCGAACTGGAGAAAATGTATGGCTTTGTTATAGCCTCTTATCGGAGCAAGGCGAAAAGTTTTCTGAAGTTGGCCCGCGATTTGAAGCTGCCCGAAGACCCCGCGCAATTTCAGGTGAACGAAGTGAAACTGGAGTATCCGGATTACCGTGGAGGAAATCAACCGCCGAACATCGTTATTATGGCTGAAAAGATTGAAATATCCTTCTCGTTGGCGCCTCAGGCCTTGGAGACTCGCGGCGAATCCTACCGAGACACATTCGTCATTGCCCTGGATCAGGGCTCCCGCAACCGAACGCGCTGGACCTTCTTCGACGGAATCCGCTGGTCGGACTTTCCAAAAAACCTCTTGACCGAAACCCAAGCCGGAGAATTGGGTGTCGCCAATTATATTGCGGAACAAGGAGCAGTGCCGCCGGGAGGGCCGATGCCGGCTTTTTCCTTTTACAACCTAGAAGACCCGCCGAAAAAATTCTCCAGCGCCGAACTCAAAGGCAAGGTCGTCGTGTTGGAGTTTTGGGCAACCTGGTGCGGCCCTTGCCAGCGGCCAATGCAAAAACTGCAAGATTACGTCCGGAAACATCCCGAATGGAAAGGCAAGGTGGAAGTGATTGCCTTGAGCATTGACGACTCTGCGGAAGAAGTCCGAAAACATCTCCAACGCGAAGGTTGGGATAAAACGCGAAACGTCTGGGCCGGCGAGGGTGGATGGCGATCCGAAGCGGCAAAAGTGTTCTCTGTGCGTAGCATTCCCCGGATTTTCATCATCGATCGGGAAGGGACTATCGTCCGCTCCAGCTATCCGATAGAACTCGACATTCCCGACACAGTCTCGCAGTTGCTGGACAAAAAAGCGAAATGAACCGCAATGTGGATCCAGGGGTTTCAGACTGCTAGACGCAGCCGGCAATGGTCGAGAGAAAGGCACTTTTGGTTGACTTTGCCAATTTCCCGGTTTTAGAAAAAGGGAGGCGATTTCAGCCTGGGGTGCCGCCGAAGGTAACAACGGTGGGGCGGGTTTTGATGATTTACCGCTTCATACACCCCAGGCTCTTATTTGGAGCCGCCGGGTGGCGGGTTAGAAAAGGCAGCTGAGATGAACCGAGAGAAAGCCCTGGGGATTGGCGCAGAGACGCCGGTTTACCCTGACGACATCACCGTTCAATACATCAACCTCAAGCTGGCATCGATGGGTTGTCCGACGGTGGAGCAAACTGAGGGATCCAAGTTCCATGAGATTGCTGGCGCTCTGCTGGCGCATCACCGGCAGCGAGAACGGTTGCTCTCCAAATACCTTTGCCCGGCCGACTGGCGAATCCAAAAGTGGCTCGACGAGTATCTTTACTCGGTAAGCGCCTCGACACAATCCTATAAAAAGGCGCCCATTCGCTGGCTCGACGACCGCATTTACCCGGTCAGCTCGGCTATCCGATTGCCGGCCCGGACTTTCGTCCTGGATCGTCACGGCCTGGCGCGGGCGCTTTCCTTGCCGGCCGGCGGCGACGAGTTCCACTCGAAAATCGTCAGCTCCTATCGAATCCGGCAAGGCATTTTGCACAATCCCGCGAAAGACCGCCGGACGACAAAAGGCGTGTTCCACATTGCCGAAGGCGGGCTTCCCATTCCTGCGGACAAGCTGCCAGTACCGCTACCAGTCTTCGCCAATCTGCTCCGCCGCGCTCTCAATCCGCCGGAGGAGCTGCTGCGTCTCCCCTTCACCGCTGATCAAGACGAACAGGCGCGGTGTTTTGTGTCGCTGCTTCTGCGCCCCTTGGTCTGCCCCGAAATCCCCGATGTGATGCCGGAGAAACGGATGGAAATTCGGTTCTTTGCTCCAGGCAATTTGGTGTCGAATCTCGACTTCGTGGAAAGCATTTTTGGAAACGCCGGCGATCCTTACTTGCCCGAAAACGACGCCGGCCTAGACGCCGACCATTGGACGGGACACACCGGCTGCGTCATCCTCGCGCCGCACTTGACCACAGTAACCAAGAAGGACGCCGGCCTGCCGCCCCATACGGAAGCAGAGGAAGCCCTGCAAAAAGCGGGGCTTTGCTGGGAACAACCGGATGAACTCTATAATAACGGACAAGCGTTCAAATTATGCGCCCGTGACGAAAAAGGGGTGATGGTAACACTCATCGCCGACAATTATTTCGGCTATTGCAAGAAAGAAGTCAAAACGCAAATCAGCTATTCGGCGAATCTCTTCGGCTTGGCCGAAGAAGAACATGCCGGCGGCACGATGGCCTTTCCGTCATATGATTTGGGCGAGGACTTCAGCGGCCACTTGCACGTACAGCGGTCCGGGCACTCATTCGAGGAAGTCATTCAAAACTATCGGAACTTGATGGATATAGACCAGCGGGGCTTCGGCGTAGACAAGAAATTTAAAGACATCCTATATGTTCCGGAGGATGTCGAATTCGATCTGCAACGGCAATCAGTCAGTTGGCTGCGGGAGGAAGGACGGCAGCAACTCCAACTGATGCCTGGAGTAACTTATATCCGCCCGTCGGGGTATAAAGTGGAAATGGTCAAACCGAGTGGCAACCGGTCCTGGCGGCTGGTAGGCACGGTTTCGGAAGGCATTGTCTGCCACAAGCCTTGCACGGTTTCCGGCGGCGGAAAATCGGAAATCTCCAAGCCCCTTACCGATGCAGTACTTTACGGGCCGGTATTCGTCGCGGATATAAAAGAAGATTTTGATATGGTCGCCGAGTTGATACATGACGATTACTCGAAACGTTTCCGCGATCCGAAGAAACAAGACGGACGGCCAATTTTGAGCTTCGAACGTTCGCTGGGCTCGGTCATTAAGCTATTGACGCCGTCGAACCACGATTATACCGATCGCTATAACAAGTGGCTCGAATCCATTCCCCAGCACGTCAAAGAGTTGGTGTTCGTAGTCAAACGTTACTATAAGGAAGATTGGAAAGAGGATTGGCGCTCCCACTTTACAGTCGATATAATTAACGGGAAGCCGGGCAATGAGTTGAAGTGCGGCAACCGGAAGCTCGTAACCACTTATTTGCGGGTAGGTTTTGCCGCCGACGGGCTGTGGCGCACTTTCGGATTGCGGAAGGATTTTCAGCCGGCGGTCAAGAGTTCGCTCGAAGACGATATCACGGCGAGCGTGGTTTTTGCAGCGCGCCATTTGAAGTTTGCGAAGCCGGAGCACAAAGGGGTTTCTGTGAAGATTGTTCGGAATTGTGAGAACCGGTTTTTCCAGCGACCAGATGACGCGATTCACCGGGGTTATGACAAGCAGACGGAAGCGGATTTGGCGAAGGGGGGGAATTTTCTGTCGAATTTCGACCCGTTAACGCAGCAAGACGCCCGCGGCATTGTAGAAGATTCTATCGGGTTTGCTCAATACACCGAGCCGATGCAGCGTTTGATCCGGGCGGCAAGCGAGAGTTCGAAGCCGCTTTTTCTGGTTTCCAGCGCCCATCCGCGAATGGTCGGCGGAAAGCCTTCAAAGAATCCGCGGTATTTGCAACTTCGGCCAGACCTTTTGAGCAAGCGCGCAAATTACATTGCGGAGATCGGCATGCGGTTTCAGCGCCGCATCCCGTTGAGCGAGCCGGTAACAACAGTGGTAGACAGTGTGGTTCCGGGAAGACGGAACAATCCCCCGGACAGGGTAGTCAGCATTCGGGCGTTGGCGGTCTACAATCCGATTCACTATATGGCATTGCCGGAGTATTTGATCGAGGTGATTTGTAGTATGACGGGAAAGTCGCCTTCTACGACGGGCGCTGGCTCCGAGGGCGCATTGACCAAGGGGCCGTTCAACGCGCTGCCGCCGGTAATTGATTTGAATACGATGGTGGTTTCCGCGGCTTTGACCGGCACCGATGCCTTCTTGACTTCAGCCGGCGTCGTGGGGCCGAACGCGCGAGTAGACCATGATATTAGTTTGTTGATTCCGGAGATTTGGTGCCGGATGTCCGCAGCGGAGCGGGACCCCCGGTTCTTGATTCGGGAAGGGTATCTGACGCGGTGCGAGGATATCGAATTTGAAGGGCGGCAACTTCCGTTTTCGCTGTTGGGTTACCGCATTACCCGGCGTTTTGCGACCACTTTCTTTGGCCGGATTTTCAGCCATCCGGATGCGGTTTTTACCGATGAAATTTTGCGGCCCGAAACTCAGGATATGAAGATTTTCGCTGAGGGCTTGGATAACGTGGTGGCCACGCAGAAGCGGGTGGCGCAACGTTATTTTGATGATGGTAGCGAGGCGTTTGCTTGTCCGCCGTTGCGCGCGGTGCTGCATATTATGAAGGACGGTCATTATGAGGGGAAGCGTTTGGAAGATGCGGAGATTCGCCGTTTGTTCGAGAGCAAGACTATTCGGGCCAGCGATTGGTATCAACGGCGTCTGCGCTCGAAACAAGCGCACGACGAGGCATTGTGGAAGTCTCATATCGCTTATTTGCGGGAGTTTCTCGGCAAGGCCAACCATGCGGATGTGGCGGAGCGCTTGGCGATTCGTTCGCGCTGCGCTGCCGCCCGGGCGCATCTGGAGTTTGTTTCCAGCGGCAAGTATCTGGAGCATCTGGACGGCACTGTGGGACGCGAAGAGATTCATCGCTTTGTCGATTCCGCCGGGCTGGTATAAAAAAGGCTTTTTTAATGGGCGAATGAATGGCATGGTGAAGGCGATGGTTCGGATTGCCGCATCATTTCTGATTTTTTTGATGCTTTCGCTGCCGCCGGAAGCGCCGGCTTTTTCGCCGTTTTCATTAGAGGATCGCTGCGAGAGCGGCGGTTTTGAGAATGGCGGCAAGGCGGATTGCTGTTGCAGCCGTTGCGAGAGGGACGATTGCTGTGTTGGCGGTTCGGAGTCGGAAGAGCCGCCGGCTTCTGCGCCGCTGCCCGGGCGGATACCTGTTGGGTTTGATTTGGCGGTTTACCGGCCGGCACGGGTTGTTTTCTGGGAGAATGGCGCTGCGTTCTCTTGTGCGTCCTTTTCGGAGAGTCTCTTGGTCGGTGTCCGCACTCGCATTTACCAGTTTTTCTGTTCCTACCTAATCTGATTCTCGTCGCCAACTGAAGAGGTGCGTCCGGCTTTAACCGGCGCGTTGCATGAGCGGGAAGAGGAACCCTAACGCTGGGGCCGCTTTCGGGGATTCCCGCAGTTGGAAAGGGAATCGGATGAATTCACGAGAAGAACGAAAAGCAATAGTTGTGTGGCAGACGCTCTTTGCGGTTGTCCTGGTTGGCTGCGCATCGCTGCCGGTGGAGACTCCTGGGAAGGCTGGTGCTCTCGAATCTGCCCGGCGCTTCGAGTCTGCTTTGGCGGCAAAAGCGACAGGCCACACTCTCCCCTCTGCGCCGCGCCTGGCGGATTATCTGGCGGTTGCGGCGTTGAACAATCCGGGATTGGAAGCAGCGTTCCTCGACTGGAAAGCGGCTCTGGCGCGGATTCCTCAAGCCAAGGCTTTGCCGAATCCGAAATTCACTTACGGCTATTTCATCGAGCAGATTGAGACGCGGACGGGCGCACAGAAGCAAAAGGCCGGGCTGGTTCAAACCTTTCCGTGGTTCGGGAAATTGCGGCTTAGCGGGGAGCAGGCGGCGGCACAGGCGGCAGCGGCTAGGCAACGTTACGAGGCAGCCAAGCGGCAGTTGTTCTTTGAGGTGAAGGACGCCTACTACGAGTTGTTTTATCTGCGGCAGGCGACATCGATCACGCGGGAAAACATCGCGCATATGCAAGACCTCGAACGCGTCGCACAGGCCAAGTTTCGTGCGGGGAGGGACATGGCCGACATTGTCGCTATGCAAATGGAACTGGGCAAACTGGAAGCGGAAGCGGCGAGATTGAACGACTTGGAGGATGCCGTCGCTGCGAAACTCAACGCCGTTTTGAATCGCCCGGTGGAAGCCCGAATGCCGCGGCCGCAGACTTTCGACTTGTCCGATGGCGTTGTTTCGGATGCGGAGGCGATGATGTCGCTTGCCGGCAAGAATCCGACGCTCGATGAATGGACGGCTCGCCTGGAGGCGGCAGATAAAGCCGCGGCTCTAGCGCGGAAGGCTTTCTGGCCGGACGTGAGTTTGGGCGTGGATTACATCGACACCGGGCGTGCCCGTTTCCCCGGCATTGCAGGAACGGGGCGCGATCCGGTGACGGTGGCGGGGACGGTGCATTTGCCGCTTTGGCAGGGGAAATATCGCGCCGGCGTGCGGGAGGCCGAGGCGCGAAGAGAAAGTGCGCGTTTGAATCGGGAGGCGGCGGCGAATCGTTTGCAAGCGGACTTTGCCTGGGTTCTGCACAAACTTCGGGATGCGGAGCGGCAGATGGATTTGTTTGGCCGCGCGTTGCTGCCCCTGGCCAAGAGTGCGCTGGAGGTTGCGGAGCGGGCTTACCAGGCCGGGCGTTCCGATTTTTTGCAGCTTATTGACGCACAACGGCTGTTGTTGGACGTGCGGCTTTCTTATCAACGGGCGGTTGCCGACCGGGAGCAGCGTCTGGCGGAAATGGAAGTGCTGGCCGGCAGCCTGGCGCCGGCAGCGAGCGAATCGAAACCATCTCAATCTATCGACGAATGAAAACACAAGTTGCAGTCCTGGCCGCAGTGGCGGCGGCCTTTGCCGGGGGGTTCTTTTTGGGAGTTATGCGGGATTCGGGGGCGTCCAACAGCCAAGAGCGCGGCGGGCGGGACAGCGCAGGCACAGAAACGGCGGCGTTCTTTTCCTGCTCCATGCACCCGCAAATCCGCCAACCGGGGCCGGGAAAGTGCCCTCTTTGCGGGATGGCGTTGGTTCCAACGGCCAAAGACCGGGTGGGCGGAGATGGCTTTCGAGGGCTGACGATGTCGCCGCGGGCGCGGAAGTTGGCGGAGGTGGAATCGGTGCCTGTGGAGAGGAAGTTCGTCCTTGCCGAGGTGCGAATGGTGGGCAAGGTCGAGTATGATGAGACCAAGTTCTCTTCTCTCACCGCCCGCGTTGGGGGGCGGCTGGATCGCTTGTATGTGGATTACACCGGCGTTTCGGTAATGCAGGGCGATCATTTGGTGGAGCTTTACAGTCCGGAATTGCTGCAGGCGCAGGAGGAGTTGCTGAGCGCGACGGTGGCTGGTGTCGAGCTGGAAGGGAGCCGGAGCGTTTATTTGCAAGAGCGGGCAGAGGCGAATGTGGAGTCAGCGCGGGAGAAGCTGCGTTTGTGGGGATTGAGCGATTCCCAAATCGAGAAGATTGAAAGCCGTGGCACTCCCAGCCACCATATCACCTTTTATTCGCCCATTTCCGGGGTCGTCGTCCACAAAAACGCCGTCGAGGGTATGTATGTGCAGACGGGCACGCAAATCTATCAGATTGCTGACCTTTCGGAAGTCTGGGTGAAGCTCGATGCCTACGAATCGGACTTGCCCTGGCTGCATTACGGGCAGGAAGTGGAGTTTCGGACGGAGACGTATCCAGGGGAGGTGTTCACTGGGTTGGTCGCGTTCATTGACCCGATTCTCAACCCCCGGACGCGCACCGTGAAAATTCGGGTCAACCTGCCCAACCCCGGCGGCCGGCTCAAACCGGACATGTTTGTGCGGGCGGTTGTCCGGTCGAAGGTTGCCGGAGGTGGCCGGGTGATGGACGCCGGCCTTGCCGGAAAATGGATCAGCCCGATGCACCCGGAAATCATCAAAGACGCGCCGGGCCAATGCGACATTTGCGGGATGGACCTCGTCAGCGCCGAATCACTCGGTTACGCAGCGAACAATGCGGTCAACGCCCCTCTGGTCATCCCGGATTCCGCGCCCTTGATCACCGGGAAACGGGCGGTCGTTTATGTGGACTTGGGAGAAGGCCGCTACGAAGGGCGGGAGATCGAACTCGGCCCAAGGGCGGGTGATTACTACTTGGTGGAGTCCGGCTTGAAAGCGGGAGAGCGAGTGGTGGTGAAAGGCAATTTCAAAATCGACAGCGCCGTGCAAATTCGTGCCCAGCCGAGCATGATGAACCCCGAAGGCTTCGGCGGGGCACCGGCGCTTCTCGAAGAAGAACCCGCCAGTGCGCCGCGCCCGTCGCCGGTTTCGGAAGAGTTCCAGCGCCGGTTGAACGCGCTGATCGCCATTTATCTGGACGCCCAAAGGGATTTGAGCCGGGATGAGTTTTCGCAAAGCCAGCAACATGCTTCTCAGTTGCAGGCGCAATTGGATGTGATGGATGCGGCCTTGTTTTCCGGCGCGGCGCGGGAGGAGTGGCAGCGCTTGTCCGCCCGGCTTCGGCAGGGAGCGGAACGGATGGGCGCAGACGGGATGGCTGCCGCCCGGTCAGGGTTCGAGCAGATTTCCGATGCGTTGATTGCAGTCTTGCGGTGGCAGGGAAGCGCCAGCCACCAGTCGTTGTTTGTCTATCATTGCCCGATGGCGTTTGAAGGGCGGGGCGGCCGCTGGCTTCAAAGTGCTGAAGGTGTTGAGAACCCTTATTATGGAAGCCGGATGTTTCAGTGTGGCCAGCTGGAAGAGCGCTTGGCGGCTTCGGGAAATGTTGTGGAAGCAGAGCCGTTTGATGAATAGAGAGGTGGAAAAGTCTGCGGGAGAGGGAACGGCGGACGATCGGCCGGGTTTGTTGGGTTTGTGGATCGAGTTTTGTTTGCGGAACAAGCCGATTGTTCTGCTGGGCGTTTTGTTCTTTCTGGGCTGGGGCTATTTGGCGGCGCCTTTTGATTGGGAGTTCGCCGGGTTGCCGCGGTTTCCGATTCCGGTAGATGCGATTCCCGACACTGGGGAGAACCAGCAGATTGTCTTCACCGAATGGGCGGGGCGTTCTCCGCAAGATGTCGAGTATCAGATTTCGTATCCTCTGACGGTTTCACTGCTGGGCTTGCCTGGTGTAAAGACGATCCGCAGTTACTCGATGTTTGGTTTTTCGAGCCTTTATCTCATTTTTGAAGACGGCGTTGATTTCTATTGGGCGCGATCTCGGATTCTCGAAAAGCTGAACAGTCTCCCGGCGGGAATGCTGCCCGAAGGCACGCGCCCGGTCTTGGGTCCTGATGCCACGGCTCTCGGCCAAGTCTTCTGGTATACGTTGGAGGGGCGGGACGAGGCGGGGAATCCCGCCGGCGGGTGGAGTTTGGACGAGCTGAGAAGCGTTCAGGATTGGCATGTGCGGCTGGGGCTGTTGGCGGCCGGAGGCGTAAGCGAAGCAGCCTCAATCGGCGGGTTTGTTCGAGAGTATCAAATTGATGTGGACCCGGATGCCATGCGCGCTTTTGGCGTGTCGTTGGAGGCGGTGTTTCGGGCGATTCAAATGGCCAATCTGGATGTCGGCGCTCGAACCATCGAAGTCAACAACGTCGAATATGTGATCCGCGGCGTAGGCTTTATCCAATCCTTGAAGGACATCGAAAACAGCGTGATCGCTATGCGGGATAATGTGCCGGTCTATGTGCGGAATGTGGCAGAGGTGAGCTATGGGCCGGCGCTTCGGCGGGGCGCACTCGACAAGGAAGGCGCTGAGGCGGTTGGGGGCGTTGTGGCGGCGCGTTACGGGGAAAATCCTTTGGCGGTCATCAACAACATTAAAGCCAAAATCGCTGAGATTTCGCCCGGTTTGCCCCAGAAAACGCTGGAAGACGGCACTGTGAGCCAGGTGGCCATTGTTCCCTTTTACGATCGCTCCGGGCTGATTGACGAGACGCTGGAGACTTTGCGCACGGCTTTGACGGAGGAAATCCTCGCAACCATCCTCGTCGTGCTTCTTATGGCGATGCACTTGAGGAGCGCTTTGCTGATCTCCGGCTTGCTGCCGCTGGCGGTGTTGATGTGTTTTGCGGCGATGCAGGTGTTTGGCGTGGATGCCAATGTCGTGGCTTTGTCGGGCATCGCTATTGCCATTGGCACTATGGTGGATATGGGGATTGTGATTTGCGAAAACATTCTGCGGCGTTTGCGAGAGGCCGCTCCGGGCGAGAAGCCGTTGTTGGTTGTTCTGGCTGCATCGAAGGAAGTCGGCGGGGCGGTGCTGACGAGTGCGGTGACGACGGCGGTGAGTTTTCTTCCCGTGTTGGCGATGGCCGGGGCGGAGGGGAAGTTGTTCCAACCGCTTGCTTGGACCAAGACTTTTGCGCTGCTGGCTTCGGCGGTGGCGGCATTGACAGTTCTTCCGCCTTTGGCGCAGTTTTGGTTTGCGGGGCGGTTGCGGGGGAGGGCTCTCCGCCGAGCGGCTTTCGGCGCAGTTGTGGCGGGGATGCTGGTTCTCGTCGGCTGGAGTGCGGGGTGGTTGAGCGGCATGGCGCCTTCTTTTTTGTGGTTGATTGCCGGGCTGATGTTCCTGGGGACGGGGGGGTATTATTGGGCGCGGGCAGCGGTTTTTCTGAAAGGGAACGGTTGGGTTCCAAAGGCGGGGAATGTTTTGACGGCTTTGGTAGTGGTGGCAGTGTTGGCGGGGCATTGGCTGCCTTTGGGGCCTGAGAAGGGGGTTTTCTTGAATAGCCTTTTTGTCGGTTTGATTGTCGGAGGATTCCTTTTTTTCCTCTGCGGTTTTCAACGGGCATATGGCGATATTCTTGGGTGGTGTTTGCGACATCGGGTGGCGTTTCTTTCCCTGCCTGCAGCCTTGGCGGTTCTTGGGGGGATGGTTTGGTTAGGGTTTGATTTTTTCCTGGGCTGGCTGCCTGCTTCGGTGCGGACTATGGTGCCCGTTTCTGTTTTGGCGCATCAGTTTCCGGGCTTGGGAAAGGAATTCATGCCGGCTTTGGATGAGGGTTCTTATCTTTACATGCCGACGACAATGCCACATGCGTCTATTGGGGAGTCGATGGACGCGATGCGGAAGCAGGATATGGCCATCCGGCAGATTCCCGAAGTGGAAATGGCGGTGGGGAAGTTGGGGCGTGCGGAAACGCCTTTGGACCCGGCACCGGTTTCGATGGTGGAAACAATTGTCAATTATCGGCCGGAGTATTTGGCGGATAAAAAAGGGCGCCGGTTGTGCTTCCAATTCAATCCTCGGGAAATCGATTGGTTTCGCGATGTCGAGGGCAACCCGGTCAACGCGCCGGACGGGAAGCCTTACCTGGTACGGGGCCGGTTTCTGCGCGGCGCGAACGGCCAGTTGATTCCCGATGCTGGCGGCAAACTTTTTCGTCTGTGGCGGCCGGCTTTAGTTCCCGACTTGGAAACCCCGGAGGGCGCGGGGAATACCGGGCGAGCGGCTTGGCCGGGAATCCAGCAGGCGGAAGACATTTGGGAAGCCATCGTCCGGGCCGCTCAAATGCCGGGTTCCACTTCGGCGCCAAAACTTCAGCCTATCGCCGCCCGGATGGTCATGCTGCAAAGCGGCATGAGGGCACCAATGGGCATCAAAATCCGAGGACCCGATTTGGAGACGATTGAACGCGTCGGCCTACAAATGGAAAGGTTGCTGCGGGAAGTGCCCTCGGTGGAGCCTTCAGCTGTCATGGCGGACCGCATGGTCGGCAAGCCCTACTTGGAAATCGAGATCGACCGGGAAGCCATCGCCCGCTACGGCATCTCTTTGGCGAATGTGCAAGAGGTGATCGAAGTGGGCATTGGCGGCAAGAAAATCATGACCACAGTGGAAGGCCGCGAGCGTTACCCCGTCCGCGTCCGGTATCTGCGAGAGCTTCGTGATCAAATCGAATCCTTGGGGCGCATCTTGGTCCCGGCGCCGGACGGCGCGCAAATCCCGCTCGAACAGTTGGCCGCGATTTCCTACCGGCGCGGCCCGCAAAGCATCAAAAGCGAGGACACCTTTTTGACCGGCTACGTTCTGTTCGACAAAAAGCCCGGCTGGGCAGAAGTGGATGTTGTCGCGCAAGCGGACGCCTATCTCAAAGCCAAAATCAAAAGCAGCGAGCTGGAAATTCCGGCCGGGGCCAGCTATGTGTTTTCGGGAAGTTACGAAAACCAAGTCCGCTCGGAGAAGAAACTGATGATTCTCTTGCCCTTGGTGTTGTTCATCATCTTCACACTTCTCTATCTTCACTTCCGGTCGGCCGCCAACGCGCTGTTGGTGTTCTCCGGTGTCCTGATGGCCTGGACGGGAGGCTTCATCCTGCTTTGGCTTTACGGACAGGATTGGTTTTTGAACTTTTCGCTGTTCGGCGTCTCCTGGCGGGAATTGTTCCAAGTGTATCCGGTGAACCTCAGCGTGGCGGTTTGGGTGGGATTTTTGGCGCTGTTCGGCATTGCATCGGACAACGGGGTGATTATGGCGACGTATCTGGAACAGACGTTCGAGCGCCGCCGGCCGCAGAGCATTGAGGCGATCCGCCAAGCGGCTGTTGTGGCCGGCAAGCGGCGAGCGCGGCCTTGCTTGATGACAACGGCGACGACGGTTCTGGCGTTGCTGCCTGTTCTGACAGCAACCGGGCGCGGTTCCGGCATGATGATTCCAATGGCGATTCCCACCGTGGGGGGCATGGCGGCTGTCATCCTCAGCATCTTCGTTGTGCCTGTTCTCTACTGTGCAGGGAAAGAGTTCGCCCATCGTTTGAAAATGAGTGGGAGCCGGGCAGCGTTTTTATCGGCGGCGACTTTGTTTACCGTGCCGGTGGTTTGGTGCACTGTGGCGGAGTGGCAGGAGCGGCGAGTGGGTAAGAAAACTTAATTGGCGTCAGCTTTCGCTCTCGGTGTCGAATTGTTTCGACAGATTTGCCAGCCCGGCAATAAATTCGCCTTCGAGTCGGTTGGAGAATCCCCGCCCTTTCTGATGGCGCAGTTGATGGTGCAGACGACGGAAATTGCGGCGTTGTTTGCCAGCGACTTTCCGGTCGGCGGCGATTCGCTCCAACACTTCCCTTGTCCAGGCGAGCGTCTCTTGCCGCAGCACTTTTAATGTGCGGTCGGCTTCGAGTAACGCCGCTGCCATTTTTGCGATTTCCGTTTGTTCCGGTTTCACCGGGCTGCTGCCGGGGGCTGCTTTTTTTGCCGCCAGTTTTTCATCCGGTTTTTTGCCGGGCTTCGGCCGCTCTTTCCGAACTTTGGGAGCAATCTTGGCCGCCTGCACGTAGAGGATGAGGTTCTTGCCGTAGTTGAAGCGCTGATAACGGGGAAGCTCCTTCACAATGCCTTCCCCAACGAAAAGCAGGGCCGAGGGCAATGCCAGTTCTTCGGAAACGTCGAACATCACGGGATCAGTTTTGTCCGGCAAAGCCAAGTTCTTGCATTGCGCTCTTTCGATGTCGCCCATGGTATAAGCCAACGAACAGCGGATGGGTTTTTCTTCTGAATCAGCAGGCGTGTAGTCGAAAGACAAAGCCAAGGTCCCCGCCGCCTCGTCCACCGCATCCACCTGAATCGCCTCTCGAGTCACGCCGAGAGAGGCGATTTCCCAGGACAAAAAAACGAAAGCGCTGGCCGCCGCCGAATAGAGAGGCGGCTCGTAAAAACGCCGCTCGATTTTTGCCAGGCAGTATTCCATACGCAAGTCAGCCAAGTCTTCGCTCCACGGATCCCGATCCGCTCCCGGCGGGAGAATCCCTGTCACCGAAAGCGCCCGGCACCGACCGATAAAAAACGCCTCGAAGACGCGCGGCACCGAATACCAACCGAAATAATGCCGCCCCCGCTGACCTAAAATCCCCAGCTCATTCAAATGAGTTCGAACCTGCCGGTAAGCGGCCAGCAAGAGACGGGTTGCCACCTGATGTTTGACTGGCGCCATGTCATTCTCACCTTCCTTGACCTGGAAAACCTTGTTGGAATGCAGAATGGAAAAGGTGTTCAAACGCAATAACTCCCGCGCCCGCAAGATGGTTTCCAGCGAAATCCGGGAAAGCAACCCAAGGAAAATCTCCCCCTCCCGGCCAGAAGCCGAATCCGCCGTCAAGGCCGCAAACTCCCCAACCGGCAAATGATGCAATTCGGGAAATGAATTGGGAGAATGCCTGCCAAGAATCGTCTCCAAAGAAAGCTCGGAGTTAGCCTGGCCCAAACTGGTCAAATACTTGTTGAAAATCTTGGCAGATTTGGCCGGCCCCAGCCGCTCGATCGATTCCAACCGATTCAAAACCGACCCGCAATAAGCCTGCAACACCGAGCGGCAAGGCAACCCTTCTCCCAAACCGGCCGAAGCCGAAGAGGCGCCGCATTCCAACGCCCCCTCAAACGCGCGAAGAACCGCCCGGGCGGCAATCTCAAACGGCTTGGACTCCCGGAACAACCGCCGCACATCCTCCTGAAACACGGAGACCACATGAGCCAAAGCACACAAAGCCAGCTCATGGACAGCCTGGCTGTTTTCCTCTCCAGCCGCGCCAGCAAAGGCCTCCTCCAAACATTTCAAATGAGCGGAAAAATCTTCTGCAAACTGCTTCGCCCCCCCTTTGCTGTCCTGCTCCCCAGCATATGAAGCGGCATCTTCGCTGTAATTCTGATGAGAACGGAACGTCCCCGTGCGAGACTTGAAAAAACACTTGTCCAGAATCCTGGCGGGAAAAAGATGCTGCTCCTTTTTTCTGGTCTTCAGCGAGGCGCAGCGGACGAGAAGACCTTGAGCAAACTTGAGATTGTCGCCCTCCAGCAACTCCCGACAAAGACGGAACAACCGCACCGCCAAAGCCCGCCCCTCCTCATCCCCCGCCGCGCCGCCGCTCGAATCCACATGCCCTTGCACAAGCAGCACCGTTTTCCACAACTGCCGCAGGCAAGCGTCCCGGCCGCCGCTCACGGGCACCGACGGCTTCTCGACAGCCTGGCTATCTACCGAATCCACAAATGAAACTCCCTCTCGCTGATTATCCGTCCAACAAGCAAGTCAAAAGAACCGAACTCCCGTCGACCGCTCCCCTCCTCCCCCCGCATCTCTACTCCGAAAAATACTCGCCGGCAACAAACTTGATTCCGAAAAAACGCCCCACCCAATCGCCCTATTTCCTCGTCCAAAACCGAGGCGCCTAAACGCATCTCACAAAACCAAACGCGCTATACTCGTTCATACCGACCCCGGAATTCAAGATTATTTCTTCAACCGCCCTCTCCAAATCTTCCGGCTTGAAACAAGCAGAAGCGCCGGTCGTGCCGTTTCTATTATCGCTGCAACTAATCGCGATCTCGCTATAATAACGGCGCCGTTCCGGTACAATTTCCTGTCTAATCAACAGGCAAAAGTCGAATAAAAACGCGCTGTCGATTCTGGCGCAATCATTGACTTCCACTCTATAGATAAGAATTGCTCATCCGCTGTCTTTTTACATTCATATAGAACATCTTCCTTCTCTCTTTTTGTTTTCGACGCTCTGCCGTTCGGCAGCCAAAACAAATCGGGAAAATCACGCCACAATTCTGGCGGCGTTTCCGAGCGGGCAAGGACTGTGGTTGGCATCAATTTTTTCCGCTGAAAGCTGTTGACAAAGCGGCTTGTTGCGATATGATTTTTTGAGACGTTCTTGAAGTTTTGGTATATGCCCAACATTAAATCAGCTGAGAAACGAGTCCGCAGCGCCGCTCGCAGACGCCAGTTCAACCGAGCGGCGAAGTCGCAAGCGGGTACTTTGGAGAAACAGTTCAACCGATTGGTGAAGGGGGGCAAGAAGGCCGAGGCGGAGTCACTGCTCCCGAAAGTTGTTTCCGCTTACGACAAGGCGGCGAAGAAAGGCGGTTGCCATCCGAACAAGGCGGATCACAAGAAGTCCCACCTGACGCGGATTTGCAATGCTTTGAGCTGAGCTGGTTTGTCGGTTGTTGTCCCTTTCCCGGTTTGGGTTTCTCTCCTTTTCCTGACACCATCCGCGCTGGGCTTAATGCGGCTCACGGCGTCGGGCGGCGGTTTGGTCTGCCAGTTCGCTCAGGACGGCGGCGGCTTCTTGTTGGATGGCGTCGAGCGTTTTGTTGGCGGACTGGTCGGCGTCTGCCACGCAGAGGTTGGTTTGTTCGAGTTGTAGGCAGCAGGAGGCGAGGCGTCGCGCTCCGATATTGTTCGCGCTGCCTTTAAAGGTGTGGGCGGTTTGCGCCAGTTGGTTTTGGTTTTTTGAAGCGATGGCGGCAGCGAGTTCTTTGAGCTGCCGGGGGACTTCTTGGCTAAATAGTACGGCGAGTTCGGCGAGGGGATCGGCGGTGGCGTTGGTCTCCGGTTTTGGGAAGTTGGCAAGGACTTTTGGGTCGAGGCGGGGGATTTCGGTTTGCGTTTTTGGGACGGCGGGCTCCGGGGATTTCCCGTCGCCGATGTTGGCGAGGGCGGCTTCCACGTCCGGCAGCATGACGGGTTTGCTGATGTAATCGTCCATTCCGGCGTCGAGGCATTTTTGGCGGTCGTTTTCCATGGCATTGGCGGTCATGGCGATGATTCGGGTTTTTTTTGCGCCGGGGGTTTTGGCTTCTTTTTCTCGAATGTGTTTGGTTGTTTCGTAGCCGTCGAGTTCCGGCATTTGGCAGTCCATGAAGATGACGGGGAAGTGGGATTGGGCGAGGAGGGCGATGGCTTCCAGTCCGTTGTCGGCGGTGGCACCTTCGTAGCCCAGTTGTTTAAGGACGTGGAGGGCGACGCTTTGGTTGATTTTGTTGTCTTCGACGATGAGGATTTTGATGTTTTTGGCGGTGGGTTGAGGAAGGGACGGCGGGTTGGCAGCCGCGGGGGATGAGGCCGGCTCGCTTCCGGTTGTTTCTTTTCGTTGCGCCCGCTCTAGGCCAGTGAGGAGTTGTCTTCGTTTGACGGGTTTGGGGATGAGGCAGTGGATGCCGCATTCGGCGAGGCGTCGGCTGGAAATTTTTTTGCCGACTGGCGTGAGGAAGAGTTTTCGGGTGTGTTGGCCGCCGGGCATGGCGTTGATGGTGGAGCAGAGTTTGAGGCCGCGGTTGCCGGAGACATTCCAATCGACGATGAGGTAATCGATCGGTGGTTCGTCCGCACGGCGGTTTTTTTCCAGGATTCGGCGGGCTTGGCTGGCGGAGTTGGCGATGGTGGAACGGGCGCCGTAAGGCGAGAGGATTTGTTTGATGGTGTTGCAGACTGTCCGGTTGTTATCGACGATGAGAATGCGGGCACCATTGAGATGGCCGGTTGGCAGAGGCGGGGGTTCAGAAGCCGCCGTTTGGCTGGGTTCGAAGGGAAGCGTGAACCGGAATTGCGAGCCGGCATCCGGTTTGCTTTCCACCTGCAGCCGCCCGCCCATGAGTTCGATCAATTGCCGGCTGATGGCTAGGCCGAGGCCGGTGCCGCCGAATTTCCGCGTGGTGGATTCATCCGCTTGAGTGAAGGCTTTGAAGATGTGCCGTTTGGCTTCCGGGGTGATGCCGATACCGGTGTCTTTAATTTCGAATCGCAGCCGGGGTTTCCAGGATTTGGAGCGCAGGGGGCGGACGGCGATTTTCACTTCGCCTTTGGGGGTGAATTTGACGGCGTTGCTGGCGAGGTTGTTGAGAATTTGGCGCAGCCGGGTGGCGTCGCCGATGAGTTGGCGGGGAGTGGCCGGGTCGATCCAAAGGATTAACTCGATGCCTTTTTTTTGAGCGTTCTCCGCCAGCAGTTCAGCGACGTTTTCGGCGACGGCGGTTGGGTTGAATTCGGCGTTTTCGAGCGTCATCTTGCCGGATTCCATTTTGGAGAAGTCCAAGATGTCATTGATGAGCCGGAGCAGCGCCAGGCCACTTTCTTCGATGGTGGCGGCGAAGTGCTGTTGTTCTTCGTCGAGTTTGGTGCGGCGGAGAAGGCCGGCCATGCCGATGATGCCGTTCATGGGCGTCCGGATTTCATGGCTTATATTGGCTAGGAAAATGGACTTCATGTGGGTGGATTCCAAGGCGGTGTCGCGGGCGGTTTGGAGGGCGGCTTCCGCTCGTTTGCGCTCGGAGATGTCCTCCACAATGCCTTCGTAGTATTGGGTTTGGCCGGCTTCGTCTCGGACGACGCGGGCGGTTTCGGCAATCCAGATTTTGGTGCCGTCCCGCCGATAGATTTCCGATTCGAATTCGTGCACTTCTCCTTTTGCCTCCATGAGCCGTTGGAAGGCTTTGCGGCGACGTTGGTCAACGTAGAGTTGTTTGCCGATGTCCGTCACTTGATTCAGAAGGTCTTGGGCTGAGTCGTAGCCGTAGATGCGGGCCAAGGCGAGGTTGACTTCGAGGTAACGCCCGTTGGGGGTGGTTTGAAAAATGCCCTCGACCGCTTTTTCAAAGATGTCCCGGTATTTCTTCTGCGTCTGTTCGAGCGCTTGCCGAGTGCGGACCAGCGGGGTGATGTCTTTGGACACGCCGAAGGTGCCGATGATGGTGCCGCTGGCGCTTCGAAACGGCATTTTGCTAGTGAGAACCCAGTTTTCCTTGCCGTTGAGGAGAACTTCTTTTTCGATTTTGCCGATTACCGGTTTGCCGGTTTGGATGATGGCCTGTTCGTCTTCAAATGCCGGCCGGGCGTGTTCGGCGGAGAAGAAATCGAAATCCGTTTTGCCAATGGCTTCTTCCCGCGATTGAAGGCCCAAGTGGTCGGCGAGTTCTTTGCTACATATGATGAAGCGGGAGGACTGGTCTTTGAAGTAAACGTGGTCGGGGATGGAGTCCAGAAGCGAGCGCAGCAAGTCACGCTCGAAGGCAAGGTCTTTCTCAGTCTTGCGTTGCTCCGTGACGTCCCAAAAGATGCCCTGCACGCCGGCAATCCGTCCCTGAGCGTCATAGACCGGGCTCTTGATCACGCGGACAAATCTTGTCTCCAACCGGTTAGTCTGATGCTCTTCAACCGTCTCGAAACGCTGCCCGGAAGCAGCCACCCGGCGGTCGTCTTTCTGATACTTCGCCGCCAACTCAGCGGGAAAGAAATCGAAGTCCGTTTTGCCGACAATCTCCTCGGCGGATTTGCCCAGTGCCCGGCAAAAGTTTTGGTTGGCAAAAGTAAAGCGCCCTTCAAGGTCTTTGCAGATGATGTTCTGCGGCAGATTCTCCACCAGAGAATGATAGAAAGCCTCGCGCAGGCCGCAGAGTTCCTGCCGAGTGCGAGTGAGCGCGGCGGCTTCGTCGGGAGGCCTTTTCTCTTTGGAAGACGGCGCGGATGTTTCCGGCGGTTCCATCGCCGCTAGTATCCCTCTTTTCCGCCAAAAACGCATCCAAAAACTAGCACAAAAACCTTTTCTCCTCCGCCAATCTGCAAAGGTTCTCCTAAAATCTCTCAGAAAAAAAAACGAAAAAATTTCAAAAAAGACTATTCACGCTCCCGGATTCGGCTACTCCGGCGGCGGTCGTTATTTCACGGTGCTCTCTCATTGGGGCGCCTGCTGAATAGAACAGTTTAGTAATCGGTGTCATAGGAGGTTCGAAACTCCTCCGGCATTTGGGCAACGTTATGCCGCAGAAAACGAACTCGAATCGGAAAACGGGTCACACAATGTCCGCAACAAACGCAACGGCGAACTCCACCGAATCGCCCAATCCACCAAACACAAACCACCGACATATCGACACCATGAAACCCGCAACACCACAAAAACAGTTGACAAACCTCTCGAAAATCAATTCGCTTGATGACGTAGCCTCCAACTTGGACAACGCAACCGCAATCCCGGCCGACACGCCGGCAGCGGCAGCGTCCATCCACACCGCCCAAACGCTCCCTGCTCCAACGCATTCAGCAACTCGCCTTGCGACTGCAAAATATTGTCCGGATATTCAGAAACGGCATCACGGCGGGGATTACCGCCTCTCTGCGATTCACGGTGTCCCTTGGCAGAACAAAATAATGGATTCTGGAAACGAGTGCAAAAATAAGGAGAAATAAGAAAGGGGAATAGGAGATCAGTATAAGTCAAGCAAACCAGTTTTGGATATCTTTAGTGGCAGTCGTATTGATTGTGTCGGCGGCTGCTTGGCTCTTGATGAATCGCAGCAAGAACACTGTAGAAGGAACGAAAGAGCTGACCGAGAAAACTCATCCCCCGCAGCAAACCGTCGAAGCAAATAAGAATAACGGAGTGGACGCAACAGTCTATTCTCAATTGAACGTTCCAACTGCGGAATCAGTTGCCGACAGTCAGGCAGCTCGACTTCAAGAAAAGGAACGTCGTGCCCGGTTGCTCGAATTGTACCCCGACAAGTATTTCGATCCCAAGCGCGTGAAAGATAAAGATAATCCAGCGAACGATGAGTACATCAAAAAAGTGAAAATGACCGAGGCAGCAGAAACTTCGATGTCTCAATAATCTTGCGACAATTAACATCGGCATCTCCCTTCTGCGTGAAGAAAAAGAGTACAAAATCTAAAATAACTAAACCAAACAAAGAAAGGAGACTAGTCTGATGAGCAAGACAGATAAATTTCTTTACGCCGGGATTGCCGGCATTGCAGTAGCCAGCCTCATGGGCCTGCTGATGTCTGTTTTCTCTCCGCCAAAGCAAACAGCGGAAAAAGCGGAAGAAACCGTCGAGACACCAACAATCGAGCAACAAACACTCGAACCAGCCACGACGGGCGATGAGCCAATGCCAACGGAAGTCCCCTATTACTACATTGATGAGAACGGAAACAAAGTTTTCCTTACTCAAGAAGAATTCGACGCGGGTTTGGAATACGAGCAAGAACTCAAACGGAAAGAAGCCGAGCGACTAGCCAAAGAAAAGGCGGAACAAGAATGGTGGGAAAGCCGGAAGGATTGGGTAGAACGATTCCCGTTCGAGCCAACCTACCAGCCCGAAATCACCTTTGATCCGAACGTCTACGCCCCTAAGAAGAGACGGCCGGAAGAAGAGAGAGATGACGCCTACTGGAAAATGCGAGAAATGGCGAGAAATCACAGCTTCCTGCGAATGTTCTACAAAAGCCGCCTGCCTTACACCGAAAAGTTCGAACAGATGTACGCCATCGTCAAAGAAGTCGCCGGCGAAAAGGCGGACAATACCATCCTTCTCGGTTGGACATTCGATACACTCAAAGGCTACCATCAAGCAAAAGCACAAGACCCCGAAGCAATCTATCGAAAAAACGCCGAAGTATTGATTCGGCCTCAACAACTGCCCCCGCGACCTCCGCAAAACATGCTGGCCGGCCTAACGCCGGAACAATTAGCGGCCTACAGAGCCCTCCCCGAAAGAGAAAGGAGAGCGATGACGGCGGAGCTCAGGGCAAGTTAATCCAAAGAGTATCGAGAGAAACTGCGGGCCTATCATGCCGCGCCCAAATACCAAACCGTGGATGCCAAGAGAACAAGCACTCGCCATTCAAGAACGCCTGCTCAATGAAATCCCGACGGAAGGATTCTTGGAAATGCCTGAGGTAGGATTCGCCTATGTTCAAAAATATTACGCCAATCTACAACCCGGCGATCCACTCTTGATCGAATAGCCCGGCAAACCGCAATTCTTTCACGGCAACACCCGGCGAGCGATCATCTTGCCGGGTGTTTTTCTATGCCAAGTAGCCCGTCAAAAGACGGCAGGGTCTTCTTGTCGCCGGAAGCGATGAAAGTCTTGGACGAAGATTTTTCCGGCAATCCATCCCCGGAAAACGCGAATTCCCGAACGCCAACCGAAGAGGATTGGGGGGTGAACGAAGCCTTGCGAACTTTGGAAAAGGCAGCAAGACAGTAGCTTTTTCGTTTGAGTTTTGTGCTTTTCAACCGCCAGGAAGCCGGCGGTTTCTTTGTGCTGGACTTTTTTTATGCTTTGGCGATTTGGTTGAGGGTTCGTTTGCCGTAGAGCCAGGTAACGATGGCGGCGCTCCAAGTGACGAGGAAGATACCCCACCAGATGCCGAAGAGCTGCCAGTTCAGGACGAAGGCCAGGAGGTAGAAGACGCAGCAGGGAGCGATAAGTTGGCGGTAGAGGCCAATCCAAATGGCATACATCGGGCGTTTGAGTCCCTGGAGCATGAAGATGGTTTGGAATAGGATGACATAGGAACACAGGGTGGCGGCGGCGATTTTCAAGTAGTCTGTGCCGATGTCGACGACGGTGGGGTCGGCGGTGAAAATTTTCATCAACGGCTCGCAGAACCCGAATAAAATTGCGCCGCCGAGCAGCATCATCGCTATTCCGTAGCTTACGCTGGTGGTCCAGATTTCCTGGACGCGGTTCCAGCGTTTGGCGCCGTTGTTTTGTCCGGTCAAAGTCAGGACGGCGATGTTGAGGCCGATTGTAGGGAGCAAGATGATTTGCTCCACGCGGATGGCGATTCCGTAGGCGGCGACGCCGGCCAGGCTGAAGCGGCTGATGAACCAGGTGATGACGAGAATGCCCAGAGCGATAGACATCATGTTTAGGCTGGCGGGAAAGCCTTGCCGGGCGATGTCGATGAAACGTTGCTTTTGGGGAACGAATGCCGACCAGCACCAGCCCTGCCAAAGCCGAGACTTGGCCACTGACGCGACAAGCCAAAGGCCGCCGACGATCTGAATGATCACTGTGGCCAAAGCCAGCCCTCGAATCCCAAGCGGAGGCACGCCTAACCCGCCGAACATCAGCCAAGGATCCAAAATGACGTTCAGGACAAACCCGACGATCAACACGTTGCGAAAGGTCGTCGTGTTGCCTTGAGCGTTGAGCGCGGTGTTGACGATGGATTGCAAGAGGATGAAGACTGTGCCGAGGAGGATGATGTCCATGTAGTCCAGGCACAATTGGAGATAGGAACCGCTCGCGCCCAGCAGGGCAAACAGCCGGGGCGTTACGGCCAGTCCCGCCAAGGTCAGACCAACGGCCAGCAGAATGCCAAAGGCAATTGATTGGCAGAAGTAACACAGGGCTTCTTCCGGTTTCTCTTCGCCCAGGGCGTTGGCAATGAGGGCGGTCGTCCCTTGGGAAACCCCGGTGCCGACGGCGATGAGGATGAAGAAGACGGGAAAAGAAAGGGACAAAGCCGCCAGCCCTTCGGTCGAAATCAGCCCGGCGAAGTAGGTGTCCACTACATTATACATGGTGTTGAAGAAGAAACCCACGCTGGCCGGAAAGGCAATCCGCCGGATCAACTGCGGTATGGGGTCGGCAACCAAATCCATGCTCGAAAATGCTTCTCTTAAAAACGCCGCTCTACTCCGAACAAGGCCCATCAAGGGGTTTTGCCGGGCGCCGTTCCTGCTGGGCGTTCGGTATGGGGAGAGCGCAGGTTGACAAGGCGGATTGGCGCCGGCAGGGACAAGGGAAAGCGTCTCTCCCGAAGGCAGGGTTCGGGAGAGACGGCGGGCAAGCGGTTGACTGGGCCGGCGTTTTCAGACCATTACGGATCGTCCGGGGACGGGGCGTGGATACATCCCGTCGGGTCCGGGCAAGCTCTTCATGGGCGCGTCCCAGGCGAAGGTTTCGGGGAGGATGGAGATTGAGGAGTTGATGGCTTTGTCCCATTCGACGATTTTGCCGGAGTAGGTGGCCATGCGGCCGAGGATGGCGGTCATGGTGCTTTTAGCGCCGTATTCGGCTTCGTTGAAGGGTTTATCATGGCGGATGGCATGGAAGAGGTCGTCGTGTTCTTGTTGGTAGGGGTTTTTGGCTTTGCCGTCGAAGCGCCAGCGCCAGGCATCGCCGCTGTGGATGGTGTAGCGGTTGATTTGGGCGGCGCCTTTGCTGCCGTGGGCGTGTTCGGAGACGTTGCTCCAGCAGCCGACTTGATGGCGGCATTGGCTGAACATTCGGGAGCCGTCGGCGTATTCGAATTCGACGCAGTGGTGGTCGAAGGTTTCGCCGTAGTCTTTGCCGAGGCGCACTTCGGCACCGCCCATGCCGTTGGCTCTGACGGGATAGTTACCTTTGAGCCAGTTGATGACGTCGAGGTTGTGGATGTGTTGTTCGACGATGTGGTCGCCGCAAATCCAGTTGAAGTAGTACCAGTTGCGCATTTGGTATTCCATTTCGGTGAGTTTGCGGTTGTAATCTTTTTCCAACCTCGCACGTGGTTTCACCCAAGGTGTGCTGCCGTTCCAGTAGGCGCGGGCGGCGATGATGTCGCCGATGGCGCCGTCTTGCAGGCGTTTGATGGTTTCGATATAGCCGGCCTGGTGATGGCGTTGAAGGCCGACACCGACTTTGAGGTTTTTCTTTTTAGCGAGTTTGGCTGCGGCGAGAACTTTGCGGACTCCGGGGGCGTCAGTGGCCACTGGTTTTTCCATGAAGACGTGCTTGCCTTGGTTGATGGCTTCTTCAAAGTGCATCGGGCGGAAGCCGGGCGGTGTGGCGAGGATGACGACGTCGGCGAGGGCAATCGCTTTTTTGTAGGCATCGAATCCGACGAATTTCTGCTCTTCGGTGACGGCGACGCGGTCGCCGTGTGCTTTGCTGAGGTTGTTGAAGCTGCCATCGAGGCGGTCGCGGAAAGCATCGGCCATGGCGACGAGTTTCACGGGGCCTTGGTTGCGGGTGTTGAGGGCTTGGCTGGTTGCGCCGGAACCGCGCCCGCCGCATCCGATGACAGCGATTTTCAGCTCGTCGTGATGGTCGGCAAAGACGCCGGCGGGCGGCGCCAAGGCACTGAGAACGCTGCCGCCGATGACAGCGGTGGAGGTGGATTGGAGGAATTTCCGCCGGGAGACGGAGGATTTATCCCCTTGCCGGGGTGGATTGTTGTGGCGATTCATATTGTTGTTACTCTAATTGTTATTGTGTTTCGGACTATTCCCGCCGAAGAGCCGCCGGCGTTTTGCCAACTGCCTGATGGGAACGTCTGCGGCGATCTCCGGGCGAAGGGCAAGATTACTCTCTTTCGACGCCGTTTGTCCAATACTTGCTGAGGGTTTCTGGCGAGGCGATTCCGAGCGGGCGAACGACGCGGAAACCGAGGAATTGGGCGTCGGTGAGGTACCAGATGCTTTTGGGCAGTTGGGGGTCTCGCATTTTCCACTGCGGATTGGAGCCTCGGCGGGCGGCGCTTCGGAGGGCTTGGGGAGGGTCTTCCCACGATCCGCCGCGGACGCTGTGTGGGTAGGGCGTGGTGGAGGTTACCCAGGGGTTGATGGCTGAACGCAGCTTTGAGTGGTTGAGGTAGGTTTCCGCCGCGTATTGGTCGATCACCCATTCGGCAACGTTGCCGTGCATGTCGTGGAGGCCCCAGGGGTTGGGCTTTTTCTTGCCGACTTTTTGGTATTTGAAGTCGCTGTTGTCGGCGTGCCAGGCGTAGTTGTTGATTGGGCCGGCATCGTCGCCGAAAGACCAGGCGGTGGTTGTTCCAGCGCGGCAGGCGTATTCCCATTCGGCTTCGGTTGGCAGTCGGTAGAAATGGCCGGTTTTGGCGCTCAGCCATTCGCAGTATTTGTTGGCGGCGTGGTGGGTCATGCTGATGGCAGGGTAGCCGTTTTTGCCCATGCCGAAGCTCATTTCGACATATGGTTTCGTCGGCTTGGTTACGGCGTCGGCGAGGGAGTTGTCCCCGGTGTTTCTGGCAACGGCCTGGAGGTGTTTCATTTCTTCGGGATACATGTAGAGTTCGTATTCGTTCCAGGTGACTTCGCATTTTCCCATCCAAAAGGGAGGGATTTGAATGGCTACTTGCGGGCCTTCGTCGTCTTTGCGATGCGCTTCGCCGGCCGGGCTGCCCATCAGGAATTGGCCGGAGGGGATGGGGATCATGTCGAACTGCGTTTGGGTTCCGGGGATGGTTTCGGTGTAGGGTTTCATGTCAGCTTCCTGGCGTTCTGTTGTGGTGGCGAGAATTTTAGCATGAATTTGGGCGATAAGTTCCATGTCCACGCCGGCGGGGGCATCACCGGCTTTCTTCGGCGTCAATACCAAGCCGGAAGGCCAAGGGGCGCCTTGGTCGATCCAATGCCGGAGGAGGTCGGTGGCGGATTTGTCCAGAGGCCCGCCCTTGTTGGTCGGCGGCATGAGGTCATCGTGGTCTTCCGGCAGAATGGTTGAGGTGTAGAGCAGGCTGGCGCTGGATTTGCCGGGGACAATGCCGCGCCCAGAATCGCCGCCAGCAAAGGCCGATTCCGCTTGGTCAAGCCGGAGGCCGCCTTTGGCGTACTCTTCTCGATGGCAGGCGACACAGTTAAATTCCAGGATTGGCTGGATGTCCCGGACGAACTCAATCCGCTGGGTCGGCTCCAACGTGATTTCGATTGGCCAAAGGGCGCCTTCCTGAATCCAGCGGCGGAGAAGTTCGGTTTGTGCCGGGGTCAAGGGGTCGCCTTTCGGGGGCATGATGTCGTCATCGTCCGGCGGGAGGATGGTTAAGGTGTAAAGCAAACTGTCGTTCGGTTTTCCCGGCACGAGTGAGGAGGGGCCGCTGTCGCCGCCGGCCAAGGCTGCCCTTCGGGTGTGGATGCTGAGGCCGCCTTTGGGTTTTTCGGCATCGTGGCAACTGAGGCAGGCACTTTCCAAAATGGGCTTCACTTCTCGGGCGAAGTTGACGGGTTCCGCCGCTTGCATTGGCGCAGTTGCGGCCAAGAGGCTCATTGCGAGGAGCGAAAAGATTTGAGTCGGCGTTGTCTTCATCACTTGCCGGTTATTGTGTGCGGTAAGAGCGAGCGCTTGTCAATTCACCTTTAATAACAGCCGGCTTGTTTGCCGCGGCTTTGAGGCGCAACGCCTTACAGACGGGATTGCCGGTTGGAAACTTTGATCATTGCGTTTTTTTTTTGCCGGGAAAAGCGACAGAATGCTTGCCGGCAGGCGTGCGGAATGGTATTTTGATGAAAGGTTTCATGTTTAACCTCCGAAACCAGCTCCTTTTTCCGGGTCGAGCGCCGATGCGGCGTTGGTTTTGGTTTGTGTTCTGCATTTTTTGGGGAAGCGCCTGTGGTCTTTCGGTTGCCGCTGAGGGCAGTTCGGTGCATCCGTCTCCGGAAGCGGTCGCGTCTCTGCGGAAGATGGCTGTGCATCCTGATTTTCGGGCGCAGGTTTATGCCTCCGAGCCGCTGGTAATTAACCCAGTCGGTTTTGCTTTTGATGACCGTGGCCGTTGTTTCGTGGTCGAAACTCATCGCCGGCAAACGTCGGTTTTTGACATCCGGCAGTTTCAGGATTGGCTGGACGATGATTT